>CAVSZB010000009.1:0-17853 GCA_963732385.1 uncultured bacterium | reverse complement strand
TCCCTTTTAAGGAGATGGTGTCCGGTTCGAGTCCGGAGCGGCCTACCAACAACTTCAAGTGGGACAAGGGCTTGCCCGGAGGGCGGGCCCTTCTTGTTTGCCGTCCTGCGAGCGCGGCCAGGTTGCCGACGCACGAGCCCCCCGCCGCGTCGCCCTCCCGGCTCAGGTCGGGCCCTTTCGTACCGATACCGGGTGGATACGTGTCGGGTATCCTGGATCGCTATTCGCCGGGAGGGCGGCAATGAAGCCACACGGACGCTCCACGCACGGCCAGACCGCGCTGCTCGACGCTCCGGAGGGGCGGCCCGAGACCATGGCCGGCGCGCCGTCGTCGCTCGGACCGGCCGAGGAGCGCGAAAGGGAGCGGAAGCCGGCCCCGGCGAAACCGCACCAGAGCTTCGAGACGGGAAAGTTCCCCTACTCCCGCCACATGAAGCGCGAGCTCTATGACGAGGAGAAGGTGACGGCTCCAGCAGGAACTGATGAAGGCGCAGCGCTGGATCGAGGAAACGGGCCAGCGGGTCGTGGCGCTGTTCGAGGGGCGCGACGCGGCGGGCAAGGGCGGGACGATCAAGCGCTTCATGGAGCATCTGAATCCGCGCACGGCGCGCGTGGTGGCCCTGGCCAAGCCGACCGAACGCGAAGCGTCGCAGTGGTACTTCCAGCGCTACATCAGCCAGCTGCCGGCGGCGGGCGAGCTGTGCCTGTTCGACCGCTCCTGGTACAACCGCGCCGGCGTGGAGCGGGTCATGGGCTTCTGCACGCCCAACGAGTACCTCGAGTTCATGCGGCAGTGCCCCGAGTTCGAGCGGATGCTCGTCCGCTCCGGCATCATCCTGCTCAAGTACTGGTTCTCGGTGACCCAGGAGGAGCAGCGGCGCCGGTTCGCGCAGCGCATGAAGGACCCGCTCAAGCAGTGGAAACTCTCGCCCATCGACCTCGCCTCGCTCGACAAGTGGGACGATTACACCGAGGCCAAGGAGGCGACGTTCTTCTACACGGACACCGCCGACGCCCCCTGGACCATCGTCAAGTCCGACGACAAGAAACGGGCGCGGATCAACTGCCTCCAGCACTTCCTCGCCACGCTCCCGTACCCGAACAAGGATCGCGCGATCGTGAGCGGTCCCGATCCGCTGATCGTCGGCGCGACCCGGCAGGTGCTCGGCGAGGCTGGACGCTGGGATGTGCTGCCCGCGGCGCCCGAGTTGGTGTCGGCAGCCCGTACCGGCCCCTCCCGGTAGCCCCCGCCCGCCGTGGTCTGCCAGATGATTCCGGGCGCTCGGCGGATCGCCCGGGAGGGGAACAGGGAGCTCAGGGCAAAGGCGATGACTCGACCAGGATGCCCTGCTCGAAGCGCAGGTGCCCGTTCAGCCAGGCGCGGTCCCACAGGTGTTCGCTTGCGCCCCCCTGGGTGAATTTCGTGAGCAGGTGGTCGCTGATTCCCAGGAAAGTCGGACGCAGCTCCGCGTCGAAATCCACACTGTAGTAATCGTCTTTCTGATGGCCGATGCTGGCCTGGATGCCCACGGTGCCGTCTTGCCTGTTGAACGTTCGGGCTTCGAAGGCCTCGATGCGATCCCGGGTGCCGAGAGCTCGGAGCGCCTCCTCCGGCCAGATCGGGATGACGATCCGCACGAGCGACGAATCCGGGGTTCCGCACCCGGGCGAGGTCAGCGGATCGATGGCGGCACCGGTGCGGTGCTCGTCATCGAGGATGAAGATGGTGGCCCCGTTGTAGGCCGGCGCGTTGTTGGTGCCGGCGCAGATGATCTCGTCTTTCCCGTCGGAATCCGTGTCCGCGATGTGGATGTCGTAGACGTGGCCCCGGTTGGCGTACTGGGATTCGACCGCGCCGTCGCGGCCGACGACGCAGACGACGCTGGGGAACCACTTGTTGTGGATGAAATTGACGACGATTTCCCGCCGGTCGTCGCCGTCAAGATCGGCTTCCAGGATGTCCCGGCAGTGGAACGCACCGCTGTAGACGAACTGCGGATCGAAAGCCTGCGCCAGCGGAGCAAGATCGGGTTCGATGTCCCAGAGCGTCTTGCCGCTCTTGAGATCCAGCGCCAGCAGCTGGCCACCTCCGGCCCTCTGGGCGGCAAGCCCGACGAGCAGGATGTCGTCGTCCCAGGGAGATACGCGCCAGCACTGAATGGCATTGGCGAAATCCTGCCGCCAGAGAAGGCGCCCCAGCAGGGCGTCGTGGACTTCGACGATGCCGTCGGACTCACGCACCTGGAATTTTCGGCCGGGACCTCCGGCCACGACCAGGAGCACGCTCGCCGTCAGCAACAGGGCGGCGGCGGCGAGGGCGATCCGGCCGGGACGGTGTCTCGAGGCGACGGTGGGCGCCGGTGGAGGCGGCGAGGTCGCTGGAAACTGGGACGTGGGGGGTGAAGGCGTTGCAGGTGCAGTCTTTGCGGAGTCTGCCACCGGGATCTGCCCGCGGTCGTTCTCGGCCGGATCGCCCGAAACAGGTGCAGAAGTCTTCCCGTTCAAGAGATCGGCATAGGTCACTTCAAGCACCTTGGCCAGGAGCATGATCGTCTGGACTTGTGCCCGGTCGCGCCGGCCGGACTCGAGTTCGTGGACGGAACGGGGAGAGATCTCGGCGCGGAAGGCGAGGTCGGTTTGAGTCAAATACCTATGTTCTCGCAAGTTACGCAGGCGCTCAGGAAAATCGTCGGGAAGTTCGACAATGCCGGCGGTCAATGGCACACCCTTCAGATGATTGATGACTGCGGCGGATCCAATTGGATATGCGTCTCATTCTACATCGGGATTCACATGTTTTCCAGCCGATTCCAGCCGATGCGATTGATCGCCTCCGTGCCGTTAGCCAGGATAGCGCTCGTGGGGCGGGGGTGTCGTTTGCGATGGTTTTTGGGCGAGAGCCGTCGTGGGTGATGCCTCCGCCTCAGATCACCGACTCGGATACCTAAAGTACAGAAACTTCAGTCTGCTGGTTGATCGATTATCCATCCCGACGCCTTGTGAAAATCGTTGGCAATGTTGCTGTATTTCGCGATAATCACCACTTGAGCGAACCGCCAGTCAACTTCCATAGATTGCTGGTCTTGCCGTGGTCTCTCAACCCCGTCACGGGTTCGGCTGCGGCATTTCTGTGGGGGCCTCGCCAGTCAGGCAAGACCACGCTGTTGCACCAGCGCTTCCCTACGGCCCGCTTCTACGACCTGCTGGACACCACGTTGAGCGCCGAGCTGAGCGTTACGCCGAAGTTGTTGCGGGAGCAGATCCTCGCTACCCGACCGCCGGTCGTCGTGGTGGATGAAATCCAGAAAGTGCCGGCCCTGCTGGAAGAGGTGCACTGGCTGCTCGAAAACACCGCCACGCGCTTCCTGCTGTGCGGGTCCAGCGCGCGCACGCTGCGGCGGCGCGCCCGCAATCTGCTGGGTGGACGGGCGGTCGAACATCATCTGCTGCCGCTGACGAGCCGCGAGATCCCCGACCTCGATCTGGACCGGTACCTCCACCACGGCGGTCTGCCCGTCCATTATCTGGTTGACGAGCCGTCCCCCCGGCTGAAGGCCTACGTGAACGCGTACATCCGCGAGGAGATCATCGGCGAATCGGCGACGCGCAATGTTCCCGCCTTCGCCCGCTTCCTCCAGGTTGTCGCGCTGATGCATGCCCAGCAGCTCAACTACGCGAATATCGCGCGCGAAACGGGGGTCTCGCCGAGCACGGTCCGCAACTACTTCCAGATCCTCGATGACACGCTGCTGGGATACACGCTGGAGCCGTGGCGGAAAAGCTCACGGCGCCGTCTCGTCGAGACCGCGAAGTACTACCTGTTCGATGTGGGCGTCGCGCGCGCTCTGCACCCGGAGGCGACCGTGGTGGTCGAGGGCTCGGATCTGTACGGCCGCGCCTTCGAACACTTTCTGCTGAATGAAGTGCGTGCGTACCTTGCCTACCATCGAGATGACCGTCCGCTGACGTTCTGGCGGACCCACTCGGGCTACGAAGTCGACCTCATCGTCGGCGACCTCGAGGCGGCCATCGAAATCAAGTCGGGCCGCCATGTCCGAGCCGCCGATTTCCGGGGGCTCAGGGCGCTGAAGGAGGAACATCGGGTCGGTCGGGCGATCATCGTCGCGCGCACGGATGAACCCCGCACCACCGACGACGGGATCGAGATCCTGCCCTGGCGACTGTTCTGCGCGCAGCTCTGGGACGGAGCGCTGGCCTGAGCTACGGCATAAGCGGGAAGGCCGCGATCCCGTGGGGCCGCGGCCTTCCGATTTCACGACGGTCGTGCCTGGTCAGGCCTTTCCGCCCTTGCCCCCCTTGCCCGGTTTGCCCGCCGCCGCCCGCTGCTGCTGGAGCTGGGTCCAGGTGCGGTCGAATTCGGCGACGGTCTTTTCGAACAGGTCGAGCATGTCGAGGATGGGGCGCGGCGTTTCGAGGTCGACGCCGGCGTTGCGCAGCAGGGTCAGGGGGGGGGCGGAGGCGCCCTGCTTGAGCAGACCGTTGATGTAGCGGTCGGCTGCGGGCTGGCCGCCGGCGGTGATCTGCGTGGCGAGCGAGAGGCCGCTCGTGAGGCCGGTCGCGTAGGAGAAGACGTAGTAGTTGTAATAGAAGTGGGGGATGAAGGCCCACTCCACCTCATCGTTCTCGCCCATCGCGTAGTCCGGGCCGTAGTATTTCTGGATCAGTTCCCTGTACGTCGCGTCGAGGAAGGCGGCCGTGAGCGGCTCGCCCTGCTCGGCGTGCGCGTGGAAGCGCTGCTCGAAATCGGCGAACAGCGTCTGGCGGAAGATGGTGAGGCGGATGCTCTCGAGGCGCTGGTTGAGCAGGTTCAGCCGCTGCGGGATGTCGGTCGTGCGGGAGAGCATGTAGTCGAGCAGCAGCGCCTCGTTGCAGGTGGAGGCGACCTCGGCCAGGAAGGTGGTGTAGCCGGAGTAGACCGCCGGCTGACTGCGGTTGCTGTAGACGGAGTGCATGGCGTGGCCGAGTTCGTGCGCCGTGGTCGATACCGCGTCGAGGCTGTTGTCGTAGTTGAGCAGGATGAACGGGTGCGCCGAGCGCGCGCTGCCGTTGCTGTAGGCGCCGCCTCGCTTGCCCTCGTTCGGGTAGACGTCGATCCAGCCGTTGGCGGGGTCGAGGCCGGTGCGCAACTGCGCGAGGTAGTCGGGGCCGAGCGGTTTGAGGCCGGCCACGATCATCTCCTGCGCCTGGACGAAGGGGTAGTTCTCCTCCACCTCATCCACGAGCGGATTGTAGAGGTTCGCGAACGTGACCGGGCCGTCGAGGTCGAGCACCTTGCGGCGCAGCGCGATGTACTTGTGCAGCGAGCGGCCGAGGTTCGCGCCGATCGTCTCCACCAGCATGTTGTAGGCGGCGGGGGAGATGGCGTCGGGGGTCAGCGCCGCCTCGAGGCAGGAGGCGTAACCGCGCGCTTCCTTGTTCAGGATGTGGGCCTTGACCGCGCCGTCGAGCGAGGTGGCCAGCGTGTTCTCGTACTGGCGGAGGGTGGCGAAGAACGAATCGGCCGCCTGCCGGCGCACGTTGTAGACGGGGGAGGAGCGGTAGCGGCTGAATCCGGTGAGGGTGAGCGGGACCGAGCGGCCCTGTTCGTCGACCAGCTGGGGGAACTCGACGTCGAGGTTCAGCATCGCCTCGTGCATCGCGGCCGGCACCTCGGCCAGGTTGCCGGTCAGTGCGAGGATCTTTTCCTCGCCCGGCGACAGCGTGTGGGCCTTGAGGCGGCGCACATTCTGCAGGTAGAAGCGATAGGTCCCGCCCAGGCCCGCGTGCCGGGCCTGGAAGCCGTCGAGCACGCCCTGATCGATGGTCAGCAGTTCGGGCTCGACGTAGGAGATCGCCTGCCCGAAGGCGGGCAACAGCATCTGGATGCGGCCGGTCCGCACCTTGTTCTCATCGACGCTCTGGTCGCCGTTGAAGCGGCTGTCGGCGTACAGGTAGAGCGTGTAGAGACGGTCGCGCAGGCGGTAGAGGGTTTCGAGGCAGTCGTAGATCGCCTCGGGGGATTCGCCCAGTTTGCCGCGCCACTGATCGAGGGAGGGCAGTTCGGCGCTCGTCGCCGCGAACTCCTGCTCCCACGCCTCGACGGTGGGGAAGAGATGGCCCGGCTGCCACTGGAAACTGCCCGGCACGGAGGCGCGGGGAGCCGAGGGATCGGGATCGTAGGCCATGCCGGCGCCGGCGGCCAAAATGCCCAGGGCGAGTGTCAGACCGGCGAATACACGGCTGAGGTGTCGAGAACAGTTCATGCGGGACCTCCCGAACCGGACTCTGGGGTGAACGAAAACAGACCCGGCCCTGAAGGGGGCCGGGTCAGGAGAAATTGCGATCGCTCGGCGCGGGGCGACGAGCTCAAAGCAGCGGCCGGCCAAACCTGTCGGTCTCGACGGCGTCGACCGGAAGCGTCTTAGCCGCCGGCAGCGGCACGGTGAGGGTCGACCAGGCGCTGCCGTCCCAGTGCACCAGCACGCCGTCGTATCCGACGGCGTAGATGTCATCGGCAGCGCTGCCCCAGATGCCCGAGAGCCAGAAGCCGCCGTCGTAGACGAGCGTGGTGCTCGTGCCGTCCGCGCTGCGCCGCACGATGTCCCCGTCGCGGGTCACAAAGTAGTAGGTCAACGCGTCGGGCGTGCCCCACATGTCGTCCACGGCGATGGTGGAGGGGCTGCCCACCTCGAGCCACGACAGCTCCGGTTGCAGACGGTACAGCCTGCCGGTGTCGCTGATCAGCCAGTTGTCCGGGATGTTCGCGCCGCCCCAGCCGGTGTTGATCCAGTCGCGGCTGTCGATGTGGCCGCGGCGCCAGCGGGTGGGCTTGGTATCGATCATCAGAGCCACGCCGTCGCTGCCGCTGATGGCGTAGGGCGTCACGGAGGTGAGCGCCACGATCTGGAAGCGGCTGCGCAGGAGCGTGTCTTCAGTGGCGGTGCCGGCCGCGTTGTAGAGCATGGCCGTGTCGGGCGTGGCCACCCAGTTTCCGCCGTCGAGACGGAACAGGACCGCCCTTTCGCCGCAGATGTAGATCGCATTGCCGGGGCCGCGGCCAACGGAATAGAGGTTGCGGCTCGTGCCGCTGCCCATCTGCGACCAGCCGGAGCCGTTGAAGTGGTACACGAGCCCCTTGTGGCCGACCACAAAGACGTCCGCCGGTCCGGTACCCCACACGGCGGTGAGGGTTTCACTGGTGCCGAGGGGCTGCAGAGCCCACTCCGTCCCGTCCCAGTGGAGCAGGACGCCGGGTCGGCCGACGATGTAGATATCGTCCGGCCCGCTGCCCCAGATGTCGAGCAGCCAGGGCTGGCTGGTCGTCTCCGGCGGCGGGTCGTAGGTGAAGGACTTGATCTTCTCGCCGCAGCCGGCCAGGCCGAGCAGCAGAAGGCCCGTCAGGAGGGCGGCGCCGCGGGCGAGCAGCCGCCCCTGGCGGCCGGGATGGCGACCGGTCATGGCCAATTCTCCCTCGTGCATGTCTGCCAGAACCCTTCGGGGAAGGCGTGGGGGTTTCCATTCCACTTCCACCCCGGCGCCGGCCGGCCGGCCCCGGGCTGCGGCAGCCGCCCGTCCGGGGCGACCATCCGACTGATAAATGTATGACCGGGCGCGGGGAAAGTCCACCCTTGGCTGGGGGGGGGGCGGACCGGAAGCGGAGCTTGCCGCCACAGCCTCCCGGGGCGAAATTGGGAACGATCACAGGCCCCCCGCCCGGGGCCCGGCGTCCGCTGCGCGGGGAGTCATCATGGCCGTTCCCGTGACCTCGGTCCTGGAGCCAGGTTTCGATCTGTTCGCCGGTATTGACGATCTGCGGCGCCGCCTCAACGCGGTCATCCTGGCGCACTACTACCAGGAGCCGGACATCCAGGACGTGGCCGACTTCATCGGCGACAGCCTGGCGCTGGCCCAGCAGGCCGCGGCGACCCGGGCCGACGTCATCGTTTTCGCCGGGGTCCACTTCATGGCCGAGACGGCCAAAATCCTCAATCCGGACCGACAGGTCCTGCTGCCCGACCTGACGGCCGGCTGCAGCCTGGCGGATGGCTGTCCGGCCGACGCCTTTGCCGCCTTCGTGGCGCGGCACCCCGGTCACCGGGTCATCAGCTACATCAACTGCTCGGCCCACACCAAGGCGCTCAGCGACGTGATCTGCACCTCGTCCAACGCGGTGCGGATCGCGGGGTCATTTCCGGCCGACGAGCCGCTCATCTTCGCGCCTGACCGTCACCTCGGGGCGTGGGTGGCGAAGCAACTCGGCCGGCCGCTCGTGCTGTGGCCGGGGTCGTGCGAAGTCCACGAGGTCTTCAGCGAGAGGAAGCTGGTGGAATTGAAGGTGCGGCATCCCGACGCGGCGGTGGTCGCCCATCCCGAGTGCACGGAGGGGGTTCTGCAGCACGCCGATTTCATCGGTTCGACGACCGCCATCCTGCGCTTCGCGCAGGAGACCGCGGCGCGGCGCGTCATCGTGGTTACGGAGGCCGGCATCCTCCACCAGATGCGCAAGGAGAATCCCGGCAAGGAGTTCATTCCCGCCCCCGGCGCGGACGAATCGTGCAGCTGCAACGAGTGTCCGCACATGAAGAAGAACACCCTGGAGAAGCTCTACCTCTGCCTGCGCGACCGGAATCCGGAAATCACCATTCCGGAGGAGCTGCGGCGGCAGGCCGAACGGCCGATTCTCAGGATGCTCGCGTTGAGTTGATCCGGTCCGCCCCGACCGCGCGCGGCCGCGGGCCGGCGCGCCGCGGGGGAAGGGCGCCACGACCATGCGGCTGCCGGTCTACCTCGACCACCACGCCTCCACCCCGCCCGATCCGCGCGTGCTTGCGAAGATGCGCGAGGCGCTCGAGGTCCACTTCGGCAATCCCGCCAGCGCCACCCACGCCTACGGCTGGGCCGCGGCGAGTCTGGTCGAGGCGGCGCGCGAGGAGGTGGCCCTGATGATCGGCGCCACCGCGCGCGAGATCGTCTTCACCTCCGGCGCGACCGAGGCGAACAACCTGGCCCTCAAGGGATTCGCGGCCGCCCGGGCCGGTGCGCCGGGTCACGTTGTCACGAGCGGCTTCGAGCACGAAGCGGTGCGGGAGCCGCTGGCGGAATTGGCGGCGCACGGCTGGCGTGTCACGGTGGTGCCGGCCGGATCCGACGGGGTGGTCGATCCTGCCGCCGTCGCCGCGTCGCTCGCCGCCGACACGGCGCTGGTGTCGATCATGGCGGCGCAGAACGAGCTCGGCACCGTGCAGCCGGTGCGTGAGATCGGCGCGCTGTGCCGGTCCCGCGGCGTCGTGTTCCACACGGATGCGGCGCAGGCGGTCGGCAAAGTGCCGCTCGACGTGGATGCCGACAATATCGACCTGCTCTCTTTGTCGGGACACAAGCTGTACGCGCCGCAGGGAGTGGGGGCGCTCTACGTGCGTCGGCGGGCGCCCAGGATCACGCTCGCCCCCCTCCTGACCGGGGGTGGTCAGGAGCGGGGCCTGCGTGCCGGCAGCCTGAACGTGCCGGGGATCGTGGCCCTGGGGGAGGCGTGCCGCCTGGCGCGGGCCGAGATGGGGGCGGAGGGAGAGCGGTTGCGGGAGCTGGCGGCGCGGCTTTTGGCGTGGGTGCGTGAGCGGCTGCCGGGGGTGCGCCTCAACGGCGATCCCGAGCGCCGGCTGCCCGGCAGCCTCAGTCTCAGTTTCGAGGGGATACCGCCGCGCCGTCTGCTGGCCGCCGTGCCGACCCTGGCCGTGTCGTCCGGCGCGGCCTGCGCCAGCGGGGAAGGGGATCCGTCGCCGGTGTTGCTGGCGCTGGGCCTGCCGCGCGAACTCGCCCTGGCGACCGTGCGCATGGCGCTTGGCCGCGGCACTACCGCGCAAGAGGTCGACTACGCGGCGCGGACCCTCGTGGATGCGGTCGCCCGGCTGCGCCAGGAGTGGAGGCAGGCCGGTCCGACCGGCTCTCCTGGGGGCTGAGACCGGGCCGTCACGCTTCCGGTCCGTCCGCCTCGTCGTCGTCGCCATCGCCCCCGGCCTGCTTCAAAGAGAGCGAGATCCGCTTGCGGGCGGCATCGAACTCGAGAATCCGCACGGTGACCGCTTCGCCTTCGCGCACCACGTCGCGCGGGTGGCGGATGCGTTCGTGCGAAAGCTCCGACACGTGCACCATTCCCTGCACGCCCGGCAGCAGTTCGACAAATGCGCCGAAGTCCGCCAGCCGCCGGACGGTGCCGGTGACGTTGGTCCCCGGTTGCAGCGCGCGCGCCGCGTCCTGCCACGGATCGCCGGTGAGAGCCTTCATCGACAGGCTGATGCGCTCCGCCTTCCCCTCGCCGAGATTCTGGATGCCGATCACCTGCACCTGAACGGTCTGGCCGGGGTGCAGCACGGCCATGGGCGACTCGACATGTTCGTGGGAGATCTCGGAAACGTGGACCAGCCCTTCGACGCCGCCGATGTCGACGAAGGCGCCGAAGGTCATCAGTCGGCAGACCGTGCCTTCGCGCACGTCGCCGGTCTTGAGGGTGCTGCGGGTTTCGGCGGCCCGGGCCGCGATCTCCTCGCTCAGGATGGCGCGCCGCGAAACGACGAGGGTGCGTCCGCCGGCGCCGAATTCGACGACCCGGAACTGCAGCGTCTGGCCGACGAAGACCTGCGGATCCTCGACGAAGTGCGAGTCGATCTGGGAGATGGGACAGAATGCGCGGTGCCCGCCGAGATCGATCACGAAGCCGCCCTTGTTCGTCTCCCTGACGATTCCCGACAGCGGCATGCCGGAACGGTGGGCCTCCTCGATCGGCGCGGTGTCGCGCCCGCGCGCGTGACCGGAGATCGACAGGTACTGCTTCTCGCCGTCGAGCCGGACCCAGGCGGTGATGGTCGACCCCACGGCGAAGTTAAATTCGCCCTTGTTGTTCTGCAGCTCGCGCAGCGCGATCGGCAGCTCGGCGCGTCCGCCGCAATCGACGAACGCCTCCGTGTCTCCGATCTGGACAATGGTCCCGGTGACCTTTTCGCCTGGTTGCGGCTCCGGTTTCGCCGGTTCGCTGCGCTCGTTCGCCAGCAGCTGGGCGAAGTCCTCCGCACCGGTGTCGGGCGTGTCGCCGGTGATGCCGTCGTCGTCGTCTTGCTCGAACATCTCGTGTCCCTTTCCCTGGATCCAGCGCAGGTCGCCGCCCTCCGGGCGGCCGGTTTCTCTGACTCATGAATATAGCACATAGCCGGCCGGTGGCGATGGCGCGGTGGCGGAGCTGGACGCCGGCAAACGCAGGAGCCGGACCGCGGGGTCCGGCTCCCGGTGACACGGTACGTTGGCGTGCCGGGCTAGTCGAGCAGCAGCTTCCAATGCCGCGTGACCTTTTCGGGTGGCGCGAGATACAGGATGCTCTGCTGCAACAACTGAATGGCGTACTTGGCGTTATGCACGCCGTGGCTGGCGTCGAACTCCACGAAGGCCAGGTTGTAGGCGGCGTTGCGCTGGGCGATGTTCGAGATGGTGATATCGCCGATGCTTGCCTCGTAGTCGTCCACGAGCGCCTGGCGCTGCTCCGGGGAGTCGCTGCGGTCGAGGATCGTCTCGTGCAGGGTCTCGATCAGCCCGGCAACCTCGAATTGGATCCCCTCGACCTCGCCGTCGTCGTCGTAATCGGCGATCGCCGCGACGTCGCTGAAAGCGCTGATCGCGCCGTGGCACGTCTGGCACGCCTCGACCGTGGGCTGGAAGTCATGCCCGGTGTAGTTCGGCACGCCGGCATCGACGTCGTTCGCTTTGGCGTGCGTGTGGCAGCTCACGCAGCCGTCCTGGATCTGGAGATGGGTGCTCGATCCCCAGGGGAAGCCGGGATTGATCGCCTCGTTGGCGCCGGTTCCGGCCAGCATGTCGCCCTGGCAACTGTGGTGCGGACCGAGGTGGGCGGTGCCGTTGTTCAGCTGGTCGGTGATGTTCGTGAGAGTGCGGCGCCCGTTGTGGCACGCCATGCAGAGACGCCCCGCGCCGGCCTGCGGGATGACCGAGCCGTCGGGCAAAACGACGTCGGTGGCGGCGGCGTTGCGCAGGTCGGCCCGGTTCTCGGTGCCGTGCGACGAGTGGCAGGTCTGGCAGTTGATTTTGCCGGCCACGGTGGGGTTGGTCGCCGGGTTGACGAACCCGGGCGGATTGTCGAGGTAGGTGGCGGCGTTGAGTCCGTTGTGGCACTTCGCGCAGGAGCGGTTGCGGGCCGGCGAGCCGCCGTCGAGCAGGTCGGAGTTGCCGTGGCCGGAGCCGGCCCACTCGTCGTAGAACGGGTGGTGCGCGCCGTTGTGGCAGTCGCCGCAGGTTTCGGCCGCGAAACTGACCGGCAGTGTCGGCTGCGTGCCGGGGTGGTTGCCGCCCGGTCCGTGGCAGTTCTCGCACTGCACGCCGCGCAGCGCTGCGATCGGAATCTCGTCGTAGCCCCCGTTGTCGAGGGCCGGATCCGCGTCCAGGCCGACGGAGCCGACGGTGTGGCAGCCGAGGCAGTAGGCGTTCTGGCCCATGCCGATCGCGGCCAGCGTTTCGTACGCCGTCTTGTGGGCAGTGGTTGACCAGTTCGCGTGCGTGCCGACGTGGCACAGCCCGCAGTAGGCGTCGCCGCGGTAGACCGGAGCGTCGGTCGGAAGATAGGCCGTGACCTGCAGTTCGACCGCTTCCGTGCGGGCGTTGCCCGAGCCGTCCGTCACCACGACCTGCACGCGCGGGTTCTGGGTCGGCACCGCTTCGGGCGCGCGCCATAGCACGGTGTCGGGCGTGACCTGGGTCAGCGTGCCGGCGGTGGTGGTCCACTGATAGGTCAGGTCGTCGCCGACGGCCAGCGCCGCGATGCGGGTCTGGTTGGCGATCCGGACCGACGCGGTGGCCGCCGAGACCTGCAGCCCGATCTCGACGCCGATCGCCCGGCTCGAGGTCGCGGTGAGGTTGTTCGTGGCGGCGGCGGTGACCGACACCAGGTAGACGCCGGGGGCGGCGGGGGCGGTCCAGAGGGTCGACGCGGTCGTCGGACTGTCGAAGGTGCCGCCGCTGGCGGTCCAGAGCCAGGTCAGATCGGTGCCGGAGGCGCTGACCGTGAGCGTGACCTGGCCGCCGGCATCGACGATTGTCGCAGTGGCCGTGATCTGGGAAATGAGCGGCTGCGTTCCAGGACCTGTCGTGTCCTGATCGTCGTCGCACGACGAGAGGCCGATCATCAGGACGGTGCAGCCGAGCAGCACCAGCATCCAGCGTCTGAACATGGATCCGCCTCCTGCTGAGGTATCCGCCCGTCGTCGCGGCCGGCGAGATGGCGTGACCGCGACGGTGGGGTGAAATCCTATCAACCAAGTATGATCATCGGCGGACGGCGGCCGGGGTAAACTCAAAAGTGGAGCGAAAGCGGAGTGCCGGCATCCGATATCGTCGGCCTCGGCAGGACATTGCGCTTGACACCCTTCAGCCCGGTTTTCAAGATCCCACATGTCCGCTAGGAATAGCGATTGCTGAGGATCAGCTCCGGAGCCTGCGCCAGGACGGCCGTGGCCGCGCGGGTTCAGGGTCGCCTTGCGGCGGCAGCGCCACCGGGAGCCCGCTGGCGACCGGGGACCGTTTTCCAGGGAGGGAATCATGATCCGCCTCAGGTTCGCGCTCGGCTTGGTCGTGGCGCTCGGAATCCTGCCACTGGTGGTCGGGTGTGAGGACGATATCGAGCCGGTGCGCCTGCCGGGCGAGGTCACGCTCGAGCATGCCTATGTCGGTCCGCAGGCCTGCCGTTCCTGCCACCAGTCCGAGTATGCGCTGTTCGCCAACAGCGGGCATGCCTTCGCGCTGAGCCGGGTGGTCGACGAGCGCGCGCCCCTGTTCCCGTACTCGGCCGTGCCCACCCCGCCTGCCGGCAGCGGCTGGAACGATATCCTCTATGTGATCGGCGGCCATGGGTGGAAGGCCGGGTTCGTCGACCGTCAGGGGTATCTCCTGACCGGCGCCGCAGCGCAGTGGAACCTGGCGACATTCGTTTTCGGGCCGTTCGAGCCGGACGCGGCAAACCTTGCCTTCACCTGTGCCCGTTGCCACGCCACCGGCGTCACCGGGGACGGGAACCAGGGCGGTTTGCCGGGGCTGGCCGGTGCCTGGCTGCAGGACGGGGTCAATTGCGAGCGCTGCCACGGCGCGGGCGGTGCGCACGCGTTGTCGCAACTGGCCAGCGACATCGCGCTGGACCGTGACGCCGGCCTGTGCGGCGAGTGCCACTCCCGCGGCGATTCCGCCCACCGGATCGAGGCGGCCGACGGCTTCATCCGCAACAACGCTCAGTACGACGAACTGCTCGGTGGCGCCCACAACACGCTGACCTGCGTCGCCTGTCACGATCCGCATTCGACGACGCACCAGGCGGTGGCGCAGGGGGTCGTTTTGCAGTGCGAGAACTGCCACGGCGATATCGAGATCTACAACACCGGTGATGGCGCGCACACCTGTGTCAACTGCCACCTGCCCTACGCGACGAAGTCGGCCGTTGCCGGCTCGCCGTTCCGCGGTGACGTCCGCGCGCACCTTTTCCGCATCAACCCCGCTGCCGACGCGGCGCAGTTCTATACGGCGGAGGGGCAGACCTTCGCCAACGGCTACCTGACCACGGACTTCGCCTGCCTCGCCTGCCACACCGGCGAGGACCGGGCCTGGGCCGCGCAGTACGCGGGGACGATCCACTCCACCGGCCGCAAGACCCTGGCCGCGGGGCGGTGAGCGGGATGACTGCGCACAACCGCGCCGGGAGCCTGCGTGGCGGGATCCTGCCAGGGGCGCTGGCGGTGTCGGCCTTGGTTTTGGCCGTGGCCGTGGCCGTGGCCGGCGTCGCCGACCGCCCGGCGCCGCCGCCGGGAGCCTCTTTCGTCGGTTCCGAGGCGTGCGCCGAGTGTCACGCCGAGGTGGCGGAGTACTATCGAGGCACTCCGCATGCGCTCGGGCGCCGGACCATGGTCCCCGGCAACGGCCCCGGCCTCTGCGAAGCATGCCATGGCCCCGGCAGCCTGCACGTGGAAGCGGGGGGCGCCGGACCGGTCCTCGGCGTTGCCGCCCTCGGTTCGCTGTCGCCCGATGTCCGCGCCGACCTTTGCCTCCAGTGCCACACCGGCCTGAAGCGTTCCTGGGAGGAGAACCCGCACGCCGGCTCGACCGCCTCCTGCGCCGAGTGCCACGCGGACCAGGCGCACTTCGCCAGGGGGTATCGCCCCCAGGCGGCCTTCCGGATCGCCGGCGAGTTCTGCCTCCAGTGCCATCCGGGCCAGCTGGCCGACTTCCGCCTGCAGTACCACCATCCGGTGCTCGAGGGGGAGATCGGCTGCGTGGACTGCCACGCGCCGCACGGCGAGCAGAGCGGCGTGTCGGCGCTCAACGACGAGGCGCGTCCCTGCCTGCGCTGCCACGCGGAGGTGGCCGGACCGTTCGTCTTCGAGCACGAGGCGGTCGTCACCGAGCCGTGCACGGTCTGTCACCGTCCGCACGGGTCGCCCAACGACCGGCTGCTCCTCACCGACAGCAATTCGCTCTGTCTGCGCTGCCACCACGAGCCGGGCTACCCGGTGATCGGACAGACCGACCATGCCGCGTTCCTCGGGCGGCGGGCGCGCTGCTACGACTGCCACGTCGAGGTCCACGGCTCGAACGTTGATGAAACCTACCGGAAGCCCTAGGAGCGCCGCCCCATGAGACACGGATGCCTGTCCAGAAGGAGGGGCTGCCTCGCCGCCGCGCCGGCCCGGTTGCGGGCGTCGGGGTTTGGCTGCCTGCTGCTGCTGCTGCCGGGAGCGGCCGCCGCCCAGTCGGCGGTCGAGTACGGCCGGATCTGGGGCGCGCCGGGCGACTCGTCCGGCGGCGCGCCGGAGCGGATCACCGTCGGCGCTTCGTGGCTCGACCGCGCCGGGAGCGCCGCCATGCTGGCGCAGGACGAGGGACTGGTCGACGACTGGCGCGGCTTCACGCTGTTCGACGCGCGGGGCACCGCCGGCGATGACCGCCGCTTCACGCTGCGGGGACGACTGTCGACCGACGACCGGATGCCGGGCAGCTTCGTCTTCGCCGCGGTGAACCCGGACGGCTGCCGCTATCGCATCTTCTACCACCGGCTGACGCACTACGACGATCCGACGGCGAACGACCCGTACCTGGCCGACCCCGAACTGCGTCGCTTCCGCGGCGATCCGCTCGTCCGCTGGGCCATGGCCGGCATCGACTGGTCGCGCCGGGTCGCCCCGGGGTGGCGCCTGCGCGCCGGCTTCGAGCACATCGGCCAGGAGGGGACCCGCGCCTCGCTCGGACGCGGCCTGCTCGGCGAACCGTACCTCTTCGGCGCCCCTACGGCGCTCGATCGCAACATCCTGACCCGTCGCGTCTGGTTCGGCGGCACGCACGACGGCGCCCGGCTGGCGCTCGACTGGAACGCGGAGTTCCAGAGTGACGGCGGCGACCGCGCCGCCACGACCACCTGGCGGGCCGACCCGACGGTTTTCACCGACCGCCACGCCCGGGACGATGAGCGCCGTACCTGGACGGTGCGCGCCGGCGGCGCCTGGGAGGCGACGCCGCGCGTGACGCTGCTCGGCGGCTACGGCTACCTGGGGCGTTTCTCGCGCCCGCGCGAAAGCCTGACGGAGACGCCGCTCACGAGCGTGTCCGGCGATGCCGTCGCGGACGCCATCGCGGTCAGCGCCCGCGCGCACAGCGGCGCGGCGACGCTCGTCTGGCGGCCATGGGCCGGAGCGCGGCTGCGCCTGGGGGCGCGGCTGCAGCAGCTGGATCAGGAGGGGCTGACCACGCTCGTCCGCGACGCACAGTCGTTCACCGGCACGCGCAGCAGCTACGAGAAGCAGCGCACGCGGCAGGTGTACAACCTCGGTTTCCAGCACGCCGGTCGGCACGGCACGGTGCTCAACGCCGACTGGCGCCACGAAATCACGGACGAAACTTCCAACACGATCTCCCTCGACGAATTCGTCGGCGGCAACGTGCTGCTGCGGGCGCAGTCGGGCGAGCGCGAACGGGCACTCGACCTGCTCGCCCTCAAGTTGCGCCGACGCCTGTCCGGCCGGCTGAGCGCCGCCGGCCGGGTGGAGTACCGGCACGAGAATGTGGATGAACATCAGACCGCGCTCGTGGGCCAGTACGCGCAGGGAGACCGCTCCTGGGAGAAGCTGCGCGCCGAGGTGACCGCCCGGGCCCGCCTCGCCGGCAACCTCGATCTCGACGCCGGGGCCGAACTGATCGACGAGGACTTCACGCGCCTCGATACCACCGGCGGCGGCAGCAGCTGGGACGCGCACCGCCTGTTCGGCACCGGCACCTGGACGCCGCTGCCTCGTCTGTCCCTGTTCGGTTCGTTCGCCTACGGCGTGGAGGAGTACGGCCTCGCCGGTCCGCTGCCGCCCGCGGCCGTCGATCCCTACGTCACCAACCCGGCCACCTACAAGGGCACGACCTCCCGTCTCTCACCCGGCGCCGTGCTGCGCCCCCTCCACGGCTGGGAACTCGAGACCCATTACGAACGGGTCCGCAACCGCGACGACCTGGCCAACGATTCCGACCGCTGGTACTCCCGCCTCACCGGCGCCCTCACCCCGCGCCTGGCCCTCAGCGCCACCTGGCGCCGCACCGATTTCACCGCCGTCTCCGACGACGACTACACCGCCGACCTCTACGGCCTATCCTTCACCGGGCGGTTCTGAACCCCCTCGCCCGACCCGACAAAATGGGCGCCGGCCACGGCGACGGCGCCCTCTTTGTTGGAGACGGCCGGTGCCGCTATGGCATCCCGCCACTTACCGCGCACCAGATCCGCCCCCCGGATACACGCCCAAAGTTGACAGCCCCACAGAGAGTGATTTCGCCCTG
>CAVSZB010000008.1:0-467011 GCA_963732385.1 uncultured bacterium | reverse complement strand
AGGGGGGTGGCGGGAAACCTCGACCTCAAGGTTCTCAAGGTGCCGCGCAAGCGCGACCAGTGGCGTGAGAGCAAGGACCCCGCCCAACTGCGGGCCCTGGAGTGGACCTGGGAGCGCCTCTCGCCCGCCAGCCGCAAGTGGCTGGCCGCCCTGCCGCGGGAGCGTCGCCTGCGGGTCTCCGGGTGCCGCATCCTGATCGTCCACGCGAGTCCTGGTTCGCTGAAGGAGCCACTCACGAAAACCACGTCCGAAGCGCGCCTGCGCGCCTGGGCGGGCCGCGCCGAGGCCGACTTCGTGCTGAGCGGTCACGCGCCCGTACCGTGCCGGCGCGAGGCGGACGGGACCGTGTTCGTCAACGCCGGCAGCCTGGGCCGCCTCGTCGGTCACGATCCCCGGGCCTGCTGCGCGATCCTCGACTTCACGGCGCACGGTGTCGAACTGCACGTCGAGCACCTGGCGTACGACAGCGACCGCACCCGGGAGGCGCTGCGTCGACACGCGCTGCCGGAGGACGACAACGCCCCGGGCACGCCACAGCCTCCCCCGCCGGAACTCGACGCGGGCGTGGCCGCTGCGCTTGCCCTGGCGCGGGCGTGCGGCCATGACGAAGCGCACACGCTGCAGGTGACCCGCCTGGCGCTCGACCTGTTCGATACCCTGCAGCCGCGGCACGGTCTGGGCACGGACGAGCGCCGCTGGCTGCAGATCGGGTCGCTGCTGCACGACATCGGCTGGTGCGAAGGACCGCGCGGCCACCACAAGACGGCGCAACGGATCGTGCTCGAATCGCCGGCCCTTCCCTTCGCCGCGCGGGAGCGGGCGATCGTGGCCGCCATCGCGCGCTACCACCGCGGGGCGGTGCCGGACGAAGTACACGAGGTCTTCGCCGGACTGGATGCCGCGGCGCGGCAGGCGGTGCGCACGGCGGCAGCCATCCTGAGGGTGGCCGACGCGCTCGACTCCGCGCACCGCGGACTCGTGCGGGAAATCGACGGCTCGACCGACGGGGCGCGAATCTCCCTGTGCTGTGCCGTGGCGGCGCCGCTTGACGGGGAGCTAGCCCGCGTCGCGGCCAGGGCGGATCTGTGGCGCGACGTGTTCGGGGACGCACCGGATGTCTCGTGGGTTCTACGCTGAAGATCACGGGCGCGCGGGCCGCAGCCTCCCTGACTTCGGCGTTTATTCCGCCCGCCGGCTGCTCGTGCCGGTCCAGGCCGGCGCGTTCCGGCGCGGCTTGACACCGCTCACCGGCGCCACCTACCGTGGGCGACCATGAGCCTCTCCCTTGGCAACAACGCGCTGCTGCGCCGGATGATGGTGTCGGCCTTCCTGATGGACGCCGGCTTCTTCCTGGTGCTCGCGGCCATCCCTTACCGCGTGCTGGCGCTCGGCGGCGGGCCGGTGGCGCTCGGGCTGGCGTCGGCGATCAGTTCGCTCACCTACATCGTGCTCACGCGGCTCGCCGGCCGGTGGAGTGACACGTCCGGCCGCTTCGGCATGATCCTGTGGAGCACCATCGCCTACGCCGCCTTTGCTCTGCTCGCCAGCAGCGTGACGCGCCTGCCGCTGCTGCTGCTGTCGATGCCGCTGCTCGGCGTCGGCAACGCCTTCTACTGGCCGACGATCCAGGCCGCGGTGGGCGACCTGGCGGGACCGGGCGGGCTGGCGCGGGAGATCGGGCGCTTCAACGTCGCGTGGAGCGCCGGCAAGACCGCCGGCTACCTCGCGGGCGGTCTGCTCCTGGCCGCGACCGGCTTCCGCGCCGCGTTCCTGACCGGGGCGGGGCTGGTGGCGCTGGCGTTTGCGGTGCTGCTGGGGGTCAGCGCTCCGACTCCGGCCGGGCACGGGGCTGACGACGCGACCCTGTCCGGAGCGGATGTTCCGGAGGCGACCCGGCGGGCCTTCCGCCGCATGGGCTGGTGGGCCAATTTCGCCGCCTACGGGGCGGGCGGCGTGCTCGGCTACCAGTTGCCGAAGTGGTTCGACGCGGTCGGCTGGCACGAAACGCGGTTCGGCATCATTCTCGCGGCGGTCTATCTGGGCCAGACCGTGGCGTTCGCGCTGCTGGCGGGCCGGGTGCGCTTCACCTGGTCGATCCGCCGCCTGCTGCTGCCGCAGGCGGCAGCCGCGGCGGCGCTGGCGGCGCTGCCGCTGGCCGGCGGCTACAGCCTGCTGCTGGTCGGAGCGCCGCTGCTGGGCGCCGTCTTCGGTGTCTGCTACGCCGCGAGCATCTTCTACAGCCTCGACACCGTGCGCGGCAAGGGGCGCAACGCCGGCATCCACGAGTCGCTGGTCGGCGCGGGCAACTTCGCCGTCCCGCTGCTCGGGGGGGCTACGGTGCGCTGGACCGGCAGCCTGGCCGCGCCCTATGTCGTCGCGGCGCTGGTAATGGCGGGCGCCATGGTTGCGCAGGGAACGCTGGCGCGGGGACTCTCCCGACGCAGCGCCCCGCGCCCGTCCGCGGCAGGGTGAGACAGGAACGCGGGAATCGCCTAACCTGAGGCCCGCAGCCGGGCGCGCCGGCCGGGGTGCGTTGAAGAGAGGTGGCCATGAACTACCCCGTCTGGGAACTGCCGATGGGTGGCGGCGTGCTGATCGCCGCGATCGCGATCCTGCACATGTTCATCTCCCATTTCGCCGTTGGCGGCGGCCTGTGGCTCGTGGTGACGGAGCGGCTCGCGCGCCGTCGCAACGACCCTTCCCTGCGCGACGCGGTCAGGCAGCACAGCCGCTTCTTCCTGCTGGTGACCCTGGTACTGGGCGCCGTGACCGGGGTGGGCATCTGGTTCACGATCGCCCTCGTCTCCCCCGCGAGCGTGTCCGCGCTGATCCACGCCTTCCTGTGGGGCTGGGCGATCGAGTGGACGTTCTTCGTGGTCGAGATCGCTGCCGCGCTCGTGTACTGGTACGGCTGGGAGCGCCTCGACCGACGCACGCACGAGACGGTGGGGTGGATATATTTCGGCGCCGCGTGGGCCAGCCTCTTCGTCATCAACGGCATAGTCAGCTTCATGCTGACTCCCGGCCGCTGGCTGGAAACGCAGCAGTTTGGAGACGGCTTCTTCAACCCGACGTTCTGGCCTTCGCTGGTGGTGCGAACCGCGCTGGCGGTCGGCCAGGCCGGTCTGCTCACGCTGGTGACGGCCACGGTGGCGCCCCGCTCTCCCGGGCGCGCCTGGCTCGTGCGCTACAACGCCGTCTGGGTCCTGGCAGCCGTGGTGGCCGGCAGCCTGGCCGGACTCTGGTACCGCGGCGCGTTTCCCGGCTGGAGCGAGGCAGCGCTCGGCGCGATCCCGGTCCTGCCGGTGGTGGCGCGCTGGCTGGTCGTCGGTGTGGCCGCCATGGGCGTGCTGGCGCTCTGGCCGCTGCTGCTCCCGTCGCGCTGGCACGGGGGCGGCGCAACGCTGCTCGTCGCGGCCGGCCTGCTGGTTTTCGCCGCCGGCGAGTGGGTGCGCGAAGCCGGGCGCAAGCCGTTCGTGATCAACGGCTACCTGTACTCGACCGGGCTGCGGGTGGCGGACGAGCCGATGCTCGCGACGGATGGTGTGCTCGCCCACACGCGCTGGGTCTCCCCCACCGCGCGCGCGTCGGGGGGCGCGGCACTCGGGCGGGAGTTGTACGGACAGCACTGCCAGACCTGCCACACGCACAACGGCTACAACGGCCTGCGACCGTGGCTGGCCGCCTGGGACGGGGCCACGATCCGCCACCTGCTGCCGCGCCTGCACCACCTGCGCGGGCGGATGCCGGCCTGGCACGGCAACGAGGACGAAACGGAGGCGCTCGCGCTATACCTTGAGAGCCTGCGCACCTCGGCGTCGGCGGCAGCCGGGCCGGAGCGGCCGGAGCAGGCGCGCCGCCGAGCCTGGGATCTCTCCTGCGGCCTCTGCCACACGGCGGCCGGCTACCGACCGCTGCAGGCTGCGCTGCAGGGGCAGACTCCGGGCGACCTGGACGCACTGCTCGACACGGTGCAGGAGATGACCGACGCCATGCCGCCATACCGGAGCGACGCCGGTCAGCGAACGCGGCTGCTGGAGTTCCTGGGTGAGATCGCCGCGCGACCCGCTCCGGCGACGGCCACGGCCACGGGAGGTACCGCGCCATGAACGGATCGCCCTTCGTCCCCTCCCCCGACGCCCTGCCGCTGCCGGCTCCGGAACCGCTGCTCCGGTTCCTGCTGCTGCTGACCTTCCTGCTGCACCTGCTGGCCATGAACGGACTCCTGGGGGGAGCACTGCTGGCGCTCTGGAGCCGGCTCCGCTCACGGGCACCGCACGACCTGCACGCCACGCTGGCCGCCCGAATCGGCCGCCTGCTGCCGACCTTCGTCGCCGGCACGGTCACGTTCGGCGTGGCGCCGCTGCTGTTCCTGCAGGCCCTGTACGGGCGCTGGTTCTTCACTTCGAGCGTACTGATGGGCTGGCCGTGGCTGGCGATCGTGCCGCTGGTGACCCTCGCGTACTACGGCGTCTATCTCGAGTCCTTCCGGCGCGAGCGGCTCGGGCGCCTGCGCACGGCGCTGCTGGCCGTCGTGGCGCTGCTGCTGGCGGCGGTCGCGCTGATCTACACGAACAACGCCACGCTGATGCTGCGGCCGCAGGCGTGGGCCGCCGCCTACTTCACGCGGCCCGGGGGCGGCAGCCTCAACTTCGGCGACCCCCAGGTCGTGCCGCGCTGGCTGCACATGGTCCTCGGGGCGACGGCCGTGGCGGGGCTGCTGGTCGCCTGGTGGGGCGAAGCGCTGCGTCGTCGCGACGCGGCCGCGACCGCGTTCATGCGAGCGCACGGCCTGACGGCGCTGGGCGCCGTCACCATGGCGAACTTCCTGGTCGGCATGTGGTTCCTGATCGCGCTGCCCCGGCCGGTGATGCTCGGGTTCATGGGCGGGTCGGGCCACGCCACCGGGCTGTTCGGCGCCGGTCTGCTGCTGACCCTCGTCCTGATCGCGCTGGCGATGCGCGCGCGCGGGCGCCCGGACGCCTCGTTGCGCCCGGTTACCGCCGTGGCCCTGCTGACGCTGGTCGTGATGGTATTGATGCGCGACCACGTCCGCGCGGCCATGCTGGCGACGACGGACGGGCCGGCGACGGCAGTGGCGGTCCGGACCCAGGCGCTGAACATCGCCCTGTTCGCCCTGCTGCTGGTCGGCGCGGGCCTGACCGTGTGGTGGATGGTTCGTCAGCTCGCGCGCGGGGCCGCCGACTAGACCGCGGCGCGCGCCTTTTCGCGCCGCCACGCCTCGAGCACGCCGGGGAACGGCGCCAGCGCCCGTTCCACGATGCCGAGCGTGTGGGCGATCGCCACGCCGTAGTTCGTCACCGGCACGCCGGCCTCGCGACAGCGCAGCAGGCGCGTCAACATCTCCCGCCGGTTGAGCATGCACGAGCCGCAATGCACCACCAGCGCGTAGGTCGCGAGATCCTCCGGGAAGTCCCGCCCCTGCGCATGGGTGAACTGCAGTTCCCCCCCCACGTACTGCGTCAGCCAGCGCGGGATCTTCACGCGGCCGATGTCGTCGGCGATGGCGTGGTGCGAGCAGGCCTCGGCGATCAGCACGCGATCGCCCGGCCGCAGGCGGTCGATGGCGAGACTGCCGAGCGCCACGGCCGCGAGGTCTCCCTTGTGACGCGCCATGAGGATCGAGAACGAGGTCAGCGGCACGCCGGGCGGGGTGTCGGCAGCCACCTTGAGAAACGCCTGCGAATCGGTGACGACCAGCTTCGGGGGGCGGGTCAGGCGCGCCAGCGCCTCGCGCAGTTCGCGCTCCTTGACCACGAGGCAGAATGCGTCGCCGTCGAGCAGGTCACGGATCGCCTGCACCTGCGGCAGGATCAGACGCCCCGCCGGCGCCTCCTTGTCGATCGGCACGACCAGCACGGCCAGTTCGCCCGGTCCGACGAGATCGGCCACGATGGCCGGACGGTCGAGCCAGTCGGGCGGCGCCGCTCCGAGCAGGGCCCGCCGCAGGTCGGGAAGTCCCGCGCCGGTCGTCGCCGAAACGGTGACGACGGCGACGACGCGCCCGTCGAGACCGGATACGACGCCGGCTTCCGGGCTGGCCAGGTCCCCCTTGTTGAACGCGACGACGACCGGCACGCTGCGCGCCGCCAGCTCGGTCAGCAATCCCTCCTCGAACGCCTCCCAACGCCCCTCCGCCGCCACGATCACCGCCAGCTCCGTGCGGTCGAGCACGCGACGCGTCCGCTGCAGCCGTAACGCGCCCAGCGCTCCCTCGTCATCGAGCCCGGCGGTGTCGATGAAAACGACCGGCCCGAGCGGTAGCAGTTCGAACGGCTTCTCCACAGGATCGGTGGTCGTGCCGGCCTGCGGCGAGACGATCGCCACGTCCTGCCCGGCCAGCGCATTGAGCAGGCTGGATTTGCCGACGTTGCGGCGACCGAACAGGCCGATATGCAGCCGCAGTCCGCGCGGCGCGCGCTCCGTCACGGTGTTTCCCCCTCCGGCGACGGCGAAGCGACCGGCGGCGGGGTCGAGCCGAGGCGGCAAACGCTCTCGGGCCGGACCAGTTCGTCGAACTGCGCGACCGTGAGCAATCCTTCGGCGAGGGCCGTCTCGCGGATCGTGCGTCCGGCGGCGGCCGCGCGTCGGGCCAGGGCGCCCGCCGCCGCATAGCCCAGCAGCGGCAGCAACGCGGTCGAGGTGGCCGTCGAACCTTCCCACCCGGCGCGGCAGCGTGTCTCGTCGGCCGTCAGCCCCTCGACGCACAGACGCGCCAGGATATCGCTGGCGTGCGCGAGCAGGTCGCAGCTTTCGAGCAGGCAATGGGCGATCAGAGGCAGGTAGGGATTCAGCTCCAGACTGCCCGAAGACGCGGCCAGCGTGATGGCCTGGTCGTGCGCGATGACCAGCATGGCGCACTGCGCAACGGCCTCGGGAATCACGGGATTCACCTTGTCGGGCATGATCGAGGAGCCGGCCTGCCGCGGCGGCAGGCGCAGCTCGCCGAGACCCGCCCCCGGTCCCGACGACAGCAGGCGCAGGTCGCCAGTGATCTTGAGCAGGGTGACGGCACACGCTTTGAGGATGCCTGAAACCTCCACATAGACGTCGGCGTTCTGCGTCGCCTCGACCAGGTTCTCCGCGCGCGCGAAACCGATGCCGGTCAACTCGCGCAACTCGTCGGTGGCGCCGAAGATGAAGGCGCGAGGCGCGCCCAGTCCCGTGCCGACCGCCGTGCCGCCGAGATTCACCACGCGCAGACGCTCCTCGCACTTGTAGATGCGCCAGCGGTCGCGCGCCACCGCCTCGGCCCAGGCTGACATTTCGCGCCCCAGGGTGATCAACACGGCGTCCTGGTACTGCGTGCGCGCCACCTTCACGATCGACGCGAATTCCTGCTCCTTCGTCTGGCAGGCGTTCTGCAGCGCGACGACCCGCGTCTCCAGTTCCCGCAGTCCGCGGATCGCGGCCAGGCGCAGGGCCGTGGGAAAGGTGTCGTTGGTGGACTGGTGGCGGTTGATGTCGCCGAGCGGCGAGATGATGTCGTAGCGACCGGGCCCCAGGCCCAGCAGGACCAGCGCGCGGTTGGCGAGCACCTCGTTCACGTTCATGTTCAGCGAGGTGCCGGCGCCCCCCTGGAGGGCGTCGACAATGACATGCTCGTCGAGCAGGCCGTCTGCCAGCTCGTGGCAGGCGAGCTCGATGGCGTCGGCAGTCGCACCGTCGGGCCAGAGACCGAGCGTGCGGTTCACCCGCGCGCAGGCGAGCTTCACGGCGCCGTAGGCGTGCACCAGCCCGGGATGGACCGGTCGGCCGGTCAGCGGGAAGTTCTCCCGCGCCCGATCGGTGTGGATGCCGTGCAAGGCGTCCGCGGGGACGCTCCGCTCCCCCAGTTGGTCGTGTTCCTCGCGCCGAGCGGTCACTCCGCCCTCCCGTCAGAAATAGAGATCGCGATCGTCAGTCGAGCGGATGCGTTCCAGCCGGCTCAACAGTTCCGTCTTGAGCGGCCCGCCCTCCAGCCGCGCCAGTTCCTCCGCCACGAGACGCTCGCCGACGGCGCGCGTGGCCGGTGGTGCGTAGTCCTCGAGGTACTCGACCAGCGTGGAGAGGGCGTTGGGCGTACAGAAGCGTTTGATGAACCCGGGAATGGCGAACTCCATGAAGTGCTCGCCGGTGCGGCCCAGGCGATAGCAGGCGGTGCAGAAACTCGGAATGTAGCCGGCGGCGGCCAGTTCGCACATGACCTCGTCGAGGGAGCGCACGTCGCCCAGCCTGAACTGCTCGCGTTCGAGGTGCTGCCCTTCGTCGTCGCGCGTGTAGCCGCCCAATTCGAGTCGGGTGCCGGCGTCGATCTGCGAGACACCGAGGCCGAGCGCCTCCCGGCGCAACTCCGCGCTCTCACGGGCGGTGAGGATAAGACCCGTGTACGGCACGGCCAGGCGCAGGATGGCGATCAGGCGCAGGAAGTCGCGGTCGGACACCAGATGGCTCGTGTCCAGGTCGGAGCCGAGCGCCGGCTGGAGGCGCGGGAAGCTGATCGTGTGCGGACCGACCCCGTAGCGGGACTGCAGATGAACCGCGTGCGCCACGAGGCCGAGGGTCTCGAACCGCCAGTCGTAAAGGCCGAACAGGGCGCCGATGCCGACATCGTCGCAGCCGGCCTCGAGGGCGCGGCTGAGGCCGTCGAGACGCCAGAGGTAGTCCGCCTTGCGGGTGCCGCGGGGATGCACGTGCGCGTAGGTGGCGTGGTGGTACGTCTCCTGGAAGATCTGGTAGGTGCCGATGCCGGACGCCTTGATCGTCCGGAACCCCTCCACGTCGAACGGGGCGGCGTTGATGTTGACGCGGCGGATCTCGCCGTGGCCCTCCCTGACGGCGTAGACCGCGCGCGTGGCCTCCGCGATGAACGCAGCGTCATAGGACGGGTGCTCGCCGAAGACCAGGATCAGGCGCTTGTGACCCTGCGCCTCGAGCGCCAGCACCTGCCGGCGCAGCGCGTCGGCGTCGAGCGAAACGCGCACCGCGTCGCGGTTGCTGCGACGGAAGCCGCAGTAGAGACAGTCATTCGTACACTCGTTGCCCAGATACAACGGCGCGAAGAGGACGATCCGGTTGCCGTAGACCTCCTCCTTGAGCCGGTGCGCGGCGGCGAAGATCGCGGCCACCGATTCCGCGTCGTCGGCGACGAGCAGTTCGGCGGTCTCGGCGACCGAGAGTGGCGCCTTGTCCAGGCTCTTGGCGATCAGTTCCCGCACGCGCCCGCGGTCGGCGGGGCGGGCGAGCAGGACCTGCAGCGCCTCGTCATCGATGAAGTCGACGGCGCGCCCGCCCGGCTGCAGGGGAGGCAGTGACACTTCAAATCTCCCCGGCCCGGATCGCGCCGGCGCGGTGATCGCGCGCGTGCCCGGGACCTGATCCGATGCGGCGGCCAAGGCCCTCGATGCGCATACGGAGACAGCCTGCACAAACCTCGGCTGCTTCGTGGAGGCACGCCTTGCCGGGATAGATCTCATAGCAGACGCGGTAGCGTTCCGGCGTCAGATTCGGCATGACGACATTCGCTCCCCGCTCCAGGCCGTGTTCGCGCCCGCTGTCTCGGTTGATCGTCGCCAGCGCGGTCGTGCTCGGGATGTTCGCCCAGGGGCAGACCAGACGGGCCAGCGCGACCGCGCGCAGCGTCGTCGCCTCATCGCCGGGTACCTGCGCACCGCCGGGCGCTGCGGCAACGGCGGCCACGTCGCCGAGCGGCGTGTCGGGGTGCGGCAGGAACGGTCCGATGCCGATCATGTCGAGGTCCAGTTCAGCGAACAGAGCGATGTCCGCGGCGAGATCGTCCCAGGTCTGGCCCGGAATGCCGACCATGACGCCCGAGCCGACCTCGTACCCCAGTTCACGCAAGCGACTCAACTGCGCCAGCCGGTCGGAGGGACGATCGCCGCGTGACGGGTGGATGCGGTCATACAGTTCGCGGTTGGCGGTTTCGAAGCGCAGCAGGTAACGGTCGGCCCCGGCCTCGCGCCAGAGCGCGAACTCCGCGTCGTCCCTTTCGCCGAGGCTGAGCGTGACCGCGAGCGGCGTATCCCCCTTCAGCCGACGCACGACGTCGGCCACGAACGCGGAGGTCAGGCCCGGATCCTCCCCGGCCTGCAGCACGACGGTGCCGTAACCGAACGTTTCGGCAAGCCGGGCAGCGGCTAGGATCTCGACGGTCGTCATGCGGTAGCGCTCGAGGTCGCGCCGGCCGGCGCGGATGCCGCAGTACGCACACTGACGCACGCAGTGGTTGGAGATCTCGATCAGACCGCGCAGGTGGACATCGTCGCCCACGCCGCGACGCCGCGTATCGTCGGCCAGACGCCACAGTTCGGCGACCCGCGCCGGATCGTTCTCGCGCAGCCAGTCGAGGATTTCCCGCCTCGTCAACACCAGCCGACCTCCCCCGCCGCGGCGTGGCGGCGGGCGCGGAACACCGACCGCAGCGATCGGATTACGTCTGTTTCAATCCTGTATCGGCCTGCACCAAAATAGAGAGCGGCGGCGCTGCAGGCAAGGAGCGGCCTCAGTCCCAGATACCGAGCTCCGCCTTCCCATCGTCGGTGGCGTCGATGCGGGGATCCCAGGGAGGGCTCCAGGCCAGTTGAACGCTCGCCCCGACGATGCCCGGCACGGCGGCGGCGGCGGACTTCACCGCGGCCATGATCTGGGGGCCCAGGGGGCACATGGGGCTCGTGAGGGTCATGGTGACGAGCACTTTTCCGGTTTCATCATCTACTTCAACCCCACGCAGCAAGCCAAGGTCAACAATGGAGATACCAAGCTCAGGGTCTTCGACGGGCCGCAGCGCCTCCACGACCGTTTCGGGGGCGGGGGCGGGCGCCGCCCGGCCTGGATTACCGTTCTGATCGTTCATGCCGGCTCCTTTTCTGACGCACCGACGCCACCGCCGGTCGGTCCGCTTCCCTCCGACCGCTCCAGCACCGCGTCCAGGAGGGTGATCCATGGCAGCAACGCGCACTTGATCCGGACCGGGAACTTGCGCACACCAGTGAGCGCCTCCAGATCGCCGAGATCGATCTCGGCGGGAGGATCGTCGCCGTGCATCGCCGCCTTGAAAATATCGGCGAGCCGCCGCGCCTCTTCCAGCGAGCGCCCGCGGACGATCTCCGCCAGCATGGAACCGGACGCCGTCGAGATGGCGCAGCCGTGCGAGAAGACGGCGACATCGGCGATGCGATCCCCATCGAGGCAGAGTTGCAGCGACACCTCGTCGCCGCACGAGGGGTTCTGGCCGCACGCCTCCAGATCGTACATCTCGAGACGGCGGTTGCCACGCGGATGCCGGTGGTGGTCAAGGACCACCTCGCGGTAGAGACTGTCGAGCGCGTTGATGTCCATCAGGCGAACACGCTCCTCGCGAAAGCAATGCCGTCGATCAACGCATCGACCTCGTCGTGGCTCGAGTAGAGACCGAACGAGGCGCGGTTGGTGGCGACCACGCCGAGCCGCCGATGCAGCGGCTGCGCGCAGTGGTGGCCCGCCCGCACCGCGATCCCCCGCTGATCGAGCAGCGTCGCCATGTCGTGAGGATGCACGTGCGGGTCGTGGAAACTGATGAGGCCGCCGCGCCGGTCAGGGTCGACCGGTCCGAACAGCCGCAGTCCCGGCACACCCGCCAGACGTTCCCAGGCGTAGCCGGCCAGGTCGCGTTCGTGCCGGCGGACGCGGTCGATGCCCAGCTCGTCGAGCAGATCGAGCGCCGGCGGGAACGCGGCGGCCGCCGCGACATTGGGCGTGCCGGCCTCGAAGCGCGCCGGCACCCCGGCCCAGGTGACCGTGTCCCACTCCACCCGCTCGATCATCTCGCCGCCCCCCTCGACCGGTTCGAGCCGCGCCAGCACTTCGGCACGGCCGACCAGGAAGCCGAGGCCCAGCGGCCCGTAGACCTTGTGCGCCGAGAAGGCGAGCAGGTCGGCGCCCAGAGCGGCGAAGTCCACCGGCAGGTGCCCGACGGCCTGCGCCGCGTCAACGACGACCAGCGCACCGCGCCGCCGGGCGGCGTTGGCGATCTCCGCGACCGGGTTGATGGTGCCGAGCACGTTCGAGACGGCGGTCAGGGCCACGATCTTCGTGCGCGGCCCGAGCAGGACCGGCAGCTGATCGAGGTCAAGCCGGCCGTCCGGCGTGAGCGGCAGGTAGCGCACGGTCACCGCCCGCCGCCGCGCGAGCATGAGCCAGGGGACGAGGTTGGCGTGGTGTTCCATCTCGGTGAGAAGCACCTCGTCCCCCGGCTGCAGGAACTGTTCCCACCCGCGCGCCGCGAGGTTCAGCGCGGCGGTGGCGTTGCGCGTGATGACGACATCCTCCGGGCGCGCCGCGCCGACCCAGGCCGCCACCCGGGCGCGGCACGCCTCGTAGGCCGCCGTCGCCTCTGCGGCCAGGGTGTGCAGCCCGCGGTGGACATTGGCGTTGGATTCGCGATAGAAGCGGGCCTCGGCCTCGATCACCGCTTCCGGTTTCTGCGCCGTGGCCGCGGAGTCGAGGTAGACGAGCCGCTGCCCCGCCACTTCGCGGCGCAGCGCGGGGAACCGTTCGCGCAGGAGACCCTCGCGGGCCGCGGTCGGCAAAGCGCCCATGGTCAGCCCTCCATCGCGATCTCGATCCAGCCGTCGGCCACCCGGACGGGCCAGGTCGGCAGCGGGCTCGCGGCCGGCATGCGCAGCACGGCGCCGTTGGTGACGTCGAAGCGCGCGCCGTGGCGCGGACACTCGATCGCACAGCCCTCGAGCGCCGCCTGGTCAAGCGGCGCGTCGTCGTGCGTGCAGGCATCCTCGATGGCGAACACCCGCGAATCGTCCACGCGACACACCAGCACCCGCTCGCCGCCGATGACTACCGACCGCGTGGCGCCGGCGACGATGTCCACGAGACGGCAGATCCTCGTCCAGTCCATCAGGCTCCTCCCAGACTTGCCAGCCGAACGTTCACGAGCTCCTCGACCTCGCCGCGCATGGGCTCCGGCAGCTGGCACAGCAGCGGCTCGAGGAAACCGCGCACGGCCAGGCGCACCGCCTCGGCCGGGTGCAGGCCGCGACTGCGCAGGTAGAACAGCTGTTCCGGGTCCACGGGCGAAACTGTGGCGCCGTGCGTGCAGGAGACCTCGTCGGTCAGGATCTCCAGCTCCGGAATGGTGTCAGCCCGGCAGTGGTCGGACAGCAGCAGGTTGCGATTCTCCTGGTAGGCCTCGCTGTGCGACGCCCCCTCCTCGATCCGGATCAGCCCGGTGTAGACCGAGCGGGCGCGTCCGGTGAGCACCGCCTTGATATCGAGGTTCGACCGGGTGTGACCGGCCGTGTGCCGATGCAGCGTATGCAGGTCGTGGTGCTGGCGTCCCTCCCCGAGCGCCACGCCGACCATCCGGCTGCGCGCGCCCTCCCCCGCCAGAATGGCGCCGAGGTCGAGCTTCGCCACCGCCCCGCCCAGCACCGCCACGACGGTGAGCAGGTCAGCGTCGCGCTCGAGACGGGCGCGGGTGGTCAGATGTCCCACCGTGCCGCCGGCCCAGCGCTGCAGCAGCACGTGGCGCAGCCGCGCGCCGGACGCGACGAATAGTTCGCTCACTCCCACCACGCGCGCGTCATCACCGCCACCGACATGCTCCTCGACCACCGTCGCCTCGACGCCCGCCTCGGCAACGATCAGCAGCCGCGGCAGCGTCGTGCCGGCGGTCGCCGGCACGATCACGCGCAACGGCTGCGCCAGGATCGTGCGCCGTGGCAGACGCACCAGCGCCCCGTCGCTCCAGGCGGCGGCGTTGAGGGCCTCGAACAGGCCGTGCGCGGCCGGCACCGCCATGCCGAGCCGGTCCAGTTCCACGCCGGCGGCCGCCAGCGGCACCACCTGGATACCGGCATCGGCGGCCGCCGCGCTCAACAGTGGCGCCCCGCCGGCCAGCAGGACCACGGCCTCCCCGCCGCCTTGCAGCGGTCCGCAAATCGGCGCCGGGTCCGCCGCCGACGCCACGACCAGCGGCGAGGCCGGCAACAGCCGGGCCGGGTCGGTGTACCGCCAGAGGTGGCGCACCCGGTCCGGCAACCCGGCGGCCAGGTAGATCTCGAGTGCAGCCAGCCGCGCCGCCACCAGAGGCGCCGCTTCGCCGCGACGGCGCGCGAAATCCCTCAGCGTACCGGCCGTCAGAACTGGCTTGCCGGGCGCGCCCAGCAGCGCGACATCAGCCAACGGACCCCTCCATTTCGAGCTCGATGAGCCGGTTCAGTTCCACCGCGTACTCCATCGGCAATTCCCGCACGAACGGCTCGATGAAGCCGTTGACGATCATCAGGCGCGCCTGGTCCTCCGAGAGACCCCGACTGCGCAGATAGAACAGCTGTTCGTCGCCCACCTTCGACACCCGCGCTTCGTGCTCCACCGACACGTCGTGTTCGGCGATGTCCATGGTCGGATAGGTGTCGGAACGGGCCCGCCCTCCGATCAGCAGCGCGTCGCACTCCACGTGCGTCCTGCAGCCGTGCGCGCCGCGCGCGACCTTCACCAGCCCGCGATAGGACGAGCGTCCGCCCCCTTTGGAAATCGACTTCGAGATGATGCGTGACGTCGTGTGGGGCGCGGCGTGGACCATCTTGGCGCCGGCGTCCTGGTGCTGGCCGTCGCCGGCGAACGCCACCGACATCACCTCGCCGTGCGCCCGCTCGCCCACGAGGTAGATGGCAGGGTACTTCATGGTCAGCTTGGAACCGAGGTTGCCGTCCACCCACTCGACCACGGCGTCGGCATGCGCGACCGCGCGCTTCGTCACGAGGTTGAAGACGTTCGTGGACCAGTTCTGGATCGTCGTGTAGCGGATATGCGCCCCCTTGAGCGCGATCAGCTCCACGACCGCCGAGTGCAGCGAGTCGGTCGAATACACCGGCGCCGTGCAGCCCTCGATGTAGTGCACCGACGACCCCTCGTCGGCAATGATCAGCGTGCGCTCGAACTGCCCCATGTTCTCGGCGTTGATGCGGAAGTAGGCCTGCAGCGGGATGTCTACCTTCGTGTTCGGCGGCACGTAGATGAACGAGCCGCCCGACCAGGCGGCCGAGTTGAGCGCCGCGAACTTGTTGTCGTGCGGAGGAATCACGGTGGCGAACCACTTGCGCACGATCTCGGGGTGCTCGCGCAGGGCGGTGTCCATGTCGCAGAACAGCACGCCGAGCTGCGTCAGATCCTCGCGGATCGAATGGTACACGACCTCCGACTCGTACTGCGCCGACACGCCGGCCAGGAACTTGCGCTCCGCCTCGGGAATGCCAAGGCGGTCGAAGGTGCGCTTGATGTTGTCAGGCACCTCGTCCCACGTCTTCCCCTGCCCCTCCATCGGTTTGAGGTAGTAGTGGATGTTCTCGAAGTCGATGCTGCCGAGCAGCTCCTGGTTCCCCCAGCGGGGCATCGGCTTGGCGTAGAACAGGTCGAGCGCCTGGTGCCGGAACGCGCGCATCCACTCGGGCTCCTGCTTGTAGCGCGAGATCATTTCGATCACTTCGTGGCTCAGCCCCTTGGGCGCCTTGAGCAGGTACTCCTCGGGGTCGTGGAACCCGTACCTCGACAGGTAGTCCTGGTTGAGGTCGGCGATCTGGTGCTCCGAGCTCATCGGGTCACCCCTTCCACGGACGGGGCCGGATCGAGCCAGTCGTAGCCGCGCGCCTCGAGTTCGCGCGCCAGCTCCGGACCTCCCGAACGGACGATCCGCCCGCCCATGAAGACGTGGACGCGGTCGGGTTGCACGAAGTCGAGGATCCGCTGGTAGTGGGTGACCAGGAGCACGCCCGCCTCGCCGGAGGCCCGGTTGATGCCCTCCGAGACGATCTTGAGGGCGTCGATGTCGAGCCCCGAGTCGGTCTCGTCGAGCAGCGCGAACCGGGGCCGGAGCAGGAACATCTGCAGGATCTCCAGGCGCTTCTTCTCGCCGCCCGAAAAGCCATCGTTCAGGTAGCGCCCCATGAATTCACGCGGCACCCCCAGCGCCTCGAACGCCGCCTGCAGCTCCTGCCGGAACTGCTTGATCGGCACCTCGGCGCCGCGGCGCGCCGTCAGCGCGGCGCGCAGGAAGTTGGCCACCGAGACGCCCGGTACGGCGACCGGGTACTGGAAGCCGAGGAACATGCCGAGGCGCGCGCGCGCATCGGCCGCGAGTTCATGCACCGGCTGCCCAGCGAGCAGGATCTCGCCGGTGACACGGTAGGACGGATGTCCCATCAGGGCGGCCGCGAGGGTCGACTTGCCGGAGCCGTTGGGCCCCATCAGCGCATGCTTCGCGCCGGCGGGGATCTCGAGGTCCACGCCCCGGACGATCTCCTTGTCCCCCACGAAAACGTGCACGTCGCGGCAGGCGAAGATCGGCTGCTGTGCGTCGCGATTCATCGGTCAGCTCCTTGGTCCGGCCAAAACCGGCAGGGGTTCGCCCGGCGCCTCCGGCCGCGGCCAGAGCGCGGCGATCCGGTCGCGCACGCGGCCCTCGGCCTGCAGCAGGTCGGCGATAGTGATTCCGTTGAGCAGATCGGTGATCTGCGCCTCCACGTGCGCCCAGACCGGGCGCAGACCGCAGTCGGCCAGCCGCGGGCAGGGATCGGCCGCGCGCCGGCCGGCCTGGCAGGTGTGGGCCGCCAGCAGGGGCCGCTTCAGAACGCCCAGCACCCCGGCCACGCTGATCCGCGCCGCCGGCAGCGCCAGTTCGTACCCGCCGTGACGCCCCCTCACCGCGGTGACGAGTCCGCCGTCGCGCAGGCGGCCGAGCAGCTTGGCCACCGTCGGCTCGGGCAGCAGCTCCTGCCGCGCCAGTTCCGCGAGCGTCCGCTGGTCCGACTGCCGCGCCAGGCGCATGATCAACCGCAGGGCGTGCTCTTCGGCCTTGGTGATCCTCAACATCGGGGCCCTCTTCATCCCGCCGCGGCGAACCGCTCCGCCACGTCGACCCAATTGACGATCGTCCAGAAATTCTTCACGTACTCCGCGCGGCGATTCTGGTAACGCAGGTAGTAGGCATGCTCCCAGACGTCGAGCACCAGCAGCGGCACGACCCCCCACTGCGTGAGGTTCTGGTGCTTCTCGGCGGTGAGTATGACGAGCTTGCCGTCGGACGGGCGCCGCGCGAGGATCGCCCAGCCGCTCGCCTCGACCTGCGTGGCGGCGGCGGTGAAGTGGTTGCGGAACGCCTCGAAACCGCCGAAGTCGGCCGTGATCCGCGCCGCCAGCGCCCCGTCCGGTTCGCCGCCGCCGCCGTGCCCCGCAGGGGCGAGATTCGGCCAGAAGATCGCATGCAGCAGATGCCCCGAACCGTGGAAAGCCGCCTCGCGCTCCCAGTGCTTCACGAGCGAGAAATCGCCGCTCGCGCGCGCGTTGGCGAGCATCTCCTCGGCCTTGTTCAGGCCATCCACATAGGCCTTGTGGTGCAGATCGTGATGCAGCCGCATGGTCTGCTCGTCGATGGCGGGCTCGAGCGCGTTGTACGCGTACGGCAGCGGGGGCAGTTCGTGGGCCATCCGTTCGTCACTCCTTTTGAATCAGCACCCGGCCGGGACCGGGGTCGCGTTCGGTTAATGGATCCGACCGGCACGGCACCGGCTTCCCGTCACTTCCGATGCACATGGTAATAACCTGACAGTTTTTGTCAAGATTACGGAGGAATATTTCTCTGTTCAGCTAAATCACTTATTTTCAAAAAGTTGCCCAAGTATTGTCGCCGCGCGCCACAGGCGAATCGAGAACCGGCCGCCAAGTTGCCGCTGGACAACAGCTCCCGGTCGTGTTGCTTTGGGCCGACGGGGCCGGCCGCCACGGGGGCCGCCGGCGACTCCGCCAGAGCAAGGAACCGCATGACCGCCGAACTGAACGCCACGCTGACCGCCCGGAGCGACCTCCACCACGGTCTGCTCATCATCAGGGTCCAGCCCGATGTGCCTCCGGCGCCGTTCAAGCCGGGACAGTACGCCGTGCTCGGGCTGCCGCGCTCCGCCCCGCGCAGCGCTCTGGCCGACGCCGATCTTCCGGCCGAAGAGAACGGCGAGGCGACCGCGCCCGACAAGTTGATCAAGCGGGCCTATTCGATCTCGTCGTCGAGCCGGCAGGGCGAGTTCCTCGAGTTCTTCGTGGCGCTGGTGCGCTCCGGCGCCATGACGCCGCGGCTGTTCGCCCTGAACACGGGCGACCGCCTCTTTCTCGGCTCGAAGATCGTCGGCATGTTCACGCTCGAGGAGGCGCCGCCACAGAGCGACATCGTGCTCATCGCCACCGGCACCGGGCTGGCGCCTTTCATCTCGATGCTGCGATCGGGCTACGATTTCACCGCGCGACGCACAGTGGTCATCCACGCCGCGCGCAACTCGTGGGACCTCGGCTACCGGAACGAACTGGAGGCGCTGGCGGCCCGCTGGCCCGACTTCCACTACCTCACGATCATCAGCGACCCGCATCGCGAGCCGGCCTGGACCGGTCCGGTCGGTCTGGTCTACGAGTTCTTCAACAACGGCACCGTGGAGCGCCTGCTCAACCACCCGGTTGCGCCGACCGACACCGCGGTCTTCCTGTGCGGCAATCCGCTGATGATCGCCGGCATGGAGGAGCTGCTTGCGCCCCGCCAGTTCCGCAAGCACAGCCGCAAGGAACCGGGGCAACTGTTCGTGGAGGAGTACTGGAAGGACCGCGACTGAACCGGCTCAGCGCCGCAGCGTCTGCTCGCCGAAGAGATCGATCTCCCGCTCGATGACCTCCGCCGCCCGCCGGCCGTGGATTGCCGCTTCGAGTTGCGGCAGCCGCCGCAGCAGTTCCTCCCCGTAGAAGGCGCGCAGGAAGGCGAGCCGGGCGGCGCGCGACGTGTCCGCGGGCGCCCTCAACAGATCAGCGGGCCGCGCCGCGAGCAACCGCCGCGTGAGCACGCGCAGGCTGTCCTCGCCGAGGCCGCCCGGCAGCCGGCGCGCGTCCGCCGCGCGGATACTCCGCCCACGCCTCGCGCCACAGGAGCTCCGCCGGACCGAGCGTGACCGGCGCGACGACTTCCGGCCCGCGCGACGAATCGGCGATCGCGGCGACGACGTCGGCCGGAAACTCCGGCGGCGGCACCAACTCGAGCGCCCCGCGCCGCCCGCCGCCGTCCCGTGCCGACCGCTGCGCATAGGGAGCAAGCCACCACGCCACCCAGGCGCGCGGCACCAGCAGGAAGATCGCGACGATGCAGGCGAGCGCCAGCCCGAACGCGGCGGGCAGCAACCCGGGAGAACCCTGACGGGACATCAAGCCTCTTAACGACGATGACCGCTGTCGGTTCCCGCCATCACGCCTCGATGATGCGCGACCGGCGACCGCGGCACAAGCCGGCAGGCTCAGTGGCGGGGGCCGTCGGCCGGGACCTGATCGCGGAGATGATCGTACCGGGGATCGTCGAGTTCCTGCACGCGCTGGAGCATCTTCTGATTGCGAAGTGGGCAGGCCAGGTGCGAGCCAGAAGTGGCCTGGTCGTCGACGACACCGTCCAGCTCATGCTCGAGATCGAAGGGATCCTGGTGAAGTAGTCCCCGCCTGACCCCTACGAAAAGAACTCCCGCAGGGCGGGAGTTCTTTTTGGGGGTCAAGGGACCGACGGCCGGTCCCAGATATTGCTATCGCACCAGGTCGGCCCTGCCGGTCACTTGCCGACCTGCGGCCTCCAGCGCGAAGAGGTAGACCCCCGAGGGCTGGTTCCGACCGCGGTCGCTGCGACCGTCCCAGCGAAGGGTGTGGACCCCCGGGGCCATAGACCCGCTGGAATAAGTGCGGATGCTCCGGCCCCTCAGGTCGTACACGCGCAGCATCACCGGGCCGGCCGTCGGCAGGGCGAATTCGATCCGGGTTCCCTGCCCGTCGGGATCGGACCAGACGTTCAGGGCCAGGCCCGGCTCGGCCGTGGGCTCGGCAGCGGACTTGGCCGCATAGTTAAGATAATCCGCCAGCAACTCGTCCCATTGCGTGTCTGCGGTGAAATCCAACGGCACCAGAAGATAGTAGGGTGTGTTTTCCGCCACGGTGGCGGGGAAATAGAGCGACAGCCCGTGCGTCCGCAGCTGCAGCGGGCCGTGCACCTCGGCGATGACCGCCTGGTCCATGGCAACCTGCAGGGCCTGCAGATTCAGCAGCAGACTGGGGTCGGTCGAGACCGCAGCTAACTGTTCGGCCAAATCGTAGAGATCGACCTCAGGGGTTTGATAAAGCCCGCTATAACCCATGGCCCAGACCTGTTCGTGCGCCTGGGCCAATTCGCCGGCAAACTGACCGAGGTTCGCCTGGAGGTACCGGCAAACCACGTCAAAGTCCTGCACCAGGCGGTCCAGGGCCGAGGTCGCGACCGCGCTGAGGGTCAGCCAGCTATCTCTGGAGGGGTCGTATTCCCCCACCATCCGCACGATCTGGGCGGCGATCTCCTCGGTGGTCAGGCCTACCGAATCATTAAGCAGACCGCAGATGGGGCCTTCTAGCTTGCCCCAAATGACGTAGCCGCTGAGGTCCTCGGAGCCGATGTACACTCCCACGCATTCGCGCAGCTCGTAGGCCGACTCCACGGCGCCCATCAGGCAGGGCGCGGTGAATGCCAGGATATCGACTCCGCCTGCCTCGGTCAGAGCCGTCCGCATATCGTTCATCAGCAGCCAGCCGCTGTTGGTAATGTCGAGGCAGGAGCCATAATATCCGGCCCCGTGGTCGTAGACGGCCAGCAGATACCGATCCGCGGGGAAGTGGGCTTTCCCGTAGGCCACGAAGTCCCGCAGCGTGGCCGCACCACCCATGTTCACCTCTCCCCACTCCTCCAGCAGTGTGGCCCCGCCGTGCTCGTTGACCGAATACAGGCCGGCCTCCTTGTTCTTGGAATCCCGGAGGATGAGGACGTTCAGGTTGGGAGCCGAATAGGCGCCGCTATTGAAATCCATGAACGGATCGTAGGCGTTGGGAAAATCGGCGTCGTCGTAGAACAGGACGGTCCAGGTCTGGGGCTGATCGCATATGGAGTCGGCGTCACGCACGGCGAGGAACTCGTCCCACCACTGGTCGGCCGTGGGGCAGGCATGCCCGCCGGCGACCGCCTCGGCCGCCCGGACCTCCTGCGATTTGAGATACCGGGGCAGACTTTCGATCAGACGCGCCTGCCGGACGGGACAGGGCGTGAACCCTTCTGTGCCCGGCTCGCAGCAGAGCTCGGCGGCATTTCCAATCGGGGCGAGGGGAACCTTGGCGGACAGGCTCACCGCAAGCCCGAGCACCAGTAGGACCGTGGCCGGAATCAGGATGTGGCGACGCATGATGGGAGACCTCCTCCAGTAGGCCGGCAGACAATTCATGGGCGAATGCGTGTGCGCCGAACCGGCGCCATATCATGAATGATACCAGACAGGAAATAGGACGGAGTGAAAATTATAATCAATTTGCTAAACCTTCAGTTCCAGCAGGTTTGCGAGCGATACGTAGGCAATCGCCTGATCCAGGCGCAACGAGGGAGCAAACGCCGGATCGACCGTCGACGAAGCCTCTTCCCTCCCATCACAAGAAGAGACCCCGGCCGTTGCCGGCCGGAGTCTCCGCAGAAGCACGTTCTCAGTCGCCTAGCCGCTCCCAATCACTTCACGAGCGACAATTGCCGCGTCAGACGGCCGCCGGCGGTTTCCAGCCGGCAGAAGTAGTTCCCGCTCGCAACCGAACGGCCGTTCGAGTCGCGGCCGTTCCAGAGCTCGGTGAAGTTGCCGGCCGGCCGGTCGCTCTCGACGAGCGCTCTCACGAGCCTTCCGGCGGCGTCGTAGATTCTCAGCGACACGTGAGCCGGCTCCGAGAGCCCGAAGGCGATCCGCGTCGTCGGATTGAACGGGTTCGGGTAGTTCTGCGCCAAATAGCTCGCCGCGGGCGAATTCGGTGTGTCGATGCCCGTTATGGCGTCGGGCGCGAGCAGCGCGAAGCCGCTTTCGTTTCCATGCACATCGAGCGCGGAGACCTTGTAGTAGTAGCCGCCGCTCCAACTCCATGATTCGTCGAACCACTCCGGCTCGATCGGCGTCGCCACCCGGTTCTCAGGCGTCGGCACGAAACCCTCACTTAGGTCACGATAGATGACATAATGCGAGAGATCATTTGCGGCATTGACGTTCCACGAGAGCTCGAGCCCTGTGGGCATGTAGCTTTGTTCCGCCACGAGACCTTCCGGCGGCTCGGGTGGAATATTATCCACCGAGTATCCGCTGTCGGGATCGCTCATGAACCATAATGATGGAGTGGTTGTGTGGGCGCTCACCATGTACACCGAGTATGGAATGCCGCTCGCCGTCGAATCGGCCAGCGTGCTCGCGCGGTAGATATACTGATCCTGCTGGCATGCGGCGAAGCTCCCGAGCAGCTCCCATATGCCCGGAGGGAATGCCACAGCCTCGAGCATCTCTGTCGATGGCACGAAGTACCGGTCGCCTAATTCCGTCAAAGGCCAGCCCGAAACGCTTGATGCATCCACCGAAGGTTCCAGGGACGCCTTGTCCATCCACGCACCGGGCGCCGCATCAGCGCTGCCCTGAGCTACCAGGGCGAGCAGGGCCGCATCGTCGATACGCTGCCAGATGTTGTACGTTGAAACCGGAAAGGCATTTTCCAGCGCGTCATCGAGTTTCGATCGTTCGATGGTGATTCTCACTAGACCGCCCTGGTCACCGGGCACATCCCGGATGGAGTAGATATTGGGGCCGAGGAAGCCGGCTCTGCCTTTGGCGTCAATGGACTGGGCATAGATGTCCCAGTCTCCGCTGCGGGTGTCCCACCACGTGACAATGGCGCCGCCCGCACCATCGGAGGTGATGGTGGGATTTTCCTGATACCCCGTTGCCGTGCAGAGGGCGACGCCATTGGTGGTCCATCGGACAGTACCCGAGGCATTCACCCTCTGGGCATAGATGTCATTGGCACCGCTGCGGGAGTCATACCACGTGACAATGGCACCGCCCGCGCCATCGGAGGTGATCGTGGGATGCGCCTGAGACCCCGTTGCCGTGCAGAGGGCGACGCCATATTTCGTCCAATGAACAGCCCCCAAGGCATTCACCCTCTGGGCATAGATGTCAGAGGTTCCGCTGCGGTAGTCATTCCACGTGACAATGGCGCCGCCCTCGCCATCGGAGGTAATCGTGGGATACTGCTGAGTCCCCGTTGCCGTGCAGAGGGCGATGCCATCTCTCGTCCACTGGACAGTACCCGAGGCATTCACCCTCTGGGCACAGATGTCAAGGTTTCCGCTGCGGTAGTCAGTCCATGTTACAATCGCCCCGCCCGCCCCATCGGATGTGATCTGGGGGGCATACTGATCATCCGTTGCCGTGCAGAGGGCGACGCCATTGGTCGTCCACTGGGCAGCCCCCAAGGCATTCACCCTCTGGGCATAGATGTCGCCGTATCCGCTGCGGTAGTCACTCCACGTGACTATGGCGCCGCCCGCGCCATCGGAAGTGATGGTGGGATTTATCTGATGCCCCGTTGCCGTGCAGAGGGCGACGCCATTGGTCGTCCACTGGACAGCCCCCGAGGCATTCACCCTCTGGGCATAGATGTCCCAGTCTCCGCTGCGTACGTCATACCACGTGACAATGGCGCCGCCCGCGCCATCGGAGGTGATGGTGGGATTGTGCTGATACTCCGTTGCCGTGCAGAGGGCGACGCCATTGGTCGTCCACTGGACAGTACCCGAGGCATTCACCCTCTGGGCATAGATGTCAAGGTTTCCGCTGCGGAAGTCTTGCCACGTGACAATGGCGCCGCCCGCGCCATCGGAGGTGATGGTGGGATTTTCCTGATACCCTGTTGCCGTGCAGAGGGCGACGCCATTGGTCGTCCACTGGACAGTACCCGATACATTCACCCTCTGGGCATAGATGTCAGCGTATCCGCTGCGGTAGTCAATCCATGTGACAATAGCGCCGCCCGCGCCATCGGAGGTGATCGTGGGATACTGCTGCGTCCCCGTTGCCGTGCAGATAGTCATACCATCCTGGACCCAATAGGCCCACACGGACGGCACGGCAATGATCAAAGCGCACAGAATGATGAACGGCGCTGCTATTAATAGCCTGCTCATAGCTGCTCCTCCTTTCAAAATTCTCGTTAAATCCGGATGAGGATAGGAAATCCAATCGCACATTCCCCCCACCGCAGCCCTCTCCCAACCATCTCATTGTGCCACGCCGCCCGTCTCGTCGTCAAACCGCCCCAGGATTCCCACCCCCGAACCTGCCGATTCCAGGTTCCGCCGCCCTGTTGACGGGCTTCGCAAACATCCCGGTCCATCCGCCACTCTGCAACCAGGCGGCGGTCACTTCTGGTGTGGTCTGCTCGCGGGTTCAGTCCCAGCCGTTGCCCAGTCCCGCCGTCTGGTCCATCTCCGGCCAGCCGTCGGGCCCGAGCGTCTGGTCGAACTGGAACTCCCTCTGGAGCGGCGGCCGTGCGGGTCGCACTGCGGGTGGCCTGGTTAGTTCGCCGATGTGCTCGAGAATCCGCTTGATCACCGGCCGCTCCAGCACGAACGCGATGATCCGCATTGGTTTTCCGCATTTGGGGCAGCTCAAAGGGAGACATTCGTAGATCCGCGCCAGCAGCAGTGCCCAGCAGCTGGCCGCAGTAGGTCGCGGTGGTCGATTGCGCCGGGCGCAAGTTGCTAACGGCCCGGCGGTTCAACCGGAGCCGTCCATCGGCTTGCGCCGGCGCAATGATCCCGCCGACGTTATTATCTACTTGCTCCACAGCAAGATAAAAACGAGCCGACCTTGATCCGGCGCGCACTCGTGACCGGATAAATACCATGAAATTCCGCTATCTCTTGACGGATTTTCATGGTATATTGGCCTCATGATCATCCGTCGGACGGCTATTCTGGGCGCCATCGAGGCGGCCCTCGTTCGCAACCCCGTCGTGGTCCTCAGCGGACCGCGCCAGTGTGGCAAGACCACACTCGCGCGCGAACTGCTCAGCGAACAATCCGTCAATTACTTCGACCTCGAAGATCCCGTCAGCCTGGCCCGGCTGGAGGAACCGATGACGACGCTGCAGCCGCTGCGGGGTCTGGTCGTCATTGATGAGGTGCAGCGGCGGCCGGATCTCTTCCCGGTGTTGCGGGTGCTGGCGGATCGGGGTGCAAATCCGGCGCGTTTCCTGATCCTGGGCAGCGCCTCCGGCAAACTCGAACGACAGAGCTCGGAAAGTCTGGCCGGGCGGCGGGAACGGATCACGATCGGTGGTTTCTCGTTGCGCGAACTCGGAGGTGAGGCCGCGGCGGACCTGTGGCGGCGCGGCGGCTTTCCCGTGTCATATCTCGCACGGACCGAAGCGGACAGTCTGGCATGGCGCCGGCAATTCATCCAGTCTCTGCTCGAACGTGACTTCCCGCAGTGGGGAGTGCGCGTCCCGGCTGCCGCACTCCAGCGCTTCTGGACCATGGTCGCCCACTACCACGGTCAAACCTGGAACGCCGCCGAGCCTGCGCGGGCCCTCGGCGTCAGCGAATCCACCTGCCGTCGCTACCTGGACCTGTTGACCGACGCGCTGATGATCCGCCAGTTGCAGCCATGGCGTACCAACCTGGGCAAGCGCCAGGTCAAATCGCCGAAGGTCTATGTCCGCGACTGCGGCATCCTGCACCAGCTGTTGGGGATCGCGTCGGACAAGGACCTGCACAACCACCCCAAGCTGGGCGCTTCCTGGGAAGGATTCGCGGTCGAGCAGATCCTGATGACCGAGTTCCACGACGAGGCCTTCTTCTGGGCCACGCATCAGGGCGCCGAGATCGACCTGATCCTGCGCCGCGGCGACCGGCTGTTCGGTGTCGAATGCAAACGCGCGGACGCGCCGCGCGTGACCCCGTCGATCCGCGTCGCGCTGGATGACCTGCAACTCGAACGGGTCGTGGTGGTCTATCCAGGCAGCAAGCGTTATCGCCTCGCGGACCGGATCGAGGTCGTGCCACTGGCCGCGGTGGGCGATGTGGGCGGCATCTTTGCAGATTGAACGCATCCGCCCGCCAAGCAACCGCACCATACCATCTGGGCTCACAAGCTGGCGACGTGATCGACTGCGCCATCTCTCCTGGCTCTTGCTTGTGCGACTCCGTGGTCGCCGACATCACCTTCGAGACCGTTCCCATGCCCGTGGACGGGGCGACCTGGAGTCAGTTGAAGGTGTTGTATCGATAACCCGTTCGTTGCACAGACCACCGGACCCCAAACAACGAAACGGATTCCGATTGCGGCCACGACGCTCAGGGAAAGAATCTGGATTCCGAGGCACAGGCCGCGCACGCGCTGCCGCCGCCACTGGTGGCTGGGGGCCATGCCCGTTCGCCTCCGGGACCCTCAGGAGGTAGCGCCAGCCAGGTCGTCCGGCCACGGCAGCGCCTCGACCGTGCCGTCGGCCAGCTCCGCCACGGTGTGGGTCTCGAGCAGGCTCATCAGGCGGGTAAGGATCTGTTTCCAGCCGTGGTGCAGCGGGCAGGGCGATTCGTCGGCGCACTGGGGCAGGCCGAAGACGCAGTTGCGACCGAAATTCGGCCCCTCGAACAGGAGCACCAGTTCGATGAGCGGGATCTCCGCCGCCGCCCGTTTGAGGAGATAGCCGCCGCCGGGACCGGGGCGTCCCTCGACCAGGCCGTGCTGGGCCAGCCGCTGCAGCACCTTCGCCAGGGCAGGCTCCGGCGCGCCGACCCGTTGGGCCAGCCGCGCCGTGGAGAGGAGATCCCGCTCCCGGGCCAGCGCCGTCACCGCCCGCAGCGCATGCTGGGTGTCCGCCTTGAAGATCACCGCTGCCTCCCCCGTTGCGACCCGGTTTCGTTAATTGTGCAAAATCTGGATCTTTATATCGCCGTTACCTCGCCGGGTGTCAAGATCGGCCGGTCACGGGCGGACCGGAAGACCTTGATAATCAGGATTATTTACGTATACTTAGCGTTCCGCGGTGGCGGGTCCTCACTCCAGTTCCCCGCCGCGAGGAGGCCTCGCATGCAGGCACGCATCAAACTGGGGATCGGGATCGGCGCCATCCTCGTGACCCTGGTCTGGCTGGCCGTGAGCGGCTTTCAGGAAGGCAGGACCTACTACTATACAGTCGATGAAATCGCCGCCGGCGCCGGCGCGCGGGGCAACGCCCGCCTCAAGGTGTCGGGCGAAGTGGTTCCGGGATCGATCAGTCGCCGCGCCGAGGGGCTCTTCTTCATGCTGACGGAAAACGGATGCGAGATGCCGGTGCTCTATGTCGGGCTCGATCCCGTTCCGGACACCTTCAAGGACCGGGCGAAGGCGGTCGTGGAGGGCCATCTGCAACCCGGGGGGGCGTTCCGGGCGGACAGGATCCAGGCGAAGTGCGCCAGCAAGTACGAGGCGATGGACGCCCGGGAGCAGGCGCAGCCGGGGGCTGGCCCGACCGTCGCTTCGCCGACCGCCGCTGCGGCAGGAGCCCTCCCGTGAGAGATATCGGCAGTTCCAGCCTGGTCGCGGCGCTCGCGCTGTCGGTCTGGGTGGTCGCCGCGGCCTGGCGCGGCCTGCGCGCTCCCGCCGGCCCGTGGGCCGCCTCGGCGCGGCGCGGCGTGGGCGCGGTGTTCGCGCTCGTCACGGTGGCCGTGGCCTGCCTCGAGACCCTCATCATGCGCGGCGACTACTCGGTGGCGTACGTGGCGGACTACAGCAACACCGCCCTGCCGCTCTTCTACAAGGCCGCCTCGCTCTGGGCGGGACAGGCCGGCTCGCTGCTGTTCTGGACCTGGCTGCTGTGCGCGTTCAGCTTCGCGGCCGCCAGTTCCCGCAGCGACGAGGCGAAGGCGCTCCTGCCGGCCGCCCTGATGGTGCTGGGCGGGACGACGCTCTTCTTCCTGGTGCTGAACGTCTTCGCGGCGAGCCCGTTCACGATGCTGATGACCCGCGCGGCCGACGGCACGCTGCGCCCCTTCCGCCCCGCCGACGGGCAGGGGCTCAACCCGCTGCTGCAGCATCCGGCGATGGTGATCCACCCGCCGATGCTCTATCTCGGCTACGTCGGTTTCGTCGTGCCGTTCGCCTTCGCGATGGCGGCGCTGCACTACCGTCGCACCGGCTCGCTCTGGGTGAAGATCATCCGGCGCTGGACCCTGACCGCCTGGTTCTGCCTCGGCGCCGGCATCCTGCTCGGCGCGCGCTGGGCCTACTCCGAACTGGGCTGGGGCGGATACTGGGCCTGGGACCCGGTCGAGAACGCCAGCCTGATGCCATGGCTGACCGGCACCGCCTTCATCCACAGCTCGCTCGTGCAGCAGCGACGCGGGATGCTGAAGGGGTGGAACGCCGCGCTGATCGCCGCCACCTACCTGCTGTGCGTCTTCGGCACCTTCATGACCCGCTCGGGCATCGTGCAGTCGGTGCACGCGTTCGCCTCGTCGGGCATCGGGACCTATTTCACGATCTTCCTCGGGCTGGCGACCGTCCTTACGGCGGCGCTGCTCATGGCGCGCCGCGCGGATCTGCGCCCCGACCACCAGATCGAGTCGGTGCTGTCGCGCGAGGCCGGCTACCTGTTCAACAACCTGCTGCTGCTCGTCATGATGGCGGCGGTCTTCATCGGCACGCTGTTCCCCGTTTTCAGCCAGCTCGTGCGCGAGACCCAAATCTCGCTGGGAATCCGGTTCTTCAACCGGGTCCAGGTGCCGCTGGGGCTGCTGTTGCTGTTCCTCATGGGCGTGGGGCCGCTGCTGGCGTATCGCCGCACCGCGGTGGCCAGCCTGCGCCGCACGCTCGTCCGCCCGTGGCTGATCGCGGTGGGCGTGGCGGTGGCGCTGGCGCTGCTGGGCGTGCGCCAGGCGTCTGCGCTGGTCAGTCTGGGACTGTGCGCCTTCGTCGCCGTGACGATCGTGGAGGAGTTCACGCGCGCGGTGCGGGCGCGACGCCGCAATACCGGCGAGGGGATCGCCACCGCGCTCGCCGGTCTGTTCAAGCACAACCGCTCGCGCTACGGCGGCTATGTGGTGCATTTCGGCGTGATGCTGCTGTTTTTCGGCTTCACGGGGCAGGCGTTCTCGCGTCAGGGCAGGCTGTCGTTGCCGGAGGGCGGGAGCGGCAGTTTCGGCGGGTATGATTTCAAGCTCGCCCGGGTGGAGAACGGACAGAACCCGAACTACGCCTGGATCAAAGGGTGGCTCGAGGTGTCCGAGCACGGCCATCGCCTCGTCACGCTCGACCCGGAGAAGCGCCGCTACCTCGCCAGCGACCAGCCTTCGTCCGAAGTGGCCGTGCGCAGCACCCTCGCGCGCGATCTCTACGTCGTTCTTGGCGGCTTGGAGGAGAACAACCGGACGCTCGACTTCCAGATCTACGACAACCCACTGGTGGCGTGGGTCTGGATCGGCGGGCTGGTATTGATCGGTGGCACGATGATCTGTATCTTCCCAACCCGGCGCGAGGAAGCGATCGAGGCGACTGTGCGCGCCACGGCCTGACCCGCGCGAGACGAGAGAGGAAACACCATGCTGAGTACGCTGGTGATCGTCGCGCTCCTGACCGGAACGCTCGCCTGGACCGTGACTCCCCTGCTGCGCCGGACCGGCGCGGCCGGCGCCGCTGCCGGACTGCACCCGCTCGACCTTGCAGCGAACGCCCGCAACCGGCTGATGGAATTGAAGGACCTCGAATTCGACCACGACATGGGCAAGCTCGAGGAGGCCGATTTCCAGTCTTTACGCCAGGAACTGGTGCAGGAAACGGCCGGGTTGATGCGCGAGCTGGACCGGGAGCAGACGCGCCTCGCCAGTGAGCAGTCGGAGACGCCGGCGCTGCGCGCCGGGCGAGGCGGCCGCGGATCGCGCGGGGGCTTTGCGGGCGCCTTGGCGCTGGCGGCATGGCTGGCCGCGGCATCCGTCCCGGGCGCCCGTGCGCAGGAGATGGGCGGCGGCGGGCTGCCGGCCGGCCACCCGCCGGTGGCCGAAGACGCGACGGGCGGCCTGACGGCGGCCGATACGACGGCCGTGAACAGCGTCGTGAAGGTGGCCCTGCGCAACGGCACGGCGGGCGGTCCGGGCCAGGCGGAAGAGGTCATGCTGCAGGCGGTCGGCAGCACCGGCCTGCTGCCGCTGGCGTCCGTGCGCGGGGCGCGCGGCGAAGTGGACCTGGGCGAGCAGGAGATCGTGCCGGCGGCCATCTACGTCGTGGAGGCGCGCGCGGGACGCAACTATCCGAGCCGTCTGGTGCGGGGCCAGGATCTGCTCTCCGGCCCGGTAGAACTGATGGTCTACGACAGCACGACCGAGACCGACGGCCTGCAGGTGGCGAACATCAATCTGGTGGTGCGTCGTCTGGGCGAGCGACTCGAAGTTTCCTGGCTCCTGACGCTCGAGAACGGATCGCAGCCGCCGCGCGCAATCGTGCCCGGCAGCGGACCCGCGTTCGCTCTGCGCGTGCCGGGCGGCCCCGCCGCGGTGACCCGCATGCAGGCCAGCACCGGCATGATGCCGACCCCCGTGACACCGACCGCCGGCGCCAGGCCGGACTGGGTCGGCCTCGACCGGGCGCTGCAGCCCGGCTCCACCCGCCTCGATCTTTCCGCCTCCCTCCCCTACACCGGCGCGCTCGTGCTGCCGCTCGAGGCAAGCGTCGATATCGCGCAGCTCACCATCTACGCCTTCCCCACCGACATCAAGCTCACCGGCGCGGGACTGACCGAGCACGGCGTGGAACCGCAGACCGGTTTCCTGATCCTGCGCGCGCCGGCGATTCCACGCGGCGCTCCGCTGCGGCTTGCGGTCGCGGGGGGCGATCCCGAGGCGGCCACGCGCTCACCGCACGGCGGGATGAGCGGAGTGAACGGCGAGGCGGACGAGACGGTAGTAAAGCAGGGGCCGCGGATCGTGAACACCGCCCTCTACATCGCCGCGGCGATCGTGACGATGCTGGTGGTCGTGCTGGTGGTCCGCCGGCGGACCGACTCCGATGTCTCCTGACCCGGCGGTCGAGGCGCGCAAGCTCGGCCACCACTATGGCCGGCAGCGGGCGCTGGCCGACGTCGACCTGAACGTGCCCGCCGGCGCCACCTGCGCCGTAATGGGACCCAACGGGGCCGGGAAGTCGACCCTGTTGCGTCTCGTGGCCGGCCTGCTCTCCCCCACCGGCGGCGAACTCCGGCTGTTCGGGCAGCCGACGCGCGGCGATCGGCCCGACCTGCGCCGGCGCATCGGACTGCTGGGACACGAGTCGTTCCTCTATGCCCGCCTCACGGCCGCCGAGAATCTCATCTTCTACGCCACGCTCTACGGGCTCGACCGTCCCTCCGCGCGGGCCGCGACCGCGCTGGCAGAGATCGGGCTGGCGGACCACGCCCGACGCGCCGCCGGCGGTTTCAGCCGCGGCATGCGGCAGCGCCTCGCGCTGGCGCGCGTCCTCCTGCACGGACCGGAACTGGTGCTGCTCGACGAGCCGTACACCGGCCTCGATCCCGCGGGTGAAGCGGTGCTGGACGGTTTCCTCGACCGGCTTCGCGCGGAACGGCGCACGGTCCTCTTCGTGACCCACCGCGCTGACAAGGCGGCGCGCGCCGACTCGGTCGTCTATCTCGCCCGCGGCCGACGGCGCGAATTGGCTGACGCCCAGGGCCGGCCGCTGGCCGGCGCCGCGGCCGCGGACGCGGCCACGCGCCTGTTCCGGGAGTTGCCGTCGTGAGCGTCTTCCTGCGGCAGGCGTGCGCGGTCTTCCTAAAGGACGTGCGCAGCGAGGCGCGCGGCTGGGACTCGCTGCTGATCATGACCGTGTTCGCCCTGCTCGTGCTGGTCGTCTTCAACTTCGCCTTCGAGCCGGCCGGCGACACGCGGGCCGCCGTGGCGCCGGGGGTCCTCTGGGCCGCCTTCGTGTTCGCCGGGATTTTGGGGCTGGAGCGTTCGTTCGCGCAGGAGCGGGAAGAGGGCTGCCTGCAGGGACTGCTGGCCTCGCCGCTCGACCGGGGGGCGCTCTTCCTCGGCAAGTGGGCCGCCTCGTTCCTGTTCATGTTCGCGATGGAGCTGCTCATCCTGCCGATGTTCGTGGTCTTCTTCAACGCGCCGGTGGGCGGCTGGCTGCTGGCGCTGATCGGCGTGGCGGCGCTCGGCACGGCCGGCTTCTGCGCCGCCGGCACCGTGCTGTCGGCAGTGGCCGGGCAGACCGTGGCCCGCCATCTGCTGCTGCCGATCGTGCTGCTGCCGCTGATCGTGCCGGTGCTGATCGCCGCGGTGGAAGCCACCGCGCTGCTGCTCGCCGCCGGCATGGGCATCGACGGCGGAGCGGCGGTCGGCCTGGGCAGCTGGCTGCGGCTGCTGACCGCTTTCGCGATCGTGTACCTCGTGCTCGGGCTGCTGCTGTTCGGCCGGGCCATCGGGGAATAGATCTGCCGGCGGCCGGTGGTCCGGTCGGCGGAAAGGAGAGAGCGTCGTGTCCCGCAAACTCGCCCCCTGGCAGGCCCTCGCCACGCTGCTGGCGCTGGTGGCGGTGGCGGCGGCGCTGGTGCTGGCCCTGCGCTGGGCACCGACCGAACGCACCATGGGCGACGTGCAGCGCATCTTCTATTTCCACGTGCCGTCGGCCTGGATGGCGTTTTTCTGCTTCTTCCTCGTCTTTGCGGGGAGCATCGGCACGCTGATCGGCGGACACCGCGGCTGGGACATCCTGGCGCTGTCGGCAGCCGAGGTGGGGGTGCTGTTCTGCACGATCGTGCTGGTGACCGGCCCGATCTGGGCCCGGCCGGTCTGGGGCATCTGGTGGACCTGGGACGCCCGGCTCACCTCGACCCTGATGCTCTGGCTGATCTATGTCTCCTACCTGCTGCTGCGCCACTACGCCGCCGACGCCCGCCGGCGCGCCACGCTGGCGGCAGTGGTCGGCATCCTCGGCTTCCTCGACGTGCCGATCGTCTACTTCAGCATCCGTTGGTGGCGGACGCAGCACCCGCAGCCGGTGATCATGGGGGGCCAGGGATCTGGGCTCGATCCGGCGATGGCGCTGACCTTCTTCGTCAGCCTGGCCGCCATGACCCTGCTGGGCGTGGCGCTGCTGCTGCAGCGCGTCCGCCTGGAGTACCTGCGCGACGAGGCTTACGCCGCCGACCTCGCCACATCCGACCTGGAGGCCGATCAGGCATGAAAAGCGGAATGGGCTATCTGCTGGCCGCCTACCTGTTCATCTGGGTGGCGCTGGGCGGCTATCTGCTGTCGCTGGGGCTGCGGCAACGCCGGGCGGAAACGCTGCTGCGCGAGGTCCAGGAGCGTCTTGCCCGGCTGAACGGCCGACCGCAGTCCTGAACTTTCGGCACCCCGCCCCCAAGCGACGATGATTCATCCGGAATGAGCAGGGGGAGCCCCGTGGCTCCCCCACGCGTCGTTCTGCAATCAGCCGACGCTAGCGGAAGATGGCGTCCATGGCCGCCGCCGCCGCGGGGTCCAGCCGCAAGGGACCGGAGCCTGCCGACTTGTCCATACCGTAGGTGGGATCCCAGGTCAGGGCATCCGGGTCCACGTGCGCAATGCTGGTGCCGTCGAGGTCGTTGATCTCATCGATGAAGGCATTGGCCACGATGCCGTAGCCGTGGCTGTTCGGATGGATGCCGTCGAGCGAGAAGATCGTGGTGGAGGCCGCCGTGGCCACGCTCATGCCCTGGCCCACGAGGAACAGGAAGTGCGTCTTCTCGGCGGCGCTGCGGCCGGCCAGCAGGGCGTTGGCGTCCATCAGGCCCACCCTGGCCACGCCGCTGGCGTTCACCGACGCCGCCACGCCCGCAATGATCGCGTTGTAGGTGCCCACGGCGGTCGCGACATCCACCGCCTCGGCATGGTCGAGCGTGAGGTTCGCCGGCAGCGCCACTCCGAAGCTGTCCGGCACGGCATGCGCGGCGAGCCACGACAGCGCCGGGAACCGGACGTAGTCCACCGTACCCTCCGCGTAGCCACCGGGCCAGCTCTGCCCGAGCTGCGACCGGACGTAGGCATCGAACACGGCCTCGGGAATGAAATAGGGTGTGCTCGACACGCTCGGGATGTTCGCAACCACGATGGTGGCCGGGAAGCCGTTGCGCTGAGCCAGACCGCCTGCCAGCATCGCCAGCAGCGCCGTGTAGTCAGCCTGGAACGCCGCGGCTCCGGCCGCGCCGAAGCCGGCCGGCGGCTCGCCGCTGGTGGCGGGGCCGAGCACGTCGTTGTTGCCGAGCCACAGCGTCACCAGCGCGCCGCCCTTGGCGATCGCCTGGTAGAACTGCGACGCCGACTGGTAGGTCACCGGCACGAGGCCGCCCATCCCGTCCGGATAGCCCGCAGCGATGGCCTTGTTGCCGAAGAACGCGGCACGGTTGATGAAGTCGAAGAACGGGTTGGGGCTGCCGAGCGCGGCGCCGGCGCTGGTGGCGGCGCTGTAGGCGTTCATGCCGTCGTGCAGCGTCGCCCCCGGCACGCCCAGGTTATGGTACTGCGTGGGCTGGCTCACGGCCAGCAGCAGCGTGGACTGGACGGAGGCCAGCGGCGTCTCGCCCAGGATCTCGATGCCCGCGCCGTCGAAATACAGCACGCCCGCCACGTTCGCCGGGCTGCTGGGGGTCGAGCTGCCAAGGCCCGGCGCCGCGATCCAGGGCTGGGTGAACTGAGTCCTGCTCAGGCCGAGCTGCGCCGCGATCAGCTGGGGATAGCTGCTGGCCTGGCCGGCCATCATCAGGCCGCCGTCCATGAAGCCGGCGGTCAGGCTGTTGCCAACCGCGACATAGCGCGCCCCGGCGTCTTCGAGCGTCGGCGGGTTGATTCCGGCCGACGGATCGTCGGGCGCATCGAGCGAACAACCCGCCACCGCCATAAGCAGAAGGACGGGCAGCGAAATCAGCAGTCCGGTGAATTTCTTCATTTCCTGCACCTCCTTCTAGAAGTTGTACTGCATGCCAACGCCGTACAGGTTGGCGAGCGACTTGTAGGTTCCGAACGGGTAGTCGGTCGTGTTGCGCAGCGGTTCGCCGTCTTCGACGTTGGTGCGCGCGGTGCCGACGACCACCATGTAGCTGGCGTTGAGATCCCAGGCGCCGCGGCGGAGGCGGACACCGATCGAGTAGTCGTTGCGGTCGCTGTCGGGCAGCAGAGGGCTGACGGCGCGCAGCGGCTGCGGCGTCTTGTCGTGCACATAGCCGGCCATCAGGCTGACCGCTTCGCTCGCCTGCAACTCGGCGCCGAACCGCACCTGCCAGGAATCCTCGTAGTTGAAGTGGATCACCTGGTCGAGGTTGTCATTCGTGAAGTCCAGGTCGAGCTTCTCGAAGGTGCTCCAGCCGAAGCGTACGTAGTCGCCCTCGACGCGCAGCTTGGGCGAGACCTGCACGGCCATGCCGAGCGACATCATCGACGGCAGGTTCAGCTCGGAGGAGACGATCTGGTTGCTGCCGCCGAGCCCGGCCAGCAGCGTGGCGGCCCAGGTTTCGCCGTCCGCCTGAACGTTGTCCAGAGTGGCGTCCTGCTCCTCGAACTTCATGGTCTTCTCGAAGTGGTACATGGCGCCGAACGAGAGCGTGGGCGACGGCCGGTACATAACGCCGAGCGAAGGCGTGACGTTCAGCTTGCTGGTGCCGGCGATCTCGGTCTCGATGGCGTTCGTGCCGAACGAAGGTTCGGGCGTGAACTTGATCAGATCCAGCTTCTGCCGGGCGACATCCACACCGAACGCCAGGGCCAGGCCATCGGCGGCCATCCAACTGATGGCCGGGGTCACGTAGATCGTTTCGATCGAGACGTCGTGGCTGATCCGGCGCCCCACCCAATCGGCACCGTCCTTCCAGACGACACCCAGGCCGAACGGTGCGTAGACCCCCACGCCGTAAGCGAATTTGCCCCCCGGATTGGCGGTGTAGTACGCACCCGGAACGAGGTACACCCTGCTCTCGGCCTCGCCGGTCTGCAGGGCGTCGCCCTGGGTGAGGTGCCCGGCAAACTTGAACTGGGGCGCGACACCGATGAGGTTCAGACCGGCGCTGGTGCCGGATTGGAAGGAGAGGCCGGCGGCGTTGTAGAACAGCGCCGAACCGTCGTCCGCCGTCGCGGTGAAGGCGCAGCCCAAAGCAGTGGCCCGGGACCCGGCTTCATAGATGCTGAAGCCGGATGCATGTGCCAGTTCGGCGCCCAGGAGCAGGAGCCCCATCACGGGCGCCAACTGGAGGAACCTCTTTCGCATGTCGCCCCCTTGTCCGGAGAAGCGGGGAATTGACCCGGAGGCTCCAGGAAAGGTCGCAGCGGAGCCAAAGGTCAATCCAAGTCGTACCTCGGGAATGTCGCGGAACCTAGCACGGCCGCCTAGTTGCGCAAAGGGCTTTTCAATTGTGGGGCCCGGACACCCGGATTCCGGCTGACGACAGGCCCGGCGCGTGCTAGGTTGTGACCGGCGGCGCAGTTGCCGCGGGAGGAGCCGGCGTGGGAACTCGGTACGGGATGGGCGGAGGCCTGCTGCGCTTCGGACCGTCGGCCAGCCCGACGATCCGGGCCCTGCTGGCGGCCAACATCACGGTCTTCATCATCCAGTGGCTGCTCGGCCTGTCGCGGTCGTCGCTGGGTGACGCATTCATCGGTTTCTTCGGCCTCGTGCCGGCCGACGCCCTTCCCCGTCTGCACCTGTGGCAGTTCGCCACCTACATGTTCCTGCACGGCAGCTTCTGGCACCTGTTCTTCAACATGTTCGCGCTCTGGATGTTCGGCTCGGAGATCGAGACGCTCTGGGGACGGCGAGCCTTCCTGACCTACTACTTCGTGACCGGGTTCGGGGGCGGGCTCACCTATACGCTCACGTCGTGGGGCTCGACGGCGCCGCTGGTGGGAGCGTCGGGCGCGATCTTCGGCCTGCTGCTCGCCTTCGGGCTGCTTTTCCCCGACCGCGAGATCCTGCTCTACTTCCTGATCCCGATCAAGGCGCGCTACTTCGTGCTCCTGTTCGGCCTGCTCGAACTGCTCGCCGCCTGGCTCGGCTCCGGCGGCAACATCGGCCACTTCGCTCACCTGGGCGGCATGCTGTTCGGCTACATCTGGCTGAAGGCGGGGCTGCAGCACCGCGGCGGCGTCGCCTCCTGGCGCCAGCGCCAGGCGCGCGCCCGCTTCCGGGTGATCGACACCGACCGCCCCGAACCGCGCACGCACGGCCGTGAGCGGATCGATGCTATTCTCGAGAAGATCTCCCGCGAAGGGCTGCAGAGCCTCACCCCCGAGGAGCAGGAAATTCTGCGCGGCGCCAGCCGCCGGCAGCACTGACACGGCGGGCAGGATGAACGTGGACCTCTCCATCGTCCTGGTGAATTGGAATACGCGCGAGTTGCTGCGCGCCTGCCTCGCTTCGCTGCCCGGAGCGACGGCGGGGCTCGCCACGGAAACGCTCGTGGTCGATAATGCTTCCCAGGACGGCTCAGCCGCCATGGTGCGCGCCGACTTCCCCGCCTGCCGCCTGCTCGAGGGAGGCGAGAACCTCGGTTTCGCCCGGGGCAACAACTTCGCCTTTCCGCACTGCACGGGGCGGGCGGTGCTGCTGCTCAACCCCGATACGATCTGCCCGCCCGGTTCGCTGGCCGCGCTGTTCGCCTTCCTGATGGCGACGCCGAACGCGGCCGCCGCAGGGCCGACGCTGGTCGACGCCGGGGGACGCCCCACGGTGACCTGGGGCGACTTTCCCGCCGCTCGCCTCCACCTGTTCGCGCTGCTCGATCCGCACCGGCGCTGGCTGCCGGGGCGACTGCGCCGGTCCGGCCTCGGGGTGGCCCCCGGCCCGGACGCGGGAAGCGGGCCGGTCGATTATGTTACCGGAGCCTGTCTGATGCTGCGCCGCGAGGCGCTGGCGCAGGTCGGTCCGCTGGACGAGCGCTTCTTCATGTACTTCGAGGAGACCGACTGGTGCCGGCGGGCGCGGGCCGCGGGGTGGCGGGTGTATTACTGCGCGACGACGCGGGTGATCCACCTGGAAGGGCGCGCCGCGGAACGGACCGGGCGGTTCCGTCTGGAGCAGTTCCAGCACAGCTACCGGCTGTTCATGGCCAAGCACGAGGGTCCGGACGCGGTAATCCGCATCCGGGCGGCCCAGTTCGTGGAGTACGCGACCAAGGCGCTCTGGCGCAGCGTGGCCCCGGGAGAGCGCGCGCGCAACCGCTCGCTGGCCCGACTCTGGTGGGCCACGGCGCGCCTGCAGTGGCGCGCCCGCCTCGATCCGCTCCCGCCCGGCGGCGCCTAGGCCCGGGGTGCGCCGCGGCTGCCGCCGCGCGCCGGGCCCCGCCCCCCGCCGCGACCGCCGCTGCGCAGGGGCGGACGTCCGTGCGGCCTCGCGCCGCCACCGCCGCCACCGCCGCCACCGCTGCCACCCCCGCCATTGCCGCCGGGGCTTCCCGCAGAGACGCCGACCGGTTTCTCCGCTTCGGCCGACAGATCCCGCCCGGTGTCGAGCGAGAGGAGCCGGAACTCCTCGCGGTGCAGCGCGGGATCGTCGAGCACATCGATTTCGACCGCGTGGGCGCGCGCGAGATCGCGGTACTGGTCGCCCCGTTCCTCCAGGATGAACAGCGCCAGCGTCGGGTTGGCCTGGATCTGGAGCCGCCGTTCCCGCGTGATGGTGACGGCGCGGTGGATGAGCCGCTCGATGCGATTGCTGAGGGTCTCGAGGCTCTGCACCTTGCCCATGCCGGTGCAGTAGGGGCAGGCGTCGCTCAGGAACGCGATCAGCGACGGCCGCACCCGCTGGCGGCTCATTTCGACCAGCCCGAGATTGCTCACCCCGAAAGTCTTGGTGCGGGCGCGGTCGTTCTTGAGATATGTCCGCAGCTCGTTGAGGACCCGCTTCTTGTTGGCCTCGTTATCCATGTCGATGAAGTCGATGACGATGATGCCGCCGAGGTCGCGCAGCCGCACCTGCCGCGCCGCTTCGTGCGCGGCGATCAGGTTCGTCTGCAGGATCGTGTCCTCCTGGTTGCGCTTGCCGGTGAAGCGACCGGTGTTGACGTCGATGGACACGAGCGCCTCGGTCTGCTCGATCACCAGATAGCCGCCCTTCTTCATCCAGACGCGGCGGTCGAGGCTCTTGCGGATCTCGGTTTCGATGCCGTAGTGGTCAAAAACCGGCAGGCTGGCGGAATACTCCCGCACCCGCGGCCGCAGTTCGGGAGCGAAGGTCTGGACGTACTTCACAAGCCGCTCGTAGTCCTCGCTCTCGTCGATCACGAGGGCATCGACATCCTCCTTGAAGATGTCGCGGATCAGACCGACGACCATGCCCACGTCTTCGTGCACGAGGCCCGGACCCTGCTGCGCGGCGTTGGCCCGCTTGACGTCCTGCCAGAGGTTGGTCAGGTAATCAACGTCCTTGCGGAACTGCTCCTCGGTGATCCCCTCGGCGGCCGTGCGGATGATGAAGGCCCCCTCGTCGGGACGCACCTGCTGCAGGAGCTGCTTGAGACGCACGCGCTCGCGGCGGTCTTCGATCTTGCGCGACACCCCGACACGGTGTCCCTTCGGCATCAGGACCAGAAAACGGCCCGCCAGGCTCAGATCCGCGGTGAGGCGTGACCCCTTGGTGCCTATCTGCTCCTTGGTCACCTGCACGAGGATCTCGTCGCCCACCTTCAGGGTCTTGCCGATGTCCGGAAACACGCGATCGCGCCATTCGGGCCGCCGGTCGGGTGCGGGCGCCGGGGCATCGACCTCGTCATCCTCGGGATCCTCGTGCACGAGGTCGGAGGCGTGCAGGAAGCCTGCCTTCTCGAGGCCGATGTCGATGAACGCCGCCTGCAACCCCGGCTTCACGGAGGCGACGACGCCCTTGTAGATGTTCCCCACGATGCGGCGCGCGTCGGCGCGCTCCATCATCAGTTCGACCAGCTCGTCGTCTTCGAGGATGGCGATACGGATCTCGTGGGGCGTGGAGTTGATGATGATTTCTTTCTTCATGATTTGTCGTTCCGTTTCACGGCTCACGCGCTCACGCGCTTCCGGAGCCATAGTCTGCGGTTGGCCTCCCCGGCCATGACCAGCGGCGTCCGCCAATGGCCCGCCGCATCGCGGCCGAGCAGGGCGGTGCGCCGGACGCGGCACAGCCGCGGCTCGGGGAGAAGATCGCCCAAAAGGGCGGTCAGGAAATCGTGCGGCGGCAGACCGGGGGCTCCGGTTTGCCGCAGAATGGAAAACGTGAGAACAGTCCCGACGCCCGGCGCCGCGCCGTGCGTTGCAGACAGGAGTCCGTCAACCGGCACGCAGGGACGAACGTCGAGCTCGACATCGCCCTTCTCCCGGCGGCGGACATGCGGCCAGGCTTCGGCCGCCAGGAAACGGGCCACGCACTCGCGCACGGCCGCGGGATCGGGACCGCCGGCCGACCGCGGCACCAGCACGGCCGCGTAGTCGAAACGACCGACACAGGTCTCGACCGACTCGGGCAGGATCGGGCCGACCGGCTCGGCGCCGCGCAACCGCACACCGTCGGGCAGGACCGCGTTGAGCACCGCGACCCAGTCGGGATCGGGCCGATCGAGCGCCACGTCACACACTTCGCGCTCCCCCTCCACGCCGACCGGCAGCGGCGGTCCGAACTTGAGCAGGGGATGCGGATGAAAGCCAAGGCTGTAGGCCACCGGCACGCCGGCGCGGCGCAGCGCCAGCTGGAGCAGACGCTGGAAGTCGAGGTGCCCCAGGAACCGGGCCGGGCCGAGCTTCGTGTACTCGGCGCGGTGCCAGCAGCGGCCCGGAGCCTGACCGCGCCACACCGTCCAGCGCCGGCGCTCCTGCACAGGATCCTCGGGGCTGGCGTTGCGGGGATCGAAGGCTGGCAACGGCGCCACCCCGGGGCTGGCGACTGCCGGGGCCACCGCCACGGGCGGCGCCGCCACATGGCCGATCTCGCCGCAGCAGGCCCCGCACCCGCCACAGCCCCCCTCCAGGCGACAATCGGGCGTAATCTCCCCCCGCCGGGCCAGCGCCCACTCGGCGCGCAGGAACGCGCGGTCGACGATGTCGAGATCGTCCCACGGCAGGGGCGCTTCCGGATCGCGCGGCGCGAGCAACGCCGCCGTGTCGACGCCGGCCGCCGCGAACGCCGCGGTCCAGCGCGCAGCGTTGAACCACTCGCTCCAGCCATCGAAGCGGGCGCCGGCGCGCCAGGCCGCCAGCACTGCCTCCGCGCAGCGGCCGTCGCCGAGGCCGAGCAGAGCCTCCAGCTCCGACACCTCAGCATCGCGCAGGCTGACCTTCACCCGCAGTCGCGCCAGTTCCCGCTCCAACAGACGGTTGCGACGCGTGATCTCCTCGCGCGGGATCTGTCCCGCCCACTGGAAAGGAGTGTGCGGCTTGGGCGAGAACGGCGAGATCGCAACTGTGATCGCCCCGCCGCCACGGGGGGAACAGCGGACGATGCGCCGCACCAGATCCACGAGCGCGCGCAGATCCTCGTCGGTCTCGGTCGGCAGCCCGATCATGAAATAGAGCTTGGTCCCCTTCGCCCCCGCAGCGAAGGCGCGTTCGACACTGGCCAGCACCTCCGCCTCGGTCACGTTCTTGTTGATCACGTCCCGCAGGCGCTGGCTGCCGGCCTCGGGCGCGAACGTGAACGAGCCCGGTTCCTCGCGCGAAATCTCACCGTAAAGTTCCGGATCGAGCGAATCCACGCGCAGGCTCGGCAGCACCAGATTCGTGCGGGGATCGGCGATCCGCCGGATGCCGGCCACCGCCGCCGCCAGCCCGCCGTAGTCGGAGGTCGAGAGCGACAACAGCGAAACCTCGTTCCAGCCGGTGGCGGCAACGCCCGCCGCGGCGACCGCCGCCACCCGTGCGGGATCGCGCTCGCGCACCGGCCGGTGCAACAGGCCGGCCTGGCAGAACCGGCAGCCCCGCGCGCAACCTCGCATCACTTCGACCGAGAGCCGGTCATGGACCGCCTCGGTGATCGGGACCGGCCCGACCGGCGGCGCGAAGCGGTCGAGATCGACCAGCACGCGAGGCCGGACCGGACCGGGCGCGTCGGGGCGCCAGGCGCCCGGCAGCCGCCCCAATCGCGCCAGCAGGCCGGCGCGCCCCTCGCCCGCCGCCCTGGCCACCCGCACGTTCGCAGCCAGATCGAGCACCGACTCCTCGCCGTCACCGGTCAGGAACAGATCCACGAAGGGCGCGAGCACCGTGGGGTTCGACGCGCAGGCGCCGCCGGCGACGACCAGCGGATCGCCGTCGCCCCGCGCCGGGGCGCGCAGCGGCAGGCCGGCCAGGTCGATCATCGTCAGCACATTGGTGTAGCTCAACTCGTAGCCGAGCGAGAAGGCCAGCACGTCGAACTGGGCGACGCTGCGCCGCGACTGCAGGCCGAAGAGCGGCATCCGCTCCGCGCGCAGCAGCGCCTCCAGGTCGGGCCAGGGGGCGAACGCGAGATCGGCGAAGGCGGTGTCGTCGCGGTTCAACAGGGCGTAGAGGATGCGCAGGCCGGTGTGCGACATCCCGATCTCGTAGGCGTCGGGAAAGGCGAGCAACACGTTGGCGCGGGCAGGGTCCCAGGGGCGGCGATCGGCGCCCATCTCCCCACCGAGATAGCGGGTGGGACGCGCCACCAGCGGCAGCACGCGCTCCTCCAGGAGCGCGCCCAGCACGGCCGGGTCGGCGTAGCGGTCATCGGGACGATAACGTTCGTCCCCGGTCCTGTGGTTCAACGGCTCACAATTCCGCAGTCATGGCGATCACGATCGGCTCCGGTCCGGGGGATCGACGACAACCTCCCGGGCACCGGCCTCCTGATCGAAGATCTCCTTGTCCGTGATGGCGTCGAAGGGCAGCGGGTAATCCCCGGTGAAACAGGCGGTGCAGTACCGTGCGCCGGCGCCGGTGGCCTGCAACAGCCCCGGCAGCGACAGATAGCGCAGCGAATCGACCCGCAGGTAGGTCGCGATCTCCCCGACCTCGTGGCTGGAGGCGATCAGCTCCTTGCGCACGGGCGTGTCGATGCCGTAGTAGCACGGATAGGTGATCGGCGGCGAAGCGATCCGCAGATGCACCTCCGCGGCGCCGGCGGCGCGGATGATCTTCACCAGTTTGCGCATGGTGGTGCCGCGCACGATCGAGTCGTCGACGAGAACCACCCGCTTGCCCTCGATGATCTCCTTGACGGGATTGAACTTGATGCGTACCGACGTGTCGCGCTGTTTCTGCGCCGGCGAGATGAAGGTACGACCGACGTAATGGTTGCGGATCAGACCGAGCTCGAACGGCAGGCCGGTGACGGCGGCATAGCCAAGAGCTGCGGTGTTGCTGGAATCCGGCACGGAGCAGACCAGGTCCGCCGCGGCCGGGCCCTCCTCCCCCAGGATCTCGCCGCACCGCCGACGGATCCGGTCCACGCTCTGCCCGAAGACCCGCGAGTCGGGCCGGGAAAAATAGATGTGCTCGAAAACGCAGCAGCGTTCCGTCTCCCGCGGTGCGAGACGATGGCTCCGCAGCTCGCCATCCCCCACGATCAGCAGCTCGCCCGGTTCGACTTCGCGCAGGTAGGTCCCGCCGATGATGTCGAGGGCGCAGCTCTCCGAACAGATCACGAAGCTGTCGCCGCAGCGCCCGAGGCAGAGGGGACGAAAACCATGCGGATCGCGGGCGGCGATGAGGCGATCCCGCGTCAGGATGACCAGACTGAACGCGCCCCGCACCTGGCGCAGCGCATCGGTCGTCGCCTCCTCGATGCTGTCGGCCCGGCTGCGGGCGATAAGATGGAGAATGATCTCGGAGTCGCTCGTCGTGCTGAAGATCGACCCCTCCTGTTCCATCCGGTGGCGCAGGGTCTGCGCGTTGACAAGATTGCCGTTGTGCGCGAGCGCCACCGATCCGCGATGCGACGTCACCTGGATCGGCTGTGCGTTCAGCAGATGCGAGGAACCGGTGGTGGAGTAACGGACGTGGCCGATCGCGCTCGTGCCGGAAAGGGAGCGCAGGGCCGTCTCGCCGAAAACATCGACCACCAGCCCCATCGCCTTGTGGGTGGCGAGCGTGTGGCCATCGGCCACGGCGATGCCGGCGCTCTCCTGCCCCCGGTGCTGGAGCGCGTGCAACGCCAGGCAGGCGAGCTGCGCCGACTCGCGGCTGCCCGCGATGCCGACCACTCCGCACTCTTCACGCCAGTGTCGTCCTTCGGCGCCCATGCATCCTCCCCGGCCCACGACCAGGTTCAGTTCCGACCTCCGGGGCCGATCGCGCCCCGCGCACCGATCAGCCACCCATCCATGTGCGGATTGACCAGCAGCCCGTGACGCGCCCCGCCCGTCACCGCGAGCGCCTCAGCGACCTCCAGCACATCCGCCGCGCCGGGCCCGATCACCAGTCGCCAGAGCACCCCCGAAAGCAGCGGTCCCGGGGCGTCCAGCGGAAAGGCGCAGACATCCACGCAGCCCGCGCCCGCCGGCGGCGGCCCGGCGCCCAGCAGCCGCTCCAGAGACCCCGGGTCGGCGACACCACAATCGCTGGCGACCAGCGTTCCGGGCCAGCCGTCGGGCAGCGCCGCGCCACGGCACCCTTCACCCCGTCCGGCCCACGGACCGCCCGATCCGGCCCGCCGGAAATGGGCATAGTGGTGCTTGTTGGGGTTGAAGTAGCGCCCCGTGGCGAGCAGGCGATCCACCGTCAGCCGTTCGGCGCCCGGCCCGGCCAGGACCTCCGTTTCGGGCCAGAACGTATGGAATTCGGCCCGCGCCAGCGCCAGCAGCCGCTCGCCGCCGCCGGGCAGATCGCGCAGGACCCGCCCGGCGGTGGCGGCGTGCAGATCGACACCCTTGTGACTGGTCAACAAAGTAACCTGTTCGGCCATGTTCCGCCTTCACCCGCGGCCGGCGGCCGCAGACCGTTCAGCACAGTTCCACGAGCCGCCTCAACAGCCCGGCGCCCGGCCCTGGCGAGGCCAGGGCACGGGCATCGCCCGCCGCGGCCCGGCGCCGCTCCCCCCAGGCATGGGGCAGATCCTCGGGCACCTGCCACAGCAGGGCCGCCCGCTCCGGATGGGGCATGATCGCCAGGACGTTGCCCCGCACGTTCGTGAGCGCCGCCGCGGCCAGCAGCGAACCGTTGGGGTTGCCGGGACCCCGGCCGTCCGGCCCGGTTCCGGCGTAGCGGAGGGCCACGAAACCATCGCGCGCCAGCGCGGCGAACGCCGCGGGATCCTCGTGCGTGAAGCGCCCCTGTGCGTGCGCCATCGGCACCGGCAGGTCCGCCGGCAGCCCCTCGAGGAAGGGCGAGCGGCACGCCGCCACCGGTTCGAGCACGACCCAGCGGCAGTGGTAGCCACGCCGGCCCGGCACCAGGTTGGGCGCCAGCGCCACCTCCACGGCCCCCGGCTCGCGCCCCGGCACCAAACCCGCCTCCACCAGAACCTGGCAGCCGTTGCAGATGCCGAGCACCGGCCGCCCCGCCTCCGCCGCCCGCAGGATGACGTCGAGCAGCGGATCCTTGGCCGCCACCGCGCCGGCCCGCACGCGATCCTGGTAGGAAAAGCCTCCCGGCAGCAGGAAACCGTCGAACGCGGCCAGCGCGGCGGCCGGCCGCGTCCAGCGGAAGATCTCCGCATCGCCGCCCGCCGCCTCGACCGCGCGCACCGACTCGTCCTCGCAGTTCATGCCGGGCAGCTGCAGGACAGCCACGCGCGGGCGCACCCTCCGGACCAGGACCGGCGCCGCCAGGTCCGCCGGCGCCGCCAGGTCCGCGGCCGTCCCCGCCGCGCCATTGTCCGGGGCAGCGACACGCTCCGGCAGTGTCGCACCGGCCCAGAGCCGGGTCAGCCCCTCGCGCCAGGCGACATCGAGCTTGTCGAGTTCCAGCCGCACCGCGGACGCCCCGGCCGGCTCGCCCGCCCGCGCGACCGTGAGCGTCTCTTCCTTCGTCACCTCGCCGAGCGGCCACCACCGCGCCCCTGTGCGATCGAGCACCGCGCCCGCCTCCGCCGCGCGAGCGGCCGGCACCTCGACCACGAAACCGCCCTGCTCGCTGAAAAGCGCTTCACGCAGCGTCAGGTGTGACAGGGCGGCCGGCAGCACGATCCGCGCGCCCAGGCGGCGCTGCCCCTCGAGTCCGAGCGCCATTTCGGTCAGCGCCTGCGCCAGTCCCCCGTCGCTGATGTCGTGCGCCGCCACGGCGAGACCGTTCTGCACGAGCACGATCACCGCGGCAATCTCCGCGCGAGCGGCCGCGAAGTCGGGCCGCGGCGCCACCGGACGCCCCACGGTCAGTCCCGACTCGCGACAGATCGAGCCGAGCAGATCGGCCGTCGGCGCGCCGACCAGGTACAGATGATCGCCGGCGCGCTTGAACCGCAGCGAGCGGCAGACACTCGTGTCGCGCACGATCCCCACGCCCGCCACGATCGGCGATGGCGCCACCGAGCGTCCCGACCGGCTCTGATTGTAGAAGCTGACATTGCCCGACACGACCGGCAGCGGCTCCCCTGGCGCGTCGATCCGGCCCAGGCCGCGGCAGGCGTCGGCCAGGCCGCGCACCGCCTCCCGGAACTGCCAGAACACCTCGGGGTCCTCGGGATTGCCGAAGTTGAGGCAGTCGGTGATCGCGGCCGGTATCGCCCCCACGCAGGCCAGGTTGCGGCACGCCTCGACGACCGCCAGCGCGCCGCCGACGTACGGATCGGCCAGACCGAGCGCCGGGTTGCCATCGACCGTGACCGCCACGCCGCGTGCAGAGCCGGGCACCGGCGCGACCACGCCGGCGTCCGCCTCGCCGGGGCGCAGCACCGCCGCGCCACGCACCTCGCTGTCGTAGTGCCGGTACAGATGCTCGCGCGAGGCCAGATTGGGATGCCCGGCCAGGGCGATCCACTCGGCTGCGAGCTCGTCATCGGGACGCTCCGGACCGCGCGAGTCGTGCGGCGGCACCGCCCCTTCCGGCGCGCGCCAGATTCGATCGTAGCGGATGCCGGCCGTGATGTTGCCCACCGGAGTGTCGCAGAGCATCCGTTCTCCGTGGCGCAGCCGGTAGACCTGATCCGTGGTGACCCGGCCGATGCGCCGCGCGCCCGCGCCGTCGTAGAGCGTCGGCAGGGCGAAATCCTCGTTGTAGATGCGCAGGAACCGCTCGGTCAGGCGCGCTGGCACGGCCAGTCCGTAGCGCTCCTGCGTCTCCGAACAGGCCACCACCCGCGCCGGGACAGGCCCAGGCGCGACGTGCACCAGCGCCAGATCCACGTCGCAGCCGAAACCGCCCGCATCCGCCAGTTCGCTGGTCACACAGCTGATGCCGCCCGCGCCGAGATCCTTGAAACCGATCGCCACCCCCTCGCGCCTCGCGAACGCCAGCGCCTCGCGATTGGCGATCGTCAGCACCCGCTTGAGGAACGGGTCGGGAACCTGCACGCTCCCCTTGTTGGCGGTGGCGGCCGCGGCGTCGAGCGTGGCCGAGGCGAACGCCGCGCCGCCCATGCCGCTCCAGTCGGTCGGCTTGCCGACGAGGATCAGGTCGTACGGCTCGTCTTTTGCCTGCGGCGGCACCGCGCTGCGCACGATGTGATCGACCGGCACGAGGCCGAGAGCCACCACGTTCACGAGGCAGTTCTCGTCGAAGGACGGGTGGAATACGACATCGCCGCCGAGATTCGGCACTCCGAGCGCGTTGCCGTACTCCCAGATCCCGGTGACCACCTCGCGCGCGATCTCGAGGCGCGCCTCCGCCCCCACTCCGGCCGGCCAGCCGAAACGCAGCGGATCGAGCACGCCGATCACGTCGGCGCCCATGCAGTAGACGTCCCGCACGATGCCGCCGATCCCGGTGGCCGCCCCCTCGACCGGCATGACCTGGCTGGGATGGTTGTGACTCTCGTGCGCGATGACGACGCCGTAGCGGACCCCGCCCACCTCGCCGAAATCCACGATGCCGGCGTCCTCCCCCGGCCCGAGGATGACGTTCGACGCCTCCGTCGGCAGGAACTCCTTCAACACGTGGCGGCTGCTCTTGTAGGAGCAGTGCTCGCTCCACATGGTGTCGAAGAGGGTCAGTTCGGTGAGGGTCGGATCGCGGCCGAGCAGATCGGCCACGCGGCGCGCTTCGGCGGGCGAGAGCGTGAGGGCGTGGCGCCCCAGCGTGGTCATCAGCGTCGCGTCCGCGAGGGCGCACACCGGCACGAACTCGCCGCTGTCGTCGTGGATGGTCATCCGCTCCGCTTCGCCTCCCCCGCCGGACATCGTCCGCGCGCGATCTCCCGCCTCATGATCGGGCGCCCCGCCGAGCGGCGCGCCACCTCGGTGAAGCCAGCCTCCCGGAACGTCCCTTCAAGGCCGGTCCAGACGAACGCCCCCGGCAGGCGGCCCGCCGGCGCGTACGGGTATCCCTCGATCAGGCGCGCGCCGCCGGCCCGTGCGTACGCCACCGCGGCCTCGAGCAGGCGCACCGACAGCCCGCGTCCCTGCCAGTCCCGGCGCACGAAGAAGCAACTCACCGACCAGACCGGCCGCTCATCGACCGGCGCCAGGATCCGTGAGGCCGCCAGCCGCACGAACTGCCCGCGCGGCGCGACCGAACACCAGCCGACCGGCTCGTCCCCGGCGTAGGCGAGAATTCCGGGTTGGGCCCCCGCTGCGACGAGCCTGCGCATCGCACGTCGGTTGCTGCCACCCTTGCCCGCGGCGAACTGCGCGGCGGTCCGCCGCCACGCCATGCACCAACAGCCGCCGCACGCGCCCCGCGTCCCGAACAACGCCGCGAAATCGGCCCAGCGATCGGGGGTGAGGGGATGGCAGGAGAGGGTGGGCGGTCCCAGGGACGGCAACTTGCGCGGGGACGCGGCTCTGACCATCCATGGACTCCGCGGCATTCCTCAATAACGACAATACCTGTCGCGGCTTACACGATCGACGCCGCGGATGTTGTGATCCGGTCCGATCGCCGGCTGGCTCAATGTAACGCATGACAGCGCAAGAGGGTAACGAAAAAAGGGGACGCTCGGCGCGGCCCGCCGTCTCCCCCCGGGCCCCGGCGGGCCGCTAGTCCGCCAGCGTCCGGGCGAAGATCGCCTCGACGTGGCGCAGGTGCCGCTCCGGATCGAAACAGGCCGCCAGCCCGGCCTCCCCCAGCCGCGTGGTCACGTCGGGATCGGCGGCCAGCGCGGCCCGGAAATCGCGGCCGGCGTCCCAGACCTGCATCGCGCAGCGCTGCACCCAGGAATATGCCTCCTCCCGGTTCGCACCGGCCGACACCAGCGCCAGCAACACCGCCTGCGAGTAGACCAGCCCGCGCACCCGGTCGAGATTCTCGCGCATCCGCTCCGGAAAGACGACCAGCCCGTCGATCAGCCAGGTCATCTTCTGCAGCATGTAGTGCAGGACATGGCACGCGTCGGGAAAGATGATCCGCTCCACCGAAGAGTGGGAAATGTCGCGCTCGTGCCAGAGCGCGACGTTTTCCAGCCCGGTGTGCGCATAGCCCCGCAGCAGGCGCGCCAGCCCGGTGATCCGCTCGCTGACGATCGGATTCTTCTTGTGCGGCATGGCGCTGGAACCCTTCTGGCCGCGGCCGAACGGCTCCTCCACCTCATGCACGTCGGTGCGCTGGAGGTTGCGGATCTCCACCGCCATCTGCTCGAGGACCGCCCCGGTCAGCGCCACGGCGTTCAGGAACGCGGCGTGACGATCGCGCTGGACTACCTGCGTGGCGACCGGCGCCGTGCCCAGGCCGAGGCGGCGCATCGTTTCGACCTCGACTTCGGGATCGAGGTGGGCGAGCGTACCGACCGCGCCCGACAGCTTGCCGCAGGCCACCTCGACCACCGCGGCGTCGAGCCGGCGGCGCGCGCGGCGCAACTCGTCCCAGTAGACCAGCAACTTCAGCCCGAAGGTCGTCGGCTCCGCGTGGATGCCGTGACTGCGGCCCGCCATGACCGTGCGCTGATGCTCGCGGGCACGACGCGCGGTGGCGTCGAGCAGTCCGTCGAGCGCGTCGCCCAGCAGGCCGCCCGCCGCCCGCAGTTGCAGCGCGAATGCGGTGTCGAGCAGGTCGCTGCTCGTCATCCCCTCATGCACGTGACGCGCCGGCGGGCCGATCTGCTCGCCCAGGCTGGTAAGGAAGGCGATGACGTCGTGCTGGACGGTCTCTTCGATGGCGGCGATCCGCGCCACATCGAAGCCGGCCCGCTCCCGGATGAGGCGCGCCTCCTCGCGGGGAATCTCCCCGCGGTCGGCGCGCACCTCGCACACCGTCACCTCGATCTCCTGCCAGATCTCGAAGCGGCGACGGTCGGACCAGAGAGCGGTCATGGCGGGGGTCTGGTAACGGGGAATCACGGCGCCTCCTCGGCCGGGCCACGCGACGCCGGCACCCCGACACGATAGCGCACGGCGGGCCACCGGGAAAGCCCGGGAGAGCGGTCGCGATCCCCCGCCACACCCGTTGCCCCTGTCACCGTGATGCGCTAGGATGGAGACATCCCCGACAGCGTTCGCCCGGCGCAGCGCGGGAACGCCGGCGGCGCAATCCGGCCCCCACCGGAGGCGATGTCCATGAAACGGATCCTGGAACCCGAATTGATCGAAGACGACGCGGTCGCCCTGGCCTACGCGCGCGCCGACTTCGCCGGGGCGAACGACATTTTCGTGCGTTTCTTCGGCGAACTGGCGGGGAGCGACTTCTCCGGCTGCGCGCTCGACCTCGGCTGCGGACCGGGCGCTATCGTGCTGCGGATCGCCCAGGAGCACCCTGGCGGCACGATTCACGGCCTGGACGGCTCCGACGCGATGATCCGGCTCGCTGAGGAGGCGCGCTGCACCGCGCCCGCGTGCGCCGACCGGGTGACATTCGTCCGCGACCGGTTACCCGGACCGACCCTGCCGAGGGAGCGCTACGACGCCGTCCTGAGCAACAGCCTCCTGCACCATCTGGCGCTGCCGGAGCTGTTGTGGGCGACGATCCGTCGGCGCGCCCTGCCCAACGCCCCGATTCTCGTCATGGATCTATTCCGGCCGGCGACGCAAGCGCAGGTACGGGAAATCGTCGCCAAGCACGCCGCGGACGCCCCGCCGCTGCTCAAGCGCGACTTCGCCAACTCCCTCCACGCCGCTTTCGAACCACACGAAATCCGCCAGCAGCTGGCGGCCTCCGGCCTGTCGCACTTCAGCGTGCGGGTGGTCAGCGACCGGCACGTGCTCATCAGCGGCCGCCTGGACTGACCGGGCGAGGGCCGCAGGCAACTGAATGACCGCTCAGCGCGCGAGCACCATTTTGCGTTCCGTATGCGCGTCGGCGGTCTCGAGCCGCAGCAGATAGGTTCCGCTGGCGACCTCGTGACCGGCGGCGTCGCAACCGTCCCAACGTTCCGTATGGCGACCGGCCTCCAGCGAGCCGTTCCTCAGCACGCGCACGAGCCGCCCGCGCACATCGTGCACCGTCAGGCGGACCGGGCCGGACCGGGCCAGATCGAAAACCACCTCGGTCAGCGGGTTGAACGGGTTGGGGGTGTTGCCCAGGAGCGCCGTGCGCGCCGGCGGCGGACCGTCGGGCACGTCGACCGGAGCGAGCGGGAAGCCCCAGACCGCGATGTCGTCGAGGTTCCAGCCGCAGTAGTTCCAGCTGGAGTCGGTCGTGCCCATGGTCCACCGCAGCCGCACGGCCGGCTGACGCGCCGCCACCGCAGAGATGTCGAACTCCTGCAGCACCCAGCCGCTGTCGGCGATCTCGCTGCCGTTCTCCCAGACGGTCGTCCAGTCCACGCCGTCGGCGCTCGCGCGCAACGAGGCGTGATCATACGCCGGCTGCTCTACCCCGAGCCAGCGCCAGTAGCGCAGGATGACCGAGCGCATCCCGCTGCAGTCGAGCCCCGGGCTCGTCAGGTGCGTCTCGGGCAGATCGCTGGCGTAGGTGCCGGCCAGATTGTAACCGAGCACGTTCGTACCGGTGTGACCCGACGTCGGGTCGGGAGGACCGTAGGAGCCGGCCACGCCCAGGGGAACGCCGAAGGCCCACTGCCCCTCCATCGTCCAGCCGGGGTTGGTGTCGAGCGGCCAGTCGTAGACCAGCGTGGGACTGCCGACCTGGATCGACACCGACCGCTGCTGGTCTCCGAGGTGGTCGGTTTCGTTGACGAAGCTGACCGTGTCGGCCCAGACCCCCGCGGGCAGCAACTCGGCGAAGGCGTTCAGCGCCACGGTCACCGACACCGCGCCGGCGACCGGGATGATTCCGTTGTCGGGGCTGACGGTGGCCCAGCCGGCGCCATGGCTCGCCCGCCAGACAAGATCGGCAGTGCCGAGATTGGTCAGGGTGTAGACCAGCGAGTCGGGCGTGAACGGCCCCCCCAGCGGACCCGCCGAAGCCAGACTGTCGCCCGGCAGGACCCGCAGGCTGGCCTTGTACGGCGCGTACAGACCGAGCGTCGTCTGGCCGGTGCTGAGCGGGTCGAGCCAGTTGCTCAGGCGCGATGCGCTGGCGCCCCCACCGGCCCAGGAGACGGAGAAGCGACCGTACCAGTCGGACTCGTTGTTCCCGCACGCGGCATAGCCGCCATGGAGTTGTCCGACGATGTGGTGGTTCTGGTCGAAGAGCGGGGAGCCGGAGGAACCCGGTTCCGTCGTGCCCAGATCCCAGTCCACCACGCGCAGGTGCGAGCCATCGCCGGGGCTGACGGTGCTGAGGTAGGTGGTCGTCTGCAGCGGGTCGTTCTCGAAACTGATGCTCTTCTCGTCGGTGTTCGGATGGTGGATGGCGGTGCCCCGCGTCGGATTGACCGCCGTCCGGTCCCAGCCGGCGAAGGTGACGTTCCACGCCGGCGCGGGCGCGTCGTCCAGCTCGACGAGCGTGAAGTCGGAGGTGGCGTAGGTGGCGCGGAAGAACGAGCCGGTCTGGAAACTGGCCAGCGAACCGCCCCCCTGCAGGCCGCAGGTCGGGCTCTGGAAGTTCCAGTACACGACCAGCGACGGCGCGTTGAGCGCGGTGACGCCGCAGTGGTTCGCGGTCATGAAGTACGGCTTCGCGTCCTGCGCCGTGTTGTTGACCATGAAGCCGGTGCAGAAGGTGGAGCCGCCGGTAGAGATGACCCCCACCGACTGGATCTCGTCCCGCCACGGATCGCCCTCGGGGCAGACCACGTCGATGTTGCAGGTGCCGGATTTGTCCGGCGCGATCCGACCGAAGTCGCGATAGCCGACGTTCACGGAACCGATTTCGAGCCTGTAGTCGGCGAGCGTGGTGGCGTGAAGCGTCAATTCCACCACGAGATCGTCGCCCGCAACGACCGGCGTCCAGAGCTGGCCGTGCTCTTCGTTGTCGGCGTCGGTAAAAATCACGGCACCGGCGGGATCGGACGCCGGGTAGAGGCAGAGACGCCCCCCCCGGGGGAGACGGAACTGCGTGAAACCGAGGTTCAGAGATACGGCGCCGGGGGCGGCGATCCGCAGACGCCACAACTGATGCTGGGCATCGAGCGGCTCCCAGACGCCGGCGTTGTCGGGCGTGAGCGCCGTCGCCGACGGCACTGCGAACCGGGGCGGCAGCCCGTCGCGCTCGCGCCGCGCGTCGTCGGCCGCGAGGGCCGGCAGATCGGGCGTCGGCGCCTCATGCCGCGGCACCCCCGAAAGCGGGCGCAGGGTGTGGGTCAGGGCGGCCGGCAAAGCGTCGATCGACGCCGGCGCGGCCAACGCCGGCGCCGCGGCAGAGATCACCGACAGGGCCAGCAGAGCCAGAAGCACACCGCCCGATGCACCCATCGGGCGGCGGACGAGGCGAATCAGCAGGGCCATGATGAACCTTCCTTTGTGACCAACGGCATGACCACTCAGCGCACGCGCGCCAGCTTGCGCTCATCCCGGGTGTCGGCGGTCTCGAGCCGCAGCAGATAGGTTCCGCTGGCGACCTCGCGACCGGCGGCGTCGCGACCGTCCCAACGTTCCGTATGGCGACCGGCCTCCAGCGAGCCGTCCCGCAGCACGCGCACGAGCCGCCCGCGCACATCGTGCACCGTCAGGCGGACCGGGCCGGACCGGGCCAGATCGAAAACCACCTCGGTCAGCAGGTTGAACGGGTTGGGGATATTGTCCAGGAGCGCCGTGCGCGCCGGAGGATCGTCAGGATCGAGCGGGAAGCCCCAGACCGAGATGTCGTCGAGGTTCCAGCCGCAGTAGTCCCAATCGCTGTCGGTGGCGCCCATGGTCCACCGCAGCCGCACGGCCGGCTGACGCGCCGCCACCGCAGAGATGTCGAACTCCTGCAGCACCCAGCCGCTGTCGGCGATCTGGCTGCCGTTCTCCCAGACGGTCGTCCAGTTCACGCCGTCGGCGCTCGCGCGCAACGAGGCGTGATCATACGCCGGCTGCTCCACCCCGAGCCAGCGCCAGTAGCGCAGGATGACCGAGCGCATCCCGCTGCAGTCGAGCCCCGGGCTCGTCAGGTGCGTCTCGGGCAGATCGCTGGCGTAGGTGCCGGCCAGATTGTAACCGAGCACGTTCGTACCGGTGTGACCCGACGTCGGGTCGGGAGGACCGTAGGAGCCGGCCACGCCCAGGGGAACGCCGAAGGCCCACTGCCCCTCCATCGTCCAGCCGGGGTTGGTGTCGAGCGGCCAGTCGTAGACCAGCGTGGGACTGCCGACCTGGATCGACACCGACCGCTGCTGGTCTCCGAGGTGGTCGGTTTCGTTGACGAAGCTGACCGTGTCGGCCCAGACCCCCGCGGGCAGCAACTCGGCGAAGGCGTTCAGCGCCACGGTCACCGACACCGCGCCGGCGACCGGGATGATTCCGTTGTCGGGGCTGACGGTGGCCCAGCCGGCGCCATGGCTCGCCCGCCAGACAAGATCGGCAGTGCCGGGATTGGTCAGGGTGTAGACCAGCGAGTCGGGCGTGAACGGCCCCCCCAGCGGACCCGCCGAAGCCAGACCGTCGCCCGGCAGGACCCGCAGGCCGACCGCGTAAGGCGCATACAGACCGAGCGTCTTCTGGTCGGTGCTGAGCGGGTCGAGCCAGTTGCTCAGGCGCGCTGTGTCGGCGCCCGCGCCGGCCCAGGAGACGGCGAAGCAGCCGTACCAGTCGGACTCGTTGTTGCCGCACGCGGCAAAGCCGCCATGGAGTTGTCCGACGACGTGGTGGTTCTGGTCGAAGAGCGGGGAGCCGGAGGAACCCGGTTCCGTCGTGCCCAGATCCCAGTCCACCACGCGCAGGTGCGAGCCATCGCCGGGGCTGACGGTGCTGAGGTAGGTGGTCGTCTGCAGCGGGTCGTTCTCGAAACTGATGCTCTTCTCGTCGGTGTTCGGATGGTGGATGGCGGTGCCCCGCGTCGGATTGACCGCCGTCCGGTCCCAGCCGGCGAAGGTGACGTTCCACGCCGGCGCGGGCGCGTCGTCCAGCTCGACGAGCGTGAAGTCGGAGGTGGCGTAGGTGGCGCGGAAGAACGAGCCGGTCTGGAAACTGGCCAGCGAACCGCCCCCCTGCAGGCCGCAGGTCGGGCTCTGGAAGTTCCAGTACACGACCAGCGACGGCGCGTTGAGCGCGGTGACGCCGCAGTGGTTCGCGGTCATGAAGTACGGCTTCGCGTCCTGCGCCGTGTTGTTGACCATGAAGCCGGTGCAGAAGGTGGAGCCGCCGGTAGAGATGACCCCCACCGACTGGATCTCGTCCCGCCACGGATCGCCCTCGGGGCAGACCACGTCGATGTTGCAGGTGCCGGATTTGTCCGGCGCGATCCGACCGAAGTCGCGATAGCCGACGTTCACGGAACCGATTTCGAGCCTGTAGTCGGCGAGCGTGGTGGCGTGAAGCGTCAATTCCACCACGAGATCGTCGCCCGCAACGACCGGCGTCCAGAGCTGGCCGTGCTCTTCGTTGTCGGCGTCGGTAAAAATCACGGCACCGGCGGGATCGGACGCCGGGTAGAGGCAGAGACGCCCCCCCCGGGGGAGACGGAACTGCGTGAAACCGAGGTTCAGAGATACGGCGCCGGGGGCGGCGATCCGCAGACGCCACAACTGATGCTGGGCATCGAGCGGCTCCCAGACGCCGGCGTTGTCGGGCGTGAGCGCCGTCGCCGACGGCACTGCGAACCGGGGCGGCAGCCCGTCGCGCTCGCGCCGCGCGTCGTCGGCCGCGAGGGCCGGCAGATCGGGCGTCGGCGCCTCATGCCGCGGCACCCCCGAAAGCGGGCGCAGGGTGTGGGTCAGGGCGGCCGGCAAAGCGTCGATCGACGCCGGCGCGGCCAACGCCGGCGCCGCGGCAGAGATCACCGACAGGGCCAGCAGAGCCAGAAGCACACCGCCGGATACTCCCGCCGGACGGCTCGCGAAACCAGGCGGCAGGGGCATCTATGGACCTTCCTCGGCGGCTGATGCTCGAATAGCGGGTGCAGGGCGAAGAAAGCCCGCCTTCATTCTACCGCATTTCCGCCCCGCCGACAACCGGCCGGCTCTGGCCGCGGCAGCCGCCGTTCAGCGCCCGCGCCGCGTCTCCTCGAGGGTGATGGTCCCGTCCAGGCGCTGCCCGTCGCGTTCCGCGCGGTAGGCGAGACGATCGCCGACCCGCGCCTCGTAGATCAGGCGTCCGACCGTGTCGAGATCCTTGAGCGACACGCCGTTGATCGCCCGGAGGATGTCGCCCGGCCGCAGCCCCGCCCGCTCCGCCGGCGAGCCGGCCTCCACGTTCTGCACGAGGAAACCGACCGGATCCTGCAGATTGAGCGAGCGCATGAGGTTCGGGGAGAGCTTCTGCACCCCCAACCCGTACCACGGCTGGCGGAAACGACCGTACTCGCGCACCTCGCGGATCAGCCAGTTGGCCCGTTCGATCGGAATGGCGAAGCCGATCCCTTCGCTCCCGCCACTGCGCGAGAAGATGAACGTGTTGATGCCGACGACTTCGCCGGCGGCGTTGACGAGCGGACCGCCGCTGTTGCCGGGGTTGATCGCGGCGTCGGTCTGGATCATGCCGAGGAAGTTGCGCTGTTCGCCCTCGGTGCGCTTGATGTCGCGGTTGAGCGCACTGATCACGCCGACCGTGACGGTGGGCTGGGTGTCGGCCAGCAGATAGCCGAACGGCGAACCGATCGCGATCGCCCACTCGCCGATGTACAGGCGCCGGGATGCGGCCAGCCGCGCCACCGGCAGGTTCTCGCCCTCGATCTTCACGAGCGCGAGATCGTAGTTGGGCACCGTCTCGAGCACCCGGGCCTTGAACTGGCGACCGTCCGAGAGCGTGGCGACCAGCTCGTCCGCCCCTTCCACCACGTGGTTATTGGTGATCACGTAGCCGTCGGACGAGACGATGAACCCCGAACCGAGCGCCTGGACCGGCCGCCGCACGACCTGGCTCGGGAACAGGCCCGGATAGAAGCGATCCCAGAATTCGTAGCCGGGAGGCGCCGTGCTCTGCCGGTACGTCTGGTACGCGATCACGTTGATGCTGACCACCGCCGGCGCCACCCCCTCGGTGGCGCGCACGACAGCGTTGCGGCGGTCGGACCCGAGATCCTCGCGGGGCGTCGACGCCACGACCGGTGGCGCCGGCGTCGCGCCCCCCCCGCCGGTGCTGTCGTTCGCCGGAGACGACACCCGATCCTGCGCCGGGACGACCGTCGGCTGGAAGGTGCGCTCCCGCACGAACAGCCAGCCCGCCCCCACGAGCAGGCCGAAGAGCAGGCCGATGACGATCCCGGTCCAGACCGGCACCCTCCGTCCGTTCATCATTTCTCTCCCTGAAGCTTGCGCCAGTCGGCCAGGAAGGTGTCGAGTCCGCGGTCGGTCAGCGGATGGGACAACAGCTGGCGGATCACCTTCGGCGGGATGGTCGCCACGTGCGCGCCGAGCAACGCCGCTTCGACCACGTGCCGCGGATGGCGGATGCTCGCCACGATCACCTCGGTGGCGAAGTCGTAGTTGGCGTAGATCGTGACGATATCCTCGATCAGCGCCAGGCCGTCCTCGCTGACATCATCGAGACGCCCGACGAACGGCGACACATACGCGGCGCCCGCCTTCGCCACCAGCAACGCCTGCGAGGCGGAAAAGCAGAGCGTGGCGTTGACCGCGATGCCGTCAGCGGCCAAAGCGCTCACCGCACGCAGGCCATCGACCGTGATCGGGACCTTCACGACGAGATGCTTGCTCAGCTTCGCCAGCCGCCGTCCCTCGGCAATCATGCCGGCGGCGTCCGTGGCCACGACCTCGCCGCTGACCGGCCCCTGCACCAGTTCACAGATCTCCCTGAGCAGAGCATCGGTGTCGCGACGTCCTTCCGCGGCCATGAGACTGGGATTCGTGGTGACGCCGTCGAGCACCCCCATCGCCTTCGCCTCGCGGATCGCGTCCAGATTCGCCGTGTCGATGAAGAATTTCATGATCCCTCCTCCCGCGCCGGCGGGCGATCAGCCCCGTCCGACGCGGTCGTGCTTGCGTGATGGGGGTCGAGCAAAGCCGCCGGGTAACTCACTTCGTCCAGGAACAGGCCGTGCGCCGGCATCGTCCGACCCGCGCGGGCGCGGTCACGGGCGGCCAGGATCAGCGGCACGTCGTCCGGACGGCGCCGCCCCAGACCCACCTCGACCAGCGTGCCGGTGATGGCGCGCACCATATTGTGCAGGAAGTGGTCCGCTCGCACCTGAAGGATAGCGGAATCCTCCGTCCATTCAAAGCCGCAGCGATCCACGGTGCAGATGTTTTCCCCCTCCGGACGCAGCGACTGCCGTTTGCAAAAACTGGTGAAGTCGCGGGTTCCCGAAAAATGCGCCGCGGCGGCGTCCATCGCGGCGCGGTCGAGCCGGCCCGGCACGAAGACCGCGAAGCGCGCGCGAAAAATGTCGGGGCGCAGCAGCAGGTGATAGCTGTAGCGACGCGCCGTGGCGCTGAAGCGGGCGCTGAACAGGGGCGAGACCGCGCGCACGGTGAGCAGTTGCAGGTCGGGCGGCGCGATGCGGGCCAGATGCTCCCGCAGGCGCGCGAATTCGCGGTCGTCGCGGACCGGGAAGCTGCAGACCTGCCCCCGGGCGTGGACGCCGGCGTCGGTGCGGCCGGCCCCGACCGGCACGATTTCGCGCCGCAGCAACCGCGCGAGCATGACGGCAAGTTCCCCCTGCACCGTGCGCAGTCCCGGCTGGACCTGCCAGCCGTGGAACCCGGCGCCATCGTAGGCCAGGTCGAGACGCACGCGGCACCCGCCCGGAGGCTCGCCGGCGTCAGACCGCGGAAATCCGCCGGAAACCTCACCGTCCACTACAGCCTCCCCCGCCAGAACGCCAGCGCCACCAGCGCGCCCAGCCAGACCGCCAGCACGGCGAGCTGGCGCCAGGGAGGCGGCCCGAGCTGAGCCGGGTGCGGCAACCGTCCGCGCAGCGACAGCGTAAGCGCCTCGGCCCGCCTGAACAGCCCCTCGATCAGCGGCAGCGGCAGGCGGGTCGTCTCCACCGCGCGCCGCCACCACCGCCGCGCGGGACCGCCCGTCGCCGGTCGACCCTGGCGCAGACGCAGGGCGGCCGTGACCCTTCGTCCTTCGGTCACCACCGCCGGAGCGGCGCCCGCGGCCACCGCGAGCACGACCCCCAGCCGCGTGACGACGCCCCGATCGCCGAAACGGCCGAGGCCCCACCACGCCAGCGCCGCCACCAGATCGCCCAGGGCCAGGACACGCGCGAAGAGCCGCAGGCAGAGCAGCGACGCGATCACGCGCGCCACGGCGGCCACGCCGCGCCCCGCTCCGGTCCACGAGGGGTGGCCCGGCGGCGCCGCCGACACGGTGGTGAAGACGTGGATCGCAATCACGAGCCCGGCGACCGGCCACCAGGGAACCAGAGCCCGCCACTGCGCGCCCCACGGCAGGCCGCCGCGCCGCAGCGCGACGACGACCAGCGGCAGCAACAGCGGCAGCAGCCAGGCCGGCGCCGCCAGGCAGGTGATCACCGCGAGCGGGAGAGCGGCCAGACGCGTGGCGGGGTGGAGCCTGGCCAGCCACCAGGTCCGGTCCGGCGCCGCGACCACGGCCGGAATCACCGCGCCGGCGCCGGCGCGCCCGCGAGCAGGTCCGCGATCTGGACGGCGTTGAGCGCCGCCCCCTTGAGCAGATTGTCGGCCACGACCCAGAACAGCAGCGCCTCGGCGCGATCGGGATCGTGGCGCAGCCGTCCGACCCGGATCGCCCCGTCGCCGCTCGCTTCCGCCGGCGTCGTGTAGCCGTGCGGCGAGGGGTCGACCTCGACGCCACCGGCGGCGACCATCGCGCGGCGCGCCGCCTCGAGCGTCAGCGGGCGCGCCAGCACGACGCGCACCGCGGCGCTGTGGCCGTTCCACACCGGCACGCGCGTGGCGGTGCAGCTGACGGCCAGTGCCGGCAGGTCGAGGATCCTGCGCAGTTCCCGCACGACCTTGGCCTCCTCCTCGAACGAGCCGTCGGGCAGCGCGGCCCCGATCCGCGGCACCACGTTCCCGGCGATCCGGCGCGGCAGCACTGCGCCGGCGCCCGGGTCCGCGTCATCGAACAGATCGCCGGCCGTCAGGCGCGCGGCCCGCGTCAGCTGTCCCGGCAGCTGTCGCGCGAGCTCTTCCACCGCCAGCCGGCCTGCGCCCGAGACCGCCTGCAGGGTCGTCACCTGCACCTCGCGCAGGCCACCCGCCGCATGCAACGCCGCCAGCGGCACGGCGACCTGGATGGTGGAGCAGTTGGGGTTGGCGATGATGCCGCCCCGTTCCGGCGCGTCAAGGTCCAGACGGGGCACCAGCCCCGGGTTGACCTCCGGCACCACGAGCGGCACGGCCGCGTCCATCCGGTACGCCGAGGAGTTGTCCACGACCCAGGCGCCGACGGCCGCGAAGCGGGGCGCGTACTCCCGGCTCACGGCGCCGCCGGCGGAGAACAGCGCCAGGCGGATCCCCTCCAGGTCGGCCGCAGCCGCGTTGCGCACGACGAGGCGCCCGCCGCGGAAAGGCAGTTCCGCTCCGGCCGACCGTGCGCTGGCCAGCAGCAGCGGCGGGTCATCGACCCACGCCCGCGCCTCCAGCAGTCGCAGCATGACGCGTCCGACCAGACCGGTCGCGCCGAGAATCGCGGTGCGCATGCCCCTCCCCTGTCCGCGCCGGATCGTCCGACGCGCAGGCATGGTAACAAACCGGCTCCGGGCGGTCAAAGCGGCCTCCCCGACATGGACAGTCGCCGCGACCGGTGGTAACGTCGCGCCGCCGACGCCCGCTGTCCACGGAGGAAAGTCATGCCCCTGCCCATCCCGCCCGCACCACCCTGTCCACCGCGTCGTGCGCCGGCCTGCGGCGCCGGGTGGCGCGCGGTAGCGCTGACGGTTTCCGGCCTGGCGGCCGTCGTTTCGACGGGCTGTTCCGCGCCCCCCGACCGCGCCCCCGCCCTGCAGGCGATCGCCCGCTGGGAGGACCGCCGGCTGGCCGACGCCGACTCGCTGGCCCGCTGCCTGGTGTCGCCCGACGCGCACGTGCGTCTGGCCTCGACCCGGGCCGCCGGCCTCATCGGACAGGACGACGCGGTGACCGGCCTGGTCAGGGCCCTCGATGATCGCAGCGCCACGGTGCGCGTCGAGGCAGCCGCGGCGCTCGGCTTCACCGGCAGTCCGCAGGGCGTCGGTCCGTTGACCCGGCTCCTTGCCACGCGCAACCGCGCGCTGCGCCTGGCCACCGTCGAGGCGCTGGGCCGCCTCCCGGGCGGCGGCCTGCCGCTGCTCGGTCCGGCGCTGCGGGCCAACGTCGACGAGGCCGCCGCGGCCTGGGACGGCCTGCGCGAGCGGGCCGCCGAGCTCGCGCCCGACACGCTGCGTTTCGCGCTGCGGGAAGGGCTGTCGCGCCGCGAACTCCCCGTGCTGTGGCGCGTCCTGCGCTGCGCCGAGAAGGCCGCACCCGATTCGGGGCTGGCCGCGGCCGTGGCGCGTCACGCGCGCGCCCGGGATCCGCAGGTGCGCGTGCACGGGCTGCGCGCGCTCGGCGCCCAGGGGACACCGGCGGCGCTGGCAGCCATCCTCGACAGCGGCGAGGAGGAGCTGACCCTGCCGGCGGCCACGCGCACGCGCGTGCGCGTGGCGCAACTGCGGGCGCTGGGACGTTGCGGCCACGCGCTGGCCGCGGCAGCTGCCTCCGACGCGCTCGAACCGAACTTCGTACGACTGGCCTCCCAGCTGACCGACGGCAGCCGCGACCACGACCCGCAGGTCGCCCGCACCGCGCTCGAGGCGATGGCGGCCCTGGTCGAGCGGATGGAATTGCCGATCGCTGCCGCGACCCGGGAGAGTCTGCTGCCGGTGTGGCGCCTGCGTCTGGCCCGCGCCGCGCTGGCGCGCACCGGTGATGCCGACGCACCGATCCGGGCGGCGGCCCTGCTGGCGCGGGGCGCACTCCGTGGCGCGGCGGCCACGGGCGAACTGACCGCTGTACTGACCGGCTACGGGACCAGCCCGCCACAGGTGGTCGCGGCAGCCGCGCAGGGACTCGGGCGGGGCGGCGATGCCGGCGCCCTCGCTGCCCTGGCCGCGGCCACCGCGCCCGGCCGACCGCTGATCGTGCGCGAATCGGCTCTGGAGGCGATCGGCGCCCTCTGGCAGCGCCAGACGACGTTGCTGCCTCCGGTCGCGGCGTCTGCGCTGCGCCACGAAGCGCTCGCCGTTTTGCGATCCGCCCTCGGCGACGCCGATTTCGCCGTCGCCGCGACAGCCGCCGAGCAGCTGGGCCGGATTCCATCGCCCGCTGCGATCGACGCCATGTGCAGGTTGCTGGCGACTTTGCGCAGCGACCGCGAGGGCGCCGACGACATTTGCCTCGGCGCCTACGCCGGACTCGAGGCGGCCGCCCGGGCCGGCGCCCTGCAACCCGCCGCGGGCGGAGACGCCGCCTCCGCGCCGGCGCGCACCGTTGCGGGCGCCCCGGCGCTGCCCGACTCGCTGCGCCCGCTGGTGGTCCGGACTCTCGAAGCGGGATTCGATCTTCCCGACCCCCGCGTGCGCCTGCAGGCGCGCGCCGCCGCCGTGGCGAGCGGGTTGCTGCCGCCCGCCCGGATCCCCGGCGAGGCGAGCCTGCGCGCCACCGCGCCGACCCCGTTGCGCGCGGCGGGCCAGCCGCCACTCGCCGCGCCGTTCAAGGCTCCTCGCCTCCGCTGCGTCACCGGGCGCGGCGACTTCATCATCGCGCTCGACGGCCGCCGCGCCCCGAACACCGCCGCCGCGCTGGTCCAACTGACGCGCGCGGGATTCTATCGCGACCAGGTGTTCCACCGCGTCGTGCCCGATTTCGTCATCCAGGGAGGCGACCCCCGCGGCGACGGCTGGGGCGGGCCGGGATTCACGCTGCGCTCCGAGCGCAACCGGACCCAGTTCGACCGCGGCACGGTCGGAATCGCCGACTCCGGCCTCGACACGGGCGGCAGCCAGTTCTTCGTCTGCCATTCCCCGCAACCGCACCTGACCGGCCGCTACACGGCGGTCGGCCGGGTCGTGCGCGGCATGCACGTTGTCGACGCCATCGAGCCGGGTGACATCTTCTCCCTCGAAGTAATACCCTGAGGCGGCGCCCCCGTTCTGCGAATAGGATGTGCCGGACGCGTGTAGAGCCGCCTGGTCGCAGCGATCCACCCACAGGAGGCAGATTGATTATGAGGAAGCTGATTCCCCTGATCGTGGTTCTGGCTGTCATCGCTTTCGTCGTGATGGGCTTCACGGGGCAGTACAACCGCCTGGTCTCGCTGCAGGAGCAGGTCAGCGGCCAGTGGGGCAACGTGGAGAACGTCTACCAGCGCCGGTCGGACCTGATCCCCAATCTCGTCGAGACCGTGAAGGGCTACGCCGCGCACGAGCGCGAGACATTCGAAGCCGTGATCAAGGCGCGCGCAGAGGCGACCCAGGTCCAGGCCCAACTCACTCCCGAGACCCTGAACGATCCGCAGTTGATGGCGAAATTCCAGGCCGCGCAGCAGAATCTCGGTTCCGCGATGGCCCGTCTGATGGTCGTGGTGGAGCAGTACCCGGATCTGAAGGCGAACCAGAACTTCCTCGACCTGCAGGCGCAACTCGAGGGCACCGAGAACCGGATCGCGCAGGAGAGACGCCGCTTCAACGAGATGGCGCAGAACTATAACACGAGCATCCGCCGCTTCCCGACCAACATCCTGGCAGGAATGTTCAAGTTCACGAAGAAGGGGTACTTCGAGGCCGCTGCCGGGGCCGAAACAGCGCCCAAGGTGCAGTTCTGAACTGCGACCGCCGCGTGGGGCGGCAAGGGGAGCGTGGCATGATCCGGCGACGGAGCATACGGACGGGGAAGCCGGCGGCGGCGGGAGCGCTCCTGCTGCTGCTGGCGGTCGGCGCACTGCCGGCGACCGCGGCCGACCTGCCGGCGCCGCCCGCGCGGCATTTCGACGACCGCACGGGCCTCGTGGCGGGCACGGACGCCACCCGTCTCGCCGACGCGCTCGCCGGGTTCGAGCAGCGCACGGGAATCCAGTTCGTGGTGACAGTTCTGCCGGAACTCGAGGGCGACATCGAAACCACGGTCACCCGCCTCTACGAATCCTGGGGCATCGGCCGCAAGGGACGCGATCGCGGCGTGCTGTTCGCGGTCTTTCCGCGCGAGGGGCAGAGCCGCATCGAGGTCGGCTACGGTCTCGAGGACTCCCTGCCCGACGTGGTGGCGAGCCGGATCCTGCGCCGCATGATGGAAATGCCGCGTGACCCGGCTGCCGCGCGTTTCGCGTTCGTGATCCGGCAGGTCGCCGGCGCGGTGGCGCCCGGCGACCCGCTCGCCCGCGGCGCCACGCCAAACCGCGCCGCGGGCGGCAAGCGCGGCCGCGGCTACGGCGTGATCCCGTTCCTGCTCTTCTTCTTCATCCTGACGCGGATCGCCCGCAACCGCGGCGGCGGCGGACTAGGACCGCTCATCATCGCTTCCGCCCTGCTCGACTCCACCCGCGGCGGGGGCGGCGGTGGCTGGAGCGGAGGCGGCGGCGGCGGGTTCGGCGGGTTCTCCGGCGGCGGAGGCATGTCCGGCGGCGGCGGCGCGAGCGGAGGTTGGTGACCATGACGGAGGCGGACGGCCGGCGCAGCGATGTGCCAAAAAGCTATTTTACGCCGGAGGAGCAGGAGCGCATCCGCGCCGCTATCCAGGCTGCGGAGTCGCGCACCAGCGGGGAGATCAGGGTTCACGTGGAGCGCGATCTGCCGCGGCGCGGCCCCGCCGCGGGCGATGCCTACCGACGCGCTCGCGACATGTTCGCGCGGCTGGGCATGCACCGCACGGCGGCACACGACGGCGTGCTCATCTATCTGGCGCTGCGGCGGCGCACCCTCGCCGTGGTGGGCGACGAAGGCCTGCACGCGCAGGTCGGCGAAGTCTTCTGGCACGAGGTCGTCGAGGCGATGCTGCCGGCCTTCGCCGACGATCGTCCGGCCGACGGCCTCGCCACCGGCGTGGCGATGATCGGCGAACGCCTGCGCCTGCACTTCCCGCACCGCGAAGACGACGTGAACGAGCTGCCGGACGATATCTCCTTCGCCCCGTAGCGGGCTACTTCAGGAGCGCGAGCAGCCCTCCCGCCGCCACTGCCGAGCCGATCACCCCGGCCACGTTAGGCCCCATCGCGTGCATGAGCAGGTAGTTGTTGGGATCGGTCTCCTGCGCCACGTTGTGCGCCACCCGGGCCGCCATCGGCACCGCCGACACCCCCGCAGCGCCGATGAGCGGATTGACCGGGCTGCCCGGCAGGCGCGCCATCAGCTTGCCAAGCAGGACCCCGCCCGCCGTGGACAGCGAAAACGCCACGCAACCGAGCACGAGGATCTTCAGGGTCTCGGTCCGCAGGAAGCTCTCGCCATCCATCGTCACGCCCACGCATAGCCCGAGGACGATCGTGATCAGGTTGATCAGCTCGTTCTGCGCGGAGCGGGTCAACCGCTCGGTCACGCCGCACTCGCGCAGCAGATTGCCGAACATGAGCAGACCGATGAGACTTGTCGCCGCCGGCACGATCAGCGCACCGACGATCGTAACGCCGATCGGGAAGATGATCCGGATCCAGCGCGGCACTTCGAAATTGCTCTCCATGCGGATCGCGCGTTCCCGCTTCGTCGTCAGCAGCCGCATGATCGGCGGCTGGATGAGCGGCACCAGCGCCATGTACGAATACGCCGAGACGGCGATCGCCCCGAGCAGGTGCGGCGCCAGCTTCATCGTCAGGTAGATGGAGGTCGGCCCGTCGGCGCCGCCGATGATGCCGATCGAAGCGGCCTCCTGCGGCGTGAAGCCCATGCGCATGGGCCGCCAGGAAGGTGCCGAACACACCGAGCTGCGCCGCGGCCCCGAGGAAGAACGTCTTCGGATTCGACAGCAAAGGGCCGAAGTCGGTCAGCGCCCCGAGTCCGAGGAAGATGAGCGGCGGGAAGATCTCCAGCCTGACCCCGGCGAACAGGTAGTGGAAGAGGCCGCCCGGCTCGCCGGGACCGCCGGGGCTCATCAGTCCGGCAAGCGGCAGGTTGGCCATCAGCGCGCCGAAGCCGATCGGCACCAGCAACAGCGGCTCGAACCTACGCCTGGATGGCGAGCCAGAGCAGCACGCAGGCCACGCCCAGCATCACCAGTTCGCGCCAGGTGATGTGCGCCAGCCCGGTCGAGGTCCAGAGGACTTCCACGTCAGCCCTCCGTCCGGTAACGGATCAGCACCGTGCCGACCTGCACGGTGTCGCCGGGCGCCACGCAGACCTCCGCCACGAGTCCGCTGCGCGGAGCGTAGATGTAGGTGTCCATCTTCATGGCGTCGAGCATGATGACCGGGGTCTTCTCCTCGACCGTGGCACCCGTCTGCACGAACACCTTCTGCACGGTGCCGGCGATCGGCGCCAGGATGTTGTTGGGATCGATGCCGGCTGGCGCACCGGCGGGCGCGCGGCGCCTGGCGACCGAGCCGGTCGGCGCCGGCTCGGCTGCCTGCTCGGTCTTCCGCCCGCGCGAGCGGCCCGGCGCCGTCGGCAGGGACGAGGGCAGGTTGGCGCCGGTGACATACTGCTCGTCGTCCTCGAGCACTTCCACCGTCACCTCGTAGATCTTCCCGTTCATCGTCAGGCGCAGTTTCTTCATTTCGGACCCACCCGGTGGGAGACCATGATGTCCATGCGTCCCGCGCGCTCCCAGGCCTGGCCGGCCGGTTCGCCGTGGACGTGGACGCGGTGGATGCGGACCGGCGCGCCGAGCACCGCGTAGGCGGCGGCGGCCAGAACCGCGAGAATTTCCGGATCGAACTCGGCGTCCGGCACCGCAGTCGCGCTGCGCGCCGTGCGCACGGCCAGCGCGCGCAGGGCGAACAGCAGCAGCGCCAGCAGGCCCAACGCCGCGAATAACGAGCGCGAAGGCTGACAGAGCGACGAGCCAGGATCGATTGTTGAGCCATCATAGCGGTATGTTCCCGTGCTTCTTCTGCGGACGCAGGTCGCGCTTGGTGCGCAGCAGACCCAGGCGCTCGATCAGCAGGCGCCGGGTCCACGAGGGGCGGATGATGTCGTCGATGTGCAGCGCCTCCGCCGCGTGGAACGGATTGGCGTGCTGCTGCACGGTACTCGGCGATCTTCTCCTGGAGCAGCGCGGCGGGATCCGCCGCCTCCCTGATCTCCTTGCGATAGAGCACCCGCGCCGCCCCCTCCGGCCCCATGACCGCGATCTCGGCGGTCGGCCAGGCCAGCACGCTCTCCGCGCCCACGTCCTTGGAGCACATGGCCAGGAAGGCGCCGCCGTAGGCCTTGCGCAGGATGACGGTCAGCTTCGGCACCGTCGCCGCCGAATAGGAGAAGAGCATCTTCGCGCCGTGGCGGATGATGCCGCCGTGCTCCTGCGCGACGCCGGGCAGGAACCCCGGCACGTCCACGAGCGTGATCAGCGGGATGTTGTAGATGTTGCAGGTGCGGATGAACCGCGCCCCCTTGTCGGCGGCGTTGATGTCGAGCACGCCGGCCATCACCTGCGGCTGATTGGCGACGATGCCGACGGCGAGCCCGCCGAGGTGGGCGAAACCGACCACCAGGTTCGCCGCGAAGTCCTTCTGAACCTCGAGGAACACGCCGTCGTCCACCAGGCGGGTGATGACCTCCTTCACATCGTAGGCGCGCGCGAGGATCCTCGGGAATGATCCAGTCCAGGGCCTCGTCGTCCACCACGGTGCCGTCGAACGGGCGCGAGGGCGGCGTCTCCATGTTGTTCTGCGGCAGGTAGCCCAGCAGCGCCTTCACGATCGCCACCGCCTCCTCTTCGTCCGCCGCCGTGAAGTGAATGTTGCCGGCGATGGCCGCATGCGCGCGCGCGCCGCCGAGATCCTCCTCGCTGATGACCTCGCCCGTGGCGGCGCGGATCACCTCGGGCCCGGCGATGAACATGTGCGCCGTGCGCTCGACCATGATGATGAAGTCGGTCAGGGCCGGCGAGTAGGCGGCACCGCCGGCGCACGGCCCGGCGACCACCGAGATCTGCGGCACCACGCCCGAGATGAGCATGTTGTGGTAGAAGATCTTCCCGTAGGCGGAGAGTGCGTTGACGCCCTCCTGGATCCGCGCCCCGCCACCGTCGTTGAAGCCGACCACGGGCACGCCGCACTTGAGCGCCGTGGCGAGCATCTCGACGATCTTCGCCGCGTGCTGCTCGCCGACCGCGCCGCCGCCCACGGTGAAGTCCTGCGAGAAGGCGAACACGGGCCGCCCCATGACCTCGCCCTTGCCGGTCACCACGCCATCGGCGGGGAATTCCCGGCCGGCCAGATCGGGACAACGGTGCTTCACCCAGAGACCGAACTCGACGAAAGTGTCCTCGTCGAACAGCACACCCAGACGCTCGCGCGCCGTCAGTTTCCCCTGCTCGTGCTGGCGCCCGATCTTCTCCGCCCCACCGCCGGACTGGAGCTCCGCGCGCCGCGCGTCGAGATCCTCGAAACGTCGCCTGACCGCCATGATGTCTCCTTGCACTGGACGCGTCCCCGGGGTCGTCACGGCCGCGGGTGAGAGGTCATGGTCGGATGGCCGTGGGGGCGCGCCGGCAACGTTATGAGGCGCGAGGACCAAGTCAAGGAGAGTACGCGCGGCAATGACCGCGGCCGGCGGAAAACGGCGGAGCGCCGCGTCGTCAGGGTACGATGACGGCCGAGATTCGCACGCGGAAGTCCGTGCCGAAACGCCCCGGGTTCGCCGCGGCGAAGTTCCACACGATCCGCCTTCCGGCACCTGGAGCCACCCCCACTCCGACGTCCCCCTGCGCGGCCGACACGTCGAGGTCCCAGGTGGCGCCACCATCAGCGGAGGCCGCGAGGGTGACGGTCACGGCAGAGCCCGCGGGGGCCGTCAGATCGTAGGTGATGTCGACGAGGCCGCTGCCGTCGCGTCGCTGGGCGAAGCTCACGTTGTCGACACTCGGCTCCGGTATGGGCGCGAAGCCCGACAGCACGAGCGACCACGCCTGCGGCGCGTCGAGGTGCCCCTTGTGAGAAACGATGATGCGCCAGATGTCGACCGGCGGAGCGGAGAGACGGAGCTGTTCGACATTGTCGCGGACGTTGTCGCCCTGAACGGCAGGCACCGCGGGGTGGGCGGGATCGAGGACGTACGGCAGGGTCGGTGCGCCGCCCGCTACCGGTTCGAGTCGCAGGTCGAGGTCGTGTCGGAGCAGCGGGGCGGGGGGATCGAGCGACCAGGCCGGCGGCGTGGCGGCGGGGTCGGTCCAGGAAAGCGTGGCCACGAGCGGCCCGGCTCCGGCGGTCTGCAGCAGCAGCGTGTCGCAAGCGCCGTCGGCCAGCACCCGTTGCAGGACCCGCAGCGAGTCGGCGGTCGTGTCGACGATCAGTTCGGCCGCCGCTCGTACGTTCAGCAGGCCCCAGCCGAACATGTAGTCGGGGCCGGCGGCCGGGCCGGCCTCGTCGGCCGTGTGGATCGCGATCGCCTTGAGCGTGGCGGCGCGCGCCGGGGCGCCCGCGTGCCTCTCCTGCCATAGCCGGGCGAGCAGGTGCAGCGCGCCGGCTGCGTTGGGCGAGGCCATCGACGTACCACTGTAGTTGCCGTAGGACGAGTTCGAGGTGTTGACAGCGCTGGTGAGGCCGACACCGTTGGCCACCAGATCGGGCTTGATGCGCCCGTCGTCGCTCGGGCCCCAGCCGCTGAACGCGGTCATGATCACATCGGTGGGAACGACATAGCCGGCGGGAATATCGGCAACCGCCCCGATGGTCAGCCCGTTCTTGCAGACCGCGCGATACGGCAGCGTGTCGAAACCGGTGGCGCCGCCGTCGGCTGCCCGCGGCACCGTGGATTGGGCCCAACTGCCGGTGGCGGGGTTCCAGTAGGAATAGGTGACCCCGGCCGCGGGACCGGTGTCGTCACGGTCATTGCCCGCCGACATCACCATGAGATAATGCGGGGCCGCCACCGCGATCTGGTCCCACGCCTGGGCGTCGTCACCGTAGAAACCGAAACCGGGGTCCTCGTCGGGATCGACCGTCACGTCGCCGTACCAGTAGTAGGCGCCGCTGGGGTCGCGGTACCAGCCGGCCACGAAGCCGTAGCTGTGATTGGAAACCAGCAGGCCGACGGCGGCGGCGGCGGCCATTTCCGCCTCGTCGTCAGTCCACTCCCACGCCTGCAGTGAAGCGCCGGGCGACATGCCGCGCGCCAGTGGATTGACCCCCGCCGCCACGAGCGTGCCGGCCACGTGCGTGGAGTGGAAGTTCGTGACCGACGGACTGTCCATCTGCACGACCCGCCCGCCGAACTCCTGATGCCCGACCAGCACCCCGCCCCCGTCCCAGAGGGCCAGCTGCCCCGGGGTGTTGGCGCCGGTAAGGGCGAGACCGCTCGCGCCGCCCGGCCAGAGCCGGTCCACCTGGAGCGTGCGCGCGGCGTTCAGATTGTGGGTCTGGTAGAAACGGGGCCGCCCGCGTTCATCCACGCCCATCAGGCGCAGGGACGGATCCGCGTTGAGGCGCCCCTGGGGGCCGTCGGTGGCGGCGAGCAATTCGCGGTAGAGCGGCGTCCGGAATGCCTCCTGGCGTGCCGCCAGGCCGGCCGCGAGAGTGCGCAGGGCAGCGGCGCTGTCCGGCCCGGGGCGGTCGGCGCCGGCGAGGCCGCCGGCCAGGACGACACCGGCCAGGACGCAGGCGACACGACGGCGGAGGACGCGAGGATCGAACGGCATGCGACGCTCCATCTATTTGAGCATGGTCATGCGCACGGCGTAGTTACCGCGCTGGGAACCGTCCACGCGCAGACGCGCGAGATAGACGCCGCTCGGCACCGACCGACCATCATCATCGCGTCCCTGCCACACGGCCTCATGGCGTCCGGCAGCCCGGTGTCCGGAGGCGAGCGTGGCGATTCGCCGACCTGACACGTCGAAGACCGCCAGTTCGACCGTCGCGTCCGCGGTCAATTCGAACCGCAGCGTTGTGCGCGGATTGAAGGGGTTGGGCACGTTCGGAGCGAGCAGGTCGCGCGCGGGCGGCTTGGCGCCGTGCACGTCAGTCAGGCTGTTGTGCACCGCGAACACGGCGCTGGTGTCAGCGCCGACGAAACCGAAAGCGTCCACCGCGCTGATGATCAGCCGCGCCCGCGGCAGCTGCAGATCAGGCACGGTCCAGGCCAGCTGGCCGGCGCCGTCGACCGGGGCCGTCACACTGTCGGCCCAGACCACGGCCGCCTCGTCCCACAACTCGACGCGCACCGGACGACTGCCCGCGGCGTACAGATCCTCCACGATGCGCCAGCGCAGGGTCTCCACGGCAGCCGCCGTGAAGGCCTCACCTCCGGCCGGGGCTTCGATCACGACGACCGGAGAACAGCTGTCGAGCGTCCCGGCGCCGGAGGTCGCCGAAAGTGTGCCGGCCCGGGCCCCCGTGGCCAGGGCACAAGCCGCCGCCAGGGCGACCAGGAGCCATGGGTTGCGAAGAGGGGCGGGACGACGCATGTTCATCAAGATACCCAATATCATTTGTCTCCATATAGCAAGCATTGACTGGCGGCGTACAGCCATTTCCATTTCGATAATTATAGCATAAAAATATAAATACAAAAACAGGCGCCCCCGTCCGCGACGGAGGCGCCTGTGGAGCGTCTGGCGCCCGTTCAGGGCTGGCGCAGGGCCCGCACCAGCGTCGCCCAGGTGGGCGAGGCGCCATACATAAGCACGCCGAGGCGGAACAGCTTGCCTGCCGCCCGGGCGGCAAGCCAGATCGACAGCAGCAGCAGCAGCCAGGAGAGGCCGATCTGCCAGACCGGCGGGGTCTGCAGGCAGACCCGCATGAACATCAGCACCGGGGCAAAGAGCGGAAACAGGCTGAGTCCGATCGAGAGCGGCGAGTCGGGCGCCTCCACCACCAGCGAGAGCAGCAGCATCGGCAGTACAAGCCCCATCATCAGCGGGAAATTGAACTGCTGCGAATCCTGGATGGTGTTGCACATGGCGCCCACGCCGGCATACAGCAGTGCATAGAGGAAAAAACCGAGCAGGAAGTACATCAGGAACGAGATCCAGATGATCGGCGTCAGGAACGAAGTGTCGAGCTTGAAGCTGCCGATGCTCACCCCCTGCTGGGAAACCACGAAGAAGGCGGCTGTCCAGATGGCGGTCTGCGTCAGACCGGCGGCGCCGATGCCCAGCACCTTGCCGAGCATCAGGCTGCCGGGCGACATACTCGACAACAGCACTTCCACGACACGGTTGCTCTTCTCCTCGATCACCGCCTGCAGGGTGTGCGCGCCGTACATCAGCACCATCATGTAGATCATCATGATGAGGATGATCGCGACCGCGAAGGCCGATTCGTCTCCGGCGCGCGATTCCTGCCCCTCGCCGCCGATGTTCAGCGTGGTCCACTCGCTTCCCGCCGCCAGGTAGTCCCGCAACTCCTCGGGGATGCCCTTCTCCTGGAAGCGGCCCGCGCGCAGCACCTCGTTGAGGGCGGGGCGCAGGTCGTCCTTGACGCCCATCGCGGCGACCGACTTGACGTAGAACGTGACCGACCGGCTGGTGCGGAAATCGGCGGCGATGACCAGCCCGCTGTGCACCGACTCCTCCTGCACCATCCGCTTCAATTCCGCCACGCCGATGTCGAACGTGCGCCCGTCGAGGCTGACCGGCATGAGCGTGTACCGGCTCGCATCACGGCCCTTCTCCTTGCCTCTGTCGGCGAGACGGGCGCGTAGCGGCTCGAGAACCGAACCCGAGGCATCGATGACACCCACCGTGCGCTGCTCGCCGATCCGGGAGCCGGCCACGAGCGCCGGCACGACGACAACGGCCGACATGAGCAGGGGGCCCAGCACGGTCCCGATAATGAAACCCTTGGTGCGTACCCGCTCCAGATACTCGCGCCGGATGACCGCCCAGATTCTCATCGCACGCCACCTCCGGCTGTCGCGGATCCGGCCATCGCCCGCCGCCCGGTCACCGCGGCGAGGAAGATCTCGCCGAGGGTGGGACGGTTCGCCGTGAAAAGGGAGATTCGCCCGGCCGCCCGCAACCGATCCAGCAGCGGCTGGGGATCGACGCCCGGTTCGAGCAGGAGCCGCCAGACGCCCTCCTCGAACAGCCGCAGAGCCACGCCGGGCAGGTCAGGCGGCGGCTCCCCGCCCCCCTCGTAAGCCACGCGTATGGACTTCTGCGCGAATTGCCCCCGCACCTCGTCGAGCGTACCGTCGAGGATCTTCTCCCCGCCTTCGATCAGGCAGACCTGGTCGCAGATCTTCTCCGCCTCCGCGAGCATATGCGTCGAGAAGATGATCGTCCGCCCCTGCGCCTTCTGCTCCAGGATGATCTCGCGCAGCAACTCGATATTGAGGGGATCGAGACCGGCGAACGGCTCGTCGAGAATGACCAGGTCGGGATCGAAAAGGAAGGTGGCCGCGAACTGCACCTTCTGCTGCATGCCCTTCGACAACTCGTCGATCTTGCGGCCCTTCCAGTCGCCCAGACCCATGCGGTCCATCCAGAGCGCGGCGCGCGTCAGCGCCTCGCGACGTGGCATGCCCTTGAGCTCGGCGAAGAATGCGAGTTGATCGGCGCACTTCATCTTCCGGTAGAGGCCGCGTTCCTCGGGCAGGTAACCGATGCGGTCCCGGCCAGCCCAGTCGAGCGGGCGACCGGCGAACTTCACCTCGCCGCGATCCGGCAGGAGGATCCCCATCGTGATGCGGATCGTCGTGGACTTGCCGGCCCCGTTCGGGCCGAGGAAGCCGTAGATGCTGCCGCGGGGAATCTCCAGCGAGATATCCCTGACCGCCTCCACGCTGCCATACGACTTGGACACGCCGTGCACGCTCAGGATCGACGCGCCATGCGGCGGCAGGGACAACGCGCTCTGCGCCATGGATCGGGTGCTCCCTGGTGTAAGGGAAATCACCGCGGCGCCGGCACGACCGGCGGAGCGCGGGGGAGGTCGGGGGTAAGGCAGGATGGTAGGCAAAGCGAGAGCCTGAAGCAAGCCCCGGATGCGGCGTTTGGGCCGACGGCGGGCGGCGAGGCCCGGTCAGCGGGAGCGGTTGGCGGCGAGCCAGGCGCGCACATCGGGCGCGTCATGCCCGAGCGACGCCAGCGCGAGCCGGGCGGCGGCCTCCGCGCCGCCGTCGCCTGCCGTCACGGCCCTCGCCCAGGCCGCGACGCCGTAAGGGAGCAGCAGTCGCCGGGTCGGGTAGTCGAGGAAGCGGGCGCCGGCGCCGTCGGGATGCTGCGCGAGCGGCACCTCCGCGCCGAACGCCGTCGTCCCCTCCGGGAGCAGACAGCGCAGCAACCCCCGGCTCTCGAAGCGGGCCGCGGTGTCCGCCGACGGCGCCACCCCCGGAGCCAGACAGAGGATCGCCTGCCCCGCCGCGGCCCGCGCCGCCAGCTCCGCGTCGCCGGCACAGGCGGCAGCCTCCCGCTCCCGCGGCGGCAGGCGATACAGGTCGGGACCGGCCGCGAAAACGCACCCCTGGCGGTGCCGCACGACCACATCGGGCCGCCGTCCCTCCACCACCCGCAGGTACAGGAGGGGGAACGCCTCGTTGTCACCGTCCACCAGCAGGGTGCCGCCGGTCGGCACGCCCCGCAGGAGATCCTCGGCGTAAAGTCGGGCGGCGGTTTCGCACCGGTGATCGTGGTACGGTCGCTGCGTCCAGGCGAGGACCAGCGGGAACAGCAGGCTGCCCCACACCGCTGCGGCCCGGCCGCGCGTCCGGACCAGCCGCCCCCACGCCGCGAACGCGAACGCCCAGCCGGCGGCGAGCGCGGGGGCCGTCACGATCAGGAACGGCGCCACGCGCGAGGCGCCGTCGGCATCGGGTGAGAACGGAGCAAGCGCCGCAAGCGCGGGGAGAGCGAGCGTCGGCAGCGCCGCCGCGGCGAGCGCCGCACCGCGACGGCCGCCGCGGCGACGCGCCTCCGTCCACCACCCTGCGACCGCCAGCGCGAGCCCGGCCGCGCCGGCACCGGCAACGAGCAACCCGGCCAGTCGCCACACCCGAACCGGCCACGCCTGCCACGCGGCGGCGGGACGGCCGTAGATCGCGCGGCCGAAGTAGCCCCCGAGATCGGAGGGATCGTGCCATCCCCAGCGCAGGTCGGGGCTGGCCGCCGCGCGCAGCGGCACGAGCAGCAGCGGCAGCAGGCCGATCACGCCGCCCAACGCCAGCCAGGCGGCACGGCGTGGCGTGCGTGCCGCGCGCACGAACCAGGGCACGGCCACCAGCAAGGGCAGCAGGGCCAGATGGTGCGCCGTCACGGCGAGTCCCGCCAGCGCTCCGGCGGCACAGAGGCGGCCCGGTCCCGCCTCCCGCGCCGGCGCGGCGAGCAGCGTCGCGGCCAGCGCCACGACCAGCAGCAACAGGAGCGCGTAGACCTCCGTCACCACGGCGCCGGCCCAGACCGGTCCGGTCGCGGCGAGGGCCGCGGCGGCCGCCAGCGCCGCGAGCGCGTCGCCGGCCAGCCGACGCAGCGTCGCCGCCGCGAGGCCGATCGCCAGCGCCGTCAACGCAACGCTCAGCAGATTCGTGGCCGCCACGGGGGTGAAGCCGGCGGGCGCGAACAGTCGGATCCAGAGATGGGCCAGTCCGGTCCAGAGGGGATAAGCGGGTGGATGCGCCAGACCCCAGACCGCGGCGGCCGTGGCCAGTTCACCGCTGTCGCCAGCGGTCAGGTCGGGCGCCACGGTCGCGGCATAAAGCGCGGCCGCGCCAAGCCCGGCCACAAGCGGCGTCAACCGCCCGACCGGACCGCGGTCGGTCCCGGTCACGATCGAGGAGTCCCTGGGCATGGCCGCGAACCGCTCCTGTCGTGCGGAGCTGGGTTTCCCGGTGCCGGGCAGGCTGACAGCGGTGACCGCTCGGGGGAGCGATCACCGCCGTCGCACAGTGCCGGCCGGGCGCTCAGTAGGTCGAGTAGCCGGCCACATTGCAGGTGACGGAACCGGAGGCGGCGGTGTAGACCCACCCGCCCGTGCCGTCGTACGTGGTGACGACCTTCTGGAGATTCGTCACCGGATCCTGCGGAACCGTGCCGACGGCGAACAGCGCCCCTGTCAGCGTCGCCGGGAACGCCGCCGTGCCGGTGGTCACCGCCGCGCGCGCGTACTCGATGGCCAGCGCCGCGCGAATGTTGCCCAGCGCCCCTCGTACGGCCGCTTCCCGGGCTTCGGTCTGCATGTCCACGTACTTCGGAATGGCAACCGTGGCCAGGATCCCGAGAATCACGATCACGATGACCAGTTCGATGAGCGTGAAACCCTGACGATCGATGCGCTTCATTGTACTCCCTCCAACGAGAGCAATTGCTCGATGACCTGAATCAGCTGCACCGGCTGGAACGGCTTTTCCAGGTAGTAATCCGCCCCCACCTCACGGCCTGTCTGCTTGTCACCGGGAGACGATTTGGCGGTGAGAAGAACAATCGGGATATGGCTGTACTTCTTGTCGAACTTCAGAAGACGGCAAACCTTGAAACCATCGATCTTCGGCAGCATGACATCGAGCAGGATAAGGTCCGGCTCCTCGGTCTTCGCCAGACGCAGCGCCTCGGCGCCATCGGCCGCCCAGATGGTCGCGTAGCCCTTGTTCTCGAGCATCATGCGCACGATGCGCGCGATGTTTTCCTGGTCGTCGACGACGAGAATTTTCCGGGCCATCATTACCTTCCCGCGGATTCGCGCGGCCTGCCGCGTAGTCCTGGTGAACTGTCCGGTCCAACTATCGTCCTGCAATCCGTCCGCTTGAGCCGGCATTTTCAGTCCAGCAGGGTCGGAGTGATGAAGATCAGCAGCTCGACTTTGCGCTTCTCGGTCCCGCTGTGACGGAAGAGGTGACCGAGCAGCGGGATATCGCCCAGCAAAGGCACCTTGGAATGCGTCGTGAATTCCGATTCCGACAGCAGGCCGGCGATCGCCAGGGTCTGCCCCTCGCGCACGACCACCTGGGTCCGCGCCACCCGTGTCTTGGTGATCGGACGGTCCTTGAACTCGCCGATGAACTCCACGATGTCGCTGGTAGAGGGGGTGACCTCCATGAGTATCTCGCCGTCGCGTCCGACGTGGGGCGTCACATCCAGCGAGATGCCGACCTCCTGCTGCTGGTAGCCGGTGATCTCGAGCACGCCGGTCTCCTGCTGCCGTTCGTAGATCGGCACCGGAATCTGCTGGCCGACCAGCACCTGCGCCTTCCGACCATCGGTGGTGGTGATCGTCGGCGTGGCCAGGACGTTCGCGTTGACGTCGTTCTCCAGCGCCTGTACCGCCACGCCGAGCTGGCTGGCGTCCATGATGCCGAACACGAAATCCGTGCGCTGGGGCGCGGGGAAGAACTCGCCGGGCAGGAACTGACGACCGCCAAGGTCGGTGCCACCGCTCTCGGAGTCGCCGGTCGCTGCGTAGTCGGAGACGGGCGCCCCGTCGTGGCGGAACGGGAACGTGGTGGGCGCCGCGCCGCCGCGCGCCGAGACGTCGAGGCTCCATTTGATGCCGAGGGACGCGTCGTGCCCGACGGTGGTCTCGACCATGCGCGCCTCGATGCGCACCTGCCGCGGCCGCACATCGAGGCTGCGGATGACCGCTTCGATGCGGTCGAGTCGATCCGGGATATCGGTGACCACGAGCTTCGACTTCGACGGCGTCCCCGCGATGTCGCCGTTGTTGAGAGCGGTCAAAGCCTCGACCCGTCCCTTCTCGGAAAGGAACGGCGTGAGCGCCTCCTTGACCGCGTCGCCCCCGACGTACGTCAGGCTGAAGACCCGGGTCTCGATCGCCAGCGTGCCGATCGACCACACGTCGTCCCGCAGGCTGTAGCCATACGGCGTGGTGGCGAGGATCGCGCGCAGAGCCTCCTCGAAGGTGACGTTGCTGAGCGTGGCGGAGACCTCGCCCTGCACCTCGGGTCCGATGACGAGGCTGCGCCCCGCCTGCTCCGCCAGGCCCTGCAGAACCGCACGCAGGGGCATGTCATCAAGCGCCAGGCTCAACGTGGACGGGCGCGCGGACAGGGACGCCGCGACGGCGTCCGGCGCCGCCGGCTGCGCTGCCGCCATGGCGACCTTCAGGCCAGCGGCCGGGGCAGCGGCCGGCATCGCCGTCGGCGACAGATCGTCCGGGTCCGCATCGCGAGCGGAGACCGCCACGGCGAAAGCCATCGTGCACGCCATCGCCAGCAGCAGGCAAAGTCTCGTTCTCATCCCATCCCCCTCATGGCTCCGCGCGTCAGGGCGCCAATGCCGTCCGTTCACGGCTCAACCGCCGCACTTCCCCGGTGCGCACCTGGCGCACGGTCACTCCGCCGGGACTGATTTCCTGTACCAGCCAGCCGCCGATCCGCTCGCCCGGGGCGAAAAACTTCCCGTCGAGCGCGGCCAGCGTCCGGCCCTTCACCGTCACCAGGCCCTGGAAGCGCGGCACCCGCGACCCGGCAGGCGTGGCGGAAGCGGCGGGCCTTTCCATTGCGGAGCGGTCGGTCAGGGCCGCCTCGACGCGTCTCGAGTCGCTGCTGCGAAACGGGTTGGGGCCCCAGGCCATCGTCGCGAGGTCCGCCGTCGAGATCAGGGCGCCGGGGTAGCCGCCGCCCGGCGCGGCAGGCAGGGCCGTTGCCGTTGGCGGCGCGGCGGTCTCGGCAGCGCTCTTCACGTCAGCGCTTGCGCTCCGGCGCAGCGACGCCGTGCGTGAATCCATCCCCCGCACGACCAGCAGCAGTCCACCCAGCACCAAAAGCCAGACCGCCTCGCGCCTACGCAGCTTCATCGCGCCTCTTTTCCCCGCCGGCCGGATCCTCGAGAACCCAGGTGCCGAGCGTGAACCGCGCCACAACCCGCTCCAGGCCGCCGCGACCCGCCGGTTCGATCTTCAGGGCCAGCACGGCCAGCGGAATGTCGAGTCCGGACAGCGCCTCCAGATAGCGCCCCAGACCGGCGAAATCGGCCTCCGCCTCCACATCCACCGTCAGCACCCGAAAACAGCGCGGCTCTTCCGCCCCCGCCATTGTCGCGCCGTCGGACGACGCCGGCAGGGGCTGAGGAGCGGAGGTCTCGGGCGACATCGCGGTCACGGTGAGCGCACAGTCGCGCCCGAGCGCGGCGAGACGATCCAGCAGGCCGGGAATGGCGGTTTCCGCCGACGCGGCGCCGAAGACGCGCGCGGGGCCGGGCTGGGCCGCGCTGGCCAGCAAAGGCAGGTAGGGGGCAAGTTCGCGCTGCAGCCGCTGCGTCCGTTCCGTCGCGACCGCCACCTCACGGGTGAGCCGCGCCGTGGTCCGGACACGCGGCGCGAGCAACAGCGCACCGGCCAGGAGCAGCGTCACGGACCCGCCCGCCAGCAGCAGAAGTTCAACGCGCGTATTACGCCACCGCAGGTTCACGATCATCGATTCGCCACCACCCGTTCCCCGGCCCCGGGACGCAGACCCTGGCGGATTCGGCAGCGCAGCTGGAAGGAGGCGGTGCCCGGCTCCTCCTCCTCGCTCCGCACGAAGGTCACGTTCTGGAAATACGGTCCGTTCTGGAGCGCGACGATGAGCCGCGACAGGACGGTCTCGAGGCGATCGCGATCCGTGCGCACCACGCCGCTGAGCGTCAACATGTCGCGTTCCTGCGGCAGATCCCCGCCGGGCGTGGTCACCGCGGGCGCGGCGACGAGATCGAGCAGCCCGCCGTTCAGGCTGGGCAGGCTCAGTTCGGTGAGCGTCACTTCCGATCCCACGGCCCGGCTGAGGGTCTTGAGGATACCGTCGGCGCGGACGTTGCCGCGCGCGAAGATCTCGACCAGCTGCCGCTCCGCCCGGCCCGCCTCAGAAACGCGCCAGTCGCGCCGCGCGGCGTCCAGACGCGCCTCCAGTTCCGCCACCCTGGCGCTGTCCGTCGCGGCCCGCGCCCGCAGGCGCATCGCCTGCCCTTCCGTCACCAGACAGGCGAGCGCGAGGACCACGGCGGCGCCGGCCAGAATCCGCCGCACCGGCAGCGTGAACCAGCGGGGCAGACCGAGCGCCCCGGCCCGTGCCGGCAGGACCCGCCCGCGCAGGCCGCCCAGGGCGGCGCCGGCCACCACGCAAGCCAGCTCGGGCGCGCGCGACCAGCACTCGGCGCTTTCGCCGCCCACGTCGAGACGCCCTTCCCAGGCGACGCCGCACACGAAGCGGGTGAGCAGGTTCGCGCCGAGATAAGTGTCGAGATGCGGCACGTTCGCCCCCTCGCCGGTCAACGCGATCGTCTCGGGGATCTCCACGAAGTACTGCTCGCGGCAGAAGTCGAGCGAGCGGCTGATCGACGAGGCCAGACGCTCCAGCACCGGACGCAGGGCGAATTTTACGGCTTCCATGGGAATCTGCTCGTTGGCCATGCCGAACGGCTCGTCATCCACTACCCAGCCGACGCTCGCCAGCAGGTCGGCGGCCTCATCCGAGGTCAACCGCACGCTGCCCCGTCCCTCGACCGGGATTATCGCCAGCGCGGAGGCGAAACCATCACGCGCCACCTCCAGCTCGCGCACCATGAGCAGCCGTCCGCGCGCGCAGACCGTCAGCCAGCTGCGCTGCGCACCGATGTGCACGGCAGCCGAGGTAGCGACGGAGTCGATGGTGGAATCGTCGATGAGCAGGCTCTCGAGCGCGAGCGGGGGCACGGTCACGCCCCACGGTTCGAGTCCCGCCTCCGCCACCGCGCGCAACAGCGGCGCCACGCCATCCAGGGGCGTGGCGACCGCGAGCACTCCCTCTTCCGTCGCGTAGGCGCCGACGCCCGAATGTGCGCCTTCAATCCCGCTGACCGTCGGGGGGGCCGCGTCAAGACAGCCGAGCCACAGGCCGGCCGCGGGAGCCTGGCACCATTTCTCCGCCTCGAAGCCGAGCGCGCCGAGACGATCCCGTTCCGGCAGGTCCGGGGCGGCCCAGAAGCGGGCGGCCGTACGGGCCGATTCCACCACGACCACGGCGCGCTGCCCGTGCAGGCCGTGCCGAACGACGAGCTCCGGCAACAACGCGCGACAGCAGCCGAGCGGTGAGCCGTGCGCTGCGAGCAGGTCGGCGGTCAGGGGGATCAGTTCCAGGCTTTCCAGCCGCGGACGGCCGCGGGTCGCCTGGACCGCCGCCACGCCCAGCCGGTCGTGCCCGCAGAGCAGCGCCGTCACGCGGTCGTTGCGACCGCGCAGCGTGCGCGGGCCCACCGATACTGTCCGCTGCCCCTTCATGCCCCCCCTCTCAACCGCCGAACTGCGCCAACAGGGTCAAACGCCGTTCCGCCTGGCCAGAAACACCCTTGGCGGTGATCCTTTTCTGGCCACTCGCCAGCGGGGTCCCCGCCGCGGAACTGTCGGAAATCGTTACCGTGAACCGCGCCGGACCCACCGACAGCCCCGGCGCCGGCACGCCGCTCCAGGCGGGACTGTCTTCCAGGCAGCGGGTTGCAAGTTCGAGGCCCGCTTCGGCCGCATAGAAAGCGCGCGCCGCCTCGATCTGGTTCGCCGCCACGAGCTGGTCGCCGGCAACCTGGGCCGACAGGAGCAGCCCGAGCGACGACAGCACGAGCAGCACCATCACGGCCGCCACGACCGAACTCCCCTCGCGCCGCATGTCAGCTCCCCCGCAGGTTGCGCAACATGATCCCCTCGCGCAGCGCCACCTTCTGGCCGCCGCGCGACAAACGCAGGTAGAGGGTCAGGTAGCGGACATCCGTGCTGTCGGGCGCCACCAGAGGCGCCGCCGCACTGCCGTCGCCCTGCGTGTAGGCGAGCGCGAACGAGTCAACGCCGGAGCAAAATACATAGGACCGTCCGTTGCGCGCGTAGAGCAGCGGCGCCCCCGGCGAGCCGGCCCAGCTCAACCCCACCGTCGAGTCGGCCACGGTGCGCAGCGTCACCAGGCTCGGCCCGGCGGCCAGCAGGGCCCCCCGGTCGCGAATCTGACGCACCTCCCGCTCGGCGCGCAGCAGCACGGCGCGCCCCTCCTGCAGGGCCGATTTGCGCCCCTGCGCCGCCGCGTACACCGCGAACCCCTCGCGCAGCGTGACCGCCAGCATGCCCGACACGATCGTCACCAGCACGATGGAGATGACCAGCTCCACGAGGGTCACGCCCGCGCGTCCCGGCCGGCTGGAGCGAGGCATCACGGCGCCACCTCCGCGAACCAGGTCCGCAGGTCCACCGCGGCCGCGCCAGCTTTGGCCACCGTGACGCGCACGCGGCGGATCGGGGCGCCGCTGATCGTGGTGTCGGACTCGATCGTCGTCGTGCGCGTGAAGCCGGGGAAACCGGCGATGGCAACATCGGCGGGATAGTTCGCCGCGACGATCCAGTCGTAGCCACGCCCCGGATCCATGCGATCGCGCACCAGTTCCTCCATCCGCTCGGCCGCGAGCAGCGCGGCGCGCGTCTGCAGCTCCGACACCGGCGCCTGACGCGCCGCCTCGCGGAACATGGCGAGGATCGGCACGATCCCGACCCCCACCAGCAGGATCACCATCACCAGTTCGAACATCGAGGCGCCCCGCCGGTCGCTCCATCCGCTCACGGCCCCTGCACCCCCCCGGTGAAGGCGTCGACGCTCACCGTGTCGCGCACGGCGCCGCGGGCCAGGATCGCCCGTCCCTGCGCCAGGAACGGCTGATCGGATGCGTCGAGCGGCTGGCCAAGAGCGTCGAAGCGCACCTGCGCTCCGCCACCGAAACTGGCGGCGACCAGATCGACGCCCTGCGCGCCGAGATTCACGCGGTAGTCCTGCCCCGGACGCAACGGATGCTGCAACGGCGTGACGGGCGTGCCGGTGAAGAGCGTGTAGGTGTCGCCGGAGGCGCTGAACTCCACGCCGCAGACCGTGTGCGTGGTGATGGCCCGGTTCTTGACGAAGTGGATGTCGGCGACGAGACCGCGCGCCGCCGCCGCCACTCCGAAGTTGCCCAGATCGCGCAGCGTGGGATAGGACACGACCGCGAGGATCGCCGAGATCGCGATCACCATGGCCAGTTCGATCAGGGTGAAGCCGCGGCGATTCATCCCTTGATGGCTCCCATCAGATTCCACATCGGCAGGAACACGGCCAGCGCGACGAAGAGGACGACCACGCCCAGCACCAGCAGCAGGATCGGCTCGATGGCCACGGTCAGGTTCTTGATCGCGAAGTCGACCTGCCTGTCGTAGTACTCGCTCACGCGCCGCAGCGTCTCCACCAGCCGCCCGCTCTCCTCGCCAACGGCGATCATTTCGCGGCAGACGGGAGGAAACGCGGCCAGGTCCGCCATCGCCGTGGCGATCGATTTGCCCTGCTCCACCCCTTCGCGCAGGGCCACCGCGTCGCGGCGCAGCCAGGTGTTATCGAGCGTGTTGGCCCCCAGGCGCAGCGCGGCAACGAGCGGGATGCCGGCGGCCGTCAGGTTGGCCAGCAGGTGCGAGAAACGGCTGAGGTAGATCTTCTGGAAAACCGGGCCCATCAGCGGGATGCGCAGCTTGATCCGGTCGGCCGCGAGAGCGAACAGCGGTCGCCGCCGCGCCAGGCGGTAGCCCGTGAAGATGGCCACGGCCAGCGGCGGCAGCAGCCAGCCATAGCGATCGAAAGCATTGCTGAGACGGATCAGCGCCACGGTCGGCGCCGGGAGATCGGCGCTGAAGCCGGCGAAGATCTGGACGAAGCGCGGAAACACGAACTTGAGGATCACGCCGATGGCCAGTCCCAGTTCGCCCACGACCAGCCCGGGGTAGAAGAGCGCCGACCGGACGTTGCGCTGGATCTCCATCTCCTTCTCGTGCAGATCGCCCATGCGGGCGAGCATCTCCTCCAGCAGACCGCTCTGTTCGGCCGCTCGCACCATCTGCACCTGCAGCGACGTGAAGAGTCCCGGCTGACGGGCGCACGCCTCGGCCAGGGTCGAGCCCCCCTCCACGTCGACGCGGACGGCGTTCACCATCTCCTGCACGCGCGCGTTTTCGACCTGGGAGCCGAGCGCCGCCAGCGCGCGCACGAGGGGAATTCCGCTGCCGAGCATCGTCTGCAGCTGGCGCAACAGCAGCAGCTTCTCGCCCGCCGGCGCGCCGCGGCGCAGGCGGACCGCCAGCCGCCGCCAGGGCGGATCGCGGTAGGGACGCAGTTCGATCGGACGCAGGCGCATCCGCTCCATCTGCGCCAGCGCCGCTCCGGCATCCGGCGCGGCGACGAACCCCCGCACGACGCGGGCGTCAACGGTCTGGGCGCGATAGGCGTAGTTCGTCACGACGGGCGCCTCACTTCATCAGGCTGTGTCCCAGGGTCTCGACCGCGAGCTGATCCGGCATCGCGTCGATCCCGCCATCCGCGTCCTCCTCGGACAACCGCGCCACGCGCACGACCTCCTCGATGGAGGTCACGCCGCGCAACACCTTGCGCCAGCCATCTTCGGCGAGATCGGTCATGCCGCTGGCGCGCGCGCGCGCGCGGATCTCCGCGGCCGGAGCGCGCCGACCGATGGCCGCCTCGATCTCGTCGCTCACCGCCAGCGTCTCGTAGATCGCGGCGCGCCCCCGGTACCCGTTCTGGCTGCAGTGCTGACAGCCGTGCGGCCGGCAGATGTGCGGCGATTCGCCCTGCGCGCCGCGCCGCATCTCGTCCCAGGCTTTCTGCAGCCGGGCGAAGTGCGGATTCGTCTCCGGTTCGGGCAGCGCGGTCCGGCACTGCGGACAGAGCCGCCGCACCAGCCGCTGACCGATGACTCCCAGCAGCGATGAGGCCAGCAGCAGCGGATCGACTTCCATGTCCATCAGCCGCGCCACGGCACCCACGGCGTCGTTCGTGTGCAGGGTGGACATGACGAGGTGGCCGGTCATGGAGCTGCGGATGGCGATTTCGGCCGACTCGCGGTCGCGAATTTCGCCGACGAGGATCACGTCCGGATCCTGGCGCATGAGCGAGCGCAGTCCGGAGGCGAAGGTGAAGCCGATGTCCTCGTTCACCTGCGACTGACGCACCAGCGGCAGCTGGTACTCCACGGGATCCTCGAGCGTGGCGATGTTGACCTCGGGGTTCGCGATCGCGCTGAGAATGGAGTACAGCGTGGTGGTCTTGCCGCTGCCGGTGGGGCCGGTAACCAGCAGGATCCCGTTCGGTTTGCGGATGGCCTGCCGCAGCCACAGGTACTCCCGCGGCGCCATGCCGATCTCATCGAGCGGAATCAGGCCGCCCTTCTTGTCGAGCAGCCGCAGCACGGCCGATTCGCCGTGGATCGTGGGGAAGGTGGAAACGCGCACGTCGAAGGGGCGGCCCTGCAGTTCGGTCTGGAACCGGCCGTCCTGCGGCAGGCGTTTCTCGGCGATGTCCAGATCGGAGAGGATCTTCACGCGCGAGACGGCGGGGCCGTGCATGGCCACCGGTTTGCGCGCCAGTTCGCGCAGGATGCCGTCGATCCGCACGCGCACGCGCAGCGTCGTCTCGTCGGCCTCGAAGTGGATGTCGCTGGAGCCGCGCGCGCAGGCTGCCTCGAGCACCTCCTGCACGAAGGCCGTGATGTCCTGCTCGCGACCGAGCGTTTCCGCCGCCTCCGCCTGGGCCTCCGCGGCGGCGCCGCCGTGGGCGGAGGCGAGCGCGCCGTCAAGGTCGCGCCGACGACAGGCGCACGTTTCGATGTCGCAGCCGGTCAGCGACCGCAGTTCATCGAGGGCGAGCATGTCGAAAGGATCCTCGACCGCCACCGTGAGGGTCTGGCCGACCCGGAACAGCGGCAGCGCGCGACAACGGCGGGAAACCTCGGCTGGCACGAGGGCAAGAATTTCCCGGTCGATGGCATAGTCGGCCAGATCCACCACTGGGATGGAGAGGTCCTCCTCGTAGAACTTGAGGAAGGCGTCCTCGTCCACGAGTCGCTCGTCGAGAAGCACCTGGCGGAGGTACTTCCCGGTGAGCCGCTGGTGCGCAAGGGCCTGCTGCAGTTGGGCTTCCGTGATCAGGCCACGCTCGAGCAGTCTCTGCCCGAGGGGCTTCGAGCCACCGATCGGCATGCGATCCCCCCCCTGGGAGGCGCGCCGGGCTATCGTCCGGGTCCGTTTCGGACCGGGCCGAGCAGCGCTTCTCCCAAGGCGGCAGGTGCAGGGGGCATGCCTGGACAGCAAGAAGCTCGGGGTCACCCCCGCCGGCAACCCCGAGCCCCAACTCCGAAACCAAAGCGCAGTCCGGTTCCGGAGGCTTGTGGTGTCCGGGCGCGGCGTCCACAACGTCGGCGGACGCCGACCACGCGTTCCCTTGGCCGGGGGCCCGGACCGGAATCGATTGAAGCGCCAATACTTCACGATTCCGTCACGGCAAGTTGGTTTTTCTGTTCATGAAGCGCGGAGCGTCGCGGCGGCCCGTGGCGCGGCTTTGCAGTTCCGACCGCGGCGCACGATGATATAGGTGATATAATTGGGAGGTTCCGCAGCCTCGGCGCCGCACTCGCCTTACCGCGGAGGGAACACCACGTGAACGGGCCGCTGCGCAGGATCCTGATCATCGAAGACAACCGCGATCTCGTGGAACTGGTGCGTCTGCACCTCGAGAGCGAAGGCTACACGGTGACCGCGGCGACCGACGGGCCGACCGCGCTGGTCGCGTTCGCGGACGGTCCGTGGGCTCTGGTCATCCTGGACTGGATGCTGCCGGGACTGTCGGGGGTCGACGTGCTGCGGTACATCCGCGAGCGCGACGGCCTGACCCCGGTCCTCATGCTGACGGCACGTGGCGAGGAGGCCGACAAGGTGCTCGGCCTCGAGCTGGGCTGCGATGACTATATGACCAAGCCGTTCAGCGTGCGCGAACTGACCGCGCGCATCAAGGTGCTGCGGCGGCGCATCGAGCGCGCGGCTGAACTGGCCGGCGGCGGCGACCGGGAAAGGTTGATCGAACTGGGCCCCCTGCGCATCGACCCCGGCATGCGCAAGGTCACGGTGAAGGGCCAGCCGGTGCAGTTGACGGTCAAGGAGTACGACCTGCTCCACACGCTGGCCGCGCGACCCGGCCGCACATTCTCGCGACGCCAGCTGCTCGATCTGGTCTGGAACCAGGACTCCGACGTCTACGAGCACACGGTCAACTCCCACATCAACCGCCTGCGGGGCAAGATCGAGGCGGACCCCAACCGGCCGGAGCTGATCCTGACGGTCTGGGGTATCGGCTATCGCTTCAGCGAGGATTTCTGACCGGAGCACCATGCCCCTGCCCCGTTTCACGCGATCGCTGCACTTCCGTATCTCGTCCCTGTTCCTGGGTCTGATGGCGCTGTTCGCCGTCGGCTACTACTTCTGGATCGACAACACGGTCTTCAAGGCCGACTCGGTGCCGGGCCAGGACACTTGGTACGACAGGATCAGCAAGACCGAACTCGACAGCCTGGCGCGTCTGCTGCCTGTCCACCTGCCGATCCCCGCCGACCTCGACAGCATCCTGGTGGGATACGGCGACCGGGTGCGCCTCTACCAGGCGGAGATCTCGCTGCTGGATGCCGACGGCGCCATCGTCGCCTCGTCGCGCCCCGACAGTCTCTCGCGCGTGCTCTTGCGCGTCAGCCCGGCGCTCCTCGACTCGATGTGCCTGAAGAAGTGGGATTTCGAATCCTTTCCCAACCCTTATGACGTGGACGCCTTCGAGAATCGGATCTTCGCCGTGGCGAAAATACGCTCCGCCGGCGATGCCGACACTGCCCGGCCCGCCGGCTATCTGGTGGGCAGTTTTCGCCCGGTGAGCATCCAGGAGGGGGAAATCGAGCGCACGACACGCCATCTCGCACTGCAGGCGGCGGCGGTGATCCTGCTGTTCTCCGCCCTCAGCGGCGTGATCCTGATGGCCTGGATCAGCCGGCGCATCGCGGCGCTTTCCGCGGGGCTGGCGGCCTTCCGCGAGGGGGACTACACGCGTCGTGTGCCGGACCGCTCCGCTGACGAGCTGGGACGGCTGAGCCGCGATTTCAACGCCATGGCCGACCACCTCGCCGCGCTGATCGGACAACTGCGCATGTCGGAGGAGTTCCAGCGTCAGCTTCTGGGGAACCTTTCGCACGACCTGCGCACGCCGCTGGCCAGCCTGCGCGGTTATGTGGAGACGCTCGAGTTGCGCGGCGACACCCTCCCGACCGAACAGCGCAACCGCTATCTGGCGGTGCTCCGATCGAACGTGGATATCCTCGAACGACTGGTCGGACGGATGCTGGAGCTGTCGCGCCTCGACGCCGGGCAGGCGGAGTTCCGCGTCGAGGACTTCTCGCTTCCGGAACTGTGCCACGAGGTTATCGCGCGCAGCGAGACCATCGCCGCCGAGCGGCGCGTCGCGCTGCGGTGCGACCTGCCCGCGGAACTGGCGCCGGTGCGCGCCGACCCGCTGCGCATCGGCCAGGTGCTGCAGAACCTGATCGAGAACGGGATCAAGTTCAATCGCGCGGGCGGCTCCGTCACGTTGACGCTGCGCGCCACCGCGGACGGCGTGCTCACCGAAGTGAGCGACACGGGCCGCGGCATCGCCGCCGAACATCTGCCGCACATCTTCGACCGCTTCTATACCGCCGACCCCAGCCGGGGCGGCCAGACCCACGGCTCGGGTCTCGGCCTGGCCATCGTCTCGCGCATCATCGAGGGACACGGCAGCCGGCTGGATGTCGAAAGTCGTCCCGGCGAGGGGGCCTGTTTCCGCTTCAGCCTGCCGCTGGCGCCCGGCCCTGGCCCCGCGGCCGACTGACGCGCGACCGCCACGCCCGGCGCCGGCGATCGCCGGCCCACCCGCTGCTTTCCATTGTCCCGGCGATCGGTTAATATTCTGCCCGCGACGGCACCCGCCGCCGCCGGTTCCCGCCATCAGCAAGGAGACGGTCCCATGGCGTTCGACAAGATCGTGGTGCCCGCGGGCGAGAAGATCACCTACCGCAACGGGACCCTCACCGTGCCCGACCACCCGATCGTCGGCGTGATCGAGGGCGACGGCATCGGCCCCGACATCACGCGCGCCTGTCTGCGCATCTGGGACGCGGCGGTGGAGAAGGCGTATCGCGGCCGGCGCCGCATCGCCTGGATGAACCTCTACGCCGGCGAAGCGGCGATGGCGAAGTACGCCGGCAACCCGCTGCCGGACGAGACGGTCGAGGCGATCCGCGAGTATGTCGTCGCCATCAAGGGACCGCTCACGACGCCGGTCGGCGGCGGCTTCCGCAGTCTGAACGTCTCTTTGCGCATCCTGCTCGATCTCTACGCCTGCATCCGGCCGGTCCGCCACTACGCCGGGGTGCCCAGCCCGATGCTCGACCCCACCCAGGTGGACATCTGCATCTTCCGCGAGAACACCGAAGACGTGTACGCCGGCATCGAGTTCGCCTGGGACAGCGCGCAGGCCGCGAAGATTCGCGCCTTCTTCAAGCAGGAATTCAACGTCACCATCCGCGACGACGCCGGCATCGGCATCAAGCCGATCAGCGAGTTCGGCACGAAGCGGCTGGTGCGCAAGGCGATCCGCTATGCGGTCGAGCGCGGCCTGCCAAGCGTGACGCTCGTGCACAAGGGCAACATCCAGAAGTACACCGAGGGGGCGTTCCGCGCCTGGGGCTACGAGCTGGCGAAGCAGGAGTTCGGCGACGTGACGATAACCGAGGACGAACTGTACTCCGTCTACGGCGGCAAGCAGCCGGCCGGTAAGATCGTCATCAAGGACCGCATCGCCGACATCGCCTTCCAGCTGATGCTGCTGCGGCCGAGCGAGTTCTCGGTGCTCGCGATGCCCAATCTCAACGGCGACTACATGAGCGATGCGACGGCGGCCCAGGTGGGCGGCATCGGCATCGCTCCGGGCGCCAATATCGGCGACGGCACCGCGCTGTTCGAAGCCACGCACGGCACCGCCCCCAAGTACGCGGACCAGGACAAGGTCAACCCCGGCAGCCTGCTGTTCTCCGGCGTGATGATGCTCGAGTACATGGGCTGGGACGAGGCCGGCAAGCTGATCATCGACGCCTTCCAGCGAACGGTCAGGGACAAGGTCGTCACCTACGACTTTGCGCGGCTGATGCAGGGGGCCCGCGAAGTGAAGACGAGCGAGTTCGCCACGGCGCTGATCGCGAACATGGGCCGCGACTTCGACCGGGCGTAGGACGGACGGATGACCAGCGGACTTGACGGACCCACCCTGGCGCTGGGCGCGCTGATCTTCGTGGCGCGCGTGGGCGATGTGTCGCTGGGCACTCTGCGCACGCTGGCCATCGTGCAGGGCCGCACCTGGGTTTCGTTCTTCCTCGGCTTCGTCGAAGTGTCGATGTGGCTCGTCGTGATCGCGGCGGTCCTCGACAAGGTCGCGGCGCGGCCGATCCTGGGGCTGTTCTACGCGCTCGGCTTCGCCACCGGCAACATCGCCGGCATCATGCTGGAGCGGAAAATCGCCTTCGGCGATGTCGCGCTGCGGGTGATCTGCCCCCACGGCGTCGACACCCTGCCGGCGCTCGTCCGCGCCGAGGGGTTCGGCGTGACGGTCTTCCCCGGCGAGGGGCTGCACGGGCCGGTCACGATGGTCTACATCGTCTGCCGCCGGCGGGAGCTCGCGCGGATCCTGCGGATCGTCAAGCAGACCGCCCCCGACGCGTTCTACACGACCGAAATGCTGGGCGGCGTCCTCAAGCTGAACCGCCCCTTGGCGTCGGCTGCCGGCGGCTGGCGCGCGGTGCTCAAGCGGAAGTAGCCGATACCGGTCCGGGCGGCGGTCCGGAACAATCGTTGCTAACATCTGACCCACCGACCCCGGCGCCGAACCGGGACCCGGGCAGCTGGAGGCGACGATGGGCAAGAAGAAGGACAAGCGGGACAAGGCGCGGAAGGCGGGCCGAAAGGCCGCTGCGGACGCGCCGGCCGGGGCGGCGACGCGCCACCCGGTCTGCAAATGGGACGTCGAGACCTTCGCAGACGCCACGATCATGGCGGAGGCGGTGCTCGGCGCCACGCATGTCTGCCGCAAGTGCGGCCGCGCCGCCAACGACCGCCACCTGCTCTGCAAGCCGCTGCCGCTCGCCTGACCCCGCCGCCACAGCCGAAAACGGCCAGCCGCCCGGGCGCGTCTCGCGTATGATACGCGCATGACGCTCGACCCCGACATCTGCTACCGCGCCGTCGCCAGCCGCGACGCCCGCTTCGACGGCCGGTTCTTCACCGCCGTCACGACGACCGGCATCTACTGCCGCCCGGTCTGTCCGGCGCGGACGCCCGGGCGTGGCAACGTCAGCTTCTATTCCTGCGCCGCCGCCGCCGAGGAGGCCGGCTTCCGCCCCTGCCGCCGTTGCCGCCCGGAAACCGCGCCCGGCAGCCCCGCCTGGATCGGCGCCCCGGTGACCGTGCGCCGGGCCCTGCGGCTGATCGACGCCGGAGCGCTCGACGGCCGCGGCGCGGACGTCGCCACGCTGGCGGCGCGCCTCGGCATCGGCGACCGCCACCTGCGCCGTCTGTTCGCCGACCACCTCGGCGCCTCGCCGCTGGCCGTTGCGCAGACCCGCCGCGCGCACTTCGCGCGTCTGCTCGTCGATCAGACCGACCTGCCGCTCACCAGGATCGCGCTGGCTTCCGGATACGGCAGTGTGCGCCGCTTCAACGCGGCCCTGCGCGCCACATTCGGCGCGCCGCCGTCCGCGCTGCGCCGATCGTCCGGCGCCGCTGAGACGGGCGTGTTGACGCTGTGCCTGCCGTACCGCCCGCCGCTGGCCTGGGCCGCGCTGCTCGCCTTCCTGCGCGAGCGGGCCATCCCCGGCGTGGAGAGCGTCGATGCTACGACCTACCGCCGCGCCGTGCGGGCCGGGGCTGCGGCCGGCGTGATCGCGATCCGGCCGGCCGCTCGCGCGGCGCACCTCGAACTGCGCGCGCCGGTGGCGCTGGCCCCGGCGCTGGCCGACCTCGTCCTGCGGACGCGCCGCCTCTGCGACCTCGACGCCGACCCCGCCGCCATCGACCGCGACCTGCGCCGCGACCCGCTGCTCGCCCCGCGCGTGCGCGCCCGTCCCGGGCTGCGCGTGCCGGGCGCCTGGAACCGCTTCGAGCTGGCGGTGCGCGCCGTGCTCGGCCAGCAGGTGAGCGTGGCCGCCGCCCGCACGCTGGCCGGAAGGCTGGCCGCCACGCTCGGCGAGCCGCTGCCCAACGCCCCGACCGGCGGCCCGACCCGCCTCTTCCCCACGCCCGCCGCGCTCGCGCAGGCCGACCTGACCCGCCTCGGCCTCACCGGCGCCCGGGCGGCCACGCTGGTCCGGCTGGCGACCGAGGTGCGCGACGGCCGTCTCGATCTCGACGACGCCGCCGACCCGGACGACCTGCGCGCCCGCCTCGAGTCGCTGCCCGGCATCGGCCCATGGACCGCGCAGTATGTGGCGCTGCGCGCCCTCGGCGACCCCGACGCCTTCCCCGCCGGCGACCTCGGCGTCCGCCGCGCCCTCGCCGCTGGCGACGACCGGCCGGCCACCGCCGCCGCCGCGCAGGCCCGCGCCGAGGCCTGGCGCCCCTGGCGCGCCTACGCCACCCTGCACCTCTGGCAGTCGGCCGGCTGAGGAGTCGTCGCACTTAAGGAATCGTGTGCAGCCGGCTGCACACAGGAGATCAGACCGGCGGCCGCCGACGGCCGCGACGAGGAGGCAACCGTGTCCAGCGCGAGCGATCCCCGCCCCGTCGACCTGCCCGCCTGCGTGGTGCCCAGCCCGCTCGGCCCCCTGCGCCTGACGGGCGACGGGGCCGCGCTCACCGCGATCGATTTCCACGCCCGCGGCCGCGCCGCCGCCGGACGCCCCGACGACCCGGTCCTGCGCGAGGCGGCGAAGCAACTGGCCGCCTACTTCGCCAGCCGTCTGCGGGTCTTCGACCTGCCGCTCGCCCCGCACGGCACGCCGTTTCGCCGCGCGGTCTGGGAGGCGCTGCTCGGGGTGCCCTGGGGCGCCACCGCCTCCTACGGCGAGATCGCCCGCCGCATCGGCCGCCCCCGCGCCGTGCGCGCGGTCGGCGCCGCCAACGGCGCCAACCCGCTGCCGATCGTCATCCCGTGCCACCGCATCGTCGGCGCTGACGGCTCGCTGACCGGCTACGCCGGCGGCCTGTCGATCAAGGCGCGGCTGCTCGAACTGGAGGGAATCACGCTGGTCTGACCGGCGCGCGGACCGGTGCCGACACGCCGTTCAGTCCGACTGCGCGGTCCGCAGCAGCGGCAGGCGGTCGGCCAGCGATCCGCCGAGCAGGCGGGCCACGCCGGTCGCATCGAGTTCCGGCAGGTGGGCGCGCAACACCGCCATGGCGGCGGCCGGCAGCGTGGCGGAATCGCGGTAGGCGAGATAGACCGGCTCCCAGCGCGGCTTGAAACGATCCTTGAAATCGAACAGCGAACGGAAGTCGTAGAAGGTCTCGAAGTTCTCGAACAGCGCCTTCATCACGACCCCCGGCAGCGACGCCTCCGCCTCGCGGTCCAGATCGGCCAGCGGCGCGGTCGCCAGGCTGGCGAAGCTGTCGCCGCGTTGCTGGAACGCCAGCAGCGACATCCCGATCAGGTACTCCATGATGCCGCTCATCGCGTCGGCGCGGCGACGCATCAGGTCGATGACCCAGCCACCGGTCGCCGGCACCGGCAGCCAGTCGGCGAACGCCTGCACGCGGCCGTCCGCGGCGACCGCCACGGCGACGTCGACGGCCGGGTCGCGCACGTCTTCGGTCGTGCCGAGCGTGAAGCCGAGCGGCGGCAGTCCCTTGCCCTGCTGCCACTCGGCGCTGATGGCGAACAGCTGCGCTTCGATCGCCGCCGGCACCGTCCCCCCCTCGTAGAGGTGGAACGCCAACCCCTCCCGCTGCGCCCGGTTCAGCGCCGTGCGCATGTTCTGCCAGTCGCGCCCCTTGAACTCGAGCCCGGCCAGCGGCAGCACCGCCTCCTCGCCGATTCTCAGCCGCTGCAGGCCGGCGGCGGCGTAGACGCCCGGCAGCCGGTCGCCGACGGCGAAGAACACCGGCGTCCAGCCCATGGCGGCGCAGTGCGCGTCGAAGGCGGCCACGGCGCCGGCCGCCGCCGCCGCGGGACCGACCGGATCGCCAAGCGCGACCGCCACCTGGGCATGGACGCGATAGGCGACGTAGGCTTCGTCGCCCGGCGCGAAGAACAGCGCGTTGCCGGGCCAGAGGGTCATGAACGCCGTGCCGGTGCCGCCGTGCGCCAGCATGATGCCGCGCGCCCGTTCCCGTTCGTCCGGGGAGGCGGCCCGCGGGCGCACGCCGCGCAGCAGCTGGACGAGGCAGACGAGCAGGCCGCCCCACCAGACCAGCGGCAGGGCCGCCAGCAACCACGCCGCCGGATGCTCGTGCGCGACCAGGCGCTGCGGCGGCTGGAACAGCAGTCGCCGCGCCAGGTCGCCCGCCACGAGCCGCCAGGCCGGCAGCGGCGCGAACTGCGACCGCAGCACGAACACTCCGGCGACGCCGGCCGCCGGCAGACCGAGCGCGAGATTGCGCAGCCAGCGTCCCGCATCGCGCAGCGCCGGCCGGCACGTCGGCGCGCGCAGATCATCCTTCCACGCGACCAGCATCACGATCAGACCGACGGCCAGCAACGCGCCTACGGCGCTGACCTCCAGCTGCAGGTGCAGCAGGAAGGAGAGCAGCAGGGCCACGAACGCGATCCACCAGGCGGTGCGCTGGGCGCGTCCCAGGCCGCCGGCGACGATCGTCAGCGACAACCCGCCCAGCACCAGCAGATGCCGCGGCAGGTGCGGACCGCCCAGCGGCAGCCAGTCGACCAGCCGCGCGAACCCCGCGTGATGCGGCAACAGGAACGACGCCAGCACGTCGACGATCCCCATCGTCGCCACCAGCGCCGCCAGGATCTGCGGCCGCTGGCGTCGCGTGATCACCGGGCGGACGATCAGCCCGTCGAACGCGCGTCCCTCGCGTCGCAGCAGCCAGACGCCCAGGCCCAGGCCGGTCGCGAAGGCGAGCGCATGGCTCAGATCCCAGATCCGGTGCGAGAGCAGCAACGCGCCGACGAGATAGAGCACGAGCAGCGAGACCACCGGGCGCCGCACCCCCGCCGGCAGCCACACCAGCGCCGCGCCGGCCGCCGCGAACGCCCCGTTGGAGGCGCCGACATCGCGCTGGACCAGCAGCGCCGCCGCCTCGCCGACACCGAGCCGCGCCAGCAGCGCGAGCAGCCCGTACGCGCCCAGATAGGCGGTCACATGGCCGGCCGCGAAGACCACGGCCGCCCGCCGCGTGCGCAGGAGCAGTTCGCAGGTGCCGACGAAGAGCAGGATGATCGCGACCGTCGAGACCGCCATCGCCGGCCGCAGCACCAGGAACGGCGTGGTCAGCAGACGTCCGAGGTGTCCGGCCACGATGTCCGCGAAGCCGAGCCCCCAGCGCTCGAGCTCCAGCCGCGGCAGCGGCCGGGCGAGCCAGCCACCGAGCCCGTTGACGACCAGGATGCCGACGACCAGCGTGAACGTCAGCGGCAGGCGACGCACGAGCCGCCGCCACGGCCGCGGCCGGTCGGCCACGGAATTCGGCGTCACGCGCGACGACACGGGATCGGACAAGGGGCGTCAGCCTCCCGAAGCGGTGAGGGGGATCCCGGCTCCCATCGAAATCGCACGACCCTCCGGACGCGCCGAAAAGTTCACACCCCGGCGCACCGACGCCTACGGCGGCCCCTTCGGGCACCGCACCCGCCTGCTGCGCGAAATCGTGAAGAATGTACGGCGCGGCCGCGAGTCAGCGGACCCTGGAGACCTCGACCCTGGCGTTGCGCCCCGCGTCGGGGGCGTCGACCGGGACCAGGGGCTCCGTCAATCCCATCCCGAGCGGCTGTACCTGGGCCGAGTCGGCACCGGCGCTGACCAGGTAGGAGCGCAGATCGTGTGACTCGCTCTCGGTGCGCGCGAGCGCCGCCTCACGGTCGGTTCCGGAGCCGTGCACAAGCAGGACGAGCCGCACATCGCGATGCGCGACGAGGCCGGCCGCGAGAGCGTCGAGCTCGGCGCGAACGGCGGAACCGGCGCCGAGGTTGTCGCCGGTCTGCGACCACCCCGGCAGCGTCAGGCTTCCCCCCACCGCGAGCCGAAACGGCGGTGGCGGAGGCGACTCCGGCCGCGGCTGAGCCATGACCCCGGCGTCCGAGGCCACGGCGACCGGAGCCGGCGTCAATGCCAGCGTCGGCGCCGGAGTCGGCGTAGTCGGCGGCGGCGGCGAGGAGGCCGGAGCGGACCGCGTGGGCGCGGGCGCAGGCACTGTGGACGGCACGACGACCGGCAGGCGGATCTCCGTCGGCGTGGCGCCACCGGGCTGGATCACGGCCAGCCGATCCGACCCACGGCTCGCATCGAGCGCGGCCAGGGCATCCATCCGGAGCCGCAATTCATCGATCTGCCGGGCCAGCGCCTCGTTCGCTTCGGCGGCCGGCGCCGCGGCCGGGGCCGGGGCCGGCACCGGGGGCATCGCATCGACCGGCGCCTGGAGGGCCTTCGCCGCCCGCCAGTTCCTGCTCGCGCAGGGAGGGGCCGGTCGCGGCCGGCAAAGGAACCGCGCCACTGCTTGCCAGCGCGGGAACCGGAGGCATGGCGGGAGCGGCCAGCCCGGTGCCGGCAGGGGCCGCTGCGGCGGCGACCGGGGCCGTGGTCGTGGGCAGGGTATCGGGCCGGGCCGGCGCGAGCGTGTCCGGCGCTGCCACGGCCTGGACGATCGGGGCCAGGAGCGGCGCAGCAACCGGCGTCGGCTCGAGCGCAGGTGCCGGAATCACCGCCGCAGCCCCGGCCGGGGCGGCCGGAGCGACGATGGCGGGAGCCGGCGCGGGCGCTACCGGCGTCTCGAGCCGGTACAGCCGGCTCTCGATCGACTCGAGCCGATTCTGCAGTTCGATCCGGTCGAGGCGGTCTTCGATCGCGCTCAGCCGCTCAGGGGTCGCGACCACGGGCGGGCCGGGCGGCGGCGCGGGGCGCGCGGCCGTCTCGATCACGGGGACGGCCGGCGCGGGCTGTTCGCACCGCGGCGCCTCGTACGCCACGGCAACCGCCCGCGGCAGCTGCCGCGCCTCGGAGCGCTCGCGGGCGAGGATGTCGCCCAGCGTCAGCCCCGCGCGCAGTTCGTAGTCGGGGTACACGTCATCGGGATTGAACGCCGTGGCCGGATCGTCGGCCGACAGGTTGAAGGAGATGGCGGCCGTGAACTCGATCGAGGGGGTCAGCTTGGTGCGCAACCCCGGCGTCAGCAGCCAGAGATTCTCCTTGCCGTGCACCGCGCTGCGGGCCTCGACGAACTGCTCGGTGACCAGCTCGGCGAACAGCGAGACACGGCGCAGGCCGGTTTCGATGGCCAGCCCGGCCAGGGCCAGATTGTTGCCGGTCACCCCGGCGCCGCTGATCGGCAGCGCGACCGGATGGCTGCGGTCGTAGAACGCGCCGTCATCCCGGCTCCACCAGTAGCCGGCGTTGGCGTGGATCCGGATCGGGAAACTGAACCAGCCGACGTTCGTCGAGAGCAGGCCCATCAACCCCGCGTCGAGCGGCTGGCTGGGGTCCTCGGTGCCCCCCGCGCGGATCTGGTCGCCAAGCGGCAGGTCAAGCAGCCCCTCCACGCCGGAGCGCAGGCGCGTTGTGCCGAGCGGGGCCGTCCAGCGCAAACGCGTGGAGAGATCGCGCCGGCGCACATCGAAGCGGCGGTCGAAGGACTCGCTGTCCAGCCGGCTGGACAGCCCTTCCAGGGCGAGCGATGCCCCCCCCTCGAAGCCGGCGCCCAGGCCAAGGGTCACGCCGGGCGTGAGGGTGAAGAACCGGTCGCTGCCGCCGGTGAAGTCGCGGCTGAAGTAGCCGGAGTACACCGAGAAGAGCGGGCGGCCGATGTCGAGGCTGTAGGCCTGATCGACCCGCACCAGGCCGGTGCCCGCCTCCTCCCCTGCGGTGACGGCGCCCGCGCCCGCCACGAACGCCAGCGCGATAGCCACGGTGGCGACATACCTGCACAATGTCCTCTGCATGGTCCCCTCCTGGCGGGATGCGTTGCGGTCGCCCCTCATCGCGGGGACTCCTCCACCCGAAACCGCAGATCGACGCGCCGGTTGAGCGTGCGTCCCTCTTTCGTGCCATTGTCGCCGACCGGCCGCGACTCCCCGTAGCCCTCGACCTCCAGGCGTGACGCGGGCACCCCGAGGCGCCGCAATTCTTCGGACACGGCCGTGGCGCGCGCGAGGCTGAGTTGCCGGTTGCGTTCCGCGTCGCCGATGCTGTCGGTGTGTCCCTCGATGACCGCGCGCCCCTGCGGATTCTGCAGCAGGAGGGCGGCCACCCGCCGCAACGTCTCCCTGGTCGCGAGGCCCAACGTCTCGCTGCCGGTGGCGAAGGTAAGCGACCCGCCGAGCGAGAGCACGAACTGGTCGGTCTCGCGGCGCAGCGCTGCGGGCGCGCCCGAGCCTTCCGCCACGCGCGCGAGCTCCCGCGCGAAGGCCGCGCGCGGATCGGGGGCCGCGGCCGGTGGCAACGGCGAAACGAACGCCGGCGCTGCCTGCGGCGCCGGGGCGGGAGCCGGCGCGACCGGCCGCGCCCGCAACGCCCGCTCGAGGCTGTCGACGCGCGCCTGCAGAGTGCGCGTGGTCGCGGCCAACTGCTCCAGGGCGCCGGTCGAAGGAGCGGGCACAGGTACGGGCGCGGACGGCGCCGGCGCCTCCGCGGCCGGCGCGGCGACGGCCGTCGGCGCCACCGCCACGTAAGCGGCGCGCGGAGCCCGCAGCCGGTAGCCGTTGGTGGCGTGCCGGTGCGGCCACCAGCCGAGCCCCATCGTGTAGCTCCACGCGGACGCGTTGTCGACGAAGTCACGGCGCGCCTGCACGCGCAAACCGAAGCCGTCCTGGGCCGTCATCACTCCGAAGCCGGTCCAGGCGCCCGACCGGAAGCCGTCGAGTGAGTCTTCGAGCGGAAGGTTCTCAGGGATGTCAGCGCCCAGGAAATGCGCCGCGACACCGGCACCGGCGTAAGGACGCACCCCCAGCAGCGTGCCCGGCATCCCGTACTCGAGACCGGTGTAGATCTGGAAATCCCTGAGCCTGCCGGTTCCGGCCAGGTCGTACCGGTCCACATCGAGGTCGCTGCTCCAGCGACGCGCGCCCACCGTCAGGTCGAGCCACCTCGCCAGCACCGTCCCCAGGTGCACGGCGCCCCCGATGATCGGCTCATCCTCGGCGCGCAAAGGCCGCACGATGCCGCCTTCGAGATGAACGCCGTCGAGCGCGAACCCCGGCCGGCGATCGTTGCCGGGCGTCGGCGCATAGACCACCTGCGCGGCCGCGGTCGCCGCCAGGCAGGTGAGCAATCCCCAGGCGATCAGCGTAGGCAACTGGCGTTGGTTCATGGCGAAACTCCGGATTCTGGGCAGTGACACAGTCCCGGCGATGACGATCCCCGGCATTTAAGGAGTCCGGCGAACCGCGCCGCCCCCCCCGGGCGCTTCCTGACATGATAGATACGATTGCGCCGGGATGCAGCCGGATTCTTGCGACCGGACGCCGCCGAAAATGCGCGCTCGTGAGGGAATCAGGGCGCGGGCCTGTCGGCCGGCGGGGGCCGGAAACGGCTTCCTGGCTTCGCATTCCAGTCTCAACCCACCCGCGCAGGCTGCCGATCAGAAACGATCGGCATCCCGGTCCCGGGTCCGGCAACGGCAATGGCCCAGGCAGTGGCCAGCGGGGGAATCATTCTTGATCGGCGCACGACCATGACGCCCTGGAGGCGGTGCGCGGCGGCGGGCTTCGCCTGTCTGCTGTTGCTGTCGGCGGCGCTCGCGCCTGCCCAGACGGCCACCGGGTCGTACGTGGGCAACGGCGGGGGCAGCCTCACCGTGTCGGGCGTCGGGTTCCAGCCGTCCTTCGTGCTGGTCCGCTCGCACGAACCGCTCTACCCCACGGTCGCCCGGACCGCCACGATGCAGGTCAACACCGCGAAGAATCTGGGCGACGCGGTCGCCCTTCAGGCCAATCTGATCCGGAGCTTCGCGGAGGACGGCTTCGACGTCGGCAATGCCCCCGACGTCAACGCCGCCGGGGTGCGGTACGAGTGGCTCGCCGTGCAGGCGGAGCCGGGCAACGTGGCCGCAGGCTCCTACTCCGGCGACGGGCACGACAACCGGGAGATCACCGGCCTCGGCTTCACGCCCGGCTACGTGGTGATCCTGCCGGCGGCGGCGCATCGCGCCTGGCAGCGGATGGCCTACCTGACCGGCAACGCCAGCCTCCCCTTCAACGACTCAGGGACCGCAGGCGACCGGATCGAGAACCTGCTTGCCAACGGCTTCCAGGTCGGCAGCGACGAGGACGTCAACGCCGCCGGCGAAACCTATCACTGGATCGCCTGGAACGCCGCCTCGCCCAACCTGGCCCAGGGCGGCTACTGGGGCAACGGCGGCGCCTCGCAGACGATCGGGGGCCTCCCGTGCCCGCCGGTGTGGGTCATGGTGAAGGGCTGGAGCGGCTGGGCGCCGCTGCAGCGCTGGGCCAGCCTGACGAATGATCCGCTCTCTATTCCGGTCCCGCCGGGCGCTCCGGTCGCCGGGGGCATCGTGGCGTTGCTTCCGGACGGCTTCACGGTGGGCCCCCGCGACGAGGTCAACCATACGTTCGACTACTACTACTACGTCGCCCTCGCCCCCGACACCGGCGTCGATATCGCCGTCCGCAAGACAGCCAGCGTCACTCAGGCGGTGGCCGGGGTCGGGCTGACCTACATGGTGCAGGCGGAAAACCTCGGCACCGCGCCCGCAACCGGCGTCATCGTGAGCGACCTGCTTCCGCCCGGCCTGGAACTGACGGGCGTGGTGGCGTCCCAGGGGAGCTTCGATCCGCTCTCCGGGCAGTGGAACGTGGGCAGCCTGGCGAGTTGGGGCTCGGCGCTGCTGAACCTCGCGGTCACGCCGCTCGTGGCGGCGGCCGGCGACACGCTGCACAACGTGGCCCGTCTGCTGGCGCTCGAGCAGCCCGACGGCAACGCGGCCAACGACACCGCCGCCGCCGACGTGGCCGTGGCGGGGGCCGATCTGAGCGTGTCCAAGACGGTGGACAGCCCCTCGCCGTCCGAAGCGGACACGGTGACGTTCACGGTGCGGGTGCTCAACGGCGGCCCTTCCACCGCGGACGACTGCGAAATCGCGGACCTGCTGCCGGCCGGCCTCTCCTTCGTGACGGCGACCGCGAGCCAGGGCGGCTACACGCCGGCCACCGGCGCGTGGCTGTGCGGCGCGCTGCCGGCGGGCGCGGAGGCGTGGCTGAACGTGCGGGCCGTCGTCGGCCCCGGCACGGCCGGCTCGGTGATCGTGAACAACGCCGTTTGCGTCGGCTCCTCGCCGGCCGATCCCGACTCGACGAACGACCGGGCCGTGGCGACGGTGGCCGTCAACGGCACCGATCTCGAGGTCGGCAAGTGGGTCGAGCCGGCGCAGGCCGATCCGGGCGACAGCGTCCGCTTCACCGTGCGGGTGGCGAACACGGGAATGCTGCCGGTCGACGGGCTCGCGCTGGCCGACACGCTGCCCGCCGGACTCGAGTTGTCGGTGTGGGAGGCGAGCGGCGGCACGCCGTGGGACCCGGAAACGGGGCGGTGGGACGTCGGCGCGCTCGCGGCGGGCGCGGCCGAGACGCTGCAGGTGACGGCAACCGTCCTGGCCGGCACGGCCGGCACGACGCTCATCAACCGCGCCGCCATCATGGCGCGCGACCTGCCCGACCCGTACCCCGGCAACGATCGGGCCGCCGCCGCCCTGATCGTCACCGGCGCCGACCTGGCGCTCGGCCTCGAAGTGTCGCCGCCCGCCGCCGTCTACGGGGACAGCGTCACCTTCACCGTCACGGCGCGCAACGACGGCCCCAGCGACGCCGGCGGATTGGCGATCGCGTTCGCCCTGCCGGCCGGCCTGACCGTCGGGACCGCGGCCCCGACCGTCGGTGCTTTCGACGACGACTCCGGGATCTGGACGGTCGGGGCGCTGCCGGCCGGCGCGACCGCCCTGCTGCGCCGGGGCGCGTGGATCGCCACCGGTCACGACACGCTGACCGCCACCGCCGCGATCGTGGCCCTCGACCAGACAGACACCGACCTCTCCGACAACAGCGCCACGCGGCACCTGGTGGTCGGCGCCGCCGCGGACCTCGCCCTCGCGGCCGCCTTCGACCGGCCGCAGGCCGCCGAGGGCGACACGGTCGTGCTGGCGCTCCACCTCGCCAACGCCGGGCCCGACTCCGCGCACGCCGTCACGATCGCCGTAGCTCCCCTGGTCGGTCTGTCGCTGCTGGAATTCGCGGACGGCGCGGGCGTCTACCTCCCCGCCGCCGCCGTCTGGTCCCTGACGACGCTCGCGCCGGCGGCCGCCGAAACGCTGAGGCTGCGTCTGACGGTCGCTGCCGGGACGGTCGGCGAAGTCCTGCTCCAGCGCGCCGACATCGTCGCCGCGGTCGAGGCCGACCCCGCCCCCGGCAATGACGCGGCGACCGCCACGCTTGCCGTCGCCAACGCCGACCTGGCGGTCGCGCTGACCGCCACGCCCACCACGGCCCTCCCGGGCGCAGCGGTGACCCTGAGATCCGTGCTCACGAACGCGGGACCGGACACGGCGCGATCGATCACCGTCGCGCTGGGGATCCCCGACGCGCTCGTGCCCGGAGCCGCCACGGCCACGGCCGGCACCTGGTCCGCGGCGACGCAGAGCTGGTCGCTGGCGTGGCTGGCGCCCGGGACCGCCGACACGCTGTTGTTCACGACGACTGTCGCCCCGGACGCGGCGGACGCGACCGTCTGGCCGACGGCGGCCACCGTCAACACCCTTTCCGACCCCCGACCCGGCGACAACGCCGACAGCGTGCGGGTGCGCGTGCCTGGGGCGGACCTGCGCCTGAGCCAGCGCGCGGTGGAGCCGGTCCCGCTGGCCGGCGGTCTCTGCCCCTTCGTCGTGCGGCTGCACAACGCCGGCCCCGACACGGCGCACGCGGTGACCGTCACCGACACGCTGGCGGCCGGGCTGACGCCGGTCGACGCGCTCGCGAGCGCGGGCGCCTGGCAGCCGCTGACCGGCATCTGGAACCTGCCGGTGCTGGCGCCGGGCGCAACCGATTCGCTCACGCTGACGACGCGGGTCGCCGCCGGCACGGCCGGCCTGACCCTTGCCAGCGCCGCCGGCGTGACCGCGGTGACCGAGCCGGATCCGTCGCCGGGCCAGGAGAGCGCGGCGGCGGCCGTCACCGTGGCCGCCGGCGCGGTGCAGGCGACCGCGGCGGCGCGCGCGGGGCGGATCGCGCACGCGGACGAGGCCGTCGCCGACCTGCTCACCCTGACGCTGCGCAACGCCGCGGCGCTGCCCGAGACACTGACCGCGCTCGCCGTGGTCAACCTCGGCGAGGGGCCGGGCACCACGACTGAGCTCGACGGCGCGTGGCGGGAGTTGCGGCTCGCCGTGGAGACGGACGGCATCCTGACGCCGGTCCTCGCACGCGCCACCGGCCTGCCGGTCAGCGCGTCGTTCAGCGCCGGTCGCGCCCGGTTCGCAGATCTGGCGCTCGCGCTGGCGCCGGGCGACACGCTGCGCCTGGTGATCGCCGGCACGGTGGCGCTGGCCACGCGCGACGGCGACCGGCTCGCCGCCGGCCTGGCGGCGTCCGCCGACCTGCAGTTCACACCGACGATCGCCACCAGCGGCGCCTGGCCGCTCACCGCCGCGCCGCTGGTCGTCGATGGCTGCGTCGCCGCGCAGATCGCCATCCACCCGCCGACCGCGGCGACACTGCCGCTGGGCGCGACGCGCGCGCCGGTGCTCGACGTCACCCTCCCGGCCAACGGCTACGCGCCGGACCGGCTGCGGCGCCTCGACGTGGTGAACCTCGGCAGCGCCCTGCCGACCGACCTGAGCCGCGTCGAGGCCTGGGTCGATGACGGCGACGGCCGGTTCCTTGCGGCGACCGACACCCGGCTCGGCGTGTTCGCCTTCACCGGAGAGCGCTGGGAGCTGACCGCACTGGCGCTCGACGTGCCGCCGGGCGGAACGCGCCTGTTCGTGACGGCCGATGTCGCGCCGGACGCCACGGAGGGACGCACCGTCCGCTTCGCGATCCCCGGCCCGCCCGAATCGGGGATCGGCATGGAGAGCGCGAACGACGGTCCGCTCGACCGGAACGTGGCGGCCACCGACGCGCTCGTCCTCACGCGCACCGACCGCATCCTGCTGGTCGCGGAACCGCTCGCAGACACGACGGTCCCGCCCGGCGCGGCGGACGCGCCTCTGCTGCGGTTCGCGGTGGTCAACCCCGACACGGTGACGCACCGACTGACCCGCCTGGCCCTGGCCAACGCCAGCGCCGGCCCCAACGGCGGCACCGCCGCGCAGTTCGACGCCTCCCTCCCCCGCCTGCAGCTGCGCTTCGACGGCGACCGGGACGGCGCGCTCGACGATCCCGCCACCGACCCGCCGGCCGGAGAGACCTGGTTCAGCGACGGCTCGGCGTCGTTCGCCGACCTGGAGGTGGACGTTCCGGCGGGGGAAAGCGTCACCCTGTTCGTGACCGCGGACATCAGCCTGACGGCCGCCGACGGCGACGCCCTCGGGATCGTGGTGACCGGTCCGGACGCGGTCGCAGTGACGCCGGCGGTGGAGGTGGCGGCCGCCTGGCCGCTCGACATCGGAGGCCGGGCCGTCGTCGACGGCATGGTGGCGGCGCAGCTGGCGACCGGGCCCGCGCCGGCGCTGACGCTCGGACCGGACGACGGGCCGTTCGTCGCGCTCGACCTGACCGTGCCGGCCAACGGCTATGCACCCGACGGACTGCTGGGCCTGACGCTCGAGAATCGCGGCACCGCAACGCCGACCGACCTGGCCGGGGTCCGGCTCCTGCGCGATGGCGGCGACGGACGCTTCGGCGGCGACGACGTCGAACTGACGCCGCTGATCTTCCTCGACGGCGCCTGGCGCAGCCCGCTGCTCACCGAGCCGATTCCCGCCGGCGGCCTGCGGCTGTTCGCGGTCGTGACCGCGTCGTCCGCGCCGACCGATTCCGCCACGGTGCGGCTGGCGGTGCCGCGCGACGGCGTGACCGTCAGCTCGGGCAACGACGGACCCCGTGACGCCGCGGTCGCGGCGCCGTCGCAGCTCCTGCTCAGCACGGCCCCCCTGCTCGCCACGCTCGAGGTAGGCGCTCCGGCCAGCACGCTTGGCCAGCTCGTCGCCGCGCGCCTGATCGTGCGCAACGTCGGCGCCGAGACCGTGACCGGCATCGCGGTCACCGGCCTGGCGATCGACGGCGCCGGCCAGCTCACGCTCGAGGGGAGCCTGCCCGTCCCGCGCGATCTCGCGTCGGGCGACGTCGACACGCTGGCCTGGACCTGTCGGGCCACGGCGGTCGGGACGCTGACCCTCTCGGCCCTGGCCCAGGGCACGAGCGCCGGCGACGGCCTGCCGCGCCGCTCCCTCACCGCCACGACCAACCCGCACCGCGTGTTCCAGCCGGCCGACGACCTGGAGCTCTTCCCGGTGCCCAACCGCCCGTTCAAGGTGAGCCGCGGGCAGACCGGCGTCGTGCCGCTCAGCCTGACGCTCATCAACCCGGGCATGGTCGATGGCGCGGCGGTCCGACTCGACCGCCTGCGCCTGCGGCTCGAAGACGAATCGGGCGCCGGCATCGTGCCGGCCGCACTGCTGTCGCGAGTGGTCGTGAACGAGGGGACGCATACCTACATCGACCTGACCCGGCTCGCCGACTCCGGCGCCGCGCTGGATCTGGCGTTGACGAGTCCGGTGCTGATCACCGTGAACGAGCCGGTCACGCTCGGCATCCGGCTCGACATCGCCGCCACGACCACCGTGCCCCGGTTCCGCCTCGCGCTGACCGACACCGGCGGCCTGACCGCCTTCGACGACGTCGCTGGCGCCGCCGTGGCGATCGTGCTGGCGGAGGGAAGCTACCCGGTCCTGTCGGGCCTGGGCGAGGTGACCGCCGACGCGAGCGGCCTGGAACTCGCCGCGCTGCCGCTGCCCGAGCCGCTGGCCGGCCCCGGGCAGACCGGCGTGGCGCTGCTGGCGCTGCGGCTGGCGAACCCGGGCCTGCCCGATCTTACGAGCGACGTCCTCGTCGACACGCTCGCCTTCACCCTCTGCGACACGCTGGGCGCCGCGGTGCCCGATCCGGGCGCCTGGCTGAGCGCTCTCGCCCTGCGCCGCGACGGGATCGCGCTCGCCGTCCGGCCGGTCGCGCCGGGCGCCGACACCGTGCTGTCGCTCGTCATCGTGCCCAACCTGGCGGTGCCGGCCGAGGCGCCGGTCGACCTGATCGTGACGGCCGACCTGGCCGCCGCCGCGCCGGTCGGCGCGCTGAGCCTGCGTCTCGCCTCCCCCGCCCGCTGCCGGGCGCGCGACGAGGGGACCGGCGCCGCCGTTGCGGTGACCTTCGCCACCGACCCGCTCGCCGGCCCGATCCTGCGGGTGGAGGCGGCGGCCACGCAACTGCAGGCCGCCGGCTCGCCCCGCCTGCCGTCCGCTCTGACCGTCGGGGCCCGCGGCGTGACGGCGCTGGCGCTCGCCCTGCGCCACCCGGGCGCGATCGGCACCGCAGCCATCGTCTGCGACACCGTGCGCCTGGTCTGCCGCGATCAGACCCGCGCGCGCCTCGACCCCGCCCGCTACCTGGACCGGGTCGTCGTGCGACGCGATGGGGCTGTGCTGGCGACGCAGGAGAGCCCGCGGGGCGACGCCGTCAGCGTGCCGCTGGGCGGACTGCGGCTTTTCGCCGGCGAACTGGTGGGACTCGACGTCGTGGTCGACTTCGCAGCGGGGGCGCCGGCCGGAGCGTTCGAACTGCTGGTCGAAGCGGAGGGGCTCGACGCCCGCGACGCCAACCTCGGCGCCGCGGTCGCGCTGGCAGCCGCGCCGGGAGCGGAACTGCCGCTCTCGTCCGGGCTGACGGTATTGCAGCCGCCCGCCGACCTGCTCGTGGCGGACTTCGCCCCGGCGCTGCCTCCGGTCCTGCCGACCGACGGCGCCGAGTGCGCGGTCGGCCGGCTGACGCTGACGAACCCCGCCACCGCCGGATCGGGCAGCATCGTGGTGACAGCGGTGGCGCTGCGCGCGGCCGCGCCCGATCTCGCGGCGCTGCCGGCCGGAGCGGCGCTGCGCGCGGTGATCGCGCTGGCCGGCGACGAAGTCTGGGCCGTCGCCGACACCGTCGCGGCCGACGCGGCGCTGGCCCTGCTGGTCCCGCCGCAGCCGATCGAGATCGCGCCGGGCGCGACGCTGGGGCTGGAGCTGCGCGCCCGCTTCCGCGCACCGCCCCCGGCCGGCGGCCTCCGGCTCGGCCTCGATCGCGACGACGTGGCGGTGCTGCAGCCCGACGGCGCGCTGCTCGCCGTGCGCGTGGAGGCGCCGGCGGGCCGGCAGTTCCCGTTCTGGACCGAAGCCGGCACCTTCGCCGCGGCCGGTCTGGCCGACAGTTACGCCAACTTCCCCAACCCGTTCGCCGCCGGCCGCGAGGCGACGACCTTCGTGTACGACCTGCCGTCGGCCGCCCGGGTCACCCTGCGCATCTTCACGCCGCGCGGCGAGCCGGTGGCGACGCCGGTGGCCGACGCCGACCGCGCCGCCGGCCTGCACCAGGACGACTGCTGGGACGGGCGCAACGGCCGGGGCGTGGCGGTGCAGAGCGGCGTCTACGTGGCGGAACTGCGCGTGAAGTTCGGCGACGGCCGCGAGGAGCGGCTGCTGCGGAAGGTGGCGGTATTACGATGAGCCGGCGGAGGGCGACATCGGCGCGGCTGCCGGCCTGCCTGCTGCCCGCGCTCGTGACCGCGGCGATCTTCGGCGCTCCGGTCGGCAGCGCGCGCGCCGGTGACGACGCCGGCGGGCGCTCGCTCTTCGCCACCGGCGCCGGCAACCGCGCCCTCGCACTCGGCAGCGCCTATGCCGCCCTGGCCGACGACGCCAGCGGGTCGCTCTGGAACCCCGGCGGCCTCGGCTGGGTCGCACGGAGGGAACTGCAGGCGTCGCACACCGACCTGGTCGGCCTCGGCTTCGGCGAGCAGTTCGCCGGCCTGGTGGTCCCGAGCTGGCGCTGGGGCGCCGCCGCCGTCACCTTCCGCCGCTTCGGCGCCGGCGGCATCGACCCGCGCGACGAACGCAACGTGCGGCTCGGCGACGAGATCGAGGACTCCGAAACCGAACTGGGGCTGGCGTACGGGCGCCGCCTCGGCGCGGCCACCGGCTTGGGCGCCGCCGTCAAGTTGCGCCGGCAGAGTCTGGCCGGCTACAGCGACGCCGGCATCGGCCTCGATGTCGGGCTGCTGATCCGCCCGGTCCCCGCCTGGCGCGGAGTAGGACCGGCGACCGACCTGACCGTCGGCCTGGCGCTGCGCAACCTCGCCGAGCCGGCGCTCCGCCTCGACCAGGAGACCGTGCGCGACCCGTTCGGGGCGCGGCTCGGCGCCGCGCTCGCCCGCAGGCTCGGCAGCGAGGGGCGCCTGGTGCTGACGGCCGACGTCGAACAGACACGCGACATGGACGCGCGCCTGCAGGCCGGCTGCGAACTGCAGCCTCTCGCCCTGCTGGCCCTGCGGGCCGGTCTGGACCACGGATCTCTCACCGCCGGCGCCGCCGTCCGGTGGAACGGCCTGACCGTCGACTACGTCTTCGCCGACACGCCGCTCGAGCCGATCCACCGGATCGGGATCTCGCTGATGTTCGGGCCGACCGTGGCCGAGAGCCGCGAGGCGACCCTGGAAGCGCGGGAGGCGGCGCTCCAGGCGCGGCTGGCCGCCGCGTTCGACGCCCGGCGCCGGGCGCGCGCCGATTCGCTCGCCGCCCGGGCGCAAGGGGCGCTCGCCGCCGGCCGTCCCGACGAGGCGCGGGAGATCCTCGGCCTGCTGCGCGTGCTCGAGCCGGACGATCCGCGCCTCGCTTCCACCGAAGTCGCGGCGCTGCGCGCCCAGGCCGACCGCCTGATGAAGACGGGCGACCACGCCGCCGCCGCCCTGGCGCTTGGCCGCGCGGCCGAGCTGGTCCCCGGCGACGCCAGGCTGGCCGGCGAGCTGGCCCGCTGTCGCGCCGAGGGGGATCGCCTGGCCGCCCGCTCGCTCGAACTGCGCGGACTGTTCTCGCGCGCGCTCGACGCCTTTGCCGCCGACAGCCTGCTGGCGGCGCGCGAACGGTTCGCGCGGGTCGTCGCGGCCGCCCCCGACGACCGCGAGGCCACGGACATGCTGCGACGCACGGAAACGGCGATCGCCGCCCGCACCGCCGCGACGCTCGCCGCAACGCGGCGCGCCGCCGAGACGCCGCGACCGGCGGCCGACAGGACGGCCCCGGCGACGGTCGCCCCGGCGCCCCGGCCGGCAGCGCCCCCGGCGCCGGCCCCGCTCAGCGCGCAGCGCCGCCGCGAAGTCGACGACCTCTACCGGCGCGGCCTGGCGGCGCTCGACGCCGGGCGACCCCGCGAGGCCGTGGCCTACTGGGAACTTGTCTGGAGCGCCGACCCCGCGTACGCGCGCGCGGCCGAGGCGCTCAAGCGCGAATATCTCACGCTCGGCATGGAGGCTTTCGCCGCCGGCCGGCTCGACGAGGCGGCGACGCACTGGCAGCGGGTACTGCACATCGATCCGGACGACCGCCGCGCGAAGGGCTACCTGGAACGGGCACACGAACAACAGGCCGGGATTCGCCGGGTCCTCGGCGGCTCCTAGTGGAAACGGGCGGGCGCATGCGTAGGGACCGGAACATGAACAGTGGCAACGGACGGGGCGGGGACCGGGCGGCGCGCGCGGTGAGCATGCGCCTGGTGATCGGCCTGGCCGCCGTCGGCCTGGTCGTGGTCACGATCCTGACCGTCGGCGGGGTTGCCGAGCACAACGCCCGGGAGAGCCTGACCGCCGAGGTGGAGGCGCGGCTGCTGCTCGAGGCGCGCAACCTCGCGCTGGCCGGCACCGACGCTCTGCTCGCGGAGTTCCCGGAGCTGACGCTCTGCCCGCTCGTCACCGAAATGACCGCCCGCCGCGACGACCTCGAATCGGTGGTCGTGCTCGACCGCAACGGCCGCATCCAGGCGGATGTCGATGCGCGACGGCTCGGCGAAGCCTACACCGGCCTCGCCGGCCTCCGGCCGGTGGCGTCGCGACAGCCGTTGCGCGACGGCGAGCGCCTGCTCGGCGACGCGCACCGCATCATCGCGGCCGTGCCGGTCACCCTGCGGGACGGGCAGCCGCTCGGAACCGCGGTCGTGGCGCTGAAGCGCGCGTACCTCGACCGGCAGGTCACCCGCTCGCGGCGCACCCTGGTCTCGCTGGCCGCCGGGCTGCTGGTCGCCGGCAGCGCGGCGGCCTTCGGCCTGATGTCGCTGCTGCTGCGCCCGCTCGGGCTGCTGCGCGAGGGGCTGGCCCGCATCGGACGGGGCGACCTCGACACGCCGCTGCGCCTGCGCGACCGCACCGAGATCGGCCGCCTCGCCGAGGCGGTCAACGGCATGGCGACGCAGTTGAAGGCCTCGCAGGAGCAGTTGATCGAGAAGGAGCGGCTGTCGCACGAGATGGACCTCGCGCGCAGCATCCAGGAGTCGCTGATGCCCCGCGCGCCGCTCGCGGCGCCCCCCTTCGCCGTGCACGGCGCCTACCGCGCCGCCTCGGAGGTGGGGGGCGACTACTGGGACGTGTTCCGGCGCGCCGACGGACAGGTCGGCATCGTCATCGCCGACGTCGCCGGCAAGGGGCTGGGCGGCTGCCTCGTGACCTCCATGCTGGCGGTCCTGCTGCGCTCGCTGCGCGAGGAGACCGACTCCCCCGCCGCGGCCATCGTCGCGCTCGAGGAGCGCCTGGTCGACTCGCTGCGCCCCGGTGTCTTCGTCACGCTGTTCTATGGCCTGCTCGACCCGGCAAGCGGCGCTCTCCGCTTCGCCTCGGCCGGGCACAACCCCCTGCTGGTCTGGCGGGCGCGCGACGGCGGCCTCGAGTGGTTCCGCACGAAGGGCATCCCGATCGGCGCGGTGCGGCGCGACGGCGCGTTGGCGCGCACCGTTTGCGATGACGACACCGTGCTCGGGCCGGGCGACCTGCTCCTGCAGTACACCGACGGCCTGACCGAGGCGAATAACGCCAGCGGCGAGGAATTCGGCCTGCCGCGGCTCGGCACGATCGCCGCGCAGGCCGGACCGGGCGGCCCGGAGCGGCTCCTGGCGGCGCTGCAGCGGGCCCACGCCGCCTGGACCGGCGGCGCGCCGCTGGGCGACGACCTGACGCTGGTGGTCGTGGGGCGCGCGCCGGCCACGGTCGCGGCCGGACCGGCGACCACGCGACGCGACGGACCGGCCGCCGCGGCGGATCCCGCCTGGCAGCAGATCGCGGCGGACTTCCGCGACGCCCATCGCCTCCGACTGCCGGTCAGACGCGGCGCGCTGCCGGCGATCCGCGGCTGGCTCGACGCCTGCCCCTGCCTGCGCGCACTGGGATCGGCCCCGCGCGAGATCGCCGAACTGTGCCTGTACGAGCTCGCGGCCAACATCGTCGAGCACGGCCACGGCGGCGACGCGGAGGGCGAGATCACGATCGCCTGGCGCCCGGCGCCGGACCGCTCCGGCGGCTGGTTCCTGCTCACCGACCGGGGTCGCGCCTACGACCCGGCCGACTGGCGCTTCCCCGACCTGAACGACCCGCGGGTGCGCCTGCAGGGCCGGGGTCTGGGGCTGCGCATCGTCCACGCGGCCATGCGGAAGGTCAGCTACCTGCCCGGCACTCCGTCGGGCAACCTGACGCTGCTGCGATTCGAGCCGGACACCGTACCGGCGGAGGAGGAGACACCTCATGTCTGACCAGTTGGAGATCACGCTCGGCAACGGCCGGGACGACCTGCCGGTGCTGCGGCTGCGCGGCCGCATCGAAGCCCCTGGCGCCCAGCAGTTGCGGGAGCGCTGCGCCGAGCTGATCGAGGGCGGCTGCTCGCGCCTGGTGATCGATCTCGACGGCGTCACGTTCGTCGCCTCGAGCGGCCTCGGCACGTTTCTCCTCCTGACGGAGGAGTTCCGCTCGGCGGGCGGCAAGCTGGTCCTGGCGGCGCCCCGCAGCGGGGTGACGCAGGTGCTCGAGCTGCTCAACCTGGACCAGTTCCTGGAGATTTCGCCGTCGCTCGAGGGGGCCCTGGCCGGAACGGAACGGTGACATGAACACGCTATCGCCCTCGCTCCACGACCCGGCAGCGTCGCCGCCGCGCGTCGACGTCCCCGCCGGCGACCGGAAGGCTCCGCGTACGCTCGAGGAGCTGAGCCTGCAGGCCCTGCTGGAGCTCAGCCAGGAGATCCACGCCACCGGCGACCTCTACCGCGTGGCCGAACTGGGTCTGCTCAAGTTCATGGGCAACCTCGGCACCGCCTCGGCGGCGCTCTGGGTGGTCTCGCGCAAGAGCGGGCGCCCGGTGCTGTTGCGCAGCCTCGGCATCCCCACGCGGGTGGCGGAGGCGCTGGGCGAGCTGTGCGTCGGGCGGATCGTGGCCGCGGGCGACGATCACCCGGAGCCGTTCTTCGTCGAGGAGCTGGGAGCGCTGCTCGATCCGGCGGCCCACGCCCTGGCCGAGGGGGCCAGGCTGGGGCTGTTCGGCCTGCTCTTCTCGAGCGGCCGGCCGATCGGCGCCCTCGCGCTCGGCCGCCACGTGGCCGGCGGACCGTATTCGCCGGGCCAGTTGCGCATCCTGCAGGCGTCGTTGCACCACCTCGGGGTCGCGCTCGACAACACGCAGCTGCACGCCAGCACCCTGGAGCAGAACCGCGAGCTGCGCCAGGCGCGGGCCCGGCTGCAGGAACTCGACGAGCTCAAGCAGCAGTTCCTCGACAACCTGCACCACGAGCTGAAGACGCCGCTGACCGTCATCCTGTCGTACGCCGACCTGCTGCGGTCCGGCACGCTGGGGCCCGCACAGTCGCAGGAGTTCCTGGCCGAACTGATCGCGCAGGCGGGACGGCTGCGCAGCATGATCGAGAACCTGCTCACCTTCCGCGAGCTGCGCGACGACCTGGTCTCCGTCACGACGACGCCTACGGACCTGGCTCCCCTGCTCGGCGACTACCACGAGGAGCGCCGTCCCGGGCTGGCGCGAGACCTGCTCGAGTTCGTCCTGCGACTCGATCCGACCCTGCCCCCGGCGCTGTGCGATCCCGGCCACCTGCGCCGCATCCTCGACGAGCTGGTGGGCAACGCCGCGAAGTTCAGTCCGGAGGGCAGCCGCATCACGCTGCGGGCGCTGCGCGACCGGCGCGACGGCGCCACCGTCGTGCGCCTGGAAGTCGAAGACAACGGCCCCGGCATCGCCCCCGAGCGCCTGGCACAGGCCTTCGAGCCGTTCCAACAGCTCGACGGCTCATTCACGCGCGCCACCGGGGGGATCGGCCTCGGATTGCCGCTGGCGCGCGATCTCGCGCGCAATCTCGGCGGCGAACTCGAACTGCGCGACCTGCCGGGCCGCGGCACCGTCTGCACGCTGTGGCTGCCGTGCGCGGCCGCCGCGCCGGTTCCGGCGGCCTGAGCCGGGACGCGACGGACGATCAGGCTCCCGAGTCGCTTCCCCGCACTACCTCCACGGCTGTCGCCAGCGCCGGCTCGACGCTCGCCGCGTCGGGCAGCCCGGCCTGCGCCGTGTTCGGTTTGCCGCCGCCGCGGCCGCCGACCTGGGCGGCGATCGCCTTGACGATGTCGCCGGCGTGCAGACGCTTGGCGGCGACGAGGTCGGGGGTGAGCGAGACGAGCAGGGTCGCCTTGCCCTCCCACTCCGCGCCGAGCACGACGACGCCCAGCGTGCCGAGCCTGTCGCGGACATGGTCGCCGAGGGCGAGCAGGGCGTCGCGGCCGTCGGCATCGACGCGCGCGGCGACCACGCGCAGGCCGTTCACGTCGGTGGGAGCGGCGAGCGCGTCGCCGAGGCCGTCGCGGGCCGACTGCCGCTGCAGGTCCTGCAGCTCGCGGCGCAGGGCGTCGCGCTCTGCGATGAGGGCGCGCACCTGGTCGGCCGCGGCGCCGCCGTCGCGGCGGAGCAGGCCGGCCACGGCGGCGAGCTGCTCCCGCTCCTGCCGCGCCAAAGCGAGCGCGCGATCGCCGGCAACCGCCTCGATGCGGCGGACGCCGGCGGCGCTGCTGGTCTCGGCCACGATCCGGAACGGCCCGATGTCGCCGGTGCGCGACACGTGTGTGCCGCCGCACAGCTCGAGCGAGAAGCCGGGCACCTCGACCATGCGCACCGTCTCGCCGTACTTCTCGCCGAACAACGCCATCGCGCCGCGCGCCCTGGCCTGGGCGAGCGGCACGCCGGCGTGAGCCACGACGGGCGCGTTGGCGAGCACCTGGGCATTGACGATCGCCTCCACGCACGCGATCTCCTCGCGCGACAGCGCGGCGTCGTGCCGATAGTCGAAGCGCAGCTTGTCCGGCGCGACCTCGCTGCCGGCCTGCTCGACGTGGTCGCCCAGCACCTGCCGCAGCGCGGCGTGCAGCAGGTGGGTCGCGGTGTGGTGCCGCATCGTCGGGCCGCGCGAGGCGCCGTCGACCGTGAGCCGCACGCCGACCGCGGCGCGCAACGCGGCCAGGATTCCGGCCGCCGGCCCCGCCACCACCATGGCCGGGCCCTCCTCGCCGCCAATCGTCGTGAGCACCTCGAGCTCCGGTCCGGACGGCAGCAGCTTCACCGCGCCAACGTCGCCGACCTGCCCCCCGGACTGCGCGTAGAACGGGGTCTGCGCGCAGAGCAGATGCGTGGCCGGCTCGCCGTCGGGCGTGCGGCCCCCCTCGCGCACGGCCAGCACGCCGGTTTCGACCGTGAGCGCCTCGTTGCCGACGAAACGCGAACAAAGCGGCGCGCCGCCGCCGGACTGCACCGGCTGCCAGGCCCCGAGCCCCTCGGCGTACACCCGTTCGCGCCCGCTCGCCTCGCGCTGCTGGTCCATGCGGGCGCGGAAGGCGGCGTGGTCGACCGCGAGGCCATCCTCCCCCGCCACGACCGCGGTCAGGTCGACGGGGAAGCCGTAGGTGTCGTGCAGCAGGAACGCCTCCTCGCCCGAGAGCGCGGCGCGCCCCTCGACGCGGGCGCGGTCGCGGATCTCCGCGTAGACCTGCAGGCCGCGGTCGAGGGTGAGATTGAAGCGCTCCTCTTCGCGGCGGATCGTCTTGAGGATGAATTCGCGGCGCTCGCGCAGCTCCGGGTAGGCGTCGCCCATCGTCTCGATGACGACCTCGGCCACCTGCCAGAGGAACGGTTCACGCAGCTCGAGCCGGCGGCCGTGCCGCGCCGCGCGGCGCAGGATGCGACGCACGACGTAGCCGCGTCCCTCGTTCGACGGCAGCGCGCCGTCGGCGATGGTGAACGTGACGGCCCGCGCGTGGTCGGCGATCACCTGCAGCGAAACGCGCGCCTCCCCCGTGAACGGTTTGCCGCACAGCTCCTGCGTCCGCCGGATGAGCGGCATGAAGAGATCGGACTCGTAGTTGCCTTCCTTCTTCTGCAGCACCGCCACGAGACGCTCGAAACCCATGCCGGTGTCCACGCTCTGCATCGGCAGCGGCGCGAGCGTGCCGTCGGGAGCGCGATCGAACTGGATGAAGACCAGGTTCCAGAGCTCGAGCCAGCGGTCGCAGTTGCAAACGCCGAGCTTGCAGCCCCGCGGGTGTTTGCAGGCCATCGCCTCGCCCTGGTCGTAGTGGATCTCCGTGCACGGCCCGCAGGGGCCGGTGTCGCCCATGGCCCAGAAGTTCTCCTCGTCTCCGTTGGCGAGATCGCCGAGCCGCACCACGCGGGCGGCCGGCACCCCCACTTCGCGCGTCCAGACGCCGTGCGAGTCGTCGTCGTCCTTGTAGACGGTGACCCAGAGGCGGTCGGCCGTCAGCCCCATCTCCCGGGTCAGGAATTCCCAGCCCCAGAGGATCGCGTCGCGCTTGTAGTAGTCGCCGAACGACCAGTTGCCGAGCATCTCGAAGAAGGTGTGGTGCCGACCGTCGCGGCCGACCTCCTCGAGGTCGTTGTGCTTGCCGCTGACGCGCATGCATTTCTGCACGGAGGCCGCGCGCACGTAACCGCGCTTTTCGAGGCCGAGAAAGACCGCCTTGAACTGGTTCATGCCGGCGTTGGTGAACAGCAGCGTGGGGTCGTTCTGCGGCACGAGCGACGACGAGGACACGACCGTGTGCCCCCGCGCGGCGAAGTACTCCAGGAACCGGGCGCGGATCCGCTTGGCTTCCACGGGCATGAACCTCGTTGCGGAGGAAGACGGCCCGGCAACGCGCGGGCGGCGCGGGCGGGCACAGGGGCGCAAGATTAATCGCGGAAGGGGGTTCCGTCAACCGGTGCGGCCCGGCCGGCTCAATTCAAACCGTGCGCCCTGAAGCAGTCGACGTAGCGTCGATCGACGTCCTGGATGTGATGGACCAGCCAGTGGGCCAGGAAATCGAGCACCTCGTTGGCCACGCACGACTTGCCGATGGCCAGTCCGCGCCGGAAGTAGCCGACCTTGCGCGCGAAGCGCTCGTGCTCCGCCCGGTGCGCGGCGAATTCGGGATAGGAGAACTGCTCCATGTATTGCTCTTCGGTCTGGAAGTGCTCGACGCTGTAGGCAGCAAGCAGGTCGAAGGTCGGCAGCAGAATCCGGCCACTCTTGCCCTCGCCGACCGCTCGGGCGAGGTTCGCCACGAGGCCGAACAGGGACTGGTGCTGGGCGTCGATCTCCTGGACCGACACCCTGCAGTCGTCTGTCCAGGCCGGCAGATTCGCGACTTCGGCCATTTCCTCACCTCCGGAGTCCCGCGACGGCATCAGGAACAGTATCGACATTCCGGGTTGCGTCTTGAGCCGGTTGGGGCTTGGGGCGGACGCCCTTATCGCCTAGAATGCCGCGGTCCGGACGGCTTCCGGGCCACCGCGGCTCCGTCCCGCCCGACCTGGAGGAACCGTCATGAGCGCCGGCAGCGACGATGTGACGATCGGCGACGGGATCGTGATCCCGGGCGAGGAGCTGCGCTACCGCGCCTCCCGCGCCGGCGGACCGGGAGGGCAGCACGTCAACACGACCGATACGCGGGTCGAACTGCGGTGGAGCGTGCGTGATTCGCGGGCGCTCGCAGAGGAGCAGAAGACGCTGCTGGCCGCGCGCCTCGGCCGGCGGATCAACCAGGAGGGCGAACTGGTGCTGCACTGCGCCACCGAGCGCAGTCAGCATCGCAACCGGATTCTGGTCACGGCGCGACTCGCCTCGCTCGTGCGGGCGGCGCTCGTGAGGCGACGCGACCGGGTGCCTACCGCCCCGGGTCGCGCCGCGGACGAGCGGCGGCTGGCGGCCAAGCGATCCCGAGCCGGCCACAAGCGGACACGCGAACGTCCCGACGACCAGGACGACTAGGCCCGCGGGCGGTCGCAAATCCCGATCCGCACTTGCTTTCGGCGCGGAAATGGGCTTAGATGCCCCGGTTGGGGAATCTGCCCTGCCCCCCGCAGCCGGAAGCCGCCAGGGAGCGCGGGATAAGCCGGAGGAGTGCCGTCGGGGAGGGCGCCATGCTCAGGAGCTACCATCTGCTGGACGGCCGCGTGGTGACGGGCGAGGGTACCGAGTGCCCCATCCTGCACTACGTCAGGCCGGACGAGACGGAAACGCGCCACCTGCTCGACGACCTGCAGATCGACGAACACACCCTCAGCTCCGCGCAGGATCCCGACGAACTGCCGCGGCTCGAGTTCGAGCCGGGCCACACGGCGATCATCCTGAAGCGCCCGCGCAACTATTCCGACGACGAGGAATTCCCGTTGAAGGTCTCCTCGCTCGGCATCTTCCTGTTCAAGGATTCGGTGGTGCTGGTCACGGCCGAGAGCGACGACCTGTTCGACGGACGCCCGTTCACGCGGATCCGTTCCGTGACCCACTTCGCGCTGAGGGTGGTCTACCAGTCGATCGCCCACTTCCTGGGTCACCTGCGGGCGATCAACATGATCTCCGACGACCTCGAGGACAAGGTCAAGGGGGCCATGGAGAATCGGTACCTGCTGAAGCTGTTCGCCCTGGGCAAAAGCCTCGTGTACTACCTGAACGCCATCTACGCCAACGGCACGCTGATCGAGAAGCTGAAGAACAACTCCGGCAAGATCGGCTTCTCGCAGGAAGAGATAGAGATCCTCGACGACATCCTGATCGACAACAACCAGTGCTACAAGCAGGCGGAGATCTACTCGAACGTCCTCTCCGGCCTGATGGACGCACGCGCCTCGATCGTGAACAACAACCTGAACGTGCTGATGAAGACGCTGAACATCATCACCATCGGGATCATGATGCCCAACCTGGTGTTCGGCATCTTCTCGATGAACGTCAGGTTCCCGCTCCAGACCAACCCGGCGGCGTTCTGGATCATCCTGGGGATGGCGGTGGCCTCGTGCGTGGCGCTGCTGCTGATCTGGCGGCACAAGAAGCTCTAGGCGGCGGACCTCAGAGTTTCACGACCTGCACCCGGCGCTGCCGGGGCCCGTCGAATTCGCAGAACCAGATCGCCTGCCAGGTCCCGAGCGCGAGACGGCCCCCCGCGACCGGCACGATCTCCGAGCAGCCCACGAGCGACGACTTGAGATGCGCGGCGGAGTTCCCCTCCGCGTGCCGGTAGCCGTCGGCCAGCGGCACGATCTTCCCGAGTTCCATGTCGAGGTCGCGCACGACGTCGGGGTCGGCCCCCTCGTTGAGCGTGACCGCGGCGGTCGTGTGCGGCACGAAGACCAGCACCGCCCCGTCGACGAGGCCGAGCTCCGCGACCGCGGCCTGCACCCGCGCGGTGACGTCCACGAAGCAGGTCCGCTCGCCGGTGCGCACCGCGAACTCACGCCTCACGGCTCGCGCCACAGAGCAGCGAGTGCCTGCGCCTCCGGCTGCGTTTCCCGCAGAAGATAGGACCGTCCCGCCACCGGCAGCCAGGCCTCCTGGCGGAGGCCGTCCGGCCAGTCGACGATTACCTCATAGGGTCCGGGATCGTCGCCGACACCGAAATGCAGCGGCAGGATCGACCCGTTGAAGGGGTTGGTGACACACTGCACCTGGCGGAACTGGACGCCCCCGCGACCGTGCAGAGCCACCCGGGCCCCGAGGGCGTGCGGCGGCCCCCGCAGCGGGGCCAGATCGAGGATGAGCCCGCGTCCGACGAGGGTGGTGTTCTCGTACAGCAGGACGGCGCCCGCCGCACGCACCTGTTCGCCATCGCCGTTGAACAGCACCAGGTCCAGGTCGCCGTCGCGGTCAAGATCGACGGCCGACACGCCATGCGCAGCGCTGACACCAAGGGGGGCGCCGCCCCAGGCCGGCGCGGAAACGAAGCGCCCGTCTCCCAGTCCCCGTGCCGCCAGGTTGCCGAGACTGGCGTCCTGCCGCGCCACATAGAGATCGAGGATGCCGTCGTTGTCGAAGTCGTTCAGCACGACAGCGCGCAACTCGCCATCGGGACGCAGCGCCGAGAGATCGGGGCCGAAGGTGAAATGCGCCCCAAGAGAGTCGGGGCGATTGAGCCAGAGCTGGAGCTGCCCGCCGCGGCAGGCGAGCAGCAGATCGAAATCCCCGTCATTGTCCACGTCGCCCAGCGCCAGGTGCCCCAGCGGCGGCTGAACGAGACGGAACCCGCACGCCTCGGTCACGTCGGCGAGCCCGCCCGCGCCGTCCCCGCGGAAAACCGCGAACTCCTCCCCGGCGAGCACCAGGTCGGTCCGGCCGTCGCCGTCGAGATCGCCGGCCGCCACCACGGCGAACCACGCCGCGAAGGTGCGCGAGGCGCCGCCGTCCGGATAGGGGCGCGTCAGATCCAGTCGGTCGCTCCAGTCGTCCCACGCCTCGCCGTAGCGGTGGTGAAAGAGACGCGGCGGGGTCGCGTAGTTGAGCACGAGCAGTTCCGGGGTACCGTCCCCGTCGAGATCCAGCCAGAGCGCCCCGCGGCCGCGTCCGGTGGGGTCGGCGAGCAGGTCGTCAGGTCCCACGACATCGCTCAGGACGCCGGGCGGATCCTGGCGCCAGAGCCGGTTGCTGCCGCGTCCCCGACCGTGGTCGGCCCCCACGGTCGCGTAGATATCCCAGAGACCGTCACCGTCGAAGTCGCAGGCGGCCGCGCCGTGCTGGTCGCCCAGCCCCGACGGCCAGACCACCGGCACGGATGCTCCGACCGCGACGAACCGCAGGCCGCGGTCCAGCCACACTTCCGGAGAGTCGCCGTGGCGCGAGAGGATCAGATCGAGAGAGCCGTCGCCGTCGCAGTCGGCCCAGACACCGCCGAAGGTCTTGCCGTTGGCCGGCAGCCCGCTGTCGGTCACCTCGCGCCACATAGGCGAGGGTGCGGCGGCGCGAACGACCGGCGTCGTCCAGGTGCCGGCGAGATACAACAGCCCCCAGCCGCACGCGCCGACGCCAGTCCGCATGCCAGGACTCCAGTTGGCGGCCAGCCGCCAGGCGAATGACCGGAAAACACCACGAGCATCACTGCCCGCACCGGCCGAGCGTACCACATCGGGATCATAATTAGGAGAATAACGATGCAACCAGGGCGATTTCAGCCGCTTCGCATCGAGCGCGCGGCCGCCCCCGCGACGCTACAGATCGAAGTACATCGTGAACTCGTACGGATGCGGACGCCGGTTGATGGCCTGGATCTCCTGCCGTTTGATCTCCAGCCAACGCCGGATGAGCGCTTCGGGGAAGACGTCGTTGCGCAGCAGGAACTGGTGGTCCTTCTCCAGGGCGTCGAGGGCGTCGTCGAGCGAGCGGGGCAGGAAGGCGGCCGTGTCCTTGGCGTCCGGCGACGGGGCGTCCTCGGGCGGGTAGCCTTCGCGCGTGGGATCGACCTCGTTAAGGATGCCGTCGATCCCGGCCATCAGGATCGACGCCATGCAGAGGTACGGATTGCAGGTGAAGTCCGGCGGACGGTACTCCACGCGCCGGAATTCCGGATCGGTCACGTAGCTCGGGATGCGGATCGCCGCGCCGCGGTTGGAGCGGCCGAAGGTGCGCACGGTCGGCGCCTCGAAACCCGGCACGAGACGCTTGTAGGAGTTCGTGCTCGGGTTGGTGAAGGCGCAGAGCGCGGGCGCGTGGCGCAAAATGCCGCCGACGTAGTGCAGGGCGAGCGGCGAAAGACCGGCGTAGCCGTCGGGGGCGTTGAAGATGTTGCGCCCCCCCCGCTTGAGGAACTGATGCAGGTGCCAGCCCGAGCCGGCATTGTCGTAGAGCGGCTTGGGCATGAAGGTGACCCTGAGGCCGCGCCGGTGCGCCAGGTTGAACAGGATGTACTTCGCCAGCACCGCGTGGTCGGCCGTGGTCGGAAGATCGGCGAACCACCCCTCGATCTCCTGCTGCCCGGCCGCCCCCACCTCGTGGTGGTGGTAGCGCACCGGCATGCCGAACTCCCGCATGACCTGGCAGACTTCGTCGCGGAAGTCGTCGTAGACATCGTGCGGATTGCAGGCGTGATAGGCGTTCTGGAAGAAGCGCTCCGGGCTGCGCATGGTGAAGTGCGAGTCGTGCACATTGGACGCGTAGTCGGCCGACTCGAAAACGTAGAACTCGTATTCCGGCGCCCAGTACGAGTGGTCCGCCAGACCGAGGTCCCGCAGCGCCTGCTCGGCCGCGGCGACGATCGTGCGTCCGTCCTGCGCGAAGCGGGTGCGCTGCGCGTCGACGTGCCGCACCTCGGCGAACATGGTCAGCGTGGGGCGCTCGCGGAACGGATCGAGCGCGGCGGTGGCCAGATCCGGCACGAGCACCATGTCGCTGTTCTCGACCTTCAGGAAACCGTAGCTCGAACCGTCGAAACCGATCCCCTCCGTGAGGATGTGGGGACCGAAGCGTTCGAAGGGGAGAGACAGATGATGCAGTCGTCCCGTCAGATCGAGAACTTTCAGATCGACGAACTCCACGTTCCGGGCCGTGGCGTCCTGGCGGACCTGCGCGAACTTCTCCTGGGACATGTTCTCACCTCGCGAAAAGGCACCGCCCCCACGACCGCGCCGCCGGCTCCGCCGGAGACTCCAATATAGCCCGTGCCGGCGCGGACAAAAGGCGATTCGCCGCGCCGGCCGGCCCGACCGCCACGCTTGCCGCCCCCGCGGCCGGACCCTATGTTTGCCGCGATCCGCCACCCCAGCCGGGAGGGAACCGTGGACGGAGCGGGCAAGAGCGTCGTGACGATCCGGTTCGAGGGCCGCCCCCTGAGTTGCCGTGGCGACACCTCCGTGGCCGTGGCGCTGTGGGAGACGGGCGTGAAGGTCCTGTCCCATAGCCCCAAATACGGCCGGCCGCGCGGCCTGCACTGCGCCCGGGGCCACTGCACGAGCTGCCTGATGCGCATTGACGGCATACCCAACGTACGCGCCTGCCTGACCCCGGTGCGTGACGGCATGCGGGTCGAGCGGCAGGACGCGGGCGCCTTCTACGGCCGGCCTTTGCAGCGCGTGATGGCGGCGGGGAGCGATTTTTTCCCCGTCGGCTTCTACTACAAATGGTTCACCCGGCCAGCGCTGGTGTCGCGGCTGTTCCTGAAGATGCTGCGCCCGCTGACCGGCGTCGGCCGCCTTCCGGAACCGGGCGCCTGGACCGGCGGCGCCTCCCCGCTCCCGGCCGAGGAGTCGTCCACCGCCGCGGTCGGAACGATCGCGACGGTGGCCGGCGAGGCCGGTCGCGACCTGGGCGTGTTTGACACCGTGATCGTCGGCGCGGGGACCGCGGGACTGCTGGCCGCCGCGGCGGCGCGCGGCCGGATCCTGCTGGTGGATGACCATGTCGCACCGGGCGGCCAGCGGCGGGCCGCCTTCGCGGCCGTGGCCGAAGCGCTGGGCGACCGGCTGGCCACGCTGCCGGCCCTGGCCCGCGCGCACGCCAGCCTCGAACAGTCCGTCCATGCGCTCACGCCGCGGCCCGGGCTGGATCTGGCGTTGGGCGCCCACGCCGTGTGCGGTTACCATCCCGACACGTTGGTGATCCGCGGCAACCGTGGTCTGTCGCTCCTGCGCGCGCGACAGCTGGTCTGGGCCGCCGGCGGTCTCGACGTGATCGGCCTCTTCCCGGGCAACGATCTGCCCTCCCTGTTCGGTCCCCGCGGACTCTATCGCGCGGTGACCCGCGACGGGCTGGCCGTCCGCGGCCGGCAGGTGCTGGTGACCGGCGTCGGCCTCGACCTCTGGCTGGCGGCAGCGCTGCTGCATGCCCGCGGCGCCCGGGTCACGATCGCGCTCGGCGAGACCGGCTGGCCCGAGGAGGTCAGTACCGCGGTCTCGCTCGGCTGGAAGGTGCACACCGGCCTGCGCCTGAGCGCCGCTTTCGGCGGCGGCGCCGCACTCGAGTCGGTGCGTCTCGACGCCCCCGACGGCGGGGAGTCTCGCGTGACTATCGACTGCGAGCTGGCGGTCGTCTGCGAACGCGGCAAGCCGGCCTACGACATCCCCTACCAGCTCGGCGCCGACCTGGTCCTGAGCACTGCGCGGGGTGGCTACATCCTGCGCGGCACCGAGGGCGAAACGGCCGAGGCGCTCCTGCCCGGCGGCCTGCGGCTGACCGTGGCCGGCGAGGCGACTGGTGACCGGTTCGACGCGGTCCTGAGGGCCGCGGGGGAGGTCAGGTCCACGTGAACGGCCAGCACAAGTGCCTCCTGTGCCGCTGCGAAGACGTCACGATGGAGGAATTTCACGCCGCCTTCGCGGAGGGTTTCACGGAATTCGAATCGCTCAAGCGCTTCACCGGCGTCGGCACCGGCTTCTGCCAGGGCAAGGGATGCCTGTCGGAGTCGGCGGTGGAGCTGGCCCGTCTGCGCGGCGTGCCGCCGTCCGAGGTGACCATCACCAACGTGCGGCAGCCGGCCGAACCGCTCACCTTCGCCGAACTGGCCGCCCTGCCGGTGCCGCCGCTGACCAGCCGGGTGACGCCGCTGGCCGGGCGCGACGGGCGCGACAGCGGGGAGGCACAGCCATGATCCCGCTGCGCAACGAGGCTGTGCCGGCCACCGCCGACGCCGTCGTGGTGGGCGGCGGCGTCAACGGCCTGTCGATGGCCTACGAACTGGCGCGCCGCGGCCTGAAGCGGATCGTCGTGCTCGAACGCGGTTACCTCGGCGGCGGCGCCACGGGGCGGTGCGGCGGCGGGATCCGCCAGCAATGGACGACCGAGGCCAACGTCCGCATGGCGCAGGAGAGCGTCGCGATCTTCGAGCAACTCTCGGCGGAACTGGGCTACCAGACGTTCTTCCGCCAGGGCGGCTATCTGATGATCACCGAGAAGGAAGAGGACCGTGAGGCGCTCCGCAAGGCCGTCGCCCTGCAGAATCGCTGCGGCGCGCCGTCGCGCTTCCTGGAGCCGCAGGAGTGCCGCGACATCGTCCCCCAGCTCGACATCGCGAAGATCCGGGGCGCCACCTTCTGCCCGAAGGACGGCACCGCCTACCCGTTCGCGGTGGTCTGGGGCTACGCGCGGGCGGCTGCCCGGCGCGGGGTGCAGATCTTCATCCAGACGCGCGTGACCGGCATCGAGACCAGCGAGGGAAAGGTGCGGGGCGTCGTCACCGATCGCGGCCCGATCGCCACCCCTCTCGTCGTGCTGGCCGCCGGCGCCTGGACGAAATACCTCGCGGCGCCACTCGGCATCGACCTGCCCAACTGGCAGGAACGGCACGAGATCATGGTGAGCGAGTCGGTCAAGCCGTGCCTCGGACCGATGGTCATCTCGATCACCAACGGCATCTACTTCAGCCAGAGCATGCGCGGCGAGCTGGTGGGCGGCATCGGCGATCCCGACGAGCCGCACTGGAACGATCCCTCCCGTTTCGACACCCGCAGCCAGCTGCGCTTCGCCGTCCGCTTCGCGCGCGCCCTGACCGAGCTGTTCCCGCCCGCGCGCCCGCTGCGACTGATGCGACAGTGGGCCGGCCTGTACGACATGACCCCCGACCACCGACCGATCCTCGGCGGCGTGCCGGGTCTGGACGGCTATTTCCACATCTGCGGCTTCAGCGGGCACGGCTTCATGCTCGCCCCCATCGCCGCCCGCCGCATGGCCAAACACATCACCACCGGCCGGCCCGACGACATCATCGAGACGCTGCTGCTTTCACGCTTCGCCGCAGGCGAGGTGGAGACGGACCACTTCGTGGTGGGCTAGCGGCAGCGGACACGGCCCCAGGTTGCCGACAGCGACGGCGCTCCCGCGGGGGCGCCGTTGCCTTTCACCGGCAGAGTTCCCGCAACGCCTGCTCGAGATTCCCGTGCTCGAACGCGAAGCCCCGCGCGCGCAGCGCCTTGGGCACGACGCGCTGGCTGGCCAGCAGGGCGCCCGCCAGCTCGCCCGTCAGCAGCCGCAGCGCGAAGGCCGGCACCGCCAGCCAGGCGGGACGGCCGAGCGCCCGGCCCAGGGCGCGGGTAAACTGGGCCTGGGTGGGAGGATCGGGAGCCACGGCGTTGACCGGTCCGGCCAGGTCCGGCGTGTCGAGGGCGAACAGGACGATGCGCACCACATCGTCGCGGTGGATCCAGGGGAAATACTGGCGGCCGCTGCCGAGCGGTCCTCCGACGAACAGGCGCAGCGGCAGGCTGAGGCGGGGCAGGGCCCCCCCCTCGCGCGCCAGCACGATCCCGGTGCGCAAGAGGACCACGCGCAGGCCGCTCCCCTGCGCGGCGCGCGCGCTTTCCTCCCACTCCAACGTGAGCCGGCCGAGAAAATCGTGGCCCGGCTCGGCCCCCTCGTCGAGGGCCCGCTCGCCACCGTCACCGTAATATCCGGTCGCCGAGGCGCTCACGAGGACCTTGACGAGGTCGGAGCGCGCCGCCGCGGCGGCGACGTTGCGGGTGGTTTCAAGACGGCTGCGCCGGATGCGGCGCTTGCGGCCGGCGGTCCAGCGTCCGCCGGCGATCGGTTCGCCGGCCAGATTGACGATCGCGTCGCAACCGACCGCAGCGTCCTGCCACGGACCCGGCGCGGCCGGATCGGCGGCCAGGAATTCCACGCCGACCGGCAGCAGCGAGCGGGCGCGCGTTTCGTGCCGGGTGACGCAGATCACTTCGTCCTTGCGCCGGACCAGCGCACCGACCACGGCGCGCCCCACGAGACCGGTGCCTCCGGTGACAAGGATCCTCAACGTGCACCGCCCGCGAATTTACGGCCGGCAGCGCCAAGGTATCCCCGCAACAGGCCGGTCAGTTCCCGTTGCGCGCCGGCATCGAGCTTCCAGTAGATCGCCAGGGCCAGATCGTAAGCCGGGGCATAGCGCCCCTCGCGCAGGAGCGGCCGGATGGCGGCGAATGCGTCGCGCCAGGCCCCCTCGCTCTGGTAGGTTCGGCCGACCATGACCACCGCCCATTCCCGACGGTCGGGACAGGACCGTGCCAGGTCGAGGAAGACGGCGCGCGCAGCGTGGGTGCGACCGAGTTGCAGGCAGGTCCGGCCCAGCAGTTCCGCCGCCGCAGCCATCAGGTCACGCCCCGCGACCGTCGTATCGGCCTCGTTCCGCAGGTCGCGCAGGTCGCGCAGCAGACCGCAGGCGCGGTCGCCCTGTCCGAGCGCCAGCCAGGCGCGCGCCTCCCCGTAGAGCGCCCGCCCCCGCAGGCCCGGAACGCCGGCCGCCTCGCGGTAGCAGGCCAGCGCCAGATCGGCCTCGCCACGTCTGAGCGACAGCTCCCCCCGCGCCAGCAGGCTCTCCGCCGCGGCCTCCGCTGACCACGGGGCGGGCGCCGCTGCAGCCGCGAGCACCGCTGCCGGCGGCAGGCACGGCATGGTCGCTCCGGAGCCAGGGAGCGGCCCGAGAGCGACCAGTACGAGCAGCCCGAGCGCGCCGGCAGTCGGACGCCACGGCGTCTGCCGGGAAGGGCGGGCTACCCCCGCACGCGTCCGATCGGCATTCATGTCGGCTCGACGCTGCCTTTCCCAGGCTCCCGCTGCGCGGATAGGATGTCGGTCTGTGGGGATCCTTGCCCGGGAACCGCTTGCGCGCCGGGCGGCGGAGTCACAACATCAAGGGGACAAGCTTAGCCCCGATGCAGCGCCTTGTCCAGGTCGGCCGGCAGGCCGGCCCGGACGGGATCCCCGGCGCCCGGGCCGGGCACAGTGCATGGACCGCGCCAGGCGGGAAGGACAGGCATGAAGTACGAAAACCTCGAATGCGAGATCCGCGACGGCGCGGCCCTGGTGACCCTGATCACCCCGGACATTCTCTCGCTCGGCGACCTGTGCGACGAACTGCTCGACCTGCTGCTGCGCCTGCAGGACGACCCGCAGGTGCGCGCGATCCTGCTCAGCGACGGGCTCCGCCCATTCGACCTGAGTCCCGACCTCGAAAACCTGGCGGACCTGAAATGCGCCGGCAAGGACTTCAGCGTGATCGCGCCGCGGCTCGACGCGATCGGCAAAACGGTCATGGCCCTGCAGGATTATGGCAAGCCGGTGGTGGCCGCGGCGGCCGGCTGTGTGCGCGAAGCCGGCTTCGGCCTGTTCCTCGCCGCCGACTGCCGGATCGCCGCCACGACCGCCACCGTGCAGACTCCCGATGTCGCCCGCGGCCTGCTGCCGGAATGGGGGCTGATGCACACTCTGCCGCGCCTGGTCGGTCCGGGGCGGGCGCTGGAACTGCTCTGGTCCGGCCGGACGCTCGACGCCGCGGAGGCGGCCCGGATCGGCCTGATCGACCGGGTGGTGCCGGCCGAGCGCTTCGAGGAGGAGCTGGACCTCCTGATGGCCCGGCTCGTGGCGCTCCCCCAGCCGGTCGTCCGACTGCTGAAGCTCGGCGCCCAGCAGGCCGCGCAGTTCGATCTCACCGCCATGCTCTCGTTCGAATACGAAGGGCAACAGCAGTGCTGGGCCGCGCACGAAACGACGGAGGGCATGGCCGCCTTCCTCGAGAATCGATCGCCTGTTTTCCGCGCCCCGGCGTCCGACTCCGATGACGACGGCGAGAACGCCTAGTCCCGATTCCATCAACCCTGGAGGCTTCAATCGTGGGCCAGACGCTGATCGAGAAAATCATCGCCAGCCATGCCGGACGGACGGTCGTCCCCGGCGAGATCGTGGACGTGGGCATCGACGTGCGCGCCGCGCGCGATTTCGGCGGCGCGAACGTCGTGCAGCATCTGGAGAAGCACGGCCTGACGGTGGCCGATCCGGCCTGCACGCTGTTCACGTTCGACTGCAACCCCGGCGGCAGCGACCAGGGCTACGCCGCGAACCAGCACAAGTGCCGGCTGTTCGCCCGGGCGCGCGGCGTCGGCCTGCGCGACATCACCGAGGGGATCGGCACGCACCTCGCCATCGAGGAGGGGCTGGCCGGCCCCGGCAGCACGTTCGTCAGCACCGATTCGCACGCCAACATCCTGGGCGCGGTGGGCGCCTTCGGGCAGGGCATGGGCGACCAGGACATCGCCGCCGCCTGGGCGGACGGCAAGGTCTGGTTCAAGGTGCCGCCGACCCTGAAGGTCGTCCTCAAGGGGACGCCGGGTCCCCAGGCCACCCCCAAGGACCTCGCGCTGGCCATGGCGCGCCGCCTCGGCGCCAACGGGCTGCTCGGCTGCGCCGCCGAACTGTCGGGACCGGCCGTCGAAGCGCTCGACCTGGCCGGCCGCATGACGGTGGCCAGCCTCGGCACGGAGATGGGCGCCATCATCATCCTCATCACCCCCGACGCCCGCGTGCGCGACTACTGCGCCGGCGCCGCCGGACACGCCTGGCCGGCCCTCGCTCCCGATCCCGACGCCGTCTACGCCGACACCATCGAGATCGACGTGGACCGGCTCGAGCCGCTGATCGCGCGGCCCGGCCACCCCGAGGATGTCGTGCCGGTGACCGAGGTCGCCGGGCGCAAGGTGGACTCGGTTTTCATCGGCTCGTGCACCAACGGCCGCCTCGAGGACCTGCGCGCCGCGGCCCGCGTCATGGCGGGACGGAAGGTGGCGCCGGGCGTCATCCTGAAGGTCGTGCCGGCCACCCGGCGCGTCTGGGAGGAGGCGCTGCGCGAGGGGCTCGTGAAGGTCTTCACCGACGCCGGCGCGCTCGTGGGCAACCCCGGCTGCGCCGGCTGCGCCGCCGGCCAGATCGGCCAGAACGGCCCCGGCGAAGTCACCGTCTCGACCGGCAACCGCAACTTCGCCGGCAAGCAGGGCAAGGGCGAGGTCTGGCTGGCCAGCCCGGAAACGGCAGCAGCATCCGCCGTCTCCGGCGTGATCGCGCGGGCCGACGCCATCCCGGCCCCGGTTGCGGCACGGCCCGTCGCTCCGGCGGCGCCGTCGGGCAAGACCGCGCCGGCCGCCGCCGGCGAGACTGCCGCGCCGGCCCCGGCCGCCGGCAAACCGACCGTCCTGCGCGGACGGGTCTGGCTCGTCGGTCACGACAACATCGACACCGACATGATCTACCACAACCGCCACCTCGCGGTGACCGACCCGGCCCAGATGGGGCAGTACGCCTTCGGCAACCTGCCGGGCCTCGAGGCGTTCGCGAAGGAGGCCCGTCCCGGCGACATCGTCGTTACCGGCAAGAACTTCGGCTGCGGCAGTTCGCGCCAGCAGGCTGTCGACTGCTTCCAGACCCTCGGCGTGACCGCCATCGTGGCCGCGAGCTTCGGCGCCATCTACGAACGCAACGCCATCAACGCCGGCCTGCCGCTCGTCACGGCCGACCTCATAAGCAGCGGCCTGCGCAACGGCGACGAGATCACCCTCGACCTCGCCACCAGCCGGATCACCTGGACCGGCGGCGAGGCGCAGGGCGAACCGTTCTCCTCCGTGCAGCTGGACATCTACCAGCGGGGCGGTCTGCTCGTGACCTGAGCGGCCGCGACCAGGTCCCTGTCGCCCTTCCCACGGCGCCCCGCCCAGGCGGGGCGCCATTCTGTCCGCAGGCACCGCCCCCCGGCGCCCGCCGCCAGGTCCCGCGGACCGACCGAACATTCCCGATCAAGCCGCCCGTGCCGCCGCCGATATCCGAGAAAGTCACTAGGTTTCCATCCCGTCCACCACGCAGGCCGTGCGCAGCGCGGCTTCGACAGGGAGGAATCGGCATGAGCAGTGCGGCTGCGCTTCTCGAGGCCGGACCCGCGCCAGGCGCCAACGCCCCGCGGACCCGCGCCCTCGAGGGCAAGTACATGACCTTCAAGCTGGCGAACGAGGAGTACGGGCTCGAAATCCTGAAGGTGCGGGAGATCATCGGGCTGATGGACATCACCCGCGTGCCCCGCGCACCGGACTGCATCAGCGGCGTGATCAACCTGCGCGGCAAGGTGATCCCGGTGGTGAACCTGCGGCTGAAGTTCGGCATGCCCGACGCCGAGGCGACGGATCAGACGGTCATCATCGTCGTCCAGTACGCCGTGGCCGGCCAGGACATCACCATGGGCATCCTGGTGGACGAGGTGCTCGAAGTTTTGAGCATCGCGCGTGACCAGATCGAGCCGACGCCGAACTTCGGCGCGGCGACCGCCCAGAGCGACTTCATCCTCGGCGTGGGCAAAGCCGACCGTCGCGTGATCTTCCTGCTCGACATCGGGCGCATCCTGACCATGGAAGAGTCGCTGGAAGTCGCCAGAGTCGACGGAGTCGAATGATAAGCCCACGGACGGCAACCCGAGGGCTGAGGGATATGAACACGGGCCTCGCACCGGACAACCTGAACTGGGTCGCGAGCGCCCCCTTTGAATGGAAGCAAAGGGAGGAACGGTCATGTTGGGTCGTATGAAGATCGGAACCAAGATCCTTGCCGGTTTCGGCATTGCGATCGCCGTATCGCTCATGGTCGGCGCGGTGGGATATTTTTCCCTGCACAGCGTCGAAACGAAGATGGACACCGTCACTACGATCAGCGTGCCAAGCCTGGTCAATCTGCAGAACATCACCGAAAGCCAGAAATCGATCTGGGTCGCCGAGCGCGGCCTGATCATCCGCCAGTTCATGGAGCCCAAGGTGCGCCAGGCCCAGTACGACTACGCCGACAAGGCCTGGGCCCGTATCGACGAAGCCTGGCAGGCGTTCGAGGCGATCCCCATGCACAGCGAGGATCGCGCCGCCTGGAACACCTTCAAGCCGCTCTGGGAGGAATGGAAGCAGGCGCAAATCGAAGTAGTGCGCATCTCCCGCGAGAAGGACCGCCTCGTGGGCGCCGGGGTCTCCGTGAACGACTCGCGCGTGACCGCTCTCGACGCGAGCGCCGTCGAGGCGTCCCTGGCGGCGCGCCCCTACTTCCTGAAAGCCGAAACCGCCCTGAACAATCTCATCGAGCTGACCAAGAATGACGTCGATGCGTCGAACGCGGAGACCGCCAAGACCGCCCGCGCCGCGAACGCCACGCTGATCACTGCCCTCATCATCGGCGCCTTCCTCCTGATGGGCCTCGCCCTCGTCCTGACCAGGGCGATCGGCAGCATCCTGCGCACGCTGGTCGCAGAATCGAAACGGCTGAGCGACGCCGCCATGTCCGGCAAACTCGGCGTCCGCGGCGACGTGCAACTCGTCAACTTCGAGTTCCGCCCGATCATCGAGGGGCTCAACGCCACTCTCGATGCCGTCATCAGCCCGCTGAAGATGGCCGCCGGGTATGTGGACCGGATCAGCAAGGGCGACATCCCGGAGAAGATCACCGACGAGTATCAGGGCGACTTCAACGAGATCAAGAACAACCTGAACCAGTGCATCGACGCCGTCAGCCGGCTCGTGACCGACGCCAACACCCTCGCCGAGGCGACGGAACAGGGCCTTCTGAACACGCGCGCGGACGCTTCGCGCCATCTGGGCGACTTCCGACGCGTGGTCGACGGTCTCAATCAGACCGTCACCACCCTGACCGGCTTCATCGACAGCATGCCGAATCCCACGATGGTCATCGACAAGGACTTCACGATCCGCTACATGAACGACATCGGAGCCAGGGTGGGCGGGATGACCAAGGACCAGGTCATCGGCCAGAAATGCCACGACTACTTCCGCACCAGCGACTGCCGCACCAGCCGCTGCGCCTGCGCGCAGGCCATGTCACAGGGGCGCGAGGCGTCGTCCGACACCGACGCGCACCCCGGCAACCTCAACCTCGAGATCCACTACAGCGGCCTCCCGCTGCGCGACCGCGCGGGCAAGGTCATCGGCGCCTTCGAAGTGGTGACCGACCAGACCGAGATCCGGCTCGCGGGGCGCAAGATGCAGAAGGTGGCCGACTACCAGACCGCCGAGACCCGCAAGCTCACCTCCGCGCTGGCGCAGATGGCCGGCGGCGACCTGTCGGCGCAGATCGACCTCGCACCGGGCGACGAGGACACCGTGGCGGCGCGGGAGATGCTGCAGCAGATCCTGACCGCCATGCACGCCTTCAAGCAGGCGGTGGTGCGGCTGGTGGATGACGCCAATCTGCTGGCCACCGCGGCCGTGGAGGGGCGTCTCGACACCCGCTCCGACGTGACGCAGCACCAGGGCGACTTCCGCAAGATCGTCGCGGGCGTCAACGCCACGCTCGACGCGGTGCTCAACCCGATCAAGGAGGCGTCGGCGGTCCTGGAGACCCTCTCCAACTACGACCTGCGCGCCCGCATGCAGGGCGAATACCACGGCGACCACGCGAAGATCAAGGAGTCGCTCAACCGCACGGCGCAGGCGCTGCACGATTCGCTGGCGCAGGTGGCCGAAGCGGTCGAGCAGGTGACGTCGGCCAGCGGACAGATCGCCTCGAGCAGCCAGCAGGTGGCCGAGGGGGCGAGCGAGCAGGCCTCGTCGCTCGAGGAGACGAGCAGTTCGCTCGAGGAGATGTCCTCGATGACGAAGCAGAACGCCGAAAACACGCAGCAGGCGAAGGTGCTGACCGAGGCGACGAAGGCGGCGGCCGACCGCGGCGCCGGGTCGATGGGTCAGATGATGGACGCGATGGGCAAGATCCGCTCGGCGTCCGAGGGGACGGCGCAGATCATCCGCGACATCAACGAGATCGCTTTCCAGACGAACCTGCTGGCGCTCAACGCCGCGGTCGAGGCGGCGCGGGCCGGCGAGGCCGGCCGCGGGTTCGCCGTCGTGGCCGAGGAGGTGCGCAACCTGGCGCAGCGGGCCAAGGAGGCGGCGAAGAAGACCGAAGATCTGATCCACGAGTCGGTGACGCTGGCCGAGAGCGGCGAGAAGCTGTCGCGCGAGGTGGGCGGGAACCTGGACGAGATCCTGACGTCGGTGAGCAAGGTGGCGGAGATCGTCAACGAAGTGACGACCGCCAGCCGCGAGCAGTCCAAGGGGATCGACCAGGTGAACTCCGCGGTGGCCGACATGGACAAGGTCGTGCAGTCGGCCGCGGCCAACGCCGAGGAGAGCTCGAGCGCGGCCCAGGAGCTGGCGGGCCAGGCGCAGGAACTGGCGGGGATGGTGGGCCGGTTCCAGCTCAACGTCAACCGTCCGGCGGGCACCGGCGGCGGCGCCGTCCGGCGTCCGGCGGCGCCGGTGGCGAAGCGGAAGCCACAGGCGTTGAAGCGTCCGCCGACCTCCCGCTCCGGCGGCGACTGGCAGCTCGATCCCTCGCAGGTGATCCCGCTCGAGGACGAGACGGAGCTGGCCACCTTCTAGCCCGGCGTTCCGGGCCTGTGGTCGGGCGGGGCGTCATCCCGGACGCCCCGCCCCGGCAACCACACCGGTCGCGCCAGTGAGCGGAGAGCAAGCGAATGAACGCCCAGATGTTCCGCCAGTTCGCCGACATCACCTACGAGCGCGCCGGGATCCGCCTGAGCGAGGGCAAGGCCTCGCTGGTGAGCGCGCGCATCGCCAAACGGATCCGGGCACTCGGGCTGGCGGGCGACAGGGAGTACCTCGAATACCTGCTGGCCGACACTTCCGGCGAGGAGCTGGTCCAGTTCCTCGACGTCATCTCCACGAATTTCACCAGTTTCCTGCGCGAACCCGACCACTTCGACCTGCTCGCCGCCCATCTGCGGGCGCGTGCGGACGAGGGACGGCGCGAACTGCGCATCTGGTCGGCGGCCAGTTCGACGGGCGAGGAGCCGTATTCCCTCGCGATCACCGCGCTCGATGCGCTCGAGGGCACCTCCACGACGGTGCGCATCCTGGCCACGGACATCTCCACGCGGGTCCTGGAGACGGCCCGCGCCGGGGTGTACGAAACGGAGCGGATCGAGAAACTGACGCGGGCCCAGCGCGCCAAATATTTCGAGCGCCAGCCCGGCGCTCCGGGCCGGGAAACCTGGGTCGTCCGGCCCGAGGTGCGCCGGCTGCTCGTGTTCCAGCGGCTCAATCTCTCGCAACCCCCCTTCCCGATGAAGGGTCCCTTCGACGCGGTGTTCTGCCGCAACGTGATGATCTACTTCGACGCGCCGGTGCGGGAGCGCCTGGTGCGTGAAATCGAACGCCTGCTCGGCCCGGGTGATCCGCTCATGATCGGCCACGCGGAAACGCTCACCGGGCTGCGCACGGGCCTCGTCGCCCAGAAGCCTTCGGTGTACCGGCGCCCGGATTCGCACACAACAGTCGGCGCGACGGCCACCGCGCCGGAGACTTGCGGGAGCTGCAGGTGACAAACCTGACCGTAGACATCGCCGATGCCCAGGTCAGCGACGATCCCGAAACCGTCCTGGTCACCTACGCGCTCGGCTCCTGCATCGCGGTGATGCTGTACGATCCGGCCCGCCGCGTCGGCGGCATGATCCACTACATGCTGCCGCTCTCGGAGACCTCGCCGGAGAAGGCCAGGGACCGTCCGGCGATGTTCGCCGACACCGGCATCCCGATGCTCTTCGAGGCGATGTACAGCCACGGCTGCGACAAGAAGTCGCTCGTGGTCAAGGTGACCGGCGGCGGCGCCCTCTACGACGACAAGGGGATGTTCAACATCGGACAGCGCAACTACACGGTGCTGCGCAAACTGTTCTGGAAAAACGGCGTGATCATCGCCGCGGAGGACGTCGGCGGTTCCAAGTCGCGCACGGCGCGGCTCCACATCGATACCGGCAAGGTGACGGTGCGGTCGCAGGGCGAGGAGGTGGAGCTGTGATCGGTACGGACGAGATTCTCGGTCGGGTGCGGGACCTGCCCACGCTGCCTTCGTCGGTGGCGCGGCTGGCCGCCCTGATCGGCGACGAAAACGCCGGCGCGCGGGAGTTCGAGGCGGTCATCCGCCCCGACCCGGCCCTCACCACGAACCTGTTGCGCCTGGCGAATTCGGCCTACTTCGGGCTGCGCCGGGAGGTCGATTCGGTCCGCCAGGCGATCGCGCTGCTGGGGCTGAAACGGGTCTTCGAGGTGGCCGCGAGCGTGTCGTTCGCGCGGGTGATCCCCCCCGTCCTGCCCGGCTACGGCATCGACACCAAGGGCTTCTGGACGCACAGCGTGGCGGTCGGCGCCCTCGCCGAGCGCCTGGCGCGCGAACTCGGACGGGAGGCGCCCGGCCTGCTGTTCACCGCCGGCCTGCTGCATGACGTGGGCAAGCTGGCGATCGGTTCGTTCCTGATGGACGAATCGGCGCAGATGCGGGCGCGCATGGCCGAAGGCCGGATCCCGTTCGTGGCGGCGGAGCAGGCGGTGCTCGGCACCGACCACTCCGAGGTCGGGCTGGCGGTCGTCGAACGCTGGGGACTGCCGCCGGCGATCGGGGTGGCCGCCCGCTGGCATCATCACCCACTCGAGACGACGAACGCCGAAGACCGCCTGCTCGCCAGCCTGGTGCACGCCGCCGACTGCCTGGCGCACCTGCTGGGCTACGGCGCCGATGTCGGCGAGATGCGTCGCGAGGTCGACCGGCGCGTGGTCGAGTTGCTCGACCTGCGGCCCGCCCGTCTCGAAAAGGTGGCCTGCGAGACGATGTCCGACATTGACGAGATGGTGCGGCTCTTGGCAGGGCCGCCGGAGGACCGCCCATGAAGACCCGGGTCCTGATCGTCGACGATTCGGCGGTCGTGCGCAGCGTCTTCGCGCAGGAACTGGCCCGCGATCCGGAAATCGAGATCGTCGGCACGGCGCCCGACCCGTTCGTGGCGCGCGACATGATCGTCCGCCTGAAGCCGGACGTCATTACGCTCGACATCGAAATGCCGCGCATGGACGGCTTGACGTTCCTGCGCAAGCTGATGCACCACTACCCCCTGCCGGTGGTTGTGGTTTCGTCCTTGACGCCGGCCAGCAGCCGCCTGGCGATCGAAGCGCTCGACGCCGGCGCCGTGGAGGTGATGTGCAAGCCGAGCGCCGCCTACTCGGTCGGCGACATGGTGGTCGCCCTCAGGGAGAAGCTCAAGGCCGCCGCGTGCGTCGACGTCAGGAAGCGCCTCAGTCGCCGCACCCAGACGGCGGAAGCCACGCCGCTGCGCTCGCTTTCGCGCACCACCCACCAGATCATCGCCATCGGGGCCTCCACCGGCGGCACCGTCGCCATCGAGCAGATCCTGCGTCGCATGCCGCCCGACGCTCCCGGGATCGTCATCACCCAGCACATGCCGGAACTGTTCACGCGCTCGTTCGCCGAGCGCCTCGACGGGCTGTGCCAGATCCGGGTGAAGGAGGCGGCGGACGGCGATTCCGTCATCCCCGGCACGGCGCTCATCGCGCCGGGAAACTTCCATCTGCTGTTCCAGCGCTCCGGCGCGCGCTATTTCGTGAACGTCAAGAGCGGCCCGCTCGTGAACCGCCATCGTCCCTCGGTGGATGTGATGTTCAATTCGGTTGCGCGCAACGCCGGACGCAACGCCGTCGGCGCCATCCTGACCGGCATGGGCGGGGATGGTTCGAAAGGACTCCTGGAGATGCGCAAGGCGGGCGCCGCCACGGTCGCCCAGGACGAGGCGAGCTGCGTCGTGTTCGGCATGCCCAAGGTGGCGATCGAACTGGGCGCCGCTGAACAGGTGCTGCCCCTCGAGCGGATCGCCGAGACCCTGCTGCAACTGATCGACGCTCGCGACCGGGCCTCGGTCTGACGCGCCGGCCGTTCCGCCTGACAGCCGGCGCGGAACTCGGCGAGGATGATCTCTTTCAGATGGCGGATCCGTTGCTCGCGGTTGTTGATCAGCCCGCTCATGTCAGATTGGCCTACGGCATCCCCGCGCAACCCGTCGCCGTCCCGCCGACCACCATCAGCCTGCAGGCCGATGGCGTCCGACTGACGCGATTCGAGGCGCTGGTCGAGAAAGCGCACAAGCCGGGCCTGGCGCCGACAGGCTCGACCTGGTGCTGGCCGGACTCGAGGCTGTCATCGCCTCCGCCGCGGGCGGACACGCCCGACCGACCGAGCCGAAGGCCCGGATCGTCGCCCGGCAATGTCCCGATTGTGAGTGCGCCGCGGTCACGACCTGCCGCGGCGAGAAGCAATTTGCGCCGGCGCAAGTCGGAGCGCTTTGACGTCCTGTTGTGGGGGACGCTTCGGGTTGGGGATGCAATGCAACTCGATATGGAAACGTCTCCCCGAGGTCGCTCTCGTAGTCGAAGATGCGTTGAACTTCGTCGAGCACGACCACGAGGCACAAACAGCGGTCGGCGGCCGCTCGCGATGACGCCTCGATAACCTCCTCCAGTTCGGGCGCCGGATCCCCAGGACCGCGGGACGAGGACCGTGAATGGAGCAACCCATCGCGCATCGTCGCCGCAATTCCCGAGGGAAGCGCCGCGCGGCCCCACCCTCCCCCCGCACACTTTTTGCCTCCGTAGCAACCGCTGCACGTACGCGCCGCCACACCCCTACACACACCCCGCGCCCCCCTGCTCCGGCACCCCAGTCACGGGCAGCCAATACTCCCTCACGAGGCCCTGCTGCACGTCCTCACTCGGTTCGCAACTGGTCAGCAGGCACGACTATGACCCCGGGCCGGCGTCCCGTCTCGGTCACGCCGACCTCCTGCCAGTTCCGATTATAAGTCAAAAACAAGAGACGCGCATCGGCGGTCGAGCCGTCCTGACGGACGCCGCGTGCGGAAGCCGTTACCCCTTCAGTTCGTTCTTGATCACCTTGCCGAACGAGTTCTTGGGCAGCGTGGCGATGAAGTGAACGGCGCGCGGAAGCTTGAACTTCGCCAGCTTCGCGTGGCAGTGGCGCAGGATCGCCGGCGCATCGACGGCGTCGTCGTCCCGGCGCACGATGTAGACCTCGATCGCCTCGCCAAGCAGGTCGTCCGGCACGCCGATCGCGCAGGCCTCGACCACGCCCGGCAGTTCGAGGATCGTCTCCTCGATCTCCTTGCTGCTGACGCGGTGCGCGCCGCTCTTGATCATGTTCTTGAGGCGGTCGACAACGAAGATGAAGCCGTCGGCATCGCGGCGACCGAGGTCGCCGGTGTGCAGGCGTCCCTGCCTGAGCACCTTCGCGGTCTCCTCCGGATCGTGCCAATAGCCGCGCATGATGTTGTCGCCGGAGGCCGTGATCTCCCCCACCTCGTCCGTGTCGCACTCGCTGCCGTCCTCTCGCCGCACGGTCAGCGACACGCCCGGGATGCCGATCCCGATCGCGCCGAGCTTCTCGAGCAGGCGGGCGGGCGGCAGATACGACAGCCGTGCGCACGCCTCGGTCTGGCCGTACATGACGAAGACATCGATGCGCGCCGGCAGCGCCTCGCGGATGCGGCGCACGAGGGCCGGCGCCATGGCGCCGCCGGCCTGAGTGATGTAGCGCAAATGCGGATGTTCACGCGCGAGGAAATCGGTCTTGCTGCCGAGGATCGCGTAGGTCGACGGCACGCCGGAAAAGCCGGTGCAGCGCTCCGCCGCGAGCGTCTCGACGATCACCTGCGGGTAGGCGAAGCGATTGTCCACCACGAGCCGGCCGCCTACTTTCACGTGGGTCAGCAGCAGCGACTTGCCGAACGAGTAGTGGAACGGCAGCACGACGAGCACGCTGTCGTCGGCGGTCAGGTGCAGGTAGTCGAGGATCTGGCGCGTGTTGGCGCAGAGGTTGCCGTGCGTCAGCGTGGCGCCGCGCGGCACGCCGGTGGAACCGCTGGTGTAAAGGATGGCCGCCAGATCCGCCGGCTCGAGCGCGACGGCGGGACGCGCGGCGGGACGCGCCGCGACATCGGACGACGTCAGCACGGCGACGCCGGCCGGCAGCGCCCAGTGCGGAGCCGTCTGGTCGGTCACGACGCAGCGCAGCGCCGAACAGTCGGCGATGATCTCGGGCAGTTCGCGGCGCGCCTGCGCCACGCGCGTGACCAGCCCGACGGCGCCGGAGTCAGCCAGCAGCTGCCCGGAGGTGTGCGGCTTGTTGGCGCTGTTGAGCGCCACCACGCAGCCGCCCGCCTTGAGGATGCCGAAGAAGCCGGCGAGGTACTCGATCCCGTTCTCGGCCAGCAGCCCCACGCGGTCGCCCCGCGCCACGCCCTGCGCGGCGAGCAGGGCCGCGAGGCGGTTGGCGCGCGACTCGGCGTCGGCGTAGGTGAAACGTTCGGGACCGTGGGCAAGCAGGATCGCGTCGGGCGTGCGGTCGGCGCTCGCCTCGAGCATCCGATGGACCAGCACTTCAGCGGCTCCCCTGCTTGCGCTCCACGAAGCTGACCAGCCGCTCCACCGAGTCGAAGTTCTCCGGCACGAGTTCCTGGTCCTCGACCTTCAGACCGTGGTTCTGCTCCAGCCAGGCGACCATCTCCATGACGCCGACCGAGTCGACGATGCCGTTGTCGAGCAGCGAGACGGCGTCGTCGGTCAGCGGTTCAGCGTCACCGAAGAGAAAGTTTTCGATGATGAAACCCCGGATCTGCTCCCGTAATTGCATCCTGTCATCCTCTCTGAGTCTTGTCAGCGTCCATGCACGCGGCGTCAGACCAGCGGCGCGGACCGCGATCGCCAGACCAACCGCTCCGGAGCGAGGGCCGTGCTCGCCAGGCGCTCCTCCAGTTCCGGTCCGAACTGCCGGGCCAGGATCTGAGCGCTCAGGATGCCGATGAAGGCCATGTTCTCGCGTGCGCTCGTCAGGGGACCGGCCCGCCACTTGCGCAGCAGCGCCGCCACCCGCTCCGGCAACCAGAATCCGGTGGCCGCCAGCGCCTCCGGCGTCAGCAGCTCCCCGACCAGGTCGGCCTGCCCGCCGTCGCGGAAGGCTGCGCTGTCGGGCGCCCGGTACGGCTGTTTGGGCCGCCCCAGAATACCGGCTGGCAGCAGATCCGCCACACTCTGCTTGAGAATCGACTTTTCTTTCAGCGACTCGAGCTTGACCGAGACCGGCAGGGAGGCCGCCAGGGCCCCCACGTCCCGGTCCAGGAATGGGAACCGCCCCTCCACGGAGTGCCCCATGAGCATCCTGTCTCCCTGCGAAGAAAGGAGATAGCCGGACAGGAAGGTCGTCATCTCCAGATACTGGCACCGGGCCACCGGACCCCAGCCGGAGAACTCCGCCGGCAACGTCGCCTGCAGACGGCCTTCCGGATCGGCCGCCGCCAGACCCTCGAGCACCTCCGGGCGAAAGAAGGCCAGCGTCTTCTGACCGTTGTTCCAGCGGGGACGGTGCGCGAAGAAGGGATCTGCGTCGACCCCGTCGAGCCCCACGCCGTAGAACCCGGCCAGGAAATCGGGCGGCGACTGTGCCAGATAGGGGTAGAGCCGGGTCAGCAGCAGCGAACGCCGCCGGTCCGACGGGCGACGCGCCCAGAAGGCGCGGACCTTTGCCTCGCGATGGATGTCGTAGCCGACGAACACCTCGTCGGCCCCCTCCCCCGTGAGCACCACTTTGTACTGCTCGCTCCGCACCAGCCCGGACAGCGCGTAGAGCGGCGAAGGAGCGGTGCGCAGGAGCGGTGTTTCGGCGTGCCAGATGACGTCGGGGAAGGCGCCGGCGATCGCCGCGGCGCCGACGCGGATCGCCGTGTGCTCGGTGCCGAGACGCTGCGCCATCTCCTGCTGCCAGACCGTTTCGTCATAAGCGGGATCTTCGAACCCGACGGAGAAGGTGCGCAGATAGTGCGATGTGTAGTGGCGCACGAGGGCGGCCGTGGCCGACGAGTCGAGACCGCCCGACAGGTAGGCCCCCACCGGCACGTCGGCGCGCAGCCGGATCGTCACCGCGTTGACCAGCGCCTCGCGCACCCGGTCCGCCATCTGCCGCCGTTCTGCGCGCGACACGAAACGGTGATCCTCCGTCGCCGGCAGGAAGGAGGGATGCCAGTAGCGGCGCGGCTGCAGCGCAGCGTCTCCGGCGGCGACCGGCCGCGACAGGTCGAGCAGCGCGGTGTGTCCAGGCGGCAACTGGTTCACGCCGCTGAACGGGGTGGCGGGCGGCACGTTCACCCAGGTGGTGAAGACCTCGGCCACCGCCGCCGGGTCGACCGGAGCCCGGAAGCCGGGCCACGCCAGCAGCGTCTTGATCTCGGAGCCGAACAGCAGGAGGTCGCCGTGGCGCGCCCAGTAGAGCGGGCGCACGCCGTAACGGTCGCGCGCGAGCAGGAGACAGCGGCGGCGGGTGTCCCAGATCGCGAACGCCCACTGCCCGTTGAAACGATCCACGCACGCCTCGCCCCACTGTTCGTAAGCATGCACGATGGTCTCGGTGTCGGAACGGGTGCGGAAGCGGTGGCCCCGCGCCTCCAGCTCGACCCGCAGTTCCGGGTAGTTGAAGATCTCGCCGTTGAAGGTGATCCAGAGCGAGCCGTCCTCGTTGGTGAGCGGCTGTTGACCGGTCGAGAGGTCGATGATGCTCAGACGGGCGTGGCCGAGAAAGACCGTGTCGTCGCGCCAGGCGCCGAACTCGTCCGGACCGCGATGCGCCAGGGCGCCGATCATCCGCTCCGGCGCGCCGGGCGGCGCCACGAGCGATCCGTCCAGGGCGCAGGCACCGCAGATTCCGCACATGGTCGGGGTTCCCTCCCGTCCCCCTCCCAGGGAACGCGGCACCTGGTACGATCTCCACCTGCCGGCAACCGGCCGGGCGCCTCAACCCCCCGCGCCGGCGGCCGCGATCAGTATTTCGGCCGCCCGCGCCACCTCTTCAGCGGTGTTGTCGCGCCCCAGCGAAAGCCGCACGGCCCCCAGGCCGATTTCCGGCGCGACCCCCATCGCCCGCAGCGTGGCCGACAGCTCCCGGCCGCCGTCGTGGCAGGCAGCGCCGGTGGAGGCGGCAAGGTCGGGGCAGCGGGCCAGCAGATCCCCGCCGACGTGCCCCCGGAAACCGACGTAGAGCGTGCCGGGCAGCCGCTCCGCCTCCGGGCCGAGCAGAACCACGCCGGCGCCCAGGCCGGTCCGCAACCGCACCCAGAGGTCGTCGCGCAACCGCCGCACCCCTTCCCGCTCCGGCAGCGCCGCCGCGGCGGCCACCGCCGCCGCCCCCAGCCCGGCGCACAACAACGCGCTCTCGGTGCCGGCGCGTCGGCCCCCTTCGTGAGCCGCCCCGAGAATCAGCGGCGCCCACGGCGTGGAGCGTCGAATGTACAGCGCGCCGACCCCCTTCGGACCGTACAGCTTGTGCCCTGCCAGCGACAGCAGATCCACGCCGAGGCTGTCGACCTCGACCGGCACCTTGCCGCAACTCTGCGCAGCGTCCGTGTGGAAAAGCGCGCCGGCGGCATGCGCCAGGCGAGCCAGCTCGGCCACCGGCTGCAGGGCGCCGGTTTCGTTGTTGGCGTGCATGACCGATACCAGCGCCACCTCTCCGTCGCCGCGCGCCAGTTCCCGCGCGAGGTCGGCGGGATCGACCAGCCCCCGCGCGTCGACCGGCAGCGCAACCACCCGCGCCCCCTCCCGCGCCAGCCGGCGGCACGGTTCCACCACCGCCGGATGTTCCACCGCGGAAATGATGACGCGGCCGCCGGGGCCGCCGCGCGCCCGCCAGACGCCGGCCAGCGCCGCGTTGTTTCCTTCGCTGCCGCCGCTGGTGAAGATGAGTTCGTCCGGCTGCGCCCCCAGCAGCGCCGCCACCTCGCCGCGCGCCCGCTCCACGGCGAGGCGCGCCGGTCGCCCGGCCCAGTGCCCGCTCGACGGGTTGCCGAAGGCGTCGTCGAGCAGGGGCAGCATCGCCGCGCGCGCCGCGGCGCAGAGCGGCGTGCTGGCATTGTGGTCGAGGTAGATCGGAGCGGACACGGTCGTCTCCCTTCAGGCGCGACCGACGGCGGCCAGGATCTCGCGCGCGTGGGCCACCGCCTCGGCCGGCGTGGCGGCATGGCGCCAACGGCCGCCGGAACCGCCGGGGGGGCCGCACAGGTCGAGAAACACGCGTCCGGGGTCGAAGTCGAGCAGCACGACCGGCCGCTCCACCCGCAGCGCCAGGGCAATCTCCGAGAGGGTGCCGCCGTTGCCACGGCAGGCGATCACGACGTCGCTGGCCAGCACGTTGACGATGTTGCGGGCGCAGCCCAGCCCGGTCGGGATGACCAGGTCGAGGTCGGGCGAAGCCGCCTCGCGATCGTCGTCGAACAGGACGCCGATGGTCAGGCCGCCCGCCTCCCGCGCGCCACGCGCACAGGCCCCCATCACGCCGCCGGCGCGACCGCCGTTGAGCAGCACCCACCCCTCGCGAGCGATCAGGCTGCCGAGTAAGCGGGCCGTGGTGAGCGTGGCGGCATCCGCCTCGCTGCCGCCCATCACTCCGATCACCGTCCGGCGCATCGCGGCCCTCCTTCCTGCCGACGCGTGCCGGCGCCGGATACGCGAAGCCCCGGCCTGACGGCCGGGGCCCCGCTCATACACGCCTGCAAACGCACGAGCCGCCTTCGGACTACCAGCTGTTATTGCGACGCGGGGGGCGCGAACCGCCGCCACCACCACCGCCGCCGCCGCCCATCGGGCCGCGGGCCTGCTTCGGCTGCGCCTGATTGACCTTCAGCGTGCGGCTCTCGAACTCCTTGCCGTCGATGGCGGCGATGGCCGCGCGGCCCTCGTCGTCATTCGGCATCTCGATGAAGCCGAAGCCGCGGGGGCGGCCCGTCTCGCGATCGAGCACGATCTTGGCGGACGCGACGGTGCCATGCTCCTCGAAGAGCGCACGAAGGGTCTCGGCGGTGGTGGTGTAAGACATGTTGCCCACGTAAATGTCCATGACGACACTCCTGCGGATGAAGCGGCCGGCGAGTCCGGCCCCAGACCTCGGATCTTCACAGACGCCGCAAATTACGCGCGGCGGACGCGATCCCGACCAGGCATCTCGAAGGCTGTAGGAGTCCAGGACCAGCGGGCTCGGGCAGGTTGGCCTGCGCAGGCGTGCACGACAAATCGCGGGAGCATGCGGGCTGAATCCAAGCCGGAGAATACACGGAGGCGGAACCCTTTCCCGACCCGCCTTCCGAGGCATAAGCGGCGGATCGGTCGGGTTATGTTAGCATCGTCTCCGGGGGGGGTGCAAGCGCAATTCGCGCCATCTTGCCCCGGCTTGACAGGCCGGGAGGAGTCCCCAATACTTCGCCGCACAGACCGGGCCGTCCCCCCCTTTTGCCACGGCGCCGGAATGCCGGTTACCCTCCTGGCGCGAGGTTTTCGCCCTTGGACGACGGCAGAGCGCGGGCCGCGGTCCCCTGGCTGCTGGGTTTCACCCTTGTGGCGAACGTCTACCTGCTGCCGGGCTCGGCCGGCTCGCCCCGCCTGACCGACGCGCTGGGTCTGGTCCTCGCCGTCTGGCTGTTCCGCAGGCTGGCGGGACGGGGCGTACCGGGCGCACCGCTCGCCGCGCTGGCGGTGCTCGCAGCGCCGGTGGCGGTCTGGACGGTGCTCGCGGCCACCAGCGGCCGCTCCGCCACGATGCTTCTGGGGGCGCGCTGGCTGTTGGCCGTGCCGTGGGGCCTGGCGCTGGCCGAGGTCGCCGCCGCGCCCACTGCGCGGCGTCGGCTCGCCTGGGGACTCTGGTGGGGACTGGCGGCCAACGTGGCCGTGCTCGTGGCGCAGAATTTCGGGCTGCTCGACCTGACCGCGCGTCTGGGCCTGGCCGCCCGCGACTCCGTCCTCTCCGACCTCGATCAGTTCTGGCGCTACCCCGGCATGCACGGGCACGCCAACGCCAGCGCAGCGGTGGCAAGCCTGCTCGCGCCGGTCAGTCTGTACCTCTACTTCTCCGCCGGCGCTCGACTCTGGACCCCGGTCGTCGGCATCCTGCTGCTGCTGGCTGGGGGACACATCACCTCCTCGCGCTCGCCGTTGATCATCGCGGCGCTGGTGACGCTGGCCTGCGGCGCTTTTTCCCGGCGCCCGGTGGCGGCGCTGCGGATCGGCGCGGCGCTCGGCGCCGTGGTGCTGCCGTTGCTGCTCTGGTTCGGACCTCCAGGGGGGCAGGTGCGGTGGGAGGACCAGGGCAATGTCGCCATCAACAGAGGCGAGCGTCTGGCCAGCAACCTCGTCGGACTCGTCCTGGTCTCCGAAACCCCCCTGGGCCGCGGCGTGGAGGCGAGCGCGGAGGCGCTCATCGACGCGCTCGACAACCCGTCCATGCACAACGCCTTCCTGCAACTGGCGGCGGTGTTCGGGCTGCCGGTGGCCGCGTGGGTCGCCTGGGCACTGCTGCGCAACAGCGCCGGTCTCTGGGGCGGACCCGGCTCGGCGCGCTGGCTCACCGCCGCCCTGGCGTTGCAGACGTTGGGCCTGTTCTTCTTCGAAGAACACGGCAACAACCCGACCTTCATCGTCCTGACGGCCTGGATGGTGGCCACCACCGCACCGCGCGGATCCAACCGGAAGGAGCCGGCGTGAGGATCCTGCTCGTCAACAGCGTCTTCCACCCGCGGCAGATCGGCGGCGCTGAGGAGGTGGTGCTGCATCTGGCCCGCGCGCTCACGTCACGCGGCCACGCGGTGGATGTCCTCGCCACCACCGGCCGCCGGGGCGGACGGTGGCAACTCGCCGAGCGGACGGTGGAAGGGATCGACGGCACGGTGCGCGAAGCGCCGTTCGTCGGGCTGTACGACCTGCTCGACGGCGGCGGCGCGACCGCGCCGCTGCCGGTGCGGGCCGCACACCACGCCATGCAGGCGCGTGCGGCGGGCTGGGAACGACTGGCGCGCGAGGCGATGCGCCGGGTCCGGCCCGATGTCGTCCACACGCACAACCTGGCCGGCCTGACGACCGCGGTCTGGCGCGCCGCCCGCCGCGAGGGGGTGCCGGTCGTCCACACACTGCACGACTACCAATTGCTGTGCGCACGCACAACCCTGCTGCGCAGCCGCGGTTCACTCTGCGACGCCCCGCCGCTCCCCTGCCGGCTGCTCGCCCGCGCCAAACTGGCCGCGACGGAGGGGGTGGACATCGTGACGGCGCCGGCCCGTTTCACGCTGGAACGGCATCTGGCCTCGGGGGCCTTCGCGAACGCGCGCTCCGCCGTGGTGCGCAACGCCCCGGAGCCTCACCCCGCCCCACCGCCGGACCGGCCCGACGCACCGGTACGCGGCCTCTTCATGGGGCAGCTCCACGTGCACAAGGGGGTGCGCGAACTGCTGGCGGCGGCGGCGCGACTGCTCGGTCCCGACGGACCCCCCGGCTTCGCATTCGCCCTGGCGGGCGCCGGACCGCTCGCGGGCGAGGTGGCCGCCTTCTGCGCGCCCCACGGCGAACGCTGCCGCTATCTCGGCCGTGTCACCGGCGCGGCGCGCGAAGCGGCGTTCGCGGAGGCGGCGTTCCTGGTCCTGCCGGCGCGCTGGCACGAGGTGGCGCCACTGACGATCCTGGAGGCACACTGCCGCGGGCTGCCGGTCGTGGCATCGCCACGTGGCGGTATCCCGGAAATGGTGACCGACGGAGAAGATGGGTTGCTCGTCGAACCGGAGCCCGAGCCGCTCGCCGCGGCGATGGCGCGCTACGCGCGCGAACCGCACCTGCGCCGGCGCCACGCCGCCGCGGCGCTGCGCCGGTCGGCCTGCTGGACGCGGGAACAGCAGGTGGAGGCCTACCTGGACCTCTACCGGCAGGCTGTCGCCAGGCGCGTCTGAGCGGCGCCGTGCCGCGGCGCGTTTCAGCCGTGGATCGCCCGCCCGTCCACCGCCAGCGCCGCCTCCTTCATCGCCTCCGCAAGCGTGGGGTGGGCGTGGCAGACGCGGGCGATGTCCTCGCTGCTGGCGCCGAAGGCGATGGCGGCGACGGCCTCTGCGATGAGGTCACCGGCGCGTGGACCGATGATGTGCACGCCGAGCACGCGGTCGGTGCCGGCGTCGGCCAGGATTTTCACGCGACCGTCGATCTGCCCCATGGCGCGCGCGCGACTGTTGGCGCGGAAGTGGAAGACCCCCTTGCGGAACTCCCGCCCGGCGGCCTGCAGTTCCTCCTCGGTGAGCCCGACCGCGGCGACCTCCGGCTCGGTGTAGCAGACGCCGGGGATGGCGTCGTAGTTCACGTGCCCGTGGCCGGCGACGATCCCCTCGACGCAGGCCACCCCCTCCTCCTCCGCCTTGTGCGCCAGCATCGGGCCGCCGATGGCGTCGCCGATGGCCCAGACTCCCGGCACGCTCGTGGCGAACCGCGGGTCCACCTCGATGCGTCCCTTCGCGTCGGTGCGCACGCCGGCCTCGGCCAGGCCGAGTCCGTCGGTCGCCGGGGCGCGCCCCACCGCCACGAGCACGCGGTCGGCGCGCAGCGGCGGCCCGCCGGCTATCTCGACCACGGCGCCGTCACCGTCAGCCCGCGCCGCCTCGACGCGGGCGCCCAGCTTGAAGGTCATCCCCTGCCGCTTGAACAGCTTCTGCGCCTCGCGCGCGATTTCGAGGTCCATGCCGGGCAGGATGCGGTCGAGAAACTCCACCACCGTGACCCTGGCGCCGAGCCGCCGCCAGACCGAACCGAGCTCGAGACCGATGGCGCCGGCGCCGATCACCACGAGCTGTTCCGGCACGACGGACCAGGCGAGCGCCGCCGTGCTGTCGCCGACGCGGTCCCCGTCGAGGGCCACCCCCGGCAGCGAGGCGGGCCGGCTGCCGGGCGCCAGCAGCACGTGCGTCGCCGCGAGCTCCACGGCATCGGGCCCTTCCACCACGACCCGCCCCGGGCCGGCCAGACGCGCCGTCCCGTGATAGCGCGTCACCTTGTTCTGCTTGAAGAGGAGCCCGATGCCGGCCGTCAGGTCGCCGACGATGCGGTCCTTGCGCGCCAGCATCGTTGCGAGGTCGAGCGTGACGTCGCCGATCCGGATGCCGTGCTTCGACAGTTCGTGCGTCGCCTCGTGGAAACGCGCGCTCGAATCGAGCAACACCTTGCTCGGGATACAGCCGACGCGCAGGCAGGTGCCACCGAGGGCCGGCTCCCGCTCCACGCAGGCCACGTCAAGGCCGAGCTGCGCGGCCCGGATGGCCGCCACGTAACCGCCGGGCCCCGCGCCGATGACGACGAGATCGTGCTGCTTCTGCTCCATCACCACTCCCCGGTCAGATCTCCAGCAGCAGGCGCGCCGGCTGTTCGACGCGCGCCTTGATCAGCTTCAGGAACGACACCGCCTCGCGCCCGTCCACCACCCGGTGGTCGTAGGTGACGGCGACGTACATCATCGGCCGGATGACCACCTGCCCGTCGCGCGCCACCGGCCGCTCCTGGATCGTGTGCAGGCCGAGGATACCGCTCTGCGGCGGGTTGACGATCGGCGTCGACAGCAGCGAGCCGTACACGCCGCCATTGCTGATCGTGAATGTCCCCCCCTGCAGCTCCTCGAGGTCGAGTCGGTTCTTCTGCGCCCGCGCCGCGAAGTCGGCGATCGCCCGCTCGATCGCGCCGAGCCCGAGCCGCTCCGCGTCGCGCAGGATCGGCACCGCCAGCCCCTTGCCCCCCCCCACCGCGATGCCGATGTCGCAGTAGCTGCGGTAGACGAGGTCGGTCCCCCGCAACTCCGCATTGAGCTGCGGAACCTCCCGCAGCGCCTCCACGGTCGCCTTCACGAAGAATGACATCAGCCCGAGCTTCACCCCGTGCTTCGCCTGGAAATCGTCCTGGTGTTCGCGGCGCAGCCGCAGCACCTCGTTCATGTCGATCTCATTGAAGGTCGTCAGCAGGGCGGCCGTCTGCTGCGCCTGCACCAGCCGTTCCGCCACCCGCCGCCTCAGGGGGGACATCGGCACGGCGCGCTCCTCCCGCGCAGCGGCGGGGGGCAGGGGCTGCGGCGTCGCTGCCGCACCAGGCTCGCCCCCCGGGCCGCTTCCGCGGCCCGGGGGCAATCCTGGTGCGGACGCTCCGCCTCCGCCCCTGCCCCCCTCCGGCGCGTGGGAGGAGGCGGCGTGCTCGACATCCTCTTTGAGGAGGCGACCGCCGGGGCCCGTCGCAATTGCAGCGGAGGCTTCCATCCCGTGCTCCGCCAACGCCCGTGCCGCCGCCGGCATGACGAACGGTCCGGCCTTCCCCGCCGGGCCGGACGAGGCGCGCGGGGCGGCCGGCGCTGCCGGCGCGTCCGCGACGGGAGTGCCCCCCGGACGCGTAGGCGGCCGGGGCAGCGCTCCCGATGCGGCAGCGCCGGCAGCGCCGGCCGCCCCGCGCGCCTCGTCCGGCCCGGCGAGCAGGCCGATCACTTCGCCAATGGTCGCAGTGGCCCCGGCCCCCTTGTGGATTTCGGCGAGGATGCCCGCCTGCGGCGCCGGCAACTCGATGGTCGCCTTGTCCGACTCCAGTTCGACGAGCGGCTCGTCGCGCTCGACCCGCTCGCCTGGCGCCTTGAACCAGGCCGCGATCCGCACCTCAGTGATCGATTCGCCAACGGCGGGCACTTTCAGCTCGACGGCCATGAGCTCAGGACTCCTTCCGCTGCGCGCCGCGACGACGACGCGCGGGGGTGGCGATCGCGGGGGTGAACGCCTGCTCGAAGATCCGCTGCTGCTCGAGACGGTGACTGCTGGCCGAGCCGGTGGCGGGGCTGGCCGACTCGGCGCGCGCCACTGTCGTCAGCGACCGGCCGCCCGGCGAAGCATCGCCCCAACGTCCGCGCAGATACGGCCAGGCGCCCATGTTGACCGGCTCGTCCTGCACCCAGACGACCGGCACCTCCGCGCCGTAGGGCGCCAGCGCTGCGCTGACCAGCTCGTCCGCGAGCGGATAGAGCTGCTCGAGGCGCAGGATCGCCACGTCGGACCGGGCACGCCGCTCGCGCTCCTCTTCCAGATCCCAGGCGAGCTTGCCGCTGCACAGCAGCACCCGGGCAACGTCGGCCACCGGACGCGACAACGCGTCCGGCAGCACCCGTTCGAAACGGCCGCCGGCCAGCTCAGCGAGCGTCGACACGGCGCGCGGGTGACGCAGCATGCTCTTGGGAGTCATCACGACGAGCGGTTTGCGCCATGGCCGCAGCACCTGTCGGCGCAGCAGGTGAAAGAGCTGTGCCGGGGTGGTCGGCACGGCGATCTGGAGGTTGTCCTCTGCGGCGAGCATCAGGAAACGCTCGAGCCGGGCGCTGGAGTGCTCGGGGCCCTGGCCCTCGAAGCCGTGCGGGAGCAGCAGCACCAGGCCCGACAGGCTGCGCCACTTGTCTTCCGCGCCGGCGAGGAACTGGTCGACGATCACCTGGGCGGCGTTGACGAAATCGCCGAACTGCGCTTCCCACATCACCAGAGCGTCGGGATAGGCGATGCTGTAGCCGTACTCGAAGCCGAGCACGCCAGCCTCCGAGAGGGGACTGTTGAGAATCGTCACCGGCGCCTGTTCGGGCGACAGGTTCTGCAACGGAATCCAGACGCGGCCGTCCTCCACGTCGTGCAGGATCGCGTGCCGGTGGCTGAAGGTGCCGCGCCCGCTGTCCTGCCCGCTCAGCCGGACCCGCGCCCCCCCCACCGCCAGCGTGCTCATGGCCAGCGCCTCGCCCGCCGCCCAGTCGAGCGGCACTTCGCCGGTCGCCATGCGTCGGCGCAGCTCCAGCAGGCGCGCCGCCTTGGGGTGCGCGTGGAAACCGGCCGGCGGGGTGGCCAGGCGCGCCAGATGGTCGGCCAGCTCGGCCGCCGGCACCGCCGTCGGCACCTCCGGCACCCCGGTCTCGGGCCCGCCGAGGTAATTCTGCCAGATCCGTCCCAGACTGCTCGGCCGGCCGGGGCGCAGGTTGCCGCTCTCGAGTCCGCCACGCGCGATCGACAGTTCCTCCTCGAGCGCCTCGCGCCGCGCGGCGGCCAGTTCGTCGGCGATCGGGCGGGTGATCTCGCCAAACTGCAGCAGGTATTCGAGGTAAGCCTCGCGCACCGGTTTGCGTTGACGGATCTGATGATAGAGGAGCGGCTGCGTGAAGGCCGGCTCGTCGCTCTCGTTGTGCCCCCGCCGCCGGTAGCAGTACATGTCGATGACCACGTCGCGCCGGAACGCGCGCCGGAAGTCGAGCGCCAGGCGCACCACCTGCGCCACCGCCTCGGGGTCCTCGCCGTTGACATGGAAGATGGGGATCTGCAGCATCTTCGCCACGTCGGTGGCGTAGGTGGACGACCGTCCCTCGGCCGGGGTGGTCGTGAAGCCGATCTGGTTGTTGACGACGACGTGCAGGGTGCCGCCGGTCCGGTAGCCGGCGAGTTCGCTCAGGTTGAGCGTCTCCTGCACGATCCCCTCGCCCGCGAACGCCGCATCGCCATGGACCAGCAGCACCAGGCTGCGTTCGCCCGCTGCATCGTCGAGCCGATCCTGCTTCGCGCGCACCCGGCCCAGCGCCACCGGATTGACGAACTCGAGGTGGCTCGGATTGAAGCAGAGCGCCAGGTGCACGTTGTGTCCCGCCGCGGTCTGCCAGTCGGCGTGGTAGCCGACATGGTACTTCACGTCGCCGCTGCCGAGGTAGAGCTCACCATCGACGTCCTCGAACTCGCGGAAGATCGCGCGCGGGCTCTTGCCGAGGATGTTCGCCAGCACGTTCAGTCGCCCGCGGTGGGCCATGCCGAGCACGATCTCCTCCACGCCGACGTCGCCCGCCCCCTCGATCGCGAGGTCGAGCAGCGGGATGAGGCTTTCCGCCCCCTCGAGCGAGAAGCTCTTCGCCCCGATGTACTTCTTCTGGATGAACTCCTCGAAGATGACGGCGTCGGAAAGGCGGGTCAGGATGCGCAGCTGCTCCTCGCGCCCGAGCGTGAGACGGTTCTCCGTGCTCTCCATCCTCTCCTGCAGCCACTCGCGCACAGCCAGGTCGTCGATGTGCATGAACTGCGCGCCGATCGAGCGGCAGTAGGTGTGGCGCAGGCGCTGGATGATGTCGCGCAGCGTGAGCAGGCCGCCCGGCCGCAGGGATCCGGCCGCGAACGTCTCGTCCAGATCGGCCGCGGTGAAGCCATAGTAGGCGGGGTCGAGTTCGGGCGGCTGCGGACCGGGCTGGCCCAGCGGGTCGAGGTGGGCCATGCGGTGCCCGCGCACGCGATGATTGCGGATCAGCTGGTCGACCTTGTTCTGACGGGCGGCGAGTCGAGCCTCGCGCAACGCGACCGTCTCCCCGGTCCCGGCCGACAGCCCCGGCGGAGCGGCGGGCGGCGTCACGGCCGGCGATGTTGAGCCGGCGGGCGCCGGCCCCAGCGACGCGAACCAGCGCCGCCAGCCGACCGGCACGGCCAGCGGATCGCGCAGGTACTCGGCGTAGAGCGCCTCGCCGTAGCCGAGGCTCAGATCGTTGGGTGCGCTCTGTTCATCTTGCATGGTGGACACCCATCCTACCGGCAAGGCGCGCCCGGCGCACCGGTTCATTGCGGCCGTGGACACAATCAAGGGCGGCGACGGAAACCCGGCAACCGGGCGGACGGGAAGCCGGGTGCACCGGGGCCGGACGCCTGCTACAATGTGGCCCGCGGACCGGAAGGGCCGGGCCGCGCCGAATCCCTGACGGGAGGCCATCCATGCGCAAGATCTTCGCCCTGGCCGCGCTCGTCTGCGCGACCGGTCTGCTGGCCCCGCCCCCCGCCGCGCGCGCCGCGGACGACCTGGCCGCCGCCCTCGCCCGCGCCGCCACAGACGGCAAGCCGGTCCTGATCGACTTCTTCACCGATTGGTGAAGCTACTGCAAGAAGTTCGCCCGGGCGGCGGACAGCGATTCCCTCCTGCAGCTCGCGCTCACCCGCGTCATCCTGCATCCGGTCGATGCCGAGAAGGGCCCCGGTCCGGAACTGGCCAGGCGCCACGCGGTGCGCGGCTATCCCACGTTTGTCCTCGTGGACGCGACCGGCGAGGAGATCGACCGTCTGGTCGGCTATGGGGGGCCGCAGCCGTTCGCTGCCGGGCTCGACGCCGCGCTGGCCGACCCGCTCACCGTCACCCGGCGCGCGGCCCGCTTCCGCAGCCAGCCGTCCGCGCCGGATGCGGTCCGGCTCGCCCGCATCGCGGCCGGGAAAGGCGAGGCCACGGCGGCCGTGACCTGGTACGGCGAGGCGCAACGCCTCGATCCGGCCGGGGATTATGCCTTTGCGTCGTTCGAGGCGGTCGCCATGGGCTTCCGCCGCCAGACCGCCACCGCCGCCCAGCTGCGCGCGGCGGCCACCGCGGTTTTCGCCTCCCCGCAGGCGCAGCCGGACCAGTTGCTCACGACGGGCTATCTGATGAGCAGCTCCGCCCGCCGCGCGAACAAGCCGTCCCTGCGTGAGCCGTACCTGTCCGAGGCGCTCGAACGGACCGCGGGAATCGTCGATCCGGCGCTGCAGGCCGACCGCAGCGAGTTGGAGATCGAGCACGCCCTGCATGTCGGCCACGACCGCGCACGGGCCCTCGCGCTCAAGCGCGCCTCGCTCGGCGAAGGCTGGCGGGACGACGCCGGCGCCCTCAACGAGTTCGCCTGGTGGTGCTTCGAGAGCCGGGTGAATCTCAAGGAGGCGGAGGTCTTCGCCCGCCGCAGCGCCGCGCTGGCGGCCGATGGCGCCGGGCGGGCCGCCGCGCTCGACACCGCCGCGGAGATCCGCGCCGCCCGGGGCGACCCGCGCGGAGCGCTGGACCTCGCCCGGGAGGCGGCGGCGGCGGATCCGGATCGGGAGCAGTACCGGAAGCAGGTGGACCGCTTTACGACCGCGGCACGACGGGCTGCCGATCGCAGCCGCTGAGGCGAACGGCGGGACAGGGGGACCGGGGCCGGTCGTCAGCGGACGGCCGGCCGACCGGTCAGAGCGGGCTGAGCACCGGCAGCCCGGGGCCCGCGAACCGATAGATCGTCAGGGCATCGCGCCGGTCGAGATGCACGCGCAGCCGGATCTCGCCGAACGGCCGGCGCAGCTTCTGCTGCAGCTTGACGATCTTGAGATCCACCCCCGGCATCGGCTGGCCATCCACGTCGGCCCGCACTTCGAGCACGAGATCGTCCTGCCACTTCAGCTCGAACCAGCCGGGAACCTCGCGCTGCATCTCCCGGGGATCGAGATTGAGCACGCTGCCCACGATCGTCAGCACGGAGTCGGGGGTCTGGTCCCGGGCCGTATAGAGATACTTCTGCGCCAGCCCCCGCACGACCCGCCGCTGCGGGCCGCGGAACTTCTCGCGGAAACGATGCACCGCGCCGGGACCGTCATCGAGGCGCAGCGGATAGGCCGCCACCACCGCCCCCTTGAGCTTGACGATCATCTGCGGCGTCGGCTCCCACTGGAACAGCAGGTACGGCTTGTCGCTCTTGGCGAGTTTCAGCTCCGCCTGCAGCATCTGGTATTCCACCTCGGCCCGCTGGCGCTCCGGGCCGCTGGCCGGGATCACCGCGGTCGACGTCGACGCGGCGCGCCCCTTGTTGGCGGCTTTCCTGCCGGTCTTCGGCGCGGCCGGGGCGCTCTTGGCCGGGGTCTTGCGCGATGCCGGTCTGGTGGTTTCGGCTCGCAGCGGGGTCGCCGACATGGCGCACGTCAGCAACAACGCCAGCGCCGCGCCGAGGAGGGCGAGGCCCGCCGATCGGAGATTCCAGGTGCTGCGATCCGGGCAACGGTCAGAAGATGTAGACCGACGTGCCCTTCTGGACCCGCTCATAGAACTTCCTCAAATCTTCCGTGCCTAGCCGCACGCAGCCGTGAGTCACGCTCACGCCGAGCAGTCGCTCGTAAATCGTGCCGTGGATGAAGTAGCCGTTGCCAAAGCCCATGGCATACTCGCCCATGACGTTCTCGTCGTAGCGCTCGTTGACATTCTTGGGCGGCCGCTCCCCCTCCTCGACGAAAGCCCAGTCGGGCTTGCGCCAGATCGGATCCTTGAGCTTGGAACCGATCTTGAACACGCCATGGGGCGTGCGGAAGATCCACTTCTGTCCGGTCAGCGAATCGGTCAGCGCCGCGCCCGATCCGGTCGAGCAGACCCCCTGCAGGATCACTTTGTCGCGGGTGCGCAGGGAGGCAAGGTTCGCGTGCGTGTCGATGACGATGTACTCTCCGGTCGGCTGCAGCTTGGCCAGGGCCCTGCGGGCCTGATCCAGTTCCCTGCGCGCCTGCTTCGGGTCGCTCGCTAGCGGCGTCAGTTCCAGGGCATCGAGCGCCGTGACTTCGGGTGTCGGCGGCACGACCGGCGGAAAAGTCAGTCGCCAGGCCAGATACCCCGCCACCCCCAGCAGCAGCAGCGGCAGGCTCAGGAATAGCAGCCAGCGGGTGCGTGTTCTCATGGCCAGGACCCCGCGCGACGGACAATGGTCACAGGGGTGCCTATCCCCACCTTTCGCATCAGGTCTTCCATGTCGTGGTTGCTCAGGGCGACGCAACCCATAGTCCAGTCCTCATTGCGCCCACCCTCGCCGTGGATTTCGATCAGCCCGCCCACGGACCCGCGGACCTGCTTCCGCCGACGCGCGTCGGCGTGGCGCCGCAGATCGTCCGTATTGGGGTAGTCGATGCGCAGCGCCTTGAAGTAGCGGCTGCGCGTGAGCACGTGTGAGACATGATACTTGCCCTCGGGAGTGGCGCCATCGCCAGCGTACATCTTCTGGCGCGCCGAATTGTAGCCCAGATCGCAGCGGTAAGTCTCGACGATCCTGCCGGCGCGCAGCAGATAGGCGCGGTGGCTCCCCTTGTCCACGATCACCGCGTGCCCGCCCGAGGCCCGCGAACCGGCCACGGTCTCGTCGATCCAGCGTCGCCATATGACCAGGAACGGCGCCTCCGCCAGGTCCGATTCGGCCAGCGACCGTGCCACCTGACGCAGGAAATCCCGGCCGCGCGCCGCATCATGGCGGGCGGCGGCATACTCGCCCTTCGTGAAGAGTCGCCGGGCGGTATGCAGCGACATCCTGGCTTCGGAGTAGGAGCGCTCGACATGGAACAGGATCAGCGAGTTGTTGAGCGATTGCCGGTAGGCCGACAGCTGCGACTCCAGCGCCGCGATGTCCCCGCTCGCCAGCCGCTCCAGGGCGTGCGTGCGATCCCGCGCGTGCTGAGCGGCGCGATTGGCCTGTGCGGCCGCCTGCCCCAGCAGCATCTCCCCCAGCGCGTAGTCACGGAAGGGGGCCGGACGCGCCTTCTGGCGGGCGACCTCCAGGATGCCGGCCCGCTGCAGGGTCTCGGCGGCGCGGTAGGCCGGCTCATGGTAGACGATGCCCCCCGCCCGCTGCGCCGTCTCGAGCGCCAGCCTGGCCGTCTGCAGGGCGCTTAAAGGGGAATCCTGGCAACCGCCAAGCAGCGGCAGCAGGAGCGACAGCAGGAGGAACGGCCGAATGCAGACCCGGTTGAGTTTCACAGCTCCGTCTCGAGACATCGCCCGGCCTGGCCGGTTCCTGGTGAAGAGGGGGGACACCGCCAGCGGCGCCCCCCCTCCGGTACCCAATCGGAATCGAAGGCGCTGGCCTCTAGCGGCGGCCGGCCTTCTTCGCCCCGGCGATGGCGATCTCTGACGAAATCGTGGTGGCACGCGCCATGACAGCCTCGACCTTGGCTTTCGCCGACTTGAACCGGCCACCGTCGAATTCGGCGCGGGCCTCGTCGAAGGCGGCGTTGATGGTCAGCAGATCGTTCGTAATGAGCGCGATATCCGCCTTGTTGCCCTTGCCCACCGGAGCCGCGTCAAGCGCGACCTTGGCGGCGTCGAGAGCGGCCCGGGTCTGGGTCAGCATGTCCGCGACTTCCTGACGCACGCGTTCCTTCTCGGCGGCGGCGTCCGTGGCTGCCTTCTGGGCCAGCGCTTCGGCGCGGACGAACTGGGCCTTCGCCTTGCCATAGCTGCGGAACAGGGCGAACTTGCCGTCCTGCTCCTCCTTCATGGCCATGGCGGAATTGAGGGTATCCCGCGCGACGGTCAGGGACTGAGCGGCATACTCCTCGGCCTCGGCGGTCATGGCCGCCTGGATGGAGGTGTTGGCCTTCTGCAACTCAAGCTCCGGCGGCTTCGAACAGCCCCAGATCAGCGGCAAGGCCATCACGACGAGAACCATCACCAACATACGCTTCGACGACATCTCGGAACTCCTTTCTTACACACCCTACCTGACGGTTTCCTTCCCCTCAAGAGAAGAGGAGCTGTCGAAAGCGCGCACCGCTCACGTCCAGACCCTACGCACTCCAGCGGGAATGTCCATTGGGATTTGTGATCACTCCGTCGGCTCCGGTCTCACGACCCCACTCGTAAGGACCGCCAGCGCCCGGGCCGGGAGGCCGGATGCGACAGGTTCGGCCGGGAGTTCCACCTCACATTCACGGCGAATTGATACGCCCCGTGGAGTAATTGTCAAGCTCAATCAACGAGGTATCCCGCCACTCCCCGGCGGTCCGGAACCTCTGCCGAACCGGCGCCGCCCTTGAAACGCCCCCGACCCCGTCGGGACCGCGCGGAGCGCGGCTGTCCCGGTAGAAGCGCCGGGTGGCCCCGCTGGACCGCCCGGCGCGTGAAACGGCGCGGCACTGCGCGGACTACTGTTTGCCCGCCACACTCATCAACTCGACCTCGAACACCAGCGTGGCGTCGGGCGGGATCACGTTGCCGGCGCCCCGCTTGGCGTAGGCCAGTTCAGGCGGGATGATCAGCTCGCGCCTGCCGCCAACCTTCATGCCGACCAGGCCGATATCCCAGCCGGGGATGACCTGGCCCGCGCCCAGGGTGACCTGGAACGGTTTGCCGCCGACGGAGCTGTCGAACTGCCTGCCGCGCGCCCCGTCCTCGTACAACCAACCGGTATAGTTGAAATCGCACGCATCGCCCTCGAGCGCCTGCGGGCCGCTGCCGGCGACGAGATCGCGCACCTGCACGCGCGGAATGTCACGCAGGATCACGTCGAACATCAGGGTCGAATTGGGCGGGATCGGACCGGACTGGACGGCGCCATAACCCAGTTCAGGCGGGATGACCAGCCGCCGGGTGCCGCCCACCTTCATGCCGATCAGTCCCTGATCCCAGCCGGCGATCACGCGGCCGTAGCCGAGCCGGACCGTGAACGGCACGCCGCGGTCGAGCGAACTGTCGAACTTCTCCCCCTGCTTGCCGTTTACCGTCAGCCAGCCGGTGTAGTCCACGACGAGAAAATCGCCCGGCTTCGCCTCAACGCCATCGCCCGGCGTCAGGTCCTGCACCTGCAGACCGCCGGCGGCGGCCTTTGCCTTCTGCTCGTCCGACACCTTTTTGCCTCCCTGGCATCCGGCCAGAAGGGCGCCGGCGCACAGCAACAATACCGTGGCGCGCCACTCGGATCGCTTCATGGAACACCCCCGCTGAGTGGTGGAAACACGACCGCCGGACCCCGCGCGGGCCGGCGCGCGCAAGCGGCAAGATCCGCCCGGGCCCCACCCCTTGTCAAGCGGCTTCCGCCCGCGCCCGCCGGTACCAGCGCCACAGCGGCCAGCCGGCCAGCGCGGCATAAAGGACGATCCCGGCGACGATCGCCGCCGCGAGCGGCCAGACCGTCCCCACCCGCGCCACGGCGAACCCCATCGCCGCCGCCGCTATGACCGTGATGCAGGCCACCTCGCCCAGCCGCCGTCCGATCAACCGGCGACAGGCCCAGGAACTCCCCGCCAGGAGCGTCACGTGCGCGAGCAGCATCGCCACGGCGGCTCCCGCCGCGCCGGCGCGCGGGATGAGCAGCGCCGCCATCGCGATCGCCACCACGGCGCCCGCCGCCACGGGCGGGAAGGCCGCGCGTTGCCGGTCGCACGCCACGAGCGCCTGGCCGAGAAACTGCCCGACCGCCAGCACCACATAGGAGACGCTCAGCAGGCGAAAGACGATTCCGGCAGCCGGGAACTGCGCGCCGTAGAGGACGCGCACGACCGATCCGCCCAGCGCCGCGCCGCCCGCCGCCGCCGGGGCGAACAACGCCAGCACGAGCCCCAGGTAGAGCGCCAGGCGCGCCTGGAAGCGGGTCGGCGACTCCCGCCACAGCCGTGACAGGCGCGGCAGCAGCGCGTTCCAGAGCACCTCCACGGCGGTCACCAGCACGAACACGATCTTGGCGGCGGCCGCGTAGCCGCCCGCCACGTCAGGCTGCGCGAGCAGGCCGAGCGCGACGATGTCGGCGTTGAGCAGGATCCGCATGACGACGATCGCCCCGCCCAGCGGCGCCACCACGGCGAGCCGGGCGCGCCAGTCGGCCATCCCACCGAACGCGGGCCAGACCGGACCGCCCAGCCAGCGCGCGAGCGGCACGGCCATGACGAGGTTCCCGGCGGTCAGCGAGAACAGCAGCAGCAGCGGCACCCAGCGCCGGTCGGGCCACCCCAGCACGCCGTCCAGCCGCGCCAGCAAAAGCAGCACCGCCCCGGCGTACACCAGGCTGCGCACCACCTTCGCCAGCGCGGGCCAGGTCATCCGTTCGAGGCCGACGCCGACCCAGTCGAACATCAGCACCTGTGGCACGACCGCGAGCAGATAGAGCAGGAAGATCCAGGGATCCTCGCGGAAGAACGGCAGGCGGGGCAGGATGAGCGAGCCGGCGGCCAGCACGACGCAGGCGAGCATCCCCATCAGACCGGCATGCCGGCGCGCGTAGAGACGCACGTCGGCGGGGTGATCGAGCCGCGCCACGGCGCGCACGCCGCTCGAGAAGAGCCCCCACTCGGCGATGATCAGGGCGTAGGCCATCACCGCCACGCCGACCTGCAGCACGCCGAACCAGTGGGCGCCGACCCGTCGCGCCAAATAGACGAGCGCCACGACATTGAGCAGCTGGGTGGCCACCTGGGCTCCGGTCAGGATGCCCAGGTTCCGCAGCATTCCGCTCCTGCCGCGCATGGCGGGCCGGCGGTCAGGCACCGCGGTCGCCACGCAGGATCTCGTCCCGGTGGGCGGCCAGGTAGTCCCAGCCCAGCGCGATCGCCAGGGAGGCGAAACCGCCGGCCAAAGTCAGCAGCATCACGGCCCGCAGCCGGCGCGGCCGCACCGGGCGGGCGGTGACCTGCGTGCTTCCGATCCGCTCCAGGGGCGACAACACCGAGAGTTGCGCCCGCTTGCCGCGGATGGCCTGATCGATGGTCATCAGCTCGGTCGCCACCTCCTGCTCCTGCTGCAGTCTGAGATCGCCGATGCGTCCGACCGCGCCGACCCGGGCCCGCTCGAGGTCGACATCGCGTTTGAGATGCAGGTCGGTGACCGCGCCATGCGCGAGATCGATCTCGTAGCGCAGGCTGTCGACCAGGGCCCGGTTGCGCTGTTCGAAGCGCCGCAACGCCAGCGCGTTGCCGGCCGCGTCGCCGCGGCGCAGGCTCCCGAGCAGCCACGGCGTGAGCCCCGGCAGTTCGAGCGCCGCGGCCAGGGAATCGGCCGGCTGGGCCGAACGATCCGCTTCGAGCGTCAACCGCCGCAGCGCCTGTTCGAGTTCTTCGCGACTGCGCACCGTCGCGTCGGTCTGCTCCTGGGCAGTTGCGAGCAGACTTTCCCGCAGGCGGTTCGCGGCCGCGATCTTCTCCAGCTCGAGATCGATGCGCTGGCGGTTCGCCCCGACCACCGCCAGGTCCTGCTCCGCGTCCGCGATGGTCAGCGCCAGGCGCTCCTTCCTGGTGAGCAGCTTGTTCTTTTCGTTGCGCAGGTTGGCGATCTGCACATCGAGGCCGGCGCGCGTCAGCGCGAGTCCGCTGACCATCGTGTCGGCCGCCGCATAGGCGTTGAAGGCCTCGATGGCGCCGTCGAGAATGCGCAGGGCGCGCTGCGGGTCGTTGTCGAGTGTCTGCAGGGTGATCACGTCACCGCCCTGGATATTCTGCGATCCGCGCGGTATGAACTCGGCCCTGATCACCGGGGCGGGCTGCCGCTGCGGCCAGCCGAACTCCGCGCGCAGGGCATCGGCGTACATCTTCCGGCTGAACCAGTAGGTAACATCCTTGAGCTTCCATTCGCGCACCGGGTCGCCCCGTTCGGTGAACGCCATGATGCCGGGTCGCACCGACGCCGTGGCGCGATACAGGGGAGCGACGACCAGGATGTAGGCCAGCCCGGCCACGAGGCCGGCTGCGGTCAACCCGACCACGATGGCCCGCCGACGCCACAAAACGCCGAGCAGCGAGGCGATACTCGCCTCCCCGCCCGGAACCGAACCGCGCGCACCGTTCGTCACGCCTTCAGCCTCCCTGCCGGACGCGCTGCAGGGCCGCCTCCGACTCCGCCAGTACCCTGGCATGCAGCGAATTGCCGTGCGCATCCATCGTCACCACGGCGGGGAACCGGAGCACGCGGAATACCCAGATCGCCTCGGGCGAACCGAACTTCTTCATCAGGTGGACCCCCTCCACGGCGGTCACCGTCTCGGCCAGCACCTGCGCGGCGCCGCCCACGGCGTGCAGGTAGACCGCGCCCGACTCGCGGCAGGCGGCGAGCGTCTTGGCGCCCATGCCACCCTTGCCGATGACGCCGCGCAGCCGGTACTTGCGGATCAGATCGCCCTGGTACGGCTCCTCGCGGATCGACGTGGTCGGCCCGGCCGCCTTGACCACCCAGCGCCCGTGCTCCTGCACAACCACCGGGCCGCAGTGGTAGATGATGCCGTTGGTCAGGTCGACGGGAGACACGCCGCCGTCATGCAGGTACTTGTGCACGGCGTCGCGCCCCGTGAAGACCACCCCGGTGATCTCCACCATGTCGCCGACCTTGAGAGCGCGGATCTTCTCCTCATTGAACGGTGCTTCCAGCAGCATGGTCGTCTCCTTTTGGCGCGCGGCGGCTCAGCTGTCGTAGAGCCAGCGCGAGATCCGGCCCGACTCGCCCAGCACGAATCCGTTGCGACGGTAGGCCCAGCACATGTAGGACACCGAGACGAAGAACGACGCCGGCAGCCGGTTGCGATGCGTGATCTTGCAACCGATCAGTGTGGTGGCGCCGCCGAAGCCCATCGGGCCGATGCCCAGTTCGTTGGCTTCCTTCGTGATCTGCTGCTCGAGTTTCGCCAGGCGCGGATCGGGGTTCCGGTCGTCGAGCGCGCGGAACAGCACCTCCTTCGAGGCGACATAGCCGCTGCCCCGGTCGCCGCCGATACAGACCCCCAGCACTCCCGGGCCGCATCCCTTCCCCTGGGCCTGATGAACGGCGTCGAGCAGGCAGAGGCGCACGCCCGCGAGGTCGCGTCCGGCGCCGACGCGGCCGTCGGGCAGGCTGTACTGGATGCCGACGTTCTCGCAGCCTCCCCCCTTGAGGATCAGCCGCGCGGTCAGGGCCCTGCCCTTCGCCGGCGCAAAATGGTAGACCGGGCTGCCCGGCCCGAGATTATTGCCCGAGTTCTTCCCGGTGAGCGAGTCGACCGAGTTCTGGCGCAGGTACCCGACGGCCGTCGCCTTCGCCACCGCAGCGTCGAAGACGCGCGTGAATGTCGCCTGCGGCAGCCACGACGGGAGTTCGGCGTAGCAGATGATCGTGCCGGTGTCCTGGCAGATCGGCAGCGACTTCGCCTTCGCCAGCCTGATGTTATCGAGCACGACCTTGAGTGCGTACTTCGCGTTCGACCCCGCGGCCTCCCGGCGCCACCCCTTCGCGATGGCGCGCTCCACGTCGGCCGGCAGCTCGGCGGAGGTGCGGCGGATCAGTTCCAGAAGGTTCTTCTGCAGGGTCCTGCTCTCCATGACGGCTCCTTTGCAGGCTGCTCCTCGATCCGGGATACGCCCCGGCCGGCGCGGGTCGGGCGGGACGGATTCTAGCCGCGCCGGCCCCCCGGGACAAGGCCCCATGTGCGGTGCCGGCGGACCGCTGCGTCTGTCCTGCGGCCGGTCGCCGACCGTCGGCGAACCGCCCCGGCCGCTTGCCCGCCCCGGAACGACCATGTAGATTTCGCACCTGCGCCGCCTGGAGGACTGAAGAGGTTTCCGTCACCGGAGGAACACGATGAAGTATCTGCTGTTGGGCGCCGGGATGCAGGGAACGGCCATCGCCTTCGACCTGTTGCGGCTCGCCGCGGGGACGACCGCCCTGACGATCTACGACCAGGACGAGGCCAGCCTGGCCGCGCTGCGCGCGCGGCTGGACGATCCGCGGGTGCAGACCGTCGCCGGAGACGTGCGCGACCACGCGAAGCTCGAGCCGCTCGCCCGCGCCGCCGATGTCCTGATCAGCGCGGTCAACTACTGGTGCAACGTCGATCTTGCCGAGCTGGCCATCGCCTGCGGCACGCACATGGTCGATCTCGGGGGCAACTACGAGGTCGTCGAGAAGCAGCTCGCCCTCGATGCGCGCGCGCGCGAGCGCGGCGTGACCATCATCCCCGACTGCGGACTCGCCCCCGGCCTGGCCGGTCTGCTCGGGTATCACCTGCACACGCAGTTCGACCGGGTGGACAGCCTGCGCCTGCGCGTGGGCGGCCTGCCGCAGCACCCCCGTCCGCCGCTCGACTATATGCTGGTTTTTTCGGTGCACGGTTTGATCAACGAGTACATCGAGCCGTGCCTCTGCGTGCGTGGCGGCGAAATGCGCTTCGTACCGGCGTTGAGCGAGGTCGAAGAGATCGAGTTCCCGGTCCCGATGGGGCGTTTCGAGGCGTTCCACACCTCCGGCGGCATCTCCACGCTGCCGTATACGCTCGCAGGTCGCGTGCGGGACATGGACTACAAGACGATCCGTTACCGCGGCCACGCGGAGAAGATCCGCACGCTCGTGCAGATCGGCCTCACCGACAGCGCTCCGGTGACCATCGACGGCCACGAAGTGCGCCCGTGCGACTTCCTCGCCACCATGCTGACCCGCGTCCTGAGCGTCGATGACCAGGACCTCGTGCTGCTGCTCGCCGAATGTGACGGCACGAGCGGCGGACGCGCCCTGCGCCGGAGCGTGCGCATCGTGGACCGCCACGACGCGGACAACAACATCTCGGCGATGATGCGCATGACCGGCTACCCGACAGCCATCATTGCCAGGATGCTCGCGGCGGGCGTCATGAAGGTGCCGGGCGCCCATTCCCAGGAGCTGGTGGTGCCGATGGAGCCGCTGCTGGAGGAGCTGCGCCGCCGCGGCATCGTGCCGGAGTTCTGGGAGACGCCGCTCGCATGAAACGACCGGCGCCATCCGCGCCGATCTGGCCGGCAGCTCTGGCGATAGCGCTGCTGCTGGCGCACGCGTTGACGTTCCATTTCGCGGTGGACGACGCGTACATCTCGTTCCGCTATGCTCACAATCTGCTGGACGGGCACGGGCTCGTCTTCAATCCCGGCGATCCCGTGGAGGGATACTCGAACCTGCTCTGGGTCCTGCTGTCGGCCGCCGGCATGGCGGCCGGCCTCGACCCGCTGCTGTGGGCGCGCCTCCTGGGCTTCGCCGCGGCCGCCGCCACGGCGCTGCTGCTGCCGGGACTCGCGCTGAGACTGGCGACGGCCGGGCGGTCGCCCGCCCGGCCCGTCGCCGGAGTTCCTCCGGCGCGCGCGGCCTGGGCCGCGTCTTTCCTGCTGGCCGCCTGCGGCCCGGTCGCCTGCTGGAGCCTGGCCGGTCTGGAAACGCCGCTGTTCACCCTGCTCCTGCTGCTCGCCTGGCGCGCCGCGCTCGATCGGCGCGCCGTCACGGCCGGAGCCTGCGCCCTGCTGCTGGCGCTGACCCGGCCGGAAGGGGTGGCCCTCGGCCTCGCCTTCGCGGCGTGGGCGGGGCTGGCCCCGGCCGGCGGCCGACGCCGCTGGCTCGCTCCGGCGATCGTGGTCGCCGGCGTCGCGGCGCACCTGGTCTGGCGCCACGCGTTCTACGGCGCCTGGCTGCCGAACACCTGGTACGCCAAGACCGGCGACCTCGGCGGGCAGCTGCGCACCGGCCTTCCCTACACCGCCGCCTTCCTGCCGGCGTTCCTGCTGCCCTGGGCGCTGCTTCCGCTGGCCGCCCCCGGCGGCTGGACCGGCGCCTGGCGAACCGTGGAGTGGCGCCGTTCGCTGCTGCTGCTGTCGGGCTGGCTCCTCTACGTGACGGCGATCGGCGGCGACATGCTCGGCATGTTCCGTTTCTTCGTCCCGATCCTGCCGGTCAGCATCGCCTGCGGCACCGCCGTCCTCGTGTCCGCCCCGGTCCCGCGCCCCCGGCGCGCGCTCGCGCTGGTGGCGCTGCTGGCCGCCGCCTCGCTGGTCCCCTCGTTCGCCGGCCGGGAGCGCCGGCTCATCGACGCGCACCTGAGCCTGCGCAATCTCGGCGGCTGGAAACTCGCCGCCGCAGGGCTGGCGCAGGCCCTGCCGCCGGACGCCACCATCGCCCTGTCGCCGGTCGGCTACATCCCCTGGCGCACCGGGTTCGTCACGTATGACATCCTCGGCCTGACCGACCGTCACATCGCCCACCGCCGCATGGCCTTCACGCAGGGCTACGCCGGCCACGAAAAGCACGACGGCGCCTACATCCTGTCGCGCCGCCCGGACTACCTGCTGCTCGGCAACGTAAACGTGACCGACCGGCCGCTCACCGCGCCGATGCGCCCCTTCGCGCGCGAGCTGGACATCTTCCAGAGCCCCGTGTTCCAGTCCCAGTACGTGCCGGTCTACCTGGAGCTGCCGGGCGGCCGTTATCTCAACCTTTTCAAGCGGGCGGACCTGCCGTAGACGGGGTCGCTGCTCGGCGGCGGCCGGCGCCGGTAGCGGACCGGCGGAACCCGCCCGATCACGGCTGCGGCGGCGACACGCCCCGCAGCCGGTCGCGGTGCACCATGAAGCTGAGCATCTTCAGCCGGACATAGTCGCTGTCGTAGAAGTAATACCCTTTGAAACGGCCGAGACGGCTGCTGGCATTGCTGTCCTTGATGAGGAACCAGTCGCGTCCGCCGTGGCGCAGGAACCCGACGACATGCACGCCGTGGTCGTCGCCGGTCGTGCCGTTGGCCAGGCGCAGCTCGCGGCTGTCCTGGTTGATGTACTTCGCGGGGATGTCCCACTCCGGGATGATGGCGGCGTCCTCCATCCCGTCCATGCCGGGCTCGCTCACGTCGCCGCCGATCGACACCGTGCCGCCCGCCTGCACGGTCTCGCGGATGACCCGCATGAACTCGTCCAGCGGCAGGTTCAGGTAGTCATCGCGACGGCGCCAGTTGTCCACCACATCGAGCAGCACGCGGGTGTGGAACGGATGCTTCAGCGTCGAGACGCAGTTGACGTAGTCGTCGGGGTCCAGCCGCAGCACTTCGGCGAGGAAGGCCGGCGGCGCGTAGGTCCGCCCCTCGAATTCGAACGTCGCGGGCACGGGCCCCATGTAACGGTCGAGAATGTCGCGCACGGCGGCGAGCACCGTGGCCTCGTCCCAGGCGTCCTGCTCCCGCACGAACTCCAGATAGGCGGCGATCTCCTGCTGCATCGGCGGATGATCGTACCAGCCGTCGGGATCGAGCACGCCGCGGTACGCCGTCAGCGGCACGGCGCCGTAGCGCCGGTACACCTCCTGTGTGCCGTGGTCCTGCGAGCCCTCCGCGAGCGGCGAGTGTCCGTGCTCCTGCACGAAACGGCGCGCCTTCTCCACATACTCCCAGTAGACGGTCCACATCTCCGACAGCTTGATCCGCCGGCCGGTCAGGCGCGCCACCTCCGACTCGAAGAACGAGGTCGAGCAGAACGCCCAGCAGGTGCCGGTGTCGTACTGCGGCACCGGCGGAAAGTGGAACGCCGGCGCGAACGCCTCCGGGGAGGCCGGCCTGCGGACGGCGCTCCAGTCGACGCGCAGCGACACCCCCGCGGCGGTCCGCCGCGCCGCCTCGGCGGTGTACCGCGCGTCGGTGCGGGCGCGGGCCGAGTCGACGAGCGCGCGCAGGGAATCCCGGCGCGCCTCGATCTTCTCGAGCACCGGATACTTGTACGACGGCTTGTAGACGGCGCCGCCGGGACGCGGGGCGTGAATCGGAGCCGGCTCCGCCGGCGCTGCCGCCACCGCCAGCGGCACGGCAGCGGCCGGCGCCCCGGCCGCCAGTTGGCCGAGAAGAACGCATCCGGCGGCGATCAGGCAGCGCAGGGTCATGACGGCACTCCTGGTGGAAAACGGTGAAGAGAGAGCCGACGCGAGATCAGACGGCGACCCCGCCCCTTCCCCCCATGACCGCGAAGGCGATGATCACGCCGACGATCACATAGATGAGCCAGCCCAGCAGGCAGACCACGAGCGCTCGTCCGGTGCCCCGGTAGTCGAGCGCCTGGCGCACCGCCACGATCATCGCGATGAGCATCCAGACCTGGGCGACCGCCGTGATCGCCCGACCCGCGACCGGCAGGAAGGCGAACACGCGCAACAGCCCGGGCGCCGCGCTGAAACCGGTCGTGCGCAGGAGCTGGCCGAGGTCCGCCTCCGTCTGCGCCTCGGGCAGGATCCTGGTGCCGATGAACCAGGTGAGCCAGGCCCACAGCAGCCAGCTGAGCCAGGCGCCGACAAGGCCGGCCACGACCGCCTTCACCCCGTTCTCGCCGGCGCCAAGACCGGCCGCCAGGCTGGACAGTCCGACCACCAGCATGGCCTGGCCCAGGGCGGTCCGATCCGCCTCGACCTCTTCGTAGAACGCGGTTTCGAGCCGCGCCGCGCGCAACATGCGCTGAAACAGAACGGTCATCCCGATCTCCTCCTTCCGCGCGCCCCCCCGGCCCGCCTGGCTTTCCCGCGCCGGATCATGCCCCCAGGCCGGGCCGGGGGTCAAGCCTGCCCCGCAGCAGGAGGTGGGCCGCGCGAGCCGCCCGTCCCCCCTCCAATCCAACGGCAACCGCCTGCGACCGGCGCCTGCGACCGGCGCTTCCGACGCGGCGGCCCGGGTGCTATCTTGGCGCGGTGCGCGCAACCGTGCGCGCGCCGGTGACCGCGCAGGAGGCTCGAATTGACCCGCACGACCACGCTCGACGAATTCCAGGCCGCGATCCGCCGCGGCATCCCCGACGAGATCCCCGACCTGCCGCCGGAGGAGCCCGGCGTCAGCCACGCGCCGCGCCGCCCCCTGCTCCTGTCGCCGGCGGAGCGGAAGCTGGCCCTGCGCAACGCGCTGCGCTATTTCCCGGCGCCGACGCACGCGCGCCTCGCCCCCGAGTTCGCACGCGAACTGCGCGAGGACGGCCGCATCTACATGCGCCGCTACCGGCCCGCCTACCCGATGCACGCGCGGCCGCTCGACGACTATCCGGCCCGCTGCGCGCAGGCCGCCGCCATCATGCTGATGATCCAGAACAACCTCGACCCGGCCGTGGCGCAGCACCCGCACGAGCTGGTCACCTACGGCGGCAACGGCGCGGTCTTCCAGAACTGGGCGCAGTACCTGCTGACGATGAGGTACCTGGCGGAGATGACCGAGGAGCAGACGCTCGTCATGTACTCGGGCCACCCCCTGGGGCTGTTCCCGTCGCACCCCGACGCGCCGCGGGTCGTGGTCACCAACGGGCTGGTGATCCCCAACCACAGTTCACCCGACGACTACACCCGCCTGGCGTCCCTCGGCGTGACGATCGTACGGCCAGATGACCGCCGGCAGCTACATGTACATCGGGCCGCAGGGGATCGTGCACGGCACGACGATCACGATCCTCAACGCCGGCCGGCTCTACCTCGGCACGACGGGCGACGACGGCCTCGCCGGCAAGGTGTTCGTGTCGTCGGGGCTGGGCGGGATGAGCGGCGCGCAGGCCAAGGCCGCGGTGATCGCCGGCGCGATCGGCGTCGTAGCGGAGGTCAATCCGGCCGCCGCGCGCAAGCGCCACGCGCAGGGCTGGGTGGACGAGATCGAATCCGACCTCGACCGGCTGCTGTCGCGCATCGACCGCGCGCGCCACGCGAAACAGGCGGTGTCGATCGCCTACGAGGGCAACGTGGTCGACCTGTGGACGCGCCTGGCGCAGGCCGACCAGCCGGTCGAACTCGGCAGCGACCAGACGAGCCTGCACAACCCCTACGCCGGCGGCTACTACCCCGCCGGCCTGACGTTCGACGCCGCCAACGCCCTGATGGCCGCCGACCCCGCCGCCTTCAAGGCGCGCGTGCAGGAATCGCTGCGGGCCCATGTCGACGCGGTCAACGCCCTCACCGCGCGCGGCATGCGCTTCTGGGACTACGGCAACGCCTTCCTGCTCGAGGCGCGCCGCGCCGGCGCCGCCATCGACACGCCCGACGGCCGCTTCCGCTACCCGTCGTACGTCGAGGACATCATGGGGCCGCTCTGCTTCGACCTCGGCTTCGGCCCGTTCCGCTGGGTCTGCACGAGCGGCGATCCGGCCGACCTGGCCGCCACCGACACCATCGCGGCCGAGGTCCTGACCGGGATGACGGCGGAGGCGCCGCCGGAGATCCGCCAGCAGATTCTCGACAACCTGCGCTGGATCCGGCAGGCCGGCGAGAACCGGCTGGTGGTCGGCTCGCAGGCGCGCATCCTCTACGCCGACGAGGAGGGGCGCCGGCGCATCGCCGCCGCCTTCAACGCCGCCATCCGCGCCGGCCGCGTGTCGGCGCCGGTGGTGCTCGGCCGCGATCACCACGACGTATCGGGCACCGACTCCCCGTACCGCGAGACGGCCAACATCTACGACGGCTCGAGCCTCTGCGCCGACATGGCGGTGCAGAACGTCATCGGCGACGCCTGCCGCGGCGCCACCTGGGTCAGCCTGCACAACGGCGGCGGGGTCGGCTGGGGCGAGGTCATCAACGGCGGCTTCGGCCTGCTGCTCGACGGCTCGGCCGACGCCGACCGGCGCCTCGACCTGATGCTCGCCTGGGACGTCAACAACGGCATCGCCCGGCGCGCCTGGGCGCGCAACACCGGCGCCGAATTCGCCATCCGGCGCGCCATGGACCGCGAGCCGCGCCTGTCGGTCACGCTGCCTCACCACGCCGAGGACGCGCTGGTGGACGGCGCGATCCGCAACGCCTTCAACCCGTAGGGGGAGCGCCGGTGGAGCAGAGTCCCGAAAAACTGGTCCGCCCCGGCGTGCCCGCGCTCGACGCGATCCTCGGCCAGGCGTTCCCCGCGCTCGACGACGGCTTCGTGCGTCTCGTCGACTACATGGGAGACGACGCGGCGATCGTGCAGGCGGCGCGCGTGTCCTACGGCGCCGGCACGAAGCAGGTCAGCGACGACCGCGGCCTGATCCGCTACCTGCTGCGCCACCGTCACACCACGCCGTTCGAGATGTGCGAGCTGAAGCTCCACGTGCGGGTCCCGATGGACGCCTGGCGGCAGTGGATCCGCCACCGCTCCGCCAGCGTGAACGAGTACAGCACGCGCTACTCCGTGGCGATCGACGCCGCCCAGCGCACCGCCCCCCACGCCTGGCGCACGCAGGCCGCGGGCAACCGGCAGGGCAGCCAGGGCGTCCTCGACGCCGGCGCCGGCGCCGCGTTCACGCAGCGCGAGGCCGAGCTGCAGGAACACGCCCGCGCCGTCTACCACGAACGCCTCGAGGCCGGCGTCGCCCGCGAGCAGGCCCGCAAGGACCTCCCCCTCGCCACCTACACCGAGGCCTACTGGAAGATCGACCTGCACAACCTGCTGCACTTCCTCGCCCTGCGCATGGACGCGCACGCCCAGCTCGAGATCCGCTCGTACGCGGACATCATCGGCCGCGAGATCGTGGCCCGCTGGGTGCCGCTGACCTGGGAGGCGTTCCTCGACTACCGGCTCGGCGCGGTCAGCCTTTCGCGCCTCGAGAGCGCCATCGCCACCGCCCTCGGCCACCACGATTCCGACGCCGCCCTGGCCCTGGCGCGCGAGGCCGGCTGGCTCGAGCCCGCCGCGGCCGGCGGGCTGCGCCGCCACCGCGAACGCGCCGAGTGCGAGGAGAAGCTGGCGGGACTGGGCATCGACGTGCCCTGGGGCCGGTAGGCGCCACGCGAGCCGACTTGATTCTTCGTGTGCAGCCGGCTGCACGCAATACATCAAGCCTGCCGGCCGGCGGAATAGAGCAGGGCCGCCTGCACGCAGACGGCCCTGCCATTCGCCAAGCGGAACGAGATCTACCGGCCCTGTCCCCCCGCCTTCGCCACCGCGCCCCCCCGCAGCTTCCGGTCGAGCACAATGGCCCGCACCAGGAACGCCAGGAACGCCACCACGCCGACATCGAAGATGAGGTCCGCCGGCAACCTCAGCCACGTCACCGTGTGGATGAACGACGAGCCGGTTACCTCGGGGCCGCGCGCGTACCAGGTGCCATGCTTCACGGCCTGCAGGAACTGGTAGAAGCCGGCCGGCACGAGACTGACGAAGATCATCAGAAAAAGGCCGGCGTTGAGGCCGATGAACGACCACTTCAGCAGCCGGTCGGACCACGCTTCCCGGCGCACGATGTGGCGCACCGAGAAGAGCGCGAGGGCGATCGCCAGGAAGCCGTAGACGCCGAACAGCGCGCCGTGCGAGTGGATCGGCGTGGTGTTGAGCCCCTGGGCGTAATAGAGGACGATCGGCGGGTTGATCAGGAAACCGAAGACGCCGGCGCCGAGCATGTTCCAGAACGCCACCGCGATGAAGAAGTAGAGCGGCCAGCGGTACGGCGCGGCGTCGCCGCCGAGGCGAGCCAGCTTCAGGTTGCGGTTCACTTCGAAGCCGAGCAGCGTCAGCGGCACCACCTCGAGCGCCGAGAAGGTGGCGCCGAGCGAGGTGATCATCAGCGGGGTGCCCGAGAAGTAGAGGTGGTGAAAGGTGCCGATGATGCCGGCCCCGAGGTAGAGCAGGATGCTGAAGTAGACCGTCCGCTCGGCGAAGGCGGTCCGCACCGCCCCCATGCGGGTCAGCACGAAGGCGAGGGCCACGGTGGCGAACACCTCGAAGAAGTTCTCCACCCAGAGGTGCACCACCCACCAGCGCCAGTAGTCGGCGATCGAGAGGTGGGTGCCGGGGTTGTAGAACAGCCCCACCGAGTAGAAGAGCGGGATCGATACCGACGCGTAGAGCAGCAGGTGGGTCAGCCCGCCGCGGTCGGTCTCGCGGTCGAGCGCGGGGCGGATCGAGCGCCACACCAGCGCCAGCCAGAGAAGCATGCCGAGGATCAGCGCGATCTGCCAGACGCGGCCGAGGTCGAGGTACTCGTACCCCTGGTGCCCGAACAGGAAGCCGCCGCCGCCGAAGCGGCCGGTCACGCCGAGCCAGGTGCCGACCAGCGTGCCCACCACCACGACCACCAACGCCCCGAGCAGTACCGCCACCCAGGCCGCCTGTCGCCGCGGTTCGCGGCCCGACACCGCCGGCCCGAGGTAGAGGCCGGTGGCGAGCCAGCAGGTCGCGATCCAGAAGACCGACAGCTGCAGGTGCCAGGTGCGGGCCGCCGCGTACGGCAGGATCTTCCCGAGGTCGAGGCCGAACAGCCGGTTCCCCTCCACCGCGTAGTGGCCGGTAAGCGACCCCACCCCCACCTGGACCAGGAACAGCAGCGCCGCGGCCAGGAAGTAGTAGAGCGTGAGCCGCTGGCTCGGCGTGGGCGCCGGCTCGGCCAGCGGCAGGATCCGCGTCTCTTCGCCGCTCTCGTCGTGGGAACGCAGGTAGAAGAATATCGCCAGGGCGATGCCCAGGATCAGCAGCACGACGCTGGCGATCGACCAGAGCAGGGCGCTCGGCACCGGCGTGTTGCCGGCGAGCGGATCGAACGGCCAGTTGGCCGTGTAGGTGTAGTCCACGCCGGGACGGTCGGTCATCGCCGCCCAGGCGGTCCAGAAGAAGAAGGCGGTGAGCCGCCGTCCGTTCTCATCGCTGTCAACGACGCCGGCCGGAATCGAGAACGGGTCGCTGCCGTCGCGGAAGAGCGTCGTGTAGTACGCCGTGAGCACCGGGACCGCCGCCGCCTGCCCGGGCGACAGCGCCAGGGTCCCGCTCGCGGCGTCGTACCGGTTGCGCTTCAACTCCTCGGCCGTCCGCGCCTGCACCTCGCCGCGCAGGCCGGTCTCGAGCGCCTCGTACGCCGCCTGGTCGAACCGCTGCGCCTGCGCCGGCGGCAGCCCCGCCTGCAGTCCGGCGGTCACGAGGGCGACCCGGTGCAGCGCATCGGCCGACCAGTCCGGCGCGAGGTAGGCGCCGTGCCCCCAGATCGAACCCATCTCCTGCCCGCCGTGGGCGAGGTAGTACCGCTGGCCGAGCCGGATCTCCTCGCCCGTGAAGACGAGGCGGCCGTCCGTCCCGGTCACCCGCTCCGGAATGGGCGGCTTGTGTTTGGCGATCTGCGCGCCCCCGAAGATGAGCACCGTGAACGCCGCCACGACGACGAACAGCAGCACCGCCCTGATCCGCGTATCCTTCATCATCACCGACCTCCTCGCTCGCCACCGCGCGCCGCCGCCCCTCCGGCGACCGGACAGCGAAACCGGGAATAACGGATCTTTTTTGTCTGATTGCCCTGCGGCCACGATAAGTAGGCGGGCACCTGCTGTCAAGGCGCGGGGCGGCGTTTCCGGACGCCCGCCGCGCCGGCCCTCAGACGACGGGGCGGGACGCCCCGCGCCCCGCCCCGTCCCCGCAACCGCGTCCGTCGCGGCGACCCCGTCCGGGGACGCCGCTCGGTTCCAGCGGCTCAATACCGGCTGGTCCACTGTCCGTACTTGTCCAGCGTGTACTTGATGGTCCCCTTCACGTAGCGGCCGGCGTCGACCAGCATCGACTTCGTGTAGTAGACCAGCGTCGAGTTGCCGGTGCCGGCGGCGGTCGGGAAACCGCTGGCCACGTAGGCGTCCCAGGCTTTCCTGCCGGCCACGCTGCTGTAATAACCGGAGGTGTAATAGGCCGCCTGGTTGACCGCGGTCTTGGGATCGCTCACGATGTAATAGCTGTTGTCGGCGGTGACCGCGTCGAGCAGCTTCCAGCCGGCGGTGAGGTTGTTCTCCACCCAGGTCTCGAAGGCGAAGTGCTTCGTGGCCATGTACCAGTCGGGAATCGTGGTGTGGAGAACCAGGCAGACGTCCTCGATGTAGTGACAGGCGTAGCCCAGGTACCAGTCGCCCATGTACTGGTTGGCGGCCTGATAATAGTATTTGGCCGACAGACCCTTGTAGCCTTCCGGGCTTTCGATTTCGCCGCTGGACTGGTTGATGTTGTCGTAGAAGTCGTCATCGGCGTCGCCCCAGTACCACCAGCCATACGACGTCAGCATGAAGGCGTGCGACCACTGCTGGTTGAAGGCCGCGTCGAGGCCCGACTGGTAGACGTCCGGCATCTCCGAGGCCGCGGTCAGGTTGGTCACGCGCGCCGTCGACAGCCCCCACTTGGCGGCCGCGATCGAGACGATCTTCTTGTGCGTCAGCTGTGACCACTTGAGGTCCTGAACGGGATCGGTCACCAGCGCGGGCGAAGGCGCGTCGATCCTGCAGGAGGCCTGCGATTCGTCCCACACCGGCCGGGCGGCATCGCTCCTCTCGTTCGACACGCCGACGGGATCCTGCTGGCTGCTGCATCCGGCGAGGACGATCAGACCGGCGAGGCACAGGACAGACACGGTCTTCGTCATACCGACTCTCCTTTCCCGAAGAAGCAGGAACAGTTTGATCGGGGTATTGTCTTGATTGTTTTGAATATGCTGGTCAATCATAATTTTTGGAGATGGAACCGCGCATCGGCGCGGAGGAGGCCAGCAACGTCTTGAGCGCCATACTCCCGACCGGGGACGACGGGCGACTACTCCCCCTCGCCCATCATCCCGATACGCCGTGTGACGCGATCGGTCGCCTGGCGGCGCGCGCGACCCGCACCGGCGACGGACGACTCGCGCTGAGGTTCGTGCTCACGGGACGGCTGTCCGGCCTGGACCTCCCCCCGCCCGGCCCGCCGACCAGGGCGGCCGGCCTCTGGCGGCACACCTGTTTCGAGGCGTTCATCGCGCCCGGAGAAGCAGATGAGCCAGCGTACCACGAACTCAACCTCTCCCCGACGCGGGCCTGGGACCTGCACGCCTTCCGGAGCCGGCGCGACGGCGGTCCGCTCGGCGGCGAACCGACCGCGCCGCGGATCGTCGTGCGCCGATACGACACCCGCCTCGACCTCACGGCAACGCTCGACCTCGCGCCCCTGGACCCGCGGCTCCGCGAGGCGCCGCTGCGGCTCGGCCTCGCTGCGGTGGTGGAGGACACCCGGGGCGTCCTCTCCTGCTGGGCGCTCCGGCACGCCGACGGCCCACCCGATTTCCACGACCCGGCGAGCTTCGTGCTCCGGCTCCCGCTGGCGCCCGGCGCCCGCCCGCCGTACGCTCACCAGCCATGAACCTCGCCACGACCACCGGCCCGGCCGTCTCCATCCGCGCCCTGGTGAAGCGCTTCGGCGACGTCCTCGCAGTGGACGGGATCGACTTCGACGTGCCGGCCGGCGTCTGCTTCGGCCTGCTCGGCCCCAACGGCGCCGGCAAGACCACCACCAGCGAGATCCTGCTCGGCCTGCAGCCGCCGACCAGCGGCACGGTCGAGGTGCTGGGGCGGCGCTGGGGCCACGGCCATGACCGGGCACTGCGCGCGCGGCTGGGGGTCGTGCTGCAGGAGACCCGCTTCCCCGAGCGGCTCACCGTGCGCGAACTGGTCAGGCTGTTCGGCAGCTTCTATCCCCGTCCCCGCCCCACGGCCGACGTGATCGAAGAGGTCGGTTTGACCGACAAGGTGCGAACCTGGTCGCTGAAGCTGTCGGGCGGACAGCGGCAGCGCCTCGCGCTGGCCTGCGCGCTGGTGGGCGATCCCGACCTGCTGATCCTTGACGAGCCGACCACCGGCCTCGATCCGCAGGCCCGCCTGCGCATTGGCGAGCTGGTGCAGGCGCACCGGGCCACCGGTCGCACGACGATTCTCTCCACTCATTACATGGACGAGGCGGAGCGGCTGTGCGACCTGGTCGCGGTGATCGACCACGGACGGGTGATCGCGCTCGACTCCCCGGCCCGTCTCATCGCCACGCTCGGCGGCGGCCAGATCGTCGAGTTGTCGCTGGCCGGCGGCGCTCTCGGCGACGACGACCTGCGCGCCCTGCCCGGCGTGACCAGCCTGCAACGCGCCGAGGCGGAGATCCTGCTGGCCACGGCCGAGGCGCACGTCACAGTGCCGGCTCTCCTGGCCCTCGCCCAGCGGGGCCAGACCACGCTCGCCCGCCTCGCCACCCGTCAGGCCACGCTCGAAGACGTCTTTTTGGCGCTGACCGGGAGGCACCTGCGCGATGCGTAGCCCGGTGCGCGAGATCATGCTGATGCGGCTGCGCGAAACCGCCCGCCAGCCGGAGATCGTCTTCTGGGCGTTCATCTTCCCGGTGCTGCTGGCGGCCGTGCTCGGGCTGGCGTTCCGTGAGCGCCGGCCCGGCCCGATCCCCGCCGTGGTCGCGCGGGAGACGGGTCGCGAGGCCGCCGCCGACAGCCTCGCCGCGCGCCTGCGCCGCGACCCCCGCGTGCGGGTCGAGGTCCTGCCCGCCGGCGACGCCGCCCGCGCTCTGCGCTCCGGCCGCGCCGACATCGTCGTGGCGGCGGGCGAACCGCTCGTCTACCGCTACGACCCCGCGCGCGCCGAGGGGCCGCTCGCCATGGCGATCGTCGACGCCGCGCTCCAGCGCGCCGCCGGCCGCGTCGACCGCCTCGCCACGACCACCGAGACCGTGACCGAACCGGGCTCGCGTTACGTGGACTTCCTCGTGCCGGGACTGCTCGGCATGAACCTCCTGAGCGGCGGCCTGTGGGGCCTCGGGTGGGCGATCGTCGACCTGCGGATGAAACGCCTGCTGAAGCGCTTCACCGCGTCGCCGCTGCGCCGCGCCGACTTCGTCCTCGGCCAGATGCTCGCCCGCGCCGTGTTCGTCCCCCTGGAGACCGCCGCCCTGCTCGGCCTCACCCACCTGCTGTTCCGGATCCCGCTGCGCGGCAGCCTGCTCGACCTGGCCATCGTCATCATCCTGGGCACCGCCTGTTTCAGCGCCCTCGGCGCCCTCCTCGCCTCCCGCGCGCAGACCATGGAGACCGCCTCGGGCCTGATCAACCTGATCCAGATGCCGATGCTGGTCATGAGCGGCGTCTTCTTCGCCACCAGCCGCTTCCCCGCCGCGCTGCAGCCGCTGATCCAGGCGCTGCCGCTGACGGCGACCAACGACGCCCTGCGCGCGGTGATGCTGGAGGGCCGGCCACTGTCGACGTTGGGCGGGGAACTGGCCGTGATGGCGGCATGGGGGCTGGTCAGCTTCGTCGCCACCGTGAAACTGTTCCGCTGGACCTGAGCGGAACGTCAGGGCGCCGCCGCCAGCCGCTCGATCGTCTCGGCCATCCGCGCCCACGAGTACTTCGCCTTCTCGCGCGCGATCCCGGCCGCGAAGGCGGCGGCATGATCGCCGTCGAAGAAGCGCGTGATCGCGGCGGCGAGCGCGGGCGGATCGGCCGGCGGCACGAGGAAGCCGGTTTCGCCGTCGATGACGACCTCGGGCAGGCCCCCCACGTTCGTGGTCACGACCGGCGTATCGTAGTTGTAGGCGATCTGCACGATGCCGCTCTGCGTCGCCGTCACGTACGGCAGCACGACCAGGTCGGCGGCGCAGAAATACGCCTCGACAGTCTCGTCCGGGACGAAGTCGTCAATGATGCGCAGAGTGTCCCCCACGCCGAGCCGCTCGACCAGGTCGAAGTAGGGGCGGCGGTCGCCGTAGATGTCGCCCACCACCAGAATCTGCAGACCCGCGCCGAACCGTTGCTTCAGCGCCGGCGCCGCTTCGATCAGATGCGCCACACCCTTGTACGGCTTGATGAAACCGAAGCAGAGGACCAGGTGCGGCGCCGCCGACAGGCCGAGCCGGGCGCGGGCCTGCGCGCGGTCGGGGCGTGGGCGTCCCGGGGCGCCGAAATCGTACACGGGATGCGGAGCGAGAACGACGCGCTCCGGATCGGTGCGCGGCAGGACCGTGAACAGATCGCGCCGGACCTGTTCCGACTGCGCGATCCAGGCGTGTCCCTTCCGCAGCGCCAACCGTGTGAGCAGCGTGCCGAAGGGGTACTTCTCATGCGCGATGACATTGTCCAGGACATAGATGACGCGCGCGCGCGTGCCGCGCCGCAGCAGCCAGATCACCGCCGCGAAACCGGGGGCGAAGAAGGGGATCCAGTACTTGATGATGACGGCGTCGGGCGCGAAGGCGCGCAGATCGCGGAAGGTGCGCCACCAGCTCCACGGCGACCACGGCACGAAACGCGGCGAATTGGCGTGCCACAGCCACGGGGCCGTCTCCCCCTCCTGGGCGCCGCCGGGAAACAGGAACTTCGGGTACTGTTTGCGGAAGGAGGCCCAGAAGAGCGTGTGGCCCCGCTGATCGAGCACGCGGGCGAGCATGGCGAAGTAGGTGGCGATGCCCCCGCGCAGCGGCGGCGCGGGGCCCAGCAGAGCGATGCGCACCGTTCAGTCCTTCCCGGGCTCGGCGGATGCGAGTTCGGCCAGCGCCCGCGCCGCTTCGGCATCGAGGTCAGGCGACAGTCCTTCGCGCCGCGCCAGCTCGAACGCCTCGCGGGCCTGCACCGGATTGTCCAGCACGCGGAACAGGCGTCCGAGGCGCAGGTGCGCCTCGGCGCGATCGCGCGGGGTGGTGCTGAATGCGAGACCGAGCGTGAAGGCGTCGAGCGCCTCGAACGGCCGTCCGAGCGCCTGCAGCGCCTCGCCGCGGCACCGTTGCAGGCGTTCGTGCGCCCAGTCCGGCAGCGCCGGATCGCCGGCCAGCAGGCTGTCGCAGCGCGCCAGGGCGCCCGCGGCATCGCCCGCGGCGAGCCGGTCCGCGGCCACCGCGAGACGATCGTCGCGCCGGAAGGCCGCCATCAGCGCGGTCGCGTCGGCGTCCTGTGGATCCTCGGCCAGAGCCTGCTCGCACAGCCGCCGCGCCCGCACGCGCTCTCCCGCCTCGAAGGCCTCGAGAGCGCGGTTGACGCGGTATGAATAGCTCGCGGGCAGCCCCTCGGGCGGCGGGCCGAGGAACGTCACCGTGTACAGCCCGCCGCCGGTGCGGCCCGGGCTGAGGGCCACCGCGATCGACTCTCCGCGTCCCCATGGCACCGGCACATCGTGGCGCGATTCGTTGCGTACCGCGTAGAACAGCGAGCCGTCGGCGACGCGGCGGATCAGGAGATCGCTCTGCACGTGGTCCCCTTCGACCACCAGACGCCAGGCCCGCGCCGGGATCTGCGCGAAGGTCACGGTGAACTGGAACGTCTCGCCCGGTTCGAGACGCCATGTCTCCTGGCCCCAGGACACCAGGGGCTGGGCGGCAGGCGCGGGCACCTCGCCCGCGGCCCGCGCCATTGAGGCGGCCGTCGCCAGCACCACCATCATCGCCACCCGCGCCAGCAGCATCTTCGCGACCGCCGTGTTGATATCCTGGCCGTCTGGCCTATACTGGAGCCCCGGGCATCGTTGCCGGAGCATACCGGAAGCCTGGAGTAGTGACAAGGCGCGGCACGCGCCGCGGCTGGCGGCAGGGAGGCCGGAAATGAGACGGGCGGACTTTGGCGAGGGGCATCAGCGGGCGCTGATCATGCTGGGCTGGGGTCTGGCCCTGGCCCTGGCCGTGACCCCGCTGCCGGGCGGGGACGCGGCGCGGGCGACGGGCGGCGGCGCGGCCGACCGTGACTACGCCGAAGGGGATCCGGAGCTGCTGCCCGTGGATGTCACCGTCCGGGTGGTCAACGGCACGACGCGCGCGGACGGACGCGCGGAGTCGCTCACGCTGTTCGAAACGGGCCCGAACCGGCAGCCGCTGGCGAGCGAGCGCGACGTCACCGGCCAGGTGGTGCTGCGGCGCCTCTTCCTTGACGAGACGCGCACCTACCTGGTGCAGGCCGAAAGCGACGGCACCCTCTACTTCGCCCAGGCGACCGGCCACGATCTCGCCGCCGGTCCGCTCACGATCTACGTCTTCGAGACGACGACCGATCGCGCGGGCGTGTCGGTGTCCGAACTGAATCTGCACGTCAGGCGGGCCGAGACCGATCTGCAGCTCGAGTACCTGATCACGATCACGAACAGCGCCAGCCCGCAACGCACGGTGCTGCCCGACCCGACGAGTTTCGAACTGCTGCTGCCCGACGGCGCAGTGGGCGCGGCGTTCGAGGTGCTGTCGGGAGCGGCGCCTCAGAAGACCGCCGCGATGGCGGGTCAGGCGCCCGGCCGCGCCGCACTCGCGGTGCCGCTGCGCTCGGGCACGACGCGGCTGCGCGTGACCACGTCGCTCCCCTACAACGGACGCGCGCGCCTGGCGCTGGCGGCCAGCCTGCCGGTGGCGAAACTCACGCTGCTCGCCTCGCCGGCCGACCTGAGGATCGATGGCGGCTTCACCGACGCGGGCGAGGACTCGGACACCGGCTGCCGCCTCTGGACCGGCCCCGCGCTCGCCGCCGACCTTGAGCTGCGCTGGACTGTGCAGGGCGGCTCGTCGCCGCGCATCGCCGCGCGGGCTCAGGACGGCGACGGCGCGCCGGACAGAATTAAGGCCCCGCTGACGCAGGTCCGCCGCATCGGCATGAGTCTGGCCGGCTGGCTGGTGGTCATCGTCGCCTTCGCCATGGTGGCGCTGGCCCTGCTGGCCCGCCTCCGCCGCAGCAACCGCGACCGGCAGGACGACCCGCCGGCCCGCCGTCCCCGGAGGAAGGCATGAACGACGTCGTCGAGCTGACTCTCGGCCACTCCCCCGACCCCGACGATGCCTTCATGTTCTGGGCGCTGGCCAAGGGCCGCCTCGCCACGGGCCCCTACCGCTTCACGCACGTCCTGCAGGACATCCAGACCCTCAACGACCGGGCGCGGCGCGGCGAGCTGGACATCACCGCCATCTCGGTGCATGCCTACGCCCACGTATGCGACACCTACGCGCTGTTGCCCGCGGGGGCCAGCATGGGCGACGGCTACGGACCGCTGGTCGTGGCGCCGCGCGCGATCCCCCTGGCGGAGCTGGCCGGGATCACGATCGCCGTGCCGGGCCTGCTGACGAGCGCCTGGCTGGCGCTCCGGCTGGCGATCGGGGAGTTCCGTCACGTCGTGGTGCCGTTCGACGAGATCCTGCCCCGCGTGAAGACGGGGGAATTCGCCGCCGGTCTGATCATCCACGAGGGACAGCTCACCTTCGGCGACGAGGGGCTGCACTGCTGCCTCGATCTGGGCGTCTGGTGGCAGCACGAGACCGGCCTGCCGCTGCCGCTGGGCGCCAACGCCATCCACAAGCGGCACGCGCCGGCGCGCCGCAGCGAGATCAGCGATCTGCTTACCGCCAGCATCCGGCTCGGCCTGGCGCACCGCGAAGAGGCCCTGGCCCACGCGCTCGGCTGGGGTCGCGGCCTCGACCGGAAACTCGCCGACCGTTTCGTCGGCATGTACGTCAACGACTGGACCCTCGACTACGGCGAGCGGGGACGGGCCGCCATCCGCGAACTGCTCGACCGCGGCCACGCCGCCGGCCTCGTGCCGCCCGTCGATCGGCTCGAGTTCGTCGCTTGACACCGGACGGGCGTGGCGCCTGGTCAGGGCCGCGGCACCGGCGGCGGCGGGGCGGCGGCATAGTCGAACTGCGACCCGAACAGACTGTGCGGCACGACGAAGATCACCAGCGTGACGAATGACGCGACCAGCGTCCAGTCCCGCGCGTCGCGACTGTCGCGACGCCCCCGCCACCAGGCGATGATCCACAGCAGCATCGCCAGCGCGACCTTGTTGTCGGTGAGATCGTGGCCGAAGGGCCAGCCGGTCCAGTAGGCGTCGAACGCGGCCTTCTGCACGAACGGCCCGAGGATCATTCCCCCGACGAGCATCAGCATGGCCGCCGCGGCGACGAGGCCCCGCAGACACGGACCGCGCGTGAGCGCCTCGAGGCCGGCGCGCGCCGCCCAGAGCATCGCCGAGAAGATCACCCCGACGTGCACGATCAGCAGCGGCAGCGGCACGTCCCCCTTGAAGCGCGCCACCACCGGATCTCCCTCCGGCAGGGTCGCGCCCGCTTCCACCCCGCCCGCAGGGTTGGCTCGGCGCAGCGCCACCCGGTAGACGAGCTTGCCCGCCATCGGCTGGGCGGGGAGGGTCGCGGCCAGTTTATCCCCGTCCCGCACCAGCGGCAGGGAGCTCCACGGGTCGTCGGTCGGATAACGGCGCCAGATGACATCGCCGGCGACCGCCCGATCCGCAGCCGTCACGACGACCGGCAAGCCTGATGATATATTGTGTGATTTCAACAATTTGGCCCGTACAGGAGCCGCGCCCACCGCGGCCCGGACGCGGACCGGATAGGTTGGGCCCGACCGGCGCTGCCAGACGGCCGACCCGAGGGTCAGGAGCCAGGCGACGATCCAGAGCAGGGTGGTGCGGCGCAAGGTGGACACCTCTCGGATATTGAATGTTAATTATCACAACCGACAGTCTCAAATCAATCCGCGGATATTTTCTGGCGGGAAGATCTGGGGTAGCATACAATATCCGCCAAGGTCCGTCATGCGGATTGGACCTGGGAATCATAGGTTTGGGTTGGCCTGCCTCGTCCCGGTTGTGGGATCAGAGCCGGTCCCCAGCAGCAAGGGACGTGTTCCGTGAAGAAGATCTACGTTGGAAATCTGAGCTTTGACACAACCGACGCCACCCTCCGGACCCTGTTCAGCGCTTATGGAACGATCTCGAGCGCCACGGTGCTCTCGGACCGCGAGACCGGCCGCAGCCGCGGCTTCGGTTTCGTCGAGATGGAGAACGACTCCGAGGCGATGGCCGCGATCACGGGTCTGAACGGCAAGGCCGTCGACGGCCGTAACCTGAACGTGAACGAAGCGCGTCCGCGCGAGCCGCGTCAGGGTGGCGGCGGCGGCGGCGGCGGTGGTCGTCCGCGCTGGTAAGCACATCGTTCAGCCCACGGGCTGAATGATCGCAGCTTCAGGAACCCCGCTCTTGCAAGAGGGCGGGGTTTCTTCTTGTCGTGGCCCGGCCGCGGACCGGCGCGGGCAAACGCCCGGTCACCTTCGCGCGCGTGTGCGGAAGAGACGGCCGCGGAAGTACCAGAGGAAGCCGGTCGCCGTCAGCGCCACGCCCAGCAACGACGGCAGCGGCGCGGTGATCATCGTCACGACCATGAACGCCGTCTGGATGACGAGCACCACGACCAGTGTCCAGGGCCAGCCCGGCACGCGGAACGGACGCGGTGCGTCGGGCAGCCGGCGGCGCAGGACCCAGACGGCCGCGAAGGTCGACAGGTTGAAAATCGCCGAGGTGAAGGCGAAGAAGTCGATCACCGATTCGTAGGCCCGCCCCGCGAGTCCGGCCACGACCAGCAGGGCCGTCGCCCAGAGCGCCTGCGCGACAAGGGCGCCGACCGGCGTATGGTGCGTGGCGTGGACGTTGCCCAGGCGGGCCGGGAACAGCCCGTCCCGCGCCATGGCGTGCCAGGTCCGTGCCTTGACCAGCACCTGCGCGTTGATGTTGCCGAAAGTGCTCAACACCACGGCCAGCGCGATCAGCGTCGCTCCGGCCGGCCCCAGCGCGACACGCATGGCGTCGGCCGCCACCTGCTTCGATCCGGCCATGCCGGCCGGTCCGAGCTGGCGCAGGTAGGCGGCGTTGGCGAGCAGGTAGGCCCCCATCACGATGGCGATCCCCAGCAACAGCGACCGCGGCAGGTTGCGCTCCGGCGCGCGCACCTCCTCCGCCACGTAGGTGGCCCCCTCCCAGCCGCTGAAGGCGAAGAATGCGTAACGCATCGACGCGCCGGCGGCCAGCACCGCGGCCCAGCCGGCCGGCGCGGCGAGCGGCGCCGCGACCACGCCGCCGGTCGGTTCGCCGCGAGTCACGAGCAGCCCCGCCCCCGCCACCGCCCCGAGGGCCGCCAGCTTCAACACCGTGAGAGCGTTCTGGGCCCGTCCCCCCGCTCGTACGCCGCGCACGTTCACCCAGGTCAGCAGCCACACCCCGCCCGCGGCCGCTGCCGTCTCGCCACCACGGGGCCACGGCGCGCCGCCGGCCGCGCGCCATAACACGCCGGAATATTCCGCGAACACCAGCGCCACCGCCGCGATCGTCGCCGTCTCCGACACGAAGAACATCGCCCAGCCGCGCAGGAAGGCCCACCACGGAGGATAGGCCGCCTTCAGGTAGGCGTACGGCCCGCCCGAGCGGGGCAGCATCGCCACCATCTCGGCATAGCAGAGGGCGCTCAGGATGGTCATCGCCCCCGCCAGGAACCAGACGCCGAAGAAGAGCGCCGCCCCCCCGGTGAGCGCCATGATCGGCCCCGGCGTGCGGAAGATGCCGGAGCCGATGATGCGGCCGACGACCAGGGCGAGGGCTTCGCGGAAGCCGAGCGCACGAACCAGCGCCCCGCCCGCGCCGCCGGTCGGCGCCGCAGGAGATGATCGCCCATTATCGCAATACGTCAAACCATTGTTCTGCATTGACTTGCGATCCCATCCCCGCGTCCGTATGCTCCCCTCATCCTCTCATCCCCACATCTATTGCCGGAGGTCGAGCCATGAAACGAATGATTCTGCTCGTCGCCCTGCTCAGTGTGGCCGCGGGGGGGGAAGCGGTCGCCCAGATCGATCCCGACGCCGACGGGATCGGCATCTACGCCGACCAGACCGCCATGGTCAACACCATCACGGCCGCGCCAGGGGTGCCGGTCGAAGCGTACCTCGTGCTGACCCGCCCGTCCGGCCCCACCGGGATGCAGGCGTGGGAGGCGAAACTCATCATCCCCGACAATGTCACGATCTGGGGCTGGAACATCCCCGGCACCGGCTGGCTGAACGTCGGCAGCCCTCCAGAATTCACGGTCGCCTACCCGGAGGTGCCGCAGCCGCCGGCCCTGACCCAGGTGCTGATGACCTTCATCATCATGGTCGCGGACGACTCGCCGGCGCAGTTCTACATCACGCACACAGCCATCAATTCCGGCGGCTACGACCTGCCGGTCTGCCTCGACGGCAGCGACCTCGATAAAAAAATTCCGCTGCACCCCTGGCCGGACGGAACGACGCAGCCGTCGTTCACGATCAACAGCGGTCTGGTGGCGGCGGAGAGCGACTCCTGGACCCGCGTCAAGACCCTCTATCGGTAGCCGCTCCCCCGACGGACGGGGGCCGTTCCGCGCGCCGGGACGGCCCCCGCCTGGCGCCGTCCGCAGCCGTGCGGTCGTGCGGAACTCAGAAATAGAAGTAGGCGCCGACCTGCGGGAACACCGTCACCGAGCCGTCGCCGCCCTCGTGGGTGAAGTCGGCTTCGACCTGCAGCGCGAACCGCTCCGAGCGCAGCATCTCCACCCCCACGCCGAAACCGGTATTGAGGCTGTGCCGCGTCGTCACCTGGTCGTCGCCGCCCAGCACGGGCTGGCGTTCCTGGTGGTAGAAGTAGGCGAGCCCTCCCGCGACGAACACCCGCAGCGCCCGGTCCTGGCGCAGGATGTACTGCACCTCGAAGCCGGCGTTGTGGCGTTTGTTGTCCGCGGTGTGCCAGATGCCGCCGGTCGCCTGCCCGTACAGCCACCATTGGAGCGGGAATTTGAAGGACAGGCCCACGCCGCCGATCTTGCCGGCGTGCAGACCGACCGCGTCGAGCAGCGGATCGTCGGTGCGATTCCAGTCGCGGGCGGACGCCGGCACGACGGCCAGGAACACCAGGACCACGAACGGCAGGATGACGGACAGGACGACCTTCGCGGCCGGACCGAGTGATCTGGGCATGACATACTCCTCCGTGATGCGGGGGGACGGAGGCAGGATAGCACGAGCCCCCGCCGGCGCAAAGCGCGGCGGCCGGGTCCCCGGGGCGGGGATCCGGCCGCGCGGCCAGGCTCGGCAGGATGCGCCGTCGGCGCCCGCGACGCTCAGGAGCAGCCGCTGGTCGAGGCGCAGTTGAGACACTTGTAGCAGCTGCCGTTGCGCACCATCACCGAACCGCACTCCGGACACGGCGGGCTGTCCGACTGCGTCTTGAAGATCAGGCGCTCCGTCTCTTCGAGGGTGATGCGATTGCGCGGCGCGGCGTCGGGCTCGTGGTCGAAACCGGCCGCCTGGCCGAACTCCGGCGCCACGGCGAAGCCACGCGCGGGGGTGTCGCCCGGGGCGTCCGCCACGACCGACGCGGCGCCATCGCCGAACTTGCGGTCGAGCCACCGGAAGATGTAGTCCATGATCGATTTCGCCAGCGGGATCTCCGGATTGCTGGTGACGCCGCTCGGTTCGAACCGCATGTGGCTGAACTTCTGGACCAGCACGTCCATCGGCACGCCGTACTGCAGCATGATCGACACTGCGGTGGCGAAGCTGTCCATCAGGCCCGAGACGACCGAGCCCTCCTTCGCCATGGCGACGAACATCTCGCCCGGCTTGCCGTTGGGGTAGAGGCCGACCGTGAGGTAGCCCTCGTGCCCCGCGATCGAGAACTTGTGCGTGATCGCCTGGCGCTCGTCCGGCAGCCGCACCCGCTGCGGCGTGGGCGGGGCGAGACGCTGCTGCGCCTCCAGCTGGGCGCCGGTGCTCAGCGGCTGGATCCGCTTGCTGCCGTCGCGGTAGATGGCGATCGCCTTCAGCCCCATTTTCCAGGCCTCGGTATAGGCCTGCATGATCTCCTCGACGGTCGCCTCGGTCGGCATGTTGACCGTCTTGGAAATGGCCCCCGAGAGGAACGGCTGGCAGGCGGCCATCATGCGGATATGGCCCATGTAGGAGATCGACCGCTGACCATTGCGCGGACGGAACGCGCAGTCGAACACCGACAGGTGGTCCGCCTGCAGGTGCGGCGCCCCCTCGATCGTCTCGCGCTCCTCGAGCCAGGCGAGAACCTGGCGGCGCTCGTCCTCCGTGTAGCCGAGCCGCTCGAGCGCCTCGGGCACCGTATTGTTGACAATCTTCAACTGCCCGCCGCCGACGAGCTTCTTGTACTTCACGAGCGCCATGTCCGGCTCGATGCCGGTCGTGTCGCAGTCCATCATGAAGCCGATCGTGCCGGTCGGGGCGAGGACCGTGACCTGGGCGTTGCGGTAGCCGTAGTCGTAGCCCAGCGTGTAGGCCTCGGTCCAGACCTCCTTGACCGCGCTGATCAGTTCCTCCGGCACGCGATGGGGGTTGATGTTGTTGATGTGCGAACGGTGCTTCTGCACCACGCCCAGGAAGCTGTCGCGATTCTCGGCGTAACCTGCGAACGGGCCGAGCAGCCGCGCCATCTCCGCGGAGGTGGCGTAGGCCTGGCCGGTCATCAGCGCCGTGATGGCGGCGGCGAAATCGCGGCCCTCGTCGCTGTCGTAGGGCAGCCCCCGCGCCATGAGCAGGGCGCCAAGATTCGCATAACCCAGCCCGAGCGGCCGGAAACGGCGACTGTTCTCGCCGATCGCGGGGCGAGGATAGCTGCTGTTGTCGACGAGGATCTCCATCGCGACCAGAACGACGTGCACGACGTGGCGGAACGCGACCAGATCGAATTCGCCGTCGGGACGGCGGAATTTCATCAGGTTGAGCGACGCCAGGTTACAGGCCGAGTCGTCCAGGAACATGTACTCGGAACAGGGATTCGAGGCCCGGATCGGCGCGGTCTTCCGGCAGGTGTGCCAGGCGTTGATGGTCGTGTCGAACTGCATGCCGGGATCGCCGCAGACGTGCGTGCCCTCGGCGATCATCCGCATCAGGTCGCGCGCACGGCAGGTGCCCATCGGTTCGCCGCCGCGCACGGCTCGCGTGGTCCAGGTGCCGTCGTCGATCACGGCCTTCATGAAGGCGTCGGTCACGCGCACCGAGTTGTTGCTGTTCTGGAAGAAGACCGAGCCGTAGGCTTCGCCGTTGAAGGAGCCGTCGTAGCCCGCCTCGATCAACGCCCAGGCCTTCCGCTCCTCGTTCACCTTGCAGTTGATGAACTCGACGATGTCGGGATGGTCCGCGTTGAGGATGACCATCTTCGCGGCGCGGCGCGTCTTGCCGCCGGACTTGATAACGCCGGCGAAAGCGTCGTACCCCTTCATGAAAGACACCGGGCCCGACGCCACTCCGCCCGTGCTGAGGTGCTCCTTCGATGAGCGCAGCGACGAGAGGTTGGTGCCGGTGCCACTGCCGAATTTGAACAGCATACCCTCGGTCTTGGCGAGATCCATGATGCTGTCCATGGAGTCGTTCACCGAGTTGATGAAGCAGGCCGAACACTGCGGCCGCTCCTCCACGCCGACGTTGAACCAGACGGGGGAGTTGAACGCCGCATGCTGATGCACGAGCAGGTGAGTCAGTTCGGCGTGGAAGACGGCGGCGTCCTCCTCAGTGTCGAAGACCCCGTCCTGGCGCCCCCAGAGCGCAATGGTGTCGGCGACGCGGCCGACGAGCTGCCGCACCGAAGCTTCGCGTTCGGGATCGCCGAGGCCGCCCCGGAAATACTTCGACACGACCACGTTCGTCGCCATCTGAGACCAGCTCTTCGGCACCTCCACGTCCGACTGCTCGAAAATGACCTCGCCCTTCTCGTCGCGAATGGCCGCATTGCGCTTCTCCCAGCGCACCTCGTCCAGCGGGTTGACCCCCGGCCGGGTATAGAGACGGCGCAGCGACAGCCCGCGGCGGGACGCGACCTCGGGCGGCACGACGAAGGCGGCGGCCAGTTCGGGCCCGGGACGGGTCAACTCCTCGAGGTCGAGTTCGGGCTCGCCTGCGCCGTCGGCCGCCGCCAGTTCCTTCAGCGGCAGCAGGTCGCCCGAGGAGTAATGGCCCGTTTTCTCCGTGCGATCCTTCATGGAGAGTCACGCTCCTTGTGTCGATAACAGAACCGCCGGGCGAGTCGGCGAAACCGAACCGGGCCCGCCTGGCCCCCCGCCGGCCCCCTCCATCCCCCGCTCGAACGGGGGAGGCGGGGGCGCCGAGGTAGCGCGCCCGTCATGACCTTGTCAGCGGATCACTTGCGCCAGCCGGGGAGCCGCCGCGCGGGCTGGACCCCCATATATGGGGGCCTTTCCGTCGGACAACCACACGATGCTGAGGCGAGAAGGATTTTGTGAAACTGCCATGAGCGAGGCAAGCCTCTTCACCAGACGGTCGACGCGGCATCACGGCGGAACCGTCGTCCGAGCGCGCCGAACGGCCCCCCTGCGCCCTGGCGCCCGGCACGACAGGCCGCGCACTTTTTTCGGCCTCACCTCCGCGGGGCACGGCGGTCAACCCTCCCGGCGGGGCGGTCGCCGCCGGACCGGGAGCACGGGTCGGCGCAACCCCTTGTCGGAACAGGGGCTGGAGAACCTGTCACGGATTTACGAAACGGGGTCCGGCGGTGCATCCGCCGCCGGCGCGAGAGCGGCCACGATTTCACGGATCGTGTCGCGCGCGCGGCGGAATTCGGCGCGGATCTCGGCAGGCTCGCCGCGCGCCGTCATCGGGTCATCGACGGGATGGTGCCGATGCCGCGCGGGATCGTCGAGCGACGGCAGGAACCGGGCGGCCTCCTCGCTCAGGGTCACGACCAGATCGAAATCCCCGAGCCAGAACAGATCGATCGACTTGCTCTCCTGACCGGCCAGATCGACGCCCACCTCGGCCATCGTCTCGCGGGTGGCCGCCGTGATGGGATAGGTGACCAGGCCGGCGCTATGCGCTTCCCAGTCGGACGGCCAGAGCCGGCGCGCCCAGCCCTCGGCCATCTGGCTGCGGCAGGAATTCGCCATGCAGACGAACAGGACCCTCACCAATGCCTCCTTCTCCCGGCCTGGGCGCGTCAGACTCCCGCCGGCCGGCGATCGTTCAGTTCGGCGATCAGCACCGCGCCAAGAATCAGGCCGGCGCCGACCGGGAACGCCGCCGACAGCCGTTCCCGCAGCAGCAGCCAGGCGAACAGCGTGGCGAAGACCGGCTCGGTGGCGAACAGGATCGCCGCGCGCGACGCCGTCGTGCGCCCCTGCCAGCGATTCTGCAGATAGAGCGCCAGCACCGTCGACAACACCGTGGTCAGGCCGAGCGACCACGCCACGGTCGCGTTCCAGCGCCAGGGGGCACGCTCCCACAGCAGCGTCCAGACTCCCGCCGTCGCCGCCACCGTGGCCAGTTGCCAGAAGAGCAGGGGCGGATACGGCGCCCGGACGAGCGCCCGGCTGAGCTCCACTAGATACACCGCGTAGGTGACGGAGCAACCGAGGGTCCAGGCATCGCCTGGCGCCAGGCGTCCGAGATCGGGTCGGGTCAGGATCGCCAGGCCGGCCACCGCCGGCACCAGCGCCACCACAACCGCCCCGCCCAGTCGCTGCCCGCAGCGCAACGCCGCCAGCGGCGGCACCATGACCACCGAAAGACTGGTGATGAAGGCGCTGTTTGCCGCGGTGGACGTGTGCAGGCCGATGGTCTGGGTGGTGTAGGCGACCGCCAGCAACAGACCGAGCCACATCCCCCGCAGACGCGCTGCGGCATCGCCGAAACAGCCACCGGCGCCCGGTCCTCCGGCCGGACGCGCCTCCCGCGCGATCAACGGCAACAGTGGCAACAGCAGCAGCGTGGCGAGCGTGAAGCGCAGCGCCACGAACCGCACCGACGGCACGAAGGGGGTGGCCATCTTGATCGCCGGGAAGGACAGTCCCCACAGGACGGACACCGAGAGGAGGGCGATATCGGCGAATCGCGAACGCGCGGGGTGGCTCATGCCGGGCAGGCTACCACGGTCAGACAGGGACGGTCAGCCGCGATTCGGAGGAAGGCGTGAACTGACCGGTCAACTCCTCCAGCTGCGTCGGCAACAACGCGGCCACGTGACTCAGGACCTCCGGCGCCACGCCCAGATCGCCGAAGCTTTCGAGCGCCGGCAACGCACTTCTCCGCCCCGCGCCCGCCACGCCGATCGCCGCCGCGACCGCGTCGGCCGCGTGCACGGCCATGGCCAGGTCGAGGGGCGCGCCGGGCGGACAGGGTTCGTGATGGGTGCGGATCGCCTCCACCAGCGCCTTGGGAAAGCGCCAGCAGTCGGCCAGCGCAGCGCCGGCCTCGGCGTGATCGAAGCCGGCCACCTGCCGCTCCACCTCGATCCACTCCGCCTGACCCGCCGCGAGCGGCTCCCACTCCATGCCCCGCGCGAGAATCCGGTCGAGGAGCAGCTTGCCGATGTCGTGCACGAGCCCGGCGGTGAAGGCGCGGTCGCGCAGCTCCTCGCGCCCCTCGTCGGTGACGATCGTGACCGCGCCGCACGCCACCGCCAGCGCGTGACGCCAGAGTTCGTCCTTGGCCATGCCGTAGCCGTTCAGGTCGCCGCGCAGCACCTTTCCCATGCTGGTGGCAAAGGCGAGCGTGACGACCGTGCGGGTCCCCAGCACGAGGAGCGCCTCGTCGACAGTGCCGACCTCGCGCCGGCGGCCATAGTAGGCGGAGTTGCACAGCTTGAGCAGGTTGGCGGTGAGGGCGGGGTCGAGTTCGATCACGCGCAGCAGGCGTGAAGCCTCCACATCCGGCTCCTCGACCAGCTGGAGCAGGCGCGCCGTCGTCTGCGGCAGGGCAGCCAGTTCAAGCGTCCCCGCGATGAGATCCTTCAGGGTCTGATTCATGTCTCCACTGCCCGGACAGGACTGCGCCGCGCGGTTCCCGGAGCGGAACCCTACTCCCCGGCATTTTCGGCGGGAAAAGCGGCGGCTTGAGTCCCGGTCGCCGGGAGCGGAACGGGGCCCTGCAGGCGCAGGCGTTCCAGGACGCGGCGCGCCTCGGCCGTCCCGGCGGCGATGATCTCCTCGTGCCGGCGAAAGTCCTCGATGCGGATGTGATCCATCACCGGCGCGATCCATACGTCGGGCGGATGGCGGCGCAGCCGCTCCGCGGAGATCTCCGCCTGCATGATGTCCACCGCCTTGAGCAGGACGTCGGCGGCCAGACCGCGCCGGCGGAAGGTGAGGCTCTCCCACAGACGATGCCAGCCCGCCCCGGTTTCGCCATCGTCGAGAGGGCGCGCCCGCGGGGCGGCAAAGTCGGCGGCCACGACCCTGGCGATGTCGTAGGTGCGGATCACATCGAGCGGCAGGGTGTTCAGAACACCACCGTCGACCAGGAGCCGCCCCGCGTACGCCACCGGGGAAAAAGCGCCGGGAAACGCCGTGCTCGCGCGAATCGCGCCGATCAGGTCGCCCTCGCGCAACACGACGGTCTCGCCCCGATCGATGTCGGTGGCGGTCACGGCCAGCGGCAGCTTCAGATCGGCGAAGCGTGCCGGCAGCCGTTCGGCCAGCCAGCGTCCGTAGCGATCCCCCTTGATGAGGCCGCCAGGACGTCCCAGGTCGAGGACGTCGGTCCAGCGCAGCGAGCGCGTGATGTCGTGACAATCGGCCGCGCTGAGCCCCGAGGCGAGAAAGGCGCCGATCAGCGCCCCCATCGAGGTCCCGGCAATGGCCACCGGCCGCAGCCCCTCCGCCTCGAGCACCTCGACGATGCCGATGCTGGCCAGCCCGCGGGCGCCGCCCCCCCCGAGCACCAGCCCGGAACGCGGCCCCCCGTCGAACCAGGGGGTCGGAGTGGGGGTGCGCGCCGTATCGCCGTCCTGAAACGCCCGGTCCGTCAAGACTCCTCCTTCGTCCGCCCTCATCCAGGACGCCGCGCGCCGCGGTTGCGACCCCGCAAGGGGCCTGCTACGATGCCGGCGCGCGCGGTCCGGTCGGGGGCCGGTCCGGTCCGCCCGCCCGGAGGTGTCATGCGCCGCGCTCACTTCGCTCCCTGTCCCTCGACCGTCGTCACGAGCCTGCTCGTCGGCCTGTGCGCGCTGCTGGCGACCGGCTGCGACGAGATCAAGATCGATCGGCGCCACCGGGCGCCTCCGGATGAAAAGACGGCGGCGACGACGGCGGCCGAACATCATCTCGATGACGTCCGCCGGCTCACCGGGGCCGGACTGAACCGGCAGGCCAGCTTCAACGACAATGACACCAGGATCGTCTGGCTCTGTCGACCCGCGCCGGACGAACAGTTCGGCATCCGCGTCATGAACGCCGACGGCAGTTCTCCGGTCCCGATCGACACCGGCCCAGGCCGACGCCACGACCCGGTTTTCACCCCCGGCAGCGGCGGCATCCTCTACGCCGCCGCCACCGGCGCCGCGGCCGGCGATCCCGCCGGCGACGATCCCGCCGGGCTGTGGCTCTTCGATGCCTCGCTCGACCTCTGGCTCGCCGGCCCCGACGGCCTCGCGCCCCGCGCCCTGACCACCACACCCGGCTACGACGCGGAAGGATCGTACTCCTGGGGCGGCTCCCGGATCTTCTGCGCCTCGCAACGCGCGGGCCGCGGTGCGCTGGTCATGATGGAGGCCGACGGTCGGGACGCTCGCGAACTGCTGGTGATGGACGGCTACGTCGGCGGGCCGCAGGCCTCCCCCGACGGCAGCCGCCTCGTCTTCCACGCCACGCCGCCCGGCGAGACGCGATCGCTGGAAATCTATACCGCGGATCTCACCGGGGGCAACCTGCGCCGGCTGACCGCCTTCGAGGCCACGAGCTTCGCCCCGGTCTGGCACCCGTCGCAGCAGCTGATCCTGTTCGCGAGCAACGCCGAAGGTCACGACATGGAGCTGTACATGATCCGGCCGGACGGCACGGGGCTGGAGCGGGTGACCTTCTCACCCGGCTTCGACGGCTTCCCCGCCTTCTCGCGTGACGGCCGTCTGCTGCTCTGGACTTCGGCCCGCGGGACCGGCCAGTCCAGGGAGACACAGATCTACCGGGCGAACTGGCGCGGCTGACCGGCGCGCTCCGCCGACTCAGGCGGGGTCGAGATCGACGAGCGGATCGCCCAGGGCCACGGTGCCGCCCGCCGCCACGTGCACCACCCGCACCGTGCCGGCCAGCGGCGCCGCCACTTCGGTCTCCATCTTCATCGCCTCGAGCGTGAGCAGCGTCTCGCCGACGCGTACGATCCGGCCCGCCGCGACCAGCACCCGCACGACCTTGCCCGGCAACGGCGCCGTCACGTGCGGCCCGCCCGCCACGACCGCCTCGTCCGCCTCCTCGTCGCCGGTGTGACGCCGGAGGACGCGCGCGCGGCCGTCGATGCTCACGTGGACGTCCGGCCCCGCCGCCACGACCCTGGTTCGCACACGCCGGCCATCGAGACGCAGGTCGCAACGCCCCGGACCGTCTTCGATCAGTTCGGCCACCACCGCCTCGCCATCGAGCAGCACGCGGCAGTTTCCGCCGTCGCCCACTACGACCTCGAGCGTGGCGAGACGACCTCCGGTGTGGAACTGCAACAGCATGACGGCTCCCTTTCCCCGTTCAGGAGAGACCGCGCAGGCGGAACCGGCCCAGCCTCGCCCAGGGCGATGCCGCCGCGACCGCCGCCGCCGATCCGGCGCCGGCAGGCGCGCCGGCCGCGGTCGCGGCTCCGTCGCGAGACGTCGCGAGACAGGCGTGCACGGCAGCCGCCACCAGCGCATCGCGCTCGTCGGTTCCGCCGTCGGGCGTCCAATCCGCCAGGTGCGCGTCGAGAAAACCGGTATGCGTGCGTCCGGCGCGGAATTCCGGATGGTCGATAATCGCCTGCAGGTAGGCGACGTTGGTGGCGATGCCGAGCACGGAGAATTCGCGCAGCGCGGTGAGAGCGCGCGCGATCGCGGCGGGGCGGTCCGGCCCGTGTACCGACAGCTTCGCCAGCAGCGGATCGTAGTGCATCGTGACCTCGTCGCCGGTCGCCACGCCGCTGTCCACCCGCACGCCGGGCCCAGCCGGCTCGTCGAGCAGGAGGATCCGGCCAAGCGACGGCCGGAATCCGTGCGCCGGATCCTCGGCGTAGAGGCGGCATTCGATGGCGTGCCCGCGCGGGACGATCTCCTCCTGCCGCCACGGCAGCGGCGCGCCGGCCGCCACCAGCAATTGCGCGCGCACGAGATCGAAACCGGTCACCCACTCGGTGACCGGGTGCTCGACCTGCAGACGGGTGTTCATCTCCAGGAAGTGGAAGTCGCCGGCGGCGTCGACCAGGAACTCCACCGTGCCGGCGTTGACGTAGCGAGCCGCGCGCGCCGCCGCCACCGCGGCCGCCCCCATGCGGGCGCGCAGTTCGGGGGTCAGCGCCGGCGACGGGGTCTCTTCGATGATCTTCTGGTGCCGCCGCTGGATCGAGCACTCCCGCTCGCCGAGCTGCACGACGTGGCCCTGCCGGTCGCCGAAGATCTGGAACTCCACGTGCCGTGGTTGCTCGAGATACCGCTCGAGGTAGACAGCGCCGTCGCCGAACGCCTTGCGCGCCTCGCGCGACGCCGCGGCGGCCGCGGCCGGCAGTTCGGACGCCTCGCGCACGAGCCGCATCCCCTTGCCGCCCCCCCCGTACGCCGCCTTGACGAGCAGCGGAAAACCGACGCGCGCCCCCGCCGCCGCCACGGCCGCCCGATCCGGCTCGCCGTCGTTGCCCGGCGCCGGCAACTCGGCCCCCGGCACCACCGGCACGCCGGCGGCCGCCATGGCGCGGCGCGCCGCGGTCTTCTCGCCCATCGCGGCGATCGTTTCCGGGTCGGGTCCGATGAAGACGAGGCCGGCGTCGCGAACGGCGGCCGCGAACGGGGCGCTCTCGGCCAGGAACCCGTAGCCGGGGTGGATCGCCGCGGCCCCTGTGCGCCGAGCCGCGTCGAGGATCGCCTCCGTGCGCAGGTACGATTCGAGCGGCGGCGCCGGACCGATGATGACCGTTTCATCGGCGAGCCGGGCGTGGGCCGCGTGGCGGTCGGCCTCGGAGGCGACCGCCACCGTGGCCACGCCCAGCTCGCGGCAGGCGCGCAGCACGCGCACCGCGATTTCCCCGCGGTTGGCCACCAGCACCTTGGGGAAGGGGGGCGTCATGGGCCCTCCGTCCGCGCCGGGGTGATCGGGGTCGCCGGAACCGACGGCTCAGGCCAGGTGGTATCGCCCGCCCAGGGGACCGGTTCCCGCCGCCGGAAAGCGGCCAGAGCCGCCTGCCCCTCCGGCCCGGTGCGCGCCTCGGCCAGCGCCCGTGCCGTGAAATCGAGGCTCCCCTCGAAACCGAGCGAGCCGAGCCCTTCGAGCAGCTGCTTGATGCGCGCGTGCGCCGTCGGCCCGCCCGCCAGCAGCGAGCGCACGACACGCGCCACCGCCTCGTCCAGGTCCGCGGCATCGACCACCCGATCAACCAGCCCCAGACGCAGAGCGGTCGGCATGTGGATGGGGTCACCGGTCAGGAAGTAGTGCCGGGCCGCCGCCTCGCCGATCCGCGCCAGCACCAGCGGCGCGATCACCCCGGCCACCAGGCCGAGCCTCGCCTCGGTGAACGCGAACCGCGCCTCCGCTTCGGCCACGACCACGTCGCAGGCCGCCAGCAGCCCTACGCCGCCGCCATAGGCCGCTCCCTGCACCCGCGCCACCACCGGCACCGGGCACAATCGCACCGCGCGGAACATCAGGCCGAGCGTGCGCGCCGCCTCGAGGTTCTCCGCGAAATCAGCCGCGCCGAGCGCCTGCATCTCGTTCAGGTCGGCCCCGGCGCAGAACGTCGGCCCCTCCGAGCGCAGCACGATCGCCCGCGGCCGGCACGGTCCCGTCGCCGTGCGGGGATCGGGCGGCACCGGCGGCAGGAACGCAATCCGTTCGAACAACTCCTTGAGAACCCCCGCGGTGGCCGCGTCGAGCGCGTTGTGGTTCCGCGACCGGTCGAGCGTGACGACGAGGACCGGACCCTTCATCTCAGTGCGAACGGACATCTCTTCTCCTTACCGCCGCTACATCCGGTAGACGCCGTACTTCGCCGGCGGGATCGGCGCGTGCAGCGACATGGCGAGGCCCAGGCCGAGCGCGTCGCGGGTCTGCAACAGGTCGATCACGCCGTCGTCCCAGAGGCGCGCGCTGCTGTAGTAGGCGTGTCCCTCGGCCTCGTACTTCCGCAGGATCGGGTCGAGGATGGCGCGCTCCTCGGCGGGCGTCAGCGCGCCGTCGGCGCGCGCGACCTGGTCCTTCTTCACCGTGAGCAGCACGTTGGCGGCCTGCTCGCCGCCCATCACCGAAATCTTGGCCTGCGGCCACATGAACAGCAGTCGCGGCTGGAAGGCGCGCCCGCACATGCCGTAGTTGCCGGCGCCATAGCTGCCGCCGCAGATCACGGTGAACTTCGGCACCGTGCTGTTGCTGACCGCGTTGACCAGCTTGGCGCCGTCCTTGGCGATGCCGCCATGCTCGTACGCCTTGCCCACCATGAAGCCGGTGATATTCTGCAGGAACAGCAGCGGAATGCGCCGGGCGTTGCACAGTTCGATGAAGTGCGCCCCCTTGAGCGCCGACTCGCTGAACAGAATGCCGTTGTTCGCCAGAATGCCGACCGCGTAGCCGTGGATCCGTGCGAAACCGCACACCAGCGTGGCGCCATAACGCGGCTTGAACTCGTGCATGCGACTGCCGTCGACGAGCCGCGCGATCACTTCGCGCAGATCGAACTGCAGGCGCGGGTCGGGCGGGACGAGGCCGTAGAGCTCCTCGGGGTCGTAGTGCGGGTCCTCGGGCGGCGAGGTCGGGACGGCGGCAATCTCCACCGGCCCGAGGTTCTCCACGACATCGCGCACGATGCGCAGCGCGTGCGCGTCATCGTTGGCGAGGTGGTCCGCCACGCCGGAGATGCGCGTGTGGACATCCGCCCCGCCAAGCTCCTCGGCCGTGACCTCCTCGCCGGTGGCCGCCTTCACGAGCGGCGGACCGCCCAGGAAAATCGTCGACTGCTCCTTCACCATCACGACTTCGTCGCTCATCGCCGGCACGTACGCGCCGCCCGCGGTGCAGGAGCCGAGCACGGCGGCGATCTGGGCGATCCCGGCCGCCGACATGCGCGCCTGGTTGTAGAAGATCCGCCCGAAGTGGTCGCGATCGGGGAACACCTCCGCCTGCAACGGCAGGTAGGCGCCGCCGGAATCGACGAGATACACGCACGGCAGCCGGTTCTCGAACGCGATCTCCTGCGCCCGCAGATGCTTCTTCACGGTGAGCGGATAGTAGGTGCCCCCCTTCACCGTGGCGTCATTGGCCACGACCATCACGGGGCGGCCGTGCACGCTGCCGATCCCGGTGATCAGCCCGGCCGCTGGCACGGCCTCGTCGTACACGGCGTGCGCGGCCAGCGGCGATAGCTCCAGGAACGGCGTGCCGGGGTCGAGCAGCGCCTCGATCCGGTCGCGCGGCAGCAGCTTGCCCAATTCGCGGTGCCGCTCGCGCGACTTCTCGGGGCCCCCCTCCCGCACGCGCGCCAGGAGTTCGGCCAGTTCCGTCGCCCGGCGCCGGTTTTCGGCCGCGTGACGGCGGAATCCGTCGTCCTGCGGGTTCACCTTCGTCGGAATCCGCTTCATGCACGCTCCTCGCCGCAGCCCCCCGTCGGAGCCGCACAGCCGAACAGATCCGGAGGACGGACCCCCTCCAGGCAAGGCGGCAGTATATAGGCGTCCGGCGGGCCGGTCCAGTAGGCCGACGGTCGGAGGAAAATCGCGCGGCTGGCGGGACGACCGCCGGGCGAGCGCTTGTCACGCCGCGCCGCCCGGGTTAGGCTGACCGCATGACGACCACCCGCCTCTGGATCCGCAACGGCACCGTGATGACGGCCGCCGGTCCGCAGCCCGCCGACTTGCTCGTGCACGGCGCGACGATCACGGCCGTGCTCGGACGCGAGACGCTGGCCGCGCCACGGCCGAAGGGGGCGAACACTGCGGGCGGTCCGGCCGTCACCCCCCCGCCCGACCTGGCCGATTTCCGCGACGCCGAAACCGTCGATGCCACCGGCCTGTGGTTGCTGCCCGGCGGCGTCGACGCGCACGTCCACTTCGGAATGCCGGTGCGGCCCGGCGTGCGCAGCCTCGGCTGGCGCGAGAGCTCGACCGGGGCGCTGCTCGGCGGGACGACCACGATCATCGACTTCGCCAACCCCGACCGGGGCGAGACCCTCGACGCCACGGTGGACCGCTGGCTGCGCGCCGCCGAGGGGGAGTGCCTCTGCGACTACGGCCTGCACGTGACGCTCCCCGACGCGAAACCGGAGCGGCTCGCCGAGCTCCCCGGCCTGGTCGCGCGCGGCTTCCCCACGTTCAAGGCGTTCCTGGCCTACAAGGGCCGCCTCATGCTGACCCCCGCCGAACTCGAACAGGTGGCGGTGGCGGTGCGCGATGCCGGCGGACGTCTGCTCGTCCACGCCGAGGACGGCGAGGCGATCGCCCAGGCCGAGGCGCAGCACATCCAGACCGGGCGCACCGGACCCGAGTGGTTCCCGGCCACGCATCCTCCGGTCACCGAGAGCCGGGCGGTCGACCTCGCGCTGGCGATCGCCGCGCGCACCCGCTGTCCGCTCACGCTCGTCCATCTCTCCGTGGCGGATGCCGTGGAGCGGGTCGCGCGCGCGCGGCTCGATCCGGCGCGCCCGGAGCGGGCGCTCGCCGCGGAGGCGTGCAGCCACCACCTGTTCCGATCCGCCTCGCTCTACCGCGGCGGACGCGACGACGCCCTGCGCGCGATCCTCTCCCCGCCGCTGCGCTCGCCCTCCGACGGCGCGGCGCTGCAGGCGGGACTGGCGAGCGGCGACATCGATCTCATCTCCTCGGACCATTGCGAATTTCCGCTGGCGCTCAAGCGGCAGGAGGGGCTGCACGGCTTCCCGATGGTGCCCAACGGCACCGGCGGTGTCGCGGAGCGGCTCATCGTCACCTACACCCTGGGCGTGAAGAAGGGCGGCCTGACGCCGGCCCGCTGGGTGGCGGTCTGCTGCGAACAGCCGGCGCTGCTCAACGGTCTCGCGGGGCGCAAGGGACGCCTCGCCCCCGGCCACGACGCCGACATCGTCCTGTTCGACCCCGCGGCCACCGGCACCCGCCTGCCGATCGGCCCCGGCGATCCGCTGGCGCGCCTCTGGACCGGCGCCGAGTGGTGCGGCGACGTGCGTCAGGTCTGGCGCCGCGGCGTGGCGGTGGTCAAGCCCGGCGTGCGCTCGGTCGAGGCGGGGCGCGGCGAGTGGCTGGCGCGCCGTTTCGGCTGACCGCGACAGACAACGCGCGCGCTTCCAGCACGCTTGACCTCTCGTGTGCCGCCGGCTGCACACGAGACTTCAAGTGGAACCCCTGAACCGAGCCGGGAGTTCTTCGCGTGCTGACCGCCTTTCTGCTCCTGAACCTCGCCGTGATTCTCGGCGTGACTGCGTTGAACCTGCCACCCGGCGCACGCGCGTACGCGCTGCCTTTCACGGAGCCGTTCGCGCTGCCCGCGTGCTTCTGGGCCGCGACGCCCGCGCTGCTCGCGCTGACGGCCGGAGCCCTGTTCGCGCGCGCCCGCCACCGCTGCCCTCGGGAGCAGCGTCCGCTCCGGGACCGCGCCACCATCGCGCTGCTGGCGTGGCCTCTCCTGTTCGCCGGCATGTGGGGCTGGTCCGGGGCGGACCGCCCGTCGCGCGCGGACACGGCGGTCTTCGCCGCCCTTGTCGGCCTGATCGTGCTCCTGATCGTCCGCGCGCGCGCCCACGGCGACCCGCTCGGCTGCTCGCGCGCCCGCTTCCTGCCGGCCCTGCGCGCCCTCGCCGCGCCGACGACGCTGCTGGTGGCGGCCACGATCGCGGGGGGCCTGGCCTGCGGGAGGCGGCCCGCAGCGGGCGCGGTCGCTCTCTCGCTCGTCGGTTACCCGGTCTGGTCGCTGCTGCAACTGCTCGTCCTGCTGGTGCTGCCCTGGCCGCTCCTGCGTCGCGCCGGCGGCGGCGAACGCGCCCTGCCCGTGGCGATCGCGCTGCTGTTCGCGCTCGCCCACTGGCCCAACGGCCCGCTCATGCTGGCCTGCCTGGTCGCGATGCTCGCCTGGGCGCGGGTGTGGGCCCGCGGGCCGTCGCTGCCGGGCGTCGCGCTCGCCATGGGGATCACCGCGACGGCCCTCGTGCAGTTCGGACCGCCCCTCGGCTTCGAGCACGCCCGCACCGGCCCGCGCGCGGTGCGTCACCGGTTGACCACGGCGCTCGGCGCCGCCGACGCCGTCGCAGACACCACCGATGTGCCCGGGCTGGTGCGCGTCTTCTTCCCGGCCACGGTCGGCCGCCCCGCCGGAGATACCGAGGCCGACGCCTGGTCGCACGCGGTCGCGACGCGCCTGCGCGAGCGGATCGCCTGGCAGTTCCTCACCAGCGAAGAATTGCGGACGCGCGCGCCAGGCCGGGCGCTGCCGCCCACGACGCGATTCGTGCTGCCGGACGAGCCGTGGCGCGGCCGCATCGTGGCGCTCGGATCGCCCGCCTTCCGCCGGAATGCCGGCGGCACCGACAGCGACTTCCTGCGCGCGCTGTACCGGGAGATCCTGGAACGCGAGCCGGCTCCGGAGGAGTTGGCGGGCTGGCGGACCGCCCTCGTCCCCGCGCCACCGCACCGCCGTGCGCTCGCCGCTGCCCTCTTCGACGCGCGGCGCGCCCTGCGCGCCGCGCCTGGCGACACGCTCGCCGCCGACCGCCTGCGCCTGCCCTGAAGGGCCCGCGGACCCGCTCACCGCGACGGCGCTCCGCCTGCCGTTGTCCCCAACTCGGCGGCCAGGCGGGCCAGGGCCTCGCGCTCGGCGGGCTCGAGCGTCGGGATACGCCGCGCCGCCGCCACCACCGTGCGTGCCGCCGCGGCGTCGCCGGTGCGCGCCAGCAGCACCGCCAGGTTGATCCGGGCGCGGCCATAGGTCGGGTAGCGCGCGATCAGGTCCGCGAGCCGCGCCCGCGCCGCGTCCACCCGCCCCGTCTGCGCCAGCAGGGAGGCGAGGTTGTTGAGGTACTGCGGCGCGCCCGGATCGAGCGCGGCGGCCCGCTCCAGGTCGCGCAGCGCGCCGTTCGTGTCGCCGCGGTCGAGGCAGGTCATCGCCATTTCGAAGCGCGGCTTCGCCCAGGTCGAATCGAGCCGCGCGGCGCGCGCCAGCGCCGCCTGCGCCGCATCGAACCGCGCGAGCCTGCGCAGGGTGCGTCCCGTCCAGTACGGGCTGAGGCGATCGCCGGGGTCGAGCGCCTCGGCGCGCTCGAAGGCCGTCAGCGCCGCGACCTGGTCGCCGCCCTGCGCTGACAACACGCCGAGCTGGAACCAGGTGCCGGCGAAACGCGGCAGCGCGCGATCGGCTGCGGCCAGCGCCCGGGCCGCTCCTTCGCGGTCGCCAAGCCCGAACCGCGCCTTTGCCTCGTGCGCCAGGCTCTGCCACGCCACCTGGTCGGCCGGCAGCGCCACCCAGCGCGGCCACAGCGCCACCGCCAGCACGAACACGAGCCCGCCGAGCGTCACGGCGCGTCGCCGCGCCGCCGGCCCCCCGCGCCCGGCCCGCGCGCCGCGAACGAGCGCGGCGAGACAGGCCGCCGCCGACACCGCCAGCAGCGGCGTCGCCGCGAATCGGTAGCGGTCGGTGGCGAAGAACGGCAACAGACTCGCCCACCACGTCAGCACGAACACGGTCACGACGCGGCGCGCCGGCGGTCGCAGCAGCGCCAGGCCGGGCAGGCCGCACGCCGCCAGCAGCAGAAACGGCACCGGCAGCAGGCGCAGCACCGGCGCGCGCCCGCGCCAGAAGTCCCACGCCGCGAGCTGCGGCTGCTCGTACCCGTTCCAGAAACGATAGCCCTTGAGCAGGGCGCGGACGGCCGCGCCGGCCGGGTCGCCCCGCACGAGATCGAACGCGCGCCGCGTGAACCGGCGCGACACCTCCGATGGCCGCAGCTCCCGCCCCGTCTGACGCTCCAGTTGGTGCTCTCCGGTGGGATCGCTGAGGGACGACACCGTCAGCCCCTCCTCCGGATCGGTCGGCCCGAACAGGCCGTGGTACGCCGGCTGCTGGCCGATGAACAGGTTGAGCCCGCCGTTCGAGGTCAGCAGGACGAAGTCCCCGCCAACGACGCAGTTGCGCAGCGTGACCGGCGCGATCACGAGCGCGGCGCCCATCCAGAGCGCGGCCGCCCCGCGCCACCGGCCGCGCGGACCCGGCAGCGGCGGCAGCGCCAGCAGCGGCACGGACAACAGCAGCAGCAGGGCGTTGCCACGGGCGAGCGCCGTGGCGGCAATCATGGCGCCGAGGCCCGCCAGCCGCCGCGCCGTCGGCGCCTCGGCCGCGCGCACGGCGAGCAGCGCTGCAACCGCCAGCAGCGCCGTCAGGACCGTCTCGAGCAGGAGCAGGTTGGCGTAGAGGACAGGCGGCCCGTACAACGCGAAGAGCGCAGCCGCCAGGAGCGCCGTCGGCTCGTCCGCGGCGCGCCGCGCCAGGCGCCAGACCAGCCAGACCGTCAGCAGGTTGAGGACGAGCTGAAGCAGCTGCGGCGCCGTGATCCCGGTCCCGCACACCAGGTAGACGAGCGCCAGCAGGTGCGGGTAGAGAGGCGCCATCCAGTAAGGCCGGCCAGCGCCGAAGTCGCCGTGCGCCAGGGCGCGGGCCCATTCGTCGTAGGTCGCGGCGTCGAGCTGCGGCACCCGGAAGATCGGTTCGTCGCGCAGGGCTAACCAGCAGGCCAGCCGCACGGCCGCCGCCACCGCCAGCAGCGCGATCAGCGCGTAGCGCCGGCGGGGGCCGGGGTCAGAAGACCCGGCGGCTGACGATGGCAAGATCATCGGTCCTGACGATCACCCGTGGGATGGTGTCGGTGCGCAGCGTGGTCCCCGACGCGTCCAGCAGATCCACGCGCAGGTCGTAGCGCCCCGGCGGCAGCCGCAGGCGGGTCATGGCGATCCGGTTGGGAAGCGTGAGCCAGCCACGGGTGTCGGCCTGTTCGGTGGCCGCGCCCAGCAAATTGGCGAGCAGACCGGCCACCTTGCCGGCCTTGTCGGCCTGCTCCTTGGTGCCGTACTTGGCGAGTGCGCGCACGATCGTGCGCAGCCACATCGAACCCTCCCGCGCGTGGAAGGCGGCGAACGCGCGCCCCTCGAGATCATCCACGGTCACGGCGACCGCGTGGCCGCCGGCGATTCCGGCCGACACGCGCGCCCCCGTCACCGCGGGCGGACTGCTGACCAGCTCCGGCACCGTCACGCGCAGCCAGTAGTCGAGCTGGACCTCGTCGTAGCGGTAATCCGGCCGCCAGCGCCCCCGCAGATCGCGCGCCCAACGCACCCGGTCGTCGCGGCGATCGGTCTTGAGCACGGGCAGATTCATCTCCCGCTGCACTTTCGCCGGCGCGAAGCCGAACTCGAGCAGCACCACGACTTCGCCGCCGGCGAACTCCGGCGCGGTCGCGGCGGCCGAGGAATCCGCGGCCGGGAACAGTTCAGGAAACGTCTCGCGCGTCTGGGCCAGTTCGGCTGTGAAACCGAGCCGTCCCGCCGTGCGTGACAGGTCGGCGCCGAGCCACGGGGGGGCCTGCGTCCGCAGCCGCCCCGCTTCGGCGTGCCAGGCGTCGGCGGCATTGCGGTAGGCGATGAAAGCGTCGTTGGCGTCACCGTCCCACTCGTAGAGCAGGGCGCTTAGATAATGAAGGAAGGCGTCGTTGCCGAGCAGGTCGTCAGACGACGTATCGCGGTCGGGGTCCAGCTCGCCGAGGCGACCGAGGTCCTGTTCGGTGTACTGGCGCAGCAGCAGGCCGGCCTTGCGCGCCTCGACCAGCGCCCCCTCCCGGTCGCCGAGGAAGGCATAGTTGAGCGCGCGGTAGTACGGCACCATCGCCAGCTCGAACGGCTCGGCGCGGTAGTCCACGACCGCGTCGCTCGTGAGCAGCGACAGCGCTCGCTGAGAGACACTCTTCGTGTAGAGATCGGCCGCGAGCTCCTCGGCCTGCCCGAAGGCGTCGTTGCTCTCCTGCCAGCGGTCGGCGTAGTGCAGGAGCAGGCCCCGCTCGAGCCAGTACAGCAGCAGACTGCGGCCACCGCGGTTCTGCTCGACCGTTTCCAGCGCCCTGGCGAAGTTGCCGGACACCAGATCGGTGCGCAGCGAGCGGTTTTGCACGGAATAGGTGGCGCAGCCGACGACGGCCAGCAGCCCGGCCAGGGTCGCCAGAACGACCCGGGCCCGCGGAGCGACCGGCCTCCACCGGACAAGGCGGCGGTTCATGGCGCCCCTACGGCTTGTAGGCCTTGCGACCGACGAACTTCTTGAGCTTGGTCTGCCCCACCCAGACCTTCTCGTTCGTCTGCAGGTCCACCAGGTAGCTGTCCACCTGGTAGTACTTGACCTCGTTCCCCTCCTCCCGGTCGATGATCGTGTTGACCTCGCCCAGGAGCATGTAGTTCGCCCCCTTCTCCCGGCCCCAGCGCGCCTGCGATTCGGGCGAAGCGAATTCCTGCTGATCGGCGCGCTCGTCGCGGACCCCCTCGCGCTCTTCCGCGGAGGCGACGACCCGCACCCGTCCCGAGTTGATGAACGTCCTCTCGAGATCGGCCACCAGCGTCTTCATCGGGATGTGCTCCGCCGACTTGTTGCGGATCGCCCCGACGATGAGCGTCGGCTTCGTCCCCTTCTCCATCATGAAGTTCTCGATCCACGGCGTCCCGGCCGTGGACTGCGCGACGAGATCGTTCGCCGCCTGCCGGCTGTCCACATCGTTCCAGTTGCCCGACAGATCGATCTGCTCGCCTGTGTCCACGCGGCTGACCACCTTGCCGCCGCCGCAGCCGGCCAGCGCGACGGGCAACAGGATCAGGGCGAAAACGAAAACGAACCGGTTCGGCATTCGCGACATGGGGAAAAGCCTCCTGACGAAGGGCCTCGGAGCGCTCAGGGGGATCGGTTCGGGGACCGCGCGCCGCCCGCGCGGCGACCCCGCCATTGTAGCGACAACGACCGGGGCGTCAACACCGGGCAGCCGCGGGAAAATCCCGCGATCGCGCCGAGGGACGGGGGCCTAGTCGAGCGCCCGTTTCGCCTGCTCGCGCAGCGCCCGCCAGACCCGCTCCGGGGTGGCGGGGAGTTGCGTGAGGCGCGCGCCGGTGGCGTCGGCGATGGCGTTGAGGATCGCCGGAGCGGGGCCGTCGATCGGCACCTCGCCGGCCGCCTTGGCGCCGAACGGGCCGCTCGGTTCGTGGGTCGGGACCAGGATGGTGACCATCTCCGGCATGTCCATCGCGGTGGCGATCTTGTAGTCGAGGAAGTTGGGGTTGCGCACGCGGCCCCGCTCGTCGATCAGGACCTCCTCGAACAGGGCGTAGCCGAGCGCCTGCGACACCGCCCCCTCGATCTGCCCCTCCGTGGACTGCGGATTGACCGCGGTGCCGCAGTCGACCGCCGACACCAGCCGCCGGACGAACACCTCGCCGGTCTCGATGTCGACCTCCACGTCGGCGTACTGCGCCGCGAACGGCGGCGGAGAATCTTCCGCCATATGACTGGCGGTGGCCGCCGGCTGCGTCTTCGCCTCGTAGAGCGCCACGAGCGCCGCTTCGCCCATGGTCAGCGAACGCGACGCGCCGTCGGGCGCGGCCGGGCCGTCGATGCGGTCGCCGCCGAAGCGGACCTCGGCCGGCTCGCATCCCCACTTGTGCGCGACGATCGCGCCGAGCTGGTCGCGCAGCTCGCGCGCCGCCTTCTCCACCGCGCCGCCCGAGACGTAGGTGGTGCTCGAGGCGTACGCGCCGACATCGAACGGCGTGATGTCGGTGTCGGAGCTGGTCACGATCACCTTCTCGACCGGCAGACCGAGCGTCTCGGCGCAGATCTGCGCCAGCACCGTGTCGCTGCCCTGGCCGATGTCGGTGGCGCCGACGAGCAGGTTCACGCTGCCGTCGTCGTTCAGCTTCACGGTGGCGGCGGCCCAGTCGACGCCGGCAATGCCGGAGCCCTGCATCGCCAGACCGACGCCCAGGCCCCGGCGCAGGTGCGGCGCGGAAGCCGGCCGCTTCCGCCCCCAGCCGATCGCCTCGGCGCCGCGCCGGATCGCCTCCTCGAGCCCGCTGCTGTGCACCACCCGCGCGAGGCCCTTGCGGCCCTCGCCGAGTTTCGCCGAGAGAGGGTCGGTCTGCCCGAGGCGGATGTGGTTGAGCCGGCGCAGTTCGAGCGGGTCCATGCCGAGCTCGCGCGCGATCGTGTCGACGTGGCTCTCCAGCGCGAAGAAGCCCTGGGGCGCACCATAGCCACGGAAGGCGCCGCAGACCGGCGTGTTCGTGTAGACGCAGTCAACATGGAAATGGATGTTCTCGCACGGGTAGAGCGGCAGCACCTTCTGACCGGTATTGCCCTGCACCGTCAGCGCATGGCTGCCGTAGGCGCCGGTGTCGGCCAGCACCACCATGCGGTTGGCCACGATGCGGCCGTCACGCATGACGCCGGTGGTCATCGTGATCCGCTGCGGGTGACGGTGACGCGCGGCGATCAACTCCTCGGCCCGCGTCATCTCGTAGCGCACCGGTTTGCCGGTGCGCAAAGCGAGCAGCGCCACCAGGTCCTCGAGGACCATCTCCTGCTTGTCGCCGAAGCCGCCCCCCACGCGCGGCTTGATCACGCGGATGCGCGCCTCGGGCAGCTCGAGCACCCGCGCCAGGATCCGCCGCAGGTGGAACGGCACCTGCGTGCTGGTGCGCACGACCAGACGCCCGTCGCTGTCGATCCAGGCGATCGCCACGTGCGGCTCGAGGTGGCTCGCCTGCACCCGCGGCACGATATAGGTCCGCTCGCAGACCAGATCGGCCGTGAGCAGCGCCGCCGCCACGTCCCCCACCTGGATGTCGAGACGGGCGGCCAGGTTGCTGCGCCCCCCCTCGGCGATGCCGCGCGGATCGGGCTCCTCGTGCACCAGCACGTCGGTCCGCCGCAGCGCCTCCTCGGGGTCGATCAGCGCCGGCAGCACCTCGTATTCGACGTCGATCAGCTCGAGCGCCTCCTCGGCCGCGCGCAGCGTGCGCGCCGCCACGACCGCCACGCGGTCCCCCACGAAGCGCGCCTTCGCCGGCAGGATCGTCGTGTCGTACGGCGACGGCTCCGGCCAGCTCTGTCCCGCGCGGGTGTGCAGGATCGGCTTGACGTCCTCGTGGCAGAGCACCGTCACCACGCCGGGATGCGCCAGCGCGCGCCGCTTGTCCACCCGGACGATCCGCGCGTGCGCATGCGGCGACGGCAGCACCTTCGCCCACAGCATGCCGTCGGGGTGCGCGTCGTCGGTGAAGACCGGTTCGCCCCTGACGAGGGCGCGCCCGTCCACCCGCTCCACGCTCGCGCCCACGACGGCGGCCGGCGGCGCGGCCGGATCGCGCAGCAGGACCGTCATGGCTTGCCCTCCCGGCGGGCCGGCGGCGACGACGAGCCGGCGGTGCCGCCGCGCCCGGTCCCGCCCCGCTCCCCCCGACCGCCGTGCAACAGCCTCACGGGGCGCCCGGCCGCGGCCAGAATCGCGCTCACCGGCTTCTCGTAGCCGGTGCAGCGGCAGAGGCTGCCCGAAAGGGCCTGGCGCACCGCCGCCTCGTCCACCGGGCCGCCGCCGCGCAGCAGGGCCCACGACACGATCAGCATGCCTGGCGCGCAATAGCCGCACTGCACCGCGCCGGCGGCCAAAAAAGCCGCCTGCAGCCGCGCGAGCAGCGGGTCTCCGGCCAGCCCCTCGAGGGTGGTCACGACCCGTCCGTGCGCGCGCGCCGCGGCGACCACGCACGACGAGACCGGCTCGCCGTCGAGCAGGACGGCGCAGCAGCCACAGTCGCCGGTCTCGCAACCCCGTTTCACCGAGACGCAGCCGCAGCTCCGCAGCGCATCGAGCAGCCGCTCGCCCGGCGCCACGTCCCACGCGGCGGGAGCGCCGTTGAGAGTCAGTTCGATCCTCACGGGTGCACCCCCTCGACGGACGGCAGGCCGGTAAGTTCGCGCACCAGGCGCCGCGTCAACACGGCCACCATCGCGCGCCGGTAGGCTGCCGAGGCGCGGTGATCGTCGATCGGCTCGGCGCGCGCGGCGGCGAGCTGCGCCGCGGCGGCAATGGCGCTCGCGGCGCCGGGCGCCAGCACCTTCAGGCCGGTCAGAGCCTCTTCAGCGGCCGGGGCGCGCCGCGGCGTCGGCGCCACGGCGCCCAGCGCCACGCGGGCGCCGCGGATCAGCGGGCCGTCCATATCGAGCGCCACCGCCACCTGCACGAGCGAAATGTCCTCGGCGGTGCGGCTCAGCTTGCGGGCACGGGCGCGGCTGCCGCCGCACCGCCCCGGCAGGAGAATCGCCAGCAGCAGCCGGTCGCCGAGCACGGTGCGCCGGGGCCCGGTAAAGAATTCGGCCAGCGGCACGATCTCCTCGCGCGCGCCGTCGCTCATCAATGCGCGGGCGTCCAGCGCCAGCAGGATCGGCGCGAGGTCGGCCGAGGGGAGCGCGTTGCAGAGATTGCCGCCGAGGGTGGCGGTGGAGCGCACCGGACGGTTTGCGCAGTGTACGGCCGCCTCGGCGACCGCGCCGCCGGCGTAGCGCTGCGCCAGAGGAGACATGGCCACCGCCTGCAGCGTGGCCGCCGCGCCGATGAACAGTTCGTCCTCCGCCGTGCGCTCGATGCGGTCGAGCCCCGCACCGTTGATGTCCACCACATAGTCGACACCGGGAGGCATCATCAGGAAAAGATCGGTGCCGCCGGCGATGTAGATGCCCCGCCCCGGTCCGGCCCGCAGCAGCTCGACCGCTTCGGCGGCCGATGTTGCTCGGCGATATTCACGCAGGTCCTTCACCGCCCGCCGACCTCCCGGTCGCGCCCGCCGTCCTGGCGGTCCCAACCGCCGTGCAGTATAACTGACTATGCGGACGGCCCCAAGGGCCAAGATGACCGGCACCGGCGCCCCGGGAGGGAGCCATGACGACGCACGAGCACTTCCTGCTGGAGAACGCGGCGCCCCTGGTTACCATGAACGCCGGCCGCGAGGTGATCGATGGCGGCTGGGTCGCGGCCACGGGGGGGCTGATCACCGCGGTCGGCACCGGCCGCGCGCCCGACCTCATCGGCGCCGTGCCGCGCGACCGCCACCACCGCATCGACGCCGCCGGCTGCGTCGTTTTGCCGGGACTCGTCAACACGCACCATCACCTGTTCCAGACCCGCACCCGCGCCTGGCCCGGCGCCGTCGATGCCGGTCTGTTCGACTGGCTGCGCGCCCTCTATCCGGTCTGGGCGAAGCTGCGCGATCTCGACTTCCACCACGCGGCGCTGGTCGGCTTCCGCGAACTGCTGCGCTCCGGCTGCACCACGACCACCGACCACCACTACCTGTTCCCGCGCGGCGCCTCCGCCGAGCTGATCGACATCACGATCGACGCCGCGCAGGAAGCCGGCATCCGCTTCCACCCGACGCGCGGCTCGATGTCGCGCTCGGTCAAGGACGGCGGCCTCCCCCCCGACGACGTGGTGCAGGATCCCGACACGATCCTCGCCGACAGCGAACGACTCATCCGCGCCTGGCATGATCCGCGCCCCGGCGCCATGGTGCGCCTGGCGCTCGCCCCCTGCTCCCCCTTCTCGGTCAGCCCCGAACTGATGCGCGACACCGCCGCGCTGGCGCGCCGCCACGGCGTCCGCCTGCACACGCACCTCGCCGAGACGCGCGACGAGAACGACTACTGCCAGGCCATCTACGGCCTGCGCCCGCTCGATTTCCTGGAGTCGGTCGGCTGGCTCGCCAACGATGTCTGGCTGGCCCACGGCATCTTCTTCGACGACGCCGAAGTGGCGCGCCTCGGCCGCGCCGGCGTGGCGATCGCCCACTGTCCGACGTCGAACATGCGCCTCGGCTCGGGGGTCTGCCGCGTGCGCGACCTGCGCGCCGCCGGCGTGACGGTCGGTCTGGCGGTCGACGGCTCGGCCAGCAACGACGGCTCGCACCTGCTCGCCGAGCTGCGCCAGACGCTGCTGCTGCACCGCGTCATCCACGGCCCGTCAGGAATGCGCGTGCAGGAGGTGCTGGAGATGGCCACGCTCGGCGGGGCCGGCTGCCTCGGCCGCGACGACATCGGCGCCGTCGAGCCGGGTCGCGCCTGCGACCTTGCGATCTTCTCGCTCGACGACCTCGGCCACGACCGCGTCGGCGACCGGGTGGCGGCGCTGCTGCTCTGCCAGCCGACGTCGGCGCGGGCGGTCGTGGTCGGGGGACAGGTCGTCAACGTGGAGCGGGACGGCTGAGCGGTGGACTGAGCGGCGCCTCCCCGCTTCACTCCCTGCCGGCCAGGCCCCACGCGGCGGGGTCCTGCCGGTAGAACAGCCGCAGCTGCTCGTACAACCGCGGGTGACGCGCGCGCAGTTCGCGCGGCTCCTCGAAAAAATGCTCCGTGGCGACGGCGAAGAACTCGCCCGGATCGTCGGCGCCGTATTCGTCGACGAAGGTCCGCTTGCCCCGGCGCACGTCGGCCGCGTGCTGCGCGAACTCGCTCTCCCACACCTCGGCCCACCGCGCCCCCTCCGTGCCGGCGAACGGGGCCGTGCCGTCCGAGATGCCGTACTCCTCGTCGATCTGGTGGGCGAATTCGTGCAGGACGACGTTGAAGCCGTCGTCGGGGGCCGTGAGGTCGAGCGCCACGTCCTGCCACGACAGCACCAGCGCCCCCTGCCCCCACGATTCGCCGAGCCGCTCGCCATCGTCCTCGCCGACGATGCCGTCGACCTCCTCCAGCTCCTCGTTGGTGACGAAGGGCACGGGGTAGACGAGCACCGACTGCAGGCGGGGAAAGAAGTCGCCGGCGCGGTGCAGCAGCAGCAGGCAGGCCTGCCCGGCGATTACGACGCGCATGCGGTCGTCCAGCGCCAGGCCACCACACCCCTCGAAGCGCTTCTCCGCCAGGACGACCTGCGCGAGACCGCGCAGCTCGGCCTGGTCGGCCACCGGCAGCCGGGCGTACAGCGCCACCTCATCGCGCAGGATCGCTTCCCACGCCGGCGGCAGCGGCGTGGCCAGCAGGCGCCGGCGCCGCCTCGCCTTGAAACCGAACATCGCTACCCCTCCAGAGCCGGCACCTTCGCCACCCGGATCAGGTTCGTGCCGCCGGCTGCGGAGAGCGGCCAGCCGGCGGTCAAAACGACCGTATCGCCCGGACGCGCCAGGCCGGAACGGGCGCAGGCCGCCAGCGCCTGGGTCTGCAGCAGATCGCCATCCTGCTCGGCATCCAGCAGCGCCGGCTGCGCCCCCCACACCAGGCTCAGCCGCCGCATCACCGACGGCTCGGGGGTCAGCGCAAGCACCGGCTGGACCGGCCGCCAGCGCGCCACCAGCTGCGTGGTGCTGCCGGAGCGGGTCAGGGTGATGATCGCGGCAGCGCCCAGTTCGGCCGCCATGCGCACCGCGGCATGGGCCACCGCCTCGGGCGCGCCGGAGCGGGCGCGGGGATCGAAGCGGTGCTCCCAGGTGCGGTGCGGGAAGATCGACTCGGCCGCCTCGACGACACGCGCCATCATGGCCACCGCCTCCACCGGATAACGCCCCGCCGCGGTCTCCTCGGTCAGGAGCAGACCGTCGCTGCCATCGAGCACGGCGTTGGCCACGTCGGAGACCTCGGCGCGCGTCGGCCGGGAGCTTTCCACCATCGACTTGAGCATCTGGGTGGCCGTGATGCAGAGCTTGCCCGCCTGCAGCGCTTTGTCGATGAGCAGTTTCTGGGCCGGCGGCACCCCCTCGAGCGGAATCTCCACGCCGAGATCGCCGCGCGCCACGACGATGCCGTCGCAGTGCGGCAGCAGGGCGTCCACGCGCGCCACCGCCTCGGCTCGCTCGATCTTGGCGTAGAGCAGGGCGTCGGCGCCGGCCGCGCGCATCAGGGCCCGCGTCTCCTGCAGATCCTCCGGACGGCGCACGAACGAGAGCATCACCGCGTCGATGCCGTGGGACAGCCCGAAGGCGAGGTCGGCGCGGTCCTTCTCCGTGAGGGCCGGCGCGCTGACCGGTGTGTGCGGCAGGTTGATCCCCTTGCGGGCGCCGAGGAGACCGCCCCGCACCACGACACAGCGCACGTCGGTGCCGTCGGTCGACTCCACCCTGAGTTCGAGGGCGCCGTCGTCGAGCAGCAGGGCGTCGCCGACGCGCACGTCGCGCGCGAGCGCCGGCCACGACAGGCCGGTCTCGTGCGCATCGCCGGGGACATCGCGCGCAGTGAGCGTGAACGGCTCCCCGTCGCGCAGCTCCACCGGCCCGGCGGCGAGCGGGCCGGTGCGCAGCTTCGGGCCGCACAGGTCGGCGATGATCGCCACCGGCCGCCCGAGCCCCGCCGCCGCCTCCCGCAGGCGGACGATCGAACGCGCGTGGTCCTCGTGGGTGCCGTGGGAAAAGTTCAGCCGCACGGCATCCGTGCCCGCCGCAAGCAGCCGCTGCAGAACCCCGGGATCGGCCACGGCCGGCCCGAGCGTGGCGATGATTCGCGTGCGCCTCATGCGTCGTCCCCTTCTTCCGTGTCGTCAGGACCGGCGCCCGGGGGGAGTCCCGGACGCACTTTGAGCACCGTCTCACGCCGGATTTCGACCGTGCCGGTCGGTGCGCCGCGCGGCTTGCCCACGAAACGCCCGCGCGTGCAGGAGACCGGCTGGATCCCGCCGTGACGCGCCTTGCTGTGCCAGGCGGCGATCGCCGCTGCGGCGCGCAGCGTGTCGCGGTCCGGCTCGAACCCCTGGCGCGCCCGCAGGATGACATGGCTGCCCGGCGCGCCGCGCAGGTGGAACCACCAGTCATCGGCGCTCGCCACCTCGAGGCTGAGACGCTCGTTATCCGCGTCGGTCCGGCCCGCCAGCACCGTCCAGCCGCCCGGCAGCGTGTATTCCCACGCCCGGGGCGGCGGCGGCGGGCCTTTTCGTCCTTCTTTCGCCAACTCAGCCTCCCTAGCGCCCCGATCCTAACCGCGCGCGCCTCCCCTGTCGATGCCGCGCACGGCAGAAGACTGGAACCGGGACGCCAACTTCCTGTATATTGCCCCTTCCATATCGCCGGATCCGAAACGCCGGGCGCTTTGCCGGTCTCGCTCTGCGGTATGGTGAGTGTTCCACCCCCTATCACCACCCGTCCCCTGAGGAGTCACGCGATGATCGAGGTACGCGACGTGACAAAGCGGTTCGGGACGACCGTCGCGCTCGATGCTGTCTCCTTCCGCCTGGGCGAGGGCGAAATCCTCGGCTTCCTGGGCCCGAACGGAGCCGGCAAGAGCACGGCGATGAAGATCATCACCACCTTTCTCGCGCCCGACGAGGGCACGGTGACGGTGGCGGGGATCGACGTCCGGGAACAACCGCTGGCGGTGCGCGGCCGGATCGGGTACCTGCCCGAGAACGTCCCGCTCTACGTCGACATGAATGTGCAGGAATATCTGGAGTTCGTGGGCAGGGCGCGCGGCCTGCAGGGACCGCGTCTCAGAGAGCGGTTCGACTGGTGCGTCGACGCCTGTGGCCTGGGCAGCGAACTGAAGAAGCCGATCATGGAGTTGTCGAAGGGCTTCCGTCAGCGCACCGGTCTCGCCCAGGCGCTGATCCACGACCCCGACATCCTGATCCTCGACGAGCCGACGAGCGGTCTCGACCCGCTGCAGATCCTCGGCATCCGCGACCTGATCCGCAGCCTCGCGACCAAGAAGAGCATCATCTTCTCGACGCACATCCTGCAGGAAGTGCCGCCGGTCACCGACCGGGTGGTCATCATCAACGAGGGGCGCATCGTGGCCGACGGCCGGATCGGCGACCTCGCCCGGCAGACGCTCGGCGGCGACCCGCTGTTCGAGCGCGATGTCGATGCGGCCGCCACGACGCTGGCGCGCGGTCGGGCCGGCGAACTGGTCGAGCTGCACAAATCCCGGATCGCCCTCGAAGATCTCTTCATCGCCCTGACCAAACGGTCGGCGGCCGGCAAGGGGGCGGCGCGTCATGTCTAACGTCGTCACGATCTTCCGGCGCGAATTCGCGGCGTACTTCAACAGCCCGATCGCGTACATCTTCATCATCGTCTTCCTGGCCCTCAACTGCGGCCTCTTCATGACGCCGTTCTTCCTCTCCGGCCAGGCCGACATGCGCGACTTCTTCGGCAATCTGCCGCTGTTTCTGATCTTCTTCATTCCCGCCCTGACCATGCGCCTCTGGGCCGAGGACAAACGCAACGGTACTTTCGAGCTGTTGATGACGCTGCCGATGCGCTCCTCCGAGGTCATGCTCGGCAAGTACCTCGCGGCCACCTCGTTCTATCTGGTGGCGCTGGCCGGCACGCTCCCGGTGCCGATCATGGTGAACGTGCTGGGCAACCCCGACGGCGGGGCGATCGCGGCCGGCTACCTCGGCGCGGTGCTGCTGGGCGCGCTCTACATGGCGGTCGGCATCTTCACGTCGGGCCTGATGCGCGACCAGATCTCGGCCTTCATCCTCGGCATGGTCGGCTGCTTCGTGCTCTTTCTGCTCGGCATGCCGGCGATCGCCTCGACCATCGACGGCTGGTTCGGAGGGTTCGGCTCCTTCCTGCAGAACTCCCTCGGACTCATGCCGCACTTCGCATCGTTGACGCGCGGTGTGATCGAGCCGGCCGACCTGGCCTACTTTCTCGGCCTCACGACCGTCTTTCTCGTCCTGAACAACCTCTGGCTGGAAGGGAGGAAGTACTGAGATGACACGCAAGCGCACGAACTTCCGCGTCACCTTCGGCGTCGCCGCGGCCCTGCTGCTGGCGATCACGGTCTTCCTCACCCTCGTGCTGGGAAGCCTGCCGGGCGCGCGAATCGACCTGACCGACGATCAGCTCTACACGATGTCGCCGGCGTCGGTGAAGATCCTGGGCGGACTCAAGGTGCCGGTGCAGGTGAAGCTCTACATCACCCCCCTCGCCAAGATGCCGACCGAGCTCAAGACGCTCGAGCGCGACATCGCCAACAAGCTGCGCGACTACCAGCGCGCCAGCGACGGCATGCTGCAGTTCGAGGTCTTCGACCCGCAGAACAACGAGGAGCTGCAGAACCAGCTCACGCAGAAGGGCCTCCGGCCGTTCCAGGTGCAGTCCGTGGAACGGGACGAGATCGGCGTCAAGCTGATCTGGAGCGCCATGACGATCGCCTACAAGGACAAGCCGGAAGAGGTCATCCCCCAGGTCCTGCCCCAGTCGCTCGCCACGCTGGAATACGAGCTGGTCTCGCGGGTCTACCGGCTCACCACCGAGCGGCAGGCCCGGGTGGCCGTGTTCGCGCCGCGGCAGCAGATCGACCAGCAGACGATGATGATGTACCTGCAGGCCGGCATGCAGCCGCCCGAGCCGCGCGACGTCTACCAGGGCGTGAAGCAGCTGCTCGGGGAGGAGCACTACGAAGTCCAGGACGTTCAGCTCGGGAAGGACTCGCGCATCCAGGATGACGCCGCAGTGCTGCTGGTCCTCAACCCGGACGAACTGAACCCGCGGCAGGCCTTCGAGATCAACCGCGCGCTCAGCAACGGCATGAACGTGATTCTCGCTCTGCAGGCTCACGACTACGAGTACACGCCCGGCGCGCGCGGCGGCTTCACCATCGGCGCCACCGCCCGCCGGTCCGGACTGGACGAGATGCTCAAGGCGTTCGGCCTCGGCGTCGTACCGGACCACTTCTTCGACAGCAGCCTGCAGGTCCTGAGCGTACCCCGCACCCAGACCGTCGGCGGCATGCGCTTCCAGACCAACGAACCGGTGCGCGCGCCGATGCAGATCCTGGTGCCGCAGCCGCAGATGAACTCCGGCACGTCGCTCACGAACCGCATCGGCAGCCTGCTTTACCTCTGGGGCACGCCGGTGGTGCTCAACACCGCCGATCTGGAGCGCCTCAGGCTGCAGGCGACACCGCTGTTCACCTCCAGCGACAAGAGCTGGACCGAGAAGTTCACCGCGGGTGTCGTGCCGGGCAGCCACCTCAACGCCAACAACCGGCAGTTCGATGGCCCGCAACCGCTGGCCGTCCTCGTTTCCGGGACGTTCCCCGACGCCTTCGCCGGCCGTCCCGTCCCGTCCTGGCCCGACGACGCCGGAGCGGCCGACGCCGCGTCCGACATCGTGGCGCCGCTGGCGAGCAAGCCGGCGCAGCTGATCCTGATCGGCGACGCGAAGATGTTCGACGACTCCGTCGTGCAGGCCGCCGACAACGCCACCTTCCTGCTCAACGCCGTCGACGCGCTCGCGCACGGCGCGGATCTCATCTCGATCCGTTCCAAGGCGATGACCCAACGTGCGATCAAGCCGGCGGGCGACAGCGAAAAGGTCGGCTGGCGCCTCTTCGTCGTCGGCCTGGTGCCGGTGTGCCTGGCGATCTTCGGCATCTCCCGCGCCGCGGCCCGTCGGCGTGACGCTTCCCGCTACCGCGAGGCGATCGATCGCCGCGTCGCACAGACCGAGGAGGGGGGACGATGATCAGGAACCGCAACCTGTTTCTCCTGGGCGGCATCCTGGCCGCCCTGATCCTGGTCAGCATCCTGCAGCAGGTTTCGCACCGGCGCGCGGTTTCGCGCCCGGCCCAGTCCCAGCTGCTGCCGGCGCCCTTCCTGAAGGACGAACTGACCCGCATCGTGCTCGGCCAGGGCCCGGACAGCACTGCCGTGGTGCTGGAACGACTGCCCGACAAGTGGGTGGTGCGCACGGCCTTCAGCCACCCCGCCAGCCAGCAGAAGGTCAACGACCTGATCAAGAGCCTGTCCGATCTGCGCGGCGAGTTCCGCTCGAAATCTGCCGACGTGCTGGCCGACTACAGCCTCAGTGACGAACAGGCCGTCAGCGTGGCGGTGTTCGGCAAGGACTTCCAACCGGTATTGCGACTGCTGGTCGGCCGGAAGCCGGCCGGCGCCGCGGGCGACTTCGTGCGCCGACCCGGCGACAACGCGGTCTACCTCTCCGGCTCCAGCCTGCTGACCGGGATGGGCCTCTGGAGCGGGCCGGCGAAGCCGCAGTCCCGACACTTCCTCGAGCTACAGGCCTACGAGGCCGTGCGCGATGACGTCGATGCGATCATCCTCGACGAAGAGGGCCGCATCACCGAACTGGTCAAGGACATCCAGACACCCGCCTCTTCCCCGGCCGTCGCCGTCGGCGACTCGGCGACGGCGGCCGGCCCCGACCGCAGCGTCTACGAGTGGCGCATGGTGCGGCCCAGGGCGAAGCCGGCGCTCAAGTCCAAGGCCGACGGCGTGCTCAATGCCCTCGTTCTTGTCCGCGCCGCTGACGTGGCCGATCCGCAGGGCTCCTACGAGGAGTACGGCCTCTGGAAGGCGGCCCGCAAAGCGACGCTGCGCTTCCGGACCGGCAAGGAATTCACCCTCTTTTTCGGCGCCACCCGCCCCGCCCTGGGCGATGCGCCGGGCGGCGTCTACATGCGCACCGACGCCGACAACACGATCTGGATCGTGCGCGATTCCCTCGTCAACACGATCTTCCCGAAGACGGAGGAGTTGCTGGTCGCGAAGTAGGGCGACCGCCCGCTCACCTCCCGCCCACTCCGAAACACGCCCGGGGCCGTTCCACCAGGAGCGGCCCCGTCGCTTCCGGACAACACCGCCGGCGGCAGGCAGCGAACTCGTTGCCTCCGTAGCAGTCTCTGTCAGGACGACGCCCCACCCCCCATCCGTACGCTCACCCCACGCCGCTCGGTAAAGCCGCCCGTATTCCCGGCCCGATACGTTTCCCTGCTTGAACTTTTTCCCCTCGGCCCCGATCGTGAGCGTTGGCAGACCAGCGATTTCCCATCCCTGCCGCCCGCGAGGAGGGCCTCTTGCGCTCGACAGCCGATTCCGGCGCGACTGCGCTTCCCGATGACACCGGCCCGGAGCCGCGCATCCTGTTGCGCAACGGCCGCGTCCTGGACTACTACCCGCTCGACCTGCGCGCCGACCCCAGCCCCCGCGTCGAGACGGTCGATCTGCGCGTGCGCGGCGACCGGATCGTGGCGCGTGGCGTCGGTCTGGCGCCCGAACCGGGAGAGACCGTCATCGACCTGTCCGGAGCGAATGTCCTGCCGGGCAACGTGAACGGCCACACGCACCTGTACGCCTCCCTCGCCCCCGGCATGCCGGCTCCGCGCCAGGTGCCGCGCTCGTTCACCGAAATCCTCACCGAGATCTGGTGGCCGCTCGACCGCGCGCTCGATGCCGAGGCCATCTACCTCTCGGCCGCGGCGGGCGCCTGGGAGGCGGTGCGCAGCGGCACGACCCTGTTGTTCGACCACCACTCCAGCCTCACCGCCGTCGGCGGCTCCCTCGACCGCATCGAGGAGGGAATCGACCTCGTCGGCCTGCGCGCCTGCCTCTGCTACGAGGTGACCGACCGCGCCGGACCGGGCGGCCGCGACATGACGCTCGAGGAGAACGACCGCTACCTGCGCCGGATCGCCGGCCGCCCCGACGGCGGCGTGCCGCGCTTCCGCGGCATCGTCGGCGCCCACGCCAGCTTCACGCTCGAGGACGAAACGCTCGGCGCTTTGGCCCGGCTCTGCGACACGCACCGCGTCGGCGTGCACATGCATCTCGCCGAGGGCACGACCGACCGCGAGGTGAGCCAGGATCGCGGCTGGAAGGATCCGCTCGAACGACTGCTCGACTACGGGCTCGTCCGCTCCGGCAGCCTGTTCGCGCACGGCGTCGACCTCACGCCGCTCGATCTGGCGGCGATCGAGGAGCGCGGCGCGTGGCTGGCGCACGCCGGCCGGTCGAACATGAACAACGGCGTGGGCCGCGCCCCGGTGGACCGTTTTCCGGCCCGCTCCTGCTTCGGCACCGACGGCCTCGACGACAATATGTGGGCCGAAGCGCGCGCCACCTTCTTCCGCGGCAACGAGCCGGGCCGCGGGCCGCTCGGTTTCTCCGGCGCGGCGCGCCTCTGGCTCGGCGGCTACCGCCTCGCGCGCGAGGTGTTCGGCGAACCGTTCGGCGCGCTCGACACCGGCGCCCCGGCCGACTTCCTCGTCGGGCAGGCCTTCACGCGCACACCGCTCGATCCGGACAACTGGCTCAGCCTGATGCTGTTCGGATTCCACGCTTCGCAGATCGCCGAAGTGTACGTCGGCGGACGGCGCGTCTACCGCGCCGGCGACCCGGCCCCGCTCGAGGCCGCGCGCTGCCAGGCGGCGGCGCGACGCGTGTGGGAAATCATGCGCGGCGGACGACGGGGAGCGAAGGCATGAGCCATCAACGTCATCAGGAGATCATGGCCCGCGCCCGCGAACTGCGCGACGCGACCACCGCCCTTCTGTGCGACCTCGTGCGCATCCCGAGCCCCTCGGGCGGGGAGGCGCGCGTGGTCGAGCGCGTGGCCGACGAGATGAAGGACGCCGGTTTCGACGAAGTGCGCATCGACGGCCTCGGCAACGTGCTCGGCCGTCTCGGCGACGGCCCGCGCGTGGTGGCTTTCGACGCCCACCTCGACACGGTCGGCCTCGGCGACCCCGAGCAGTGGTCCTACGAACCGCTCGGCGGCGAGGTCGCCTTCGGCCGCGTGTACGGACGTGGCGCCGTCGACCAGAAGGCCGGCATGGCCGGCATGATCACCGCCGGCCGCATCATCCGCGAGCTGGGCCTCGCCCGCGATTGCCAGGTCTGGATGGTCGGCTCAGTGATGGAGGAGGACTGCGACGGCCTCTGCTGGCACTACATCCTGCAGGAGGGCGTGCTGAAGCCTGAGGTGGTCGTCTCCACGGAGCCGACCGGGCTGACGCTCACGCGTGGCCAGCGCGGCCGCATGGAGATCCGCGTGGCGGCCACCGGCCGCTCCTGCCACGGCTCGGCCCCCGAGCGCGGCGACAACGCCATCACCAAACTGGCCCCCGCGGTACCGGCGATCGCGGCGCTCAACGACCGCCTGCGCCACGACGACTTCCTCGGCAAGGGCACCTGCTGCGTCACCTGGATCGGCTCCGAATCGCCCAGCCTCTGCGCCGTGGCCGACCGCTGCGAACTGCACATCGACCGCCGCCTCACCGCCGGCGAGGACCGCGAACTCGCCCTGCGCGAGGTGCGCGAAACGGTCGCCGCGGCCGGCGTGCCGGAGGCGCAGGTGCGCACGCTGGTCTACGAGGTGCCGTCGTGGCAGGGACTCGTCTACCCGATGGAGAAGTATTTCCCCACGTGGCTCATGCCGGAAACGCACCCGGCGGTGCGCGCCGGCGTGGCGGCCCACGCCGGCCTGTTCGGCCGCGACCCCGTCGTGAGCCGCTGGACCTTCAGCACGAACGGCGTGGCGATCGCCGGGATGCACGGCGTGCCCTGCGTCGGCTTCGGACCGGGGCAGGAGGCGCAGGCGCACGCGCCCGACGAGCACGTGCCGATCGACGATCTCGTCGCGGCCAGCGCCTTCTACGCCGCGTTCCCTGACGCTTTCACCGCCGCGGCCCCCTGCCCCTGAGGCCCCGCGGCGCCACCGACCCAAGGAGAGAACGACGATGAGCAAACCGCTGCGCGGACGCCACTACATCGACACCGAGGAGTGGGCCGACCACGAAATGGAGCTGATGCTCGCGACGGCCGGCGACCTCAAGCGCAAGTTCTACCGTGACGAGCCGCACGCCCTGCTGCGCGACCGCACGCTGTTCATGCTGTTCTTCGAGCAGAGCACGCGCACGCGCAACTCGTTCGAGGCCGGCATGACCCAGCTCGGCGGCCACGCCCACGACCTCACGCCCGAGAAGCTGCAGATGAGCCACGGCGAAACCGCGCAGGACACCGCGCATGTGCTGTCGCGCTACGGCCACGGCATCGCCATCCGCAACTGCGACTGGGGCAACGGGAACGCCTTCATGCGCAGCGTGGCGGCCATCAGCCGCGTCCCCGTCATCAACATGCAGTGCGACAAATTCCACCCGTGCCAGGCCGCGGCCGATCTCATGACGGTGCGCGAGAAGTTCGGGTCTGAACTGCGGGGCCGCCGGATCGTCGTCTCCTGGACGTACGCGCCCAACTACGTGCGCCCGATCTCCGTGCCGCAGTCCGAGATCCTGATGATGACGCGCGCCGGCCTCGACGTCGTGCTCGCCCATCCGCCGGAGTTCAAACTCGAGCCGGAGATCCTGGCGCGGGCGCGGGCCAACGCCGCGCGCATGGGCACGAAGTTCGAGATCACCGACGACATGGACGCGGCGTTCGAGGGCGCCTCGGTCGTCTACCCGAAATCGTGGGGCTGCCTGGTCCACGAGCCGGTGCGCGAGGCGGCCGTGAAGGTGATCGAGAAATATCCTGGCTGGATCTGCGACGAGCGCCGCATGAAACTCGCGCGTCCGGAGGCGATCTACATGCACCCGCTGCCGGCGAGCCGCGGTCTCGAGGTGACCGACGCGGTCATCGACGGCCCGCAGTCGGTCGTCTGGGACCAGGCCGAGAACCGCCTGCACACCGCCAAGGCCATCATGGCCTTGACGATGTAGCCGTGACCGGCCGCTGGCGCAGACTGTTCGGGGGCGACCCGCCGCAGGCCGCTCCCGGCCCCCCCCCCGGCGAACTCGCCTTCTCGATCGTGCAGGACGGGCAGCGTCGAGACGTCACGGTGCGCGAGCTGGCGCTCGGCACCAAGCTTGCGTCCGACGCGCTCCTGCAGCTGCTGGTCGAGAAGGGGGTGCTGACGCCCGACGAAGTCCGCGAGCGGATCAAACGCATCTCGAGCGAAACGTGGCGCCCCGGCGATCCTCCGGCGGCGGGGCAACCGAAATGAGCGCTGTCGCCCACGGCGCACAGAACCCGCACTGGCTCGGCTGGCGGTGCGTCGTCTGCGCGCGCGACTTCCCGCGCGACCACGCCGGCTTCGTCTGCGACCGCTGCGGCATCGACGGCATCCTCGACGCGGTCTACGACTACGCCGGCGTCTCGCGCGATCTCGACCGCGCCGATCCCTTCCCCGCCCGCGGCCGCCCCGACCTCTGGCGCTTCGCGCCGCTGCTGCCGATCGCGCCCCCCGGTCCCGATCCCGCCTGGTCGCTCGGCGACACGCCGCTTTACGCGCCGCGCCGCCTGCGCGAGGCGCTCGACCTGCCCCGCCTCTTCCTGAAAGACGACACCGGCCTCCCTTCGGCCAGCCTCAAGGACCGCGCCGCCGCGATGGGCGTCGTCCACGCCCTGTCCCTCGGCGCGTCGCACCTGGCCTGCGCCTCGACCGGCAACGCCGCCGCCAGCCTCGCCGTGCTCGCCGCGCGCGCCGGCCTGTCCGCCACGATCTTCGTCCCCGCCGCCGCGCCGGCCGCCAAACTGGCGCAACTCGTCGTGCACGGCGCCGACGTCATCCGCGTCGAAGGCACCTACGACGAGGCTTTCGACCTTTCGCTGCGGGAGATCGCGGCGCACGGCTGGTACAGCCGCAACTGCGCCCACAACCCGATCCTCGTCGAGGGCAAGAAGACCGCCGCGCTGGAAATCGCGCTCGCTCTGGGGTTTGACGTCCCCGACGCCGTCTTCGTCCCCGTCGGCGACGGCTGCATCGTCTCGTCCGTGGCCAAGGCATTCGCCGAGTTGCACGCGCTCGGCCTGACGGCGAAACGCCCCCGCGTCTACGGCGTGCAGGCCGCCGGCGCCGCGCCCCTCGCCCGCGCCTGGGCCGCCACTGCCGACCCCGTCGCGCTCGACAGCGCCGCCATCCTCCGCGCCGTCACCCCGGTCGTCGCCCACACCGTGGCCGACTCCATCGCGGTCGGCATCCCCCGCAACCGCGTCAAGGCGTGGCGCACCGTCGCCGCCTCGGGCGGCGCCTTCCTGTCCGTGCCGGATACGGACATCCTGGCGGCGATCGGCCTGCTCGCCCGCCTGGCGGGGCTGTGGGCCGAGCCGTCGGCCGCCACCGCCCTCGCCGGCATCATCGCCGCCCGCGCCCGCGGCTGGATCGGCCCCGCCGAAACGGTCGTGGCGCTGATCACGGGGCACGGGCTCAAGGACCCCGGCAAGGGACTCCCTGCGATCTGAGCAGCCCAACGCAACCGCGCCCCCGCCGCCGATGCGGCGAGGGCGCGGTCAGGCCATCAGGCTGTGCGACGCGCTACTTGAAGGCGTCCACTTCGGCGCAGGTCTTGCGGACCGCCGCCACCGACTTCTGCAGGGCGGTCGTCTCGGCGGAGGTCAGTTTGATCTGCACGATCTTCTCCACGCCGCCTCGGCCGAGGATCGCCGGCACCCCGACGAACAGCCCGTCCACCCCGTACTCCCCTTCGAGCAGCGTGCAGACGGCCAGGATCTTCTTCTTGTCATAGGCGATCGCCTCGAGCATCTCGAGCGCGGACCAGGCCGGGCTGACGAACGCCGACCCGCTGCCGAGCAGCCCGACGACCTCGCCGCCCGCCTTGCGCGTGCGCGCCTCGATCGCGTCGAGCGTCGCCGCGTCGAGGAAATCCTCGACCGGCATGCCGGCGATGCGGCAGCAGGAACGCACCGGCACCATGTCGTCGCCGTGTCCGCCGAGCACCACGGCCTCGACATTCTCCACTGACACGCCGGCCGCCTTCGCCACGAAGTAGCGGTAGCGGGACGAATCGAGCACGCCGGCCATGCCGAGAATCCGGTTCTTGGGCACGCCCAGCTGCTTGTAGAGCCGGTACACGATCGCGTCGAGCGGATTGGCGACCGAGATGATGAACGCCTTCGGGCAGTATTTCTTCACGCCGGTCGCCACCGCGTCGGTGATCGTCAGGTTCGTGGCGAGCAGCTCCTCCCGGCTCGGGAAGGTGCCGTCCGGCCGCACCGTGCGCGGCACGCCGGCCGTGTTGATGACGAATTCGGCGCCCTTGAGCACCGAGTAATCCTTGCCTCCCTCGAAATCGACGTCGATCCCGATCGCCGGCAATCCCTCGGCGATGTCGAGACACTTCCCCTTCGCCACGTCGGGCCCCTTGACGTCGACGAGGCCGACCTGACGCGCCAGCCGCCGCCGCGCGATCTCCGCCGCCAACACCCCGCCGATCTGCCCCCCGCCCACCAGTCCGATCTTGTTCAGCATTGCGTTCTCTCCTTCGGCAGCTATGGACCCGGCTTGGCCAGGCGTCGCCGGGTCGATCCCACGTTTCCGGTCAGGCCGGCGCGCATTCTAGCACCTGGTGCGGACGAAGCCAAGACGCAGCGTGGATCTGACCCTGATGCTGGCGCCGGGAAACCCCGGGGAGTTGCCCTCCCCGGGGTCCCGGAACATGCCGCCGCTACCGCACGAGGCTGAGGCGGACCCCCTCTACTTTCCCCCCTGCTTCCAGCCTGGCCAGGTAACTCCCCGAGGAAATTGCCCGGCCTGACAAATCTTTTCCGTCCCAGACCGCTTCGTGGCTGCCCGCGGGCAACTCCTTGTCTACGAGAGTCCGGATCAATCCCCCGAGGACATCGTAGATCGCCAGCCGTACCGGTCCGGCGTCCGGGAGTTCGAAGCGGATCGTGGTGCGGGGGTTGAACGGGTTCGGGTAGGCGCCCAGCAGTCGCGGACCGATCCGCTCGGGCACGCCGGTCGTTTCGCACTCGTCCGGGATCCCGTTCAGGTTCAGGTCCAGCGAATAGCCGGAGGCGATATCACACGCATCCAGGGTCCAGTTCTCGTTGCAGTCGAACTCGTAGTTTTGTCCCAGCTCTTCCCCGTCGTCGATGCCATTGCCATTGCAGTCAGGGTATTCGAACGGCCCGCCGACGCCGAGGCAGGTGACAAAGTGGCCATCACCGTCGGGGAAGGCGGTCAGCAGATTGACGGGCAGCGCGAAGTGGACCAGGTTCTGACCGGGATCGACGGCGAACCCCTGAGCCACCCCCCTCAGGTCGGTCCACTCCTCCAGAACAGGGTTCCAGATGACGGGATAGAGCGTCATTTCATCGACGATCCGGCCCCACTGCGGATTGGCAAGGTCGAGCAGCTCCTCCGGCAGGCAGGGATCCATGTCGGTCACCCCGTCGAAGTACGGGATCTGCACCTCCATCAGCCCGGGACCGCTCTGAACACTGTCGGGCGTGACCGCCCAGAGACCACGAACGAACCGCTCGTGCAAACCCGGCATCGGCCAGGGTGGCGGCACGTTCGCACCGGCGGCGAGGGTCATCTGGATTTCCCCCGGCTGCACGACGGCGTCAGGACCGAGCAGCAGCCGGGTTTCCATGTTCACCAGAGCGAGGAAGGGATACTCGTCTATCTCGTTCTCGCAGTGCGACCAGTCGAGCAGCGTCAGGGCCGCCGGCAGGCCGGGCTGGACCAGGGCGACGACAGCCTTCTGCGCGATCGCCGCCGCCTTGCTCACGTGCTTCTTGTCCCGCTCGGACGGGGTGTGGTTGTGGTTTCCAGGCGTCACGGGATCGGCCAGATTTCCCGTGTCCACCCCCCCCTCGTGATCGAGGCGCATGCAATGGCTCAGCTCGTGCTTGGCCACCACCACCGGATCGAGCTTGTCGCTCCCGGTCTGCCCCCAGCGATACCCCTCCTTCGGCTTGGGATCGAACTCGAGCTTCAGCCCCTCGACATTCTTGCCGGTGAACCCGCTCACGCAGGCGCCGCCAGACTTGCTCTGTGCCCCGGAGGAGTCGGTGATGGTGCCGACCGACACCTTGATGTCCTCGTTCTCCCCGGGCAGGTGGTACCGCAGGGTCCAGCCGGTAGGCGGTGAAATGTTGTTCCAGTTGGAGATGGCCGCATCCATGACGGTCTTGATGTTCACCCCGCCAAGGGTCGCGTTCTCGTCCGCGATCTTGATGTAGAGGACCCGCTTGCCGTTCTTCCATTCGAAGTTGTCGTCGATGCCGGCCCGGGCGTTCGTGAGCGGGGAAAACAACCAGGCGGCAGCCGCACATATCAGGACCGGGAAGGCCGCCCCGCGAAGCAGGACCCGTGCGGGTCTGAATCTGATCATTGGTTTCCCCCTTTGCCTGTGATGATTCGGACCGGACTCGGCGGAATCGCTGGCTGATGGTTCCTCTCCCCCCCAGGAACCCCGTCCGCTTCGCCGCCGTGACCTTTCAATGAGCGTGGTTGCGATCATACCATTCCCCCACCCCAGGAGAGCGGGGAAATCCGCAAACAAAGACGATGAAGATCCGGGATCGGGCCGGTGTCACCCTGCTCACTCGGCCGGCGGGAGCTCGAGTTCGAAACCCAGAGTGAAGATGACGTTGTCGAGCGTCGTGAAGTCGAAGCGGTTGTTGCGCTCCACTCCGGCGCGCAGCCAATGCCACTTCGCATCCGCGGCCCAGCCGATCGTGCGCTGGCTGGCCGGGGCGATCGTCAGCTGGAGCCAGTCGTTCGTCTCCGTGGCCAGCCGCACGCGCAGCGGCAGGGTCCACAGGCCGCCGCTGCGCGGATCGTGGATCAGCGTGGCCTGGGCAAAATTGTAGGAGCCCCAGTAGTAGTCCGCGCCCGCGGCGAACACCCACAAGATGTCGCCGTCTCCGACGAGGGGGCTCACCTCGGCCCGGCCGACGACGCTGCGGCCGAGGATCTGGTCGGTCGCGAAGGTGAACCGCTCCTGCCGGTACTCGTGCCGCCACTGCAGCGTGTAGACCGAGCCCCGGGCATCCCGCGGATGCCAGCCGACCTCCGGACGGAACTGCGTGACGCCTTCCTCGAAATCCCACAGCTCGAGCTGCACGTGAAGCCGCGGCGAGGCCCAGTACGCGAGCGGATCCCGCATGTCGTTGCCGTTGCTGAAATCCCAGTAGCGGAACTGTGCGCCCACGCGGCTGGGCGCCGCCATGGCGCGCCCGGGCGCCGCTACGCCAGCGAGGCCGGCCAGGCCCAACAGTCCGATCAGGATGCGCGCCGTTCGCCTCATGGGATCCGATCCTTGGGCCCCCGCCGGGGGCGCATGCTTCTGGTGACGAAGCGGAACCAGAACCAGGTGAAGAATGCGATGGAACGCAGCACGGTGTTGAGGGCGCCGTACAGCGGATACAGCAGCCACACGCTCAGAGGCGCGCGCCGCTGGCTGCCCGGCAGCCGCACCACGAGGTACGGGTACAGCTCGAAGAGCAGGTAGAGCAGGTAGAGCGCCGGCGCCCACCAGCGCAGCGCTGGCGTGGCGAGGATCACGAACAGCGACCAGATTTTCAGCGGGTCGCTGACCGTGGTGTAGAGGTTGTAGAGCATCTCATAGCGCAATCGCCACGACACGCCGGGCCGCGCGAGCAGCCGGCAGAAGTTCCCGAGCTGATGATAGAGACCGGGATACCAGCCCGTCAGGCGTTGCGCGAACCACTGCCTGAGCGTGGATGGCGCCACGGTCCAGGCGGGCTCGTTCGCGAAGACGATGCGGCCGCTATGCAACAGACGGATGATCGTGCGCTGCAGATCCTCGCCCTGGAAGACCCCGCTGTGCTCGTGGTGGTAGCGGTTCAAATCCTCGGTGCGGAACAGGCCGACCGCGCCCGAGACGCAGCTCACCGATTTCGTCGCGTCGTGGAAGCGCTTCCCGATCGCCATGCTTTTGCCGTACTCGTAGCGCTGGATGTGACCGAGCAGGTTGTTGCCGTGCGCGCCGTCCCGCGCGCGTCGGTCGGGCAGGACATGGAAGGCGACCGCGTCGTAGCCATCTTCCGACAGCAGCGAAGTCGGCAGGCGGGCGCCGCCCATCCGCGTGTCGTCGTCGAGCAACAGCGTCAGCGGCGTCTGCACGCGGAAGATGCCGAAGTTGATGGCGGCAACCTTGCCCTTCCCCTGGTCGAACCGGTGGACCTGCGCGCCGAGCGCTCCGGCCACCTCGGCAGTGCCGTCGCTGCTGCCATCGTCCATGACCAGGATCCGCTCCGCCGGCAGGAGCCGCTTGAGGTCCGAGATCGTATTCGGAAGCACGGAGGCACCGTTGTGGCTGGGAATCACCGCCGTGACCAGGGTGGGGTCGGAACTGAATTCGCGCTCCGGTCCGCGTCCCAACAGCTCGATCACAATTTTGAGGAAATCCACCAGCGCGCAGAAGAGCGCGACGAAAATGAAAGTGTGAGTCCAGGTTTCCATACCGACAGGATCCGTCCTCGCGGTTCGAGCGCGACAGGGGAACTCCTCAGGCCCCTATCGGCAGTCGCGGGGCGCGCTTAAGCGCCGCCGGCACGCCCGCATCGGGCACACGGGACACGCGCCACCGCGAGGCATTCGACCACCAGGCCAGGTCCGCGGCTGTTATCCAATGGAAACAAAAGGGGCCTGCCGTTTGACACGAAGAAGCGGAATCGAGAGATTTTGGGTCCCCAGACGCCACCCTCCTCGAACCCGGTCACACGGCCCCCACGGGTATCGTCACGGTGTCTCCGGCGAGCGGCAACGACGACTCGGCCAAGCAGATCACACCACCTGGCCCGATCGGGCGGTCCAGCCGCGCCAGGGTGCCGAAGTGCCGCACGCTGTCGCGCCCGGGCGAAGCCGACTTCTTGAATTCGAGGGGATGGATGACCTCATCCTGAACGATCAGAAGGTCGATCTCCTTCTTGTCCTTGTCGCGATAGAAGTAAAATGGCGCCGACTTGCCCCGGTGGCACCACGACTTGAGAATCTCGACCAGGATCCAGGTTTCGAGCATCGCCCCCGACGCCGCACCGGCTTCCAACGCTTCCGGACTGGTCCAGCCGGTGAGCCAGGAACAAAGGCCCGTGTCCAGGAAGTAGAGCTTGGGCGCCTTGACCAGACGCTTGGTGACGTTCGTGTGGTAGGGCTGCAGCAGGTACACGATGCCCGAGGCCTCAAGCACCGACAGCCAGTGCTTGGCCGTGTTGGGCGCCACGTCTGCATCGCGAGCCAGATCGGCCACGTTCAGGAGCTGGGCCGTGCGTGCCGCACAGGCCCGCACGAAGCGCAAGAATGTCGTCTGGTTGCCCACGTGGGCCAGATCGCGCACATCCCGTTGCAGGTAGGTCTGCACGTACGAACTGAAATAGAGGTCCCGGTCAAGCCCAGGATCGCGGGTCAGCGCCGGGTAAGCACCGCGCCAGATGCGCCGGTAGAGTTCCGGCAGCGGGAGCGGCGTCGCATCCGCAAGACGCAACGCCAGAGCATCCGGTGTCGGCAAGAACGGTCCGTGGCCGTCGGCGGACCCGTCCTGTTCGCGGCGCGAGAGCCCAAGCAGGTGCATGATGCCGACGCGCCCCGCCAGCGACTCGGCCACATCGCGCATGAGATGGAATTGCTGCGACCCGGTGAGCCAGAAGCGCCCAGGCCTTCTTTCGTCATCCACGGCCAGCTTGATGTACGGCAGCAAGCCGGGAGCATACTGGATCTCGTCGATGATGACGGGTCCCGGATACCGCTGCATGAACTGGGCCGGGTCATTTCGCGCCAATTCGACGATGCGGGGATCATCGAGGCTGATGTACGTCCGCTCTTCACCGGCGATCTCCCGGAGAAACGTTGTCTTGCCCACCTGCCGGGCTCCGGTGACGAGCATCACCGGGAAGTGGCCGACAGACTCGCGGAAGTGAGGTTCCAGGGTGCGGCGAATGTACATGGCACGTCCTTTCGTCCAATACGCAATGTTATTGCATAATAGACGCTAAGCGGCCTGCAGTCCAGAGTTTTCGTCGAAAATGCACCGCCACTGCATAATGGCCGAGTTCTGTGTTAACTATATGCTAAACATTCAATTACACCTCAACCGCTTCGACCTGTCCCTATCAGAAACCCCGTCTGAACCGCCCCGGGATTGCCGGAGTGACTCGAACCCGTACCCATTCGGCTGACAGCCGAACGCTCAGACGTGATTCCGGAGCATCAGTTCCTTCGGGTGTGGCGCCAGATAGACCTGGTCGGCGAGGTACGTGACCTTATGCTTGCGCACGTAATGTCTGATCAGGGTGATCGGGACGATCAGGGGGAACAGTTCCTGCCGGTAGTCCTCGATGACGGTGAGGATGTCTTCGCGTTCGGCGGCGGAGGTGTGCTCGCGCAGGTGGCCGACGAGGTGCTGCAGGACGTTGCAGTTCTTCTTGGTCGTGGCGCGCACCTTCAGGGCGGTCATGAACAGGGCGCCGTAGCGGGCGCGGAACGTTGGCGGGTCGTGCTGTTTCACGGCGGCGACGAGCTGGCCGAGCTGCTTGTGGTGGGGGGGGCTGTGGGCCAGGAGCAGGTACTTGTGGGCGGCGTGGAAACGCACCACGGCGTCGCGCGACCAGCGGGCGGCGAACAGGGTCTGCAGGCGGTGCGCGGCGAACACCCGCACGATGAAGTTGTCGCGCAGGCGGGCGTCGTTCAGGCGGCCCTCCTCCTCGACCGGCAGCAGGGGCAGTCCCGCCAGCAGCGCGCGGGCGAACAGGCCGATTCCTGACCGGTCGGGCAGGCCGCCGTCGGGGTCGTACACCTTCACGCGCTCCATGCCGCAGCTTGGTGAGTCCTTCTTCAGGACGTATCCGCACAGGTCCATTTTTCCGAGCTGCGCCACGCGCCTGGCCGCCAGGCGGTTCATACGCTCCGTCCAGTCCTCGCCGGAGCGGACGCCGATCATAAGGGGCGCGTCCGCGGCACCGACCAGGCGTACGGCTTCGCGCGGCACGCCCATGCCGGCCTCAAGCTCCGGGCAGACCGGCACGAATTCGCAATAGGGGCCGAGGATGTCGGTGAGATAGCGGTCCTGCTTGTGCCCGCCGTCGTAGCGCACCTTCTGGCCGAGCAGGCAACTGCTGATGCCGATCCGCAACGGCCGCTCGGCGGGAATCCGCGCCTGTCCGGTCATGTCCACTTCCCCTCTCCGCCCCGATACCGTGGCCCGGCACGGCTCTTGATGCCCGTATCCCGAGACCGCGTTTCCTGAACGAACACGCGTCATTATGCAACCTGCATCCCCGGGGGTCATCCAGTCATGCGTCATTTTGCCCTGAAGCTTCAGAGGCCCGTCGTTCTCCTCATATTGACGGCCCTGGTCACGCCGGTGACCGCTCTGGCAACGCCGATCAAGGGACTGCCGCAGGACATGGGCGGCACGACCGCCGGCGTGGATCGGCAGGCGGCCGTCCGCCGCTGGCCCGTCACCCTCACCACGGCCGAGGGACGCGCCCTGATCGCCTCCCGTCCCGAGGATCCCTCCGGCTATGTCCAGGTGGGGCTGGCCGCGCTGCGCTCCGGAGACACCGCCGCGGCCGTGAAGGTGCTCACGGAGGGGCGTGCGAAGGCCTCGCCGTCGGCGCAGCTGCTGGTGCTGCTCGGCGCGGCCTGGATGGGGGAGAGCCGTCTGGCCAACGCCGAGGAGGCCACGCAGGCCGCCCTGGCGCTCGATCCAGTGATCGCCGGCGGCCAGCTGCAGCTCGGCGCGATCTTCACCATCATCGGCTGGCCCGAGAGCGCGCTCGATTGCTACGAGAAAGCGCTCGCCCAGTCTCCGGGCGACTCGTCGACGCAGTGCGCTCTGGTGTACGGGCTGATCGGCGTGGGGCGCGCGGCGCAGGGTGAGCAGGAGTGCCGTGGCTTCCTGGGCGGCGCGATGGACAATGCGGGGCTGCTGGTCGTGCTCGGCGAAACGCTCGAGGCGCAGGAGGCGCTCAGGGAGGCCTTCAATGTCTACGGTCGCGCCCTCGAGGTCGACCCGCGCAGCGCCGACGCGCACGCCCGCCGCGGCCGGTTGTTCTGCCGCTTCGGGCAGTTCGACGCCGCCGCCACCGAGTGCCGCTCCGCGCTCGCCATCGATCCCTCCGCGGCCCTCGCGCACGCCTACCTCGGCATCGCCTACGCGGAGCAGGGCCAGACCGAGGCCGCGCGGGAGCACGTCCTCCAGGCCGAGGCAGGCGGCATGCGCATGGATTCCGTCTGGGGCAAGCTGGCGCAGTAACTGCGCCCGCCGGCGCCGGGGGCGGCCATCCCACGGGTCCGCCCCCGGCCACGCCGGCTCAGCCGGCGCCCATCCCCCGCAGGACCAGATCGCCAATCTCGTCCGCCCGCGCCGCCAGGCGCGTGTTGCGCTTCGCAAGCACCCAGTCGGTGGCCATCTCGTCGAGGATGCCGAAGATCGCTTTCGCCGTGAACAGCGGATCGAGGTCGGGGCGGAACGTCCCCTCGCGCTGCCCCTGCGCGATGATGCCGGCGATCGCTTCGAGGTACTCGCGCAGGCGGCTGCGCGAGAACAGGTCGAGAAAGTGCAGGCTGTGCCGCAGCTCCACCTGGAAGACGATCGCCAGATCGGGGTCGCGCCCGAGCAGGTTCAGGTGCAGGGTGATCAGCTCGCGCATCCGCTGCGCGGGGTTCCCCGCCGACGGCAGCTGGCGTCCCTCGGCGATGAAACTCGCCATGGCGCGCTCGAACAGGCCGACGAGAATCTCCTCCTTGCCGTGGAAATAGAGGTAGATGGTGCCGTCGGCCACGCCGGCGCGCGTCGCGATCATCGCCACCGTGGTGTGGTAGTAGCCGTGGCGCGCGATTTCGACGACCGCGGCGTCGAGGATGCGCGCCCGCTTGTCGTCGGGGCGAGGTCGGGACATGTGACTCCATGAATGGTCATTCACAACTGTCCGCCATGGCGGGCGGCCGGCTGGATGTACGCCGCAATTACGATAGTACCAATACATTGTCCTGATTGCAACTAGGCAATCCTGGGCCGGCCGTTTGCCGATTGACACCGTGCCCGGTCATCACTAACATGGTGAACGCTTATTCATCCGGGAGCGCGCTTCCGGTCACGCACCCCTGACGGCGGGCGCCCGCGGCGCCCCGGGGAGTTTCCATGACCTGGCCCGTGCGCAGGATCGCCGTGCTCGGCGGCGGCGTGATGGGCGGCGCCATCGCCGCGCATTTCGCCAACGCCGGCGTGCCGTCGCTGGTTCTCGATATCGTCCCCCGCGAGCTCACCCCCGCCGAGCAGGCGCTCGGACTCGGCCTCACGGATCGCCGGGTGCGCGACCGCCTGACCGTCGACGCGGTGCGGGCGCTGTTGAAGCAGAAGCCGGCGCCGCTGTTCAGCGAGGAGCGCCTGGCGCTGATCACGACCGGCAACCTCGAAGACGACCTGCCGCGCCTGCGCGAGGCGGACTGGGTGATCGAGGTGGTGAAGGAGGACCTCGGCATCAAGACCCGGGTCCTCGCCGCGGCCGCGCCGTTTTTGCGCCCCGACGCCGTGCTGTCGAGCAACACCTCCGGCCTCTCGCTCGCGGCCATGGCGGCCACGCTGCCGGCGCCGCTGCGCCCCCGCTTCCTCGGCACGCATTTCTTCAATCCCCCCCGCTACATGCGCCTGCTCGAGGTGATCCCGACCGTAGACACCGATCCCGCCGTCCTCGCCGCGGTGGCCGAGTTCGGGGCGCTTCGCCTCGGCAAGGGGATAGTCCCGGCCAGGGACACGCCGAACTTCATCGCCAACCGCGTCGGCGTGCACGCGATGATGGCCACCGTGCGGGTCATGACGGAGCTCGGCCTGACGATCGAGGAGGTCGACGCGCTCACCGGCCCCGCCCTGGCGCGCCCCCGCACCGCCACCTTCCGCCTGGCCGACCTGGTGGGGCTCGACACGCTGCTGCACGTGGCGGAAAACGTGCAGGCCACCGCCCCCGACGACGAATGCCGTGACCTCTTCGCCCCGCCCGACTTCCTGCGCCGCATGGTCGCGGCCGGCCTGCTGGGCCGCAAGACAGGCGGCGGCTTCTACAGGAAGGAGAAGGGGAGCGACGAGATCCTCACCCTCGACCTCGACACGCTCGCCTACCGCCCGAAGAAATCGGCGCAGTTCGCCGAGGTCGAGGCGGGCAAGGCGATCGCCGACCCGGGCGCCCGCGTCCAATCCCTGGTGTCGGGACGGGGCCGGGCGGCACAGGCGGCCTGGCGGCTGCTCGCCCCCTCGCTCTCCTACGCCGCGATGCGCTTGGGCGAGATCGCCGACGACGCCGACGCCATCGACCGCGCCATCCGCTGGGGCTTCAACTGGGAGCTCGGCCCGTTCGAGACCTGGGACGCCCTCGGCTTCCGTCCCACGGCGGAGCGGCTGCGCGCCGACAACCTGCCGCTGCCGGCCTGGGTCGACGCCCTGCTTGCCGACGGCGCTCAGAGCCTCTACACCGAGGTCGACGGCGTCCGGCACGGCCCCACGGCGACGGCCGGCCTCCGCGCCCCGGTCTGGAGCGACCCGCGCGTCTTCGACTTTGCGCGCCTGCGCGGCGGCGGCCGCGAGGTGCGTCGCAATCCCGGCGCCAGCCTGATCGACCTGGGCGACGGGGTCCTCGCGCTCGAATTCCACGCCAAGATGAACGTCATCGGGCAGGACACCCTCTCCATGACGCTGGCGGCGTGCGACGAGGCGGAGCGCAACTGGCGCGCGCTGGTCGTGGCGAACCAGGGGGACAATTTCAGCGCCGGCGCCAACCTGGCGCTGCTGCTGCAGGAGGCGATCGAGGGCAACTGGTCCGACCTCGACGGCATCGTGCGCCTGTTCCAGCGCGCGACCGACCGGTTGGAGCAGTGCGCGGTGCCGGTGGTCGTCGCCCCGCACGGGCTCGCCCTCGGGGGCGGCTGCGAGTTCACCCTGGCCGGCGACGCGGTCCACGCCGCCGCCGAAACGTACATCGGGCTGGTGGAGTTCGGCGCGGGGGTCGTGCCGGCCGGCGGCGGCTGCCTGCGCCTCTACCGCCGCCACGTGGCGCTGCTGCCCGACCCGGGCGACCTGTATCCCGCGCTGCGCCGCACCTTCGAAACGATCGGCCTGGCCCGGGTCGCCACCAGCGCCGAGGAGGCGCGCCAGCTCGGCTTCTTGCGCCCGCAGGACGGCTGGTCGATGGACGGCGCGCAGCGGATCGCGGCGGCGAAGGAGCGGGCGCTCGCCCTGGCGAACGCCGGCTACGCCCCGCCGGCCGCCGCCCCGGTGCCGGTCATGGGGCGCGCCGGCGTGGCGCTCATCGAAACCGTGCTCTACAACCTCGAGGCGGCGGGCCGCGCTTCGGCGCACGACCGCAAGGTCGGACGCGAGCTGGCGCGGGTGCTGGCGGGCGGCGACATGCCGGGGCCGACCACGATCTCGGCGCGGCACCTGCTCGATCTCGAACGCGAGGCGTTCCTGCGCCTGCTGGGCGAACGCAAGACCCTCGAGCGGATCCAGTCGCTGCTCAAGACCGGCAAACCGCTGCGCAACTAGGCCGGCAGGAGAGGGAATCATGAGAGACGTCGTCGTTGCCCTTGCGCTGCGCACGCCGGTCGGTCGGGCCGGCAAGGGAGCGTTCCGCCAGACCCGCCCCGACGACCTCGGCGCCACCGTCGTGCACGCCCTGCTCGCCGCCGCCCGCGCGCTCGATCCCGCGGAGCTGGGCGATGTCATCATGGGCTGCGCCATGCCGGAGGCCGAACAGGGTATGAACGTGGGACGCAACGTGGCCCTGCTGGCGGGGCTGCCCGACAGCGTACCCGGCATGACGGTGAACCGCTTCTGCGCCTCCGGCCTCGAATCGATCAACCTCGGCGCCCTCGCCATCCGCGCCGGCCAGAGCAACTTCGTCATCGCCGGCGGCCTCGAGTCGATGACCCGCGTCCCGATGGGCGGCTACCGCTACCTGCCCAACGCGGAGCTGTTCACGATGAACGAGGGGGCCTATCTCGCGATGGGTCTCACCGCGGAGAACCTGGCGCGGGAGGACGGCGTCACGCGCGAGGCGCAGGACGCCTTCGCCCTTGCCAGCCACCGCAAGGCGGTGGCGGCGCAGCAGGCGGGGCGCTTCACGGCGGAACTCGTCCCGGTCGCCACCCGCAGCGCCGATCCCGACGCCGACGGCCGTCCGGTCGTCCGCGAGTTCACGGTCACGACCGACGAAGGACCGCGCGCCGACACCTCCCTCGACGCCCTGGCCCGTCTCAAGCCGGCTTTCCTCGAGGGGGGCACGGTCACGGCCGGCAATTCGAGCCAGATGAGCGACGGCGCCGCGGCGGTCCTGCTGGCGACGCCGCAGGGCGCGGCGCGGATCGGCCTGACCCCGCTGGCCCGCGTCGTCGCATACGCGGTGGCCGGCGTGCCTCCGGCGGTCATGGGCATCGGCCCGGTGGCCGCGGTGCCGAAGGCGCTCGAGCGGGCCGGCCTCTCGCTCGACGAGATCGACGTCATCGAGCTCAACGAGGCGTTCGCCGCGCAAAGCCTGGCCGTCCTGCGACGCCTCGGCCTGACCGACGACGACCCGCGCGTCAACCCGAACGGCGGCGCCATCGCGCTCGGCCACCCGCTCGGATGCAGCGGCGCGAAGCTCACCGCCTCCGCGCTGCACGAACTGCACCGCCGCGGCGGCCGCTATGCCCTGGTCACGATGTGCGTCGGCACCGGGATGGGCGCCGCGGGCATTTTCGAGCGGATTTAACCGCGCGCGAGAGCGCGCTCAACAGCGGAGCGCCCGACATGCCTACCGAGTCTTCGTCTTCCTACACCGGCGGCCAGTTCCTCCTCGAGGATGTCTCCCCCGCCGACATCTTCACGCCCGAGGACTTCTCCGACGAACAACGCGCCATCGCCGCCACGGTCCGCGCCTTCATCGACCGCTCGGTGCTGCCGCACTACGAGGAATTCGAGCACGGAGCGCAGACCGGCCTCGGCCGCCGGATGATGCAGGAAGCCGCCGCCGCCGGCATCCTCCTGATCGACATCCCCGAGGAGCACGGCGGCATGGGCGCCGACAAGGCCACCGTCATGCTGGTCAGCGAGGTGCTGGCCTGGTCAGGCAGCTTCACGGTCACGCACGGCGCGCACTCCGGCATCGGCACGCTGCCGATCGTCCATTTCGGCACCCCGGCGCAGCGCGCGCAGTACCTGCCGCGCCTGGGCAACGCCGAACTGATCGGCGCCTACGCCCTCACCGAGCCCGGCTCCGGCAGTGACGCCCTCGCCGCCCGCACCACCGCCACGCCGACCGCCGACGGCGCCGCCTACCTGCTCAACGGCACCAAGCAGTACATCTCCAACGCCGGCTTCGCCGACCTGTTCATCGTCTTCGCCAAGATCGACGGCGACAAATTCACCGCCTTCATCGTCGAGCGCGACACGCCGGGGCTCTCCATCGGTCCCGAGGAGCGCAAGATGGGCATCAAGGGCTCGTCCACCTGCCAGGTCATCCTCGAGGACGTCCGCGTGCCGGCAACCAACGTGCTCGGCGAGATCGGCAGGGGCCACGTCATCGCCTTCGAGATCCTCAACGTGGGGCGCTTCAAGCTCGGCGCCGGCACGGTCGGCGGCTGCAAGGTCGTCCTGGAGCACGTGGTGCCGTACGTCAGGGAGAGACGGCAGTTCGGACGCGCGCTGGCGGAATTCCCGCTGATCCGCCGCAAGCTGGCCGACATCGCCGCGCGCACCTTCGCGGCCGAGTCGATGGTCTACCGCACTGCCGGCCTGATGGACGCCGCCGTGGTCGCGCTCGACCGCGCCGCCCCCGACTACCATCGCCGCACCATCGCCGCCATCGGCGAGTTGAGCGTGGAGTGCTCGCTGATCAAGGTGTTCGCCACGGAATCTGCCGCCCTCGCCGCCGAAGAGGGGGTGCAGATGCTCGGCGGATACGGTTACAGCGCCGACTACCCGCTCGAGCGCATCTACCGCGACGAGCGGGTGAACCGCATCTTCGAGGGGACCAACGAGATCAACCGGATGCTCGCCCCCGGCATGATCCTGCGCAAGGCCCTCAAGGGCGAGTTGCCGCTGTTCGCCGCCGCGAAACGGGTCGGCGACGAACTCATGTCGCTGCCGTCGTTCGCGGAGCCGGCTCCACCGCAGTTCCTCGACGCGGAGGCGGCCCTCGTCACGGCGATGAAGAAGACGATCCTCGCCGCCCTCGGCCTCGCCGCGCAGAAGCACGGCGACACCCTCAAGGACCACCAGGAGATCCTCTCCGACACCGCCGACATGATCATGGAGGCCTACGCCTGCGAGAGCGCGCTGCTGCGCGTTCGCAAGCGCGCCGCCCGTGACGGCGAACCGGCGGCCGCCGGCATGGCCGACCTGCTCACCCTCTACGCGCACGACGCCATCGACCGCGTCGCGATCTGGGGCAAACAGGTCCTCGCCATGACGTCGGAGGGGGACGAATTGCGCACGGCGCTGGCCGGCCTGCGCCGTCTCACGAAGCATGATCCGGTCGACCGCGCGAAGCTGCACGACGCCATCGCGGCGCGCGTGCTCGAGGCGGGCGGCTACGTGGTGTGATCGGCCGGCGCGGCTGCCTCGCCGCCGCGCCGGCCCCTCGCGATCCTACTGCACCAGCGCCACCTTCACGGTGCGGGCAGCGCCGGCGGCGGCGATCCGCGCGAAGTACACGCCGCTCGGCAGGCGCGCGCCCCGCGCATCGGCGCCGTCCCAGCGCACGGCATGGGGGCCGGCCGGCAACTCGGCGCCGGCGAGCAGAGTCCGCACGCACCGGCCCCGGGGATCGAACAGCGCAAGCGACACCGGGCCCGGCGTCGCTACCGTGAAGCGGAGTTCGGTGCGCGGATTGAACGGATTCGGCGCCGCGCTCAATTCCAGCCGCGCCACCGCGGGCGGTGTCTCCCCCGCGCCGGTCACCGCCGGCCGCGCCACGTGAATGACGAAGTCGTCGCAATAGAAGCCGTCGTACACCTGGGACGTGTCGCTGCGCAGCCGGAAGCGGAAACGCACGTCCGCCAGGCCGAGCCACGGCGCCAGATCCACGCTGTTCTGCGCCCAGGCGGCCTGGGTCCCCTCGAACAGCGGCGCCCCGGCCGGGATCTGCCCCCCCTGGCCGGCGGCCGGCTGCGTCCAGGCCGTCGCCAGCGGCGTCCAGACCGTGCCGCCGTCGGTCGACGCCTCGAAGAAGACCGCGTCCCAGTCCGCTTCGATGTCCCAGCGCGCCCGGAAGCTGACGGTGCCCGCGGTGACCCCGGCCAGGTCCACCGGCGCGAGCGTCACGATGTTCGTCGCGTTGTTCGTGTAACTGCCCAGCGGACTGTCGGCCAGCGAATGCGTCGGGCTGTACGCCTGCACCGTGGAGAGACCCCAGGTGCCGCCGGTCCAGGCGCCCGTGCCGCCCTCGAAATCATCGGCCACGAGATCGGACTCCTCCACCGGCAGCAGGGTGAAGTTTTCCGTGCGCGCGGCGGCATCCAGGGTGACGCGTCGCGTGACCGCGGCGTACCCCGCGGCGGCCACGCTGAAGGTGTACTCGCCGTAAGCCAGATGCGCCGTGTAGGCGCCCCCCGCGCCGGCGTCGCCCGCCAGGATCGTCACCGGCCCGCCGAGCGGCCAGGTCGTGACGGTGAGCGTGGCGGCCAGCCCCTCCAGCGCCGCATTGCACACCGTGCCCGACACGTCCCCCCACGCGATCGGGCTCAGCTGCACGTTCAGCACCGTCTCCGTCCCCCAGGTCGTGCCGACGCCGCTGAAGGTGCGGGGCGTGCAGCCGGGAGCCGCGAAGGTCAGTTCGTAGACGCCGGTCGGCAGCAGCTTGTAATAGTCGCCGAAATCGGGATCGGCCACGACCGGCTTGCTGATCCCGGTCACGGTGACCGTGGCCGGCAGCGGCAGCCCGGTGCCGGCCGCGGTGACCAGCCCGTGCACGCCGTAGCGCGCCGCCTTGATGAAATGGAGCAGGCTCTCGCGGTTGTCGTTCCAGAACCCGTCGAGCTGGCTGGCCGCCGGGGTCTTGACGTCGCTCACTTCGAGCGTGAAATCCCAGCAGCCGGTCGCCTGGTACGCCCAGTCCTGCAGACTCCCGTGCACGACGTACCATTCGGCGCCGTTGGTGATGCCGAGCGGAAACGAGCTGCTCTCGTACATCGGCAGGTTGTACTGGCTGTACTCGAGCGCCGTCTTCTGGAGCCCCGCGTCGTCGGACGTCCGCGTGTAGGTATAGTCCCACAGATAGTTGGCCACGAGCGCGCCGCCGTGCCCCACCTCGCTGAGGACGAAGTGATGCGCGGCGCCGTGATTCTTCACGAGAACCGTTTCGAGCTCCTCGACGTAGCTGCCGTCGTCGCCGGGCGAGCCGTCGGGCACCGGAAAATTGCGGTTGAGGTCCTGGCCGTTCGCGTTATAGCGCGAGCCGGCCACGTTGCCGTCGGGGTTGAGGCACGGCACGATGTGGATCTCGGTGTGGTCGACCAGATCGGTCACGACCGGATCGACGCCGTAGTTGTTGGTCAGGTACTCCACGAGCGTGACCAGGTTCTCCATCTGCACCGGCTCGTCGCCGTGGATCGTCGCGGCGAGCCGCACCTCCGGCTCGGCCTCCTCCACGCCGACCTGGTCGGAGATCACGATCGCCTGGAGCGGCCGGCCCTGGATGGAGTTGCCCAGGCTGTAGCAGGCGGCGATGGCCGGATGGTCGAGCTGCGCCTGCTGCAGGATCTGCCCGATCTGGACCTGCGTGTGGTAGATCCCCTTCTCGCCGGCGAGCGGCTGCGGCGCGATCCCCGCGGCCTGCGCCACCCACGCCGTCTCGGCCGCCTCGCGCCCCTCGCGGTCGAGGTCGCGCAGCCGCGTAAAGGGGACTCCGGCGGCCGTCAGCGCCGACGCCTCCGCCTCCGTCACCCGCGGCTGCCACACCACGCGGCGCGACTTCGGCCCGGCAGCCACGAGCGCCACCTGTTCGCGATCGAACGACGCCACCGGAACCCGCGCCAGCAGGACAGCCAGCGCCGCCTGGTCCGGCAGTTCGATGCGCACCGGGAAGTCGTTCCAGACCCGCGCCACCCACTGCGGTCGGCCCGCCGCGTCCAGAGGGGCGACCGCCGCCGCCAGAGCCAGCGAGGGGAGCAGGAGCAGGCAGACGAGCGGGGCGGCGGCGCGCCGCGCCGCGACCGGGTGGCCGTGCCACATCGGGGGGAGTCCTTTCGTCGTCACCAGACCGGAGCCAGCCACGAACGCCGGCCGATTACTGCCCATCCATTATACTCCCTGCCGACCCCTCCCGGCCAGACCGGCAGCGCCGCCAGGCCCCCGCTTGCCGGCACCGATCCCCCCCGGTACCATGCCTGAAGGACTGTCACCGGAGGGGCCCGTGCCGCTACTGCAACCGCCAGCGCTGGTTTTCCGCATCCGCGGCCTGGACTGCGCCGAGGAGGTCGCGCTGCTCAAGCGTGAACTGGTCCCCCTCTGCGGCGAAGCCGGCCTCGCTTTCGACCTGCTGGCAGGCAAACTGACCGTCCTGCCGCCACCCGCCGCCGCCCTGGCTGACGCCGGGGCATTCGCCGCGGCGGTCCGAAGCGGCGTGGCGCGGGCCGGTCTGGAGGCCATCCCCTGGGTCGACCCTTGCGCCCCGGGGGTCTGCCCGGTCGAGGAGGGCTTCTGGTTGCGCCGCGGGCGGATCGTGGCCTGCGTCGGCGCGGCGGCCCTCATCGCGGCCGGTTTCACGGCGCACGCCGCCGCGCACGGCCTGCGCCACGCGCTGGCGGGGGCGGAGCCGGCCGGCGCCGCCCTGCCGCTCGTCTCCCGCCTGCTCTACCTGGCGGCGATCGTGGCAGGCGGCAGCTTCGTCGCGCCGCGCGCCTGGCGGGCCGCCCGACGCCTGCGTCCCGACATGAACCTGCTGATGACGATCGCCGTGTTCGGCGCCCTCGCCATCGGCGACTGGCTCGAGGCGGCCAGCGTCACCTTCCTGTTCGCGTTCGCGCTGCTGCTGGAGAGCTGGAGCGTGGGGCGCGCCCGCCGCGCCATCGCCGCCCTGGTGGCGCTCACGCCGCGCACCGGCCGCTACCTCTGCCCGCACGACGGCGATCTGATCGAGTTGCCGGTCGCCGAGATCCCGCTCGGCGTGACCGCGCTGGTGCGCCCGCACGAGCGGATCCCGCTCGACGGCGTCGTCACCCGCGGCGAGAGCGCGGTGAACGAGGCGCCGCTCACCGGCGAGTCGATCCCGGTCACGAAGCGGCCCGGTGACGAGGTCTTCGCCGGCGCCATCAACGGCGACGGCGCGCTCGAGCTGCGCGTGACGAAGGCGGCCGCCGACACGACGCTGGCGCGCATCATCCGCCTGGTCGAGCAGGCGCAGGCACGCCGCGCGTCGAGCGAACTGTGGGTGGAAAAGTTCGCCCGCGTCTACACGCCGGCGATGATGGGGCTGGCGCTGGCCGTGGCGGTGCTGCCGCCGCTGCTCGGCCACGGCGCCTGGAACCACTGGTTCTACCAGGCCCTGGTGCTGCTGGTGATCGCCTGCCCCTGCGCCCTCGTCATCGCCACGCCGGTGAGCATCGTGGCCGGTCTGACGACGGCCGCCCGCGCCGGCGTCCTGATCAAGGGGGGGATCTTCCTCGAAGCGGCGGCCCGCCTGCGCGCCGTGGCGCTCGACAAGACCGGCACCCTCACGCGCGGCCGCCCCGAAGTGCAGGAGATCGTCACCCTCGACGCCGACCACACGCCGGCCCAGCTGCTCGCCCGCGCCGCCGCCCTCGAGGAGCACAGTTCGCACCCGCTGGCCGCCGCCGTCCTGCGCCGCGCCCGGGCCGACGGCGTGATCTGGACACCGGCCATCGACGTGACGGCCCGCCCCGGCCTCGGCGCCGAGGGGACCGTGGAGGGGCGCCGCTTCTGGATCGGCAGCCACCGCTTCATGCACGACCGGGACGGCGAGACGCCCAACGGCCATTCCCGCGCCGCCGAACTGGAGCGCGCCGGCCGTTCTGTGGTGGCGCTCGGGACCGACGGCCATGTCTGCGGCCTGTTCGGCGTGTCCGACACGCTGCGCCCCGAGGCGGCCGCCGCCGTGCGCGGCCTGCGCGACGCCGGCGTGCGCGCCGTCGTGATGCTGACCGGCGACCACGAGGCCGCCGCCCGCGCCATGTCCGACGCCGCCGGCCTCGACAGCTACGCCTTCGACCTGCTCCCCGCCGACAAACTCCGCCGCCTCGAGATGCTGCGCGACAAGTACGGCCCCGTGGCGATGGTCGGCGACGGCGTCAACGACACCCCCGCCATGGCCGCCGCCGCCCTCGGCATCGCCATGGCCGGCGCCGGCGGCCCCGGCGGCGCCCCGCGCAACGACACCGCCCTCGAGACCGCCGACATCGTCCTGCTCGCCGACGACCTCGCACGCCTGCCCTGGCTCATCCACCACTCCCGCCGCGTCCACCGCGTGATCCGCGAGAACATCGTCTTCGCGCTCGTGGTCAAGGGGGCGTTCGTGGCGCTGACAGTGGCCGGCGAAGCGAGCCTCTGGATGGCGATCGCGGCGGACATGGGGGCCTCGCTGGCGGTGATCTTCAACAGTTTGAGACTGCTGGACGGGGGGCGGGACCGGGCGGTGTAAGTCCTCCCCCTCGCTGTCTCGATGGGGTACAATCGGGGCGAATCGTGCTCCCGCCCCGCACAGCCACGCCGCGGGCGCGCAACAGCCGGGCCACCGGCTCCAGGGAGGCTGTCGCCATGGAGAAGCTGGAAAAGATCGCCATCCTGAATGACGAGATGCAGGCGCAGCTGCTGGAGGCGGTCCTGTCCGACCAGGGAATTCCGCACGTCCTGCGGACCTACCACGATTCGGCGTACGACGGGCTGTTCCAGACGCAGAAGGGGTGGGGAGTCGTCCTCGCCCCTCCCGAGCATCGGGAGGAGATCCTGACCGTGCTGGCGGATCTGGAACGCGACTCCGATACACCCCCGGAAGACTGATCCTGAAGCCGGTCGGCGGGCCCTTGCCGGCGCGCGGTCACAAGGTCGCGATGTCGCAAGCATACGCGTGACGGCTACCGCGCCAGATCGCTGCCCCGGCGCCAAATCGACGCCGAAAAATCGTTGCCAAGGCTTCCGTTAGAGAGATTCGGGTGCGGCCGTCATTTTCCCGCTTGATTTTCGCCTTATTTTCGCCTATCCTGTTTTTCGGCATCCGGAGGGCCGTTTTGCACCCCCGGCCCGGGTGCCTGAAATGATCCACCTCCATTGCCACAGCCACTACTCGCTGCTGTGCGGGGCCTCCAGCCCCGGGGATCTCGTGACGAGGGCGGCGGCGCTCGGGCAGAGCGCCCTCGCCCTTACCGACCTGAACGCCCTGCATGGGGCGGTCGATTTCCAGAAGGCGTGCGAAGCGGCGGGGATCCGCGCCATCCACGGCGCCGAGATCACCGATGACCGTGCCGCCGACCTCCCCACCGGCGACCGCCCCCAGGGCCCATCTTCCCGTGCCGGAGCCGTGAGCGGAGCGGATGACGACGGCGGGGCAGAGGGCAACGCCACCGTTTTCCCCCCCGGCTCGTGCCGGGCTCGCTCGTGCCGGGGCGGCCGCGCGCCGTGCTGCTCGCGCGCGATGCGGACGGCTACGCCGCCATCTGCGAATTCGTCACCCGGCGGCAGGTCGCGCCGCGGTTCGACCTGCGGCGCGAACTGCCGGTCTTCCTGCGCGCGCACGCGGACGGCGGGCCGGGGCGGCTGTTCTGCCTGACCGACTCCGAGGAGCTGCTCGCCGCACTCACCGCCCGGCCGGGCGACCTGGCGGCGCTCGGAGACACCCTGCGGGTGCTGCTCGTCACCGCCGGAGGGCAGGCGGGGCCGGTCATGCGGCGCCTGCGCCGTCTCGCGCAGTGGGCCGCGGCGAAGCAGGTGCCAATCGCGGCCGGGGGCGACATCTACGCGGCAGCGCCGGGAGGGCTCGCGCTGCAGCGGCTTCTCACCGCCATCCGCACCGGCCACACGCTCGACAGCGTGGACGAGACAGCCTGTGCGCCGGCCGGCGGCTGGCTGCGCCCGCCGGTCGAGATGGAGATCCTGCTCTCCGAGTTTCCGCGCGCCTGCACCGAGACCGAGGCGATCGCCGACGCCTGCCGCTTCCGCCACGAACTGGGGCGCTGGCGCTATCCCGAGTTCCCGCTGCCGCCCGGCGAGGACGCCGGCGCCCGCCTCGCCCGCCTCTGCCGCGAGGGGCTCGAACGGCGCTACCGCGGCCCCGTGCCGGACGCGGCGCGCGAGCGGCTCGACCGGGAGCTGGCGGTCGTGGCGAAGCTCGGCTTCGCCGGCTACTTCCTCATCGTCGAGGACATCGTCCGCCACGCGAACAGCGAGGGGATCCCCTCGGTGGGACGGGGGTCGGCGGCGAACGCGCTCGTCTCCTACGCGCTGGGCATCACGCATGTCGACCCCCTCACCCACGATCTCTACTTCGAGCGCTTCCTCAACCCGGAACGGGTGTCGCCGCCCGACATCGACCTCGACTTCGGCTGGAAGGACCGCGACGCGGTCCTCGCCTGGATCACCCGCAAGTACGGGCGCGACCGCACGACGATGATCTGCAACCTGAACCGCTTCAGCGCCCGCTCCGCCTTCCGCGAAGCAGCGAAGGCGCAGGGGTACGGCGACCGCGAGATCGGCGCCATCAGCCGCCGTCTGCCGCGCCGCGCGCTCGAGGATCCCGGCGTCATCGCCGAAGTGCCCGAAGCGGCGGGCCTGCCGCTGCACCGCGAGCCGTGGCAGTCGCTCCTGCGGGCGGCGGGGCAATTGAACGGCTTCCCCCGCCATCTCGGCATCCACGCCGGCGGACTCGTCATCGGCCGCGAGCCGCTCACGCGCCTGTTTCCGCTGCAGTGGGCGCGCAAGGGGATCCTCGTCAGCCAGATGGACATGTACGCGGTCGAGGCGCTCGGCCTCGTGAAGATCGACATCCTGTCGCAGCGCGGGCTGGCCGTGATCACCGACACCGCCCGTGCGATCGCGCGGCGCCACAGCGTCACCTTCGACTTCGGCCACCTGCCCGACGACGACCCCGCCACCCGTCGCCTGCTGCGCGAGGGAAATACCCTCGGCTGCTTCTACGTCGAATCTCCCGGCATGCGCTCGCTCCTGCGCCGACTCAAGGCCGACACCTTCCCGGTGGTGGTGGCGGCAAGCAGCGTGATCCGCCCCGGTCCGTCCGACAGCGGCATGGGGCGCGCGTTCGTGCAACGCCACCTCGGAATCGAGCCGACGGTCCTGCCCCACCCAGCGCTCACGTTCCTGCGCGAGACCCACGGCGTGATGATCTACCAGGAAGACGTCATGCGGACGCTCGCCGCGGTGGCCGGCATGTCGCTGGGCGAAGCCGACGTGATGCGCCGGGCGATGAGCTTCAAAGGGGATCCGGCCGACTTCCTGGCCCTCAGGGACCGCTTCCTGGACGGGGCACGGCGAACCGGCGCGGCCGCGCTGGTCGGCGCGGAGGGAATCGCGGAAATCTGGCGCCAGATCAGCACCTTCGCCGGCTACGCCTTCTGCAAGGCGCACTCCGCCAGCTACGCCATCCTCTCCTTCCAGTCCGCCTGGCTGAAGGCGCACTACCCGGCCGAGTTCATGGCCGCGGTGCTCGATAACGGTGGCGGCTACTACACCGCCGCCACCTACCTCGAGGAGGCGCGGCGACTCGGCCTGCGGCTACTGCTGCCACACGTCAACGAGAGCGCCGACGGCTACACCGGCGGCGACGGCGCCGTGCGCATCGGACTCGCCCGCGTGCGCGGTCTCACGCACCGCGCCCGCGCCGCCCTGCTCGCCGCGCGGCGCGCCGGCGGCCCGTTCGGCTCGCTCGATGAGCTGCTCGCGCGCGTGCCGGAACTGAACCGTCCCGAAGTGGACAATCTGATTCGCTGTGGCGCATGTGACGGCCTCGGTGACTCACGGCCGGAGTTGCTGTGGCGACATACGCTGCTACGCGGCCGGGAGGGGGGGCGGTCCGGCGGGAGCCGCGTCTACGCCCGCTCCTCCTGCGCCGCGCACCCCGCGCGAAGCGCGGAATCCGCAGCTTCCTACGCCCCAACCGTATCCGCAGTCCGCACCACCTCCGCAGCCTGCGCCCAACGCTCCCTGTCCCCATTGTCGCCCACCGCCGCCGAGGCACCGCTCTCCCCGCCCTCTCCCCCCCCCACCCTTTTCCCCCTCCCCCTCATCGCCCGCGACCGCACCCTTCCTCCCCCCTCGCACCCCGCCCTCGCCGACTTCACCCCCGCCGAGAAACTGCAGCACGAACTCGACCTGCTCGACCTCACCCCGAGCGCCCACCCGCTGGCGTCCCTGCGCCGGATGCTGTGCGGCCTGGGCGCCGTTTCGGCCGCCGATCTGCCCGCCTGTGCCGGCCGTCGGGTGAAAGTGGCGGGTCTGCTTGTCTGCGCCAAACCGGCGCACGTGCGCAAAACAGGGGAGCGGATGAAATTCCTCACCCTCGAGGACGAAACAGCGCTGTGCGAGGTGACGCTGTTCCCGCGCGTCTACCAGCAGTACGGCCGACTGCTGCTCACACGCGGCCCATACCTGGTGACCGGTCGCGTCGAAAACGACCACGGCGCGCTCTCGGTGACGGCAGAAGAATTGGCGGTTATCTGACCGTGCACGGCTCCGCAGGAGTCCGCGCCACAACGGTCTCGCCGCCCATGGCGGCCGGAGAAATGACTGCGCTCGGCAGATCCAGGGTGATCATGGCGCCGCCGCCCGGCGCGTCGCCCGCCATGATGCCGCCGCCGAGGGACTCGATGGCGACCCGCGCAATGGCCAGGCTCAGCCCCTGGCCACTGTGGTGATGCAGCAGGTCCTGCACGGCGAACTCGTCGAACAGTCGCGCGCGCCAGCAGCTCGGCACTCCCGGACCTCCGTCAGCCACGCGGATGACCACGCGCGAGCCGGCCGTCTCCGCCTGCAACCGGACCTGTCCGTTCGCCGGCGTCACGCGCACGGCGTTATGAAGCACGTGGCCAAGCGCCTCATCGAGCAGCGTCCAGTCCGTCGTCAGCAGGAGATCGGAATCCGCGTCGACGGTCACCCGCACCTCCCGCGCCGCTGCATTGTCCGCGCTGCGCTGCACCAACCCTGCCAGCCGGGTCGCCACCGACTCGCGGGTCGGGTGCAGAGGCAGCGATCCCTTGAGCTGGCAGAGCCGGAGCGTCTTTTGGGCGAACTGGTTGAGCCTTCGCCCGCTGTCACGGATCACCGTCAGCATCTCGTGCTGCGGACCCGCGCAGGCGGGATCGGCCAGCAGCATTTCGGCGGCGCCAAGGATCGCGGTAAGCGGCGTGCGGGTCTCGTGCGCAAAGAGGGTCAGCAGACTGCCCTTGATCTCGTCGATCTCCTCCGCGTGTTTCAGCCGCGCGAACACCCGCACCTTCGCCAGCAACTCGTCCCGGTCGAACGGTTTGCTGAGGAAGTCGTCCGCGCCGGCGACATAGCCGGCCAGCCGGTCGGTGGTGTCGGACCGTCCGGACACCAGGATGACCTTGAGGAACCGGTGGCAGGCGTGGGCCCGGATGAGACGGCACACTTCGTGGCCGCTCATGCCCTGCATCTGGACGTCGAGCAGCACGAGGTCAGGTCGCCAGGAGTCGAGCGCTGCGAGCGCTGGCACGCCGCCGGCGGCCGTCTGCAGGACGAAGTCCGACTCGCGCCGCAACAGCCGCCGCATCGAGGCGAGCAGGTCCTCGTCGTCATCCACCAGGAGCAGCCGGTAAGGCATCGTCCCAACCCCCGATCGCGCCAGGACACCTCAGAGCCGCCCCAACGCGCACCGCAGACACCACGCACAGGGAGCGATCCTGCTCCTGCGCTTTCGGCGGTGGTGGCGAAAACTTGAGTCAGCGCTTCCCGGAGGCCTGGAGCGCCTCCAGGGCCGCGTGCCGGTACAGGTCGGAAAGGGTGGGATAATTGTAGAGGGTTTCCGCGATGCACAGCGCGTCCGCGCCGCAATCCAGGAAGGCCTGCCCGATGTGGACCAGTTCGCTGGCGGCATGCCCCACAATGTGCACGCCGGCCAGTTGCAGCGAGTCGGCACGGAACAGCAGTTTGAGCAGGCCGCCCGTGGCGCCGAGGATCTGGCCGCGCGGGTTGAGTTCGTAGCGTCCCCGCCCGACCACGTACGGCTCGCCCTTTTCCGCCAGCGTCTCCTCCGTATCGCCGATGTAGCTTACCTCGGGAATGGAGTAGATGGCGAACGGCAGCATGTCGGTCTGCCCGCGCGGGCCGCGCAACCCGAAGGCGTTGCGGATCGCCTGACGCCCCTGCTCCATCGAAGTCGAGGCGAGCGCCGGGTAGCCGATCACGTCGCCGACCGCGTAGATGTGCGGCATCGACGTCCGGTACTGCGCGTCGACCTCGATCAGCCCCCGGGAGTCGGGCGCCAGTCCGGCCTGCTCGAGTCCCATGTCGGACGTGTTGCCATCACGTCCCACGCAGTACAGCAGCACGTCGGCCGCGCACTCGCGCCCGTCGCTCAGCAGGCAGCGCACGCGGGGCGGCTCGCCAGGAAGACGCTCGATCCGTCGGTGGCTGACGCCGCCCAGGATCGTGATGCCGAGACGGCCCAGCTCGCTTTGCAGGATGCCGACGATTTCGCGATCGACATAGGGCAGCAGGAGGTCGCGGGTGTCGATGAGCGTCACAACGATGCCCAGGGCCGCGAAGATCGAGGCATACTCGATGCCGATCACCCCGGCGCCGAGCACGATCATCGACCGCGGCATCCACGGCAGACGCAGAATGCTGGCGCTGTCGAAGACCGTCTCCGCGTCGAAGTCGACGTCAGCCGGGTGGTTCGGGCTCGACCCCGTGGCGATGACGATCACTCCGCCGCGCAGCAGCAGTGTCTCCCCGTCCGGGCGCTCGACCGCCACCGTGTGCGGATCGACAAAGCGCCCGTGCCCCCGCAACAGCTCCACCCCGTATTTCCGGAGCGCCCGGTGGATCAGTTCCAGTTCCCGCTGGACGACCATCCGCTCACGATGCATGAAGTCGCCAATGGTGATTTCGCCGTCCAGCTCGCAGCGGATGGCATCGAGCCTGGCGAGGGTGAGCCCGTGCACGAACAGCGCGCTCTCGCGCAGCGTCTTGCTGGGAATGGCGCCCCAGTTCACGCCGGTGCCGCCGACCTCGGTGAAGCGCTCAACCAGCGCCGTCCGCTTGCCGGCGCGGGAGGCCTGGATGGCGGCCCGCTCGCCGGCGGGGCCGCCACCGATCACGACCACATCGAATTCGCGCATGAACCCTCCCGGCGGCCGCCGCGCGACCCGTCACTGCCCGTCAGGACAACTGCATGGTGCGCCGCCCCAGCAGACCGAACCCGATTCCGAACAGCACGAGGATCGCGGCCGGGCGCACCACGGCGAGCGGCCCGTGCCCGAAAGTGATGACCCCGTGCAGACCCTGCATGGCCCAGAAAGTGGGGAAGGCGTGCGCGATGGCGCGCACCGCCGGCGGCATGATCTCGATCGGCCACCAGCAGCCGCCCAGCGCCGCCATCACCATGCCGGCCAGCCAGCCAAGGCTCTCCGCCTGCTGGGTCGTGCGGAACAGTCCGCTCACGAAAAGCGTCAGGCAGCCCACGGCAAAGCCGTAAGGCACCAGCAACAGCACTACCGACGGCCAGTCCGCGCCCCAGCTGAAGCTGATGCCGAAAACGTGGAAGCGGCCGATCGCCTCCCCCGCGGCCATGAGCACGAGTGCCTGGAAAATCGCCACCAGCGTCAGGTGCAACAGCTTGCCGCCCAGGATCTCCCCGCGGGAGAAGGGCGTGGTGGCCAGGCGGGCCAGCGTGCCGGCGTGCTTCTCGCGGGTGAGCGACTCGGCTCCTCCGATCAGGGTCGTCATCACCACGAACATCGCCAACATACCAGGAATGGACTGTCCCGCGCCGCTGGGCACCGGTCGCCCGCGTCCGGCCACGCCCGACTTCACGGTGACCCGGGCCGGCTCCGCGATCAGCGCCAGCAGACGCTCGCGCGCCTCCGGGGCGATCACAATTTCCGCGGCCCCGCCCGCCCCCCGCTCGCCGTCCCAGCGGATCAGGTTCCCGAGGAAGCCGACCTGCGCGCGGTTCAGCCGGACATCCGCGGCCAGATCAAACTCCGCATCGCTGCGCGCGGCCTTCTCGACGCGCAGAGACACCTGCTCCCCGGCCAGGATCCGCGCCGTGAAATCCGCGGGCACCCGCACCAGGCGTGGAGGCTGCGCGCTGTCCGCGGCGGCCGCCGTCAGGAGCTTCACTTCGAAGTGCTCGCCTTCGAGCTGCCGCACGAAGGCGCTGCCGAGCCAGCCGGAGTCGTCGTTCACCACCGGCAGCGCGACCATGATCGGCCGTGGGCCGCCGCCGCCGAACACCGAAGCGAAGAAGAGCATGAACAGGACCGGCATGGCGAACATGAAGAAGAGCGACTCGCGGGCCAGCACGAACAGCCGCGTGTCGTGCAGGGCGAGATGCAGGACACGCCTCATGCCTTCACCTCCCGCGACCGCCGCAGCAGCAGCCCGTAGCCGGCCAGGGCGGTCGCCACGCCGGCTCCGGCCAGGATCGCCACGTGCTTCGTCACGTCCCCCAGATGCGCGCCGCCGAACACCACCTGCTTGAAACCGTCGATGACCCAGTAGTTGAGCGTGAAGGGCGACAGGCTGCGCATGGCGGGCGGCATGTTTTCAATGTTGATCATGCTGCCGCCGAGCGCGCTCATCCCCATGATCACGAGCCAGCCCAGGATGCCGGCCTGCTTCTCCGTACGCACCAGCGCAAAGACCAGAGACAGCACGCCGCACGCCGCCAGACTGAAGGTCCCGCCAAGCGACAGCGAAGCGAAGATATCGATGGGCGGCTTGAGCCAGCGCAGCGCGAGACCGATCGCCGCCAGCAGGCCCAGCAGCAGCAGCCCGAAGACCATGCCGAAAACGATCTTCGCGCCCACGATCAGCCGCAGATCGGCCGGCGACGCCAGCTGGCGGCGCAGCATGCCGCTCTTGCGCTCCTCGAACAGGTCGCCCACCGAGCGCGCCGCCACGAACAGCAGCGCCATCACCGTCGTCATGATCAGGATATAGCCGTAGACGTTGAAGCGATCCTCCACCGGAGCCTTCGCCTGCTTCACGCTTTCGACCTTGATCAACGGCGGAAAGAGGTAGCGGTCGAGAGCGCGCAACCGGTCATTGACGGCCATGGCCAGGGCGCCGACGGTGGTCGAGGCGGGAAACTGGTCGGCGTCGAGCAGGGTGCGCAGGCTGTCGAGTTCGGACCCGAGCAGCCGCTGCAGCTGGTCGAGATAGGCGGCCAGCGCCTGCACGCCCTGATCCACGATTTCCGGCGAGATCCCCTCGGCGGGGTTGCGCACGACTTCGATCTGCGCCGGACGCCCCGCCAGCAGATCGTCGGTGAACCGCTCGGGGAAGATCACCAGGGCCGAGGCCTCGCCCTTTTCCATGCGGGCGCGCCCCTCCACCCCGACCAACGTAACCTCCAGGCGCTTCCTGACCTCTTCGCGACCCATGGCGCCCTTGAGGAACTCGGTGAGCAGACCGCCATCGCGATCTTCCAGAAGGACCTTGATGGGGGGGAACTGTTCTTCATCGCTCCCGCCGCCCCCGCTCACCATGCCGATCATCCCGCTCATGAAGAGCGGAAAAGCGATCATCGCCAGGGTGGCGGCCGGGCTGCGCCAGCGGCGGATAAGGTCCTTGCGGATGAAGCCGAGCATCAATCCCTCAGTTCCCGGCCCGTGAGCTTGAGGAACAGGTCCTCGAGGCTGGGTTCCTTGATCGTGACTCCCTCGATGTGCAGATCCGCACGGTAGAGCGACTCCAGCGCGTGGCCGACCCCGGCGCTGGCGCGCGCCACGAGCAACAGCGCCCGGCCGTCGGCCACTTCGAGCGGGGCGAGGCCGTCGATCTGCGCCACGACATCGCCCAACCGGGCCGCGGTAAAGCCGCCCTGAAGCGTCAGCAGACTCCCCTCGCCGAGTTGCGCCTTGAGTTCCGCCACCGTGCCCTGCGCGAGGATGCGTCCGTGATCGATGATCGCCAGCCGGTCGCAGAGCGACTCGGCCTCCTCCAGGTAATGCGTCGTGTAGAGGACCGTCCGCCCGGCGCGCACCACGTCGCGCACAACCTCGAGGATGTTGTGCCGCGCCTGGGGATCGATGCCCACGGTCGGCTCGTCGAGCAGGATCAGCCGCGGATCGTGGATCAGGCCCATCGCCAGGTTCAATCGCCGCTTCATGCCGCCGGAAAAGTTCTTGATCGGCTCGCGCGCCCGCTCGCCCAGCCCGACCTGGTCGAGCACCCTGGCGATCCGCGCCCGCAGGTCGGCGCCGCGCAGGCCGTAGATGCCGCCCCAGAATTCGAGATTCTCGCGGGCCGAGAGCTCCTCGTACAGGGCGATCTCCTGCGGGACCACGCCGAGCCGGCGTTTTACCTCGCGAGGGTTTTCGCGCGCCGGACGGCCGTCGACAAGGATCTCGCCGTCGGTGGGGGTGAGCAGTCCGCAGATCATGGAGATGGCGGTGGTCTTGCCGGCCCCGTTCGGACCGAGGAAGCCGAAGATCTCCCCCTCGCCGACCGCGAAGGAGATTCCGTCCACGGCGACCAGATCGCCAAAGACCTTGCGCAGGCCTTTCACCTCGAGGACCGGAACACCGGTCCCGGCGTGCGGCTTGTCCGTCATGCGCGCGGCCCCCTGTTTGGGTAGGGTACGAAATTGGCACGGGGGCCGGCTGACGCCGGCCCCCATCCCTTCAGCCTGCCCCGTCGCCGCCCCCCGGCGACAAGCTGCCCAATACGCGAGCGACGCGGATTAGTTTCCGGCCTGGAAAGCCGAAAGCGCCGCCATGTTGACGATCTCGCGCAAGTCGGAGTTGTAGGAAATCACGTTGATGGGGTATTTCAGGCCGATCAGCAGCGGACCGATGACTTCGCGCCGTCCGATGTTGCCGACCAGCTTGTAGGCGATATTTCCGCTCATCAGATCGGGAAAGATAAGCACGTTCGCCTGCCCCTGCACCCGGCTGTGCGGGAAGCTCAGGGCGCTGAACTCCGGCAGCACCGCCACGTCACCGTGCATCTCGCCATCGGCGATCAGCTCCGGATGATCGCGGTGCAGGATCGCCACCGCTTCGCGCACCTGGCGGGTCTTGGGGTGTTTGTTGTCGCCGAAGTTCGAGAACGACAGCAGGGCCACGCGCGGCTCCAGATTGAAGTAGCGCGCAACCTCGGCCGCCAGCAGCGAGATCTCGACGAGCTGCTTCGCGTCCGGTTCCACGTTTATGGTCGTGTCGGCGAAGATGAACACCTTGCCCTCGACCAGCATGACGTGCATCCCGGCCGCCCGCGACACTCCCGGCTTCGTCTCCACCAGGGGCAGCAGACGCCGGATGGTGTCCACGTACGGACGGTCGCCTCCGGCCACCATGCCGTCGGCATGCCCGAAGCGCAGCATCATGATGCCGTGGTGATGCGGCCGCGTGACCATGGCGGCCGCCTTCTGAAGCGTGTATCCCTTGCGCGCCGCCCACTCGAACAGCGCCTTCGCGTACACCTCGTTGTGCGGGGAATTTTCCGGATCGACGATCGTCAGCGCCGCGGGATCGATACCGAGCTGCTCGGCCATCGCCCGGATCGGCGCCTCCTTGCCGAGCAGGATCGGCTGCGCCAGTTTCTCGTCCAGGATGCCACGGCACGCTTCGACCACCCGCAGGTTGTCGCCCTCGGTGAAAACCACCCGCCGGCGCTCGCGCTGCGCCTTCATGCGGATGGTCCGCATGACCTGCACGCTCTTGCTGATCATTCCCTCGAGCCGGTCGCGGTAGGCGTCCCAGTCGGTGATCGGCTGCTGCGCCACGCCGGTCTCGCAGGCGGCCTTCGCCACCGCGAGCGTTTCCCACACCAGCACGCGCGGATCGAACGGCTTCGGGATGATGTACTCCCGCCCGAATTCGAAGCGCTGGCCGCCGTAGGCCGCGCAGACATGATCCGGCACCGGCTGCCGCGCCAGTTCGGCCAGGGCGTGGGCAGCCGCCATTTTCATCTCTTCGTTGATCGCCGTGGCGCGCACGTCGAGCGCCCCGCGGAAGATGAAGGGAAAACCGAGCACGTTATTGACCTGGTTCGGAAAATCCGAGCGTCCGGTCGCCATGATGACATCGGCGCGCGCAGCCTTGGCATCGTCGTAGGTAATTTCGGGATCGGGATTGGCCATGGCGAAAATGATGGGATCCTTGGCCATCGAACGCACCATGTCCTGCGACATGACCCCCTTGGCCGAAAGACCGAGAAAGACATCGGCGTCCTTGAGCGCCTCGGCGAGCGTGCGCCGTTTCGTGTCCTGAGCGAAGTACTCCTTGTAGGGGTTCATCCCCTCCTGGCGCCCCTTGAATACGACCCCCTTGGTATCGACGAGCAGGAAGTTCGCGCGCGGGACGCCGAGCCGCTCGTAGAACTTCGCGCAGGCGATCGCCGCCGCACCGGCCCCGCTCACGACCACCTTGACCGACTTGATGTCGCGCCCGGTGATCTTGCAGGCATTGATCAGAGCCGCGCCGGAAATGATCGCCGTGCCGTGCTGGTCATCGTGGAAGACCGGGATATTCATGGTCTTCTTGAGTGTCTCCTCGATGAGGAAGCACTCCGGAGCCTTGATGTCCTCCAGGTTGATGCCGCCGAGCGTGGGCTCGATCAGCTGGCAGAACTTGATGACCTCCTGCGGGTCATGCGTGTCGATTTCGATGTCGAACACATCCACGTGCGCGAAGCGCTTGAAGAGGACCCCCTTGCCCTCCATGACCGGTTTGCCGGCCATGGCTCCGATGTCACCCAGACCGAGCACGGCGGTCCCGTTCGAGATCACCGCGACCAGATTGCCCTTGTTCGTGTAGCGATAGGCGTCGGCGGGGTTCTTTTCGATCTCAAGGCAGGGAATCGCCACGCCGGGGGTATAGGCGAGGGAAAGATCCCGGGCCGTCAAGCACGGCTTGGTCGGCACGACCTCGGTCTTGCCCGGTCGTCCCTGGCTATGATAGTCGAGCGCATCCTGATCGCGGACAGCCATCCCGAACCTCCCTGCGGCCTCGGCCGCTGCAAATGCCACGGGAGCGCGCCGGCGACCCCCGCACCTTCGAAGATGCACCTTGTTGCGGCCCAAGTGAAGAAAAACCGGCTTGCCTGGGTGCCGGCCGGCGCCCACCATGGACGGCACGCGGGGCGCTACCCGCCGGCAGAGGTGATTCATGGCGATGGAACTGTGGGCCTTCGCGGTCTTTGCGCTGTCGTCACTGTTCGCGGTGATCGACCCGCTCGGCTGCATCCCCTTTTTCAGCGGGCTCACGGCGCGCATGCCCCGCCGGAAACGGCGGCGCGTGCTGGCCCGCGCGCTGGTGGTGGCGCTGGCGATCCTGCTGCTGTTCGCCGGCCTCGGCAACACTCTGCTGCGCCTGTTCGGGATCACCCTTTCCGCGTTCCGCATCGCCGGCGGCGTGATCTTCTTCGGGATCGGCCTCGACATGCTGCAGTCGCGTCAGCGACGCTGGCACACCGGCATCGAGAGCGCCCATTCCTACGACCACCCCGACGAGGACGAGGCCGAAGATCCTTCCGTCACGCCGCTGGCCATCCCGTTGCTGGCCGGGCCCGGTTCGATCACCACGGTCATGGTCCTGATGGCCGAGGCGCCCGGCCTGCCCGGACGCATCGTCACGCTGGCCAGCGTGCTGGTCATCCTGGCCCTCACCGGCCTGCTCCTGGTCGGCGGCGACGTGGTGATGCGCCGCCTCGGGCGCACCGGCCTGCGCATCATGGAAAAACTGATGGGCCTGATGGTGACCGTGATCGCGGTGCAACTGCTGATGAATGGTATCGAGCCGTTCCTGCGCGGTCTCTTGAAGGCGAGCGGTGCGCCGTAGGTACAGCCGCCGGCCGTCTTAGTAGCGTACCGTCCCGCTCAGTTCCACGCCAACGAACGCCGGCTCATACTTACAGACGCCACCGGCGCAGAGATAGCCCGCCTGGCGTTTGCCGGCCCACAGGGCAAGACGGGCGCCCTGTTCGGTGGTGTACGCGATTTGCGCCGCCGGGAACGGCCCGGCCTTTTCGCCGAAAGCGCGCTGCTCGACGAACTTGTTGTTCATCTCCAGCATCGCGCAGACGGACCAGGCGGGCGCCACGCCCAGTTCCAGTTTCAGGAAATCCTCGTCGAAGGCGCCCAGATCAAAGCCGGCGCCCCCGCCCATGCGGACGTGCTGGTGCTCGCCCTCGAAGGTGAGGCTGGCGCGCTCGTCCAGGAACCACGTGACCTCGGTCACCACGGTCTGCCGCAGCCCCTCGCTTTCGCGATAACCGAAGCCGCCGCGCAGCCGGAAGGCTCCGAGCCGATCCTGGTCGATCTGTGCGTACGCCTCCTCGAACAGGAGCCTGCCGTCATGACGCTCGGTGCGGCTGAGGTTCAGCAGACTGCCCCAGCCGGCCGGGCCGGTCCACGACAGTTCCGCCTGCTGGCCGCGCTCGTCATCGGCGTCCACCGCGTGGGGGGCACGGTTGAGCAGCGTGTAGAGGTGCTCGCGCGTGAGCGACGGCGGGTTGTTGAGCGGCGTGCGGCCGTCCGCGTTGCGCAGGACGGTGAACCGACGGTAGTCCTTCGCCTCGAAGGAAAGGCCCAGCGGTCCCGCCGCCAGATCGAGCCCCCCGTAGAAGGCATGTCCGTTCTGGTAGGCGTCGTCGGGCACGAAATCGTTGTCCCACCCCTTCTTGCGCCCGTATTCGAGATAGAGACCTCCCCACGGGAGCGTCGTGGTCAGACGTGGCGCCGCCACCCATTCGCGGTGCACGTCCCCGTCGGCCGCGACCCGGTCGTCGGCGCGCCAGGTCAGGCCCGAGAGGCCCAGCCCCCAGCCATGGCCGAGATCGACCTCGCTGTCGAGACCGCGCACGTCCACGGACAGGTCGCTCGGCGCGCCCGTGAAGGCGGTGCCGCGCAGGCGGCCGCGCCGACCCGACGCCAGCAGGCCGTCGAGGGCGGTGTCCACGCGGATCCGTCGGTCCTCGTAGGCGGCGAACAGCAGGCCGCGACCGAACATCCCGTAGAAATGACCGGCCCGCACGTCGAGTCCCTGGGTGGAGAACTCCACGAAGCGGTGCCGCACGCTGTTGGCCCGGAAACCCTCTTCGGACGGCGCCTGATGGTTGAGCAGGATGCCCGCGCGCAAACCGCCCAAAAGCCAGCTTGCGTCGAGCCAGTTCTCGACGATCTCCCGGCCGGTCTCCGTGCTGTAGGAGTACTCGAACGCATCGACGGCCGAGACCTGGCCGTCGCCGATCGTCTCCGCGCGCACGGTCGCGCCCGCGATCATGACAGCCACCATGACGCCGCCCAGCTGCAGCCCCGCGTGCCTCATTTCACCCCCGCGGAATCCACGGCCGTGACGCCGAGCAGCGCCATCACCCTGGCGCGGAGCGTCGCCTCGTCGCCATCGCGGTAGCCGATGTGGCGGTACAATTCCCTGCCATCGGCATCGTACAGGACCACGAACGGCAGGATGCCGCCCACCTGCATCCTGCGCGCCACATCGCCCGAAGTGTCGAGGGGCACCGTGAGGCCAAACTTCTTCGACTGCAGATAGGGGCGGACACGCGCCACGCTCCGGGGACCGTCCTGGTTGACGGCCAGGACCGTCAGACGACCCGCGGTGTCGCGCGCGAGCGCGTCGAGATGGGGCAACTCGTGCAGGCAGGGATTGCACCAGAGGGCCCAGAAGGAGAGGAGCACGGGGCCCTGCGCGAGGGCCCCGTGCAGACTGATCTCCCGGCCGTCCGCCGTGCGCAGCGTCCAGTCGGGGACGGCTGGCCCGGCCGACGGGCCCGCGACGACGACCGACGGAGCCGTCGGCCCCCACGACATGAGTGTCGCCAGGACCAGGACCGCGGTCGCCGCTGCGACCCGCCGCGCGCAGCGCGGCCCCGGCACTTGCCAGAACAAGATCGGCACCTCCCTGTGACGCGTCACTTGGTCAGGGCCAGTTTGAGGACGCGCTCCTCGTCCGCCACCCGCACGCGAGCCAGGTAGACCCCGCTGGCCGCCTGGGCGCCCGTTGCGGTACAGCCGTCCCAGGCCAGCGTGCATTTTCCCGGCGCGACCGGGCCGTCATAGATCTCGCGCACGAGCCGTCCGCGCACGTCGTAGATCGCCACCTTCACCGGTACCGGCACTGGGCTGCCCACGGTGAAGGCGATCTCAGTGGCGGGGTTGAACGGATTGGGCGCGACCGTCGGCTCCAGGGCCAGCACCGGCGGCGTCTCGCCCGGCACGCCGACCAACTGGATGCCGAGCCAGTCGAGGCTGCGGGACATGAGGGTGAACCGGCTCGACTCCGTGTCCATTCCCTCGAACCCGTACGCCAGGTACACCACGCGGAACGGTCCGTGCGCGTAGCGGACTGCGGCCTCACGGTTGGGACTGTAGACCACGCAGCCGACCGCGCCCGTCCGCGGCTGGATCTCGCTCGGCCAGTCCTGATTGTCGGCGCTGGTGCCGCCGTTCAGGTTGAACACCAGCCCGTCGGTGATCGGATCTCCCGCCACGCCGCTCAGGGACAGGTCGTTGATGCCGTCGCTGAGATAATCCGCGCCGAGGTAGGCGTTGTACCACGCCATCGACTCGGCGCTGTAGTCCGAGCTGGCGGGATCGCACAGCGACCACCCGATGTCCTGGCCGCTGATGAACAGGCGGCCGCCGTTGTCAAGGTACGTGGCGAGCGCGGTCCTGTCGGTGGTCGTGACGGGCGGATACGCGAGTCCCCCGTTCCAGATCACGATGGCGAAATGATCGAGCTGGGCGGCACTGGGAGCGCCGTTGAGCAGCCGATCCCAGGTGGCGTAGGGATGACCGGCCGCATCGAGCGCCGCGTTATAGTAGGTTTCGTAATCGTAGCCGCCGTCGCTGTCCATGCACAGGATCGGCACGCCGCCGGAAATCATCTTGAACACGCGGGTCCAGGTCTTCGTGGGATCGCCGCGACTGGTGGCGGTAAGCGTCATCGTGCCGCTGCCGGCCGTCAGCAACGGCTGGATGTCCACCTGGATGATTTTCTGGGTTTCCGGAGCAGCGCTGGTGACGAAGCTGGTGATCCAGGGCGGATAGCAGGTCGTGCCGATGCAGACCGAGCCGCTCCAGCCGGCCGGCAGGTCGGGCGTGATGGTGACGTCATAGGCATCGGACAGATTGCCGTAGTTCGCAAGGATGGACTCGTAGCTGCACAGCGTGCCGATATTGACCACGTCGATGCTCTTGCGGGGGCCGTAGAAGAAGGTGTAGTCCGGCCTGGGCGCCGTGCTGCCCGCCTGCAGCACCTCTCTCGTGAGGTCGTCCTGCACCCAGACCACGGCGCGGATGTTGGCCAGGTTCCAGGCCACGTTGACCGGCGTGCTCTGGACGAAGACCCGGGTCTCGCCCAGGCCGATCGTGAACTTCGTGCCGCGCGCGTCAGGCAGCATGTCGCGCATCGTGTCGTAGAAATCGGTCTGGCCGTTCGAGCCGGGCGCCACGGCGTAGTGGATCTCGGTTTCGGTCAGGGCGATGCGCAGCGCCAGATCGCCGAGCGGGACCGCATCGACCGCGGTGACCGTCGCGGTGACGGTGACCATCCCGCCCTCGATCACCTGCTCCACGGCGACCGTGATCGGTGATTCGGTGGTCAGGCGCGTGGTCGCCGCCCCTTCCAGGGCCGCCACGCTGCCGGTCACCGTCGAAGTGCCGTCCGAGAAGAGCGAGGGGACCGAGTTGACCCCGTAGTACACCCTGCGGAAGTAGATGGAAGAATCCGCATTTGCCAGCGTGTAGAATGGATCGCCGCTGTCCGGCCACGAGACGTGGTACGACACGCCGATCGCCATGGACGGACCGTAGTCCGCGAGGAATTCGTGCGTGGCCGCGTTGGCGTCGGGGCAGTAGGGGCAGCCGACGTTGGTGAATCCCTCGACGAGCATCACCCGTGGCACGGCCAGCGCGGTCGAGGCCGTCAGGCAGCAGGCCACGAGGCCCAGGATGATCGATGTTCTCGATTTGATCATGGCCCACTTCTTCCGTTGAAAATCCGGGATGTGGCGAGGACTGATTGCGGAGACGACGACGATAAGGGAACAGCCGAAACGACAGGCGCCAGGCCCGCCTGAAGAATCTCGCGTGTGGCGGAATCCTGGACGAACGCTATCACGGCGAGGTGCGCGGAGAGACAGACGGCCGGCACGGCCAGGTTGCCCGACATCTCCCGCGGCTCATCCGCAGCCAGAGGCAGAGGCGATTCGGCAAGGGTGACGAAGTCGCGCATGATCCAGTGGAACTCGGTCTCCCCCTGGCTGCCGGGCGCAGCGGCGTAGACGACGGGATTCTCCAACAACGCGAGATGCAGCACGGCCCCCGGGTGCGAGACGGCACGCACGGCAGTGAGCACCGCCTCCGCCGCGACACCCGACCCGGCGATGGTGGCGGTCACGGCGATGGCGAAACCGGGATCGGCCGCCAGCAGCTCGTCCACGAGCGTCGACAGTTCCGCCGCCGCGGTCGCCTGGCCCGAGACGCCCACCAGCGCGCCGTCGGCGAACAGCGTGGGGATGCCCATGATGTCGCTCTGGTAGAACGTCAGGCGGGCGGTATTGTCCTGCGGGTTGGTCTGATAGTGCGGGTCGAGGTAATTGGGCCAGTTCGTCGCGTACTTGATCAGCAGCAGGCGATCGCTGCCGTGTCCCGGCTCGGCCATGACCGCCGCGAGTGTGGCGGCGAGTTCCGGGCAGCCGAGGCAATCGACGTTCGAGAACCCCTCCAGCAGGGCCACCTTGAGCGGAGCCTGCTGCTGCTCGGACAGCGTGAACGCGGCGCTCGCCATGAGCGGGGCCGTCACCTCGACCACCAGCGATTCCGGCTCGGCAACGTAGCCGTCCAGCCGCACCCGCACCACGTGCGGCCCAATGACGATTGTCTCGAGGGTGTCCGGGGTTACCCGTCCGGTGTCCAGCCCGTCGAGCGCGATCGCCGCGCCCGACGGCGTGGAGGTCACGCCCAGGAAGCCCCACTCCTGCGTCGGCGGGGGCGCGAAGACGGGAGCCTTTCGGCCGCACCCCGGCGACTGCGTGGTGAGCGCCAGAAACAACCCCAGCCATAGGAATGGTCTCCAACGAGACATTCCCGGCTCCTGGCGAGGGCTTGGAAAGTGGATGATCGAATATTGAAATGGCCGATTAGTTGGATTGTAGCACGCACCGGTCGGAGAGTCAAAGCCCAGCACGAGCGTTGGATATCAAAACTCCAAAGCCCCTTCGCCCTGTCCGCCGTCGTGATCAACGCCCCGCGCGGCCGCTCCGGCTTCGCCCACGCGCCGGTACACACCCTCCACACCGTCGAGCATCCTCGACAGCGGAAACTGCCCCGTCACGCGCCGACGCGCCGACGCGCCGAGGCGCGCGCGCAGCTCCGGATCGCCGAGCAGGCGCGCCAGCCGTGCCGCCAGCGCCGCCGGATCGCCCGGCGGTACGAGCAGCCCCTCCCTGCCGTCGCGAATCAGTTCCGTTGTGCCGCCGGCGGCGGTGGCGATGATCGCATGGCCGTGGACCATCCCTTCGAGCGTGACGAGGCCGCACGGTTCCGCGCGCGACGGCACGACGAGCAGGTCAAAATCGGCGGCGGCGGCCGCGGCATCCTCCACCCATCCGAAGAAGTGCGCGGATTCGCCCAGGCCGCGTTGTGCGGCGCGGCGGCGCAGCGCGCCGCCGTAGGCACCGTCGCGGCTCGGATCGTCGCCCACGATGAAGAGCCGCGCCCGAGGTCCCCCGTTGCGGCGCAACAACGCCATCGCCTCGATCAGCGTATCCAGCCCCTTGCCGGGCGAGAGGCGCCCGACGTAGCCAACGACCGGCACGTCATCCTCGTCGAGACCGGCCGCCCTCCGCAGACTACCGCGGACCGGCATCAAGCGGTCGGTGTCGACGCCGTTGCGAACCGTCACCACGCGCTCCGGATCCATGACGCGCGAGGCCACGAAGACCGTGCGTACCGCCTCCGAAACGGCGATCATCGCGGCGAACCGGCGGAAGAACGGCCGCTTGAACCGCGCCGCCCCGATCGGCAGCAATTCGTGGCGCGTGCCGACGTTGCGGGTCGGGAGGCCGCGCGTGGCCATCGCCGCCAGGTAGTGGTCGCGGGGACAGTGCGTGTGCAGGATGTCCGGCCGCAGACGGCGCAGCCAGGCGACCGAGCGCGCGGCCCCGACCGGCTCGAACCAATCCACGAGCCGCACGGTGGTCACGTCGAGACCGGTGTCGGCCAACCGGACCGCCAGGCCGCTGCCGGGCGGCACGCAGCAGGCCACCTCGTGGCCACGCAGCGCCAGCCCCCGCGCGAGTTGCAGCAAATGCACCTCGCCGCCGTAATAGCCGTGCTGGGAACTGAGAAAAGCGATTCTCACGGCGGGACCGATCGGAGCGCGAACCCACCCGCGCCAGGCCGGGCGATCATTGACAGCGCCGGGAAGCTACCCTACGTTCAGGCCGTTTTCAACTTCCGATTCGACCGCTGCCTGAACCTCGGCGTCCGCGTGACGCCGGCTTTTTCCGCGCTGTCTCACGCGTTTCCCGGAGGCGCCCATGAGATCCGTATTTCCGCCGCCGCGACGGTCGGTGCCCCCGCGGACCGCCGCGCTCCTTTTCCTGGCCCTGCTGCTGATGTCCGGGATCACCGCCATGGCGTCGGTTCCCGCTTCCGGAACCGCCGGGAACGTCGGGGCGGAGACCGGCGCCGCCGTCCATCAGGCCGGGTTCGGCGAGCGTCTGCCGCTCTGGAGCACCCTCCCGTTCGCCGGGATTCTCCTCTCGATCGCCCTCTTCCCGCTGTTGGCGCCCCGCTTCTGGCACCATCACTTCCCGAAGGTGTCGGCCGCCTGGGCGCTGCTCATGGCGGTCCCGTTCCTGGCGGTGTACGGCAACGAGGGGCTGCAGAAGATCATCCATATCGCGGTCATCGACTACATCCCGTTCATCATCCTGCTGTGGGCGCTGTTCACGATCGCCGGCGGAATCTACGTGGGCGGAGCTTTGCGCGGCTCGCCGGCGCTCAACACGCTGCTGCTGTTGATCGGGACGCTCCTCGCCTCCTGGATCGGCACCACCGGCGCCGCCATGGTCATGATCCGCCCGCTGCTGCGCGCGAATGCGTGGCGGAGCAGCCAGGTTCACGTGGTGGCGTTCTTCATCTTCCTGGTCGCCAACATCGGCGGTTCCCTGACGCCGCTGGGCGATCCGCCGTTGTTCCTCGGCTTCCTGCACGGGGTGCCGTTCTTCTGGGTCACCACGGCGTTGCTGCGGGAGGCCGCCACGGCGACGGTCATCCTGCTCGCGCTCTTCTATTTGATCGACCAGCACGCCTTCCGGCGGGAGACCGCGCGCCCACCCGAGATCGCTTTGGGCGCGGGCCGGGTGCGCATCGAGGGACTGCACAATCTGCTTTTCCTGCTCGGCGTCATGGCCGGTGTGCTGTTTTCCGGTTCCGTCAAGCTGGGGCCGCAGCATGTCTACGGGCACGTCGTGATCGAACGCCAGAATCTCGTGCGCGACGTCTTCCTGCTGCTCATGGGCTGGTTGTCGCTCCTGACAACCGCGAAGACCTTGCGCGCGCGCAACGAATTCTCCTGGGGGCCGATCCGCGAGGTGGCGATTTTGTTCGCCGGCATCTTCATTACGATCATTCCGGCCCTCGAGATACTGCAGGCCGGCGTGCACGGCGCCATGGCGGGGCTGATCCGCGCCGTCCGCGAACCGGTGCACTACTTCTGGGTCTCGGGCGGACTGTCGAGCTTCCTCGACAACGCCCCCACCTATCTGACCTTCTTCAACACGGCCCTCGGCAGCCTCGGCGTGCCGGAATCCGCGGTGCCGGGCATGCTCGGACACGTGGCGGGCGTCGCTGCCAACCCCGATTTTATCCGCGACCTCACCGCCATCTCGGCCGGGGCGGTGTTCATGGGCGCCAACACCTACATCGGCAATGCGCCCAACTTCATGGTGAAGTCGATCGCGGAAGAGGCGGGTGTGCCGATGCCGAGTTTCTTCGGCTACATGTTCCGCTATTCGATTCCGTTCCTGATCCCGACGTTCATCGTCATCACCCTGCTCTTCTTCCGTTAAGGAGTCGCGCTGATGACCGCCAAAAACCCAACGTCCGCGCCGGTCTTTTTCGAAGTGGTGATCGAGGGAATGCCCGAGGCGGGGCGGGGCTTCCTGTGCGGACTGCTCATGGGCGCCGGGCACGCCGGCTACCTGGAGTTCCCCCCGGAGCAGGCGCCCGCCGGACGCTCGCTCGGCGATCGCCTGCGCGGCATGGTCGGCCTGTCCCCCCACGAATGCCGCGCCATCGTGGACCAGACCACGCGCGACCGGCTCGTCGCGGTACGCACGCGTCTGGAAAGCGAGGCAGGCCTGCGCCTGGCGGATGAGGGCCGTGTGCGCGCCGCCCGCATCCACTTCCGCTATCAGGCTTTCGCGCGACGCTACGGCGAGGAGATCCAGGCGCTGCTGAAGGGACTGCCGGCCGGTTTGGTACTCGAGGGGGGTGAGCCGGTCGAAACGATCGATCCCGACGCGAAGGGAATCGAGGCCTACTCGCCGGCCCACGACTACGAGATCAGAGGGGAGGGTTCGATCGGCGGACGCGTCGACCTCGTGATCGAGGCGCGCCACCGGCTCGTCGTGCATCCGCTGGTGCACGCGGGGCTGCTGGAGATCGAGCGGGACTGACCCCGCCCTCACGCCGGGAGGCGGCCCGGTCGGGCCGCCTCCCGGATGTCGCCCTCACGACTGCCGTGGTTACTCCGGCAGGACATCCCCGCCGGGACAGAGCGTCCCCCAGCGACCCGCGAAGAAACCTCCCGGGCGTTCCGGCGCGGCCAGGAACTCGCCGCCAAATTCGCCATCCACCGTGCCGGCCGCGTTCACCCATTGGCCGAAAAACCGCCCATGCCCTGGCACGGGCAGCGGCTCCCAGGTTCCGCGCAACAGGCCGCGGAACTGCCCGGCCGTGCTGATCCACTTGCCCGCCATAACGCGGCGCCCCTCGCTGTCATAGCCGTAGCCGCCACGCAGGAAACCGTCGCTGCGCCCCTGCAGGCCGAGCCAGCGGCCGCGGAACGACCCCGCCGAGTCGCCGTGGGACTGCCAGAAACCGGCCAGGAAGCCCCGCGGACAGATGTCGGGGCGGAAGCCGGTGAAGTGGATGGCATTTCCCTCCGGCAGGACCGGGAAGGTGGCGTCGAGACCAACGAGCTCCTCGACGATGAATTCCGCGCCGTAGGGAGCCGTCCGGAACCGCAGCCGGTTAGGCGGCGGCAGGGCGCCCGTGGAATCGGGCAGGACCGGCGGCTCGAGGATCTCGATCAGGAGGCCGTCGCTGCGCGGACCGGTGTGCGATACCCAACCCACGGTGCGCCGGTCAAGACGGGGCAGCAGATAATCGCGGGGCCGCTCGAAACTGATCACGCGCCGCACGATCACCAGACCGCGGTCCACCTGGATCCGACCGGACCAGTCGACCCGGTCCGGCCCTTCATCCAGCGTGCCAAGCGTGTCGGGGGGGGCGTCCAGCACACCCCACACGACGCGCAGGAACGTGACGCGCGGCCGCGGGGCCATCGCGGCATCCCCGGTGGCGACGGCCAGCGCCTCGAGCTGTGCCACCTGCGGATCAGCAGCAAGGGGGTCGGCCGCCACTTCGTCCATCTCCGCCATGACCGCCTGCTCCAGGGCGATGTCGCCGAACGCCGCGGCCTCGTCGGTCGCGGTGAGACCGCCGAATTCGGCGTCCAGATCCAGGGCGGCATAATCGTCAGTCGTGCCGTCGGTGGCCGTGGTCGTGGCCTGGTCCGCGCCGCAACCGGCCAGGCCAAGCGCAGCGACCAGAACCAGCCCGGTCAGCAGCATCGGGGTCCGCAGCTTCATGTATCAACCTCCGCGTCAGGATCGTTCCATAGTGGTGTCGCCGGAAAACGGCGGCTGCATCGCCAGCGCGGACTGCATGCAGTCCGGATGCCAGCAATTCCCCACGCCATAATCAGCTGCTTGATATGGCTTTGCGCCTCTATTGATGTTTGGATATGCAGCCGACAGTGTACCTGGAGCAGCAGCGCGACCGCCTGGGGTACAGCGAGCGTCACGCTGTCGTCACTCAATCCCCGGGCATCGCCTCGGGGGCGCCGCGTGCTCCCCGGCTCTCCTTGACGCGGAGCTTCAGGGCGATCAGGTCAGCGTGGTGCAGGCCGAGCAGGTGAGCCAGCTTGTGCATCAATGCATCCTCATGGGCTTCCAGACGCTCATCGCTGTAGATCACCCGCCAGAGCAACTCGAGCAGCGTGAGCTTGCCCGCATCGTCGTAGGTCTGCGCAATCAGGCGCGTGAATCCGTACAGGTCCGTGCTGCGGGCGCGTTCCGCTTCCGCCAGCGTCATCAGTTCGCGCACCTCCGGGCCGGCCAGGCTGAAGCGCTCGCCGAGCAACGTGCCGATGAGTTCCCGCTCCGCAGCCGAGAAATCCGCGTCGGCATGCGCCGCCTCCAGCAGCAGGACGCAGACGGCGACCTCGATCCGGCGCTCGGACGCCCCCTGAACCCCCGGCGCCGCCGGGGCCACATGCGCGGAGAAGAAACCGCGAATCCCGTCGAGCACGATGCCTCCTTCAGACCGCCGTCCTCACCCAGGAAGCCCCGGGCAACGTCAGCACCTCGTACGGAATGGTGCCGAGCCATTCGGCCAGCATTTCCGCGCTGATGGTTTCCTCGCCCTGACGCCCGAGCAGCACGGCGCGATCGCCCGCCGTCACGCCGGGGATGTGGGTCACATCCGCCATGCAGAGGTTCATGCAGATCCGGCCGCGCAGCGGCGCCCGCTCGCCGCGCAGCAGGACATGCGCCCGGCTGGAGAGGGCGCGTGGCCAGCCGTCCGCGTAGCCGACCGGCAGCAGGGCGATGCGGCTCTCCACCGGCGCCTTCCAGGCACGCCCGTAGCCCACGGTCTCGCCCGCCGGCACCGTGCGGACCTGGGAGACGCCGCAGGTCCAGGTCAGCGCGGACCGCAGCGCCAGTTCGCCGCGGCCGGCGACGCGCGCCGACACCCGGCTCTCCCGAGAGGGCCAGATCCCGTACGCCGACACCCCGACCCGCACCAGCGCCCGGTGCGACTCGGGCCACAGGATGGCCGCCGCGCTGCACGACATGTGGTGTTCCAGGTCGCCGTGACCGCGCGCCGCGAGCGCCGCCCGCCACGCCTCGAAGCGCGCCATCTGCGCGCTGGCGAACGCGTGATCAGTGGTGTCTTCGATGTCGGCGAAGTGGCTGCTCAGCCCGCTCAGCCGCAGGCCCGGCGCGCCGGCCAGACGCGCCAGGGCGGCATCGAGTTCACCCTCCACGATTCCCTGCCGGTTCACGCCGGTCTCCACCTTCAGGTGGACCGGCAGCGGATCGTCCCCCGGCGACCCGGCCGCCACCGCGGCGTCCAGTCCCGCCAGCGAGCCGATCGTGATCTCACAGCCGAGTCTCCGCGCCCGCGCCACCCCCGGTCCGGGCAGCGGACCGAGGATCAGGATCGGTGCCTGCAGGCCGGCGGCGCGCAGGGCCTGCGCCTCAGCCACGGCGTGCACGCCGAGCAGGTCGGCGCCGCCGTCCAGAAACGCGCGCGCGGCGATGACGATACCGTGGCCGTAGCCGTCCGCCTTGACCACGGCCAGCAGACGCACGGGCGGCGGCGCCAGAGCGCGGAACAGCGCGGCGTTGTGCCGCAGCGCCGCGCGGTCGACGGCGATGCGCAGCCAGCTCTCGTCCCCATCCGGAGCGGGCGGCCGCGACGGATCAGTCGACGCCGATGGCATAGATCTCTCCCGCCACTTCCCGCTCAAGAGCCACCTCCGTCGCGCCCACGCGCAGCACGCAGGCCGGGTGCTTCTGATGGAGACGCACGACCGCTCCCGGCAGCACGCCGAAACTGCTCAGGCGGTCGAGACGCTGATGGAAGCTCGGCGTCAGGAAAACGATACGCACCGACGCACCGGGCGGGAATTCGCTGAGCGGACGCACGACCGGCCGCACCTCGCGCGCCGCCCGCCGGCAACAGTCGCCCGGCGGGATCCGGTGGCCGTGCGGACAGGTGGGCGGATGGCCGAGCAGCGTGCAGACCGCCACGGTCACCTCCTCGCTCAGGATGTGCTCGAAGCGACAGGCGAAAGACTGCTGGCCCGCCTCGTTGCCCTGCAGGAGATCCGTGTAGAGCCGCTCGGCAAGCCGGTGACGCCGCACCACGGACTCCGCCAGCGCCTCACCCGCCGCAGTGAGCGTGACCTTCCCCTCATCCACGGCCAGCAGGCCCTCGTCCGCCAGCCTCCGCGCGACCTCGGCCAGGTCGGGGCTCTCCGGACGGACCGTATGGCGCGCCAGGGCGAACGTACGCCCCACCTCCCGACGGAGCCAGACCGCCTCCAGCAGATCCTCCAGGGCTTCGCGGTGGGTCATTTCCATAACCGGTGCCAGAGTCCTTCCCGCCGGGGCGCCGGAACCGCCGGTCGCCGCGGACCGAGAAAACTGAGTGAACAGTGCGGGCAGCAGATGACCCGGCAACCGCGGCTGAGCGGACAGTGCGCGTGACAGGACAGGTCACTCAGGGCGAAGCAGTAGCCGCACAACGGACACCGGATGGTCGATGCGTCTCCCGGCGATGTCAAGGCTCGACCCCCAACAGGCGCAGGGACCAGTTCAGCGCACCGCCGACACCCAGGGCGATCACCACGATCACGCCCGCGATGGCCAGCGCCGTGCGCAGGCCGCGCTCCTTGATCATCACTAAGAAATTCGCGATGCACGGCACGAACAGGGTGATGACCACGAGACTTACCACGACCTGCCGGCCGTCCATCAGCCCCTGCCGCTGCAGATCGAACAGTCCCGCCGCACCGTAGTCGCGGCGCAGGAAGCCGATGAGAAACGCATCGGTGGCCCGCTCCGGCAGACCGAGCAGCGCCTGCACGACCGGCGCCGACACGTTGCGGATCGAGACCAGCACGTGCAGACGATCGAGCGCGAACAGCAGGATCGTGCCCAGCACGAAGAGCGGCACCGCTTCCTTCAGGTACCACTCGAGGCGCGCGCCGGTCTTGATCAGGATGTTGCGGATTCCGGGCACCCTCATCGGCGGCAGCTCGAGAATGAAATCGCTGCCGGCCCCCGGCAGCACACGCGCAGCCACGGCGCCGGTGGTCAGCATGACCATCGTCACGACCCCCACCCAGATCAGCACGCCGCCGAACGACACCGTGCCGAGCATGCCGAGGATCACGCCGAGTTGCGCGGAGCACGGCACCCCGAGGGCAAGCAGCAGGGTGACGAGGATGCGCTCCTTGCGGGTCTCCATGATGCGCGCGGTGAGAGTGGCCATCGTGTCGCAGCCGAGGCCCAGGATCATCGGCAGGACCGCCTTGCCGTGAAGACCCATGCGGCGGAAGAAACGGTTGGCCATCACCGCCAGGCGCGGCATGTACCCCGAGTCCTCCAGCACACCGAACGCGATGAAGAAGGTGCCGACGACCGGCAAAATGATCGCCAGGCTGTAGGTGAGCGCCATGGTGAACAACCCGTACTCGCCCACGAAAAAATCCCGCAGCGGCGTCCACGGCACGCAGCGGACCACGGCAGCGGTGAGCAGGGGATTGAGCAGGTGACCGAACAGCCCGTTCTCCAGCCAGCCTACGAGCAGGCCGGCCCCGAACATCCCCACGAATCCGTAGACGGCGAGCAGCACGCCCAGGGCGGCGAACAGGCCGCCCACCGGATGCACGGCGATCGTGCCCAGACGCGAGGCCAGACCGCCCGGTCCCCCCGCCGGGCGGTTCTGGACCCGCCGCACCAAAGCGCCGACCTCGCCCAGCCGCGTGGCGGTGAGTGCGCTCGCCAAAGGAACGTTGTAGAGCCGTCGCACCGGACCGGCAATCGCCTCGATACGCGCGAACCCCTCCGGGCCGAGCGCCGCGCGCAGGGACGCCGGCAGCGAGGCCGGTTCCTGCAGCGCCGCCAGCGCCAGCAGCCGGGCGGACGACGCCCCGGCGGCCTCCGTCAACACCGCGGCGAGGCCGGAAAGGGCGGTTTCGATTTCTCCCCGGAAGACGCCGCGGAAAAGCCCCACCCGGGCCTCCGCAATCACGAGGGCCAGGGCATCGACCCCGCGTCCGGACGTGGCGACGGTCGACACGACCGGCACGCCGAGCGCTTCCGCCAGAGCGGTCTCGTCGATCCGCAGACCCTGGCTGAGCGCCTCGTCGGCCATGTTGAGCGCCACGCAGAACGGCGTGCCCAACTCCCCGAGCTGCTGGGCGAGCAGGAGTCCCCGCGCCAGGTTCTTGGCGTCCAGGACCAGGATCACGGTGGCGTGAGGGTTGGCGAGCAGCAGGTCGCGAGTGACCAGTTCATCCTCGGACTGCGGGTGCAGTGAGTAGACGCCCGGCGTATCGACGACTTCGTATTCGCGCCCGTCGCCCCGGTGGCGGCCGCGCGTCAGATCGACGGTCGTGCCGGGGTAGTTCGAAACGGTGACGTACTTGCCTGTCAGGTGGCTGAAGAGGGCGCTTTTGCCGACGTTCGGGTTGCCGACGAGCAGCAGCACATCCCCGGCCACGCCCGCGGTGGCGGTGTCCATATTCCGAGCGCTCGCTTCCGGGTCGGGAACCACCCGTCGCGTCGTGCTCTAGTCGCCGACCTTCCGGCGCCGGCGCTGGCACGATTCGGCGTCCTCACAGGAGCCGTAAAGCTCGAGACGGTGGCGATAGATTTTGAATTTGTGGTCGTGGGCCAGCTTCTCCTGAAGCGCCTCGATGTGGGGATTGAAGAACTCGGAAATCTGGCCGCAATCCAGACAGATCATGTGATCGTGATGCTCCACTTCCGAACGTCCCTCGTAACGCGCCAGTCCGTCGCCAAATCGCCGCTCTTCGACCAGTGCGCTCGCCGTCAGCAGATGCAGCGTCCGGTAGACCGTCGCGTACCCGATCTTCGGGTTGACCTTCTTGACCTCGCGCAGGAGTTCCTCCACGGAGATGTGCCCGTGCAGGCGGAAGAAGACACCAACAATCGTATTGCGCTGACGTGTGGTCTTCAGACCTTTTGTCTGAATGTAATCCTGGAAAGCCTTTTCTTTCTGCCGGATCGCCTGGTCATCCATTTCCTTCGTCATTTCCGCTTCCATTTGACACCTCCGAGGCTTGAAACCACCCTACTGGGCCTGATGCGAGGTGGCCCGTCTGATTCTGAATACGAAAATCGTCTTTTATGAATAATCCAAAGATGGGTAGTTGTCAAGGCGACCGAGGATACTGTCAACGGGAAAAACCACCGCCAGAACCGTGGGTTGTCGGATGATTAGAATGTGCGATCAGTACAGTGCATTGCCGCCCCGGCGCGCGGAAGCGACACTGGCCCCCTCCTCGGCTAACGAGCGGATCGCCGCAACGTCGAGCGGCTTGAGCGCGGTCAGGTCGATGGCCGCTCCGGCCGTGCCCGCGAGCTCCCTTTCCCCGCCCCAGCCGGTGACCAGAATCGTGGCGACCACGGGATCGAGAGCCCGTGCGGCGCGCGCCATCTCGAGCCCCGACATGCCGGGCAGGGAGAGGTCGCAGAAGATCACATCGAAGCCGCCCGGCTCGAACTTGCTCATCGCCTCTTCGCCGCTGAAAGCGACCATGACGCGCCGGCCATCCGCTACCAGAACATCCGCCAGGAGCTCCGCCACGCGCGGTTCATTGTCCACGACCAGCACCCGTATCCCGGCGGAGGAGGGCGCGGCCGGAGACACCTCCGCCCCGGCCGACGCGGGCGGCGTCGCGGCGCGCAGCGGCATCACGACCTCGCAGGTCGTACCGACATCCAGCTCGCTTTCGACCCGGATGCTCCCTCCCATCCCCTCCAGAAGAGCCCGGCAGGTGGCCAGACCGATGCCGTGACCACCCGGCTTTTCCGAGCCGCGACAGGCGTCGAACAGCCCGTCGATCTGCGCGCGGGTCATCCCCACGCCGGTGTCCTGCACGAACAGATGGGCCTGGCGTTCGTCGTGCCGGGCTCGCACGGACAGCGTGCCCCCTTCCGGCATCGCCTCGAGTGCATTGACGATCAGGTTCGTGATCACCTCGCGCACCGCGGCGGGCTGCGCTGCGATCTCCAGATCCTCGGGCAGATCCAAAGCGAGCTGATAGGCGACCCCGCGCCGCCGAGCGTCGGCTTCCCAGCGTGCACGCGTGAACTCGAGGCAATCGCGCACCGCGGCCGCGAGCGGCACGGCTACGGACGGCGGCGACGAACGACCGGCGGCGAAGTCGAGCACGCGGCCAACGATGTCAGCAGCGTCACGGGCCGCAGATTCGATGACCCCCAACTCCCGCGCGGAATCCACACCGGCCTTCTGGCGCAACGATTCCGCGCGCCCCAGAATCGCCCCCAGCAGACCGTTCAGATCATGGGCCACGCCCAGAGCGAGCGTACCGAGCACGTGGAGCCGGGAGGCCCGTCCGCCCCCCCCCTCCAGCGCGATCCTGCTCGCGAGCAAAGCCTTGCGCTCCAGGGCCCGCGCCACGACCAAAGGCACCAGGGCGAAGCTTCCGCTCGATTTGATTACGCAGTCACCGGCGCCCGACTTGAGCGCCTGCACCGCGACATCCTCGTTCCCCGCGCCGGTGATCATGATCGCCACCGTGTCGGGGTGCTGCGCGATCACTTCGCGCAACAGGTCCAGGCCGTTCACTTCGCGCAGCAGGTCGTCGATGATCACCACATCAGGGGAGGCACTCGCCAGTTCCTGACGGAAAACCTGGGCGCTCGAGACGGTCGTAACCTGGAACGTCGGTGAGTGGCGCTCAAGCTCCCGCTTGAGGAGCGCGAGGTGGTCGAGGTTGTCGTCACAGACGAGAATCGAACAACGATCCGGACTCAAGCGGTCTCCCCCTGGGGCACGGACCGCTTCCGGATCACGCCCCGGTTCGCAATGGTGCGGGGGACGCTAGCACCGTCCGGGCGCGGCTGTCCACACCGTCCGCGTCCTCGCACACAACGAGGCGGGCCGGAGTGAGTGACCGGCCCGCCCATCCATCCACACGTGGGGGAATCGTTGTCTGCTGCCGCCGGCGAATGCGGATATCCCTCGTGACACGCTTCCGCACCCTGCCGGCGGTATCGGGTGTCCGCCATCTGACAAAAAATTAGCAATTCGCGTACCTGAAATGGCGGGGCTGGCGAAACGACTAAACTGCTTTCATTCATGTACTTAAATACATGGCGCGCGGCCTGCGCTCCAACGGAGGCGAGGTTGTGTGTAAAGAAATTTTAGTGCTCTAAAATATTTGTCCGCGGAAAGGGCAGGCCGAATTCCCCGATACAGTCACTTCTCGGTGTGCCCGCTGTCCTCGACCGAGAGGGACTTCACGGGGGCGTGGCAGCGAACTGCCCTGACTTGCGCCACGGGGCCGGAAAAAACCATAACGCCGGTGTTTCGCCAGAGAATCTGCACCAGCGCCGGCGATGAATCGCGAAGCACGACCAGCCCATCGAGCATATCCCCGGTAACGAATGCCAGGGACAGCGAGATCGTGCGATCTGTCGACACCACGAAAACGGCCTCGCCAAGCCGCACCGCGGTCGTGCCGGGGGCGAGCGTCACCATGTCGGCGGACAGGGCGGCGTGAGCCTCGCCATGACCGACCATCAGCAGCAAAGACAACAGGAGCGCGGAGCTGCAGGCACGCATGGACATCACTGACCTCCTCGGCCAGAGAACGTGCTTTCCCCGGGTGCATTCTACGATCGACCTTCGTCCGGAGCAAGCCCTGATCAACCTTCCGCCCTCTGCTGCCGGCGCGGACGCCCCGCCTCCGGCGCGCCCTCCCTACGCAGCCATTCGTAGAGCGTCGGCGCGGTGATACCGAGGCGTCGCGCAGCTTCCGCCTTGCTGGCGCAACACGCCACCATTTGCCGGGCCAGCATGCCCTGCAGTCTCGGCAGCAACGGGCTGGCCACGCCCAGGTTGCGTACCCGGACCAGCCGCGCCACGATCTCCGCCAGATCCTCGCCAACACCCGGCGGCTCAGCGCCCGACGGCTGCAGGGAGACCGGCAGGTCGCCGCGACGGATGGGACGCCCCTCGGCGAAGATGAGCAACCGCCGGACAAGATTCTGCAGTTCCCGGACATTGCCCCGCCAGGGGGCGGACACGAGCACATCGAGCGCCTCGGCGCTGATTTCGCAGACCGGGACGCCAAATTCCGCGGCATAGATCTCGAGAAAATGGCGCAAAAGAGGCGGAATGTCCTCCGGCCGTTCGCGCAGCGGAGGCACCCGCACCGGCAACACCGCCAGGCGGTAGTAGAGATCCTCGCGAAAACGGCCGTCTGCCACCGCGGTCCCGATGTCGAGATTCGTGGCTGCCAGCACGCGGGCACGCAGGCGCAGCGTCTCGCTGCCACCGACGCGGCGGAATTCCTTCTCCTGCAGGACACGCAACAGTTTCGTCTGGAGCGGGGCCGGCATTTCGCCGATCTCATCGAGGAGGATCGTGCCTGAGCCTGCCTGCTCGAATTCGCCGATCCGCCGTGCCACGGCGTCGGTAAAAGCGCCCCGTTCGTGCCCGAACAACGTGCTCTCGAGCAGGGTGGCGGGAATGCTGGCGCAATTTACCGCGACGAAGCCGTGGCGTTGGCGGGCGCCACGCGAATGGATCAGCCGCGCGACCAACTCCTTGCCCGCGCCGTTTTCGCCGAGGATAAGCACGGGCACATCGAGATTCGCCACCTTGTCGACGAACCGGCGCAGGTCGGCCAGCGCCTCGCTCGTGCCGACAAACGCCACCCCCGGAAGGGAGGCGGCAGCCTGCAAGACCGGCGCCGGGGAGACGGGCGAGGCGCTCTGTCGCCGCCCCTCCTCGATCCGGGCCCGGCAGGCGGCCAGAACCACAGTCGCCAGAGTCAACGCCCCCCGAGCCTCTTCCGAACTGATCGCCCCACGCCGGCCGGGCCGCTCCGGATTTTCGGCCAGGACCCCCGTGCCCACGATCTCCGCGCCGTCCGGCCAGACATCGCGCGCCACGAACGTGAGGCCCTCCGCCCCGGACGGATCCCCCTGCTCCCAGCGACCGAGTTCCTCCCCGGTCGGCGCCAGATGCACAAACCCGACGGCAGCGAAGGAACCGGCGACGTGCAGGAGCTCGACGACGCGGCGCGCGCAGGCTGGAAAGCCGGGCCGTTGCGCCTCCAGGGCGGGCAGGTTGAGCAGGCCGCGCAGCAGGACCGCATGCGCTGTAGCCCCCGAATCCTCGCCGCCGGTCTGGCCGAGCAGCTTTTCCAGCTCGTGAAACTCGGAAGGCAGGGCCGAAAGCCGCATGTCCAGCGTGCCTCGCCGCAATTCCCCGAACAGGTCCCGCGCGCGCTGCAGATCTCCGGCGCGGGCCAGGGCGAGGGCTGCGCGCGTTTTCGCCCCGATCTGCAGTTCTGTCTTATGGAGCGCGACGAGCGCGTGGGCGCACTCCTGGTAGGCCGTCGCAGCCTCCACGTGCCGGTGGGCGGCAGTGTGCAGATCACCCGCCAGCTGGCGCAACAGCGCGCGCTGCAATTGCGACGGCACACGCGGCGCGAGCGCCTCCGCTTCCCGGAAGGTCGACCAGGCCTGCGTCGCCTCACCTTCGCGCAGAGCGAGCCCCGCCTGGTGGCGCAGGATCGCCAGGCACTGATCGGCGTCGCCTATCTCCTCGGCGATTACGCGCGCGCCGGCATACTCCCCGGTGGCCTCGGCGAACCGGCCCTGTGCCTCCGCCACCTCCCCCAGCAGGAGCAGGATTTCCGCCTCGAGTTGCCGCAGCACCTGCTCGCGGCTGATATCCAGCGCCTGTCGACCCCGTTCGAGCGCCGACTCGAACCGCTCCTGGTCGAGTGCGATGTACGCCATGTTAAGGAAACAACTCGCCACGCCGGGCAGATCCCCTGCCGTGTTCTTGATGGCCAGACTGCGTTGCAGGCAGGCTTCTGCGCGGGCCAGATCGCCCAGCGCCCGATGCACGAGGCCGAGATTGTTGCAGCTGCGCGCCACCGCGGCCGGGTCACCCGCGCGTTCGCGCAGAACGAGGCCCTTCTGGATACTGATGCGTGCTTCCTCGTAGCGACTGCTCTCATAGCGCACAAGCCCGATCAGATTGTGGACGTCCCCCGCCTCGGCCGAACGTTCTTCGATGTCGAGTTGGCGCAACAACGCCTGGCAAATCTCCAGCGCGACCTCGTGCCGTCCCATCCGGTGGTGAGACCAGGCGATTTCGAACTGCAGCCGGGCCGCCAGCGGCGGCCGCAGGCTGCCGCCGCAGCCGTCGACCACGCGCCGCAGCAGATCGTTCAGGACCGTGAACTCGCCCCGCTTGTCCAGCAGGTCGGCATACGCGATCGCCAGTTCCGCCAGCGCCTCGGCCTCTTCCTCACCAGTGTGGCCGTCGACCAGCCCCGTCGCGAGCGACAGCCCCCGCTCGTAGACAGCGCGGGCCTCGCCGAGTTGACCGCGCTCCTCCCAGGCGCGCCCCAGCCGCCCGCAGGCGCGAATCAACAGGACCGGGTCGAGCCGGCAGGGGAACTCAGGGGCGAGCGCGGCGGCGCAGGCCGCCACCGTGGCATGATCGTCCTGCGCACCGGACGGGATCGCGAGAAGGGCCGCCAACTCCCGTGCCGCACCAGCGGAATTCCCGGCCGCTGCCAGCAGATGAAAACGCAGCCAGCGATCATCAGCGCCACGGCCGGGCGGCAGATGATGCAGGAGAAGCGCCAGACAACCGCGATGATGTTCGACATCAACGAGGTCCGCGGCGGCCCTGGCCAGTCCGGCCGGCGTGACCGCCACGGTGCAGGTCTTCTCCGCGCGCATCCATTTCGCCCGCACCGCGCGCCAGACCAGCTGGCCGCGCGCCACCAGCGGCGCGAGCGCAACGCCCAGTTCGCGCGATTGCAGACCGGAGGCGCGCCCCAACAGCGGCAGCGGCAGATCGATGCCGGCCGCGGCGACCATCCCGAGCAGCACCCGCTCCCCCGGTTCCATCAGCGGCGCCAGGCCAGGCGCCACCGCAGACTCCGGAGACGACGGCTTCGCCTCCCCGGACAGCGGTTCGTCCAGCCGGGCCAGCCGCCAACGAGCGGTCAGGTCGCGACGCAGCAGATGGCCGGCCGGCGCCCCCTCCCCCGTCCCCAGCCAGAGCACGCGGCGCCGGCGACCGGCGGGCACCCCGGCGAGCCAGCGTCGGGCCGCCGTCGGCGGCTGGGCCTGGTCGTCGCATACGACCAGCCACGCCTCGGCTCCTTGTCGCCCCGCGCGCGGTGGACATGGCGCCGGTTGTTCGGAAACCAATCCCCTGGCCACGGTCAATTCCGCGGTGGCGGAGAGCGCCGTGGCGATCCTGTCGACAACCCCCTCCTCCACTCCCCCTTCGAGGAACAGGCAGGCCCCGTCTTCCCTCCGGCCAAGCGCGGCCAGAGCAGCGGTCAGGCTATCGCGCACCGGTGCCCGCGCGCTCCGCAGCACGCGGGACGGAGCGTCCGCTCCGGTGACGAGCGCCAGCAGATCCGCCAGTCCGGAGCCCAGCGGACCGACCTCTCCGCCGACACGCGCCTCGACGGAGCAGGCGACCAGCCCGTCGCGCACTCGCGTCAGGACGGATCGGTCCGTGGGCCCATCCCGCAGGGATCCGTCCGGGAGTCCCTCGGCGAGTCGCTCCCCGAGCAGCCCGGCGAGGTCATGGCAGAGCAGTCCCGCGTCGAGGACCGCCTCGCCGCTCCATCCCCGGGCCACCAGCCCCCGCCACGGACGCCCCGGCAGCCCGCGAACCGCGAGCAGCGGCAGCGGCACAGCCCAAGCCGCCGGCGAGGCGAGCGGTCCGTCAGATGACGAGCGCAGCGCGGAAAGACGCAGGTTCCCGCAGCCGACCTGGGTGGCCAGCCCCGCGAGCAACCAGCGCACCAGCGTGGCGATCCCGGTAAGGAGGATGTCCGCCGGCAGGCCACGCGCGTGGTCCTCCCAGGCGTCGGGAGGCAGGACCGGATGGATCAGCAGCAGGGTATCGCCGGCCTGCTCGGCCGCGAACGGGACACAGGCCGCCGCGGGATGTGCGTCCAGGCGCGCGACGCGCAGCCAGACGGTCTCCAACAGACCGGCCCAGCGACCCGTTTCGCTCAGGGCGATCGCCTCGGCCGGCTCCGCCAGCGTCACACCGGTGACACAATAGCGCGGCAGACGCCCGCAGTCGGCCAGACGGTCGGCAAGTCGGAAGCGACCCTCGAAAGGCTGGGCCACGGCGCTGCCCCCTCCCCCGGCAGCATAGGGACACCGGCGGCCTTCTTCAAGCGCAGACGGCGGGGCGGGAAACGCAACTGAATACGGCGATCACTCCGGGGGGCGCCGCAGGCAGAACGACCTGCAGCGTGGGGGCGCCGTCCTCGAGGGCGGGCAGGGTCAGGCGCGCGCCGAACAGGGCGAGGATTTCGCGCGACACGGTCAGGCGAACGAGACGACTAAGTTCCTGCTGCGGCCCCTCGCCCGGCTCGACGAGACTGGTGCGGCAGACCTGAGCCGGCCCGCGGCTGTCCGGCGGCCAGCTGACATGCAGCGCGACGACGAATTCGGCCGGCGAACCACCGCGCCAGGGGGCGGCCTCGTCAATCCCGACGCGCGCGCTGATGCGCAGTGTGACATGCGCGCCCGGGGCATGGTAACGCAGCGTACGGCAGACCTGCTGCAGGAGACCGCGCAGGAGGTGACCATCGCTGACCACCGGCAGCGATTCGGCGCCCGCCTCGAAAACCAGCGAGATGTCCGGCCGCGGCGTTTCGAGACCGACCGCCTGGGTGACCAGTTCGCCCAGTCGCGCTTCGCGCCACCGCGGAGCCAGCACCGACGTGCGGGAGTCGAGATAGTCATCGGTCCATTCCAGGGTTTCCCGCAGGCGCTTCAGGTTGCGCAGCGCGATGCTCACGAAGTCGGCCTCGCGCCTGCCCGGCTCCGTGCCGACCGTGCCCTCGCCGGCGAGAATTTCGAGCGCGGCCAGCGCGGAAGTGATCGGCGTGCGCAGTTCGTGTCCAAGAAACTGCACATACTCGTGATGGCCGGTCAGCTCGGCCAGATGGCGACGCGTCAACTCCGCCCGCTGCAGGCAGTAGCCGAGCGCGCGCCGCAACCGGCGTCCGCCGCGACCGGGATCCGGCACATGTTCGAGAGGAGAATCGGTGTGGCGGCAGACGCTGCCGGACCGCCCCACCAGGATCACCGGCGCCGTCCCCTCCCTGGTCGCCAACGCCGCCGGACAAAGCCCCTCCACCCCGTGGCCGTCGCAGACCGCCACGATGGCATCGGACCGGCGCAGAGAACCGCCTGACTGCAGCGCCGCTTCGCTGGCGGCATGGTTCACGCTGTGCCCCCAGCGCAGAAGCCAGGTCTGCACCTGCTCGGCAAGCGTCGAATCTCCCATGAGGAAGATGTGCGCCAAAGCGGAGGGTCCTTCCGCAACGATGCCAGGCTCGAAGATGCGCGATCACAGCGGTTGTCGCGGCCGAATCGGCAAGGCGCATGCCACGGCGCGGACGCGGCGTGCGCCGGCCTGCGGCCGCGAAGCGATCCGCCGCCTCGGCACGGCGCGGGAAACGGCAGGGAACGGAAGGGAATGCCGCGGCCCTGCGACCCGGGATGCGACGGGCAGCGTCCGGACCGGGCCGGGCTCACCGACAGTTCATTTTGCGACGGCGGGGGGAGCGGCCGGAGCCGGGCGAATCGTCCAGGAGAGCCACGCCTGTGTGGTGTAGGAGCGGTCGGCGGCGGCGGCGAGATCCCGCCGCAGGCCGAGGGTCAATTCCCGCCACCCTCCCGCCGGTATACGCCAGGCGAGCGACGGCTGGAGGACCAGCGCCCCACCGCCCGACTCCGCGGCAAGAGTGATCGTCAGCGCGTGCCGTTGCGACTGGCGCCAGACCAGATCCAGCGCGGCAGACGTCCCACCCGGGTAAGCCGCCGGCAGCAGCCGGTCGCGCCCCGAATCGAGCACGAACACCAGTCCGGCGAGTGCGCCGGCCTCCAGCCGCCCGCCCAGACGCACCGTCCTGCGCAGTTGGAAGCGGAAGGGCAGGCTGGTGGAGGCGAACGGATATAGCTCGTCCCGACCGAGAGGCAGCGCCGCGGCGAAGGCGTACTGCCAGGCGCCGTGGCTGTCCAACCGCAGTGAGGAGAGCCAGCCCACCTCCGGGCTGCCCCAGCCGACTGCCGTGTCGCCGCCCGGCGCGGTCCCATCGCCGGGAACTGCCAGATGCGGCCAGCGCGTCGTAACGGAAGCCTCGCCGGTGTCGAGAGCGTACCAGGCCGTGCGCAGGAAGAGGCACCCGGCGGGACCACGTGGCCAGAACGCGGTGAACCCCAGCCGCTGCGCGCGCCAACCGACATGCGGGTCGGTGAATCGCGCGGCATCCAGCACCAGGGCCTGCCGTCCGGAGGGCGGAGCGAGAATATCCCAGGGCAGAGGTTCGCGCGGAGGCAGTTGCGCTCTGCTGATCGCCGCGGCACCAAGGATGACTGAGAACAGGCAGAGGGCGGGCAAGAACCGCCTCCGGCCACCGTCCGGCCGGCAGATCACGGCCGATCGCCGCTGTCTTCGATGAGACGGACCACGCCAGCCTTTTCGAACTGCACCTTCACGGCGTGACGATTGCCGGGCAGGATCTCCTTCGCCATAACGATCCCATAATCGTCCCAGGCGAGGTGGCGAATCACCGCGCCAACATCGAAGCTGTTCCAGGGCCGGTACGGTATCGCCGTCTCCGGATCGAAATCGGGCATCGGCGGTGGCGACAGGTCTTCCCCGGCGACCTCCGGCTTCTTCGGCAGGTCGGGAGCGGGCATCGCTTCCCCGAAGATCGGCTCGGGCAGCTCTGCGGGTGTCTCCCCGATCTCGGGCGGCGATTCGGCGGAGCCGTGTGGCTGGTCGACATTGTCGCTGATCTTCGGCAGGAAACCGTGGCAGCGCGGGCAGCGCAGCCATAGCACACCGTCCTCCTCGCCATCAGACGTCTGCACGACCGACATCTCGAGGACCGCTTTGCACACGGAACAATACTGTTCGATCATCAGCGTCTCGGGGGACATGGAGAACCGGGGCAATACGCGCGAAACAACACCCTCACGGGGCGATCCTGCAGCAGGAATCCGCATCCCCCTTATTGAGGTAGCGCATCCCGCAGACCAGGCACTTCTGCGGCCCGTCAATACGGCCCTCTGCTTCGGCTCTGGCTAGCAACCGCTCGAACTTCACGAAATTTTTCTCCCGAACGAGAACATCCTGTTCCACAGGGGTCAGCCCCATATCCGCCTCCTTGGCAGCGCCCGACATTCCGCCTCCGCCGCGCTTCCATTCTGCCGCGCGGACGAAGGCTGCGAACGGGCCGCATCCTATCGCATGTCGTGGCGGGAGTCAAGACAGGCAGTTGCCGCGGCTCGGCTCAGCCGGCGGCCTCGGCGGCGATCGCGGCGTCGGGGACCACCTCGTCATCATCGACGAACGAAGCCGTGAAAAGATCTCCCAATCCGCTCAGGCCGTGCTGGGCGGCGCCGGCGAGCGCCTGCTGCAGGATGCCCGCGGTGGCCTCGGCGTCGGCGCCTGCCCGATGCGGCTGCCCGTGCGGCACGTCGAGATCGCGCGCAAGGTCGCCGAGCCGGTGGCTCGGCAGATCGGGCCAGAGCAGTCGCGAAAGCTGCAACGTGCATACACCGAGCATCTCGGGCAACTCCAGCCCGTGGCGGGAAAATTCCCAGCGCAAAAACGGCAGGTCGAAGCGCACGTCGTGGGCGACGAAGACCGCACCCGCCAGCATCTCGCGCAGCCCGGGAGCCACTTCGGGGAAGGTGGGCGCATCGCGCAGATCGGCGGTACGGATCCCGGTCAGACGCCGGACCCAGGGAGGCATCGGCCGACGCGACCGCACCAAAGTCGAAAGCCGGCTGACGATGCGGCCGCCGCACACGGTGAGCGCGCCGATCTCGACGATCTCATCCACACCGAGCACACTGCCGGTGGTTTCCAGGTCGACAACGGTGAACACGGTGTCGTCGAGCGCACCGCGCAGATGCGGGGCCCCCGCCGCGGACCAGCGTCCGGCGTGCGTGCGGACGAAGCGGGGATCGCCCTGCAGAAGATGCCGCACGATGATGGCGGCCACCGGGTCCTCGTGGCGATGAGCCCCGAAAAGCCGGCTGGCCAGCGCCTCCGAGGTGAGCGGCCAGTCGGCCTCGATCAGAGCTGCATGGGCCGCAGTGCGCAGATTGTGGAGTCGGTGGAGCGCGAACATGGTCAATTCTACCACGGGGAAGGGTGCAGGGTCAATGCGCCCCCAGCGTCCGACGCGCATCGCTGCCGAAGGCGACCAGTTCCATCAGTTCGAACCGGACCGCCGGCGGCGGATCGCGCCGGCCGGCGCGGGGGGGCTCGACCTGGGATTCGGTCGTGATTCGTTCCGTGGCGAACGCCAGCCCGAGGAACGGCACCTCGGGATGGACCGCCGCCGAAATCTCGCGGCGGGTCGTCTGCACGAGCGTGCCCCGGGGCAGCATCACGCGGGTTGTTTCGGCGGCGGCCAGATCGTACTGGCGGCAGAGCAGGTCCCGCCCCCCCACGACCCGCACGCTTTCGCCCGCGGATCGCGTGGTCTGCGGACGGAAGGCGGCCCGCAACGACGAAGAGACAAGCGGATCCTCGCGCCACTGCGCCGGGGCGAGTTCGGTCGCCCGCCCGCCCTGCCAGTGCACAACCTTGCGGACCAGATCGGCCAGATCGCCCTCGCGACGCGCCACGCGATCGGAGAGCAGCAGCAGCCATCCCTCTCCCGCTTCGGGGACGCGCCCCACGGCGCGATCGAGCAGAGGCAGCAATTCGATCTCCCAGGCGCCGTCGGCCGCGCGGCCCACGCATTGGATGCGAACAGCGGCGGTCGCCTGCTGTCCCCCCTCGAGCGTGGAAGAACGATAGTCCGCCCATGCCCCCGGCACGAGACTCAGTGGCAATTCCGGCTGGCGCCAGAGGGTAAAGAGGTCGAGCGCGGCCGCGGGCGCGCTGCCGGCGAGCCAAAAAGCGCAGGCGGCCGCCAGGGCCGCCCGCGCGGGGCTGCGCCGACCGGCAGCGGCCGGCGTCGCGTCAGTGCCTGATCTTTTCCCAGTACGTCGCAAAGTCGAATTTCGGGCTGTTCGTCTGATCGTGGCAGGCCACGCAGGTACTGCGCGCCTCGGCTTTCCAGCGACCGTCGCGCCGGTGCAGCGACCCGTAGCCGTGACAAGCTTCGCACTGCACGTTCAGCAGGCGATTGGCGGGCGGCTTCTCATCGTAGCCCCCCTTGTACTCGTAGCCGGTCGTGTGGCAGGCAAGACAGTCGGGCTCCTGCGACATCCCCTTCCTGGCCAGCGAAGCGAGCGCCGCGTTGTGGCGCGACCCCTCCAGCTTCGCATAGATATCGGCATGGCACTTGCGGCATTCGTTCTGGGTCAGGAACTGCTCCGTCGCCGAGCCCTTGACCTGCTGATGACGTCCGCGCAGGGACTGGCGGGTCTCTTCCAGCTTCTGCTTGAACTGGGTCACTTTCTCGAGGATGACCCCGTCGTCGGCGATCTTTTCGTCGAGTTCGATCAGCTTGACCTGGAAGTTCTGCATGACGCCGTCCTGGTCGAACTGACCGCTGAGCCGGCCGATGGTGCGCCCCTCGAAGCCGGCGGCCAGCAGGACCGACTTGCCGACGATCCGCTGCATCGGCACGGCCTGGTGCGTATGCCCCACCACCGCGATGTCCACACCGGCCAATTCCTTGAGCAGGCTCTCGGTGCGGGGCAGATCGAGGTGGCTCAGCAGGACGATCGTCTGCGCCTGCTTGCGCAGCTCCGGAATGACCGTGCGCAGAGTCGCCACAGGATCATCGACCTGATAGGCCTCGTCCTGCGCCGTCATGGTGATGAACGGCTCGACGGGGTCGAGCACCGACACGATGCCGAACCTGACGCCACCCTTCTGCACGACCAGCCAGGGCGGCAGCAGAAGCTGGCCCGTCGCCTTGTCCCGCACATTCGCATTGGTGAAAGGCAGCCGGTTCTTCTCTATCATCTCGCGCAGAAAACCGAGGCCGTAGTTGAGGTCGGCCTGTCCGAGGCCGATGGCGTCGTAGCCAAAACCGGCCGTGACCTCGCACACGAAGCGGGTCTGGTCGCGCTCCAGCTTGTTGCGCGTACCGAACAGCCCGCCCGCATCGACCAGCAACACCGGGGCGCCCTCATTCAGAACGGTGTCAAGAAGGGTGGCCCTCCGGGCCAACCCGCCACGCTGGCTGCTGTGTCAGCCACACGGCTCGACTTTTCCCCCAACATCGCTGTGATAGAGAATCACGATCGGCTCGAGCGTTCCCTGCGCAGCCGACAGGGCCGCGGGGACGCTGGCGAAAGCCGCGAGAAGACTGATCAATGCCAGCAGGACGAGGGCAAGGTGCGTCACAGGCAGGCCCCCGGGCCGGTCCATCGCACACCCCTTCACGCCGTCGCTCACGATGAACATCCCTTCAATGCAAGCCAGCCCGGCGATCGGCGCCGGCGGGGAAACGACCGCCGACGCGCTTCAACCGCACGCGGGAGGTCAGAGTTCCCACGGAGGGGATTATAAGAGCACGCCGGCCGGCGAGCAACCCCGCGCAGTTGCCGGATCACGGGATCATGCCCCCCCCCAGGACGCCGGCCGCCCGCTGGAGATCTCCCACCCCCTGTCGCAGTTCGATGGCTGGAATCGATTTCAGGAAGATCCGGAAGCCAAACTGCGTGTCGAACTGACTGATCATGCGCGAAAATTCCAGGGACCAGCAGTGCAGATCGCGGACAAGCCCCCAGTTCTGCAGCGTCACCCCCTGCCTGACATCGTACGAGGCGGACCAGGTCAGATCCCAGCCACGCGTCGGGCTGGCGGAAAGCGAAACGTTCGCGCGCGCCGAACTGTTGCTGAGGCTCGAACTATAAGCGCTCGCGGTGCTGCTGTAGGAGATGGAGGTGCTCAGACTCCAGGGGACGTAGCGTCCCCCTTCCGTGGGATCCTTGCCGGCGCCTTCTCCGCCCGGCCTGGGGAACCCGGCGAATTCGTCCGACCAGGAGTCGTCAGGCCGCGAATCGGGCAGACGCTCGGCGCCCGACGCGGCGGCAGTGTCGGCCGACGCGCCAAGCCGGTCGATGCCCGCGTTGACCCGTTCCGGCGCGGGCCCGGCCTGGGCGCCGTTATCAAGCCGCCCGGAGAGGTTCAACCCGTACGTGACGCGGGTGGAGGTGATGCGCCACCGGTACGGATCGATGCTGTTGTCGAGCCGGAAATTGAGGTTACGACTCTGCCCGGGCTTGATCAGAATGCCGCTGCTCAACGACGACCAGCCGCGACCCGACCTGGCGTTCGGGTCATAACTCGCCGACAGGCGCCAGTCGAGCACGCCATCGAGCTTGCGCCCCGTGCCCTTGTCGCGACCGGGACTCCCCCCCCCGCCCGCCACCGCCGAACGGGAATCATGCGACCCACCCGCCTCGACCCGCGCCTGCGTATCGGCATCGCCGCGCAGCTTCACATCGAAGCGGTTGTCCATGGAGAAGCTGAACACGGAGCTGCGCGTCTGCTTGTCGCCCAGCGCCGGCCGGAAACCGTGGCTGGCCGACAGCGCCAGCGTGTGCCGGATCGCCTGCAGCGCGCCGAGCCGGACCGGGAACAGGCCGTAGAAGGTGGTGTTGGCCGATGTGTTGATGCCGAGAGACGGCAGCGTGTTTTCGACGATTTCCCTGACGTCGCGGTAGGTCTCGCTGATGACGGAACTGTCGGGGGCGACGAGCAGCGTGTCCCAGCCGGCGAAAGCGCGGCCTTCCCGCGCGTTGCGCTGCCAGGACTGCGAAGCGGTCACGCCGGAGTTCAGGTTGAGGAAGCCGAGTCGCGGCGGACGCCATTCGACGGCCAGATTGCCCTTCGCGGAGGTGACCTGCTGATCCGTCAGCTCCCGCGACGTGGCCTGCCGGCTCGCGGAGTAGGAGTGGCTGAAGTAGGCGGCGCGCAGCAGATCGCCCGCCAACGATCCCCGGCTTCCGGCCGGCAGCGGCGCCAGGACGGAGCGACGGCGGAAGCTGACGTTCATCTGAGGCAGGGTGGCCGTGGCGAGAACGTTGTCGGTCGCCGGATTGTCGTCGGCGGCGTTGACCTGCTGGTCGCGCGTCAGGTTGAGCGAGCCGCTTGCGTTCTGCCAGTTGCGACTGACGAAAACCGTGGAGTGCAGTTGCCCACTGATCACGTCACGATTCACGTCGCTGGTGAGGTCGTTGCGCGTGAGGGTGCGGCTGGCCAGCTGGACGTCTCCGCGCAGGGTGTAGACATCGAAGAGTGACTCCTGATTGTGATTCCAGCGCAACTGCCACTCATCAACTCGGACGCCGCTGCCGAGTCCGTTGCTGCGCGACCAGTCGAACCCTCCGGTATAGGTATAGCGTTTGACGTAGCGATTCGTCAGCCGCATGGCCAGGTTGCGCTTCTCGTTGTAATCGCCGCGCAGGGTGAAGTCGAGATAGTCGTTGGTCGCCCAGTAGTAGCCCCAGTCGCGGACGAAGCGTCCCTCACGGGAGGTCCAGCCGAAACCGAAATTGGGAAAAAGGATCCCCGAGCGGCGGCCGCTCCTGAGGGACTTGAAGTACACCGGCAGCGCGAAGACCGGCACCTCGCCGATCTTCATTACGATCGGCGACGCCACCACCTTGTCGCCCATCCGGATCTTCATCTTGTCGGCCCAGAAGTGGTAGTGCGGCCGCGCCAGGTTGCACGAGGTCATCCGGCCGGAGCGGATCTTGAGCGTGCCGTCGGCGAAACGCCTGATCTCCCGGCCGGTGTAGTAACTGCCATCGTAGGTCGTGACGCCGTCACGCACCGCGCCGGAGCGCACGCCGAAGTTGTAGCCCATCTGATCGCCGGCGATCTTCTGGGCGTCATCCTCCAGCAGCGGGTCCCCGTCGGCGTACAGCTCCCGCCGCACGGTGTCGAAGCGGACGTGCCGCGCGTCGAGCTTCAGGGTGCCGTAGTCGAGACTGGCGTCGCGCGTGACGTCGATGGAGCGTTCGCCCAGACGGAAGACCGCGGCATGCCCCGAGTAGACGACGGTCTCGCGCCGCCGGGCGAAATCGGCCCCGCCAGGCGGGACGACCACCGGGGTGCCGTTCGTGTCAGCGGCGGCGGCGCTCCCCGCGACCGGACCGGCCGGAACGGTTGGAGCGGTCGAAACCCTGCTGGTCGTCGCCGTCGAGTCGACCGCCGCGGAATCAACTGGCGCCGCAACGAGATTCTCGCGCCGCACGAAGCTGTAGATCCCGGACATGCTGCCGCTCACCTGGACGACGTCCACCCTGCCGCGCCGGAAGTCGATCACAATGGTGTCACCCTTGACATCGTTCGACGCGATCTCGTCGGCGACGTCCTCGGGCACGTACAGGCTGTGCGCCGAACCGAGGACCGTCGTGCGCCGGATCTCCTCCGCGCTGATCTCCACGGTGATGGTGTCCCCCTCGAGAACATTCGCCGCGGGCAGCCCCGGAAAGAGCCGGGCCAGGCTGTCGGGCTGGGTGTCCTCGATCCGCGCCGCGCCGCGCAGCAGGGCACGATCGAGCGCCTCGTCGCGGTAGAGCAGTTCGATCTCGCGACCGCTCATCGTCGTGCGCTCGCCGTCGTGCAGCGTCGGGTTGCCGCGCAGCAGCACCCGTTCGCGCCCCAGCACGACGGCGGTGTCGGCGAGAGCCTGCTGACGCCCCTGCCTGATCCGTACGGAGTCGATCATGACGATGCGGTCCGGTTCGCGCTGGAAGCGCATCAGGCGGGAGGTCCCCGCGAGGGAGCCTTCGCCGCGCTCGCGCGTGGTAAGCGACGGGCCGCGGTCCACCACCGCGGTCCCCTCGTGCCGGCGGAACACGGCGCGCCCGCCCGTAACGAAGGTCCGGGAGGCGGGATCGAGCAACCGCACGTTGCCGAACGCCTCGCCGCGGTCGTCGTCGCGGTACTGGACGATCGTATCGGCCCAGACGGTGTACTCCGGCGACACGAGACGGGCCTCGCCGATCAGACGCGTCAGCGCACCCCCCGCGCGCGATTCGCCTCGGGTGGCGGTGCCGACGACCCCCTTCTCCTCGATCCGGACCTCGCCCTCGCTGTCGGCGGCATCCTCGAGACGGCGCAGCACGGAGCGCCGGGAGTGGAGCACCATGTCGCCGCTCACCACTATCACGTTGCCACGGAAGTCGTAGACCTCGAGCGCTCGGTAGCAGAACGCGGAATCGGCGGAAACGGCCAGGCTGTCACGTTCGACCAGGACACTGTCGGTCAGGATCGTGACCGGCTCGCCGTCCTGCACCCGGTAGACAAGTGGTCCCCGGGACCGGATGCGGGTGAATCCGGGCAGGGTCGGGGCGCCCCCTCCGCCGCGTCCGGTCGAATCCACGGCCGCACTGTCAGCCGTCGGGACCGGCGGGAGCTCCTGCGCCGGCCCCCGCTCGGGAGGAAAAGCACAAAGCAGCACGCTCAGGGAGAGCGCCAGCAGCGGCCCGATGGAGCGCTGACCGGGCGTCCGGATCACGGACTGTCCCCGCCCCGGTCGGCCGCCAGGGCGGCGGCGCCGCGCGCGGCGGCGAGCGTGCCGAGCGCGGCGGGCAGCAGCGGCACCTCGCGGCTCGCTTCCGCCATGATCAGACGGCGCGCGGTCTCGGCGCACGGACCCAGGATGAAGCTCCCGGCCCGCGCCACGCCACCGCCGATGATCACGGCATCGGGGTCGAGCACGTTGACGCAATTGGCTACCGCCTGCCCCAGGGCGCGCCCCGCCCAGGCGAACAGTTCGCGCGCGGTGGCGTCGCCCGCCGCGGCCAGCGCGTGCAGGTCGGCCAGCTCCGCGCGCCCGGTCCCGTCACCCACCGCCGCCCGAAACGCCGGACCGGCCACGCCGGGCGCCGCCGCCAGTTCGGCGGCGCGCCGCCCCAATCCGGCCGCGCCGGCGTAGGCTTCGAGACACCCGCGATTGCCACAGTTGCACAGGGGTCCTGCGGGATCGAGCACCATGTGGCCGATCTCCCCGGCGGCATCGCGCGCGCCGGTGAGCAGACGACCATTGCAGATCACTCCGCCCCCCACGCCGGTGCCCAGCGCGATCATGACCAGGTGCCGGAATCCCCGGCCGGCGCCCTGGCGCCACTCGCCGTAGACGGCAGCGTTGACGTCATTGACGAAGGCCGCCGGCAGATCGCCGAAGACAGCGCGCACGTCGGCGGCCAGATCCCGGTTCTGCCAGCCGGGCAGGTTGGGGGAGCGCCCGAGGTGTCCGTCGCGCGGGCCCACGATGCCGGCGCACGCCACGCCGACCGCCGCGAGCCGGCCGCCGTCCGGCAGCGCCGCGAGGGCGGAGGCGGCCAGACGGGACAGGGTCTCGCGCGAATCGTGCGCGTTCGTGGCCGTCTCGCCGGACGCCACGACCGCGCCATCCGTGTCACAAACGGCGAACTTGACCGCCGTGCCGCCAGTATCCGCGCCGAGCACGAGTTCCAGGCTCAACCACCGTCTCCTTCCGTCACTGCCGTCAACCGGCCGCACGGGCCGGCAGTTCCCGCGCCTGACGCGGCACACGCGTCTCGCGCAGGTCGTCGTAGCCGAGCCGCCAGAGCACCTCCGCCACCGTGAAACAGGAGCCGGTGACCAGTACGGCATCGGCGGCGGCGGTGAGGCGTCCGAGCCGGGCCAGCGCGGCACCCAGATCAGGCGCCACTTCGGGCTCGGCTAACCCCCAGCCACGCAACAGATCCGCCAGTTCGGCCGCCGTGCGGGTGCGGGGCAGCGCCACGGGCGCCGCCACCACGTGAGCGCAGCGACGCAACCGTTCCCCCACGCCATCGTCGAGCGATTTCTCGCGCATCGACCCGAACAGAACCAGGCGGCGCCCCTCTACCGGCCGGGCCAGGAACGTGTCGAGGGCCGCGTGCAGCGCCTCGCCGTTATGCGCGGTGTCGAAAATCCAGTCGGGCGCCGTCAGGACATGCTGCTGCCGTCCGGGCAGGAAGGCCCCCGCCAGCGCCGCGGCCGGATCGGCCGGTGCGCGCACAAGACCGCGCGCGGCCAGATCCTCCACGCAAAGCAGCGCCAACGCCGCGTTGCGGCACAGCCACGGCGCTGCCAGGGGCGGCAGGTCGGCAATGACGCCGCGCCGGGTGACCAGATCCCAGCGGCCGGCCGCGTCCCGCGGCGCGATCACCGTCTGTTCGTCGAGGAAGTGCACCGGACTGCCGGCCTCCACCCCGGCCGCGAAGACCTGCGCGCGCAGCGCCTCGGGCACGGCACAGAACAACGGCGCGCCCGGCTTGAGCAGCCCGAGCTTTTCGGCCGCGATCCGCGCGAGCGTGTCGCCCAGGAGCTGCTCATGGTCCATCGCGACGCTCGTCAACAGCGTGGCCACGGCCGGCAGCGCATTGCTGGCGTCGAGCCGTCCGCCGACCCCCGCTTCGCAGCAGAGCACCTCGCTGCCGGCTTCGCGGCAGAGATCGAACGCGATCGCGGTCAGCGCCTCGAACCAGCTCGCGCCGTGCTGCTCGATCGCCGGGCGCAGTCTCGCCGCCGCGGCGGCGAACCGCCCCGGATCGCAAGGTTCGCCGTCCAGCTCCAGACGCTCGTAGACCCGCAGGAGGTGCGGACTGGTGTAGCACGCGACCCGGTGCCCGGCGGCGCCGAGCAGCGCCGCCAACAGGCGCGTGGCGCTGCCCTTGCCGTTGGTGCCGGCGATCACGATCGTGCGCAGCGCCCGCTCCGGGTGCCCGAGCTCCGCCAGCAGGGCCTCGATCCGCTCCAGGCCGGGCTGGATGCCGAAGAGGTTGAGCCGGAACAGCCAGTCGAGGTCCGGGTTGTCCGGGATGAACGGCGGCAGGCCGGCCGTCTGCACGCCTGGCTCACCGGCCGAAGGCTCCGGCTGCGGGGCTGCGGCGCGCGGCGCGGCCACGACGGCCCTCAGCCGCGGAACGGCTGACGCACCGAAACGTCGCGCCCGTCCGTGAACCAGTGCAGGATCTCGCCGAGGCGCGCCCTGAGATCCCGGCGGTTGACGATCAGGTCGAGTTGGCCGTGATCGAGCAGGAACTCCGAGGACTGGAAACCTTCCGGCAGTTCGCTGTTGATCGTCTGCTGGATGACCCGCGGCCCCGCGAAGCCGATCAGGGCGCCCGGCTCGGCGATCAGCACATCGCCCAGCACGGCGAAACTCGCCGTGACGCCGCCGGTGGTCGGATTCGTCAGGATGGAGATGAACGGCACGCCGTCGCGGCGCAGACGGGAGAGGATGGCGCTGGTTTTGGCCATCTGCATTAGCGAAAGCAGCGATTCCTGCATGCGAGCGCCGCCGGAGCGCGACAGGACGATCGCGACCGTACGCGTCGCGAGCGCGTCGCGGAACAGACGCGACAGCTTCTCCCCCACCACCGACCCCATGCTGCCGCCCATGAACTCGAAATCCAGCAGGCCCAACTGGACCGGCACCTCGTCGATGAGGCCCTGCCCGACCATGACCGCCTCCTCGCGCCCGGTCTTCTTCATCGAGGCACGCAGACGGTCGCGATAGCGGGCGGAGTCCTTGAACTCGAGCGGATCGCGTGAAGTGAGACCGCGGTGGGTCTCCTGCCAGGAGCCGCCGTCGAGCAGCAGATCGAGGTATTGCTGGCAGGTGATGCGCAGGTGGTGATTGCACGACCCGCACACCCAGAGATTGCGCTCGAGTTCACGATGATAGAGGACATCCCCGCAGCCGGGGCATTTCTGCCACAGGTTATCGGGGATCTCTTTCTTTTCCCCGACTACCTTGATGCCTTTTTTGGCCTGATTCAGCCAGGACACGCCTGCCTCCTCGCACCGTCCGGTCCGCACCCGGTCATGGCGCGGCAACGGTAACCTTTCGGCGGCCGGTGGACAACCCTTCGCCGCGCGCCGGTCCGGTCAGTCCGGCGCCGTCCCGCGCAAGGGGAGCGTCATGACGATCGCATCCTCGCCATTGTCACGATAGTAACGCCGCCTGCGCCCCATGGCTACGAAACCATGGCTTGCGTAGAAGCGGCGCGCCGGCTCGTTGCTCTCGCGGACTTCCAGGGTGACCAGCGCCATCGCCCGGGCCACCCCCTCCGCGATCGCCTCCGCCAGCAGCCGCTCCCCGATGCCCCGCCGGCGCTCCGCCCCGTCCACGGCGAGATTCAGGATGTGCAGCTCGTCGCCCGCGCGCCAGGCCATCAAATAGCCAACAACCTCGCCGTCGCGCTCCGCCACCAACGGCAACCGCAGCGAGTCGGGGTGCAGTTCCTCCGCCAGCGCCGGCCGCGGCCAGGCGTCGGCGAAACTGCTGTTCTCGATCCGTTCGACGGCGGGCAGATCATCCGCCCGCGCGGGGCGCACCCGCAGCCTGTCGCCGGCTTCGGTCATCGGGTGGCCTCGTCCGGCGGTGAGGGGGCCGCTTCGCCCGGCTCGCCCCCTGAAGCCTCGCACGCCCAGTCGGGCGCGCCCGGCGTGAGATCGAGCCGCCGCTTGACCTCCGCCTCGGACGCCCGCAGATACAGCGGCACCGCAGCGAAGGGGTGGACCGCCGGCAACTGCGCGGTCGGATCGCCCATCGCCAGCGCCAGGGCACGGGCGGTGTCGGGATGCGCGGCCGACCAGGCACGCGGCTCCGGCTCACCGCGGGCCGCGAGTCCGGGCCGCAGCGACGGCCCCTGCCCGACCAACAGTTCGACGCCGCTACCGCCCCACACCGACGCCGTGCCACCGGACAGCCGGCTGCTCAGGCAGGCCCACCAGGCGTCGGGCAGGCGCGCGGCGGGCGGTTCCACCGCCTCGACCCAGGCGCCGCGCCGCCGGTAGAGCGCGGCGAACACCTCGCCACGTCGCGCGTCGAGCGCCGGCACCGCGAGGTCACGGTCGGTCCACTCGTCGAGCAGGGCTGCCGCCATCGCCGCCAGGGTCGGCACCGGCACCAGCCGGGCGCCCAGCGCCCACGCCAGCCCCTTCGCCGTCGCCAGACCGATGCGCACGCCGGTGAAACTGCCGGGGCCGCACGTCACCCCGACGGCGCCGACCTCCTCCAGCCGCCGCTCCCCCTGCTCGAACAGCCGTCCGATCAGCGGCAACAGCGCGTCGGCATAGCTTCCGGTGACGTTGTGAGGCAGGTTGGCGAGCAGGCGACCATCCTCGGCCAGCGCGAACCGCCCCCACGCCGTGGCGGTGTCGAGAGCGAGCGTCAGCATGGCGGCGCCGTCGCGAGCAGGGTCCGCCAGGCAGGCGGCAGTTGCGGAACGCCCCGCGCGAACCAGAGACGGTCCGCCGCCCCCGCGCCCGGCACCACCAGCAGTTCCAGCCGCCGCGCCACGTGTGGCACGAGCGGGAGCGGCCACTCGGCCACCAGGATGGCGTCGCCCGCGTCGAGATCCTCGAGCATGCCGTCCACACCGATGTCGGCCAGGTCGGCGCCAGGGCCGATGCGATAGAAATCGAGGTGGTGGACCAGGAGCCGCCCGCGGTAGCGACAGGCCAGATTGTAGGTGGGCGAGACCACCTCGTCGGTCACTCCCAGCCCGCGGCAGAGCCCCTGCACGAACAACGTCTTGCCGGCGCCCAGCGGGCCCCACAGGAAAAGGGCCTCTCCACCGCCCAGCAGGCCGGCGGCGCGCACGCCGAGCGCGGCGGTCTCCGCGGGAGAGACCGTCGCGCCGAGCGCCGTGAAGTCCACCGGATCCGGGATGAGTTGAGACAAAGCGCTCTCCGCAAAAAGCGGACCGCGGTCAACCGCGCGGCCGCAGAACGACAAAGGGACAGATCAATTCTTCGAGACTGATGCCTCCGTGCTGGAAGCTTTGGCGATACATCCGTTCGTACTCGTGGAAATTCGTGGGATAGACCAGATAGTAGTTCTCGGTCGTGATGGCGTAGTTTTCTATCGGCGACTGCTTCGGCAGCATGTAGTGCTCCGGGTTCTTGAACAGGAAGACCTGTTTTTCGTCCACCGCCAGGTTGTCGCCGTACTTGTAGCGCACGTTCGTGCTGGTTTCACGGTTGCCCTTCACCAGACTGGGCCGGCGGCAGAACATCGAACCGTGGTCGGTCGTGAGCAGAACCGTACAGTCGCGCCGCGCCACCTGCTTCAGCACCTCGAACAGCGACGAGTGCTCGAACCAGCTCGACATCAGCGAGCGGAACGCGGCCTCGTCAGGCGCCAGCTCCTTGAGGATCGCCGACTGTGACCGGCCGTGCGCCATGATGTCGAGGAAGTTGTAGACGGCGGCGACCAGCTTCATGCCGCCCAGCGAACCGATCTGCCGGCGCAGGTTGTCGGTGTCGCGAGCATCGAACACCTTGTAGTACTTGTAACTGTCGGCGGCCGGCGAAGCGAGCCGACGCAACTGCTCCCCCAGCAGCTCTTCCTCGAAGGCGTTCTTGGAATGCTCCTGCTGCGACGATCCCTGCCACCAGTCGGGATAGCGACGCGCGAGTTCCAGCGGGTAAAGCCCGCTGAACAGCGCGTTGCGCGAGAAGGGGGTCGCGGAGGGGAGGATCGACCAGTAGTACCGTTTCTCGATGCGGAAGTACGGCTCCACGAGCGGCTCGACGAAACGCCACTGGTCGAGACGCATGCAATCGATCACGATCCAGAAGACCTGCCGGCCCGCCGCGATCTCCGGCGCCACCCAGGTGGCGAACAGCTTCGGCGACAGCAGCGGCGCGTCGGCCTCGCCGTTGACCCAGCCGCGGTAACGCTCACGCACGTAGCGCGCCAGCGCCTGGTTGCAGGCCGCCATCTGCTCGGCGTGCGTCTCCCGCAGACCGAGATCGCTGTAGGTGAACAGTTCCAGGCCCCAGGTGGTCAGATCGACGTACAGATCGACCCAGTCCTGCGGCAGGCGCGCGGCGGCGACCCGGTCACCGACCTCGCCGAAGTGGGCCAGGTAGTCGCGGGTGACCTGCTCGCCGCGGATGCGCCGCCCCTCGAGCGTCTTCCTCAGGACCGAAAGGACCTGCACCGGCGAAACCGGTTTGACCAGATAGTCGTCGATGCGCCTGCCGATCGCGCGGGTGAGGAGATCTTCGGCCTCGCTCTTGGTCACCATGATGACCGGCACGGTCTCGTCGATCTTCTTGATCTCAGCAAGGGTTTCCAGGCCCCCCAGGCCTGGCATCATTTCGTCGAGCAGGATCGCATCGTAGGGCTTGTGCACGATCATGGCGAGCGCATCGCGGCCGTTGGCCGCCCCCTCCACCGCGTATCCTTTCTCCGTCAGGAAGACGAAGTGGGCGCGCAGTTCATCGATCTGGTCATCGACCCACAGAATCCTGAACGGCACGGTCGGTCTCCTCTTCTCCGGGAAGCGTGATGGCGAAGGTCGTGCCACGCGGTCCGCTCGCGACGACCTGGATCCTGCCACCGTGGTACTGGGTCACGATGCGGCGCACCAGCGCCAGGCCCATGCCCCATCCACGCGTCTTCGTCGTGAATCCCGGTTCGAAAATGCGGTTGCGCAGCCCGGCCGGCACGCCGCCGCCGGTGTCGGACACGAGCACGGTGACGCCTGCGCCAGGCCCGTCCTCGAGCCGCACCGCAATGGTGCCGCGGCCGTCCTTGAGCGCATCGATCCCGTTCTTGATCAGGTTCTCCAGCACCCACTCGAACAGTTCGCGGTTGAACCGCACCCGATTGCGGATCGCCCCCTCGAGTCGCAGATCCACCCGTCCACCGAGATGCGGCAGCCGACGCTCGAAATAGACCAGCGTGGAGCGGATCGTCTCGGTCAGATCGCCCGGATCGAGCCGCGGTTGCGAACCGATCCGGCTGAAACGCTCGGCCACCTTGGTCAGCCGCGTGACGTCGCGGCCGAGCTCGGTGATCACCTCATCGTCGTCGCCATGGCGATCGAGGAGGATCTGCAGCCACCCCATCATCGCCGTGAGCGGCGTGCCTAACTGATGGGCCGTCTCCTTGGCCATGCCGGCGAAGAGGCGCTGCTGCTCCCCTTCCTTCCTCATCATCATCGCCCAGACCATCAGCAGGAAGAACGCGGCCAGCAGCGCCAGTTCAAGATACGGCATCCAGCGGATCTGGCGACTGAGCGCGGAACTGCCATAGTGCAGCGTGCCGATCCGCCGCCCGCTCGCCGGTTCCACGATCGCGAACGGCTCGTGATCGCGATCATATTCATGCACCAGTTTCAGGATCCGGCGGAGACCCGGATCGCCCGGGTGCGCCGGGTCGACGGCATACAGATCGGCCAGCCGTTCGGGCATCGGAACGCCGATGACACGCGCGTTCCACTGCAGGGGGCGGCCCGCGTTGTCCGTCATGATGAACGGCACCTGGATCTCGTTCACCGCGAGCATGATCTCCTGCATGCTCGCGGGCGTATTCTCGCCCAGGGACCGGCTGGCCAGACTGGAAAGCAGCCGGGTGGCCAGGCGCGACTGCTGCTCGACCTGCCGCGAGACGCGCAGAGTGAACAGCGTCACCGCCAGCACGATCCCAATGCTGCCGGCCAGGACATAGATGGTGAACAGCTGACGCCGGCGCAGACCGAAAATGCGGGCAGGCCATGGGAACAAGGAGCGCCTCCTCGCAACGGCCTAGCCGAGCAGTTCGCAGCCACCCAGGTAGGGACGCAGGGCCACGGGCACGCGCACGCGGCCGGCGGGGGTCTGCCCGTTCTCCAGCAAAGCCGCCACGACACGCGGCAGCGCCAGACCCGAACCGTTGAGCGTGTGGACGAGCCCGCCGCCGTCGGGCCCCTTCCAGCGGATGCCGGCCCGACGGGCCTGGAAATCGGTGAAATTGCTGCAGGAAGAGACCTCGAGCCACTTACCGACCCCGGCCGACCAGACCTCGATATCATGGCAGCGGGCCGCCGCGAAGCTGAGGTCGCCGGCGGCGAGCAGCACCACGCGGTACGGCAGTTCGAGCCGGCGCAGCACCTCCTCCGCGTCATCGGTCAACGTCTCCAGAGCGGCCCAGGAATCCTCGGGTAGTTCGAAACGGACCATCTCCACCTTATGGAACTGGTGCACGCGCAGCATGCCGCGCGTGTCCTTCCCGGCCGAGCCCGCCTCCCGCCGGAAACAGGGGGAAAACGCCACATAGCGCAGCGGCAAATCCTCGCGCCGCAGGGTCTCCTGGCGGTGCAGGTTGGTGACCGGCACCTCGGCGGTGGGGATCAGGTACAGATCGTCCGCCTCGAGGTGGTACATGTCGTCGGCGAGTTTCGGGAGCTGGCCGGTACCGGTCATCGCCGCCGGTCCCACCAGATAGGGCACGATCAGCTCGCGATATCCCTGCTCCAGGTGGACGTCGAGCATGAAGTTGATGAGCGCTCGCTCGAGCCGGGCGCCGTCGCCGGAAAGAATGAAAAAGCCCGATCCGGACATCCTCGCGGCGGCGTCGGGATGGAAAATGCCCAGAGACTCGCCGATCTCCCAGTGCGGCCGGACCGGCTGTTCCGGTAGCCATGGCTCACCCCAGGTCCGCAAAACGCAGTTGCAATCCTCCCCGCCCTCGGGCACCGATTCGTGCGGCACGTTGGGGATGCGCAGATACAGCGCCTCGACCTCTGCCTCGAGCGTGGCGGCCACGCCGCGCAACTCCTTGAGACGATCGCTGGTTTCCCGCATCCGCACGATCGCCTCGGCGGCATCGTCGCCCGCCTTCCTGCGCGCGGCGATCTCCCTGTTGGCGGTATTGGCGGCCGCCTGCAGGTCCTCCGTCTCACGGAGCGCAGCGCGCCGGGCGGCATCCCGAGCGTAGTAGGCTTCGATGTCGACCGTCTCTCGCTTCAGCGCAACGGCCCGCCTGACGGTTTCCTCGTTGTCGCGGATGAACTTGCGGTCAAGCAAGGAGAACCCTCCCGGGCCGGAACGGGGAGAATGAAATTGCCAAACGGTCAGGGCAAAGGGTATAAGCAAATGCGCACGCGCGAGCAAGGCAAATCGCCCTGCCGCCTCCCTGGCCACCGGAGCGATTGTCATGGACCGGTCCCGACTGCTGGCTGATCTGCGCGCCCGCCCGTCGCGCGCGCGCGTCATCACTGCCCTCGACGTGCCCGACGCCGCGCGTGCCGTCGCGCTTGCGCGTTCCCTCGGACCCGACGGCCGGCTGGTGAAGGTCGGCCTCGAACTGTTCTCGGCGGCCGGTCCGGCCGTGATCGAGAGCCTGCGCGCCGAGGGGCGCGAGGTCTTCCTCGACCTCAAATGGCACGACATTCCGCAGACGATCGCCGGCGCGGCCCGCGTGGCCGCGCGTCTCGGAGCCACCTTCGTGACCGTGCACGCGGCGGCCGGCCGACGCGGTCTGGCCGCGGCCGCCGAGGCGCTGGCGGCCGCGTCGGGGGGCGGCGAACCCCGTCCGGCGCTGCTGGCGGTAACCGTGCTGACCAGCCTCGCACCGGAGGAGCTGGACGAGATCGCCCCCTCGTCCGAACCGCTCACCGCGCGCGTAGTGCGCCTCGCGCGTCTGGCCTGGGACTGCGGCTGCGACGGATTGGTGTGCGCCGCACCCGATCTGCCGCGGCTCCGCGCGGCGCTCGGCGCGGCGCCGCTCGCGGTCACGCCGGGGATCCGCCCCGCGACCGCAGGCGAAGACGACCAGCGGCGGGTGGCCACACCGGCCGCCGCCTGCGCAGACGGCGCCGATTTCCTCGTCGTGGGGCGCCCGATCACGGGCGCGGCCGATCCGGCCGCCGCCCTGCGCGCAATCGTGGCCGAACTGCCGGAGCGCTGACATGACCGAAAACGAACTGCTCGAACTGATGACCGAACTGGAAGCCCTGCACCGCGGCCATTTCCTGCTCAGCAGCGGGCTGCACAGCGACACATACTTCCAGTGCGCCCGCGTGCTGCAGTTCCCCGAGCTGGCGCGGGAACTCGGCCGGATGCTGGCCGATCAGCACGCCTCGCTCGACCTCGACGTGGTCGTTTCGCCCGCGCTCGGCGGGATCCTGATCGGGCACGAGGTGGCGCGCGCGCTCGGCCGCCGCTTTCTCTTTACCGAACGGCAGGGGGGAGAGATGACCCTGCGCCGGGGCTTCGCGATCGAGCGGGGCGAGAAGGCGCTGATCGTGGAGGATGTCGTCACTCGCGGCACCTCGTCGCTCGAAGTGGCGCGCGTGGTCGAGGCGGCCGGCGGCGTGGTCAGTGGAGTGGCCGCGGTGGTCGATCGCACCGGCGGCACGGCCGGGCTGCCAGTGCCGCTCCGCGCGCTGGCCCGGGTCAGCGTCGCGGCCTGGACCGCCGACGCCTGCCCGCTCTGCGCCGCCGGCTCGGCACCGGTCAAACCCGGCAGCCGCGGCGGCTGAGGCGCCCCATGGCGCCGACCGGCGCGGCAACACGGCGCGCGAATCGGCTCTGGCCGCTCGCCGCCGGTCTGGTGTTCGGGTGCGTCTGGGCTGTCATCCACCCTCCGGTCCCCCCCGAGCCCACCTCCGACCTCTACGACAATCTCAGCGTGGCGAGCCACCTCGTCCTGGGCGAGGGATTCCTCTGCGACCTGGCCTACCCGCTGTCGTTCGCCTTCCCGTTCGCGGCTCGCGTGCCCCAGCCGCTCATCCACCGGCCGCCCGGCTATCCTCTTCTGCTGACGCTCCCGGTGCTCGCCGCGCGCGGCGATCGGGAGGCGGCGGTGCTCGCCGCGCAACTGATGCACCTTTTCCTGCTCGCCCTGCTGGCCGCCTGCGGCGTGCGCGCCGCGCGCCGGGCCGGACGACCTGAGGCGGCGGCGCCGTGGCTCGCGCTGCTCATGGCGAGCCCCCTGCTCGCCATGACGACCGGCTGGGCCCAGAGCGAAACCCCGACCGCGCTGCTGCTGGCGCTGCTCTGGTGGCGTCTGCGGGAGGGCGCCGGAGCGGCGACGCGATCGCCGACTCCGACCGCCGGCGTGTCGTCCGCCATGATCGACGGCGCCCTCGCCGCCGCGACAACCCTGGTGCGAGCGGATCTCTGGTGGCTCCCCGTGCTCTGGATGGCGGCGCGTGGCCGGCTGCGCGCGCGGCGGACGACACTGGCGACTGTGGCCGTCTGGCTGCTGCTGCTCGCCCCCTGGGGCCTCCGGAACGCCCGCCTGACCGGCGACCCGCTCTTCGCCCTGCAGACCTACGGCGAGGCGGTGAAGGAGACGCCGGCCTGGCCCGGTCTGGATGTCTACCGGCAACTCACTCCGCAACCGTTCCTGGACACGCTCCGCCACGACCCCGCACTGCTGATGCACAAGACCGCCACCGGCGTGCGCTACTTCACGGCCCGGGCCGGCCGCTGGCTGCCCTGGCCGCTCTGGCTCGCCGCGGGCCTGCTGCTCGCGCGCCGCGGGGGCGTCGGCACGCGCCGCACCGCGTCGCCCCTCGCCCTGCTGCTGCTCACCACGGGGCTGCTCGTCCTGCAGTACGCCGCGCTGTCGCATTCCCTGCGCCACCTTTCCCCGCTGCTGCCGGTGCTCGGGCTGGAGATCTGGCTCGGCGCTGCGGGTTGGCTGCGCGCCCGCCGTCCGACCTGGACGTCGGCGGGGCTGACCGGCGCGCTCGTGGGCGCGGCGTTCGTGGTGCAACTGGCCGCGCCGGCGCGGATGCCGGGCTGGGAATCGGCGCGCAGCGCGGCGATCGCCGCCCGGCCATTCACCGCCCGCGCGGTGGCGGAGGCGGCTCTGCTCCCACCCGGTCCGCTGTTCAGCGACAACGGCGCACTGCTCTGGCTGTCGGGCCGCGCCGGCGTCTGGCTGCCGCTGCCGGCGGCGATCGAGACGGTGCGTGAGCGGGTGCCGGAGATGGCCCGGGCACCAATCGTGCGGGCGCTGCCCGCGCCGGACGCGCCCGCGCCATGATGCGCGCGTGCTCGCCGCGCCGGCGCCGCTCCCCTATTATCCCGTCATGACGCCGAACCTGCTTGCCGCCTGCGCCCCCGACTGGGAGACGATCCTGGCGGAGGAGATCGGCCGGACCCTGCCCGGCGCGCAGCGACGCATTCCCGATCGCGGCTGGGTGCTGGCCTCGGCCGTGCCCGACACGCCGGCATCGCCAGCGCTCGCGTTCGCCGCCCAGGTGCTGCCCGATCCGGAACCGTTGCCCGCGCTGTCGGTGAAGCTCGCCGCCGACGCGCTCGCCGCGCGCGTGGCGGAGACGCTCGCGGAACACGACGGGCCGTGGCGGCTGCATGTCTTCGGCGTCGAATGGCCCGGTTCGCCGGTGCGGGCGGCGCGCGCCGCGCTGATCGCGCAGGAGACGCTGGCCCGCCTGCGCCGACGCCGCCGACGCCTGGCCACCGCCCTGACCAGCGACCCCGCGCTCCCCTTCGCACCCGACGAATGGCTCGTCCAGTACGCGCTGCTGACCCCTCGGCACGGCTGGTTCGCGGCGAGCGCACCGGCCGCGCGGTTGCGCTGGCGCCGCTGCCTGAGCCGTTTTCCCGGCGGCGTGGTGTCGCCGCCGGAGGATCCGGCGCCGCCTTCGCGCGCCTACCGGAAGCTGCTCGAGGCGGAGATGCATCTCGGGCGGCGCGTGACGGCGGGTGAAGTCGTCGTGGATCTGGGCGCGGCACCGGGCGGGTGGACGCACGTGGCGCTCGCGCGCGGCGCCGCGGTGACGGCGGTGGACCGCGCACCACTTAGGAGCGACCTGATGGCGCATCCCCGCCTGACTTTCGTGCGTGGCGACGCCTTCCGCTACGCGCCGGCCGACCGGCCCGTGGACTGGCTGCTGTCGGATGTGGTGGCTTTCCCGGAACGGACCATGGAACTGCTCGCGCAGTGGCTGCGGGAAAGGTGGTGCCGGCGCTTCGTGGTGACCGTCAAGTTCCGGGGCGAGGAGGACTACCCACGGCTGGAGCGGCTCAAACGCCTGCTCGCCGACAGCGGCGCCGAGTTCCAGCTGCGTCGCCTCGGCAGCAACCGGAACGAGGTGACGGCGTTCGGCTCGCGCGAGGGCTGAGTCCTCCCGACCGGCGCGCCACCCGCCTCACGGAGCCGTTGCCGAGGCGATCCCGACCAGGTGCAGCAGTTCCGTGACGACCTCGCGCCGGCCCGGGTCGGCGGCATAGGCCGCGGCCACCAGCCGTCGCGCCGCCGGCACGTCGGCGCACGCCTTGCCACGGGCGATCCGTTCGCGGCAGCCGGCCGGCATCGGGCCCCAGTTCCCGCATTCCGCGAAGCGGTCGCTCAGGAAGATGAACCTGGGGATGGCCTCGCCGCCGTTCGTGAGGTAGCGGACGAAAAGATCGGGGTGGTCGGCGCGGGCGATGTAGCGCACGCGCAGCCGGTCGGTGGCGCGGGCGAGCCGCTCGAGCACCGGCACATGCCGCACTACGTCGCCGCACCAGTCCTCCGCGATCGCGACCACATGCACGGGACGCGGCAGGTCCCGCAACAGGGCCATGTCCGCCGCCGTCAGCGACAGCGTTTCGGCATCGGTTGCCATCCGGCGGCGGTTCTCCTCCGCTTCACCATCCCCGATCCAGGCGGCGAAGGGACGGCCCGACGCGAAGATGGCGGTCCAGTCCGGCACGGGCAGCAGGGGCGGCTTCGGCATGGCGATCTCCTTCCGCCTCCGCTCGTGGCGAAGGCTGGCGCCAATCTAGCGCCGGAGCACGACTGCCGCCCGCCACCATGCCGTGCGTGCGCCGGCCGCGTCGGGAGCGTACGGCGAGACCCGCTCCTCCACCCGCGCCACCTCCAGACCCCAGGCGCCCAATCCGTGCGCGGGACGCAGATCGAGCTCCCAGGTACGTCGCACGGAGTGTGACGGCGTCAGCCCGCGACGACCGGCGGTGGCGCGCTCGCCGCGCAACGCCAGTTCGAGGCCGGCGCGGCGCGGCCGCCAGCGCAGCGCCCCGGCGAACGACGCCCCCGTGCCGCCGAGCGGATGACCGAGCAGCCAACCCCGGTGGGTGTAGCCATCGGTGATGACAGCGTGGCCGTACCACAGGACCAGGGGATGCTCCAGCTCCGTGTACTCCGCGGCCAGGTCCCAGCGGGCCCCGACCAGCTCCAAGCCGGCCACCGACGCCGGCGCCGATATCTGCGGCAACAGCGGCACGACGCCGGGCGGATTGAAGTCCTCGCCGGCGTACTCCCAGTAGACCCGTCCTGCCGCGGACGGCAACAGCGGCCACGGCGCCCGCCGCCAGCGCCCCTCGAGATTCACGGCGAACAGCCGGTCGGTGACCGGACCCCTTTCCATCTCCGTGCGGGTGGTCGAGAGCACCGGCACCGCCACCTGCAGGAGGTCCGGCAGGAGCGATCCGGAGCGCGGCAGGGCCAGCGCGCTCAACGACGCTCCGGCAGTCAGCCAGCGGACGGGCGTCCACGCCAGCAGCCACTGCCCGAACCACGGTTCGTCGCGGCGCGGTTCGTCGATCGACCAGCCGTCACCGATCCTCACCGTCTGCTCCGAGACCCGCCCCAAGCGCACGAGCAGGGCGTCGGGCGCGAACGGTCGGAGCGGCCCGCGCCAGACCAACGGCGCCGCGCGCCGCAGCGTCAGCGCCGGAAACGCGGGACCGGTCGCGTCCAGGAGCAGCCCTCCCCCCTCGCCCGGACCGTCGCGCGCCGGACTCCAGCCGAGTGAGAGTGCCCAACCCCCGAGCCGCACCCCGGCCACGGCGCGCGGCCACGTCAGGCGCCAGGCATCGCCCGCGAGCCGCGCATCACGCCACACCGGCGCGCCCGTGGCGAGAGGCCAGTCGGCGTAGAGTAGTGACGCGGGCGGAATCCGTCCGGTCGCGGCGAGGCGGCCGGTCAGACGCGGCGTCACCGCACCCCACCACCGGCCCGCGGCGCCAGACAACGCTGGTTCGAGACCGAGTGACAGCCCGGGGGGGTTCGCGAGTCCCGCCTCACCCGTGGCGACCGTACCGAGATCGCTCTGCGCCAGACGCAAACGCGTTCCGACCCGCAGCGACCGTGTGTCGTCCGGGTCGGTCCAGGCGACCAGCAACCGCGCCACGATGGCGCGCTCGTCGGGATCGTCAAGCGCCGGCCCGGCCGCGCGCAACAACGCCGTCAGCTCCGAACGCGCCAGAGGGCCGAAGGAGGGCCCGGCGAGACCGGCAGTGAGCGTGAGCCGTCGCAACACCGTCCACGGCACATCGCGCAGGTCGGGCTCGACGCAGGAGGAATTGGACGAAGGGGTCGAGGGGGGCCCCGCCAGAGCCGGAACGACCAGCAGGAACGCGACCAGCAGGACCGCAGCACCGGCGCAAAGCCCCATACGCACTAGCGACGCCGGTCTGTTGCCACGACGCAGAGCATCCAGCATACGATCGCTAAAGCGGAGATTATACCGTTCTATCAATAATTCAGGAAAAGTATCGTGAAATATGATACAATATACCCAGGCTGCTTCATAGGTGACGACCCAGGACTCGAGCTCAAGGCGGCGCAACCTTGGATTGCCCTCGGTGACCGTGAAGCGGCCCATCTTTCCGATCGCGCGGGCGCCTCAGGCGCCCGCGCGAATCTAGGCTACCACTCCATCTCCGCCCGGTCAATCGCAGTGATGCCGCACCGCTGAAATGAGCGCGGCCCCCTGCGGAGCCGCTCCCCTCCGGGCCATGATTCCTACTTGAAGGTCTCGGCCGTGACCGCCGGATTCGCCTCGAACGATTCGAGCGATCCGGTGGCGAACACCTCGCCATCGTGCTTGATGGTGACAGTCTTCGCGAGCTTCAGGCCACCGAAGACCCCGTACTCGCCATACACCGTCTGCTGCGTGACCGGCGCCCCCGTCACCATCGACTGCGCCTTCGTCTCCTCGATCGCCGGCAGTCCGGTGGCCGGGTCGAGATAGTAGAGCAGGTAGTCCCCGCCAGCGCCGGTCACGTAGACCCGCTCGTACATCCGCCCGTCGACCTGCGCCGGATCGAGGGCCTGGCAGGTGAGCAACGCCCGGTCGCGCAGGACGCGCAGCATCTCGGTCTCCATCGTCTCGCGCGCCTTCGCGGCCTCCTCGGCCCCGATGACCTTCCGCCCGTTGGGAGACTCGGCCCAGCCGCCCTGGCCATTGATCACCTGGGTCATGGTGCCAAACGGTGTCGTCTGAACGATCCGCATCCGGTCCGGCAGGACTGCCGTATCCTCCATGCCAAAGTCGAGCGCCATACCCTGGATCGTGGCCGACAGCTTCTGGCTGCGATGCCACCCCTTCAGACCGGCGAGCGGCTTCGCGCCGATCGCGCCGGCCGCCTTCGCGAGCAGCTCCTGCCCCCTCGCGAGAGACCCGGGAGTAGCGGCCGGCACGCTGAAGGCGATCTTCGGCTCGGGAATCGTGATGTCCACCCTGTTGACCGGTCCGAACACGGTCAGGTCGCCGTCCCAGTCCGCGGGATTGCCCACGGCCAGGATGGAGAGGTTCTCCGGCTTCCAGACGGCGCGACACGCAGCCAGAACCTGCGCCGGCGTCATCGCCTTCACCGCCGCCATGTACTTCTGCAGGAAGTCGGCCGGGTACCCGTACATTTCGTAGAGCACCACGCGGTCGAGGATCTTGCGCTTCGTGTCGAAGTTGAACACCTCGGCGTTGAGGATGCTGTCCTTCGCGCGCTGCAGCTCCTCCGGGGTGACCGGCTCCGTCGTCATGCGCCGGATCTGGTCGATGATCACCTGCGTGGCGTCCTGCGTGGAGCCCGACTTCGTGCCGACGAATGCCACGAACACGCCCGGGAAACGCCAGCCGGTGCCGGACTGGCTGCCCGTGGAGTAGGCATAGCCGCGGTTGCTGCGCACTTCGACGAACAGCCGCGAGGCGAAGCCTCCGCCCAGGATCCGGTTGGCGACCTGGAGGCCCGCGTACGAGGGATCGCTGGCGCGGATGCCCAGGTGTCCGAGCAGCACCGTCGACTGCGTGAGGTCGGATTTGTCGACGATGTTCACGGTCGCCGGGAACTCGGGGATGACGGGATCGGCCGGCAGCGGGACGGCCGCCCGGGCCCAGCCGGCGAACGCCTGCTCGAGCTTCGCCTTCATCGTGGCCGGCTGGAAATCGCCAATGACCACCATGTAGGTGCGGTCGGGGCCGACGTGATCGCGGTGGAACTTCACCAGATCGTCGCGACTGATGGCGTTGATCGTCTCGTACTCGGTCAGGCGGCCGAGCGGGTGATCAGCGCCATAGATGATGCGTGCGAACTCACGCCGCGCGATGGTCATGGGATCGTCGTTGCGCCGCGCGATCCCCGAGGTCTGCTCCTTCTTCGCGAGGTCGATCTTGACCTGGTCAAAACGGGGCGCGGCCAGCACTTCCGCCAGGATGGCGAGCGCCTGGTCGAAATCGCTGCTGAGGGCCGAAAGATAGGCGCCGCCGGACTCGTCGCCGATGTAGGTCTCGACTTCGGCGCCCATCGCCTCGAGCGCCTCGTCGATGGCGTCGCCCGACCACGACGGCGTGCCGCCGGTGCGCATGACGCTGCCGGTGATATCGGCCAGCCCGATCTTCTCCGCCGGTTCATAGAGCGCGCCGGCGCGGATCGTGGCCGACATTTCGATGAGCGGAAACGTGTGGTCCTCGACCATGTAGAGCACCATGCCGTTGGCCAGCACGATGCGCTCGTAGACCGGAATCTGCACCTCGCCCAGAGGCGCCAGTTTGAATTTTTCCCACGGCCGCGCCCCCCCCCTGCCCGCATCCGCCGGCGCGGCGGCAGCGATACAGAGGGTGATCAGCAGCAGGCTCCCCAGGGTCATCCGGTTGCGATTCATCTCGTGATTCCTCTCCGGCCGCGCGCGGCGGCCCGGCCGACGTCAGTTCGCCGAGCCTTTGGCCTTGTCCCCGCTCCTGGCCGTCTCGATGGCCGCGACCGTGCGATTGCTGACCTTGAAGAGTTCGCGCGACACGCGCCGGACATCCTCAAGGGTCACGGCGTCGATCTTGTCGACCTGGCGGAACATGTTGCGCCAGTCGCCGGTGAGCATCTGGTAGGAATTGAGCTGGTTCGCGAGACCCTGGTTGCTCTGCAGCGAGCGGATGAAATCGGCGCGCGCGCGGGCCTTCACGCCGGCCAGCTCGTCCGCGGTGACACCGTCCGCCACCATCCGGTCGATTTCGGCCAGCATGGCCGTCTCGCACTGCGCCGCCGTGACGTCCTTGGCCGGCACGGCGATCAGCAGCATCAGGTCCGGGTACTTCGTGCCGGGGAATCCGGCGAACGACATCGCCTGGACCGCCAGCTTCTGCTCCTTCACCAGCGCCTTGAAGAGACGACTCGAGCGCCCCTGGCCCAGGATGCTGGCCACGGCGTCATACACCGAATCGTCCGGATCGTTGGCGCCGCCCTTGTGGAACCCGATGAAGATGAACGGCTGCGCGGAGTGCTCCACGACCAGCCGCTTCTCACCCTTCTGGACCGGCTCGACCGTCACGACCTCGGGCACCGGACATGGGCCCGGCACCTGGCTGAAATACCGGCGCGCCAGCCGCTCCACCTCGGCGCGGTCCACGTCCCCCACGACGGACACGGCCATGTTGTTGCCGACATAATTCGCGCGATAGAACGCCTCGCAGTCGGCGCGGGAGATCGAATTCAGATCCGACATGTAGCCGATCGTGGCGTGCTGGTAGGGATGCGCGCTGAAGGCCAGGTTCTGGAACTGTTCGACCAGCATGCCGATCGGGCTGTTGTCCGTGCGCATGCGCCGTTCTTCGGTGACCGGGCCGTCCTTCTCCGTGTAGAACTCGCGCATGACCGGGTGGGCCATGCGGGAACTCTCGAGATAGGCCCACAACTCGAGGCGGTTGGCCGGCAGGCTGTAGTAGTAATTGGTGGCGTCGGCGCCAGTGGAGGCGTTCAGACCCACGCCGCCGTTGTGCTCGACGATCTGCCCGAATTCGTTGCTCACGACGAACTTGCGCGCGGCGTCGCGGGCGTCGGCGAAGACCTGCTCCAGTTCGCGCAGGCGTGTCGAGTCTACCAGCGCCCCGCGCATCCGCTCGACGCGCAGCGCGGCGAAAGCGGCATCCTCCGCCGCCATCGCCTTTGCTTCCGCTTTGGCATCGGAGGTGCCGATCTCCGGCGTCCCCTTGAACGCCATATGTTCGAGGATGTGCGCAAGACCGGTGATCCCCTGCACCTCGTTCACGCTGCCGGCGTCCACATAGGTGTTGAACGAGAAGACCGGCACTTCGGGGCGACGCAGCACCAGAAAGTGCAGGCCGTTGGGCAGGCTGAACTCCTCCACCTGGTTCTCCAGGTCGCGGTAGTCGCCCGCCAGCGCGGGAACGGCCGCCAGCAGCAGGGCGAGAGCGGCGAGGACCGCGCCGCACGGTCGTTTGGTACCGGGCATGAAAGCCTCCGTCGGGAAGGCCCCCGCAAGGCGGGGGCGGCCAGAAGTCGCCCGGGGGCGGGCCGGGCGGACAAACACACGATCGGGGAAGGGTCTCAAGATAGCGCGAACGGGGCGCAGGCGCACGCTAGCACCGGTCTTGCGTGGTGTCAAACCGGCGCCGCGGCATCCGCCTCCGCCACGAAACGCCACGGCCGGTCCGCCGCCCGCCGCACGCCGATGCGCGGCGTCATCACGATGTGGGGCGGCGCCCCCCGGCGCGCCAGGACCCGCAGGCGCGGCCCCTGCGCCGATTCGCCGTTCCACGTCCGGTCGATGCCAAGCGCGCGACAGAGCCGGCCCGGACCGTCACACAGCGCGGACGGCCGCGGCAGACGACCACCGGCCGCGCGCCGACCGGCCATCACCTCCCGCCCCGCCACCGGAGCGAGCGCCCGGATCAGCACCGCGCCGGCCGTGCCGTCCCGCTCGGTGACGAAGTTGAGGCAGTGGTGCAGGCCGTAGATCAGGTAGACATAGGCCACGCCGGGCGGACCGAACATGATGGAGGCGCGCGGCGTAGGGCCGCGGGCGGCGTGCGAGGCGGGGTCATCCTCGCCCAGATACGCCTCCGTCTCGACGATGCGGCCCGCCGTGAGCGTGGCGCCGTGGCCGGTGGTGACGACACAGCCGATCAGATCGCGCGCCACCTCGAGCGTGGGACGGGCGAAGAACGCAACCGGCACCACCACGCCGGGGCAGTGCGCGCCCGAGCGGTCCAGCGGACCGGGCTCAACGCCGCGGGCAGGCATGGTCAGCGGAAGATCTCCTTGCGACGCAGGAGCCAGGCGCCGAGCAGGCCGGCGAGAATCATCGTCGCCAGCAGCACCAGCACCGACCGCCACCCAGGCACCGGCGCCTCGTGCTGCACCTGGCGCAGCAGTTCGAGCAGCAGGTTGGGCACGCTGCGCGTGCCGGCCTCGGTATTGCCGATCAGGTTGCGCAGGTGGAAAACCACCGTCAACTGCTGGATGCGCGCCGGGATGTTGCCGGTCATCGTCTCCCAGCCGAACGCGAACAGCAGGGCCGCCAGCATCGGGCGTTTCAGACCGGTGCCCATGGCGGCGAAGATGGCGGTGTAGACGAACGCGCCGAGCACGACCACGCCCACCGTGACCAGGTACGCATGCACGAACTTCGCCGTGAGCGCTCCGAAGTTGCCGGCTGTGATGACCGCGAAACAGAGGGCGAGCGACCCGGCCAGCAGCGTGGCCGCCACGGTCTGCGCCGCCACCAGGCGGCCGAGATGGATGGCGCCCCGGCCGACGGGACGGGTCCAGTAGTAGAGGATCGTTCCCTCCTCGACCTCCTCGCCGATCGCCGACACGCCAAAGGCCAAAGAGACCAGCGCGGTCATGAACGGCACGTAGACGATCCCGCCGAGGTTCGCCAGCAACAGCGAGGCGGAGACGGCGCCGTCGCGGTCGAGCAGACGCCACGCCAGGCACATCAGCACCGGCACCAGCATGACAGCGCCCATGGCCACCAGACGCCGCCGCCGGGCCATCTCGCGATAGGAGTACCAGCCGATCCAGAACGCCCCGGTGGCCAGCGGCAGTTGCCGTTCGCCCGCCGGCACCGTCCCGCCCGCGCCCGTCAGCTTCGCCAGCAAGCCCACGCCGAGCCTCCCCGCGCGCTCCGCGCGCTCAGTCGCCCACCAGGTAGTCGAACACCGCCTGCAGGCTGTCGTCCAGCGTCTCGATCTCGTCCACCGCCAGTTTCTCCGCCAGCAGCCAGCCCGGCAGGGCGCGGTAGAAGGCGACCGCGTGGTCGGTGCGCGCCACCACGCGCCCGCGTTCGTCCAGTTCGACCCCCATCACGAGTTCGCGCCCGGCCAGGAACGAGGCCAGGCGGCGCGGCTCCGGCGCGCTCAGCGCCACGATGGTGGGGTGATCGTGGATCTTGTCGCGGATCTCGGTCACATCCCCCTCCGCCAGCACCTTGCCATGGTGGATGAGCACGATGCTGCGGGTCATCTCCTCGATCTCCGGCAGGATGTGGCTCGACACGAGCACCGTCTTGCCGGACGCCCCGAGCTGCTTCACGAGCGCGATGATCTCGTGCCGCGCCACCGGATCCATGCCGTTGAGCGGCTCGTCGAGGAAGATGATATCGGGGTCGTGCACGAGCGCCTGCGCCATCTTGATCTTCTGGCGCATGCCCTTGGAGTAGGAGCCGATGCGCCGGTCGGCGGCGTCGGCCAGGTGCACGCGGTCCAGGGCCGCCGCCGTGCGCGGCGCGATCTCCGGGCCCGGCGCGCCCATCAGCCGCAGCATCAGGGAGACGAACTCGCGCCCGGTGAGCCAGTCGTGCATCGCCTCGCTCTCGGGACAGAAGCCGATCCGCCGGAACAGCCCCACCTCCCGCCGCAACCGCTGGCCGAAGATGAGCACCTCGCCCTGGCTCGGCTCGATCAGGCCGGACAGCAGCTTGAACAACGTCGTCTTGCCAGCCCCGTTCAGGCCGAGCAGGCCGGTCACGCCGGGGCCGACGGTCAGGCTCGAGTCGTTGACCGCGATCACCTCGCCGAACCATTTGCTGACCCGGCGCGCCTGCAGGACCAGGGGCGCGGCGGTGACGGGCCGGGCGATGTCGGGGCTCACGACACCACCTCCACCGGACGGATCCGCCGCCGCAGCACGACCCAGGCGCAGGCCGTGTAGCCGGCGATCAGCAGGAAGCTGATCACGCGCGGATATTCCAGCGGCGCCTTCGCGCCGAACAGCAGCGAGCCGGCGTGGTCGTACTGGGCAGGGACGTCGAGGAGCTGCATCCACGGCCCGCCGAACAGCGCGAGGATCTTCGCCACCAGCGCACTGCCGGCGAACAGCATCAGCCAGCTCATGGCGATGAATACCGTCCGCCTACCCGACGCCGAAAGCGCCAGCAGCACGAGGCCCAGGCTGGTGCCGGCGAGGAGGCAGTAGACGGTGGCGCGCAGCGGCGTCAGCAGCAGCATGTCCAGCCCGGTCGCCCCTGAGGTGACCAGGTAGCCGAACAACGCCAGCAGCAGCACCGGCGCGAGGGTCACGATCAGGAAGTAGAACAGCACGATCAGCAGCTTGCCCAGCACGTAGTCACGCAGCGTCAGCGGCCGCGCGAAGTAGAGCGCGAGCCCGTTCTCGCTGCGGTCGCGCGACACGAGCGGCGTGCCGACGATCGCCAGCACGATCAACACGAAGCTGCGCTGCTTTTCGAGGAAGGCGAAGAAGCCGGGCGCATCGACGGACGCCCACGAACCGCCCAGCAGTTTCATCAGGTCGCCCGCCTGGAACGAGAAGTACAGGATGACCCCCTTCACCACCGCCGGCACCCAGGCCAGCAGCAGCAGGGCCAGGAAACGGCGCGTGCGCAGCGGCGCCAGGATGCCGCGGCGGGCGATGACCCACCACGGCGCCGCCTCGCGCCGCCCCGACGGCTCCCAGTGCCGATAGCCCCGTTCGTAGACGGGCATCCCTACTCCTTCACGATGTCGAAGAAGACGTCCTCGAGCGTGGCCACCTGCCGGCGCATCCGGCGCATGGCGAACCCGGTGGCGGCGGCCGCCTCGAGGATGACGTCCGCCCCCGCCCGTCGCGCAGGGTGACCAGCGCGAACCGTCCCTCGCGCACCACGGTGGCGCCACCGACGCCCAGTCGGGCCGTGAACGCCTCCTCATCGCCGACCCCCTCGACCTCGAACACCCGCGCCGCCGCGGCGGCGTCGGTGTCCACCCGCTCGTGGGCCAGCAGACGCCCCTCGCGCAGGACGAGGATCTCCGTGCAGACCGCCTGCACGTCGGGCAGCAGATGCGTCGAGAGCAGCACGCCGAGCCCCTTGTTCACGGCCAGGTCGCGCACCAGTTCGAGCATGGCCACGCGCCCTTTGGGGTCGAGTCCGCTCGTCGGCTCGTCGAGGTAGATCCAGGCCGGATCGTGCACCAGCGCCTGCGCCAGCTTGATGCGCTGACGCATGCCCTGGCTGTAGTCCAGCACCGGCCGGTACCGTTCCTCGGCCAGACCGACGTAGTCGATCACCTCGTGCGCGCGCTGCAGGGCGTCGCGCGCCGGCATGCCGGACAGCTCGCCCAGATACGACACCATGCCCACGCCGCTCATCCCCGGCAGGATGCCGCCCCGCTCCGGCATCCAGCCGAGGCGCCGACGCGCCGCGCGCGGCGAACGCGCCATGTCGTGGCCCAGGACACTCGCGGCGCCGGGCGCCAGCGGCAGGTGACCGAGCAGGGCGCGCAGCAATGTCGTCTTGCCCGATCCGTTGGGACCGAGCAGCCCCACCGCCCCCGGCTTCAGGTTGAACGACACCTCGCGCAGAACCGGCGCCGCGACGTACGCGAAGCTTAGATTCCGCACGGAAATGGCCGTTTCGGTCGCGTTGACTTCGCGCTGCGGGATATCCATGATTGACCGGTCCGGTTCCGGGGTTGACCTCGGCGACAGGCAATGCCGGCGTACAACGCAGGCCACGGGCCATTGTTTCAAAGACCCGGCCGAATTCAAGCGCTTTCGGCGCCCGCCTGGCGCCGGCGGGAGGTATCATGGGCACGGGCAGACTCCTGACGGCCGAATCCGTCACGGCGGGACATGCGGACAAGCTGTGCGATCTGATCGCCGACTCGATCCTCGACGCGATCCTGACCCACGACCGGTTCGCGCGCGTCTCCTGCGAAGTGATCGTCACCACCGGCATGGTGGTCGTCACCGGGCAGATCACCACGAAGTGCTATGTCGACCTTGCCGCGGTCGTGCGCCGGACGATTCTTGCCGTCGGCTACGACGACCCCTCCACCGGCTTCGACCACCAGAGCTGCGCCGTGGTCGTGATGATCGAGGAGCAGTCGCCCAACGTGGCGATGGGCGTGGACCGCAAGGGAGCCGGTGACCAGGGGATCGTGGTGGGCTACGCCACCGACGAAGCGGCCGCCCTGCCGGGCGGCACCGTGCTCATGCCGGCGCCTGCCTTCTTCGCCAACCGGCTCGCCGACCGCCTCACCGCCGTCCGCCGCGAGGGGCGCCTGCCCTACCTCTATCCCGACGGCAAGACCCAGGTGACCATCGATTACGACGCACAGGGGCGGCCGCGCCGCGCCGCCGACGTGGTCGTCTCGGCGCACCACCGCCCCGAGGCGGCCCAGACGCTCATCCGCCGCGACCTGCTCCGACTGGTCATCAAGCCGGTGCTCGGGCCGGCCGGCCTGCTCGACGACGCCACGCGGGTCCACATCAACCCCACCGGCTCGTTCACCCACGGCGGCCCGCGGGCCGACTGCGGGCAGACCGGTCGCAAGATCACGGTCGACAGCTACGGCGCCGCCTGTCCGCACGGCGGCAACGCCTTCTCGGGCAAGGATCCCACCAAACCGGACCGCAGCGGCTCGTATGGCGCGCGCTGGGTCGCCAAACATCTCGTGGCCGCCGGGCTGGCGCGCCGCTGCACGGTGGAGGTCGTCTACGTGATCGGCATGTCCGAACCGATCGTCGTCCAGGTGGACAGCTTCGGCACCGGCGTCCTGCCCGACGCTAAGCTGACCGACATCGTGCGCTCCCGGTTCGACCTCTCCCCCGCCGGGATCATCGAGGCGCTCGACCTGCGCCGGCCGATCTACGCGCCGACCGCGGTGGGCGGCCACTTCGGGCGCGCCGGCCTGCCGTGGGAGGAGCTGACCCAGGTGGAGACCCTGCGGGCCGCGGCGCCACCGATGCGCGGCCGGAAGGGGGGGGCGCGATGAGCGACCATAAGGACCGCGCGCACAAGTACAAGTTCGCCACGCTCTGCATCCACGGGAAGAAGCATCTGGACAAGCACGAGACCGACCAGCCGATTCGCGCTGTCTCGACCCCGATCTTCCAGAGCTCGACCTTCGCCTTCGAGAGCGCCGACCACGGCGCCGCCATCTTCGCCGGCACCGAGAGCGGCTATTTCTACACGCGCCTGGGCAACCCGACGCAGGCCGCGCTCGAAACCGAAATGGCCAATCTCGAGCAGGGCGAGGCGGCGCTGGCCCTCGGCAGCGGCATGGCCGCCTGCACCACGGCCGTGCTGACCTGCTGCCAGGCCGGCGACCACATCGTCTCCGGCGACACCCTCTACGGCGGCACGCACCAGCTCTTCACGCACACCCTGCCGAAGCTCGGCATCACCGTGACCGAGGTCGATGCGCGCGACCCGCAGAACTTCGCCCGCGCCGTGACGAAGAAGACGAAACTGATCTACGTCGAGTCGCCCGCCAACCCGACGCTGGTGCTGACCGATATCGAAGCCGTGGGGAAGATCGCGCGCCAGGCCGGCATCCCGATGCTGGTCGACAACACCTTCTGCACCCCCTACTACCAGAACCCGCTCAACCTCGGCGCCGACATCGTCCTGCACAGCGCCACGAAATACATCGGCGGCCACGGCGACACGGTGGCCGGCATCCTCGTCGGCAAGGCCGACTGGATCCTCAAGGCCCGCTTCGAGACCGTGCGCGACCTCGGCGGCATCATCTCCCCGTTCAACGCCTGGCTTCTTTTGCGCGGCCTCAAGACCCTCCCCGTCCGCATGGACCGCCACAGCGAAAACGCCATGGAAGTGGCCAACTTCCTCTCCTACCACCCCAAAGTGACCGAGGTGACCTACCCCGGCCTGCGCACCCACCCCCAGCACGACCTCGCCACCCGCCAGCAGCGCGGCTTCGGCGGCATGATCAGCTTCCTGGTCAAGGGGGGCCGCAACGCCGGCAAGGTGGTCATGGACAACGTCGAGCTCTGCACCCTCGCCGTCAGCCTCGGCGACGTCGACACCCTCATCGAACACCCCGCCACCATGACCCACTCGACCTACAGCGAGGCGGACCTGAAGAAGGTGGGCATCGACCCGGCCATGGTCAGGCTGTCGGTCGGCCTGGAGGACGTCGACGACATCATCGCGGACCTGCGGCAGGCGCTGGCGCGGATCTGAGGAGGCCCGGCGCTCGCATTTGTGGGCATCCCGGCCGCCAAGCCGTTATGATGCAGGTGCCATGTCCAATGCTCCCCGACAGCGACCGGCGACTCGCCTGCTGCGCGGAATCCTCGGGATTGCGACGCTGTCGCTTGGCGTCATGGTTGTCGCTCCGTCCGCGGCCGGGACGCCCGCGGGGCGGGAGTGGCGCCGCTACGAAGGCTGGAAAATCGCCTGGCTCAGGCTGGAGGGCGCACCTTCCGATCTGGACAGGGAGTTGAAGGGGGGACTGGCGCTGGCCGGCCGCGACCGCCTGTTGCGCGGCCCGGTCCTGCCGGCCTTCCGCCGCCGTCTGCTGGCGGAGGACCTGGACCGGATCCGGCTCTTCATGGCGCACGAGGGGTACCCGGCGGCGGAGGTCACGCCGGTGGCTTCCCCGGAAAGCGGCAGGAAACGGCTGGGCCTGACCCTGCGCATCGAGCCGGGCCCTCCGGTCAGAGTCATGGCGACCGAGCTGCAGGGCTGGCCCGCCGGACTGGCCCCACCCGATTCCGCCTCCAGGGAACTGTGCCGACGTGGCGAGCGCTTCCGTGACGCGAGGATCGAGCTTTCACGCGCCTTCCTGCAGCGCTTCCTGCGGGACGGGGGCTTCGCGCTGGCCGAGGTGGACGTATCGGCCCGCCCCATCAGCGCCAGCGGCGTGGCCGTCATGTATGCCGTCACTCCTGGCGACCGCTACGACATCACCGGCGTAACCGTCGCCGGCTGCAGTCCCGACCTGGCGCCGCTGACCCGTCGCCTGATGAACATCGTGCCCCCCACCGCCTTCGCACAATCCAGCCTCGAAGAGGCCGCGTTCGATCTGCGCTCCAGCCAGCTCTTCCGCCAGGTCACCCTTGATGTGGTTCCGCAGGGCCCGGGGCGGCTGGACCTGGTGGCCACGGTCGAGAACGCGGACATGCGCCTGGTGGAGGCTGGCGTCGGCACGTGGTCGGACAACCCATGGATGGCGCGGGTCGGCTGGGCGCATCGCAACCTGCTGGGCGGTGGTCAGGGGCTCGACGCCCACGCCGCCCTGGCGACCCACACCCAGAACGCCGGTGGCGGCCTGAGCTGGTTCGGCTGGCTCTCGCCCCGCGCCCGCACCCGTGCGAGCGCCGAATGGCGGCGCGAATCCGAGGACGCCTTCGTCTCCCGGGAATGGCGACTGGCCCTGACCCAGAGCCTGCGGCCGCGGGGACGGGACCTGGCAAATGCAGGCGTGTCCCTTTCGCGCGTGTCTCTGACGCTCAGGAGTACGGTCGACCAGTCCATCGTCGATCGGGAGGGCAGCCTGCTTGAGATCTGGGCCGACCGGAAATGGGACTGGACCGACGATCCCCTCTACCCGCGCGCGGGCGGGTTCGGGAAGCTGACCTCCACCTGGTCGCCACCCATCAGCGGTTCCGGGTCGCCTTACCTCTCCATGCAGGGCGATCTCTCGCTGTACCACGGCCTCGGCGGCGGCGCCATCCTGGCCGGACGTGCCCGGGCAGGCTGGGCCGAGCCGCTGGGAAAGGCCGAGGCGCTGCTGCCCAATCGCCGCTTCTTCGCCGGCGGCTACAGCAGCATGCGCGGCTACGGCCGGCGCCAACTCGGGCCGCGCGATGCCGACGGCCTGCCGCTCGGAGGCGATGCCGTGCTGCTGGCCGGCATGGAGGCCCGGCTTCCCGTGACCTGGATTCTTGGGGCCATCGTGTTCCTCGACTCCGGCCAGGTCTGGCGTCGGCCGGGCGATGTCCGGCTCGCCGATCTGGAGACTGCGGCCGGTGCCGGCCTGGATTTCCGCACGCCCCTCGGCCCGGTGCGCATCGGTTACGCCTGGAACCTTGGCCCCGTCTCTGCGGACGAGCCGTCCGCCCTGGCCTATTTCGGCGTGGGGTACCCATGGTAGGCGGGCGCGTGCCGAGGCCCGCCTGGAAGGCCGTGCGCAGAGCGATCGGCTTCGTCCTGGTGGGGTCGGTGGGGACGGTCGTGCTGCTGGTCGGTTCGTTCCTGCTCCCGTCGCTGCGGGGCGTCTGGCTCGGCGCAGGACTCGGCCGGGCCCTCCGCACACTGCCCGGCGAACTCCACGGGCACTGGTCCTGGCCACGCCTGGACAGCTTCGCGGGGCGCGATCTGGTCTGGACCGCTCCCGCTGCCGACGGCACGACCATCGACACCCTGGCCGTGGTCGAATCCGCCGTGGTCCGGATCGACTTGCGGGGGCTGCGCGGCCATGACCTGCTGGTGGAGCAGTTCACAGCCACCGCGTCCCGGCTGGACCTGCCGGGGATCCAGCAGCTCCTGCGGCCGCTGGCCATGATGCCGGCCCGGACCGAAGGCGTGGCGCCGGTTCCGTTCCTGCGCGCCGGCAGCGTGCCGACGCTGCCCTCGCTGCGGGTGCGCGGACTCGACGTGGCGGTGGACCGCCTGCTGCTGCCGGACGGGATCGTGGCCGCCGACATGGCCGTGACAGGGTCCGCATCCGTGCTGGCCGGCGGGACGCCGCAACTGGTCGTGCGGAGCCTGAGCGGGCGGGCGGAATCGCGCATCGCTCCGCTCTGGACGGTGGATCTGGCCTCCGCACGAGCCGCCGCGACGTACGATGCCGCCACGCGGGCGGTGACCCTCGACTCGCTCGTGGGCCGCCTGCCCGCGTTTGTCTTCCGCGCGGACTCGTTGCAGGTGGAGACCGGACCGCTGGATCTGTCGGTCCGCGGATCCTGGCGGGACGACGTTGGCGACCTCGCCGCCGAACTGCATTTCCACGCCCGGGTGCCGGTCCCCCTGCAGAACCCGCTGCCCGGAATGGTGATGCGGGAGTTCGCGGGACGCCTCGGCCTGCAGTGCCACGGCACCGCCACCGACCTGCGGCTGGACGCCGAGCTGGACCTGGACCCCTCGGCCGACCTGCGGCGCGGGATGGGGCGCGGGTCCGCGCTGGTCAGCCTGCGGCCGCAACCCCGGCTCCGGCAGTTGCGCGTGGATGCCCTCGGTCTGCAGTGGCGCGGGACCACTCTCGAGGCCTCGGGAGCCTGGGACGGCGCGACCATCGACGGTCGCGTCACCGCCGACCTTCAGGACCTGGAATTTCCCGCGCTGCTGGCTCCGGGCCTGCTGGCCGGCGTCCGGGGGCGGCTCAAGGCGACAGGCGCCGTGGTCGGGCCGTTGGCTGACCCGCGGATCACGGCCACGGCCACCGCGGCGGGCACCATCGCCTCGGTGTGGCAGCTGCCGGGGGTCGCCCGGGCCGCCGCCGGACTGCCGGCGGGGATCGACCGCGCGGCCTTCAGCCGGATCGACCTCGATCTGGAGGGCGGGCTCGACGGCTCATGGTCAGAACTGAGTGCCGACCTGCGCGTGGACCTTGGCCGCACACCATGGCTCGACCGTGGCCTGCTGGTGGGCCACGCGAAGGTGGCCCCGCGGTCCCGGGCCCTGGGACACCTGCGCGTCGATTCATTGGCGGTGGCGCTGCGCGGCACGGGCATCCTCGCCTCGGGCGACCTGGACACCGCGCAGGCCGACCTCGCGGTGACGTTGACAATGGACGGGACCGGCCTGCTCGATCTGCTCCTGCCCGACAGCCTGCGCGTGACCGACCTGGGCCTGGTCTCCCGGCTGCGGATTTCGGGACCGTGGCGGGATCTGCAGGGAGAAGGGAACCTGAACGGTCACCTCCTGACCCAGGATTTCGACCTGTCGGAGTTCCAGGCGACCCTCGTCGGCTCGCCCCGCGAACTGCAGGTTCGCGCACGCGCGCGGGGTGGCGTACGTCTCGGCTCCGTAGCAGTCGATTCGCTCGCCGTGGCGTGGACGGGGCGCCCCCTCTCCACCGGCGGCATCCCGGCGGGGGACTTCCTCCTGCACGTCTGGGCTCCCGAGACAACCGGCTGGCTGCGGGGCTCCGCCGCCGGGGATACCGTGCGAACCGCCACGATCGACACGCTGGTGTTCACGGCGGCGGGTCAGGAGATCCACGCGGCGTCCCCCTTCACGCTGCGCAGCGGGCCGGGACCGCGGGATCTTTCCGTCAGCACGCTGCACCTGAGGGGAGACCCGGGCAGTCTCGACCTCGACGCAAGCCTCGCCGGGGAGGGACTCATGCTCGCGGCGGGTCTTGATCTGCTGCTGTCCAGGGAATGGCTGGAATCGCTGTTCCCTTCGCCATTCTGGTCGGCGGACGAAGGGGCCGATCTTGCCGTGTCGGGCGTGGCCGACCTGTCGAACCTGGGCACCGCCGCGGGCAGGGCGCCGGTGTTCCAGGGGCGCGCCGGCGTGCGCCTTATCCCGCGCAACCAGGAACCCGAGGCCCGGATCGATCTCGATTTCCACCTCGCCGCCGGGGACACGGCGGGGCTGGCGGGAAACCTGACCTTCGGGATCGGCGAGACCCGCCTGGTGAGCGGTTCGCTGACCTGGCCCGGTCGGATCGATGCGGCCAGCGGGCGCTGGTTCCCGGCGGCGGCCGGCCACGGCCGGCTCGACCTTAACGAGCAGGAACTGCCGCTCGCCTTCATCAACGGTTTCCTGCCCACCGACGTCTCGCTGGAGGGCAACCTGACGGTGGGAGCAGGCGTGGCGGTCTCCCGCGCCGCAGCGACGGCGGCGCCGGCGACCGACAGCGCGATCAGCGGCGTGATCCGCACCCGGGGTCTGCGGGTGAACCTGCCGAACCGCTCCCGCCTGGACCTGACGGGGAACATCGGCGTGACGGGCCGGCTTGTCGATCCGCGGCTGGCTGGCGAGTCCACCGTCACCAGCGGCCTGATCCGCCTGCAGGAGAGCCAGCCCCTTCTGCACCCGGCGAGCGGCGCCGCCGCCCTGTGGACGGCCGCCCGGGAAGCCGCCGCCGACTCGTCGGGCCCGGCCGGGGCCACGTGGCGACGCAGCGACGCCTCCGTGCCGGAGGTCTCCCCGCTCTTCGTCCCGGACCTGGACCTGCACGTGCTCATCCCGGGGAATTTCAAGGTCATCGGCTACGGACTGGAAGCCGAGTTGGCCGGCGACATCCGGATCGTCCGAGGCCTGGACGGGAGCGGCCGGCCCGCGCCGGTGCTGCGGGGCAGGCTCCGGGTCGTCGAGGGAACCCTGCGGGCCTTCAATCGCACCTTCACGGTGGAGAGCGGCGGGTTCGATCTGGCGGGAAGCATCCCCTTGAACCCGTCGGTCGACCTGGTGCTGGTCGCCGACATCGACGGCACCCGGGTCCGCATCAAGGTCACCGGCAGTTCCCAACAGCCCCGGATCGTTCTGGAATCGGAGCCGGAGATGATCCAGGCGGATATCATGGCCTTCCTGCTCTTCGGGCGGCCGCTCAACGAACTCGACACCGACCAGCGGGTCAGCCTGAACGGGGAGCAGTCGCCGGTCCAGCAATTGAGCCGGAACCTGCAGGGGCTGGCCCTCCTCTTCGGCGCGACCGGGTTCCAGAACAGCGTGTCGGGGAGGATCGGCGTCGACCAGGTGCAGATCGGGTCGGACACCGCCGGCGGCAGCACCCTGGTGCTGGGCAAGTTCATCAACCCGCGCCTGCTGTTGAAATACCACCAATCGCTCGAGCGCAGCGGATCCTACTTCATGACCCTCGAATACACGCTCAGCCGCCTCTTCAAGCTGATTTCCACCTACGGTCAGAACGAGGAGGCCTCGGGCCTCGATCTGCGGTGGCAGCAGCGCTACTGACCCGCGCCCGTCCGGGACGGGCCCGCCCTGCAACCATCCATTGCCGTGAATCGTCTAACGGCAGTTCGACCCGCCGCGCCGCCGGCGCGCGCGCCCGTCAGCACCCACCGTCCGGGAGTCCAGGAAAGATGCTGTCCCGCGTTCCGATCCCCCGAATTCCGTCCCGCCTCGCCCTGGCCGTGACTGCGTTTTTCCTGGCCGCCCTCCTTTCGCCCGCCCCCCGCGCTATCGCCCAGCCCCCCGCCCCCCGCCGCGACTGCGCCGACACCGTCCGCGTCCGCCCGGCCGCCTCGGTGCGCGCCTACCGCGCCACCGCTCCTCTCCGGATCGACGGCGTGCTCGACGAGGCGGACTGGCAGCGGCCTTCCGGACCCGCGCTGGTGCAGAACGAGCCGAACAACGGGTGTGCGCCGCGGCAGAAGACCGACTGGTGGGTGGTCTATGACGACGAGGCGTTGTACATCGGGGGGCGGCTGTGGGACAGCGCGCCGGATTCGATCGTGTCGCGGTTGGGACGGCGCGATTCGTGGCCGGATTCGGACTGGCTGGTGATCGTGCTCGACACGTTCAACGACGACCGCACCGGGTATCTGTTCGGGGTCAATCCGGCGGGGGCCATCGGGGATGCGGCGATCTACAACGACGGGTGGGACGATCCGTCGTGGGACGGGATCTGGCAGGTCGCCACCCGCATTGACCGGGACGGCTGGACCGTCGAATTCCGGGTGCCGTTCGCACAGCTGAACTTTCCCGAGCGGGTCGAGCAGGTGTGGGGGATCAACTTCAGCCGGCGCATCCTGCGCTATCAGGAGCGGGAGGACCTCTATTTCCGGCCGCGGGAGGAGGGGGGCGCGGTGCGGCGCTATCCCGACCTGGTCGGCATCAGCGGGATCGCCCCTTCCAGCCGGCGGGAGCTGCTGGTGTATGGCGCGGGTCGGGCCGAGTACCTGCAGGCGGCGCCGGGCGATCCGTTCAACGACGGCTCGCGCGTCCACGGCGCCGGTGGCGCCGACCTGCGGTGGGGCCTGTCGAACCAGCTCACGCTCAACGCCACCGTCAACCCCGACTTCGGGCAGGTCGAGGTGGATCCGGCGGTGGTGAACCTGTCCGACTTCGAGACCTTCTTCGAGGAGCGCCGGCCGTTCTTCGTCGAGCAGGCGAATCTGTTCCGGTTCGGGCGCGAGGGGACCAACAACAGCTGGAATTTCAACTGGACCGAACCCCTGCCGTTCTACAGCCGGCGCATCGGACGGGCGCCGCAGCTCGACCTCGGCGCGCACGACTACGCCGACGCGCCCGGGGCGACGACCATCCTCGGGGCCGCCAAGCTGAGCGGGCGGATCGGCCGCACCGACCTCGGGTTGCTGGCCGCCGTCACCGCGCGCGAGCAGGCCCGCCTCGCGCTCGACGACACCCGCGCCGACCAGCTCGTCGAGCCGGGCGCCGGCTACACGGTGCTGCGGCTGAAGCGGGCGCGCGACGACGGGCGCAGCGGGCTCGGCGCCATGCTGACCGGCGTCCGGCGTGAGCTCGACGACCCGCTGGCGGCCGCCGGCCTCACGCGCAGCGCCCAGAGCGCCGGCCTCGACGGCTGGCTCGCCCTCGACGAGCGCCGCGTCTGGGCCGTGAAGGGCTTCCTGAGCGCGAGCCGGGTGACCGGCGAGCCGGCGGCCATCGACGCGATCCAACGCTCCTCGCGGCACTACCTGCAGCGCCCGGACGGCGACCATCTCGCGTACGATCCCGCGCGCACCTCGCTCACCGGCTGGGCCGGCCGCGCGATGTTGAACCGCGAATCAGGCTCCTTCACGCTCAACACAGCGCTGGGCGCGGTGTCGCCCGGCTACGAGATCAGCGATCTCGGCTATCAGGGACGCGCCGACAACGTCAACTGGCACCTGGCCGCCGGCTATCGGTGGCTCGAGCCGAAGGGAGCGTTCCGCGGCCGTTCCGTCACCCTGGCCGCCTTCCGCACCTGGGATTTCGGCGGCGTGCCTGACGCCAGGGGAGTGGGCAACTTCGCCTGGTGCGATTTCGCCAACTACTGGCATCTCGAAACGCAGCTCTTCTACAATCCGGAGCGCAACAGCACGCGCGCCACCCGGGGCGGGCCGAACATGCTCCTGCCGGCCAACCTCGAGCTGAACTGGTACCTCTGCTCCGACTCGCGGCGCAACCTGGTGGCGGAATCGCAGGGAGGGATCTGGCGCGCGGACAACAACAGCGAAGGATACAACACCTCCCTCGCCCTGGCATGGCGGCCGCGCAGCGCCGTGCGCCTGTCGTGCGGTCCGGCGCTCGTCTTCACGCACGATCGGGCGCAGTGGGTGGACCGCGTCGATGACCCGGCCATGACCGCCACCGGCGGCGCGCGCTACCTCTTCGCAGACCTCGACTACCGCGAGTTCAGCCTGGTCACCCGGATCGACTGGACCTTTACGCCGCGCCTGACGCTGCAGTCGTACCTGCAGCCCCTGTTCGCGGCCGGGCGCTATCGCGGCCCGATGGAACTGGCGCGGCCAGGTACGCATGAATTCAACCGCTACGGCCAGGACAACGGTTCGACCATGACCTACGACCCGTCCGCCCGCGCCTACACGATCGACCCCGACGGCGCCGGCCCCGTGACGCCGTTCGCGCTCGACGACCCCGACTTCAATTTCAAGTCGCTGAAAGCGAACGTGGTGCTGCGCTGGGAATACCGGCCCGGCTCGACCGCCTTCCTGGTCTGGACCCAGGATCGCGTCAACCTGGACGACCCCGGCGATTTTCGCCTCGGCCGCGACACGCGATCGCTGCTCGACGCGCCGGGCGACCACATCGTGATGTTCAAAATCACAAACTGGTTCCAGATCTAGTCCGCTTTTCGTCCGATCCGCGACTCGGAAAGACTCAATTCCGCCCCGGGGCAACCGATAACGAGGGACCCGGACCGCAGCCTGCGGCCCGGGCCTCGCCATGTCGCTCCGGGAGAGGCCGCGTGAAGCTCGGCGCCAGGATCCTGCTCGGATATGTCACCGTGGCCGTCACCGCCGCCGCAATGACCTACTGGAGCTTCGCCGCGACCCGCAACGCCCGTCGGTCCGCCATGAGCATCACGTCCGATACGATCCCCAGCCTGAAGGCGCTCGATGACCTGCGGGCCGGCGGGCTGCGCGTCGTGGCGTCGGTCACCGAGTTCGCCCTGCTGCGCACGCAGGCCCGGTTCGGCGGCGTCGAACCGGATGCGGACCAGGAGGACGAGGAGCGCCGCCTGATCGGCGATGGGTGCGAGGATATGGAACGGGCCTTCGTTCAATACGAATGGCTCGTGTCGCGCGTCGATGCGTCCGATCTGCAGCACGTGCGGGCCATCCGGTCACGGGTCGGGAAGTTTCGCGAGGCCGGCTGGGCGATCGCGGCACTGGTGGACAGCGGCTTCACAGGTGAGCCGTTCCTGGCCGCCAAGGAGCAGTTCGAGCGGGAGGAATTTGCGTTCCTGCTGGCCGTCAATCACGCCCGGAGCCACGAAACAGCCGAAATCCGGGCCAGCAGCGACGCTCTGACCACTGCCGGGCATCGCTCGCTGGTCGCCGTGGGGCTGACCGGCGGGGCGACGATCCTGATCGCCCTGTTCCTCGGCGTCGGCATTGCCCGGCCGCTTACGGCGTCGCTACGCCGCCTCACTCAGGGCAGCCGCGCGATCGGCGCCGGCGATCTCGCCACGCGTATCGTGGTGACCTCCCGGGACGAGACAGCGGATCTGGCAACCGCGTTCAACGACATGGCCGGACAGCTGCAGCGGACCGGCGCGGAAATGCTGACCGCCCGCGAGGCCGCCGAAGCGGCCAGCCGCGCCAAGGGCGACTTCCTGGCCCACATGAGCCATGAGATCCGCACCCCGCTCAACGGCATCCTCGGGCTGACCCAGCTCACGCTGGCCACGGAACTGACCGCCGAACAGAGGCAGCACCTCGACCTGGTGCATACCTCCGGCGAGATGCTGCAGCGGGTGATCAACGATGTGCTGGACTTCTCCCGGATCGAGGCGGGCCGTCTCGATCTGCGCCGGGCGCCGTTCGATCCCCGCGCCTGCGTGCGGCGCGCGCTGGGCACCCTGGCGCCGCTTGCGACCCAGAAGGGACTCACGCTGGCGACCCGGCTCGACCCGCACCTGCCCGCGACCCTGATCGGCGATCCCGGACGAATTGAGCAGGTGCTCTACAACCTCGTGGGCAACGCGCTGAAGTTCACCGAGCGCGGCGGCGTGAACGTGGAGGTCGACCGCGCCGAAACCCCCGTGAGCGCCGAACCGCCGACCGCAATCACACTGACCTTCCGGGTTCACGACACCGGCTGCGGCATCCCGGCCGACCAGCAGCAGGCGATCTTCGCCTCCTTCATGCAGGTCGACGGCACCCTGACCCGCCGCCAGGGGGGCACCGGGCTCGGTCTGGCCATCACCCAGCGGCTGGTCGAGGCGATGGACGGGCAGATCGGGGTGATCAGCCAGGTCGGGCGCGGCAGCATCTTCCATTTCACGATACAGGCTGCAACACCCCAGGCGGGCGCAGCGATCGCTGCCGCGCTTCCGCCCCCCGCCGACGTCGACGCTCCGCCGGCCGAGCCGCTGCGTCTGCTTGTCGCGGAGGACAACGCCGTCAACCAGCTGCTCGTGCGTCGGCTGCTCGAGCGGCGCGGGCACTCCGTCCACCTGGTGGGCGATGGCGCGGCCGCGCTGGCCGCGTGGTCCGTCGGGGAATTCGATGCCGTGCTGATGGACATCCAGATGCCGGAGATGGACGGCTACGAGGCGACGCGCCGCATCCGCGCGGCCGAAGCGGGTCGCCCCAGCCGCACGCCGATCTTTGCGCTTACGGCTCACGCCCTGGAATCGGAGCGGGCGCGAGCCATCGAGGCCGGCATGGACGCTCATCTGACGAAGCCGATCGACGCCCTCGCCCTGGACAGGGCGCTCGCAGAGGCTGCGGCCGGCGCCACGGCGATCGTCCCCGAACCGGCGCCCGCCTGATCCGCGCCGACGGCTACTGCCTGCTCTCCACCGGCACGACCGGCTGATCCTTCTCCGCAGCCCTGGCCTGCTGCAGCTGCCGCTCGTTCCACTCGGCCGCGTACTTCAGCAGCGCCGGCAGGGTCTTCGCCTGTTTGAACAGGTTGAGCGCCTCGTGGAGCTGCGTGTCCTCCTCGATGGCGACCTTGTAGGCCGCCTGGGCGCCGAAGCCGCGACGCATGATCTCGCGGCGGATGCCGCGCGCCAGATAGTCGCGGTTGACGTCGAAGAGGGAATCGGCGGCGGCCGGGCGCAGCCTGTACTCTTTCAGATACTCCGGGAACTTTTCGCGCTGGCCCAAAAAGCCACGGAAGTCGGCCAGCACGGCCGGGTCGGCCTTGAACTCCGGCGTGAGCTTGTGCTGCGCGGCGTAGTGGGTGGCGAAGCTGAACAGCGCGCCGTCCCGCTCGAGAGCGACCTGGTAGTCGTTCAGCAGCGGCTGGTCGATCTCCACGTCGGGGGTGATCCCGCCTCCGCCGTACACGGTGCGGCCCATGTCGGTCCTGAACTGCTCCTTCTCGTGGCGTGGAACCTCAGGATCGGCCGGCTGCAGCCCGGGCGCGGGGGATGGCTCGGGCACGGCATCGCCGTCGACAAGGTCGAGGTCCGAGTCGTCCTTGTGCCGGTCCTTGTGGATCGACCGGCCGGAGGGCGTGTAATACTTGGCCGTGGTCAGCTTGAGGGCCGACTCCTCGTCGAGCCGATAGACTGTCTGCACCGAGCCTTTGCCAAAGGTCGTCTTGCCGACGATCAGCCCGGCATCGTGGTCCTGCAGCGCGGCGGCCACGATCTCGCTGGCCGAGGCCGAGGAGCCGTTGACCAGCACGACCATGGGCAACCTGTTGTGCACCTGCCCTCGCGGTTCGCTGTAGTAGGAGACGTTCTGCTGCTGCAACCGCCCCTTCGTGAAGACCAGCAGCTTGCCGCGGTCGAGAAACAGCTCGCCGACCTCCTTGGCCGCCGTGAGCAGGCCGCCGGGATTCCAGCGCAGGTCGAGCATGACCCCCTTCGCGCCCTGCTTCTCGAGATCGTCGAGCTTCGTCCGCAGTTCCGATCCCGTGGTGCGGGAGAAGTTCTGGATGCGCACGTAGCCGACGTCGCCGATCATGAAGGCGTACGGCACACTCTCGACCTTGATAATGTCCCGCGTGATCGTGAACGGCAGCGCCGCCGGCGCCCCTTCGCGGCGGATCTTCAGGCTGACGCGCGTGCCGGGCTCGCCGCGCAGCAGTTTCACCGCCTGATCGCTCTTCCAGTCGTACGTGGGCTTGCCCTCGATGTCGACGATCTGGTCACCACCCTGGATGCCCATGAAAAAGGCCGGCGTCCCCTCGATCGGCGAAACCACGGTCGGATAGTGATCGCGGATCACGATGGTGATGCCCAGCCCACCGAATTCACCCTCGGTGGACAACATGAGGTCTTCGTAGTTCTGGGGCGGCAGGAACTGGGAATGCTCGTCCAGCTCGGCCAGCATGCCGCGCACGGCCGCCTCGGAAATCTTCTGCGGGTCGACCTCGTCCACATAGTTCTTGTAGACGTACTCGAATACCCGACCCATCAGGTTCAGCGCCTCGGTTTCGCGCTGCATGGGGGTCTTGACGACCTCCCCGGCCCCGGGAGTCCCCCCTCCCGGCAACAGCGGCAGAGCCAGCAGCAGCGCGACGGTGGCAAACGGCACAGGTGAGCGTCGGCGACGAACCGGCGCGCGCAACTCGCTGTCCATGAGCATGATACCGACTTTCTGGCGGGGGTGAGGGCCGCGGGCACCCTGGATTTCGCCAATTACATAAAGGGCTTAAACGTATTTAAGCAAACCGTGTTCCAGGCTGTGCAGGCGGACCAGCGCCTGTTCCAGCATCGCGGCCGGCGGACGAGTGGCGTCGATGACATGGAAACGGGGGTCCCCGGAGCCGGCCATCTCCAGGTAACCCTCGTAGACCCGACGGTGGAAAGCGAGGCTTTCGCGGTCGAGACGATCCGCTTCGCGATCGCGACCGGCCAGCCGGGCACGTCCCTCCTCCGGGGAGAGCAGGCAGAGGAAGGTGAGGTCGGGCATGAGCCCGTCGAGGGCGAAGGCATTGGCCTGGCGCACGGCGTCCACTCCCAGCTCGCGCCCCCAGCCCTGGTAGGCCACCGAGGCATCGGCGAAGCGATCGCACAGCACGATCATCCCCGCGGCAAGGGCCGGCTTGAGCTTTTCGCGCACCAGCTGGGCGCGGCTGGCCACCATCAGCAGCAGTTCCGCCTCCGCGCACAGCTCGGCGCCGCCGGGATCGAGCAGCACCTGCCGGATCGCCTCGCCGGCGTCGGTCCCCCCCGGCTCCCGGACCACGACCGGTTCGCAACCGCAATTCACGAGACGCTCGGTCAGGCCCTGCACCAGCGTCGTCTTGCCGCTCCCCTCGGGGCCTTCGAAGGTGATCAGCAGGCCCGGCTGACGATCGGGCCGGGCCGTCCCTGGCGTCATGACTTTCGCCTCCCCCGCCCGCGTCGGTCGGCCGGCGCCTCGACCGCAAGCTTACGACTGACGTGGATGATGCGCTGCACCGTCGTGGCCAGGCTGAGCACGGCCAGAGCCCCGATGACCCACTCCAGCCCTCTCCAGCCCAGCAGCAGTCCCACGAGCAGGAGAACCATGCGCTCGGGCCGCTGGAAAATACCCTCACCGCAGGTCGTGCCGAGTCCCTCGGCGCGCGCCCGGGCGTAACTGGTCGTGAGCGAGCCGACGACCGCGGCCATGGCCAGCATCGCGGTGATCGGGCGGGGCTGCGGCAGGGCGGTGAGGTAGAACCAGAGCAGCCCCAGGAAGACGAACGCCTCGGCCAGACGGTCGAGGTTGGAATCGAGGAACGCGCCCTGCTTCGACGCGCGCCCCTGCAGGCGCGCCAGGTCGCCGTCGACCATGTCGAGCCCGGCGCCGAGCGTCAGCAGCAACGCCCCCAGCCGCAGCCGCCCGCCGGCGATCACCACGGCGGCCGCCGCGCTGAGCGCGAGGCCGGCGAGGGTCACGCCGAGCGGCGAAACACCGAGCCGGTCGAGCGCATGCACGAGAGGACGCACCACCGCGCGGAACCCCTGCTTGATCTCCGCCATGCCCACGACGCTACTCCCCGTCCGGATCTTCCGGGGCCGTGTCGTCCGCGCCGTCCCCGCCGCGGAGCACCAGCACCAGTTCGCCTTTGAGCCGCGGTCCCGTCATCATCCCGAGCACTTGCGCGGCGGTGCCGCGCAGCGTCTCCTCGTGGACCTTCGTGATCTCGCGCGCGAGCGCAATTTCCCGACCCGGCGCCAGTTCTGCCACCATGCCGAGCGTGGCGCGCGCGCGGTGGCACGATTCGAGCACCACCGTGGTGCAGCCGGCATCGAGCGCCGCCTGCAGAAAGCGCCGCGCCGCCCCCGGCCGCCGCGGCGGATACCCGGCGAACAGGAACCGGTCGGTGGGAAAGCCGGCCAGCAACAGCGCCGCCAACACGCTCGACGGTCCCGGCACCGTCGACCACGGCAACCCCGCCGCGCGCAGGGCGCGCAGCAGCGAAAAGCCCGGGTCGGAGATGGCCGGCGTGCCGGCGTCGCTCACGACCACGACCCGCTCGCCCGCGCGCAGGCGCTCCACGATGCCTTCCACCACGCCGGCGCGGCTGTGGTCGTGGTAGCTCACCAGGCGGGCCGGGAGCCCATAGCGGGACAACAACCGGCGTGTGCGCCGGGTGTCCTCCGCGTACACCGTGTCGGCCGCCGCGAGCGCGGCCAACCCGCGCAGCGTCATGTCGTCGAGGTTGCCGATCGGTGTCGCCACGAACAGACACCCGCCGGGCGGAAAGTCGATCGCCGGCAACTCCAGGGAGGCCACGACACTCAGCCGTCCGCCGGCGACAACCGGCCGGGAAAGTCGGCCATGAGCGGCAGGCGGCGCTTGAACGCCATGGCACGCACCCGGGCGCGCACCTGCGATACCAGATCGGGCGCGAAGCCGAGCGCCGCCAGCTGGCGGTCTCCCAACTCCTCGTCCACCAGGTGATGCAGCAGCCGGTCGACCTCGGCATAGGTGAATCCCAGTTCTTCCTCGTCCGCCTGCCCCACCCACAGGTCGGCGCTCGGGGGCTTGCAGATGACCGCCTCGGGCAACCCCAGATGGGCGGCGAGACTGCGGATTTCCGTCTTGTAGAGATTGCCGATCGGGTTGAGACCGCAGGCCGCATCGCCGTGCAGGGTCGTGTAGCCGAGCAGGATCTCACTGCGATTGCCGGTGCCAAGCACGAGCGCTCTCTCGCGCGCCGACAGGTCGAAGAGTGCGATCATCCGCACGCGCGCCATCACGTTGCCCCGCCGAACCCGATTCGTGTTGGGCAGTCGCTGCAGCAGGGCGTCCACCACCGCGGTGATATCGAGCAGTTCCGTCTGCACACCGAGGCACGCGGCCACTGCCCGCGCGTCGGACAGGGAGGTGGGAGCGCTGGTGACGTACGGCAGCAGCAGTCCCCGCACCCGCGACGCGCCGAGCCCGCGCACCGCGAGCGCCGCCGCCACCGCCGAGTCGATGCCGCCCGAGAGGCCGACCACGACGCCCGCCGCGCCGGACGCCGCGACCGTGTCGGCCACAAATGCCGCCGCGATCGCCGCCGCCTGTTCCGGCGACACGGTCCAGGCGTCCATCGTGCCGGGATGCGCATTGTCGTGCATGATTCCGCCCTTCCCGCCGGGAGGCGCCGCTCAGCCGCGCCAGGCGTTGAGCGCCGCGATGACGCGCGCGATCCCCGCGGCGTCGACGTCCAGATTGGGGATGAAGCGCACCCGGTCCGGACCGAACGGCACGGCGAGGATTCCTTCCGCCCGCAGATGGGCGAGCAGACCTTCCGCAGTCGCGGGCGGCTGCACGCCCAGGATCACGATATTCGTTTCGACCGGGTGCAACGGGCGCAGCCGCGGGTTCTCCAGCCTCTCCACCAACGCCCGCGCATGGTCATGGTCCTCGGCCAGCCGCTCCAGATGATGGTCGAGCGCGTAGAGGCAGGCCGCAGCGAGAATGCCGACCTGCCGCATGCCGCCGCCCCACTGCTTCCGGATCCGCCGCGCGCGCGCGATCGTGTCGCGCGGACCGGCCAGCGCGGAACCCACCGGCGCGCCGAGCCCCTTGGAGAAACAGACGCTCACGGTGTCGGCCGGCGCCGCCAGGCGATCGAGCGCCAGCCCTCCGGCCACGTGGACGTTCCAGAGCCGTGCACCGTCGAGATGGACCTTCAGCCCGCGTTCGTGCGCCCGCGCACCAGCCTCCTCCACCAACGCCTGCGGCACGATCCGTCCGCCGGCGCGGTTGTGGGTGTTCTCCAAGGTGATGAGCGAGGGCGGCGCGGCGTGCAGATCGGCCGGGTTGTTGAGCACCGGCTCAACCAGATCCCAGCGGAGAACACCGTCGGGGTCATGCACCGTGGTGACCAGCAGGCCCGAGAGAGCGGCCGGAGCCCCGGCTTCGTACCGGACGATATGCGCTCCGGCCTCGCAGACGATCTGGTCGCCGTGGCGGGTCTGCGCGCGCAGAGCGAGTTGATTGCCCATGGTGCCGCTCGGCACGTAGAGCGCCGCCGCCTTGCCGAGCAATCCGGCCACGCGTTCTTCGAGACGGATGACGGTCGGGTCATCGCCGAAAACGTCGTCGCCGACCTCCGCCTCCGCCATGGCGCGCCGCATGCCCGCCGAAGGGCGGGTAACCGTGTCGCTCCGCAGGTCGAGCCACGCCATGGTCATGCCTCCGCGGACGCACCGGCACCACCGCGCGCCCGGTCCGACCCGCAGGCTCTCTGTCATCCCTGCAGCCTCACCACCGCACCACGGCCGGTGGGACGGTCAGATCACGACAGAGCCACCTTGTCCTTGAGCATCTTGGAGACCTTGAAGATCGGGACGCGACGGGAAGGGACCGGCACGGCATCGCCCGTGCGGGGATTGCGCGCCATCCGCTCCTTGCGCTCTTTCACCTTGAACGTGCCGAAGCCGCGGATTTCCAAGTGTTTCCCCTCCGACAGCAGGTCGCTGATCTTGGTCAGGAAGAGATCCACGGTTTCGCTGACTTCCTTCTTCGTCAGACCGGTTCGCTGGGCGATGTCCTCGACGATATCAGCCTTTGTCATCGCGTTCCCCTCCTTGCGACAGGCGACCGCCCGGAACCCTGCCCGGTCCCGGCATACGGACTTTCCCCTATAACCCCGCTGGTGTCAAGGGCTTTGTGCCCGGTCCCCGATCGACATGCAGTTTGCAAGATCGGACGATCCGCAACGGGCAAGGTGAGAGGACAGCAAGGCATCATAAGCAACCACGAGGCAGCCACGCATTCCTTCAAGACCGGGCCATGCCCTGTACTGTCTTGCCATGGAACAAGATGCATAGCGGCCCGTGTGCGGTGGCACCGCCCTTGCAGCCGGGCGCCCCGGCATGCGGCAGGGAGGGGCCAGAACCACAACCTGTCCCCGGCATCATCCCCTCCCCGCCGCCTCCGCCACCACCACGCGATCCGAAGGAGGACCAGACGTGTCACTGAAGAAGGCCCTCGCCATGCTGGCAGCCCTGACCGCCCTCGCCCTGGCCGCCGGCTGCGGCAGCAGTACCACGGCTCCCACCGCCATCGAAATTGCTCCGACTCCGTCGCCGTCCATCCCGAGCCTGCCCGTCAATCAGCACCTGATCCGGGCCGCCGAAAACTTAGGTGAAACGCCATAGCCGCCCGCGACAGAGGATCACCGGCTCCCGAACCGAACCGGCAACCCCACCGCGCGCACGTGGAAAAGTCCTGCTGAGCGAGCCCTCCGCCCCGGCGGAGGGCTGTGCTCTTCCGCCCGGAACACCGCCCTGTTGCAGCCAGGTCCTTGTGCCGTCGAAATTGTCTCTGGCGTCCCCGTTGCACAGATCCCGTCCATGGACGCCCTCAATCACCCCTCAACCTGTTTCCTCCCGCCCTTCTGTCCCAACCCCAACTGTCTGCACCACAACACCTTGACCTCAGGCTGGCGCTTCAAGCGCGCCGGCTTCTTCGCCCGTCTCATCGCCCCCCACCGTGTCCAGAGGTTTACATGTCTGCACTGCCACCGCTCCTTCAGTTCACAGACCTTCGCCTCCACCTACTGGCTCAAACGTCCCGATCTGCCCCAACTCATCTTCTTGAAGACCGTCGGCGGCATGGCCAACCGTCAGATCGCTCGCGATGTCCGCGCCGCACCCTCCACCATCGATCGCCTCATCGCCCGCATCGGACGCCACTGCATGCTGTTCCACACCCAGCTCATCGCCGGAGTCCGTCCTCAGGGTGACCTCGTCCTGGACGGCTTCGAGTCCTACGAGTTCAGCCAGTACCACCCCTTCCACCACCACCTGCTCGCCGAGGCCGACACCAGCTTCTTCTGGTACTTCTCCGACAGCCCCTTGCGCCGCAAGGGTCGCATGACCGACCAGCAGAAACGCCGCCGCGAACAGCTCGAACTGCGCCTCGGCCGACCCGACCCCAGGGCGGTCGAGAAGGACGTCCGCCACCTGCTCGAAACCGTCCTGACCCACGAATCGGAGGTGACACTCAGGAGTGACGACCACCGCGCCTATCCGCGGGCCTTCCGCGGGCTCGACTGCCTGATCCATCACCTCATCACGCCATCAACGCAGCGGCGGGACGCGGACAACCTGCTGTTCGAGATCAACCTGCTCGACCTGATCCTCCGGCACGCCCAGGCCAACCACAAGCGGGAGACGATCGCAGCGTCGAAGCGGCGGCAGGGCTCGTCGGAGCGGATGGTGATCTTCCTGACCTGGCGCAACTACCTGAATTACCGGCGGGAAAAGCGGTGTCGACAGACGCCGGCGATGCTCAAGGGGATGCTCGATCGACCGCTGCGAGTGGAGGAGGTGCTGAAAGAACGGCTGTTCCGGACCCGGATCAAGTTGCCGCAGAGGTGGGCGGAGTACTATGAACGGCTGGTGATCACGCCGGTACTGGGGCGCAACAGGCGGCATGAACTGAAGTATGCGTTCTGAGCGTGATTCGAAAGTGGCTACATATGCTTATGGCTAAGCTCGGCAACAATCTCGACGGCACAAGGGATTAAATAGAGCGGACTAGGCGAAGGACGAAGTTGGCCAGATCGATGTAGCGCCCAGCCACCACCATGACAACCCGGTTCAGAGCCCCCCCGAGGCCGAAGTTCATCAGGATGAGAACGATGAAGAAGCCGAACGGCCGGAGCCGGTCGTAGGCCACTGCGGCCTCTCCGCGCAGCCAGCGCAGCACGATCCAACTGCCGTCGAGCGGAGGCAGCGGGATCAGATTGAAGAGAGCCAGCAGCACGTTGATATAGATGCCGGCGCCGAGCAGCTGAAAAAGGAACAGCTTCAGATCGGCGAACAGCCCCGCTCCGAGAGGGCCCGTCGGCAGGCCGGCGAGTCCCGCCAGCAATCCCTGAAGCAGGGCGCAGACGGCGGCCAGCAACAGATTGCTGACGGGGCCGGCGGCAGCGACGAGCGCCTGATCACGCCGCATGTCCCGCAGGCGCCAGGGGTTGACCGGCACCGGCTTGGCCCATCCGAATACCATCCCGCCAGGCAGCAGCGCCAGGATCAGGGGCACCAGAATGGTGCCGACGGGATCGATGTGCCGCAGTGGATTGAGCGTTAGGCGCCCCTCTTCACGGGCCGTGCCATCACCGCAGCGTTCCGCGGTCCACCCGTGGGCGCATTCGTGAATCACGACGGAAAAGAGCAGCACCAGGAGGGTGATGGGGGTTTGCATGATCCTCTATCGATAAGTGATTTCGGGAGCAGAAGCCAATTTCTCGTCGGATCGGCTCCGAACCGGTGCGCGCCGCGCTCAAGGCGGGCTTCCAGCGTCCGATCCTTTACCGGGATGACAGGCCTCCGGGCGAGAGGGCGGGGTATGGACAGGAACTGTGAACGCAATCTGCAGAAGGCGGAGTCGCTGCGTGTCAAGGGCGACCTCGCCCGGGCGCGGCGCAAACTGGCCGAGTGGGTTCAGGAACACCCCGACACGCCGCCCTACCGGATCGAACTGGCGCGAGCCTGTCTCGATCTCGGGGACGCGCATGCGGGACTGACGGAATTGCGCGCCCTGCTCCGGCAGTATCCGGATCTGCATCCCGACGCGCTGGCTGTCGTGACAGACAACTTCCGCGCAACTGCCAACCTGCCATGCGCCCAGTTCCTGTTCGAGGATCATCTGTCGCGCGGCGAGCACGAGGAGGCGTCGCTCATCCTGGAGCCGCTGGCGGAAGCCCAGTTGCGCCAGGTGCTCGAACGCTACGCCACCAAGCTGGCCAGCCTCGACACGCACCGCGGACTGGCGAACGGCAGTGATGGCAGTTCGCGCCGGCTCGCCCTGTGGGGGAGCTTCCATTTCGCCCTCGCGCTCAAGGACTTCGACGGCGCCGCTGCCCACGGCACACACCTGGTGCGCGCCGACGATGAGGCGCGCAGCGCGTTGCTGGCGCTGCTCGACCGGCGCGCGCGCTCGCAGCAGATCCCTCCCCGCCTGCTCGCACTGCTGGGGGAGGCGCGGGCCCGCGATGGACGAACTCTGGAAGGACTGTCGGCCCTGCTTGCCGCCGCCGAGCGGGATCGCGAACTGATCGGCGCCGTCGAGGAAATCGTGGTGGAAATCACCCCGCTGCTCACGGACGTCACGGCGCTGCTGCGCACCCGTGGCCATCTCGCGCGACTCGCGGGCCGCCACGAGGAGGCCGTGACCCGCTACCGCGAAGCGGTGGCGCGCGATCCGCAGGGAGCCGCTTCTTTGATCGACCTGCTCTCCCCCTCGGCCGAAGCCGACGGTCCGGAAGCGCGCCCCTACGCGCTGCTCCGGCTGGAGTTGCTCGCCCGCGCTGAAGACGGTCCCGCGCTTGGCGCCGCACTGGAACACCTGCGCACCCGCCCCTGGCTGGACGCCGCCGAATTGAAGACCTTGCTCGCCTCCTATCTGGAGGTGTCGGCTTCACCGTCAGTGACGGCGAACGCCGCACTACTGGCGATCACCACGGACGACGCCGAAAACCTGGACCGTCTGCTTGCCGGCGGACCGGCGCTCGGGCAAACACGGATCGCGCCTTTGGCGCGGGCCATCGAGCAGCGGCTCGGGCTGCCGCCGACTCAACCTGAGCTCGTCAGCGATCCGCTGACCGGCGAGCTGGCCATCGCCGCGGCGACCACGATCGCGTCCACAGCGGACCTGCGACGCTGGCTGCCGGCGCTCGTGCGACTGCACGTCGCGACCGGCGACGCCGCCGGTGTCAACGCGCGCCTGCCTCTGCTCTGGAGGAGCAGCGACGATCTCACCGACGAGCCCTGGCGAGAGTTGTGCGACCTGACGCGCGCCGCCTTCGCTGCTGTCACGCCGGCTGCGGCCTGCCTGACCGCGCTGATCGGTCCGCTGGCGCGGCGCGGCGACGGGGCGCTCCTGCGTCCCTGGCTCGCCACCGCAACCGCCGCGGAACCGGCTGAACTCGAGGAGCTGGCGGACTCGCTCGTCACGGCAGCGATCGCCGACCCGGACCAGGCGCGGGCCCTGCGCGAAGCGCTGGCGGGACCCGAAATCACCGCGGTCAGTTATGTCCTGCCACGTGCCGCGGCGTGTCTGTTCGGCGGCGACGAAACTGGGGGGCTGCACGATCTGGCAACGCTGACAGCCACGCGCCCCGACCTCGAGACACGGGTACTGAACCTGTTGCTGACCCACGCCCGGCTCCACCCCGGACGGGGAGATGTCGCTCTGGCCGGCGCTCGCCTGCTGCGGGTGGATGACCGACTGGACGAGGCGATGGCGCTGCTGAGTCCGGTGTTCGAGCGGGACACCGCCCGGGTGGAGGAAGTCTGCCTGTTCTTCGAGAGTCTGCTGGCGGCCGAGCCGGAGCGGGCGGAGATCTGGATGCCCTACCTCGACGGGCTGGCGACAGCCGGGCGCTTCCGCCGGCTGGGCGAGCTGCTGCCGCGGGCGGAGCAGGCGCTGCCGGCCGCGCGGATCGGCCATCTGCGCGCGTTCCGGGCCCGGCTGCTGTGCGAGGAGGGGAACCCGGCCGACGCGATGACGGAGTGTGAACTGGCGCTGCAACTGGCCGATCCGCCCCTGACCGTGCTGGCGGACCTGCTGCGCGCCGTGCTCGCGGCCGACCCCGGTCTGGCGCGCGCGCACAAGCTGCTCGGCGACGTTCTCGGCGCCGCCGGGGACATGCAGGAGGCGTTGCGTGCGTACGGCCGGGCTTTGCGCTGCGATCCGGCGCGGCAGAAGGAGGTGCTGCACTCGGTGCGGCAGCTCGCCGGGCGCCGCCTGCTGGGCGCAGCGGAATGCCTCGCTTTGGCGCGCTTCTATCTCGAAGCCGGACGCGGCGACGACGCCGCGGTCGCCTACCTCGAGTCCCTGCAGATCGACAGCGGAACTGCCGCACAGGTCGTCTCCGATCTGGGCGAAGCCGGCAACGGCGACGCACCGTTCCCTTCGCTCCTGCAGCCGCTGGCGCGCGCGCTGCGTCTGCTGGGACAGGCCGAGACGGCGGCGACGGTCTGCACCACCTTGTACGCTTTCGACACGAGCCGGGCCGACTGGATATTCCGCGAACTGTCCCTCCTCGAGGCTGCGCACCCAGAGGCCCTGCCGCCCGTGCGCGCGCGGGCGCACATCCTTCTCGCCGAGCACCGTGCCGACGACGTGCCACGGCTGCTCGAAGCTGCACTGCACCGACTGCGCGATCCCGGAGCGAAACGCCAACTGGCGCGGGAGTTCGCGCCCTACCTCTCCGCGCGCCTCAGAGCCGAGGCGGAGTCGCCCGATGACGCAGTCCAGCCCGAGGCGCCGGCCGCGGCGACGCCAACGCCGCAGGAGGGCGCCGGACCTGACCTGGCGACCGCCGACGCGGAGCCGGCGCCGGAAACGCCGGTGGACCCGGTCGCGCTTGAACAGGCGGAGCATGTGGAGGAGGCGCAGCGGCAGTCGGTGGCGGACCATCCGCTCGAGGCGATCCGACAGCTGCGCCGCGTACCGCTGAGCGGCCCCGACTGCCGCCTCGATCCGGCCACGCGGGCACGCGCGCTCTGGCTGCTGGCCCACGATGAGGAGTCACGCGGCGGCTGGGCCGCCGCCTGCGCCTGCTACCGCGAGTTGGGCGGCCTGCCGGACGAGGCCGAACGCGCACGGCGGTCCCTGAATCGCTGCTACGGACGATTCCTGCAGCAGACCGTGGCCGACGAGCCTCTGGTGCTGGAGAAAACCGCAAACCTGACGTGACCGGATTTCGCCACTGCGGCCCGCGGGGCCGCGCGCAGAAGGAGAAGACGACATGAAGACCTGTCCGTTCCTGTGGCGCCAGAGCGAGGCTCCCGCCAGCGGTATGCTGGAAAAAAGCGCCGATCTGGACGGCGCCGGCCCGCCCGCCGGGAAGGCCGCCGCGGGCGGACTGCACCTGGATTGCCTCGGCGCTGTCTGTCGATTCCACGAAGCCGGCGCGTGCCAGGTCGAGCGGCTCGGCAAACTGATGAGCGGCGAGGAGATCGCTCAGGGGCTCCACCTCGCCACCGCGGCCCTGACCGACGAGATCCGGACGGCGCTCGACTGCACAGCCGGTCCGCTGCGAGCGATCGAACAGCGGCTCGAAAACCTGCCGACGCCGTCAGCCGACGCGCCCCCCGCTGACGATGGCGGCTGGCGGGAGCAGATCGAGAAGCGACTGGCCGAGTTGTCCGAGCGCCTGGATTCGTGGCGGGACAATGCGTCCGCGCAGACGGCTGAACTGGCCGCGGCCACGACCGGCGTCGGCCTGCAGGTACGCGAGGTGGCCGAGGCGGTGGCCTCCGTCCGCGAGACACGCGACGAGGCCGCGGCAGCCTCCGCGCAGTGGCAGCAGTCCCTCCAGCAGCGTTTCGAGGACGGCGAGGAGCGCTGGGAAAACATGGTGCTTTCGCTGACCGAACTGTCGGAGCGGATCGAGTCGTCGCTGGGCGTGGTGCAGGAGCACATCGTGCTCGAGAAGGCACAGCGGGAGCGCGACAATCAGACCGCTCTCACCGCCACGGCCAAGCGGGAGAACAACGCCGGCGTGGTCTTCTATCACCAGGGGGATCTCGAGCGGGCCGCCCTGCGCTTCGAGAAGGCGCTCGCCCTCGCGCCCGAGTTCGTGGAGGCGTACAACAACCTCGGTCTGGTGGAAACCGAGCGCGGACACGCCGAGGAGGCCACTCACCACTTCCAGAAGGCCATCGAACTCGATCCGACGCTCTCGGCCAGCTACAACAATCTCGGCTACGTCTTCTTCCAGCAGGAAAATTACGAGGAAGCGATCGCCATGTACCAGGAGGCGATCGAGCGGGCCGCCAATGGCAGCGCGGCCTGGACGAACCTGGGCAACGCGCACTTCAAGCTGGGCAACCAGGAGAAGGCGCGCGAGGCGTGGGAGACGGCGATCGAGCTGGATCCCGGCAATCGCAAGGCCGCCGAGAACCTGTCGCGGCTGCTTCAGGAAACTCCGGCCTGACGGGCCGGCAGCGCGCGCAGAGCGCTCCACACCGCCTCGACGCCCAGGGTGTCGAGGCGGTCGTCTTCCCCCCGCAGCGCCCGCACGACCGGCGATAGCGGCTTCCAAAGGGCGGGATCGGTCGGTCCGAACAGCGCCAGCGTCGGCGCGCCGACCGCGCCCCCCACGTGCATCAGGCCGGTGTCGTTGCAGAGGAACCGGTCGCAGAACGACAGCAGCGCGGCGCAGACGCCGACCGGCTGGCGGGGCGCCGTCAGGATCCGGCCGTGCGCCATCCCCTCCCCCGCCTCCGCCAGCGCCGCGGCGAAGCTCGCGATGATTCCGCCGTCGGCCGGGCCCTGCAGCACGACCACCCGCTCTCCCGCGGCGGCGGCCCGCCGCGCGATCGCGGCGAAACGCTCGGCAGGCCAGAGATTCGCCCGCTTGCCGGCCCCGGGGTGGATGACGAGGAGCGGGCCGTCGTCCGGCAGCCCGGCCAGCAGCGCGACGGCCGTCTCCCGCTCCGCGGGCGCCGCCACGACGATCGTGTCGAGCCCCGCGGCCGCGATCCCCACCGCCTCGAGCGGCGCCAGGTTATGCAGGACCGCGTGGCGGTCCAGTTCCGGGAGCGACGGCAGTTCGAGCGAATAGAGATGGCGGCTCAGATCCCAGCCGAAAGGACCGCTGTCGCCCCCCATGATGACCGGCGCGCCGGAAGCCGCGGCGATCCAGGCGCTCGTCACCGAGAAGGAGACGCTGTTGAGCACCACGGCGAGGTCGGGGCTGAACCTGCGCACTTCGGACCGGAATCTCAACAGGCGCAGCGGACTGCGCCACATCGTGCGGTCGAACAGCAGGACACGATCGAGGTCGGGGTTGTGCCGCACGACCTCATGATTGACCGGCGCGGTGACCAGGGCGATCAGCGCCTCGGGAAAGGCGCAACGCACGGCGCGCAGGGCGGGGGTCGCGCAGACCATGTCCCCCATCTGGTTGTGCTGGCGCACGATTAGGATTCGCTGCGGACGGCGGGCCCGGATGTCCGACAGCGACAGTTTTGGCCGCCGGGAGAAACGGGCCACCCCGGCCACGAACAGGCGCTTCAACCAACGTCCCGAGGGGGTGATGACCCTCGTCATGGCTGGCACATCGATTGCAAGACCCCATTCATGCGACGCGCAATCCTCCGGGAATCCCTGCTGATTGTCATCGTAACGGCCACCAGCGCCGCGGCGAGCGGACTCGGGCTGTACGAACTTGCCGCAAAATCAGCGAATCTGCCGGGCGGGCCGTGGCCCGGCTGGCGCGAGGCGGCGCGGGCGGACTTCATCACCCCGTGGCGGCCGCGCACGCAAATTCTCCCGCTCGACCGCCTGCTGCACGAGGGGCAGGAGGCCTGCCTCTACTACCGCGCGCTCCTGGGCGGCTCACTGTCCAGGCCGGATACGGCGCTCCTCGACATCGGCGAGTAGGGCGAGATACGCCTCGTGACGCCAGCGCGGGATCGTCCCGCGCGCCACGGCGGCCTTGACCCCGCACTCCGGTTCATCGCGATGCAGACAGGTGCGGTATCGACACGCGCACGCCGGCCCGTCCAGGTCCGGGAACAGACCGCGCAGGTCGACCGGCTCGAGACCGTGCGGATCGAAACCGCGCATGCCGGGCGAATCCGCCAGATACCCCCCCTCCGCGAGGGGATAAAGTTCGGTGCCGGTCGTGGTGTGCCTACCCAGGCCGGTGCGCTCGGTGACACTGGCGGTGCGCAGCTTCAGCCCCGGCTGCAGGCGGTTGAGCAACGAACTTTTGCCGGTTCCCGAAGCGCCAAGCAACAGCGAAACGCGGTCCCGCAGCGCCTCGCGCAGATCTTCGGTCCCCTCGCCGGTCACCGCCGACACGCGCAGCACGCGATAGCCCGCCGTGGCATAGTAGCCCCAGCGCGGATCCGCCGCGCCGGCCGGATCGAGGTCGATTTTGTTAAGACAGAGCACGCCACCCACGTCATAACGCGCGGCGGCCGCGAGCAGGCGATCCACAAAACCGGGCGTCGGCGCCGGCTGCGCCAGCGACTGCACGGCCAGGACCTGGTCGAGGTTCGCCATCACGATCTGCTCGACCCGGCCGCCGGAGCGGCGGGAGGCCCACCGCGCGATCCGGTTGCGGCGCGGGAGCACCGCCTCAATGACTCCCAGCGGTCCGGTTCCCCCGCCCTCGGCCGGGCGTTCGCGCAGACGCACCCGGTCGCCCGCCACGACGACCGCCTGGGTCTCCCGCGGGCCCTGCTGCAACCGACCGCGTGTGCGGCAGCGCCAGACCGCCCCCTCCGCGGCCACCTCGCAGTGACCGCTGTGGGACCTCAGAACGACCCCCTCCAGTTCGCGCCCGTCCGCCACACGCCCTCCGACCCGGCGCGCGCCCGCGCGCGCCGTCGATTGCAGCTTGTCGAAACCGCTGTCATGATATAGCTTTGCCTTACCCGCAGCACCCGTTATTCCGCCGCGCTGAAGGTGGTCCTCATGACTCTGACGGACATGCTCAAGCACACCTCCCCCGCCCTGTTCCTTCCCGACCTGCAGGCCACCGACAAGCTCTCCGCGCTCGAAGAAATGGTCTCTGGTCTGATCGCCGGCACCCCCATCACCAACCGGGAAACGATCCTGAAGATGCTGCAGAGCCGTGAACAGCTCGGCAGCACCGCGGTCGGTCCCGGCGTGGCGTTCCCCCACGGGCGAACGCTCGCGGTGCAGCAGCTCACGGTCCTGATCGCGCGCTCTTCGAGCGGCGTGCAGTTCGACTCGATCGACGGCGATCCCACCCATCTGTTCTTCGTGCTGATCGCGCCGCCGCATGACTCCGGCAACCAGTACATCCGCTCCCTGGCGGTGCTGACGGAGAATCTGCAGTCGGCGGAACTGCGGGACCGGCTCATGGCCGCCGCAGGCTACGAGGACTTCTGCCAGGCTCTGGAGGAGGCGTGAGCGTGATGAACCAGCAACTGCAGCTGCTCGTCGCGGTCCAGGATCTCGAGCAGATGATCCGCGATGCCGAGAACGAGACGCGCGCGAAGGAGTTCCAGGAGATGGGCTTCCCGCTCAACGGCCTGGACAATCTGAAGCGCTCCCTGGGCGAGCTGGAGTCGCAACTCGATCCGCGCCACCGCAGCTACTACCGCAAGCTCACGGGACGCTTCGGCCACGCCGTGGTGCCGGTGATCGGAAACCTGTGCATGGGGTGCTTCGCCAGCATTCCGAGTTCGTTCGTGTCGGTTACGCACGAGAACCGGGTGCTGACCTGCGAGAGTTGCGGCCGGATCCTCTACTGGCCCTAGCGCGTACGCCGCCGGCCATCGCGCGCCCGATGCGGACTGTCACTCGGGCGCGCCGACGCCCTCCAGCACGCCGGCGTGGGCGTCCACGCGCACTGCGTTCTCGACGATCTCCTTCTTCTCGCCGCCATCATCCTTCACGCCGAGGTCTGTCCGCGCCCACTTGGCCGGCGGGAAGGGGCCGAGTCCTTCCAGCTCCTCCCAGCTCGTCACGCCCGTCTCCCTGAGGAATACGAACTCCTCGCCGATCAGGTCGACCGTGATCAGGTCGCCCTTGCGGATCTGATCGCTGCAGATGTAGCGCGAGATGGGGGTGACCAGACGCTGCTCGACCACCCGCTTGAGCGGACGCGCGCCGAACTTGGCGTCCGTGCCCGCCTCCACCAGCCGTCGCTTCGCGGCCGGCGTGACCTCCAGCAGGAACGGCTCCGCGCATCGCAACGAGCGGTGGTGGATCTGCGCGATCTGGTTGTCCAGGATCTGGAACAGATGCGCCTCCTGGAGCGACTGGAACGTGACCAGGTCGTCGAAGCGGTTGAGGAACTCGTGCGGGAAGACCTTGCGGGCGGCGCGCCGGGCCGCCTCATCTAGATTGCGATTGAGCTCGTTGGCGTCGCTGCCCGCGGAAAATCCGATCTGGCTCTGGGTCAGATGGGCGCCCATCGCCTCGCTGCCGACATTGGTGGTCAGCACGACGATGGCCCGCGTGAAGTCGACCTCCTCGTTGTTGCCCAGGACGAGGCGGCCGTCCTCCAGAATCCCCAACAGCAGATTCCACATCTTGGGGTGGGCCTTCTCGATCTCGTCGAACAGGACGATCGCCAGGTTGCGGTCGGAGTCGGGAGGGAACAACCGGCTCAGCTTGCCGCCCGCCTCGCAGATCATGCCCGACTGGTTCTCAAGCGATTTCTTGTGGTGACGGTCGAGATTCTCCTGTGCGAGCAGGGGGCGGATCTCCCCGCCGACATAGCCGGGGGGCGAACCGAGCAGCTTGGAGATGTTGTAGTGCGCCGAATACTCCTGGCAGCTGATCCGGGTGAAGGCCCGCCGGTTGCCGAAGATCGTTTCGGCCAGCGCGCGCACGGTTTCGGTCTTGCCGACCCCGGTGGGCCCCAGAAACAACATCGTCAGCAGCGGCTGCTCGGGGTCCTGGATCCCCGCGATGAGTCGGCTGAAGCTGTCCGTGATCCGATCGATGGCCCGGGGCTGGCCGACGATCATCTTGTTCATGCGGGAGCCGAAACGCTGGAGCTGTTCGTTCGTCCGCTCGGGCCTGAGCTGAACCACTCCGTCGACCTCCGGTCGAAGGTTGCGCTCCGGCGCCGGGAGGCGATCCGGGTCGCCGGCGCGGAGATGATTGCCACGTACGGGTTTGATTCGGCCGGGGATGGACCGGCTTGAGGCCTCACCGCGAACCGGCACGGGTCGGCCAGGAGGGCGCAAAAAAGCGGCCGGACGCCGGTCCGGCCGCCTCCGACGAGAAGTCCGGGCAGGTCAGGAGGCGCCCGGCGGGGGCAGGTAGGCGGCCCGGGCGCACCCTCTCTGCTCCAGCCAGCGATCGTCCAGCTTCGGCCGGACGGTCCCCTCTTTCCGCAGATACGCCTCGAGTACTTCGCCATCGGTGAGCCGGGTCGGCTCAACATCCGTCTCGGGCACCGATGTCAGCATTTCGAGGCCGCTGTTGCCTTCCATCAGGTAGTTGGTCAGAACCATGGTGTAGACCTTGCCGGCGTCGATCGGCGCGCCGCCGATCGTCAGCGAGCAGAGCCGCTGGCCGTCCGGGCGGTCGGGGTTGAACTCGACCTGCGCACCGGACACGCAGATGCCGCCGCTAGAACCGGCCACCTTGCGCTCGAAGAGTCGCAGCAGCAGCTCACCGGGGATCTTCGCCACCACCAGTTCATTGCCGAACGGCAGCACGCTGAAAATGTCCCGCGCCGTGACCTCGCCGGCCTGCATGTCGGCGCGCAGACCGCCCAGATTCTGGATGGCGAGATCGGCGTTGAACTGCGCCCGCATCGCGTCGGTGACCAGGTTTCCCACCAGGTTGTTGCCGGCGCCGCCGCGGGGCAGATTCACCGCGAGATGCCCCACGACCCGGTTCATCTCGGCGTCGGTCTTTTCGAGCCACGGTTGGATGACCTGTCGCGTCGCCTCGTCGGGCCAGATCTCGTCCTCGAACAGGCTGACCAGGACCCCCTGGTCGTGCGGCCCCTTCCAGCCGATCAGTCCGCCCGTGCGCCGGTCGATTTCGAGGATCGCGTGGCCGAGGCTCGAGCCGTTGCCGTACGACTCGAAACAGAGGGTGTGGTGCACCGGGTCGACCCACGGCTCGGTGTAGCCGCGGTGGGTGTGGCCGCCGACGGCGAAATCGATCCCCGGCACCTCCGCCACCAGTCCGTCCAGCCCCAGGCCGCCATAGGTGCCGAAGCTGCGCTGCGGCCGCAGCGCGTCCTCCTCGGCCGACTCCACGCGCTTGCGCCACGCCTGCTCGGCGTTGAACGGAAGTCCGTCGTGGATGGCCAGGAAGATGAGCTGGGCGCCCTGCGCCCGCAGTTCGTCACGATACTGCGTCACGGTGTCGGCCATCGGGCGGAAATCGAGGCCCTTGATATTGGCGGGAAAGGACATGCTCGCCGTGCCGGGGGTGATGATGCCGATCACGCCGATCTTCAACCCGCCCCTCTCCAGCATCAGCGTGGGCCGACACCAGTCGACCACCTTGCCGGTGTCCTTCTCGACGAGATTGGCGCACAGCCAGGGGAACTGCGAGAGGCGGGCCAGGCGCTCGGCGTTCTGGCGGCCGAGATCGAAGTCGTGGTTGCCCGGCACGGCCAGGTCATACCCGATGTGGTTGAAGTAGTCGATGACCGACGTGCCCTGCGTCTTCGTGCCGACCGGCGTCCCCTGGAACATGTCGCCCACATCGACCAGCAGGACCTCTTCGCCCGCCGCGGCCGCCGTCTCCCGCACCCGCCTGATGTAGGCGGCCGCCGAGGCGGCGCCGCCGAGCGGGGGCGGGAAGTTGGGGTTCATGAAGCGGGCCCCCTCCGGGCCGATGTGGCCGTGCAGGTCGTTCGTCCAGAGCAGATGGATCCGCAGCACGCCATCCTCGGGCTCCCCCGCGGGGACGGCGGCGCCGCCGAGAGCGACCGCCAGCGCCAACGCAGCGGCGGCCAGGAGGCCGCGGCGGACGGCGGCGGGGACGAGGGAACGACGGGCGACGGAAGCATTGGCGACTTGCATCACGATCTCTCCTCGGGACGGCCGGCCGGCAAACCGGCCGCGGGCCAGGGGCGCTACAGCCCCCAGACCGACGGCTCGATGCGCACTTCGTAGCTGGCGCCGTCGGTGGTGAACGTCGTATGCCAGAAAGTATGGTTGTCCTGCGGCCGGGCCAGGGGCGCGGCCGCGTCGAAGCGGAAAACGTCGGTGCGCAGGTTGGCCAGGCGTTCCAGCGTCTGCGCGGTGTCCTTCGCGCCCTGGTCAGGGCCCTCGTTGTAGGCGATGAAGGCGACCGGGATCACCGACAACCGCGGCGCGATCGCCATCAGGTAGGCCAGACTGTTGGCGTTCGCGCGACCGTGGTGGCTCGCCTTGAAGTACTCCACGCCGGCCAGCGCGCCGGGGAAGTAAGTCAGGATGCGCGTCTCGCCCAGCACGAGGCAGTCGCCCCCCGTGATCAGGTCGACGGCGCCGTAGCTGATCTTCAGCACCACCGAGTCGTTGTTCAGGTCGCCGCCGGCCCACTCCGGCTGGGCGCCGGCGTTGAGCACCATGACCTCCACGGCGGAGTCCCAGTCGAGAGCGTCGGGCTCGGTGGCGGAGGTCATGCCGGGCGCGATGATCCGCTTCGTGATCTCGCGTTCGGCCAGGATCGTATTCACCGCGACCTGGTTGTAGGCATTGCCGGTCACGGCCGGCACGTCGAGGTAGAGACCGATCTGGCAATGCTCCAGCAGGCCCACGCCGCCGGCGCCGTCCCGGAGCAGGCCGCCCACGTGGTCGCCGTGCATGTGCGTGGCGAGCGCGACGTCGAGCCGGGTGATGCCCCGGTCGTCCAGCCAGTGCATCACGTGCTGAGGCGCCGTCTCGCCGCTGACGGTCACATAGGGATTGCCGCCGTCGATGGCGACCACGCTGCCGGCCGTCGGCAGGCGCAGCACTTGCGCATCGCCGAACTGGACGTCGACCGAGGTGAAGCGGAGCAGGGGCGCCGTCGCCGGCATGGCGGCGAAGGTGAGGGCGGTCTCTTGCGCGGCGGCGAAAAATCCCTCCTGGGTGACGTCGATGCACTGGATGAAGACCGTGCGTCCGGTGACATCGTCGAGCAACGGCACGGCGTGACTCTGGGTGTACGCCTTGTCCGCCCCGCCCGCCGCCGCCGGCCAGGCTATATGGTCATACTGCCCGCTCACGAAGCCGTAGCGCACGGCGCCGCGCGAGGGAACGTTCGTGGACCAGGCCACCTGCCGCCCGGACAGACCGGTGAAACGGGCAACCACCGTGACCGGTTCGGGCGAGGTGGCCGAATCGCCGCAGCCGCCCGCCAGCAGCCCCAGGACGGCGAGCAGCGGTAACGCAGCGAACCGCGCGAGGGCGGCACGCCGCGCGGGCGAGGATCGGCCGGTATGCGGCAAGGTGTCAGCTCCTCCCGGGAGCGTGGTCAAAAGGCGCGACTCCAGCCGACGCCGATGCGGAACCGGGTATCCTCCACGCGCGCCTGCTGCTCGACCACGAAGGTCGCCGGGTAGGCGAACCAGTGGTCGCGAATGCTGTTGGTCTTGCTCAGTTCCGTCGAGACGGAAACCGTGCCTCCGCCGGCGTCCAGACCGACACCTGCCGTGAAGAACGAGGCCCCGACCTCACGGTCATCGTAGGAGTCAAGCCGCCGGAATCCGAACCGGACCGGCAGGCCGTTGTAGAACCGGTGCTCCACCCCGATGCTCACGTCGATCGCGTCCTGCAACAGCAGCGGGTTGTCTCCCGCCAGCCGGCTGTCATCAAGTTCGCTCCATTCGCGCCAGGCCGCATCCACCGTGAAGACGGTGCGCGGCGCGCTGCGGGGGCGGTACGCCAGACCGGCGCGGAAAGCGCGCGGATAGTCCACCCCGGTGGTGCCGGTAACCGAAAGCACCGAATCGGGATAGGCGCCGAAATAGGTCTCGGTCAGCGTCCTCCCGGTCACCGCCAGCGGCGATTCGTAGGTGAGCCCGAGTTCCAGCCGCTCATCCACATGCAATCGGGCGCCGAACGTGAAATTCAGCCCCTCCATGTCGAAGCTGGCATCCTCCAGCAGGCTCGACGACGGCGTGGCGTAGTCACGCACGCGGCGCATCTGGTCGCGGGTGCCGAAGGCATAGTGGGCCGCCACGCCCAGGGACAGACGCGGACCGAGCTCGATGGCGGCACCGCCGGACAGCGCGCGCAGCGTGCCGTCGATCTCCACCGCGCGCTCCTGCAGCACCGCGTCGCGCGGGCTGTTGAAGGTATCGGGGTCGCGGATCTGCTCGTTGAAATCGTAGGCGAAGCTGTAGCGGTCGGTCAGCGAGACGGCCGCGGTGATCGGACGCCAGGCGAACGGCAGGCGGTGCGCCACGGCGAAACCGGTGCCGAAGTAGTGGTGCCGGTTCGAGGCGATGGCCGTGTCGGTCACGTAGCTCGTGAACGTGTCGAAAAGCGGGATATAGCGGTCCTCGTGCGCCTGGGCGAGCGACAGCGAGCCGTCCAGGGTCGTCCCGTCCGGGCCCGCGGCCAGCATGGCCGGGTTGAGCACGTTCGAGAAGCCGCCACGGAAGAGCGCCGTACCGGTGCCGGCCATGGCGTCGATCTCCGCGGAGAGCGAGGTGGCCGGGTCGCCGTAGCGCGTATGCAGCGCGGGATCGGCCGCGGCCGGTCCTGCCACCGTCGCGGCCAGCAGGGCGACCAGGCCCGTCACGACCGCCGCCGGCCGGCCCGCCCGATTGCGCATTCTCTGCTTCATCGCTTCAGGCTCCTCGTCAGAAGGTGTAATCGAGCTGCATGCGGACAGACGTGATGTCCCTGGACGCGTAGGCGCCCTCCGGCTCGAGTCCGATGGGACCGCCGTAGCTCCGGATGTCGACCCAGGTGTGCGGCAGATTGTGGTCGCGGGTGATCTTGAGCTGGTAGAGCAGCCGGTCGGAGACCCGGCTTTCGAACTGGAACCAGTTGCGGAACCCCCGGCCATCGACGGTGGTGAATTCGTTCCCCTCGAAATTCCAGAGGAATCCGTCATAGACCTCGCTGCTGAACAGGAGACGGATGTGCGGCGTCAGGTTGTGCTCGTAGATCGCCTGGAAGGCATGGGCCGGGATGCCGGCGGTGCCGACCGCGCTTTCCCCCGTGCCGGGGTCGGCCGGGTAGCTTAGCCGCGGGCGCACCGGGAACATGACGTTGCTGGTCATGTACATGAATTTCAGGCTGTTGTAGTTCGACAGCAGCGTCAGCAGTTCCCAGCGGGTCTCCCAGTTGCGGTATTCGCGGACGTCGGTGGGAAACTGCTCGCCACGGCTGCTGTAGCGGTGCCGCAGGCGGAAACGCAGGTTGAAGATCGGCTGGTACTCCGCGCGCAGCGTGTAGCGGCTCATGTCCATGCCGTCGGCCTTGCGCTTCCACTGATCGTACTCGAGCCCGGTGATGGTCAGCGTGCGGCTGATGCGGTAACGCGACTGCAGGAACAATCCCTGCTCCGGCTTCGGCTGCGGGGTGCGCAGCGACAGGAACGAGTAGAGGTCGTCCTGCATCCGGAAGGGGGAATCGATCAGCGTCTGCTCGTAACGCGAGTCGTTCGAGAAAGCGCGTCCGTACGGGTTGTCGAAGCCCAGGTCGTAGTCGCGGTAGATCGCCAGCAGGTGCAGGTCCTCCCACTGGGCATAGCCGTTGACGATGAATGCGTCGCGGTTGGCGCCGTGGAACAGCGACGCGCCTGGATCCTGCAGCACGCCGTACTCCCCCTGGATGGCCGCGTTGCCGGCCACCGCCTGGAAATCGGCGCCGTAGATCCGGCGGAACTTGTGCTCCACCCGCTCGCCGGTGTCGGGATCGATGCGCACGCTGCTGTAACCGGACCAGATCTCGCTGTCGCGCTCCTCGAGCCGCGCCATGTCCGCGGCGGCGAAGAGCGTGGTCGGATCGGGATCGAAACCGCGGTCGTAGCGCGTCTCGTAGCCGGTCACGCCGACATAGGTGCCGTCGCCCAGCATGTAGCGCAGGTTGCCGCCGAAGATGTCCTCACGGAACGCCTCGCGCCGCAGCCCGGTCGGCGCGCCACCGCTGGTGAGGTGGGCGTCGAGGTATTCCTCCGACGGACGGGGGGTCATCACGACGTAGCGATTGATGGTCCCGTCGGGATTGAGGATGCCGTCCTTGCGACCGGTGGAAACGAACGCCGTGGCGTGCAGGCCCCCGTACACCCCCTCCGCGGCGGCGCCGGTCAGCGCGAACTCGCGCGTGCGGCTCAGGTCGCCCCGCAGGCCGATCGGGCGGACGTTCCAGCCGTACCCGGTCTTGCGGAACAGGGTGAAGTCGGTGTTGTCCATGATCAGGCCGAGGCCGAACGCCACCCGGTAGTTGCCGAACACGAGACGCTTCAGGTGGAAGCCCCCGATGGTCTTGTCGTTGACGCCGTAGTACCCCTTGACGGTCTCGTGCCAGGAGCGCTCGCCGAGGTTGCGGTGTGTGAGCAGCCCGCCCTGGAAACCGTTGCCGAAATTCAGGCGCAGCTTCTGGGTCATGGTCGGATCGGACTGCTGATCGCCCTCGGCGTAGGGGTTGGACGGCAGGCGGTCGGAAAAGATCTGACCGGTGCTGGTGGCGATCACGTCGAGGTCGCTGGTGCCGTACGGCGTGTCGTAGTACCGGATCTCGTAGCTGCCGCGCACGCGACTGTCGTACCGGTCGGCCGAATCGGCATCGGCGTAGGTGACGAAATCGCGCAGGTTGCGGAAGCTGTAGTAGCGCAGGCCCTCGGTCCCGCGGAGCTGGCGCGCATCGGCGAAACCGCCGATCCGGCGGCGCGCCTTGATGAGGTTGGCGGCATCCACCGGCGAGATGTTCTGGTACGACATCAGGTCGAAAAGATCGAGCCGGTTGACGTTGACCGGATCCCGCAACTGGTCGAGGTACTCATCCACGAGCCCCTCGTTGGTCCCCTCCTGGCCGAGGAATTGCCGCACCTGCCGGTAACTCGCCTCCAGGCGCGCCATCTGGGCGTCCTCGATGCCCGGCGGCATCGTCGAAACGAGCGGCTTGAGCCGCTCGAGGTCGGCCGCCGTCATCCCCTCCACATCCATGAGATCATACACGCTGGCGAAGAAGCGCTCGTAGGTGCGGTACTCCCAGACGCGCCGGGCCAGGCCGGCGTCGATGGGCAGGGCCTGCATCTGCTCGAGCGTGGAGCGGTTGAGATCGAGCCGCGGCGCCTCCTGCGCCACGGCCACGGCGCCAAGCACCAGGAACGCCAGCGCCACGATCAGGGCCGGCCCGCCGCGCGGGCCCGCTGGGCGTCGGCGTGTCACTTGGCCTCACCGCCCAGGGCCCAGGTCAGCCCGAACTGATGGCTGCCGTCGAGGGTGCCGCCCCCGGTGGAATAGCCATAGTCGACGCCGAGGCTGCGCCAGCGGTAGCCGAAGCCGGCGGTCAGCTTGTCGGGGTTCGAGAGGACGCCCATGCGCAGCGCCAGGCCGTAGTCCATGAGCACCTCGACGCCACCGTGGTAGATCACGTCCTGGCCCAGGACGTTCTCGAACTCGAAGGTCGTCCAGACCCCCGCGTACGGCGCATAGGCCACGCCGCCCTGGAGGCGCCGGCCGATCTCCTCGTTGTCGAGGCCGATCTGCGGGTTGTTCAGGTTCTTCACCATGACGCCCAGGCGCGTGCGCTCGTGCACGGTCACCAGCAGGCCGGCGTCGAGACCGACCACGGTGTCGCTGCCGGGGTCGAGCCCGTTGGTGCCCGCGCCGTCCTCGCCGACGGTCGGGCCGAACTTCAGGTTGTACACGTTGAGCGCATAGCCGGCGCGCAGGGTCGAGTGCAGGTCCTCGTAGACGCGCAGGCCGTGCGCCAGCGTCAGCGTGGTCTCACGGAGCAGGTCCACGCCGCCGTACTCCACACCGAAGCGCCGCAGCCCCACGCCCACCACGCCGGCGCGCCCCCCAGGGGGACGGCGCCGCCGAAGTAGACGAAGTCGGCGAACGACAGGGCGAACGGCCGGATATAGCTGGCTCCCGCGGTCGGTTCGGCGAGGATCGCCAGGCCGGCCGGGTTGAAGTAGGGCGCGAAGGCATCGTCCGCCAGCGCAACGCCGGCCTCGCCCATGGCACGGGCGCGCGGGCTGACGGAGACATTGTCGAAACTCGCGGCGGCCGGCAGCGCGCAGAGACACAGCGCGAGGGCGAGCAGCGGTCCCGTCCAGTTCCTGATCATCGCTTCCCCTCTCACTTGCTCAGCCGCGTGGCCATAACCACGGGCGCCGTCTTGGTCTCTTCGTTGCCGGTCTTCGGATCGACGGCGGACAGGTGGACCACGTAGAGGCCGGCGGGCAGCAGTTCGAACTGGCGGTCACGACCGTTCCAGTCGCGCCGGGTCCACTGGCCGGACGAGGAGGCAGCCGCGCCGTCAAAGCGGCTGTCGAACAGCGTCAGCACGAGCCGCCCGGTCAGGTCGTAGATCCGCAACTCGGTGTGCGCCCCACGCAGCGAACGGAAGCGGATCGGGAACGATTCGCCCAGCAACGGCAGGAAGGTGCGCGCAGGCACCTCGATGGCGATCTCCCCGGTGACGCCGCCCGGTTCGCTGCTGCCCGGCGGCGATGGGGTGGCCACAGCCATATGGAAGGTCGTCATGAGGTTCTCGCTCGTCTCGTTGTGCCCCAGCGTGCCGTTGCCGCCGGTCTTGACCTCGGTTCCCTCGTTACCGTCGACCCGCTGGTAGGATTCGCCGAAGGCATGCGCCGTGGTGAACAACTGCTGCGAGCCCGTGGGGGTATCGGCCTGGTACGCCGTCGGCACCGTGTCGGCGTCCGGGCCGTCCATGCTGACGCCTGTCTTGCTGAAGAGATACGAGCCGCCGGCGCCCCAGGTGAAGAGGTCGATGTCGGTCACCAGGTCGGTAGCGCCATTCCAGTAGTAGAGCACCATGGTCTCGCCGGTGTTGGTGAGCGAGGGGAGCGATGAGCCGTTGATACTGCCCGGGAAGACCTCGCGCATGTCAGGCACGTCGTCCGGGCCGGAGCCGTCCTCGAACAACTCGTAGTCGGGCGGGATGCCCCAGGCGCCGAGGAAGGCGTCGCTGCCCGCCACACTGACCGTGATCGTATCGCCGGCGGCAATGGTCGCGCCGGCCGGGAAGCGGGCATGGAAGTCGGTGAACGCCCCGCCGCCCACCGTGGTCTGGTCCGGGTTGGGCAGGACGATGTTCCAGTAGTACTGGCCGGAGTAGATGGCGTCGGTCAGGTAGTAGTTGCTCAGATCGACCGCCGCGCCGGTGGGATTGGCGATCTCCACGAACTCGTTCTCCGAGCCAAGCACGCACACCTCGGTGATCAACAGCAACGGCGGGTAATCGGTCGGCTCGGGGGCCGCGGCAACCGTGTATGTCTGGAAATAGTTCGGCGCCGCGACCGGCTTCGTGGCGAGGCCGCCGCCGGTGGCGGTGGCGCGCACGTACCAGAGCACGACCGTGTCGAGCGGGCGCGCCGGGATCTGGCCGGCCCAGGTGTTGAGGCCGGTGCTCGTGCACGACGCCTCGGTCCAGGTGGTGCCGTTGTCGCTCCAGAATACGGACACGGCGCTCACGCTGTCGAACGCGAGCACGGTCGCGGTGACGGTGGTCGCCTGATCCGCCACGGGCGCGGACGGCTGCATCGCGACGGCGCTGATGATCGGCGCCGGCGGCGTGACCACGAGCGGCGCCGCCGCGGGCGTGTCTTCCGCGTTCGCGCGCCAGGTCAGGTTGAGCTGCTCGTTCATCTCGTTGTGGCCCGTCAGGCCGTTGCCGCCGGTGGCGGCCTCGGTCCCTTCGTCGGTCGACAGGCGCTGGAACGAGTTTCCGAACGCATGCACCGTCGTGGCGATGGCCTTCTGCAACGTGACCTCGGTGTCGGCCAGATAGGTCGTCGAATCGGAGCCGGCGTCGGGACCGTCGATCCTCACCCCGGTCTTGCTCACGCGGTACAATGACGAAGTGCCCCACAAGGCGTAGTCCAGGTCCTGCACCAGGTCGGTCAGGCCGTTCCAGCTGAACAGAACGACCGACTCGCCGACCGACGCCAGATCGGGCACGTTCGTACCGCTGCTGCCGAGGCCGCGTCCGATGCTGCCGGGAAACGCCTCGACCATTTCAGGCACGCTGTCCGGCGCGAGCCCCTCCTCGTACAATTCGTAATCGGGGAGATGGCCGTAGGCCGTCTGGAAGTCCCCGCTGCCGGTGATCGCCACCGCGATCGTATCGCCGGCGGCGATTGAAGCCCCGTTCGGGAATCGGGCAAGGAAGTCCCCGCTGGCGCCACCACCTCCGAGCCCCCCGAGTTTGACGAGGTTGTAGTAGTAGGCGGGAGTGGTGCTGATGGTCGCGTCCGTGACGTAGACAGTCGAGAGGTCGATGGCCGACGCCGTCGGGTTGACCAGTTCGATGTACTTCGTCGCGGGAATCTCGGCGCGTGTCTGGACGACCAACTCAGACAGCAGCAGATGGTCGGCGACTGCCGCCACGGCCGGGTTCGCGCCGAGCGCGAACAGGACCAGAGCGGCAAGCAGACCCTCCGCCGGGCGCATGCAGCGGGAAGCTGTGGACATCTACGGACTCTCCCTTCAGAATACAATGGGAGCGCGGGGGAGGATGCAGTGTAATCGGGCCACATTAGACCAGAATGTCCCGGTTATCAAGAGAATACCGTTCCGGGAGGTCAGCGATGCGAATCCGAGCGGCCATGAGCAAGATCCGGCGCCAGATCCGGGCCGGTCGTCCGATCCGCAGGTTCGTCCCCGCCGCCGCGGCGGTCGTCATCGCGGCCGGCGTCGGGCAGACGATTCCTGCCGTCGCCCAGTCCCCCGGGCCGATCAAGCCGGTCCCCGAGGCGTCCCGCGCGGAACCGCAGGCCGGCCCCTCACGCGGGCGTCCGCCCGGCGTCCCCCGGGAGATCGGCCAGCTGCTCGAGGTCACGGAAGCGGCGCGGACGAGCGGCGTCATGTCCCTGCGCTACGCGCGCCGCGTGGGCAACACCCTGTATGTCTGGGTGGACCACCTGCGCATCTCGATCGCCGAGAACGATCGCTCCGACATCGAACTGGATCGCACGAACTGCCAGATCCTCTACGAGTTGATCCGCCAGAACAACCCGAGCTCCCTCCTCACGGACGACATATACGAGTTCCGCCAGCAGATGGAGCAGGGGGACCGGGGGGATCCGGTGACGGCGTTTTTGCGTCTGCAGCTCGACCTCGAGAAATATCGTTTCCTCTATCCACTGCACGACCTCAACGCCATGACCGACGTCGTCATGCGGCTGCAGCGCGACGGCAAACGTGACGAGTGCCTCGCCGCCTGCGACCAGCTGCGGGCCGCGGTCGCCCTGCCGAACGTCGACGGCCCCATCCAGCGCTCTTTCGGCGCCTACCAGGAAGCGCTCGTGCTCCTGGAGCAGGGTCGTTCCGGCGAGGCGCGCCGGCTGCTCCGGAACGCCGCCAACTATATTTCGCACCTGAACGTCGGCACCTACCTGGCGGAGAGCAGCTGGTACCTGGCCAAGGCGTATGACTCCCTGGAGCGGGATCTGGGCGGCATCGCGCTGGCCTCCATTCGCGACGCCGACACGCTGCTCAAGAACGCCGAGGAGCGCGCCTGGAAGGAGTTCAAGCCGGGCATCACCGCTGTCCGCGTCGACTCCAAGCGCCTCATCCAATCGCTGGTAGATCGCCGAAAAAAGACGACCTTGTCGACGGAGGACGTGACCGCGCTGGCGAAGCGGATCGATGCGGAGTTGCGCATCCCGTCCTGAGTCCGGAGGCCGGATGCCGTTCGACCCGTTTCCCGCGCGCGGCGGGCTGAAACGACTGGCGGCCGCGACCCGACGCCGCGTCATCCACGGCCGTCGGTGGCTGTTGCCGACGCGTGTGTGTGAGGACCGTCCCGGTCCTCCCAACCTGCTCGTGGTGGCGATCGACACCCTGCGCAATGACCGCCTCGGCCTCGCCGGCTGTTCGCGCCGGCTCACCCCCGCGCTCGACGCCCTTGCCGCGCGTGGCGTGCAGTTCGCCGACGTCACCGCGCCGGCCCCCTGGACCCTGCCATCGTTCACCAGTTCGCTCACCGGCGTGATGCCGGTGCTGCACGGGGCCGGTCTGGACGGTCCCCTGCGCAACCTGGACCGCGAGCCCCCCCGCCGCTACGGCGGCGCCCCGGTCACCCTCGCCACCCACCTCGGGAGGCAGGGCTACCGCACGGCCGCCTTCTACGCCAATCCGTTCGTCGGTTTCGGTTTGGCCGAGACGTTCGCGGAGTCTCACTACCACAATCTGCCGGCCCACGAGGTGACATTCCTCGCCCTGGAGTGGATCCGCCGCCACGCCGACCGGCCGTTCTTCTGTTTCGTACTGCTGAACGACCCCCACGAACCGACCACACCGTCGCGGGCCGGACTCGCGCCACGCCTGGCCGACCCCGGTTACCGCGCGGCGGGAGGGCCGCCCACCCCCACGCGAGACCGCCTGCGCGCCCTCGCCCGCTGGGGCGACCCCGCTCGCGGCGTTGCGCACCTCGGCCTCTGCTCCACTCCGCTTGACGAAACCGTCCGCGCCGACCTCGCCCTGAAACTCGCCCTCTACGACGCCTGCGTCGTCGCCTCCGACGACGCGGTTGGCGGCGCCATCGACCAGCTCACCGCCTGGGGCCTCGACCGCAACACCCTGGTCACGGCCTACTCAGACCACGGCGAGGAATTCCTCGAGCACCTCGAACCGTCGCGCCGCTGGAACCACGACCCCCGCGGCCTGCACGGCATCGGCCACGGCCACACGCAGTTCCAGGAGGTGCTGCACGTGCCGTGGCTCGCCGCCGGCCCCGGCGTCATTCCCGGCGCGCGCGTGGAAACACCGGTGTCGCTATGCGACGTCGCCCCCACGTTATGCGACTGGCTCGGCGTCGCGCCGCTGCCCCTGCCGGCTGCCATACCCGCGCTGGCCGGCCGCTCCCTCGCCCCGCTTGCCGCCGGCCGCGCCGCCCCCGACCCGGGCCGTCTCGTTCTCGCCGAGGAAATCTCCTACGGCCCCGACCTGATCGCCGCCCGCCGCGGCCCCTGGAAGCTGATCGCCACCCGCGACGGCCAGCCTCTGGCGCTGTTCGACCTCGCGACCGATCCGGGCGAGACCCGCGACCTGAAAAGCGAGCGCACCACAATCGCGGGCGAACTGCTGGCGGCCGCCGAGGTGCTGAACCGGTCCGCGAACCGGGGGGGAGCGCCGGGTTCCGGGGAGTGGGAGGACGTGGCGGACAAGGTGCGGCGTCAGCTCAGGGAATTGGGGTATTCCGACTGACGCGCCCGGGGCCGTCGGCGAAGGGCAGGATCCGCGCCGGCTGCAGACCCATTCCCACCACGATGAAGAAGGCGAGCGCCATTTCCGCATCGCCGAAGGTCCACTCGAACAGCCCCATCACGTTGAAACCGGTCCAGACCGCAATCGCGGCGAGGGTCCACGCCTCCGCGCCGGGCGGCGCAGCCGCGCCCAGAGCCCGCCAGGCGCGGCGCCGACGCCAAAGCAGGAGCGGTATCGACAAGAGGAACGCAACGCCCAGCAGCAGGCCCGGCACGCCCCAGACGGCGCCGAACTGGACCAGGTTGCTGTGCAGGTGTCCCTGGATCTCCACCGCTTCGCCCTGGTGGTACTGCGCGTAGACCTGCTTCAGGTCGCGATCGCCGACCCCGGTGAGAGGGTGGTCGAGCATCATGCGCCAGCCGGTGCGCCACATGGTCTCGCGCTCGGTATTGCGTTCGTGACGCGGATCGAACGACGAGAGGAACCGGTCGCGCGCCGACGCCGGCGCGAGCGCCACCAGTGCGGCGACGACGACGACGAGCGGTATCAGCCAGCGGGCGCGGCGCAGGGCCAGAACGACGGCGGCGCCGGCGAGCCAGCCGAGCCAGGCGCCGCGGGTCATGGTCAGCACGAGGGCGAGCAGCAGCGGCGCGAGCGCCGCGACGCCCAGGACGCGCGCGCGGCCACGCGGTCCGGCCACCACGACCGCCACCGCCACCAGCGCCGCGATCATCATCAGACCGCCACCGGTCATGTAGCCCTGGGCCAGCGTCAGACGGTGCCCGATCGTGAGATCGGCGGCGGCGGCGCCGCCGCCGCGCAGGCCGTAGAGCGCGGCGAGCACCGCGCCGGCGAGGAAGGCCCCGGCCAGGCAGGCACGGCGACGACCGGCGCGGCCGTGCGTGGCGAAGAGCCACACGGCCGCGAGGAGCCAGAAACGACGCGCGAAGAGGAGGCTCTGCGCCCGATCTCCGGAGCAGGGGATCATCAGGAGCGCCCAGCCGACGAAGAGGGCGGCCGGCAGTTCGAGGCCGGTGCGGACCGACGCGCCGCGGCGCCGCGCGAGCAACCACAACGCGAGCAGAAGCGTGAGCCCGAGCGCGATCTGGCTGGCCGCCACCGATACGGTCGCCGTCAACGCCGTGAGCACGAGGCAGGCGAACAGGGCCCTGTCCACCATCGGGTTCTCCCCCGCTCCGCGGACGGACGCCGCCGGGAAAGGTCGTCTCTAGTCCCCGCTGATCCGGCGCGCCACAGCCAGGAACGCCGCGCGCGAGGGACTCGCCGGGTCCGTCATCGCGGGCCGCCCCTCGTCACCGCCGACGCGGATCGTCGGGTCGATCGGGATCCCGCCCAGGAACGGCACGCCGAACTCCGCGGCTGTCCGCTCGCCGCCGCCCTGTCCGAAGATGTCGCTGCGCTCGCCGCAGTGCGGACAGGCGAAGTGACTCATGTTCTCGACCACGCCGAAGACCGGCACGTCCACCTCGCGGAACATCCGGATGCCGCGCCGCACGTCGGCCAGCGCGATCTCCTGCGGCGTGGTCACGATCACCACACCGTCCACCGGCACCTGCTGAACCAAGGTCAGCTGCGCGTCGCCGGTGCCGGGCGGCATGTCGACGACCAGCCAGTCGAGGTTGTCCCAGCGCACGTCCTTGAGGAATTTGCGCACCGCGCTGAAGACCATCGGACCGCGCCAGATCATCGCCTTCTCGGGCGGCACCAGCAGGCCGATCGACATCACCTGCAGGCCGTGGGCACGGATCGGGATGATGGTCTCCTCCTCCCCCTCGACCATGGGAACTTCGCGCGTGCCGAGCATGGCGGGAATCGACGGGCCGTAGATGTCGGCGTCGAGCAGACCGGTGCGGTGGCCCAGCTCCTGCAGGGCCAGCGCCAGATTCACCGCCACCGACGACTTGCCCACGCCCCCCTTCGCGCTGGCCACCATGCAGATGTGCCTGACCCCCGGCAGCGCCGCGCGCTCGGCCCACGGATCGGGTCCGGCCGCGGCGGGACGCGCACCGTGGCTGTGTCCGTGGGCATGGTCATGTTCATGGCCGTGGTCGTGCCCGTGCGCGGCCTCCGCGCCCGGGCCGGTCACGGTGACGATGACTTCCCGCGCTCCCGGCAGCGAACGCACCTGCTGTTCCACGAGCGCCCGCACTTCGGCGATGAGCTGAGGCTTCTCGCTCGTGTGCACCACGGCGACCGAGACGCGGTCGTTCTCGACGGCGATGTCGCCGATGAGCCGGATGGTGACGATATCCTTCGTGATCCCAGGGCAGACAACGCCGCGCAGGGCGGCGAGTACCGCCTCGGAGGTGAGGGCCGGAGGCTTGGTCAAGGCGATCTCCCGTGGCAGGGCGGACGCGTTGCCGCGCCGCCGGGACGTCGGAACGGACTCCCGCTCTCGGCGCCGCGCGTGCTAGTGTAGGGTTGATGTGGGCTGGCCGGCCGATCGCGCGCGGACGCACATCCCGGCAGGGGGGAACCTAATGACATTCCCCGGGCCGCGCAACGGCGAAATCGGCCGCCTGTCGACCCCGCCACGACTGCGGACAGGCTCATTCCCCGGAGGCCCGACGTGACCCCGAGACCCCGCGACTATCCCTGGATCCTCTGGCCGCTCGTGGCGATCTGGGACCTGCTGGCGTTCGTGCTCAAACTGACCGGACGTCTGGCCGGCGCCATTCTCGGCTTCGCGCTGATGATCACCGGAACCGTGCTTTGCTTCACGCTGGTGGGACTGCCGCTGGGCATCCCGCTGGCGATGCTGGGCGGGGCACTCATGCTGCGCAGTATTTTCTGAAGGGACGCCGGCGACGCTAGCCGCGCATCTCCAGCACATCATCGAGGATGGCGCGATGATCGAACGCCAGTTCGGGCAGCGCGTCGACCGGAAACCAGGCGGCCTCGTCGGCGTCATCGCCGGCGCACGGCGTCTGGTGGACCTGATCCGCGCCGAGTTCGGCCACATAGACCAGCGTCACGGTGTGGCCGCGCGGATCGCGCCGGGGATCGCCATAGACCTGGTACTGGCGCAGCGGCAGGCCGGTCAGACCGGACTCCTCCTCCACCTCGCGCCGCACCGCCGCGCCCGGATCCTCGCCATAGTCGACGAATCCGCCGGGAAAGGCCCAGCAGCCCCGGAACGGGTCGCGGCCCCGCCGCACGAGCAGCAGTTCGAACTCCGCGCGACCCGACTCCGGCGGACGCGGCCTCAGCACAACCGCGTCGACGGTCAGCGCGGGATGACGACACATGGTGACCGCGTGGCCTTGCGTGGCCGGGAAATGACTCGACATGCCGGAGCCTCCTCGCCTCGACCCCGCGACCAGCGGAGGTCTGAGTAGAGAATCGGCGCCGGACGCCGAAAACTTGAGCCCGGACAGGGGGGGGCAGGACCGGAGGCGGCTGGAGATCAGGGCCGGTTGCCGCCCGACACCTCGCCGGGCGACAGAAAGGAGGCCAGCGCGGCCTCTTCCGTGCGGTGCACATCGAACATGCTGTAGAGACCGCACCCCCCCAGCACGTCATCGACGCGATCGCTGACGGCGCACAGCTTCAGGCGACCGCCGCGGCGCCGCACCGCGTCGAATGCAGCCACCAGGGCGCCGAGACCGGTGGAATTGACCCAGGCCAGTCCAGCCAGATTGATGAGGACGTCGAGGCGCCCCTCGACGAGCAGCGCGGCGATGTGCGCGTCGAGTTCGCGGTGATCAGGCTCGCCGGCGAGGCGTCCGGTGAGGCTGAGCACGGAAACAGCGCCCGCATCGCGCCGCCCGATCTTCACGCCCCGCCCAACGGCCAGGCGGCCGCCGGTTCCGCGCCGTTGATCATCCCGTTGCCGAACTGCACGACGACAGCCTTCCGGGATCGCAGCCTACTGCGGCGGCACCTGGGTGAACGAGGCCAGAGCCTTCTCTTCCGAATCGTAGGTTTCGAATACGAGCTTCAACTGGGTCACGTTGAGGATGTTGTCGATGCGATCGCTGACTTCGCAGATCTTCATCTGCCCGCCGTTCTTCTTCAACGTGTGGAATCCCGACACCAGCACGCCGAGCCCGGTCGAGTTGATCCAGTTCACCTTGGACATGCAGAGCAGGATGTCCACGTAACCCTCGTTGATCAGCGACTTGATCTCGGTGGTGAACAGCTCATGGTCCTCACCGCCCATGATCTTGCCCGACAAGTGCAGGGCCATGACATCGCCCGCTGCCTTCTGCTTGATCTTCAACACCCAGCCTCCCGGTAACAGCGGCGCACGACCGCCGGGGTGACCGCGGCACGCGGGGCCGCGGATGGCATTTCAGAATGCGCCCAAAAGCTTTGGGAGGCAAGCCCTGACTCGCTCCGATTCGTCCCGACCGGCACCGCTGGACCGGATGGGGACCTTTCTGCTAGGGTCACGGCATGCTCAAGATTCGTGCCCCCGTGCTCGCAGGAACCTGGTATCCGGCCGCCCCCGCGGAACTGGACGCCGCGGTGCGCGGCTTCCTCGCAACGCCCGGGGCGCCCGCGGCAAACGCCGCGACCGAGCGCCCCGTGCTGGCGATCGTCCCGCACGCCGGCTACACCTACAGCGGTCCGGCGGCGGGGCAGGTGTACCGGCGGCTGGCGCCCTGGCGTTACGACCGCGTTTTCCTACTCGCGCCGAGCCACCGGACCCGCCTGCGGAAGGTGTCGGTTTCGGGGTTCGCTGCCTACGCCACCCCTTTGGGCGAGGTTGCGGTGGACCGGGAGGTGGCGGCGCGTCTGCTGGCCGACGAGGCGTTCACCAGCGTCGAGACGGCCCACGCGGCGGAACACGCCGAGGAGATCCAGCTGCCGTTTTTGCAGACCATCTTCGGCGGGCTGTTGCGGCTCGTCCCGCTGCTCGTGCCGCCGCTCGACCCCGACTCCCGCCGACGCACCGCCGCGGCGCTGGCGCCCTGGTGCGACGGCCGCAGCCTCTTCCTCGTCAGTTCCGACTTCACTCACTACGGTGAATCTTACGGTTACGCGCCGTTCCACGAGCTCGTGCCGGAGCAGGTCGAGGCGCTCGACCGTGGGGCGTGGGAACTCATCCTCGCGCGAGATCCCGACGGCCTGCTCGCCTACCGGGAACGGACCGGCATCACCATGTGCGGGCTCGATGCCGCCGCACTCGCCCTCACCGCCCCTTTGCCGACCGCCCTGACCGGCGAGTTCGTGACCTACGCGCGCAGCGGCGACCGCGACCGCGACTACACGCTTTCCGTGAGCTACGCCGGCCTGATCCTGCGTCTTCCCGCGTCGATCGACGCCACCCCGACCCCGCGCGCCGACGCCGCGGTCGATCCCGCCGCTCCGCTCGACGCCGACGAGCGCCGTCTCCTGCTCGCGCTCGCCCGCGCAGTGGTGGAAGCGACCGCCGCCGGGATCCCGCCGCCCACGCCGCGTGTCGTGGCCGACCGGCTCGGGTTGGCGCTCTCGCCGCGCCTGGCCGTTCCCCGCGGCGCGTTCGTCACCCTGACCCGTCGCGGGGAGCTGCGCGGCTGCATCGGCTATATCGAGGGCATCGCCCCCCTCGCCGAGGCGGTGGCGGAAAATGCCGCGGCAGCCGCCTCCCGCGACCCCCGGTTCCCCCCGGTCGGGCCGGAGGAGACCGCCGGCCTGCAGGTGGAGGTGTCGGCGCTGACCCCGCTGCGCGACGTGGCCGGCCCCGGGGAGATCGTGATCGGTCGGCACGGCATCGTGCTGTCGAAGGGGCGGGCGCGGGCAGTCTTCCTGCCCCAGGTGGCGCCCGAGCAGGGGTGGGACCGCGAAACAACCCTGCGTCACCTGGCGCTCAAGGCCGGCCTGCCGCCCGACAGCTGGCGTGCCGACACCCGGTTCGCGGTCTTCGAGGCCGAGGTGCTGGAGGAGCCGGAAAAGGGCTGGTAAGGTCGCCCCGGGGCGATTATCTTTGCGGACTGTGTGCGCTCCGGGGCGGTGCCTGACACCATTGGGCCCCGCCAACTCCAACGAATCGCGGTACATGATGGGCCTGCTCGACAAAGTCCGGAATTTCCAACAGGCCAGGGAACTGCAGAAGTCCGGCCTGTACCCCTATTTCCGGGTGATCGAGTCCGCCCAGGAGAATCTGGTCCGGATCGGCGGGCGCGAAGTCATCATGCTGGGGAGCAACAACTACCTCGGCCTGACGAACCACCCGCGGGTCAAGGAGGCCGCAAAACGGGCCATCGACAAGTACGGCAGCGGCTGCGCCGGTTCGCGCTTCCTGAACGGCACCCTCGATATCCACGTCGAACTGGAAGAGAAACTCGCCCGACTCGTCGGGAAGGAGGCGGCTGTCGTCTTCTCGACCGGCATGATGGTGAACCTCGGCGTGATCCACTCCCTGGTGGGGCGCAGCGACAGCGTGATCGTCGACCGCGTGGACCACGCATCGATCATCGACGGCTGCCGCCTCTCCTTCGGCACGACGCGCAAGTACCTGCACAACGACATGGTCGCCCTCGACAAGACCCTGGCCGCCTGCGACGACAACGGCAAGCTGATCGTGGTGGACGGCGTCTTCTCGATGCACGGCGACATCGCCGACCTGCCCGGCATCGTGCGCATGGCGGAAAAGCACTCCGCGGTCGTCATGGTCGACGACGCGCACGGGATCGGCGTGCTCGGCACGCAGGGACGCGGCACCGCCAACCACTTCGGCCTGACCGACAAGGTCCACCTCATCATGGGCACCTTCAGCAAGTCGCTCGCCTCCGTGGGCGGGTTCATCGCCTCGGACGCCGAAACGGTCCATTTCATCCAGCACATGGCGCGCTCGCTGATTTTCTCGGCCAGCATGCCGCCCGCCTCGGTGGCCGCGGTGTCGACCGCCGTCGACGTGATGATCGAGGAGGAGTGGCGCGGCGCGGCGCTGTGGCGCAACACGCGCATCATGCTCGAACGCCTGCAGGAGGCCGGCTTCGACACCGGCCCCTCGCAGACCCCGATCATCCCGGCCGTGGTCGGCGAGGATGTCGTCGCCTTCCAGATGTGCCGCCGGCTGTTCGAGGAAGGGGTTTTCGTCAACTCCGTCATCTCTCCTGCGGTCGAGAAGGGCAACGCGCTGATCCGCCTCAGCCTCATGGCCACCCACACCGAAGATCAGGTCCATCTCGCCATGGACCGGATGGTCAAGGTAGGCAGGGAACTCGGCGTGATCTCCTGACGCCCCGGTCGGCGGGGAGGTCCGCGGGCCGCCACGCCGCGACCGGAGCCGCGCCGCCAACCGAAGGAGCGTTCATGCCGGCCAAGATCCGCCCCGTCCAGGACAAGCGGGACCTCGAAGCGTTCCTGAAGGTGCCATACAGCATCTACGCCGGGGACCCCAACCACGTCTTCCCGCTGCTCGGCGACCTGCGCCGCTTCTTCGATCAGGGGCACAACCCGTTCTTCACGCACGCCCAGACCGCGCTCTGGGTCGCCCGCGACGAGGCCGGCCGGCCGGTCGCGCGGGTGGCCGCCTGCGTGGACAGCTACCACAACCGGCACACCGGCGAGCAGAGCGGCTTCTTCGGCTTCTACGAATGCCCCGACGACCCCGCGCTCGCGCGCGAACTGCTGCAGACCGCGGCGGCCTGGCTGAAGGAACACGGCATGGCCGTCATGCGCGGCCCCTGCTCCTTCACGACCAACCACGACTACCTCGGCCTGCTCGTCGACGGCGACTTCGGCCGACCGGTCATCGGCATGCCATACAACCCGCGCTGGTACGAGGGGCAGTTCGCGGCGTTCGGCCTGGCGAAGTCACGCGACCTGTGGGCCTGGCGGATGGACGCGACCGACGGGCGCATCCCCGACCGCCTGCAGGATGCCATGAAGCCGCTGCTGGCCGGCGCCACGTTCACGGTCCGCCCCATGGACATGAGCCGTTTCGCCGAGGAGGCGGCCACGGTGCGGACGCTGTACAACGCCGCCTGGTCGAAGAACTGGGGCTTCATCCCGATGGACGACGCGGAGTTCGCCTACGCCGCGAAGGACATGAAGAAGATGGTCTCCCCCGACTTCATGCTGATCGCCGAGGCGGACGGCAAGCCGATCGGCTTCAGCCTGACGATTCCCGACTTCAACCAGGCCACACAGCCGTTGCGCGGCCATCTGCTGCCGCTGGGCTGGCTCACCTTCCTGCTGAAGAAGCGCCGGATCGACTACGCACGCACCCTGCTGCTGGGCGTACTGCCGGAGTACCGCGGCCGCGGCGTGGACGCGGTGATGATCTTCCGCACCTTCGAGGCCGGCTTCCGGCAGGGTATCCGGGCTGGCGAGTGCTCCTGGATCCTCGAGGACAACCGATCGATGAACCGCATCCTCGAAGGGATGGGCGCGAGGGTGTACCGCACCTATCGGATCTATGACAAGCCCCTGACATGACATCGACACCCAACGCCGGCCGCCCCCTCGCGGTGGTGACGGGGGCCACCGGCTTTCTCGGCAGCCACATCGTCGACACGCTGCTGGCGCGCGGGTGGCAGGTACACGCGGCCGTCCGCCCCACCAGCGATCTGCGCTGGCTGCAGGGCAAACCGGTGCGCACAGTCCTGCCGGGCGAGAGCGCGGAGGGGACCACGCGGCTGCTCGCTGACGCCCGCGCCGTCATCCATTGCGCCGGTGTGGTGAGCGCGCGGAACGAGACGGCCTACTTCGACGGCAACGTGACGCCGACTCGCCGTCTGATAACGGCCGCCGCGGCCGCCCCCCAGTTGCGCGCGTTCGTCCTGGTTTCGAGCCTGGCCGCCGGCGGACCGTCCCGCCCTGACCGCCCGCGCCGGGAGGATGACGCACCGACGCCGGTGAGCGCTTACGGCCGATCGAAGCTGGCGGGGGAGCAGCTCCTCACACCCGACCTGCCGTTCCGCTGGTCCATCCTGCGCCCCCCCGCCCTGTACGGCCCTCGCGACACCGCCTTCCTGCCGCTGTTCGCCTGGGCCCGACGCGGCTGGACCGTGAACCTGCGTGGCGGGCTGACCGCGCTCTCCCTGGTGGATGCACGCGACTGTGCCGCCGCGGCGGTGGCGCTCCTCGAAACCGAGCACGCACGCGGCCTGTTCCAGGTGGACGACGGCTGCGCCTACGGCTGGGACGACATCGCCTGCGCCCTGCGCGAAGCGGTGGGACGGCGCGTGCGGGCCGTGCCGGTGCCGCTGGGAGCGCTGCGGCTGGCGGCACAGCTGGCCGGGGCTGCGGCAGCCCGGGCGCCGCTCCTGCGCCCGGAGCGCCTGGCCAGCGTGACCGTGCCGGCCTGGACCTGCGACGGGAACCGGCTGCGCATCACGACCGGCTTTGGCGCCGAACGCGATCTCACGCGCGGCTTCCGCGAAACCTGGGCCTTCTACCGCGAGAACGGGTGGCTCTGATGCGCCTGCCACTGGCCCGGCTGACGCTGCAGCGGCGCGACCTCGACCGGTGGGCGGTCATCTACCTGATCGCGAGCGGACTCTACCCCTTCATTTCCCGGCAGCCCCCGACCGGCCCCTGGCTGCGCCTCGCGCTGCACGCCGGCCTGGCGCTGGCCATCTGGTTCCTGCCGCCGCTGGCCAGGGGAAGCCGCCTGGGCGCGGTCCGCCTGATGGGCGAGATCTACCTGCCGTGCGTGTTCCCGTTGTTCTACAGCGAGATGGCGCAGCTCGGGCTGGTCTTCCACGACTTCGCGCACTCCCTCGATCCGGGGTTCATCGCACTCGAGGAGAAGCTGTTCGGCGTGCAGTTGAGCCTGGTCTGGTCGCAACGCTGGCCGTGGCCCTGGCTTCACGAACTGTTCGAGTTCGCCTACTTCTCCTACTACCTCTTCAGCGCGCTCGTGCTCGTTTTGATCATGACCTCGCGGCGTCTCGCGCCGCCTGAGCGCTGGGCCGCTCTGCGCGCCTTCATGCGGGATCTAAGCGCGACGATGCTCGTCTGCTACACCCTCTACACCTTCTTTCCGGTCTGGGGCCCGAAGTACTTCCGCGCCGGACCGGTGACGGTGGACGGCTGGATCTTCACCCGCGTCATGCGCCACATCCACGCGCACGGCGCCATCCTGGGGGCCGCTTTCCCGTCGAGCCACGTGGCCGCCACGCTCATCCCGTGGTGGTACGGCTGGAAGATCGCCCCACGCAGCCGTCCCTGGCTGACCACGCTTTTCGTCCTGCTGGCCGCGGCCACGGTCTACTGCCGCTACCACTATGTGGTGGACGTCATCGCCGGGCTGCTGCTCGGTGCGCTCATCCTCTGGCTCGGCAAGCACTACGGCGAACGCGAGCCGCGGCTGCCGCGGCTTCGCGCGGGGGGATAAAAAAGGACGACCCCGCCTGCGCGGGGTCGTCTTCGAAAATGATCCCTGTGGGCACGGCCTCCGGCCGTGCGCTCAACCTCACGAAAATCCGCTCGGCCCGCAGCCGCCGCTCCCCCCGGCCGGGGCCCCGCCCCCGCCCGTGGCGAACCGCGATAACTCCCGTACCGCCTTGTCCGCACCACACGCGGGACAGGCTGGCGGTCCGGCCGCAAGTTCGGCCAGACTCAGGATCTCCTCGAACTTCCTGCCGCAGCGACGGCAGTTGAACTCGAACAACGGCATCTTCGGGTCACCTCGCTCCCGGCAATCGCGGCTTCGCCTGGTCAGCCTCCGCCGCGGAATCGTCGTCACCTTTCCGGTTCTTCGGCTGCGCCCGGTCCCCGACCGAGCAACTGTCGGACATTCAGGTGGGCACGCCCAGCCGCGGCAGCAGCCAGCGCATCACCACGAAGTAGGCCGCCACGAAGGCCAGCAGTTTCAGGATGTCGAGCATGGGCGCACCACCGTCGCATCGTTTTAAATATTAAATACTGTTTGACTATGAATATATACTCGATTCGTCCCGACGTCAAGTCCGCGGGATCGATCAGAACGTCGATCGGACCCAGCCCCCGTCCGCCACCAGACACTGTCCGGTCACATAGCCGGCCCGCTCCGACATCAGGAAGACGATCAGGGCCGCCAGTTCCTCCGCACGACCGAGTCGGCCCGCCGGGATTTCCTGCTCCCAGGCGGCCAGAACCTCCTCGCGGGAGGAGGCGGCTCCCTGAGCGAGTTTATGCCTGACCAGGCGCTCCACGGCGCTCGTGAGATGGAATCCTGGCGCGACACTGTTGACCGTAACGCCGCGCGGGGCCGCCTCCACCGCCAGGCAGCGGGTCAGGGCGTGCACCGCGGGCCGGATCACGTTGGACAGCACCAGGTTGTCTACCGGCTGTTTCTGCGCCACGGAGGTGATCTGCACGATCCGGCCCCAACCGCGCTCCATCATGCCGGGCAGCACCAGACTACAGAGACGCACCGCGCTCTCGAGGTTCAGCCGGTAGGCCGCCTCCCACTGATCGAGGCCGGTCGTGAAAAATCCACCGGCCGGCGGCCCGCCAGCGTTCACGAGCAGCGCGTCGATCGGGCCGAGTTCACGCGTGACCTCGGCCACGAAGCGCTCCACGGCCGGACCATCGGTCATGTCGCACGGCCGAGCCAGCAGGCGGACGCCGTCCCTGGCCACGGCCTGAACTTCGGCCCGGGTCCGCTCCAGATCCTCGGCCCCACGGGCGCACAGCGCCACGTGGGCCCCCTCTCCGGCCAATTCCAGGGCAACCGAACGACCGAAACCGCGCGAAGCGGCGGTGACTAGGGCTACCCGGCCCTCCAGGCCCAGTTTCATCCCCGACCTCCCGTGTGATGACATCATCGGCAACGCATCGTAGCACGCCGCGGTATGGCCAAGGAATGGCGTATCGTGCCCGATCGTGCCGTGATTTGATGTTTTGCGCGGATGCTTGAGTCGGAGCCCGCGGCGGTAACAGCCAGCGCACCGCCGGACGAACGAACCCCACCCACCCGGCACGCCGGTTGCTGCCCTCGCCGGGTCCCCTCCCCCAAAGGCGAGGCCGTGCTATTGAGGCCCAGGCGACCCATCCTGATGTTTGTCCTGCCAGCTTTGGCGATCGTGGCCTTGTGCGTCTGGTGGGGCTGGTCCCGCGTGCAGCGCCCGTTCGATCTGGTCTACGAGGTCGATTTGAGCGGGGTGGATCAGGGGAGGCTCGACGTCACCCTGCGCGCCACCGGGCAGCCGCCTGGTACGCTCCGTCTGATCCGGCCTGGAGGCCTGTTCGACGACGCGGCGGGCGGCGTCGTCGTCACGCCGCTGGCGGCCTGGAACTTCACCCTGGAGGGGGGGCGCGGCGCCCCCCTGCCGGTGCGCCCGCAGGGACGCAGCTGGACCGTCGACGGCATGGGTCGGGGCGGCGCGCTGCAGTATCGCGTGACGCTGCCGCCGCCCGGCGCCGCCAGTCCCGACATCCGCGCCCACCTCTCGGCGCGCAGCGACGGGGGGCTGCGGATAGCGGGCTTCCATCTGTTCCTGGTGCCCGACGACGTGCGCATCGGCGGGCTCACGGTGCGCTTCACTGGCGGCCCGGCGGCCGCGCCCGGCCTGCTGGCCACTCCCTGGCCCGCCGCGGGGACGCCCGCCGGCATCGTGTACACCCCGACCGACCTGCGCGACCTGACCGATGCCCTCCTCGCCTGGGGCGATCCGCGGCTGCGCGAGCAGAAGGTCGCCGGTTGCGCCGTGCGTCTGGCCGTGCGCGGGGACTGGGCCTTCTCGGACGCCGAACTCGCGCATCTGGTGACGCGGATCGGCGAGGCGGAGATCGCCTTCTTCGGCGCCCCGCCGCACCCCTCCATGCTGGTGCTCGTCGATGCGAATCCGCTGCCTGCCACCGCCGGTTTTCCCTACTACGGGCTGCACGTGGGACACTCACTGCTGCTGCTCCTCGACCCGTCTGCGACCTGGAGCGACCTGGAGGACAAGGCCGCCAGCCTGATCGCGCACGAAATGTTCCACGGCTGGCTGGGCGAGGAGATCCGCCAGCAAGGAACGGAGATGAACTGGTTCGTCGAAGGCGCCACGTCGTGGTACGCGGCGCGCCTGCTGGTCGAGGCCGGCATCTGGACGGAGACGCGCGCACGGGATGTGGTGGGAGGGAGGGTGGAGGCCCACTACGTGAGCAGTCCGCTGCGTGGGCGCGAGACCATCGCCGCCGCGGCGCGCGGCCTGCTGCGCGACGGGGAAACGACCCGTTACGCCTATGCCGGAAGCACCCTCGCCGCGCAGCAGTTCGACGCCTGGCTCGCCGAGCGCACCGGCCGCGACCACCCGCTCGATGCGATCCTGCGCGACCTCCACACCCGGCGCGCGAACGGGCCGCTCACGCGCGCATCGCTCGTGGCATCGGTGCGCCGGCTTTGCCACCTGGACTGCCGCGCCTGGCTCGATACCCACGTCTACGGCAACGAGCCCTTGCCGCCACCCGCCGCGTTGTTCTAGTTTGGCCCCCTGGATGCACCCGCGCCCGTACCCCCGAACCGGAGGCCGCGCCGTTGAGCTGCTGGCAACGAACCCTCATCACCGCGGCGCTGCCCTACGCCAACGGCGACCTGCACCTCGGGCACCTGGCCGGCGCCTACCTGCCGGCCGACATCTATGCACGAACGCTCCGGCTGCTCGGTCGCGAGGTGCTGTTCATCTGCGGTACCGACGAGTACGGCGTGCCGATCACCAAGACGGCCGAGTCGCTGGGGATCACGCCGCAGGAGCTGGTCGACCGCAATCACGCCTCGATCCGCGACTCGTTCGCCGCCCTGGGCATCTCTTTCGACAATTTCTCCCAGACGAGCCGGCCCATCCACACCGAGACGAGCCAGGCGTTCTTCCTCGATCTGCACCGGCAGGGGAAGCTGAAGCAGAAGACCACCGACCAGTTCTTCTGCCCCGCCTGCGCCCGTTTCCTGGCCGACCGCTACGTCGAGGGCACCTGTCCGAAGTGCGGCAGCGCCGGCGCGCGCGGCGACCAGTGCGAGAAGTGCGGCACGGCGCTCAACCAGCTCGAACTGGTCGAGCCGCACTGCGCCACCTGCGGCGCCGCTCCCGAGACCCGCGCCACGCGGCACTGGTTCCTGCCACTGGGCGACTGGCAGCCGCGCCTCGAGGCCTGGCTGGCCGGCCAGCCGACCTGGCGGGAAAACGTCCTCAACTACTGCCGCGGCTGGTTCGCCCAGGGGCTTGACGACCGCGCCATCACGCGCGACCTGTCGTGGGGCGTGCCGGTGCCGCTGCCGGAGCACGAGGGCAAGGTCATCTACGTCTGGTTCGACGCGCCGATCGGCTACATCTCCGCCACGCGCGAATGGGCGGCCACGCGCGGCGAGCCCGACGCGTGGCGCATCTGGTGGCAGGACCCCGGCACGCGGCTGCTCCACTTCATCGGCAAGGATAATATCGTCTTCCACGCCATCATGTTCCCGGCGATGCTGATGGCGCACAGCGAGCCTTACATCCTGCCGGACAACGTGCCGGCAAACGAGTTTCTGAACCTGGAGGGCAACAAACTCTCCACCAGCCGCGGCTTCGCCGTCTGGCTGCCCGACTATCTGGCGAAATTCCCCGCCGACAGCCTGCGCTATGCGCTGGCGCGCAACCTGCCCGAGACACGTGACACCGACTTCACCTGGGACGGTTTCCAGGCGCGGCACAACAACGAGCTGGGCAACAATTTCGGGAATCTCGTCAACCGCGTGCTCGCCTTCACGCACAAGTACTTCGAAGGCCGCGTGCCGGAGTGGTCGGAGACCGCCATGACGGCCGTGGACCGCGCGGCTCTTGACGAGGTCGGCGAGTGCCTCGACCGTTACGTGGCGGCGGTGGAGGCGTTCGAGATCCGCAACGCGGTGGAGGCGCTCTTCGCGGCCGGGAAGGCGGGCAACCGCTACTTCGACGAGGCGGCACCTTTCCGCACCCGCAAGGACGACCTGCCGCGCTGCGCCCAGTCGATGGGCGTGGCTTTCCAGATCATCCGCATGCTCACCCTCATGCTCGCCCCGATCACGCCGTTCGCGGCCGAGAAGGTGTGGGGCTGGCTCGGCATGACCGGCGACCTGCACCACGGCGGCTGGACCGAAGGCACGCTCCCGCTTCCGCCGGGCCGGGCGATCGGCCGGCCGGAGATCCTGTTCCCGCGGATCGAAGACGAGCAGATCGCGCCGGAGATCGAGCGGCTGCGTGGACTTACGGCCGGCTAGTCCGCCCCGCCAACCGGTCCGGCCAGCCGCTCGCGCAGGTTCGTCCGCAGCGTCTCCCCGCCGAACAAAGCCGCCAGCGCGGCCGACTGCATGCCGGCGGCCTCGGCCACGGTGAGACCGTGATCAGCGGCGGCGCGCGCGTACTCTCCCCGCAGGTCGAGACCGAACAGCGCGCGATCGTCCGTACCGAGACCGCACGGCACGCCACGGTCGAGGAACGCGCGCAGGGGGTGCGCGGCGGCGCTCTCGAGAACGCCGGTGGCGAGGTTGCCGCCAGGGCACAGTTCGACGAATACGCTGCGCTCGGCGAGCAGGGCGAGCGTGTCGTCGATCTCGGCCAACGCGGGCGCCACTCGCGCGCCGTCGCGCAGCGGCCCGAGCACGGCGCCGATGCCGTGCCCGACGCGCGTCGCGCCGCAGGCGAGCACCGCGTCGCGCACGGCGGCGGGTCCGCCGGTCTCCCCGGCGTGGATCGTCACGCCGAGGCCGGCGGCGCGGGCGTCGGCGCAGACGCCGGCGAACTCCGCCGCCGCCACGGCGTCCTCGTCACCGCCGATGCCAAAGCCGACCACGCCGCGCGGACGCCCGCCCGCGAGCGCGGCTTCGAGCGCTCGCTGCGCGGCCCCGGGGCCGAACTGCCGCACCGCGTCGGGGATCCAGCGCATCGTCACATCGAACCTCTCCCGCGCCTCTTCGGCCGCCTCGTGCAGCGCGGTCTGGATCGGCCGCGGATCGATCTCGCGCCGCAGCAGCACGCCGTACGACACCGACACCTCGGAATACGCCACTCCGTCGCGCGCCAGCGCCGCCGCCAGGTCGAGCGCCACGACATGGTGATCGGCCGGAGTCCGGATGACGGCGGTGACCGCCTTGTAGAGCTCCAGGAAGTCGGCGAAGCCGGCCGTGGGCCGGTATTTCGCGCCGTCCGGAGCGAGGCAGGCGGCCGGCGCCGCCGCCACGCCGTGCCGCTCCGCCAGCGCGACCAGGCGGGCAGGCGTCAGCGAACCCTCGAGGTGGGTATGCAGTTCGATCAGTGGTGGGCCGCGCATGCCGCCATGGTAGCAGGTCGTCAGATGTAGCGCCCGATTGGAATGTTGCGGATGACCGGATCGACCGCCTCGACCACGTCGACCATGTACTCTCCGGTGGCCGGGAGGCGCGCCGACAGGTCGACCAGCGTGGTGCGCGCCGTCCGGTTGCCGAGTTCGTCCTGGATCACCCGCACGACCGGGCGGCCGTCGGGCGAGCTGCCCATGTCCACCACGAGACCGAGCTGGCCGTTGTCCAGCTTCAGCACGGCGCCCATCGGAGTTTCGCCCATGAGCTTCAGCACCGCGGAAACGACCGCCGGATCGAAGTCCTTCCCGGCGCCGCCGCGCAGGGTTTCGAGCACCTCGAGGGGGCGAGCCTGCTGACGATAGGGACGAATCGAGGTGAAGGCGTCGTAGATGTCAGCGACCTGGACGATGTGCGCGAGCAGATCGGGGCGCTGCGCCGTCGTGGCCGGGTACCCCTGCCCTTCGTAGTTGACATGGTGCAGCAGGGTGACCCGCTCGGAATACAGGTTCTCGAAGCCGGCGCCGTCGAGGATCTCCATGCCATCGACCGGGTGACGCTTCATGACCTGCCACTCGTCGGGCGAGAAGCGGCCCGGCTTGTTGAGCACCGACAACGGCGTGTAGAGCTTGCCGATGTCGTGCAGCAGGACCGCGCCGGCGAAGCGCCGCAGCTCCTCCCCCGCCACGCCGATCTGCCGGGCGATCGCCACCGCCAGCAGGGCCACGTTGCAGGAGTGGTCGAACGTGTAGCGGTCGTGCTGGCGCAGGGAGACGAGCATGTACATCAGGTGCTCGTCCTGTTCCATCGCCTCGATGCAGGTCAGGATGGCGGGATGAGGGGCGCGGCCGCCGGAGTTAACCGTGGCGGCGACCGCCTCGCGGATGGCGGCGTTCTCCTGGCGCAGCAGCTGCAGATCGCGGTCCAGATCCCCTGCGACGCGCGGCGCCGCCGGAACCGCCGTCGCGAAACCCGCCGCGGATCGCACAGTGGCATTCCCCCGGACACCCCCTGTCGTCAGCGGATCGCGCACGCGACCTGGCCGTCCGTCGCTTTCTCTGGGATGGTGGGCCTCGGCGTGCGCTCCGTCCTGCAGTATCAGCACCTCCGGCGCGTCCTCGCGGGCGCCAAGCGGCTCGAGGCCGCAGCCGGCGGGGAACAGCAGCGCCAGGTCACTGCCCGGCTCCAGGAGGGCGCGCGCCAGGTTCTTGATCGCCAGGGGGGACACATCCGCCGCGAAGCGCGCGCCGGTCAGGCCGCGCCGCAGGAAGAAGCGGTGCAGCTGGGGCACCGCCTTGCCCGACAGGTCGCAACGCTGACCCGACTCCTCGTGCAGGAAATGGTCGCCGCCGGCCCGCAGCGTGAATCCGCCCGCGGCGACATGCAGCTGCGCCGCCAGACGAGCCACGGAACGTGTCCCGTCGACCACCTCGCGCGCCAGCCAGCCCGCCTGCAGGGACTGCCGCAACACCGCGCACAGCACCGCCACGAAGACGGTCAGGCTGACCACTTCGGCGGTCGGGGCGGGGTTAACGAGACTCACGCCGCCGTTCCTGTCGCTCACGATCGCCACGTCGCACTTCCCGTTGCAAGAAGCAAGGCCGGGCAAAGCCTCGCATGGCGAAATGACACCAATACGCCGGCCGGAAGACGCCCGCGCCAGGGACATGCAAACCCGGGACCGCGGCGCGGCGCGACGGGGCGTCTCCCGGCGTCAGGAACCGTGGCGAGCCACTACTTCGCCAGCACCGCGAGTCTGGTCAGGACGCGCCCGCCCATCACCAGCCGCACGGCGTAGACGCCGGCAGACACGGGCCGTCCGCCGCGACGTCCGTCCCAGGCGGCCGTCTGCCACAGTCCGGTGGCCGTTCCTTCGAACAGAGTGACCACGAGACGGCCGCGCGGGTCATAGACCCGGCAGGCGACCGGCGCTCCGGCCGGCGCCTGGAAGACGATCGCCGTGCGCGGGTTGAACGGGTTCGGGCAGGGCGGACGCAACGCGAACAGACCGATCTCCGCCGTCGGCGGCCCCGCCAGCCCGTCCAGCGCCACGGCGTCCCCGGCCGCGCGCTCGAGGACCAGCGCGTAGCTCAGCGTCGATCCGGTGACGAGCGCGGTCGGGCGGTCGGCCAGCGTCCACTCGTCGCCGGCGATGGTCAGCGGCAGCGCGCCCCCTTCGAGCGGACCGGCGCAGGCGAGCGAGCGCACGACCGGCTCGCCGGCGCGCAGGCTCACGTCGCGCCAGAGCGTGAGCGCGCTGAAGGCCGCGGGCGGCTCCGCCAGCTTGAAGCTCAGCCGCGCCTCTCCGTCGGCGGTCCAGACCGCGCGCCAGGACTGCAGCAGCACCGGCACGACATCGCCGCTGCTGTCGTAGAGGCGAACGTAGCCGGACTCGGCGTTCGTGACCACGTTGCCGGTCGGCGCGCAGACCGCGTAATCGCGGCGACCATCGCCGTCGAGCTCTCCGGCCGCCGAAACGCAGGAACCGAAAGCGTCGTTCGCCTCGGTGCCGGCATTGACCCCCGCGGCGGTCAGCGTGAGGAACAGCCCGGCCGGCGAATCCGCGCTGGCCCCGCCCCCCGCGAAGAGGTAGGCCCGCCCGGCGCCGGTGGCCGGCGAGGCGACGCCGGGGGCGCCGATGAGCAGGTCGGTCCGGCTGTCGCCGGTCGCCTCGCCGAGGTCGGCCAGGGCCCAGCCGAACAGATCGGCGCCGTCCTGTCCGTTCGCGTAGCGGGCGGCGACCGTGGCGGGGGTGGCGGCACCCAGGAAAATCTCCACCCGGCCGGCATCGAGACCGCGCGTGTCGTCGCGCGGCGCGCCGACCGCCAGGTCGTCGTCGCCGTCATCGTCCCAATCCCCCAGGCCACGGACCGCGTAGCCGAACCAGCTGCCGGCCGGGGAAGCGCCGGAAGAGGTCAGCGTCAGGTCGGCCACCGCATCGGGACCCGGCACGGCCGTGGCCGAGCCGCGAAAGACCATGACCGTCCCGTGCAGCGTGGAGCCGTAGTTGGCCGGTGCGCCAACTGCGACGCAGGCGCGCCCGTCCCGGAAAAAATTGCCGCCATCGGTTACCGACCAGCCGAAGTGACCGTAGGCAGCCACGCCCCGGAGGGTAAGATCGGCCGCTGCGAGTTGGGTCAGATTGCTGCTGCCGAAGAAGACGTAGGCCGAGCCGGCGTCCAGCCCCGCAGTGTCTTCATAGGGGGCGCCGACGATGAGATCGTCGCGACCGTCACCGTTGAGATCGCCCGCGGCAGAGATGGAGAAGCCGAATTGGGGGCCGTTGGTGGCATCCGGGCACGTGAGAATAACGTCAGCAGCGGCGTCGAGAGCCGGCCCCCCGAAGAAGAGGTAGACCCGGCCGCGGTCGGTACCGTCCTGGTTGTTGCGGGGAGCCCCGACGGCAAAATCGGGCCGCCCGTCGTCGTTGACATCCCCCACCCGGGCCACCGCAAATCCGAACTGTTCGTTGAGGTTACCCGACAGGACCAGGTTCGCCGCCGCGGTCATGGCGGTGCCGCCGTACCACAGGTAGGCACGCCCGTCGTTGGTGCCGGTCAGATCGGCCAGCGGAGCGCCGACCAGGAACTCCCAGCGTCCGTCACCGTTCAAGTCCTCCAGTTCGCTGGCCGCGTCACCGAAGTGTCCCAGGGCCTGCAGCGGATCCCCCTGCAGGACCACCGCCCCCGCCGGGAAAGCCGCCAGCAACAGGGTCGTGGCCGTCAGGATTTTGCAAAACGCCCTCATCATGGCCGTAACCTCCACCGGGGCAACCGCCCGGTGGAGTCTGCGTAGCCAGATTCATACCGTAAAGGCTTGGCAGGAAATTCCCCTTGCCGCCATGCCGGAATCTGGACCACTTTATGCGCAAGGAATCGAAAACAAGGAGGTGACGCCATGTTCCGTCGCATCACGCAATCCACCGCCGGCCTGCTGGCCGCTGCCGCTTTTGTGACAATTCTGCACGGGCTATTTTTCCCGCCCGCGCGCCGCGATGCGCCTACCGCCGCCGACGCTGCCCGCACCGGCCATGAGTTGCTGGCGCGCCTCGACAGCCTCGGGTGGGCCGCGCCCTCGCCATCGTCCGCCGTGGCTGCCGATTCCACTGCCGCCGGCAGCGAACAGGCGGTCGTCATCGCCCGCAACCAGACCTTTCAGGACGCCATGCGCGCGCACGACGTCTCCTTTGACCAGATCCGGACGCTGGTCGACGCGTGCCGTCCGTACCGGAACCTGAACCGCGTCCGCAACCAGGAGACCTTCCGGATCGTGCAGCGACCGGACCGCTCCCTCGAACGGATCAGTTTCGATCTGGATGAGGAATCGTATATCGAGCTCGTCCGCTCGGCTGATACCTTCGTCGCGCAGGAGAAGACCCACCCCGTGGAGCGCCGCGTTGTCGGCGTCAGCGGCACGATCAACGCTTCGCTGTACGAGAGCCTGCGCCAGGCGGCCGCTCCACTCATCCTGGCCGTCAAGATGAACGACGTGCTCGGCTGGGATGTCGATTTCAACCGGGACCTGCAGCGGGGCGACAGCTTCCGGATCCTGTACGAAGAGGTGCTGCGCGACGGCAGGTTCGTGCGGGTCGGCGCCGTGCTGGCGCTGGAATGCGTCGTGGGCGGCAAGCCGCATCGCGCGTTCCGCTTCGAGAGCAGGGCGGGCGAACCTGGATTCTACGACGCCGTCGGGGGCAATCTCGTCAAGCAGATGCTGCGCACGCCGGTCGAGTACTCCCGCATCAGCAGCGGCTTCTCCATGAACCGGCGGCACCCGATCTTCAACAAGGTGATGCCGCATCAGGGGATCGACTATGCCGCCCCGGTCGGCACTCCGGTGCATGCCTCGGCGTCCGGAACCGTTGCTGCGGCCGGCGTCCAGACCGGCGCCGGGCGTTTCGTCACGATTCGCCACGAGAGCCGCGGACTCGAGAGCAGCTACCTGCACCTGTCGCGCTTCGCCGCGGGGGTCCGCGCCGGGTTGCGTGTCAAACAGGGCGATGTGATCGGCTACGTCGGCGCCTCCGGCTGGGCCACCGGCCCCCACCTCGATTACCGGGTGAAGCAGAACGGCCGCTACATCGACCCGCGCAAGCTGCGCCTGCCCGACGCGCCGCCGATTCCCGCAGATCAGCGCGATCCGTTCCTGTCCACCGTGTCGCTGTACGCCCAGGCGCTTGAAGAGCTGCCGCCGCGACCCGACACGCCACGCATCGGCAGCGTGGTCCTGGTGCGACCGCCGCAATCGGTCCCCCAGCCCGGAGTCACCGTGTTGGTGTCGCGCGCACCGCCCGTCGGCTCCTGACACCGCCCCGAGGCCGTTCAATCGCACAGCCCGGCTCCGTTGAGCCGGGCTGTGGCGTTTCGGACAGGTCTTGTGGCCGGGCCGGGTCAGTTCGCGCCGCCGCCCGCAGTCAGGAACAGGGCGCGCAGGCTCAAGACGATCTCCTCGGGCACGATGAGCAGCTGGCCGGTCGCCGGCATCCAGAGCGCCGCCGGCGCCGAAACCGCGTCACCGCTGACCCCCATCCGACCGAAATGGGCCTCGAGGTCCGGAACCGGACGGCCGGCGCGCCAGGCGGTCAGGACGAAACGGCTCTCGCTCGCCAGCGGATCCCTTCCGGCCATCATCGGGGGAAGCGGGCGCACGATCGGCAGCCGATCAAAGGCGATCAGGAGATCCTTCACCAGATCGGTCGCGCTCGGCCCGGCCCCTGGCAACGGGACCAGAGAGGTCGACCAGACCTTGTCGCGTCGCCAGGCGCGCACCGTCGCCCGCACCGTGTCATTCAACGTGAACGAATCGGCCCCGCTCAGGGCGAAGGGCAGCGCATCGGTGCGCAGGAAATCGGCCAGCGGTGCCGCCACAACGCCGGCGATGGCCGCGCCGACCCGCAGCAGATGCGGCCGTCCGTCGCGGAGGGCGTACAGGTTCCCTTCTCCGTCCGCGACGCCGAACGCGACGCGCAGCGTCTGCCCGTCCCGCAGGGCGACCCGCACCGAGAGCGGAGCCGGCAGCAGTCCCGCGGCCCGCAACGTCTCCGCCGGCGCCTCACGCGCACCGAACAGTTTCACGTCGGCCTGGCCAAGCTGGAACGTCAGGTTGTCGATGATGCGATCCTGCGCGCGCCACCAGTCGGCGCCATCACGCCGCGTCACCCGGTCGGCGTAGAAGCGGGCATAGGCGGCGAAAACCGCGCCGGCGCGCGCGCTTCCGTCCGCCGGGACTCGCAGCCACCAGTCTCCGGCGGCATCCCGGGCGAAAAGATCCGGGGCGACGGCGCCGGCCGGCCGCAACGCCAGCGTCTCCACCGTCGCCGGAACGAAGCCGGGCCACAGCCGCCGCAACCGCACGAGGTCAGGCAGGGAAAGCAGCCGCACGCGCAGGGTGTATGGCACGGTCCAGGTGCCGCGGCGACCGTCGATCAGGGCGTAGCAGGCAGCCCGCACGGGGTTGCGCAGCCCCACGGTGCAGGCAGCCATGCGGCCGTCGCGCGCGGTCACGCGGAGAGTCACGGCATCGTCGCCGCTCAGGCCGAACCGCGCCGCCTCCTCCCCGGCCGCCGTCTCCGCCAGCAAAGATGAGGCGCTGCTCTCGACGATGTTCCCCGCGAGTTCCATAACGGCGGCATCGTCGGCGCGATCGTCGCAACCACGGGTGAAGCGCCAGACTCCGGCGTCACCGCGAGCGAGCGCAAGAACGCCAGCGGTACGATCGACCTCGATCAGGGCGATGTCGGCCGGCGTGAAGGGGACGAGCCTGATCTCCGCACCGTCGGGGCCCCGCGATGCTTCCGCATCGCCGTCGGTCGGGCGCCCCCGCCCATCCAGCAGCAGCCACCCCCCGGCCACCGCCAACAGCACCGCCAAGGGCAGGAGACTGCGCGGCAGGTCGACGCTCCGGCGAGGCATGGCGCGCCGCCTAGCCGGCGCGCCGGCGCCGCACGACCATGATCGCGCTCGCCAAGCCCACCAGCAGCGGCCAGACTATGATGCCGCCCCAGGCGATCAGATGGTGTTCACGTACCGAAAGGACACGCGGCTGGCTGATTTCGGTCCGGGCCCGCAGGGCGATCAGGGTCTGCTCGCGCGCCAGCCAGCTCAGCATGTTCAGCAGCAGATCGCGGTTGCCGTAGAGATCGATATTCGCGTTCGCGGCGAAATCGGAGTCGCCGACAACCACGAGCCGAGCGGTGGCGGCTCGGCTGAAAACCGAGCCGGGGCTGCGTGCCGCCCCATTCTCGGCCTGGGCCGGCGCGGCCGACCCCGGCGCGGACGGCCGTGCCACCGGCAGGATGCCACCGTCACCGAAGAAGACAGATCGCTCCAGTTCGATCGCCACGCCGAGATCGAGCGGGCCGGGGCGATCCACCCCTTCGTCGTAGCGTGGGCGGCCGGCGGCGATGGTGCTGGAATCGTGGTCGGCCCAGCTGCGCGGACCGGTGCTCAGAATCGTGCGGGCGCCGAGCCCACGGACGCCGGGATACGCCGGGCGGATCGACTGGGCGAAGGGGAAGAAGGTGGCGATACCTTCGAGGCCACGCGTGATCTCATGATTGCCGTAATTCTCCTGGACCACGACCACGCGGGCGTCGAAACCGAGTCCCTCGCCCACGCCGCTCGCCGTGACCAGGTAGTCGTTGCCCAGGCTCACGTTGTATCCGACCAGCCAGTCGGCCACGCCGCGCGGCGTGCCGGGGTCCAGCAGCGCCAGGCACGATCCGCCGTCGCGGAGGTAGCGGCGCAAAGCCTCCAGTTCGGACGGCGACAGCTCGACCTTGGGGGCCGCCAGCACGACCGCCGCAGCGTCGGGAGGCACCAGCGGGCCGTCGACCAGCAACAACTGGCGCAGTTCGTAGCCCTGGGACTGCAGCGCCCGCACCAGGGCGCTGTAGCCGCCGCGATCGTCGCTGTCGAGCCGATGCTCGCCGTGTCCGACCACGTAGTAGATGACCGGCTGCGTGGCGGTGACCAGGCGGTAGATCGTGTTGACGAGGGACGCTTCGTCGGGGTTGAAGAGCGTCCGCTGCCGCCCCTCCACCTCGACGACCATGGTGCCCCCGGAGGTGATGCGGTAGCGCTCGACAAGCGCGAGATCGCGGTCCGGATCGACGAATTCGAAGCGGAAGCGACCGCTGCGATCGCCAAAAGCGCTGAGCAGCACTTCAGCCGCCTTGCGACGGGGATCGAGCCGCTGATAGAAGGCGTACACGCGCACTTCGGCGGGCAGGTCCTGCATGATGCGGACGGTCTGGGGCGCCGGACTGAACCGGTGATTGCTGGTCAGGTCCGCGCTCCAGGCGTGACGCTCGACGAGGGCGCCCACGACCAGCAGCAGCGCGGCCGACACGACCACCGGCAACCAGCGCGCCAGCCGGCCCGCGCCGGCCAGCCGCCGCCCTCCGAGCGACGCGGAGGCGGCCGCCAGACCGAGACCGGTCCAGGCCAGGAAGTAGTAGAGGTCCCGGCTGTCGATGATGCCGCGCGAGAACCGGTGGAAGTGCCCGGGAAGGGACAGGTTGGAGGCCAGCCGCCCCAGCGCGCCCGGCAGGTGCGGTTCGAGGCCTCCGATCGCGTAGAGCAGGAGCAGGAAACCAAAGGTCAGGATGTAGGCTACCACCTGGTACGGCAGCAGGGTCGAGAAGAAGACCCCCCACGCGGCATTGAGCGTGGCCGCGAGCAGCAGCCCAAGGCCGGCCGCCAGCAGCGGGCCGCTCTCGATCCGGCCGAGCGCGGCGGCGGCCGCGATGTGCGCGGAGGCACCAGCCACGAGCGTGAGCATCACCGTCACGGCGGCGGCGAACTTGCCCAGCACCCAGACATGGTCCGCCACCGGCCACGACATGATCAGGTCATAGCGACCCGAGCGATACTCTTCGGCGAACAGGCGCATCGTCACGGCCGGCAGCAGAAAGATCAGGAAGACGGAGATGTTCACCGAGAGCGGCTGGAAGACGCCGTCGGCGAGATTGAGGACCACTTCCCCCAGCCGCCCGGAACGCTGGGCCTCCGCCGAGAGCTGGCTGTAGCCGAAAACGATCAGCGTGAAGAAGAGTCCGGTAAGCAGCAGGAAGCACGTCACGACGACCGGCGCCATGGCGCTGCGGAAAAAGGCGCCGATTTCGCGCCGGGCGATGGCAAGCAGTTGCCTCACGGTGCGGCCTCCCTGCCGTTGCCTGCGAGCGGGGGAGTCGAAGGCGCCGCCCCCGGCACGCCCCGCCCCGCGGTCAGGCTCAGGAACAGCTCCTCCAACGTGGCCCCTCGATCCTCCATGCGCTGGAGACGGCCCCCGGCGCCGATCACGGCCGCCGCAAGATCGGGACGAACCGTTTCAGGGTCACGGTCGAGCGTCACCTCGGCGCCGCTGTCCACCGGCACGACCGAGATCACGCCGCGCACCACGGCCAGAGCGGCCCTGACGACCTCCCGCGGTCCGTCCCAGTCCACCGCGACGCGGGGTCGGCCGTCGAGCCGCGGGGCCAGACTGCGCGGATCCGCCTCGCCGACCAGTCGACCCCTGTCCAGGATCAGCACCCGACCGCAGATCAGGCTCACCTCGTTGAGGATGTGGCTGGAGAGCAACACCGTCTTTTCCCCGGCGAAGCCCCGGATCAACTCGCGGATCTCCACGATCTGCTGCGGATCGAGCCCGCTCGACGGCTCGTCGAGGATCAGAACCGGCGGATCCCCGAGCAACGCCTGCGCGACCCCCACCCGCTGGCGGAAACCCTTGGACAGGTGGCCCACCAGACGGCTGCGCACCTCGCTCAGGCCGGCGCGCCGCACCACGCCATCGACCGCCGCAGCCATCGTCCGTGCCGGCACCTCCTTGAGGCGCGCCACGAGGCGCAGCAGTTCATCGACCGTGCAATCGGTGTAGAGTGGGACATTTTCCGGCATGAAGCCGATCCGCCGCCGCACAGCAAGCGCCTCGGTCACGATATCGTGGCCGGCCACCGTCGCCCGCCCCACCGTGGGCGGCAGGGTGCAGGTCAAAATGCGCATGACGGTGGTCTTACCGGCGCCGTTGGGGCCGAGAAAGCCGACGATCTCGCCCGGCGCGACCGCGAAGGAGAGATTCCGGAGGGCCTCCACAACTCCGAAGCGCCGCCCGAGGCCCGTGACTTCGATCATGTTCCCTCCGGGGCGGTGTTTCAGTCAGCCGTCCAGCGCAACAGCGTCGCTCCCCAAGTCCAGCCGGCGCCGAAGCTGCAGAGCAGGACCGTGTCTCCCCGCTTCAGGCGCCCTTCGTCGCAGGCCACGCGCAGCGCCGAGGGGATGCTGGCCGACGTCGTGTTCCCGAAGCGATCGATGGTGATCATGACCTGCTCGGGGGTCAGGCCGAGTCGCTCCCTCACCGATTCGATGATACGCATGTTCGCCTGATGCGGCACGAACAGCGCGACCTTGTCGGCCGAAACGCCGTTGCGATCGAGCAGGGAGGTGGTGACAGAGGCCATTCCCTTCACCGCGTACTTGAAGACCTCACGCCCTTCCTGGTGGATGAAGTGCATGTTGGCGTCCACGGTCTCGTGCGTCGGCGGATTCAGGCTGCCACCGCCCGGCATGTTCAGATATCGCCCACCGCTGCCGTCGATGAAGTTGATGCCGTCGATGAGACCGCCGGCCTCGGCCGGCACCGGCTGCACCACTACGGCGCCCGCGCCGTCACCGAACAGCACGCAGACATTGCGGTCCCGATAGTCGACGATGGAGGACATGACTTCGGTGCCGATGACCAGCGCGCAACGGCTGGCGCCCGCCTCCACCTGCGCGCGCGCGGCCTGCAGCGCGAAAACGAAGCCGCTGCAGGCGGCGCTCACGTCGAAACCCCAGGCCTGCGTGGCGCCCAGCTTTTCCTGGATGAGGCACGCGGTGGCGGGAAACATCATGTCAGGCGTGACCGTGGGCACGATGATCAGATCGACGTCCGCGGGGGTCAGCCCGGCATGCGCGAGCGCCTTGCGGGCCGCCTCCGCGCCGTGGTGCGACGCCCCCACGCCCGGCTCCACGATACGCCGCTCCTTGATGCCGGTGCGCTCCGTGATCCAGGACTCGCTCGTCTCCACCATTCTTTCCAGATCGGCGTTGGTGAGCCGACGCGCGGGGAAGTCCATGCCGACGCCGGTGATCCCGGCGGTAAGCAGCGTGCGAGAAGACATGCGCAATCCTTTGCGTCAAAGCGGAGGCCCGGAACCAGTACGGATGATTCGAAAGGTAGGGGACGGGAGGCCCGCGATCAACCCCGGGCTGCGGCCGTTCGCGGTGGCGGGCAGGGCGCGCAAATGACAACGGGTCTCCGGTGCGACCCGGAGACCCGTCCTTCCCGCGGCGGCGTTGCACAGCCGCCCGGTTACTTGCCGTCTTCGGCGCCCTCCACGTCGGGCTTGTCCTTCGCTCTGGCCTCGGCCGGCGGCGCGAGCGCCGCGGCGGCCTCTTCGGCCTTCAGGATGCGGCGACGCTGTTTGCGTTGGGCGGTGTCGCGCACCTTCGGCTTCATCTTGTTGCCGACCAGCTCGAGGATCGCCACTTCGGCGGCGTCCCCCTTGCGCAGTCCGTCCAGGCGCAGAACGCGAGTGTAACCGCCCGGACGATCCGCGTAGCGCGGCCCGATCTCGGCAAACAGCTTCTGCAGCACCTCGGGATCGGTGAGCTTGCGGGCCGCCAGCCGGCGCGAGTTAAGGTCGCCGGCCTTGGCATACGTGATCAGACGTTCCGCCAGCGCCCGGGCCTCCTTGGCCTTGGGCGTCGTGGTCTGGATACGTTCGTGCCGGAACAGGGCGGTCACCATGTTGCGGAACATCATGCCGCGATGGGCCTTGGTCCGGCTGAATTTCCGTCCTCTGACTTGATGGCGCATGTTTCGCTTCCTCCGCGCCGGGCATCGTACCCCGGCGCCTGCCTGTGGCGGCGCTACCGCCGGTTCAGTTGCCGGCCCTGCCCGCCACCCGGTCCGCGATCTCGGACGGGAAGACCATGCCGAAGCCCAGGTCCATGCCCGTTATGATCTCCTGAATTTCATTCAGGCTCTTGCGGCCGAAGTTGCGGAACTTGAGCATCTCCTGCTCGGTCCTCGTTACGAGGTCGTACAGGGTGAGGATCTTGCCCGCCTTGAGGCAGTTCGCTGAGCGGACGGACAGCTCCAGTTCCTCGACGTTGCGGCACAGCAGCTCCACCAGGCGCTGCTGCTCCTCATCGACGATCGTCTCCTGGGCATCGATGGGCGCTTCGTCGAAATTGATGAACATCTGCAACTGGTCCTTCAGCAGCTTCGACGCGAAGCCGACGGCGTCCTCCGGACGCACGCTGCCGTCGGTCGTGATGCTCATGACCAGCTTGTCGTAATCCGTGCGCTGACCGACACGCGTGTCCTCAACCCTGTAGCTGACCTTCCGAATGGGCGAAAAGTTCGCGTCCAGGCGGATGACACCGATGACTTCGTCCGGAATGGCGTGCGACTCGCGCTCGACATACCCGCGACCCGTATCCACATACAGCCGCAGCCGGAACGATCCGGGCTCCGTGATCGTGCAGATCACATGATCGGGATTGCAGATCTTCAACTCCGGATGGCCGTTGATCCGGCCTGCCGTGACCGGCCCCGGCTTCGCGGCCTCGATCACCGCCCAGTGCGACGGCAGATCGGAAAGCGCGAACACGATCTGCTTGCAGTTCAGCACGATATCCGTGACGTCCTCGAGGACGTTCGGCAGCGTGCTCAACTCGTGCTTGACGCCATCCAGCTGCACGGCCGTAACGGCGTGCCCGTGGATCGAGGAGAGCAGCGTGCGCCGCAGGGCACTGCCCAGCGTGTGCCCGAATCCCCGCTCCAGAGGGGCGAGCGTGAGCTCCGCGAACGAATCGGTCTGCGTCTCGCGAGCTACCTTGACGCCATCCGGCATCATCATATTGATCCACTTCATGGTACCGACATCCCCTTCCCTGGCGAGCGCCGACTCAGACCTTCGAGTACAGCTCGACGATCAGATTCTCCTGGATCGGGATGGGCAGGTCGCTCATCTGCGGCTCCTGCACCAATCGACCCTCCATCTTCTTGTCGTCGACGTCCACGAAGGAAAGTCGATCGCGCTTTGCCCTGTCCTTAAGCGCAGCGACCACCATCGGGATGTTGCGGCTCTTCTCGCGCACGGAAACAACCTGTCCGACGCGAACCGAGTAGCTCGGTATGTCGCATGCCTCGCCGTTCACCGTCACATGCTTGTGACGCACGAGCTGCCGGGCAGCCGACCGCGACGGCGCGAAGCCCATGCGGTAGACGATGTTGTCCAGCCGCTTCTCGAGCAGGGTGAACAGGTTGGAACCCGTGACGCCCGTGCGGCGCTCAGCCTCGGTAAAGTAGTTGCGGAACTGCCGTTCCAGAAGGCCGTAAATCGACCGGACTTTCTGCTTCTCTCTGAGTTGCAGTTTGTAGTCCGAGGGTTTACGCCCACGGCGGCGTCCATGCTGACCCGGGCCGTAAGGTCTGCGCTCGATAGCGCAGCGGTCCGTGTAGCAGCGCTCGCCCTTGAGGAACAGCTTCATCCCCTCGCGGCGGCAAAGTTTGCACTTGGCCTCAGTGTACCTGGCCATTCGCTGGAACCTCCTGGTGAGGGCGCCGGGCTCCTCATATCCCGACGCTTCTCCCGGTAGATGGTACTACAGTCGACGACGCTTCTTCGGCCGGCAGCCGTTGTGCGGCACCGCCGTCACGTCCTTCACGCGGCTGACCTCCAGGCCCTCCGCCTTGAGGCTGCGGATGGCGGCTTCGCGGCCGGAGCCGGGACCCTTCACCCACACCTCGACCTTCTTCATGCCCTGGTTCAGAACCTCCTGGGCGCAGAACCGCGCAGCCAGCTGAGCGGCAAAGGCGGTCGACTTGCGACTGCCCTTGTAACGCCCCTGGTGCCCGCCGGACGACCACGTAATCACGTTCCCGTTGAGGTCGGTGATCGTCACGAGGGTATTGTTGAAGCTCGACTTCACATGCGCCACGCCGATGGCGTCGAGCTTCTTGCGCGTCTTGCGGCCCTTGGCCTTCTTTTCCTTGGGATTCGCCACGCCGGATCCTCCTTAAGCCTTCTTCTTGCTGCCGGGCCGGGCTCGCGGTCCCTTGCGAGTGCGGGCGTTGTTCTTGGTGTTCTGCCCGCGACAGGGAAGCTTGCGCCGATGCCGCAAGCCGCGGTAGCAACCAATGTCCATGAGACGCTGAACGTTCATGGCCACTTCGGTTCGCAGCGTCCCCTCGACCTGATAGTCCTTGTCGAGAATCCCGATGATCTTGCGGGACTCCTCCTCGGTAAGGTCGCGCGTCCGCGTGTCGGGACTGATCCCGGCCTTCTCGCAGATCTGCAGGGCACGGTGCTGACCCACCCCGAAAATATAGGTCAGCGAGGTTGCTACGCGCTTCTCGTTCGGAATGTCTACACCCGCGATTCTGGCCACTTCGGCTCCTTTCGTACCCGCCGCCAGCCGGTCGCTCCCGGCGTGGCCGTCAGCCTAGCCCTGGCGCTGGTTGTGCCGCCGATTCAGGCAGATGACCCGCACGACGCCCTTGCGCCGGAGAACCTTGCACTTCGGACAGATCTTGCGTACCGATGCGCGAACCTTCATGACGTCTCCTTGGCGCCGCCCGCTGGGGCGAGCGTCACTTGTAGCGATACGTGATCCGGCCCCGCGTCAGGTCGTACGGGGAAAGCTCCACCGTCACCTTGTCGCCCGGCAGGATGCGGATGAAATGCATGCGCATCTTGCCCGAGACGTGCGCCAGGACCACGTGCTTGTTGTTGTCGAGCTCGACCCTGAACATCGCATTCGGCAGGGCCTCGACAACCGTTCCCTCGACGCTGATGCCCTCTTCCTTGGCCATGCGTTCCCTTCTGGCAATCCGCGCCGGACCGGGTCAGCGCCGCGTCAGGACCCAGGAGCCGTCTGCAACAACAGCCACCGTGTGCTCGAAGTGCGCCGACAACTTCCCGTCTGCCGTCCGGACCGTCCACTGGTCCTCGTCGGTCACCACGCGCTTGGTGCCGGCGTTGATCATCGGCTCGATCGCGATCACCAGGCCGGTCTCCATCACCGGATCGGGAGTGGCGAAACTGCGGTAATTCGGCACCTGCGGATCCTCGTGCATCTCCCGCCCGATACCGTGTCCCACGAGCGTTTCCACCACCGAAAACCCGTTCGCCCGCGCGTGCCCCTCGACCACCACGCCGATCGCCGAAATCCTGGCGCCAGGCCGCACCGCACCAATCGCCAACTCAAGACACTGGCGCGTCACCTGCAGCAACCGGGCCGCGTCATCGCCGATCCGACCGACCGGCAACGTCTCCGCCGAGTCGGAATGATACCCGTCGCGGATCAGGCCGATGTCGATCCCGACGATATCACCCTCGACCAGGGCCAGCTCCGTGGGTATGCCGTGCACCACCACGTCGTTGACCGAGATGCAACTCGCGGCCGGGAAGCCGTTGTACCCCTTGAACGAGGGGATACAACCGGCGTCCCTGATCATGCGTTCGATCGCCGCGTCAATCTCGCCGGTCGTGGCGCCCGGCACCACCAGCGGCGGCAGAGCGCGGAACACATCCGCCAACACCCGCGCGCTCGCGGCCATCATCTCCAGTTCGGCGGGCGACTTCAGCCGGATCCTATGCTTCCAGGACACCCGCAATCCTCTGAGCTACCGCGGCGGCATCACCGCGTCCGTCCACCCACCGCAGCGGATAACATCGACCCAGGATCTCCAGGGCCGGCTGTGTCTGCGCGCGGTAGACGGTCAGACGGTTACGCACGGTCTCCTCGCGGTCATCCGCGCGCACCCGCAGGTCTTTGCCACCGCACCGGGGGCATCCCCCGTCCGCGCTCAGGCGTTCCTGCGCCGTCACCAGCCCGCAGCCGCCACAGTTGAGGCGTCTCGCGAGCCGCCGCACGATCTCGTCGTCCGGCACCTGCAGCGCGAGCACCATGTCAACCGGCTGGTCCAGTTCCGCCAGCAGGGGCACCAGCGCCTCGGCCTGCGCCACCGTCCGCGGAAAACCGTCCAGCAGCCAGCCGCCGCCGCTGCCGGCCAGACAGTCCCTGATGATGGTCATCATCAGGTTGTCCGGCACCAGTTCGCCCCGCTCCAGGATCCCCTCTACCTGCCATCCCAGGTCCGTCCCACCCGCCACGGCCCCGCGCAGCAGTTCGCCGGTGGAGATGTGTCGCAGCGAACGGCCCTGCGCCAGCAGCGCCGCATGCGTCCCCTTGCCGCTCCCCGGCGGTCCGGCCAGGACCAGGTTCAAGGATCGCTCCTACCTCCGTGCCCGCAAGCGTCCCCGCGACATGAAGCCATCGTAGTGACGCATGACCAGATGCGATTCGATCTGCTGCAGGGTGTCCAGCCCCACACCGATCACGATCAGCAGCCCGGTGCCGCCGAAATAGAACGGCACGTTCAACCAGTTGATCATCAGGTCGGGAAGCACCGCGATCAGCGCCAGGAACATCGCCCCCGGCAGCGTGACGCGCGTAAGGACCTTGTCGATATACTCGGCGGTCTTCTTCCCTGGCCGCACGCCGGGGATGAAACCGCTGTTCTTCTTCATGTTGTCCGCCAGGTCTACTGGGTTCAGGACGACGGCGGTGTAGAAGTAGGTGAACAGGATGATCAGCGTCGTATAGCTGATGATGTAGACCGGATGCGTGTTCCGGAAAAGGCTCGCAAGCCCCTCGAAGAAGGCGTTGTTCTGGAACATCGCGCCGAGCGTGCCGGGGAACATGATGATCGACTGCGCGAAAATGATCGGGATCACGCCGGCGGTGTTGACTCGCAGCGGGATGTGGGTATTCGCGCCACCGTAGATACGCCGGCCGACGATCTTCTTGGCGTACTGCACAGGGATCCGACGCTGCCCCTGCGTAATGGCGATGATCCCGCCGACCACCACCGCCATGAAGGCCAGGATGAGGGCCAGCTTGAGGAAGTGCATCTCGCCGGATCGCAGCTGCTGCATCGTGTTAAGCGCGTCGTTCGGATAGCGCGCGATGATCCCGACGAAGATGATCAGCGAAATGCCGTTGCCGATGCCCCGTTCCGTAATCTGCTCGCCGAGCCACATGACGAAAATCGTTCCCGTGGTCAGGGTGAGCATGGTCAACAGCTTGAAGCCAATCCCGGGGTGCAGGACGATGTTGCCCATCCCCTCGAGCGCGAAGCTGATACCGAACGACTGGACAAGCGCCAGCGCCACCGTGCCGTAGCGGGTGTACTGGTTGATCTTCCGACGGCCCTCCTCGCCCTCCTTCGCCAGTTTCTCGAAGTACGGCACCACGGCCTGGAGCAGCTGGAAAATGATCGAAGCGCTGATATAGGGCATGATGCCCAGCGCGAAGATCGTCGCCTGGTGCAGATTGCCTCCGGAGAACATGTCGTATAGCCCGAGCAGCGTCTTCTCCTGGTCGGCGAAGAAACCCTTCAAGGCCTCGATGTTGATCCCCGGTGATGGGACATAGCTCCCGAGCCGGTAGACCACGAGGATCAGCGCCGTGAACAGGATCCGCCGCTTCAGTTCGGGGATCTTGAACATGCTCTGATAGCTGCCGGTGATATTCACTGCCGAGTTTCCTTCTGTTGGGGGTCCCGGGACCCTCGCCCGCTCAGTCCTCGACGGTCACGGAACCGCCAGCCGCCGACACGGCGCCCTGCGCCGCCTGGCTGGCCCGCGTCACATGCACCTGCAGCACTTTCGTCACGGCGCCGCGGGCGAGCAGCTTGACGGGGCGGTCGGGATAGCGGATCAGGCCGACCATGGCCAGGGCCAGGGCGTCCACGTGGGCGCCCGCCTCGAAACGCTCCTCGAGGTCTTCCAGGTTGATGATCTGGAATTCCTTCTTGAAGATGTTGGTGAACCCACGCTTGGGCACCCGGCGCTGCAATGGCATCTGCCCGCCCTCGAACCACGGCGCGATGCCGGGGCCCGAACGCGCGCGCTGGCCCTTGTGGCCTTTGCCCGACGTCTTGCCATGTCCGGACCCGGGCCCGCGACCAATCCGCTTGATTTTGCGGTTCGCGCCCTTGGGGGCCGACAGGTTGTTCAGCTTCAGCATCGTCACTCCACCTCTTCCACGCGCACCAGATGGCAGACCTTGTTAGCCATGCCGCGAATAGCCGGCGTGTCGTTGTGAACGACCGAGGTCTGGTTGTGGCGCAGCCCGAGCGCCCGCACGATGCGGCGCTGTTTCTCCGGGCGACCGATGAGACCGCGGTACTGCGTGATGAGAATTTTGCCGCTACTCATGCGCCGGCGCCTCCTTCCGCGGCAGCCCGAACAGTTCGGGCACCGTCAGGCCGCGCTTGCGGGCGATCTCCTCGGGCGAGCGCAACTGCCGCAGGCCGTCGAGCGTCGCCTTGACCACGTTGTGAGGATTGCGCGAGCCGAGCTGCTTCGTCAGGATGTTGCGGATTCCCACGGCCTCGAGGATCGCGCGCACCCCGCCGCCGGCAATGACGCCGGTACCGGGAGTAGCCGGTTTGAGCAGCACCGTGCTCGCTCCGAAGCGGCCGACCACCGCGTACGGGATCGTGCTGTTCTTGATCGGCACCGTGATCTGCGTAGCCCGGGCCCCTTCGGACGCCTTGCGGATCGCGTCCGCGATCTCGTTGGCCTTGCCCAGCGCCACTCCGACGGATCCCTTGCCGTCGCCGATCGCCACGATCGCGTTGAAGCTGAACCGGCGTCCACCCTTGACGACCTTCGCCACGCGATTGATGTGGATCACGTTCTCCTGCATATCGCCCGCGCCGTCGCGCGCCGGACCGCGGTCATCACGACGGGGACCGCCGAAACCGGGCCCTCCGCGACCGGGGCCGCCGCCCCCCGGGCCACCGCCCCCCCGTGGTCCGCCATGCGACCCACCGAACCCACCGCCACCGAACCCGCCGCCGCCGAACCCGCCGCCGCCACCACCGCGGCGCGGGGCCGTGCCGGCATCGTTGCGCGGAGGTCTTGCCATCTCGCTCATCGGTGTCCCGCTCCCCTCTTGCCTTCCCGGCCTAGAACTGAATCCCGCCGTCTCTGACCCCTCGGGCCAGAGCAGCGATGCGTCCGTGATAGAGGTAGCCGCTGCGGTCGAAGACGATCATGCTGATCCCCTTCTCCTTCGCCAGTGCAGCGACCTGGCGACCCACCCGGTACGCCGCGGCGCACTTGCCGCCGAGCCCTTCGGGTACGGGCGCTTCGTCTGCAAGCCTGCCGCTTGCGGCCGCCAGCAGAGTCCGCCCCAGCGAGTCGTCCACGACCTGGGCGTAGATGCCCCGGTGGCTGCGGAACACCGACAGCCGCGGGCGCTCCGGTGTGCCGCTGACCTTGCGACGGACGCGCACCTTCCGGCGCTGACGCCCTTCCTTCCTCTGCTTGCTCGACTGGTCCATGAGCGCCAACCTCCCGACCCCGCCGGGCTACTTGCCGGCAGTCTTACCGGCCTTCCGGATGATGATCTCATCTGAGTACTTGATTCCCTTGCCCTTGTAAGGCTCGGGCGGCCGATAGGCTCGTATCTCGGACGCCACCTGCCCCACCCGCTGCTTATCCAGGCCGGAAACCTCGATTTTCGTCGGGTCCGGGCAGTTGATGGTGATCCCCGCGGGGATCGCATAGCTCACCGGGTGGCTGAACTGCAACTGCAGGTCGAGGACGTCGCCCTTGACTGCGGCGCGGTAGCCGACGCCAATGATGTCCAGCGTCCGTTTGAATCCCACGGTGACGCCCGTAACCTGGTTGGCGATGAGTGCACGCACGAGTCCGTGACACGCTCTCATCCTCCGGCTATCGTCGGGGCGAATGATGCACAGCTGGCCCTCGACCATCTCGTACCCGAGACCGGTCGGCACATGCTGGCGCAACTCCCCCTTCGGACCCTTCACGATCGAAGTCTCGCCCTCGACCGCGACGGTCACTCCGGCAGGAATCGGAATCGGCTTCTTGCCAATGCGCGACATGGTTCCCTTCCTCCGCAGACTGCCGAGGTTACCAGACCTCGGCCAGCACCTCGCCGCCGATGCCCTGGATGCGGCACTGGTGGCCGGTCATGATGCCCCGGTTCGTGGACAGGATGGCAATGCCGAAGCCGCCGCACACCTTGGGGATGGTCTCCCTGTCGGCGTAGATGCGACGACCGGGCGCGCTGATCCGGCGGATGCCTTCGATCACGCCCGTGCGCTTGCCGTCCCGCTCGTAATACTTGAGCGTCAGTCTCAGGAGCCCCTGGGGCCCCTGCGGAACATCCGCCGCATCCGCGATGTAGCCCTGTTCCTTGAGCACCCGGGCAATAGCCCGCTTGGCGTTCGAGGCAGGCATTTCCACGCGACGGTGACCCGCCTGCGTGGCATTACGGATCCGCGTCAACATGTCCGCAATGGGATCGGTCATGCTCATGCTACCCAACTCCTCGCTGCGCTTTACCAGCTCGCCTTGACTATGCCCGGGAGGTCGCCCCGCAGCGCCAGCTCCCGGAAGCAGATCCTGCACATGCCGAACTGCCGCAGGTACCCTCGCGGCCGCCCGCAGCGGCGGCAGCGGTTGTAGCCTCTCACTTTGAACTTCGGCGGCCGGTTGGCTTTGGCGATCAGGGACTTCTTGGCCAAGTCAGGTCCTCCTACGAACGCCGGAACGGCATCCCCATGAGCTTGAGAAGCTCTCTGCCCTCTTCATCGTTGCGGGCGGTGGTCACGATCGTCAGGTTCATTCCACGCGGCGCGTCCACCTTGTCGTAATCGATTTCGGGGAACACCACCTGGTCCTTCAGGCCCAGAGTGAAGTCGCCGCTGCCGCTCAACTTGGTAGGCACACCGCGGAAGTCGCGCAGACGGGGCAGGGCGAAATTGATGAAACGATCCAGGAACTCCCACATCCGTTCGCCGCGCAGCGTGACCCGCGCACCGATCGGCATGCCCTGCCGGATCTTGAAGTTCGAGATCGACTTCTTGGCGTAGGTCGTCACAGGCAGTTGCCCGCTCACCGTCCCCAGATCCGCCAGCGCTCCGTCCAGGAGCTTGGGGTTCTGCACGGCCTTGCCCATGCCCATGTTCAGCACAACCTTCACCGGTTTCGGGATCATCATCCGGTTCGTATAGCCGAACTTCTCCTGCAGCGCGGTCATGACCGACTGCTCGTAGTACTCGCGCAGCCGCGGTTTCGGCCGGGGGCCGGTCGGCTGGGCGGGCGCCGCCACTTCCTTCTTCTTCGCCATCTCTGCTCGTTCCTCCCCGAGGTCCCGTCTACTCGCCCAACATCTCCCCGCAACTCTTGCACGACCGCGCGCGCGAGCCGTCCGCGAGGACCACCCGCCCGGTGCGTGCCGCTTCGCCACACTTCGGACAGATCAACATCACCGTCGAGACCGTGATCGGCCCCTCCTTCTCGATGATGCCGCCCTGCGGCATGGCCTGGCTGCGTTTGGTGTGGCGCTTGATCAGGTTGACCTTTTCAACGATGACCTTGTTCGTTTCCGGGAAGACCTTGAGCACCTGCCCGATCTTTCCGCGATCATTGCCGGAGATCACCTTGACCTTGTCATTCTTGCGGACGTGCATCACAGCACCTCCGGGGCGAGAGATACGATCTTCATGAAACGATGGTCGCGGAGTTCCCGGGCGACGGGACCGAAAATGCGCGTCCCCACCGGCTCCTTGTCATCGTTGATGATGACCGCAGCGTTCTCGCCGAAACGGATGTAGGAGCCGTCCTTGCGGCCGATCTCCTTTTTGGTCCTGACCACCACCGCTTTCGCCACCTGCCCCTTCTTGAAGTTGCTGTTGGGGATGGCGCTCTTGATGGTCACGACAATAACGTCACCGACGTGCGCATAGCGGCGCCCCGATCCGCCCAGAACACGGATGCAGCGGGCCGTCTTGGCGCCGGAGTTGTCGGCGATTGTGAGCATCGAATATTCCTGGATCATGATCCGTCCTCCGGGCTCTCTTACTTTGCCCGCTCGATGATCTCGGCGACACGCCAGCGCTTCGTCTTCGAAAGCGGCCGCGTGGACATGACTTTGACAACGTCGCCGACCTTGCACTCGTTCGCCTCATCATGGGCGTAGAGCTTGGAGGAGCGACTGACGATCCGCTTGTAGAGGGGATGCTGGATCCGGCGGTCGACGCGCACGACGATCGTCTTGTCCATGTCGCTGGACACAACGCTCCCTATGCGCACCATCCTCAGGTTCCTGTCCTGCCCCTGCTCCTGCTTCTCCATCTCAGCTCTCCCTGTCCCGCCGGCAGCCTGCTCCCGGGACGGTTTGCCGGCCCGCATCAGCGGCCCGACCGCTTCTCGGTGATCACGGTCTTGATGATCGCGAGTTCCCTCCGCATCACGCGGACCGTCAACGGGTTGTCCACCTGACGCAGGCGGAGCTTCATCCGCTGCTGCAACAGGGTTTCCGCCTGCTCGCGGCCCAGGTTTTCCAGTTCCACGAGCGTCATCTCACGAAGATCGTGCGCCTTCCTGCCTGCCATCTCACTCCCCTTCCCGACGAACGATGCGCGTCTTGAAGGGCAGCTTCGAGGCGCCCAGGTTCAGCGCGGTCTTGGCGGTGTCGCCGTTGACGCCGTTGATCTCGAACAGGATCCGACCCGGCTTCACCACGGCGACCCAGTACTCCGGACTGCCCTTGCCCTTGCCCATGCGCGTCTCCGCCGGCTTGAGCGTGATCGGCTTGTCCGGAAAGACCCGGATCCAGACATTGCCCGCGCGCTTCATCTGGCGCGTGATCGCGATACGGGCGGCCTCGATCTGCCGGCTCTTCAGCCAGCCGGGCTCCAGGACCTGCAGGCCGAAATCGCCGAAGGCGATCGTCGACCCGCGGAAGGCCAGGCCCCGACGCCGGCCCTTCATCATCTTGCGGAACTTCGTCCTCTTGGGCATCAACATGGCTCGTCGTCCTCTCCCAGCCTGGCCCCGGTCGCATCAGCGACGCCGGGCCGCTTCCGTCAGGAGCGTTCCTCGTGGATGGTGCCGCGCAGCTGATTCTTGAAATCCGCCGGGAACACCTCACCCCTGCAGATCCATACCTTCACGCCAATGGCCCCGTACGTCGTGCGCGCCGTGTACTGGCCGTAATCGATGTCCGCCCGGAGCGTATGCAGAGGCACGCTGCCGTCCTTGTAGTTCTCGACGCGGGCCATCTCGGCGCCGCCCAGCCGACCGGCGCAGCGGATCTTGATGCCCTTCGCACCCATGCGCATGGCCGTGGCAATCGACTTCTTCATGGCGCGGCGGAACGAAACACGACCCGTCAACTGCAGACCCACATGCTCCGCCACCAGGGGCGCCGACAACTCCGGCTTCTTGATCTCCTCGACGTCCAGCTTGACGTCCTTCTTGATCATCTTCTGCAGCTCCGCGCGGAGCTGATCGGCCTTCGCGCCCTTGCGCCCGATGACCACCCCGGGGCGGCTGGTGCCTACGATGATCGTGACCTTCTCCCGGTGGCGCCGGATCTTGACCCAGGCAACGCCCGCGTTGCCCACGCGCGCCAGGATATAGCGGCGCAGCAGCAGGTCCTCGTTGAGCCAGTCAGCGTAGCCCTTGTCGCTGAACCAGGTCGAGTTCCAGTCCTTCACGATGCCAAGCCGGAAACCCACCGGATGTGTCTTCTGCCCCATGTGCCTTCCTTTCCTGACTGCCCCGCCGCGCCCGCCCGGGCGATCGCGGCGCCGTCGGGGTCGCCGTGGCGGCCCCGACCGTTCGCCGGCCTAGCCGACGGACGAAACCGTTACCTTGAAATGGCTCGATCGCTTCAGGATGCGGTACGCTCGCCCCTGTGCGCGCGGCCGGATGCGCTTCTGCATCGGTCCCTGGTCCACGCGGACATCGCTCACCACGAGATGCGCGTGGTCGAACTTGGCCCCATCCTCGCGCTCGCGAAGGCCGGCCGCCGCCGAGAGGATCGCCTTCCTCAGGATCGGCGACGCCTTCTTAGGCGTCAGCGAGAGGATGATCAGCGCCTGCTCCACGCTCTTGCCGCGCACGAGGTCCGCCACCACCCGCGCCTTGCGGGGGGCGATGCGAATGTGGCGCGCCGTCGCTCGGGACTCCATACGCTCTCAACCTCCGACGGGCCGTGGCCCTACTTCTTTGACTTTTCTTTGCTCGTGTGCCCGCGGTAGGTCCGCGAGGGCGCGAATTCACCGAGCTTGTGCCCCACCATGTTCTCCTGCACGTACACCGGGACGAACTGCTTCCCGTTGTGCACGGCCAGCGTGTGCCCGAGAAACTCGGGAACGATGGTGCAACGACGCGCCCAGGTCTTGACGACCCGCTTCTCGCCCTTGCCGTTCAGCTCCTCCACCTTGTGCAGGAGGTGATCGCTGATGAAGGGACCCTTCTTTATGGATCGACTCATGCCGTCTGCATCCTCCGCGTCAGGGCCGTGTACGGACCCGACAGTCCGCCGCTACTTCGCGTTCCGCCGCCGCACGATGAAAGCGTCGGACGGCTGCTTCTTGCGCGTCTTGTAACCCTTGGTCGGCTTGCCCCACGGAGTGCAGGGATGCCGCCCGCCCGAGGTGCGACCCTCGCCACCGCCGTGCGGGTGGTCGAAGGGATTCATCGCCACGCCGCGCACATGCGGGCGCCGGCCGAGCCAGCGCGACTTGCCGGCCTTGCCGATGATGACGTTCTCATGCGTGGCATTGCCCATCTCGCCGATCGTGGCGCAACAGCGGCGGTGCACCATGCGCACTTCCCCGCTGGGCAGGCGCAGAGTGACGTAGTCGCCTTCCTTGGCCATGACCTGGGCGTAGGAACCGGCACTGCGGGCCATCTGCCCGCCGCGGCCCAGCTGCAGCTCCACGTTGTGCACCAACGTACCGAGCGGGATCTTGCCGAGCGGCAGCGCATTGCCGACGTTGAACGCAACGTCGTCGCCCGCTATCACCGTGTCGCCCACCTTCAGCCCGTTCGGCCAGAGGATGTAGCGCTTCTCGCCATCGGCGTAGACCAGCAACACGATGCGCCCGCTGCGGTTGGGATCGTACTCGATCGTCGATACGCGGGCCGGGATGTTCAGCTTGTCGCGCTTGAAGTCGATCAGGCGATAGCGCCGCTTGTGTCCGCCGCCACGCTGGAAAGCGGTGACCCGACCACGGTTGTTGCGCCCACCGCTCTTCTTCAACGGCCTGATCAGCGATTTCTCCGGAGTCGACGTAGTCAGTTCCGCGAAGTCGGAAACCGTGCGGAAGCGCTGGCCGGGCGTGACGGGCTTCAGCTTTTTGATCGCCATCTTGCTCCAACTCCCCTTCGGGTCCGCGCGGCCCCACGGCCGCCGCGGCCGGCCCGGATCAGGTCAGGTCGAACAGGTCGATGCTTTCATCGGCGGCCAGCGTGACAATTGCCTTTTTCCAGGCCGAGCGCTCGCCCGCGAACCGGCCCAGACGCTTCGGCTTGCCGGGCCGGTTCTGGGTGCGCACATCGACGACCTTGACGCCGAAGAAGTGCTCTACGGCCTGCTTGATCTCGTGCTTGTTCGCTGCGGGCAACACCGCGAAATAGTACTGGTTGTGCGCCTCGCGCATGGCCGCGCCGCGTTCGGTGATCAACGGGCGCCGGATAACCTGACTGAGTTCCTTCACGACCCGAACACCTCCTCGGCGCCGCCGAGGGCGGTCCTTGTGAATACCAAGTTGTCCGCCCAGAGAACAGTATACGTGTTCAATTCGTGGCTGCGCAGAACGCGCACGTTGCGCACGTTGCGCAACGACTTCCACAGGTTATTCGCCTCGCGCGGCAGAACGAACAACGTATGTGCTTCCTGGAGCGGCAGGGCCGCCAGAAGCTTCGCCATCTCACTGGTCCGCGGCTTCTCGAGCGAAAAATCCTCCACCACGAGCACCCGCCCATGCGTGGCCCGGTCGCTCAACGCCGAAGTCAGCGCAATCCGCTTGACCTGCTTCGGCAGCTTGTAGCCGTAGTCACGCGGATGCGGACCGAAGATCGTGCCGCCACCCACGCGCACCGGCGAACGCGCATCGCCCGCGCGGGCGCGCCCCGTGCCCTTCTGGCGATACAGCTTGCGCCCCGAATAGGCGACCTCGCCGCGGGTCTGGGTGTCATGCGTGCCGTGGCGCTGATTGGCCAGGTAGCACTTGACAGCCTCCCAGAGGGCCTGCCGGTGCACCGGCTGCTCGAACAGGGCGTCCGGCAGCGGCACCGTGCCCTGCGACTCGCCGGTCCTGCTGAAGAGATTCGCCGTAGCCATGGGTCTCCCTCATCGCGACGGACCCGTTCGGGTCCGCCGGCCGCGCTAGCGGCTCGGCCGGATGTACACGATCCCGTTTCGGCAGCCCGGAACGCTCCCCTTCACCAGCAGGAGGTTCCGCTCGGGGTCGATCTTGAAAACGGTCAGGTTCTTCTTCGTTTCCCGCTTGGCGCCATAGTGCCCGGGCAGATGCTTGCCCTTGATCACGCGGCCAGGCTTGGTATGCATACCGATCGAGCCGGGCTCGCGGACGTTCTTGCTGCCGTGGGCCGCGGGGCCGCGGTGATAGTTCCACCGCTTGATGGTGCCCGCGAAACCCCGCCCCTTCGTCACCCCGGTCACATCCACCTGCAGGACCCCTTCGAGCAGCGACACATCGAGACGATCGCCAGGCTTGCAGGCAGGCGTCCCTTCGCTGGCGAATTCCCGCATTACGCGCGGCATGTCTGTGACACCCGCGCGGCGAAAATGCCCTTGCAACGGCAACGGAGTGTTCTTCGGCTTGGTATTGCCGAAGCCGACCTGAACAGCGTCATAGCCATCGCGGGCGACGGTCTTGACCTGCGTCACGACGCAGGGACCGGCCTGTATCACGGTGACCGGCACCGCGCGCCCGTTCTCGTCGAACTGGCGCGTCATGCCAATCTTCTTGCCGATCAGTCCCTTCATCACTGGCTCCCTTATGGCTCCCTGGCCCCGCGCGGACAGTCTGGCCGTCAGACCTTGATTTCTACGTCGACGCTGGCCGGCAGCGTCAGCTTGCGCAGAAATTCGGTGGTCTGCGGGGTCGAGTTCTCGATCTCGATCAGCCGCTTGTGGATCCGCATTTCGAACTGCTCACGCGACTTCTTGTCCACGTGCGGCGAGCGCAACACGGTGTAGAACGAGCGCTTGGTCGGCAGCGGCACCGGACCCTTCACGAGGGCTCCGGTCCGCAGCGCCGTCTGCACGATGATCTGCGCCGATCGATCCAGCACCGCGGCCTCGTAGGCCTTAAGGCGGATCTTGATGTTCTGTCTTGCCACTTCATCTCCTTCGCGAGGCTACCCCAGCTTCGCCGACCTGCGGCCGGCGCCTGCTCACCTGTCGCGCGCTCCGCCGCTTCGGGCGGCAGTGCCGCGGGGCCGGCGCACCGGCCCCGATTCCTTCCGCTACGCGAGGATCTTGGCGACGACGCCTGCCCCGACCGTGCGTCCGCCCTCGCGGATCGCGAACCGGAGCCCCTCTTCCATCGCGATCGGCGTGATCAGTTCCACCGTCACCTTGATATTGTCGCCCGGCATCACCATCTCCACCCCTTCGGGCAGATGCGCCGAGCCGGTCACATCGGTCGTCCGGAAGTAGAACTGCGGACGATATCCGGTGAAGAACGGCGTGTGACGACCGCCCTCCTCCTTCGTCAGGATATAGACCTCGCCCTCGAACTTCGTGTGCGGCGTCACCGAGCCAGGCTTGCAAACCACCATCCCGCGCTCGATGTCTTCCTTCTTCATCCCGCGCAGCAGAAGGCCGACGTTGTCGCCCGCGCGCCCTTCGTCCAGGATCTTCCGGAACATCTCCACGCCCGTGACCACTGTCTTCTGCACGGCCCGGATGCCCACCAGTTCCACCGCGTCGCCCGTGTGCGTGATCCCGCGCTCGATACGACCGGTCGCCACCGTCCCGCGGCCGCTGATCGAGAACACGTCCTCCACCGGCATCAGGAACGGCTTTTCCAGCTCCCGCTGCGGCAGCGGAATGTAACTGTCCAGCGCCGCCAGAAGCTCGAAGATGCACTTCGTGTCCGGAGAATCAGGGTCCCCGCTCTCGAGCGCCTTGAGCGCCGAACCCCGGATCACCGGGATGTCGTCGCCGGGGAACTCGTACTTCGACAGCAGCTCCCGGACCTCCAGCTCCACCAGATCCAGAAGTTCCGGATCGTCTACCATGTCCACCTTGTTCATGAACACGATGATGTACGGAACACCCACCTGGCGCGCCAGCAGGATGTGCTCACGCGTCTGAGGCATCGGACCGTCAGACGCCGACACCACCACCACGGCGCCGTCCATCTGAGCCGCGCCGGTAATCATGTTCTTCACATAGTCCGCGTGACCGGGGCAATCCACATGCGCGTAGTGACGCGTCTCGCTCTGGTACTCCACGTGAGCCGTCGCGATCGTGATCCCGCGCTCGCGCTCCTCGGGAGCCTTGTCGATCTGGTCGAACGGCACGAAGTCCGCCATGCCCTTCGTCGCCAGCACCTTCGTGATCGCCGCCGTCAACGTCGTCTTCCCGTGATCCACGTGACCGATCGTCCCGACGTTCACGTGATCCTTGGTCCGTTTGAACTTCTGGCGCGCCATCAGCGGTCGACCTCCTTCAATTGTCCTGGGCGACTCAGGCGCCCACGAACCGACGCATGATCTCCGTCGCGATCCTCTCCGGGACCCGCTCGTAGCGGGCAAACTGCATCGTATAACCGCCGCGGCCCTGCGTCGCGGAGCGCAGGTCCGAGGCATAGCCGAACATTTCCACCAGCGGGACTTCCGCCCGGACCACCTGTGCCTCGCCCCTGGGCTCGGTGCCATGGATGCGGCCGCGCTTGGCGTTCAACTGCGAAATCACGCCGCCGAGATACTCGGCCGGCGCCGAAACCTCGACCGCCATGATCGGCTCGAGCAGAGCCGGCTCGGCGGACTTGGCGCCGTCCCACATCGCCTGCACGGCGGCGCCGTGGAAAGCGGCCTCCGTGGAATCCACTTCCCGGAAGGTCACCTCGGCCAGCGTCACGGCGAGATCAGTCAACGCGTAACCGGCCAGCACGCCGGTGTCGCAAGCCTGCCGCACGCCGGTTTCCACGTGCGCCAGCCAGCCGGCCGGCAGGGCATCGCGGGCGATGACGCTCGCGAAACGCAGGCCGGAGCCGATCGGCAGCGGCGCCAGGTCCAGCACGACGCGGGCAAACTGCGCTTTGCCGCCGGCGGTGCGCTCGAACACGAACTCCTGGCGCGTTTCCCGCCCAATCGTTTCGCGGTAGGCCACCTGCGGACGGCCGACGTTGCACCCGACCCCGAACTCGCGCTTCATCCGATCGCACAGGATCTCGAGATGGAGCTCCCCCATACCCGAGATTATCGTCTGACCGGTGTCCCCGTCCTTGCGGACGTGGAACGTGGGGTCCTCATCCGACAACGCGGCGAGAGCCTCGGCCAGCTTGTCCTGGTCCGCCTTGGTCCGCGGCTCGATCGCCACGAAGACCACCGGCTCCGGGAAAGTCATCTCTTCGAGCGTGATCGGCGCATCGAGCGCGCAGAGGGTGTCACCCGTGCGGAGCTGTTTGAAGCCGACGACGGCCACGATGTCGCCGCTGCGGGCTTCGCTGAGCTCCTCGCGCTTGTTGGCGTGCATGCGCAGGATCTTCGTAATCCGCTCGCGCTTGCCGGTATTCGCATTGAGCACGACCTTGCCGGCGGTCAGCGTGCCGCTGTAGACGCGCACGTAGGCCAGGCGTCCGGCGTGGCGATCGGTCTGGATCTTGAACGCAAGGGCGGCCAGCGGCTCGTCGTCGCCAGTGCCGCGCGTCACCACGGCCATGTCGTGCGGGCGCCAGCCGGTCACCACCGGTTTGTCGAGCGGGCTGGGCAGGTAGTCGACCACGGCATCGAGCAGCGGCTGGATCCCGCTGTTGCGAACAGCGGCGCCACAGAGAACCGGCACGCCCGCCGCCGCCAGGGTGACCCGGCGCAGCGCGGCCTGCAGCTCCTCCACGGTCGGCGTACGTTCCGCCACGTACGACTCCATGATCCCCTCGTCCACATCGGCCAGCGACTCGATCAACTGCCGACGCGCCGTCGCAGCCTCGGCCGCGTACTCGTCCGGAATAGGGGCGTTGACGAAACTCGCGCCCAGGGTGGCCTGGTCGTAAGTCCGCGCCTGCATGCCGAGCAGGTCAATCACGCCCGTGAACCCTTCTCCGGAACCCATCGGGAGCTGGACCGGCACCGGATTGGCGCCCAACCGCTCCCGGATCATCTTCACCGCGCGCCGGAAATCGGCGCCGGAACGATCCATCTTGTTGACGAAGGCGATCCTCGGCACTCCGTACTTGTCCGCCTGCCGCCAGACCGTCTCCGACTGCGGCTCCACGCCGCCCACCCCGCAGAAAACCGCCACCGCCCCATCGAGCACCCGCAGACTCCGCTCCACCTCTACCGTGAAATCCACATGACCCGGGGTATCGATGATGTTCACCCAGTGGTCCCGCCAGATGCAGGTCGTGGCCGCGGCCGTGATCGTGATCCCGCGCTCCCGTTCCTGCTCCATCCAATCCATCTGGGTCGCGCCGTCGTCGACCTCGCCCGGCCTGTGCACACGTCCGGTGTAGTACAGGATGCGCTCGGTCGTGGTAGTCTTCCCGGCGTCGATATGCGCCATAATCCCGATATCGCGCACTGACCCGAGTCTGACCTGCCGCGACATGCCTGCCCCCGGACCCCGAATCACCTCAAACGCCGTTACTCCACGACGCGCACAGTAGCCGCGTGCGGCCTGTCCGACGTCTCTGCCCGCCATTCCCTCCGGGGGAGGAACGGTCGGGGCTATCGAGTTGTGTGAAGCCGCATCCCTAGCGCTGCGCCCTGGCGAAAACGAGAGGGACCATTACCACCGGCAGTGGGCGAACGCCTTGTTCGCATCTGCCATCTTGTGGGTGTCCTCGCGCTTCTTGATAGACGGTCCTTCGTTCTTGCTCGCCAGGATCAACTCGGCAGCAAGCCGCTCGGCAAAGGTGCGTTCCGCGCGCGTGCGCGAAAAGTTGATGAGCCACCGCATGGCCAGCATGACCCGCCGCTCCGGGCGGACCTCGACCGGCACCTGGTAGGTGGCGCCACCGATGCGTCGCGACTTAACTTCGAGGCTCGGCTTGACGTTATTCAAAGCGGCCCGAAAGACGTCCACGCCCTCCTGACCGGTCTTTTCCTTGATCGTGTCAAACGCCTGATACACCATGCCTTCGGCCAGCGTACGCTTGCCCCCGACCATGACATAGCTGATGAACTTGGTGACGGACTGGTCCCCGTGACGGGCGTCCGGCAAAACGTGACGTTTCTCGGCTCGTCTGCGCCTCGGCATGACCTACTCCTTGGGGCGCTTCGCGCCGTACTTCGAGCGACCGCGACGACGGGATTCAACGCCCGATGCGTCCTGCGTGCCGCGAATAATGTGGTAGCGAACGCCGGGCAGATCCTTCACGCGACCGCCCCGGACGAGCACGATGCTGTGCTCCTGCAGGTTGTGACCCTCGCCAGGGATGTAGGCGGTGATCTCGATGCCGTTCGTCAGGCGCACGCGAGCGATCTTGCGCAGCGCCGAATTGGGCTTCTTCGGGGTCTGGGTATAGACGCGCGTGCAGACTCCCTTGCGCTGAGGACAGTTCATCAACGCCGGGGACTTGCTCTTGCGCGTGGCCACCTTGCGGCCATGACGCACCAACTGGCTCAGAGTCGGCAAATCTTGATCTCCTGAGTGTCGGACCGGCGAAGCCGCTGGTCCAGCTTGAACGTTGTGGCCCGCGCGGGGCTGAAAACCCGCAGGCAGACCGCTAAGAGTAAGTCCAGAGGCCCCCCTTGTCAAGCGCCGTTCCGGACTGCTTACGCCAGGGCACGCTCCTCCGCGTCGCTCTCCCCAAGATCCTCGCCATCAAGCTCATCCTGTTGCTGCGAAGCGAGTTCCATGGCCGCCAGGGCATCGGTGATCAGCCCCTCCTCCACCTCCGGATCAGACACCGCCAGCGCCCTGAACTCGGACATGCCGGTTCCGGCGGAGATGAGATGGCCCATGATAACGTTTTCCTTCAGACTCCGCAGCTCGTCGCGCTTGCTCCGGGTGGCGGCATCCGTGAGAACCCGGGTGGTCTCCTGGAAGCTGGCGGCGCTGATGAAGCTGTCGGTGCTGAGGCTGGCCTTGGTGATGCCCAGCAGCAGGGGCTCGAAGGTGGCCGACTCGAGCAGCGGCTCGCCCCGCTCGCGCAATTCGCGGTTCTGGTTGCGGATCTCATCGTTGGCATCCTCGAGTGCCTGCTTCGGCACCTGCTCCCCCTCGAGGAAGTTGGTATCGCCGGGCGAGAGGATCAGCGCCTTCTGGAGCATGCGCGAAACAATCACTTCGATGTGCTTGTCGTTGATGCGAACGCCCTGCAGCCGGTACACCTCCTGGATCGCGTTGACCAGATAGCTCTGTACCGCGTTGACTCCCTTGATGGCGAGAACGTCCATGGGATTGATCGGCCCCTCTGTGAGGCGATCGCCCGCCACCACGCGCTCCCCCTCGTACGTGCGCACGTGCTTGCCGTGCGGGATCAGGTACTCCTTCTCGGTGCTGTTCTCCCCGGCCACCACGATGCGCCGCAGGCCACGGGTCGTGCCGCGGAATTGCACCACGCCGTCGATCTCGGTCACGACGGCCGACTCGCGGGGGCGTCGCGCCTCGAACAGCTCGGCCACCCGCGGCAGACCGCCCGTGATGTCACCCGACTGCGTCACTTCACGCGGAATCTTCGCGAGCTGCGTGCCGGGGACAACCGCCTGGCCGTCCTGCACCAGCAGGAAGGCGCCGGTGGGCAGGATGTACTCGGCGATTTTCTTGTTGGTCTTCGCCGACACGATCTGGATGGCCGGGTGGATGGTCTTGTCCACCGGCTCCTTTACAACCGGCTGCTTCAGCCGCGTCTTGTCGTCGAGTTCGATGGAAAGCGAAACGCCATCGATGATATCGACATAAACAGCCACGCCATCCTTGTCGGTCAGGATGAAGTCGGAATGCGGATCCCACTCGAAAAGCGGAGCGCCCTGTTTCACCTTCTGCCCGTTGGACACCAGGACCCGCGCCGCGTAAGGCAGCGACATGTGGCTGCGCGTGATGCCCGACTCGAGCACGAGCGACATTTCGCCCTTGCGGCCGATGCAGATCATCTCGTTCTGGCCGTGCTTCACGAGCTGGACATCGTCACCGAAGACGATCTTGCCGTCGGCGGCGGCCGTCTTCACGTTCTGCTCCACGATGCGGCTCGCCGTGCCGCCGATGTGGAAGGTCCGCAGCGTCAACTGCGTTCCCGGCTCGCCGATTGACTGCGCCGCGATCACGCCCACCGGCTCGCCGATGTCGACGAGTTTTTCCTCGGCCAGGTTGTAGCCGTAGCAGAGGGCGCAGATGCCGCGCCGCGCACGGCAGGTAAGCACCGAGCGCATCATCAGAGTCTCGATGCCACTCTCCTCGATGCGGCCCGCCAGCTCGGCGTCGAGCAGCGTGTTGGCCTCGCAGATGGCTTCGCCCCGCTCGTCGAGAACATCTTCCGCCGTTGCGCGCCCGATGATGCGGTCGCGCAGCGATTCGATGACCTTCTCACCCTCCTTGAGGGCGCCGATCTCGATGCCCATGACCGTGCCGCAGTCGGGCTGGCGGACCACGATGTCCTGGGACACGTCCACCAGGCGGCGGGTCAGATAACCGGCGTCGGCGGTCTTGAGGGCCGTGTCGGCAAGACCCTTGCGCGCACCGTGGGTGGAGATGAAGTATTCAAGGACCGTGAGCCCCTCGCGGAAGTTCGCGATGATCGGCTGTTCGATGATCTCGCCGAAACCGCCCGTGATCTTCTTCTGCGGCTTCGCCATGAGGCCACGCATACCGGCCAGCTGCTTGATCTGGTCGGCGGATCCGCGCGCGCCCGACGCGTTCATCATGAACACCGGGTTGAAGCCCTGATCATCGAGCGACAGGTGGTCGAACATGCGATCGCGCACCTGATCGGTGACCTGGGTCCAGAGGTCGATCACCTTATTGTACCGCTCACGGTTCGTGATGATGCCCTTGCGATGCTGGACAATGATCTCATCCACGCGCCGCTGGGCTTCAGTAATGATATCCTGCTTCTCCGGCGGGATCAGGATGTCATCGATACCGATCGTGAGGCCGGCCATCGTGGCGTGATGGAAGCCCAATTCCTTGAGGCGGTCCAGGAACTGCATGCAGTCGGTCACGCCGAGCCTGTGGTGCACCTCGCCCACGATGCGGGCCAGGGCCTTCTTGTTCAGCGGCTTGTTCACATATTCCCAGCCGGGAGGCAGGATCTGGTTGAAGATGATCCGCCCCACGGTTGTCTCACGCCGGCCGTCCGGGAAACGGACCTTGATCAGCGCGTGCTTGCCCACCAGACCGGCCTCGAGAGCGGCGACCGCGTCGTCGGGATCGGCAAAGGCCTTGCCCTCGCCCTTGTCCCCCTGACGGGCCAGCGTCAGATAGTAGCAGCCGAGGACCATGTCCTGCGTCGGCGTGGAGACCGGCTCGCCGTTGGCCGGCGACAGGATGTTGAGCGGCGCCAGCATAAGCAGGCGCGCCTCGAGCTGCGCCTCGTAGCCCAGCGGCACGTGCACGGCCATCTGGTCGCCGTCGAAGTCGGCGTTGAATGCCGAACAGACCAGAGGATGGATCCGGATCGCCTTGCCCTCGACCAGCACCGGCTCGAAGGCCTGGATGCCGAGACGGTGCAGCGTCGGCGCGCGGTTGAGCAGCACGGGATGGTCCTTGATGATCTCCTCGAGGATGTCCCAGACCTCCGGGCGCTCCTGCTCGACGAGCTTCTTGGCGCTCTTGACGGTCTGGACGTACCCCTTCTCCTCGAGCTTGCGGATGATGAACGGCTTGAACAGCTCGAGAGCCATCGATTTCGGCAGGCCGCACTGGTAGAGCTTCAGTTCCGGGCCGACGACGATCACCGAACGGCCGGAGTAATCCACGCGCTTGCCGAGCAGATTCTGGCGGAACCGGCCCTTCTTCCCCTTGAGCATGTCGCTCAGCGACTTCAACGGACGGTTTCCCTGACCCTTGACGGCCCGGCTGCGCCGGCCGTTGTCGAACAGGGCGTCGACCGCCTCCTGCAGCATCCGCTTCTCGTTGCGCAGGATCACGCCCGGCGCCTTGATCTCGATCAGCTTCTTCAGCCGGTTGTTGCGGTTGATGACGCGCCGGTAAAGGTCGTTCAGATCGCTGGTGGCAAAGCGACCGCCGTCAAGCGGCACGAGCGGCCGCAGGTCGGGCGGCAGCACCGGCACGCAGTCGAGGATCATCCACTCCGGCCGGTTGTTCGAGCCGCGGAACGCCTCCACGATCTTCAGCCGCTTCAGTCCCGCCTTGCGGCGCTGGACGGAAGTGTCGGTCTTCGCGCGGGAACGCAACTCCAGCGCCAGCTCCCCGAGATCGAGCTCGCGGAGCAGCCGACGGATCGCATCGGCCCCCATCTCCAGTTCGGGATCCCACTCGGGATGTTCCTGGCGCAACTCCCACATCTCCTCCTCGCTGACGATCTCGCCCTTCTTCAGCGCGGAGTTGCGGGGATTGACCACGATGGAGGACTCGTAGTAGAGGACCCGCTCAAGGTCCTTCACCTTCATGTCCAGCAACTGGCCGATACGGCTGGGCAGCCCCTTGAAGAACCAGATGTGCGCGATCGGCACGGCCAGCTCGATGTGCCCGAGCCGCTCGCGGCGCACCTTGCTCTGCGTGACCTCCACCCCGCACTTGTCGCAGACGATGCCACGGAACCGGATCCGTTTGTACTTGCCGCAGTTGCACTCCCAGTCCTTCACCGGACCGAAAATGCGCTCGCAGAAGAGCCCGTCCTTCTCCGGCTTGAACGTCCGGTAATTGATGGTCTCCGGCTTGGTTACCTCGCCGAAGCTCCATTCGCGAATCATGTCGGGCGAGGCAAGCTGGATCAGGATCGAGTTGCACTCACGCGGCTTCTGGCCCTCGGTATCCCGGGTCTTCAGACCGAGCATCGGGTCAACCTCCCCCCGGCCCCGCGCAACGCGGGTCCGGGCCGTGGGACGGATTTCAGATGGCTTCCTCGAGACGGACGTCCAGGCACAGGCTGTGGAGTTCCTTCATCAGTACGTTGAAGGACTCCGGAATGCCCGGCTCGGGCGGGTTCTCGCCCTTGACAATCGCCTCGTAGACCTTGGAACGGCCGTTCACGTCGTCGGATTTGACCGTGAGCATCTCCTGCAGGCAGTTCGCCGCCCCGTAGGCTTCCAGCGCCCAGACCTCCATCTCGCCGAAACGCTGCCCGCCGAACTGGGCCTTGCCGCCCAGCGGCTGCTGCGTGACGAGCGAGTAGGGGCCGATCGAGCGCGCATGGATCTTCTCCTCCACGAGGTGGTGGAGCTTCATCATGTACATGACACCGACGGTGACTACCTTGTCGAATGCCGCGCCGGTTCGGCCGTCGAACAGCTCGGTTTTGCCGCTTACCGGCAGCCCGCCGGACCTGAGCGCTTCCTTGATCTCCTCGATCGTGGCGCCGTCGAAGACGGGCGTCTGCACCCGGATCCCGTGCGCCACCGCGGCCCACCCGAGATGCGTCTCGAGAATCTGGCCAAGGTTCATACGGCTCGGTACGCCGAGCGGGTTGAGCACGATGTCCACGGGGGTGCCGTCAGCCAGATAAGGCATGTCCTCATCGGCCATGATCTTGGAAACGACCCCCTTGTTGCCGTGGCGGCCGGCCATCTTGTCGCCCACGCTCAGCTTGCGCCGCCGCGCGACGTACACCTTGACCAGCTTGACCACGCCAGGCGGCAGTTCGTCTCCGCGCTGGGCACGCTCGCACTGCTTCTCGAATTCGACCTCGATGCGGTCGAACTCGCGGGCGGCGGCATCATACACGCCGCGCACCCGGGCCGCCTTGGCGGCGTCCTTGACCAGCGGCAGGCCCCAGTGCACGGCGGCGAAGTCCAGCTCGCCCAGCACCTGGGCAGTGAGCTTCTTGCCGGCCTTGACCTGCACCTCGCCGGTGTTGGCATCGATGATATGGTGCGCGATCTCGCCCACCAGCACTTCGTGCAGACGCTCCGTGCGCAGCGTCTCCACCTTCTCGCGCGACCGGTCGCGCCGCCGTTTCAGGGCATCGAGCTGCTTCTTCTCCTCCTTCTTGGACCGCTCGGTGCGGTCCTGGCGGGAAAAGACCCGCACCCCGACGACGGTACCGTCCATGCCGGGAGGCGCCTTCAACGAGGCGTCCTTCACATCGCCGGCCTTCTCGCCGAAGATGGCGCGCAGCAGCTTCTCCTCGGGCGAGAGCTCGGTCTCTCCCTTGGGGGTGACCTTGCCGACCAGGATGTCACCGGCCCGCACCTGCGCGCCGGTAAAGATGACACCCTCTTCGTCGAGGTTCCTCAGGGCCTCCTCGCCGACGTTGGGAATCTCCCGCGTGACCTCCTCGACACCGCGTTTGGTGTCGCGCACCTGCAGCTCGAATTCCTCGATATGCAGGGAGGTGAAGAGATCCTCCGTGACGCAGCGCTCGGATACGAGAATGGCGTCTTCGAAGTTGTAGCCGCCCCAGGGCATGAAGGCCACGAGCAGGTTGCGCCCGAGCGCCAGCTCGCCGTGTTCGGTGCTCGGCCCGTCGGCCAGCACGTCGCCCTTCTTCACCTTCTGCCCCGGCAGCACCAGGGGCTTCTGGTTGTAGCAGGTGTCCTGGTTGCTGCGCTTGAACTTGCGCATGCGGTACTCGACCATGCCGCTGGTGTCGAAGAAGCTCTGGCGGGCGATCTTCTCGGCGTGGTCGTAACGGATCGTGATCGCGTCGGCGGTGACCGACTCCACCACGCCGCTGTCCTCGGCCGTAACCACGGCGCCGGAGTCGATGGCGATCTTCTTCTCCATCCCCGTACCGACAATCGGCGCCTCCGTCCGCAACAGCGGCACGGCCTGGCGCTGCATGTTGCAGCCCATGAGGGCGCGGTTGGCGTCGTCGTGCTCCAGGAACGGGATGAGCGACGCGGCGGCCGATACGATCTGCTTCGGCGACACGTCCATGTACTCCACTTCGATCGGCTTGGCGATCGGGTACTCGCCCTTGCGACGCGACAGCACCCCCTTGCGCCTGAACCGCCCCTCCTCGTCGAGCGGGGCGTTCGCCTGGGCGATGGTGACGGCGTCCTCCTGGTCGGCCGTCAGGTACTCGATCTTGCGCTGCACCAGCCCCTTGTCGACCCGCCGGTACGGCGCCTCGATGAAGCCGAAACTGTTGATGCGCGCGTGCGTGGCCAGACTCGCGATGAGACCGATGTTCGGGCCTTCCGGCGTCTCGATCGGGCACATGCGGCCGTAGTGCGTGTAGTGCACGTCACGGACCTCGAAACCGGCGCGGTCCCGATGCAAGCCGCCGGGGCCGAGGGCCGAAAGACGCCGCTTGTGCGTCAATTCGGAGAGCGGGTTCGTCTGGTCCATGAACTGCGAGAGCTGGCTGCTGCCGAAGAACGACTGGATCACGGCCGACACCGTGCGGGCATTCACCAGATCGGCCGGGGTGATCGGCTTCTCCTTGTCGGAGATATTCATCCGTTCCTTGATGATCCGCGCCATGCGGCTGAGACCGACCGAGAACTGGTTGGCCAGCAGTTCGCCCACGGAGCGCACGCGCCGGTTGCCGAAGTGGTCGATGTCGTCTGTCTCGCCCCGTCCGAGGAAGAGGAGGATCATTTCGCGGATGATCGCCAGAAAATCGGCCGGCGTCAGCGTGGAGACGGTGCGCGGCACGTCGAGCTTCAGGCGGTGGTTGAGCTTGTAGCGGCCCACTTCCGCCAGGTCGTAGCGCTTCTCGTGGAAGAACAACCGTTCGAACAGGGCCTTCGCAACCTCTTCGTTCGGCGGATCGCCCGGACGCAGGAGCTGGTAGAACCGGCGCAGCGCCTCGTCGCGGGTGCGCGTGGGATCCTTGCGCAGGGTGTTCAGGATCAGGCTCGGCTCGTTGAGCGACACCTGACCTTCGCGCACCAGCGCACAGTCCTGTCCGTGAGCCTTCTGCAGAATGTCCTCGAGCAGCGGCGCGTCGATGACCGTGCCGGCCTCTGCCAGCCGCTCCCCGCCGTCGGCCTCATGTATGTCCATGGCGAGGATGCGCCCCTCCATGGTCTCCGCGCGTTTGGTCCCCTTACGCGGCACCTTGAAGTTCTCCACCTCGTGGAAGAGCTGGATGATCTCGGCGTTGGTCTGGAAACCGAGCGCGCGCAGCAGCATGGAGACCGGCTGCTTGCGCTTCCGGTCGATGTGCACGTAAAGGATGTCGTTGATGTCGGTGCTGAACTCGACCCACGAGCCGCGGTAGGGGATGATCCGCGCGCGGAACAGCTTGCGCCCGTTCGGGTGGAATTCGTCATTGAAGAACACGCCAGGCGAACGGTGCAGCTGGCTGACAATCACGCGCTCGGCCCCGTTGACGATGAAGGTCCCCTTCTCGGTGATGCTGGGCAGCTCGCCGAGGTAGACCTCCTGCTCCTGGATGTCGCGGATCTGCAATTCGGAATCGGCGCGCGTTTCGTCCTCGTCCTTGACGACCAGGCGCAGCCGCGCCTTGAGCGGCACGGAGTACGTGAGACCCCGCTCCTGGCACTCCTCGATCCCGTACTTCGGCTCGCCCGTGGCGTAGCTGTCGTACTCCATGATCAGGTGGCCGCGTGTCGATTGGATCGGGAAGATGGTGTGGAAGACCGACTCCAGCCCGATCGGCTTGCGTTTCTCCTTCGGCGCGCCGACCTGCAGAAAGTCGTTGTACGACTCCAGCTGAACGGCGAGGAGGTTCGGCATTTCGTCGCCGTGGCTCAGCTTGGAGTAGTTGAGCCTTCCGGTGAACCTGTCGACAGGGATCTTGTCAATCACGAGACCACTTCCTTGCGCGTTGGGTGTGCCAGGACGGCCCCGCCGGCGACCGGTGGGGACGCGACGGCCCCCCGCCCGGCCGTGGCCGTGCGGGGGGCCCGCGCAGGAGCTACTTCAGGTCGACGATCGCGCCGGCCTCTTCGAGCTTGGCCTTGATCTGGTCGGCCTGGGCCTTGTTCAAGCCGTCCTTGACGGTAGTGGGGGCGCTCTCGACCAGGTCCTTGGCCTCCTTCAGGCCCAGACCGGTGATCGCGCGGACCTCCTTGATCACCTGGATCTTCTTGTCGCCGGTGGCGGTGAGGACCACTGCGAACTCGTCCTTCACCTCAGCGACGGGAGCCGCCACGGCGGCGGCCACGGCCATCGGGGCCGCGGCGCTCACGCCGAACTTCTCCTCCATGGCCTTCACCAGGTCGGCGGCCTCGAGGAGGGTCATCTTCTCGATCAGATCGAGCACCTTCTGGGCGCTGTCGCTCAGCTTGATCGCGTCGGACATGTCGTCTTCTCCTTCTTCGTTCTGGCATCGGGCCGATCCGCGCGCGTTCGGTCTGGCCGCGGAAGACCCGTTCGAGTCCCGGTTACCTTTCGGCCCTCAGGCCGCCTTCTGCTTCGCCACCTGGTCGACGGCCCGCGTCAACGCCGCGGCAACACCGTTGACAATGATCGTCAGCGAACGGGCCGGCCCGTTCATACCGCTCATGATCTGCGCCAGCAGGACCTCGCGATCGGGGATCCTCGAGAGGGCCTCGACCGCCGACGAATCAAGGAACCGGCCGTCGAGCAGCCCGCCCTTGATCCGCAGTTTGGCGTTCCCCTTCGCGAACTCGACCGTGATCTTGGCCGGGTCGATCTGGCTGGACGGACCCATGATCAGCGCGGTCGGACCTTTCAGATGATCCTTGAGGATCGTCAGTTCGGCCTGATCGGCGGCGATGCCGGCCAGGCGGTTCTTGACTACCTGGCAGTCGACCCCCTTCGCGCGGCAGAGCACGCGAAAGGCCGTCATCCGCTCGACGGTCAGCCCCGTGTAGTCGGCGAGCACCAGGCTCTGGGCCGACTTGAGCTTCCCGGCGAGGGCCTCGACCGCGGCCACCTTTTCCGGACGTGCCATGAGGCACCCTCCTTAAACATGAACAACGGCGCCACACCGCACTCAGAGCGCGGCGTGGTCCAGTCTGATGGACGGAGTCATCGTGCCCGAGATGAAAACCGACTTGACGTAGACCCCCTTCACGGACGAGGGCCGCACGCGCGTCAATTCGGACATGAGCGAGTGGACGTTCTCCGTGAGCTGCTCGGCGCTGAAAGACCGCTTGCCCACGGGCGCGTGCACGATGCCGGCCTTGTCGACGCGATACTCGATGCGGCCGGCCTTGGCCTCCCGGACCGCCTTGGCGATATCCATCGTGACCGTGCCCACCTTGGGGTTGGGCATCAGCCCGCGCGGGCCGAGGATGCGCCCGAGTTTGCCGAGCTCACCCATCATGTCCGGCGTGGCGATAATGACATCCACGTCGGTCCAGCCTTCTTTGATCTTGGGGAGGTACTCGTCCGCGCCGACCATATCGGCCCCGGCGTCGAGCGCCTCTTTTTCTTTCGGGCCGCGGGTGATCACCAGGACGCGGACCGTCTTGCCCGTTCCCGCCGGCAGGACGACGCTGCCACGGACCATCTGGTCCGCATACTTCGGATTGACGTTCAGCCTGATGGCCACGTCCACCGATTCGTCGAACTTCGCCTTGGGAAAGGCCTCGAGGATCTGCAGGGCCTCGGGAAGAGCCCGAGCCTGGTCCCGGTCGACTCCCGCCTGAGCATTGCGGAAAATCTTGCCGTGTTTCATCGTCTTGTCTCCAAATTCGATCGAGAGTTGCGAAGGGCTCGCGACCCTTCTCCGGTGTGCCGCCTCCCCGCAGGGAATCGCACGCCGTGCTTCCCGTCCGGGGCCGGGGTCAGATGACCTCGACGCCCATGCTGCGCGCAGTGCCGGCGATGATCCGCATCGCCGCTTCGATCGATCCGGCATTGAGATCGGGCATCTTGGTCTCCGCGATCTCGCGCAGCTGCTGCCGGGTGATCCGTCCGGCCGTCTTCTTGGAGGGCTCGGTGCTCCCCTTTTCGAGACCGGCGGCCTTCATGACCAGGACCGCGGCCGGCGGCGTTTTCGTGATGAACGAAAAGCTCCGGTCGCCGTAGACCGTGATCACCACGGGGATCACAAAGCCCAGACGGTCCTTCGTGCGCTCGTTGAAGGCGCTGCAGAATTCCATGATGTTCACGCCATGCTGCCCAAGCGCTGGACCAACCGGCGGGGCGGGGTTCGCCTTGCCGGCCGTAATCTGCAGCTTGACGCTGGTGAGTACTTTCTTCGCCATGAGCCACAACTCCTGACCAGTGTGGGAAACAGCCCCTCCACCGGACCTTTGTCAGGTCCGCGCGCCGTCCACCGGCGCCCGGCCCACCGTCCGCGGCGACGCCGCCTCATATATCCCGCCGGACGGGGAGAAGTCCGTCCCTGCGGCCCCGCGCCTCCGGGCCAGACTCCCGGCGCAGACACGGAAGAGATCGGCCGGCTAGACCGCCTTCAACTGAAGGAAATCGAGCTCGACCGGAGTCTCCGAACCGAAAATGGAGATCATCACCTTCAGCTTGCCCTTGTCGTGATTGATCTCGTTGATGACGCCAATCCAGTCGGTGAACGGCCCGTCGACCACCTGCACGCTGTCGCCCACCTCGTACGGGATCTCCAGGACGGTTTTCGCCTCCGGGACCTTCGACATGCGGCCGAGGATCCGATCGACTTCGTCCTGCCCGATCGGCTCGGGGCGCAATTCAGTGCCACCGATGAACCGGGTCACGCCCGGAATGGAGCTGATGAAGTGGAAGGTATCCTTCGTCATTTCCATTTCGATCAGAATGTAGCTCGGGAAGAACTTGCGCTTAACGGTCGCGCGCTTCCCGTTTTTCATCTCGGTGACTTCCTGCGTGGCCACCAGGATCTCGCCGAAGTACTGCTCCATGTGGTCCGATTTGACGGCCATCTCGATGTTGCGCTTCACCTTGTTCTCGTGGCCGGTATTCGCATGAAGAACGAACCAGCGCATGCGCGCCCGCCGCGCCTTCGCAGCGGCCGCGTCGTCGCCGGGATGTTCCTCGTCGGCGACAGCCTGTGCCGGAGCGGGCGCCGGCGGCAGGACGGGCGCCGGTGCGGTCGCGGCGACAGGCGCCTCCTCCGGGAAATCCTGGAAGAGGGGGGCGTCGTCCGCGGCGGGAGAACCGCCGTCGGTTTCCAGCCTCTCCTTGCTCTCGTCCACGGCGAATCACTCCCTGTGCGCTGCGGTCGCGCGGACACGACCGGGCGACCGGGCCACGGCCCCGTCGCGACGGTCTCGACGCGCGCCCTGCCCGATTCCGGCAGCTTTCGCTGGCGCGCTCGCGGCCCCCCGGTACGGGGCGAGGCCGCTCCACTCCCCGCGCCGGCCGGACCTCCGGCTCAGCTGAGGATGTTGATGAGATTCTTGATCGTCAAATTCAATGTCTTGTCGACGAGGAAGATGAAGAGCGTGATGAAGGCCACCGTGACGATGACCACCCACGTCGACTCCTTCAACTCGGCAAACGTCGGCCACGAAACCCGTTTCATCTCCGCGGTCGTGTCCAGCACATACGCTCGCAGTTTCGTCAGCATCAGCGCGCTCCGCCCTTCTCAATACCGGCCCGGGGCCGGTCTGGCAGGGGTGGCAGGGCTCGAACCCGCGACCCTCGGTTTTGGAGACCGATGCTCTACCAACTGAGCTACACCCCTGCCGTCCAGGAATCCGCCTGCCTATCGGGTCTCCTTGTGCGGTGTATGCTTGTTGCAACGGGGACAGAACTTCTTGTACTGCACCCGGTCCGGGTGGAGCCGCTTGTTCTTCTTCCCCGTATAATTCCTCATCTTGCAGTCGCTGCAGGCGAGGATGATCAGGTCCCTGGGCATGGTTGCCACTCCTTGTCAGCGACCGCGTCTGCCGGCGGCCGCCCGTGCGCTACGCGAGGATCTTGGCGACGACGCCTGCCCCGACCGTGCGTCCGCCCTCGCGGATCGCGAACCGGAGCCCCTCTTCCATCGCGATCGGCGTGATCAGTTCCACCGTCACCTTGATATTGTCGCCCGGCATCACCATCTCCACCCCTTCGGGCAGATGCGCCGAGCCGGTCACATCGGTCGTCCGGAAGTAGAACTGCGGACGATATCCGGTGAAGAACGGCGTGTGACGACCGCCCTCCTCCTTCGTCAGGATATAGACCTCGCCCTCGAACTTCGTGTGCGGCGTCACCGAGCCAGGCTTGCAAACCACCATCCCGCGCTCGATGTCTTCCTTCTTCATCCCGCGCAGCAGAAGGCCGACGTTGTCGCCCGCGCGCCCTTCGTCCAGGATCTTCCGGAACATCTCCACGCCCGTGACCACTGTCTTCTGCACGGCCCGGATGCCCACCAGTTCCACCGCGTCGCCCGTGTGCGTGATCCCGCGCTCGATACGACCGGTCGCCACCGTCCCGCGGCCGCTGATCGAGAACACGTCCTCCACCGGCATCAGGAACGGCTTTTCCAGCTCCCGCTGCGGCAGCGGAATGTAACTGTCCAGCGCCGCCAGAAGCTCGAAGATGCACTTCGTGTCCGGAGAATCAGGGTCCCCGCTCTCGAGCGCCTTGAGCGCCGAACCCCGGATCACCGGGATGTCGTCGCCGGGGAACTCGTACTTCGACAGCAGCTCCCGGACCTCCAGCTCCACCAGATCCAGAAGTTCCGGATCGTCTACCATGTCCACCTTGTTCATGAACACGATGATGTACGGAACACCCACCTGGCGCGCCAGCAGGATGTGCTCACGCGTCTGAGGCATCGGACCGTCAGACGCCGACACCACCACCACGGCGCCGTCCATCTGAGCCGCGCCGGTAATCATGTTCTTCACATAGTCCGCGTGACCGGGGCAATCCACATGCGCGTAGTGACGCGTCTCGCTCTGGTACTCCACGTGAGCCGTCGCGATCGTGATCCCGCGCTCGCGCTCCTCGGGAGCCTTGTCGATCTGGTCGAACGGCACGAAGTCCGCCATGCCCTTCGTCGCCAGCACCTTCGTGATCGCCGCCGTCAACGTCGTCTTCCCGTGATCCACGTGACCGATCGTCCCGACGTTCACGTGATCCTTGGTCCGTTTGAACTTCTGGCGCGCCATCGCGGCATCCTCCCGAGGAAGGTGGTTCGGCCCTGGACGCCGGTCGCGACCGGCTCCGCCACATCTGATTCGCCATCGCCGGGTCAGATCGGTGATGTTGTTGGAGCCCACGAGCAGAATCGAACTGCTGACCGCTTGCTTACCATGCAAGTGCTCTACCGACTGAGCTACGTGGGCCCCGGCGAACCTTTCCCGCGTGTCCCTACGCTGCGTTCGAGGTCGGGCGAGGCTGGAGCGGGAAACGGGATTCGAACCCGCGACCCTCAGCTTGGAAGGCTGATGCTCTAGCCAACTGAGCTATTCCCGCTCCTCCCGGCGCCTCCTGGCACCGATGATATTCGTCTGGTGGGGGGGGGAGGATTCGAACCTCCGAAGGCGTCCGCCGACAGATTTACAGTCTGGTCCCTTTGACCACTCGGGAACCCCCCCACGAAATGTAGACTGTGTTCCTGTTGACTCGCGCCCTTCCACCTCGGCCGCCGGCCGGCACTCCCATCAAAATTTGGAGCTGGCGAAGGGACTTGAACCCCCAACCCCCTCATTACAAGTGAGGAGCTCTACCAGTTGAGCTACGCCAGCGTGATACCAAACGTACCAAGAGGACGCGACGCTCCTCGCCCCCTGCGACGGCCATTTCGGCCCGCCCGGGGGCCGGCTTCCCGCCCCCACACTCTCGCTGGTTTTCCACCAAAAGCAAATAGACCGCGCAATATAAGCCCGGAGGCCGCGCCGTGTCAAGCCGGCAAAAGGCCCCCGGGCCGTGACGGTCTCAGATCTGCCACAGGTACTGCAGCTTCATGAAATACTGACGCCCGGTCATTTCGTAGTCGGACGACGCATCTATCTGGGCGGCGTTGAAGTCCCGGAAGTCGTGTGTCGCCCCCAAATAGAAGACAGAGAACGAGTTGAGTCGATAGGTGAGCAGCGGATCGACCTCCCACTTGGAGCCGAAGGCCATGTGGTAGGTGGGGAAGGAGCCCTCCAGGGCCAGGGCCTGGTAGACCGGCTGCCGGGAACTGTTGTGCTGCGCCACCAGCCGGAGGGAGAGCTGCGGATTCACCTGCAGGCGCATCCGCATCCGGGCGATCGTCTGCCGGAACAGCAGCTCCCCGACGCCGGACTTGTCGCTCCGGATGTAGCTGAGCGTCGGCTCGAGGATCAGGCGGTCGATCGGCTTCAGCTCGAGGGCCAGCTCGTAGCGGGTCAGATCGCCCTTCTCCAGGGTGAACAGCGCCGGATCGGTGGCGATCGTGGCCGAGGCGGAGAGGGCCAGCTTGTCGTGGGGTCGGGTATTCAGGTTCACGGTGGCCGACCACAGGTCGGGGAACTGCACGCCGCTCCAGGTCTCCTCGCCGTAGCTGTAGTTCAACCCCAGGTTGGTCTGCGCCCGGCGGAAGCGGCAGTCGAGCTGCGCCTGCCCGTGGGCCCACTTCCGGTGGCCGTCGTAGTCCCAGCGGCCGTCCACCCAGAGGAAGGGGGTGATCCTCTCCACCAGGCCGCTGCCCGGGTAGAAGTTGTAGTTGGTCCAGATGAATCCGTTGCGCTGGTCGTTCCACGGATCGTAGCCGGTCTGGGTCCGGTACGACGGGGCGACCTGGTTGAAATCGAAGGTGAAATTCCAGGCGCGCGACCGCCGCCGCAGTTCGGTGACGAGGGCGCCGCCGGAGTAGGTCTCCCCGTCGAGGTCGACCGTGTGGCGGCCGCCGTCGAAGGTCACTTCCGGATCGATCGCGAAGCCCCGCGGCTCGGCGCTGCGGCTCCAGACGTACTGGGTGGCCCAGCTGTAGGTCCTGGCCAGCCGGATGTTCGCGTCGGCCGACAGGATGGTGCCGGAGCCGCCGCCGTCATAGCGGCGGTCGGTCGCCATGAAACCGACCTGCGAATTGTTGCCGAGGCTGTGCAGGCCGCGCAGCACGTTGACGGTCGAGCGTCCCATCGGCGCCGAGTAGCTGCGCTCGGCGGTCGGGATGATGTACGGCGAGTGCTCGTCGCGGGCCGCCATGTAGGCCACGCTGGTCTTGTCCCAGCGCGCGGTCCCCTTCGAGGCGAGCTCCGGATCGTTCACCATGCGGGTGTAGAAGGAGTTGAACATGGTCCGGAAAAGGTCGTTCCCCTCCTGGAAGAACGGCCGCAGCTCGGCATAGCGCTGCACGATCGTGGTGTTGACGTCGATCTGGTCGGCGTCGGCCTCGATCTGGCTGAAGTCGGGGTTGAAGGTCCCCTCGAGGGTGATGCCGGAGGAGGGAGAGTACTTGGCCCCCAGCGACGGCTCGCCCTGGACGTCCTTCGTCTGCAGGCCGGAGTCGGCCGCCAGCGGGTCGGCGATGCGGCCCGACTGGAAGGCGATCATCGACGACAGCAGTTCGAGCCCCTTGCCGGGACTGACCCCCTCGATGCCGGTGACCGTCCCCCACTTGCACGGGAAGCACTGCTCGTTGCGGTCGTTGGCGCCCCACGAGTACTGGCGGAGGCTCTCCCGCGGATGGTTGCGCCAGAACTCGACCCGCCAGCTCTGCGCCAGGCGATCGGGGAAGCGCATGCCGGCCAGCGGGATCGCCATCTCGACCGTGTACCCGGTCGCGGTGACGCGGGCGGCCGACTCCCACACCATGTCGAACCCGGCGTCCTCGCCCTGGATGTTGGTCCACATCAGGTCGCGCTGGATGCCGTACGGGTTGACGAAGAACTCGTAGGCCCAGGTTCCCTCGCCGTAGGTGTCGAGCAGCAGCCCCACCATGTCGTCGCCGTCGTACATGTCGCGCTGGCACATCGTGGCCCGCAGCGCCTGCGGATCGTCCTGGCAGACGAACGCCGCGTACAGGTAGTCGTCGTCATAGGTGATGAACGCCTCGGTTTTCACCGGCGGCTCGACGTTGTCCCCCGGCAGCCGCTCGCTGAAGTTGTCGGCCTTCCCCGCCGACTGCCATCCCGGGTCCCCCAGGACCCCGTCGATGCGGATCGCCCCCGCCGCCCGCGCCGTCTCCAGGCGCGGCCGGTAGACAGGCTGAAACGCGAACGCCCCGCCGGCCACGACCAGCAGCAGGGCGATCAGTCCGACGCGCGCCAGCGCGCTTCCGGCAACTGTCGATGCTTTCATGTCCGAACTCCTTGCAGGCTGGTCACGACACCGCGTGACGTCCCGCTCGGGGCGAGAGATCCGAGCGCGAAGGAACCTCGGCCGGCAGGTCTCTCGGGGGCGAGCCCGGCGCTTTGTGGACGGTTGTACGGAGGAAAGGGTTGGAAGGATGCAGGGGGGAGACGAAATAGGCGCGCCGGGAGGGGACGCGATCGTGCGGGCCGTCACCGGCGCCACGGGCGGGCGCTCAATCGGTCCTTCCGATCAGGACGTCCCGCGTCCGCACGAACTGCGCCGCGCCGTCACCGCAGCGGACCGACACGACGAAGTCGACGAGCAGGCCAGGGTCCCACTTCGGACCGCATCCTGCTGAGGTTTCGATCCGCCAGGGAACCGGATGATCGGGCGTGGCGTCGCCGAATCCGGCGCTCCAGAAGTCCGATCCGTCGATCACCCTGAGGTGCTCGAACCGCAGACCGACCCGCCAGCGCCGGCGCGCCGGAGGCGCCCCTCACCCGCTCCGCCGCACCGCCGAACCCCCCGCGCCGTCCTCCACCAGCCACCCCCTGGCCAGCAGCCCGGTGCGCAGCGCGTCGGCACGGGCCCAATCGCGCGACTTGCGCGCCGCCTCCCGCTCGGCGACGAGAGCGCGGACGTCAGCGGGGACATCGTCGGTCGCCGCGGCGCACCCCTCCACTCCGTCGGGCAGCAGCGCCAGGATCGCGTCGGCCTCCGTCAGCAGCTGCTTCGCCTCTTCCAGCACGCCGCGGTCGAGCACCTTCTCGCCGGCAGTGGCGAAGTACTGGTTCAGGTCGCGCACGAGGCCGAAGAGGACGCCGATGGCGCCGCCGGAGTTGAAGTCGTCGTCCATGGCGGCGAAGAAGCGGCGACGGGCGTCGCGGACCGACTTGGCGAGCGTCTCGCCGGGGGCCGAGATCAGGCCTTCGGGAACGGGGGCGACGTCGGAGGCGAGGGCGGCAACGAGGCGGGCGGTGCCGCGGGTCAGCCGTTCCAGGGCCGCGGCCGCCTCCTGCAGGCGCTCCTCGCTGTAGTCGATCTGGCTGCGAAAGTGCGCGTTGAGCAGGAAGAACCGCAGGACTTCGGGCCGGATCTTGGCGAGCACGTCCGCCATGGCGAAGAAGTTGCCGTCGGACTTGGACATCTTCTTGTCGCCGAGATACAGCAGGCCGTTGTGGAGCCAGAAATTGACGAAGGCGTGGCCGGTGCAGGCGCACGACTGGGCGCGCTCGTTTTCATGGTGGGGGAACAGCAGGTCCTGGCCGCCGCCGTGGAAGTCGAAGTGTTCGCCGAGCAGGCCGATCGACATGACTGAACACTCGATGTGCCAGCCGGGGCGGCCGGCGCCCCAGGGGGAGTCCCAGGCCGGTTCGCCCGGTTTGGCGGCTTTCCAGAGGGCGAAATCGAGGGGGTCGCGTTTCTTCTCGCCCACCTCGATGCGGATGCCCGAGCGCATGTCGTCGACGTGGCGGCCGGAGAGGCGGCCGTAGTCGGGGAACGAGCGGACGTCGAAGTAGACGTCGCCGTCGACGGCGTAGGCGTTGCCGGCATCGATCAGGCGCTGCGTGAAGGCGATGATGCCGTCGATGTGGTCGGTGGCGAGCGGGTAGTGGTGGGCCGGCTGAAGACGGAGCTTCGCCGCGGCATCGTGGAAGGCAGCGATGTTGCGATCGGCCACGACGCGGTAGTCGACCCCCTCGGCCTGCGCCTTGACGATGATCTTGTCGTCGATGTCGGTGAAGTTCTGGACGTGCGTCACCTGGTACCCGAGGAACTCAAGGTAGCGGCGCACCATGTCGCAGGCCACGAAAGCGAACATGTGGCCGACGTGCGGCTTGTCCTGCACGGTCATGCCGCAGACGTACATGCCGACCTGGCCCGGCCGGATCGGCTCGAACTTCCGCTTCGCCCGCGCGATGTGGTCCCAGACGTGCAGCGCCATCAGGCGTTCCCCTTCGCGGGCGCCGCGCGTCCGGCGCCGGGCCCCCGCTCCGCGAGCGCGTCGCGGCAAAGATCGTCCACCAGGTCGGCGAATCCGATCCCCACGGCAGCGGCCGCCTTCGGCACGAGGCTCGTTTCGGTCATGCCGGGGATGGTGTTGATTTCGAGCACGGCCCAGACGTCGCCGTCGAGCCGCACATCCACGCGCGCCATGCCGCGGCATTCGAGCAGGTCGTAGAGACGCAGCGCGTCGGCGCTGATCTGCTCGTAGACCGGCGAGTGGACCGGCGCCGGCACCACGTACTCGCAGGCGCCGCGGGTGTACTTGTTGTCGTAGTCGTAGAAATCGCCGGCGCGCGGCCGGATCTCCAGCAGCGGCAGACGCCGCCCCATCACGATCGCGGCGGTCAGTTCGCGGCCCGGCACGAAGCGCTCCAGCAGCAGGTCGCGTCCCTGCTCTGCGACCCGCCCGAAAGCCGCCTTGAAACCGCGCGACGTCTTGACGATCTCCACGCCGACGCTCGATCCCTCACGGTTCGGCTTGATGACGAGCGGAAAGCCGAGCTCCTCGGCGGCGCGTTCGAGGACGTGGTCGAGCGTGAAGTCGTCGGGGGGGACCGGCGACTTGCCCCTGGTCCGCCCCTTCGCCGCCACGGAGGAGGCGGAGCCACCGCCGGTCAGGCCGGACGGCCGTCCGCCCGCCGGATCCCAGGCCACCTGCAGCCAGTCGGGGGTGGGGATGCCGGCGCCGCGCATCAGACGCTTGGTGACCGCCTTGTTCATCGCCATGGCGCTGGCCATCGGGCCCGACAGCGCGTACGGCACGCCGAGCAGTTCGAGGAGCGCCTGGAGGCGGCCGTCCTCGCCGGCGCCGCCGTGCAGCGCCGGGAATACCACCTCGCAGTCGCGCAGCGCAGGGAGCGTGGCGAGCGCGGCGAAATCGCGCACGTCGACCGTCTCCACGTCGTGACCGCGCGAGGTCAGCGCGGCCGCCACGGCCCGGCCCGAATCCAGGGAGACCTCCCGCTCCGGCGAGGTCCCGCCCATCAGGACTACGATGCGCACGCCTGGTGTCCTCCCTGCGCGCCGGTCGCGCGCCCGCCGCCGCTCACGCGTCGGCGGTGATCAGCAGGGCCACTGCCTGCGCGGTGACACACTCGCCCTGGCCCTCCGGGCCGAGCCCCTCGCCGCGGGTCCCCTTGACGGAGACCGCGTCCGGCGCCACACCGAGCGGCCCGGCCAGCGCGACCGCCATATCGTCGGCGCGCGGGGCGATGGCCGGCAGTTCAGTGATAACTGTCGCATCGACATTGACCACCCGCCACCCCGCCTCCGCCACCAGCGCCACGGCGCGGCGCAGCAGATCGAGGCTGTCGGCGCCGGCCCAGGCGGGATCGGTGTCGGGAAAATGGCGCCCGATGTCGCCCAGCGCCGCCGCGCCCAGTAGCGCGTCGATGATGGCGTGCGCCACGACGTCGCCGTCTGAGTGCCCCAGTGGCCCCAGCGGACAGTCGGGAAACCGCACGCCGCCCAGCACACACGCCCGCCCCGGCACGAGCCGGTGCCGGTCCCATCCGACGCCGATGCGCAACACGCCCGGACCTCCTGTAACTCCCCGGATGCGGGGAATCTATACCCCGCGACCGGGGCGCTGGCAAGCGTGGTTGAGGGACGCCGGCGGCGAACCATCGCGCCCCGGCCTATTGCAGCCGCAGATTATCGATCTCCAGGGTGACCGGGACGGCCGGCCGGGCGATGTAGATCGTGACGCCGTCCATATCGTTGCGCTGCTGGGAGCGCGACGGTTTGCGGCCAAAAGCGTCGGTCGGCTCCCAAACGAAGTGACGCCACGCACGACCTGCGGTGAAGCGGGCGGCCAGCCAGGCGCCGTCGCGACGGGCGGCGAAATCATCGAGGCGAACGATGAAGCGGACCGAGTCGGCGGTCGTGACCCGGGCGTCCCACTCGAGCCGGCGGTGGCCGGTCCAGTCGCGAGGGAAGCCGTTCAGGTTGGCGCCGGGGTAGCTCTCCGGCGGCGCGCCGGTGATGGCGAGCGCATGCCCCCCCTCCGCGCGCGGCACGCGCCGCAGCCAGCCGTGGTGGTTGGGGCGCCAGTTCCCCAGCTCTACGGGCGACTCGAAGTCGGCCAGCAGAGGAAAGCGCCGCGTCGCCAGACGCTCGGCGGCGATGAGGTTCCACTCCGGCCAGAGATGCCAGAGAGGAACGGCGAGACAGAGCGCCAACACCGCGGCGAGCGCCGTGGCCGGCCAGGCGCGCCGACGCGCCCAGCACACCGCCAGCCCAGCCCCCGCAGCGTCGAGCGCCAGGTCGATCAGGCTCATCTCGCGACCGGTCACCGACTGCACCAGCTCGATCGCCAGCCCCACCAGAACGGTCGCCGCCGCCGCGGCCACCGGCCGACCGCGCAGCGGACCGCGCGCCTGCAACGCCCAGGTGAGCAGGCCGAGCAGCGGCACGTGCACCAGGTCGCTGGGAATGGAGAGCCAGCGATAGCGTTTGAAATCTTCCGGCAGCGGCACGAAGAACAGGATCAGGACCAGCAGCAGCAGGGCCCCGGCGCGCAGCCGCAGACCCGGAGGCGGCAGCCAGCCATGCAGGGCGCACACGAAGGCTGACTTTGTCGTTCGCCCGCGAAAACGCTCAGGGAATCGCAACGAAATGTTCCCTCTCAGGTTCGCGGCTGCCAGATGACCTGCCGCTGGCCGCGCAAGAAGCGCCATAGCGCCACGCCGGCAGCAGCGTTCACCAGACAGAGGTAATACGCCAAAGTAATCAGGCGCGGGCTGTCGCCGGCGCGATTCCGGTGGCCGATCCAGGCCAGGGCGTAAAACAGAAGCTGCGCGGCGAGTAGCCCCTTCCCGATCGCCCCCGGCCCCCAGGCCAACGCGACGTTGGCAACAAACGCGCCGGCCTGAAACAACGGCGCAAGGTAGCGCAGCCACTTGTGCGACCAGAGTTGCCAAGCGAACAGGCCGAAACGCAGCGGATTGGACAACGCTCGCATGTCGCGCAGCGCGTGCAACGCGCGCAGGCTGACGCGCACCCGCATCCGGAATTCATCGCCGGCCGCGGCGAGTGCGTCCTCGTAGAGCAAGGCCCGCGGCTCGTAAACAACCCGGAAGCCGTGCCCGCGCACCTGCAATGGCAGGACAAAGTCAGGCAGCTGGTCCGCCCGCATCGGGACGTAGAGTTCGCGCCGGACAGCGTCGATACCACCATCAACGCCTACTATCGAGCCACAGGCGGTCTCCCACGTGCGGAGGGCATTTTCGTAGCGCATATACGTGGAGCACCCCTCGCCAGTGAGCGAGCCGTCGGGCGCACGGTAGGCCATGCGTCCGGTCACATAACCGACAGTGGCGTCAGCGAACGACTCGACGAGACGCGCCAGCGCATCGGGCGCCCAGAGGGAGTTGGCGTCGGCAAAGGCGAGAATCTCGCCGCGAGCGCGCGGCACGACAAGATTGAGTCCAGCGGTCTTGCCAGCCCGCGGCTCCTGCCGCACCAATTGCACGCGCGAGTCGGCGATGTCGCGCACGAGCTCATCGGTGCCATCGGTCGAACCATCGGAGACCACTATCACTTCAAGCTGGTCCACCGGATAGTCCTGCGCGAGCTTGTTCCGCACCGTCTCCACGACGTGTTTCGCTTCGTTGTGGGCGGCGATCAGCACGGTGACCGACGGGACGCATGGCGCGGAAGCCACGCGCCGACGCAACCCTCCCGCCAGGAGGCGGATCAGCATTGGATAGCCTGCGTAGACATACGCCAGCATGGCGAGGCAGACCGCAAGAATCCCGCGTGCAATGCTCACGTCACTCCCTGGCGGGACGACAGATCTCGCGCAGGTGGTCCTGCAGCTCCCGCGTGGTCAAGCCGCGCACTCACAGCGAAGGCACCTTCTCGTCAAAGCCCGGGAGACGAGCCTGTCGCTTGCGCACCAACTGCGGCTCGAAGTCCCTGTTGCGATCGCGCGGGACAGCGATCTCCGTCTCGCCATCACCACCCATAATCAGCTTGCTGGCTAGGCCATTGCGTACTTCGCCCACTCGTCGACGCGCTTGTCGGTCTGGTCCGGATGTTTCTTCGCCATCGGGGCCCCTCCTTATTGGAGAACCTGCGCCATGGCCGCTTGCACAGCTGGAATTGCACTCCCCGGTCTTCACCTTCGCTACTGACGCGAAGCGACCTGACGATTCCTGCGCCGATTCTGCTCCGGCTCGGCGCAAAAATCTGTCCTCAACCCAAACCCTTGGGCCAAATCAGAGCGCCTGCCGGGAACCCACGTCCCATTTCAGCGGCTGAACCTCGCCATTCCGGACCGCAGGGTGGCCGCCATCTTCAACCGCGATTCGCGGTGGATGAACGGCAACAGGAGGCCGAAGGACGCCGAGAGCGGGATCTTGAGCATCAGCTCGGCAACCGGCCCGGCCTCCGCCAGCAGCATGGCGGGCAGCTTGCCCCCCTTCCATTTGGCCAGGAACGTGCCCGACGCCACGTCGTGGATGCGCACCAACAGGTCGTCCCTCACGTAGACAAACAGCGGAAAACCCGACACGTCCCAGCGGACGAGCGCGACAAAGATGCCGACGGACAGCCCCGCCATGACCCATATCTTCGGCCATTCCAGCACCATGCGGTACCGGCGCCGGGCCAGGAAGAATGAGACCAGCAGGTTGGCCATCTCCGCGACCGCGGCCGAGAAGGCGGCCCCGTAGATGCCGAAGTGCGAGATCAGGAACCAAGCCAGGCCGACCTTGCCCACCGCGACCACCGCGTTGATCTTCGAGATGAGCCCGGTTTGCTTGGCATAGAGCAGTCCGAAGACCATGTGTGCCGTGGATCCCTGGAGGATGAGCGTGACGATCTCAATGCGCGCGATCCTGTGGGCCAGGTGGAACTCGGGCGGCGTCAGGACCTGCAGGATGAGATCTATGTTGACCGCCAGGATGAGACCGCCGAACGTCATGAGGAACAAGAACCAGGTATACATTCTGCCGATGACCACGGGCGCGCCGGGCTGGTCGGCGATCTCGAAGCGCTTCGTGTCCCAGGCCGACATGAACGGGTTCACGATCAGCATCGAGATCAGGATGGGGAAGCGATAGGCCATCTCGAGAATGCCCACCGAGTTCATGTCGATCCGGAAGCGGACGAATACTTTCTCGAACTGCCGCGAGACGAAGCGGACCAGGTTGCCCGGAACCAGGGGGAAAAGGAAATCGCGGATGCGCCGGGCGATGTCTTTGCTGTAGGCCCTGCCGCAGTCATGGAAGATAATCCAAATGTACACGATCGAGAAAAGCGCCGCCGAAATCAGCCCGCTGAGGAAATACCCGTCCAGCCCCATTTCCCGAACGACGATAAGCCAGATGTTCAGCGACAGGCTCACGAACAGCCGAACGAGGTTGATGGCGCCGTACAACATCGAACGCTGTCGGATCACCAGCCAGGTGGTCGCCGCCTGGCCGCTCATGTTGGCGATGAAGGTGAGCATGGACAGGATGATCAGGCGTCCCTGTTCCGGGCCATCCAGAAAAGACGCTGCTAGCGGCTTGGCAAAGATGATGAAGGGCAGGGTCAGGACGACGGAGCCGAAGGTCACAAGGTAGAAGCCGGTACTGATCACCTTCATCTTCTCGGCGGGATCGGTCTCGTCGTGGTAGTTGCGCATAATCGCCAGGTACGAGCTGGTACCACCCATGGTCGCCAGAAAGGTCAGGCCCACGTCCAGCAGGCTGATGATCCCATACCCGTTGGCCTGCAGCATGTGTGCGTAGAAGGGCAGCATCAGGAAGCCCGCCATGCGGCCCAGCATCGCGGCCGCGCTGTACACCGCCGCGTGCTTCATCGTGCCTCTGGTCTCGCTCAAGTTGCGCCTCCGTCGGCAGCCTCGGGCCCGGCATAACGGGAATAGATCTGGGCATACTTCGCGAACATCGCCTCGCTCGAATAGCCGCGCCGCACCGCTTCCAGGGCCTTCTCGGCCATCATCGCCGCATGCGGCGGGTCCAGCAGGATCCTCCGGATGGCTGCCGCCAACTCCGCAGCGTCCCCGCGCGGCACGATCAATCCCGAGCGCTCGTGTTCGATCACGAGGGGAATGTCACCGACCGCGGTGGCAACCACCGGCACGCGGCGCGACACCGCTTCGAGCAGGCTCATGGGCATTCCCTCGTCCAGCGAGGGCAGCACGAACACGTCGGCCAGCTGCAGCAGATCGTCGATGTCCTTGCGGAAGCCGCCGAAGACCACGACGTCCGCGACCCCCTCCGCCTGCGCCAACGCCTTCAGTTCCCCCTCAAGCGGGCCGTCACCGACGATCAGGAAGCGGACGTCCTCGCCCTCCGCCCGCAGGCGCGCGGCCGCCCTGACGATGTCCGCCTGCCCCTTCTGTCGGTTCAACCGCGCAGCGTGAAAGACGAGGAACGCTTCTTCGGGCAGGTCAAGGCTACGCCTCAGCCCGGCCGCCGCGCCCGGGTCGAGGGAGGACCGTTCGCCAACCTCCACCCCGTTTTCGATGATGTGGATCCTATCGGCGGGCACGCCGGACGCCACCAGAATGTCGCGGATCGGTCGCGAAACGCCGACGATGTCCCGGTAACGGCGGTAAACCAGTTTCTCGGCGACCAGCATGGCCTTCATCTTCAGGGGCTGCCCCTCGCCCTTGAACCACAGGTGGCAGGTCGCGGTGACCGGCGCCCCCGACCAGGGCCGGCACAGGAAGCCGAACACCGACGCTTTGTAGCCGTGGGAATGAACCAGACCGACGCCCTCCCGCCGCAGCCTGCGGCCCACGCGCGGCAGGTCCTCGGCCAAGCGGCCATTGCGAATGACCAGGCGCAGAGCCTCGATGCCCTGCCGCCTCGCCTCGTCGTAAAGCTCGCAGGGCTCGTCCGGACGCGAGACGATGCAGCCGACCAGGGGCCGGTAGTCCGGCGAGGCCAGCATCCGCCGCGAGAGGTTCAGAATGACCTTCTCGGCGCCGTAGAGACCGCCGCTGTCGATGAAATGAAGGATGCGCAGGGGATCAGTTCGCATCCCCGCCCCTGCGCCTGTAGATTTGGTAGGCTAGGCCGAAGCCGCCTCCCCCGTTGCCGGTGACGTCCGCGGCCGCGAGGTCGAAATGCTCCGCCAGATAATCCCCGAGCGGGAAATCGGGAGGGCTATTGAAACCCTCCTGGACGACGAGATACCGCATGTCATCGATGTCGACGATGCCTCGGAAGCGGTCCAGGGGCGTGGCGTAGTAGCTGTAGAACTCCCACCCCGGCTCGTTGCGGAATCCGAGCAGGTCCATCAGCGCGAGCGCGGACTGCTCCTCCCAGTTCTTCAGGTGGCGCTCGACGTAGGGAACGCCGGCGGCCAGGTCGGCGACCAAGCCCCGCTCCAGGCCCTGCCGGGTCTTCGACATGCATTGCGTATTCTTCGGGAGGTCCAGGGCACTGTAACCAAAGATGAAGAAAGGCTCTTCCGCGCGCACGTTCGCCCGCACCCACTCGCGCAGCTCCCCGTAGCCCACCCGGCGCAGCTTCCGGGCCTGCTCCACGCTCTGCCAACCCAGAGCCAGCAGCAGCGCCGCGACCACGACGGCGACCAGGCGCCCCCGTCGCAGGCGCGCCAGCGATGCCAGGGCCGCCAGGTAGAACAGCGGCAGGGCAGGCAGCATCCAATACGCGCGCAGCTGGCGGAGGCTCAGGAAGAGCAGCAGCCAACAGGAGGCCAGCAGGGCCAGGCTGCGCAGCCGGTTCTGCTCGGCCTCCGCTCGTTCGCGCCAAGCCACCACCGCCGACCATACGACCAGAGGCAGGACCAGCCAGCCGGCACCCCGCAACGCTGTCACCACCTGGTCCCCCCATTGGATCCACGGCGACTTGTCGTCGGCCACGTTGAGCATCCGCAGTTTGACGTACTTCAGGGGATCGAAAAGAGGCGTCCCTGCCGCCACGGCGAAGACGGATACGGCGACGAGCACGAACGGGGCAGCGGTGGCCAAGCCCCTGCGCAACCCGTGCTCGCGGACCATGTCCAGCAGGATGAAGACGACGAAGAAAGCCCCGTGTAACTTCATGCCCGCGCACAGGCCGAACGCGACGGCCGCCAGATAGAAGGGCGGCCGCCGCCGGCCGAAATCCGAACGGTAGTAGCCCAGCAGTCCCAGGGTGCCGAAGAAGGCCGTCAACGTATCGGGGCGCGCGACGATGTCGCACCAGATCGTGTTGTAGGACAGCAGGTACATGGCGGTCGCCACGGCAGGCACCCAGCGCAATCGCCTCCCGGGCAGGAGCGCCCGGCTCAGAGCGAGCAGGAGAGCGGCGGTCGCCAGGTCCACGGCCAGCATGAGCCCGCGGTAGACCTTCACGTAGGTCTCAGGATGGTTGTAGAAATCGCGGTAGGCATCGGCCACGAGGTTCAGCCCCAGCCCCCGGAAATCTCCCACCGCCGCCTTCCGGCCCACGTAGACGGCCAGGGAGGACACGCCGTTCACCCAGCTCTCCAGGTACATCCGCTGCGGCGGGGCGTTGCCAAACCAGACCAAGAAACCCCCGCTGTAGGCCGTGCCGTCGTCGATCGTCACATGGGGCGCCCCCAGGCCCAGGTGCGGAACCTTCAGGACCAGCGACAGGACGAGGGCCGCTGCCAGAACGAACCATGACAGGCGCCAGGACATGTCCCTAGTCAATTCCAGCTCCATTCCCGCCCAACGCGGCCGGGCCACCGGGCCCGCGGAAGGTCCATAGCTTGTTGCCCGCGAAGTTTACGAGGAGGGAGGCACCGATGGCGCACATCTGGGCCGCCTCCGGCAGCATCCCGGAGCGTGAGACCAGCAGCTTCAACGCCAGCAGGTTCATCCCCATGGCCAGGACGTTGACGATTACGAACCTAGCGAACTCGCCGGCGCTCCGGGACCGGTCCATTCGGAAGGTCCAAGCGCGGTTAATGAAATAGCTGTTCACGATTCCCGCCAGATAGCCGGTTCCGGACGCCAACATCATCGGCACTCCGAATGACCGGAAAAGGACAATGAAGACGACGTACTGGACAGCAGTGTTCAGTACTCCCACCACGCCGAACTTCACGAACTGTCGGCCGGTACTCATTCTTTGAAATTCATTTCCTCGTCCACGATATAAAGCGGCCGGTTCTTGATCTCTTCGTAGATGCGGCCGATGTACTCGCCGAGCACCCCGAGACAGATGAGCTGAACCCCGCCGAGGAACAGGATCGCCGAGAAAATGGAGCTCCAACCGGGAATGACCGTCGCCGGGGCGACGTACTTGACCACGACCCCGTAGATCATGAAGATGAAGCTCACCAGCGATGCCGCGAGGCCCAGTCCCGAGGCGAGCCGCAGGGGAACCTGCGAGAAGGCCAGCAACCCGTCGATGGCGAACTTCAGCATCTTGGAGAAGGGGTATTTCGTCTCGCCAGCGTGCCGCTCGTGTCGGACGTACGACACCGCGCCCTGTCGGAAGCCAACCCAACTGACCATGCCGCGCACGAAGCGCGACCGCTCGCGCATGGTTTTGAGCTCGTCCAGGACACGTCGGTCCACCAGCCGGAAATCTCCGGTGTCGACGGGGATCTCCACGGCGGTCAACCGCCTGAGGATCCTGTAGAACATCCTGGCCGTCAGCAGCTTGAACCAGCTTTCGCCCTCGCGCTTCTCCCGCAGGCCATAGACGACCTGGTAGCCGTCGCGCCACTTGGCGATCATCTCCGGGATGATCTCGGGAGGATCCTGCAGGTCGGCGTCGATGACGACGACCGCCTGCCCACGGCTGCGGTCCATGCCAGCGGTGATGGCGAACTGGTGCCCGAAGTTGCGCGAGAAACCGAGCAGTTTGTAGCGCAGATCGCCCGCGCAGATCGCCCGCGCCAGTTCCGCGGTCCGGTCCCGGCTGCCGTCATTGACCATCACGATCTCGTATTCCAGGCCCGTCGCATCCATGACCATGGTCAACCGGCGGGCCATCTCCCCGATCACGAGTTCCTCGTTGTACAGAGGCACGACGATGCTGATTTCAGGCTTCATGCCGATCCCCCGATCCGCGCGGGCCGCTGGCCGGGCTCCCGCGCGAAGATCTCGGACTGCGGCCGCGAATCGATCCTTCCCAGAAGAGCATCGGTTCTGCGGCGCGTGACCACGACCATGCCGGACAGCGAGATGGCCATCCCCGCCCCGAACCACCAGTAGATCTCGTACAGGTCCATGCCGAAGGCGCCCAGGACCAGGCGGATGAATATGAATCCCGCCCCGGCCCTCGCGACATCGACCAGGAAGTCGAGATCCGCGACCTGCTTCGCGACCTGGCGCCCCAGATCGCGCGCCAGCCCCGCGCCCTTCGTCGCCCGGCGCAGGGCCGCCGCCTGGGCCAGCAGGTCTATCGCTGACCGCCGGAAGGTCAACATCATCGAGGTCACGAAGCCGACAAAGACGGCGAATCCCTGCAGCCCCAGGTTGGTCGCGACCTCAAGGTAGAGATTGTGGGTATCCTGGGATCGTCCGAAGCGCGCGTTGCGCACCGCCGGGAAGGACGACACGCCGACGCCCATGGGGTGCTCCTTTAGGATCACCCAGGCATCTTCCATGATCTGAATCCGGGCGGCCTTGGAGCCGCCCTCCGCCTCCGTGCCGCCGATGCTCTCGAAGCGCCCGATGTACTGGTTCGGGATAAGCGGCACGACGACCAGTCCCAGGCCGAGGAGAATCAGCCCCGAGCGCAGCTTCCGCCGCCGGTGGAACCAGTACCAGGGAACGAGGGACAGCAGGCCGATATAGGAAGTCCGCGAGCCAGAGTAGATGACGCAGATCAGCGAGGTCGTCGCAGTCGCCAACAGGCCCAGCCGGAGAACCCAGTTCCTGATGTGCGGGAACAGGAAGATGATGAAAGGCAGGCTGCCGAGCGCGACCCCACCCAGGCTGTTGGGGTGGCCATATTGGGAAACCGCGCCATGCAGCCTCATGATCCCTTGGTTTTCCCAGTAGAGCCCCCCGCTGATCAGCCCCTCGGTCGCCTCGAGGGTAACGTAGAAGATCGAGAACAGGAAGGAGCCCAGAAACACCTTCATGACCATCGGCGATTCGACCATGGCCGCGATGAGGAAGGCCAAGACCGCGAACTTGAAGACGCGGTTGGTGAAGACCAGCGGGGCGTAGAACTGATCCGCCGCGAAGGGCACCTGGACTGCGATCACGGCGAACAGGGCGATGATCCACAGGATGACCGGCCCGGATTTCCCGATCCGCGGCGGCTGCGAGAGGATCCTCGCCGTCGCGAAAGCAGAGGCCATCATTCCCAGCACGAACTCGAACCGCACGGTGCGCAGCAGATCCATCCGTTCGTTCACGCTGATGTAGCGCGCCACGACGAAGGCGATGAAGGTTAGCAGGAAGATGAGGTTGGGTTTGGGATATGCGGGCGCGCGGCGCGGTCCGGGGACATCGCCCCAACACGCGACCGACGGGGCTCCCAGTCGGTTTTCTGCCATTGAGTCGACCCTGTTCCCAGCTAGGAATTGGCGATCAGCGACGAACCGCCTTAACTTCGGCCGCGGCGGAACCTCCTCGCTCGGCGACCCTGCCCCCGCGCGGCCGGCGCCGGAGCGGAATCCCAGCGCAGGATCGTTGAAGAGGAATCACGATAACCGAATCGGAGGCTTTGGCCAACTCTATGCCCCCGCGACTCTTGAAGCAACGACTTAACGGCCCCCCGCCCGGTCGCCGGCCGGGACTTGCCGAATGTAGACAACGGCGAGGTATTTTACTATTCTATAATATTCTTTGCGTTTACCGTGGCGCGAATATTGCAAAGCTCCGTACTTCAAAGGCCGATCTCTTCATTCGGCCCGATTACACGGGGGGTTCTGATCTTGGAACGGGTTCCCGGTACCCCGGAGGCCCGGCAAGGAGCATGGAAGTGAAGGCCTCAGCCTTGTTTTTCGGTTGTCTGCTGGTTTGCGGATCGGCGACCGCGACGTACGGACAGCTGATCACCGGCGTCAATGGCACCATTGCCAACGGCAATGCGGTGACTATTTCCGGAACCGGCTTCGGCACCAAATCGCACGCGGCGCCGTGGCTGTTCGACGATTTCGAATCCGGGGCCTCGGACGGCGCCGACATCGTCGGCCGCCATACGCCGGTCGGGAACATCGAATGGCTCCAGATGTTCGGCGACGTGCCCAGCTGCAAGTACGATAATGCTCAGCGACGCACCGGTGCGTTTTCCGCCTACCAGTACGACAATTCTGACAGTGCGCATGACCAAGTCATCTCTTGCCAGGGGCTTGCGTCCAAGGAGCGGTACCTTTCGTACTGGTTCAGGTGGGCCGGCGGCTCCGGCGTGTGGAAGATGGACCGCACGACGAGCGGATCATGGAACAATCCGCCGTACGATTCGGCGCCGAACTCGGGCTGGGGCGACTATGCCTACGTGAACAACTGCTCGGAGTTTCTCAACCTGGGATGGGAGACCGACCAGCAAACCGCAAGTACGTGGCACTTCATCGAGGTCTACTATTCCCTCAGCGATGCCGGGGTCGCGAACGGGTCGTACCAAGTCTGGTTCGACGGGAGGATCATCCACAACAGCGACCGCAACATCATGACGCTCAGCAGCGCGTGGTCCACCATTTCCGGCTGCAAGGCCCAGATCGATACCTGGATCAGCCCAATGATCGCAAACAACACCTCTGCCATCGAGACTTGGATCGACGACATCTACATGGACGACACGAGGTCGCGCGTGGTCCTGGGCAACAGCTCGAGCTACGCGACCTGCACGTTCTTCGAGCCCCAGCTGCCGACAGATTGGACCACGTCCTCGATCAGCTTCACGGTGAAGCAGGGTCTGTTCGCGACCGGCGTCCAGGCTTGGCTGTACGTGGTCGACGCCAATGGTTCGGCCTCGCCCGGCTTCCAGGTCACGACGGGCCAGGGCATGACGGTCGAGGCTCCGGGCCAGCCGAGCCAGCCGGTCCGGGCCCCGTAGGCGCGGTGCTCTCTCAGGGCGGATCCCGCGAGGGGGCAGCCTTCCTGGCGGCAGCGTGGATACGCCACTCGTCCATTCCGGGGGATTGATTCGCATGAGACAGCAGGGCTTGGTTTCCGTGGTCACGGCGACCTACAACATGGAGAACTACATCGCCGAAACCCTCGATTCCATCCTGGCCCAGGACTACCCCCACATCGAGTCTATCGTCATCGACGACGGCTCCACCGACAACACCGCCGAGATCCTGGCCCGCTACGCGTCCGATCCCCGCGTGCGCGTCGTGCACCAGCGGAACGCCGGCCAGACCGTCGCCAAGAACCGCGGGATCGCCGAAGCCCGCGGCGAGTTCGTGGCCTTCTGCGACGCCGACGACACATGGCAGCCCCGGAAGCTATCCCGCCAGATCCCCCGCTTCGCCGATCCGAAGGTCGCCGTAGTCTTCAGCGACATCACCTGCATTGACGGCCAGGGAAGGGACCTGGGCTACAAGACCATGCCGAAGGTCGGGGGCCACATCACCGGACCCCTGCTGATCGACAACTTCGTCCATTTCCCGACGACCGTGGTGCGGGCCGAGGTGCTCAAGGAGATGAATGGGTTCGACGAGAACCTGACCATGTCCATCGACTACGACCTGTGGCTGCGGATCTCGCTGAAGTACGAATTCGCCTTCGTCGACGAGAAGCTGGCCAACTACCGGATCTGGGCCGGGCAGATGTCGAAGAAGGAGGGGGAGCGGCTGGACAACTACTTCCGGCTCCTCGAGCGGTTCCTGGCCGCGCATCCGGGAGCGATCTCCCGGCGGGAGGCCGACCTGGCTTGGGCACACGTCTACGTCACCCGGGGAAACTGGCACAAGCGCAGCGGCCGCCGTGGCGAGGCAATCCGCGACTTCCGGCGATCCTTCGCCCTTAAGCCCTTCGACCGGCGGCTCGGGGTCAGCATCGTCAATCTGATCCTCCGACGCTGAGTCGATCGCCATCCTTGGCCCAAGGCACGATATAGACGCGGTCGCCCAGAGTCGGCACGCCCTCCCTACCTGCCTCGTCGGCGGCCACGCCCGGGGTCACTTCCAGTGAGATGTTGCGGCACGATCCCAGCGTCGATCGGACCGCGGCGGGAGCCCCTCGTTCCAGCCAGGCATTCAGCCACCCAGAGTTGTAATTGAAACCACCCTGGTATTGTGCCAACCATGGGCGGTGGACATCCGCCCCCGTGAACCCATTGACCGAGGCACCGGAATGATGACTCAAGGGCCGCCTACCCGCGGCAATCAGGGTCTGGCGGAGGGGACCGTGCAGGTCTTCTGCTTAGCCGTGCCCGAGGGCTTCGGCGCCCTGCCGATGCGGGCCGAACGCGCCGCGCGCGTGCTCATGACCCGCGAGTTGGAGCGGTTCGACCGCTATGCGGTGCAACACCGCCGCAACGACCTGGTCCTGTCCCGCATCCTGCTCACGGTGATCCTGGACCGGCTCGGGCTGGCGTCGTCCGGGCCCTGGATGATTGAGCCCGACGGAAACGGCAAGCCCCACGCCGTGTCGCCGGACGGTCCGGCCCCATTCCACCTGAGCACCTCCGACACCGCCGGGCTGATCGCTTGGGCAATCAGCCTCCACGGTCCCCTGGGCTGCGACGCGGAACTTATCCGGGAGGACAAGGACGAGATCGCGGCGCGCCACTTCGCCCCCGCCGAAGTCGCCGGCTACCGGGCCTTGGGGGGCATCGCCAAGCGACATCGCTTCTACGAGATCTGGACTCTGAAGGAGGCGGTCATGAAGGCCGACGGCCGCGGTCTGGCTATTCCCCTGGACTCGTTCCTGTTCCGCTTCGACGCCTCGCCCAGCGGTCCCGGACCGGCCCTCGAGGTCGCCCGTCCCGAACCCGGACCCGAACCCGGACCTTGGCGCTTCCTCAGCTACCGGCCGCTGCCCTCCCACCAAATGGCCGTGGCGGTACTCACTCCCGCTCCGGTCGCTTTCGACTGTCACCTGTTGCGCCTGGCCGCCTGCGACGCGGACCTGGACCTGCCCTGGCGCTTCGTGTTCGCTACCGACCCGGACAGAAAGGGCGGCGCGACGGAGTTCGGAAGCTACGACCCGGCCGCCGCAGCCGGCGGACCCGGATCCGGAACGATCCGGTAGATCCCCCCCGATTCGCCCACCTTCGCGACGAACTCGGTGTTTCCGGCCAGCCAGGCGTCCAGTTCGGGGGTCCGCAGCCGCCCGAAGGGATCGACATAGAAGCGTGCCCTAGCCCGCACCGCGTCCTGCAGCTCGAGCACCCGCGCCTCGTCCGCTGGAACGACCCAGCCCCGCACTCGGCCCACATAGAAAACGATCGGATCCTCGTAGTTGTTGACCGTGTCGTACAACTCGGACCTGGCCTGGGCGCTGCTGCGGACGATCACCAAGTCCTCCGGCTCAGCGAGCGCCACGAGCGCGCGGCCGGCCGCGACGGAGTTCCGCTGCTCGGGCATGATCAGGGCTCCGTCGCGGCGCAGGACCAGCTGCTGTCCCCAGGAGACCAGGAGCAGCGCCACCGCGGCGACCAACGCCCACCGCGCAGCGCCCCGCCGGACGCGTCGGGTCAGGTCACCGACGGCGGCGGCCACGAGCCACGCCGCCAGCAGGGCTGTCACTACATGGTAGTGCGGACCGTACCACTCGTTGCTCGTGTACCGGAAAGCCACAAGCAGCAGGGCCAGGTTGGCCAGCCCCAGGGAGACCGCCATAGCGTCGAGCCGCCTGGCCAGCAGCAGATACGCGGCCGCCAGCGCGCCGGGCAGACCGAACCCCCAGGCCAAGGAGACCCGGGCCAAAGCGACCCAGGCGGCCGGCGATGCGAGTACCCGGAGGGTGGGGAACTTGCTGTCGCCGGAAAACCCGATGCCGAACGTGTTGCCGTACTCCCGGCGGATCGCCTGGCCATTCAGGAAGAGCAAGCCCACCGCGAGCAGCACCACGCCCCAGGCGACCCAGACCCCCGGCCGGCGCAGCAGGTCCCGGCGCAGCCGCACGACCGCCAGAAACTGGAAGATCCCCAAGCTCAGAGCGGTCGGCTTGATCAGGGCCGCCAGGGCCGTGAATCCGGCCGCCAGGATCAGCCGGCCGCGTGCCCCCGCCTCCAAATAGTCCAAGAAGGCCCAGAAACCCAGGACGTAGAACAGGAAGCCCAATGCGTCCGGCTGGACCGAGGAGGAGGTGAAAACCACTGCCCGCGAAGCCAGAACCGTCCCCATCCCCAGGATGCCCGGCAAGTATCCCCCGCGCCGCTTCAGGCCGAGGTACACCGCTGCCGCCGCCGCGGCCATGCTCAGCAGCGAGATCCATTGCGCGGGCCGCGGACCGATCCCCGTCAGCCGCATCGCCAGGGAAGCGGCGTAGGCGTAGAGCTGGAACTCGGTCTCCGCGAAGCCGGGACCGTCCCCCCCCCACCTGACGCGGGGGTGCAAGATTCCGTCCCCGTGCAGGACGAAGTTCTCGGCGATAGACTGGGTGTCGGCCTGCCGCCAGGCCATCCAGTCCTCGGCGATCTGTACGGGCAGGGACCAGAGAGCCTGGACGGTCAGCCATAACGCGAGGCAGGCCCAGGGCAGGATCCTCTTGGCGGTCGCTCCGGTCAGCATCGGATCATCCCCTTTCTCCGATCTGCCTCGGGCCCGCCCGGGACGCGGATGGCCGTGGAATTCCTCCGGCGTCCTGCAGTTTTTCCGGGGCGCGGCCGGGAAATTGCCCTAAAATAGGCGACTGCCCCCGCGGCACGGGAAGCCGGGAGGGAGATCCACGACAGGGGAGAAACGACCTGGACCGAATCGAAAAAACCGTTCGCCGCATGCGGGCCCTGCCGGGCCTGCGCCAACTGGACCGGCTCCGCTACCGACGGATCTTCGCCCACAATACGACCGCCAACCTGTTCAGCGGCGTGTACGCCACCTTTGACGAGGCACGTCGCCACATCCCCGACACCAAGCCGGCCGGCTACGACCACGAGCCCGCGGCCACGATGTACGGCGGCCCCGCGCAGAAGATCCGGCTCGTCGACTACCCCGTGATCTTTTGGCTGGGCAGGCTGATCGACGGAGGCGGCCGCCGTCTGTTCGACTACGGGGGCCACATCGGCCTGAGGTTCTACGCCTACTCCCCCTACCTGCAGCTTCCGCCCGGCTTCACGTGGACGGTTTGGGACGTGCCCGCTGTCACGCGGCAGGGTCGGCAGGTGGCCCTGGAGCACGGCATCTCCGGCCTGGAATTCACCGACGAGGTGGGCCAGGCCGCGGCGGCGGACATCTTTTTCGCCTCCGGCTCCCTGCAGTATTTCGAGGAGCCCCTCACAGACACCCTGCAGCGGCTCGGGCTGCGTCCCCGGCACATCCTGATCAACGGCTTTCCCCTGCACGAGAAGTACGAATTCGTGACCATCAACAACATGACGACGGCCTTCTGCACCTACAAGGTTTTCCACAAGCAGACCTTCCTGGACCGGATGGGGAGGAACGGGTACTGCCTGCGGGATATCTGGCAGAACTCGCCGGACAAGAACTGCCGCATCCCGTTCCATGAGGACCACGACGGCGCCGTCTACCACGGGATGTATTATTCCGACGAGAGGGCCTGAGCCTCCCTCAGGCACCGCGCCAGGATTCGGCCGAGCTCGGGCTGCTCCACGAGGTCGTGATGCCGACCGCCGATCGCGTGGACCCGGATCTCCGGCGCCATGCCCGTCCAGCCCCGCAGCGGGTCCGCGAGCACACTGCCGTCGTCGACCAGGTCGCCGCGGATTAGATCGATCGCTCCCTCGTACGGTTCGATCACGTGGTCGCGGATCGCCTGGAAGTTCATCTGCTCGATGAACCAGAAACGGTGTTCCAAGGGGATCGGCAATCCCCGGACGAAGTGGCTGCGGCAGAGCTTCATCTTGCGGCGGAATTCGGCCTTGCCCCTGAATTTGGAGGCGAGGAAGGTAACCTTGGCGCGGGCGTCCAGGTCGGACATCTTCCGCGCCAAGCCCTTCAGGCCGGGCTGGCTTGCCCCCGGACCCGCCGGGCCGTACGGCCCGATCGTGTCGAAAAGCACGAGGAGACCGACCGGCTGGCCCTCCCTGCGCAGCCGCCGAGCCATCTCGTAGGCGACCAGTCCGCCCATCGAGCCACCGCCCAGGTGGTAGGGACCAGCTGGCTGGATCGCCCGTATCTCCCGCAGGTAGACCTCCACCATGTCGGGAATGGCCAACAGCGGCGGCGTGGTCCCGTCCAAGCCCACCGACTGCAGTCCGTACAGCGGCTGATCGTCGCCGAGGTACTGCCCGAGGATCGAGTAGTTCAGGACGTTGCCGCCCACCCCGTGGAAGCAGAAGAACGGTGCGGCCGATCCCTTGGGCTGCATCGGCACCAAGGTGGACCACTTGTCGCGTCGGGCCTGCCCGAGGAAGGCGACGATCTCGGCCTTGCGGCTCCTGATCATCTCCCCTATCTCCGGGGTCATGGCTCCCTTGGTTGCGTTGCAGACCAAGGTATCGCAGCCATCGACCCGCAACTCGATGCCCCGCCTGCGCAGATCCTTCAGGACATCGGCGATCTTCAAAAGCGGTATTCCTCACGTTCCGGGCCCATTGTATCATTCGGCTGGCCGTCGGCGAAGTAGAGTTCTCCGTCGATCAGATCGGCCAGGTGGGCGATCATGGGAGTTTCGAACAGCGTGGCCAGGGGCAGTTCGACGCCGAACCGCGCCTGGATCCGTGCGAAGACCTTCACCGCCAGCAGGGAATGCCCGCCCAAGTCGAAGAAGTTCTGGTCGATGCCCACGCGATCGAGCCCGAGGCACTGTTGCCAGATCGTGCACAACTCCTGTTCCGTCGATGTCCTGGGTGCGGTACACGCGACGGCCTCCCCGGCCCGCACGGCAAAGGAAGCGGACAGGGACCTGCGGTCCACCTTGCCGCCCGGCGTCAGCGGCAGCCCGACCAGCTCCACGAAGTGCTGGGGGATCATGTAGTCGGGCACCTGGCCCCGCAGATGGGCCCGCAGCTCGCCGGTGTCGATCTTCCCTCGCGCGACCGGGACACAGTAGGCGACCAGGCGCTTGTCCCCCGGCTGCAGTTCCACGGGGACGACCACCGAGTGGGCAATCGCCGGATGCTGGCTCAGGACAGCCTCGATCTCGCCAGGCTCGATCCGGAAGCCGCGGACCTTCACTTGGCTATCCAGCCGGCCGAGGCATTCCAGCAGCCCTTCGCCGTGCCAGCGGGCCAAATCGCCGGTCCGGTACAGCCGCTGACCGGGCAGGAAGGGATCGGCCACGAACTGCCGCTCGGTCAGATCCGGGCGCCCGATATAGCCCTGCGCCACGCCCTCGCCGCCGATGTACAGTTCCGCGGGCACTCCCGGCGGGACCGGCCGCATGGCCTCGTCCAGCAGGCGGATCTGCGTGTTGGAGATCGGCCGCCCGATCAGGACAGCCGGATCCTCGGGCCGGATCCGGTGACAGGTGGACCAGACAGTGGTCTCGGTCGGCCCGTACATGTTCCAGACCTCGGCGGCCCTGCGGCAAAGTCCCGCGACGAGGTCCGGGGGAAAGGCCTCGCCGCCGCAGAGGATCCGCAGGGAGGGACGTCCCTGCCAGCCCGCATCCACAAGCAGCCGCCAGGTGGCGGGGGTGGCCTGCATCAGCGTGATCTCCTGTTCGTCCAGCAGCCGGATCAGACGCCCAGCGTCCCGCAGGTCGGCCCGCCCAGCCAGGACCACGGTCGCCCCCGTCAGCAGGGGCAGGTAGAGTTCGAGCACATGGATGTCGAAGGACAGGGTGGTGACCGCCAGCAGGCGGTCCCCCGTAGCCAGACCGGGCTCGCGGGCCATCGACTCCAGGAAGTTCAGGACCGCCCGGTGGTGAACCACCACGCCCTTGGGCTTACCGGTGGAGCCGGAGGTGAAGATCACATAGGCGGGGTCCGCGGGGCCCGCGACGGAGGCAACAGGTCCGGCAGGCTCCCGGGCGCCTTCCTTTTCCGCGGCGTCGATGTCGATCAGCCGGGCGCCGCCGCCAACTCGTCCGGCCAGCCTGCTCTCGGTCAGGACCAGCCCGATGCCAGCCGTCTCCAGCATGTATTCCAGCCGGGACGCCGGGTAGTCCGGGTCCAGCGGGACGTACGACGCGCCGGCCTTCCAGATAGCCAGCACGCCGACGAGGAGCTCCGCCCGGCGGTCCAGGCAAAGTCCCACCAGCGAGCCCCGCGCCACGCCTTCAGCGGCCAGGCGGCGGGCCAGGCGGTTGGAGCGCTCCTCCAGTTCGCCGTAGCTGACGGTCGATCCGTCGCAGACGATCGCCGGGGAATCGAAACGCCCAGCGGCCCGCTCGCCGAGCACATCGACCAGCGTGCGGTTCGGCAGCGGCAGATCCGGGCCGTTGGACGCTTCAAGGATCTCCAGCTCGGCTGGAATCGCCGCGGCCAGATCCCCCAGCGGGCGGTCCGGAGCGGCAAGGACCGCGTCGGCCAGCCCGGTGATAGATGCGACGATACGCTCGGCCGATCCGGCACAGAACATGTCCGTGGCGTAGATCAGGCCACCCCACAGCTTGTCCTGCTCCCGCTTGAGCCAGATGTCCAGGTCGGTCTGCACGCCCGTCCGCTTCATGTTGAAGTTCGACAGGCGCAGACCGTGCAGGCTCTGGTGGCGGTTACGGACATCTTGGTACATGAACAGGGTCTGGAAGATAGGCGACCGTGACGGATCCCGCCGCGGGTTCAGCTCCTGCACGATCAGCTCGAACGGAGCATCCTGGTTGCCATAGGCGTCGAGGCAGACCTCCCGGACCTCCTCCAGCCACCGGCCGAAGGTCAGGTCGGGATCCACCCGGAAGCGGAACACCAGCGTGTTGACAAAGAAGCCCATCAGTCCGCCCAGTTCGTCGGCATTGCGGCCGGAGATCGGCGAACCCAGGATGACATCGCGCTGGCCGCTGAAGCGGTACAGAGTCAGGGCGTAGAGGGCCGCCATCATCATGAACAGCGTGCAGCCGCGGCTCTTGGCCGCGGCCTCGAGCGCCGCCACCTGAGTGCCGTCGAAGGAGAACCGCAGTTCGTCCGCCCTGTGCGGCTGTGCGGCGGGACGGGGTCGGTCCAGCGGCAGCTCGAGCACCGCCCGGTCGCCGCCGAGGACCTTGGTCCAGTGGGTCACCTGATCGCTGACGACGTCCGACTCCAGCCAAGACTTCTGCCAAGCGGCAAAGTCGCCGTATTGTACCGGCAGCGGGGGCAGCGCGGAGTCGTTACCGGCGGCGTAGGTGTTGTAGAGCGCGCAGAGTTCCTCGAAGAGCACGTCGTAGGACCAGCCGTCGAAGACCATGTGGTGAATGTTGAACACCAGCGCGTGGTCGTTCTTGGCAATGCGGATCAGGCGGATTGTGAACAAGCGCCCCTGCGCCAGGTCGGGCAGGATCTCAGCGTCGCGCTTGATCCGCTCGACCAGTTCGGCGACCGTGTCGACGCCGAGCTCGGCCATCGCCACCGCAGTCAGATCGAAGCGGACCTCGGGCTGGACCACCTGGATCAGCTCGCCGTCGACCATCGTGAAGTTCGTGCGCAGGGCCTCGTGCCGCGCCAGGATCTCGTCACACGCGCGCTGCAAGGCTGCCACGTCCAACTTCCCCTCCAGCCGCAGGGCCGTGGCCACGTTGTGGCCGGCCAGGGAAGAGGGGTCGATCAGGCCCAGGTACCAGAGGCGGGTCTGCTGGGATGAGGCGGGAATCGGCGCGACCCCCAGGCGGCGCGGGATGGTCGGCCGCGGCGAGCCCACCATCGCCTTGCGGTCCGCGGCCGGGGCCAGGGCCGCCAGCCTGCGGATCGTAGGAGCTTGGAATAGGGCCTTCAGCCCGATGTCCGCGCCCAGCACGCCCTTCAACCTGGCCAACATCTGGATGCCCAGCAGGGAATGTCCCCCCAGAGCGAAGAAGTCCTCGGTGACGCCGATCCTCTCAAGGCCCAAGATCGCCTTCCAGACATCGAGGATGAGACGCTCGGTCTCGTCGGCCGGATCTTCGAGGGTCCGTTCGCCCGCCGGCGCCTCTCCGAAGGGCGTCTGCGCCAGGGCGAGGCGGTCGACCTTGCCGTTGGCCGACAGGGGTAGGGCTTCCAGCCGGACGAAATGCTGGGGCACCATGTAGCGCGGCAGCGAGGCCAGGGCATATTCGCGCAGGGCCGCGTCATCGACCGCCGCGGCATCCTTCATCGTGTAAAAGGCCACCAGGCGTTGGTCCCCCACCGCTCCCCGGCGGGGCGAGACCACGCAGCGGCCTACGGCCGGATGGTTCCCCAGCACCGTCTCGATCTCCCCCGGCTCGATGCGCAGGCCGCTGATCTTGACCTGGTGGTCGTTGCGGCCAATGAATTCCAGGTTGCCGTCGGAGTGGTAGCGAACCAAGTCGCCGGTGCGGTACAGGCGCTGTCCGACGATCGGTTCACACGCCGCCTGCACGAACCGCTCCGCCGTCAGATCGTCCCGTCCCAGGTAACCCCGGGCCAGGCCCGGGCCCCCGATGTACAACTCGCCGATGACACCCGGTGGCACCGGCTGACCGGACCCGTCCAGCACGAACAGCCGCGCGTCGGCCAGCGGCCTGCCGATGAAGATGGGAGTGCCCGTGGACGGGATCCGGTAGCCCGAGACCGCCACCGTGGCCTCGGTAGGGCCGTACATGTTCCATAGTTCGACGCGGTGGCCGGCCAAGCGGACGGCCAGTTCGGGCGGCAGGGATTCGCCCCCGCAGTACGCCTTGAACCCGGCCGGGGGCTGCCAGCCCGCATCCAGGATCAGGTTCCAGACCGTGGCTGTCGCGTTCAGGAAGGTGATCGCGTGGCGCTCCAGCAATTCGGCCAGCCGCGAGCCATCCACCGCCTCGGCCGCATCGGCCACGACGACCGACGCCCCGCAGGACAGGGGCAGGAAAAGCTCGATCACCGATGGGTCGAAGGAAATCGAGGTGATCGCCAGCACCATGTCGTCGGCCGACATCCCCGGCCGTTCCCGCAGCGAGACCAGCAGGTTGCCTAAGCTCCCGTGCTCGATGCCAACGCCCTTCGGTCTGCCCGTCGAGCCCGATGTGTAGATCACATAGGCCAGGTCGCCGGGGGCCGGACGGTGCGCGGGCGCTTCGACTCCGCAGGCGGCGATAGCGTCAGCTTCCTCGTCCATCACCACCGCAGTGACGTCCTGATCGGCGAAAGCGGCGGCGTGAGCCCGCTCGACCACCAGGTGCGTGGCGCCCGAATCGGACAACATGTAGGAAAGCCGTTCGCGCGGGTACTCCGGGTCCAGGGGCAGGTACGCTGCGCCCGCCTTGAGGATGCCCAGCATGGCCACCGGTAGCCGGATCGACCGCCCCAGAGCCACCCCGACCAGGCTATCGGGCTCGACGCCTTTGCGGGCCAAGTAGTTCGCGAAGCGGTTGGCGGCCTTCTCCAGTTCGCCGTAGGTCAGGCTGACGTCGCCGGCCCGGACGGCCACGCGGTCGGCACGCGCGGCTGCTTGTTGCGCGAACAGGTCCAGGATCCCGGACTCGCGCCGACCGTCCTCGCCGGGTCGGTTCCATTCGGAGAACAGGAGGCGCTCCTCCTCCTTCGACAGCACGCCGAGGCGACCGATGGGCCGGCCCGGATCGTCCAGGATCCCGCGCAGGAGGCTCTCGTAGTGGCCGACCCAGCGCTCCACCGTCGCGGCGTCGATGACGTCTGCGTTGCGGTCGACCTCCAGCAGGAACCGTTCTCCCTCGTCGGTCAGGGTGAACAGCAGGTCCACCTTGGACCGGCCGCGCGGCGCGGGCACGAAGCGGGCCAGGACCCCGTCGAAACGGACGGGGTTGAAGGCCATATCCACGTTGAAGCTGGCGCCCATCAGGGGCTGGCGGCTGGGATCCCGCGGGATCTTCAGCTCCTTCAGCAGTTCCCCGTAGGCGAAGGCCTGGTTGTCCATGGCGTCGGTGAAGATGTCGCGCACGCCGGCCAAGAACCGGCGGAAATCGCTCGCGTCGTCGATCCGCGCGCGCAGCGGCAGCAGCGAAACCGCGTGCGTGACGGCGTCGTTCATCCCCATGTTCGGCTGGCCCGCCGCCGGGATGCCCACCACGATGTCGTCCTGCCCGCTGAGCCGCCGCAGCATGACCAGGTAGACGGCCAGCAGAAAGACGAACGTGGTACAGCCCTCGGCGCCCGCCATCCGGCGGATCGGCTCGGCCAAGGCCGGGTCCAGGTAGCACGCGTGCCTTTCGCCCCGGAAGGACCGGACCGGCGGCCGCGTATGATCCAGGGGCAGGTTCAGATCCGGCGGCAGCGGATCCCTGAACACCTTCAGCCAGTAATCGCGGGCGTCCTTGACGTCGCCCGACTCGTGGCGCGCTCGCTCGGCTGCGAAGATATCGGCCAGGGCCGGCACGCTACGCCGCTTGACGAAGCGCGACTGGGTGATCCCGGTGTAGTACGCTCCGATGTCCTCCATGAGGATCTCCAGCGACCAGCCATCGCAAACCAGGTGGTTGACCGCCACGCACAGCACGTTCTTCTGCTCACCCGTCTTCAACAGGAGCGCGCGCAGCAGGGGCCCCTTCTCGAAGTCGAACCCGTCGTCGATGTTGGCCTGCGCCAAGCGCCGGACCTCGCTGGCCCGCTCCCCTTCCGGCAGCGAACGCAGGTCACGCCAAGCGAAACTGGGGGGCATGTAGTTCCGGACAACGAATCCGGAGCCGTCCGCAGCCGGCAGTGCGCGCAGGCCCGGATGGCGGTTGGTCACCTTATCCATCACCAGTTCCAGGACCTCAGGATCGATCTCGTGGTCGATCTCGAACATCACCTGCTCGTTGTAGGCCGCTGCCGAGGCATCGCCCATCGCGACGGCCAGCCACAGTTCGCTCTGCACGTCGGTGAACGGCTGCCGCTCCGGCTCGGCCTGCTCCAGCGAGGGCAGGAAGCCACTCTCCTGGAGGGCCCTGGCGGCCTTCTCGAAGCAATCGACCAGAAGGTCCAGGTCCTGCGACGTGTGCGCGTCGGTCAGGAAGCCCGGCCGGTTGCCCCAGATGTGGTGGGCGCCGAAGTAGCGCAGGTGGTGGTAGAACAGGAACTCGAAGTCGGGATTCCCCCTGTAACGGATAAAGAACGCCGAGCCGAAGTAGACGATCTCGATCGGCACGCCCAGCCGCCGGTAGCAGCGGTTGACGCGCTCGGCAAACATCGCGGTCTTCTTGTTCAGACGCTGCTGCAGTTCGGGCCCTTCCTCCCTGAGCTTCAGCAGGACCGCCTCCATCGCGGCCAGGGCCACCGGGTGGCGGACGAAGGTGCCGGCGAAGTAGGTCACCCCTACCTCGGGGAAGGAGTCGTCGCCGAACCGCCAGGCACCGCCGTCGAGGGCGTCCATGTACCGTCTCTTCCCGGCGATCACGCCGACCGGGAAGCCGCCGCCGACCACCTTGCCATAGCAGGCCAGGTCGGCCTCCACGTCGAACCAGCCCTGGGCGCCCTTCGGGTGCAGGCGGAACCCAGTGATGATCTCGTCGAAGATCAGGGGGATGTCGGCCTCGCGGGTCACCTTGCGCAGTTCGTGCAGGAAAGCGCGCGGCTGAATCTCGCAGTGGCGGCTCTGGATCGGCTCGACGATGACGCCGGCGATCTCGTCGGCCCGCTCGCGGATCACGTCCAGTGACTTCGGATCGTCATAGTCCAGGATCAGGATATTGCCGCTGGCGGCAGCCGGGATGCCTGGTGCGACCGGAACGTTGCGGCGCTTGCCACGTACGTCCTGACCCCGGACCAGAACCTCGTCGAAGATGCCGTGGTACGAGCCCTGGAACATCACGATCAGGTCGTTGCCGGTCACCGTGCGGGCGATGCGGATCGCCGCCAAGGAGGCCTCCGACCCGGTGTTGCAGAAGGAGACGCGGTCCATGCCGGTCATCTCGCAGAACATCTCGGCGATGCGGCCGGCGGCCGGCGACTGCGGACCGTAGTCGATCGACTGGTCCAGTTGCCGACGCACGGCGTCCAGCACGAAGTCCGGAGCGTGGCCGAAGAGAATCGCTCCGAAGCCGCCCTGGCAGTCCACGTACTCGTTGCCATCGACGTCCCACACGTGGCTGCCCTTGGAGCGCTGCCCGACCAACGTATATGTCAGTTCCTTCAGGATGGTCTTGAAGCCCATCACCGTGCGCGGATCGGCGTAGCGGAAGCGATGCGACGCCGCCAGTTCCTTCGACTTGCGGGTCCGTGCGCAGTAGTCCCGGATGAACCCGTCGAGGTACTCCCGCTGCGCGTCGCTCAGGCCCGAGCTGACGGACTTCTGCAGGGGCGCGAACGGGCCGTGCGCGCCGCCCCCGGCCGGAACGGCCTCCGCGACGTCCTCCGCGGCCGCAGGGGCGGAGACCGCCGCAGGGGCAGGAGCGACGGCGGGAGCACCGCCCACCAGGTGCTGGAGCAGAACGTTGGAAGCCTGGATCTGCATCGCGATGGCCTGCGCCAGGCTGCCGAGCGAGGCGTCGGGCACGAACGCGGCGGGGAACGCCGCCGGCATCCCGGCCAACGGCGCGGCCGCCGAGGCACCCGACGGTGCGACCGCCGCGGGCGCGGCCTGCAGTTCTTCCGCGAATGCACCCTCGGGCAGCTTCGACTCGATGAACGCCGTCAACGCGTCGATGGTCGGGCTTTCCCGCAGCAGTTGCTTCAGCGTGATCTTCACGCTGAAGGTTTTCTTGAACTTCAGGTTCGCCTGGGTAAGGAACAGCGAGTCGAAGCCCATGCTGAGGAAAGGCACGTCGTTCTGCAGGTCGGCTCCCTCCAGGCCGGACATTTCGCCGAGAATAGTCCGCAGCTTCCTGGTCACCAGATCCGCTCTCGTCATGGGGCTTGCACTCCCACTGGTAAGACCTATCACCGGCAACGGCGCCGGAGCCGCTGCCGAAAAAGTCGGCATGGGGAAAAGGGACGACGCCGCGGTCCCGGCGCGCTCGGACGCGGGAACGCCCGCGGCGTCCAGGGACGCCTGCGTGATCGTCAGCAGGGCGCCCGGCAGGTCGCGCCCTAAAACGCTCGGATCGAGGGGCGCCCCGAGGGACAACAGGCGCCCAATCCCGCGCAGCAGGAAGGTGCGGTCCTCCGCCTCCTCCCGAGCGTTCCGCAGGGTGGGCACGGAGCGAGCGCCGAGTGCCTCGTTCTGGGCCCGCAGCAACGAGCCGAGGGTCTTGCCCGGACCTGTTTCGATGACCACGAAACAATTCCGTTCCGCCAGTCGGTTCACGCAGTCGGCGAAGCGGACCGGGCTGCGCAGGTGCCGGACCCAGTACTCGGGGTCGGTGGCCTGTTCGTCTGTGATCCAGTCGCCGGTGACGTTGGACAGGAAGGGGATCGCCGGCTTCTTCAGTTCGATGCTCCGCAGATAATCCCCGAACTCCTGCAGCACCGGGTCCAGGAGGCGGGAATGCGGCGCCGTCGTGATCGGGATGCGCTGGGCGTCGATGTCCGAGGCGGCGAACTGGTCCAGGAGGGCCTCGATGTCCGCCGTCCGCCCCGAAATCGTGCACATCTGCGGCGCGTTGATCGTTGCCAGGTCCAGCCGGTCTCCTAGATAGGGGGCTACCTCCGCGGGCGAGAGGGGCACGCTCAGCATGCTGCCGGGCTCCGTCTTCTCGAACAGGCGCCCCCGCAGCGTGACCAGGCCTAAAGCGTCGTTGTAGCCGATCACGCCGGACAGGCAGGCGGCCGTGTTCTCGCCCAGGCTGTGTCCGAGCAGCGCCGCCGGTCGTAGTCCCCAAGACTGCCAAAGCCGGGCCAGGGCGATCTCCAGGATGAAGATGGCCGGCAACTGGACCGAGGGCCGCTGCATCTGCCCGGAGGCCCACTCCCGCTCATGGTCCGCGGCGAACCAGTCCCGCTTCAGGTCGTGGCCAGTCCGGGAGGCGAACAGGGCCAGGCCCGTGTCGATCTCCGCGCGGAACTCGCCGAAGCGGTCGTACAGGCCCCGCGCCATCTGCAGGTACTGCGCCCCCCCGCCAGGGAGCAGAAAGGCGACCGGTGCGGGCGGCCCGGCGGTGTACGCCAGGCAGGTCGGATGCGAAGCGGGATCGTCCAAGATCCGGGCGGTCTCGTGGCTGCCGAGGGAGACGAAAGCGATCCGGCAGGCATCGCCGGCCGCGTCACCGCGGCTGCACAGATCACCCAGGTCGGTCTGCGGCCGCTTCTTCAGGTAGGCGGACAACCGTCCGGCGGTGTCCGTCAGGGTCTCCTTGTCGGTCGCGGCCAGGGTCACCAGCCTGGGGCCCACGCCGGGCAGGTCCAGCCAGTGCCGACGGCGGTGGAAGCGGAACGGGGGCAGCGGCACCCGACGGACCGGCCTGCCCGCGTGGTAGGCGTTCCAGTCGATATCCGCCCCGTGGACCCACAGGTGGCCGGTCGCGAGGGCGACCGCGCGCTGCACGGCCTCCACCCCGGCCGCGGGCGGGAGCGCCACGATCCCCCCGTCTTCGGCGACGGTTCCCAGGGTGAGCACGAACCGATCCACGGCGTCTTCCGCCACGCGCGAGGCGGCGGCAGCGAACGTTCCGCCGCGGAGATCCCCCGCAGGGGGGAACAACCGCCCGACCGCCTCGCCGAGCGGCAGTTCGCCGGCCAGACAGGAAGCAGCCACGGCCCCGGCTCCGGATCCGGAAACCGACGCGGGCCGTACCCCCAGGGCGAGCCAGTAGCGCCCCAGGACATACTGCAACAGGAACGACGCTTCTGGACCCTCCGGCAGTCCGGCCACCGAAGCGGCGAGCTGCGCCGGCCCGGGCCAAGGGCGCCGCGGCCACAGGGCCCGCCAGGCCTCCTCGAGCGGACCGGCCATTCCGTCGAACCCCGCCAGAAAGGATTCCAGCAGGGCCGGCGCCCCCGGCACCGAGGCCGGCAGGTGGAAAGCCAACAACCCGGCCCGGTGATCGGGCCCGACGCGGCAGACCTCGCCCAGTTCCCTTTCACCGAAGGCGCCTCCCTCGCTCACGGCGAAAGCGCGGTGGGCCAGGGCCGGACGACATGTGGCCAGGCTGTAGGCCACGTCGGCCAGTTCGAGGTCCTCGTGCCGAGCCAGGTATTCCGCCAGGCCGAAGAGATTGGCGTTGAGCGAGGTCTCCGAGGCAGCCGAGAGCAGCACCAGCAACGGACCATCCCGCCCGTCAGACCCGGCGCAAGAGGTCGTCGTGGGCGCCTCCTCGAGGATCGCATGGAAGTTGGTGCCCCCCAGGCCGAAGGAACTCACGCCGGCCCGCCGGGGATGGCCAGCCGGCGGGTCCCAGGGAACAGCCCGGTCCGCCACCAGGAAGGGGCTCTTGGCGAAATCGATGCCCGGGTTCGGGCTCTCGTAGTTCAGCGAGGCCGGGATCAGGCCGCGCTCCATGGCCAGCAGGGTCTTGATGATCCCCGCCACCGCGGCGCCAGCGTCCAGGTGCCCTATGTTCGGTTTCACCGTGCCCAGCCGGCAGAAGCCGGTGCGCGATGTGTGCCGGCGGAAAGCCTTCGTGAGGGCCAGGACCTCGATCGGGTCGCCCAGGGATGTCGCCGTGCCGTGGGCCTCGACATAGCCGATCGAATCGGGATCCACCTGAGCGCGCCGCAGCGCCAGGTCGATCACCTGGGCCTGCCCCGTCACGCTCGGGGCGGTGAAGCCCGCCTTGTCGCCACCGTCGTTGTTGACGGCAGTGCTCCTGATGACTCCGCGCACGCAGTCCCCGTCGCGCAGGGCGTCGGCCATCCGTTTGACGACCAGGAAGGCACCGCCACTGCCGCGCACCATGCCCGTCGCCCGGCTGTCGAAGGCGTAAAGTCGCCCGCTGGACGAGAGTGCGCTGCCCTCGACGTAGCGGTAACCGTACTTCGTGGGCACCAACACCCGACAACCGCCGACCACCGCGAGGTCGCACTCGCCCAGCCGGAGGTTCTGGCAGGCGAGGTGCAGAGCGGTCCCGGAGGTGGAGCAAGCCGTCTGCACGTTCACCGCCGGGCCCTTGAGGTTGAACCGATAGGCGACGCGCGTGGCCGGGAAGTTCTTGTCGTTCCCGATGTTCGTCTGGAAGTCGCCCAGCGCCCCGGCCGTGTCCGGGTGCCGGGTCACGTAGTGCTGGACGTAAGCGTCCCGGGCGATGCCGCCGAAGACGCCGATCCGGTTCTCGCCGCTGTCCAGGGCGCGGGCGTAGCCGGCGTTGTCCAGCGCGGCCCAGGCCAGTTCCAGGAACAGGCGGTGCTGAGGATCCATCCTTTGGAGTTCCCGGGGCTGGTAACCGAAGAACTCCCCGTCGAAGGCGTCCAGGTCGTCGGCGCTGAAGTAGCTCCGTACGTAGTCCTCGTCGGTGAACTCCTCCTCGGGCACGCCCTCCCAGAGCAGTTCCTCGTCGGTCGCCCGGCGCAGGGCCTCGACTCCGTCCCGCAGGAGCTCCCAGTAGGCGTCCACGTCCGCGGCGCCGGGGAAGCGGCCGGCCATCCCGATGACCGCGATGTCGCCGGCCACAAAGATGCCGTCCCCGTCGCTCCCTGTCCCAACCGGCTTCCCTTCAGCTGCGGCCCCGAACCGGTGGCCGGGGAATCGCCGCCGCAGGGCGTCGGCGTGATCGGCCTCCAGGGCCCCGACGATCCCCTCGATCGTGGGCGCGGAGAAGAAGCTGGCGACGGGGACCGGCTCGCCCAGTTCCCCGCCCAGCCAGGCGATGAACTGGAGGGCCTTCAGCGAGGTGCCCCCCAATTCGAAGAACCGGTCGCGGACGCCGACCTGGTCCACGCCCAGCAGGTGGCGCCAGCGATCGACCAGGAAGTTCTCCAGCTCCGACTCCGCGGTCTCGACCGACCCGCCCAGCCCGGAGCGCTTCAGTTCCAACGCCGGCAGAGCCTTGCGGTCCACCTTGCCGCTGGAGGTCATGGGCATCGTTTCCAGGACTGCGATGTGCTGGGGCACCATGTACTCCGGCAGGCGCAAGCGTGCGTGGGCACGTAACTCCGCCGCGTCCGTGGCGGCCCCCTGCCGGAGGACCACATAGGCGACGATCCGCTGATCGTCGGCCGTCGGGCAGACGACCACGACCACGCAATGCAGGATGTCCTGATGGGCCAGCAGAACGGTCTCAATCTCGCCCAGCTCGATGCGCAGCCCCCTTACCTTGACCTGGAAATCGTTCCGGCCCAGGAAGTCGACGTTCCCATCGGACCGGAAGCGCGCCAGGTCGCCGGTCCGGTACAGCCGGTCCCCCGGCTTTCCGAACGGGTCGGGCAGGAAGCGCTCGGCGGTCAGGTCGGCGCGGTTCAGATAGCCCCGAGCCACCTGGACGCCACCGATGAACAGTTCGCCGGCCACTCCGATCGGACGTGGGCGCATGCGCCCATCGAGGATGTGGAGCCGGGTGTTAGGAACCGGCTTGCCGATGGGAACGGCCGCCAGAGCATCGTCCGGCCGGCACTCCCAGACGGTGACGTTGACCGCGGCCTCGGTCGGCCCATAGAGGTTGTGCAGCCCGACGCCGGGCAGGGTCTCGAAGAACCGGGCCTCCAACTCCTTGGACAGGGCCTCGCCGCTGCAGAGCACCGTCTTCAGCGATGTGCAGGTGCGAACCCGGGGATCGGCCAGGAACAGGTGGAGCATCGAAGGGACGAAATGGATCAGGGTGATCCCGTGCTCGTTGATCGTGTCCACCAGGTACGTCGTCGACTTGTGTCCGCCCGGCTCGGCCATGACCAGCCTGGCGCCGGCTTCCAGGGGGACGAAGAATTCCCACATCACCACGTCGAACGTATAGGGCGTCTTCTGCAGCACCGCGTCCTGCCCGGTCAGGGCGTAGTTCTCCGCCATCCACATGCTGTGGTTGACGATGGCGCGGTGTTCGATGATGACGCCCTTCGGATTCCCCGTCGAGCCGGACGTGTACAGCACATACGCCCCGTCCTGCGGCCGGACCATGCAGACCGGTCGGTCGGCGGGGAACGTCGCCACGGCGTCCCACTCGCTGTCCAGGCAGAGGCTCCCGATCGCATCCCCGGCCTTCTCGCGCAGCGACTCCTGGGTCAGCACCAGGCGAGTCCCGGATTCCTCCAGAATGCGTTTGATGCGTTCCTGCGGGTGGTCCGCGTCCAGGGGCATGAACAGGCCACCTGCCTTCAGCACACCGAAGACGGCCACCATCATCTCCAGGGACCGCTCGAGGACCAGGCCGACCGGCACGTCGGGCCCGACCCCGCGGGACCGCAGATAGTGGGCCAGCCGGTTGGCCCTCTCGTCCAGCTCGCGGAAGGTCAGCTGCCGAGCGCCGGCGCTGACCGCTACCCGGTCAGGATGGGCATCGACCGAGCGTTCGAAGAGGGCGTGCAGCACCTCGCCCCCCAGCGGGTAGTCCCTCTCCGTGGCGTTCCATTCGTCTAGCTGGGCGGCCTCGGCGGCGGAGACCGCGGGAACCTCGCCCACACGGACGCCCGCCAGACGGGGCAGCGAGCCAAGCAGTCGTTCGAAACGGTCCAGCAGTGACCGAGCCACTTGCTCGGCGAGGCGGTCAGGGGCGTAGTCCAGGCAGAGACGCGTCCGCGGACCCTCGTAGACCGCAACCAGCAGGGGCAGCGTGGTCTGGCCCAGGTAGCGGTACTCGCCGCGCAGGGGATGGTCCGGACCCAGACCGGCCCCGAGCTCGGCCGCGTGGTGCGCCAGCAGCGTCTCAAACAGCCTCTCGCCGCTGCGGACCTCGCTCGCGCGGTGGATCTCGTCCAAGGGGAGTTCCTCGTGGGCCGCGACGCTGCGGTCGAGGCCCCGGACGCGGGTCAGGAAATCCCCGACGGTCTCCTGCGGATCAATCCTCACCGGGAAGGGGACGGTGTTGACCGCCATGCCGATCATCCGGGCATCGCCCTCGTTCGCTCCGCGGCAGGCCCTGGCGCTCCCGAAGAGGATGTCCGCCGTGTCGGAATGCTGGTGCAGGACCAACGACCAGGCCGCCAACGCCAAGGTCCGCGGACCCATGTCCCGTTCGGCGGCGAATTTCCGCAGCGCCGCCGTGGACTTCTTCGTCAGGGCCGTCTCCAGCCTCCCTGGCGCCGCCATGACGCCGTCACGGGATATGTGCTGCTCGTACAGGAGCTCGGCCTGCGCACCGATCCCGGCCATGGCCTTCTGCCAGAAACCGCGAGCGGGCGCGGGGTCGGCGGCGATCCGCCGACAGATGAAGCGGGCGAAGGCATTCACCTCTTCGCCGGCGGGCGCGCCGGCGCCGGCCCGACTCGTCTCGTACAGCTCGCCCAGTCGCTCCAGCAGCAGCCCCAGCGAGCATTCGTCCAGCACCGCGTTGTGGAAGGTCCACAGGAGCCGAAAGCGGGCCCTGGCCAAGCGCAGGATCCGGAGGCGAATCATCGTCGGCGAGTCCGAAGCGAACCCCTGCCGCCGTTCGGCCTCCAGCAGGGCGGCAAACCGCTCCTCCTGCTCGACGGCCGGCTGCCGCGTCCAGTCCTCGGCGACCGGCTGCGGCACCGGGCCGGCTACGAACTCCTGCCGGAAGTCGTCCTCGTCGGCCAGGACGAACCGGGTACGCAGGACCGGTTCCCGGCGCACGAGATCCAGCCAGGCGGCGGCCAGGGTCTCGGAGTCGAGGTCGCCCGCAATGTCCCCGACCAGCTGGCCGACGGCCACGCCCGTGCCCGGAGTGGCCACCGACTGCAGGACCATGCCCCGCTGGATGGAAGTCAATGGAAGGGTGTCGATAAAGATCGCATCGGTCGCGAATTCCCGGTTGGGAAACTCGCCGGCCAGGAAATCCCGCAGGGCGACCGCGTCCGGCCTGGCGCTCCCCGCCGCGGAGGTGACGAACACCGCCACACGGCCGGAGGTCAACGACGCCGCGACCGCACCCACCCCGGGCCGGCCACGCAGCGCGGATTCGATCTTCGCAAGAGTATCTATCGGAACCACTCCCCCGGTGCCCGATCCGATCGAACAAGAATTACCTGGTCTTCTGATTATCGTCTGCTGGCGTAGCGGGTTGATCTGCGATGTCGCTGCCCTCTGGCCAATTGGCAACTAGCTACAATCATAATCGATCCGTTGCAAATGGTCCGGAAACCCGGCTTACGAGACGGAACCCGCGCCCGCTACGGTCCTTCGGGCGAATTTTGATCCGGCAGCTCGATGATTTGATGGTTTACTCGCAGAAACCGGCGGGATGCCGTTCCGGGCTCCTGCCTGCTCGGACAGTCGTCAGATCAGACACTTTGTGAACCTATATTTCCCGGACTTCTCTTGGGGAATGCCCTCTACCAAGTTCAAGTCCACCTGCATTCCCGCACCCAGTATTCTCCGGAGAGAGGCCACGAGTTCGCCCCCCGACTCAGCGGTGTAATCCCCGCTGGCAACGAGGTTCACCAGCAGGTGGTCGGCCCTGTCCTGCACAATCTGCATCTGGCGCAGACCCGGGATCCGAGTCAGGGAGTTCTCGATGATCGAGATTCCTGCCACCCGGTAGCCCTGCTCGGCCACCAGGAAATCGGCCGTCCGGCCTGTGACCGACTCCATCAGGGGCAGCCCGCGTCCGCAGGGGCAGAGGCGATCGGCGGGCACGCCGCGGTCGCCGACATCGTAGCGGATCATCGGCATGCCGAAGTTGACCAGCTCGGTGATCACCAGCCGGCCGTCCTCCCCGGGCCGGCAGGGCGTCCCGTCGTCGCGCAGGAACTCCACGATGTTGTGATCGGCGTTCAGGTGCAGCCCGCGGTGCTCCTCGCACTCGCAGGCGATCAGGCTCACCTCCTCGCAACCGTAACGGTTGGTCACCTTCGAACCGAAGGCCTCCTCGATCACCCGCCGCTCAGAGGGAATGAGCATCATGCTCGTGGCCACGATACCCCGCGGGCGGATCGAGATGCCACGCCCGAGCAGGTTCTCCGCCAGGATGAATAGCGAGTGCGCGTGCCCGAAGAGCAAGCCCGGGCGCAGCACGCGCCACTGCGCGACAAAGGTATCGATTGCCGGACCGTCGATCCTCATGGTGTCCAGGTAGATCAGGCGGTCCTTACAGAGGGCGCGCAGTCGGTTCTTGAACGTGACCGGTACCGGCGGATTGCCCCAGACCGCCGCCAGGGGTTCGCCCAGCCGCCAGCCCGACCACTCGTCCGAGCGCAACGCCGCAGCCTTGCGCACCTGCACGCCCCGGACATCGCAGTAGATCTGCAAGGCCACGCCCGTGGAACCGCCGGTCTTGGCCCCGATCAGGACGCCCTTCTCGTAGTCGCCAGAGAGGATCTCGTCCAGGTGGGCACGAATGTCGGATTTCGTCAGGAGCGGCAGGCCGTCCAGGTCCGCGATCGAATGGACGGCCGCAGGGTCTATCCCCGCCTCAGCGAAGCGGCGGCGGTAGAAGGGGCTGGTCCGGACCGCGTGGCCGACGATGAGCGCGAGCATGCGGTCCTGCTCCGCCCGGATCCGCTCTGGCGAGTGGAACTGCGTCCGCCGCAGGCTGCGCAGGGTCTTCAGGCGCACACTGCCTTCGTACACGTCCCACAGGGGTTCGAAGAAACTCCTCACCAGGAAATTCGGGAATCGCGCCATTTCCGCTCCTGCCCAGGGTCACTCGCCGAGGTAGATCGCCTCGTGTCCGGCCACGCATTTCTCCCAGTCGAAACCCGCTTCGGCGAAGGCGCGGGCCTGCCGCGCCAGCTCCCGGCGCAGGGCCGTGTCCACTATCAGTTTCTCCAGGGCTTCGGCGAGGGCCGCGGCGTTTCCCGGCGGCACCAGCAGTCCGGTTCGACCGTGCCGAACAGCCTCCGCGTTGCCTCCGACATCGGTGGCCACGCAGGCGCACCCTTTGAGCATGTACTCGAGCAGCGCGTTGCTGAATCCCTCCGAATCCGAGCAAAGCACTCCGACCTGGAGTCGCTCCAGGTACGCGGCGACATCGGCAATGCGACCGGCGAAGACCACCCGGTCGGCGATGCGCTCGGCGCGGGCCAGCGCCTCGTACTCGGCCCTCAGTCCTCCGTCCCCGACGACGTGCCAGGTCACGCTTTCGCCCGACGGCCGGCGGGCGATCGCCGCGGCCGCCTGGATGAACAGGTCCGTCCGCTTGACCCGGCGAGTCAGGTTCCCCACGATGCCCACGTGCAGGGTGGGCCCGGCATGGTCCACCCAAGGCAGCGCCGCGGTGTCGATCCCATTGTAGACCACGTCGACGCGATCAGGCCGCAGCCCGTGCTGCGCCACGACGTGCCGCTTGACCACGTCAGCGTTGCACAAAAAGCCGGTCATCATGGGGTAGACCCGGCGCAGCAGCAGGGTCTGACCGCGCGTGCGCCAGAACCCCAGGTCCCGGAAGCAGGCCAGCCGTACGGGCACGCCGGCCAGACGGGCCGCGGTCCCGCCGAATATCGTTGAATCCTGGAAGAAGGTTTGTACGACCCGGAAATCCTCCCGGCGCAGAATCCCGACCAGCCGCGCCATTGCGCGTACCCCGCGCAGGGAGAGCAGCCGCGGCACTTGCCACGCCAGGTGGGGACAGTCGTCCGGCGTCAGCTCAGCGGGGGAGGGCCGGATCGTCAGGAGGTAGGGACTGAACCGGCGGCGGTCCAGACGTTTGATCAGCCCGAGGAGCTGCAGTTCGGTGCCGCCGCGCACGAGCGCGTCGATGCAGTAGAGGACTTTGATGGGCTCCGCTTGCGGCGCACGGTCCCCCATGGCCACGACCGCAGGATCGCAGCTCGAGGCGCCGATTCGGGCCCTCACCTGCTCGCGGGCCAATCCCCAGAAGCGCCCGGGCCCCAGGCGATGGAAGTTCCGCAGCACGTGGAGAACCTTGGCGCGCTGATTGACCACTGTCCTGGCCCGGACGCGGGCCAGGAACTCGGGCGAGGGCTGTTCCCCGGGAAGCCCGGCGACGAGCCCGGCGACGCGGGCCGAGCGCTCCTGCAGCCGAGCCAGCCACCGCTGCCCGGCCGGTCCGACCACTGGCGCGGGCCGGTGCTGACGGTCGATGACTGCGGGCACGACCTCCCAGGTCGGCGGCCGCCCCCTGGCCAGCCGGATCCGGGCCAACCCGGTTTCCCGGCACTTCCGGCACCAGGCCAGGTCGAAGATGAAATCCCCCAAGCTGTAGAAGATCACGCCGTGGCGGTAATCTTCGACACCCTGCCAGACGTGCGGATGGTGGCCCAGCACGACCCGAGCCCCGGCGTCGATGATGCCCCGGCCCAGGGCCACGACGCCCGGCGGCGGATCCTCAGCCAGTTCCACTCCCCAGTGGCAGGCCACCACGACGTGGTCCACTTCAGTCGCCAGCCGGGCCACATCGGCGAAAACTCGTTCCGGCTCGCCGCGGGCGTAGCCCTCGGCGGCGGGATGGAAATTTTCGTCGGTGAACGAATAGCCCAGGAAGGCCAGGGTCTGGCTCTGCGCCTCAACGAACTCCGGCCGACAGGAGAAATCCCCCCGGGCGTGCAGCCCCACTGGCCCGACGCCGGAGTTCCGCAGGTGCTTGACCGTCTCGCTGAACGCAGCCTCGCCCTGCTGCAGGGAGTGGTTGTTGGCCACGGTTACCAGGTCGAAGTGGTTCCGGGCCAGGGCCGCCGCCACGCGGGGATCGCTGCGGAAGGCGGCCGGCCCCGCCCCCCCCTTCGCCAGGCTCGTTTCCAGGTTGCCGATGACCACGTCGGCCCTCGCCAGCACGTCCGCCACGCCCCCGAACGGAAAGTCGAACCCCTTCCTGGCGATGTGCGCGCCCACGCCGAAACCCGCGCAGAGCGGGTGGTCGGAAAAGCACATGTCGCCCACGGCCATCAGTTCGATGGTGTGGTCGTCCCGGCACGTGTCCCGGTCCTGGGTCATGTCCCGGCGCCTCCGTTCGGGCAGCGGCCGTCGGGCGCGGCCAGGACCTCACGGTAGATTTCCTCGTAGCTGCGGACGGTCCGACGGATATCGAATTCGACCGCGACGCGGCGGCGTCCCGCCTCGGCCATCCGCCGGGCCTCTTCCGGCCTGGCCAGGACCGCTCCGATGGCCGCCGCCAGAGCGGCCGGATTCTCGGACTCGACCAGGGTCCCGGTCTCGCCGTCCCGGATGATCTCTGGCACCCCGCCCACGGCGGTGGCGACGACCGGCACTCCGGCCACCTGAGCCTCCAGGATGCTCATGGACAGCCCTTCGAAACGCGATGGATTGACGAACACGTCGGCGCCGGCCAGCCAGGAGGACACCTCCGGCCGGTAGCCGGCGAAGGTCACCGACTCCCCGCTGCCCGTCCTGCGGACCAGTTCATGGAGGGCGTCCGCCTCCGGGCCGTCACCGACGACCACCAGCCGCAGCCGCGGGTGAGCCCTGACGACTTCGGGCCACGCCTGCAGGAGGATGTCCACCCCCTTCTCGCGGCTCAGCCTGGCAACGGCGATCACCGTGCGGGCATCGGTCGCCCGGCCGGATGCCCCCGGCAGCGCCAGGTCTGGCGCTGGTTCCGCCTCGGGGGCCATGGTATCGAGTCCATTCCGGACGACCCGGATCAGTCTGGGGTCAATGTCGGTATTCGCCAACAGATGCCTCTGAACCGCCTCCGAGATAGCCACCACGGGGCGTCCGGCGCGGTTGATGGAGGTGGTCTCGATCTGCGCCTTGATCCGGTCCGGGAGAGTGCGCCCCAGAAAGTAGGGATAGGGACTGTGGATCGTCGACAGGACCGCCGCACGGCCCCGGCTCCCGAAGAGCCGCGCCCAGACGCCGGGCTGGAAGGAATGGGTGTGGACCAACGCGGCATCCGGCCGGTTGACCAGCGCCGCAAGTCGCCGTAGGGCTCGCAGCGGATCGCGGCCGAACCCCAGGTCCATCGCGGCGGGGCAGCGCCGTGCGAACCAGGCGAGTTCCTCCTGCTCGGCCAGGAGGAAAGCGATGCTGTGCGCGAAGGAATCCGGATCCGCGAACCGGACCAGATTCTTCAGGAACGAGGTGATCCCGCTACGGGGCCAGTGCACCACGTGCAGGACGGGTATCGGTCCGGGATTCGCTGGGGACGATTTTCGCAAGCGGCTTTCTCCGGTTCTCTGCCTCAGGAAAGCCGGGAGATGACCGCCCGGAATTTCCCGTTCCTGTCCTTGGGTATCTCGGCCACTTGTTCGATCCGAATTCGCATGCCCCGTCCCGCGCGTTTCTGCAGCTCGCCGATGAGGGCGCGTTCGCCGGCCTCGTCGAAGACGCCGTCGGGCACCAGTCTGACCACCAGCAGGTCTCTCTCCTGCTGGATGATCTGGGCCTCGGCGATGCCGCCCAGCGTCTTGAACACCGGGTCCAGCCGGGTCAGGGGACGGCCGTCGACCGTCAGCAGGACGTCGTCCAGGCGACCCTCGATGCCGCCGAGCAGGGGAAAGGCTGAACCGCAGGGGCAGGACCCGGAGCCGGCCATCAGGCGGTCCCCCAGGCGGTACCGGATCAGGGGCATGGCTCGGTTCAGGAAACCGGTGCAGACTGCGGAGCCCGTCTCGCCCGGCCCCACGGGCCGGTCCCGGTCGTCCAAGATCTCCAGGTATCCATGTTCCGGATGCAGATGGTATCCGCCATGGACGCATTGGGCCGCGAAGATCACCATCTCGGTGCAGCCATACTGGTCGATGACCGGGGCGCCGAAGGCCTCCCCGATAGTCGCGCGCTGCTGCGCGAGCAGCGTCTCGGCGGTCGTAAAGACGACCCGGGGGGCGGGAAAGGGCAATCCTTCCCGCACGATGTAACGGGCCACCTGGTAGAGACTGGAGGGATAGCCAATGATCTCCCGGGGCGCGACCTCGCACAGCTTCCGGTAGTAATGGGGCAGGTTCCGCTCGGCCAGGTGGTAGGACGAGAAGAGCAGGATGTTCTGGGCACGGTCGCGGCGCCAGAAGGGCGGCGTCTCCGCGTCGGGGGCAAGGATTACGCGGCCGAAGAAGGTGGCCCGCAGCGCACCGTCCGGAATCCCGTTCTGCCGCCTCAACCGCGTCCAGAAGGCGTAGTGCCGCTGCCGGGCAGGGCTGTCGCAGAGCAGCTTGAGCGGCGTGCCGCTGGTGCCGCTGGTGCCCAGGGAGAACACGGGGCCCCGATAGGAGCCTCGTTCGGCGTGGAATCTCTCCGGCGTCTCCCGGAGCATGCCCTTGTCGATGATAGGGAGGCGTGCGATGTCGTCCAGGGAAGGCGGCCGGTCCCCCAGCGAAGGATCCCGGCGCACCAGATCCCGGTAGAAGGGCACCTGGTCCAGGGCGAACCTCACGAGATCCGCGAAGCTCTCCCGCTGCAGATTCTCCAACTCGGCTGCCGACAGGCGCTGCGTGCGGTCCAGAAGTTCCGAGAAGGTCCGTCCCGCGGGGCCGTATCGCCGCCGCCGCAGTTGCAGGCCCATGGTCGAGACCGCCAGGTCCTGCAGCCAGCCCGGGGAGTTGTAGTAAAGCCGTTCCTTCCAATTCACCATGGGACTCCCTCGGGATGCGCGGGGACAGTCACCGATAGACCACGGCGATGGCTCTGGCCAGGTAGTAAATGTACCAGACCCCGACCAGGGGCAAGTAGTGCCGGATCGTGCTCAGCTTGACGCTGATCAGCGCCGCCCGCAGGGCCGGCAGCCCCAAGGGCAGGGCCAGGCTGACGGCCGCCGCCAGCGGCCGGCCCGCCAGGAGGAGGACCGGCGGCAGCAACAGCAGGACGAGTTGGACAACCGGGATCAGGATGCTGGCGGCCTCCCGCGGGTTCTCGCGCAGGCCACCGATCCGGCCGATGCTGTTCTTGCCGCGCCACAATTCCTTCCGGAACATAGCGACGATGGACTTCGACTCGCCGGTGTGAACCACCGTGGCGCTCCGAACGAACATCAGCCGGTAGCCAGCCCGCCGCAGCCGGGCGCTGATGTCCACGTCCTCGCAGGTCGTGAGGTTCGCGTCGAAGCCCCCGACCTGCCGGAACGCCGCACGTTCGATCAGCAGGTTCCCGGATGGCAGCCAGGGGAATTCCGCCTTCTGCGGCTTCGTGCGACGGTTCAGGCACCAGGCGCGCTCGACCCAGGGTGCGTCGTCCGGGATGTCCAGCATCCCTCCGACGGCGCCCACGCCATTTTCTTTCAGGACGGAAATAGCCTCCCACAGCCAACCGGGGGAGGGGATCATGTCCGCATCGAGGAAAGCCAGGACGTCGCTTTCGTAGGCGGCCGCGCCCCGATTGCGCAGGCCGGCGATAGTCGACTCGGGGTCCAGCAGGACGGTGACGCCGGCCCCGGCGGCCAACTCTTGAGTATCGTCGGTGGAGCCGTTGTCGACAACCACTACCCGGACCAGTTCGGGCGGATAGTCCTGGGCCGCGATGGCCTCCAGACAGGTCCGAATGTTGGCCGCCTCGTTCTTGGCTGGGATGACTACGACCACCGAGAGATCCGCGGGGCCGTCCCGTCTCTGGATCGACGAGAAGCTGTCCAACAATTCCCTTCCTTCCTGGACATGTCCATTTCCGGGTCTGGCGGTGCACCACTGAATCCGGGACGATGATCTGCTGAAGGGTAGAAAGTCATCGCCGGTGTGATCTGCCCCCGCCCTTCGACACTTCCCGTGACTAACTCGCCATAGCCAACGGACAAGGACCGGGTGCTGTGCGACTCCTGCGGTCAAACAATCACCGAAACCGGCTGTTATCATACTGCCACTGGACACTCCTGCGTCAGGAGATAGCAAGGAACTCACTCCGTCCTGCCGGCGAACTCCCCGCC
>CAVSZB010000007.1:0-1596956 GCA_963732385.1 uncultured bacterium | reverse complement strand
CAACGCTTCCCGCCCATCAACCCCCCCAGAATCCCCCGCACCAGTTGCCGGCCCAGGCCGCTGGCCACGCTGCGTGCCGCGGTCTTGGCCATGATCTGCGCCAGGCCGTCGTACTGGCCGCCGCGCGGGCCGGTACGGCCGAACAGGGTTTCGTTGAGCACACCACCGATACCGCCGCTGCCGGCCGGTGTCTGGGCCGTGCCGGGCAGGCGGGGCGCCGTCGGCTTGCCGTCCTCGGCGGGGGCGGCGGGCTGGGCCGACGCGGTGCGGCTCTTGATGATCTCGTAGGCGCTTTCGCGATCCACCGTCTTTTCGTACACGCCGGCCACCAGCGAGCCTTGCAGCAGCTGCTGGCGCTGCGCATCGGTGATGGGGCCAAGCTGGCTGCCGGGCAGCAGCACATAGGCGCGCTCGGTTTCGCTGGGGCTGCCTTTGGGGTCCAGAAAACTCACCAGTGCTTCGCCCACCGCAAGCTCGGTGATGGCGGCTGCGATGTCGAGGCCTGCCCGGGGTCGCATGGTCTGCGCGGTGGCCTTCACGGCTTTCTGGTCACGCGGGGTGAAGGCGCGCAGCGCGTGTTGCACGCGGTTGCCGAGCTGGCCGAGCACGCTGTCGGGGATGTCCAGCGGGTTCTGCGTCACGAAATAGATGCCCACGCCCTTGGAGCGCACCAGGCGCACCACCAGCTCGATGCGCTCGATCAGGATCTTGGGCGCCTCGTCAAACAGCAGGTGGGCTTCGTCGAAGAAGAAGACGAGCCCGGGCTTTTCCGGATCGCCGATTTCGGGGAGCTGCTCGAAGAGTTCGGAGAGCATCCAGAGCAGGAACGTCGCGTAGAGCCGCGGTGCGTTCATGAGTTTGTCTGCGGTCAGGATGTTGACCACGCCCTTGCCGCCCACGGTCTGCATGAAGTCCTGGATGTTGAGCATGGGCTCGCCGAAGAACCGGTCGCCGCCCTGCTGCTCGATCTGCATCAGGCCGCGCTGGATGGCGCCCACGCTGGCGGCGCTGATGTTGCCGTACTCGGTGGTGAAGAGCCTGGCGTTGTCGCCCATGTACTGCAGCATGGCGCGCAGGTCCTTCATGTCGAGCAACAGCAGGCCGTTGTCGTCAGCAATCCTGAAGACCAGGTTGAGCACGCCGGCCTGGGTGTCGTTCAGGTCGAGCATGCGCGCCAGCAGCAGCGGACCCATGTCGCTCACGGTGGCGCGCACCGGATGACCCTGCTCGCCGAACACGTCCCACAGCGTGGTGGGGCAGGCATTCGGCTCAGGCAGGTCGAGCCCCCGGCTCTTGAGAACGGCCGCGAGCCCGTCGCTCACCGCACCGCGCTGGCTGATGCCAGCGAGATCGCCTTTGACATCTGCCATGAACACCGGCACGCCGAGGTTGGAGAACCCTTCGGCCAGTCCCTGCAGCGTAACGGTCTTGCCTGTGCCGGTGGCGCCGGTGATCAGGCCGTGGCGGTTGGCCAGGCCCGGCAGCAGCAGGCACTGCGTGGTGGCATTCCGGGCGATCAGCATCGGTTCGGCCATGGTGGTCCCGTCTTTCTGGTGCAAAATGGGTGAAAACGAAATATTCGATGCTTGTCAGATCAAACCAGATCCTTCACCGCATCAGCTATAGGAAAGATTCGCGGCCGGGCACAGCAAAGGGGCAAATGGCTACAGCGTTGACCACGCCGGTGGCTTCGCCCCACTGACGGCCGCCGCGGCCCATGGGGGCCTGGCGATTTTGACGCTGATGTTCACCATCAGATTGTAATAATAATTCAAGTTATCTGACAGAATTCTTGCAGTCGCTCGCGAAGCCAGATTATGCTCATTCCACCTCGCCAGTTGCGGAGTGGTGGGACCCAGGAGTCGATGGAACCTCGCCATCAACCACCGGTTCTCGGGCAGCCACCGAGAAGTCGCCCACGAAACCACTGGAAGGGGCCCGGACATGTTGAGAAGGACTGCGCGTTGCGGCAGCATCGTGAGTGGATTGCTGTTGGTCCTCGCGATGATGGCGATGGTGGGGTGCGAAAAGGAGGCCGGGCCGACCCAGCCGACGACCGTGGAGAAGGCCGCGGCCTTCGAAAGCGTCGGCTACGATGGCCCGCGTCCCGAGTATGTCGCCGGCGAAGTGATCGTGAAGTTCGCGGCCGACGCCTCGGCCGCCGATCGCGGCGCGGCGCTGGGCGCGGTGCGGGGCGTTGTCGGCTCCCGCATCCTGACCCATGCGATGAAGAACAGCGGCGACTTCGAGGGCCTCACGATCGTGCGTACGCCGATGGGGGTGCCCGCCGCGGTCAGCGCGCTGAACTCCCGTCCCGGCGTCGAATACGCCGAGCCGAATTTCTACTGCTACCACGAAGAAGTCTCGAACGACACATACTACACCAACGGATCTCTGTGGGGCATGTACGGCGACGCCACCACGCCGGCCAATCAGTACGGTTGCCAGGCGGGTGAAGCGTGGCTGGCGGGACATATCGGATCGGCGACCGTCTTCGTGGGTGAAATCGATGAAGGCATCATGTTCACCCACCCCGAACTGGCCGGTCAGGTCTGGACGAATCCCTATGACCCGGAAGATGGCATCGACAACGACGGCAACGGCTACATCGACGACATCCACGGCTGGGACTTCGAAGCCAACAACAACACGATCTATGACGGTCCGGCGGATGATCACGGGACCCACGTCGCCGGCACGATCGGCGCCAAGGGCGGCAACGCTCTGGGCGTGGTCGGGGTCTGCTGGAACGTCCAGATCATCTCCGGAAAGTTCCTGGGCAAGAACGGCGGCGCCACGACCAACGCCATCCTCGCCCTCGATTACTTCACGGATCTCAAGAGCCGCCATGGGCTGAACATCGTGGCGACCAACAACTCCTATGGCGGCGGCGGATTTCTGCAGTCCATGCAGGATGCGATCGAGCGCTCCAACCAGGCGAACATCGTGTTCTGCGCGGCGGCGGGCAACGCGACCACCAACAGCGACGTCACCGCCATCTACCCCCCCTGCTATCCCAACGCCAACGTCATCTCGATCGCGTCGATCACCTCCACCGGAACCCTGTCGAGCTTCTCCAACTACGGTCTGACCACCGTGGACCTCGGCGCGCCCGGCTCGGCGATCTATTCCACCATTCCGGCCAAGAACGGCGGCTTCAGCTACGCTTCCTACAGCGGCACCTCCATGGCCTGCCCGCACGTGACGGGCGCGGTGGCGCTGTACGCCTCCACGCATCCGGGCGCGTCGGTGGCCACGATCAAGGCCGCACTGATGGGCAGCGCTGTTCCCACGTCGTCTTTGGCCGGCAAGTGCGTGACCGGCGGACGACTGAATGTGAGTGGTTTCTAGCACCGGGCAATGCGGTCCGATACGCGTCGGACCGGAACCGCCCGACTCGCTGACCAGAGAAGGCCCCGCAGGTTTCGCCTGCGGGGCCTTTCACTGCCTGGCGAAGGGCCCCCGTGCGTCAGCGGACGAGGCTCATCCGCACGGTCGCGCTGTGGGCCCCGGCCTCGATCCGGGCGAAATAGCTGCCCGACCCGACGGCACGGCCCGTCGAATCGCGGCCGTCCCAGGCCGCTTCATGGCTGCCCTCGGCCCGCTCGGCGTCGATCAGCGTGCGGATCAGACGCCCCGCCACATCGTAGACCGCCAGGCGCACCGGCCCGCCCTGCGCCAGGTCGAAGCGGATGCTGGTCAGCGGATTGAACGGGTTGGGATGGACGGCGTGGAGCAGGACGGGCGATGCCGGCGTCTCCGGCCCGTCGATGCCGGTCGGATGGTCCAGGGTGAAGGAGTCGAGCACGGCGGCGCCGTTGACGGCGGCGAAGCCGAGGTGTGGACCGTCGATCGTGATCCGGCTGTAGTGGTAGGATTGGGCCGCCGCCACGACGAACGGCGAGGCGGGATCCGGCGCGTACAGCGGCGCGCCGCCGCCGCCGATGGTCAGGTGCTGGATGCCGTCGACGACCGCGCGGGCGTAGTAGTGGCTGTGCCCGCCGAAGACGATCGACACGCCGTACTGCACGAACAGCGGCTGCAGGTACTGCTGGACCGCGGTGTTGTTGGGGTGGCTGCCGCCGGCGCTCCAGCCCGGCTCGTGCAGGACCACGAAGCGCCACGGCTGCGTCGTCGCGGCCAGGTCGCTCTCGATCCAGGCAAGCTGCGCCGAGCCGGGCGCGTAGCTGGCGTACTGGTCCACGATCACGAAGTGTGCCGGGCCGTAGTCGAACGACCAGTAGCGGGCGCCGACGAACGGGTACGGGAAGTACTTCGTGAACAGGACTCCGGTCCCCTCGTGGTTGCCCATGCACGCCTGGTACGGCAGGTCGGCCGTCAGTCGGCGGATGTTCGGGTACGCGGCCGAGAAGAACTGGCTGTCCCAGTCGGCCTCGGTGTCCCCGCTGTAGACGAGGTCGCCGACCGAGACGAGCAGCGACTGGAACTCCGGATCGACCTCCACCAGGTGGTTCATCTGCCCGGCGATCGTGTTGTGGACGGCCACGCCGGTGCGCGTGTCGCCGTAGGCGAGGAACTTGAGCCGCTGCGTCAGCAGCGGCGGCGCGGTGCGGAACGAACCGGCGTAAGGTGAGCCGTCGAACGTGACCCGGTAGAAGTACTGCCGGTCCGGCGTCAGATTAGTCAGCGTGCAGGCGTGCTGGTGGTCCGTCCCGTACTCCACGGTCTGCGCGCTGCCGAGCGAGTAGCTGGTGTCGGTGCCCCAGTCGATCGTGCAGGGCAGGGTCGTCGGAGCCTGCCAGAGCACCTGCATCGTCGTCGGGTCGCCGCAAAAGACGAGGTACGGCGCCTTGTGCAGCTCCGCCGCCGGCGGCGCCGCCGCCACGGTCCAGCCCCTGGTGTAAAGCGGCGCCGCCACCGGGGAGGTCGCTTCGCCGCCGGCGCTGTTGGTCGCGGTGCAGTACCAGGCAACGACGGTGCCCCCGGCCTGGCCCGGGATCGTGGCCGTCCAGCTGCCGCTGCCGCCGTCGACGCCGCTCAGGGCGGCCCAGGCGCCGCCGTCGACGTTGTAGTGGAAGGTCACGTCGGCCAGCGGAGTGTAGGAGAGCAGTGTCGCCGACAGGGTCACCGCGAGACCGGCGTATGGCTCGGCCGCATCCTGCGCCAGCGCAGTGACGATCGGCGCCGACGGGAACAGCGACGCGGGCGCGGGCGGCGGCGTCGAGCCGGTGATGTCGCCCCACATCGTGGAGAGATTCTCGCTCGTCTCGTTGTGGCCGGTGAGGCCATTGCCGCCGGTGAGCGTTTCGGCGCCCTCGTCGGCGCTGACCCGGCGGAACGCATGGCCGAAGGTCGGCCCCGCCGCGGCCACCGGGATCTGGGTGGAGACGCTGCGGTCGTTCAGATAGGTGGCGCCCCGGACGGTCAGGCCGGTCTTGTCGACCCTGACCGAGGTGTTGGTGCCCCACATCACGTAGTCGAGGTCCTGGACCAGGGCGCCCGCGCCGTCCCACCGGTACAGGACGATGCTTTCGGTGAGGTCCGAAAGCGCCGGCACGTTGGAACCGCCGCCGAGGCCGGCGCCGATCGAGCCGGGAAACGCCGCCACCAGTTCCGGCACCGCATCAGGCGGGTAGCCGTCCTCGAACAGCTCGAAGTCGGGCTGCCGTCCGTACGCCGCGAAGTACTGCTGACTGCCGCTGAGCGCCACGGCCAGTGTCGCCCCCGCCGGCAGGACGTATCCGGTGGGGAAGCGGGCATGGAAGTCGCCGCCGGTGCCGCCGCCCGGACTGGCGGCGGCCGGATCGCTCAGCGTGATGTTGATGTAGAGCACCGACGGCGTGGAGGTCGCGTCGGAGAGGTAGACATCGCTCATGTCGATGTCGGTGGTCGTCGGGTTCGTGATCGCGATGAACGGGCTGCCGAAGGTCGTGTACGGGACCCGCGTCTTCACCACGAACTGGCTCACGATCAGGTGATCGGCGGTGGCGGCGAGAGCTGCGGGCGCGAGGCTGCCGACCAGCAGCAGGATCAGGTACAGCCCGGGCGAGCGAGATGCATTCCAGCGAAAGCGAGCCATGGGGCACTCTCCATGCGGGAGGATGTCGGGGAGGAGCCTGCCGAAACCCGGTTCAGGCAAAAGATTGAAAACACCGGTCCGGCAATGTCGTCGGTTCCCGCCGGCGAGGCCGCACCGCGGACCTGGTAAAATCGGAGAAGACGGGGCGAGTATAGCACGGGCAGGCGGTCCGTGATCGCAGCGAATTCGGCGCGCGGGGGCGGGGGGCTTGCCGCGTGATTCCAGGAACGGGGGCGGGCGCCGCCGCCTATTTCGTGAGCGTCACCTTGCCGGTCCGGACGCCCTGCTCTGTCACCAGCCTGACCACAAAGGTGCCGGAGGGGGCGGGCAGGCCCCGGGCGTCCCGGCCGTCCCACTCCACCGCCTGCTCGCCGGCCGGGACCGCCGCGTCCACCAGCGTGCAGACCAGGCGACCTCGCTGGTCGTAGAGCCCGAGGGTCACGTGCGTCGCCTGCGGGAGGCTGTACGCGATCGTCGTGCGCGGGTTGAACGGGTTGGGCTGGTTCCGGTGAAGGGTGAAGGCGAGCGTGGGCGTGGTGATCGTGACCTGGAACAGCGGCGCCGCGACGCCGTCTTCGGCGGCGAGCACTTCGTACGTGTAGGTCGTGGCCGCTTCCGCCGTGCGGTCGCGGAACAGGTACCGGTCGGCGGAGGCCACGATGTCGGGAGCGGCGATCCGGATCCGGACGCCGCGGCCCGCGTCGAGGCGGAAGACGGCGAACGTCGCGGCCCCGCTCGCGGACGGCGCGCGCGTCCAGCTGATCTCCACGCTGCTCCCGACCCAGGCGGCGCGGGGGGCGGGAGACTCGCCGGGCGACTCGATCCCCACGTCATCGCTGCGGCTGGCGAGCCGGAACCCGGTGTGCAGGTAGATGGTCCCCTCGGGCGGATAGCCGAAAGCGCGGTTCGCGGCAAAGCCGGGATCCGAGCTCGGCCATCCTCCCCCGTGCAGTCCGCGCCCCCCATCCACCGCATCCTCGATCCACTCGTGCACGTTGCCGGCCTGGTTGTGCGTGCCGTACGGACCGGCCGACAGCGTGTACGCCCCCACGTCCACCGCATAGTAGGGAGGTCCCACGACCTCGTAGCCGTTGTATTCGTAGTTCGCCGAGCCGGGCGGCGCCGCCCGTCCGGGCGGCAGCTCGCCCACCGGCGGCAGGTCGCTCCGGGTGGGATAGTTCCAGTAGCCCGCGTTCGTGCCGCCGCCCTTGTAGTAGGCCGCCTTGTACCACTCGTCCTCGTTGGGCAGGAACACGCGGGCCCCGGGCTTGCGCACGACGCCGGCGCCGAGCGACATGTCGTACGCTCCATCCTCGGTGGTGGAGGCGTCCTGCCGGCCGACGGGCTGGCTGTTGTGAAGCCAGTTGGCGAAACGCAGGGCGTCGTAGCAGCCGATGAAATGCACCGGCTTGGTCAGCCAGAGGGGATCACCGTTCTTCGCCCGGTACAGGTAGGCGGGGGGAGAACCGAGTCGCTGGATGCCGCCGTAGGGGCCGTCCATGCCCCCGAAGCCACCGGGGTCCTCGGCCTCGAACAGCTGGTGAGGGTCGTCGATGACGGCGACCGCGTTCAGGAACTCGATGTACTGCCCGTTGGTCACCTCGAACCTGTCCATGCGATACGCGTGATCGACGGCCCCGCAGATCCGGTCGGCCCCGAATCCGCCGGCCGTCACGCCCGCGATTTCGCCCGCGTTCCCGGGATCGCCGACCTCGACCCACTCGATCGTCACGGTGGCGACGGCGACGGAGGCGGCGAACAGGATCGACAATGACGACAGCGCGGTCGACAGGGGAGGGAGACGCATCGGTTGTTCCTTCGTTCGGCGTGGGGGGAGCGTGCAGGTACGGGGAGGCGCCTGTTTGGTTGCACCGCATCCGCGACTGGAACCTGCCGTCCATCCACCCGTACTCATGAAGATCATGCAGCGCGAAAGCCGCTCCTGGCCTCCTCCACCGATCGCCCAGGCCTTCCGATCAGGGAAGGCGCCCGGGCCTGAAACGGAATCGACATGAACTGCGCACGGACCTCGCTCCCGCTGGCCCTGTTCCTGGCAACGGTCATCTGCCCTGCGTCGCGGGCGCAGGAGGCACGGAACGCGGTCGATTCGGCGGCCTCTCCCGTCGCACGGCTCATCCGCGAGCAGGCCGATCGGATCGTCGACGAGATGATAGAGATCCGGAGGGACCTCCACAGCCACCCCGAACCGTCGGAGCAGGAGGCGCGCACGGCCGGGTTGGTGGCGGACCGGCTGAAGGGCTGGGGCCTGGAAGTCCGCACCGGCGTGGGGGGCCACGGCGTCGTCGGGATCCTGCGCGGCCGGACCGCTTCACCTGTCGTGGCCTTCCGCGCGGACATGGACGCCTGCCCGGGCGAGCTGGCGGAGCAGGTCCCGTACCGGTCGACGGTGCCCGGGGTGGTCCACCTGTGCGGCCACGACGTGCACACGACCGTGGGCCTGGGCGTGGCGCGCGTCCTGTCGTCACTGCGCGACCAGCTCGAGGGGACCGTGCTGTTCATCTTCCAGCCGTCCGAGGAGAACGGGCAGGGCGCCCGGCGCATGATCGCCGACGGAGCGCTGAACGACCCGAAGCCCGCCGCCATCTTCGCGTTCCACGTCGCGCCCACGAACGTGGGGACCATCGCCACCACGCCGGGAACGGGGCTGGCCGGGGTGGAGTGCTTCACCGTGCGGATGAAGGGCGGCGAGGGCCTCTCCGCCGCCGCCGATGAGGTCGCGGCCGTCATCCAGGGCGCCAATACCGTCAGCATGCCCCGGGGACCGGAGGAATTCGGGCGCCTCCTCGGCGCGATGTTCGACCCGGACGACGAAACCCTGACCCGGTTCGTCATGGCCGGCGCGCAGGTGACCGGCAGCGGCGGGGAGATGGTGGTGACCGGGATCCTGCGGGCCGCTCGGGAGCGCGAACGCAGCCTCGTGCGAGCTGGGCTCCAAACCAGGATCGGGGAGCTGGAAGCGCGCGGATTCTCCTGCGACCTCGAGCCGGGGCTGGCCATCCCGGCGATGACCGGCGACCCCGAACTGGGACTCTGGGCGCTGGCGCCCCTGGAGGAGATGATCGGGAAGCCCTCCACCCTGCGGGCATTCCGTCCGTTCCCCTTCAACAGCGAAGACTTCGCCTTCTTCCTCGAGGAAGTGCCGGGCGTCATGTTCTGGCTGGGGGCTTCCGATGCCCAAAGGGGCGTGATCGCCGCGCCGCATGCCCCCATCTTCTCGGTGGACGAGCGGTGCATCGACACGGGAACCAGGGCGATGGCCAATGTGCTCGTCCGGTACCTCGCCACCGTGTCCGCACTCCCGCGGGCTCAGTCGGGATAGGCGTCCTGGACGGCCTGGAAGGTGTCCCATCCTCCCAGGAAAGCGTCGAGAATCGTGGGGTCGAACTGGCGGCCGCGATCCGCGAGCATGATCGCGTGCACATCCTCGGCGCTGCGCGCCGGCTTGTAGATCCGGCGATGGCTGAGGGCGTCGAAGACGTCCACGATGCCGGTGATCCGGCCGAAAGGGTGGATTTCGGTCCGGCGCAGCCCCTGTGGATAGCCCCCGCCGTTCCACCACTCGTGGTGCTGCAGGGCCACCGTGGCCGCGGACTGCAGGATCCGCCGGTGCGACTTGCGCAGGATCTCGTGACCGATCCAGGTGTGCTGCTGCATGATCGCCGTCTCCTCGCAATCGAGGGAGGACGGCTTCTGCAGGATCGCGTCGGGCACGCCCACCTTGCCGATGTCGTGCATCGGCGAGGCCAGGCGCAGCAGTTCGATCTCGTCGTCAGGCAGACCGACCTGACGCGCCAGCAGCGCCGCGCACTCCCCGACGCGCAGCACGTGCCCCGCGGTCTCCTTGGAGCGGGTCTCGACCACGCCTCCGAGCGTGAGGATGACCTCCTTCTGGGTCTCGACGATCTCGCGGTTGAGACGCAGATTTTCCAGCGACACCGCCAGCTGGCTGACGAAGACGCGGATGAGCTCCCGGTCGATCGCGGCGAATCCGCGCGGATCCTCGAGGTAGACCAGCCCTATGGTTCCGCCGGCCAGGGGGAGGCAGCCCGCGAACCGGCTCGCGCGGAAGGCGGTCGCCTGTCGCCCGGCTCCGACCCGGCGTGCCCAGGCCAGATCGCCCGGAGACAGCACGTCGGCGAGGCAGCAGCCGGTCCGGCCGGCAAAGTGGCCGCGGGCTGCGAGCAGCCGTCCCGACCTGTCGGCGGAGCTGCTGACGAAGCCGGCGGTGTTGCCATCGAGGCCGGGCAGTTCGGGGGCCAGGATCGCCGCGAAGCGCTCCAGGACCATGGCCGCGAGCGCCGCCGGGGGTGGCGCCTGCAGGAGCGCCGCCGAGGCATCGACGATCCGCGCGAGGCCGCGGCGTCCGCGCTCGAGTTCCCGGAGATCCCGGTACGCGCGCAGCGCGGCCGTGACCGTGGTGAAGAGCTTCTGGGCCGTCAGTTCGGTCTTCGCCTTGTAATCGTTGATGTCGTAATTCGCGACGACCTCGCGCTCGGGCGCCTGTCCCGGCTGGCCGGTCCGCAGGACGATCCGCACGAAGCGATTGCGAAGTTCCTCGCGGATATGGCGCACGAGGCGCAGCCCCGAGTCGTCCTCCTCCATCACGACGTCGAGCAGGATCAGGGCCGTGTCCGGGTGTGCGTGCAGCAGGGCGCGCGCCTCGGCGCCGGAGTTCGCCCCCAGGAATACAAGCCCGCGATTGGCGAAGGCGAAGTCGCGCAGCACGAGCCGGGTAACGGTGTGGATGGCTTCTTCGTCGTCCACGATCAGGATCTTCCACGGGTCGCGCGCCGCGGCTGCCCTCGGTGGGCAGATCTCGCTCGCGAATTCCAGAAGATCGCACGGTTGCGTCCCGGGCTTAACCTGGCTCGTCATCGCTGCCGCCTCCTCCGCACGGCACGTCGATCACGAAGCGGACGCCGCATCCCGCTTCGCTGTCGAGAGCAATCGTGCCGCCCAGGGTCTGGGCCACCAGATTGTAGACGATGTGCAGCCCGAGGCCGCAACCGCCGCTTCCCCGCCGGGTCGTGAAGAACGGTTCGAAGGCGCGTCGCCGAACTTCTTCGGTCATGCCCACGCCCTCGTCCCTGAAGACGAGGCGCAGCCGGCCGCGGTCGGCGGACACTTCCAGCGCCATCTGTCCGGCGCGTCCGTCCGGGTAGGCATGCGCGAGCGAGTTGAGCACGAGATTCGTAACGATCTGGTAGAGCACGCCGGGGGGGGCGACCATCTCCAGATCGGCCGGGCAGCGCACCAGAATCTGGTGGGAGGTGCGTTTCAGTTCCGGGCTCAGGCTGGTCATGATTTCGTCGAGGTATTTCGCCACCAGGAAGCGCCGGCGCTCGCGGTGGGACTGGTCCACGGCCACCTGCCGGAAGCTCTGGATCAGTTCCGCCGCCCGCCCCAGATGCGTCAGGATCATCTGCGCATGTTCCGCGACCGCGGCCGCATGGCGCTCGAATTCCGCGCGCGTCAGCCGGCCCGCGGCGTAGGTCGTGGCACACGTGCGGCCGATCTCCGTCAGATGCGACGCCGCGGTGATGCCGATTCCGATCGGCGTGTTGATCTCGTGGGCGATGCCGGCCACCAGCCCTCCGAGGGCCGCCATCTTCTCCGATTCGACGAGTTGCGCCTGCGTCTGCTGCAGGACCGCCAGGCTGCGCTCCATGGTCAGATGGGCATCGCTCAGCTCCCGCGTGCGTGCCGCCACGCGCTCTTCCAGTTCCTCGTTGAGTTGCTTCACCCGCGTGGCGGCCAGTCGCCGCTCGGTGATGTCGCGCACGACGCCCACGAAGACATCCTGGTCGCCGACGCGGGCCGGCTTCACCGTGGTCTCGGTCCAGACCGTGCTTCCGTCCTTGCGTCGCAGCGGCCACTCCAGGAGCTGAGGCCCGTCGGAATCCATGCGGTGCACGAGGTCCGCGGCGGCCCGTCGCGAGACCGCCTGGCTCTCGGCGCTCAGCCCGATCGCCCCGAGGACGCGTAATTCGCTGACCGAGTAGCCGGTAAGCTCGAGCGCGCGGGCATTCATGTCCAGCAGGCGTCGCGTGTGCTGGTCGAACAGGAAGATGGCGTCGTTGGCGGCCTCGAACACGGCGCGGTAGCGCTCCTCCACCCGGGTGCGCTCGCCTTCGGCCGCGCGCAGGCGCGTCAGATCTGTGACGGCGGCGAAACTGCCGCCTCTTTCGTCGCCGTCGTTCGGGAATCGGGCCGGCGAGACGAGCGTCGGCAGGAAGCTGCCGTCCCGGCGCAGCCAGGTGAGTTCGTATGGCGCGCGGCGGGTGGACGCGTCTTCCCGGCTCGCCTGCAGGAACACGAGGCGATCCTCCGGAGCGAGCAGTTCCGTGACGCGCCGCCCCAGAAGCTCAGCCGGCGTCTGCTCGAGCATCGTGCAGAAATGCGGGTTCACGAAGGCGACGCGCCCCGCCTCGTCCTCGAGGCAGATGCCCTCGTTCATGGTTTCGACCAGCAGACGGTAGCGCGTCTCGCTTCGGCTGAGTGCGCGCTGCGCCAGCACCCACTCGGTCACGTCGCGGATCGTCTCGATCGCGCCGACGACGCGACCGGTCCCGTCCCGCAACTGGGTGGCCGTGATGCAGACATAGGCGCCGCGTCCGTTATGAGCGTTCGGCAGATACGCTTCTGCGCACAGCAGGCCGTCCCGTCGCTCCACGTTCTCGTGGTGGGGCGCCAGTTCGGCCCCCGGTGCCAAAGCGTCCAGAAGCAGCGGCAGGGGCCGTCCATAGAGCAGGATCGCAGTGCCTTCCCGGTCCCGGCCGAGCATCGTCGTCGCGCCGGCGCCCGACAACCGCTCCATGGCCCGGTTCCAGGCCGAGATCATGCCCTGCTCGTCCACGGCGAAGACGGCGTCGGGGAAGAAATCGATGATCGCCGCAACGCGGTCATGGTCGGCGCGCTGTCTGTTCCCGGCCTGCCGCTGCCGGACCAGAGTCGTCATGGCGAAGACAACCAACAGCGCTTCGAGGCTGGCGAGCACCAGGGAATCCTTCAGCAGGTGGTCGCGGTGGCTGCTCAACGCGCCCGTCCGGCCGTCGGCCGCGTCACCGGAGCGCCATGAAGCGGGGGATTCGAGGGTGGCTCCCGCGTGGCGCGAGGCGCCTGCCATCAGCCACACAATGAGCAGCAAGGACGCGGCTGGTGCCGTCCGGCGCATGCGCGGCTCTCCCGGGGCGAGGAAACGGGGGCCGTTCGCATCCGTGCGGCGAGGTGTCCGAGTCCGTGGACGAGGCCGGAGGCGACAATGCCCGCCTGAATAGACCGGGTCAATCGGACTTTGGTCTTATCAACAGAAATCGTGGGCGTGTGCCTAGTCTGCAGCAGAGATCTCACTGCCAAGCGTAGCAACGCGCCAAGATCAAAAGGCAATATTTCGTCGATACTGCAAATTAGCGGTCGATGTGTGCGATCGTCTTACGCCCGCTTCGGCGCTGTCGCCTTCGTGCACCGGTTCGGCAGCTATCTCAACAGCCACGTGCATTATCACGTCCTGGTGTCTGACGGTGCATTCAGTGTCGGCACCGACGACAAAGCGATCTTCCATCCGGCGCTGGATCTGCCCCGGGCTTACTTCGCGGCCGTCCAGCCGCAGGTGCGCCGCCGCGGCCTGCGCTGGCTGCAACGGCACGGCCACCTTCACCTTCCCGGGCTGGGACCGACAGTGGCTGGAACGGCTGGCGGGCTACTGCACGCGCCCGCCGCTCAGCCAGGATCGGCTCGGTCGGCTGAACGACCAGCTGCTGGTCTACAATCTGTGGCGAGCGACAGCTCCGCGAAGCCGTGAACGCGTTGGCGGAACCGGCCGGGTCGATGCTGCTGGCGCGGATCTATGGATGTCTCCCCTTGAGCTGCTGCCCCAAATGCGGAAAACCAATGCGGACCATCGCGTTCGTGCTGGAGCGGCCGGTGATCGGGCGGATCCTCGCTCACATCGGCGAACCGGCCGGCCCCCGCAGTGCGTACCGCACGGCCGCTGCCCCAGAGGGAGTTCCAGTTCGACCAGACGCTCGGTCTCGACGATTGGCCGGAGATGATCCAGACGGCGGGACTGGGCGACGGCTGGGAGTGAACCCGCGATCAGACTACCCCTGAAGTGACCGCCGCCTGGTTGCAGAGCGGCGGATGGGCCAGTGTTTTCGCGGAGCCCGCCAACAGTGCGGTGGCGCTGCTGATGGCCCTCGGTTTCGCCCTCCTGGCCAAACCCCTGATTCTGTTCCATGTTCATCGCGAAATATGCAGGTGCCATTCCGATCATCCAGATCAGCACGCTTCTCAAAACTGTCCTTCTGAATCGGATCGCGCGCGTGATACTGCCCTACGTCGTGAGCGTTCAGGATCTGATGGCCTTCTTTCGCGATGCGTGGCATAAGTCGCTCACCTTGGCCGGCGCCGGCTCGCGACGGCTCGCCACCGCAGGTCCTGGCAGCCACGGAGATCGACGCTAGCCATGACGCAGCGGACTGCCCACGGAGATGGTCAGAAATGCGGTTGAGCCTGGTCATCTCGTCGCTGACGGCCGGTGGCGCGGAGCGGGTCATCTGCATGCTCGCAAACGCCTGGGCCGCGCGTGGCGATGAGATCGAACTCCTCACGACCCACGACGCGGGCCGCGAACCACACTATCCGCTCGTGGAATGGGTCAAGGTGCGGTCGGTCGACCCGCGGATATCGGGGCCGCTCAAGCAACCGGCCATCGTCCGCGCCCTGCGTGCTGCGGTCCAGGAGGCTCGCCCGGACGCCGTCGTCAGTTTCCTCAACTACACCAACATCCTGACGCTCTCGGCCTGCTGCGGCTTGAAATACCCCGTGGTCGTTTCCGAGCGCCTCGACCCCCGGGTCGTCGATATCGGGCCCGCCTGGTCGCTGTTGCGTCGTATCACCTATCGGCGCTGCGCGTTTCTGATCGCCCAGACATCCACAGCGGCCGGGTTGTTCGAATATCTGGCTCCCGGCAGAATCCGCGTGATTCCCAACCCGGTGCTGCTGCCAGTCGATGCTATGCTCGATCCCGCCGATCGAGCGGGGTTGCCGAATCCGGGCCCGCCGACCATCCTTGCCGTCGGTCGGCTGCAGGCCCAAAAGGGGTTCGACCTGGCGATCCGGGCCCTGGCGCTGCTGCCGGCTGAGTTTGCGTCGTGGCGGTTGACGATTTTGGGTGAAGGTCCCTTGCGGCAGGAGCTGGAGACCCTGCGCGACGACTTGGGCCTGAGCGATCGCGTCCGTTTGCCGGGGCGGGTAGCCGATCCCGGTCCGTGGATGCGCAGCGCGGGGGTGTTCCTGCTGTCGTCGCGCAGCGAAGGCTTCCCCAACGCGCTTTGCGAGGCCATGGCCGCCGGCTTGCCGGTGGTGGCGACCGACTGTCCGAGCGGACCGGCGGACATCATCACGCCGGAGGTCGATGGCATCCTGGTGGCGCCGGGCGATCCGGCCGCTATCGCGACCGGTCTCGCCCGCCTGATCGCGTCGCCGGAGCTCAGAGCACGATTCGCTGCAGCGGCGCCTCGCGTGGTCGATCGGTATTCGGTGAATTCCGTGGTCGCGGCCTGGGACCGCGTTCTTCTCGAGGCCGCCGGAGTTGCCGCGTCTGCTGGCGATTCTGGGGGCTGCTGCTGCGCCACCTAGAGGAGAGAGCATTGAAAGTTTTGGTGCTGACGGCCATGTACCCGACGCCGGAGAAGCCCTCTACGGGGACGTTCGTCCAGGAACAGGTGGAGTCACTGCGCAAAGCCGGCGTCGAAGTGGACGTCATGGCCTTCGCGGGGGCACACTCCTTCAGGAACTACGTCCGGGTCGGCGTCGCGCTGCGTAAGCGACTGAAGACCGATCGCTACGATCTCATCCATGCCCATTACGGGCTGGTCGGCCTCCCCGCGCGGATGCAGTTCGACTGCCCGGTAGTCCTGACGTATCACGGCAGCGACATCCTCGGGGAGGTCGGGCCGGATGGTCGGTACACCTTCGCCGGCAAACTCAAAGTCGTACTCTGCAAGGTGCTCGGTTTCCTGGTGGCGCAGCGCATCATCGTCGCTGAGTTGCTTCGGACCCGGCTGTGGAGCGCAACGTTGGTGCCGATGGGTGTCGATATGGACCTCTTCCGGCCAAGGCCACGGCGGGAAACCAGGCAAATGTTGGGCTTGGACCTCGGGCGCAAATACGTCCTGTTCGTCGCGAATCCTGGCAACCGGCGCAAGCAGTACGACTTGGCGAAGGCGGCCGTCGACATCGTCGCCGCCGGCGATGCCAGCGTGGAACTGCTGACTGTCTGCAACGTCCCCCATGACCAGGTCCCTCTCTACATGAACGCGGGCAATGTGCTAGTGCTGACTTCCGACCATGAGGCGTCGCCCTGTGTGGTCAAGGAGGCCCTGGCCAGCAACCTGCCTATCGTCTCGGTGGACTGCGGTGACGTGGTCGAACGGATGGCGGGCGTCGACGGTTGCTATCTCTGCGCACGGAATCCCGAGGATGTCGCTGCGAAGCTGAAGCTGGCCTTGGCCTTCGACCAGCCGACGCGCGGCCGCGAGAAGGTCCAGGAAGTCAGCATGGAAAACACAGCGCGGCTCACGATCGGTGTTTTCGAGGCAGCCCTGGGCAAGCGTACTCCGCACTGAGGCCGAGCGCCCTAGGCGTCGGATCCTTGCTTGACGACCAGGAAGAACGCGCCGCTGGTGACCAGATCGACGTCGGTCAGGGACCGGAAACGCGGCGCCAGGTCCTGCCTGGCGAGCTGCGACGGCGACGTGACGGTCTGGCCCAACACCACGCGGAAGCCATGGTCTGCCAGAAGTCGGACATGCGTCGAATACGGTTGCCGGTTGAGCAGATAGGCGTGCCGGCCCCGGATCAAGCGCCACTTGAAGTCGGAAAGGGTCCAGTGCCCGTTCCACAGCTCGGCGGTGTAGTGGCATTTGAAATCGACCTGATGCGAGGAGTGGCCACCCGGCTTCAACCACAAATTCATGGCGCGGTAGGTGTTCTCCAGGTCGTCGATGTGCTCCAGGACCGCTTGCGAGTAGATCAGGTCAATGCTGCCCTCATTGATGACCTTGGCGTCGTACCAGGGGACGCGGTATTCGATCAGGGAGTCCGGATGATCGAGGTGCATGATTGAATTCCGGATCGCCGCCAGCCGGCGCTCTTCCATCGCCTGCGTCAACCGCTCCTCGGTGAATATGGCTTGTGGAAAAGCGTATGACTCGAGGCTCGGCTTGGCCTTGGGGAATTCGTCGGGCCCCGGGATGTCCGCCCGGGCTCGAAAGAGCGCCACCAGTTCGTCGAAGATCTCGAGGTTGCGGCTGGCCCGGCCGAAATCCACGACGTCGAACGCGTAGTAGCGGGCGCTGCCGGAGATCAGCGCCGCGAGGCCGATGCCCAGCGAGTCGCCGGGGCCGAGTTCCGCCACGACCGCGGGGTGAGTATTCAGCCCGTGGTACCCGGCGCTCACCAGGTGCCTCGCCCATACCGAATAGCAGTACCGTGCCGAGATGGTGCCGCCGGTTTGGGCGCCGACGTACCGGTTCAGGACGGGCACGTAGGTGCAGAGCCCGCGGATAATGGGTCTGATGTACATGGTTCTCTTGACGCTCCCACGCTGGACGGGCGCAATGGTGACAGGATGTTGACCATAGATGGGGCACTCGCCGTTGTCCAGCCCAATCCCGCAAGGGCGCTTGCCCAAGTTGTTTGAAAGCCGCCACTCTGCTATTCTCCGCCGCGCGCTGCCGGCCCAGATCCTCCCGCCCCCGGCGTGCCGCGAATCGCGAGGAGATGTTCTTGAGAAATCCGGCGCCGCCCGGCGATTCGACAGGACCCTGGCATGTCGTGCACATGATCGGCTCCCTGACAACCGGCGGCACCGAACGGGCCCTCGTGAATTACCTGCTGGCCGCCGACCGCCGCGACTTCCGGCATACCTTGGTCTGCCTCGGTTCGCGGGGAGAATTGGCGCCTGTCGTCGAGGCCGCCGGCATTCCGGTGCGCGAATTTAGGATTCGGCATCGCCATCTCCTGATCAGCATCCCGAGGCTGGTGCGCTGGCTGCGGCGAGAACGCGTGGCCATCATCCACACCCACATGTACTGGGCGGCGTTGTGGGGGCGCCTCGCTGGCATCCTCGCCGGCGTACCGGTGATGGTGAACACCGTGCATGGGCCCGAATACTGGAAGAACCACGGCCAGGTCTTGCAGGAGCGCTTTCTGAACCGCTGGACCAGCCGCCATATCGCCGTCGCGCGCGATGGACTCGAGATCCGCTTGCGCCGCGAGCGCGTACGACCGGACCGGATCCTCCTGATCCCCAACGGCGTGTCCATCCCCGCGCGGTCATGCGATGGGGAACTCGCTCGCCTCGCGCGGGCGGAGTTCGGCGTGCCGGTCGGTACGCCGATCATCGGTACCGTCGGTCGTCTCGTCATCGAAAAGGGTTACGAGCATCTCCTGGAAGCGCTGAAGCTGGCGCGTGCTGAGGTGCCGGATCTGCGCTGGCTGGCGGTCGGCGATGGTCATCTACTGCCGGCGCTCACCGCGCGCGCGGCCGCGCTGGGTCTCGACGGCGCCGTGATCTGGGCCGGCTTGCGACATGACGTCGAGTCGTTACTCCCGGCAATGGATCTCTGGGTCATGAGCAGCATCGAGGAGGGTCTGCCGGTGGCTCTGTTGGAAGCCATGGCAGCCGGATGTCCGATCGTGGCTACCCGAATCGGCGGCATACCCGACGCCGTCGATGACGGTCGCGAAGCCCTCCTGGTGCCCGTCGCCGATCCCGCCGCTCTGGCGCAAGCCATCGTGCAACTCCTGCGCGCCCCCGAGCGCGCCCATAGCCTCGGCGACGCGGCCCGCGCGCGGGTGACGACCGAATACTCAGTCGAGTCCGTCGCCCGCCGGATCGAGGCTGTCTACCGGGAAGAACTTGCCCGCGTCTGAATTCTCTTGGGAGTGAACCCGCGAGCAGACCACCCCTGAGGTGACCGCCGCCTGGTTGCAGAGCGGCGGATGGGCCGATGTGTTCGCGGAGGCGCTGGAACTGAGAACCGAGGTTTGACGCGGTTCCGGACTTCTGTCAGAATCCAGAATCGTCACGATATTGGGAACGAATAATCCACTGGGAAGCTCCGGGAGATCTTTCGCTGCGCCGGCTCGCCGCTGGACCGATTTCGCGTCCTTATCCGGGGTTTGGGCATCAACTGTTGCTGCATGGGATTTTCCGTCGCGGTCGAGACAGGAGCCCCCTCAGATAATGACCTGTGTGGCAGAACGAATGCGGACTATCCTCAGTTTTGTGCGACGACGTGAGCCCGCTCGCTCCCGAACCCGTTGGGAGTCTGAGTTGTGGCACAATGTGAACTCACGACAGTCCTGAGGTCAATATTTCCAATGAGTACTCAGCCCACATTTACAGTCTTCACGCCCACATACAACCGCGCTTACACTTTGCCAGGTGTGTATGCAAGCCTTTGCGCTCAGACTTTTCGGGACTTCGAGTGGTTCATCATTGATGACGGCTCAACCGACGGCACCGAAGCACTCGTGTCGTCCTGGCAAGGGGAATGTGCTTTCTCGATCCGGTATGCATGGCATGAGAATGTGGGCAAGCATCGCACGCACAACCGTGGCGTGAGCGAAGCCAGGGGGATGCTATTCCTCACCTTGGACAGTGATGACTCCTTGGTGCCCGAAGCCTTGGAAAGGATGAAGGCGCAATGGGACGGGATCCCAATTGAAGTGAAAGCAGAATTCGCCGGCGCCGCGGGTCTCTGCGTCACCGATACCGGCAGCGAGGTTGGATCGAATTACCCGGCAGACCCTCTTGATTCGAACATGTTCGAGATCCGCGAGAAGTACCGTGTGACGGGCGAAAAATGCGGCTTTCAGCGCACAGATGTCTTTCGTGAATTTCCATTTCCAGAATTCGCCGGCGAGCGCTTCATCACCGAAGCCACGGTGTGGAACCGCATTGCGCGCCGTTACAAGACGCGCTATTTCAACGAAGTACTCAGGGTTTACATTCCGCGCGATGATGGTTTGAGCGCTGAGGGCGTACGACTGCTGATCGACAATCCTCGCGGACATGCGCTTTATTTCAGTGAATTTATGACGATGCCGTCCCCCCCGCGCCGGAGATTCCGCGCCGCGGCCAATTTTGTCCGCTGTTCATTGCACGCCCGTGACCCGTTGCGCATGTTGTGCAAATGCGACAGACCATGGCTGGCCGCACTCTTTTTCCCTATCGGCTTCTTGTTGTACATCAGGGACAACCGATCCTGCAGGCGACAGAACAGAAATCGAGTCGGCTCCTGATCAGCTGTTCCTGCCAGAAACCCCGTCCGCCTTGCACACGTGGCAGTTACAGTGAATTGCCATCGCATGGCGCCCCATGCTGGAACCACTTCGGCAACCTCCGCATGGCCGTCGATGGAACGGATGGGATTATTGGTGGCCACAGGGGGCGGCTCCGCACTCAGCCGCACATCGCAGCATCATGCTGTCTGCCGGGAGCAGGGGCGCGGCTGGGCGCTCACCCCAGGTTCTTCCGCCCCAGCCGCAGCGAGTTGGCCACCACGGTGAGCGAGCTGATCGCCATCGCCGCGGCGGCGAGGACCGGGTGCAGGTCGCGCACCAGCGGTGGCAGCGCGGTGACACCGTGCAGGGCGCCGGCCGCGATCGGAATCAGGCAGATGTTGTAGAAGAAGGCCCAGAAGAGATTCTGCCTGATGACGGCCATCGTGGCGCGACTCAGCCGGACCGCGCGCGCGGCGCCGGCCAGATCGCTGCGCACGAGCGTGACGTCGGCCGACTCCACCGCCACATCGGCGCCGCCCCCCATGGCGATGCCGACGTCGGCGCTGGCCAGGGCGGGGGCGTCGTTGATGCCGTCCCCCACGACCCCCACCACGCGGCCGGAGGCCTGGTAGCGGCGGACGACGGCCGCCTTGCCTTCCGGCAGCACACCCGCCTCCACGCGCGCGATGCCGACCCGGCGCGCCACGGCCTCGGCGGCGCGCAGGTTGTCGCCGGTCACCATGACCGTCTCGAGTCCGAGCTTCTGCAGCGCGGCCACGGCCGCGCCGGCGCCGGGGCGCTCGCGATCGGCCAGGGCGACCAGGCCGGCGGGACGGGAGTCCACGGCGATCGCGATCACCGTCAGCCCGTCCCCTTCGCAGCGGGCCAGCCCGGCGGCGAGCGGGCCGGTGTCGATCCCCATGTCCGCCAGCCAGGGGGCGCGTCCCGCCAGCACCGTGTGGCCGTCCACCATGGCGCGCACGCCGCGGCCCGGGGTGTTGGCGAAAGCGAGCGGTTCGGGCCAGGAGACGCCCGCCTCGCGGGCCGCATCGACCACCGCCCGCGCCAGCGGGTGCTCCGAGGCGGACTCGGCGCCGGCCGCCAGCCGCATCAGGAGATGGCGGCGCAGTTGCGCATCGCTGGCGGGCGCCCCGCTCCCGGGGTCGCCCACCGGCTGCCACGCGATCACGCGGGGACGCCCTTCGGTCAGGGTGCCGGTCTTGTCGATCAGGAGCGTGGTCAAATGGTGCGTCCGCTCCAGCGTTTCGGCGTTGCGGAACAGCACGCCGTGCTTCGCGCCGAGCCCGGCGGCCACCACGATGGCCGTGGGCGTGGCCAGGCCGAGGGCGCAGGGGCAGGCCACCACCAGCACGGCGACCAGCCGCACCAGCGCGGGGGCCAGTTCGCCCCCGAGCCACCACCAGAGCCCGAAGGTCACCAGCGCGAGGCTGATGATCAGCGGCACGAAGATCCCCGCCACGCGGTCGGCCAGCCGCTGGATCGGCGCGCGGCCCGACTGGGCCTCCTGCACCAGGCGCACGATACGCGCGAGGACGGTCTCGGCGCCCACCCCGGTGATCTCGACCTTGAGCCGCCCCTCCTGATTGATCGTGCCGCCGACCACGCGGTCGCCCGGCGCCTTGTCCGTCGGCAGAGGCTCGCCCGTGAGCAGCCCCTCGTCGACCGCGGAGTTTCCCTCGCGCACGACGCCGTCCGCCGGGATCCGCTCGCCCGGCCGCACGATCACCAGATCGCCATGCCGGAGGGCAGTCGCGGCGATGTCCTCCTCGCGGCCGTCGTCGCGGGCCGGATCGGCGTTGCGGTCGCGGTCGTTGCCTTCGGGCAGCCAGCGGTGCGCCGTCTCCGGCGCGAGCGCCAGGAGGCGTCGGATCGCCAGGCTCGCCTGGCCGCGGGCGCGGGTCTCGATCAGTTTGCCCAGACGCACGAGCGTGATGATGAGGGCGGCGGTTTCGAAGTAGACGTGGCCGTGCGGGCCCGGCGGCAGCAGCTGCGCCAGCGAGTACGCGTAGGCGACCGTCGATCCGAGCGCCACCAGCACGTCCATGTTGGCGCTGCCCGCGCGCAGGCTGCGCCAGCCGTGCACGTAGTGGCTGGCGCCGGCGTAGAACTGCACCGGAGTGGCCAGCGCGCCGAGCAGCCACGGGAACCACCTGGCGTCGGCCCAGGGTCCGAACAGGCCGAAGTCGTGGCCCATGCCGAGCACCAGCAGTGGCAGGGAGCAGGCCGCGCCCACCACGAAAGCGCGCTGCTGGGTGCGCAGATCCCGACGCCGCGCCTCCCGTTCCGCGTCGGCCGGGGTGGCGTCGGGGCTTGGCAGCACCAGCCCGTAGCCGGCGCGCGACAGCGCCGCGGCCATCGCCGCGGGTCCGGTCGTGTCCGACTCGTACTCCACGGTGACGTTTTCGGCGGCCAGATTGACCGACGCCGCGGCCACGCCGGGCACCTTCCGGCGCAGCGTCCGCTCCACCGTGGTGGCGCAGCTGGCGCAGGTCATTCCGGTGACCGGCAGGGTGACGCGCGCAGTCAAGATGCTCCTCGTCAGTGGCGGCGGCCGGGGGGGCCGTGCTAGTCTGCGGGCGGGTAGTTGATCTCGCGCAGGCGCGCGGCGATGGTGGACCAGGTAGCGGGCGAATGCCAGCCCATCCGGACGCTTTTCGCCGTGACGTCGACTTCGACCCAGGCGATCCCCTCGAGATCCAGGATTTCTTCGCGGATCGTGCGGGCACAATGGTCGCAACTGATCGCGGGGATGTGGACCTGGCGGGTTTCCATGGGTCGGCCTCCTTGGGTCGAACGCAGCACGGCGTGGGCGGGCGCCCGGACCGCGCCTGGGGGAGACTTTAAACCATGATGGCCGATCGGTGCAAGCCGGCTTGTTTCAAGGCGTACGACATCCGGGGCCAGGTACCGGGGCAGCTCGACGAGAATCTGGCGCGGCGGATCGGACTGGCCGCCGCCCGCGCCGTGGGGACGGGACGCTGGGCGGTAGGGTGGGACTGCCGTCTCTCCAGCCCCGGCCTCGCGGCGGCCCTGGCGGGTGGCCTGGCGGCCGGCGGGGCCGACGTTGTGGAGCTGGGAATGTGCGGGACCGAGCAGGTCTACCACGCCGTCTTCTCGCTCGGCCTGGCGGGTGGCGTCATGGTCACTGCGAGCCACAACCCGCTTGGCGACAACGGAATGAAGCTGGTGCGCGAGGGGGCCCGGCCGCTCAGCGGCGATAGCGGGCTGGACGAGCTGGGTGTCCTCACCCTCGATCCTGCCCTGTCGCCGGCGCCCCGGGCCGGGACGATCAGCGCCGCCGACCCGAGTCCGGAGTACGTCGCTTTCCTGCTCGATCAGGTGGATGTGGCGGGACTGCGGCCGCTGCGCATCGTGGCTGACTCCGGCAATGGCTGCGCCGGTCCGATCATCGACCGGCTGGCGGCGAGCCTGCCGTTCGAGTTCATCCGCCTGCGCCACGAACCGGACGGCACCTTTCCGCAGGGCGTGCCCAACCCCCTGCTGCCGGAGAACCGCGGCTTCACGGCCGAGGCGGTGCGGCGCCACGGCGCCGACCTCGGACTCGCCTGGGACGGCGATTTCGATCGCTGCTTCTTCTTCGACGAGCACGGCGAATTCGTGGAGGGCTACTACCTGGTCGGCCTGCTCGCGGCGGCGACGCTGCGGCGCCGGCCCGGCGCGCGCATCGTCCATGATCCGCGCCTGACCTGGAACACGGTCGATGTGGTGACACGGCTGGGCGGGGTGCCGATCCTCAACAAGACCGGGCACGCCTTCATGAAGGAGCGGATGCGGGCCGAGGATGCCGCCTACGGCGGCGAAATGTCCGCGCACCACTACTTCCGGGAGTTCGCCTTCTGCGACAGCGGCATGATCCCCTGGCTGCTGGTGGCGCAGGAGATGGCGCGGACCGGCCGGCCGTTGTCGCAACTGGTGGGGGAGATGCAGCGCGCCTATCCCGCCAGCGGGGAGATCAACCGTCGTCTGACCGATCCCGCAGCGGCGATCGCCCGCGTCGAGGCGCGCTGGCTGGCGGCGGCGCGTGCCGTGGACCACACCGACGGCCTCTCGCTCGCCTTCGACGCCTGGCGTTTCAACCTGCGGATGTCGAACACGGAGCCGGTGCTGCGGCTGAACGTGGAGACCCGCGCCGACCCGGAGCTGCTGCGCAGGCGGACTGACGAGTTGCTGGCGTTGATCGACGGGCCGGCCTGAGGGGCGTGGGCCGGGGCGAGTCTACGTATCGGTGCGTTGGCGCGCCGACCAGCCCGACAGCGAGGCGGTGATCAATCCCTCGGCGGTCGCCGGGCGGGCAGGCGCGGCCGCGGGTCCGCCAGCCTTGCCCGGATCGGCGGCATCGGCGGCGTCGACCGCGTCCGGTTCGGCGGACTCCGGCGGCGGGACCCGCACCAGCACCGGCTCGACGACGCCCATCCCCTCATGGAAGCTGCGCAGCCGTTCCAGCACCGGCAGCGAAATCGCCTGTCCCTTGGCCACGAGCAGCAGCCCGTTCGAAGCGAGGATGTCCTCGTGGATCACCATTTCCACCGCCAGTTCCCTCACGCGGAGCGCCTGGATCGTTGCCTCGGTGTCGTTGTTCTCGAACGACTCCAGCACCGCCAGTAGTTCCGGATTGTACTCGCCGACCTCGCGCCGCAGCACCGAGAGGGCGGCGGGGACTGTCAGCCCGCGCGACATGTGGCGATCGAGGGCCAGCGTCGCCCGCAGCATCTGCGCCCCGGTGGCGATGGTCAGCGCCGCGTCGTCTTCCGGCTGCTCGGGGTAGTCGGCGTACCGCTTTTCCTGGCTGGCGACCATGCGTCCGACCAGCTCGAGCCGCGGGATCATCTCGATCAGGCGCTGACCGACCGCCGGACATGATGCGATGATGCGTTCGTCGCCCGGTTCCAGCGCCTCGCCGCTGTCGAAGCGCGCGAGGGTCTCGGGGGGCAGGATCACGAGGCCGATCTGCGACAGGGCCGCGGCGAGTTCGAACTGCCAGGCGCCCGGCAGCTTGAGCGACTCCGCCAGGAAGCGCACGCTCAGGCGCGCTCGCGAGGCGCGGCTGAAGGCGCCGGGGTGGACCAGCCCGAGCACCTCCGTCAGGATCCCCACCGCGCCGTTGAGGGTCTGTTCGAGCAGCACCCGCTCGGCGGTCAGGAGCCGGTGCTGCCGCAGGGCGGCCGTCAGGGCGCGAACGAGCTGCTCCGGGGAGCATGGTTTGGTCAGGAAGCGGAAGATCGCCCCTTCGTTGACCGCCTCGATGGCGGTCTGCTGGTCTACGTTCCCGGTGAGCATCATGCGGACCGTGTTCGGCGCCCGCTTCTTGACCTGGGCCAGCAGCTGGATGCCGTCCATGACCGGCATCCGCATGTCGCTCACGAGGACCGCCGGCGGGCCGGACCGCTCGATGCTCGCCAGCGCCGCCGGACCGCCGCAGGCGGTCTCCAGGAAAAAGTGCTTGCGCAGCTGGCGCGTGTAGCCGGCCAGGAGATTGGCGTCGTCGTCGACGAGCATGATCTTCTCGATCACCACGGGCGGCTTGCTCATTCCGGCACCTCGCTGTTGGCGATCTCCCCGCAGGCGGCGCGCCACTGATCGAGGTGCCGGTCGACCTCCAGGCGGCCCAGCCAGGCGAGGTCGACCAGCGGCGGCGTGCGGTTGGTGCGCCGCGCGGCGCGCTCGCGGTCGATGATGTCCGCCGCGTGCACGGCCGCCAGCGCCCCGAAAGTCTTGACCGGAGAGTTGGCCGGCGCGTGATGGAAGGCCACGGCCTCCACGGTCGTTTCGGGCAGTCCCCAAAGGCCGAGCAGGTAGGCGCCCACCTCGGCGTGAGTGGAGCCGAACAGCGCCTGCTCGGTGTCGTGGAGGGTGGTCCCCTCCCGTTGGGACAACAGGATCGCCTGACGGTAGGTGTCGGGCAGGTTGGCCGCGATCGCCAGCCGCCCGATGTCGTGCAGCAGGCCCGCCACGAAGGCCTCGTCGCCCAGGGTCTTGCCGCCGCGTTCGAACAGCACGATGGCGCGCGCGAAGTTGCCCGTGACGAGGCTGTGGCTCTGCATGGCGCTGATGTGCAGCTCCTCCGGCACGTCGGAGGCCAGCTGGCCGAACACGTGCACGGAGAGCACGAGCGCCTTGATGGTGTTGATGCCCAGGATCATGGCGGCCTGCACCGGATCGGAGATGCGCTGCTGGAAGCAGAAGAACGAGGAGTTGACCAGTTGCAGGATCTTAGAGGTCATGGCCGGATCCTCGGCGATGATCCGGCCCACCTCGGCCACGCCGACGTCGGGCGATTGCAGTTCGTGGACGAGCCGCCGGTAGATGCCCGGCATGCTCGGCAGCCGGTCGAGCTGCGAGACGAGGTTGGCCAGGCCGCCCGGGGCGAGCTGTTCATGCAGTGCGCAGGCCCGCCTGATGACGTTCACCAGGGTTTCCGCATCGCACGGCTTGGAAAGGAACTGGTGCGCCGGGCCGACCGCCTTCATGGTCAGCTCCTGATCCGACTGGCCCGAGAGCACCAGCCGCACGGTGCGCGGCGATACCAGTTTGACCTGTTCCAGGAGCTGCGCGCCGTCCATGCCGGGCATCCGCATGTCGGTCACGATCACGTCGAAGCCGTCCCGCTCGGCCAGCAGGGCCAGAGCGGCCTGGCCGCTGTCGGCAAACTCGCAGTCCCACTCCTCGCGCTGGCCGTGCAGCATGCGCTTCAGTCCGCTGAGCACGTTCGCCTCGTCGTCAACGAATAGAATGCTCTTCTTCATGCAAGGTCTCCCCGCCGGCCTGGCCGCGCTCAGGATCGAGCGGCAGGCGGATGATGAAGGTCGTGCCGCGACCTTCCTCGGTTTCGAACGTGAGCGTGCCGCCATGCTTCTTCGTGATCACCGCGTGTGCGATGGTCAGGCCCTGACCGGTGCCCTTGCCCACTTCCTTGGTCGTGAAGAACGGCTCGAAGACGCGCTCGCGGATGGCGGCGGGGATGCCCGCGCCGTTGTCCGTCACGCGGACCTCCACCCAGTCTTCCGCCCGCCGGGTCGTCACCCGGAGCGTGCCCTTGGTCCCGTCGCCGCCGGTCCGGTCGCGGATCGCATGGGCCCCGTTCACGATCAGGTTCAGGATCACCTGGTTCAGTTCGCCCGGCAGGCACGGCACCGCGGGCAGAGTCTCGTCGAGCTCGGTTTCGATCTCGGCCACGTACTTCCATTCGTTACGCGACACCGTGATCGTGTTGCGGATGCCATGATTGATGTCCACCGCCTGCTTCGACAGCGTGCCCGGATGCGAGAACTCCTTCATCGCGCGCACGATGGTGGCGACCCGGTCCACCCCTTCCAGCGACTGGCGCAGAGCGGTGGGCACTTCGGTCGCCAGGTAGTCGAGATCGAGCCCGGCCAGCGTTTTGCCGACCTCGGCCGCGATCGCGGCGTCCGGCTGCCCGGCGCCCGACGCCGCAAGCAACCGGCCGTACGCGTTGAGGGCCTGCGTGATGCCGGTGAAGGCGTCCGCCAGGAAGCGCAGGTTATCGCCCACGTACTGGGTGGGCGTATTGATTTCGTGCGCGATGCCGGCCGCGAGCTGGCCGATCGCCTCCAGCTTCTGGGCCTGGCGCAGCTGGACGTCGAGGATCTCCTTCTCGCGCTGCGCGGTCTGCGCCTCCGAGAGATCCCGCATGAAGGCGTTCACCAGGATCTGGTCGCCCGTGCGCACGCTCCAGGCGCTCACCTCGATCGGCAGTTCGTGACCGTCGCGGGTGCGGGCCGTGCTGCTGAACGCGGCGCGCGCGGCCGGACTGTTCGCCGACGTCTCCAGGTGATCGAGCAGATTCCCGCCGTCGGGCTGGCGGAAGACGTCGCCGAGAACGTCGGTCAGGTTACGGCCGACCACCTCCTGGTGGGTCCAGCCGAACAGCTCCTGCGCGCGGCGGTTCCAGCGCGTCACCACGTGGTGCTCGTCGAGCGTGACGAACGGATCGCTCGCCTGGTCCAGGATCAGGCGGGTCTGCTTCAAATTCGTGCGGAGCGCCAGCTCGGACTGCTTGCTCGCCGTGATGTCGCGGAAGATCCCGAACAGCCCGGCGAAATCGCCGTCCGCATCCAGGTGGGGCGTGACGGTCACGAGCAGATCGCGGGCGATCTTATCCGGCGTGGTGATCTGCACCTCATAGCTGGCGCGTTCCCCCTGGCGGTTGCGGGCGGTTTCGGCCTGGATTCGCCTCAGGCTCGTCTCCGACAGGAATTCGCCGATCCGGCGCCCCGCCAGGCTGCCGCGCGGCACGCCGAAGATCCGCTCGGCCGCCGGGTTGGCGAAGCTGAACTGTTCCTGCAGATCGATAATGCCCACACCCTCGCCCTGGCTCTCGATCATCGTGCGCCACCGCTCTTCGCTCGCGCGCAGCGCCGCTTCGGCCGCCCGGGCCTCCGTCACGTCGAGGATCAGGCCGACCAGGCCGGCCACTTCGCACTCGGCGTTCTGGAAGGTCGCCTTCTGGAGGACCACGGTGCGCGGGGAGCCGTCGCCGCGCGTGAGGGTGGACTCGTAGGTGTGCCGGCCCGGCCTGGCCAGGAGTTGCGCGTCGACGGCTTCATGTTCCCGTGCCAGTTCCGCGGGGAGGAGGTCGTGCGTCGTTTTGCCGATGATCTCCTGACGATCGCGCTGGAAGAATTCGGCCCAGGCGGCGTTGCAGCCGAGGTAGCGTCCCTGGAGATCCTTGATGAAGATCGGATTGGGCAGGGCCTCCATCAGGACCGCCTGCAGGCGATTCTGGTCCTCGAGCGCCGTTTGGGCGGAGCGGAGCTCCGTGATCTCCGAAAAGACCCCCAGGACCAGCAGTGCGTCCTCGTCCGGCGAGAGGATCGGCTGGCGCAGCGAGTGGAAGACGCGGTGCCGGCCGGTGGCGTCGGCGAGGGTGTCCTCCCGCGTGTCGAAGCACATTTCGCTCAGCAGCCGACTGTCCTCCGCGCGATTGCGAGCGGCGACGACCGGATCGTCCCCGCACTCCACCGGATCCCGCCCGATGATCTGATCCGCCTCCCGCCCGATGAACTCGGCGGCGGCCCGGTTCACGAGGGCGAAGCGCCCCTGCTCGTCCTTCAGGGTGATGAGCTGGGGCAGGGCGTCGATCAGTCCCCGCAGGAAGCGCCGCTCGCGCGCTCCGCGCTGCGCGTCGTGCAGGCGCAGCAGATCCACCACCGCGCTCCCGAACCCCAGCAGGCAGGCGCCCATCAGCAGCCCGTGGGCGATGGAGGGGTGGTTGTGGCTGGTCAATGGCGAGACGAAGGCGAGGTAGGCCTGCGCCATCCCGAGCGGCACGAGGATCAGCATGGTCGCCCGCTCGACGCAGCTGTTGCCCCGTTCCCGGAGCGCGGGCGCGGAGGCCGCCACCGCCACTGCGAGCCCCCAAAAGAAGAGGGGCAGGAGGCCGGCCAGCTGCGGCGACAGCCCGGTACTGCCGTCGAGCCCGGCCCGCGCCGCGGCTACGGTGAGCAGCGTGGCCGCGGCAAGGAGGACCGTCAGTCCCGACACGGCGAACTGCCAGTGCCGCGCCTGGCGGGGACGTCCCCGCCGCGTGAGGATCCAGAGGCCGGCCGCCACGAAGATCATGGCGATGCTGCGGCTGATCGCGCCGAGTATGGCGGCGTGCGGGTCGATACCGTGCCTGACGCCGGGGAAATGCTCCAGGGCCAGGACCGGCACGGTGTGCAGCAGACCGAGGCCGAAGACGACGAAACCCCAGGCGGCGATGTCGTCATCGCGCGAGAGCCGCCGGCAGAGCCAGCCGAAGACGAACGTCCCGAACGCCAGCGCCAGGATCAGCAGATGCTGCACCAGGTGGAGCGCGGCCAGGCTGGTGCGCGAACTGGCCAGTTCGACGGAGGCGGCTTCGGGAGCGGGCGAACCGGGCACGATGCGGGAGGCCGCATCGACGAGGCCGAGCAGCCCGATCGATTCCAGGATGAACGGCGAGAGGCTCAAGGCCGCGACCAGCAGCAGGACCTGGCGGTCCGGACGGTTCAGGAACAGGCGCTTCAGCCACGCGAAGGTCCGTGGAGGGCGAGGCCAGGGCATTCAGCATCCTCTCGCTCGGTCCGGGTGACGACGGGCGGATGTCCGGCGTCTGCGCCTGTTATCGGACGGCGGGGGGAGGGATTGAACGAAATAGGGCGTTCAGGGGGTTGCCGGCCAGCCCATGGCAGCGTAGCCGACCCAGTGATCGAGGTTTGCCGGCGCGGTCACGCCCAGCCGTGTTCCCGCCGCCGTAAGGGGCGGATCGGTCACGCTGTCGCCGTAACGCAGGAGCCGTCCGCCGAGGGGGGGCAGGCCGAGCGCCGCCTGCAGGCGACGGGCCGTTTCCAGGCCGCAGGGGATGGAATAGAGGCCGCACCAGGTGATCAGGTACGGATCGGCCGGATCGCCCGGCTTCCAGACCAGGCGCGCGAAGGCGGCCGGTCCCGCCGCCGTGAGCGGTCCCGCCAGCGTCGCTTCGGCCAGGGTGATGTCGCGCGCCCGCGCGGCGGCGTGCCCGGCGGCATCGCAGCCGAACGGGTGATGCCCGCCGCCGGCGCCCCAGTCGCGGCAGCCGTAGTGCACCGCGTCGGCCGAGATCAACAGGGCGAGGTCCCGCCCCGGCACCCAGTTCCGCTCCCGGCAGATGTCGGCCAGCACGTCGGCCAGGCGTGTCGACAGCTCCTCGATCCGCTCCCACGACATGCCCGGCACGAGGATCGGCACGAAGACGGCGTCGGGCGCGGCGTCGCGCAGCCACGGCAGCAGTGCCTCCACCGAGTGCTCGGCCGTCTGCCGGTCCCGCGCCACGACCGCGGCGTCGGGGCCGAGCGATGCGAGCAGGCGGGCGCGCAGGGCCGTGTCCACCGGAACGTCAGTTCCGGCCATGCGCCAGGCGTCGAAGTCGTCGAACAGGAGCCGGTCGCGCACGCCGAGCCGCCGGCAGGCATGACAGACGCCGAGCACGATCCAGCGCGGGGCGCGCAGGCCGGGTGTGAGGTGGGCATAGACGCGTCCGGCGTAGAGGTAGTCGTCGTGCGGCATGATCGCCACGGTCCAGCCGGTTCCGGGGGGCAGCGCCAGCTCGCGACGCCGGGCGGCGACGGTGGAGTCCTCGGCGGCGTGCGCCGAGGCGAGCAGCGCCGCCATGTCGTCCGGACGGACGGCGAAGCCGACGGTGTCGACCTGGGCGCGCACGCCCCCCCCGGCGGCCGGGGGCGGGGCCGCCGACGCTGGCGCGGCCGCCCTCAGGCAGAAGACGGCCGCGCCCGCGAACAGGGCGGATCGAGCGCGCACGGTCCGCGTCCTACAGGATGGCGGCGGCGCGGCGCAGGCGTCGTTTCTGACGGTGGATCAGCCGGCGCTGCTTCTTCAACTCGGCGCCGTCGTGCGCTTCGAGAGCGGCCTGCCGCTTCACCTTCAGCGCTTCGATCTTGTCCCGCACCTTCTTCTTGTCGATGCCGACCACCCGCTTGTGCGGATGTTCGATGCCGAGGCTCGTGGCGATCTGCGCGATGAGATCATCCTTCTTCATGCCGATCACGCCGGTCAGGTCGGGCAGGAGTTCCTTTGCCTTCGTGCGCAGGTCCTTGACGCGCATCTTCTCCAGATCGTGCCAATTCACGTAGCCGCTCCTTGGGGCTGGGGTGAACAACCATGATTCGGTACGAGCGGCCCCCTTGTCAAGGGGCTCCCCTAGATTACGAAGCGCCAGACCACCTTGGCTAGGGCGGCGCTGCCGGTCGAGGCCCAGCGGCTGTCGGCCGTGTCGTAGCCCTGGTTGAAAACGAGGAAGACATCGCTGCCGATGCGGGGGATCCAGGCGAGGCGCAGGTTGGTGAACAGCTCCCGGTCCTCATTGTTGAACTGCGTGAAGAGCGAGAGGTGCAGGTCGGGCGAGAAGGCGTAGTCGATCCTCGCGCCCAGCTCGTGCGTGACCAGCCGCGCGCCGGCCATTTCGAGGCGGTTCCAGGCGTACTCGGCGCTCAGGTTCAGATGCCGGTTGACGCTGTAGCGCGCGTCCGTGGTGAAGCTGCGCCGCGTGCCGGCGTAGTAGTCGCCCGTGTCGAACTGTTCGCCCACCGACCAGCGGCGCCCGCCGTACGATTCGAAGGCGATCGTGGCGCTGTTCCACCAGTATTCCCCCGCCGTAACCGGCAGCAGGCCGCCGACCTGGAACAACTCGTCCACCCGGTCGAACTCGCGGCGCAGCCGGGTCCAGAGGTAGTCGCCCGAGGTGAAGAGGACGCCGAGCGGGATCGTGCTCATGTCCACCGTCTCGCGCTCGCCGGTGTCGTCGGTGGCGAACCAGCCGATGCCCAGCGGCTTGATGCGCAGCTGCCGCACGCCGGGCCAGCGGGGGCGGGGTTTCAGCCAGAGGGCGCCGGAGTAGACGCGGTAGTTGCCGTTGCGCGCGTCCCAGCCGGTGTCGGCCTGGAAGCCGCGCTGCACCCCGGCCGCGCCGAGGAACAGATCCAGGGCGTCGTTGGGATAGTCGGCGGTCATCCGCCAGGCGAGGTTGCGCGCCTCGGGCCGGCCGGAGACGTCGGAGGCCGCCACGGCGCCGGCCAGTTCGAAGTTGTGGCCGCCCGCGAAGTCGGAGGTCGCGTAGATGGCATCGGCCCCGCCGACCAGATTCGACGAGCCGGCCGCGGCCCGCGCCGCGCCGATCACCCCGATCGACGACTGCCGGCCGATCTCGCGCCGCACGCGCGCCACCGACCAGTTGGTGGTCGGCACCTCGCCGCGCGCGTCGGTCCACAGCGAGAGCAGACCCAGATCCCAGCGGCCGGCCTTGCCATAGAGGCGGGCCCCGCCGAGCACGGGGATTTTCTCGCCGCTGCGGATCGTTACGCCGGTGCGCGGGTCGAGCCCGATGCGCCGGCTGTAGAAGATCTGCACCGGCCAGTCGAGCGTGAAGGCGAAGCGGTCGGCCCCCTCGAGGAAGAACGCCCGTTTTTCCGGGAAGAAGATCGGGAAGCGGGTCAGGTTGATGCGGCTCTGGTCCACCTCCACCTCGGCGAAATCGGTGTTGGCGGTCAGGTTGAGTTTGAGGCCGCTGGTGAGGTTCAGGTTGACGTCCACGCCGAGGTCGCCCGTGCGTGACGCACGGGCGCCGGGGGCGTCCTCCACCCCTCCCCTGACGTAGGGGAGGACCTCGATCTCGCCGGAGCGATGGATGCCGCGGATGCCCTCGAGCAGACCTGCCTGGTCGACATGGGCGATGACGTGGTCGCGCGACCACCCTCGCCACGACGCGGTTTCCCGCCGCGCGCGCACGGACCGCTCGACGTTCAGTCCCCAGGTCTGGAACTCGCCCGCGCGGAAGCGCACGGTGGAGAACGGGATCATGAACTCGGCCGTCCAGCCGGCGTCGTCGCGCGCGACCCTGACGTCCCAGACGCCGTTCCAGTCGACGTTGAAATCCTGCTCCTCGGCGCCGATCTGCACGTCGGCGCGGGCGCCGTTGGGGTTGGTGATGAAAAGACAGCCGGTGCGGTGGTCGCCGAGCGTGTCGAGCAGGAGCTGGACATTGTCGTCCGCCTCCCAGTCGAAGTCGCGCTTGAGCCCCTTGGCGGCGAACGGGGCGTCGGCCGACTGGGCGCACCGCACGCCGACCCAGAGCGCACTCTCGGTGTACAGGACGCGCACCGAGGTGGAGTCGCTCGCGGGTGCCCCTTCGGCCGGTTCGCGCTGGGTGAAAGCGGTGAGGGGCGTGGCGTCGCGCCACGCCGGTTCGTCGAGCCGGCCGTCGAGCCGCGGCTCGACGGCGGTGCGGACGGCGATCACGCTGACCGGCGCCACCGAGGGAGGGGATGACGCCACAGCGGCGGCGCCGGTAACGGTCGTCAGCAGGGTGCAGAGCAGGGCGAAAGGCGCGCACCGCGCCGGCATGATCAGGCGCACGGAAAACCCTCCCGGAAACGACGGGGGTGGCGGTGCGAGGTGTGAACGGGCGGCATGCTAACGAATGGACCGTGCGCCAGGCAAGGGCCAGGTGCGAGGAGGCTAGAAAACGTCCGTGTACCTGCCCTCCCGCATCAGCACCCGCTCCCCGAGCGTGACCGATTCGACCGCGATCAGCGGCTGGGTCTGCGGCAGATAGACGCGGTCGATGTGCACCACGGCTCCGGGGCTGCTGAACGCGGCCGGTCCGACCTGTCCGCCGAAGTGATCGCTGCGTCCGAAGGCGATGTGCAGCCCGAGTTTCTCGTCCAGCAGCAGGCTGTTGACCGGGACGAGGCCGAAGTCGGCGAGCACGCCCAGGCCGAGCTCCGCCAGGTTGGCGTAGGCCGGCTCGCGCGCGATGAGGTCGCGCTCCGCGTCGCTGTGGGGACCGTTCGAGAGGACCGCCACGGCGCGGTTGCCGGCGATTTCGTAGCGCACGATCTCGTCGCCGAACTGCACCGGAAGTTCGCCGGCGGTGAGGCTCGGATCGTCGGGGTGTTCCCCCTCGTACGGGACGATATAGGCCTCCCCGGAGGGTAGATTGCCTGCCGTGCCCGGCTCGTGGATCAGGCCGCCCGAGGCGTGGGCCTGCCGGTGACGGAGGTCCAGTCGCAGCACGTGACGCGTCGCGCCGACCCGCAGCCTGATCTCGGCGCTCTGCGCCGTGTCGAGCCGCTCCTTCAGGCACGAGACCCGGCGGTTCACCTCGTCGTAATCGAGTCGCAGCGCGGGGACCATGTCTGGAGTGAAGCCGGGCATCGTGGCGGCGCGGAAGCGGGCGCTGCGGGCCGCCACCTTCAACGGCGCGGTGGCCGACAGTTCGGTCGGCGCCAGGATCAGGCGGTGCGTGGCGAACAGCTCCGTGAACGGCAATTCCGGGCGGCCCGCCAGCGCCAGGCTCGTGTCGGGGATCACCTCGTCCGGGCGCGCCGGCACGCAGACGGGTGGCAGGTCGGCGTTGTTGCCGCCCGCGTTGCGGTACCAGACCAGCGACACCCGGCGCAGCCCGGCGGCCCCCTTCTGCGTCTCGAGCGCCCCGGCCCAGCCGGCCGCCAGCGCCCGGCGCTGCCGCCAGTCGGGGTTGTCGGGCAGCCGGTCGTCGGGCAGATCCACCATGATGGCCAGGGCGTCGTCCTCCGGCCCCGGCGCGAAGACCCGTCGCACCAGCCGCGCCAGTTCCGGACCGTCAAGGTTAGCGCTCATGCCATCGACCTCCCGCCGTCATGGACAGAATGCGTCCGACAGGCTATGATCTCCCTAATCCCCATGCGCATCATGGGATAAGGAGATCCACGCATGTCAACATCGCAGGAACCCAATCTCGCTCTTTTCATCGACTTCGACAATGTCGCCCTTGGCGCCCGCGACGCGCGGCAGCGCTTCGACATCCAGATCGTGCTGCAACGCCTGCTGGAGAAGGGCAAGATCATTGCCAAGAAGGCGTACGCCGACTGGAGTCATCACAAGGAATACCTCACGGACCTGCACCAGGCCGGCATCGAGCTGATCGAAATTCCCGCGCCGAAGCTGTCCGGCAAGAACAGCGCCGACATCCGGCTCGTCGTCGACGCGATGGACATGTGCTACGGCAAGGATCATCTCGACACCTACGTGATCGTCTCCGGCGACTCCGATTTCTCGCCGTTGGTTTCGAAGCTGCGCGAGAACGGAAAGTCGGTCATCGGTATGGGGCTGCGCAACTCCAGTTCGCACCTGCTGATCGTCAACTGCGATGAGTTCATCTTCTACGACGATCTCTACATCGAACGTGTGGGCCGGCAACTCGACGGCTTCTCGCACGTGCCGGCCGAGAAGCGCAAGCTGTTCGAGTTCCTGGTCGCCACGATCCATGGTTTGCAGCGCGAGAGCCGCGGCGTGCTCTACTCCTCGCTCATCAAGGACACGATGAAGCGCAAGCAGCCGGAGTTCGACGAGCACCAGCACGGCTATTCGAACTTCGGCGACCTGCTCGAAGAGGCGATGTCGCACGGACTGCTCGAGGCGATACGCGACTCGCGCGCGGGCGGCACCTGGGTCGTGACGGCGCTCGGCAAAGGGGCGCAGCTGGTCGGCGTGCATCCGGCGAGCCGGGCCCGCAGCGGGGAGCGACGGCGCGGCGGTCGGGGACGGCGGAGCGAGGGGACGGTCGCGGCCGCGACCGGCGCTGCGGTCGCCCCGCCGGCGACCGTCACCCCGGAAACACCGCCGGCAGTCGAGGAGCCCGCTGCCGCGCCGGCGGCTACGGCTGCGGACCTGGCGGTCCGGCCGCTGCCGGCCGAGGGCGTGGCTGAAGGAAGCCGTCGTTCGCGCAGCCGTCGGCGAGGCCGGCGGCGCGAGAATGGCCGCCCCGCCCAGGCCGGAGAGGGGGCGCCCGGGCTGTCGGGAACCGGAAACGTGGCAGATCCCACGCCGCCGGAGCCGGTCGTGCCCGCGCCTGCTGTCCCGGCCAAAGATGGCGAGGCGTCGGCGTCCGGCGCGGCTCCGGCCGCCAAACGCGGCAGTCGCCGCGGCGGGCGGTCCCGCGCCAGGCCGGCGGGAGAGAAGGCGGCGGGCGACAAGACCGTCGCCACCGAGGCGTCGGCACCCGCGCCGGTCGCCAAACCGGCCAGCGGGACAGCGTCCCGCCCGGCTACCCGGAAAAAGGCGGCCCCGCGCAAGGCACCCGAGGGGGAGGCTGCGGCTCGGCCCCGCGCCCCGCGCAAGAAGACCGCGAAGAAGCCGCCGTCGGCGGATTAGGGCGGGCCGGTAAAACCGGCGCCAGCCAGCAGGAGGGCGCCGTCGGGCGCCACGCGCAGACCGACGATGCCGGGGCGGACGGTCAGGCTGGCGCGGGTCATCGCCAGCGGTGTCGCCACCCCGGTCGCGATCAGGCGTCTCGAAGCCTCCACCGGTGTCACGCCGCCGCTGCCGCGGCCGCCCAGGGCAGCATTCTGCAGCCACGACGCCGAGCCCAGCAGCGCCGCCAATTGCAGGCATGGCGTGGCATAACAGCGCGACACCGACATCACATAGCCGGTGGCCCGGCCTTCGCGCAGGGCGGCCGGCCAGGTCGCATCATCCAGCCCGATGGTCTCCCCGTCGCCGGCCTTGGCGAGTTGGCGAGCAATTTCCCGCGCGATGGGATCGGCTGCCGGATAGAGCAGACGCCCGGGGGGTGTCGCGGCGGCGCTGTCCGCGCGCACCGTGGCGCTCCGCCCCGCGGCCGGGCCGGCCAGTTGGGGGCAGGTCTCTCCCCAGGCTCCGGGAAAGATCAGCATGTCGGCGGGCCGCGAATCGGGCAGCGCTTCGTCCGGCCGCAAGTTCGCGGTCCAGCGCTCCGCCTCTCCACCACCCGCCGGACAGAGGAACAGCACGATCCGGTTCCAGGGCAGCCTGGACACGACGCCATCCCCACTCGCGGGGGAAGGTGGGGCGTCGCCGCCATGCAGTGTGATGTCGATCCTTCGCCCGTCCATTTTCCCAGGCGTGCCCTGGCGCCGGAAACAGATCTGCTCCCACGCGGGCGGTTTCCCCGGATGATGGGGGTTGGGCCGGAAGTACTGCCCGCCCCCCTGACCCGATGCGTGTCGGGTGGCGGCGACGACCGTGCCCGGCTGGGCGATACCCGTGCCGAGCGGCCACTCTCCGGTGCGCGTTGGCAGGGCAACGGCGTATGCCGGATGGGCCAGCAGCAGCGGAAAATCGGCCTGCGGTTCCGGGAGTTGGATGGAAAGCCGGCGCGCGTCGAGCAGGCGGACCGAGGCGGCCTCGGCGTCGAGCCAGGCCCACGGCAGCAGGCAGCCGGCGGTCTGGGCGCGGCGCTGGGTGGCGGTCCAGGCCGTCTTCACGTCCTGCGCGGTGACCGGACGGCCGTCCCAGAAGCGGGCCGCGGCGCGCAGGGTGAACGTCCAGCGTCGGCCGTCGTCGGCCGCGCTCCACGCCTCCGCCAGCCCTGGCCGCGCCTCGCCGTCGCAGTCGATCGTGATGAGTGTCTCGTAGAGGTTGCGAAAGACGGTGCGCTCCGCCTCGTTGGCCGGCTCGGGTGCGTGTGCCATCGCGTAAGTGTCGGGCAGGGCGACCATGAGCATACCGCCGCGCGCCGGCGTGCCGGGGCAGGGGTCGCACGTTCCGGCTCCGCCGGTGGGAGAAGCCGTTGCGGCGACCGGCGCGTCCGGCCGCGACGCGGTCTCCGGCGCGCGGTCGCGACCGGGCGGCGGCGCGGCGCAGCCAGCCACCGCGAGCGCGGCCACCAGCGGGATGACCGATCGCGCGGCGGGGCCCGGAATTTTCAAGGGTGGCATGACGCGAGCATAGCGCAGTCTCGCGCCGCGCACAAAACGAGAGTGCCGTCTGACGGGTGAATCACGATATTATTGCGCCATTATATGCTTATTTGTGATATTATTATACCGTGGCCCGGCACGCCCGATTCGGATCGTTCAGCCATGGGGAGGCTCATCGTGCCACGCTTCCGCTACGATCACGCCGGTGCCCCGCCCCGATCGTTCTGGCGACGATTGACGCTGGCGGGCGGACTCCTGCTGGCCCTCCTGCCGGGCGGTGCCGCCGGCGCCGTCGCACCGACGCGCCATCCGCTGCCGCCGGCCGGGCCACAGCCGGCCGCCACGCGCACCCGGGTCAGCTACCGCGCCGATCCGGCCAAGAGGGGGGCGCGGGCCGCGTGGGTCGATCTGGATCTGCGGTCGGAAGCGTCGCCTGCCGGATCGACGGGCGCGGCGTCATCGCCCGCCACCTCCGCCCAACTCGTCCGTCTCACGGCTCTGACCGCGAATCGTCGCGCCGCGGCCGTGCCGGCGCGGCCGGATGACCCGCGCGAGGCGAAGGACGCCCGAGCCAGCGCCGCCGCCGCCACCAAGGCCGCCTCTTTCGGCTGGACCGCGCCGGCGCTGCTGGCCGATCCGAATCATGCCAATGACCAGTACGTGTCGATCGCCGCCAGCCCGATCACGGGAAATCTCTTCGCTGTCTTCGAAGGGTACGATCTTGCTTCGACCGATCGCGACATCCACATCGCGCGCAGCAGCGACGGCGGCCTCACCTGGACCGTCTGGGAGATGCCTTCATACACCCAGGACGAGATGATGCCGGACATCGCCATCGATGGCGCCGGGTACATCCACGTGGTGTGGGTGCGGTCGGACGGCGTGGTGGTGCGCGCGCGCTCCTCGGCGCCCGACAATCCCCAGGCGTGGTCGTGGGTGCGTGGTCTGGCGACCGGGGTGCTCTGCGCCACGCCGTCGATCGCGGTGAGCGGCGCCGGCGACTTCGCGCGCGTCTTCATCGCGGCGAGCATGGTCGACTTAGGCGAGTGGACGCTGCTGTGGATGTGGAGCACGACCGGCGGCGCCACGCTGTCCTACGACTTCCTGTACGCGGACGGCTATCCCGATCTCTGGCCCGACGTCGCGATCGACGGAGCCCTGGTCTACATGGTCAACGGCGAACAGGACGCCTACAGCGGCGAGGTCGAGATCCTGATCGCCCGCGACGCGCTCAGCGGCAGCTTTGCCGAAATCACCAACCTGACGGCCTGGACCGCGATGAGCTGCGGCTTCCCGAGCCTGGTGGCGCAGGGGCAGGATGTCTACTGCGCCTATCAGCTCGACTGGGACGACGGGCTGGGCCACATCGATGGCGACATCATCTACGCCTTCTCCTGGGACGGGCTGACGTCGGTCTACGGTCCCTACGAGATCGCGGCCGACCTGCGCGAGAACGTCGGTCCGGCCATCTTCACGCGCGACGGCGTGGTGGGGGTCGCCTATCTCGACGCCCCCGCCAACGGCGATGAGTTCGGCCTGGTGACGCGGCTGGCCGGCGGGCGCGGGCACCCGGACAACTGGCTGGAGCAGGAACCGGTGGAGCCGGCCGGCATGGTCTCGCCCTCGTTCCGCGCCGCCGCCGGCGTGGTCGGTACGGCCGCGACCGGGACGGCGCCGACGCTGCACGCGATCTGGACCGACAAGCGCGACTACCCCACGCAGGGGCTCAACATCTACCGCAGCCGCCGCGCCACCCGGCCCAACCTGGCGCCGTTTACGCCGGAGGGGTGGAGCGGTCCGCTCACCGCCTCCTACACGCGCGGCGGGCGCACGCTCGGCCCGGTCGCCGCCGGCGACACGACCTGGGTCAGCCTGGCCTTCTGGAACGACGGTCTGGCCGCCGCCACGCAGGACGTGGTGGCGCGGCTCACGCTCGATGGCGTCATCGTCGGCGCCTGGCTGCTGCCGGGAGGCCTGCCGACCGCCACGTACGCCGCGGTCGAGGACTGGCCGCTGGTTGTCGCTTTCGGCGGGCACGATCTCGCCCTCGTGCTCGACCCGCTCGACGCCGTCGCGGAGGAGAACGAGACGGACAATACCTGGGTGGAGAACCTGTGGTTCCTCGACGGTGATCCGTTGCTGCGCCTGAGCCCTGAGCGGGTGACCCACGCCTTCCCGGCTCCGGAGCCGGCGCCGGCGACGAAGGCGGCCGTCGCCGCGCCGCCGCTGCTGACGCGCGCCTGGCTGCCGGTCGTATCGGCCGAGCTGGCGTTCGCCGTGGCCGCGGTCGGTCCGGACGACCTGCTGCCGGTGGTCGTGACGCCCGCCGAACAGGTCGATCTCGCGGCGCTGGTCGTGCTGCTGGCCGCGCCGGGCCGCTCCGCGGACCACCGCGCCGACGTCATCAGCGCGCTCAAGGGGCACGTCTGGCGCAAGCGGGACAAGCTGGAGAAGGCGCACCGGATCGCGCTGCTGAGCGGACGCCTGATGGCGCCGCAGGAGCTGTGGATCTCGGGCCAGATCGCCCTGCGCGCCACGCCCGACGCGATCGCCGAGCTGGCCGCCGATCCGGAGGTGGGGCGGATCTGGCTGGACGACCGTCTCAACAGTGCTTCGGCTCTCCCGGCTGCCGGGGCCGTCGGTGCGGGCGTTGCGGGCGCCGTCGCCGCCGCCGCCGTTGCCGCACCCCTGCCGACGCCGACGCAGCTTGTGCCGCTCACCGCCGGCGCGTCGCTTCCTGCCGCCGCGGCCACCGTCGACAAGGCGCTCGCCTGGCACCTCGCGAAGATCGGCGCCACCGACGCCTGGAGCCAGGGGCTCGACGGCACCGGGGTCGTCGTCGGCCATCTCGACACCGGCGTCAGCACCGGCCATCCCGACCTGGTCGGCCAGCTGTGGGACGGCGGCACGGCCTTCCCGCACCACGGCTGGGATTTCATCGACGACGACAACGATCCGTTCGACGGCGACGCGACGTACTGGCACGGCACGCACACGGCCGGCCTGATCGTCGGCGACGGCACTGGCGGCACGACCACCGGCGCGGCGCCCGGCGCCCGCCTGATGGCGCTGCGCTGCGTTCCCGGCTACTACCAGGACCTCGTGGATGCGCTGCAGTTCGGCCTCGACCACGGGGTCGACGTGCTGACGATGTCGGCGGGGTGGGCCGATCCCACATCCGACCTGCGCGCTTCGCTGCGCGGTACGGCCGAGGCTCTGCTGGCGGTCGGCGTGCCCTGGCTCTGTGCCGCCGGCAACGGCGACAACGCGGGCGGACACCTGCCGCTGCCACGGGACATCGCCGCGCCGGGCGACTGCCCCAACCCCGCTTACGGCGCCGGGGGCCACACCGCGGTGATCACCGTGGGGGCCACCGACCAGTACGACGCGGTCGGCGCCACCTCGAGCCGCGGCCCCACCGCCTGGAGCCTGATCGACCCGCCCGCCTACGGCGACTACCCCTATCCGCCCGGCCTCGTGAAACCGGATCTCGCCGCTCCAGGCGTGTCGATCACGAGCACGGTCGGCGTCTCAGGCTACGCGACCTACACCGGCACCAGCATGGCCACGCCGCTCGTGACCGGAGCCGCCGCGATCCTGCTGCAGGCGCGCCCGCTGCTCTTGCCGGTCGAACTGGCCGCGGCGCTCGAGGGGGGAGCGCTCGACGTGGCGCCCGCGGGCCGCGACAACGACACGGGCGCCGGTCGTCTCGACATTCCCGCCGCGCTCGGTCTGCTGCCCGACACCGCGGCGGAGGTCTGCTGGGCGCACAACGACGGACCGCTGCCGCTGCGCATCACCGACGTCACCTGGAATTCGGCCTGGCTGTCGGTCTCGCCCCGCACCGCCCTCATCGCGCCGGGCGACTCGGCCCGCTTCACGGCGATCTTCGATCCCGCGGCGCTGACGGCCGGGACGCACTACGACGTGGCGCTGTTCGCCTGCAACGATCCCCGTTCGCCCCGTCCGCTGGCGGTCACGGTCTCTCTGGGCGACGACGGTGTGACCGACGTGCCTGACGACGGCCCGCCCGCGGCGTCGATCTCCGCGCTCACCGGGCATCCGAACCCGTTCAATCCCCGCACCGTGCTGCGCTTCGTGCTCGCGGCGCCCGGCCGCGCGCGTCTGGCGGTGTATGGCCTCGACGGCAGGCGGCTGCGCACGCTGGTCGACGGCGAACTGCCGGCCGGTCCGCACGAGATGCTCTGGGACGGTTGCGACGACGCCGGCCGTCCGCTCGCCAGCGGCACCTACCTCGCGCGTTTCGCCGGTCCGGGCGGCCGGATCGTGGCGCGCAAGCTGGCCTTGGTGCGCTAAAGTCTTCTACATGCAGACGCTTGCCGCCCAAGGGGTTGTCTCCCCTGGCGGCAGCGTCCGCGCGGGCCCTGGCGGCGGCGAAAACGAATTTCATTATATTGCCGACTTACCGCACGAGGAGGACGTACGATGAAAAAAATCCTGTTCGCCCTTGGCCTGATGGTCTGCGCCACCCTGGCGGCGCCGGCCGTCGCCGCCACGTTCACCATCGACCGGGCGCACTCCGGCGTCGGCTTCAAGGTGAAGCACCTGATGGTTTCGAACGTGAGGGGATCGTTCAACGATTTCGCCGGGACCGTGGTCTACGATCCCGCCGATCCAAAGAGCTGGCAGGTCGAGGCCACGATCCAGGCCACGTCGATCGACACCGGCGATTCCAAGCGTGACGACCACCTGCGCAGCGCCGACTTCTTCGACGTCGCCACTCACCCCACGCTGACCTTCAAGTCGACCGGCGTGACGGCGAACAAGGACGGCACTTACCTGCTGACGGGCGATCTGACCATGCACGGCGTGACGAAGCCGGTCACGCTGAACCTCGAGGCCAACGGCATGATCAAGGACCCGTGGGGGACCACGAAGGCCGGCTTCACCGCGACCGGCAAGCTCAACCGCACCGACTTCGGCCTGACCTGGAACAAGGCCCTCGAGACCGGCGGCGTGGTTGTGGGCGAAGAGATCACGCTCATGCTGGAGGTCGAGGCAAACCTGCAGCCGTAGCGCTGACCTTCCGGGCCGTCTGACCTTGTGCCGCGACCGGCTCCACCGGGACGCCGGTCGCGGCGTTCGTCAGCCCTTCAGCGCGTGGAGGATCCGCTCCTCCTCGACCGCCACCCCGCCGCCCATCACGCGGGCGACCGTGCCGCCGAACATCTTCGCCATCAGGCCGCTGTTCAGCCGCGAGATCCACACCTTGCCGGCGTCGTCCGCGTAGACGGCCAGCGCGCACGGCATCAGCGTGGCCATCGCGCGGGCGTCCTGCAGGACCTCGGCCGCGTAGCGCGCCTTGCACATCTCGACCAGGCGCACCTTCGGCGCGAAGGTCACGCCGTGCTTCGCCAACATGCCGTTCAGATCGCGGATGCCGGGACTGCTCCAGCCGTCGGCGGCGGCGATTCCCTGTTCGAGCGCGGTCACGGTCTCCTCGACCGTGGCGAAGCGGCTCGGCGTGACCGCGAGCATCCGTTCGCGCAGGAGGGTCACGAAAACGAACGCCGTAAGCGCACCTCCGACCAGCAGACCGAAGAAGAATGCCATTTCGCTCTCTCTTTCTATTCTGTCAACATATCTTGCATATCGGCAACAGTCATGTTAGCGCCCGGGGGACCCTCCCGCAAGCGACGCCGGACAGAACCGCGTCCCTGTTCCCAGGCGACCAGGGGCGCGGGCGGGCCGGCTTGCCGCTACCGCCGGTCGGCCCGATGTTGTCCGCATGTGCCCCACCTGGGATGAGCGCTTCGCCGGGGAAGAGTATTTTTACGGCACGGAACCGAATGAGTTCCTGGCCGCGGAGCTGCCCCGGCTGTCACGCGGCCGCGGTCTGTTCCTGGGCGAGGGGGAGGGGCGCAACGCGGTTCACGCCGCCCGTCTTGGCCATGAGGTGCTGGCGGTGGACGCCAGCGCCGTCGGCCGCGACAAGGCGCTCCGCCTGGCGCGCGAGCGGGGAGTGGCGCTGACCTACCTGCTGGGCGACGTCACGGTCGTGCCGTGGGACGACCGGCCGTTCGATTTCGCGGCTCTGATCTACCTGCATCTGCCGCCCGACGTTCGCCGAACCGTCCACGCACGGGTGGTGGCGGCCCTGCGACCCGGCGGCACGCTGATCCTCGAGTCGTTCGCGAAGGGGCAGCTTGGACGCGGCTCGGGCGGCCCGCAGCAGCCGGAGCTGCTGCACGACCTGCGCGACCTGCAGGCCGATTTCGCCGGCCTGGTCTGGTCGACGGCCGTCGAGCACGAAGTCCGGCTGGACGAATCCAACGCCCACCGGGGCCTCGCGCTCGTGAACCGGCTGGTCGGCGTCAGCGCGTAAACAGCCCCTCGACCACGATGCGCGACCAGTCCTCGAACGTGCCGTCGTCGGGCGCGCGCCCGGGGCCGATCTGCGACGCCAGCCCTGCGGCCGGCAGCCAGCGGACCTGATGCGGCTCCGCCTGCGCGGTCACGGTGGCCGCGATGGCGTCGTCGTCGTCGGGCAGCGCGCCGAGATCGACGCGGTACACCACGCCCAGGTGCACGCTCGACACATCCTCGCGGTCCGAGTTGATGAAGCCCGCCGCCACGAGACTGGCGGGCGGCACGGCCAGACCGGTCTCCTCGGTCAGTTCGCGCAGCGCGGCGGCGCGCACCAGGCCGAGCGTGGCCACCCCGGACTCGGCGCGGTCGAGCGGTTCGATGTGACCTCCGAAGCCGAGCGACCAGAGCCCGCCGAGGCGCTTTTCCGTGTGGTCCCCCCGGCGCTGGTAGGCCAGAACGCGATCGCCGCGGGTGAGGACGAGGTATGGGATGATCTGCTTGAAGTGCGAGCAGCGTTCCATCACCTCGCGCTCGGCGAAGAAACAGCGCGCCGCCAGCGCGTCCAGATCGAGCGCGCCGCGCGGCAGGAAGCCCTGGGGGCTGAGTCCGGGGAACAACACGGTTCGCGGGCAGACCAGGATGAAACGCACGGGACTCCTTTGCGATTCGGGCTGACGGCTACGGCAGGAACGACGCCGTTTTCTTCAGCTTCTGCGGCAGGTACTCGTCCATCACGTAGTTGAGGCCGTGCTTGGCGAGCGCCTGTTGCTCGGCGCGGACCCCCATCCTGATCATCTGCTGCAGCGCGTGCTGCCACGGCTTGTGGTGGAGGACGAAGGGGTCGTTCTTCAGGGCATCCTTCGCGCGCTTGATGTCGACGTCCTTCAGCGGGTGTGTCGGCAGTTCGTACTCGACGATGTCCTGCGGCGTGATGCCGAGAAAACTCGCCTGCGGCACGCAGAAGAATTCGTTCAGGTGCGCGGCGTTGCCGCTGCCGACCTTGAGCGTGCGGTAGATGTTCGAGAAGCCGTAGGGGTCGCCGTCGACGAAGACGTAGACCGGCAGCTTCTTCTCGTCGGCCAGCCGGCGCACGAAGCGGCGGCACGCACGGGTCGGGACCCCGCCGAGCGAGATGAGGATACAGTCGGCCGTCTTCCAGTAGTTGTGCTTGACCAGGCGCTGGAACATGCCGGCCGTCTCGATGCAGAGGATGAACTTCGCGTCCGTTTCGAAGCCGAGCCGCTCGACCGAGATCGGGATCGAGTAGGCGCCGCTGCCGAACTTCGTGCAGTCGATGCGCAGGATCTCGTCCGTGTCGCGGTCGCGGTCGATCACGACGAGGCGGCCGGCCACCTCGCCCCCCTTCTCCTCGGGGATGAAGCCGAGCTGCTCGCGGTTGACGCCGAACAGCGCCTCCACGTCGTCCATCACCGCGTCGGACTCCGGCTGCTCCGTGAAGCGCGCGTCCGCCCAGTTCTTGCTGACGTAGTAGGCTTCCCTCTTGGTGGCGATGTCGTCGGTTTCGACCAGCTCCTTCGACAGGGCCATCATCTTGAGCGTCTGCGCGAAGGTTTTGACCGTGCTGACCGTCAGCGTGCGCTCCTTGAGCCGCCCCTTCAGTTCGAAGAAACCGGCCGACGGCAGGTAACGCACGTTCTGCAGGCTGCGCAGCGGGAACTTGAGCGACGGCTTGTCGCCTTTGAGAATCGTCTGCCGGATGCCCGAAGCCTGCGTACGGATGCGCGCCACCAGCGCGGGCCCGCCGACGGGGGCGCGACCGGGAACCTTCGCGGCCCCCGCGCGCGCCACGCCGGGTGTCGGTGCGGCGATCGCCCGGCGTCCTCGCGCCGCCGGCTGGATTGGCGGAACCGGCGGCGCCGATATGGCCGGCACGACCCGTTTCCGCACGAAGTCCAGTTCCGGCTGGGCCTCGGCGCCGGCCGTGGCGCCCTTCAGCCGGTCGTCGATTTTCGCCTGCGTGGTCTTCTTCTTCACGATGCTTCTCCCGTGGCGCTCGCGCTCGCTCAGGTCGCCCACGACCCCTCCGCTTCCTCCGGTCAGACCCCGTACAAGGCTCCGAACTTGCCCTTCAGATAGCGCACGAACGGCGCGGTTTCGAGATCCCGGCCGGTCGCCTCCCGGCAGAGCGCGCCGGCGCGCAGCAGGCGTCCCCGCGCGTGGATGTTCGCGCGCAGCCAGGCCAGCAGCGGCGCCGTGTCGCCCCGGGCGATCAGGGCGTCGAGATCGCCGAGCGCCGCGGCGGCCGCCTCGCGCAATTGCGCGGCGTACAGGTTGCCGAGGGTGTAGGTGGGGAAGTATCCGAACAGTCCGCAGGCCCAGTGGATGTCCTGCAGGACCCCCTCGCGGTTCGTGGCCGGCGTGAGGCCCAGGATCGACTGCAGGCGCGCGTTCCAGAGCGCCGGCAGGTCGGCCGTCTCGATCTCGCCCGCCAGCAGCGCCCGCTCCAGCTCCAGCCGCAGCGCGATGTGCAGGTTGTAGGTGGCCTCGTCGGCTTCGATGCGGATGAGCGACGGTCGCACCTCGTTCACCGCGCGGTGCAGCGCCTCGGGCGTGGCGCGGCCGAGGCGCTCGGGGAACAGCTCCCGCGCGCGAAGCGCCCAGTGCTCCCAGAAGGCGAGGCTGCGGCCGACGAAGTTCTCCCACAGACGCGACTGCGATTCATGGATGCCCAGGCTCGCGCAGTCCCCCAGCGGCGTCCCCTCGAACTCGGCGGGGATGCCCTGTTCGTAAAGCCCGTGTCCGCCCTCGTGGATCGTGGCGTAGAGGCCGACCCGCAGATCACAAGGGTCGTAGCGGGTGGTGAGACGGACGTCGCCCGGTCCGGTGCCGGAGGTGAACGGGTGCGTCGAGACGTCGAGACGCCCCGCGGTCAGGTCGAAGCCCATGCCGGCCAGCACTTCGCGCGAGAACTGTTCCTGCCGGACCACGTCGAAATCGCCGCGCAGCAGCGCGCCGGGATCTTCGGCCGCGCGCGCCCGCGCCTCGCCGATGGCGGTGATCAGCGGCACGATCTCCGCCGCCAGGCCGCTCAGCAGCGGCGCCAGCGCCTCCACCCGCGCGCCCGGCTCGAATTCGTCGAGGAGCGCGTTGTATGGCTCCCCCTCATGTCCGACGGCCGCCGCCTCCCGCCGCTTCAGCGCGACGAGCCGCGCGAGGTGGGGGGCGAACGCCGGCCAGTCGTCGCGCGCGCGGGCCTCCTGCCACGCCTGCTGCGAGAGGCTCGTCGCCTCGGCCAGCTCGGTGACGAGCGCGTGAGGGATCTTCACGGCGCGGTCGCGGTCGCGTTTGGCCTCGCGCACCGCGGTCGCGGCGTGGTCGGCCTGGCCGCCGAGCCCGCCGAACTCGCCAGAGGCCGCCAGGTCGTCCACCAGCTCGCCATACATCGGCGCGCACATCTTCTCGTGGACGACCCCCGCCAGCGCCGCGCGGTGGCGCGCCCGCGCCGCCAGCCCCTTCGGCGGGAGCAGCACCTCCTGGTCCCAGGCGAGCAGGGCGCCGGTGGCGCCAAGGTCGCGGATCTCGCGCGCGAGCAGCAGAAAACGTGCGTATTCCGTGTTCACGGTCACCTCGCGGGAAAACCGGGCCGCCCCCGGTTCAGATTTTCCGGCTACGCTCGAGCGTGTCGGTGAGCGTCGCGACGATTTCGAGCTTCTCGGGATCCTGCAACGCCAGGATCTCCTGCAGCGCCTCGCCGATGTGCGGGATGTACTTCTGGATGTAGCTCTGCTTCTTCCAGGCGTCGCGCTCGCGCACCTGGCGGCGGACGTGTCGCTGCAGCTGTCGCCCCGCCTCCTGCAGCGCGAGTCGCACCTCCCGCACGATCTCCGGATAGCCGGCCACCGCCTCCTTGCTCTCGGAGGTGAACGGCACCCACACCGACGCCATGTGCACGAAGACCACGAGCGGTCCGGTCGGCGGCGCGCCGCGGCTCTGCTGCAGCCCGTACGATCGCCAGTTGGTGCCCAGCACGGACTTGCTGATCACGCAACCCGAAGCCTGGTAGAGCAGTGGCACCCGGTTGGCGAAGCGCATCACCTGCGCCAGTTCGTCGGCCGGCAGCGAGCCACCGTAGGCGATCCCCACCTCGATCTGGAACGGGTTGCCGCGGTAGACGGCCGGAGGTCGCGTGACGGCGGTGTGGAAATCGGCCGGGAAGCGTTGTTGCAGCGCCGCCAGAATCAGCTTCTCGCCGATCGGCGAGAGACAGTCGGTGGGCGGCGCCGGGATGCGCGTGCCGGCGATGGCGTCGAGCAGCCGCTGCACCTCTTCCTGGCCCATGTGCCGCGGACTGCGGCCTGGCGGCAGCTTCGCCGTGGCGAGGATCGTGTCGGCGGTCTTGGGCCCGACGCGGCAGAACTCCTGCTTCAGGAACGCGGCCAGGTTGCGGCTGCGCGTCTCCTTGAGCATCCGCATCAACAGCCCGAGCTCCACCCCGTGCGGGTGCGGCTGGATCTCCGTTGCTTCGGGCGGCAGCGTGTCCGCCGCGCGCGGCCAGGTCGTCTCCTCGCCGCGAGGCGAGCGGTAGGTCAGGCAGACGTGCGGGTTGGCCACCGCCGTCTGCTGCAGATAGGTGTCGACGGAGTGCTGCCCGCGCTTGTAGGAACCGGTCAGTTCGATCTCCACGCGGGTGCCGTGCGCCGGGCCCCACTCCACGACCTGGTCGGTCAGGAGGACCGGCTCGTTCTTCTTCATGTCGAGGACCAGTTCGCAGCGGTGCGCCGGCTGTTTCTCTCCGGTTCGGCTGATGATGATGACCGGCTTGCCGGTCGTGAGCTGGCCGTACATCCCGGCCGCCGAGATCCCGATCCCCTGCTGCCCGCGGCTCTGCTTGAGGCTGTGGAACTTCGAGCCGTAGAGCAGTTTTCCGAAGATCCGCGGGATCTGCTCGCGCACGATGCCCGGCCCGTTGTCCTCGATGGCGAGCCGGAACCGCTCCTCGCGCGCGACTCCGCCCGGCGCGCCGCTGCCGCTGCCGCTGCCGCTGCGCCCTGTGCGCCCGCTGTTGCCGGCTGCGCCACCGCCGTTGCCGGCCCCGGCCCCGGCCCCGGCGCCACGCGGGCCAGGTAATTCGTCGTCGTCCGCGTCGAGGCTGAGGGCCACCTGAGCGGCGCGGGCGCTGCCGGCCGCCTTCGCTGCCGTGCCGGCGCTGCCGCCACTCCCGGCGCCTCCGCCGATGTCGCCACCGTTGCCGTCGCCGAGCGCGGTGATCTCGACCCGCACGTCGGGCAGGATTCCGGCCTCCTCGCAGGCGTCGAGCGAATTGTCGACGGCCTCCTTGGTGGCGGTCAGAAGCGCCTTGGCGGGGGAATCGAAACCGAGCAGATGGCGGTTCTTGGTGAAGAACTCGCTGATGGAAATTTCGCGCTGCCGGAGCGCAAGATCCTGTGCCGTGGCCGGCCCACGCGCGCGCTCCCGGCGCGGCGCGGCGGTCTGGCGGGACTTGCTGGGGGATGACGGGGCCCGCTTCCTGGCGGGTTTCCCGGCGCGCTCCGTCGCTTTTGATGACATGGCGCTCGAACAGTACGGGACGACGGTCCCGGAATCAAGCGGCGGGGTTGCGTTCCGCGGGCCGCGGGGTGGTGACGGGTTCCCCGCGGCCTATCCGAACAGCGGTTGCTACGGCTGCAAAAAGTGCGCGGGCCGCGGGGTGTCGACAGGGGGCCCGACGTTCATCCGAACAGCGGCTGCTACGGCTGCAAAAAGTGCGTTGGGAATAGGGACAGATGCGGTCACGTCAGGTTGACACCTTTGGCCGCACGGCACCGCTCCGGGTTGCGCACTTTTTGCTCCCATAGCAGTCTCTGTCAGGATGGCCCGTCGCCCACGGCGCGCTGCTCCGGGTCGCGCACTTTTTGCTCCCGTAGCAACCTCTGTCAGGATGGCCCGTCGCCCGCCCCCCCCACACAACACACACCGAGGTCAGCGGCGGATCTTCCCTGTCGTCCCCGAAGCTCCGGTGACGGGGCCGGCGCCGCCCCCCCGCGGGCCGTACAGCCCCTTGATCGCCCCCCAGCTCGTGCGCAGGATCGGCACGACGACCGGTTTGGAGCAGGAGATCCGCAGACTGTAGCCGCCACTGTAGAGGTCGGGGATGGGCCGGATGGCATCGACGGCGAGATAGACGGTCCGCTGCGCGTCGGTGCTGTTGGTGAAGCGGAGTTCTTCCGGGCTGCCCGCAGCGGTGGCGTCGATGAAGGCGAGGCAGAGGGCGTCGGGGCCGCAGCCGTCGAACAGCCAGATCGCCGCGTCGAACAACTGATCGGACACCAGAGCGGTGAAATTGGAGCTGTCGGCCATCGTCACCGCGTACCACGCCTCGCCGCCGCGCGCGAGGATCGGGGCGCAGGCGTACATCTCGACGAGGTCGGGAGCGTCCCAGAGGGTCGAAGTGAGGAACTCGGCAGGCGTGCCGGCGCAGGTGACGGCTGTGGCGCCCCCCTCGCAGACCTCCGCCGGCACCCCGGCCGCGAGGGCGCGCCAGTGGAGACGGAAGGTGCCGGCCGCGCCCAGATAGCCGTCCACCGTGAGGATATAGCTGCCCGGCGGTGTCCGCACCGCGAAACCCTGGCTGCCGGCAGCGAGGCAGGCCTCGCCGTCGCAGGCGGAGAGCAGGAACAGGTCGAGGTCGGCCGTCAGGTCGGTGAGCGTGATCGAGAGCGTGACGTCCTGCGTGATTTCGAGGCGGTAGATCGCTTCGCCACCGCTTTCGTCCCACGCCACGCAGCTGTAGCCGGAGGTGCGGTCCGGCTCGCCCACGGTCGTGCCGTCGAGCGAGTCGGCGCCGGCGGCGATGGTCACGACCGGGGCGCCGTCGCAGTCGAATGGCAGGCGCGCGGGGGAGGGGCCGATCAGGGGAGAGCGGTCGTCCTTGGGGACGGCATACGTGGAAGCGCGGGTCGTGGCGGCTGTCGGCAGGCCGGCGGACGCGGAGAGCGCGAACGCGAGCGCAAGCACGAGGGCGGACGCGAGCGCGGACATCAGAGTCCGGATGGCGCCGCGGAGTCGGAGTGGACATTGCATCCCGTTATTATCCGACAGGAACGCGAGCGGAGCAAGCCGGAGCCGCGTGGCGGCGAACGGTCAGGCGCGCACCGGCTCCGGCGGCGCCACGGCCGGCGCCCGACTGCCCAACACCAGAGCCAGGGTGTTGGCGAGGGTGGCGATGGCGTTGCGCAGCGGCTCGGCGAGGGGGCGGCCGGTGACGGGGTTGTCGTACCAGAGCAGGCCGACCGCCCGGCCCTGGAACAGCAGCGGCACCGTGGCGAATTCGCGCGGGCCGAGAGCGGCCAGCAGCTCCGCGTGCAGATAATGGCGCACCCCGGGCGCCTCGGGATCGGAGATGTGGAAGGGGCGCAGTTCCAGCAGCGTGCGCGCGGCGATGCCGCCGGCCGGGGTGAGCGGCAGACGGAACGCGTTTTCCTGCTCCGGGGTGACGCGTCCGCGCCAGGCCCGGCAGACCAGCGAGGCGCCCGCGGGGTCGGGCTCGACGAGGAAGATCCGCTCCACGGCGACCGACCCCATGATGCCGTCGAGCACGAGGTCGCGCACCTGCTCCGGTGTGTTTCCGGGGGTCACCATGGCGGCCGAGATGGCCTGCAGACGGTTGAGCATCTCGTCGCGGTCGATGTCGGGGCGGAAAGCGGCGGCGCCTCCGGCCGGATCCCAGGCGCCGACGATATCGAAGGCATGCGCCAGTTCCTCGTACTCCCGCCAGATCCCCTGGTAGAGCTCCTGCACCTGCAGGCCGGTCAAATGGAAGGAGGCGCGCAGGTTTTCGCAGGCGCCGTCGAACCCCTCGCGGTCGGGATTGACCATCAACGCGCGCGCGAAACGGTTGGCGCCGATGATCAGCCGCATCAGAGGCGAGCCCGGCACGAGCGCCTGCGTATCGTAGGCGTGGTGGTCGCCGATGATCTCCTCGAGCGGCGTCGGCAGGCTCCAGCGGTGCGCCAGCTTCTTGCCCGCCATGGCGTGACTGACCCCGAAGTGGATTCGCTCGCGCTCGCGCAGCTCGGTCGAGTCGGGCGCGCCCTCCATGACCCGCGCCCAGGCCTCCGGATCGCAGCGGGCCAGCACCACGCGTCCGATGTCGTGCGTCAGGCCGGCCACGAACGCCTCTTCCGCCGGCAGGTAGCCGGTGCGCGCCGCCAGCTGCCGCGCCGTGATCGCCACCGTCAGCGCGTGACTCCAGAGTTCCGACAGGCCGGGCAGCCGGTCGGCATCCTTGAGCATGGAGTAGACCGACATGCCCAGCGCCAGCCGCCGCACCCCGTTGAAACCGAGGATGATGACCGCCTTCGACACCGTGGTGACCCGTTCCCGCTTCTGCTGCCGGTAGTAGGCGGAGTTGACCAGCTTCAGGAGCTGCATCGTCAGCCCCTGGTCCTTGAGGATGATCTTGCCCAGATCCTCGGCCGAAGCGTTGTCGTCTTCGGCCACCTTGTTCAGCGTGATCAGAACCTGCGGCAGGATCGGCAGCTCCGACAGTTTGTCGATCTCACGGGCGACTTCGGCGCGGGCGACCATGGCGACTCCTCGGCGGCGGCGGAGGGGGGCGCGAAACGGGGTGCAAAGGGGATTATCGGCCGCGCGGGGGCGCGGCTTGAGCGTGGGCGGGGGGGCGGGACAGGGCATCGGCTACCAGGGTGGGGCGTATTCCGCGCGATACCAGGCGATCATCCGCCGCAGCCCCTCCGCGAAGCCCACGGCCGGCGCGTATCCGAGCGCGCGCAGGCGCGCCGTGTCGCCGACCAGGGTGGCGATGTCGCCCGGCCAGCTCTGGCCGGTGCAGACGATCTCGGGCCGGTCGAGACCGGTGGCCTGGATGACCCGCTCGGCCAGCTCGAGGATCGTGACCGGATCGTTGCCGCCGACGTTGCAGACCTCGCCGCGCGCGTCGGCGTGCGCGCCGACGAACAGCAGGGCCTGCACCGTGTCGGACACGAAGTTGTAGGTCCGCCGCTGGGCCCCGGTGCCGAGGATCTCCAGCCGCCGCGGATCGCGCCGCAGTTTCTCGAGCAGGTCGAACAGCACGTAGGCGCGCTGGCGGGGGCCGAACGTGTTGAAGAGGCGGACCCGGCGCAGGTCGAGGTTCCAGCAGCGCGCGTACGATTCGAGCAGCACCTCGCACGCCAGCTTCGCCCCGGCGTAGGGCAGGCCGGGGCGCAGGGGGTGATCCTCGTCGATCAGGGGATGCTGCGGCTCTCCGTAGACGAGCGCGGTCGAAGCGAAGACGAACACCCCGGCGCCGCGACGCCGCCAGGCGTCGGCCAGCCGCTGCGTCGCCACGACATTGTCGATGAAGTCGCGCTCCGGCTCCTGCACCGAAAGCGGTGGCGAGGCGTTGCCGGCGAGGTGGAAGATCCAGTCGCACCCGTTCACGACCTCGTCGAGCGGCGGCCCTCCGGTCAGCGGGCGGGTGACGATCTCCGCGCCGTCCGGCGCTGCGCCCGCGGCGTGCGGCCGCCGGTCGAGCAGCCGCACGCGGGCCCCCAGCCTGTGCAGCGCCTCCGCCAGGTGGGAGCCGATGAAGCCGCCGGCCCCGGTGATGAGCACCGTCCGCCCGGCATAGTGAGCGCGCAGATCCATGGGACGAGCCGCCTCCCGGAAGCATCCGCCGGCCCCGGACGGGCGGCGGGCGCGGCAGTCTAGCACGGTCGGTTGGCGGGGGTCCAGATCGCGGGGCGAGGAATCGCGGTTGAGAGAAGGGCCGCTCCGCGCGCATAATGTCGGGGCCATATGCCGCTACGCCACCCGGAGGAGCAAGATGGAGAAGAGTCCCGCCGCCCGCCGCGCCCTGATCACCGGCATCACCGGGCAGGACGGCTCGTATCTGGCCGAGCTGCTGCTGGAGAAGGGGTACGAGGTGCACGGGATCGTGCGCCGCACCAGCACCGAGACGCTCGAGCGGATCGACCACCTGCGGGGGCGGGTCACCCTGTTCATGGCCGACCTGACCGACCAGGTCTCGGTGATCGACACCGTGAGCGAGGTCCGGCCCCACGAGGTGTACAACCTGGCCGCGCAGTCGTTCGTGCCGGCGTCGTGGAAACAGCCGATCCTCACCGGCGACGTCACCGCGCTCGGCGTGACCCGCGTGCTCGAAGCGATCCGCATCGTGGACAAGGGGATCCGCTTCTACCAGGCGTCGTCGAGCGAGATGTTCGGCATGGTGCACGAATCGCCGCAGACCGAACAGACCCGCTTCTACCCCCGCAGTCCCTACGGCGTGGCCAAGGTCTACGGCCACTGGATCACGATCAACTACCGCGAGAGCTACGGCATCCCGGCCGTGTCGGGTATCCTGTTCAACCACGAGTCGCCGCGCCGCGGCCTGGAGTTCGTCTCGCGCAAGATCACCGACGCCGTGGCCCGCATCAAGCAGGGCCTGCAGAAGGAACTGCGCCTCGGCAACCTCGACGCCAAGCGCGACTGGGGCTATGCCGGCGACTACGTGCAGGCAATGTGGCTCATGCTCCAGCAGGACGAGCCCCGCGACTACGTCATCTCCAGCGGCGAAACCCACTCCGTGCGCGAATTCTGCGAGATCGCCTTCGCCCACGCCGGTCTCGACTGGCACGACCACGTGGTGAGCGACCCCCGCTTCTTCCGCCCGGCCGAAGTGAACCTGCTGCTGGGCGACGCCTCGCTGGCGAAACAGCAACTCGGCTGGCGTCCGCAAACCAGCTTCGAGGGGCTGGTGCGGATGATGGTGGATGCGGATCTGGCGCGGGTGGTAGAGGGGCGACCGGGACATGGCACGGGGGTCTGAGGCGCGGTCCGACAGGCCCCGCGGGCGATTTCGCGGTTTCGGCGCCGTTCTCGCGGCCGGGCCATGTTCTATACCCGGTGGCCGACTGCGCATTATTGACAGTTGGCCGAAATTTCCTACCTTGACTCACACTCGTCTCCCAGAACTGCAGTCGCGGGGGTCAATCCGGCAAAATTGCTAAAGGCAGAAGGGTTTGCGCACGATATCACGCAGGGTGAGCGGGGTTCAGGGAATCGGTCCGCGTGGCATCGGGGTCATCGGGTGGGCTCGCCGTCAGCGAGCCCCCGGTCGGCAATTTGCAGTCGGAGACGGGTGCCATGTCGAAGATCTATGAAGCGTACCGGAATAAGATTGGCGACACGCCTGATCTCGCCCCCGAGATCGGCCGGGCGACAACCTTTGAACTGTTCCCGGCGCCGGCCGGCAGCCAGAAAGGCGAGTTCAATCAGCTTGCCAATCGGTTGCTCGGGCTGAGGCCTGACAGCCGGGGAGCGGTCCTGGCGTTCGCCTCGACCGTAGCCGGCGAAGGCGCCAGCTTCGTTTCTTATAATGCGGCCATGTACTTGGCGACCGTCTACCAGCGGAAGGTCGCCTGGATCGACGCCAACTTCCAGGCCCCGCAGCAACGACTTATCCATCATGAGGGTCCGAGCCTGAGCACGCTCCTGCAGCATCCGGGGCGCCTCGAAAATCTGTCGCAGTTCAGTAACCCGGTGGTGATCCCGTCCGGACTGAATCTCACTTCGGTCAGGGGTCTGTTCGCGGACCAGAAGTGCCATGATCTGGTGCGGGCGTTGTCGGAGCGGTTCGACTTCACGCTGATCGACCTGCCGCCGGTTCTCAGCACTACCGATACGGCTCTCATGGCTGCGGCGACAGACGGTCTGCTGCTGGTGATCGAACAGCGCCATCTCAAGCGCGAGGTCATCGGCCATGGAATCGAAGCGCTGCGCGCCAAATCGGTGCTGGTGCTGGGAACGGTGATCAACCGGCGGTCCTACGACCTGCCCAAGGCGATCTATGACAGACTGTAATCCAGTGAGTTCCGGCCGGCGGACGGGGAAGACCATGATGTGTTCGGCTTGCGTCCTCCTGCTGGCGGCGCTGGCCGGTTGCGGCGGGGCCCACCCGTATGTGCCGCGCAATGAGATGGTGGCCTTCGGGCCCGAGCAGAAGGCGGATATCGAGGCGCAGGCCACCCACTCCTACCGCATCCAGGAGGGGGACATCCTCAAGATCAATTTCGCCTACGAGCGCGACTTGAACCAGGAAAACGTCCTGGTGCTGAGTGATGGCACGGCGAGTCTGGTCGGCATCGATCAGATCCGACTGGCCGGACTGACCCTCTCCGAGGCCGATTCGGCACTGACCGCGGCCTACTCTCGCGAGTACCGTGAACCCGCGTTGTCGGTCAAGATCGAGAAGACGCTGGGCCGGCGCGTCTATGTGCTGGGCGAGGTGCGTGATCCGGGCACTTATGCGATTCCCCTGGGCGGCATAGACATCATGAGCGCCATCAGCCTGGCCAGCGGTTTCACCGAAGATGCCGCCCGCGAAGGCACGCTCATCGTCCGCGTGACCGGAGAGGGTTACCAGTTCCAGGAAGTGAACCTCAAAACCTTCGGATCCGCCCAGTTCGTCAGGTTGGCGACGATTCCGCTCGAATCATTCGACATCGTCTATGTGCCCCGCTCGCGGGTGGCAGACTTCGCATATTTTGCCAAGTCCGTGCTCTCCGGCATTGGCACCTTCACTCGCATTGTCTACGACTCCTACAATATTTCCAAAGGCCTGCCAGGAAGGTACTAGCAGTCATGTCGGGAAACGAACCGCATGCGAACGTTCCGGGGCCGGTTCGGCAGCGGGGGCTGACCCCGCGTGACCTCGTGTTCGTCCTGTTTCGCCGTCGCTGGATCATCCTGTCCATTTCCCTTCCGATCATCCTCGTCGGCGGTGGCAGCCTTTTGGGGCGCACGGGCACCTATACCGCCACCACACGCGTCCTGGTAGAGCTGTCGAACGTCGATCAGCCGCGCTGGAACATTACGGGCAGGGTCATCGATTTCGACCGTGAGATGAGCACGTTCCTGAACATCGCCATGAGTATATCGGTCGCCGATCGGGCAGTCGCGGCACTGACCGATTCGCTGCCGGTTATCCGCCGGCTTGCTCCCAAGCTTGCCAGGCTGCAGGGGAGCACCGAATTCCGAGATTATCTGGTTAAAGGTCTCGATGTCAACGTGGTCGGCGAGTCCAGCATTCTCGAATTCCGTCACACGGCGGAGAACCCCCGCGTGGCCCTGATGGCGGTGGGGGCGCTGCGCAGCGCTTTCATGGAGTACGAGGACTCCGGGCGCCGCAATCTCGGTGCGGTGGCCTACTACTCAGAGCAGATCGCGACCGTGCGCGCCGGGATCGACTCGTTGCTAGCGGTGCGCGGGGAAATTCTGCGCCAGACGGGCTATCCTTCGCTCGAAGACGAAATGCGCTTTTCCGTGGGCACGGCGGCCGACACGGAATCGCAACTGCGCAAGGTGCAGGTCGAACGCGAACAGCTCGAGGTGGAATACGCATTGCTGAAAGGGTATCTGGACCGGGATCCGCGCGAGTTCCCCGCGGGGCAGGACGAAAGCCGTGCTTCGACCCTGGTCGGCTGGCGCGATCAGGTAGGCAAGCACGAGAACGCCCTCAACTCGATCCTCACCGTTTACACCGACGACAGTCTGCCGGCCCGCCGCCAGCGAGCGCTGCTGGAGAGCTCGTTGAAGCGGTTGCGGGAGGAGGAGGTTGCGTACACCGAAAGCGTGCACCTGTCCCTCCTTTCGATTCGTCAGCGCGAGAAAACTCTGCAGGCCCAGGTGGACGCGATCAAAAACGACAACGAGCGAATTCCTGAAGTTTACCAGCAGGTTGCGATGCTCGAGAGCGACATCAAGTCGCTGCGCGATCTGCTGACTGCTATGCAGGGCAAGTGGGGCGAGGTCCGCATGAGCGAGATGGCCGATGCCCGGGTGAGTAAGATCGTTGTGCTGACCGAGCCGGAACTGGTAGCGGTGCTGGCTGGGGGCAAGACCATGGTTTATCTTGCCATGATCGTGCTGTTCGCCATCGCGCTGGGCATTGTCGGCGCATTCACGCAGGAGAGCCTGGACCATCGCATATACGCGCCGCAGGACATCGAGGAGAATCTGAAACTGCCGGTGTTCGCCAGCGTCACGCGGATGGACTGAGGTGCTCGATCTGAAGCGAGCTGTGGCCGGCTCCGGTGATTCTCGGGTCATGACGCGTCGGATAGCGACTGCCGGGTACATTCTGCTCGCGGGTGCCGTACTGTTGGGCAGCCAGCTGGTCATAAGACGATTGGGCGCCGGTCGGTTCGTGGAGGTGCTGGCTGGAGTTCTGTTCGCGGTCCTCTTCTCGATTATCTCTTTTCGCTACCTCCCCGTCCCGTTCTACCTCTGGATCCTGTCGATCGGCGGGTTCCGTTACATCTGGTCAATTAAGACGCCGATATTGCCGGACCTGTACCTGGACCGCATGTTGATGATCTGGACGGTCCTCGTATTTCTGGTGAAGGCCGTTGCCGAACGGCGAGCTATGCGACGTCCGTTCAGTCTGGATCTTCTGCTCCTGGCGCACGCCCTCTACATCCTGACGCAGGTTGTATTCCAGGGTATGGAGTTCTTTGCCACCTGGACGGTGTGCATCTTGATCCCGTACACGGTCTATTTTCTGGCGAAAAACATCATAACCAGCCACCGGCAGATTCGCAACCTTCTCTGGGGCCTGCTGGCGCTGAGCGTTTATTACAACGTGACCTCGGTCGCAGAGAAGTTTGACATTAATTGGCTCCTGTGGCCGAAGATCATGATCGGTATCGATGTTGGGTGGAGAGGGCGCTCGGTCGGCCCGTTCTTGCATGCTCCCCTGTTCGGCACGATCATCGGTATCTTGCTGCCGATTCATCTCTATTTCCTGGCTACCGTCAAGCGAAGTTGGATGCGGTTGCTATTGGCCGTTAGCATGTTGCTGGGTATCGGTGGTCTGTACTTCACATATACCCGAGGTTCGTGGCTCGCTGGAATTGTGGCACTAGTAATAGCTGCGGCGCTTAACCGCAAGGCATATCTGCGTTATCTGATGCCGTTGGCACTTCTCGCGCCCATTCTGGCCGTAACGATGCTGGGGTTGGCCCAGGACAAGTTCATGAAGGAGCGCATGGAGAACGAAGATACTATCGGATCGCGACTGGGAACTGCCGTGACCGTGCTGCGCGTTTGGCGGGACCACCCGCTGTTCGGAGTCGGCTTCTTTCAGTATGGCAAAGTCCGCGATGAATATCTCAAGCCGGTCGCAGTCCCTGGGTTCCCGATCATCGGTTACTGGCAGTTCCGGCGCACCAGCATCCATGATATTTACATTGGCCCCCTGGCCGAGACCGGGTTGGTGGGAGCAGGCCTGCAGATTGCGATTTATTTCATGATCATCCGCATATTCTTTCGCAAACTGATCCGTCGAGCTGAAGAGGATCACTTTACTTCATATGTGATGCCTGTATTCGGTGGGCTCATGGTGGGCTATCTGGCCGGTGGCCTTGCTATCGATTACCGCTTCTTCTCCGTGGTCGGGACCTTGTTTATGCTCTGCGCCGGTATCCTTGATGGATACGGTGGCGAACGGGATTTAGTGGCAATACCGGCGAGTTGACAAGCCGGGGGACGGGTCCGACGCTATTATACTACTGTGACTTATGCTGTCGGCGCGATGATTGGCTTCATCGAGGTGCCGTTGTGCATAAGGCCGTTGGAATCCTAAGAGGAGAGGCCGACGTTGCTCACCCAGTCGCTTTACATCTTTGGCTCCAAGCTGGTAGGATATGGGGTGCGGCTGGTCCTGCCGTATTTTCTGGTGCGCCTGCTGACCGTCGCGGATTTTGGAGCCTACCGCCAGTTCTTCCTGCTCGAAGTATACATTGGGGCTTTATTTCAACTCGGGTTGAACCAGGCCCTATATTACTTTATTCCGCGTGATCTGCGTAATGCGGGCGCCTATTTCCTTAATACCGTTTTGATGAATGTCTTTGTCACAGCGGTGGCCTTCACGGTGATCGGCCTGACCGTCGGTCCGCTGAGCCGTTGGCTCAACATGTCGATCCTGCATGACGCCTTCTGGAAGCTGGCGTCGTATGTCGTTATCCTGATGCTGGCGATTGCCTGCGACTGTTATCTCACTGCTAGCCAGAACGTGAAGGCGGCTGCAGTTTTCGAGGTGGCCGGCCAGACTCTGGTGAGCGTATTTTGTGTAGTGGCGGCGTTTCTGACCCTGCGGCTCGATGCCGTTCTGATCGCTTTGGTCGCTGCCCGCGCTTTGCAGCTGCTGGCTATGCTCGTATATATCCACTGGCGCTTGCACGGGTTTAGGGCCGAGCGCTACTTCTTCGGTATCCGGAAACAGATTCGCTACGGGATCGTGCTTGGGTCTTCTGGGACAATATTCTCAATGCTCGTTCGGCTTCATGAATTCTTTGTTAGCCGCTATTATGGAACTGAGGCTTATGCTGTCTATTCCGCCGGCTGCACGGAGCTGCCGTTTATCCAGATGTTTGTTCAGTCGCTAGCGGTTGTGGCGCTCGGCCAGTTCGCGCTGCTGGAGCAACAGAAGGACTGGGAGGGCATCCGGCTGCTTTGGCGGCGCATACTGACCAGTTGCTACGCCGCCGCCCTGCCGTTCGTGCTGCTTCTGCTGCTGGTCTCCAAGCCGTTGATCCTGTTCATGTTCACTGATGCCTATGCGGACGCGATTCCGATCTTTCGTATCAATACGCTGGTCAAGCTGGGTCTTGTTTTCAATTCATCGATGGTTCTACGCGCGATGAGCCGTAACGACATTTCCATTTGGGCTAATGCTGTCTCGCTCCTTCTGGCGCCGGTGCTTTTGTATGCCGGCATGGCGCTTGGCGGGATGGTGGGGATCATCGCGGCGCAGGCGGTGCTGATGATCGGGAGCAGGCTGATCGGCAATATGTTCATGAATAGAATCATACCCGTCCATTTGCCATACACAGTGGGATTGTCCGATTTACTGGCCTTTTATCGCGAGTCGTGGACTAAGGCACGCGGCATGTTAGCAGTTCTGCGTTACGGTTCCTCGACAGCGTCGTTCCGGGGGCCGCGTGGTGACTGAGGTGGGTGGGCAGGAGCAGCTTCAGCACGGAGCTGTGGACGACCGCGAGGATTGCCAAGGTGATCAGCGAACAGTCCGACGTGCGCTATCATCGCGATTATGTCGGCCGCTTTATGCACGCGCTGGGTTGGATCTGCCAAGTCCCGCAGCGTCGCGTATGGCCGCGTGATGAGGCCGGAATCCGACAGTGGCAGGAAGAAGTCTGGCCGCGGGTATACTACGCGCCGCGCGGCTGGGCGCCCACATCGCCTTAGTCGACGAGACGGGTTCCCAGCTGACTTCCGTCGTACGGCGAACCTGGGTTCAACGCGGTCTGACGCCGATCCTGCGCCATGTCCTTTGTTGCGGGCACCTGTCGGTGATTCCGGGGCTGACCGTCAGGCCCGGTGATCGTCGTCTGGGGCGATCTCGGCGCCCACAAGGGAGCGGCGCTGCCTGTCACTGTTGTCGCGATCGTTGCATTATTTATGCAGCATCATGTAGGGCCCGTCAGTCGATTGACGATGCGACCTGGGCGGTACTACTATCTGTCGCTTGTGATGCCGGCCCCGTGCCGGCGGCCGGGCGCCAGCCCAGATGGGAACAATCATGTGTGGCATCGCGGGCTTTTGGGCACCTGGAGGTCTGGTCGTTACGTCGCCGCAGGAAGCCGTGCGTCGGATGACCGATGCACTCACACACCGCGGCCCGGACGACTCAGGACATTGGTGCGATGAGGCAGCTGGCATCGCCTTGGGCCACCGCCGTCTCTCGATCATCGATCTGTCACCTCAGGGACACCAGCCGATGGCGTCGAACGATGGTCGGTGGACTGTCGTGTTCAACGGTGAGATCTACAACTACCAGGAGCTGCGGCGCGAACTGGAGGCTGCCGGAGAGGGCGGGTGGCGCGGTACCTCCGATACGGAAGTGCTGCTAGCCGCTGTTGCGCGCTGGGGGCTCGAGGCTACGCTGCCTCGCCTGGTGGGTATGTTCAGCCTTGCTCTGTGGGACGGCCGGGAGCGCTGCCTGCATCTGGCCCGCGACCGCATGGGCGAGAAGCCTCTCTACTACGGTTGGTCAGGTTCGGTTCTTCTCTTCGCCTCCGAGCTCAAGGCGATGTGCGCGTTCCCCGGTTGGCACGGAAACCTCGACCGCGACGTGCTCGCGCTCTACCTGCGCTACAGCTACGTGCCCGAGCCCTATGCGATCTACCGCGGCGTGCGAAAGCTGTTGCCGGGGGCTTTTCTGAGCGTCCCCGCCGCTGCCGCCGCCACGCCTTGCGCTGAGCCGCGTGCCTACTGGTCGGCGGCGGAGACGGTGCAGGCGGCGCAGGCCAATCGTTTTGCCGGGTGCCCGCAGGAGGCGCTTTCGCGGTTGGATGAACTGCTGCGCGCGGCGGTGGCGGGCCAGATGGTGGCGGATGTGCCGGTGGGTGCGTTCCTTTCCGGCGGCATCGACTCGTCCCTCGTGGTCGCTTTGATGCAGGCACAGAGTGCGCGGCCGGTGCGCACCTTCACCATTGGGTTCTCGGAGGCGGAGTTCAACGAAGCCAACTTCGCGCGAGACGTGGCCTCGCACTTGGGGACGGACCATACCGAACTCTACGTGTCGCCGCGCGAGACTCTCGACGTGATCACGTTGCTCCCGATGATCTACGACGAGCCCTTCGGAGACCCCTCGCAGGTCCCGACCATCCTCGTCAGCCGCATGGCGCGGACGCAGGTTACGGTGTGCCTCTCCGGCGACGGTGGTGACGAGCTGTTCGGCGGTTACAAACGTTACGATCATGCTGAACACCAGTGGCGGCAGGTCAAACGTGTTTCGGCGCCTCTGCGGCGAATGTTGGCGTCGATGGTGCCGCCGGTGAACCCGTGGGCCGTCAAGCTGGGGGAGGTTCTGGGCGTCGGCGATCGGACGGCCCTGTACCGGCGACTGGTCTCGCATTGCCGGGAGCCCGGGCGCCTGGTCCCCGGCGCCGCCGAGACAGTGACGATTCTCACCGATCCGGCTGGACAGGCGCGGCTGGACGATTTTCGTGATGAAATGATGTGGCTCGACGCTGTCAGCTATCTGCCCGGTGACATCCTGGCCAAAGTGGACCGGGCGGGGATGAGCGTCGGTCTCGAGTCCCGGATCCCGCTGCTCGATCATCGGGTGGTGGAATTTGCCTGGAGCCTGCCCGCGGCGCTCAAGTGGCATGATGGGCGCGGCAAGTGGCCCCTGCGCGCGTTGCTTGACCGCTACGTGCCGAACCGGCTCGTCGATCGACCGAAGAGCGGATTCGGCGTGCCGATCAACCGGTGGTTGCGCGACGACCTGCGCGACTGGGCCGAAAATCTGTTGTCGCTGGCGACCCTGCGAGAAAGCGGCTGGCTCGACGCCAAGCTGGTGCGCGAACGCTGGCAGGAGCATCTGGGCGGCAAAGTCGATCGAAGCAACTACTTGTGGAATATCCTGATGTTCCAAGCCTGGCTGGCGGCGCAGCAGACCCCGCCCACCCCGTCATCCATCGATCACGCCGTGACTAATCAGATCCGCGCGATTTCCTAGCGATAGATACCCTCGATGTGCCGGACGACTGACTGGATCGAGTAGGCGGTCACGCAGCGGGCGTGGGCGGCGTCGCCCAATGCCTGCGCGCGCCACGGGTCGCGCAGCAATTGCACTATCGCCGAAGCCAGCGCGGCTGTCCGCGCGGTGAGCTTGGGCAGCTGCGGGTCGTCCCCGATGGCTTGCCAGCGCAACTCCGACATCTCGGTCCTGGCCAGCTTCAGGGCCTCCAACAGGATTTTATAGCCCTTTTCGATTACAATGCGCCCTGCCGCCGATCATCAGCGCCGACCTCCGTGATCAAATAATTCGCAGTGGTGAGATGGCGGCATTTGACGACGGGCGGGAAGCCGACGATGGCTGCCGGTATGACCGCGCAGTTTTTGGTCAGCACCGGGACTCTCAAGTCCGCATCTTCATGTTTCGCGGCAGCCGGCGCCACAACCGTCGGTTCGTGCGGTGATGCTGGTGGTCTCGGACAAGACGTGTCCCCACGCCGCCATCACCGAATCCAGTGAATACCGTTGGACCAAGCCGGGGCAGTTTGGTGATTCACACCCCTTAGAGCCTCGCACGAGATCAAGCGTTCCAGAGCCGGATGACAGAAACGGTGGGGACGGGAGTCGACATCGTCTGATAGAGGCGGGAATCACGGTCCATCCAATAACTCATGGCCGTGGCCGCTCTTCTGATCTTGACGGAAAGAGAAATGACATGCTTCTCTTGCAAGTTGGTGGTTTGTCTGGTTTTCAGTCCGTGTGCGCCTCCCAAGTCATTGGCGCTCCCAGGTCAACCGCCTCGATTCGCAGATCGCCCGGCTCAGGAGACAGTCATGAAGATTTGGTTCGATGCCGATAACGGCCCGCACGTCCTGATCATGCGCCCTCTCGTGGCCGAGCTCACGCGGCGCGGGCATGAAGTGGTCTTCACTGCCCGTGACCGCGCCAATACCTGCCATCTGCTCGACCTGTACGGCTTCAGCTATCGTCGCGTCGGAGGTGAATATGGCAAAGGCATGAGCGGGAAGGTCAAGGGGACGCTGGGGCGCGCCTGGCAGCTGGCGGGGGCTATGCGCGGGTCGGGCGCGGCCGTCAGTTTCGGCCACGGTTCGCGGGCGCTGCCGCTCGCTTCGCGTCTGCTCGGGGTGCCGAGCGTGACCATGTACGACTATGAGTGGGTCGATGCCCGTCTGTTCAATTGGGGTTGCCGCACCATCCTGCTGCCGGCGGTCATCACGGCTTCCCGTTGCTCCGAAGCTGGCATCGCTGCCGCGAAGGTTGTCAGCTATCCCGGCTTCAAGGAGGAGCTGTACCTCGGGGCCGGGGAACTTATTGGCACGGTGGCCGGCGATCTGGGCCTGCGGCCGACGGCAGTCAAGGTGCTGCTGAGACCCCCGGCGACTACCGCCCACTATCACAACCCCGAGGCCGAGACGATTTTCGATGCCGTCCTGGCCCGGCTTGCGGCGACGGGCGATGTGCAGCTGGTCTATCTGCCGCGAACGGCTGACCAGCGCGATCTGGCGGCGCGTGCCGGTGTGGCGGAGGTCATTATCCCGCGGAAGGTCTATGACGGCCCCAGCCTGGTGGCGGCCATGGACTTGGTGATCAGCGGGGGTGGCACCATGACGCGCGAGGCCGCGATCATGGGCGTGCCGTCGTACAGCTTCTTCCGGGGACGCGACGGTATGGTGGACGAGGCGCTGGCCGCGGCCGGCCGCCTCGTGCTGCTGGCCAGCCCGGACGATGTGGCGCAGCGGTTGAAGGTGGCCGGACGCCGGGGTGACGTGTCGCGGCCCGGCCCTGTCGCGCTGGTCGAGTTCATCTGCGACGCGATCACCGGGGCCGCCGGACAATTCAGCCGAAACCGAGCCTGATCACGATGCAATCCGTTTCCGTGATTGTCACCGCCTACAATGTTGAACGGTACATCCGCGGTACCGTGCAGTCGATCCTCGCGCAGACGCTGCGGGACATCGAGATCATCGTGGTGAATGACGGCTCCACCGACCGTACCCAAACGATCCTCGAGTCATTATGCCGGTCCGATGACCGGATCACGTTGATCAATAAGGACAATGGCGGGGTCAGCTCCGCTCGCAACTGTGGCCTCGAAAAAGCGACCGGCGAGTACATACTGTTTGTCGATGGTGATGATCTCCTTATGCCGGCCGCCTGCGAGTCTCTGCACCGCGGGGCGGTCGAGGCGGCGGCGGATATCGTTGTTTCCGATTACATGGAAAGGAACGAGGAGAGCGGCGCCGAGAGCAGGAGAACCGGGGGAGAGTTCATCGCGCTCGACGGCAGGGACTTTGGTCGCCTGCTCCTGCGGCCGTTTTTCTCGGTCGCCATCTGGAACAAGCTGGTCCGGAGGAGGCTGTATCGAGACGAAGGCATCCGCTTCCCGATCGGAATCAGCATGGCCGAGGATTTTGTCACGCTGTTCGAGTTGACCTGCCGGGCGCGTAGCGTCGTGAAGCTGGATGAGCCGACTATCGTCTACGTCAATCGCGAGGGAAGCTTGGTCAGAACATTCTCCCCGCACGTCGATACCGTAACGCTGGCCATGGATCGGCTTGATCAGCTGATTCGGCAGCACTATGGCGACTCAAGCGAGATGCGTGAGGAATTTCGCACGCTCTGCTATTACTCCGTGATCTATGCCAGAGTCATCCATGGTCGCACCTATGGCAGTGTGCACCGGAAAATGTATGACTGGTACAGGGCGAAGAAATTCGAGAGCGGAGGCCCCATCCCGGCCCAGTTTATGAGCCGGCGCCCGGTCGCCGAAAGGCTGGTGGCCTGCGGATACCGGCGCGGTTATCTGGCCGGGGTCGCTTTGAGCCGGGCCATCGATCTGGCAAGGGCTGTCATTCCCAGGCCCGGACGGAAGCGGGTTCCGGCGGCCCCTCGCTGATAAGGGCAGGCGTGCCCCCCTTACGGATCCTGTGGATCTCGTACTGTCCTCCTCGCGTAGCGTCCGGCGCCGATTTTCAACGCGTAAGAAATTCCTCGATCGCCGCCACGATGCGCGGCGCCGTGGCGCCGTCCCACAGGTCGGGGACATGCCCCTTTTTCCATTTGCCGGCCAGGATGCGTGCCGTTTGCTCGGGCAGGGTGTCAATGGTCGCCAGTTCGCTGGTGCCCTCGGTGATAGTGATCGGGCGTTCGGTGTTGGGTCGCAGCGTGAGGCAAGGTATGCCCAGCCAGGTGGCCTCCTCTTGGAGGCCGCCCGAGTCAGTCAGGATGAGCTTCGCATGGATGACTAAATTCATGAACTCGTAGTACCCCAGCGGATCGGTCAGGATCACCAGCGAGTCGGCCAGACGGCAGTGTGAGTCGATGTCGTGCTGGCGCATGACCGCGCGTGTGCGCGGGTGCACCGGGAACACCAGGGGAATGTTCATTCCGACCAGCACATCGAGTATGCGGGCCAGCCTATCAGGGTCATCGACGTTGGCCGGCCTATGCAGGGTGACGATGCCGAAGCCGCCGATTTCCAGACCGAAGTGGGCGCAGGTGCCCAGGCCGCGCGCTTTGTCCACCGATTCCACCAGGCTGTCGATCATGATGTTGCCTACGAGCTTGATCCTCCCCGGGGCAACCCCTTCGGCCAGAAGATTGCGGTCGGCGTCGGGACTCGGGGTGAAAAGCAGGTCGGCGATGGCGTCGGTGAGCAGCCGGTTGATCTCCTCCGGCATGCTCATGTCGCGGCTGCGCAAGCCTGCCTCGACGTGGGCCACCGGAATGTGCAGCTTGGCGGCGGTAACCGAAGTAGCCATAGTGGCGTTTACATCGCCTACGACCACGACCAGGTCGGGCCGCTCCCGCAGGCACAGCTCCTCGAACTTCACCATGACCCCCGCGGTCTGCTGGGCGTGGCTGCCGCCGCCGACCCCCAGATGCACGTAGGGGGAGGGCAGGCCGAGCTCCTCGAAGAAGATTCCGGACATGTTCTGGTCGTAGTGCTGGCCGGTGTGGATCAGCAACGGCAGCAGGGAATCCGGGTGCGCGGCCATCGCTCGCCACAGCGGGGCGACTTTCATGAAATTCGGGCGCGCAGCGGCGATGAGGAAGATTTTCTTGGGCACGACAGGTCTTTCCTCGAGTTGTCAGAGTACAATCGGGGCCTGCATCATCATCTCTGCGATTCATTCCACTACGTCAAATTGTTGAGTGCCCCAGACGGAATCTTAGCGTGGTGGAAGCAGGACCTTACCGAACCCTATCGCGTCAGCGTCGCCTTCGTAACCCGGCTCCCTTGGGCAGTCGTCATCCGAACCATGTAAACTCCGGACGGCAGGTTGTACCCGCGATCATCCCGCCCATCCCAGTCGACATTGTGGGTGCCGGCCGCCATCTCACTTTTCACTAGCTTGCGCACCAATCGCCCACGCAGGTCATAAACCAGAATCTGCGCCAACCCGGGCTGCGATATGTCGAAGCGGATCGTCGTTCGGGGATTGAACGGGTTCGGGCTGTTCTGTGCAAGGAACAGGCGGCCAGGTGCTCTGGTGGCGCCCACATGGACCGGAGTAAGACATCCAGACATGCCATTAACCCATACCATCGCAGCAGACCCGTCGGCGCGATGACGCAAACCATTAAAACGGGAAATCCAGAGATCCCCGCCATGGGCGGGATGCGCGATGAACGTCCGCTGCGATCGCATAAAACTCAACAGCGGTCCGAGGGCGTCGATGCGCACGACACCGGATTCTTGCATCGCGTTAAGAATCCACCGCATGTGCTGCGCGCTGATGTTTCCGAAGGCGTAGATATCTGCGTCGATGTCGTGGGAGAGCATAGTCCAAAGTGCATTCTGCCCGCGAACGATGCGGTCCTCGATGCACAGGCGGACGATCCGTTTCACGGCCGCGCTGTCGGACGACACGGCCGCCTCGATGTTGATCGGATAGTCCCAACGAGGAACGGTCATAATGTTGAACGGATTGGTGACCCTGATTCCGTAGTTTCGGAGGTTGGTTGTTTTCGCCCCACGACCGTCAGCGCCGAGCGTGTCGCCGGGAGACGACATGCTCCCGATTGCTGTGCCGACCGTCATGTCGCCAGTGTAGGTATCGCATAGCCGAACGCCGAGGTATCCGAGACTGTCGGCGACAGCAATGCAGTTCAAGTCCCAGTAGGTTAAGGGAGTTGCGAATACGTGCCCGATCATTTGCTGGGAGGCGTAGAAGCTGGCTCTGCGCGAATCGTCGCCGTCGTTGGCTGCCATTCCAGAATCGATCCAAGCGCGCGAGAACTCGGGCACGAGAGCGGCGTATCCTGCATCTGTCGGCCCGAACGGATAGGAGCGCATGTCCCAGTGGTGGTAGCCGTGATTGCCGATTTCCATGCCACGATCCCACCAATTAACCAGATCGAGAAATGTCCCACCATAAGGTGCGTCTCTGTTGATCTGCGTCCGGGCCACGTTGATCGTGTAAGAAAGATTGCGCGCCGAAAAAATTGCAGACCATGCATCATTCGCGTCATTGATCCCGTCGTCTGAGGTGAACGCGAAGGCAACTTCTTTGCCGTTACCCCACGGAGACGTATACGGAGTGTCGTCCCAAATAATTTCTAGAGCCGGCGTAAGGTGGTAATTGGCGGCTGACGCGGCGAAATCATGGAACTGGAATATTGTCGCAGCGCTGCCTCCATTGTCTTGATACCAGATGAGGAATCCGTTGTTTCGTGCTCCGTTGACTGCGTACTGGACGGCTCTCGTAACGTCGAGAGAAACACGAGCGCCAGCCCCTGAGTCCGCACTGGATGCGTAGGCGGTCCATGTCGCAGCAGGGACGAACCCGTAGGATCTCGGTCCCACGTCAATAGAGCGTACGACAGCGGACCACGGCGGAGACCATGAATACTCAGCCGTGTCGTAGCCGGCGTGAGCCAGGCTCCCGTCAACGCCATCCCCAGGGTAGCCGCTGTCCGAAGCCATGCCAGCGCCGATCTGAAACTGACGGCGCAGCAGCCACGACGTGGCACGTCTGGCCACATAGAGTGGACTCTCCGCGCGCCCACCCAATTCGCTTGTGTGCCAAACATGGCCTGGCAGCGTGTCTAGCACGGCGAACACCGTGTCGCGGTATGCACCGGCCACAATCGTGGCTGACGAGCCGACAGTTGTTAGTATTAGTCGCGCACTGACCACATGCCTTCCGGCAGGTACATGCCCGGAAATCGGGAACCGAAGCATGGCCAGTCGAAATTGCTCGGCCGGGTTAGGGTATGAGCCGGCGTTCTTGGTGGCCATGGAATAGATGTTGCGAGTGTTGGGATATCCGTTATGGGGGTACAAAGTAGAGATGACAGTGCCGGCAAGCTGCGCCTCTGGAACCACGATGTTCGTGTCCGTGGATGCCGATAGGATAGACCCGAAACGTGTCGTGGCCGTGCCCGTCGAACCGGGGGAGACTCCGAGCGCCGTGGCAAATGCGGCCATGCGGATCGTGTGGCGTGTGGCGAGCTGGGTCGCAGCTAGTCCATTCGAATCGCTTCCGCTTTCGCAGGGAGCCGCCGTCGTCAGCAGCGTCAGCGACAAAGTTGCCAGCACAGAGAGATAGATCGTGCGCTTCATATTGATCACTCCACGTCGATCGTCGCCGGTGCCGAGTGCGAGTCGTATGTGCTATAAGTTTTAAGCGTGCGGAGATTTGCCTCGTAGTTGCACAAAGCCCGATAACAAGCCCGTGCGAAATGCATGAATAGTAGCCCCATCTTCAAGATCGCGGAGTTTGTGGCAACACCGCAAGTCCAGCTCTGGAGCGAGCCGTTCATGATTTCCAGTATAGCACGCATTGCTGGTCTTGTCCACGCAGGGCTTGGGATCGGTTCGAGTATCGGCGCCTGTAATTCGCCACCGGGATGGTGATTCCCCGGTTAGTCACGGTGCCATTCAGCTGCCTTCAAAACCAACCTTGCAGGCCCAGGAGGAGGAATAGCCCTCCTGGCGCGGTGAATGGTTCTGTGCATTCCGGCCTTCAGCCCGGATATCGTGCCTCGAAAACCATGGTCTCGAAGGCCGCCATTTCCAGGTCAGATACGCTGCTGCCGTGAGATTCGATTCCGCGGAGGTGCTGGTCGCTCGATTCTCCGGGAGCACATCGCTGGATATCCGTGAACCCGGCCCTCTCCATGGTCATAACCATCACTTCGGCGTCATACAGAAACCGATGACCCCAGTTGTAGAAGGCGTTGTTCACGACGAAGCAGGCCCTGTGCACATCGACCCCGTCGATGAACTTGTCCGTAATCCATCCGATGTAGCGCCTGCTCATGGCGTTCCCATCGCAGTTGCACAGGCCCGTAATGACTTCAAGATTTGGAGTGGCGACTCTGATCTTGCCGCAGGGCTTGAGCACACGTCGGCATTCCTGCAGCATGAATAGACCGTTGTTCCAGGACAGGTGTTCGATCAGATGTTCGCTGTAGATGTAATCGAAGGTATCGCTCGGCAGAGGAAACCGTCTCGTGACGTCAAGATATGCGCTGCCGGCGAATCTGGGCGCGATGTCCGTGCTGAGCCAGCCGTCCAGTCGGGTGGGCCCCGAACCCAACTCCAGCTTCCACGTTTGATGTTGCGCCAGGTAGCTAGCTATGATTTTGTCTCGTTTCACCCGCCGGGCGATTCGAGCAGGCGTTTTCATCAGCTTCTTGGTGTCGCGAACCACGCCAACGATGGTGTCAGACCGCTTCAGAGTGCTGCGAACGCTCATATCTTGTCTCCGTCTGTATTAGGCCGCCCTAACCCAGCGGCAGGCAGCGCGCAGGACTGCCGCCGGTCTCGAACGAGGTTCGCGAGCTGAGCGGTCCCGTCCGGTCGCCCCACCGCCCGCGAATCGCGCTTGAAGATCTCCGCAAAACCTTCGCCGTGGCCCGGCAATGGCATTTGGGTGCAGTGCATTCTCCCTCATCGACGCCGCGAATCCGGCTGCTTCGCCGCAGCGTCTGAGCTGCCCAGCGGGGGTTGCTTGGCTCCTGCGGCCATCCTGGGGAGGAATTGGCCCGAAGCTCCGGAGCTTCAGAAAGCAGGCGTAGATCAGTGTCCTTTCGCCGCAGTGTGCTTTTTAATGATACAACATGGTCGGCGGTCGCGTAAACAGAGCCATCGCCGCCTGAGCCATCGCCGCCGCCAAGTTCAAGTCGCGTAAAGCCAGCTCCAAGACCATGACTTGGGGGAGAAGGCTGCGTGTCGCACATTCATCGGATCGCCTGGAAGGAAAAGGCCTTCGGGGTTCGCCATGCTTGCATACTCGGAGATCACGTCAGCCTTTTTCTACAGAAAGCGGGGCGCCGCCTGAGCACGAGAGGTTCGGGCTGATCGAGAAATTGCTCAAGCGGGCGCATCCTCCTCCGACCATTGGCGTAACGGGGTCTGTGCCCGAATGGCGTTGCTCTGCCGGGTGGTGTGTCTTAACATGTTGATCCGGTGCCCGGTTGTCAGGCACGAAACCGTTCGGATTGTCGCGCATGGCGGCGATCCTGCCCAGGTCCAACCGATTCGCGAGGCGCGATGTACCTCGACCATTTCGGATTGCGGACTGATCCATTCCCGCTGTATCCCAGCCTGAAATTCATCTTTCTGTCGTCGCCGTTCGAGGAGACCATGGCCCACCTGGCCTATGGCCTCGAGCAGGATGAAGACATCGTGCTCATCACCGGGCCGATCGGCACTGGCAAGACCCTGGCAGTGCAGAGCCTGCTGGCCAACCTGGCCAAGCGGTATCAGGCCGCATTCGTGAACGTCACTCAGGTCGATTTCCCCGAGTTGCTCAAGCTCGTGCTGGCGGATCTCGGGGCTCCCGTCACGGGGCACTTCGATCGGGCCGATCTGGTTGGTGCGCTCAAGACGCACGTGCAGATAGCGCAAGCGCGCGGGCAGAAGATCCTGATCGTGGTCGATGAGGCGCAGAATCTCGCTCCCGATGTCCTCGAGGGACTGCGCATGCTGACCAACCTCGGGCAGCCGGGCGGCCAGGCTCTGCAGCTGGTCCTGGCGGGGCAGCCCGACCTCGAACGGAAGATCAACCTGCCCGAGCTGGCGCAGTTGCGGCAGCGAATCAGTGTGCACTATCGCCTTGAAACGCTCAGCCGCGAGGAGGTCGCGGCGTACGTTGCGCACCGTGTCACCGTGGCGGGTTGCGCGCGTCCGCTGTTCCGGACTAGGGCGCTCGAACTTATCCACCGCGCGTCGTCGGGCGTGCCGCGGCTGGTGAATATCCTGGCCAGTCGCGCTCTGCTGTCGGCCTTCGTGGCAGGGAAGAAAGAGGTCGATGTCGAACACGTCGATCTCGACGAACTGCCGCCGGCAGTCGGCGTGGGCCCGCGGGAGGGTGCGCCGGCTGCGAAGCCACCGGCGGTGCCGGTTTCCGTGAGGATCGAGAAACCTGCTCCTGCGGTCGCACTGACGCCTGCAGCCATGCCGATACCTGCTCCGGAACCTGCGCGCCCTGAGCCAGCCATGGCGTCGCCGGCCCGGCCGCCAGCGGCTGCTGATGCGGGCGGTGCGCCTCCATTTTCGCCGTCGGCCGCGTTCCAGCGGCGGAATCGTCGGGGCCGGCTGTACTTCCTGCTCGCGCTGCTTGTGCTGGCCGTGGGGGCGCTCGTTGTTTTCGGCCTGAAGCCGGATGGCGCCGGGCGGCCCGCCACGGTGGCGCGCGTCGTCGTCCCGCCGGTCGAACCGGCTGCCTGGCCATCGACGGATGTTCCGGAAACGACAACGCCCGCGTCAGCGTCGGTGGACAGCGCCGCCGTGCCGGCCGCGCCAGTGACGGTTCCCGCCGCGGATCAGGACGCGCCGCGAACGGAATCGCCGGCACCTGGGAACGTCGTCGTCGAGCCTCCTCCGGTCCTGACGGCGACGTCGGATTCCGGCGTGGCGGCGGCCGATTCCGTGTTCGCGGTGCACGTGCACTCGTTCCGGGGCATGGATCGCGCCAATGCCGATATCGCCGTCCTGCGGAAGTCCGGTTTCCCTGTATTTTTCCGGGATGCCCAGGTGCAGGGGCAGCTCTGGCAGCGCGTGTACGTCGGCCCTTACAGTTCGATGGCCGCCGCGCAGGAGGCCGTCCGTCGGCTGCATGAACAGAGGGTGGCGACCTACGCCATGATCGTCAGGCTCGGTCATGGAGAGCCCTAGAATATCCCCCCGACGGCACATCGCCCAGCTTGTCGAGTCGCTCGGCATGGGCGGCGCGGAGCGTCTGGCGGTCCAGATCGCCAACGCGCGCGCCGCGGCCGGCGATGTTTCCTATCTCTATGTGCTGGCCGGTCCCGGCGAGTTGACGCCGCGCATCGCGCCGGAGGTGCGCGTGCGCTATCTGGAATATGCGCGCGCGTCGATCGACAATCCGCTCGCGTTCGTCGTGTCCGTGTGGCGCGGTTATCAACTCCTGCGCGCTCATATCGCACGGGATGGCATCGATCTCCTGCAGACCCACCTGCCGGGCGCCAACTTCTGGGGGCTGCTGCTGGCCTGGCGCCACGACTGCGTCGTGCTGCCGACCGTCCACAGCACGCGCGAGGCCCGCTACAAGGAAACCGGCGAGACGTTCAAGCGCCGTCTGCGGCGCTGGGCGTACCGGCAGCTTCTGGCGCGGTGCGAAGCGGTCGTGGCGGTGTCGGAGGAAGTGCGCCGGTCGCTGATCGAGTTCGCGGGGACCGCCGGGGCCGGGCGGATCGTCGTGGTCTCCAACGGGGTGGACATCCCCGTGCCGCTCGATCCGGTGCTGCTCGCAGCGGTGCGGGCCCGCTACGGCCTGACGGCAAAGGACCCGTTCGTGCTGGCCGCCGGTCGACTGACCGAGCCGAAGAATTTCCCCGGCCTGCTCGACGCCGTGCTGCTGCTGCGTCGTCGCGGCGTGAGGCTGCGCGTCATGATCGCGGGCGAGGGACCGCTGCGCGCGTTTCTCGAGCGGCGGGTGGACGAGCTCGGCATCGGCGACCAGGTGATCCTGTCGGGGGTCGTGCAAGATCTGCCGGAGCTGATGCTCGGCGCGGACCTCTTCGTGCTGCCATCGCTCTGGGAGGGGTTGCCGCTGGCCCTCCTGGAGGCAATGGCCTGCGGGCTGCCGGTGGTGGCCACGCAGATCGCGGGCGTGGCCGACGTGGTGGAAGAGGGGGTCAGCGGGCTGCTCGTCCAGCCGGGGGACGCGGCGGAACTGGCGCAGGCGATGGCCACCCTGCTCGCGGATCCGGCGCGGCGCGCGGCCTACGGCGCCGCCGGTCTGGAGATCGTGCGGCGGAACTTCTCCTTCACCCGGGTCGACCGCGAGCTAGGCGCGCTCTACACCCGGCTGCTCACCTGACCGGGCTCCCCTCAGATGGCGGTTTTCTGGCGGCAGCGCCTGCCGCATGATGGTGCCATGAACGACGACCGTCCCGTGATCCTCATTCTGGCCGACACCATGGTGGCCGGCGGCCTCGAACGGCAGATCGTGGAACTGCTGCGGGGCCTGCGCGCGAGCGGCCGGTTCGCGACGGTCTTCGGAGTGCTTGACCGCGGCGGGTCGCGGGAAGCGGAGGCGGTGGCGCTGGCCGACGCGGTGCTGCCGCTGGCGAGGCGCTGGCGCTACGACATGTCGGCGGCTGCGGTCCTGCCCCGGCTGGCGCGGCGGCATCGGGTGGCGCTCATCCACGCGTTCGGCTGGATGGGCGGTCTCGCGGGGCTCTGGGCGGCGCGGCGTCTCCACGTGCCGCTGCTCAACGGAGCGATCCGCTCGGCTCCCCCCGCGCTCACTGCGCGGGACCGGCTGAGCCGCCGGATCATGCTGGCGTCCGACCGCATCGTGGCCAACTCGCGTGCCGGCCTGCGGGCTTTCGGTCTCGAAGGCCACCCGCGCGCGCAGGTCATCCACAATGGCGTGGACCTGACGCGTTTCGACAACGTCACGCCGCGCGACCTCGGCCCCGCCGCAGTCTGCATGGTGGGGAATTTCACCGCCAACAAGGACCAGGCGGCGCTCATCCGGGCCTGGCCGCGCGTTCTGCGGCAGATGCCGGAGGCGCGGCTGGTGCTTGTGGGGCGGGGCGATGAGACATTGCCGGCGTGCCGGCGGCTGGCGGGCGAGCTCGGCGTGGTCGCAAGCGTGGATTTCGTCACCGATACGACGGCGCCCGAGCCGTGGCTGGCCGGAAGCGTCGTTTGCGTGCTAGTCAGCAACACGCGGGTGCATGGCGAGGGGACCGCCAACGCCATCCTTGAGGGTATGGCGCTCGGCCTTCCGGTCGTGGCCAACGATTGCGGCGGCAACCGCGAAGTCGTCGACCACGGGCGCACCGGGCTGATCGTGCCCGAGAGCGACGAGGAGACTCTGGGGGCGGCGATCGGCTCCCTGCTGTGCGACCGCGGACTTGCGGCGCGGATGGGCATGCTCGGACGCGAGCGGATCGTGCGCGAATTCTCGCTGGCTCGGATGGTGGGGGAGTCCGAGGCGCTGTACCGGCGGATGATCGGGTGACGACAACAAATCCCGTTTTGCCACGCGCGATGATGGCCTGTGCACTGTTCGCGGTTGCACGGATCGGCGTAGGCGGGTAAGCTTGACAAGCCGTAAGGGTCCCTGATCCCGCACCTCTGGAGTCCCTTCTCATGCCTTTCCGCATCGCCGCCATCTCCTATCTCAACTCACAACCCCTGGTTGACGGTCTGCGGGAGCGTGTCGCGGCCGACGCGGCGGCCGGGCGGGCCGGCGAGTTCTCCCTGACCTATGACGTGCCGAGCCGGCTTGCCGACCTGCTCTACGAGGACCGGGCCGATGTGGCGTTGCTGCCGGTGATCGAGTTCTTCCGTGGCACCGGCGCGGAGATGGTGCCGGGGATGGCGATCGCCACGCGGGGGCCGGTCGACAGCGTGAAGCTGTTCACGCGGGTGGCGCCGGCGGCGATCGGTCGCGTGCTCGTGGACAAGGGATCGCGCACTTCGGTGGCGCTGCTGCGCATCCTGCTGGCGGAGTTGCACGGGGTGCGGCCCGATTTCCACGCGGCCGAGGTGCGGGTCGGGGAGCTGTTGTGCGACGAGGAGGCGGCGCTGGTGATCGGCGACCGCTGCTTCGAGGCCGAGCGGCGTTTCCGGTCCGAGGCGGACGACCGCGTGCAGATCTTCGACCTGGGTGCGGCGTGGGCGAAACTGACCGGTCTGCCGTTCGTGTTCGCGACCTGGGTGCTGGGACGCGGGTTCGACGCGGCGGCCTCGCCCGCGGACAAGGAGCGCCTGATCCGCCTGCTGACCGAATCCCGCGATGCCGGGCTGGCGCGGCTCGACGACCTGGCGGAGCGGGCCGCCGCGGCGGGGCAGCTCGGGCCGGGGGGCGAGGCGAACGCGGCCACCATCCGGCGCTACTTCCGGCGGTCGCTGCTGTTCACGCTGGGCGAAAAGGAACTGGCCGGTCTGCTGTGCTTCCACGAGCTGTGTGTCCGCCACGCGATCTGCCCGCCGGGGCGGACGCCGACGCTGGCGGCGGCGGTCGAGAGCGACTAGCCATGATCCCGACCGACCCCGCGGGCGATGCCCCGCGCGCCGCTTTTCAGCCCGAGGTCGCCGGCACGGTGGCCGCCGTGTCATCGTCCGAGGCGCAGGCCATCCTGGCGGAGGCCGGCGAGCGGCGGCTGACCGGCGGCGAGCTGCTGCTGCTGTTCGAGGAGGCGTCGCTGCACGACCTCGGCCGCGTCGCGCATGCGCTGCGTCTGCGGCGCGCCGACCCCGAAATCGTCACCTATGTGATCGACCGCAACGTCACCTACACCAACCTCTGCTACACCGACTGCCTGTTCTGTGCGTTCAGCCGGCACGACGGCGACGCCGATGTCATCCTGCTGTCGCGTGAGGAGATCCACGCCAAGGTCGCCTCGGTGGTGGCGGCGGGTGGCAACCAGATCCTCCTGCAGGGGGGGCATCACCCGCGCCTGAAGATCGAAGACTACGAGGCGATGCTGGCCGATCTGAAAAGGAGCTTCCCCGCGCTGTGGATCCACGGCTTCTCGCCGTCGGAGATCAAGCACTTCGCGAAGGTGTCCAGGCTGGCCACGCGCGAGGTGCTCGCGCGGCTCAGGGCGGCCGGCCTCGATTCGATACCCGGCGGCGGCGCCGAGATTCTGAGCGACCGCGTGCGTGGCCTGCTGGCGCCGCGCAAGACCACTGCCGCCGAGTGGATCGGCATCATGGAGGAGGCGCACGCCGAGGGGCTGCGCAGCACCGTCACCATGATGTTCCAGCACCTCGAGACGCTGGCCGAGCGGGTGGAGCACCTGCTGCGCGCGCGGGAGAGCCAGGACCGCACCGGCGGCTACAATGCGTTCATCTCCTGGACCTTCCAGCCCGACCACACGCCGCTGCACGCGCACCCCGACCTGATGGACCAGGTGCGGTCGCGCGGCTACCAGGGCTCGCTCGACTACCTGCGCACGCTGGCGATCGCGCGCATTGCGCTCGACAACTTCCGCAACGTGCAGGCGTCGTGGGTGACGCAGGGGAAGGCGATCGGGCAGCTCTCTCTCCACTTCGGCGCCAACGACCTCGGCAGCACGATGATGGAGGAGAGCGTCGTTTCGGCGGCCGGCACGATCCACTGCCTCACGCCTGACGACCTGAACGCGATGGCGCGCGGCGCCGGGTTCCGGCCGGCCGTGCGCGACAACGGGTATCACATCCTGAAGCGCCTCGACTGACACCTTCCCAAATGCAGGCGAGGCGGAGCGCCTGCGCGCGCTCCGCCCCGCCTTGGCGGGTCAGCCGCGGGATTGGGGGGACCAAATTCCCTGCGGCGACCCGGATAATGAAATTATCTAGATATGACCGCGCTGACGCAGGCCACCCAGCCGACCGTAGCCGGTGCCGTCGCCGGGGCCGACGCCGTCGTTGCCGGTGCCGTCGCCGGGGCCGTAGCCGGTCAGGCTGACCGAGTTCTGGCCGAACATCCGCTGCCACATATTGAGGAACTTGTTCATGTACTGGAACTTCATGGCTGCGGTCTGGGCTCCCAGATACTCGCCGGCGGCGATGGCGCCGAAGCGCTCACCGGTGCCGTCGAGCGGGCGGACGTAGTCTTCATCGAGACCGTTGGGGATGCCGTCGCCGTCGGCGTCGGGCGCGAGATCGTTGTAACCGTCGCCGTTTTCGTCAACGAAGCCGCCGACCGTGAAGCCAACGCCCTGCGCCATTGCAGGGGCCGGAACGTTCAGGGCGACCAGCGCGACGATTGCCAGGGTTACGAGAGTGAGTGGGGCGAAAGACTGCTTCATGATGCTGCTCCTTGTGCTCTGTCGGCGGAATTTCCGCCAGTTCCTGAGCCTGGGCGAGGCTGCGTGGTCGGGCTAAAAGCATTAAGCGGACCAATGGCGCGCACCGGTACCGCGATCGGGACAACCTCTTGTCCGACAAAACGCTGACGGAGAAACGCGCGGCGGCGGCGTGCGTCGCGACGGCCGCCGACTCGACGGTCCCGTCGAAAAACTCGACCTTCCCGGCGCACGGGGCCGGCCTCGAAGCGCCCCGCGGCCCGGCGCCCCTTGTGTCCGGCCGCCTCATGGTTCATCATGGCGTAGGCCGGCGTCTTCGCTGTCTGCGGCGGCGGCGGCTGATTCTCGTCAGAGACGTCACACGGGGGGCGACCAGCAGTGCCCGAAATCAGCAGCATCCGTCCGTGGTATCTGCGCGCGCCTTTTGTCGTGTCCATGCTGAGCGTCGCGGGGGTGGTCTTCGTGGTCGCCACGGCCGGCGAGATCCACTCCGCCCGCTCGGCGCTCACCGCGCTGACCGTCGGGCACGCGGAGCAGGTGAGGCAGGTCGTGAGCGAAAGCCAGAGCCACGCCCTCTCCACCTTCGAGGCGTGGGAGACCCAGGCGGGATTGCGGTTGCTCGCTCTGGCGGCGCTTGTGGACCAGCTGGCGCGTCACGGCCCGCACACGCAGGCGCTGCTCGACAGCATCGGCCGCGCCAACGAGCTCGCCTGCCTGACGGTGCGCCTGTCCGACCGGCAAGTGCTCGCCGCCTCCACGCATCCGTCCGGCACGCACGGCGAGATCGCGTGCTGGCGCGACCTGGAGGAGGCCGGCGTGTTCGAACTGGGACCGGGAGAATCGCGGGTGTTGCGGGCGCCGTCGGAGGACGGCAGCGGTGGCTACCGCCTGATCGGCGCGATACGGCGTGCCGACGGCGGGATCGTCTGCGCCGGTCTCGACGCGGAGGCTCTCGCCGCGGAGCGCCGGCGCATCGGTCCCGGCCGGCTCCTGCGGGCGCTGGGGCAGCGGGCCGGCAGCGCCTACCTCGCGCTGCAGGACGCCAACGGCATCCTCTCGGCCACCGCGAACGTGGACAGTCTTTCGTCGGTGGCCGGCGATCCGCTGCTGCAGTCCGTGCTCGCCACGGGCGAGCCGGCGAGCCGGGAGGTGGATTTCGGCGGGCGACGGGTGCTGGAACAGGTGACGCGGCTCGAGGTCGCCGGGCGGCCGGTCAGCCTGCTGCGGGCCGCCGTCGATCTCAGCGAGGTGCACCGCCGCCAGCGTGAGATCGCCCGCAGCATCGGGCTCCACTCCCTGCTGCTGCTGGCGACCCTCGCCGCCGGTGCGGCCCTCCTGATCGCGAGCCGCCGGCTGGTCGTGGCCCAGGCGGCGTGGGCGCAGGCGCGGCGGGAAGTTACCGCCCTTGAAGCGGAGCGGTCACGGCACGAGCGGAGCGTGGCGCTCGGAGAGATGGCGTCGGGAGTGGCGCACGAAATTCGCAACCCGCTCAACGCCATCCACATGATCGCCCAGCGGCTCGGCCGGGAATTCACGCCGGAGGCCGGCCGCGAGGAGTATCTCCGGCTAACCGACACCGTACGCGACGAGGTCGGCCGCCTCAACCGCATCGTGCAGCAGTTCCTGGCCTTCGCGCGGCCCGCCTCGCCGCAGTTGCGCGAGGCGGACCTCGCGGCCGTGGTGCGCGAGGTCGTGACGCTGGTGCGCGGGCGGTTCGAGGCGCAGGGCGTCGTCCTGGCGGCGGACCTGCCGGAGCGTCTGGTCGTCCCGGTCGACGCCGACCTGATGCGGCAGGCGCTGCACAATCTGCTCGACAACGCGCTGGACGCGTGCGCCGACGGCGCCCGGGTGACAGTGGCGCTACGGGCCGCCGAGGCGACCGTCCGCCTGATCGTGAGCGACACCGGTTCCGGCATCGCCCCCGCGGAGCTGCCGCGCATCTTCAACCTCTATCATACAACGAAACCGGCCGGCACCGGCGTCGGCCTGGCCATCGTGGACCAGGTGGCGGCGCAGCACTGCGGGCGGGTGCAGGTCGAGAGCGAACTGGGGCGCGGCACCACCTTTATTCTGGAATTCCCGTCCGGGAGCGCGGGCAAAGGGGCGGCATGAGCGACGCGCGGCTGCTGATCGTCGACGACGAGGCGAACCAGCGGGAATCGCTGGGGGGGTTCCTCGTCAAGCAGGGGTACGACGTGGTGTTGGCCGCCGACGGCGAAACCGCGCTGCGCATCCTGCGGGAGGACATTGTCGATGTGATGATCACCGATGTCCGCATGCCGGACATCGATGGCGTGGAACTGCTGGTCCGCGCGAAGGGGCTGAATCCTCTGGTCGAGGTGATCGTGGTGACGGCTTTCGGCACGATTGCCCACGCCGTGGACGCGATGAGGCGCGGCGCCGCCGGCTATCTCGCCAAACCGATAGATCTGGACGAGATCGAACTGCTCGTGCAGAAGGCTGTGGAGAAGCGCTCCCTCGTTTCCGAGGTGCGGCTGCTGCGGCGCCAGGTCGCCGAGACGAACTCCTTCGCGGGAATCGTGGCCGAGAGCCCCGCCATGACGGCGGCCCTCGATCTGGCGGCGCGCGCGGCGGCAACCGATGCCACGGTGCTGATCCGCGGCGAAAGCGGCACCGGCAAGGAGCTGGTGGCGCGGGCCGTACACCGCGCGAGCGCCCGGCGGGCGGGACCGTTCGTGGCCGTGAACTGCGCCGCCTTTGCCGCCACGCTGCTCGAAAGCGAGCTTTTCGGCCACGAGAAGGGGGCCTTCACCGGCGCGGACCGGCTGCGGGCCGGTCGTTTCGAGGCGGCGGAGGGGGGCACCCTGTTCCTCGACGAAATCGGCGATCTGCCCCAGCCGCTGCAGGTCAAGCTGCTCCGCGTGCTGCAGGAACGGTCGTTCGAGCGGGTCGGCGGCAATGAGCCCCTGAATGTAGATGTGCGCATCGTCGCCGCCACCCACTGCGATCTGGAGCGGATGGTCGCCGACGGCACGTTCCGGCAGGATCTCTACTACAGACTGGACGTGATCAGTATCCGCCTCCCCCCGCTGCGTGAACGGCGCGCCGACATACCGGCGCTGCTGGAGCACTTCCGCGAGAAATACACACTGCTCTACGGCAAGACCCTGACCGGGATCAGCCGGGAGGCGAGCGACCGTCTGGTCAAGCACAGTTACCCCGGGAATGTGCGGGAACTGGAGAATTTGATGGCGCGCCTGGTCGTGCTCGCCCGCGGACCCGTCGCGACGCTGGCCGACCTCCCCGGGGGAGTGGGCAGCGAGACCCAGGCCATTCTGCCGACCGGTCGTCTGGATGACTTCCGGGGCGACCTGCCGCGCTTCGTGGACGAAATCGAACAGCGGATCGTGCGCGAGGCGCTCGACGCGAGTGGTGGCAATCAGAGCCAGGCGGCCCGTGAGGTCGGATTGACAGAGCGAAATCTGCGGTACAAACTGCGCAAGTGGGGTTGGTAGGGGCCACGGGCTCGCCCTTTACGTCGAAACGCTCGACAGTATCGTCGAATCCGGACGGCGACAAGCGGGGTTTTTCGCGCGGTTCCTGAGATTAGTTTGTTGTAGAATAAGCGCTTACGCGCGTTTGGATTCTTTCTGGATACTGGCCGATCTTTTGCTATGTCCTCCAGCGGTCCCTTGGCCGGGGACCAGGAGCGAAAATCGGCGGAGAATGACACCATTTCTGCCGATGGAAGTTCCACTAGGGGGACGGGGGGGAGGCGAGGCCCCCCCGTTCACCGTATCTAGGGAGTGGTTTGCGGGGGGACCGAAAGGACGGAGCAATATGATTACCCGCTCTCTCGGGCACCAGGCAGGCGCCGCTGCATTGGTCTGTGGGCTGTTGGCGGGCGCGCTTGCTCTGTCCGGCGGCGAAGCCCGCGCGGCGGCACAGAGCGCGGCGGCCGCCGATTCGGCCGGCCCTCCGGTCGTTACGCCAGGCTGGGTGGATGTTGACGCGGACGGTCGCCACGACCGCTTCCGCGACGCCGACGGCGACGGCATTAACGATGTCAATGGTCTGGCCTACGCCCATCATTTCGCCTGGGCCGATCGGGACAAGGACCGCCTCAACGATCTGTTCCGCGATGCCGACGGCGATGGTGTGAATGATCTGGCCCGCAAGGGCGAGAGCCGTCCCGCCGACGTGCTTGACGCAGATGGAGACCAGCACAACGACGTGACCGGCCTGAAGTATACAGCGTCGGAGTTGCACGGCGAACAGTTCGGTTTCGTGCGGGAAGGTTCGGGCGGGGCGGTGTGGGTGGATGAGGATGGCGACGGTTTCCCTGATCGGCCCGCCGGAGCCGGGCGCGGGGGCCGTGAAGACCGTTTCATCGATCGCGACGGTGACGGTCTGGCCGATGGCTGCTGGTTTCAGGATGGCGGTTTCCGCCACTACCAGGCGCAGACCGGCCAGGGCAGTCAGGGTACCGGCGGCGCGGGCGGTGGCTTGGGCAGTCCTGGTGGCCCGGGAGGCTGGGGGCTGCAGTGAAGCGACTCCCTGCCTCGCTCGTCCTGATCGGCCTCCTCGCGATCGCGCCGACGGCATACGCTGGTGACGGCATCTGGAATACCGGCCTGAGCGCGGAACAGATCTACGCGGCGAACGTGTTTGGCACGGAATCCTCTCCGTCGGACGGAATTATCGACGGGCGGGCCTGGGTCGGCTGTACGCCGATTTCGTCGCTGCGTTTTGAGGCTTCCGGTCGGCTGGTGCGCTTCTTCGAGAACCCCACGCTGGATCATGGCTATCTGAGCGGCGGTCTGATCCTGCAGGGATCCAGTCCGGGTCGCCGGCACCAATACCTCGCGGGGGCCAGCGGGAGCCTGCGTCACAACGGCGATCTCTATGCGATCTACGACTACCGCGAGGGGGGCGGCTATGCCTCGGCCAAACGGTATTTCACCCGCGCTTTCAGCCTCGAGATGCGGACCGATCTGCTGAAGCGGCTCTATCCGGAAGCGCCGCTCGAGGACGCCCTGAAGGGGTGGGTGAGCGCGCGGCTGAGCCGCTCGCTGCCGTCGCGTACCAGTCTCTCGCTCACGGGGCGCGTCGGCTGGAAGCGGTATGCCTCGGGCGAGCGCGATGCCGAGGGGGCGCTGCCGCGCGCGGCGCTCTGGGAGGGTGGCCTGCAGGGGGCGCAGTCCCTCTCTGCCCGTTTCGCTTTCCGCGCCTGGTGGTCGCACTCGAAGCTGTTCGAGAGCACCGATTCCGCGCGGGAGCTGGCTGCCTTCGAGAATCCCCTGCTGGACGAATTCTCGGCGGCCGGCGATCGCTTCGGCGCGGCCCTGAAGGTGATTCTGCCGTGGAACTGCATGGCGGAACTGGGAGGGGAGCGGCTCCTTCTGACCTACCCGGGGCGGCCGCCATTGCTCTACGATACGGTCGCAAATCTCTTCCTGGTCGCGGGCGACGAATCGCTCGCGCTGGGGACGGGAGACCGGTGCGACACTTCCAACCGCTTCCGGATCGGTGCGGACAAGCGGATCAATCTCGCCGGGGGCGCCTCCGGAATGTTGCTGCGCGCCGGCGCAGAGTGGACCGACCAGTCGTCCAACGATCTCTACTGGACCTGGCAGGGCTGGCTCGTCCAGGCCGGCGCCTCGCTGGAATTCTGATCCGCAGCCATAACCCCGCTTGTTTCAGTCGATTTTCAGCCAGTCCCCGCCGTAGATCGCCTGCGGGAAGAGCCGCGGCACCAGGCCGTAGAGGAACTGCCGCAGCTTGAGCGCCAGGTGGTTCGCGTCGTGGGCCCCGCACACCGTGCGCAGGAAACCCTCCAGCGTGTAGATCTGGATCTCGACCGGGAACCGGTAGGGGACCGGGTCCGGGTAGAGGATGTCCACGTCCCCCTTGAAGACCCGGTAACCGCGGCCGGAGTGGATGTTCAGCCGCGCGCTGTCGGCGGCGCCGCCGAGCGTGTCCACCACATTCCGCCAGGTGATCGTCGTGCCGAGGATGCCGTCGAGCAGGCGGAGCAGGTCGTCGAGGGCGTTGTCGTCGTGCACGATGAACATGGCGCCGATGAGGTCGGTGATCTCGTCGGGGTTGTTGATCCCCTTGCGGATCATTTTCGAAACGATCGAGCCGCTGCTCTGCCGGCGCATCTCTCCCCAGCGCTTGCGTTCGAGGACGCGGCGGCGGCCGTCGACGATCTCGTAGGTGACCGGGTCCACGGTGCGCTTGAAGCGGCAGGCGTGGTAAAGGATGTCGATCGGGATGCCGTCTCGCTCGAGGAAGATCGAGTGGAAGGTCCAGGTCTGCTGGCCTTCGGAGGGGCGTACGCTGTATTCGATCGCCTGGCCGGTGGCGTCGATGTTGTAGCCGATCTCGACCTCGTGCACCTGCCGGGCGTGGCGCCACAACCCCTGCTGCAGCAACTCCTCGAAGAAGGCCTTGTGCCGGGGGCCGTCCTGGATGTGGCGCGACTGGTCGACCTGCAGGAACAGCCGCATGAGGTAGAGCTTGCGCCGGGCCTCAAACCGGACGCGCCGGTCAGGATGGGTAACCACGAGCGTGATCAGGTCGCGCAGGTCGTCGCACGCGGTGACGCAGTCGGCTGGCCGTGCGTGGGCCTCGGCCGTGCTCGGCAGCAGGTTCACGATCTCGCGGATGTAAGCGTCCGCCTCCTGCAGGATCTCGGCCAGACGCAGGCTGTCGGATGCCCAGTCCGACGGCGCGCCGGGCGGGTGGATCTGCGCCGCGACGGCCCGGCGGTAGGCATCGTCGTCCTGGCGGATGCGCTCGTAGAAACCGCGCAGGAAGCGTCGCAGACGCGACGGACGTTCCAGGAACGCCGGGTCGAGCAGGGGGTGGGCGGTGGTGTCCACCGCCCGAAAGTCCGCGCCGCCCCGGGGGTCCCGCAGATGCTCGGCCTCCACCCAGTGCTTGTGCATGACGCCTACACCCGTGCGAGCGCCTGGTCGAGGTCGGCCACCAGGTCCGCCGCATCCTCGCAGCCGACCGCCAGGCGGACGAGATCGTCGGTGATGCCGGCCGCAGCGCGATCGGCCAGCGGCACGCCGGCGTGGGTCATCGAGGCGGGGTGCTCGATCAGCGTCTCGATGCCGCCCAGGCTCACCGCGAGGGTGGCGATCTTCATGCCGTTGATGAACGTCCTGCCGGCCTCGAGGCCCCCCTTCACGCCGAAAGAGAAGACCGCGCCGCCGCCGCGCATCTGCCGCCGCATAAGATCGTGCTGCGGGTGGCTCTCCAGACCGGGATAGCGGACCCAGGCCACCTTGGGGTGCTGCTCGAGGTGTCGGGCCAGCACGAGCGTGTTGGCCTGGGCGCGCCCGACCCGCAGGCCCAGCGTTTTGAGTCCGCGGAAAACGAGCCACGCCTGATGGGGATCCATGGTGCCACCGAGATTGACATGCACCTTGCGCAGTCGCGCGAACAGTTCGGGGTCGCGCGCAAGGACGATGCCGGCCACGACGTCGCTGTGCCCGTTGAGGAACTTGGTCATGCTGTGCAGGACGACATCGGCGCCCAGATCGAACGGTCGCTGCAGCAGCGGCGTGGCGAACGTGTTGTCGACGCCGAGCAGCGCGCCGCCGGCGTGCGCGATTTCGGCGCAGGCGGCGATGTCGGTCAACTTGAGCGTCGGGTTGGCCGGCGTCTCGATGTAGACCAGCTTCGTTTCCGGCCGCATGGCGGCGCGGACGTTGGCCGGATCGGCGGAGTCGACGAAGGTTGCTTTTACGCCGTAACGCGCGTACTCGGTCTCGAGGATCATGCGTGACGGTCCGTAGAGCGAGTCGGTCGCCACCACGTGCGCCCCCTGGCCCAGCAGGGTCAGGTAGACGGTGTTGACCGCCGCCATGCCGGTCGCCGCGCCGAGCGCGCCGCAGCCGCCTTCCAGCAGCGCCACGGCCTCCTCGAGAGCGGCGATCGTGGGATTTCCCAGCCGTGTGTATTTGTAGCCCGGGTCGCGTCCGCTGAAGCGGGCGGCCCCCTCCTCGGTGTCGCGGAAGGCGAAGGTGGAGGTCTGGTAGATTGGGGTGCTGACCGCACCGGTCTGGGGATCGACGTGTTGTCCGGCATGGATGATCTGCGTATCGAGGCGCATTTTGCTGACGTCGGCCATGTAGGATCCTCTCTCTCCGGGGGGGCGGTGGCAAGCGCGGATCGGCTTGTTGACGCCGGGCGCACCCTCTATAATAGATCCTCGCTCCCGACAAGCCAACCGCGTTCCCAACCCGTTCCCGTGTTGGAGGTTCCCATGCGATCCCTCATCCTCGGCGCCCTCTGTCTCGGTCTGTCGACCCTGGCGGGAGCCGCTCCGGCCGGTGACGGTTCCCCGTGGCCGTTTCTCCCGAACGATGACATCGGTGCGTACGCCTTCCGGCAGGCGCACCCGACCTGGGATGGCCGGGGGGTCGTGGTGGCGGTCTTCGACACCGGGGTGGACGCTTTCGCCCCCGGCCTTGACGCGACGTCCACCGGCGAGATGAAGGTGATCGAGGCGCGGGACTTCTCGACCCAGGGTGACTGGGATCTGGTGGAGGCGGAGCGCGACACTACCGGCGCGCCTGCGTTCCGCCTTCCCGACGGACTGCGGCTGGCCGGCCTGCCGGCGTCGGCGCCGGCGCCCGGCCGTGACGACCGGGTCTACATCGGGGTCATTCCCGAGTCACGCTTCCTGAACAGCAACGGAGTGAGCGATCTCAACGACGACGGCGACAAGGAGGACCGTTTCGGCGTGCTCGTCTGGGCCGCCGACCGCGCCGCGGTCGAGGCGGCGCTGGGCACGGGCCGCGGTCTGGAGCGGCTCGCCGCCCTGAACGAGACCGCCCGCCGCACGGTGGCGCGGGAGCGGGCCAGCGCCCGGGTTTGGCTCGTGGTCGTCGACACGGACGGCGACGGCAGTCTCGCCGACGAGACGGTGGTTCGGGACTACCACATCAACCTCGACACGTTTCGTCTGACCGCGCCGGACGCGCCGAAGGCACGCACGCTCATGGCGTGGAGCGCGAACGTCGTTACGCAGGATGACCGGCTCGGCACGCCGCGCCCGCCGCGGCTCGAGCTGCACTTCGACGATGGCGCGCACGGCTCGCACTGCGCCGGCATCGCGGCCGGCAGTCGGGTCGGCGGGCAGGAGGGGATGGACGGCGTGGCGCCCGGCGCCTGGGTGATGTCGTGCAAGATCGGCGACAACACGCTGGTGGGCGGCGCCTCGCGCACGGAGTCGATGCGGCGGGCGTTCACGCACGCGACCGATTTCGCGCGGGACTACGGTCTGCCCCTCGTGATCAGCATGAGCTACGGCGTGAACTCGGTCGAGGAGGGCGACAGCGCGTACGAGAAATTCCTCGACGAGGAGATGCCGAAGCATCCCGACGTGGTGTACTGCACCAGCGCCGGCAACGAGGGCCCCGGCCTGTCGACTGTCGGGCTGCCCGCCGCCTCGCCTGGCGTGATCGCTTCCGGCGCCTACCTGTCGCCGTCGGCGGGGGCGGCGCTGTACAGCGCCCGGATGCCGCGGGCCCAGCTGTTCGGGTTCTCCAGCCGCGGTGGCGAAGTGCCCAAGCCGGACGTCGTGGCTCCCGGCGCGGCGCTCTCCACGGTGCCGGGCTGGGTGGACGGCTCGGGCCGCATGAGCGGTACCTCGATGGCCTGTCCCACCACCGCCGGCGCGGTCGCCTGCCTGCTCGGCGCGGCGCGGCAGGAGGGGCTGACCGTGCACTGGGGGATGATCAAGCGGGCCTTGATCGCGGGCGCCCGGCCGGTGCCCGGCCTGGAACTGCTGGCGCAGGGTGGCGGCCTGGTCGATGTGGCGGGGGCCTGGGAGATCCTGTCGCGGCTGGCCCGCAGCCGCACCGCCGGCCAGGTGCTCGACTACCGTCTCGAAACGGAATGCCCGTTCCAGGCCGACGGACTCGCGCCGGCCGCCTACTGGCGCGTGCCGGGAGGCGCGCCGGTGGCGCCGAAGACGGTCACTTTCACCGTCCACCCGATTTTCCATCCCGACCTCACGCCGGACCAGAAAGACACGTTCTTCCGCGCGTTCACGTTCCGGTCGGAGGCGGGGTGGGTGCGCGTCGTTACCGGTCGCGCATATCTGCGCGGGGACATGGGCATGACTGTCAACCTGCAATACGACGGTGCGCAGCTCACCCGGCCGGGGCTGTACGCCACTCGCGTGCTTGCCCTGCAGGACGGCGGCGATCTGTCCGGTCCGGCCGCGCAGGAATTCACGCTCTGGAACAGCGTCGTGACGGGCGAACCGTTCGGGCCGGCCGACGGCTGGAGCCGCACCTGGGAGGGGCGCGACCTGCCGCCGTCGGGGGTGCACCGCCGCTTCGTGGAGGCGCCGGCCGGCGCCTCCGCCCTGCGCCTGCGGCTCGAGGTGAGCGAACGCACCGGCGCCGGGAAGGGGGCGCGCGTCTCGACTGAGATCTGCGATCCGGAAGGCCAGACGCGCGGCGGTTTCGCCGGCGTGGCCAGCGTGGAGGGGGTCTCCGTGCGCGACCAGACCATTCTGACGCCCGAGCTGCGTCCCGGCGTGTGGGAGGTGCTCTGCGCCGCGCCCATTGCGGCCCTCGAGCCGTCGGCCTACCGGCTCACCGTCTCGTTCGATGCCTACGTCTGCGAACCGCCGGTGCTCACCGCCCTGCCGCGCGTCGCCGTCGGCCAGCCGGCACAGGGTGAACTCAAGGTCACCCGTGCCTTCCCCGGCCTGTTCCGTGGCGCCGCCGAGGCGGTCGTGCAGGGGTTCCGGCGAGAACGGGAGATTTCCATCGAGGCGGACGACATCTGGTCGTTCGACTTCACGCTCACCCGCGAAACGCCGCGCGCGGCCTTCCACCTCACGATGGACGAGCGGACCGCCAACCTGTTCACCGACTGCGCGGTGAACATCGTCGACGACAAGGGTGAGCGCGTGCTGGCGGACGCCTTCTTCGGTCTCGATGCGCGGGTGGAGTGGAGCCTGCCCGCGGGCGTGGAGAAGGGGGCGTACAAGCTCGAGGTCGTGGGGGGCTTCGCGCTGGCCCGCGATCGGGAGAAGTGGGGCTTCCGTATCGAGGAGGAGTACCTGCTGGCCGATCCCCTGCGGGGCGGGGTTAAGCGGGGCGAGGCCGCCGAATTCGCGCTCTACAGCGGCGTGCCCACCACGCTGGCGGTGACGTTCCCCAGCTCGTGGCCCGAGCCGCCCGTCGGTCTGCGTCCCTTCGGCACCGTGAAGTTCCTCGATCGCAATCTCGTCGACAAGGTGCCGGGTGATCGCGACGGACGCCTGGTGCTGGAGGTGCCGATCCGGCTGGAGTAGCCGGCCTCAGGCGGGCGGGCCGTCCGCCGCGGCGACTTCGCCCAGGATCTCCCGCAGCCGTGCCATGTGCGCCGGCCGCGACCAGAGCCGCTCCGCCTTCGCGCGCGCGGCCGCCCCGGCCGCCGGGCCGAGGGCGGCCGCGCGTTTGAGCGCCGCGAGGATCGCCTCCGGATCACGCGGGGGGAACAGCACGCCATCGCGGCCGTTGTCGATCAGCTCCGGAATCCCGCCGATGTCCGCCCCCGCCACCGGTCGCCCCGCCGCCATCGACTCGAAGATCGAGAAGGGGGAATTCTCGTACCACTGTGACGGCAGCACGGTGAACCGGACCCGCGCCACGGCGTTGCGCAGCGCCGCCCCGTCGAGCGGGCCGAGGATCTCCACCCGCCGCAGACGCAGGTCGGCGGCGCGGCGGCGCAGATCGTCGGCCCACGGGCCTTCGCCGGCGATGCGCAGCGTGAGCGCGCCTGCCCCGTCGTTTTCGGCCTCCCAGAGGGCCTGTGCCGCGAGCAGGGTGCCGAGCCCCTTTTCCGCGCTGATCCGCCCGAAATAGAGATAGGCGGCGTCGACCGGCCCCGACGACGGTCGCCAGTCCTCCAGGTCGACGAAATTCGGCAGGTGCACGAGGCGCTCGCGCGGATAGCCCCATGCCGCGTACTTCTCCAGGTAGAAGCGGCTCGGGCAGAGGAAGCGGCGCACGAGCCGCGGATAGAGTCGGCGCACCGTCTGGTGGGCCGTCTCCACGGCCGCCAGCAGCGACGCCGCGCGGGAGTCCTTCACGCACGCCCCGCGCACCGCCTCGTAGAAGCGGCCGCCCCGGCAGCGCTCGCACACCTCGCCCCGCCTCAGCATGTGGATCGCCGGGCAGAGCAGGCGCAGATCGTGCAGCGTCATCACGGCCGGCACGCCGTGGCGCGCCAGCACCGGCAGGATGGAGGGGCTGAGGTGGTGGTAGATGTTGTGCAGATGCGCGATCCGGGGACGCGTCAGGCGCAGCAGCCGGTCGAGGTTGCGCGCCGCCTCGCGGTTCCAGAGGAAAGCGAGCGCGTCGGCGGGTGCGTGGGGCGACCAGCGGGGCGAGCGGTAGTCGCGCGCGCGCACGAACCAGGGTGACCAGGGCGAGGGGCGGGCGTCGGTGTCGGCCATGGCGAACGGGATCGGCTCCCAGCCGGCTGCCGCGAGATCGTCCGCCTCCTGAAGGACATAGCGCCCGACCCCGCCGGCCGGACCGACGGCGTGGAAAAACTTGTTCACGAGCAGGACGACCGGTCCCGGCATGGGATGTCCTTTGTCGGCAACGGGTTGACGGCTGAATCAGCATACCGCCCCGGCGTCCGGCCGACGAGCGGTATTCTGAGATTCCGTTAAAACAGCCGGCCGGCCCGACGATACTCATAACCGTACATGACGGCAGGTGTTGGACTGCCTTGAGGGTCTCCGGGAAAGGCTGGCGTGACCAGTTTCTGGAACCGGTTCAATTTCCGCATCAAACACCAGCTATATCTTAGGATATTGCCGGTCGTGGCGGTGTCTGTGCTGGCGGTGGGCGCCTTCAGCGGCCGCCTGCTCACCAGTCGCGCCGAGCGCACCTACCAGCAGCAGGAGAGCCTCGAGAACATCAATGCCCTCCGGCGGGTGGTGGAGCGGATCAGCGTGCAGGCGCTGCTCGCCGAGGTGCAGCGCGACGATCGACTCATGCCGCTGATGCGCGAGGCGGTGCCCGGCACGCATCGCGGCACGGCGGAACGGTTCCTCAACGGGATGCTGTGCCGCGAGGCGGTGCGGGGCGCGGCGATCGTCAGCGTGGGGGCCGACGGCCGCGCGGCGTTTGTCGCCGCGGCCTTCGACACGGATCTGGCGGTCTCGGCCAACTCAGACTCGCTGAAGGCCTGGATCAGCAATGCCTGGTCCGGCCTCGCTGCGGCCGGCTGGAGCGACCTGTGGGCCGGCACGGGCTGGTCGGGCGGGCCGCGTACGGTGGACATCGATCGCGCGCACAGCCTTTGGATCTTCGATCCGCTGCTGCTTGCCCGCGGCGCCGACGGCGCCGAAGGCGCCGACATGGTGTTGCCGACCGTCGTGTTCGAGGGGGCGCTCGTGCCGGACGACTGGGGCGAAGCCTCGCACGCCGGACGGGCCCGCATGCACGTCGTGCTGATGCTGGACATCCCCTCGCTGCTGGGCGACTGGTTTGCCGAAGGGCCCTCCGGGGAACTGCAGCCGGGAGAGTTCCAGGCCGCGGTCGACGAACGGGGCCGCCTGCTTTGCGCCAACGTCGATACGCTGGCCGCCGGACTCGACCTCACGGCTCCCGGACCGGGCATTTTCCGCCGCGTCAGAGGCGAGGATCTCACGGCCCTGCTCCACCGCGAGGTCACCGACGGAATTGTCCAGGCCGCCATGGGCTCACGGCTCAACCCGCATACTTTCCTGCTGGCGCGGCGGCCGGAGCTGCCGTTCGGCCTGCTCTCGGCCCTCGAGACATCGAACATCAACGGCGGTTTCGCTCTCTACACGGCCATCATCGCCCTGATGGTGATGATCGCCCTGCTCGGCTCGATCCTTGCCATCACCGCGGTCGGCGAGCGCCTCTCGATCCGGCTTCAGGCGATGTCCATCAACATGGAGGAGGTGGCCAAAGGCGACTTCGCGCGGCGCATGGGGGTCGGCACGGAGGACGAGATGGGGCGGCTCATCAGCTACTTCAATCAGATGACCGGCGACCTCGCCGACGCGCATCGGCTGGTGAACGACAAGACGCGGAACCTGCGCGTCGCCCTCGACAAGATGCAGCGGCTGGACAAGGCCAAGGATGATTTCCTGGCCCTGATCTCGCACGAGGTGCGCACGCCGCTGACCTCGATCATCGGCGGCATCGACTATCTTCGCGTTGTGCTGCCGGGCGAGGAGACGGAGCAGGGCCAGGAACTCGCGAAGCTGGGCGTGACAGAGATCGTCGAGATCGTCGAGAGCAGCGGGCGACGCCTCAGCGAGTTCATGAACGACGCCATCCTGATGGCGTCGCTCCAATCGGCTGACATGCGCGTCCACCTCGAGCCGGTCGCCATCGCCGAAATCTGCGGCATGGTCCTGAGCAGTCTGCAGGAGAGGATCGCGGCCAGGTCGCTGACGGTGGAGAACGAGCTGGCAGACACGTTCTCCTGGGGGCCGTTGTGCGATCGCGAGATGCTCGTCGTGGCGGTCGAGAAGCTGCTGCGCAACGCGGTGCAGCACAACGTGGACGGTGGGCGCGTGCGCATCCGCGAGGTGACGGTGATTCCCGGGTTCGGCCCGGTCGCCGAGGTGCTGGACGAACGGGCGCGTCAGGAATTCCGCGACCAGCCGGCGCTGGTGTCCAGGTGCGATCAGAGCGTGACCTGGCGGGCCGTGGAGATTTTCAACACCGGCTCGCACATTCCCCTCGACAAGCGCGAGGCGCTGTTCACGAAGTTCGAACTGGTGGGTCGCATCGAGCACCACCAGAAGGGCTCGGGCCTCAGCCTGCCGATCGTGCAGGCCATCGTGGAGAACCACGGCGGCCGGATCCACGTGGAAAGCGTGGCGGGCGAGGGCAACTTCTTCTACCTCATCGTGCCGGCCGTGGATATCGGGCGCGGATCAGGGGACGAGCATGGGCAGGGTCGCGGCGGCGTCGCCCGCGATGAAGAGCTGGGCCTCGTCGCTCACGCCTCCCCGCTCGAGGTTGAACTCGATCACCTGCGCGTCTGATTCCCGCGCCAGGCGCGCCAAACCGGCCGCAGGCCACACCGCGCCCGACGTCCCCACCACCAGGAACAGATCGCTTGCACGCGTGGCCGCCTCCGCGTCCGCGGTCGCGCCCGTGGGGATCGTCTCCCCGAACCAGACTACACCGGGCCGCAGGCGCCCGCCGCAGGCGCGGCAGGACGGCGGCAGTTGCGGCAGCGGTGCGCGGCGGTCCTCGCGCTCGTCGCCGCAGTCCAGGCAGCGCGTGCGCCAGATCGAGCCGTGGAACTCGATGACGGTCGAGCTGCCGGCGCGCGTGTGCAGGCCGTCCACGTTCTGGGTGATGACGGTCACGGAGCGCACCCACGTCTCCAGACGCACCAGCGCCTCATGGGCGGGATTGGGCGCGGCGTTGGCGATCAGGCCGCGACGCCAATCGTACCATCGCCAGACCAGCAAGGGATCGCGGGCGAACGCCTCCGGTGTGGCGAGTTGCGCCGGTTCGTAGTCTTCCCAGCGGTGGCTGGTCGCGCCGCGGAAGGTCGGCACGCCGCTGGCCGCCGAGATGCCGGCGCCGGTGAGGGCCGCCACGCGGGTGGTAGTGGAGAGCCGGGCCCTGATCCCGGCGAGCGCCGTACGCACGTCGTCAGTCACGATCCGCCGCTTCCGTGCCAGGCGGCTTTGCCCGGCGGCCCCGCAGCCGGCGCAACAGCGCGAGGTCCTCCGCGAAGGCCTCGTCGCCGCCTGGAACCTCGAGAATCCCCAGCGCGTGCGCCAGGCGCGCCTCGCGCAGGATGTGGCGGAACGACGCCTCGCCCAGCTCGCCGCGCCCGATGCGCTCATGCCGGTCCACACGGCTGCCGCGCGGCTTCTTCGAATCGTTCAGGTGCAGTACGCGGATCCGATCCAGCCCGACCGCATTCGCGAACACGGCGGCGGTTTCCGCCCACTCCCGCGCGGTGCCCAGCCCGTAGCCGGATGCCACGACGTGGCAGGTGTCGAGGCAGACCCCCAGCCGGTCCGGGTGGCGGCTCGCCGCGATGATGTCCCGCAGGTGCTCCGCTCGCCAGCCGAGGTTCGTGCCCTGGCCCGCCGTGGTCTCGATGCAGAGGGTGACTCCGGGGCCATCCGCCTCCTCGAGGCAGATGTCGAGCTCCCGCGCGACCGCCGCGAGGCCGGCCGCCTCGCCGGCGCCGAGATGGCTGCCGGGGTGGAACACGAGGAAAGGGATGTCCAGTCGCGCGCAGCGGACGATCTCATCCACGAACGCCACCCGCGATCTGCGTCGCACTTCGGAATCCACGGCGGCCAGGTTGATGAGATACGAGTCGTGGGCGCAGACCCGACGCGAATGGAGGCCGTGCGCGGCAAGCTCGGCCTGCCAGGCAGCCACGGTCTCGTCGGTGAGCGGTCGGCCGACCCACTGGTTCTGATTGCGGGTGAAGATCTGGAAGGCGTGCGCCGGCAGCGCGGCCGCCCGCGCCGGAGCGGTCGCCACGCCGCCCGCCGTGGAGACGTGAGCCCCGAGCAGGTCGTCGGGGGGACGCGCGGTCACGGTTCGGCGTTCCAGCGGTGTCGCGTGGAATCGACGAGACAGACGATCCGCAGCGGGCGGCCGTCGCGCAGGGTGACCAGATAGTCGGGGCCGGGGCCGGTCCCGAGGGGGCAGCGACCGACCTTCTCGGTAACGAGCCCGGTCTGCGCGAGCTGCGCCAGGTCCAGCGAAGGACCGGACAGGGTGTGGCTGGCGGCGAAGACGTCGGCGCCGCGCAGCAGCGTGCGCATGTTCGAGAGACAGACGAGCGTGGCCGTATCGCGCCTTGAGGCGCGCAGATTGGCTGCTCCGATCGCGATCATCAATATCGATACGCCTGCCAGCAGCGCGATTTCGCGGCGACGATTCGCTTGCATCCTGCACCTTCCTGTAAACAGGCACCGGCAGCCGGTCGATACAGGCTAGCACGCGCGCTGCCGACGGACAAGGCGGCGCGGAGGGATAGTCCGGGGAACAAGACGGCACGATCGTCTCGGAGGAAATCACTCTTGACAGGCCGCTCGGGAATCCCTTTTGTTTCTCTGGGGGAGCCGCAGGCCGTGGCAAATAAGGAGAGCGCGGCCAGATGCGCGGTGGGGAACGATGAAGATCGCGAACTGTGGAGGGCGCTCAACTCGTTAAGGAAAAGCCGGTTGCGAGAGCGCAGGCCGAGTGTATGGAGACCGTGGCACCGGAGTTGCAGTTTCAGTCGATACATCCAGCATCTTAGCCGAACGTCACGAAGGATCGAACGAGGCATGGAGATGGTCGACTTGAAACCGACACGAATCCTTGGCTTTGCTCTGCTGCTGACGCTGCTGGTGCCGGCTGTGGTCGGTGCGCAGACCGTGCCCGTCCGGTTCCGCTGGAGCGCTCCGCACACTGGCGCAGCCGTCGCGCACTACAACGTCTACAAGATCAATGACGGCGGGTCGCCAGCCCTCGATGGCACTGCGGCGGATACGACGTACGTATTCGCTGCGGTTCGTGGGGTGCATCATCGGATCCAGGTGAGCGGGGTGGCGTTTGACGGTCGCGAGGGGGCCCTCAGCCTGCCGTCGGACGTGGTCTTTTTCGAGCCCGAAATCCCCCAGACCGGGGACGAACTACCCTCCGCGGCCCTGCTGATGCCGAACTTCCCGAACCCATTCAATCCGCAGACCACGATCACCTACGGCGTGCCTGAAAACGCCGACCTCGGCGCGCCGCTCAGCCTCGAAGTGTACGACCTGCGTGGGCATCTTGTGCGCCGGCTGCCGGTGGAGAGCTCGCCGGGCTGGCATGGAGCGTTGTGGAACGGGGCGGATGACAACGGTTCCGTGCGCGGGTCGGGTCAGTATGTGGTCCGCTTCCGCTGCGGCGGAGCGGTCAGTACCTGGAAGATGACCATGCTCAAGTAGTTGTTCGCATCGCGTGCCGTGATCGGCGGGCCGCCGGGGCGATTTCGTCCGGCGGCCCGTCCGTGTCTTTCCCTGACGGCGTTGCCCTGCTAACTTCACTGACCTGAGCCTTGCCCTGAGCCTGGATTCCCCCGAGGAGTCGCTGATGTCGGAAACGACAGACCACCAAGGTCCCAGCCTGGCCAAACTGCACCGGCTTGCCAACGCGCAGAAGTTCGAAGAACTGGACACGGCCTGGATGGAGGCGCTGGCCGAGGGGGGGATCGGGGCCGCCGAACTGGTCCCGATCGTCGGACAGGTGGGCAGGCTGGGTGAGGCGGAGCGGGCGGACGCGCTGCTCGAGGTGCTGCTGGCGTCACTCACGGAGCGCGCCGGAGAGGCCACGGCGCTGGCCGCTGCGCGCCAGGCGGCGGCGGAGCTGCCGGAATCGCGGCTGCTGCGCCGCGAGCTGCCGCGCTACTATGCCGCGGCGCATGGCGATGACGCGCCACTCGCCGCCCTGCTGCGCTCGGTGTTCAAGGGTGACGGATCGTTGGCCGACGCCGTCAACCTGGCCGATGCCTACACACGTCTGCGTCCGGGCGCGTTCGTCAAGGAGTCGCGCCACTACGAGCCGGGCGTGGTGGAGACGCTCGATGCCGGAGGGGGGATCACGGTCCGTTTCGGCAAGCACCGGCAGGCGCTCACGCGGGAAGAGGTGCCGGGCGTGATTGCGCTGCCTGCGGATCACTTCCGCGCGCTGCTGCTCTACAGCCCCGAATTACTGAGCGAGATCGCGCTGGCCGAACCGGCCGTATTCGTCCGCCGTGCCGTCGAGGCGAGCAAGGACGGCGCCCTTGGCTATCGCGATCTGAAGGTGCAGGTGATCACGTTGCTGGGCGAGAAGGGCTGGGCGGCGTGGTGGACCGGGGCGCGGGCGGCCATCAGGCGCGACGCGCGGATCGAGGCTACGGGAGGCACGCAGCCGGTCTACCGGCTCCTGGCTGCCGACCGCACGCGCGCGGATCGCCTGCGCGACGAATTCACTGCTCTGACCACGCCGGAGGAGCGTCTGCGTCTGACGCTCGGCTATCTCGACGAAGCCACGACCGAGCATCCGTCCGACCCCGACCTGCTCGCCTGGTTCGGCCAGGCTGTGGCGCGTCAGGCGATGGTACTTCTGCCGGCCGATCCGCCGCTGGCGCTCGCCTGTCTGGCGGTCCACGCCGAGATCGCCGCGCGCGGCGCCGCCGTGCCGCGCCCCGGCCCCAACGCCGTGGCGCAGGTGCTCGGACGCATAGAGGATCTGGCGCAGCTTGCGCGCCGGCTCGACGAACGTCTGCTGCGCGTGACGCTCGACTTCCTGCGCGCGTCGCTGCCGGACCGCTGGGCCCCGGTGTGGGCCAAGATCCTGCCGCGTGCCGGCCGTCGGCTCGGCGAGATGATGGTGCGTGAGCTTGCCGACGGTGGCCATGTCGCGGCGCTGGAGGCAGCCCTGCGCGAGGTCGTCGACCGTCCGACCACCGCCCCCGACATGCTGGTGTGGCTGTGGCGGGCGCGGCGGGCGTCACGACTGTCGCCGATGCTGGCCTCCATGGCGCTGTTGCCGGAGTTGGACGTGTTCCTGGCCCTGCTGCAGCTCGCCGACGCCACCGGACGCCTGTGCGGCGTCTCGGATGACGAGCGCCACCACAGGGTGCTGGCACAGGCGCAACAGGCGCTCTCGGGCGCCAGCGGGCTGCCGGCGCGCGAATTGATGACCGGACTTGATCCCGATGCCGCGCGCCGGATGAAGATCCTGATCACGGAAAACGGCGGGCTGACCGCCCCCGGCCGCCAGGAGCTGCTCAGCTACGTCCGCGCGACGCACCCCGAGGTGTTTGCCGAAACCGAACGGCCCTGGGATGAAGACGTCATCTACACGACCCCGGCCGGACTGGAGCGCCGGCGCCAGGAATTCGACGATCTCATCAAGGTGGACCTGCCCGAGGTGGCCAGGCAGATCGGCGAGGCCGCGGCGCATGGCGACCTGAGCGAGAACGCGGAGTACAAGGCGGCGCTCGAGAAGCGCGATCTGATCACGAGCCGTGCGACCCACATCGAAAAAGAGCTGGCCACCGCCCGCCTGATTCCCGCCGATCTGCCGACCAGCCCGTTCGTGAACATCGGCACGCGCGTGCGGGCGCGGGAGGAGGGTCAGACGGACGACACCACTTTCATCTTCCTGGGGCCCTGGGACGCCGATCCCGAGAACCAGGTGCTCAACTACAATGCGCCGCTGGCGCTGGCGTTCATGGGGCGGCGCCCCGGCGAGACAGTCGTGTTCGGCGATCCTCCGGAGCGGCGGCGGTTCACGGTGCTGGCGGTCGAATCGGCCTGGTGACCGGCGCCGCGCGGGGCTCAGCGCCCGCGCGGATGGCTCCCGTAGACCGCGGCCTGGTCGGTCGGCATCAGGATGATCTCCGCCACGTTGACGTGCCACGGGCGGGTCACGCACCACAACACTGCCTCGGCCACATCCTCCGCGCTCAGCGGGGGAAACTGGGTATAGACCTGGTTCGCGCGCGGAGCGTCGCCGTGGAAGCGCACGAGGCTGAATTCGGTTTCGACCATGCCCGGATCGACCGTCGACACCCGCACCAGCGTGCCGAGCAGATCGAGGCGGAGCCCCTGCGTGATTGCCGCCACCGCGTGCTTGGTGGCGCAATAGACGCTGCCCCCCGCGTAGACCTGGTGCCCCGCGATCGACCCGATGTTCACTACGTGCCCGCGGTCGCGCGTCACCATGCCGGGCAGGATCGCCTGGCTCACCCAGAGCAGTCCCTTTACGTTGGTGTCGATCATTTCCTCGTAATCCACGGGATCGGCGGCGGGCAGCTTGTCGAGTCCGCGCGAGAGCCCCGCGTTGTTGACGAGCAGATCGACCTCCGCCCAGTCGGCCGGCAGGTGGCGCAACGCCGCGTCAACGGCGGCGCGGTCGCGCACGTCCAGCTCCAGCGTGAGCGTTGCCACGCCGTGCGCGGTGCGCAGGGCCGCCGCGAACTTGTCCAGGCGATCACGCCGCCTCGCGGCGAGGATGAGCCGGCACCCCGCGTGGGCAAACGCCTCGGCGCAGGCCCGGCCGATTCCCGAACTGGCCCCGGTCACCAGGGCCGTCTGTCCCTTCAGCATCGCGCTCTCCTTCCGTGGGCTCCGCCGCGCACGCGGCGCGCCGTCATTCTAGCCGGCTCCGCGACCCGCGGCCAGATCCGTCCTTGAAGTTGCGCCGCGAAGCCGGTCTGGTTCGCCGCGATCTCGATTTGGACAGACGAGGTCCGGATAGGCCTGCCGGGATCGACGGCGCGGCCTTGCCATCGTGCCGGCCGGGCCTCATGTTTGCGTCGTGTCGCGGGTCGGGAGTCCGCGACGCGCGGCTTTCCCGCTCCAGGCAAGGTGGCGCCACGGGCGCATGATTCTCGGCATTGGCATCGATCTGATCGAGGTCGCCCGGGTCGCGCGGCAACTCGCCGCCGACGGTGCGGGGTTCCGCGACACGGTCTTTACCCCCGCCGAGATCGCCTACTGCGACCGCAAGCACTTTCCTGCCCAGCACTTCGCCGCCCGCTTCGCGGCCAAGGAGGCGGTCTTCAAGGCGCTGGCCGTGGCCGCGGACTTTGGCGCGGCGTGGCGCGACGTCGAGGTGGCGAGCGACGCGGGGGTACCGCGCCTCGTCCTGGTCGGCCGCCTCGGTGAGCTGGCGGCGGCGCGTGGCGTGCGGCGCGCGCACGTGACCCTGTCCCATACGCATGAACTTGCCACCGCCAGCGTGGTGCTCGAAGACTAACGTCAACCCGAACCCGGGAGTCGAATCGGATGAGCAACAGCCCGAGCTACGAGGAACGTCTGCGGGATTTCGACTGGTCACAGGCCGAAAAGGAGCTGGGGTATCGCAAGGGCGAGCCTCTCAACATCGGCTGGCACTGCAGCGACCGTATCTGTGAGCTCGGCCTCGGCGCGAAGCAGGCGCTGATCTGGGAGGATCACCGGGGCGAATCGCGCACCTACACGTTCGACGACCTGCGCCTGCTCACGAACACCCTGGCGGTCCACCTGCAGGGGCTCGGGCTCCAGCCGGGCGAGCGGGTCTGCCTGTTCATGGATCGCGTACCGGAGCTGTACCTCGGGTTCCTGGCCGTCCTGAAAATGGGCGGCATCGTGCAGCCGCTGTTCTCCGCCTTCGGCGACGAATCGCTGCTGACGCGCCTCGACAACGCCCAGACCGCGGCCATCATCACGCAGAGGAAGCACGCGCCCAAGGTGCGCAAGATTCTCGACCGTCTGCCGGGTCTGCGCCATGTGATCGTGGTGGACCAGGGCGACGCGCCGCTGAAGGCGCGGGAGACCGCGCTGGATCTGGCGCAGCTGCCGCGCGTGGAGAAGTTCGACGCCTTCCCGTCGCGGGCGGAAACGCCGTCGGTGCTGCATTACACCTCCGGCACCACGGGCCAGCCGAAGGGGGCGCAGCACGTCCACTACTCGCTGATCTCGCAGTACCTCACGGCGAAGTGGGTGCTCGACCTGCGTCCGGACGACATCTACTGGTGCAACGCCGATCCCGGCTGGGTTACCGGCACTTCGTACGGCATTATCGGGCCGTGGGCCAACGGCGTCACGCAGTGTGTGCTCGATGCCGGCTTCAACACCGACAAGTGGTATGCCTTCATCCAGAAACATCGCATCACGGTCTGGTACTCCGCCCCGACCGCCATTCGTCTGCTTATGCGCGAAGGCACGCCGACCGCCCGCAAATTCGATCTCTCTTCGCTGCGCCATCTCGCCAGCGTTGGCGAACCGCTCAACGCCGAGGCCGTGGTGTGGGGCCAGGAGGCGTTCGGCCAGCCGTTCCACGACACCTACTGGCAGACCGAGACCGGTTGCATGGTGATCACCAATTTCCCGGGCATGAAGGTCAAGCCGGGCTCGATGGGACGGCCGTTCCCCGGCATAACCGCCACCGTGCTCAATCCGGCCACGCACGAGCCGTACCCGGAGCCAGGACGCGTGGGGCTGATCGCGCTCAAGCCGGGCTGGCCGTCGCAGATCCGCGGCTACTGGCGCAACGAGGCGGGCTACCAGTCGAAGTTCCGCAACGGCTGGTACATCTGCGGCGATCGCGCCAGCATCGACCAGGACGGCTACTTCTGGTTCGTCGGGCGCGACGACGACGTGATCAACACCGGCGGACATCTGGTCGGGCCGTTCGAGATCGAGTCGGCGTTGATCGAGCACCCGGCCGTGGCCGAGTCGGCCGCGGTGGCCAAGCCCGATCCGGTCAACATGGAAGTCGTCAAGGCGTTCGTGACCCTCAAGCCGGGCCACGAGCCGAACGACGACCTCGAACTGGAGATCATGAACTTCATCCGCAAGCGGCTGTCGCCCCTGGCCATGCCGCAGGAGATCGAGTTCGTGCAGGCGCTGCCCAAGACGCGCAGCGGCAAGATCGTGCGTCGCATCCTGCGGGCGCAGGAATTCGGCGAGCCGGTCGGCGACGTTTCGACGCTGATGGACGACTAACCCGGGAGTGAACGATGGATGATCTGAAGAAGACGGTCCTCGACTATGTGATCCGCGAGTACCTCGAGGACGGCGACGACCGTGTGGTCGGGTACGACACGGCCCTGATCTCGGGCGGCATCGTGGATTCGTTCTCGATGGTGTCGCTGAAGCGTTTCCTCGAGAAGAAGTTCGGCATCCAGATCCCCGACGCCGACGCCAGCCCCGAGGCTTTCGACACCATCAACAGCATCGCCGCGCTCGTTGAGCGCTTCAAGAAGTAGGAGGCGCGTCATGGCATACGCCGCCAAGGCACGAGAGTGGTACCGCAAGGAACTGGCCGGTCTGCGCGACGCGGGCCTGTTCAAGGAGGAGCGCTACATCTGCAGTCCGCAGGGCGCGGACATCGAGGTCGAATTCCCGGCCGGCGCGCCGGGGCGCAGGGTCATCAACCTCTGCGCCAACAACTACCTCGGCCTTTCCAGCCACCCCGACGTGGTGGAGGCGGCGCGCCGCGGCCTCGATGACCGCGGCTACGGCATGTCGTCGGTCCGCTTCATCTGCGGCACGCAGGACATCCATCGCCAGCTCGAGAACAGCCTGACGAAGTTCCTCGGCACCGAGGACACGCTCCTGTTCCCCTCCTGCATGGACGCCAACGCCGGCGTCTTCGAGGCTCTGTTGTCGGAGCAGGATATCATGATCGCCGACCGCCTCGTGCACGCCTCCATCGTGGACGGCATGCGCCTGTGCAAGGCGATGCAGGACACCTACAAGCATTCCGACATGGCGCACCTCGAAGAGAAGCTGCAGGAGCACCAGGACAAGCGCTTCCGCCTGATCATCACCGACGGCGTCTTCTCCATGGACGGCGACATCGCGAAGCTCGACGAGATCGTCTCTTTGGCCGAGAAGTACGACGCCATGGTGTTCGTGGACGACTCGCACTCCTCGGGCTTCATCGGCAAGACCGGCCGCGGCACGCACGAGCACTGCGGTGTCTACGGGAAGATCGATATTATCACAACGACGCTCGGCAAGGCGCTCGGCGGCGCCTCGGGCGGGTGCGTGAGCGGCCGCGCGGAGCTGGTCGAGATGTGCCGTCAGCGCGCGCGTCCCTACCTGTTCTCGAACACGGTGGCGCCGGTCATCGTGTCGGGCGCGTTGAAGGTCCTGGACCTGATCTCCGCCAGCACCGCGCGCCGCGACAAGCTCGAATGGAACACCGCGTACTGGCGCAAGGGCCTGCAGGAGATCGGCCTCGATATCAAGGCCGGCGACAGCCCGATCGTCCCCGTGATGCTCTACAACGCCAAGCTCGCCCAGGACGTGGCCCGCGACATGTTCCAGGAGGGCATCTACGTGGTCGGCTTCTTCTTCCCGGTCGTGGCGAAGGCTCAGGCCCGCATCCGCACCCAGCTCTCGGCCGCGCACGACCAGAGCCACCTCGACAAGGGCCTCGCCGCCTTCAAGAAGGTCGGCGCCAAGTACGGCATTCTCGGTCTGGGCAAGAAGGAGATCATCGAGAAGTACGGCATGTAAGCCCCGGGCCGTTTTCCGGGCCGCCGCGCGCCCGATCGCGCGGCGGCCCGCCCCCGCCCGGTCCCCCCGCAACCCCCAGCGCGGAGGCTCTCCCCGATGCCCGACGACAACACCATCCAGGTCCGCCTGCCCGCCGGCATGCCTGCCACTGCCGAGGACCTCGAAGTCCTGCGCACCACGTTCCAGACCATTGTCACCCTCGCCCGCGAATGCGGCGGCAGCTACCACCAGGCGCTGCAGTCGATGCGCGACGAAGGCTGGGCCGTGACCTGGGGTCTCACCTGGATCGCCCAGGCCAGGCGCGGCGACGTCTATGAGGAGGGCAAGGGGGCCACGAAGGAAGAGGCGCTCGTGCAACTCCAGCAGATGACGCGCTTGCATGTCGTGGACGGTTGCCCGTAGGATCCGGGGCGAAGGGATCGCCACCGCGGCCCGCGGCGTCGTCAGGCCGAGGGGAGTACGACATGCCCAGGGGCGGTGCGTTCCTGACGATCCTCACGGTGTCTCTGGCGCTCACGTTCGCTACCGTGGGAGCGTCAGCTCAAGAGGCGCCGATCCTGCAGCGGGGGGCGCGCGTCCGCGTCACGCTCGGCGAGCCGGAATTCAACGGCCTGACCATCTCGAAATCGATCACCGGGAAGTTCCTCGACCTCACCGCGACGGACATCACGCTGGAAACTTCGGCCCACCGGCCTCCGGTGGTGCTGCCGCTGCAGAACGTTTCCGGCCTGGAGTTGAATGTTCAGCAGGGTCGCCGCAACCGGGAGCGCTGATCGGTGGCGGCGCGGTGCTGGCGACCGGTCTTCTGATCTCGCTGGCTTTCGATGACGACTTCAGCGATGACACGGATGAATGGCAGTTCTTCTCTGACCGGGCTGCAGTCATCATCCTGACCGTGGCGCTGGTCCCCGTGGGAGCGCTCGTCGGCGCGCTGGTTGCGCCGGGGACGAAGTGGCAGTCGATCCCGTCCGACCGGATCCAACTCGGTCTCGACCATGGCCCGGGCGGCGAGAGCAGGCTCTGCGCGACCCTGCGCTTCTAGGATCGGGAAGGCCTTGTGGAAAAAGAGATGAAATACTGGTTCCGAAGGTTGAGCTACAACTCGTGGCTGCCCATCTCATGGGAGGGGTGGGTCACGATCGTCGTTTTCGTGGGCGCGATGTTGCTGATCCTGAGACTGACCGGCAACTGGGGCAGGGAAGCCTTTGTGTTCGCCAGGCATTGGCCGTTCCTCGTGGCGATGGGAATGACCATTCTGGCGTTCTTCCGGGTGACTCGCGGGCACGTAAAGAAATGAAACGGATCGATCCAGATTGACCGCTGGCGTCCGGTCCCGCGCGTCTTCTGCCTCCTCCTCCTCATACCCTCACGCCGACTCGTAAACCAGCCTGATCACCTTCTCGCCGCCCGGGCCGCGCGTCGGGATGCGCAGCGTCACGTATAGCCGCTTCTCTTCCGGCACGAGCCGGTAGACCTGGGTCATGCCGGGACGGCCTTCCTGCTCCAGAGTGATCACCATCGTTTCGCCTTCCCAGCGCGCGGTTTCGAGCAGGTTGGCGCGGGTGGAACGACGATCGCGTCGCTGGCCGTCCAGGACGTGGATGAGCCGCTGTTCGCTCCCGTCAATGATTTCGACCTCCGGGCCCGACTGCGCGATGAGGAGCCGCTGCCATGCGGCGACCATCCGGGTGGCGAAAGCCTGGCGCGCCCTCGCGGCGGCCGGGTCGGGGCCGTCGCCGCCGAACCTGGCTTCGGCGTTTGGGCGCTCGCGGGTGTTTCCCTCGTCGCCGTCGCTCAGATCGTCGCCGAGGCCGGCGCCGCCGCCCATGCCGCCACCACCCATGCCGCCACCGCCCATGCCGGGGCCGCCGCTGCTGCTGCCGCGGACGCCGACGCCGGGGCGAGCGCCCGGTCTCCGCCCCTTGCCGGCGTCAGGCTTCTTGGTCGGCATCAAAGTCTCGAAGATCGGCCGGGGGTCATCGCTCTCCTTCGCGTTCAGGACCCAGACTCCGGAGAAGTCGGGTTGGGAGAGAGAGTCGGTGGCGCCGGGGTCCGGGGGCGGGGGGGGGCTGATCCGGACCACGGGTGGGGGCGCGGGGCGGGGGGGCTGGGCGCAGGCCACGCCGCCGATCAGCAGGGTTGCTACCATAACGATACAAACGGCGCGTGGGTCCGCGGCCCGCGATGTAGCGCGGATTAGCATGGTGCTCCTTCCATGGGGGGGAAGATGATTCTAACCCAACGCGCGGGGAACAGTTCCCCTGCGCACGAAAACGGGGGCGCCCGGAGGCCGAGCCCCCGGGCGCCCGTGCACCGTCGTGATGGGCGTCAACGCCCGCCGTCGAGCGGCTTGCCGTCGGCGTCGAACACCGCCGGCGCGCCGAGATCGAGGTCGCCGAGCTGCGGCTCGATGACACTGCGGTCGCCCACCAGCACCACGCGCATCAGTGCCGGATCGAGGTGGCGTCGCGTGGCTGCCAGGATCTCGGCGGCGCTCAGCTTCGCCAGTCGCGCCGGCAGCGTCTGGAAATAGTCGGGCGGCTGGTCGTACAGGAACAGGTTGCCGATCGAACCGACCGTGCTGGCCGTCGTCTCGAAGGAGGCCGGCAGGGCGCGGACGATGGCGTCGCGCGCGAGGGTCAGCTCCTGCGGGGTCATCTCCGCGGCGAGCATGCCGCGCAGCTCTTTGAAAGATTCGCTTACGGCGAGGCCGGTCTTGTCGGCCTGAACCATGGCGCCGCCGAACAGGGGGGCCGCGCCGCGCCGCTCCAGCTGCGTCGAGAACGCGCCGTAGGTGATCCCCTTGTCCTCGCGCAGGTTCATGTTGAGACGGCTCGAGAAGAGCGAGCCGAGGACCATGTTCATGACGTAGATCGATTCGAAGTCGGGATCGTCGCGTGGGATCGTGACCTGGCCGAAGAGGACGGCCGTCTGCGTGGCGCCCGGCTTGTCCACGAGCGCGAGCCGCTGCGGCAGCGGCGAAGGCGCCCCCGGACGCACGACGGCGGCGGCCCGGCCGCTCCAGGCGCCGAACGCTTTCTCCGCCAGCGCGCGAGCCTGAACCACTGTAAGATCGCCCGCGAAGACGAGCGCGGCGTTGGCCGGGGCAAAGGTGCCGCGGTAGAACGACTCGAGATCATCGCGGGAGATCGCCTTGATCGAAGTCTCGTCGCCCAGCGAGGAGTGGCCGTACGGATGTTTTTCTCCGTAGGCCAACAGCGGCAGGACGCGGATGGCGATCTGGAACGGGTTGTCGCGCTGCTGCAGCAGCGTGGTCAGGCGGTCGTTGCGCACGCGATCGACCTCGCCGACCGGGAAGGTGGGGCGCAGCACGACGTCGGACATGATATCCATCAACGCGCCGGCGTTCTGCTGCAGGGAGACGCCCGAGACGTAGCTGCCGTCGGCGGCGCCGTTCGTGAAGAGGCTGGCGCCGTTGGCCTCGAGTTCGCGGGAGATGCCGAGCGCATCGCGCCCGCCGGCCCCCTCGTCAAGCATGGCGGCGGCGAAGCCGGCCAGCCCGCTGCGTCCGGCAGGGTCGGCGGCGCTGCCGGCGCGCACGACCAGGTGCGCCGCCACGACCGGCAGGTCGTGGGCCTCGACCAGGTAGACCGGCAGGCCGTTGGCGAGCGTGAAGCGCTTCGCCGCCGGCAGCGGGGCCAGCGACGCCGGTCCCGGCACCGGCTGGGTGTCGCGCCACGGCTCGGCCGAGACGACCGGCTCGGTGGGCGGCGGCGGGGAGGCGGGGGCGGGCGGACCGGGCGGCACGACCTGCTCGCCCGGCACGCCGTAAACGACGACGCGCCGGTCGCGCCGCAACTCGTTGGCGGCGAACGCCCGGATCGCGTCCGGGGTGATGGTTTCGTAGCGGGCGAGGTCCCAGTTCAGCCGATCCGGATCGCCGAGGTAGTGGTTGTACTGGTTGAGACGGTCGGCCACGCCGCTGAAGGCGCCGAAGTTCTCGAGCGAGGTGACGGCGGCGGTCCAGATCATGTTGCGCGCCGCGGTGATCTCGGCCGCGGTCGGTCCTTCGGCAGCCAGCTTCGCCAGCTCCACGTCGATGGCGCGCTCGATCTCCTCGGCGGTGTGGCCCGGCTTGGCGGTGGCGGTGATCTGGAAGATGGAGCCGAGCGCCAGCGACTGCTGCCGCGCGCTCACGCTTTGCGCGATCTTCTGTTCGTAGACGAGGCTCTTGTAGAGACGGCTTGCCTTGCCGCCGGCGAGGATGCGCGAGGCGACGTCGGCCTCGGCGTCGCCCGGCTTGTAGAAGGGCGCCGTCAGCCAGGCCAGGTAGACGCGCGGCAGCTCGACCTTGTCGGTGACGATCTGTCGGCGCTCGCTCGTGATGGGCGGGGTGACCGCCGTGATCGGCGGCACCGGCCGGCCGCGCGCGATCGTGGCGAAATACTTCTCCACCAGCGCTTTCGTTTGCGCCACATCGATGTCGCCGACGATGACGAGGCTGGCGTTGTTCGGGGCGTAGTAGCGGCGGAAGAACTCGCGCACGTCCTCGGGCGTGGCCGCCTGGATGTCGTCGTGCGAGCCGATCACGTTCGCATAGTACGGGTGACCCGCGGGGAAGAGGAGGTGGTACAGCGCCTCATCGACCAGGCCGTACGGCTGGTTCTCCACCCCCTGGCGCCGTTCGTTGCGCACGACCTCCTGCTGGCGCGCCAGCATCTGCGCGTCGAGCCGGTCGAGCAGGAAGCCCATGCGGTCGCTCTCGAGCCACAGGGCGGTCTCGAGCTGGTTCGAAGGCACGTCTTCGAGGTAGTTCGTGCGGTCGAAGTCGGTCGAGCCGTTGATGAACGAGGAGCCGGCTCCTTCGAGGATGGAAAAGTAGTGATCCTCCGGCACGTGACCGGAGGCCTGGAACATCATGTGCTCGAAGAGGTGCGCGAAGCCGGTGCGGCCGGCCTCCTCGTTGGCGGGTCCGACGTGATACCAGATGTTCACGGCCACCAGCGGCAGCCGCGTATCGCGGCGCAGGATGACGTCGAGCCCGTTGGGGAGGGTGTATTTCTCGAATTTCAGATCGACCACGGGAGCCTGGGCCTCCTTCGCCGCGGTGGCGGGCAGCGCCCACGCGGCGGCGAGCAGAACGGCCAGCAGCGCCGGCGTCGCCAGGGTGGCGAAACGCGGCGTGGGGCCCGGCCTGCGGTTGGTTGGGTTCGTCATGAACGTTCTCCTTCTGGCAGACTTGCGGTAAGGCGTGGAACGAAGCGCTACTGCGTCCAGCGCTGCATCCACCCGAGCACTTCCTCGTGCCACTGGATCGAGTTGAGCGGCTTGAGCACCCAGTGGTTTTCGTCCGGCAGGATCATCAGGCGGGCCGGAATCCCCCTGCGCCGCAGCGCCGTGAAACTGGACAGCCCCTGCGTGTAGACCACGCGGAAGTCCTGTTCCCCGTGGATGACCAGCATCGGCGTTTTCCAGTTCCCGACGAACTCGGCCGGGTTGTCCCGGGCGTAGGCCTCCGGATTGTCCCACGGCGTGCCGCCGTGCTCCCACTCGGGGAACCACAGCTCCTCGGTGTCGTAGTAGGCCATCCGCTCGTCGAGATTGCCGTCGTGCGAGACGAGCGCCCTGAAGCGGTCCGTGTGACCCTGGATCCAGTTGATGGCGTAGCCGCCGTAGCTGGCGCCCGCCGCCACGCAGCGGTCGCCGTCCAGGAACGACCACTTCGCCAGCGCGAAGTCGAGGCCCTGCATGAGATCCTCGAACACCCGGTCGCCCCAGTGGCCGTTGATGGCGTCGGTGAACGCCTGGCCGTAGCCGGTCGAGCCGTGGAAATCGACCATCACCACGGCGAAACCGGCGCCGGCGTAGGCCTGCGGATTCCAGCGGTAGTGGAAGTCGTTGCCGAAGCTCCCCTGCGGGCCGCCATGAATGAGGAAGGCCACCGGGTAGCGGCGCGCCGGGTCGAAATCGACCGGCCGGACGAGATAGCCGTAGACGGTGTCGCCGTTCCAGCCCCGGTAGCTGAACTGTTCCGGTTCGCCGAACTTCGCGGCGGCGACCTGGGCGTCGTTGAAGGCGGTCAGCTTGCGGGTCTCTTTGCCGTCGGCCCTGGCGAAGTACAGCTCGTTGGGGCCTCGCAGCGAATTACGCAGGAAGAAGACACCGCTCCGGACGGGATTCAGCGAACCGTTCGTCGCCTCGGTCACGACCTCCCGCACGGCGCCGCTCTTCGCGTCCACGGCGAAAATGGCGTGCTGGCCGAAGTTGTCGGCGGCGCACCAGATCGTCCTGCCGTCGGGCGCCCAGGTGAGCTCGCCGGGCGAGCGGTCCCAGGCCTCGGTGAGGACGCGCGTCGTGCCGGCCGGCCAGTCCATCAGGACGATGCGCTGGCGGTCGGCTTCGTAGCCGGGCCGGGCCATGGCGAGATAGGCGATGGTGCGGCCGTCGGGCGAGAAGACCGGCTGAGTGTCGACGGCCAGGTTGCCCGACGTCAGGCAGCGCGGTGCGGTGGAACCGTCGAGCGGCACGGTCCAGAGGTTGGTGTCGGTCTTCCACGCTCCCTCGCTGCCGGGCAGGACCTTGGCGGTGAAGACGAGAGCGCGGCCGTCGGCGCTGACGGCGAGTTCCTCGCCCCCTCCGAACGGTTTCGTCGGCGCGTCGGCGTCCCAGTCCGGCATGAGGTCGCGCAGCTGGGCGTCGGTCCCGTCGAGCGGGCGCGCGAACAGGTGCGAACGGCGGCCGTCCTCCCAGGTGTCCCAGTGGCGGAACAGCAGTTCGTCGTAGACGCGGGCGCTGCCTTTGCCGGCGGCCGGGGCGGCGTCGCGGTCGGCGGTGGCGGCAGGGGTGGCGCCGGGGTAGACATCGAGCGCCAGGATCATCGCCTGCGCCTGAGGCGCCACCTCGAGCACGTTCACGTCCAGCGGCAGGGTCGTGGCCTGGCGCGCCTCGCCGCCGGTGGGATCGATGACCCACACCTGCGCCGAACCGGAGCGGGTGGAGAGGAACCAGATCCGGCCCCGGTCGTCCCAACGCGGGTTGAAGTCGGCGGCGGGGTTGGCGGTGAGGCGCCGCAGGCCGCTGCCGTCGGCGTGGCAGAGCCAGAGGTCGGTGCGGCCCCGGTTGGCCGCGAGGTCGGTCTCGCGCACCGTGAAGACGATCCACTGGCCTCCCGGCGAAACGCGCGGTTCGGACAGGCGGTCCATGGCCAGCATGTCGTGGACCGTGAACGGGTGCCGCTCGACCGGCGGTTGCGCCGGGGGCGTGGGCGTGGGCGCGGCGGCGGCAGACAGGAAGGACAGGACGACCGCGAACGCGGCCGCAAGCGGGTACCGTGCGAAGCGGCGCAAGGAGCACACCTCCGGACGGGGGAGATAGGAGCAGCCCAGGATCGGGCTGAAAGATAGGGCATCTCGCGCGACGGTGCGAGGGTGCAGGCGCAAACGGTCGGTCGGGGTGGCCGCGGTGGCGTGGCGGGGTGAGGATATTCCGCCGCCAGGACCCGAATTGTGGTATTTTCGATCACACGGGGACCCCACGGCCGGGCGATGTCCGTTACCCCCTGAGAATGGCCCCTTCCGGCTGGCTCCTGCACAGGAGGTTCTTGTCATGTCGTCGCTTCCTCTGCCCACGCGGCGCGGGCTCGCGCTCGGTCTGGGGCTGTTTGCCCTGGCGCTGGCCGGCTGCTCCGACAACGCGGGACCGGGCGCCCCGGCCGATGATCAGGGCGTTGCACTGCTCTCGGGCGACCTGGACCCTGGAGAGGGCACGTTCGTGCTCCAGGAGCTCGACCAGACGCTGCCCGACCGGGCGCCGATCCGCTTGGAACTGATCGGCAGCAACCTGCAGGTGGACGTGGCCGCCGAGGTGGTCTCCCTCGACGTGGCGATCCGCAACGCCGGCGAGCAGCCGCTCTTCGCCCCGGCGATGGTCTGGCTGTACGGCCTGCGTCCGGACGGCGTGACGGTGCTCAACGCCGATGTCGTGCCGGGCCTGCCCGATACCAGCGCCACCCTGCCGCCGCCGCCGCGCGAGCGGTACGGTTTCGACTACACACAACTCCTCGGGGGCGATCCGGTGCTGGCGGCGGGCGAGACTTCGGATTCGCGGACCTGGCGCTTCCACGTGCCCGGTCTGACCGGCTTCGCGTTCGGCGCGCGCGCCGAGTTCGGCCTGGTGCCGGGCCTGCCGGTCGTCGCGGGCCGCTGTTTCCTGGACGCGAACCAGGACGGCCTGCTCCAGCCCGACGAGTTGCCGATTCCCCACGGGATCATCGGCGCGACCGGTCCGGACGGCTTTGCGCTGGCGGTCCGGCCGGACCATGAGGGGCGCTACACGCTGCCGGTCTGGCAGGCCGGGCTCTACACGCTGCAGTATTGGCCGTTCGGCCGGCCGACCACAGATCCGGTGCTCGAGGATCATGAAGACTGTGATGATGGCGACGACGGGACCGACGATCCGGAGGACCGGCCGGAGCCGATTTTCACGACGCCCAATCCGCTCACGGTGTTGCTGACGCCGGGGCCGGACGGACGTCCGATCAGCTTCCGCGACGCGCATTTCGGCGTCTTCCTGGTTGCCGAAGACGACAGTCTCCCGCCGGTCCTGCACACGACGGCGCCATTCGACTCGCTGCCCGGTGATCCTTATATGCTCGGGGAGTCGGGGGTGACCGGCATCGTCATGCGTCTTGCGGTCGGATTCAGCGGCTGCCAGGCGGACCACCCGTTCCAGCTCTACTGGCAGCAGGGGCCGGAGATGTCCCCGCTGCCGGTCGCGCACCTGATCCTGAAGCACGACGGACTGGGTGAGATGTGCCAGGCCTGGTTCACGCAGGATCTGATGTTCGACCTGCGGCCGATCCGGGCGGCGCTGGGCGGGTCGCTGCCAATCCCGCTGGTGCTGCACACGCCCGACGGGCAGGTCCGGTCGTACGTGCTGCGGCCGCTGGCTGCGGGCGAGGATTGACCTAGCGCGCCAGGACGAGGCGCACGATGGCGCCGTCGCCCCGCACGTCGCGCAGCCGGACCAGATAGACGCCGCTCGCCGCCTGGCGGGCGGCGTCGTCCGTTCCGTCCCAGGTGAGCGTCCCCGCCGCGGCGGCCGGCCCGTCCCACAGCGTGCGGACGGCACGGCCCCGCAGATCGTAGACCGTGACGCGCAGCGGTCCGGGGACGGCGCTCCGCCACGCGATGGTCGCGGCCGGGTTGAACGGGCTGGGCCAGGCGCGCAACTGCGGTCCGGGCCGCGGCGGCGGCCAGCCGGAGTACGGGTCGGGGGTGGCGGTCCCGAGGTCGAAAGTGACATCGTCGATCCAGAAGCCGCCGCCGGTGATGCTGGCGTCCGAGCCGAAGGCGAGCCGGAAACGGAAGGTCGGGCTGCGGAATGCGGTCAGGTCGAAGACGGCGCCGCGCCAGCCGTCGCTGTGACCCGACCAGCCGGGACGGTAGGCGAGGCCGGCCAGCGTCCGGTCGGTGTAGGGGTTGAGCGGCGAAACGTTGGACCAGAGCGAGTCGCGCGTGGCCTGCAGTTTCACCCCGTCGAATCCGGTCTCGGTCTCGCTCCAGTAGTGCAGGCTCAGCAGCAGGGCGGGGGCGGTGGAAAAATTGCGGGGCGGACTGGTCAGGGTCGACCACTGCAAGTCCGGGTAGTCGGCCAGCATGCCGATCCCCCAGCAGTGCCCGCCGTCGAAGCCGCCCCGGGGACCGATCTCGCGGGCCGGCTCGCCCCAGCTCCAGAGCGGGGACAGCGGGACGAAGCCGCCGTCGTCGGCGTCGAAGGTGATGTCGGCTGGCGGCAACTCCGCGAAGAGCCCCACCGATCCGGAGGCGCCGGGCAGGAGGGTCAGCTCGCGCACCGCGGCGCCGTGCCCCGGATGGCCGTCGAACAGCAGCGTGTACGAACGGTCCACGGGGACGCCGGGCAGCGCGAAGCGGCCGTCGTCACCGGCGGTGCCGGAGGCGAGCGGCACGGACAGCGGCGTGACCCGGGCGCCGCCGAGCGATTCGCCGGAGGCGCCGTAGATCCGCCCAAAGAGCGTGACGGTCGGCAGGCGCGGGAGCGCGAAGTGCGCCGCGAGCGGGTCACCGGTGGTGATCGCGATCGTGCGCGTGGTCGTGGCGTGGAAGAAGTCGGCGAAGCTGAGCGTGTAGCTGCCGACGGTGAGCGGAAAGGCGTAGCCGCCCGTGGCGTCGGAGAGATAGGACCCACCTGTCTCCAACACCCGCACTTCGACCGTTTCGAGCGGGGCGCCGGAGTCGGCGTCGGTGACGGTTCCTGCCACGCGGCCCAGCCCGGCGAGCGCCGCGGCGCGGGCGGCGACGAGGTCTGGCAGGACGCCGATCCGCTTCCCCTCCAGTTGCGGCGTGCCGGTTGTGCTCAGGAGGTGGCGCGCCAGCGGGGCGTCGAGGGAAAAGCCCCAGGCTGCCCGCGCCATGCCCTGCAGTGCCGCCACCGCGCCGGCCACCATCGGGGTGGCGCTCGAAGTGCCGTTGAAGTCGTTCGTGTACCAGGCGGTTTCCGGCAGCGGCCCCCCCTGCAGGGCGCCGTAGCCGCAGGTGATCACGGCCGAGCCCCAGCCGCGCAGGTCGAGGCGGCTCCCGCTGTTCGAGAACCACGCAGGCCAGGCGGTGCTGCCGTCGCCGGCGCCGCACATGATGGCGCCGGAATCGCGCCGTGTACGGTCGAACAGGCCGGCGTAGCGCGGGTCGTCGAGATCCTGCTGCCCGTTGCCGGCCGCTTCGCAGACGATGATGCCGGTGGCGGTCACAAGTCGGATCGCCTCGAAGATGTCCTGCCAGAATTCGAGCGGGAGGTAGCCGTACTGGCCGGCGCCGTTGGAGAACGGACCGGGGGCCTGCAACTCGATGAGGATGATATCGCCGGGGGCGAGTTGCCCGGCCGCCTGCGCGAGGGCATCGGGCACGGAGAGATCGCGCACCGAGGCGGCGCCGATCGCGCAGTCTGGCGCGATGCCGCGCACGCCGAAACCGTTGTCCGACCCGCGCAGCTCGCCGAGCACCGCCGTGCCGTGGTTGCGCCACGACAGCTCGTCGAACGGCGTGCCGAACGTGGCTATTGGCGCCGTAAGATCCTCATGAGTCCAGAGCCACGCTCCCTCGATGTCGATCAGGGTCACGCCGGCGCCGCGCGCGGCGGGCAGTCCGGCTACCGCGAGGGCGCCGACGCCGAGCGGCGCGTCGGCAAGGTACCCCTGGCCGTTGGTGAGGTCGGGCGTGTCGGCCGGCGCGCGCGCGGCCGTCGTCGGGCCGGACTCGGCAAAGCCGGGCGCGGGCGCGGGCGTGGGTGGCGTGAACCGGCCGGTGAAGGCGTCGAAGCCGAGCGCCGCCGGCACCACGGCCGGCTCGAGAAATGCCGTTTCCACGGCGGGGTCGGCCAGCAGCGCTTTCACCATCGCCAGCAGGGCCGCACGGTCGGGGGTCGGCTGCGGAGGGTCGAGCCGCGCCCAGAGGTTCAGGTCGGGCAGGGTTGCCCGGCTCTGCGCGCGGGCGCGCAGCGCGTCGAGGGCTGCGGGCGGCAGGGAGAAATGCCGCTGCCAGCGCGCGCCGGGACAGGTCCGCGCCACCAGCGCCCCGAGCCGGTCGAGTGCCCCGTTGAGCGGGGCGGCGGCACCCGGGGCAGGCAAGGTGGCGGTCCGCGCCACCGGTCCAGCGTCGCCCGAGATCAGGCCGGAATCGGCGCGCAGCTTCAGCACGAGGCGTCCGGTCGGGGCGGCGGTCTGCAGGGCGATCACGGTGGCGGGTGGCAGGGCGCGGTCGCCCGAGGGTCCCGCCGACAGCGGGACGGCGGCAAGGAGACAGGCAATGCAGGCCCCGCAGACGACGACAACGCGGATGGCGGCCGGCCGAAGCCGGGGCACCAGCCTGGGCATACGCAGAACGGGGAATCGCAGGAATCGGGTCATGACGTCCTTCCGGGGCGGCGATTTCGCGGGCGGTCCCCCTTTGCGATGCGCGGGGACCGCGACGTCTGCTATTAATAGTAGGCCTGTCGAGAGGCAAACACCACACTTCGCCCGGCGACGGAAACGAGGAGATCGGGATGTTCCAGCGTCACCTTTCAGGTTTGCGCGCCGTTACGGCGGTGGTGTGGATCGCCGGCGTCGGCATGTTCGCGACAACCCGCGCCGACGCCGCGGATCCTGCCGGCGCGCCGGCCGTCCCGGCCCCCGTGGCTGTCGCGGCCGCGCCGACCTTCGGAGTCGTGGAGGGGGAGAAGGGTCCGTATCTGGTCGGCGAGGTCGCCCGCGAGGATATTGTCGCCGGTTTCCCCGCCTGGAACGACTCTGCCGCGGCCTATGTGCCGGAACCGGGGGCGGTGGCGCGGCTGGCCGCAGTGTCGCGTCCCGTGGACGTGGTCTGCGTGCTGGGCACCTGGTGCGGGGATTCGCGCCGCGAGGTGCCCCGTTTCTGGAAACTATTGGCGAGCGCCGCCAACCCGAACCTGCGGCTGCGCATGTTCGCCGTCGGTCGCAAGGACGATGCGGCGGCGCTGGCGAAGTCGGAGGCGGTCGGCGCCCCGCGCGACATCCGGGCCGTCTGGGGCGTGACGCTCGTGCCGACGTTCATCTTCCGCGCCGACGGCGAGGAGCTCGGGCGCATCATCGAAACCCCCGTCGGCACGCTCGAGGGCGACGCCGCTGACATCGTGACGCCCGCCGACGCGGATCTCGGCGAACCAGGCGCGCCCGGGCAGGGCGACTGGCATTGAATTCCCCCGAAAGGAGAGGCATGGATACCCGGCAGAAGCTTGCGGCGCTGCGCGCGTTGATGCGCAACAACAAAGTCGACGCCTTCTTCGTCCCCGGCACGGATCCTCACCAGAGCGAATATGTGCCGGCCCTGTGGCAGCGTCGCGGGTGGCTGAGCGGATTCACCGGCTCGGCCGGCGACGTGGTGGTGACCGCGCGCCAGGCCGCGCTTTGGACCGACTCGCGCTACTTCCTGCAGGCCGAACTGCAGTTGCGGGGCTCGGGCATCACGCTGATGAAGCTCGCCATGCCCGGCACGCCGTCCATCCCCGGGTGGATCGCCCGGCAGTTGAAACCGGGTCAGACCCTGGGGGTCGATCCGCAGCTGCTGTCGGTGCAGGAGGCGGAGACCTTCGTGGCGGAACTGGCCGAGGCGGGCCTCACCGTGCGTCCGCTCGCAGCCAACCTCGTGGACGAAATCTGGCCCGACCGGCCGGCGGCGCGACTCGATCCGGTGCGGCTGCACAGTCCGCGCCACGCCGGCGCGACGGCGCGCGAAAAATTGCGCCAGGTGCGCGAGGCCACGCGGGCGGCCGGCGCGCGCGCTCACGTGCTGGCGGCCCTCGACACGATCGCCTGGCTGTTCAACGTGCGCGGCGCGGACGTCGACTTCAATCCGGTGGTGATCGCGTACGCCGTCGTCATGGAACGTGAGGCGCGCCTCTTCATCGACCCCCTCAAGATCACGCCGGAGCTGGCGAAGTCGCTGCGGCGCGACGTGAAGATCCTGCCGTACACGAAACTGCCCGCCACGTTGCGCGAGCTGCGGGCCGCGCGGGTACCGGTCCTGCTCGACCCCGCCACCACCAACGCCTGGGTGGCGGACCAGCTCCGCGCGGAGCAGATCGTGCGCGGCCCCTCTCCGGTGACCGCGCTCAAGGCGGTCAAGAACCCGGTCCAGATCCGCGGCGTCGCGGCGGCCCACGTGCGCGACGGCGTGGCGATGGTGAAGTTCCTGAAGTGGCTCGAACCGGCCGTGCGTGGCGGCGACGTGACCGAGCTGTCGGCCGCCGACCGTCTCGAGGCGTTCCGCGCCGAGGGTCGCTATTTCCAGGGGCTGAGCTTCAACACCATCAGCGCCTACGGGGCGCACGGCGCCATCGTCCACTATGCCGCGGACCGCAAGAGCAATGCGCGGCTGCGTCCGCGGGGGATCTACCTGATCGACTCCGGCGGTCTCTACCTCGACGGCACCACGGACATCACGCGCACCCTCACCCTGGGCGCTCCGACCCCGCGCCAGAAGGACGCCTTCACCCGCGTGCTGCGCGGGCACATCGCGGTCGCCGCGGCGAAGTTCCCGGCCGGCACCTCCGGCCAGCGCCTCGAAGTGCTGGCGCGGCAGCCGCTCTGGGAGGCGGGACTCAACTACGGGCACGGCACCGGCCATGGCGTCGGGCACTACCTGAGCGTGCACGAGGGGCCGATGGGCCTCACGCCCAAGGACGTGCGGAACGTGCCGCTGCGCCCCGGCCAGCTGCTGTCGATCGAGCCGGGCTACTACAAGGCTGGCGGCTGGGGCATCCGCATCGAGAATCTGGCCTTCGTGGCGCGCGACGAGAAGCTGAGCGGCTCCGAGGGGGACTGGTACCGCTGGGACGTGGTCACGCTCTGTCCGATCGACCGGCGGCTGGTCGATCGCAAGCTGCTCATACCGCGCGAGCGCGCCTGGCTGAACGCCTACCACGCCCGCGTGTATCGTGAACTGCGGTCGCATCTTGACCCCGAGCACCGCGCGTGGCTGAAGTCCGCGACGCGGCCCATCTAGTAGTGCCGCCGCATCGCCGCGGGCGCCGTCCCCCCCGGGGCGGCCCCGCGGTGCGGCGGGAGTCGGCGACAGGCATCGGAACGACAGCGAGGACCGGGATACGATGAAAACGAGACTGGCCCTGATGCTCCTCTGTCTGGCGGCGGGCTGCGGCACGGCGAACGAGGCGCCCGGCCCCGTCACGATGAACGATCTCGAGCTGGAGAACTGGCAGATCGCGCTGGTCGAGATGCGCATCGACAAGAACGAGGCCTTCATGGACTCGACCCAGACGCCGCTGCGGCCGGACGATCGCGCCGGTTTCGAGGGGCTGAACTACTACGACCCGGATCCCGCGTACCGCTTCCGCGTGCCGTTCGTGCGCGAGGCCCGGCCCGACACGGTCATGCTGGTCAAGCGCAAGGGCAACCAGCTGCCGTATGTGAAGGCGGGAAAGGTGTCGTTCCGGACCGGTGGGCGGACGATCACCCTGGGGGTCTACTCGTCACCCGGCGCGGGGCCGGACGAGGGGTACTGGCTGCCGTTCTTCGATGAAACGAGCGGCCAGGAGACCTACGCCGGCGGACGCTACCTCGATCTGAAGCCGGAGGCGGACGGCAAGTCCCTCGTCCTGGATTTCAACTACGCCTACAACCCGCTCTGCGACTACAACCCCGATCGGTACAACTGCACCCTGCCGCCCAAGGAGAACCGCCTGCCGCTGCCGGTGCGCGTGGGGGAGAAGCTGTTCCGGGTTGAGGGGCACTGATCATCAGCGGGAGAGGTACTCCGGAAAGCGCAACGCCTGCACCACGGAGTCACCCTCGGTGATCTCGTAATCGAACGGCAGCGCGCCGTCCCCGCTGCGCATGATGAGCTTCACCCGTCCGCCCGCGAAATCGCGGGTGAGCGTGTCGCCGCTGCAGACGACCCCGCCGAGCGAAGCGCCCAGGGCCGGTTCGTACGCGGGCCAGCCGTACCGCACAGAGGGCGGTTCGTGGAAGCAGGCGGTGGCTCCGGTCAGCAGCGCCACGACGCGGTTGAGATCGCCCAGGTTGAACACGACCAGTTGCCCGTCCGGACCCCACCAGCTCACCGGCGTCGGGTTGGAGAGGATCAGCCACGGTCCGCCGTTACGCGTGCGCGGCCAGCCGCGCGCGGCGTAGAGGTTGTTGGGGCGCGCGGGGTCGAGCGCCAGCGCCATCCTCGGCCCGCCCCAGAAGCCGACGGTGGGGAACAGTTCGTAGAACATGCCGTCGCCGAGCGCCGCGAAGCTCGAATCCCCGGCCGCGCGCCCGCCGTTGAAGATCTGGATGAAATCGTTGCCGAACGCGGCGCGGGTTTCCAGGACCAGCGCCGTCTGCGCGTCGCGAAAGGCCTGCCGCTCATCGGCGTCTTCGAAGTGCCCGATCCCGTCGCCGTCGAGGTCAGGCTCGCCGTCCATGGTCGCGTCGACGGCGGGGGCGATCCAGAGTGAAGTGGAGAAGTAGTCCCAGAAGAAGCCATCCACCGGATTCTCCCCCTCGCGGCGCCACTTCAGGAGCACTCCGATCATCGCCCGCCGGCAGGCCGGGTTGGTGATGTCGAGCACCACCTGCAGCGGCCAGTCCATCAGCGTGTCGCCGGTCGTGGTCCAGCACCAGTAGGGTCGCGTGGCCTGGTACCAGTCCCAGCCGTAGGGGTTGGCGGTCGGATCGCTGTCGGGCTCGTCGCCCCAGGTCGTCCAGGAGCTTTTGCCCAGCACATAACCGAGCACCCTGGTATCGGGGCTGAGCGCCTTGACGCTGGCCACGAAGCCGGCGTTCTGCGGCCGCGCCCAGAGGTAGGTGCTCTCGAGCACGACGAGATCCGCGCGCGCATAGCGTTCGGCCGCCTCCGGGGTGTCGAGATTCCCGGTCCGGAAGTCGACGATGGCCATCCGGGGCGACTGCATTGCATCCTGCGGCGTATGGCCCGGAGGAGCGAGGGCCGTGGGATCGTCGCCCGCGCCGCATCCGGCCAGGGCGAGCAGAGTTATGATGTTTGCCAGCAATACGTTGTGTCTATTGGACACGTGTCGACCCCTTGCGGCGTAATGGCGACAGATAATATCTTAATTATCCGCAAGAGTATACCCTACAAATTCGAGGCCAGAAAACGAGGTGGACTCACGGGCAAAGGGGGACGCGTCCCCACCCACGGGCGTGGCTGCGTTGCGGGGGTTTCAGCGCGCGGAATTGGAGGACGCAGTCGCTGCTGCCTGCCCGCACGCCATCGACCGGTTGGCCGCGACGCCCCAGCCGCGGGCGTTGACGGCGATGAGGCCGAGCGCGGCGTCGGCGGGGAAGCGGGCGCAGCCGCGGCGGACCGCCTCGCGCGCCGGCACGCCGGCCGCCAGCAGGTCGTAGACGGTGCGGGCCATCGCCTGGCGGATGATCTCCTCGCCGAAACCGGTGCAGGCCACCGCGCCTGCCGGGCCGGCGTAGCAGCCGGCGCCGTAGATCGGCACGTCTCCGACCCGGCCGTAGAGCGTCAGCGAGGTGCCGCCGGTGGAGAGGGTGGCGGCGAAGCGGCCGTCGGCGTCGCGCGCGACGGTGCCGACGGTGTCGTGTGGCCCCGGATCGGCAGGACGGGGGCTTTCGCCGGCGGCCGGCGCCGCCAGCTCCGGAGGGAGCGGATCGGGGTAGTTCCAGTAGCGGCGCCAGTCGAAGTCCGCGAAGCCTTCGCCCGCCCTGCCGCCGAGCAGCGTGGCGATGCGCTGCCGGTACTTCGCCTCGGCCTCGGGGCAGTTCGGCAGTTCGTCGGCGAAACCGGCGGCGTGGGCGAAGCGCGTGGCTCCCTCGCCCGCCAGCAGCAGGTGCGGCGTGTCGAGCAGGGCCCGCGCGACCAGCACCGGGTTGCGCACCCGTTCGATCACCGCCACCGCGCCGAAAAGTCCCTCGCTCGTCATGACGGCGGCGTCCATCTGGATGGAGCGGCCGTCGAGCCGGATGTTGGCGCCGGTGCCGGCGTTGAAGCGGGGGTTCTCCTCGAGGATCAGCGTGCCGACGACGGCGGCGTCGAGGGCGCTGCCGCCCTGCGTGAGGGCGTCCAGGGCCAGACCGGCGGCGCGCTGGCAGTCGACCGACCACTCCGGAGGCGAACCGACGCCGCCGTGCGTGACCGCGAGGGGCCCGGCGGCCGCCTCGCCGCCGATCCAGGTGGCGGGCTGGTACGGGCTGTCTCCGGCCACTGCGGAGCGGTCGCGTGGCGCGGCGTCACAACCGGCCAGCAGTCCCAGCAGCAGCAGGAGCGGGACGGCCCGCCGCGCGCTGTCCGTGCGCGCGCTCATGGCTGCCGGAACGCCGCGCGGCGCACCTCCGCCACGGAGCGCAATGGCGACGGCGGGTCGAGGTGGCGCGCCAGGAAGCCGTAGATCTTCACGCGGATTTCCAGCGCCCGGGGCGTGTCGAGCCGGTCGAAGCTGTGCCCGCCCGGGACGTCCTGGTAGATCTCGGATTCGAATTCCTTGCCGGCCGCCTTCAGCGCCTGGATGAGGTGCTCCACCTCGATCACGTTGACGTCCTCGTCGTTGGTGTTGCCGTGGATCAGCAGCGGAGTCTTCAGCTTGTCGACATTCCAGACCGGGGAACGCCGCTTGTACTCCGGCAGGTTTTCGGCGACGGTCTGGCCGATGTGGTACGGCGCCGAGAAGTCGGCGGCGTACTCCTCGCCCCAGTAGCCGAGGCGCTGCACGAGGTCGCTCACCGGCACGCCGGCGAACGCGCAGCGGTAGTCGTCGGGGTGGGCGAAGACGGTCATCAGGGCGATCAGGCCGCCATGGCTCCAGCCGACGATCGCCGTGCGCGAGCCGTCCACGCAGGGGTAGGTGTCGATCGCCCACTGCCGTGCCGCGTGGCAGTCTTCGGCCTCGAGGCCGCCGTAGTCGATCCGCTCGTAGAAGCCCTGCCCGTAGCCGGTGCTGCCCCGGTACTCCGGCGCCACCACCACGTACCCCTGCGCCACCAGCTCCCGCACGATGTGCGTGTGGTAGGTGGTGAAGTCGGCGTGCACGCCGCCGTGCGGCAGGACGATGAGCGGGCACCTGCCGCTTTTGGGCAGGGTCCGCGGCAGGAAGACATAGGTGTAGAACTTGACCGGATTGCCGGCGCCGATCGCCGTGGGGTTCTCCTCCTTCCACGGCGGTGGCCCGGTGATGCGCGCCTTCTCGACGATCGCCACGTCGCCGACGCGGTCGAACCAGAGGTTGTCGTCGACGCTCTTCATCAGCTCGTCGAGCCGGTGGTTGAGCGCCTGCATCGCCCCGTCAAGTTTTTCCACCCGCGCGGCGAGGGTCGCCGGATCGGCCGGGGCGGCGGAAGGCGATTGAGCCGCCGCGGCGGTCCACAGTGACAGCAGGGCGACCAGCGCCAGCGGAGACAGCCGCCGCATCATCATGATCTTCCCTCTTCCCCGAGTCTCACGGCCCGGCAGTACGGTTTCCGGAGCAGTGCCGCGTCTACAGGTACCAGGTCAGGCCGACGGTCACGTTGGCGATGTTCGCCTTCCACCCCTCGCCCAGATCCATGCCGCCGAAGTCGACGGCGGGGCCGAGCGCGAAACGACGGCCGAGGCGCCACTCGTAGCCGAGGCCGATCAGCGCGGCGCCGCCGGTGTCGTGGTTGGTGATCTCCACGTCGCCCAGGTCCGTCTTCACCTCGGCCCGTCCCCAGCCGAGCCCGCCGCGCAGCAAAAAGCCGCCGCCGCCGGGGTACCAGGTGAGGGCGATAGTGGAGACGGTGAAGGTCCAGGTGGCGTCGAGGCCGGAGCCGTTCTCGAAGGTGCGGCTCCAGCCCGTGCCCTCCAGCCCGAGCGCCAGGCGGTCGTTGAACGCATAGCCGGCGCGCAGGCCGAAGGCGCCGCCTGCCTCGCGATCGCCGCTGACGGTGGTGCCGTCGCTGCTCTCGAACTGAAGCTCGGCGCTTCCTGCGCCGGCGTTGAATCCGAGCATGACCCCCTGCCGCTCGTGCGGCCAGGCGGCGGCACCGACGGCGGGCAGGGCGATCACGGCAACGACGCAGGCGAGCAGGGTGATGCGGGAACGCTTCATGGATTGTCCTTTCCCGGAAGCCGCGTGGGGGCGCCCGTCTCGCGCGGCGCGCACCGGCCCCCCGCGGCAGTGCGTGCGACGATGGACAATACCACGGCTCAGCCGTGGCGCACCAGCAGCAGCGCCCCGATGATCGCCAGCGCCACCGCCACCGCCCGCTGGAAAGTCCGCTCGGAGATCTCGAGGTGGATGCGGTGCCCGAGCCAGCCGCCCAGCAGCACCGCCGGCAGCACGGCGAGTCCCGACCAGAGGCGCGGCGCGGTGAGCAGGCCGGCCACGCCGTAGGACGGCAGCCGGGTCAGGCTGACCAGCATCCAGATCGCCATCAGGTTGCCGCGGAAGGCGGCTTTTTCGACGCCGGCCAGACGATACCAGATGATCACGGGGGGGCCGCCCGTGCCGAACATGCCCGACAGCGCCCCGCCGAGCAGTCCGACTGGCGGCGCCGTCCAGCGCGGCCAGCGCACCCGCCAGTGCGTCGGCAGGGCGAGGAACGTCGCGCCGGTCGCGATCAGGAACGTCCCGAGCAGCACGATCAGGAAGTTTGCCTGCCCCGCCTGCAGGATCCAGGTCCCGATCGGCACCCCGGCCACGACCCCCGCCCCGATCAGCGCCACCTGCCGCCACGCGATTTCCCGCCGCGACGTCCACGCGACGAAGATTTCGGCCGGCAGCGCCGTCACCAGGATCACGACGACGATGTCCTGCACCGACGGAATCACGAGCGCCAGCAGCCCGAGCGCGATCAGCCCCGCCCCGAAGCCGAACAGCACGTAGACGGCCTGGGCGCAGGCGAGCACGAGGCAGACGAGAGCGTAGACGGCCCAGGTGCCGAAGATGGTTACGACAGGCGTTGGGAACGGGGGCACAATGACTCCCGGGCTGATGTGGCGGATGCGGTCACGGCTGGGACCGCGCGCGCATTCGGCTGATGCGCGGCAATGGTACCCGCCCGGCTTTTCGCTGGCAACCGGTGACGGGAACGCTGATCTTCCCGCCGGGTGATGACATGGATCTGTGGGCCCCGCTGCGCGACAGTTTCGCCGGACGCGTCGATCCCACCCCGCTGGAGCGCGCCACGCTGCGTCGTTTCCTGGTCGGCATGGCATTCCAGGGGCTGTGGTGGGCCGGCTATCTGCTGATCCCGTACGTCCTGGCCAAGAGTCTGCGGGCGCCGGGCAGTCTGATCACGCTCTCGGTGATGCTCGACAACGTGGGGATGTTCCTGGCGCTGTACTGGGGACATCTGCTGGCGACGCGGGGGCATCGGCGCGCCTACCTGGTCTGGGCCGGGGTGCTCGGGCGGCTGGTGATGGTGCTGGCGTTGTTCGTGCACGATGCGGTGCAGATGTCGTGCCTGCTGGCCGTGGTGTATTTCTTCTCGGCGATGGTCTACCCGGCCCAGAACGCGATCTTCCAGCGCAACTTCCGGCCGACGCTGCAGGGGCGCTACTTCGGCATCGGCACGGCGATCCAGAACGGCGTGGCGGTGGTGGCGAGTCTGGTGATCGGCCGGATGCTCGACCGCGACCCCGATCTGTTCCGGATCATCTACGCGGTGCTCGGGGTGTGCGGCTTCGTCTTTCTCTATCTGTTATCGCGGGCGCCGGAACCGGAGGGGACGCCGCCGGAGCCGCGCGGCGCGCGCCTGTTCGGCATGCTGTCGCTGCCGCCGCGGGCGGTCGGGCCGTTCACGCCGGGGCGGATCTGGCGCGGCCTGGGGCGACCGTTCGCTGACGCCATGCGCATCTACCGCGAGGATCGCGATTTCAACTGGTTCGAGGTCAACTTCATGACCTACGGCGCCGCCTTCATGTGTCTCAGCCCGATCGTGCCGATCTTCCTGACCGAGCAACTGCGGCTGAGCTACCACGAGATCTCCACGGCGCGGGTGCTGATCGGGCAGATCGCCGTCGCGCTGCTTGGCCCGGCCGTGGGCCGGCTGATGGACCGCTACCATCCCGTGCGGCTCTGCGCCGTCGCTTTCGCGATCCTGGCGCTCTATCCTGTCGTGCTCGACCTCGCCGGAGCGCTGCCCCTGGCGGCGCCGGTGCGGCTGGTCTACCTGGCGTTCGCGTTCTACTCGGTCGGGATGGCCGGCGTGAACATCGCCTGGAACGTGGGCTCGATGGCGTTCGCGCCGCCGGGGCAGGGGGGGTACTATCAGGGGATCCACGTGGCGATGGTCGGCATCCGCGGCACGCTCGGGCCGCTCGCCGGTTTCGTCGTCTACGAGCTGTTCGGGTTGCGGGCCGTCTTCTGGCTCGCCTTCGGCCTGTTCATGGCGGCGTCGTTCTCGTCGCTGGCGCTCTGGCGCCGGATCCGTCGTCGACCGGGAGGTGTTTCGTGAGCAAGCGTCAGGAGGAGTTCCGCGTCTTCCGCGAGCGGATGAACGCCCGCATCCACGAGCGCGGCACCCTGATCACGAAGCGGTTTTTCAATCTCGATGGTCGTTGCTACGAGGACGGCGCCCTGCCGGCCCGCACCAAGGAGATGCTCGGCCTGGCCGCCTCGATGGTCCTGCGCTGCGACGACTGCATCAGTTACCACGTGATTCGCTGCCTCGAGGAGGGGGTCACGGAGGCGGAACTGATGGAGGTCTTCGACGTGGGGCTGATCGTTGGCGGGTCGATCGTGATCCCGCACCTGAGGCGGGCGCACGCGCTGTTGGAGGAGCTCGCGACCGACGGCCCGGCGCCGGCGCCCGGGCCGTAGGGGCGAGTTGCGGTGAGGCGTGGATCGCGCGCGGCTACGGCGCCAGCCGGGTCGCCAGCGCCAACGTTCCGCCGCGCGGATCGCCGGCGGGGCGGAACGGACCGGTCGTTGCCTGGTCCACCGGCAGGGCGGGAGATCGCCAGCCGGAGGGGGAGTTGCGCGGAGTCACGCCGCAGTAGCGCCGATACCGCTCGGTCACCCGCCTGACATACTCGATGGTGCCCATCCCATGGAACGCCGGGCCGGTTCCCGCCTGGCTCTCCTTCGTCAGCAGCAGCATGCCGTACGCCACGCCGTTATCCCAGCGATGGGGATCGCGCCCCGCGGCCCGGGCCCGGTCGCGCGCCTCCAGGACGTTGCCGATGCCGGCGTGATAGGTGGCCAGGGTCAGACGCCAGCGGTCGAGCGAGTCGAGATTGGCAAAACTCTGGTAGACCGCCATCAGATGGCGGACTCCGGCGCGGACGTTGACGGCGGGGTCACGCAGCTGCCACGCGGGCGGGCGTCCGCTCCAGGGCAGGACCTGCATCAGGCCGACCGCGCCAGCCGGGCTGACCGCCCGGGGATCGAAACGCGACTCCGCGTGGATGATCGCCGCCACCAGCCGCCAGTCGACGCCGGCGCTGTCCGCCACGGCACGGATGAGGTCGTCATATTGGCAGAGTCGGCCGCCCAGGTCGGGCCGGTCGGTGGCGGTCTGCACCCCTCTCCGGTCCGGATAGGCGAAATAGCGGTCGTAAAGCGATCCGTAGGCCAGGCTGTGCCGCTCCCCCTCTTCCGTGACCTGGAACTGCCCCTGCAGGAAGAGGTCGAGGGCTGAAAGCAGGTCGGGGCTGTTGTCGCGCACCAGCCAGGCGACCGGCTGCTCCTGGCTGAGCGGCGGTCCCAGACTGGCGCCCGGCAGTTGCGGCAGGACGGCGCGAGCCAGATTCTCCGGCGCCACCGTGGCCGCGATTTCCCCCCTGGCGACCCGCTGAATCAACGCCTCGACGGACAGCTCCGGGGCGGAGGGCACCAGCGTGCAGCGATAGCCGAGCGCATCGCGCAGTTCGGCCACCGCGCGCCAGGCGGCCGAACCGGCGGGAGCGTGGATCGCCAGGTCGTTGAGCGCCTCGAGGTTGCGGGGCCGGGGATCGATGCCCCTGAGCACGAGGACCTGCCGCACCAGGCTGCAGGGGCTCGTGAAGGCGGCGAACCGGGCCTCCTCGGGATCGACATCGAGGTCCGATGCCGCCACGTCCGCCTGTCCGCTGTTAAGAATCGAGATCAGATCGGCCCGCGGGTCGACGACCAGCACCTCGAGTTTCAGATTCCACGACCGCGCGAAGTCGCGCAGGAGTTCGAACTCGAAGCCGGCGTCGTCCCCCTTGTGGACGAAGTAGCTGCTGGCGCTCGCCCGGGTGACCATCCGCAGGGTGCCGCCGAGCCGGATCCGGTCGAAGTCACGCATCACCTGGGGCCGCGGCACCGCCGGACCCGCCGCCGCCAGTTCATGCCGCAACTCCCCGACCGCCGTGCAGCCTCCGGCCAAAGCCGAAATGGTGGCCAGACCGGGGATGGAGAACCACCCGGGCAGGACCGGCAGAGCCGGGAAGAGCAGCAGTCTGGGGAGGGCCAGGACTCCGGAGAGGACGAGCAGAGCGAGCACCCGCAGGGATCGCGTCACCCGCCGCGTTGGTCGACCTCGGGTCGCCGGAGTCAGGCGCGGCTGTGAGATGGACATGTGGAGAAAGGTACCGGAATAGGGTCGGATGTCAACCTCACCACGCTCCGTAATGATTTCAGATGTTCAAAATATGGCGCAGCCGAAGTTGTTTCCGGCCGGATTCCCAGCCGACAACCAGCCGGAATTGGCCGGTTCGCGCCGGACGAAAAGACCAATGAGAGCACCTGGGCGGAGAAAACAATTTCGGCGGCACAAGGCTTATCTCCATATGTTACTATTGGGTTGGGTGCATTTTAGGGGGTTCGCTTTCCGGCCCGCCCGCGGCTCCTCGCCAGAATTTGTCGATATGCCGGCTGCGATGTTGCATCCTCTTTCAGGGGCAGGATATGAACCGTCGCCTTTTGCTCATCCTGTTGGCCTTCCCGGCTCCGGGTGGCGGGCTTTCGCCTGGTTCCGCCTTCGCTCGCGACTCTGCCGTGCTCCCGAACGCCGGCGTGCGTTTTCTGGCCGGCGTGGAGGCCGCGGTCGCCGCGGGGGAGATCTCGGAGGGGGAGGCGCTGGTCTGCAAATTCGCCTACGGCTTCGCGCCGGAAACGCTGCCGGCCCGCTTCCAGGTGGAGAGGCGGGTGCCGCTCAAGTGCGGCACGGCGCTGATCGCCGAGTTCGAGCGGATGCGCGGCCGGCTGGCGCCGGCGGAGGTCACGCGGATCGATGCCTGGCTGGCGCCCGCGCCGGAGGGGGCCGACAAGGCGATCTACAACAGTCCCGGCGGTCACTTCACGCTGACCTACGACACGATCGGCACGAACGCCGTCCCGGCGACCGACACCACGCCTGCCAACGGCATTCCGGACTTTGTCGAGAAGGTGGCGTCCTATTGCGACGAGTGCTGGATCTACGAGATCGAGACGCTCGGTTTCACCCCGCCCCCGCTCGGCTCCGGACGCTATCAGATCAATTTCGAGGCCATGGGCTTCTACGGCTATACCACGCCTCTCACTTTCCCGACCGGTGCCACGCGGATCACCCTGCACAACACGTATCTCGATTTTCCGCCCAACACCGATCCCGAGGGGAATCAGTGGGGCGCGGCCAAAGTGACGGTGGCGCACGAATTCAAGCACGCCTCGCAGCGGGCGGGGTCGCTCTGGTCGGAGGGGGGCTGGGTGGAGCTCGACGCGACCTGGATGGAGGACGTCGCGTACGACTTTGTGAATGATTACTACAATTACCTGCCCATTGGCAGTCCTATCAGCGCCCCCGCGACCTCGCTGGACAACGGGGGCGCCGGCGGTTCCTACGAGGACTGCGTCTTCCAGCACTGGCTGACCGAGACCTGGGGCAACCAGATCATCATCGACTTCTGGAACCGGCGGAAGACGCATCAGGGCGAGCCCGTGATGGTCTCCTACAATCATATGCTCACTGACCGCGGGTCGTCGGTGGCGCTGGGCTGGCCGACCTTCGCCGCCTGGAATTTTCTCACCGGCACGCGCGCCGTGGCCGGGGCCGGGTATGGCGAGGCCGCGGCGTATCCCACCGGTCCGGCCGCCACGCTGGCCGCCTACCCGGCGGCGGTCGGCGGGTCGGTGTCCTACCTGGCCGCCGGTTTCGTGCGCTGCATATCGCTGCCGACCGTGACGGGCCGCGTGCGCGTGCAGTTCGCCGGCGCCGACGGTTCGCAGTTGCGCCTGACGGCGGTCATCACCCGGACCGACGGCACGGCCCTGTTCCATCCGATCATCCTCGACGCTGCGAATGACGGCGACGCCAGCCTCCCCGTGCCGCTGTCCGAAATCGCGGCGCTCGGGTTCGTGGTGGGCAACGGGGCGATCGGTGGGGCGCCGCAGGGCTATACCCTCACCGTCACGCCCGGTCCGGCAGATCCGTTGCTGACGGTGTCTCAGGAGTCGGTCAGCCGGACGCTCGGTCCGGGCGAGACCGGCAGCGCGGAGGTCAGGCTCGCGAACTCAGGCGAAATCGGCTCCCTCATCCACTACACGGCCGCGACCATGCTGGCGCTGCCGACGGCGGGGGGGGGCAAGAGCATCGCCGGAGCGATGGTCGTCAGCAGCCCGGCCGCCTATCTGCCGGGCGCGGGCGCCACGCTGGCGCTGACCGTGACGAATCCGAGTCCCGACGATGAGTGGCTGGTGAGCGCGGCGATCGACTTCCCGGCCGGCGTGACGGTGACCGGTTCGACCGACTTCGTCGGCGGCACGGACGGCCCCCTCGTGACCGACGGCTCGATCGGAGACGGCGCCTTCGTCACCTGGACCGACCGGAACGGGGACTACGGAAATGTCTGGGGCGAGGGTCAGACGGCCACCGCCACCGTGAACGTGACTTTTGCCGCCGGTCTGGAAGGCGCCCTGAGTATTCCCTTCACCCTTGCCGGCGACATCAATGGCGATGCCCCCCACGTCGTGAGCGGGCTGTTCACGCTGGCGCCACCTTCCGGTCCGACTCTCACGGTGACCTCGCCAGCCGGCGGCGAGTTGTGGCCGGTCGGGGAGACCGCGACCATCACCTGGAACCACACCGGTCTGGTGCCTGACGTGACCCTGGACGGGAGTCGCGACGGGGGATCCACGTGGGAGACGCTCGTTGCCGCGATCCCGAACGACGGCGTCTTTGACTGGCCGGTGACCGGCCCCGCGACCGCGAACCTGCGCCTGCGGGTGGGGGTTCCCGACGGATCGGTGGTCGATGTGAGCGATGGCGATGTCCTGGTCTACGACCCCGTGCCGTGGCTGACGGTCGAGCCGTTTGCGGGCTCCGTCGCGCAGGGGATCGAGCAGATGCTGACCCTCGACTTCGACGCCGCCGTCCTGGCGGAAGGGACGTACGCCGCAGTGCTCGTCATCGTGCACGACGCCGCCGGCAGCCCCGCTGTCTTGCCGGTGGAACTGATCGTCGACGCCTCGGGCGGCCCGCCGCCGGCGTTCCGGCTGGCCGGCAACCATCCGAACCCCTTCAACCCGTTCACTCAGATCAGTTTCACGCTGGCGGTTCCCGGCCTGACGACGGTGGAGATCCTCGATCTGCAGGGACGTCGCGTGCGGGCCCTGGTGCGGGACGATCTGCCGGCCGGAACGGCAACGTACGAGTGGGATGGCCTCGATGACGCAGGTCGGGCGGTGCCGTCGGGGGCCTATCTGGCGCGGCTGGCCAGCGGCGGGCAGGTCGCCACCCGCAAGATGATGTTGACAAAGTGAAGATCGGGTCGGCAGCCTCGGGCGTGCGGCGGGACGGGGACGCGGTTTCTGTCCCGCCGCGCTTACGCCATGGATGATGTGCGCGTCCACACCGGCACGCTGGTGGCCGACCTCGTACTGCCGCACGCCGCTTCGCTCAAGGAACGGCGCGGTGCGGTGCGTCCGCTCGTCCAGAAGCTGCACAGCCTCGATTTCGCGGTTGCCCAGGTCGGGCCGGCCGATCTGAGACAGCGTCTGTTCCTGGCGATCACGGACGTGTCGGGCAGCGTGGCGCAACTCGAAACGCGGCTGGCCGTTGCCGAGCGGCTGATCTACGCGTCGGAATTCGAAGTGGCCGCGCTGCACCGGGACGTGGCCACCTGGTCGGAGCATTCGGGCGGGTGACGCGCCACGCGACGGAAGGTGCCGCCGGCGCGGAAAGGAACGCGATGCCGATCATCGACCTCAGTCACACGATTCGCGATGGCATGGCCCAGTATCCGGGCGATGCGCCGCCGCCGCGTGTCATCCGCCGCATGACGTTCGCCGAGGGGGGACACCTGGTGTCGGCGCTCGATTTCACCTGCCACCTCGGCACGCACCTCGACACCCCCCTGCATTTCCTCGACGGTCAGCCGGGACTCGAGGCGATGCCGATCGAGCGGTTTCACGGCCGGGGCATCGTGGTCGACGCGCCGACGGGGGAGATCCCGCCGGAAATCGTGGCGGGTCTCGATCTTGACCCGGTCGACTACCTGATCCTGCGCACGGGGTGGGAGCGATACTGGGGTACGCCGCGCTACTATCGCGACTGGCCATGGCTGTCGCCGGCGCTGGCCCGCGCACTGGCGGGGGCGGGGCTCAAGGGGGTCGGTCTCGATTCGCCGAGTCTCGATCCCCTCGGCGGACGGTTCTGCCACGACCTGTTCGCGGCCGCCGGCCTGATCAACGTCGAGAACCTGGCCAACCTGGCGGCGCTGCCGGCCGGGCGGTTCGATTTCCTGGTGCTGCCGCTCAAGCTCGAGGGCACCGAGGCGTCACCCGTGCGGGCGGTGGCGCTGATCTGAGGTGGACCGGCCCGCGGTGGCGGCGACCCCGCGGGTTGCAATGCCTGTGGGTATGCGCGATCCTTCGCCGGGCCGGCGCGGCCCGCCCGCCCGACTTCCGCAGGAGAGGGTGCATGGACGACGATATCCCCGCCGCCGGCGCCAGCGCAGCCGCCTCCGATCGCGCGCCGGGGTCGGTCCCGGACGCCACTCCGGACGAGCCGTCGACCAAGCTGTGCGGCCTGGCCCGGATCATCGCCAGGGCCGGCTATGGCACCCGTCCGCAGGCCGAAACGATCGTGCGCACGGGGCGCGTGCGGGTTGACGGCGTCATCGTGCGCGAGCCGCAGACCGGCGTGGCCGCGGACGCCGAGATCCGGATCGACGGCCAGCGCATCAGCGAAGTGCCGCGGCGCTATTTCGCCTTCCACAAGCCGCAACACCTGGCGATCGGTCCTGGCGAGCGTGACAAGCGACGGGCCACGGCCGGGTTGTTCCCGTCCGGCATCCGCGGGCTGCGCCCGGCCGACCGTCTCGACGCCGATACCACCGGCCTGGTTCTCCTGTCCAACGATGCGGCCTGGAACGTCAACGCGGCCGGAGGCGCCGGGTTCGACAAGGAGTACCTGGTGCGTATCGCCGGCGTGTTTGCCGAACTGGAGTTCGATCTGTTGATGACCGGCATCACGATCCCGAAAATCGGTTTTGTGAAGCCGCTGACCGCGAAGATCGAAGAGGCCGACGACACGGAGACTCTGTTGCGACTGGTCATGCCCGAGGGCAAGATCCGCCAGATCCGGCGCCTGTTCAGCGTCCTGCGCCACGAGATCCTGGTCCTGCACCGGGTCCGCATCGGCCCGGTCAGCCTCGGCGAGCTCGCCCCGGGCGAGGTGCGGCCACTCACGGTGGGTGAGATCGAGACGATCCGTCGCGGGCGGCCGAAGGCGCGTCGGGCGTCGCCGCGGCAGAAATCCACGGGCCAGTCGTCCGGAGTGCGTGGCGGGCGGGGCACGCCGTCCCACGGCGGCGGGCCGGGCGGCGGCAAAGGCGGTCGCAAGGGCGGCGCTCCGTGACCACCGGGCGGAACGCGCGCCTCGCGCAGGCGATCCTGCGCCCCGGTCGCGAAAAGCCGGTGCTGGGCGGTCACCCCTGGATCTTCTCCGGCTCGATCGAGCGGCTGGAGGGGTATCGGTTCCCCGGCGATCCCTGCGCGATTCTCTCGGCCGCCGGCGAGCGGCTCGGTTTCGGCTACCTCAACGCCAATTCCCAGATCGTCTGCCGGGTGGTTTCGCGCGACGAGCCTCCCGGTCCCCGGCTCTGGGCGGCGCGTCTCGACGCGGCGCTCGCGCTCCGGGCGCGTCTCGCGTCCGGGGATGACGGCACCGATGCCTGGCGTCTCGTCAACAGCGAGGGCGATTTCCTGCCGGGCCTGATCGTCGACCGCTATGGCTCGGGGCTGTGCGTGCAGTTTCTCACCGCCGGCATGGAGCGCTCACGGAGCAATCTGCTGGAAATGTTGCGCGAACGGATCGCCCCCGCCTTCATCTACGAGCGCAGCGACTCGCCGCTGCGGGGCGAGGAGGGGCTGGCGTCGGCGGTGGGCCTGCTGTCGGGAGCGCTGCCGTCGCCGCTGGTGATCCGCGAGGGGGGGCTGGAGTTCGCCACCGATCCGGCCCGGGGGCACAAGACCGGTTTCTACCTTGACCAGCGCGACAATCGTCGGCTGGCCGGACAGCTGTCGCGTGGCGTGCCGGTGCTCAACTGCTTCTGCTACACCGGGGGTTTCTCGGTGCACGCGGCGGCGGGGGGAGGCGCGCCGGTCGTCTCGGTGGACCTTTCCCGCGACGCGGTGGAACTCGCCCGCGCGAACCTCGAGCGCAACGGTTTTGCCGACGCCGCGGCGCGCTGTGTGCGCGCCGACGTCTTCCACCACCTGCGCGCCGACCGGTCCCGCTACGGCCTGATCGTGCTCGATCCGCCGAAATTCGCCCGCCGCGAGGGGGAGGTGACCGACGCCGCCCGTGGCTACCACGACATCAATCGACTGGCGCTCGAGCGACTCGCCCCCGGCGGACAATTGCTGACCTTCTCCTGCAGCCAGGCGGTCAACCTGATCCTGTTCCAGCAGATCGTGTTCGAGGCGGCGAAGGAGGCGAGGCAGGAACTGCAGGTGCTCGGCCGACTCGGCGCCGGCGCCGATCATCCGTTCAATGCCTGCCACCGCGAAGGGGAATACCTGAAGGGGCTGTGGCTGCGACGGGTGGGCTGATGCGGACGGAGGGTCGTCGGCGTCTGCAGGCCGTTGCGCGAGGGGTGGACGGCCATGGGGATGCCGCCGCAGGATTCATCGCCGCTGGCGGGTCCACTCGTGGAGGGGGTCGGCGGGTGAATCGACAACGCCTGCAGGTCCTGGCCGCGGCGGTGGCGCTGCTGGGCGCGGGGGCGGCGGGGTGCGAGCGGGGCGCCTCACCGCCGCTGACCGCCGAGGCGCTGCGCAACGCGTCCTACCACGCGGAGTACGTGGAGCAGGGGCGGGTTTCGCTGCACGACGGGCGGTACGAGAACGACGGGGAGACCCCGGTGCGGATCACGCTGCTCGACCGGACGGCGTTCGGCGATCTTGACGGCGACGGCGCCATCGACGCGGCGGTGCTGCTCGCCTGCGAAACCGGCGGCAGCGGGGTGTTCGTGCAGCTCGCGCCGGTGTTCAACCGGCAGGGACGGCCGCTCAACCCCGGCACGACATTCCTCGGCGACCGGGTGAAGATCGAGCGGCTGCGCATCGAGGATGGTCAGGTTGTAGTGGACCTGGTCACGCAGGGCCCGGATGACCCGATGTGCTGCCCGACGCGGCGGGAGGCGCGTTCCTACCGGCTGCGCGGCCGGGCGCTGGAGTTGACGGGCGTGGTCAGCCCGCCGCCACCCGCGCGTTGAAGGCGTCGATCCGGCGGTCCCACTCGTCGGCCACGGCGTAGGTCTCGACCCAGAAGTCGGGATCCCAGAGGCGGCGCAGGTCCTCCACCGTGCGGCCCTGCTGCTCGACCCATGTGAAGTACTTCAGGTTATGCAGCGCCTTGCGGTCCCGGTAGCCGAGCTCTCGCACATGGTCGGGGAGGGCGCCCAGGAGCCAGCGCTGGTGGGCGGCCACGGCCTGTTCGCGGTCGTAGCGGCCGCGCTCCTGGCGATGCTCCTGCAGCCGCGACTGGTAAAGCTCCATCGAGTCGGTCAGCGGCACGAAGATGAAGTCCTGACGGTCCATTTCGTAGTACCGCGCCAGCTTGATCGCCGCGACCAGATTGCAGATGCCGGAGATGCCCAGCAGCGGCAGCTGCTCCACGAGCGCGAGCGGGACACCGGCACGTTCCAGCTCGGTCTGCCCCTCCGGCTCGTTGAACAGGCGCATGATGTCGAGGCACTGCGCGTCGTCGATGGCGGCCACGAAATCGGTGTTGCGCACGTTGTGGATCCAGGGCACGTGCTTGTCGCCGATCCCCTCGATGCGATGCGCGCCGAAGCCGTTCTGCAGGAGCGTGGGGCACTGCAGCGCCTCCACGGCCGCCACCCGCAGCGATGGATGGCGGGTGCGCAGGAAGTCGGCGGCGCCGATCGTGCCGGCGGAGCCGGTGGCGGAGGTGAAGCCGGCCAGGCGGTCGCGGGGTCCGGCAAGTCGCGTGAACAGTTCGTCGACGATCGCGCCGGTGACGTGGTAGTGCCAGATCGGGTTGCCGAACTCCTCGAACTGATTGAAGATCACGCACTCGGGCCGCGTCTTGCGGATGTTCCAGCACTCGTCGTAGATCTCCTTCACGTTCGACTCGCAGCCGGGCGTGGCGATGATCTCCGCGCCGATCGAGCGGAGCCATTCGAAGCGCTCCCGGCTCATCTCCTCGGGCAGAATCGCGAGCGAACGGCAGCCCAGCAGCGCGCAGTCGAAGGCGCCGCCGCGGCAGTAGTTGCCGGTGCTCGGCCACACCGCCACCTGCGTCGTGGGGTCGAACTGTCCCGTCACCAGCCGTGGCGCCAGACAGCCGAAACCGGCGCCGACCTTGTGCGACCCGGTCGGGAACCACTTGCCGACCACGCCGACGATGCGGGCGTCGATGCCGGTCAGCTCGGGCGGGAATTCCAGCCAGTTGCCGTCGTTGAACAGGCCGGTCTTTGGGTCGTTCTTCCAGGTGATGCGGAAGAGGTTGACCGGATCGACATCCCAAAGATGGACTTTGCCGAGGCGCTGGCGGATCTTTGCGGGGATCCGCGCGGGATCGCGCATCTCGGCCAGCGTGGGGATGACGACCCCCCGCTCGCGGCAGCGGGCGGCGGTGCGGGCGAGCACGGATTCGGCGGCGGCGTTCGGCTGGGACGACACGGGCTCACGCTCCTCGGAAGGCGATCGCGCGCGGGGCGCTGGGCGCTGGGCGCTGGGCGCTGGGCGCGGGACGCGCGGTGCGCGCGACTTCCGCGTTGGTTCCCCGTCACTAGGATGTAAGACTGTCCCGCTCCGGTCAACCCCTGCCGGCCCGATATTCTGGAACAGCATCATGCTTTCCGTTCCCATTTCCGGGCCGATCCGGGTCTTTGAGCGTGCCGGTTCGTGGCGGCGGACGCGCGCGGCGGCGCACGCTTCGCTGGCGCGGCAGTGACGACTCTGGTAATGATGATCCCGGCATAGGCCTTCCCGGAAGTGCTGCGCAACCAGCGCGACAGGCGACGGCGCCGGTCCCGGACGAGACGACCAGCCAGCAAGGAGTCGGACCATGCGGATCGAGACCACCCCCGAGATGGTGCAGGACGTTTACGCGCAGATGCGCTCGCGGCTGGAGATCGTGCGCGGGCGGCTCGGCCGGCCGCTGACGCTCGGGGAGAAGGTGCTGCTCGGACACCTCGACGACCCGGCGGGGCAGCCGCTGGCGCGCGGCGAGGCCACGCTCGCTTTGCGGCCCGACCGCGTCGCCATGCAGGACGCCACCGCGCAGATGGCGATCCTGCAGTTCATGTCGGCGCGGATCCCGCGGACCGCGGTGCCGACCACCATCCATTGCGACCACCTGATCCGCGCCCACGCGGGGGCGGCCGCCGATCAGCAGGTCGCGGAGGACGAGAACCGCGAGGTGTACGATTTCCTGCGCACCGCCGCGGGCCGGTACGGCATGGGCTTCTGGAAGCCCGGTTCCGGCATCATCCATCAGGTCGTGCTCGAGAACTACGCCTTCCCCGGCGGCCTGATCATCGGCACCGACAGCCACACGCCCAACGCCGGCGGGCTCGGCATGGTGGCCTGCGGCGTGGGCGGGGCCGACGCGGTGGACGTGATGGTCGGCATGCCGTGGGAGGTCAAGCACCCGAAAATGATCGGCGTGAAGCTGACCGGGGAGTTGAACGGCTGGACGTCGCCCAAGGATGTCATCCTGAAGGTCTGCGAGATCCTGACCACCAAGGGGGGCACCAACGCCATCGTGGAGTACTTCGGGCCCGGCACGCGCGCGATCTCCTGTACCGGCAAGGCGACCGTGACCAACATGGGGGCCGAGCACGGCGCCACGACCAGCCTCTTCCCGTACGACGAGCGCATGGGCGCCTACCTCCGCGCCACGGGCCGCGCCGCGCTGGCCGACCTGGCGGAGGCCAGCCGCGACCTGCTCGTCGCCGACCCCGAGGTGGAGCGGGACCCGGCGAAGTTCTACGACCGCGTGGTCGAGATCGACCTGACGACGCTCGAGCCGCACGTCGTCGGGCCGCACACCCCCGACCTGGCGCGGCCGGTGAGCCGGTTGGGCGAGGACGTGCGGCGCGAAGGGTGGCCGGTCGAACTGCGCTTCGCGCTGATCGGGTCCTGCACCAACTCGTCGTACGAGGATATCGGGCGGGCCGCGGACGTGGCGCGGCAGGCCCTGGCGAAGGGTCTGCGCATGCGCGCCCCGCTCATGGTCACGCCCGGCTCCGACCTGATCTACGAGACCATCAGGCGGGACGGTCAGCTCGCCGATCTCGAGGCGGTGGGGGCGATCGTGCTGGCGAACGCCTGCGGTCCGTGCATCGGGCAGTGGCAGCGCGACGACGTGAAGAAAGGGGAGCGCAACAGCATCCTCACCTCTTTCAACCGCAATTTTCCGCGCCGCAACGACGGCAGCGCGGACACGTTCGCCTTCATCGGCAGCCCGGAAGTGGTGGTGGCCTGTGCGCTGGCGGGACGGCTGGACTTCAACCCGCTCACCGACACGCTGGAGAACGCGCGCGGCGAAGCGGTGAAACTCGACATCCCGGCCCAGGCCGACGAGCTGCCGCGCCGCGGCTTCGCGCCGGGGATGGGCGGCTACGTGGCGCCCCCGGCCGACGGCGCGGGGGTGGCGGTGAGCGTGAAACCCGACAGCGACCGGCTGGCGCTGCTGGATCCGTTTGCGGCCTGGGATGGCGGCGACCTCATCGACCTGCCGCTGCTGCTCAAGGCGAAGGGCAAGTGCACCACCGACCACATCTCCGCGGCCGGGCCGTGGCTGAAGTACCGCGGACATCTCGACCGGATCAGCGACAACATGTTCCTGGGCGCCGCGAACGCCTTCACCGGCGAGTCCGGCCGGACCCGCAATCTGCTCACGGGGGAGACCGGGCTGCCGGTGCCGCAGGTGGCGCGCGCCTACAAGGCGGCCGGACTGCGCTGGGTGGTCGTGGGTGACGAAAACTACGGTGAAGGCTCGAGCCGCGAGCATGCGGCCATGTCGCCGCGGCACCTCGGCGCCGCCGCGGTGATCACCCGGAGTTTCGCGCGGATCCATGAGACCAACCTCAAGAAGCAGGGGGTCCTGCCGCTTACCTTCGCTGATCCGGCCGACTACGAAAAGGTGCGCGAGGACGACCGGATCGCGATCACCGGCCTGGCCGGACTCGCTCCGGGCGAACCGCTGACGGCGGTGTTGCATCACGCCGACGGGACGCGGGACGCCTGCCCGGTCCGACACACCCTCACAGTCGAGCAGATCGCCTGGTTCCGGGCCGGTTCGGCCCTCAATCGGATCCGTCAGGTCCGCGGCTAAAGCCGCTGCGCTGCTTGTCGATACCCTCCTGAAGCGGGCGCCGCCGGACTGAACCGGCGGCTGCCCGCGGTCCTCCCGGTGGGTGGATCGCAGGAGGAATATCGTCCCATGTCGAGCAGTTCCCGGCTATGGCGGACAGCCATGCTGACGATGGGCGCGTTGCTGTGGCCCGTTGTGCCCGCCGTGGCCCTGTCGCCCGATCTCGCCGTCACGCAGTACGTGCACGACTCCTGGGGTGTGCGCGAGGGTCTGACGACGGACATGGCGTCGTCGTTCGCGCAGACCGCAGACGGCAATCTCTGGATCGGTTCCCAGGAGGGGCTGGCCCGTTACGACGGACTCTCCTTCACCCTTTTCGACCGGCGCAGCGATCCCCCCCTGAACTCGCTGCGCATCCAGTGCCTGTTGCCCGGCGGGGACGGCGAGCTCTGGATCGGCACCTTCCAGGGGCTGGTCTGTCTGCGGGCGGGCGCCTTCACGACGCTGGACCGGGATGCCGCGCTGCGGGATATGGCCGTCAACGCTCTGGCCTTCGACCGCTCCGGGGCGCTGCTCGTCGGGACGTCCCACGGACTGATGCGCGTGGTCAGGGAGCGGGTCGAGGCGATCCCGCTCACGGCGGATGCCGCGTCGGTCTTCGTCACGGCGCTGGCGGTGGAGCCTTCCGGCACGGTCTGGATCGGGACGAACGACGGTCTGCTGCGTCGCGAAGGGCAGACCGTGCAACGCTTCGGCCTGGCAGACGGGCTGCCCGATGCGACCGTCCGTGCCCTGGTCATCGCCCCCGACGGCGCGGTGTGGATCGGCACGCAACGCGGGCTGGTCTGCCGCCGGCAGGGCGCCCTGCGTGTCTACGACCGGGCCGATGGACTGCCGGGCGAGGTGATTTCCGCGCTCGCGGCCGATCCCGACGGCAACATCTGGGTCGGCACGGAGGGGGCGGGGCTCGGCCTGATCCGCCGCGGCCGCCCCACGTCCGCCCGGATCGACGGTCCGCTCGACACCGCGGCGATCCAGGCGCTGTTCCTGTCTCCGGACGGGGATCTCTGGATCGGGACTTTCGGTGACGGCGTGCATCGTCTGCGGGGGGGGCTGTTCACCACGGTCTCCACCTCGGAGGGGCTGGGCGACGATTCGGTGCGGGCCGTCCTGCAGACCCGCGACGGCACGCTGTGGGTGGGCGGGAGCGCGCCGGGGCTCAGCCGCCTGCGCGACGGCAGAGTCGAGGTGCTGGGGCGCGCCGACGGTCTGCCGAACGATTTCGTGTCGAGCCTCTACGAGGACCGGGATGGCACGCTCTGGGCAGGCACCAACAGCTCGCTCTACCGCTACGAGGACGGGCGTTTCCGGCTCTTTCGCGACGCGGACGGAGCGACGATCGAACAGGTGCGCTGCATGCTCCAGGATCGCGCCGGCGATTTCTGGTTCGGCACCCGGCGGGACGGTCTCTGCCGACTGCACGCCGGGCGCCTGAACCGCTACACCGCCGCCGACGGTCTGCGGAGCGACGTGGTGTGGGGCGGCATCGTCGAGGACCGCGAAGGGGTGATCTGGGTAGGCACCGAGGGCGGTGTCAATCGCCTGCGCGCCGGACGCCTGGAGGAACCTGGCGCGATCAGGGGCCTGCCGACGAAGGTCGTGCTGGCGATGCACCTGGACGCTGACGGCGACGTCTGGATTGGCACCATGGACGGCCTCGTGCGCCATCACAATGGTCGTTTCTTCACCTACAGCGCTGAAAACGGCCTGTTCGACAGTCTCGTGCTGGCCATCCTGGAAGATGATTGCGGTTCGTTCTGGTTCGGATGCAACCGGGGCGTGTTCCGCGTCCGCCACGTCGCTCTCGACGCCTTCGCCGAAGGTCTCCTCGACACGCTGACCTGCGACGTCTACGGTCGTGACGACGGCATGAAGACCGCGGAGTGCAACGGCGCCACGCATCCGCCGGCCGTGCGGGATCGTGACGGTCGCCTCTGGTTCGCCACGAATGACGGCGTGACGGTCGTCGATCCGCGGATCGCCGTCGCGCCCCCGCCGTTCCCGCAACTGGTCATCGACCGGGCCCTCGTCTCGGGCCGGCGCGCGGATCTCTCGAGTCCCCTGAGAGCGCCGCCCGGCAGCGGCGACCTCCATTTCCAATACAGCGCCGCCAGCGCACGCTATGCGAACCGCATCTGTTTCCGCTTCCGACTCGATGGTTATGAAGATGAGTGGCATATGGCGGGCGGTCGTCGCGAGGCCTACTACACCAATATTCCGCCGGGCCGCTACACCTTCACCGTCCAGGCGAGCAACATCCGGGGCGAGTTCGGCGGCGAGGAGAAATCCTACGCGTTCTCCCTCCAGCCGCACCTGCACCAGTCGCCGTTATTCCGTGGCGCCGTCGCGGCCATCGCGCTTCTGGGCGTGGTGGCGCTGTTCCGCTGGCGAGTGCGCCAGGTCCGCCGCCGCGCCGACGAGCTGGCCAGCCTCGTGCAGGAGCGCACCTGGGAACTGCAGGCGGCCAAGGACGAGGCGGAGCAGGCGACGCGGACGCGGGGCGAGTTCCTGGCCCAGATGAGCCACGAGATCCGCACGCCGATGAACGGCATCATCGGCATGACGCGGCTGGCCGTAGAAACCGCGCGCGAGGAGGAGCGGCAGGAGTACCTGGGCATCGTGGACAGTTCGGCTCACTCGCTGCTCGATCTCATCAACGACATTCTCGACCTCTCCAAGATCGATGCCGGACGGTTCGAACTGGTCCGGGAGCCGTTCGCTCCGCGCCGCTGTATGCAGGAGGCGCTACGGCCGGTCGCCCTGGGCGCGCGGGAGAAGGGGATCACGCTGCGCTGCGAGACGGAGCCTGGCGTTCCGGCGGCGATCGTCGGCGACGAGGTGCGCCTGCGGCAGGTTCTCATCAATCTGGTCGGCAACGCGGTGAAGTTCACCGACGTCGGCGAAATCGTGGTGAGCGCGGCGCCGGGCCCGGCGCCGGCCGGTCCGGACGGTGTGGAGCTCCGTTTCGCCGTCCGGGACACCGGCATCGGCATTCCGGCGGATCAACTGCCGCAGGTCTTCGAAGCGTTCAGACAGGTGGCCGGCAAGGCGCATCAACGGCCCGGAGGCACCGGTCTGGGACTGTCGATCTCGACCCGCCTCGTGGCCGCCATGGGGGGCGATCTGCGCGTGGAGAGTGAGCCGGGTCGGGGCACCACGTTCTTCTTCTCCTGCGTGTTCCCGGTGGCCGACGAGTCGGCGGTAGCGCAGAAAGAGGAGGTGCCCGCGGCGTCCCTTCCGGAGACGCCCCGCATCTCCGGCGACGGACTGCGGGTGCTGGTGGCGGAGGACAACGCCGTAAACCAGCTGCTGATGCGGCGGCTGCTCGAGAAGGCGGGCCACGTTGTCGTCATGGCCGACAACGGCGAGGCGGCCCTGGCTGCCTGCGCGCGGGAGGTCTTCGACATCGTGCTCATGGACGTGCAGATGCCGGTGATGGACGGTCTCCAGGCGACCGCCGAACTGCGCCGCCGCGAGGGCGGCACCGGACGGCATGTCCCGGTGATCGCGCTCACGGCCCACGCCATGGCCGATGACCGCGCGCGTTGTCTGGACTCCGGCATGGACGGATACGTGACCAAGCCGGTCGAGCCCCGCCGGCTGTTCGCGGCGATCCAGGAACTGCTTCACGCCCCGATTTCCAGCTAGATCCTTCGCCCGGCGTCCGCCGCATCGCCGGTTGCTTCCGGCCCCTGCGTGGGGTATGAATCGCCTCATACCGCGTGCTTCGCGCGCCACGTTCCCCCCTCACGCGAGGATGACGGTCATTCATGCAACCGGAACTGCTGGTCATGGCGGCGGGCGTCGGCTCGCGCTTCGGCGGTCTCAAGCAGCTTGAGCCGGTCGGCCCGGGTGGCGAGAAGCTGCTCGACTATTCCATTTTCGACGCGCTGCGCGCCGGGGTGGAACGGGTCGTCTTCGTGATCCGTCGCGATATGGAGACGGACTTCCACGCCCAGATCGGTTCGCGGTTCGCCGGGCGCGTCGAGGTTGTCTACGCGCACCAGGAGCTGGCCGACGTGCCGTCCTGGTTCACAGTTCCGGCGGGACGCATCAAGCCGTGGGGCACGGCGCACGCCATTTTCGCGGCGCGCGAGGCGGTAAGCGCCCCCTTCATGGTGATCAACGCCGACGATTTCTACGGCGCGGCCGGCTACGCGCAGATGGTCCGCTTCCTGCGTGAACCGGCCGTGATGCCCCCTGCGCGCTGGGCGATGGTCGGCTACCGCCTGGCGAACACGCTGTCCGAGCACGGGACCGTGTCGCGCGGCATCTGCGCGGCGGGGCCGGACGGGCTGCTGCGCGACATCGTCGAGCGGACGGCGCTGGCGCCGTGCGACGGCGGCGCGCGCGAAACCGGTCCCGATGGCGATGACCGTCGCTACCCCGGCGACACTCCCGTCTCCATGAACTTCTGGGGTTTCACGCCGGCCATTTTCCCCTGCCTCGCGGAGCGCTTCGACCGGTTCCTGCGCACGCGTGGCGGCGAGTCCGGCTCGGAACTGTACATCCCGGCGGTCGTGAAGGAGTTGATGGACGAGGGGACGGCCACAGTGCAGCTGCTCGACTCGCCCGATCCCTGGTTTGGCATGACCTACCGCGAGGACCGCGACACGGTGGCGGCCCGCCTGCGCACCCTGGTCGCCCGCGGCGACTACCCGCCACGGCTCCGGGGCTGACGATGGGTCGGTCCGCGTCCGACCTGCGCGACATCCGCGGGATGCTGAAGCGGCTGCAAGACGGGCCCGACGATGGCGCGCCAGGAGCCGGTGGGGCGGTTGCCGCCGCGCCCCCCGTTTGCTAGGATGGCGGGCGTTTTCCCGCGCGTCACGGAGTTCCTCGTCACAGGAAAGAAGAAGCCCATGGCCAGATCTTCGCACCCGGCAGGTGTCGTCGCCCCACGGGCGTCGGCGCTCGCGCTGCTTCTCGTGGCGCTCGCGGCGACGGCCGCCGGCGCCAGGCCGGCCGGTGCGCCGCCGGCGCCCGGCCCCGAGGTCCAGGAACATATCCTCGCCAACGGCATGAAGCTGCTGCTCGTGCCGCGGCACATCACGCCGAGCGTGGCGGCCGGCTGGGTGGCGAAGGTCGGCTCAGCCAACGAGCGCGCCGGCATTACCGGCCTCTCGCACCTCTTCGAGCACATGATGTTCAAGGGGACGACCACGATCGGCACGAAAGACGCCGCGCTCGACCGGCAGCTCATGGACGAGCAGGAGCGCGTCCAGGCCGGGATGCGGGCGGAGTTGTCGCTGCTGCGGGCCGCCCAGCGCCGGGGCGAAATCGACGACATGATGAAGCCCGAGGCGAAGACGCCGCGCTATCGCGAGCTCGAGGCCCGCTTCGACTCGCTGGTCGCGATGCAGCGCGCCAACATGGTGAAGAACGAATTCGACAACATCCTGCAGCGCAACGGCGGCAGTCGCATCAACGCCTTCACCGGCAATGACATGACGTTCTATATCGAGAACCTGCCGGCCAACAAGCTGGAGCTGTGGTTCTGGCTGGAGTCGGACCGGATCGCGAACTCGGTCTTCCGCGAATTCTACTCCGAGCGCGATGTCGTCAACGAGGAGCGTCGTCTCGGCGTCGAATCCACGCCGACCGGCAAGTATCAGGAGGCATTCGACGCGGTCTTCTGGGAGGCGAGTCCCTACAGCTGGCCGGTGATCGGCTGGGCGAGCGACGTGGCGAGTCTGACCTACGAGCAGGCGCGGGCCTACTACGCGCTCTACTATGCGCCGCAGAACCTCTGTGCGGTGCTGGTGGGCGACTTCGACGCGCCGCAGGCGCTGGCGCTGGCCGAAAAATACCTCGGCCGCATACCGACCGGCCCGCAGCCGGCGCCGGAAATGATCACCATGGAGCCGCGGCAGCTGGCCGAGAAGCGGTTCTATGGCGAGGCGGAGACGAATCCCGCCGTGACGGTACGCTGGCACACGGTCGCGGCGGTGCACCGCGACGTTCCGGCCCTCGAGGTGCTGTCCGGGATCCTTGACGGAACAGCCGGCCGGCTGCGCCGCGCCCTCGTCCTGGGCGATGGCCCCGCCACGAGCGCCCGCGCGTCCCAGGACGCCCAGAAGTACGAGGGCATGTTCGAAATCGAAGCCGAGGCCAAGGATGGGCGGACGCCCGAGCAGGTCGAGGCGGCGATCTACACCGAGCTCGAGAAGCTGCAGCGGGAGCCGGTCCCGGCGGACGAACTGCAGGGGGTGAAGAACCGCTACCTTGCCTCGAGCTACCGTCGCCTCGACAGCAACTTCTTCCTCATGATCCGCTACGGTCGGGCCGAGGCGACGAGCTCGTGGCGCGACGCCGACGCCGCCGACCGCGCCGTCCAGCAGGTCACGGCGGAGGATGTGCAACGCGTGGCGAAAACCTATTTCGCGAAGGAGAACCGCGCCGTCGCCGTCTGGACCCGCAAGACGGGCGGGGCGGCGGAGGATCCCGCGCTCGCGGCGCTGCCGGCCGAGGCGAAACCGATGATCATGGGCAGCCTCGCCCGTCTGCAGGGGATGGCCGACGCGGCTCAGGTGCAGGCGTACATCGGGCGTCTTGAGGAGCGGGCGGGCCAGATGCCGCCCGAACTGAAGGGCGCGATGGACTTTCTGCGGACGAAGGCGCAGGCGCGCCTCACCGAACTCCAGTCCGGCAACAAGTGAGGGAGGAACGCGACATGAAGACCCGTGCGAACACGCTCACGCGCGCCGCGGCCTCCCGGCCCGGCCGCGCGTTTCCGGCGGCGGCCGCTCTGGCGACCTGCGCCCTGCTCTGTGCGCTGCCCGCGGCGGCTCCGGCCGGCGGATCCGCCATCCCGGACCGCCCGGAGCAGCTCACCTTCCCGCCCCTGAGCTACGACCCGCCCGTGGCGAAGGACGCCCGGGTCCAGCTGAAGAACGGCATCGTCGTCTATCTGGTCCCCGACCGCGCGCTGCCGCTGGTGAGCGTGCACGTGCTGATGAGGATCGGCGCCGATCTCGACCCCGTCGGCCGCGAGGGGCTGGCCGCCCTGGCGGTGGACCAACTCACGCGCGGCGGCACGGCGCGGCGTTCCGCCACCGCGGTGGAGGATGCCGTCAGCGCGCTCGGCGCGATGCTCGATGCCTCAGTCGGCGGGCGCGGCGGTGGTTTCATGGGCCTGGGCGGCGTGCCGATCGGGCCGGCCGAGGCGCGCGCCTCGCTCAACCTGCTCAGCAAGGATCTCGACGCCGGTCTGGCGCTGCTGGTGGAGTGTCTGCGCGAACCGGCATTCGCCGACGACCGTCTGCAGCTCGCCAAGGACCAGCTCGTCCAGCAGATGAAGGAGCGCAATGACGAGACCGCGCAGATCGAGGGGCGGGAATGGGGCTTCCTCGCGCGCGGCGAGGAGTTCTGGGGCAATCGCTACCCGACGCAGGCCTCGATCGAGGGGCTCACGCGGTCCGACCTGGAGACGTTCACGCGCCGCTACGTAGGCCCCCGCAACTTCCTGCTCGCCGTCTCGGGCGACTTCGACCGCGCGGCCATGATCCGCGCGCTCGAGCGGGCGTTCGCGAACTGGCCCGTTTCCGGCGAGCGACCCGGTCCGCCGCCGGCCCCGAACGCCCCGGCCGCCCCCGGCTGGTACGTCGTGGACAAGGATGTCAGCCAGGCCCGCGTGTCGTTCGGCCTGCGCACGCTCGACCGCTCCGATCCGGACTGGTTCGCGGCGCTCGTGCTGAACGACATTCTCGGCGGGGGCGGGTTCAGCGCGCGGCTCGTCAACCGCATCCGCTCCGACGAGGGGTTGGCCTACTCGGTGCGCTCGCGGCAGGAGGGGGGCGTCTACTGGCCCGACGCGTGGCGCGTCACCTTCCAGACGAAGGTGCGTTCCGCGGCGTTCGCGGTCGATGTCGGCCTGGCCGAGGTGCGGCGCATCCGCGAGCAGCCGGTGTCTGACGCCGAGCTGCAGACCGCGCAGAACAAGTTCATCGAGACCTTCCCGACACAGTTCGAAACGGCAGGCGCCATCGCCGGCGCCCTGGCCACGGAGGAGCTGACCGGACGCTATCAGAGGGATCCGCGCTACTTCGCCGAGTTCCGCGAGCGCATCGCGGCGGTCACGGCTGCCGATGTGCAGCGGGTGGCGCAGCGCCTGCTCGATCCGACGCAGATGACGTTCCTGCTGGTCGGCAAGGTGGACGAGATGCTGCTCGGCGATGGCAAGCACGACGTGAGCCTCGTCGGCCTCGCCGGCGGCGAGCCGCACCGCCTGCCGCTGCGCGATCCGCTGACGATGAAGCCGCTGGCCGACTGACCGGCGATTTTCGGCAGCGCCCGCCGTCCCCGCAGCGGGGGGCGGCGGGCGTTTTTGCGGGTGGGAACACACCGGCCGCCTCGCGCGGCGGTTACTCCTGCTTCGGCTTCCACACCTTCCAGACCTTGCCGACCAGGTCAGGCCCCGGCTTGAGCGTGGGGTCGCCCGGACGCCAGCCGGCCGGCGTGGCCTCGGCGCCCTTCGTCGCGGCCACGAGCTGGAAAGCCTGGATCTGACGGGTGAGTTCGGCGAAGTTGCGGCCGACCGGAGGGGTGAGCACTTCCATCGCCTGGATCACGCCGTCGGGGTCGATCAGGAAGCGCCCGCGCATGTTCACGCCGGCCGCTTCGTCGTACACGCCATAGGCCGCGCCGACGCGCCCGCCGGCGTCGGAGAGCATCGGGAACGGCACCCCGCCGGGCACCATCTTCGACAGCTCCTCCTCCTGCCAGATCTTGTGCGTGAAGCGACTGTCGGTGCTCATGGCGAGCACCTGGACGCCCAGCTTGACCAGCTGGTCATGATTGGCGGCGACCGCCGCCAGTTCGGTGGGTCAGACGAAGGTGAAATCTCCGGGGTAGAAGCAGAGCGTCACCCACTTCCCCCGGTAGTCCGACAGTTTCACGTTCGCGAAGCCGCCGTCGATGTAGGCGCTCGCCTCGAAATCGGGGGCGGGTCTGCCGACCATGATCTGCATGCGGGGCACCTCCTGAGTGGATCCCTCGCGCGGCGCCGCGGCGGAGGCCGCGGGCGTCAGGACGCCCTTCGCGGGTGACACGCACCCCTGGGGCTTGTCGCTCATGCGGGATCGCCTCCTTTGGGAAATGAAAAGACCGCGCGGGCGGCGGGGAAACAGCCGTCCGCACGGTCATGTTAATCCGATCGGACCGGGGCAGCCAGCCCCCGGCCAGGTGGATATTACTTTTGCGGTCCGAACCCTTCGCGCCAGCGCAAAAGCCGCGCCGGATTGCCCGCCACCACCGCGCCCGGCGGCACGTCCTTCGTCAGGACCGAACCGGCGCCGACGATTGCGTCGTGGCCGACCCGCACCGGCAGCACGGTGCAGTTCGAGCCGAGGCTCGCGCGATCCTCGATGACCGTGCCCTTCCAGACCGACTTGTCCGGCTGCGGCGGGTAGACGTCGTTGATGAACATCACGCCGTGTCCGACGAAGACGTCGTTGCCGATCTCCACCATGTCGCAGATGAAGGTGTGGCTCTGCACGCGCGTGCGGTCGCCGATCTTCACGCCGGCCTGGATCTCGACGAAGCAGCCGACCATGCTGTCGCGGCCGATCTCGCAGCCGTAGATGTTGACGAAGTTCCAGATCTTCGTGCCTTCGCCGATCTTGCAGTCGCGGATGAGCTGGCGGTCGTTCACGGAATCGGGCATCGGACTCCTCCAGGGCGAAAGGCGGTTCAGGCGGCCGGTTGCCGGGTCATCGGGCCGGGCGTCCGCTCCCGGGGGGAGGGACGCCCGGCCGCTACGGGCCCGCCGGCACGGGCGGAGACCTAGACCTATTTAGCCAGCAGCAACTTGCGAGTCAACACACGATCAGCCGTATCCAGGCGGTAGATGTAAACGCCGGAAGCGAGGCGCTGTCCGACGGCATCCCGCCCGTCCCACTTCACGTGATGATAGCCCGCCGGGAGTTCCTCGTTCACCAGGGTGGTCACGAGGCGGCCACGCTGATCGAAGATCCGCAGGCTCACGAAGGCGGTCCTCGGCTGGTCGAAATCGATCATGGTGACCGGGTTGAAGGGGTTCGGCCGGTTCTGATGCAGCGCGAACTCCTTCGGCGATGGTGGCGTCGAGGCGAACTTGGCCAGGCCGCCGGTGATGCTCAGGGTGTAGGAGGCCGTGGCGCCGCTGTAACCGTCCACGAACAGATAGTAGCGCCCGGCGGCCGCCGTGTAGCTGCCGACCTCCGGATTGCTGGTCGTGTAGCCGCGCGCGACCTCGGTGAGGCTGGAATTATAGAGGAACCAGTCGAGGTCCGCGCTGCTGCCGATCTGCAGCGAGATGTTGACGACGCCGGCGGTGGCGACGTCGAACCAGAACCAGTCGTCGTCGGTGCTGGAGGAGATCGCTCCGGTCACCGTGATGCCGGTGCCGACCGGGCCGTTCGCCGCGGTCGAGGAGGCGTTCGGCTCGGTCTCGGTGGTGATGTAGACCGGCGCCGACACGGCGCTGACGGAGATGTCGTCGAACGCCATGCCGTCGCTGGTGATCGGGTAGTTGTCGTACTGCTGGAACTTGACCACGAACGTGCTGGTCAGCGACAGGCCGGCCGCGGCGGCGAGGGCGTCGAGGTCGAGGTTCTTCTGGTACCAGACGTTGTTGGTGGTGCTGCCGCCGTCGAGGTTGAGCACCTTGACGAACGATGTGCCGCCGTTGCTGGAGAAGTAGACGCCGTCCTGGGTGTGGGTTTCGTCGCCGAAGTCCTTCCACCAGAAGGTCAGGGCCACCTGCGACTGGCCGGTCAGGTCCAACTTCAGCCACGCCTCGTTCTGGACGTAGGTGCCGCTGGTGGAGACGTCCATCGTCATGTGGTAGCTGCCGGCGTGCGGCGCGTTGGCCGTGGTGATCAGGATGCGGCCGGTGGTCCCGGACGACTTCTTCGTCCAGTACTGGTCGAGCGCGCCGGTCTCGAAGCCGGTGCTGTACGGCAGGGTGGCGTACGTTCCGGCCGGCACCGTGATGGTGAAGTTGGCATTGCTCGTGTCCAGGGTCGTGGCGTCGGCGGCGTCCGAGACGCGGACGCGTCCCTGCGTCGTGGCGGTGGACGGAACCGTCCACGCCTGCGTGCCGTCGTTCGGCGTGGAGGCGATGATCGTGGTCCAGGTCGATCCGGCATCGATGGAGCAGTCCAGCTTGACGTTGGCGACCGTTCCGGTCGACGTCCAGGTGATGTTCGTGCTCGTGCCGGCGGCCAGAGACTCGCCGCCGTTGGGAGCGGTCACCGTGAGCGTGTTGGGCGTGACCGCGGTGACGGAGATGTCGTCGAACGCCATGCCGTCGCTGGTGATCGGGTAGTTGTCGTACTGCTGGAATTTGACCACGAACGTGCTGGTCAGCGACAGGCCGGCCGCGGCGGCGAGGGCGTCGAGGTCGAGGCTCTTCTGGTACCAGACGTTGTTGGTGGTGCTGCCGCCGTCGAGGTTGAGCACCTTGACGAACGATGTGCCGCCGTTGCTGGAGAAGTAGACGCCGTCCTGGGTGTGGGTCTCGTCGCCGAAGTCCTTCCACCAGAAGGTCAGGGCCACCTGGGACTGGCCGGTCAGGTTCAGATTCAGCCACGCTTCGTTCTGGACGTAGGTGCCGCTGGTGGAGACGTCCATCGTCATGTGGTAGCTGCCGGCGTGCGGCGCGTTGGCCGTGGTGATCAGGATTCGGCCGGTGGTTCCGGACGACTTCTTCGTCCAGTACTGGTCGAGCGCGCCGGTTTCGAAGCCGGTGCTGTACGGCAGGGTGGCGTAGGTCGCGGCGGCCTGGATGGTGAAGTTGGCGTTGCTGATGTCGTAGGTTGTCGAGACCGCCGCGTCGGCGACGCGGATCCGGCCCTGAGTGGTCGCCGTGGCGGGGACGGTCCAGGGGTGGGTGCCGTCGTTCGCCGTGGAGGCGATGACGGCGCTCCAGGTGCTGCCGCCGTCGGCCGAGTAGTCGATCTTCACGTTGGCGATCGTGCCGGTGGTCGTCCAGGTGATGTTCGTGCTCGCGCCGGCGGCCAGCACTTCTCCGCCGTTGGGGGCGACCACGGTCACCGAGTTGGTGGGCGTGACGCCGGCGCCGACGGCCGCGGCGGCATCGACCATGCCGTACCCGGCGTAGCGGTCCCAGCCGGAGACAGATTCCACGCTCACCACGTCCTGGGCCGTGCCGACCAGCTGGGCGCGGATCTGCGCCGGGGTCCAGGTCGGATTCTTCGATTTGATCAGCGCGCAGACGCCGGCCGCGTACGGCGTGGCGCACGACGTGCCGTTGAACCACAGCTCGTAATCGCCCGACACGTAGCCGCCGCTGCCGGCGATGTCGGTGGTCGGCAGGATGGTCGGGGCGATGACATCGACCGCGCCCGCCGCGTCCTTCGTGGTGGAGCCGTAGTTGGACCCCCACCAGCGCTCGCCGTCGCAGGTGTAGCCGTTGGGATCGGTGTAGACACCGGAGTTGACCTCCGTCGAGAGGCTGCTGCTGCGCTTGCGTTCGCCGCAGGGCGAGGCGGCGCCCACGCCGATGACGTTGGCGTTGATCGCGGGATAGCTGATGGTGCTGGCGTTCTCGTTGCCGGTCGCCGCGAGGATGACCACGCCGGCGTTGTGGGCGTAGAGGATAGCGTCGTCCGTGGCGGCATCGCTGCTGATGGCGGCGCCCAGACTCATGCTGATCACTTCCGCGCCGTTGTCGGCCGCGTAGCGCAGCGCGTTCTGGATGGCGGTGAAGTACATCGAGCCGGCGCTGTTGGCCACCTTCAGCGGCATGATGCCGCAGGCGGCGGCGATGCCGGCCGCGCCCAGGCCGTTGTTGACCTTCGAGGCGACGACGCCCGCGCAGCAGGTGCCGTGGCCCGGCGCGGCGCTGTTGTCGTCGGGATTGGTGTCGTTGTCTCCGAAATCGTAGCCGGTGACGATCCGCAGGTCGGGGTGGTCGATGTCCACGCCGGAGTCGATGATCGCCACGACCACGGCCGGATCGCCGTAGGCCTGCGTGCCGTCCCAGGCCGCCTGGGCGTTGGCGTCGAAGCCGATGGTGCCGACCGGGGTGCCGGCCTCATGCGTGTTTGTGGTCCAGTTGTAGGAGAGGAGCTGGGCGGTGTTGTTATGCCCCCAGTGCATAGCGTAGAGCGGGTCGGCGGGGATGGCCGCCGGGAACGCGCGCCAGTCGGGACTGGCCGCCTCCACGGCGGGATCGGCCGCGTAGCGGGCGGCGAGCGCCGGGATGTCGACCGTGCCGGACACCTCCAGCAGGTACCAGCGGTCGAGGCCGATGCGGGCGGCGAGCGCGGTGTTGGCGGCCGGATCGTAGGGGCGCGAAATGCGCTTGAGACCGGCATCGCGGCCGAGGACGTCAACCGCGGCGATCCCGGTCATGACGCCTGCCTGGGCAGCCCCCTTCTGCGCCGCGACGTTCAGCGTAGAGGCGCGCAGGGCGACAGGCGTGAACTTGACCAGCAGGCGGCCCGGCGCGTACGGCGAAACGGTTTCGCCGACGGGGTCGAAGCCTCCCTGCACCGGGGCGAAAGCCCGCGGTTGCTCGGACGCGCTGGCCGGGCGCGCCGCGCCTAACAGCGGGAGTAAAAGCACGAATGTCAGCAGTGCGGTGAGATAGCGGAATCGAAGTTGGCGTTCCATCCGGGGGACCCCCTCGGAATCGGGTGACGGAGCGCGGCGAGGATGGGCGGCGATTCTACCGCCAGCGGTCGCGGCAAGTAAACGAATCTCCCGCCGTCACGCGTGCTTGCGGCGCCGGGCGGGCCAATGGTAGACTGCGGCCCCTTTCAAGGAGGCGCCATGACACAGTACGTGCCGGCATCCGCCAAACGTCCGCTTCCGGGCCATTACCGCTGGCTCGTGCTGGCGGCGATGAGCCTGATCTGCTTCGCGCAGTATTACATCTACGATTCCATCACGCCGCTTGGCACCACGCTGCAGCAGGAGCTGGGGTTGAGCAGCGAAAACTACGGCCTGCTCTTCTCGGCCTACGCGTTCGCCAATGTTTTCCTGGGCATGGTGCTGCTGGCGGGCGTTCTCGTGGACAAGCTCGGCATGCGGACCTCGGGCATCCTCTACGGGTTCTTCTGCTTCCTCGGCGCCTTCCTGACGGCGCTGGGGGCGTGGAAGGGGCTGCCCGGCCTGCTCGGCCCCGGCTACGACTGGCTGCACGGCTTCATCAAGCCGGAGTGGAGCCCCGAGCTGAAGATAATGCTGCTCGGACGGACGATCTACGGCATCGGCGCCGAGGCGATCCTGCTCGTGAACAACAAGGTGCTCGCACGCTGGTTCAAGGGCAAGGAACTGGCGTTCGCCTATGGCGTGAACCTGACGATCATGCGCCTGGGCACGTTCCTCGCGCTGAATCTCCAGGCGCGGGCCGTCGGCTGGATGAGTCTGCAGGGGGCGCTTGGCCTGGCCGCCACGATCATGGGGGTCGGCTTCCTCACGTTCTTCGGCTACCTCGCGCTCGAGCGTGCCTCGCGCGGGCGGGTGGGCGCTCCCGCCGAGATGGACACCATCAGCGCCCCGGAGGACCGCTTCGTCTTCCGCGAGGCGTTCAGCTTCAACTCCGCCTTCTGGTATATCGCTCTGCTGTGCGTGACCTTCTACTCCGCCGTCTTTCCGTTCATGTCGTTCGCGCCGGCCCTGCTCGAACGCCGCTTCGGCTACAGCCCTACCACGGCCGGCAGCTTCACCTCGGCCCTGATCCTGGGCACGATGATCTTCACGCCGATCCTCGGCTGGTGGGTGGACCGGAAGGGCAGACGCGCCACGATGATGATCGTCGGCGCGCTGCTGCTGATTCCGTGCCATCTCGCGCTCGGCCTGACGCGTGTCTGGCCGGTGTTGCCGATCTTCTGCATCGGCGTGGCGCTCTCGCTGGTGCCCGCGGCGCTCTGGGCGGCCATCCCGATGCTCGTGCCGCAGCGCAACCTGGGCACGGCCTTCGGCGTGGTCGGCTGGGTGCAGAACTTCGGTCTCTGGCTCTTCCCGATCGTGGCCGGCCGGCTGGCCGACGCCGGGACCACCCGCACGCTGGTCGATGGCAAAGAGGTCCTGCAGGTCGATTACACGGGCATGATGCTCATGTTTGCCGGGGTGGCGGCCGTCGGGTTCATCTTCGCCCTGCTGGTGAAGATCGCCGATTCGCGTCGCCGGGACGGTGTCAGCATCGAGAAGGTGATGTTGGGCTAGCGCTGGCGCGCGCGATTGCTTACGCTCATGGTGTGCATGGGTGACGGGCGCGGCCCGTCAGTCCTCTACGAGGGGAGAAGGCCATGTCCAAGCGTTGGGAATGCGAGATCTGCGGCTACGTCCACACTGGCAAGCAGCCGCCCGAGGAGTGCCCGATCTGCGGCGCGACAGCGGACGATTTCCAGCGCATCGACGAAGAGGCCGAGGAACACTGACCGGACGCCGACGCGACGGCGCCCCGGGTCAGGGAATGTCGTGAAAAGAGGCCGGCGGGCAGGAGCCCGCCGGCCTCTTCCGTGAACGGTACGGGCGGGCTCAGCGCACGAGCGTCAGCCGCTGCGCGGAGTGCACGTCGTCCGTCTCGAGGCGCACGAAGTAGGTCCCCGACGCGACCTGCTGTCCGCGGACGTCGCGCCCGTTCCAGACCAGCTCGGTGCGGCCGGCCGCGCAGGCGCCGTCCACGAGGGTCGCCACGCGGCGACCGGCGGCGTCGTGCACAGTCACTCGCGCGGCGCCGGCGCGCGCGAGCGTGAAGACGACTGTCGTGCGGGGGTTGAAGGGGTTCGGGTATGGCGCCAGCAGGACCGTGCGCGGCGCCGGCAGCGCGACCGAGTTGACGGCCAGCACCTGCCAGGCGATGTCGCCCGGCTCGCGGTACCAGAGCGTGTAGACGGCGGTTCCGCCCGCCGCGAGTTCCGGCGAGACGTCGGTCGCGCCGAACTCCTCGCCGCCCAGCGACTGCCACGGCACGTCCCAGCTGCGCGCGCCGAGCCGCGCCGACAGGCGGAACTCGCCGCCCGCGCCGAGGCTCGCCCGCCAGTTCAGCGTCGTCCCGGCGGGGTTGGCCACCGCCGTGAACGCGGCCAGGAAGGTCGGCGTGATCCCGTCGCAGCCCGGCGCGGCCAACTGCAGATGAGTCAGCGACAGCACGCCGACGAGGTCGGAACCGGTGCGCACGCACAAGGCGTTGGCGGCGGTGTCGAAGACCTGGCCCCGGATGCCGAAGTTGTCGTTCCAGCGCCCGTCCGCCACCAGCAGACCGGCCTGCTCATCGAGGATATAGAGCCAGCCGCCCGCCGAGGCGATGCCGGTGGCGGACGTGGCGACCGGCAGGGTCATGCGGAGGCTCAGGTCCGCCGGATCGCCCGCGTCGAAGACCGTCACCCCGGCCGCGCCGGCGGCCACGTACACGAGCCCGTTGAAGGCGGTCACGCCGCGCGTCACGTCGGGGCAGGCCACGGTGTCGAGCACGACCGGGTTGGCCGGGTCATGGAAGTCGACGGACGAGAGCGAGGTCCCGGCGATCACGAAGGCGGTCTGGGCGATGAACGCCAGATGCTCGGCGCCCTGCGCGAGGAAGAACGCCGGCAGCGCGACGGGATGCGCCGGATCGCTCACATCGACCGGGATCACGCCCAGTTCGGCCGCGGCGATGTACAGGTAGTTGCCGGACAGCGTGCAACTGGCCGGGGGAGCCAGGCCCAGGTCACAGCTCCCGGTCAGCACCGGCACGTCGGGGTCGGTCACGTCGTAGACGGTGACCGCGCTGCTCGACACGAGGTACACGTACGGATCGCGCGCGGCGACGAACCAGCCGACCGGCGGGATCGACCCCCGGCCCACGGGCGTCGTCGGGTCGGAAATGTCGAACAGCCTGACCGGTCCGAAAGCGCTCGGGGCGACGACGGCCAGGTCGCCGCAGAACGCGAAGTCCACGATCTCCAGCACCGGTCCGCAGGCGGACAGCAGCGAGGCCGGCGGCGCGTCGCCCGGCTCGAAGCCGTGGCCGCCGGCCGGGCCGTCCGCCACGAGCAGCGTGGCGCCCAGCAGCGCCATCTCCAGCCCCCCGCGGTCGGGGAACGTGTACTGCCGGCTCGGCAGGTGGGTCGTGCCCAGCCGCTCCGGCGAGGAGGGATCGCCCAGGTCGGTCACGGTGAAGTAGTCCGCGCTCGCGTACAGCAGGTCGCCGGAGGCGAACAGGGCGCGCGGCGACGGGTAGGCCAGGGTGACGAGCGGATTCGGCGCCAGGGGATCCGACATGTCGACGATCGGCACGCCGGACGCCGTGCCGGCGGTCGCGGCCCAGTCGCCGTCCCAGGTCACAAGGCTCGCCTGCCCCGGCAGAGCCAGGCTGGCGCCAGACAGCGGCGACGCAGGGTCGCTGCAGTCGAAGGTGAACAGCGTGTCGCCGGTCGCCACCGCCACGATGTTGTCACGCACCGCGACGTCGAGCGCGCCCGCGCCGGGCATCGGCAGCGTCACGAGATAGTCCAGGGCCGACGGATCGCTGCAGTCGAGGAGGGAGAGGCCGTCGACGCCGCGCGCCGCGACCAGCAGGTTGTCCCAGATCGCCAGCTTGCGGATCTCGTTGCCGCGGAAATCGAGGGCGCCGAGCTGCGCCGGCGCGGTGGGGTCGCTCAGGTCGTAGACGATGATGCGCGAGCCGTCGGCCACGTAGAGGTCCGTGCCCAGGAAGACCGCGTGTCGCAGCGAATCGAGGGCGGCGATGGTCGCCGTCTGTTCGGGTCCCTGCTGGGGCACCATCCGGAAGATGCGCGCCCCTGCCGCGCCGTCGAGCATGATGAAGAGGTCGTCGTCGGACGCGGTCACGCCCAGCGTCCTGCCGACCGGCGGCAGCGAGCCGACGTAGTGAATGAGGTTCTCGAAATCGGAACAGTCCTGGGCAACGGCCGCAGGCGCCACCAGGCAGGCGGACGCGCACGCGAGGAGCACCACGAAGAGCCCCCGGACGGCACGGGAGGACGGGATGCGCATGACAGGACTCCTTGTCGGCAACGGAATGATGACACCTGCAGCGGACCAACGTGGTGGCCGCATCGCAACGGGAGGGAATCTTTCTTTCAATCCGCATATCCCGTGCCGATTATTGGCGCGCGCTGCGACCGCTTGCCCGGCGGCCGCTGCGCCGTGTAGAATGCTCAGATTCCCCGCTGCCCGCGCCCCTCGGCGGGCAGGTGGCGCCTTGTCCCCGGCTGAAAGGACGCCGTATGACGACGACTCCCGGCGAGTCCGCCGCCACCCCCGTCCCGCAGAAATTTCCCCGTGTGTTCTGGATGGCCAACGTCACCGAGCTGTTCGAACGGGCCGCCTACTACTCCATGGCGAGCTTCGTCGTCATCTACCTCGGGCGGCTCGGGCTGGGCTCCTACTGGCCCAGCAACCTGAACGGCACGCTCTGGTTCCTGGTCTACTTCCTGCCGATCCTCTCGGGGACGATCGCCGACCAGGTCGGCTTCCGGAAGTCTCTGCTGCTGGCGTTCGTGCTGCTGGCGGCGGGCTATTTCATGATGGGCTACCCCGTCTGGTTCGGCGGGCAGACGCTTGCGCCCGGGGTCGGCAGGGAGATGACCGCGGGGCAGGGGGTCCTGCTGCCGATCCTGCTGGCCATCGTGCTGATCGGCGTCGGCGGCTCGATCATCAAGCCGTGCATCAGCGGCACGGTCCAGAAGACGCACGCCGGTCGGGCCACGCTCGCCTTCGCGATCTTCTACATGGTGATCAACATCGGCTCGCTGGTCGGACGCGTGGTCGCCTACTACGTGCGGCACGTCTACGACAACCTGAGTTTCATCTTCGCCGTGGCCACCGGCGCGGCGGTCGTGGCCTTCTTCGTCGTGCTGTTCTTCTATCGTGACCAGGAGCGGTCGGCGGAGGCGAAGGCGCAGCCGCGCAAGACGCCCGGGCAGGTCCTGCTGAACATGGTTCTGGTGCTGCGCAACGGCCGGTTCGCGCTCTTTCTGCTCGTGTCGTCCGGCTTCTGGTTCCTGTACAACCAGGTCTACAACGTGCTGCCGCTGTACGTGAAGCGGGTGGTCGAGACCGATCCGGCGATGGACCTGTACACCGCGGCCAATCCCATCACCATCGTCGCCTTCCAGCTGCTGATCACGAAACTGTTCGGGAAGATGCGGCCGATCCGCTCGATCGTCGTCGGCACGGTCATCATCGGCCTGTCGATGGTGCTCAACATCGTGCCGATCTGGGCCGCGGGCGGCGTGCGGGCGCTGACCATGAACTGGCTGCCGATCGGCTCGCTGTTCATCATCCTGACCGTGTCGCTGATCGCCTTCGGCGAACTGTTCACCTCGCCCCGCACCTACGAATGGATCGGCGCGCTCGCGCCGAAGGGGCAGGAGGGGCTGTTCCTCGGCTACGCGAATCTGCCGATGGCGATCGGCTCGCTCGTGGGCGGACCGGTCGGCGCGGTCATCTTCAACGACGTCATGGCCCGCGGCGCCGTCGAACTGCCCAACGGCCTGCTCGAGCTGCGCCCCGCGGCGGCCACGGCCGGCTGGCTGATCCTGATGACGATCGGCTTCCTGTCGGCGCTGAGCATGTGGCTGTACAACCGCTGGCTCGAAAAACACCCGGGGCAGTAGCCCGGAAGGAGAGGGATCATGCAGGAGATCGACGCTCTGGTCGCCACGGCCAAGGTGGACACCACGCGCGGCGACTGGCGGACGAAGCTGCCCAAACCGCAGGCGGTCGCCTTCGCGGCCGACAAGGCGTACTACGCCGACATGACGACCAACAAGGGTCCGCTGCGCATCCGCCTGTTCACGACCGAGTCGCCGATGCACGCCACGAGCTTCCTCTACCTGGCGCGGCTCGGCTTCTTCGACGGTCTGGCGTTCCACCGCGTCATCAAGGGTTTCATGGCGCAGGGCGGCTGCCCGCTCGGCACCGGCACCGGCGGCCCCGGCTACCGCTTCGACGGCGAGTTCACCCCGCAGCTGCGCCACGACCGCGCCGGTCTGCTGTCCCAGGCCAACGCCGGCCCCGGCACCGACGGCAGCCAGTTCTTCCTGACCTTCGTGCCGACCGCCTGGCTCGACGACAAACACACGATCTTCGGCGCGGTCGAGGGGGGGCTCGAGACGCTGCAGGCGCTCGAAGCGGCCGGCTCGGAGCGGGGCACCCCGCAGGAGCCCCTGCGCATCGAAAAAGTCACCTGCGAGGTGGCGCCGGCCTGAGCCGTGGGCGACGACCTGGTGGACAGCTGACGGCAGGGCGGCTTGAAAAAGCCGCCCCGACCGTCCGGCGGACATCGTCCATCTGCAGGCCAGATCGGGTTTTGCGGAAGCCCCCGACCGGCTTGCGGGGGGCGAGGCGGTTGGACCAGGCGGTGATATCGGAGAAATATGACGGTTATTGAGGCATTTTACCGTCATCAGCGCGCCTGCCGATTCTTTTTGCTTGAATCCCGCGCACGATTTCAACTATGATCAGAATGGTCCTAGCGTGCAGGAGTATCAGAACTGGCGGCAGCCGAGAGGCTGTGTATACTCCGTCGCGGACACGAATCCACCGCGGGAAGCCGTGGTCACCGTTCTCCTTCAAGCGGATTGGAGCAAAACTCCGGACCCGCACAACACCATGGTTCACGCACTAACCAAAGGGAGACCCACAACATGCGTAAAGTTATCGCTATCCTCGCGCTTGGCGTCCTCGCGGCGTCTTCGGCCTCAGCTGCCCTCCCCTGGACCGAGCATTTCAACTACCTGGACGGAAATCTAACGGCCAACCCCGGCTGGGTGACCCACAGCGGCACCGGGACCGACGTTCAGGTCCTCAACGGAGAAGCCGTCGCCACCTCGACCGCTGCGCCCGACGACAACTATCAGTTCCGCACCCAGGAAGAGGCCACGGCCACCGACGTGCTCTACGCCTGCTTCCAGTTGAAGATCAGCGGCACTCAGACGGCCTCGGCGTATTTCGCCCACTTCATGAACAACGGCACCTACTTCGCGGCCCGCGTCTTCGCTGGGGTCGTCGATGCCAACACTTACAAGCTCGGTATCAACACCACCAGCACGGCGCCCACCATCTGGTCGGCCCCGCTCAACAAGGATGAGTTCCACACCATCGTCATCAAGTACGATGCGACCTCGGGCGTGTCGACGATGTGGATCGACCCGGTCGATGAGTCCAGCCCGAGCCTGGTCGGCGAGGCCACGTACCCCGGTACTCTCATCTCCGGGTTCGCGATCCGGCAGTCCGCCGGGTATGGCACTGCGACCATCGATGACGTCACGGTCAGCACCTCCTTCTGCCTGGGCGGCGTTGTGCCGACCACGGACAGCTCCTGGAGCTCCGTGAAGTCCCAGTACCGGTAGTATTTTTGGTGACCTTGTCTGGGGCCGCCTTCCTTCGGGAAGGCGGCCCTTCTGTTTTTGGTTCCGATCCTGGCGGCAGGAGACGGCGGACGGGTCAGGTCGCATGGCCGCCGCGCGAATTCCGCGTGTCATCGACGGGGGGCGATGCTAGCATTCCGCCAACCTATCCTCGCGCCGGAGAATGAGATGACGACGCACGGCCCACTGGAGCGGGAGACGGACGGGGTCGCCTCGGACCGGCGGGCGCGTCGTCGGCTGCTGCTGCACGAGCTCAAGGACCGTTCGCTGTGGTTCGTGCGGGTGCGGTGGTGGGTGCCGCCGGGCGTGGTCGCCGGGCTCGCGCTCGGCCGGCTGCTCGGCGTCGGGCTGCCGGCGGTGCCGCTGCTGGCCACGGCGCTGCTGGTGCTCGGCTACAATTTCTTCTTTCTGCGCTGGCATCGTCGGTTCGTCCACGAGCCGGAAATGCAGAGCGAGGAGACGCTGCGCCGGTTCACGCGGTGGCAGGTGGTCTGCGACTTCGGCGCGATGTTCCTGCTCGTCCATTTCACGGGGGGCGGGGGCAGTCCCTTCGTTTTCTTCTTCATCTTCCACGTGATCTTCGCGTCGATCCTCCTGCGCCACGGCACCGCGCACTGGTTCGCCTGCGCGGCGGCGCTGGGCATGGGTCTGCTGACGCTGGCCGAGAGCCAGGGCTGGCTGCCGGGCCACCCCCTGCTGTACCGCGACCAGCCGGTGAGCCTGACCGGGCGCACGCTCCCTTCGCTCTTCACCTGGGGCTTCTTCGCCGCCACCGTGCTGATCACCTCGTTCGCCACGACGAGCATCATGGAGCTGATCCGCCTGCGCATCGCGCACCTGGCCGATCTGACCGAAGCGGTGCTCGGCCTCAACCGCAAGCTGCAGAGCCTGCAGACGATCATGCAGACGATCGTGCGGAGCCGTCGGCTCGAAACCGTGCTGGCGCTGGTCTGTTCGGAGCTCGCGAAGGTGATGGACGTGCAGGGCTGCTCCGTGAAGCTGCTGGCGGAGGACGGCCGGACCCTGCGTCTCGCCTCCTCGCATGGGCTGCCGCCCGGGCTGGAGGCGGCGGGCGCAGTGGAGACGGCGCTCAGTCCGCTCAACCAGCGCATCCTGGCCGGGGAGCCGTTCGCGGCGGGCCAGGTCACGCAGGCGGAGCTGGCGCAACTTGGCGAGGGATTCGCGGCGACGCTCCTCCAGTCCGTGCTGTTCGTGCCGCTCAGGACCGGCGAGCGGGTGATCGGTATCCTGGGCGCCTACTGCCGCGAGCCGGAGCGTTTCCGCCGCGACGACGTGGATTTCATGGGACTGGCGGCCGAGCTCGTGGCGATCGCGCTCGAAAACGCGCGCGCCTACGAGGCCGTGGAGGAGGCGGGGCGCGAGCGGGAGCGGTTCACGTATCGCATCGCCCACAATCTGCGCGCGCCGCTGGCGGCGATGTCGAGCATGCTGACCGTGGTGCGGGACGGCTACATCGGCGAAATCAGCGAAAACCAGCGCGAGTACCTGCGACGCGTCGAGCGGCGCGCCGGGTCGCTGGGGCAGATGGTGAACGAGCTGATGGTGCTCGCCGCGAACCAGGGGGAGCGGCGTGAGTTCGTGCGCGAGCGGGTGGACCTGGCCGCGCTAGCCGCGAAAGTGGGGCGCACGTTCCAGGAGAAGGCGGCCGAGCGCGGCTTGCAGTTCGTCATCCAGTCGGCTCCCGACGCCCCTTCGCCGCTGGGCGATGCCGAGTTGCTGGAGCAGGCGCTGGAGAACCTCGTTTCGAACGCCATCAAGTACACCCCGTCCGGCGGCAGGGTCACCGTGACGCTCGCCCGCGCGACCGCCGGCGGCGCGCGGATCGACGTGAGCGACACCGGCATCGGGATTCCCGCGTCGGCCCGGGCCAGTCTGTTCACCGAATTCTTCCGCGCCGACAACGCGAAGCGGCTGGAGATTTCCGGCACCGGCCTCGGACTGGTCATCGTGAAGGACATTGTCGAACGGCATGGCGGCGCCATCTCCTTCGAGAGCGCCGAGCAGCGCGGCACGACCTTCACGCTGGTCCTGCCGGCAGTGGACTAAGTCGATATATTTAATCGCGATAATAGCCAAAGCCCCGGCCCGGAATATTCCCCGTCTTTTCGGCCTTTGGCTGCCGATTTGGGCTTGTGAATCGCGTCACAGTTGGCTTACGCTCACAATCTCTTCGACAGCGAAAGCGAGGTCCTATGGACGCCGTGGCGAGGGTTGGAGTTTACCTCTGCCGGCGGGGAACCGGCATCGCCGACGCGGTGGACTTCAAGGCGGTCGCCGGCCATGCCGCGAACCTCCCCGAAGTCACGCTGGTCGAGGACCTGGGCGAGATGCCGACGCTCGTTCCCGAGGCGCTCACCGCGCGGATCCGCAAAGCCGGACTGACCAGGCTCGTCATCGCCGGCGATTCGCCCGGCTTCTTCAAACCGGCCTTCACGCGCGCCATGGCCGACGCCGGCGGGAATGCGGCGGAGGTCAAACTCGCCTCCTTCCGCGAACACGCCGCGGGGCTGCGCAATGCCACCGAGCGGGCGAAGGCGGTCCTCACCTGCGCGGTGCTCGGCGTCCCGTACGGTCTGGCGGCGGTGCCCGATGTGACCACGGTCCGTTCGGAAACGGTCGTGATCGGCGCCGGGGTGGCCGGCATCCAGGCCGCGCTCGAGATCGCCAACGCCGGCAAGAAGGTGTACCTGATCGAGCGCTCGGCGACCATCGGCGGCCACATGGCGATGTTCGACAAGACTTTCCCCACGCTCGACTGCGCCGCCTGCATTCTCACGCCGAAAATGGTGGCTGTCGGTCAGCATCCGCAGATCGAACTGCTGATGATGGCCGAGGTGCAGGACGTGACGGGCCGGCCCGGCGACTATCGCGTCCGCGTCCTGCAGCACGCCAAGCGCGTGGCCGCCGACGCCTGCGTGGCGTGTCACGCCTGCGCGGAGGTCTGCCCGGTTTCGGTGCCGAGCGAATTCGACCACGGCATCACGACGCGCAAGGCGATCTACATGGCGTTCCCGCAGGCGGTGCCGAACGCCTACGTCATCGACGCCGCGAACTGTCTCTATGTGCAGAGTGGCGGCCAGCGCTGCGGCGCCTGCCTGAAGAAGTGCGCCAAGGAGGCGATCCACTTCGACGAGCAGGACCAGGTGGTGGAACTCGAGGTGGGCAACATCGTGCTGGCCACCGGCTATGAGACCTTCGATGCCGGGCGCATCGAGCGCTACGGCTACGGCGTGCACCCCAACGTGCTGACGGCGCTCGAATTCGAGCGGCTCACCAACGCCTCCGGCCCCACGGGTGGGGCGGTGGTGATGAAGACGCAGCGGCACAACCGGCGCACGAAGCAGGACGAATGGGTGTTCGAGCAGGAGGGTCCGCGCCCGCAGAGCATCGCGATCATCCACTGCGTCGGTTCGCGCGACGTGAACTACAACGCCTACTGCTCGCGCGTCTGCTGCATGTACTCGCTGAAATTCGCCCATCTCGTGAAGGAGAAACTGCCCGACGCGGCCTGCTACGAGTACTACATCGACATGCGGGCCTATGGGAAGGGCTACGAGGCGTTCTTCGAGCGGATCAAAGACGAGGGGGTGTTCGTGGTGCGCGGCCGCAGCGCCAAGGTCTCCGCGCGGGAGGGGCGCCTGATCGTGCGCGGGGAGGATATCCTCAGCGAGAAACTGCTCGAATTCCCCGTGGACATGGTCATCCTCGCCGTGGGTCTCGAGCCGGCGCCCGGCACGGACGCGCTGGCGGCACGCCTCGGCATCCCGCGCGACCCGGACGGCTGGTTCAGCGAGGCGGACTACAACACCGATCCCACGGGCACGGAGCGCGGGGGCGTCTATGTGGCGGGCGTCTGCCAGGGCCCGAAGGACATTCCCGACACCGTGGCGCAGGCCTCGGCCGTGGCGGCTCGTGTCCTGCGCAGCATCCTCAGCGGGAAGGGGCGCGACAGTCGCGGCAATGTCTCGCTCGATGAGATCGTCGCGCGCGCCCGGGCGCGCGCCGGCGCGGCCGTCTGAACCGAAGGAGACGCGGCATGGTGGTGATGGCGAATCCGAGGCTGGTCGGAGAACTGGAGCACTACGGCGCGCAGGACGTGCTGAAGTGCTACCACTGCGGCAACTGCAGCGCCACCTGTCCCTTCTCGAAGGAGCCGTTCCTGTTCCCCCGCAAATCGATGCGGTTCCTCCAGATGGGGCTGGAGGACAAGTTGCGCGGCAATCTCGAGCCGTGGCTCTGCTACTACTGCGGGGAGTGTTCGGACGAGTGCCCGCGCGATGCGGAGCCGGGCGAGACGATGATGAGCATGCGCCGCTGGCTCACCGCACAGTACGACTTCACCGGCCTTTCGCGCCTGTTCTACCGTTCGTGGCGGCTCGAGGCCGCGGCGATCGTGGTGGTGGCCCTGCTGACCGGCCTCGGCTTCTGGGCCTGGGGCACCGCGCACGGGGACATCCGGCAGTACGACGGACCGCGGGCGTTCCTGGCCAGCTCGTTCGTGCACACCTTCGACTGGATCATGGCCGGCGTGCTGGGGACTCTGTTGCTCGTCAACTGCGCCCGCATGTGGTGGTACACCATGGGACGGCAGCCGCTGCGCGTGCCGCTGTCGGCCTACCTGCGCAAGGCGTGGCTGCTGCCGCTGCACTTCCTCACCCAGAAGCGCTACCGCGAGTGCGACCGGAAGCGGCCCTGGGCCGTCCACCTGGTGCTGATGCTCAGCTACCTGACGATGCTCGTGCTGATCATGCTGTTCCTGCACCAGATGCAGCACGGCCCCGAGATCAACTGGGGCGTGCATGTCTTCGGCTACCTCGCCTCGGCCGGCCTGCTGGGCACCGGGATCTGGGCGCTGCGCGGGCGGCTGCGCAAGACCGAAACGCACTACCGGCATTCGCACGAGACGGACTGGATCTTCCTGGTGATGCTCCTTTACGTGGCGGCGACCGGCGTGGCGCAGCACGTCCTGCACCGCACGGGGCAGGGACACGCGGCCAACATCCTCTACCTCGCCCACATGATGGGCGTGGTGCCGATGCTGGTGCTCGAAGTGCCGTTCAGCAAGTGGGCCCATCTGGCCTATCGGCCACTGGCCATGTACTTCTCCGAGCTGCAGGCGGAGGCGTTCACGGTCCGCGACCGCGAGCCGCGGACCGCGACCCAGGCGCAGGTCGCCTGACGGGAGGCGAAGCATGACGGACGAGCGCAGGATCGGCGTCTATGTCTGCAATTGCGGCACGAACATCGCGAAAGTTGTCGAGTGCGACGAAGTCGCGCGGTCCGCGGAAGCGCTGCCGGGCGTGGTGGTGGCCCGCTCCTACAAGTACATGTGCTCCAATCCGGGCCAGGAGATGATCCAGCAGGACATCCGCGAGCTCGGGCTCGACCGGGTGGTGGTGGCGGCCTGCAGCCCGCGCATGCACGAGCCGACTTTCCGCACCGCCCTCGGCGGGGCGGGGCTCAACCCGTATTTCCTCGAGATGGCCAACATCCGCGAGCAGTGCTCGTGGGTGCACGAGGATCACCGCGCCGCCACGGACAAGGCCGCGGCGCTGACCCGGGCGGCCGTGCGCCGGGTCGCGCTCCACGAGCCGCTCGAGAAGCGCTACGTGGACATGAATCCCGCCACGCTCGTGATCGGCGGCGGCATGGCCGGCATGACGGTGGCGCTCGAGCTGGCCGGCGCCGAACAGCCTGTCTTCCTCGTGGAGGCGAGCGACCATCTGGGCGGCAACGTGGCGCGCGTGGACCTGACGGCGCCCTATCTCGATTCCGGGCGTGACATGCTGCTGGAGCGGATCACCCGGGTGAAGGAGGACCCGCGCGTACGCCTGCTGCTGAACGCGCAGGTGGAGGAGCTCACCGGGTACATCGGCAATTTCACGGCGCGGATCCGGACCGGCGCGGACGACGACGCCGAAACGCTCGAGGCGAAAGTGGGCAGCGTCGTGGTGTGCACCGGCTACGAGCCGTTCGACGCCGCACGCGTGAAGGCCTACGGCTACGGCTGGTTCCCGAACGTGATCACCTCGTTCGAGTTCGAGCACATGCTGCGCGAGGGACGGATCCTCACCGACCAGGGCAAGCCGCCGCAGTACATGGCGATCATCCACTGCATCGGCAGCCGGAGCGAGGAATTCCATCCCTACTGCTCGCGCGTCTGCTGCATGACGGCGCTGAAGTACGCGCACGAGGTGAAGTCGGCCATTCCCGACGCGTTCGTCTACGACCTCTACATCGACATGCACGCCTTCGGGAAGGGTTGCGAGGACTTCTATCGCCGCTCGGCGGAGATCAAGACCATCTTCATGATGTACCGCAAGGGCACGTCGCCGGAGATCCGGCAGGCCGGTCCGAAGTACGACTGCGGGATGCTGATCCGGGTGAACGACGAACTGAGCGGTGAGGAGGTGGACATCCCGGCCGACATGGTCGTGCTCATGGTCGGCATGGAGGCGCGTCCGGACGCCGGCCGGGTGGCCCGCCTGGTGAACATCAGCCAGGACCGCGACGGCTGGTTCATCGAGAGCCATCCGAAGCTCGATCCGGTCGCCACCACCACCGACGGGGTGTTCATCGCCGGCGCCTGCCAGGCGCCCAAGGACATCACCGACTCCGTGGCCCAGGCCCGCGCCGCGGCGGCGCGCATCCTGCAGAAGATCGCGATCGGTCGGATCGAGGTCGATGCCGTCTACGCCGAGGTGGACGAGGAGCACTGCTCCGGCTGCCGGATGTGCAACGAGCTGTGCCCCTACGCGGCGATCGAATACGACGAAGGGAAGAAGCGGAGCCACGTCATCAGCGCGCTCTGCAAGGCGTGCGGGACCTGCGTGGCGGCGTGTCCGTCCGGCGCGATCAAGGCGCGACATTTCACCGACGAGCAGATATTCGCCCAGATCGAGGGGGTGCTCTGATGGCCTTCGAGCCCAAGATCGTGGGGTTGCTCTGCAACTGGTGCTCCTATACGGGGGCCGATCTCGCCGGCACCAGTCGCATCAAGTACGCCGCCAACGTGCGGGTGATCCGCGTGATGTGTTCCGCGCGCATCGACCCCACCTTCGTGCTGAAGGCGCTGCAGCAGGGGGCCGACGGGGTGCTCATCTGCGGCTGCCATCCCGGCGACTGCCACTACAGCGAGGGCAACTACAAGACGATGCGGCGCTATCCCCTGCTCAAGCGCCTGCTGGCCGACTACGGCATCGAGCCGGAACGGGTCCGCCTCGAGTGGGTCAGCGCCAGCGAGGGGAAGCGGTTCGCCGACTTGGTCAACGACATGACCGAAAAGATCCGCGCGCTCGGGCCGTGCATGGTGAAGACGGCCCTCACCCAGGACCAGGCCACGAGGTGAGAGATGCCCGATCGTAAGCTGCAGATCGCGCTCTACTGGGGCGCCGCGTGCGGCGGTTGCGACGTCGCGGTGCTCGACACCAACGAGTTCATCCTCGACGTGGCCGCGGCGGCCGACATCCGCTTCTGGCCGATCGCCGTCGACGGCAAGTACCACGATCTCGAGGCCATGGCCGACGGCGAGCTCGATCTGGCGATCTTCAACGGCGCCGTGCGCAACAGCGAGAACGAGCACGTGGCGAAGTTGCTGCGGCGCAAGGCGAAGCTGCTGGTGGCGTTCGGCTCGTGCGCGCACCTCGGCGGCATTCCGGGCCTGGCCAACCAGTTCACGCGCGAGGAGATCTTCGAGCGCGCCTACCTGAACAACCCCTCCATCGAGCCGGGCAACCGCACGGTGCCGCTGCCGGAGAGCCGGGTGGAATGCGGCGGGCTGGAGATCCCGACCATGTACCGCCGCGTCTACCGGCTGGGCGACGTGGTGGAGGTCGATTACACCGTGCCGGGCTGCCCGCCGCACCCCGATCGCGTGCGCGAGGTGCTGACCGCGGTCGTGACCGGCCAGCTGCCGCCGCGGGGGTCGGTGGTTGGCGCGTCCGAGCGCAATGTCTGCGACGACTGCCAGCGGAAGAAGGAAGAGAAGAAGGTGGCGAAGTTCCATCGTCCGTGGCAGATCATCCAGGATCCGGAGCGCTGCCTGCTCGAACAGGGGATCGTCTGCGCCGGCTCGGCCACGCGTTCCGGCTGCGGCGTGCGCTGCCCGAACAGCAACATGCCGTGCCGCGGCTGCTACGGCCCGGCGCCCAACGTCGTCGACCAGGGGGCCAAGCTGATCAGCGCGATCGCCTCGATCATCGACAGCAGGGACCCTGCCGAAATCGACCGGATCCTCGCCGACGTGCCCGACATCATGGGCTACGCCTACCGCTTCGGTCTGCCGGGATCGCTGTTGCAGAGGAGTCTTACATGACGCGGACGATCCACATCGATCCGATCACGCGCCTCGAGGGGCACGGCAAGATCTCGATCTTCCTCAACGACGACGGCTCGGTGCGCGACACCTATTTCCAGATCCCCGAACTGCGCGGGTTCGAACGCTTCGTCGTCGGGCGGCCGATCGAGGAGCTGCCGCGCATCGTGACGCGGATCTGCGGCGTCTGCCCCGCCAGTCACCACATGGCGAGCGCCAAGGCGGTTGACGGCTGCTTCGGCGGCGAGTGCCCCCCGCTGGCGCACAAGCTGCGCGACATGTACTACCACGCGCATTACATCCACAGCCACATCGCCCACTTCTACGCGCTGGCCGCCCCCGACTTCGTCTGCGGTCCCGACAGCGATCCCGCCACGCGCAACATCCTCGGCGTGGTGGCGAAGGTCGGCCTGGAGATCGGCGGCGCCGTCATCAGGGCGCGCGCCATGGCGCAGGAGATCCAGACGATCCTGGGCGGGCGCAGCACGCACCTGGTGTGGTGCCTGCCGGGCGGCGTGTCGAAGGGGTGCACGCCGGAGGAGCTGGAGCGGATCCGGCCCCTCGTGGCCGAGCTGTACGACTTCACGCAGTTCTCGCTGCAGCTGTTCCGCGACGTGGTGCTCGGCAACCCCGGCTACGTGGACCTGATCGTCAACGGGCCGTACACGCTCGACGTGCACAACATGGGGCTGGTCGACGAGAACAACGCCCCCAACTTCTACCATGGTCAGGTGCGCGTGGTCGACTTCCACGGCCATGAGATCTGCCGCTACCGTCCCGAGGAGTACCACGAATACGTGGCCGAGCACGTGGAGCCGTGGAGCTACCTCAAGTTCCCCTACCTGAAGCAGCGCGGCTGGAAGGGATTCGTGGAGGGGGAGGACTCCAGCCTCTACTGCGCCACGCCGCTCGCCCGCCTCAACGTGGCCGACCGGATGGCCACGCCACAGGCGCAGATCGCGTTCGAGGAGATGTTCACCACGCTCGGCGGCCACCCCTGCCGGGCGCTGCTGGCGAATCACTGGGCCCGCCTCGTGGAGATGGTGCAGAACGCGGAGATGCTGCAGCGCCACTGCGCCGATCCCGAGATCACCGGCGCCCGCTACCGCGTCGTGCCGCAGAAGATCACGGGGGAGGGGGTTGGCATCGTCGAGGCGATGCGCGGCACCCTGACGCACCACTACACCTGCGACGAGAACGGCATCTGCACGAGCGCCAACCTGATCGTCGGCACCACGAACAACAACGCCCCCATCCACATGGTGACCCGCAAGATCGCCAAAGCGCTGATCAAGCCTGGCCAGCCGGCCAATGAGGGCATCCTGAACATGATCGAGATGGGCTTCCGCGCCTTCGATCCGTGCTACTCCTGCGCCACGCACAGCCTCCCGGGCCAGATGCCGCTCGAGGTGCGACTGATCCGCGGCGGGGAACTGGTGCAGACGATCAAGCGGAACTGCTGAGCGATCGCCCGGCAGCGGGAGGCGTCGTCCCGATCGGACCTCGGCCGGCGCCCCGAAATCCCCGCGGAGACGCCCGATGATGACGACCCTGGTCGTGGGCCTCGGCAACCCGATCCTGACCGACGACGCCGTCGGCGTGCGCCTGGCGCGCGACCTGCGCCTCGCGCTCGGCGACCGCCCCGCCCTGGCCTGGCTGGAGGAATGCTCCGTCGGCGGTCTCAACCTGCTCGACGTCCTGCAGGGCCACGACCGCCTCGTCTGCCTCGACTCGGTCAAGACCCGCGATGCGCTGCCCGGCGCCTGGCACCGGTTCACCGCCGCCGCCCTGCGCCCGACGATGAACCTGTCCAACGTCCACGATACGAACTTCGCCACCGCGCTGGAGCTCGGCCGTCGTCTCGGCCTGCGCCTGCCGCCCGATGCGGAGATCCATATTTTCGCCGTGGAGATCGTCGACAACCTGACCTTCAGCGAGCGGATGACCGAGGAGCTCGAGGCGCGCTACCCCGCTCTGCGCGACGAGATCCTGGTCGCAGTGCGCGAGCTGCTGGCTGCCGACGTCTGACCTGCGCTGTCCCTCAGATCCCGAACAGCCGGATCGCCGCCCCCGACATCGCGATGATGCCGCCCGCGAGCGCATGCGCATAGCGCTCCAGCCCCGCCAGCCGCACCCGCGCCAGCCCCCGTCTCCCCGCCAGCACCAGCGCGCACATGGCGCCGATCGTGGCGACCCCGAACGCCCCCGTCACCACCCAGACCCCCGCCCAGTCATGCTTCGCCGCCGGAAACATCAGCAGCGGAATGAGCGGCTCGCAAGGCCCCAGCACGAACACGATGAACAGCGTCCAGAACGTGACCGACCGTGCTTCGTGGTCGTGCAGATGCCCGCCTCCCGGCAGATGCCGATGCCCATGCCCCCGCCGCGCCCGCCACAACCCCCAGACCCCATACCCGACCCCGAACAGGATCAGCCCCCAACTGGCCCATTCGCCCCGCGCGCTCTCGATCGCTTCGAGGCGGCCAAGCGCCGTTCCCAGGCCGATGCCAAGCCCCCCGATCACCACCGATGACAGCACATGCCCCACCCCGCACAGCGCCGTCACCGCGAGCGTCCGCCCGCCCGTCCAGCCCCGCGCTCGCGCCAGCGCGATGAACGGAACGTAGTGGTCAGGCCCGATCACCGTATGCGTGACCCCGATCGAAATCGCCGTCCAGACGAGGATCGCCAACGAAGTCTCGGTCATGCCATCCCCCGGAAGCAAACGGTTGGCTCAGGCCTCGGTCCCGACGCCCGCGTGCTCATCTATCCTACCCTCCCGCGCACTGCTGCAGCAACCAGTCACGAAACACCGTGACGCGCTGGAGGTCCGCCTTGCGCTCCGGATGGACGAGGTAGTACGCATGCTCGCTTTTCACCGGTCGGTCGATCGCGACGACGAGCCTGCCGCTCGTGAGCTCGTCCTGGATCAGGAACCGGGGCAGGACCGCGAGCCCGAGGCCGGCGATGGCGGCCTGGATGACCATGTGGAACTGCTCGAAGCGCGGCCCCACGTGGCCGTCGAGCTCTTCCACGCCGCAGGCGTGAAGCCACTCCTGCCAGGCCTGTGAGCGCGTCACGTGCTGTAGCAGCGTGTAGCGGCCCACGTCCTCGGGGCGGGTCAGCCGGGAGCGTCCGAGCAGGGAGGGCGCCGCCACCGGAACGACCACTTCGCCCATCAGCCGGTGGCAGATCGCGCCCGGCCAGACCTCGCTGCCGAAGTGGATGGCCACGTCGATTTCGCTGCCGGCGAAGTCGAACGGCTTTACCTGCGTCACCAGGTTGAGCTGGATGTCGGGATGCTGCGTCGTGAAGTCGCCGAGCCGGGGGACGAGCCACCGCGATCCGAAGGTGGGCAGCAAAGCGACGGTCAGCAGGCCGCCTCCGCTGCCGTAGGCCATCAGCTGGAGGGTGGCCGCCTCGGCGCGGTCGAGCAGTTCGCGCACGGCTATGAAGTAGGCCTCGCCGGGCTCGGTCAGGACCAGCCGCTGCTTGAGGCGGCGGAACAGCGGCCTGCCGACGTGCTCCTCGAGTTGTCGGATCTGGCGGCTTACGGCGCTCTGCGTGACGTTCAGCTCTCGCGCCGCCCGGGTGAAGCTCATGTGGCGCACCGCGGCTTCGAAGAACTGGAGCGCGGTGAGTGATGGGAGGACACGCTTAGTGTTCATGACTTTTTGGAACTGGTTCCTGAAAAATCATCGTTTGTGATCATGGCCGACAGTGCATCATAATTCACTTGAATACAAGGATTAAGTTCCGTGATCGGCTCGGGGAGATGAATTGTCGCTTCTCCTCGATCATTCTAAAAATGCATGGTGCGGCGGATCAGGTCGCCCAGGCACGGCCCCATGGAGGATCCATGAGCAGGTACAAGATCGCATGGCTGCCGGGTGACGGCGTGGGCGTGGAAGTCATGGAGGCGACCAGGATCTGTCTCGACGCCCTCAAGTTCGACGCCACCTACACGCACGGCGACATCGGCTGGGAGTTCTGGTGCCGGAGGGCGACGCCTTCCCGGAGCGCACGGTCGAGCTTCTGAGGTCAAGTGACGCGGCTCTGTTCGGCGCCATCACCTCCAAGCCGGTGAAGGACGCGGAGCGCGAGCTCATCCCGGAGCTGCAGGGCAAGGGGCTGGTCTACCGCAGTCCCATCGTCCGCATGCGGCAGCTGTTCGACCTCTACACCTGCCTGCGGCCCTGCAAGGCCTATCCTGGCAACCCTCTCAACTACAAGGAGGGCATCGACCTCGTGGTCTTCCGCGAGAACACGGAGGATCTCTATGCCGGCGTCGAGTTCAGCCCGGTCCCGGACGAACTCGTCAGCGTCCTGAGCCGGCTCAGCAAGCCGTTCGCTCATTTCGCCAGCCTGCCGGGCCACGACTACGCCATCAGCTGCAAGATCAACACGAACAAGGGTTGCGAGCGGATCATCCGTGCCGCCTTCGAGTACGCCAGGAAGTTCAACTACCCGAAGGTCACCGTGATCCACAAGGCCAACGTGGTGCGCGCGACCGAGGGCCTGTTCCTGGAGACCGGAAAGCGGATCGCCAAAGACTACCCGGGGATCCAGATGGACGACGCGAACATCGACGCCATCTGCATGTGGCTTCTCAAGAATCCCCGGAGCTACGGCGTGCTCGTCGCCACCAACATGTTCGGCGACATCGTCAGCGACCTCGCGGCGCAGATGGTGGGCGGCCTCGGCTTCGGCTGCTCCGGCAACATCGGCGAGAAGCTCGCCGTGTTCGAGCCGAGCCACGGCAGCGCGCCCAAGTACGCCGGCCAGTACAAGGTGAATCCCATCGCCACCATCCTCGCCGGCAAGATGATGCTGGAATGGCTGGGCGAGACCGAAAAGGGCGCCCGGCTCGAGCAGGCCACCGCCCAGGTCATCGCCGAAGGCAGCGTGCGCACGTACGACATGGGCGGCAGCGCCACGACCCTGGAGATGGGCGAGGCGATCGCCAGGAAGCTGTAGCGCAATGTCCGAGATCATCATCCACGAAGTCGGTCCCCGGGACGGCCTGCAGGTCGAGAAGCAGGTGGTCGCGACCGAGCAGAAGCTCGGGTGGATCCGGTCGCTGATCGCCGCGGGCCTGGACATCGTCCAGGTCGGTTCGTTCGTGCACCCCGAGAAGGTGCCGCAGATGGCCGACACGGACGCGCTCTTCCGCACTCTCGTCGCTGAGCCGAGAGGCCGAACGATTCTCTCGGGCCTCGTGCTCAACGAGAAGGGGCTCGAGCGCGGCCTCGCGTGCGGCGTGGAGATGTTCTGCCTCGGGGTCTCGGCCTCCGAGACGCACAGCCTGAAGAACACCGGCATGGGGTCGGAGGAGGCTCAGCGCCGCATCATCGCCACGGCCAGGGCGGCGGTCGCGGCCGGCAAAAAGATCCAGGTCTCGGTGCAGAGCGCGTTCGGCTGCGGCTTCGAGGGCCGCGTGGCCGAGGAGCGGGTCCTCGGCATCGTCGCCGCTTATCTCGAGGCGGGTCTCACGAACATCAGCCTCGCCGACACCGCCGGCCACGCGTATCCCGGGCAGGTGAGGCGGCTGTTCGGCAGGATCCGGGAACTCGCGCCGGAGATCCGCTGCACGTGCCACTTCCACGACACCTACGGACTCGGCATGGCGAACATCTATGCCGCGCTGGAGTCGGGGGTCGTGAGCTTCGAAACCTCGGTCGCCGGCCTGGGCGGCTGCCCGTTCACGAAGGTAGCGGCCGGCAACGTGGCCACCGAGGACCTGGTCCACGCCCTCCGCCGCAGCGGCCTGCGCGAGGAGATCGATCTCGACGCGATCATCGCCGTGGCCCGCGAGGTCGCCACACATTTCGGCCGGGAGATGCCGGGCCGGGTCCACAAGACCGGACCGCTCTTCTAACAGACAGGTGCTGCGATGACAGACAAACCGCGCATTCTCGACGGCATCAAGGTCCTTGACCTCACCAACGTCCTCTCCGGTCCGTTCGCCTCGCTCCACCTGGCGCTGCTGGGCGCGGAGGTCATCAAGATCGAGAACCCCAAGGACGGTGATCTGGCCCGCAAGCTCGGGATCGTTCCCGAGTACAACAAGCGGCTGATGGGGACGAGCTTCCTGGCGCAGAACTGCAACAAGAAGTCGGTGACCCTCAACACCAAGAGCCCGGAGGGCAAGGAGATCTTCAAACGTCTCGTCCGGGACGCCGACGTGCGTGATCGAGAACTTCCGGCCCGGCGTCATGGAGCGGCTCGGGCTCGGCTACGACGTCCTGCGCGAGATCAATCCCCGGCTCGTCTACTGCGGGATCTCCGGCTTCGGCCAGACCGGCCCGGACGCCGACAAGCCGGCCTACGACCAGATCATCCAGGGGCTCTCCGGCGAGATGGCGATCAACGGCGACGAACGGCTGACGCCGCTGCGCGCCGGCTTTCCCGTCTGCGACACCGTGGGCGGGCTGAACGCGGCGTTCGCGGTCATGGCCGCCCTCTTCCACCGCGAGCGGACCGGCGCAGGGCCAGTGCATCGATGTCGCGCTCCTCGACTCGATCATGCCGCTGATGGGCTGGGTGGTCGCGAACCTCCTGATCGGCGGACACGAGCCGCCCGTCATGGGCAACGACAACTTCACCGCGGCGCCGAGCGGCACCTTCAGCACGCTCGACGGCCACATCAACATCGCCGCCAACAAGCAGGAGCAGTGGGAGGCGGTCTGCGATGTCCTCGAGCTCCCGGAGCTGAAGGTCGATCCGCGCTTCCAGGAGCGCGACACCCGCAAGAAGAACCGCAAGGCCCTGACGCCGCTCCTCGAAGCGCGTCTCACCCGGAAGCCGACACTGCACTGGGTCGAGGCCCTGAACGCGCGCGACGTGCCGAGCGGCGAGATCCTGAGCTTGAAGCAGGCGCTGCGCCAGCCTCAGATCGAGCACCGAGGGGTCCTGCAGAAGGTGGACGTGCCAGGTCTGGGCGAGATCGAGGTCTTCGGCCTCACCGCCCTGTTCGACGGCGCGTCGGGCGCCGTCACCACCCCGCCGCCGACGCTCGGACAGCACAACGCCGAGATCCTGGGCCGCCTGGGCTTCGCCGAGGCTCAGCTCGCCGAACTCAAGCAGAAGGCAGTCATCTGAAACCCCGGCCGTGATGAGGAGCTACGATGGGAATGACAGTCGTCGAAAAGATCCTGGCCAAAGCGGCGGGCGTGAAGGTCGTCAAGGCCCTTGACATCACGGAGCCGCAGGTCGATCTCGCCATGTCGCACGAGAACGCGGCCCTGGTCATCAACCAGTTCAAGGAGATCTATCAGGGTACGGGTCGCGAGCCCAAACCCTGGGATCCCTCCCGCATCGCCATCATCTTCGATCACCGTGTGCCGGCCGAGGGGCCCAAGACCGCCACCAACCACAAGCTCATCCGCGGCTTCGTGGCGCAGCACGGAATCGCCAAATTCCACGACATCCGCGGCGACCGCGGCGGCATCTGCCACCAGATCCTGCCGGAGTACGGCTACGTCCGGCCCGGTTTCGTGGTCGTCGGCACCGACAGCCACACGACCAGCCACGGAGCGCTGGGCGCTTCTCCTTCGGCATCGGCGCCACCGAGATGGCCTCGGTCTGGACGCTCGGCGTCGCGCTCAACATCGAGGTGCCGCCGACCATCAAGGTCATCGTCACCGGCAAGTTCCCGGAACACGTCGGGCCGAAGGACCTGATCCTGCACCTGATCGGCCGGCTCACGGCGCAGGGCGCGAACTTCCGCGTGCTCGAGTTCCACGGCGACACGATCGGGAGCGATGTCCACGAGCGGGCGCCTCGTCGTCTGCAACATGAGCGTCGAGGCCGGCGCCACGAGCGGCATCGTGCCCGCCGACGACGAGACCGAGCGCTACCTGCGCCAGGAGGCCGGCGTCACCGGGCCCATCGAGCGGGTCCTGCCGGATGCCGATGCTGTCTACGAGAAGGTCGTCGAGATCGACGTGTCGCGGCTCGCGCCGCAGATCGCCTGTCCGCACATGGTCGACAACGTCAAGCCGGTCGACGAGGTCGCCGGCAAGCCGATCCAGCAGATCGTGATCGGCAGCTGCACGAACGGCCGCCTGGACGATCTGGAAATCGCCGCCGGGATCCTCAAGGGCAGGAAGGTCGCGCAGGGCACGCGCATGCTGGTCTTTCCGGCCTCCGGGCGGATCTACGCCCAGGCCCTCGAGGCCGGCTACCTGCAGGAGTTCATGAAGGCCGGCGCCGTGGTGATGAACTCGGGCTGCGGGCCGTGTCTGGGCATCCATCAGGGGGCGCTCGGGGACGAGGAGGTGGCGTTCGCCACCACCAACCGCAACTTCAAGGGTCGCATGGGCAACCCGAAATCCGAGGTCTACCTGTGCAGCGCCGCCGTCGCCGCGGCCAGCGCCATCACCGGCGTCATCACCGATCCGCGCGCAGGAGGACGTTAACATGGGCCAGGTCGTACTGAAGCTCGGCAAGGACATCAGCACCGATGACATCTACCCCGGCCGGTTCATGGCCACGGTCCTGCCGACCGAGACGCCGCAGTTCTGCTTCAACGATCGCACGGAGTTCAACGGCCGGCTCAAGGCCGGGGCGATTCCGGCGGGCAGCGTCGTCGTCGCCGACGAGAACTTCGGCTGCGGCTCGAGCCGCGAGCAGGCGGTGAGCGCCATCCGGGGCCACGAACTCATCATCGTCGCCCGGAGCATCGCGCGCATCTTCCTGCAGAACGCCATCAACCTCGGCCTGAACCTGATCATCTGCCCGACCATCGAGGCGAACGAGGGGGACGACATTAAGCTCGTTCCAGGCAGGGTCCTGAACAGGACCAGCGGCAGGGAGTTCGCCACCGTGCCCCTGCCGCCGGCGCGCCAGGCGATCATCGACGCCGGCGGGCTCATCCCCTATACCCGCAAGAAGTTGCTCGATCTGCCGGCCCGCTGACGTTTCAGGCGGCGGCGGTTTCTGACGCCGGCATTGTCAATGTCCCGTACTTCGTGCGGGAGGACGTCGAGGGAACCGCACGGAAGCTGTTTGGTGCTCGCCCGACGCTGCATTGTAGTGCGGCTGGATTCGGGTTGGGGCCGGCAGGGGTAAATGTGCCACGACGGGAGGGACCCGCGGAGCCGGCGCCTTGACGCTGGGACCGGAGCGACATAGCGTTGGGGGTCTTCTCAGGAGGGTGCATGGCGTTCAGGGACGGACAGCGGCGGCAGCGGCGGAGGGGCGGCGGGCTTTTGCTCGCGGCGGCTCTGGCCGTGCTGGGGGCCGGGGCGATGCCGGTCGTGCTGTGCCATGCGCCGGGAGGGCATCTGGCGGTCGAGTTGGCGGGGCGGGGGTGTTCGCCGGCTGCGGCGGCGGGCGAGGATGCGCCGGGTGGCGGCGGTTGTGACGCTTGTCTCGTCGGGGCGGCCGAGGGATGCAGTGATTCGCCGGTTTCGCTCAGTGCGGTGTTGATGGGGGGCGGGGCGCGGGTCCTGCCTGGGGTGGCGTCGGTGGTCGGGGCGCCGTTTGCTTCTGCTGTGGTGGACGTGCCGGGGTGGGCGGGGGACGGCAGTGGGCCGGACCTCTTCCTGTCGGCGCGCTCCTGCGTGCTGCGTATCTGATTTTCCGCACCTCATCGTGAACAGGGTCGTCCGCGCGCGGCGCGCGGGTGCGTCATGTCTTCGTGCGCGAAAAGAGGCAGCGATGCGTGCGGATGTCTGTTGGCGGGTCGGGGTGGTGCTGGGGTGGCTGCTGACTGCCGGGCCCGTGGCCGGGGCCGAGGTTCAACTCACCCTTCATGACTGCCGGGCGCGCGTGCTGGCCAACAGTCCGGTGCTGGCGGCGGCGGTGGCGGATTCGGCGGCGGCGGCGGGGGCGGCGCGGCAGGCGGGGGCGGTGCCGAATCCTGAGCTGTCCTTCGAGGTGGAGAACTTCGGGGGGGATCTGGCGCAGTGGGGGGAGGCGGAAGTGACCTGGTCGCTGGCGCAGAACCTCGGCTTTCTCGCGCGGCGCGGGGCGGCGGCGGAGGCGGGAAGACGGGGGCGGGAGGCGGCGGCGGCCGGCCTTGCGGCGGCGCGGCGCGATCTGCTCGGCGAGGTCGAGCGGCGATTCGTGGCGCAACTGGTGGCGCAGCGGCGGATGGAGCTGCTCAATGGCGAGGTGGCGGTGGCTGACTCGTTGACGGCGGCGGTAGGGGCGCTCGTGCGGGCGGGGGAGGTGTCGCCGGTGGAGTTGTCGCGGGCGCGGGGGGAGCGGGCGCTGGCGGCGATCGACCGGGACGCGGCGGTGGCCGGGACGCGTCGGGCTGGTACGGCGATGGCGGAGTTGTGGGGCGGGGCGGAGGGAGACTCGACGCGGGCGGCGGGGGAGTTGGTGACGGGGATTGCCGCGCCGACGCGCGCGGAAGTGGCGGCCTGGACCGCGGCGAATCCGGAGCTGGCGCGGCAGGAGGCGGTGGTGGCGCGGCAGGCGGCGTTGGCGCGGCTGGCGCGGGCGGGGCGGTGGCCCGATCCGACGGCGGCGGGAGGGGTGCGGCGGTTCGCGGCGAGCGGGGAGCGGGCGTTCGTGGCTTCGGTCGCGCTGCCGCTGCCGCTGTTCGACCGTGGGGGTGGGGCGGTAGCGGAGGCGGCGGCGCGGGAGGCGCAGGCGCGGCACGAGCTGCGGGCGCTTGGCGACCGGCTGCGCGCGGCGCGGCTGGCGGCATGGGACGACCTGGATGCGGCGATCGCGGCGGAGCGGGTGCTGCGCGAGACGGTGGTGCCGGAGGCGGCGCGGGTGCGGGCGGCGCTGGACGAGGGGTACCGGCGGGGCAAGTTCGGACTGCTCGATGCCCTCGATGCGCGCCGCACGCTGGCGGCGGCGCGGCTGCGGCAGCTCGAGGCGTTGGCGGCGTTGCACGCGGCGCGTCTGGAACTGGAATCACTGCTGGGGACGCCGCTGGCGGCGCCCGGGGGAGAGACACCATGACGATCGCCATCAAGCACGGATATTGCCGCCTGGCGGCGGCGGCGCTGTGGCTCGCCGCGGCGGCGGCGGGGGGGGCGGCTGCGGCGCGCGCGGGAACGCGGCGGACGGGACGGCGCGCGCGCCGGAGCCGGGCGCCGGGGCCGCGGTGGAGACATCCGACCTGGACCGCGGCGAGGCGGAGTTGTTCGCGGCCGTCTGCGAGCACGACATCGCCCAGCACAGCTGCGACGAGTGCCGCTACGAACTGGGCCTGGTGAAGGTGGACTCGGCGCTCGCGGGGCCGGACGGACTGCTGCAGACCGTCACGGTGACGGAGCGGGGGTTGCCGGCGGTGCTCGAGCTGGACGGCGAGGCGCAGCTCGACGCGGAGCGGGCCGTGCGGGTGACGTCGCGCGCGGACGGCACGGTGCGCGAGGTGCTGGTGGACGTGGGGAGCGTCGTGCAGCGGGGACAGCCGCTGCTGCGGATCGCCAGCCCCGCCTGGGCACAGGAGCGGGCGGTCTGGCTGCAGGCGCGGGCGGGGCACGCGCTGGCGCGGGCGGCGGCGGCGCGCGAGGCCGAGCTCCACGCGCAGGGGATCTGCCCGCGGAAGGACCTGCTGGAGGCGGAGGCGGAGCGGGCGCGCGCAGCGGCCGCCGAGATGGCCGCGGCGGAGCGGATGCGGGCGCACGGCCTGGACGCGGCGGGGCTGGAGGCGCTCGCGCGCGACCCCGACGGCGCGCCGCTCCTGACCGTGACGGCCCCGCTGGGCGGGACCGTGCTCGAGCGCGAGCTCGGACCGGGCCGGCAGGTGACGGCGGACCAGCCGCTGCTGCTGGTGGCGGACGTCTCCAGGATGTGGGTGCTGGCGAACCTGCGCGAGCACGAGATCGGGCCGCTGCTGGCGGCGCGCGCGGCGGGGGAGGTGCCGGCGGAGGTGACGTTGCACTTTGCGCCGGACCGGGTGCTGAAGGGGCGGCTCGACACCATTGGCGGCACGCTCGACGCGAGCACCCGCACCGCGCGGGCGCGCATCGTCGTGGACAACGCGGAGGGGCTGCTGCGTCCGGGGATGTTCGCGCATGTCCGCCTGCGGCTGCCGGGCGCCGCGCGTGCCCTCGCCGTGCCGGCCGAGGCGGTGCTCGAGGACGCGGGGCGCTCCTTCGTCTTCGTGGCGGCGCGGCCGGGGTACTTCCTGCGCCGGCCGGTCACGACCGGCCGCGCGGAGGGCGGGTGGGTGGAGATCGCCGGCGGGCTGGCGCCGGGCCAGGTCGTGGCCGCACGCGGCGCGTTCCTGCTCAAGTCCGATGTGCTGCGCGCCAAGATGGGCGCCGGCTGTGCCGACTGACCCGTACCGGAGGACGACGCCGATGAATCGCTGGTTTGTCGCCCTGCTGGCGCGTCGCTGGCCGGTGCTGGTGTGCGGCGCGCTGATCGCCGCGGTCGGCGCGGCCGTCTGGCAGCGCCTGCCGGTGGATGCCTTCCCGGACGTTACCAACGTGCAGGTGATGGTCCTGACCCGGGCCGAGGGGCTCGGCGCCGAGGAGGTCGAGCAGCGGGTCTCGTACCCGCTCGAGCAGCGCATGGGGGGGCTGCCGCGGCTGCAACTGGTGCGGTCGCTGTCGCGGGCCGGGCTGTCTCAGGTGGTGGTGGTGTTTACCGACGGCACCGACCCGTGGTTCGCGCGGCAGGTCGTGTTCGAGCGGCTGCAGGAGGCGCGCGAGGCGCTGCCGGCGGGGCTCGAGCCGGAGCTGGCGCCGCTGAGCACCGGCCTCGGCGAGATCTTCCAGTACACCGTGGAGGGGGACAGTCTCACCCTGACCGAGCGGCGGGCGATCCAGGACTGGCTCGTGGCGCCGCGGCTGCGCGCCGTGAGCGGCGTGACCGAGGTGAACAGCTTCGGCGGGCTGGTGCGGCAGGTCGACGTGCGCCTGCAGCCGGGGCGGCTCGCCGAGTACGGCCTGACGCCGCGAGACGTCGTGGAGGCGCTGGCGCGCGACAACGCCAACGTCGGCGCCGGCTTCATCGTGCACGGCTGGGAACAGACCTACGTGCTCGGCCATCTCCTGTTCGGCAGCGTCGACGACATCGGCCGGGTCGTGCTGCGCGCGCGGGACGGGGCGGCGGTCACGGTGGGCGACGTGGCCGAGGTTTTCGAGGGGGCGATGACCCGGCAGGGGGCGGTCACCCGCGACGCGCGCGGCGAAACGGTCGCCGGCATGGTCATCATGCTGCGCGGCGAGAACTCGCGCACGGTCGTGGAGCGGGTCAAGGCGGCGGTGGCGGCCATCGGCGCGGCGCTGCCGGCCGGAGCGCGGCTGGACGTCTTCTACGACCGCACCGGACTGATCGAGGCGTGCGTGCGCACGGTCACCGACGCGCTGCTGCTGGGTGGCCTGTTCGTGATCCTGGTGCTCTGCCTGTTCCTGGCCGAGGTGCGCACGGCGCTGATCGTCGTGCTTTCGCTGCCGCTGACCTTCCTCGTGGCGTTCCTGATCATGGGGGCCGCCGGCTTCTCGGCTAACCTGATGAGCCTGGGCGGTCTGGCGTTTTCGGTCGGCATGGTGGTCGACGCCTCGATCGTCATCGTGGAGAACGTGCGTCGGCACCTGGCGCGGGCCGCGCCGGAACGGTCGCGCCGCGAGGTGGCGGTGGCGGCGCTGACGGAGGTGGCGCGGCCGGTCGCCTTCTCGGTGCTGATCATGGCGCTGGTGCTGGTGCCGCTGCTGACGCTGCAGGGGGTCGAGGGGAAGATGTTCCGTCCCCTCGCGCTGACGCTGCTGTTCGCCCTGCTCGCCTCGCTCGCGGTGGCGCTGACCGTGATTCCGGTGCTGGCGGAGACTTTCCTGGCGCGGCGACCGGAGCGGGAGTTCGGCGTCGTGCGGCGCTTCCACAACGGCTACCTCGTGCTGCTGCGGGGAGCCCTGGCGCGGCCGCGCCTCACCCTGGCGCTGGCGCTGGCGACCCTGCTGCCGGCGGTGGCGCTGGTGCCGCGGCTCGGCACGGAGTTCATCCCGACGCTCGACGAGGGGGCGCTGGCGATCAATGTCGTGCGGCTGCCCAACGCCTCGCTCGCCGGGTCGGTGGCGGTGGCGGGGGAGCTGGAGCGACGGCTGCTGCGCTTCCCGGAGGTGGCCACGGTGGTGGCCAAGAGCGGGCGGGCGGAGATCTCCGAGGATCCGATGGGGCCGGAGCAGACCGACCTGTTCGTCATGCTCAAGCCGCGTCGCCAGTGGGGCGCCGGACGCGACCGCGACGCGCTCGTGGCGGCGATGAACGCCGAACTGTCGCGCGTGCCGGGGCTGCGCTACTCGTTTTCCCAGCCGATCGCCCTGCGGGTGAACGAGTTGATCTCCGGCGTGAAGAGCGATCTGGCGGTAAAGGTGTTCGGGCCGGATCTGGGGCGGCTGAAGGAGATCGCAGACCGCACCGCGGCCATCCTGATGGACGTGCCGGGGGCCGGCGACGTCAAGGTGGAGCAGGTGGCCGGCATGACCGAGCTGGTCGTCGAGCCGGACCGGCACGCGCTGGCGCGCTACGGCCTGAACGCCGCCGACCTGGGCGAGCTGCTCGCGGTGGGGGTGGCGGGGCGGCAGGTGGGCACGCTGGTGGAGGGGGAGCGCCGTCATCCGATCGTGGTGCGCTACCCCGAGGCGGATCGGGGCGATGTGGCCGCGCTGGCCGGGCTGCTGCTGGTCGGGCCGGGGGGCGAGCGGGTGCCGCTGGGGCAGGTGGCGCGCTTCGTCCCGCGGGAGGGGCCGGCGCAGGTGAGCCGGGAGAACGGCGCGCGACGGGTCGTCGTAGAGGCGAACGTGCGCGGGCGCGACCTGGGCGGCTTCGTGGCCGACGTGCGGGCCCGCCTTAGCGAGGTGGAGGCGGGGCTGCCGCCCGGCTACTGGCTCGCCTACGGCGGCCAGTTCGAGAACCAGCAGCGGGCGATGCGGCAGCTCGCCCTGGTGCTGCCGCTGGCGCTGGTGCTGATCGCCGGGCTGCTGTACGGGGCGCTCGGTTCGGCGCGCAATGCGCTGCTCGTGATCCTCAACCTGCCGTTCGCGCTCGTGGGGGGGGTGGCGGCGGCCGTCGCCCTGCGGATGCACCTGTCGGTGTCGGCGGCGGTGGCGTTCATCGTCCTGCTCGGCATCGCGGTGCAGAACGGCGTGGTGCTGCTGGCGTTCCTGCGTCAGTTGCGCGAGGCGGGACGCACGCCGGCCGAGGCGGTGGTGGAGGGGTGCGACCTGCGCTTCAAGCCGCTCTTCATGACCGCGCTCACCAGCTTCATCGGGCACCTGCCGATGCTGCTGGCGACCGGCTCCGGCGCCGACATCCAGAAGCCGCTGGCGGCGATCGTGATGGGGGGGATCGTGACCTCGACGCTGCTGACGCTGATCGTGCTGCCGGTGCTGTGGCACGCTCTGGAGCGGCGGACGGTGGCGGCCGCGACACGTGCTGTCTGATGCCGTCAGCCGGTGCGGTCGGATCCCGGCGGCAGTTGGCGCTGCCGCATCGCCTCGTAGGCCATCAGGGCGGCCGTGACCGAGACGTTGAGCGAATCGGCTTCGCCGCGCATCGGGATGCGCACCTGCAGATCGGCGCGCATCAGCCACTCGTCGGACAGGCCGCGGTCCTCGGCGCCGAGCAGGATGGCAACGGGGCCGCGCAGGTCCGCGTCGGTGTAGGGGGCGGCGGCGGCGGGGGTGGTGGCCACGCCGCGGATCCGCTTTTCGCGCAGCCAGGAGCGGACGCGGCTGGCGTCCTCCTCCACGACCGGCACGGTGAAGAAGGCGCCCGTGGAGGCGCGCAGGACGTTGGGATTGAAGATGTCGGTGCCGGGGTCGCAGACGATGACGGCGTCGGCGCCGGCGCCGTCGGCCACGCGCAGGATGGCGCCGAGGTTGCCCGGTTTTTCCACCGCCTCGAGCACCAGCAGCAGCGGCGCCTCCGGCAGGGTCAGCCGGTCGAGCGTCAGGCGCTGCTGCGGCGCCACCACCAGCACTCCCTCCGGCTTCTCCTTGTAGGCGATCTTCGCCATCACCGGTTGATTGACCTCGATGGCCGCGAACGGCTCGCCGGCGCGCAGGAACTCCAGCAACCCGGGATCGACCGTGTCGAGCAGTTCGGGGCAGTACCAGACCTCGATGAACGGATAGCCGGCGCGGCGTGCGCGTCGGATCACGCGCGGCTCCTCGATCAGCGTGAGGCCGCGCGCATCCCGGTCACGGCGGTCGCGCAGGCCGAGCAGCTCCTTCACGCGCGGATTCTGCAGGCTGGTGAGACGCTCGGGAGTCGGCATGGCGCTCACGCTTCCGGGCCGGTCGCGCAGAGGGCGCGCACCGCCTCCGGCAGCGGCACCGGCCGCCCGGCCGCGTAGTCGAAGCAGACCAGACCGGTCTCGACGAGCGCCACCGCGGCGCCGTCCGGCCGGCGGGTCAGGCGGTGGAACAGCCGGAAGCCGACGCGGGTCGGCTCGCCAGCGGCCGTTTCCACGCGCAGCAGGTCGCCGGCGAACGCCTCGGCCTGGAAGACGATCGCCGCGTCGGCCATGATCAGCTGCGCGCCGGCGCAGTCCAGCTCCGACCAGTCGTGCGTGGCGAGGAAGTCCACGCGCGCCTCGTGCACGAGCGCGAGCAGCCGGTCGTTGCCGAGATGGCCGCCGTAGTTGAGGTCGGTCGTGCGCACGCGGATTTCGCAGGCGGACGTGTAGGCGGGCAACGGCTGCAGTCTCAGGCGGGACATGACCTCTCCCTGGCGCGGTTTCCGGACGGATATTCCGCGCGGACCATAACACCGCCGCGGGCGCGGGGGAACGGGGAGATCGCGGGGGGCGGTGGCTCCGGCGTCATCGTCTCGGGCGCGCCGTCAGTAACCGACGGCGCAGCCGTCGTTGCGCGATTCGCTGCCGCCGCGCAGGACGCCGAGCTCCCAGTCGATCCAGATCCCCTGATAGCCGCCGTAGGAGACCGCGGGATCGCCGAATCGGTGGCCGCGGCGCTGCAACTCGGCCACCACTTCCGGAGCGAAGCCGCGCTCGAGATGCAGCAGCCCGCCGTCGGTCATCGTCTCGCCGGTCGGCTCCTGCGAGCCGGTGTGGCGCAGGCGCGGAGCGTCGCCCGCCTCCTGTACGTCCATGCCGAAGTCGAGGATGTTGCACAGCACCTCGACATGCCCCTGCGGCTGCATGTCGCCGCCCATGACGCCGAACGAGAAGACGGCGCGGCCGTCCTTCGTCACCATGGCCGGGATGATGGTGTGGAACGGGCGCTTGCCGGGGGCGAGGGCGTTGGCGTGCGCCGGGTCGAGCGCGAAGAGGTTGCCGCGGTTCTGCAGCCCGAAGCCGGCCCCCTCCGGCACGAGGCCGCTGCCGAAGCCGGCGTAGTTGCTCTGGATGAGGGAAACGGCGTTGCGGTCGGCGTCGACGACCGTCAGGTACACGGTGTCATTGTGCTCCGGCGGGGCGCCGAGCCGGCGCAACGGCAGGTCGCCGGGAGGCACCGCGAGCGCGGCGTGCTGCGGATCGTAGAGCGTAAGCCGCCCGCGCGCGTAGTCGCGGCTCAGCAGTCGCGCCAGCGGCAGCCCGGCGAACACCGGGTCGGCGTAGAACACGGCGCGGTCCGCGTAGACGATCTTCTTCACCTCGGCCAGCAGGTGGAGATGCTCGGCCGAGCCGAAGCCGAGCCGCGCGAGGTCGTACGGCTCGAGCAGGTTGAGCATCTGCAGGACGCAGGCCCCCTGGCCGTTGGGCGGCAGCTCCCAGACGTCGTAGCCGCGGTAGGCGGTGGCGATGGGATCGACCCACTGCGGGCGGTTCGCGGCGAGATCCTCAACGGTCAGCCAGCCGCCCGCCTCCTGCACGCAGCCAGCGATGCGCCGCGCCAGGTCGCCGGCGTAGAAGGCGTCGCGGCCGCCGCCGGCGATCGTCTCGAGCGTGGCGGCGAGATCGGGGTTGCGGAACAGCTCACCGGCCCGTGGCGCGCGGCCGCCCGGCAGGAAGGTGGCCGCGAAGCGGGGAGACTCGGGATATCGCGTTGCGCTCAGCGCCCAGTAGTGGGCGATGACCGGCGTGACCGGGAAGCCGTCGCGCGCGTAGCCGATCGCGGGGGCGAGCAGCTCGCGCAGGGGCAGCCGGCCGAACCGCGCGTGCAGCGAGCTCCAGCCGTCCACGCAGCCCGGCACGGTCACGGTGAAGGGGCCGTAATCGGGCAGGCGGTCGACGATGCCGGCGGCGCGCAGTCGCGCGATGGTCATGGCTTGCGGTGCGCGGCCGCTGGCGTTGAGGCCGTACAGGCGGCCGCTGCGCGTGTCCCAGACGATGGCGAACAGGTCGCCGCCGACCCCGCAGCTCGTCGGCTCCATCAGGCCGAGCGCCGCATCGACGGCGATGGCCGCGTCCACGGCCGAGCCGCCCCGCCGCAGGATGTCGAGTCCGATCTGCGCGGCCAGCGGCTGGCTGGCGCAGACCATGCCGTGCGTGGCCAGAACCGGCGAGCGGGTGGCGAACGGCCGTCCGGTGGGGCGGTCGGCGCCGGTGGCGGCCGCGGCGGTCATGAGGCAACCTCCGAGCAGCAGGGCAATGAGTGGGCCGTGGGCGCGGATGAGGCTGGACATGGGGGGCCTCCGGGGTTGGCGTCGCGGATGACCGGCAGGTTGCTCCGGCCGGCCGGCCGGACCGGAGCACGTTAGCACGTCGGCACGGTTTCAGTCTGCAGGGGGGCGTTCAGCCCTCGGCGAGCCGGGGCTGAAATCTGATTGGAGTTCTCATCGCAAGACCCTCTCCCGGCGTGCGTTTGCCACGTTGTGTGGTTATACTTGCCGGATTATTCCGGCGGCGGCTGCCTGCCCGCGTTGCCAGCCCACCCCCTTCGGAGGCCTGTCTCCATGATCGTGACCTCGCGACTCCCTATGCTGCGTTCCGGGGTGCGACCGGTCGGTTTCGCCGCGGCTGTCGTCGCGGCGGCCTGCCTGGCCGGTCTGGCTCCTGGCGCCCGGACCGCCGTGCCGTTGGAGAGCAATCCCGACAGCGCCCTGGTCAACGCGCTTGCGCGCATCGAAGGGGCGCCGCTGACGCTCGAGCGGGCGCTGATCGAGGCGGCCGACGGTTCGACCGACGCGCGGAGTGCGCGGGCCATGCTCGCCGCCGCGCGCGCCGCGGTGCGCCGGGAGCGGGGCGCCTTCGACCCCGAGCTGTTCGGGGAGTGGAAGCGGCTGAGTGCCGACACGCCGACCGCCTCGCTGTTCGCCGGGGCTGATGTGCTCACGACCGACGAGACCAGCGGCGCTTTGGGAGCCCGCTGGCGGGCGCGCTGGGGCACGCAGCTGACCGGCTCGCTCACCAGCGTCAGGCGCGAGACCAACAATGCGTTCGCCTCGCTGAATCCGGAATACGACGCCGCCGGACGGCTCGAGCTGCGCCAGCCGCTGTTGCGGGGCGCCGGCCCCGCCGCCCGGGCTGCGCTGGACGCGAGCGAGCGGGAACTGGCGGCCGCCGTGGCGCGCCACGACGACGTCCTGCTCGGGGTACGCGCCACGGTCGAGGTGGCCTATTGGGAGCTGTACGCGGCGACGCGGGATTTCGCGGTGCAGACGCTGATCCGCGATCGCGCGCAGTCGATCCTCACCGAGACGCAGCTGCGCGAGCAGGCCGGTCTCGTCGGGCCGGGCCAGACGGCGAGTGCGCGGGTCTTCGTGGCCGAGCAGGAACAGGGGTTGCTCGATCGCGAAGAGGCGCTCGACGCGGCGTCCGACCGGGTCGGCACGCTGCTCGGGCGGCGGCCCGAGGGGACAGCGTGGCGCTTCCGGGCCGTGGACGAACCGCCGGCCGCGTTCGTGGCGCCAGACGAGGAACTGCTCGTGACGGCCGCCGGGCGCGGGAATCTCGAACTGGCCGCCGCGGCGCAGTCGGTGGCGGCGCTGCGCGCCCGCGAACGGGCCGCGGCGCGCGATGTGCTGCCGCAACTCGATCTGTTCGGCAGTTTCGGCGGCAGCGGCCTTGCTGGCGAAGGGCGCCAGGTGGTCATCCCGTTCGGAGATCCGCCCGAGACCCTGCAGACCGTCACGACCGGCGGCCGGGGCGAGAGCGTGAGCCAGGTGCTCGACCGGACGTACCCCGACTGGACGGTCGGCGTCAGTTTCTCACTGCCGCTGGGCGGACGCCGCGATCGCGGCGCGCGCGATGTCTGGCGCGCCGAGGTGGCGCGGGCCGAGCACGGGCTCGAGGCGCAGCGGCGCGCGCTGGAGGAGCGGGTGCGCTCCGCCTGCCGCGAACTGGCGCACGGCCGGCGGCGCCTGGAGGTCGCGGGCGAAGGCGTGGCGGCGTCGCAGGAACAGGTCCGGATCGGTGTGCTGGAATTTCGCGCGGGGCGCACGACCGCCTTCGAACTGGCCCGGCTGGGCGCCGACCTCGCGTCGGCCCAGCAGCGCTTCTCGCAGGCGCTCGTGCGGGCGGCCCGGGCGGCGGCGCAACTGCGCCGCCTGACCGCCAACGCGTATCCTGGAAAGGAGACGGTGCAGTGAGCCACCTTCGTCAGTCGATTTTTCTCGCGGCGCTGATGGCGCTCGCGATCGGGTCCGGCTGCGCGCGCAAGCAGCAGCAGGGCCAGTTCAAGATGCCGCCCATGCCGGTCGAGACCGCGACCGTGACGCAAGAGACCGTGACCGACCGCTTTGCCGCCGTGGGCACCATCGAGGCGGTGGAGCAGATTGTCGTCGTGTCGGAAATCGACGCGCAGGTGACCGGCCTGCCGTTCCGGGAGGGGGGCAGGATCGACCGCGGCGGGCTGATCGCCCAACTCGACGATGTCCAGCCCAAGGCCGAGGCCGACCGCGCGGAGGCGGTGCGCGACCAGCGTCGCGCCGCGTTCGTGCGGGTGCAGGCGGTCGTGGCGCAGAACGCCGGTTCCCCCCAGGACCTCGACGACGCGCAGGCCGCCGTCCGGGTGGCGGACGCGGACCTGTCGGTGGCGCGGTCCCGGCTGGCCAAGACCCGCGTAACCGCCCCGTTCGCCGGCACCGTCGGCTCCCGGCGTGTCAGTGTGGGACATTATCTGCACGCCGGCGACGCCATCACCGAACTGGCGCGCCTCGACCAGCTGCGCATCCGGTTTACCGCGCCGGAGCGCTACCTGGGCCAGCTGCGCCAGGGGGCTGCGGTGACGGTGACCTCGCCCGCGTTTCCCGACGCCAGGCTGCAGGGGGAGATAGAGGTCCTCGATCCGATCGTCGATGCGGGGACGCGCAGCGTGCGCATCGTGGCGCAGGTGGCCAATCCCGAAAGCCAGTTGCGCCCCGGCATGTCGGCCGACGTGTCGATCGTGCTGAGCGAGCGTCCGGAGGCCCTCGTCGTGCCGAGCGAGGCGGTTTTCGCGCAGGGCGAACGGCAGCTGGTCTATGTAATCAAGGCGGACAGCACCGTCGTGCCGGCGCCACTCACGCTCGGTCTGCGCCAGGCGGCTTCAGTGGAGGTTCTCGACGGTCTCGCCGTCGGCGACATGATCGTGCGCACCGGGCACCAGAAGCTGTTCCCGGGGGCGAAGGTCATGCCGATCCCGGCGGGCGGCGCCGGGGGAGAGACGCGATGAAGCTGAGTGAGATCTCCATCAAGCGCCCTGTCTTCGCCACGGTGATGAGCCTGGCGATCGTCCTGCTGGGCGTGATCTCGTTCACCCGCCTGCCGGTGCGCGAGTACCCTGACATCGATCCGCCGATCGTTTCGGTGGTGACCATCTACCGCGGCGCGAGCCCGAGCGTCGTCGAGACGGAGATCACCGAGATCCTCGAAGAGGAGTTCTCCACGCTCGAGGGCGTGAAGTCGTTGTCCTCGTCCAGCCGCGAGCAGGGTTCGGTCATCACGATCGAGTTCGAGCTGAACCGCGATGTGGACGAGGCCTCCAACGACGTGCGCGACCGTGTCTCCCGCGTGCGCGGCCGGCTGCCGCGCGAGGCCGAAGATCCGACCGTGGAAAAGGTGGATACGAACGCGCAGCCGATCGTCTGGATGGCGCTCGTGAGCGACAGCCACGGCACGCTCGAACTGTCGGAGCTGGCCGACCGCGTTCTCAAGGACAAGCTGCAGCGGCTGCCGGGTGTCGGCTCGGTCTTCATCGGCGGCGAACGGCGTTACGCCATGCGGGTCTGGCTCGATCCGCGGCGCCTGGCGGCGCACGGCCTGACACCCGGCGACGTCGAACGGGCCCTCGACGCTGAGAACGCGGAGATCCCCGCCGGGCGCGTGGAGGGATCGCAACGGGAGTTCTCGGTCCGCACCCGGGGCGATCTGACGGAGCCCGGGGAGTTCGGGGCGATCATCGTGGCGCGCGATGGCGACGACATCGTGCGCGTGAGCGACGTGGCCGAGGTCGTGGTCGGGCCGGAGGACGAACGCTCGGTGACCCGTTTCAACGGGCGCACCGCGGTCGGTCTGGGCGTGGTGAAGCAGGGCAAGGCCAGCACGATCGAAGTGGCGTCGGCGGTCCGCGCCGCCCTGCCGGAGCTGCGGCGCAATCTGGCGCCCGGCATGTCGCTCGAAATCGCCTACGATTCGTCGCTCTTCATCAGCGAGTCGATCCACGAGGTCAAGGACACGCTGCTGATCGCCATCGCGCTGGTGGCTCTGGTCATCCTGGTCTTCCTCAAGAGCCTGCGCGCCACCATCATCCCGGTGCTGGCGATCCCGATCTCCATCGTGGGCGCGGCGACGGTGGCCCTGGCGCTCGGATTCACGGTCAACATCCTGACGCTGCTGGCGCTCGTGCTCGCCATCGGGCTGGTGGTGGACGATGCCATCGTCGTCCTGGAGAACGTCCACCGGCACATGGAGATGGGCAAGACGCGGCGGCGCGCCGCCTTCGACGCGTCGCAGGAGATCGGCTTCGCCATCATCGCGACCACGGTGGCGCTGGTGGCGGTGTTCATCCCGCTCTCCTTCCTCACCGGCTCGGTGGGGAGGCTGTTCCGCGAGTTCGGCATCACGGTCGCCGTGGCGGTGCTGATCTCGGGCTTCGTGGCGCTGACCCTCACGCCGATGCTCTGCTCGCGTCTGCTGCAGCCGCTGATGGGCCGGCGCGGCTCCTGGGCCGAGCGCAGTTTCGAGAAGTTCTTCAACGGCATCAACCGGCTGTACGAAGCGACCCTGCGCTGGTGTCTGGGACACCGCGCGCTGGTGCTGGTGTCGGCCGCGCTGATGGTCGGCCTGGCGCTGTTCACCTACCGGCTCCTGCCGCGTGAACTCGTGCCGACGGAGGATCGCAGCGCGGCCTTCGGGATCGTGCTGGCGCCCGAGGGCTCGACGCTGGACTACACCGATCGGTACATGCGCCAGGTGGAGAATCGGCTGCTGCCGCTGCCGGAGCGCGAGGGGCTGTTCAGCGCCATCGGCCTCGGTTTCAACGGCCCCGGGCGTGTCACTGACGGGTTTCTGTTCCTGAATCTCAAACGCACCGGGGAGCGGAAGAAATCGCAGCAGCAGCTGGTGCAGGAGCTGTTCCCGCAACTGCTCGGGATTCCCGGCGTGCTCGCTTTCGTGATCAACCCGCCGAGCCTCGGCGGCGAGTTCAACTTCTCGCCCGTCGAATACGTGCTGCAGGGCGAGAGCTACGAGCAGCTGGGGCAGTCCGTCAGCATCATGATGGGCAAGGCGCAGCAGTTGGGCTATCTGGCCAACCTCGACGTCGACCTGCGCCTGAACAAGCCGCAGCTCGACATCGCCATCGATCGCGAGCGGGCGGCCCAGCTCGGGGTTTCGGTCAGCGACATCGGCTCGACCCTGGAGTCGCTGCTGGGCGGCCGCGTGGTCGGCAATTTCAAGCGCGGGTCCAAGCAGTATGACGTGGTCGTCCAGATGCGACCCGGCAACCGCGCCACACCTGAGGTGATTCCGGAGATCTGGCTGCGCGGCAGCGGCGGCCTCGTGCAGCTGGCCAACGTGGTGCGCGTGCAGGAGACGGTGGCGCCGAAGGAACTGAACCATTACAACCGCGTCCGCTCGGCCACCATCACGGCCAGCCTGGCGCCCGGCATGGATCTGGGCACGGCCCTCGACGCCCTGGACAAGGTCTGGCGCGAGGATCTGCCGGCCGGCGTGAAACGGGAACTGAAAGGGCAGTCGCGCGAGTACCGCGAATCGCAGGGGAGCCTCAACCTGCTGTTCGGTCTCGCCGTGGTCTTCATCTTCCTGGTGCTCGCGGCGCAGTTCGAGAGCTTCATCCACCCCTTCACGATCCTGCTCTCGGTGCCGCTCGCCGTGGTGGGGGCGCTGATCGCGCTCTTCGCCCTGAAGCAGAGCCTGAACATCTACTCGCAGATCGGCCTGATCATGCTGATCGGCCTGGTCACCAAGAACGCCATCCTGATCGTCGAGTACGCCAACCAGCGGCGGGCCCGGGGCGAGCCGATCCGCGAGGCGGTCCGCAACGCCGCGGCCATCCGGTTGCGGCCGATCCTGATGACATCGTTTTCGACGATCTTCGGAATCCTGCCGATCGCTCTCGGCCTCGGGGCTGGCGGCGAGTCGCGCATGCCCCTGGGCGTGGCGGTGGTGGGCGGCATGCTGGCGTCGACGTTCCTTACCCTCGTGCTCGTGCCGGTCGTGTACGATCTGCTGGCGCGCTTCACGAATCCGCATCTTGACGAGGACGAGGAGTCCGGCCCGTCGGTCGTGTCGGCCCACTTGTAATCCGGCGCGAAAACCGGCATGCTCCATTCCGGAGAGCGGGTTGCGCGCCGGGCTGGACGCTCCGCCGGAAGCTGGACTTGCGCAGCCTTGGAGGCGGTCAGCCATGGGTATCGGGACGCGCAGCCTCTTCGTGCTCATCCTGTTTGCGGGGATGCTGGTGGCGCCCGCAGCTTCCCGCGCCGGTGCAGGAGCGCCGGCCGATTCCGGAACGGCCCGCGTGGCGCTGCCGGCGAGGATCGTTCTGCCGGCGCCGCGCACGACCGGCGGCCTGCCGCTGCTCGACGCGCTGCGCCGGCGCCATTCGGACCGCGATTTTGGCGATCGGATGCTGCCGGCCCAACTCCTCTCCGACCTGCTCTGGGCCGCCTGCGGGATCAATCGAGCCGAGCCCGGCAAGCGCACGGCCCCTTCGGCGCGCAACTGGCAGGAGGTAGACATCTATGTCGTCCTGCCGGACGGCGTCTATCTGTATGCTGCCGCGGCTCACGCCCTGGAGCCGGTGATGGGGGGCGATCTGCGCGGCGTGACCGGCACGCAGTCGTATGTCGCCGTGGCGCCGCTGAACTTTGTCTACGTGGCCGAAACCTCCCGCATGGAGGGGGCGAAGCCGGAGTTGTTCGACACCTACGCCGCGGCCGACGCCGCTTTCATCGCGCAAAACGTCTACCTGTTCTGCGCCTCCGAAGGGCTGGCCACTGTCGTGCGCGCTTCGATCGACCGGCCGGCGCTGGCAAAGGCTTTCGACCTGCGGTCCTCTCAGCGCATAGCGCTGGCCCAGACCGTCGGTTTCCCCAGATAGGACGGGCGCGACGCGATGACCGCCAGGTCGGCACCAACCGGGTCCGCGATCCCGCCGGCGGTTGGTCGCTGCGCCTGGGCGCGCAACGAGCGTCTCGCCTCCTACCACGATGCCGAGTGGGGCGTGCCGCTGCACGACGAACGCGCGCTGTTCGAGTTCCTCGTGCTCGAGGGGGCGCAGGCGGGGCTCAGCTGGGATCTCGTACTCTCCCGGCGCGCGGCCTACCGCGAGGCCTTCGACGGCTTCGATCCGGCGCGCGTGGCGCGCTACACGGCCCGCCGGGTGGAATCGCTGCTGGGCAACCCGGGACTCATCCGCAACCGGCTCAAGATAGCCTCCGCGGTCACGAACGCGCGCGCGTTCCTGCGCGTGCAGGACGAGTTCGGCGGTTTCGCCGCGTACCAGTGGGGGTTCGCAGGCGGCGTTGCGCGCCAGAATGCCTGGCGCGAGCCGGCGGAGGTCCCCGCGCGCACCGCCGAGTCCGACACCCTGAGCCGCGACCTGATCCGGCGCGGCTTCAAGTTCGTCGGCTCGACGATCGTCTACGCGCACATGCAGGCGGTCGGCATGGTGAACGATCATACCGTGGACTGCCCGCGTCACGCCGAGCTGGGTGGCCGCGCGCCGTCGCGGCGGCGGGGCGGCTGAAGTGGCGCCACCGCGGGAGACGCGGCCACTGCCGGCGGTCTGGCTGCGAGCGGCCGTGCTCGGCAGCGTCTGGGCGGCGGTGGAGATCGTCCTGGGCAGCTTCCTGCACAACGTGCAGTTCCCGCTGACCGGCGCGGCGCTTTCCGCGATCGGGGTCTGTCTCTGCGTTTCGGGCAGCCGGCTGTGGCCGGATCGCGGCCTGATCTGGCGCGCCGGCGTGGTCTGCGCCCTGCTCAAGTCGCTCTCGCCCAGCGCGGTGATTCTCGGTCCGATGGTGGCCATCGTGGCTGAGGGCTTTCTGCTCGAGGGGGGGGTGCGGCTGCTTGGCCGCAATGCCGCCGGATGGCTGGTCGGCGGCGCCCTGGCCACGCTCGAGCCGCTGGCTCACAAGGCGGCCGGTCTGCTCGTCACCTATGGGCCGGACGCCGGGCGGCTGTATGTGGCGCTGTGCGCCTTCGCCGCCCGCGTCCTGCGGGTCGAGGCGCTGGGGCCGGTGAACTTGTTGGCCGCGCTGGCCGGATTGAGCGGCCTGGCTGGCGGGCTGGCGGCGTGGCTCGGCATGGCGGTCGGACGCAGCGCCGCCGCGGCCCCGGTCGCGGCGCTCCCGGCGGCGATCGGCGCCGCGCGCGATCCGTTCGCCACGGCCGAGCAGCGCTACGCCCCGCTCCTGCTCGCGGGCCACGCCGTGGCGCTGACGGGCGGGCTCACGGCGCTGGCGCGGCTGCCTTTGCCGGTCGCGGCCGGCGCGATTCTCGGCTACCTCGGGCTCGCCCTCGTGCGCTACCCGCGCCTGCGCACGCGGCTGGCGCGGCCGCGTCTCTGGGTGGAGATCGTGGCGGTGTCGCTGCTGGCCGGTGTCGTGCTGGGCCGATTGTCGGGCCGTGGCGGCGGGTCGGGTCTGGCGACCGGTACGGCCATGGCGCTGCGCGCGATGCTGGTGGTCACCGTTTTCGGCGCGGTGGGGATCGAATTGCGCAACCCGGCGGTCCTGAGGCGGTGCCTGGGCGGGCCGCTGGGGCGCCTGCCGGAGGCGCTGGGCGTCGCGTTCCAGGCGCTGCCGGTGATGACCGCCCTGCTCGGCGATCAACGGCGCCTGCTGCGTCGTCCCGTGCGGGTGCTCGGCGGTGTGCTGGCGGGCGCTGCTGCGTGGCTGGAGCAAATCGCCGGCGGACCGACGCGAGCCGCCGCCGTGGTGGTGGTGCTGACCGGCGGCAGCGGAGCGGGCAAGACCACGCTGCTCCTCGGCCTGGCCGACCGCCTGCGCTCCGAGGGGCTGACGGTGGGCGGTTTCGCGGCGCCGGTCGTTCGCGTCGACGGCGACCGCGTCGGTTACGACATCGTCGCCCTGACCACCGGCGCCACGGCGCCGCTCTGCCGGACGGAAGGTGGCGCGGGGGATCCCGCCGTCGGACCGTTCCGGTTCCGCGCGGAGGGGCTGGCGCTGGGGCGCGCGGCGCTGGCTGCGTCGGACCGGTGCGACGTGGTCATGGTCGACGAGATCGGTCCGCTGGAGCTGCGTGGGGAGGGTTGGGCGCCGGTGCTGCCGCCGGTCTGGACGCGCGCTGGCGCGCTGGTCGTGCTGGCCGTGCGCCCCGGCCTGGTCGAGGCCGTAGCTGCCCGCTGGGATCTGCGGCCCCGCCTGGTGTGGCAGGCCGGCGCGGTGACGCCGGACACGGCGGCGGATGCCCTGCGCATCCTGCGCGCGGAGAGGACAACATGAACGGAGCGGTGACCGTCGTGGGGGTGATTTCGGACACGCACGGGCTGCTGCGGCCCGAGGCGGTGGCGGCGCTTGCCGACAGCGATCTGATCGTGCACGCCGGCGATATCGTCGGCGGCTGGCTGCTCGACGAACTGTGCCGGATCGCTCCCGTCCACGCGGTGCGCGGCAACTGCGACAGGACCTGGGCCCGGGAGCTGCCGGAGGAGGAGACGGTCGTCGTCGGCGGGCTGCGGCTCTACGTGCTCCACGATCTCGCCCGGCTCACCCTCGACCCGGTCGTCGCCGGCGTGGCGGTGGTGATCAGCGGCCACTCGCACCGGCCCGAGGTCGTGCGCCGGGACGGCGTGCTCTACGTCAATCCGGGCGGCGCCGGACCGCGTCGCTTCGCCCTGCCGGCGACCGTGGCGCGGCTGCGGATCGTCGATGGCGCGGTGACGGCCCAGATCGTGGAGTTGACGGAGATCTGAGGCGGACCGTCACGCCCGGCGGTCGCAATGGCGGTGGTTGTCGTCCGCCCGCAGGAAGACGGAAGGCCCCGCCAGCACCAACCCAGGCTCGCCCAACCCAGGTCAGCTCCGACAGGGCCTCCTTCTCCCGATACTATCTCGTCAGGATCCCCGCGATCGTGGCCGTCATCCAGGAGGCCAGTTCGCCGGCGAACATCGCCTTCAGGCCGAGCCTGGCCACGTCGGAGCGCCGCTCGGGCGCGACCGAGCCGATGCCGCCGATCTGGATGGCGATGCTGCTGAAGTTGGCGAAGCCGCACAGGGCATAAGTGCCGATCACCACGCTGCGCGGGCTCAGGGTGCCGTCGCCCGTCGCCCTGGCCAGATCGAGGAAGGCCACGAACTCGTTGAGGGCCATCTTCGTGCCCAGCAGGTTGCCGAAGGCGCGGGCCTCCCCCCATGGCACGCCCATCGCCCAGGCGAACGGCGCGAAGATGAAGCCGAAGATCTGCTGGAGCGAGGTGTGCAGCCAGCCGAGTCCGTAGTTCATCATCGCGACCAGGGCGATGAAGGCCAGCAGCATGGCCGAGACGTTGACCGCCAGGCGCAGGCCGACGCCGGCGCCGCCGGCGGCCGCGTCGATCACGTTGGCGTACTCGCGCGGGATGTCGAGCCGGGCGCCGGCCGCCGTGCGCGACTTCTCCTTCTCGGGGTACATCACCTTCGCCATGACGAGCGCCGCCGGCGCCGACATCACGCTCGCCGCCAGCAGGTGGCCCGGATCGACGCCGAAGCGCACATAGGCCACCATCACGCCGCCGGCGATCGTGGCGAAGCCGCCCACCATGACCGCCATCAGTTCGGACATCGTCATCGTGGCCACGTAGGGTCGGATCACCATCGGCGCTTCGGTCTGGCCCACGAAGATGTTCGCCGCGCAGGAGAGCGATTCGGACCCGCTCGTGCCCATGGTGCGCTGCATCACCCAGGCTACGCCGCCGATCAGGCGCTGCATGATCCCGAGGTGGTAAAGGACCGCCATCAGGCTGGAGAAGAAGATGATGGTCGGCAGGACGTGGATCACGAAAACGGTGCCGAGCGGGATGAGCTGCCCGGTGGCCGAGTCGGTGACCTGCCAGTAGCCGGGACCCATCGGCCCGGAGCCGATGTGCTGCACCAGATCGGGTCCGGTGCGGAAGAGGTTGCCCCAGAGGAAGGCGCTGCCGGCGTCCGTGAAGCCGAGGATCCGGTTGATGGCGACCCGCATCCCGTCGAAAACCACGCGCCCCCAGGAGGTGCGCAGCAGGATCAGCGCGAACGTGAACTGCAGACCGAGCCCCCAGAGCGCGACGCGCCACGGGAACCGGCGGCGGTCATTGCTGAGCAGCCACGCGACGCCGACGAGGAATACCACGCCGAACAATGAAACCAGGTTGTTGACAGGCATGGAGCCTCCGCGGAGGAGTTCGGGAAAGCGCCCGGGCGGGACGGACCGGTCCGGGGAGCCCCGCCCGGGGCGGTATTCTAGCCTGTCGGCGGCCCGATTGACAGGTCAGACACGACCGGGTATCTTCGCCCCCATGGATGCCAACGGAGGCGCCCACCTGCCGCCGGTCATCATCGGGATCGCCGGCGGCTCGGGCTCGGGCAAGACTACGGTCGCCCACCGGGTGCGTGAAGCAGCGCCCGGCAAAACTGTGCTGATCATCCACCACGACTCCTACTACCACGATAATTCCCGCCTCCCCCTCGAACAGCGGACGCGCATCAACTACGACCACCCGGCCGCCTTCGAAACGTCGCTGCTGGTGGCGCACCTGCAGGCGCTCAAGCGCGGTGAGCCGGTGGAGGTGCCGACCTACGACTACGCCCAGCACTCGCGCCGGCTCGACACCGTCCGCCTGGATCCGGCCGACATCGTCTTCGTGGAGGGAATTCTCGTTCTCGAGGACGAGCGGCTGCGCGACATGATGGACATCCGCCTCTACGTGGATGTCGACGCGGACGAGCGTTTCATCCGACGCCTCGGCCGCGACACCGTCGAGCGCGGCCGCACCGTGCAGGCCGTCATCGAGCAGTATCTGGGGATCGTGCGCCCGATGCATCTTCAGTTCGTGGAACCGTCGAAGCGCTACGCCCACATTATTATCCCCGAGGGCGGCCACAACAGCGTGGCCATCGACCTGATCGCGGTGAAGATCGCCGACATTATCCGCGAGCGCACGCGTCTGCGCGCGCCGCAGTCCGGAGGCCGGCCGTGACCTGGGACGACGACGACCTGCTGCGCAAACATCCGCAACTCGAGCGGATTCTGATCCGGTCAGACGAAATCCACAAGCGCGTGCGCCAGCTCGGCAACGAGATCAGTCGCGACTACGCTGATGACGTTCCGGTGCTCGTGAGCATCCTCAAGGGGTCGTATGTCTTTCTGGCCGACCTCACCCGCTGCCTGACGATCCCGCACGAGGTGGACTTCATGGCCATTTCGAGCTATCACGGCGGCAAGCAGAGCACCGGCGTGGTCAAGATCGAGAAGGATCTCAAGACGAACATCACCGGGCGCGACGTTCTCATCGTCGAGGACATCGTCGACACCGGTCTGACGATCGGCTATCTCCTCGATATGCTGGGTACCCGTTCGCCGCGCAGCCTGCGTGTCTGCACCCTGCTCGACAAGACGCGCGCGCGCACGAAGGACGTGACGGTCGCCTACAGCGGCTTCGAAATCCCCAGCGAATTCGTCATCGGCTACGGTCTGGACTATGACGAGAAATTCCGCAACCTGCCCTTCATCGGCGTCATGAAGGGCTGACCGCGGCGGCGTCCGCCGCCCAGCACAAGGGGACGAGGCATGCCCAGTCGTCCGCAGAAGGCCGCCGCGCCGCGGGGGCCGCTCCGCGAAGCTCTTACTTTCGACGACATCCTGCTGCTGCCGGACTATTCGGAGGTGCTGCCGCGCGACGTGGACACCTCCACGTGCGTCGCTCGCGACATCGCCCTGCCGGTGCCGTTGCTCTCGGCTGCGATGGACACCGTCACCGAGACGGAGATGGCCATCGCCATGGCGCGGTCCGGCGGGCTGGGCGTCGTCCATAAGAACATGCCGGCGGCGCTGCAGGCCGAGCACGTGGACGCGGTCAAGCGCAGCGAGTCCGGCATGATCACCGAGCCGTTCACGCTCGGGCCCGACCGGCCGATCCACGAGGCCATGGAGATGATGAAGCGCTTCCGGATCTCGGGGGTGCCGATCACGCGCGGCCGGCGGCTGGTGGGCATCCTGACGAACCGCGACCTGCGCTTTGTCGAGGACACCACGCAGCCGGTGTCGGCGGTCATGACCAGCAAGGGCCTGGTGACGGCGCCCGAGGGGACCACGCTCGACGAGGCGGCGCGCATCCTGCACCGCCACCGCATCGAGAAGTTGCTGGTCGTCAATGCGGAGGGCGAGCTGCGCGGGCTGATCACGGTCAAGGACATCCAGAAACGCATCGACTATCCCAATGCCTGCAAGGACAAGCTCGGCCGACTGCGGGTGGCGGCGGCCGTCGGCACCGGCGAGGGGACGCTCGAGCGCGTAGGGCTGCTGCTCGACGCGGGGGCTGACCTGATCGTGATCGACACCGCGCATGGCCATTCGCGCAACGTGATCAACGTCGTGAAGGCCGTGCGCAAGGCGCATCCGAAGGCGCGCCTGATGGCGGGCAACATCGGCACCGCGGCGGCGGCCGAGGCGCTGATCGCCGCGGGTGCGAACGCGCTGAAGGTCGGCATCGGGCCTGGCTCGATCTGCACGACCCGCGTGGTGTCGGGGGTGGGGGTGCCGCAGGTGACGGCCATCATGGATGTCGCGGCGGTGGCGCGCCCGCGCGGCGTGTCGCTGATCGCCGACGGCGGCATCAAGTACTCCGGCGACGTGACCAAGGCGCTGGCTGTCGGGGCCGACGCGGTCATGATCGGCGCGCTCTTCGCCGGCACGGAGGAGTCGCCGGGTGAGAAGGTGTTGTACGAGGGGCGGGTCTTCAAGTCGTACCGCGGCATGGGCTCGATCGCCGCCATGAAGGCCGGCAGTCGCGACCGGTACGGGCAGGAGGGGGTCGAAGATCCCGAGAAGCTCGTGCCGGAGGGGATCGAGGGGCAGGTGCCGTACAAGGGACTGATGCGCGAGGTGCTGTTCCAGCTTGTGGGCGGAGTCCGTTCCGGCATGGGCTACTGTGGCTGCCGCACCATCGGGGAGCTGCAGGAACGGGCGCGGATCGTGCGCGTGACCGGAGCGGGGCTGCGCGAGAGCCATCCGCATGACGTCCGCATCACCAAGGAGGCGCCCAACTACGGCAAGGACCGCTAGGACGGGCGTGGCGAGAGAGAAGATCGCATGCCCCGAGCCCCCGAGAAGAGCGAAGTCACGCTCATCGCCGGCCGCCCCGCCCGCTTCTGCGTGCGGCGCAGCGACCGGGCGCGTCGTCTCACCCTCCGGATCACGCACGACGACGGGCTCGTGGTGGTGCTGCCGCGCCGGATGGGTCGGTCCGAGGTGGCGCGAGCCCTGCGCGAACACGCGGATTGGCTTGATCGGCAACTGGAGATCTACGGCGTGAGGCAGGGGCCGGTGCGGCGCGAAGTGGCCACGGGGCGGGAGATCCCGGTGCTCGGGGAGCCGCGCCGTCTGGTCGTGGCCCCGCTTGCCGAGGGCCGGGTCCGCACGCGGATCGATCTGTTGGGCGGCACCCTCGAGGCCAGGCTGCCGGCCGCCCGTCTGCTCGACCCGCGGCCCGATCTCGAACGCTGGCTGCGCGGCCTCGCCCGCGAGGTGATCACGGGGCGGGTGCTGCTGCTCTGGCCACGCGTCGGCGTGACGCCGCGCAAAATCGTGATCGGCGAGCGCGCCACCCGCTGGGGCAGCTGCTCTCACGGCGGCACGCTCTCGTTCTGCTACCGTCTCGTGATGGCTCCGGTCGGGGTGATCGACGCCATCGTGCTGCACGAGCTGTGCCACCTCGTGCACTTCGATCACAGCCGGCGCTTCCACGCCCTGCTGCGCGAGGTCTGCCCGGACTACCCGGAGCAGCGCGCGTGGCTGCGGGCCCACGCCGGCGAACTGACGCTGTAGCGGCGGGGTCGCGCCGCCGTCCGGAAGGATCCCGATGACCGCATTGTACGCCCGCGATCATGTCCTGGCCCTGCTGCACGAATACACCTCCGGCGAGGCGCTGCGCCGCCACGCCTATGCCGTGGAGGCGGCCATGCGCGCCGCCGCCGCGCGCACCGGCAACGATCCGGAAACCTGGGGCGCTGCCGGCCTGCTCCACGATTTCGACTACGAGCGCTGGCCCGACATTCCCGACCACGCCAACAAGGGGGCCGAGATCCTCCGGGAGCGGGGCTATCCGGAGGAGTTCGTGCGCTCGATCCTCTCCCATGCCTCCTACACCGGCGTTCCGCGTGAGACCGATCGTGCACGGTGGCTCTTCGCCGTCGACGAACTTTGCGGCTTTTGCATGGCCTGCGCGATGGTCCAGCCCGACCGGAAAATCGCCGCGGTGAAGGTCGAATCGGTGAAGAAGAAGCTGAAGAAGAAGGACTTCGCCGCCAAGGTCAATCGCGAGGAGATCGCCGAGGGGGCGGCCGCGCTCGGCCTCGAGGTGGAGGAGGTCATCGCGCATGTGCTGGCGGCGCTGACCGGCATCGCCGGTGAACTCGGGCTGTAGCCGGCCCTCGTCAGACCGGCTTGATTCCTGATGTGCAGCCGACTGCAAGCGAGTTTTCAATCAGGTCACGTCATCTCACCGCTTGTGCGATCTGGCCGCGTCCCGCGAACTGGCCAGGGCAGGCGACGCGGGCTGTCCTGCCGCGAAGAGCAGATCCACGACTAATTCAGTTGCGGTTTGACGGGTCGGCCGTAGCGTGGTGGGATCAGGCCTGCGCTCAGGGGTTGCGCCGCCTGTCCGCTCCCCCCGTGACCGCTCCGTCGCCGTCCGACCAGGAGGGACCTTGCTCGAATTGAGAGGCTCGCTCGCGGGCCGGGAGATCCGGGTGCCGCTGCGACCGGGCCGGCACCGGCTCGGACGGGCACCGGTCAACGATGTCGTGCTCGACGACCGGTCCGTGTCGCGGGAGCACGCCGAGATCGCGGTGGAGGAGCACCGCGTCGCCGTGCAGGACCTCGGCAGCAAGAACGGCACGTGGTTGAACGACGCTCTCGTGACCGATCCGGTGTCGCTCGTACGCGGGGACCGCCTCAGCCTTGGCTCGGTCCTGATGATGGTGGTGTCAGAAGGCGGCGAGGCGACCCTGGGCCGGACTCTCTTCGCCGACTCGCTCGCCGGTCCGGCCGGTCCGGGCTCGGAACTCTCGGTGATCGCCGCCTCGCGGGTCAGCCTCGACCAGGTGAACGTGTCGCCCGCCTCGCTGCCCGAGGGCGATCGTCTGCTGATGAGCGCCCTGGAGAAGGTCGGCCAGTTTCTCGTCCTGCCGGGCCCCCTGAACGGGACCTGCGACCAATTGCTTGGCCTGGTCGAACAGCTGGTGCCGGCGCGGCGCTACCTGCTCCTGCTTTCGCGGGAGGATGGCAGGGACTTCACGGTTTTCGCGTCGCGTCCGGCGCAGGCTGTGGACACGTCCAATCTCATCCTCAGCCGAACGCTTCTCGATACCGTGCTCGGGGGCAGGGAGGCGATGGTTCTCAACGACGCGCCGTCTGACGCGCGATTCAGCGGTCGCGAGAGCATCGTGGCTTCGCGGTTGCGCTCGGCGATGGTCGCTCCTCTGGTCGACAGCGAACAGGCGATCGGCCTGCTCTACGCCGACAGCGATGACCCGCTGGCGCGTTACGACGCCGAAAAGCTGCGTCTCTTCTCGTTCCTGGCCAACCTGATCGCGGTGAAGATCGCCAACGTTCGGCTGCTCGAGCTGAAGGCCGAGAAGGATCGGATGTCGCGCGAGGCCGCGGCCGCGGCGCAGGTGCAGCGCCACCTGCTGCCGACCACGCGGCCCGAAGTGCCGGGTTACGACATCCTGGCGCGCCAGATCCCGTGCTACGAGGTGGGAGGCGACCTGCACGACACGGCGGTGCTCGAAGACGGACGCGTCGTGGTGGTCGTGGGCGACGTGACCGGCAAGGGGATGGGCGCCGCGCTGCTGATGTCCAACACGTTGGCCGCGCTGCGTGTGCTCTACGCCGAGAAAGGCGCGCTCGAAACCGTCGTCGAGCGCGTGCACCGCCAACTGCTGCACGCGTCCGACGACCTGCACTTCGTCACCCTGTTCATCGGCGTGCTCGACCCGCGTGCTCACCGGCTGACCTACGTCAACGCCGGGCACAACCCGCCGATCCTGCTCCACGACGCAACCGCGGCGCGCCGCCTTTCGTCGACCGGTCTCCCGCTCGGACTCATCCCGGGCGCCGTCTACAGGAGCGCCGACGTCGAACTCCCGCCGGGCGCCCTGCTCTGCATCCACACCGACGGCATTCCGGAGGCGACGCTGGGCGAGGAGTTCTACGATGAAGAACGCCTGATCACCGCGTTGTGCCAGGCGCGCGCCCAGCCGATCGAGGCGGTCGCCGAGGCGATCGTAAGCGACCTGCGCGCGTTCCTGGGCGAGGTGCCGCTCAACGACGACGTCACCTTCCTGCTCCTGCGGCGAGCTGACGAGGCCTGAGCGCGGGGCGCGTTATCGACTCCGATCATCCGCCGGACGAGGCCTGGCCAGCGCCCCGTGATTATCCAGCAACTCCAAGGCGTAAAATATTTTAACAAGGCCTGGGTGGTGTCTGGTTCGGGCCGGGCGCCATCCTGCAGTCCGTTCCGGGCTCCCGGCATGCTAGTCTGGCCCGGGAGGGGGCCGAGGCGCTGTCCTCCCTGCTCGTAGCTATCTTTCCGGAAGGAGCCCGATGACCTCCCGTTGGCCCCGCAACCGCGTCTGCGAGCTGTTCGGCATCGCCCATCCGATCGTCCAGGCCGGCATGGTCTATAACTCCGGCGCGCGACTCGCCGGCGCTGCGGCCGAGGCCGGCTGTCTCGGGCTGCTCGGCGCCGGTTCCCTGCGGCCCGATCTCCTGCACGAGCAGATCCGCGCCACGCGCGCGCTCACCGACCGCCCGTTCGGCGTGAACCTGCCGCTGTTCTACCCTCACGCCGCCGCGTGTCTCGAGGTCGCGCTGACGGAGGGGGTGCGCATCTTCGTCACGTCGGCCGGGTCTCCGAAGCGGATCGTGGGGCGGCTCAAGAGCGAGGGCTGCATCAGCGCGCACGTGGTGGCGCATCCCGATCTGGCGCGCAAGTGCGAGGAGGCGGGATGCGATGCGGTGGTGTGCGAGGGGTTCGAGGCGGGGGGGCACAACGGGCGCGAGGAACTGACAACGCTGGTGCTCGTGCCGCAGTGCGTCGCTGCCGTGAAGATACCTGTCATCGCGGCGGGGGGGATCGCCACCGGGGCGCAACTGGCGGCGGCGCTGGCGCTCGGGGCGGAGGGGGTGCAGGTGGGGTCGCGATTCGCGATCACGGAGGAGTCGTCGGGGCATCCGGACTGGAAGCGGGCGGTGGTGGCGGCCGGTCCGGCCGACACGCAGCTCTGTCTCAAGCCGCTCGTGCCGGTGCGGCTGTTGCGCAACCGCTTCCGTGACGAGATCATGCGGCTCGAGGCGGCCGGCGCGTCGCGGGAGACGCTGACGGAGTTGCTGGGCGAGGGGCGCGCGCGCCGCGGCATGCTCGAGGGGGATCTGGAGGAGGGCGAGCTCGAGATCGGCCAGGTGGCCGGATTGATCGACGACGTGCCGACCGTGGCCGCAGTCGTGGCGCGTCTGCTCGCCGGATACGACGACGCGGTGGCGCGGCTTGTCCCGCCGGCGCGTTCCTGAGGTGGATGGCATGACGGACCCGCGCGTCACGTCGGAGCGCCTGGCCCGGTTGCTGGGCGAGTTCTGCCCGCCGCGCGGGATCGCGTTGGCCGGTGCGGTGGCGCTGCCCTGTCCGCTGCCGCATGCCGACACCTTTCACGCCTGGCTGGCGGACGGCCGGCACGCCGGTCTCGCCTGGCTCGCCCGCGATCCGGACGCGCGCGTTGATCCGACCGTGCAGCGCCCCTGGGCGCGCGCGCTGCTCGTCTTCGCGCAGCGTTATGTGGCCGGGTGGTCGCCCGACGATCGCTCGCCGTGGGAGGGCGCCGCGCCCGGTCGTCCCTGGACCGACGGTGTGGCCCGCTACGCGCGCGGGCGCGATTACCATGACCTCCTGCTCTCCGATGTGAAGGGGGTGGTCGATGACCTGCGTCGGGCGCTCGGCCCGTTCCCTGCGCACGCCGCGGTCGATACCGGACCCTATCTGGAGCGGGAGTACGCCTGGCTCGCCGGGCTCGGTTTCTTCGGGCGCAACAGCTGCCTGATCCATGAGCGGCTTGGATCGGGGCTGTTCCTCGGCGTGGCCGCAGTCGGACTGGCGGTGGACGGGTTGCCGGCAGCGGGAGCGCCGGCGGCGGCCCCGCTCTGGGGCGCGACGCCGCGAACCGCCTCCGTTTCGGCGTCCCGCACGGCCGGGCCGGGACCGGCCTCGCGCTGCGGTTCCTGCCGGCTATGTCAGGACGCCTGTCCCACCGGAGCGCTCGACATCCCGTTCGTGATCGACGCCAACCGCTGCATCTCCACCTGGACGATCGAATGGCACGGCCGTCTGCCGGTGGGCGAGGCGGCCCGCCAGGGGGGACGGCTGTTTGGCTGCGACATCTGCCAGGCGGTCTGTCCCTGGAACCGTCGGGCGGCGCGTTTCGGCGGGGCGGTCCGTCCGGAGTACGGGCTCGATCCGGCGCATGCCCAGGCGAGCCTGGCCGACCTGCTCGAAATCGACGCGGAGGAGTTCCGCCGGCGCTTTTGCCGGTCGCCGCTCTGGCGCGCCCATCCCGACGGCCTGCGGCGCAACGCCGCCACGGTCGTTGCCAACGGCGGGCGGTTGCCGGAGGCGCCATGGTGACGCACGTGGCGGCCTGGTGGAGCGCCCTGCCCGACGGCGCGGTCCAGTGCGAGCTCTGTCCGCACGGCTGCCGGCTGCCGGACGGGCGCGACGGCCCCTGCGGGTCGCGCACCAATGCCGGTGGGCGCATGATCGCGAAGGAGTACGGCCGCATCGTCTCGACCGCCGTCGATCCGATCGAGAAGAAGCCGCTCTACCATTTCCACCCCGGGGCTTCGATCCTGTCGATCGCCGCGCAGGGGTGCAACCTCCACTGCCGGTTCTGCCAGAACTGGACGCTCAGCCAGGGACGCGCTGCGGCCGCCGCCGTCTCTGCGCCTGAGGAGGTGGTCGCGCTCGCGCTGGCGCGCCATTCGATCGGCGTGGCGTTCACCTACAGCGAGCCGCTCGTCTGGTACGAATTCGTACGGGATACGGCGCGGCTGGCCCGCGCGGCCGGACTGCGCAACGTCATCGTATCGAACGGTTTCCTCAACCCGGAACCACTGCGCCAGCTGCTGCCGCTGGTCGACGCCGCGAACATCGACCTCAAGGCGATGGACGACGGCTTCTACCGGCAGATCTGCGGGGCGAGCCTGGCGCCGGTGCTGGCCACGATCCGGACCTGCCGGGAGTTGGGCGTGCATCTCGAGGTGACGAATCTTGTCATCCCGGGCTGTAACGACGAGGCGGCGCAGATCGGGCGCCTGGTCGATTTCGTGGCCGAGGTGGGGCGCGACGTGCCGCTGCATTTTTCCGCCTACCGGCCCGACTGGAAGTTCAGCGCGCCGCCCACGCCGTCGGCCACGCTCGCCCGCGCCGCCGCGTTCGCGCGTCGGAAGCTGCATTACGTCTACGTGGGGAATGTCCGGCTGCGCGGCGGCGCGGACACGGTCTGTCCGCACTGCAGTGAGTTGTGTGTCGCGCGCGAGGGGTTCGCCACGCGCGTCCTGCTGCGCGACGGCGCGCACTGTCCGGGCTGCGGACGCGCGCTGTCGTTCGTCGTGCCGCCGGATGAGCTCAGGTCGTGATGCTGCCGTCGATGATGAGGTCGGCGCCGGTGACGTCGCGCGGCGAAGCGTCGACCCCGGGAGTCACGCTCAAGGGGCCTCCTGAGCGCCGGTGTCGGTCTGTCCGTAAGTGACGAGCACCCGCGTGGCGATTCCCCCGCGCACGAACCAGTCTCCGGCGACCGCGAGACGCCGCGGCCGCACGGCCGCGATCAGGTCGTCGGCGATCCGGTTGGTGACCGCCTCGTGGAAGGCTCCTTCGTTCCGGTACGACCAGAGATAGAGCTTGAGCGACTTCAGTTCCACGCAGGTCCCGTCCGGCACATAGGTGATCTGGAAGCGGGCGAAGTCGGGCTGTCCGGTCAGCGGGCAGAGACAGGTGAACTCCGGACAGTCGAACGCGATTTCGTAGTCCCGTTCCGGATTGGGATTGGGGAAGGTCTCGATCTCACGCGCCGGGCTCGATGGCATGGGAAGGGGTCCTTTCAGGCGGGCCACAGACAGACCGTCAACCTGCGCTCACGATCTGCCCGTGGAGGTGATACCGGGGCCGCGCCCTGCTAATATATAATGAGGAGGCCGGCCGCATCAACGCGGCGGACTGCGCGCCGCGTCCGCAGCCGTTACGGAACGGGTTCAGGGAGGACAACCCCTTGTCACCATTGGATATCCTGTTCGTAGAACCGTATGACGGGGGTTCGCATCGCGCCTTCCGGGAAGGATTAACGGCCCGTTCCGGCCACCGGGTCCACGGCTGGACGCTGCCGGCGCGCTTCTGGAAATGGCGCCTGCGAGGCGCCGCCCCCTGGTTCGCCGACGCGATCAACGCTGCGCGGCCGCCGTGCGACCTGATCCTGGCCACCGATTTCCTGAACGTGGCCGACTTCCGCGGGATGCTCGATCCCCCCTACGATCGCCAGCCCCTTCTACTCTATATGCACGAAAACCAGTTGACCTACCCCCTGTCGCCGGAAGAGGAATTCGACTTCCATTTCGGGGCCACCAACATCGTGTCGGCGCTGGCCGCCGACCGCGTGATCTTTAATTCCGAGTACCACAGGGGTCTTTTTCTGGATGGAATTCCCGCCTATCTCGGTCGGATGCCCGAAGCGATCCCGCGTGGCGTGCGGCCCCGGATCGAGGCCAAAAGTGCGGTTTTGCCGGTTGGCCTCGCCCGCGCCTGTCGTCCCGACGACGGTGGTGCGCCGTATCTGGGCGGGCCGTGCGCGGATGATGCCGGACCGACCTGGCCCCGCGATGGCGAAGCTCCGCTCATCCTCTGGAACCACCGCTGGGAGTTCGACAAGCGTCCGGAGTGGCTGGTCGGCGCGCTGCGGTGCCTTGCGGCCGAGGGGGTGCCGTTCCGGGTCGCCCTGCTCGGCGATCCGCGCGGCCGCGAGGAGGCATTCGCTCCGCTGCGCGAATGCCTCGGCTCGCGCGTGGTGGCCTGGGGGGAGGCGCCGGCGGGCCAGGGCTACGATTCCTGGCTCGCGAGGGCGGATGTGGTCGTCAGTTGCGCGGCACAGGAGTACTTTGGCATCGCGGTCGCCGAAGCGGTGCATGCCGGCGCCTTCGCCGTGCTGCCGCGTGAGCAGGTCTACCCCTCTCTCTACGGTCGCCAGTGCCGGGGCCGGCATCTCTACGACGGCGAGGCGGGGCTGACAGCGCTTTTGCGCGACGTTCTGGCGGGGCGCTGCGGGCACGTCTGCGGCCTGCCCCCCGCGTGCGACGCATTCTGCTGGGAGCGCCTGGCGCCTCGCTACGATGCAGAGCTGGCCGCGCTCGCCGCATCCGGTGGGAAGGAGGGTCCGCCTGCCGCCTCTGCGTGAGCCCCGCGCCAGCCCGCCTGAGGTCGAGGGGGTGTCGGGGCGACCCCCGGCCCGGTCGGCCGGCAGAGCCGCCCGGGAGGCTGCCGCCGGCTGCGTGGCGGTCACGAGCGGCAAATCGGAGGGGCTGATCTGCCGGGAAGCGCCGGAAAGGGTTGGCGTCACCGCGCCGGAGGACCTATTCATTTCAGATGATCCCGGGGCGGACCTGCCGGCCGCGAAGCGGCCCGGCAGGGGTCTGGCCTTCGTCCTGAGCGGCAGGCACCAGGATCACGCGGTGTCGGTTCGTCGGGAACCGGGAGCGTGGCCGGACGTCATCTGCGACCGGCCCGGGCACATCGGCTGAGCGGCCCGCGCCGCGGACGGGGATGAGGATTTGGCGAGCGAAAGCGACAGCACGGCACGGTCCGGCGGCCCTCTTCCGGCGGATGAGAAGGAGCGCGAGCGGGCAGTCCGGCCGGAGACGATCCGGCACGCTTTGACCGCCTGGGAGTTGGAAACCACCCGCGGGCAGCGTCCCGACACGCCGCGCGCCCGCGCCAGTCTGCTGCGCGCCCACCAGAAACTGCGCGCGGAACTGGAGGAACGGCGGGGCATTCCGCCGGTCGACCGTTCGATCATGCTCGGCGGAGCGGAGGGAGCGGACGCGGTCCTGCTCCTCCATGGCGCCACCTCCACGCCGGCCGAGATGCGTCCGCTGGCCGAGGCGATCCACGACGCCGGTTTCAGCGTTTACGCTCCTCTCTTGCCGACCCGCGCCAACCTTGCGCCTGGCCTGGGTGATGTTCTCTGGCGCGCCTGCCTGCAGGAGGCCCGGCTGCGGCTGAGGTTCCTGCGCGAGGTGGGCCCGCGTGTGCACGTCGTCGGTCTGGGCTTCGGCTCGGCGATCGCCATCCATCTCGCAGGCGAGGAGAAACCGCAGGGCGTCGTGCTGCTCGCGCCGGCCCTCGAACCGTGCCTCCCGCTCTTCGTGCGCCTGTTGTTGCGGTTGAATGTGCACCGCCTGCAGTGGGTGCGGCGCAAGTACGGCTGGAGCCTCGAAATACTCGAGGCGATGGAAAAGGCGCGGCCGCTGCTCTCCCGGCTCGACATGCCGGTCTACGCGGCGCAGTGCCAGGACGATGAGCGCATTGCGGCCGTCTCCCTGCGAATGGTCCAACGCAAGGCGCGGCACAAGGCCTCGCGCTTCCGGCTCTACCCCGAGGGGGGGCACCGGATCCTCCAGATCCACGGTCCCGCCGGTCTTCATGCCGAGATCGTCGATTTCCTGCGGGAGATCTGAGTCCGGCCGCCGTCTCTGGCCCGTCTTCTTTTCGCGACAGAATCCGCTACGGTCCCCCGCTTCCCGGTCGAAATGCAGGGAGAGCCGGGATGCCCCGGTCGCGCCAGGATCGTGTGTCCGGCTGGCGTGGCCGCGCGTTGCGGTCCTGGCTGTGAGCAACGAAAGGAAGCCGGAATGAGCGAGCGAGAGGACGATTTCGGCGTGGACGCCGACGCCGAAGTAAGTAAGGCCTCGCCAGCTGCCGGGGACTCGCCGGTCGTCACGGGCTGGGAAGCGTGGGACACGACCTCGGAACGTGCGGTCGCACCGCCGGCGCCTCCCCGCCAGGGGCTGTTCGACGGGTTGCAGCCGCCGTGGTTGCCGGGCGCGCTGAGCGCCCTGCTCGTCGTGCTCGCGGCAGCAGCCGCTTTCGTGGCGGCGCGCGGCGGTTTCAAGACGCCACTCGATGTGCGCGGCCTGACCGGACTTGGTCTCGCCATGGGCTGTGCGCTGGCGCTGGCGTCGTTCGCCGGCTGGGCCATCAGCACCCTGGCAGCCCGCTACCAGAAAGAGCACCAGCGCCACCGCGCGCTGCTGGCCCGGCTGGGTGCCCTCGACCTGGACAGTGAAAGCGGGTGGCAGGATCCCTCGCTGCGGGCCGAAGGGGATCTGTCGCGGTTCCTCGACGCGGTGCGGGCCCGCGAACGCATGCAGCGGTTGGCGTTGGTCCGGGCCGCGGTCCTGGAAGGGGAACTGACCCGGCTCGGCAAGGGACTGCTCGATGGTGAGCGATCCGCCGTGATAGAGGTGTACGAGATGCCTCTGGTGGGACGCGCGGCTTCGGGCGCGGCGCTGTTGCACGAGGAGATCGACCGGCTGCGCATGGCGCAGGCGGATCTGGAGTCGCGGTTGCATGAGGCTGGCGGCCAGGTCACGACCGCCGCTGCCGAGGCGCGCAGCTGGCAGGCCCGTGCCGGCGGGCGATTGGGCGCCCTGCAGGCCGCGGTGCAGCGCGTCGGGAGCGATACCCAGCGGCTGGCCGGCGCCTTCGCGGAGAAGCTGCGTGCGCTGGAAGAGATCGAGCGGTGCGGGGTGCCGTCGCTGGTCGATGTCCGCGACGCGCTGCCGGCGGCGGCCGCCGGCGCCCAGGCGGGACAGTTGATCCAGACCGCGCACGCCATCAAGGACCTGGTCGCCCGCGGTGGCAGTCTGGCGATCCAGACCGCCCTCGAGGTGACGCGGCTGGGCGAGCGGGGCGAGACCCTCTTCCCGCTCACCGAGAGCCTCAAGAGCCTGGTCACCGAGTTCCAGGGCATCGCGACCCGTCTCGAGAATGCGGCGCGCGATCAGGAGACGACGGGGTCGGCGCTGGCCCGGGCGCAGGCTCAGATGGACGAGATTGCCGCGGCCTCCGGGCGCGACATCCCGGAACCGGAGGCGTGGCGCCGTGGCGCCGCGCGGGCCGGAGATCTCAGGACCGCACTGGTGCGGGTCGGCGCCGATGCCGATGCCCTCGTGCAGACCTTCGCGGAGCAGGGCACGCGTCTCGAGGCGCTCGCGGGGGCTCTGTCCGAACTGACCGGCGTTCCGTGCGAGATGAGCGCCGATCCGGAGCCCGCCGCCGGCTCCGGTGGTTTCGAGATCGATTCGTTCGGCGACCCGGCTCTCGGCCCGGAGGAGACTGTGGCTGCGGAGCCGGCCCCGGCGTCGGCGTCGGCGTCGGCGTCGCCGGAGCCGGATGCGTCACCACCGCCCGCGGCCTTCCGCCTCTTCGCTTCCGACGAGGCGCCGGCAACGGCGGCCGCCGCGTCGGTTCGGCCGCTCAGCGGCTCGATCTTCGCGCCGGAGGAACCGCGGATCGAAGCTGGCGAGACGCCTGAGCCGGAGGCTCCGGCCGTGCCCACGGAGGAGGACCGGATCTACGATCTGGTGGAATTCGGCGCGGTCGCGCTCGATGCTCCGACGCCGGAACCGGCACCGGCGCCTGCGACATCGCTGGCGAAGGAGGAGGACGATCACATTTACGACCTTAACGAACTTGGCGCCGTCGCCCTCGGGTAACGGCCGCGGGCCGCGCGTCCGTCCGGGCGGACGTGCGGCCCGCCATCACCCATGAATGATCTCATTCAGCTCTTTACGCTGCAGTTGCGTGAGCAGTTGGCCGGGCTGCGCGAGGTTTCGGTGCAGGGCCGCTGGAACGGTCCGGCCCCCGCCTCGCTGCCCCGGGCGGTCATCGCGACGCGGTTGCTCGCCGGCAGCAGCGAACTGCTCGGCGTGACGGTGCTGCACGACTGGCTGCGCATCCTGCTCGAACTCCTCAACTGGATCGCCGAAAACCCGCACGGCGCCCTGGCCGCCTACGAGCCGGTGTTGCGCGAGATCGTGGCCTTCGAGGAAGTGCTCATCGAGGGCCTGGATGCCGGGCGCACGCCGGAAGAACTGGTCGCTCCGGAGCGCGTGGCGCGCCTGCGCCAGGGCTTCGCCGCCGCGGCGCGCGAGCACGCCACCGCGCGTGCGCGGGCGGCGTCCGGCGCGCCGCCGCGTCCGGAACCGGAGCCGGCCCAGCTGCGTCTCGAGGGACTCGACGACCCGCAGGCTGTCGTGTCGTGGGAATCGATGCTCGCGATCATCGAGCGGCTCGTCACCAAGGTGCCTCATCCCCGGCCGACCGACGGGTCACGGAACGACGAGGAGCGCACCCGGCGCCAACAGCGTTGGCGCGAGGTACGTTCGCTCGGCGATGCGTTGTTCGAGACGGAGGACTACGAACGCGACGCAGCGTCGGCCGAGGCGGAGACCAAGGATCCCCACGAGGCGCTGCCGCTGTTGCCGGGCGGGACGCTGTTCCAGGAGGCGCTCAAAGCGGGGTGGCGCGAGGGGCTGACGGCCGTGAAAGAGGACCCGGGGGCCTGTGGCGAGGGCCGCGAACCGTGGACGCTGCGCTGGCGCGTGCCGGGGCTGACGGTCGAGGGAGCGCCGCCCGGGTCGCCCGGGGTGGATGATCTGTTCCCGGAGGAGGAGCAGAGCCGCTATGGGCGGCTGCTCGGGCTGATGGCGACCGACCTCTGCCAGGCGATCGGCCCCGGAGCTCCGCGCTGGCTGCTGCTGGTGGACCTGGGAGCCGAGCGGGTGACAGCCGAGTTCCGCCGCCCTCCGGGTCGTCTGCCGGCCGAGGCGGCGCGGGCGCTTGGCCACCTGCTCGAGGAGGACTTCCTGATCGAGTCCCCCAGCCTGCGCGTCGCGCTGCGGCGGCTGCGGCAGGACGGTGCGCTCGTGCACGCGCATTTCGGATCGCATGGCGAGGGCTGTCTGCAGGTCGTGCTGCCGTTACACCTCGCCGGCGCTCCCGAAGTGTGCGTCCTGTCTCTGGTGGACGCGGAGGTGGCGGCGCCGCTGCACCTCGTGGAGGCGGTCGTGTCGGCGCAGGGGTGGCAACGTCGCAGCTCGCCTGACGGTGATACGCTGGTCCGCGAGAACCAGAGCCTGCTCGCCATTGACCTGGCGTCCTGGGTGGACATGCTGATGCCGACCTCCACGGCCGACGGGGGCGGCCACCTGGCTCTCGTCGGACTGGTCGAGAAGCGGGTGGCGCTGCTCACCACGGGCACGGCGCGGCGCGTTGCCGTAGTCCGCTACGTGGAGACACCGGTGGGCTGGGAGGCGGTCGCCAGGAGCGGCGTGGAAACGGCGAACGGGGTCGTGCTGCCGCTGCTGGACATCGAGAAGGTCCTGTCGCTGCGGCTGAGTCATGTCGAGCCGGTCGACGGGGCCGGCGGGGATCTGACGGTCGAATGGTCCCCCGTCGCCCCCGCTTTGCCGAGCCCCGCCGCCACGGGCGTGCCGGTCGGGTCGCCCGAGGCGAGCATCCTCCTGCTGGTGGCCAGCCGGTTCCGCGCTGATGACCTGGAGGAGAAGCTGGTCAAGTCCGGCTACGCCGTCACTGTCTGTGCCGCACCGGGGGAGGCGCGCGAGTGCCTGCGGACCCGAAGCATCGATGCGATCATCTGCGACAACGCCGAGCCGGACCGCTGTCTGGACGGACTCCTCGCCCTGTTGGCGCAACACGGGGAAACGGCGCCGGGGCCGGTCATCCTGGCGACCGGCAACAGCGGCGAACCGGCCCGCCGGCTCGCGCGGCGTCTGGGGGCCGCCGGCGTCTGGACCCCCCCCTATCTCGTGGATGAACTGCGGTCCCAGCTTGTCTGATCTCCGGGTGCGAAACCTTCCCGGCTCGAGTGGCGGTTTGCAATGCCGCGCGCGTCCGCAGCGTGTCGCGCGCTGTCTCTCCGTACCGTTAAACACCAGCCAAAGCCCTCGCCGCGGCCCTGAGAGCCCGATCCGGCCGTTGTCTATCCCGGGCATGGGAGTTGCTGTTCAGTCCGCCACACCCATCGTTTGTGCATCTCGGGGGTCGAGAGGAGCCGGAGCCATGGACGACCGTTTCAAGGACTACGCGATCAACCACCTCGGCGGGGAGGACTCTGCCGCCAACAAGGTCATGACCTCTGTGGATGCGGCTGATTATCTGAAGATGCATGTCAAGACGGTGTGCCGGCTTGCCAAGGAAGGCAAGATCCCCGCGAAGAAGGTCGGCAGCGAATGGCGGTTCCTGCGCAGTGTGCTGGATCGCTGGCTCACCGAGGAACTCGTTTAGCATGGATGGCGCCGACCGTCGTGGCCTGGCGGGGCCTGGTTGCGACGGTCGGCAGGGCGTCCCTCGGAAACTGTTTCCGGCGGACACGGCGGCGCCAGGGGGGCGGGTGTCGTGGCGATCAACTTCGAGTCGCTGAAACTGGCGCAGCCCGGCCTGTTCGGGGTGAGCCTGAGCGGATCGGTCGGACGCGCCGAGAAAGAGCGGCTGCGCGAGTTTGCTGACAAGTGTCTCGCCAACGACAAGCTGTATCTCATTCTCGATCTGACGGAGCTCGGCGCGGTCGGCGGCGGCGCCGCGGCCCTTTTCGCCGGCTTCCAGCGCGAGCTGACCGCGCGTGGCGGCGAGGCGGTGTTCGTCGGCGTGAACGACGTCGTGCGGCGCTTCCTGACGCTGCAGTTCGGCGAGATCCCCTTCCGCAACTTTCCTACCATCGATGACGCCGAAACCGCGCTGGCGGCGGTCCGCGACGAAGTGGCGGCGGCGCCGAGCGCGCCGGGAATGACGACTTCGTCCGCCGCCCCGGAGGCCGCGCCGGTCGGGTCCGCGTCAGCGGCGCCGTCTCCCGACCAGGCAACTGAGCCCGTCGGGGGCGACCCCGGCGTGTCGCCGGCCGACCGGGCTTCGCCGCGTTCCGACAGCACGCTCGACATGCTGCTCGATTCTTTCGTGGCGCACGCCGGCGCGTCGACAGGAACCAGCGACGATTCTGCCGCCGAGACCCACGATGGCGAAGCCGTTCCCGGCCACGATCAGAATCTGGGGCGGGCGGCCGTCCCCTCCGTCGGTCCGGATATCGCCGGCGCCGGCGGGGTCGCCCGCCCCAAGTTCGTTCCGCTCGACAGCGCGCTGCAGGCGCTGCGCGAGGCGCCCGACGCCGCGGCCATGGCGGGTCCGCTACGCGATCTGCTGCACAGCTTCGATCTTGCGGGAGAGGTCACTTTCTGCGTCCGGCAGGGCGAGGCGCTGGTCGATCCTGACAGCGGCGCCGCGTTCCCGGCGTCCGGACGGCTGGCTTCCGCGCTGGCGGCGTCCGGGCGCCCGCTCTCGCTGCTGGACGCGGGCGATCTCGAGCTCGCCGAGGGCGAGGTCCACCTGCTGGCGGAACTGCGCGCCGACATGGTGCTGCCGGTCTTGCGTGACGGTGTGCTCGTCGCCGCGGCCGTGGTGAGGCGGGGCGGCGAAGGGCGCGAGTACGGGGTGAGTGATACCTTCGCCCTCTCGCTGCTGGCCCGCTGGCTCGCGGCGCCGCCCTCGCCGGCGGTCGCCGACGGCGCGTCCGCCGCACCGGTTCCGGGGGCGCTGCCGTGCGACGTGACGGATGCCACCGACGCCACCGACGCCACTGACTCCACCGGCCGGAACCTGTCTGCCGAACTGCGCCGCAAGGTCAAGCAGATGCAGGCACTGTTCTCGCTCTCCGAGGATTTCGCGCGGGTGCGTGACGGCGCGCGTCTGATGGACCTGCTCTGCGTGACGGTGACGGCACAGCTCGGCGTGCGCGCCGTGGCGGTGCTGGAACTGGAGGGAGACCTGCTCACGCCGCGCATCTGCCGCGGCATCGAGATCGAACAGGTGCCTCCGCTGACCCCTTTCGGGGTGCAGATGCAGCGGTGGTTCGCCGAGCAGCCGCTGCCGGTTCCGGTCGAGGAACTGCCGCCGCTGTTGCACCGCTTCCGGGACCCGCTGGAGCAGGCCGGTTTCACTTTCGTGGCGCCTCTGCGCACGCGGGGCCAGCTGCTCGGCGTGCTTCTGCTCGGCGGCAGCGTGCGGGGCAGCCGACCCGATCTCGATCTCGATTTCCTTTCGACGCTGCTCAACCAGGCCGCCATCGCGATGGACAACGCGCGCATGCTCCAGAACACGCATGAGCAGAACATCGGCGTGATCCGTACCCTCGTCTCGCTTATCGAACAGCGCCATCAGGCCGGCAGTTCGGTGACCGAGCGGGTGTCGGGCCTGGTGGCCGAGGTGGCGCGAGAGATGAGCTTCCCGTCCGAGAAGATGCGCGATCTCGTCTACGGCACCGTGCTGCGCGATATCGGCATGATCCCGATCAGCGACCTGGTGTTGCGCTCACCCCGCAAGCTGACCGAGAACGAGTGGAAACAGATCAAGGGACACCCCGAAACCGGCGTGGAACTGCTCGGGCCGTTGCAACTGCCTCCGACGATCCACGAGGTCGTGCTCTGCCACCATGAACGTTTCAACGGCGAAGGGTACCCGCGGGGCCTGCAGGGACGCGCCATCCCGCTGAGCGCGCGCATCGTGTCCGTGGTCGAGAGTTATGTGGCGATGGTGTCGGAACTTTCCTACCGCACTGCGCTGTCCGATGCCGAGGCCATCAGCATCCTGAACGAGAACTGGGGCATGCGCTACGACCCGGATATCGTCGAGGCGTTCCTGCGTGTGCTGGCACGCGAGGAGTCGCTCACGCGCCGCGCTCCGTCATCCGCGGAAGCAGAACGGCCCGTGGAGGCGGCGGTATGAACGTTGTTCCCGGCGAGGGACACCGTATCCTGCTGGCGGGACCGTCCGGCGGCGCGTGCGAAAGGATCAGTTCGACGCTCCGCCAGGCGGGGTACACCTGTTTGCGCGCCGGCACCGGACCGGAAGCGATCAGCCTTTTCTGTGTCGAAGCGCCCCCGGTCGTGCTGATCGACTTCGATCTGCCGGGCGGAGGCTTGCTCGTCTGCCGCGATCTGTTCGAAACCGACGCCATCGCCGACACGGTCGTGCTCATGCTGCTGCCCGACGACAAGCCGGCGACCCGCGAGACGGTTTTCGCGGCCGGCGTCCACGACGCCTTTTTCCGCGATTGCGGCCCGGAGGAGCTGCTCGGACGCGTGGCGTATGCGCTGCGCGACTGGGCCGTCTCGGCCGACCTGCGTGGGCGCAACCTCGACCTCCGTCGGCGCGTGGACCGCGGGCTGGGCGAACTGGACCGCGTCAATCGCAACCTGAAGCAGCAGCTGCGTCAGCAGCAGACCCTGCTCGAACTGACGCAGGAGATGGCCGCGTCGCTCGAGGCCGGTCAGCAGGCGAATGTGCTGCTGCTCTCGATCGTCGGACAGGTGGGCGCGCTGTCCGCCGCGCTCTTCGCCGGCGATGGCAACGGCGCTCCGATGTCGCTGGTCGCGGTCAAGGGCATCGATCGCGAGGTCTGCCTCGCCGTCACCGAGGCGGAACGCGCCGGCTGGCGGGATTGGCTGGAGTCGGCCGGCGCCTCGCCGCTGGAGGGGATCGTGCCCGCGGAGCTGGCGGCGCTCGGATTCGCGCTGATGGTCCCGATCCGCGATCGCACCCGCATCGGTGGAGCGGTCGCCCTCGGCCCCCGGATCACCGGGCAGCCCTACTCCGCCGGCGACATCCGGATGCTGGAAACGATGGGCAATTCGTTCGCCATCGCCCTGCAGAACTCCAATCTGTACAGCAAGCTGCAGCGCACCTACGTCAACACGATCGAGGCCCTGGTGACCGCCATCGAGGCCAAGGACCGCTACACGCGCGGTCACACGGCGCGGGTGGCGAAGTACGCGGGCGCCATCGCGGTCGAGCTGGGGCTCGACGAGGCGGCCCTGCAGCAGGTGGAGTACGGCGCCTCCCTGCACGACGTCGGCAAGATTGGCATCTTCGAGCACGTGCTCAACAAGCACGGCGATCTCACCGAGGAGGAGTTCGCCATGATCCGCCGGCACCCCGCGATGGGGGACCGGATCCTGGCGCACATCGACTTCCTGCACGAAGCGCGCCTGGCCGTGCGCCACCATCACGAACGGGTGGACGGCGCCGGCTATCCTGACGGTCTGCACGGCGCCCAGATCCCGTTAATCGCCAAGATCGTCGCCGTGGCCGACGCGTTCGACGCCATGACCACGACCCGCACCTACTCCAATCCGATCGGTCTCGATGAGGCGATCGACAACCTCGAGCGCAAGACCGGCACGCAGTTCGACGGCAAGGTGGTCAAAGCCTTCGTCCGCCTGCTGCGCGACGGGCGTCTGCGTCTCGGGGAACCGGCCGCCACGGATTCCCAGGCGATTGCGGCCCTCTCCGCGTAGCCCCCGGACCCCTGTCATCCCTGGGCACCCTGCCACCCCCGGTTGACACCTCCGCAAACGGTTCGGGTTCTTCGCTTTGCCGCGAAATCGGCTTCGAGGCGTCGTTGTCGGTTCCGGGGGATGACACCTCCCGGCGGCCATACTGGAGACTCGTTAAATATATAACTCGTTGCTGGATAATTAGATAAGCAGGTGGGCGCCTCCTGTCCCTGATTGGTCCCCGGTTTGCAAAGCGAATGTGGGGGCGAAGGGACGGGGCTGGGAGGACTCGTCACTTCGCGCGGCGAGACCGGCAGGGAGGACAGGGCGCCCTCGTCCCCCCGCCGGTCTCCCGCCCCACCTGGCCACGGAACGCCGCGATCTCCACGCGCACGGGAGGGAATGTGGAGTGGAACGGGGAGAATGGGGGCGCCGGGTCCTGGCGGCGGCCGAAATACGGCTGCGCCGCCGGCTCGCGCCGGGCCTGCGGCTGGAAGATTGCATCTGTAGTCGGCGGGGCGAGTGGTGGACGGTGAGGCTGCGCTGCCGGCAGGTGGCGCCGGACGACTCCCTGGCCGCCGAACGGCTGCTGCACGGCTCGGGTCACGCATGTCTGCCCCGGTCGCTCCTGCCGGGCGATCCCCGACTGGGCCGGCGGCTGCAACTGGCGTTGGCCGCGGCGCTGGTGGAGGTGGCGCAGGAGAGTGGTCTGGGGCTGCGGGTCTGCCGCTGGGCGATCAGGCCGGGGTCGTCTTCAGGGCGGGGCGCTTGCGCGGGCGCCGGCCGGAGCCGGACTTGAGCAGGACGCGATTGAGTTCCGTCGTGAGGTCCTCGATCGACAGGCCGCGGCGGATCTCGCCATCGTGCGCCAGTGACACGGCGCGGGTCTCTTCGGAGACGACGATTACCAGCGCGTCGGAAACCTCGGTCAAGCCGATCGCGGCGCGGTGGCGCGTGCCGAGCACGTAGCCCAGTTCCTCGCGCTCGGTGTTGGGCAGGATGCAGGCGGCGGCGGTGATTTTCGCCTGGCTGATGATGACGGCGCCGTCGTGCAGTGGTCCCGGCACGGTGAAGATGGACTCCAGCGTCGCGGCCGAGATGTCGGCGTTGAGCTGGGTGCCGGTGCGGATCCAGCGTCCGAGGTTGATGTCGCGCTCGATGACGATCAACGCCCCCAGGCCCCGTCGCGACAGCCGCTCCACCGCGGTGAGGATCTCATGCTCAGCCGGGATCTCCTCCTCGCCGCCGAAGATTTTCAGGCCGCGCTTGCGTCCGAGATGGGTGAGCGCCGTGCGCAGCTCGGGCTGGAACAGGATGATGAATGCGATCACCCACACTGTCTGCAGGGTGTCGATGATCCGATTGATCATGATCATGCCGAAGACGCTCGAGGCGAACGAGAGCAGAAGCAGGATGCCGAGACCGGCGAACATCTGGATCGCGCGGGTGCCCTGGACCAGCAACAGCAAACGGTACATCAGGTAGGCCACCAGCAGGACGTCGAGGACGTCGATGATGATCGAACCGGTGATGGAATGCCACATGTCCGCACTCCCACGCGGCGGCCGCCCCATACGGTCCCCGCGGCAGTTTAACAGCCGGCCCGGGCCGGCTCAACCAGTGAACGTGGCGGATCGCCCCGCGGCCGCGATGGCGGCGAGGACGGTCAGGAACTGCCGCGAGGCCGCCACGTCGTGCATGCGCACCACGGCGGCGCCTCCGGCGAAGGCGGCGGCGAGGGCGGCCAGGCTGCCCGGCAGCCGCGCCTCCACCGGCGCCCCGGTCAGGTCGGCGATGAAACTCTTGCGCGAGGCGCCCAGCAGCAGTGGCTGTCCGCCCCCGAGATCCCGCAACGTCGCCAGCAGCGCCAGGTTGTCCGCCAGGCGTTTGCCGAAGCCGAGGCCGGGGTCCACGGCGATCCGGTCGCCATCGACGCCCGCCGCGCGGGCGGCCGCGACCCGGTCCGCCAGGAAGTCGCGCACCTCGACCGCCGGGTCGCCGTAGCGAGGGTCGTTTTGCATGGTGCGCGGGTCGCCCTGCATGTGCATCAGGACCAGACCGCAGCCGCGCCGGGCCGCGAGCGGCAGCAGCCCGGGATCGCCCAGGCCGGCCGTGATGTCATTGATGCCGTCGGCGCCGGCGTCGAGCGCAAGGCGGGCGGTGGCGGCGCTCGTGGTATCGATCGTGAGCGGCAGTTCCGTGCGCAGGCGCAGGGCGCGCAGCGTCGGCAGCAGACGCGCCTGCTCCTGCGCCTCCGACACCGGCGCGGCGCCGGGACGGGAGGAGACCGCGCCGAGGTCGAGCAGATCGGCTCCCTCGTCGGCCAGGCGCAGGGCCGCCTCCACCGCCGGTCCGGGATCGCTGCGGCGCGAGGCGGGGAAAAAGCTGTCGGGGGTGAGGTTGACCACGCCCATCACGAGGGGGCGGCCGGGCGGCGTAAGACACCGTTCGCCCAGCCGCCACGTCGGGGCGGTGAAGGGGGGAGGCGCCGGGCCGGCCGGCGGGGCGCTCAAGAGGTCGGCCCGTCCGGATCCGTCGGCGGGGCGGGCGGCGCGTCGGCGGTCCCGTCCTGCGGCTTTGCGTCCGGGTCGTCGTCGGGGGCGGCAGCGTCCCCGACGACGGCCGGCGCGGGAGTCGCGTCCGGAACCGGCGGCGGCGGCAGCGATTCGCCGGTCATGATCAGCTTGATGTCGGCCCGGCTGAGCGATTCGCGCTCGAGCAGTGCGTCGGCCATGACTTCGACCTTGTCGTGGAACTCGTGCAGGATCGCCCGTGCCCGATCGAGCTGCTTATGGACGATCGTCGCCACTTCCTCGTCGATGGTTTCGAGCGTGCGCTCGCTCATCGTGCGGCGACGCGCGAAATCGCGGCCGAGGAAGACCTGCTCCGCGCCGTCGTCGAAGGAGATCGGTCCGAGTTTGCGGCTCATGCCGAGGTTGGCGACCATCGCGCGCGCCATCTGGGTGAGGCGCCGGATGTCGTCATAGGCTCCGGAACCGAAACGGCCGAGGAAGATCTCCTCGGCGGCGCGTCCGCCGATGGCGACGCAGATCGTGTCGAGGTACTTCTGCTCGACCCAGGTGTACTCGTCCTCGTCGGGGAGCCGCCACGTGACGCCGAGCGCCTGTCCCCGCGGGATGATCGTCACCTTGTGCACGGGGTCGGCATGCTCGCACTGGTAGGCGACCACGGCATGGCCCGCCTCGTGGAAGGCGGTTTCGCGCTTCTGCTTCTCGGTGAAAATGCGGCTGCGGCGCTCCGGTCCGAGCATGACCTTCTCTTTGGCGTCCTCGAAATCGGCGGTCGTGACGGCTTCGCGGTTCTTGCGCGCGGCCAGCAGCGCCGCTTCGTTCACCATGTTTTCGAGATCGGCGCCCGACATGCCGGGCGTGCCGGCCGCCAGATCCCGCAGGGCGATGCCGGGGTCGGCCGTGATCTTGCGCATGTGCACCTTGAGGATCGCCTCGCGACCGGTCAGGTCGGGCATGTCCACGACGATCTGGCGGTCGAAACGGCCGGGGCGCAGCAGCGCGGGATCAAGCACGTCGGGGCGGTTCGTGGCGGCGACGAGGATGACGCCTTCGGTCGATTCGAAGCCGTCCATTTCGACCAGCAGCTGGTTGAGCGTCTGCTCCCGTTCGTCATGGCCGCCGCCGAGGCCGGCGCCGCGGTGCCGCCCCACGGCGTCGATTTCGTCGATGAATATGATGCAGGGGGCGTTCTTTTTGCCCTGCTCGAACAGGTCGCGCACGCGCGAGGCGCCCACGCCGACGAACATCTCCACGAAATCCGAGCCGGACATGCTGAAGAACGGCACGGCCGCCTCGCCGGCCACGGCGCGAGCGAGCAGGGTCTTGCCGGTGCCGGGCGCGCCGACCAGCAGCGCGCCTTTGGGGATGCGTCCACCGAGGCGCTGGAATTTCTTGGGCGAGCGCAGGAATTCGATGATCTCCTGCAGCTCGACCTTGGCCTCATCACAGCCGGCCACGTCTTCGAACGTGATCGTCGGCTTGTCCATATTGACGAGTTTCGCCCGGCTCTTGCCGAAGCTGAACGCCTTGTTCCCGCCGCCCTGCATCTGTCGGATGAAGAAGATCCACAGCACGAGGATGAGCAGGAACGGCAGGTAATATGTCAGCACCGTGGAGAGCCAGTTGATTTTCGGCTGGGCGCCCTTGAGCTTGGCCTGCGGGTTCTTCTCCCGTACCCAGTCGGGGAAGCGCGGGTCTTCGGTCAGCAGGATCAGCTTGAAACTCTGGACCCCCTGCACGGAGCCGTTGTCGAGCGTGATCGGCGTGCTCTTCTTGAAATCCCCCTCCACGAGCAGGTTCGTCTTCGTGAGGGTGGCGATGTTGCCGGCCTCCACCTGTTCCTGGAACGCCGACCAGCTCACTTCGTAGACCACGCGCTTGTCGGTGTACATCATCCTGACGGCGACGAAGAAGAGCAAAAGGAGCAGGATCCAGAATCCGGCCGTGCGGTTGGGGATGAGGCCTCGGCGGCCGGGGCGGGGCAGGGGGGGCGGCCGTCGCCCTGGGGCGTCTGGTTCCGGGGATTGGGATTCATCGACATCGCGCGGTTCGTCCTTTCCTGACCGGATCAGTGGCGGTCCCCGCGGGGCCGGGGCGCACGAACGACGAGTGTAAGGGCCGGTTGCGTTCCCGGCAACCTGACGCAGCGACTGTCACACGCCAGCCCGACCACCCAAAGAAGACCGCCATCATCTTCAACGACCAGCACATTGCCCCGCCGACCCACCGGCACGCGCCGTTCGCGCAGCAGGTCGCTCACCTTCCTGCGCCCTCCCAGCCCCGGGAGACGCAGTCGGTCGCCGGGCCTCCAGGGGCGCACATGCGGCGCTCCCCGCAGGGTGTCCGGCGGCAGGTCCAGCGTCCAGAGTCCCTCGCCGGGGCCGGCAGGGGGCGGCGTCTCAGCGGGGGCAAGCGTCAAGATATGAAAAATCCCGTTCTCCGGCAGGTGGGCCGGGGCGGGGGGGTGGAAGCGGAGGCGATCGAAATCCAGTTTGGCGCGCCAGCCTCCCGGCAGGTCGATCCCGTGCCCCGACACCGCGCCGGCCAGCCACGCCAGCAGGCCGTCCGCGTGCACCTGGCCAAAGTCCCGGCGCCGGCCATGGTGCTCGGCCAGATGGAGCCGCAGGACCCGGCGGGCGATCGGCGTCTCCAGGGCGAGGAGCGCGGCCACCGTGAGCGCCGGCTCGTCGCCGGGTGCGGTGGCGACGGCGAGGGCGGCGCGGGCCTGCCGGTCGAGCAGGCCGGCGTCAGCGTCGAGCAGGCCGGCCAGCCGCACCGGGCCGCGGGCGGCGCCGGCGCCGAAGATGTCGCGCACCAGCGGCAGCAGCTCGCGGCGCAGGCGCGACCGGACCGCGTCGCCGGTGGCGTTGGTGGCGTCCTCGCGCCACAGTTGGCCGCAGTCCGTGAGGAAGGCGAGAATTTCGCGTCGGTCGGTGGCGAGCAGGGGATGGATGATGCGGCCGGCGACCGGACGGATGCCGCGCATCCCGTCCAGCCCGGCGCCGCGGAACAGGCGCATGATGACGGTTTCGGCCTGATCATCCCGGTGGTGGCCGGTGGCGGCGCAGGCCAGGTCGTCCGGCTGGGCGGAGAGCAGTCGGGCCAGCAGCCGACGGCGCAGGCGGCGGCCCGCCTCCTCCAGCCCGAGGCCGCGCCGGCGGGCCAGAGCGCGCGGGTCGATGCGCGCCACATGCAGCGGCACGGCGAGCCGGGCGCACAGATCGCGGCAGAACGCCTCGTCCGCCTCGGACTGGTCTCCGCGCAGGCGGTGGTTGAGGTGGGCCGCCGCCAGCGGCGCGCCGGTCGCCGTGGATCGGGCGTGCGCGAGGAGCAGCAGCGCCACGGAATCGGGTCCGCCCGACAGGGCGACCAACAGTCCGGTTGCCGCAGGGTTGGTGGCAGACGCGGCCTGGCGAACGAGAGTGTCGAGGTGGGGCAGGAGACGGCGGATGAACGGGTGCTCAGGCAAAGGCGTCTCCGGGGCCGGCCGGCCGGCCGGCGGCGCCGGTGACCGGACCGAAGGAGAAGCTGGTGCCGGCACAGGGATTTGAACCCCGGACACGCGGATTATGATTCCGCTGCTCTAACCAGCTGAGCTATGCCGGCACCCGGTCGGAACTGCCCGGCGCGTGGCAGGGGCCGCGCTAACCGAGCGTGGCCGCTCAATCTAGAGGAGCAGCCTTGCCTTGTCAAGATCGCGCGCCCCGCGTAGACTTGCGTGCCCCGGTTTCAGGAGGTCAGCCGGATGCCCCTCGCCCCCTTTCCTCCGCCGCGCCCTGTTTTCGAGCCGGACGAGGTGTCGATGGCGCCGCTCAACGGCGCGTGCGTGACGGTGATAGGCTACGGAAATCAGGGGCGCGCCCAGGCGCTGAACCTGCGCGACAGTGGCGTGGAGGTTGTCGTGGGGGCCCGTGCCGGAGGTGCGGGCGCCGCTTACGCCGCTGCCGACGGTTTCCTGCCGGCGCCCCTGTCGGCGGCCGCGATGGCCGGTGACGTGGTCATGCTGCTCCTGCCGGACGAACTGCAGGGCCTGCTCTATCGCGACGTGGTCGGGCCGGCCCTGCGCCCCGGCGCGGCGCTCGGCTTCGCGCACGGGTTCGCCGTCGCCTTCGGGCAGATCGCGCCGGAGCCGGGGCGCCCCTGTTTCCTGGCGGCGCCCAAGGGGCAGGGGGACATGCTGCGCGAGGCATACCGCGCGGGAGGCGGCCTGCCGGGGCTGCTGGCCGTGACCGACGGATCGCCCGTCGGCACCTGGGAACTGGCCGCTGCCTACGCGAAGGCGGCCGGGTTCCTGCGCGGCGGCGGCTATGCCACGACCTTCCGCGAGGAGTGTGTGACCGACCAGTTCGGCGAACAGGCGGTTCTCTGCGGCGGCCTGATCGAGCTGGTGCGGGCCGCTTTCGAGACGCTGACCGCCCGCGGCTACAGTGCACAGGGCGCCTACTTCGAATGCGTGCACGAGGTGAAGCTGATCGCGGATCTGCTGCACCGGCACGGTGTCGACGGCCTGCAGAGGCTGGTCAGCCGCACCGCGGCCTACGGCGGCGCCACGCGCGGTCCGCGCGTGATCGGCCCCGAAAGCCGGGCCGCGATGTCGCACCTGCTCGACGAGATCGAGAGCGGCGCCTTCGCGCGCGAATTTCTGGCGGCCTGTGCCGGCGGGAGCCCGGATCCGCGGCTCGGCCCCGCGGGCGCTCCCGATTCGCCTCTGGCATCGACGGGGAGGGCGCTGCGCGCGCGGCTGGCGGCGCTGCGTCTGGAATAGAGTGCGACCGTGCCGGGTAGAGGGCCCGGCACCCTTGCCGCAACCCGCCGGGTCGGTGTTCCGTATGGACGCCCGCGCGGAGCCGGACCGTACCCCAGCAGGAGGAGAGTACGATGCAGGACGAGACCTGGAAACCGGCGATGCCTTCGTCGCCCGAGCCTGCCTCGCCCACGGGTCCGGAGCCAGGACTGTTTGCGCGTCTGATCGCGGTCTTCACGGCCCCCGGGCGGGCGATGGAGGCCGCGAAGGCCAATCCCCGCTGGCTGGTCGCCGGGCTGTTGATCATGGCTGTGATGGCGCTCTTCTCCGCCCTGACCACGACCATCTCCGGTCCGGAACAGATCGACATTATGAAGGAGACGAAGCTCGGCCGCATGATGACCCCGGAGCAGATCCAGGTGGCCGAGGAACAGGCCCTCAACCCGAGCCCGGCCAAGCGTGTCGCCACCGCCATCTCGGCCGCCGCGGGTGGCTGGATCGCGGTGTTCATATCGGGTCTCGTCTTCCTGCTCTTCGGCAAGCTGGCCGGCGGCACCGGAACCTTCAAACAGGTGATGGGCGTCGTTTTCTGGGCCGCCCTGATCTCCTACGGCCTCGGCTCACTCGTGAAGCTGCCGCTGATCATCGCCAGGCATTCTGTGATGGAGGTCAGCACCGGTCTTGGCGCGTTCGCACCGGGGGATCCGCTCTCGCTCGGATATCAGCTCCTGAGCATTTTCGATCTGTTCTCGATCTGGGCCGTGGCGGTCATGGTCATCGGTTTCGAGAAGATCCACGGGTTTGCTCGCGGCAAGGCCGTCGTGGTCACCGTCCTGCCGTGGCTGCTCATGAGTTTGATCATGATCGGTATCGGCCGGTTGTTTCTCTAGGCGCGGCGGCCGGCGCCAGCCGGTCGCGGCGGGGAGGTCTCAGTGAAGAAGGGTTGGCTCATCGGAGGGGGCGCGGTCCTGCTGATCGCCCTCGTTGGGGTGAATCTCGGTCGTACGCGCGAGCGTGGCACACCGGTTGAAATGGCGAAGGTTGGGCGTCAGGACCTGACCGCCGTCGTCACGGCCTCGGGAACGATCGACGCCAAAGAGGCGGTGAACATCAGCGCCACGGTGCTCGGCAAGATCACGCGGCTGGATGTGGCGGAGGGGGACACGGTCACGCCGGGGCAGTTCATGCTGGAGATCGATCCCACGGAGTATGCCTCCACGGTCCGCAGCTACGAAGCGGCCGTGCGGACGTCGCAGGCCGACCTGCGACTGTCCGAGGCGCAGGTCGACAAGGCGACGCTCGATCTGGAGCGGATGCGCGCCTTGTTCCAGGAGGGCCTGCAGTCGCAGGAACAGTTGACCATCGCCGAAACGGCCGATCGGGTGCAGCGCGCCACGGTCGAGGCGTCGCGCAGCCGCCTGCACCAGCAGGTGGCCGGTCTCGAACAGGCGCGCCACAACCTGAGCCGCTGCACGATTACCGCGCCGATGGCCGGGCTGGTCACCCGGCTCAACGTGAAGGAGGGGGAGAGCGCGATCATGGGCACGATCAACAATCCGGGCACCGTGCTCGCGGTCATTTCCGACCTCGGCCTGCTCGAGGCGCGCGTGCAGGTCGACGAGACCGAAGTGGTGAAAGTGGCGGTGGGGCAGCTGGCGAAGATCGAGATCGACGCCTTTCCCGACACCTCGTTCGTGGGCCATGTCTCCGAGATCGGCAACAGTCCCATTCTGACCGGGTCCGGCACCGGCCAGCAGGCCGTCGACTTCGAGGTCAAGATCGCACTCGACAACCGCGTGCCGGACGTGCGGCCCGGTCTGACGGCGAAAGCCGAGATCACCACCGCGGAGCGCAAGCAGGTCGTCGCCGCGCCGATGGGCGCGGTGACGGCGCGCAAGTGGCCGCCCGACCCCAAGCTCGCGCGCAGCGGCCGTCGCGGTGCGAAGACCCCCCCCGCGCCCGCAGCGGCTGACAGCTCCGCGAAGGCCGGCAAGGGCAAGGGCAAGGGCAAGGAGAAGGAGAAGGAGAAGGAGGGGGTGTTCGTGGTCGAGAACGGCTTGGCCAGCTTCCGGCCGGTCAAGCTCGGCATCGCGGGCGACGACGCCTTCGAGGTTATCGAGGGCCTCTCGGGGGGCGAAACGCTCGTCACCGGACCGTTCCGCAGGCTGCGCGACCTCCAGCACGGCGACAAGGTCAAGGCGGTCAAGGTCAAGGCCAAGGGCAGGGGTTCGGGCAGCGGCGGGCGCGACGACAGCCGCAGCGGGGACTGACGGCGTGACCACGATGAACCCGCGTACGGCTGGGGGGGCGGCGGCATGAACCTGCTCGAGGGGGCGCGCATCGCCCTGCTGAGCCTCCGCACGAACAAGTTGCGAACGTTCCTGACGCTGCTCGGCAACATCGTCGGCACGATGTCGGTGATCGCGGTCGTATCGCTGATCAACGGCATCGACACCTACGCCCGCCAGAAGGTGCTCGACGAGGGCACCGACGTCTTCACGATCACCCGCGTCAACGGTCTGCAGTTCCTGACCGACTTTGACGCGTTCCTGCGCTCGCTGAACAACCCGGAGCTGACCGTGGCCGACCGCGACTGGCTTCAGGACAAGATGGAGGGGGCGCGCGCGATAGGCGCCGCTCTCGAAACGCAGGCCAATCTGCGCGCCGGCTCACGGTCGTTCCGCCGCGCGCAGGTGCGCGGCAAGACCGAGGATTACCCGCTGCTCGAGGACATCCCGCTGGCGCTCGGCCGCCACATCGCGCGGCAGGACGTGGCGGCGAGCCGCCCGGTGGCGGTCATCGGCTGGGATGTGGCGCGCGACCTGTTCCCCGGCATCGTCGACCCCACCGGACGCACGATCAAGATCGGGGCACGCCACTTCGAGGTCGTGGGGGTGGCGGAGGACCGGGGCACCGTGCTCGGCAACAACCGCAACCAGTTCGCGGTGATCCCCATCACGACCTACGAGAAGGTGTTCGGTGCGCGCGAGTCGGTGGACATCAAGGTGGCCGCCGGCGACGTGCGCACGATCGAAGACGTGCGCGACGAGGCGCGCTTTCTCATGCGGATGCGCCACCGGCTGCGCCCGCTCGAAGAGGACGATTTCGCCGTGCAGACGCCCGACCAGCTGCTCAGCCTGTGGGCCGGCATCTCGAAGGCGATCTACGGGGCTCTCACGCCGCTGGTCGGCATCAGCCTGGTCATCGGCGGCATCGTGCTCATGAACATCATGCTGATCGCGGTCACCGAGCGGACCCGCGAGATCGGCGTGCGCAAGGCGCTGGGCGCCACGCGGGGCGCCGTGCTGTGGCAGTTCCTGGTGGAGGCGATGACGCTTTCGCTGGTGGGGGGCATATTGGGCATCTCGCTCGGCTTCGGCCTGGCCGGCCTGGTCACCCTGCTGTCGCCCCTGCCGTTCGCGTTCGCCGCCTGGGCGATCGGCCTGGGCGTCGGCGTGACATTGCTGATCGGGCTGTTCTTCGGCACCTACCCGGCCTGGAAGGCGGCCAGCCTCGACCCGGTGGAGGCGCTGCGCTATGAGTGACCTGCACGAGCGCGTCTCTCCGCACTTCCGGGAGAGCCTCGAACAGGCCGCGCACACCATGCGCGGCCACCGGATGCGCAGCGGCCTGCTGATCCTCGGCGTGGCGATCGGCGTGGCCACCCTGCTGGCGATCGTGACGATCGTGGGCGGGTTGAGCAACAAGATCCGCAACGACATCGTGTCGGCCGGCCGCCCGTACCTGTACGTGGCCCGCTTTACCGGCATGGGCGGCGAGGACATCGAGAAGCTGTTGCGCCGGCCGCAGATCGAGCCGGAGTGCATCGAGGCGGCGCGCGGCGTGGAGGGGGTCGACCGGGTCGACTACTTCATCAGCAACAACGATGGCACGGTCCTGCACTACGAGGATGAGCGCACGAACTTCGTGCAGGTCTTCGGCACCAGCGAGAACTTCCCCTATCTCTTCTCCTTCACGCTCGAGGACGGGCGTTACTTCACCGCCGGCGAGGTCGCATCGCGCTCGCGCGTCTGCGTGCTCGGCAATGGCCCGCGCTCCGATCTCTTCCCGCGCCAGGATCCCATTGGCAAGGTGCTCAACCTCTACGGCCGTCCCTACCAGATCGTGGGGGCCATGGAGGCGCGCAAACAGCTGATGGGGTCGTTCGGCGACAACTTCGTGGCGGTGCCGTGGACCGCCTTCGAAAAGGACTTCGCCGACAAGAACCAGGAGGACCGGAACGTGGCCGCCACGGTGGCCGAAGGTTTCGAGACCGATGCCGTCCAGACCGACCTGATCGGCGCCCTGCGCCAGGTGCGCCGGCTCGCGCCGGGCGAGTCGAACGATTTCGAGGTCGTCGCCTCGGAAACCTACGGCGAGCTCGTGGACAAGGTGACCCAGGCGGTGGCGCTGGTCCTGGTGGTGTTGTCGTCGATCGGCCTGATGGTCGGCGGCATCGGGGTGATGAACATCATGCTGATCTCGGTGACGGAGCGCACGCGGGAGATCGGCATCCGCATGGCGGTCGGCGCGCGCCGCCAGGACCTGCTCACGCAGGTGCTGATCGAAGCCGGTACGCTGACCGGAATCGGTGGCATGGTCGGCATCGTCTTCGGCTATCTGCTCTCCTGGGGCACCACGAAACTGCTGCACTTCCCGTTCGCGATCTCCCCCTGGGTCACCCTTGGCGCCGTACTCTTCTCGGTCGCGATCGGGGTGATCTTCGGCGTCTACCCGGCCAACCGCGCGGCGCGGATGGATCCGGTGGAGGCGCTCCGCTACGAGTAGGCGCGGCTCAGCGCCGTTGCAGCAGCACCAGGTCGCCCTGGCGCAGGACCTCCCGCCAGTCCGCGCGGTGACGCGGGGACGTCTCCGTCCGCGACGTCAACAGCCAGCGCGTGCCTGGCGCGAGCGCGGCTACGCGCTGTCCGGGCAGGCGCCGCAGGGAGAATTCGGCCCGGTCGTCGGACCGGAGGTCGGCGTCGAGGTCGACGGCGACGGTGTCCGCGGGGGAGACGAAGGCGCCGGCGCGCGCGACCAGCAGGTCCAGCGGCGACCGCGTCGTGGCGAAGCGCAGCGGCGCCGCGGCCGTCCCCAGCGCCAGGACGCAGAGGACCGCGAAAGCCATCCGCCTGGCGAGCGCCGCCCGCGGATTCGTCACCGGGCCGCGCGCCGAAAGCAGGGCCGCGGCCGTGGCTGCCAAAGCGCCCAGGGCCGCGAGCCCGGTCAGCGCCGATGCGGGCCACGGCCCGACTCCGCCCCCCTGGAGCAGTCCCAGCAGATCCGCCTTGACCATTCCATCCTGGGCCGGCACGGCGAACGGGTTGAAGCGCCCGACGTTGACGGGGGAGAGCGCAATCACGAGCCAGGTGGCGCCCACCAGCGTGTCCAGTGTGCGCGTCGGGCGCAGGACCCATTCCGTGGAGACGAAACGGGCCAACAGCAGGGCGAGGGCCGGATAGGCTGGCAGCACGTACCACGGCAGCTTGACCCGGCTGGCCGTGATCAGGACGATGACGATCGCGCTCCACAGGGCCGGCAGCAGTGCCGGCCGCAGCGCGAGCGGGGCGCGCGTGCGCGTCAGCCGCCAGATCGCCAGGGGCAGCAGCAGCGACCAGGGGAAGAGCCCATCCTTGAGCACGACCAGGAAGAAGCGTTCGTCAGGCCGCGTGTTGCCGTATTCGATGCTGCGGTAGATCATCTCGCGCCCGAAGTAGGTGTCGATGAACGCCGCGCCGTGCCGCACATACTCCCAGGCGTGCCACGGCAGCGCGACCAGCAGCACGATCCCCAGTCCGCGCAGCAGGGTGGTCGCGCCGAGTGCGCGCCAGTGCCCCCCCAGGCCGAGCCACAACCCGAGAATCAGCAGCAACTCCGGCACGAAGCCGAGGTGCTTGACCATCCCACACAGGCCCACGGCGGCGCAGCCGAGATAGAAGAGGAGGCGGTGGCGTGTCCCGGCGACGACGAGCAGACAGGCCAGCGTCCAGAAAAAGAGCAGCGCCGAGTCCAGTTCACCGGTGCGGGCGCAGTGGCTGTAGAGGAACTGCGTGGAGGTGGCCAGGATGAACGCGGCCAGCAGCCCGGTGCGCCGGTCGTACAGGCGCGCGCCGAGCAGGCCGGTCACGACGACAGCGCCCCAGGCGAACAACGCCGACCAGAGACGGGCCGTCCAGGCGTTCACGCCGCCGAGGCGGAAGGTCAGCGCGGTCAGCCAGAACTTCAGCGGCGCCTTGTTGAAGTACGGCGCGTCCTCGTGGTGGAGCGTGAGCCAGTCTCCGTCACCCAGGATGTTCTCGGCCACGAGCGCGTGTCGGGCCTCGTCGCGGTTGTGCAGGCTGCCGGCGCCCAGCCCGGGGAAGATGAGCAGGGCGGCCAGCAGGCCCAGACCGGCCGGCAGCCAGCATGCCCGCCACCCGTTCGCGTGTTCCATGTCAGGAATCACCTCCATCCCCTGGCTCTGGGGAGCGGAGCGCAGCCTAGCAGGGGGAGCGGAGCGGGGCAACCGGCTCGCGCGCTCCGGGGGCCTTCATTTCAGGCTGGCACTCCGGCTGTTCATGGCTAACATGTGGCGTCGTTTCGGACGCGTGCGGGTGTTTCCGCCGGCCTCGGACACGCATCGCGTCTTGACAAGTTGTCGCTTCGCGGCACAAATGGACTGCGGAAACTTGGTTTTCAACCGGGCCTCGTCCGTCGCGGACAGGGAGCGCCCGGCTGCTGGCATTCCGTCTGTTCGTCATCCTGCAAGAGAGGGGTCGTCATGTACCGTGTGCCCGCCCCAGTCCGGCGTGGTCGTTTCCTGCCCGCCCGGGCGGCCGCGGCCGTGGCCGCGCTCGTTCTGCTCACCCTGGCCGTGCCGGCGGTGTTCGCCCAGCACGGAGCCGTTCCCCCGCCTGCCCACAGGGGTGGTGGCGAGGCGAACCTGATCCTGCCTCCGCTGGACCAGGGCCGGGGTCTCCTGACGGTCGGTCTGGGTGTGTGCGTGCTGGGTCTGCTGTTCGGCCTGGTCATGATGCGGCGGGTGAAGGCCATGCCGGTGCACCGGTCGCTGGCCGACATCTCCACTCTCATCTACGAGACGTGCAAGACCTACCTGTTCCAGCAGGGCAAGCTGCTGCTTGTGCTGGAGCTGTTCATCGCCGCGATCATCCTGCTCTACTTCGGGGTGCTCCAGCACATGCCGGCGTTCAAGGTCGCCATCATCCTGGCGTTCAGCCTGATCGGCATCGGCGGCAGCTACGGGGTGGCGTGGTTCGGCATCCGTATCAATACCTACGCCAACTCGCGCGCCGCGTTCGCCAGCCTCAGGGGCCGGCCGTTCCCGATCATGGACATCCCGCTGCAGTCCGGCATGAGCATCGGCATGATGCTGATCAGCGTCGAACTGTTGATCATGCTGCTCATCCTGCTGTTCGTCCCCGGCGATCTCGCCGGCGCCTGCTTCATCGGTTTCGCCATCGGCGAATCGCTCGGCGCCGCCGCCCTGCGCATCGCGGGCGGCATTTTCACGAAGATCGCCGACATCGGCTCCGACCTCATGAAGATCGTCTTCAACATCAAGGAAGACGACGCGCGCAACCCCGGCGTGATCGCCGACTGCGTGGGTGACAACGCCGGCGACTCGGTCGGGCCGAGCGCGGACGGCTTCGAAACCTACGGCGTTACCGGCGTGGCGCTGATCACCTTCATCATGCTCGCGGTCCCGCAGGCCGCCACGCAGGTGCAGCTGCTGGTCTGGATCTTCGCGATGCGCGTGCTGATGATCGTGACCTCGGGCTTTTCCTACCTGCTCAACAACGCGGTGGCGAAAGCCCGCTACGGCAACGCCACGCACATGGACTTCGAGGCGCCGCTCACCTCGCTGGTCTGGCTGACCTCGTTCATCTCGGTCGCCGTCACCTACGCCGCCTCGTACGCTCTGATCCGCGAACTGGGCGACGGCACGATGTGGTGGAAACTGGCCACCGTCATCACCTGCGGCACGCTGGCCGGCGCCATCATCCCCGAACTGGTGAAGGTTTTCACCTCGACCAAGTCACAGCACGTCCGCGAGGTCGTGACCTCCTCGCGCGAGGGGGGCGCTTCGCTGACGGTGCTTTCGGGGTTCGTGGCGGGCAACTTCAGCGCCTACTGGCTCGGCCTGGCCATCACCGCCCTGATGGGGGTCGCCTACGGCGTCAGCACCACCTTCCCTGCCGGCCCGTACGCCCTGATGGCGGCGCCGGCCGTGTTTGCCTTCGGTCTCGTGGCGTTCGGCTTCCTCGGCATGGGGCCGGTCACGATCGCCGTCGATTCCTATGGCCCCGTGACCGACAACGCCCAGTCGGTGTTCGAGTTGTCGGTCATCGAGAGCCTCCCGGGCGTGAAGGAGGAACTCAAGCGCGACTACGGCTTCGACGTCGACTTCACGCGCGCCAAGGAACTCCTCGAGGAGAACGACGGTGCGGGCAATACGTTCAAGGCCACGGCGAAGCCGGTGCTGATCGGCACGGCGGTCGTCGGCGCCACCACGATGATCTTCTCGATCATCGTGTTGCTCACGAACGGCCTGACGGAGAACCTGGACCGGCTGTCGCTCATGCACCCGCCGTTTTTGCTCGGCATGCTGTGTGGCGGCGCCATGATCTACTGGTTCACTGGCGCTTCCACGCAGGCGGTCAGCACCGGCGCGTACCGCGCCGTTGAGTTCATCAAGCGCCACATCAAACTCGATGGGGCGGAGAAGGCGTCGGTGGAGGACAGCAAGAAAGTCGTGGAGATCTGTACGCTCTACGCGCAGAAGGGGATGTTCAACATCTTCCTGGCGGTCTTCTTCGCCACGCTCGCCTTCGCCTTCTTCGAGCCGTACTTCTTTATCGGCTACCTGATCGCCATCGCCATGTTCGGCCTCTTCCAGGCGATCTTCATGGCCAATGCCGGTGGCGCCTGGGACAACGCCAAGAAGGTCGTGGAGACCGAATTGAAGGAGAAGGGTACGCCCCTGCACGCCGCCACGGTTATCGGCGATACCGTTGGCGACCCCTTCAAGGATACCAGCTCGGTGGCCATGAACCCGGTCATCAAGTTCACCACGCTCTTCGGCCTCCTCGCCGTCGAGCTCGCCGTGGCCATGGCCGGGGAGCACCCGCTGCTGGTCCGGGTCCTGTCGGCAGGGTTCTTCGCCGTCTCGATGATCTTCGTCTGGCGCTCCTTCTACCGGATGCGCATCCAGGTGGAGGAGACGGCGTAACGGGTGTGGGCAGACTTCGCGGTGCGGTCGGGCGCGGCGCTCCCCGGTGGGGGCGCCGCGCCGTTTTTGGCCGCGGAAAGGAAGGGTTCTGGCGGGACGGAACGCTGTCGCCGACCTCAGACCTCCACCCGCAGCAGCGGTCTGACCGCCAGACCGGCCGCGAGAGAGAAGAGGCAGAACGCCGCCAGCCAGGAGAGACGCGCGCCGGCGTAGCGGGTCTCGCGCGCCGGCAATTCGATCGCGAGGGCGGCCAGGGCGGCGTCGCGCGGCAGCGGCGGTTCGGCGGGGCTGAGCAGGGACGCGCGCAGCCCGCCGCGTTCGCGCCCGGTCGCCATAGCCGGCAGCCCGCCGCCCGCCTCGAGCCTTTTCGTCCAGGACAGGCCGCCGTCGGCGTGCACGGTCAGTTCGTGGCGGCCGGGGGTCCTTACGCGGACTCGCCACTGCGCGGTGGCGGCCTGGCGGTCGCGGACGGGGAGGGTCTCGACGGTCACGCCGTCGTCGCCGGTCAGGCGCAGGCTTTCGAGAAGCGACGCGTGGCCCGGCGCGAGCGTGGCGGTTGCCACGACCGCCTCGCCGGGGCGCAGCGGGCGGTGGGCGAAGCGGGCCTCGAATTGCGGCAAAACCAGAGCCAGCGGCAGGATCATCGCCGCGAGGGCCGGCAGGGTGAGGGCCAGCGAGCGCAGGTTCGCCGCCGCGAGATCGCGCTGGATGCGCAGCATGACCACGAGGTCATCCTGGAACAGGCCCAACTCGTAGACGTGGCCGAACAGGCGCGCGCGCACGTCGCGCAGGCGCGCCTGGGGTGTCGTCACCTTGAACAGCGCCAGCAGGCCGACGCCCGCCAGGGCCGACAGCACCGTTACCGCCCATGCGGCCGACCCGCCGAACGGGGCGACCAGCAGGTCGCAGAGGCGATTCATCGCGGTGGCGATCAGGTTCACAGCTGTGGCGCTCCCGGTCCCTAGGAGATGTACCCGAGTCCCTGCATCCGCCGGCGGATCTCCTCTTCGGAGTCGCCGCCAGCCTCGAACTTCGCGAGCTCCCGCTCGATCACGTGCTGCACGAACTCCTCCGCCGAGGCGTAGCCGGCGATCGCGGCGCACTTCTTCACCCGCAACAGCAGGTCCTTGTCGATGGCGATCTTCGACCCGAACATCAGCGGGCTCCTTTCACGGCGAAGATGTCGCCGCCGGTCATCTCGGGGGTCGGCGCGACGCCGAAGAGGCGCAGCAGCGTGGGGGCGAGGTCGCGCAGCGTCGGGTCGTCTTTCAGAATCGGGCGGTTGGCCAGGATCACGCCCGGCACCTCGTCGGCCGCCATGCAGTGGTCGCCGCTCCACTTGAGCCGGTTGTCGGCGAAGATCCCGTCGGGGATCGCCCCCAGCGCCGACTCGTTCGAGCCGCGGAAGCCGCGGTAGTAGCCGAGGATGATGTCAGGCCCCTCAGCCGCGTGCGGCCCGTGGTAGATGCGGTCGGCGCGATAGGCGTACTTGATCGCGCGCTGTCCGTCCGCCGGGTCGACGACCGTCTCGAGCTTCGCCTCGAGCTCGGCCAGCAGCGCCTCTCGCTGCGCAGGCTCGACCGAGCCGCGCGACTCGCGTCCCCGCAGGTTGAGGTACAGGCCGTTGATGCCGAGGGCGTACGCCCGCGTGCGGGCCCAGTCGACGCCGGAGAGGTAGTTCACCGACGCGCGGTCCACGCCCGGCTGCAGCACCAGGTAGCCGTTCTCCAGCAGCCAGCTGTTGACGTGGAACGAACGGTTGTACGGGGCGAAGCCGTGGTCGGACATGAGGATGACGGTGGTGCGGTCGTCGGTCGCGGCCAACGCCTCGCCGAGGGCGGCGTCCATGGCGGCATAGACGTCGCGGATCCGGCCGTTGTGTGCCACCGACTCGGCGTGCAGCGGCGAAGAGGGATCCATCGCCCGCCAGAACATGTGGCAGTTCTGGTCGGGGTTGTTGAAGTAGAAGAAGAGGAAGCCGCTGCGCAGGTCGTGGAAACGGGCCAGTTCGTGGCGCAGCTGCGCCAGGCGCTCCTGCAGGACGTTGCCGGACAGCGAGATGTATTCGTCGTCGTCCAGCACTCCCGCTTCGAGCGCCTTGGTGTCCTCCGGCAGTCCCTGCGTGTAGAACGGACCGATCGTTCGGGCCAGCTCGCGGGAGTAGTCGCGCGGCGTGCTGATCGGCATGGCGGGCTGGCGCGGGTCGATCTGGATCGGCGTCGCGTAGAGGCGGAACGAGGGGCGGGTCTCCATCAGGTAGAAGCGGCAGATCCCCGTCACCTCCGCCCTGTCCGACAGCCCCGGCACGTGCCGCAGCCACGGCACCAGCGGGAAGCGCAGCGTCACCCAGTCGCTCCACTCGCCAGGCTGGAGGACGAACCGCGTGTCGCCGGCCCGGAAAGCGACCGCCGGATTCCCCGGATCGAGCATGGCCTCGAGGTGCACCCGCGCCTCGGGATCACCCTCGCGATAGGTGTTGAGCGGGCCGGGAATGTCGACGCTGAAGCGCCCGCTGTCAGTGCTGACGACCACCACGCGGCCGCCCGCCAGGTCGGTGTCGGCCGGCGGGTCGTCGGTGATGTAGGTGAAGACGCCGTACGTGCCGAGGATGTCGGGCGTCCCCATGCCCGACAGCTGCCGCGCCTCGCATTCCACCGGCGGGAAGTTCGACGGGATCTTGAAGATGGTCACGTCGACGCCGGCGTCGGCCAGCAGCTCCCAGAACGCCGTGCCGTGCCGCAGCAGCTGCACTTCGGCCGCGCCGCGGGGGAACTTCCACTTGCCGAGGCGAAAGTAGTCGGCGGCCGGCGTCGCCTCGGAGGTCGAGAGGAAGGGAATGAGCGTCTGCGGGTCGCGGTGGATGAAATCGAAGATGCCGTGCCCGCCGGCGTCCTGGCCGGTGATGAAGTCGGCCCACGCCACCGGCGACTGCGGCGGCACCGCGGTGCCGAGCTGCGCGTAGCCTCCGTCCTGCCTGAAGCGGGCGAAGTTGGGCATGGTTCCTGCGGCGAGGAACCGCGCCAGCAGCTGCGGGTCCATGCCGTCGAAGCCGATCACCATCACCTTGGCGTCGCCGGCGGTGGCGGCGAGGGCGGGGGGCGGCGCGGCTGCGGCCAGCAGCACGAGGCCGCAGGCCACCAGCAGAACGCACCGTGGGCGAGGTTGCTTCATACCGTCACGTTCTCCTCAAAAAGGTCGCGCCCGGTCATGTGGCCCGGCGGGTCGATGCCGAACAGGCGCAGGATGGTCGGCGCGAGGTCGATCAGCGCCGGATGCTCGCGGCGCGGACGGCGCGTGGAGAAGAATACCCCCGGCACGAGCGACGGGTCGATGCAGTGGTCGCCGGACCAGGCGCGGGTGTTGTCCTCGATCACCGCGTCGGTGACCCGTCCCACCGCCGCGTCCCAGCCGGCGCGCCAGCCGACGCGCCAGCCGACCACCACGTCGGGCGCGTTGTCGCGGTAGGGCCCCTTGTAGATGTCGCGTGCATCCCAGGCGGCGCTGACGACCGGCTCGTCGCCCTGCGCCGGATCGCGCAGCTCGCGCAGCCGCGCCAGGATCTCCGCCCTGAGGGTCGGCGCCTCCGCCGGCGTGACGAGGCCGTCCCGCTCGCGTCCGGCCAGGTTGAGATAGAAGCCGGCCAGGCCGCTCGCGTAGGCCCGCGTGCGGGTCCAATCGATCTCCGACGGTTCGACGGCGCGTCCGAGCGGCGGCAGCGGGCCGTCGGCGGGATCCCCGTTCACGCGCAGCCAGCCGTGCGCGCGGAACCAGGCGTTCAGGTTGACGCCGCGTCGGAACGACTTGAAGCCGTGATCGGAGATCACGAACAGCAGGTCGCGCGGCCCGAGGCGCGCCACGGTGCGGCCCACCAGGTCGTCGGCGCGCCGGTAGAGGTCGCCGATGGCGTCGGCGTGGGGCGAGGGGGCCCGCCCGCGGTTCGCCGGGTGCGTCGGGTCGAGATGACGGAAGAACATGTGCTGGATGCGGTCGGTGGCGTCGAAGACCGCCGCCACGACGCCGTCGCGCTGCCGGTCGAGGGCGTGGAAGAACTGCCGCTCGCGCTCCGCGTGCACCGCCCACGCCTGCTCCAGGAAGGCGCTCTCGTCGAGCACCCCTTCGTTCAGCGCCCAGGTGTCTTCGGCCAGGCCGAGCGTGGCGTACGGACCGTGCAGCTTCGCCAGGGCGATGGCGTAGTGGGCCGGGTGCGAGAGCGGCAACGCCGGGTGCTCGGGGTCGACGTGCAGCGGTGTCATGTATAACGACACCGGATCGGCGAACGAGGTCAGACGGACCCGGCAGAGACCGTGCACCTGGGCGCGTCCGGCGCCAAAAGCGAGGCGCAGCCAGGGGCTCTGTCGGCCGGCGCGCAGCTCCACGCTCTGACCGTCCAGGTCGAGAAGGGCGAGGCCCGCCGCCGGGTCGACGGTCAGCCGCAGCGGCAGCGCCAGTGGCGGCCGGCCGTGGCCGCGCGGGTCGTCCGGACCAACGATCTCGCCGCGCCAGGCGCCGTCGCCGTCGGGACGGAGCGGGGCGCGGGTGCCGCCGGTCGTCTCGCCGGCCGGTGGCGGTGCGCTGGAGTAGTGCGTGAACGTGCCCTGCGTGCCGCGCAGATCCGGCACGCACATGGCCGCCAGCATCAGGCCGTTGAACTTCTCGGGCGGGAAGGTGATCGGCACCCGCAGGATGGCGCTGCGCACCCCGTGCTCGCCGAGGATGCGCCAGAAGGTGCGGCTGCGCCGCAGAAGTTCGTGGCGCGGCGGCCGTCCGCCGAGCGTCCACGGCCCGATCCGCAAGCCGGGGCGGCCCGCCGTCAGGCGCGTGGAGGAGAGGATCGGCAGGTGGGTGGCCGGGTCGCGCCCCAGGAAATCGAAGATGTTGTGCCGGCTCGCGTCGGCCCCGGTGGCGAAGCCCGACCAGGCCACCGGCGAGATCGGCGGGGTCGTGGTGGCCAGCCGCCGGAAGGCGCCGGTATCACGCAGGTGGGCAAGGTGCGGCAGCTCGCCCGCCGCCATCCCGCGCGCGGTGAGCTCCGGATCGAGGCCGTCGAGCCCGAGCACGACCACCCGCCCGACGGTCGCCCGGCGGCTCCGCCCACGCTGCCGAACCGCCCGCGTCAGCGCGCGCAGCGGCCAGAGCGCAACCGCCGCCGCCGCGACCAGCAGGCCGATCAGCGCGAACAGGAACGAACCGCCCAGCGCGAAGCCGGCGCCCGGCCCGATGTACGCCGCCGCCGGGTTCGCCGCGGCCGCCAACAGGATCGCCACGGCCAGCGCGGCCGTCCGTACGCCCGGCCGGAGGCGGGGCAGGTGAAGGAGTTGGAAAAGAGGCATCAGCATCGGCAGACCGTGGCGATTGAAGGGGGACCACGACGTCATCTGATAAAGACTATCAAATATCCGCTGAAACCGTCGCGGCGGCAACCCGCGCGGCGCCACGGACCGGTCAGTTCAGATCGCACCAGGCCACGATGACGCTCGCGAGGAAGTCCGGCTGCTCGAGCATGACGAAGTGGCCGGTCCGGTCGATCCGCTTGAAGCTTATCGTGCGCGCGTTGGTGTAGCCGAGCGCGTCGAGCTGTGCCGGGATATTCTGGTCGGTTGGCAGCAGCATCCCGCTGCCCACGAGCAGTATCGGCACCGCCTGGCGGGGCAGCTCCTCGGTGAGGTCGAACGAGAAGCTGCTCAAAAGCATCGAGGTGAAACTGGGGCGGTCGGTCTTGAGCGCCTGGTCGACGATGCGGCGGGTGATTTCCGGGTCGGGGCTCATCCGGGCGTAGGTTTCAGCCACGAATCGGTTGTAGTCGGTCAGCAGCCGGTCGGTGATCAGCGACTTCTGCTCCGGCGTGGCGAGCTGCTTCGGCGCTGCGTCGATCAGCACGAGCCGTTTGATCGCCGCGGGATGGTCGAACGCGTACCGCATCGCGACCAGCCCTCCCATGGCGTGTCCCACCAGCACCGGCTGCACGATGTCGCGCTCCTTCAGGAAGCGCTCCAGGTCGGCCGCGGCCGAGACGATCGTGAGGTTCGGCACTGGCTGGGTGCGGCCATGGCCCGGAAGTTCGTAGAGTCGGACCCGGTACGTCCGCGACAGGGTCGCCACCATCGGCGTCCAGACCCCGGCGTCGGAGCCGAGACCGTGGATGAGCACCATCTCCCGCTCGCCGCGCCTCTCGCGTTCGTCGCCGGGCGTTGCGGGGTCGGGTCGTGGGGTCGCCGCGCCTCGCCCGTATTCCGGCAGCGGCCGCAGAGTGGTCGTGTCGGCGACGGCAGGTCTGTCGGACGGTCCGGCGGGCGCGCCCCGGGCGAGGAGAGGGGCGAGGCAGAGAATGGCGAGCAGCGCCAGAACGGTACGCGGGCAGCGGCGCATCAGGATCGTCCTTTCGCGGGCGGGGTGGACCGCCCGTTTCAACGCGGGTCGGCTGCGGTAGGTTCCGGATCCACGCCGGGGGGGGCGCCCACCGTGTAGAGCACACCGTCACGGGCGGTTTCGACCGGGCCGCTCCAGATCGTCCGCACCAGCGCGGGCAGATCGAGCGCCGCGGCCGGCGGGTAGAGATGGGTCAGCACGACTCGTCGTGGTCCGGAGGCGACGCACAACTCCCCCACCGCCGACGGCGTCAGATGGCCGGGAGTGTACCACGCATCCGGCGTGGAGCACTCCACGATCAGCAGGTCGGCATCGCGGGCGGCAGCGCGCAGGCCGTCGCAGTTCTCCCCGTCGCCCGAGTAGGCAAGGGTCAGGCCGGAGGCGTCGCGGAAGCGGAAGCAGAGATTCAGGTCGCTGAAGCGGGTCTCGCCATGATTGGCCTCGTGCGCGGTCACGGTCGGACCCGGCCGGTCCACGGCGGCGCGCCGCCACTGGCCGGCCGCGTCCGGCGCCAGCGACTCGCCCGGCGCCAGTTCCTCCACCCGCACCGCCCGCCGGGCGGGGGCGATCCAGTCGCCGTAGAGGTCGCGCAGCCGCTCGAGGTAGCGGGCCGTGCCGGGCGGACCGGCGATCAGCAGCGGGTCGGTCCCGGCCGGGATCGGCGAGTGCAGCGCGAACAGCAGGGGCGCCACGTCCGCGCAGTGATCGAGATGCAGATGGCTGAGCAGCAGGCCGCTGATGGCGTCCACACCGGGGGGTCCGTGCGGGCTGCGCAGCAGGCGCACGAGCGCGCCGGGGCCGGGATCGACAAGCAGCGCCAGTCCGTCCACCGTCACCCAGTAGGCGGCAGGCATGCGCTCCGGGGTCGGCACGGCGCCGCCCGATCCGAGCAGTAGACACGACAGCATGGAGCCGGGGTAACACTATCGGACGGGAACGTCAAGTTCCGGCGGGGGTTGGAATTGTCCGACCGGCCCGCCGCGCTGGACAGGCGCCGGCAGGGCCGTTATCATGGCGCGCCTCGACGGACAACCGTCCGCGGCGAGCCTGGGGAGGCCGGCATTGACGCTTCGTAAACGCTTTCCGCTGCCTGTCATGGCGATCGTCGGGGTCCTGCTGACCGCTCCGTGCGGAGCGGCGGCGGCGTCGAATCCCGTCGCCACTCCGGCAGACTCCAGCGCGGCCGGCTCGGCCGCCGTCGATTCGATCGCGCGCCACAACGAATGGGCGCGGCGCTTCAACGCGCGTCAGGCCGCGGTCCGCGACAGCCTCGCGGCCGACGCGGCGGCGTGGCGCTACGAGCATCAGGAACTCACGATCGAGCAGCAGATCTCCGATCTGAACTCGCGCATCCTGGCCAATCCGCGCGACCCCGAGCTCTACAACAACCTGGGCGTCATCTATGCCGAGCGACAGGAGTGGCTGCTGGCGCGCGACGCGTTCATCTCGGCCGTGCAGGCCGACCCCCGGCAGGGCGACTATCACCGCAATCTCGCGCTGGTTTTCGTGCATCTCGAGGCGTACGAACTGGCGGTTTCGGAATTCGCCGCCTACCAGAAGCTCGACCCTGAGGGCGGTTCCGATGCCGCCCGGTTGATGGGCGAGGCGTACCGCCAGGCTGGTCAGCCGAAGAAGGCGAAGGAGGCTTTCGCTTCGGCGCTGGCGACCCTTCCGTCGGACAAGGGGGACGAGCGGATGCGCGCCGCGCTCGCGCTCGCGCAACTGGCCGACGACGCCGCTGAACCGGCCGCCGCCCGTACGGCGCTCGAACAGCATCTGGCCGAGGCTCGCCGGCTGATCGCCGCCGCGGCGCAGGCCGAGGATTCCACGGCCGCGGCCCCCGCCCGCGCTTTGGTGGCGCGCCTGCTCGCCGGCTACATCGCCGACGCGAACATGCTGGCCGAGTCGGATCTGCCGGCCGAAGCGGCCGTTCTCTACGCCAAAGCCTTCGCCCTCGCACCCGAGCGGGACGAGGTGCTCGTGGGAATCGTGGGGGCCTATCTGGCGGCCGGCGAGAGAGACAAGGCGCGCGAGGTCGTGCAGCGCGCCACGCGGGACCATCCCCAGGCCGCCGGCGCCTGGCTCGCCATGGGCCGCGTCGCGGAGGACACCGGAGACGTGCCCGAAGCGATCCGCGCCTACGAGCGCGCGCTCGCCGCCGGCTCCACCCGGTCCGATCTGAAGGCGCGGCTCGGAAATCTCTGCCTGAGGGCGGGCGACAGCGCCGCGGCGCGCCGCTACTTTTCCGACGTGGTGGCCGACCCGGACACGTCGCCGGCGACCCTCTACAACTACGCCGTCAGCCTCATTCGCGAGCAGAAATTCAACCTGGCGATCGGCCCCCTGCGGCGCGCGGTGAAGGTCGATCCCGGCATGGCTCCGGCCTGGTCCGCGCTGGCCTCGAGCCTGCGGCAGCTCGAGCAGTACGCGGAGGCGGCCGAGGCGTACCGTCAGGCCATCGCGCTGGTTCCCGACGCCAAGCTGAACTACAACCTCGGCTACTGTCTGAACCGGGTGGCCAGACGCGATGAGGCGATCGTTGCCTTCCAGGAGGCGGTAACGCTCGATCCGAAATTCAAGGAGGCGTTCTACAGCCTCGGCCGGGCCATGCTTGAGGCCGGCAGGTATGATGACGCCGTCGCGGCGCTGGAATCGACACAGCAGCTCGATCCGACCGCTTATCCCACGGTGTTTGCCCTGGGGCTCTGCCGGTACCATCAGGGTCAGTACCAGAAGGCGATCGACGTCTACAACCAGGCGCTCGCTCTGAAGGAGACGTCGGAGGCCCTGCAGAACATGGGGCTGGCGTACGACAAACTCGGCAAGAAGAGCGAGGCGGCCAAATGTTACACCGAAGCGAAGAAGCTGAAGGCGGCGGGAAAGTGATTGCGGCGCGCCCGGTCCGCTCCGCCGCCCTGGCGGTCGTAGCGATCGCCGCCGCTCTCGCGCTGTACGTCCCCGCGCCGGGCTGTGCCCACGCGACGGGCGGGGGGGCGCGCCGCCGCCGGAAGCGGCTGCACCGCCGCCGGAAGCGGCCGCCACGCCGTCGCCGGCGGCGCATCCCCACCACCTGGCCGATCTCACACCGGCCGGCCCTTTCCCCCGCTTCACCGCGGCGCAGCTGGCGGCCTCGGGCTACCCCGATCACATGCACGCATTCTTCTGGCACGACTGGCAGCCACCGCTCGCGGCGGACGGTCGACCCTATGGCGTTGGCAGTTTCTGTCGCGGCGGGCAACTGGTTCCGCGCGACGGTCTCACGGTGGATCCCGGCCGTCTGGCCCTGCCGTGGCTCACTTTTGCCTGTTCGCCCCAATACGCGCCGTGCGATCTGATGCTGTTCGTCGAGCTGTGCGACTGGGCCCGGCACCGCGCGCGCGATCTGCTCGACCTGGCGCCGGACGGTCAGCTGCGGATCGTCAATCCCGACAACCTCGAGAACTACACGGCGCGCACCGGCTACGGTTCCTGGCGTCTCTACCGGCTCGACGGAGACAGCTGTTTCGTGGAGCCGGTGCCGACGCTCCTGGCGCGGTCACTCGCCGGGCATGTCGCCGTCGAAATGACCACCCTCTGGATGCTCGATCGCGCCACGGAAGACCGCCTGCCGCTCTGGCTGCGCCAGGGACTGGCGTCCTACATCGCTGACATGGGGCCGCACCTCGCCAATTTCATGGCGCCCTACCGACCCGAGGGGCCGGTGTTCTTCCCGCCGGTCGAGATCGACACGATCCTCGCCGGCCCGCCCGACACCGACGGCGCGCAGGACCAGAAGCGCTTTCGCTGCGCCAGCTACTCCGCGTTCGTAATGGCCTGGCGGCTGGTGGAGGACCACGGCGGCCTGCCCAGGCTGCGCGAGGCGCTTGCCGGCGTGGCGGGCGGCGACAGCTGGGCGCGCGTCTGCAGCCGGGTGTACGGCGTGTCGCCCGCGGATCTGGCTGCCCGGCTCGACCCGGTCTCGGGCGCGGAACCGATCGGCGCCGCCGTTCAGCCGCGCTCGCCGCATCTGTTCCCCGCCGCGGATGGCTCCTGACCCGCGTTCCGGCAAAGGCGTCGCCATGACCGACCCGCCCGCGATCCGTGTCCGCTTCGCGCCGAGCCCGACCGGCTTCCTGCATGTCGGCGGAGCGCGCACGGCGCTCTTCAACTGGCTCTACGCCCGCGGCCAGGGGGGCCGGTTCATCCTGCGCGTCGAAGACACCGACCAGGTGCGCAGCACGGAGGAGTCGTATGCCGCCATCCTGCGCGGGCTGGAGTTCCTCGGCCTCGACTGGGACGAGGGCCCGGGCGTCGGCGGGGATCGGGGGCCGTATGTGCAGTCGGAGCGGCTCGACCTTTACCGCGAGCAATTGAACCGCCTGCGCGAGGCGGGCCACGCCTATCCCTGCTACTGCGATCCTGAAGAACTCGAGCGGGGGCGCGAGGCGGCGCTCGCCGCCGGTCAGACGCCCGGCTACGACGGCCGCTGCCGCCGCCTCACCGATGCCGACCGCAGCGACCTGGAGGCGCGGGGTATCCGCCCGAGCTGGCGCCTGCGCACGCCGGACGACGGATCGACGGTCTGGAACGACATCGTCTACGGCAGACGCGAGTTCCAGAACGCCGGACTCACCGATCGCGTGCTGGTCAAGGCCGACGATTTTCCGACCTACAACTTCGCGGTCGTGGTGGACGACCACTTGATGGGGATCAGCCACGTGCTGCGGGGCGACGACCACGTCAGCAACACGCCGGCGCAGCTCCTGCTCTACGATGCCTGCGGCTGGCCGCGGCCCAAATTCGGTCACCTGCCCATGATCCTCGGCCCCGATCGCAAGCGCCTGAGCAAGCGGCACGGCGCCACCAGCGTGGAGGAGTTCGCCGCCCGGGGCATCCTGCCCGACGCCATGGTGAACTACCTCGCGCTGCTCGGCTGGTCGCCCGGACCGGGCGGCGAGGAGGTCCTCGCGCGGGACCAGCTCGTGAAGAAATTCACGCTCAAGCGGGTGGGGAGCGCACCGGCCGCGTTCGACTACGACAAGCTCGCCTACATCAACGGCGAGCACATCAAGCGGCTGTCGCCCGCGCGGCGCCTCGCGCTCGTGCTGCCGCGGCTCGCCGAGCGCGGCTGGTCCGTCGATCCGACCTGGCGCACGCCGGCCGGCGGCGACACGTCACATTACCTCGACGCCGTCCTGCGCGCTCTGGGCAACCGCTTCAGCGACCTGGTGCGCGTGCCTGACCAGATCGCCTTCTTCTTCACCGAGGACTACCCCGTCGATGCGGCGGCCGTGGCCGCGGACCTGGCGGTCGCCGACGCCAGGCTGCGGCTTGCCCGACTCGCCGACGCGCTGGCGGCGGTGGACGATGGCGTCGTCGCCGCGCCCGCGGCACTCTTCGAGGAGGTGGCGCGCGGGACGGCCGCGCATCTCGGCGTGGAGCCGGGCGCGCTGCTCCACCCGTGCCGCGTCGCCCTGACCGGGCAGAACGCCAACGCCCGGATTTTCCCGGTGATGGAGCTGATCGGCGCGCCCCGGGTGATCGCGCGCCTGCGGCGCGCGGCGGCGGCCGACTGACGGGGGGCTGGCGCCGGTCCATCGCCACGACCGCGCCCGCGATTCGCACGGTTCGCGGAAGGAGGCCGGTATCAGGACGGCGCTGGGCATCCTCCTGCGCTATTTCCTCGTCTGGGCGATCGGCGTGCTGTCGCTGTTGCTCGCCACCTCCCTGTTGCCCGGTTTCCGTTTCGACCATTCCGCGCCGCACTGGTGGGCCAGCGCGCTGATCCTGCCGGTGGAGATGGCGCTCCTGATGATCGTCCTGCGCCCGCTGCTCGTCCTGGCGACCCTGCCGCTCAACATCGTGACGCTGGGGCTGCCGACCCTCTTCATCAACGGTGGTCTGCTGTACCTCGCCGCGCGGCTCGGACATCCTCTCGTCATGGACCGCCTCCTCGACACCATCGCGGGGTTGGCCATCCTTAGCGTGATCAACTCCGCCCTCGTGGGCTGGCTCGGCATTGACGAAACCTACCCGTTCTTCCAATCGATGCTGCACCGGCTCGGGCGGCGGTTCGGTCCGCCCCGCTCGCCGGCGGTGCGGCGCGGACTGCTTCTGCTGCAGATCGACGGGCTCTCGCACGGCAGCCTGCGTCGCGCGCTGTTGCGGGGGCGCGTGCCGGCGATCTCCGCGCTGCTGGCGCGCGGCAGTCACACGCTGCACCGCTGGCACTGCGGTATCCCGTCGAACACCCCCGCCGTGCAGGCCGGTCTGCTGTTCGGATCGCGCCGCCACACGCCCGGCTACCGCTGGTACGATCGCGCGGAGGGCCGTCTGCGGGCCGCCAGCGACAGCGCCGATCTGCGCCGGCTCGAGGCGCTGGCCGCAGCCGACGGCGTTCCGCTACTGGCCGGCGGCTCCTGCATCACCAGCTTCCTGTCGGGCGGAGCGACGAAGCGACTCTTCACCCTGAGCGCCCAGGGGGATCCCGACGAAGCCCGGCGTCGCGCCGAGCTGACCGATCTTTCGCTCTTCTGGCTCAGCCCGTTCGAGTACACGAAGGCGTTGCTGGCGGCGGTGGTCGATTTCGGCGCCGCCTTCGGCTGGACGCTGATCGGACGGCTCGGCCGGCGCCGGGCGCGCGTGCACCGCGGCCTGAAGCAGGCCGCCATGCGCGCCGTGGCCAACTCGCTCCTGCGCGAGACGTCCCACTTCCTGATCAAGCAGGACCTCATGCGCGGCGTGCCGGTGATCTACACGAACTTCGTCGGCTACGACGAGGTGGCGCACTACGGCGGCGCCGACTCGTACGAGGCGCTCGTCTCGCTGTCGGCCTTCGACCGCAAGCTGCGCCGCCTCCTGCGCCTCCTGCGCACCGGGGCGCCGATCGCCTACGATGTGGTCCTGCTCTCGGATCACGGGCAGTCGGCCAGCGTTCCGTTCGCCAGACTCGACGGCCGCACGCTGGAGGAAATGGTGGCCGGCCTGGTCGGCAGCGAGGCGGTCGTCGCGGACGACGGCGCCTCCACTCCGACCTTCGTGGCGGCGCTGCTGGCGGAGATGGCGGCAAGCCAGGCCGAGGAGCGGCGGCCGGTCGCCGCGCGCAGCCGCCGCACGCTCGACCGGCTGCGCCGCTGGTCGTTCGACGGCCAGGACCGTAGCGGGCTGCCGTCGCCCGGTCCGCGGGTCTGCGTGTCGGGCTGCCTCGCGCACATCTATCTGGCCGGCTGGGATCGGGCGGCCGTGCTGTCCGAGGTCGAGGCCGAGCACCCCGGCCTGGTGGAAGGGCTGGTGCGGCACGACGGCGTCGCCTTCATCGCCGCCCGCCGCGGCTACGCCGGCGGCGTCGTAATCGGTCCCCGCGGCGCCCGCGATCTGGCCACGGGCGAGCTGCACGGCGATTGCGATCCGCTCGCCGTCTACGGGGACCCCGACCGCTGGGCCGGCGAAATCGCCCGGATCCTCGCCTCTCCGCTCTCCGGCGATCTCCTCGTCAACGGGGCCCTCCTGCCTGGCGGCCAGGTCTGTGTCTTCGAGGAACAGCTCAGCAGCCACGGTGGTCTCGGTGGACGTCAGACCGAGCCGTTCCTCGTCGCACCGACGGAGTGGAGGTTGCGCGCCTCCGACTTCGACTCGCCCGAGGCGCTGCACGACTGTCTGCTGCGGCGGTTTCCGACCCCCGCGGATTCACGGCCGGCGCCGGCCGTATCCTGACAACTGAGATCCGATTACCTTGTTGTTACAGGTACGCCAGGTCGCCGCAGCGGAGAATATATTCACCAGCGAGGCAAAATATGATAATGTGAATACCGCTCATTTCGCCCTGAGAACGGCCGCCAGTTTCAAATCAGCCTCGCAGGATGGAGTACGATCATGCACCCGTTCCGGCGTCCATTCAGGTGCGCGGCCCTTTTTCTGGCCCTGGCTCTTTTGCCGGCGGTGTCCGCCGGTGCGGTCTGCTCGGCCCTCGAGTTCGATGGCCACGACTACCTGCGCGCCGCGAACAACGCGTCCCTCAATCCCGCGAACGCCATCACCATCGAGGCGTGGTGCCTGATCCCCCGCAGATTCTACGACCTGGGCAACTGTCCGCTCATCGAGAAGGCCTACTACAACCACAATCCTCCCTATTACCAGTACCATCTCGGCGTCAACTCATCGACGCAGGAATTCCTGTTCGACCTCGCGGTCAACGGCTCGCGCCAGTTGCTGCGGTCGCCCCTCGCAGTCCTGCCGTACGGCCAGTGGGTGCATGTCGCCGGCACCTACGACGGGGCGATGATGCGCCTGTACGTCAACGGCATCGAGGTGAGCCGGCGCGCGATGACCGGCCCGCTCAGCGCGTACGGCACCGACCTCTTCATCGGGCGCTTCACCAACTTCTCCGACGGCATCGTCGGCCTGATCGACGAGGCCCGCCTGTGGAACGTTGCGCGCACGCCGGAGCAGCTCCGGGACATGATGTGCGTCCGGCTGCACGGCGACGAGACCGGTCTTCTGGGTTGCTGGAAGTTCGACGAAGGCTCCGGGCAGGTCGCGGCCGACCTGTCGCCCAACGGGAATGACGCCCGGCTGGGCAGCCTGCCGGAAGCGGACGACGCGGATCCCAGGTGGCTCGCCGCGCAGGTCCCGCAGTGCGTCATCGAGGTACGGATCGATGTGAAGCCCGGCAGCGAGGAGAACCACATCAGCCTCTGTGCCGATCCCGCCCAGGGCGTGGTCCCGGTGGTGCTGCTGACCACCGACGAATTCGACGCGACGACGGTCGATCACACCACGGTGCGGTTCGGCCCGGCGGAAGCTCCCGAGGCCCACACCGATCTGGCGGGCCTGACCAGGCACGAGGAGGACGTCGACGACGACGGGGACCTCGACCTGATGTTCCATTTTCTGCTTGCCGGGACCGGGATCGAGTCCGGCGACACCAAGGCCACGCTGATCGGTGAGACCTTCTCAGGACAGCCGGTCAGCGGCACGGACCTGATCGAGGCGTCGTGCCCCGCCGACAAGTCGATCGCGTCGCCGCAGGTCCGGATCTCCCCCAACCCGTTCAATCCGCGAACGACGGTGCACCTCTCGCTGGCGCAGACGCAGGCCGTGCGCGTGGAGGTCTTCGACGTCCGCGGACGGCGGATGGCCGAACTCGCGAACCGCGTATTCCCGGCCGGCGAGCACGCGGTGACCTGGGATGGCCGGAGTTCCGCGGGACAATCGGCACCCTCAGGCCAGTACTTCTTCCGGATCGAGGTGGGTGGCGAACTCATAATGAAGGAAGCGCTGATGTTGAAGTAGGCCGCCTGTTTTGAAAGGTGCTGTGGCCCGGAATGCATGCTGATGGGAGATCCCACCTCCAGCGACAGGTGTGTGCCACCGTTACAGGATCTGACCTGGCGTACGTGGGGTTCTGGCGTCGCGTATGGGCGGAACAGATCGATTCGGTGCTCATTATTCTTGCCTCCATTTCGATCTGGCTCATCGTCTATGGGCTGATACGCCTATTAGGTTCTGTCTGAAAAGCTTCTGATCTGATAAGCTGGCCTCCGGCCGCCACGGAAGGCGGTCCTCAAAGGAGGCCAGCAAGGATGCATCGCTACGAACTGACGGATGAACAATGGGACGCCATCGCTTCGTTCTTTCCGCCTCCGGCCGCGACGGGTCGCCCGGCGACGTCGGCGCGGGCCGTATTGAACGCCATCTTCTGGGTGCTGCGCAGCGGCGCACCCTGGCGCGATCTGCCCGAGCGCTACGGGCCGTGGCAGACGATCTATCATCGCTTCAACGCCTGGCGCAAGGACGGCACGATCGACAAACTCCTCGAGACCTTGCAGGTCCGACTGGACGAGGACGGGTACATCGACTGGGATCTGTGGTGCGTGGACGGCTCTTCGGTGCGAGCGTCACGAGCCGCGGCCGGAGCGGGAAAAAGGGGGGCCGACTCGAGCCCAAAGACCACGCGTTGGGCCGCTCGCGCGGCGGATACGGCAGCAAGTTCCACCTGGTCACTGACGGTCAAGGCTTGCCCCTCGCCGCGCACGTCACGGCCGGGCAAGTCCACGAGTCGACGCAGTTCGAAGCGGTGATGGATCTCGTGCGTGTGCCGCAGGCGGCGGGGCGTCCCCGAACCCGGCCGGTGCGCTTGGCCGGCGACAAGGGCTACAGCTACCCGCGCATCCGTACCTGGTTGCGCCGGCATGCCATCAAGGCCGTGATTCCCCAACGGAGCGATCAACTCGAATAACACAAGGGCCGCCCTTTGTTGTTCGACCGGGAAACATATCGACAGCGTTCCGCGATCGAGAACTGCGTTGGCTGGTTGAAGGAGTGCCGTCGCATCGCTACCCGCTTCGAGAAGCTGGCGTTGAACTTCCTGGCGATGCTCAAACTGGCTATCATACAACGTTACCTTCGGATCGCGTTTTCAGACGGAGCCTAGACCCGTCATACTCGCTTAAGGAGGACGGCCCCCTGTTGGCGGGTCTTCCCTACCCCCTCGTGATTCTCCTTTATTGGATCTACAAGCAGGCCACGCCCGGGAAGATGGCCGTTGGCGCGCGGATCGTCGACGCAGCCACCGGCGGCAAGGCCTCCGTGGGGCAGTTGGTGGTCCGCCTGGTCTGCACCCTTGTTTCAGCTATGATATGTCCCGTCTACCTTTGGGTCGCATTCGATCAGCGCAAGCAGGGTTTGCATGACAAGGTGGCCGGCACGTTGGTCGTGCGGTCGGTGGGCACGGGGAAGGGCACGGTGCAGTTCCCCGATCCGGGCGCGGAACCAGGGAGTACCGATGCACACCTCCGCCGCCCTGCTTGATCTCCACGAACGCAGCCATCGCGGCCTGATCGCACTGCTGGCGCACTGCCGTGAACTCGAAGTCGCGGAGTTGAACCGCGATCTGCCCGGCTTCGGGTATCCCACGGTGCGGCTGCAGCTGCACCACGGAATCAGCGCCGAGAAGTACTGGATCGGCGTACTGCAGGGGCGCGTCGAAGTCGATGAGGACGCTGCCGCGTATCCCACGGTGGCGTTGCTTGAGGCCGACCGCGAGCGGGCCTTCGCTGCGACCGAGGCCTACCTGCGCGCCGTCTCGACGGAGGAGTTGAACACCGCCCGCACGATGATGACGTGGGGAAACCGGGAGCGGATGCTGGTCCCGGCGCAGGTGGTCATGCGCACGCTGACGCACCTCTATCACCACCAGGGACAGATCACCGCGATGTGCCGGCTGTTGGGCAAGCCGTGCTCCGGGCTGGACTATCCGCTCGCGTGAAGGCCTTCGGGCAGCCTGCCGAAGCGGATATCGTCGACAAGTTGCGAAGTGCCTGCGCTGACAGTCCTTTCCTGGTGGCGGACGAAGCCGTCATCGTGGTCGGTCACCTCCTGATTCGCACCGGCAGTTGTCGAAAACGCGCGTCAGCAGATCGTCGGGTCGGACTGGCGTCGCTGACTCTTCTTCTGAACCGGCAGTCCATGACGGGGGTGTCCGCCGTTACGCGCTACCGCGTGAAATTCAACGCAACGGCTGGCAGAGAAGTTGACGGGCGCCTCGGTCTGTAGCGGATCGGGGTTTCTGTATCTCACGTAGGGGGCAGGGGTCAGACCTCTGCTGCCACGTGCGGAGGCAGCCCGGCAGCGGGAGCCGCGCTCTCCTGCTCCGACTCCCTGCCCGTCCTGTCCAGCCAGCGATCGAGGACCGCGGCCAGGTCTGTAACCTGCACCGGCTTGCTGAGATAGTCGCTCATCCCCGCCTCCAGGCACCTGTCGCGGTCGCTCTTCATGGCGTGGGCCGTCAGGGCGATGATGGGCACCTGGTGATCGAGAACCGCGGACTGCGGATCGCGGATGTGGCGGGTGGCCTCGAGGCCGTCCATCTCGGGCATCTGGCAGTCCATCAGCACCAGATCGTAGGGAATGTGCTGCGCGACGGCGAGGACCTCATGCCCGTTGGCCACCGCATCGGCCCGATAGCCCATCTTCTCGAGCATCTTCACCGCCACCAGTTGATTCACTGCATTGTCCTCCGCCAGCAGGATGCGGACCCGGCTCCGGCGTGCTTCGGAGATCGTATGCCGTGTGACAAGACCTGCTTGTGGCATCTCGCCACGCCCCAGCACGAGCCTCAGACATTCGCGCAACTCCGTCTCCTGCAGGGGTGCCGTCAGGTAGGCGTCGAAGCCCAACGCCTCGATGCGCGCCGAATCGCCCCTCATGCCCAGGGAGGTCATCGCGATCAACCGCGTGGCGCCGATCTCCGGATTCTCCTTGATCCAGCGGCCGAGGCGTACGCAGTCCGGCGTGGACATGTCCAGTTCGAGCAGGGCCGCGTCGTATGGCTCACCGTCGCGGAACGCCTTCTGCAGCATATCCAGAGCCGCTTCGTCATGCGGGGCTCCGGCGGAACGACAGCCCCAGCCGTCGAGCAGGGCCGTCAGCAGGGATCGGTTCTTATCGCGGCCATCGACCACCAGTACCCGCGCCCCGGCCAGTTCGGCCAGCGATTCCGGCATGGGCGACCGACCGGTAGGCTGCTTCTCGAACCTGGCGGTGAACCAGAAACTTGCTCCTCGGCCCTCCGCGCTTTCGATACCGATGGTTCCACCCATCAATTCAGCCAGTTGCTTGGAGATGGCCAGGCCCAGGCCCGTGCCACCGTACTTGCGGGTGATGGAGCCGTCCCCCTGCGTGAAAGAGGAGAAGATCTGTTGTTGTCTGTCGGCCGGGATGCCCATGCCCGTGTCTGTCACGACGAAGCGCACGGTCGCGTGCCGATCATCCTCGTCATCAAGGCTCGCCCGGAGCGTGACTCGGCCCTCCTGTGTGAACTTGATGGAGTTGCCGACCAGGTTGAGGCAGACCTGGCGCAATCGACCGGGATCCCCACGGAGGAGCACGGGGACCTCGGGCTCGACCAGACAGGCCAGGCTCAACCCCTTCTCCGCGGCCTTGATGGAAAGCAGTTCGGCGAGGCCCTCGATGGTCACGCGCAGATCGAAATCCAGCGTTTCCATATCGAGCTTGCGGGCCTCGATCTTCGAAAAATCCAGGATGTCATTGATGAGCGTCAGCAGCGCCTCGCCGCTGGTGCGAACGATGTTGACGTATTGCTTCTGCTCGGGGGACAGGTCCGTGTCCAGCAGGAGACCGGTCATCCCGATCACGCCATTCATGGGCGTGCGGATCTCGTGACTCATGTTCGCCAGAAACTCGCCCTTGGCGTGGTTGGCCTGCTCCGCGCGGGCGTTGGCCCCACTCAACTGGTCGGTCCGCTCGCGGAGCATCTCGTTCGCCTGGATCAACTGGCGAAACTGCCGATGCTGAACCACGCCCTGCGAGAGCAGATACCCGAAGTAGATCAGCCCCAGGGTGAGGACGGGATAGAGGGGTGGCGTCGTCAGGCAGGCGGCGACCAGAGCCGGCATGAAAAGCGCCACCTCGGCGGAAAGCAGGAGCCGGCGGCTCGGCGCCATGGCCGGCAGGATTCCCGTGGCGAAGGCACAAAAGAACATGAGGGCGAGCTGGGTCGTGCTCGACAGCCCGAAAATCAGCATCGAGGCGCCCAGAAGCAGTCCGTAGCCGAAGGAGAGCAGAGGAGTGACGAGGTTCAGCCAGAGCCAGTTGCGGTCGGAGTGATCGGCCGTGGGAGAGGCCACGGTGTGGCAGAGCAGCCAGCGTGCGACGCTGAGCGCGACGATGGCTCCCACCAGCAGTTTGCCGAGCGGGTCGGGATGATGGCGCCAATTCGTGAAGAAAAGGAGTGTCAGGGCGGTGAAGGCGTACAGGATCGAGCCGATCCGCATGCGCTGCGCGAGTTCGACCTGAACCTTGCGCAGCAATGCGGCGGAACCCCAGTCTGCCACGGACTCGACCAGGCGCATCGCAGTGTTTCCCTTGCTGGCGAAAGCCGCCGTCCTGCCGCAGATGTCAGCGAGCATTCCGGAACTGGTCCCCCGCCGTCTTATCGATCATCAAGTCCGGACCTTGAGAGGGATTATCAATCTTTGCAGCGGCGGCTGACTCACCGGACGGGTAGCTGGGATGGGGGAATTGCGCAGGCAGGGACGGACTGCCGGAGCGGATTCATCACCATATCCCGGCTTTCGCGATCAACCGGCACGCCAGGAATGAACGCGGCCATGTCGCGGAAGGACGGGCGGTCAAGGGGGTACGGGGAATGACGCGGTCCGCCCTGGCGACGGCAGATCCGGAAGTACGGCGCGAACCTCGTGTTGATCCCGCCGAGCCGCCGTCCCGATAACGGCTACCTGCCCCCTGTCGCCCGTGCTAGAATACCAGACAAGTCTGATCATCCGTATGGTCTGTGCGCCGGGGGGGGCTGCGCGATGGACGGAAGAGTCGCTCTTGTCGTCTTGACGCTCACCGTGTCGTGGTTGCCCGGGCGGGGGCTGGCGGGGCCACCCGCGGCGGACGGGCCGGCCGCAGTTACGGCCGTGGCCGCCACCGGCGTCACTCTCGTCTCCTCCGTGTTCGGCGCCGGCGGGGCGCCCGCCGCCAGCCCGAACTTCTCCTGCGTCGGGACCGCGGGGCAGCCGACCCCTGTCGTCCTGTCGACGTCGAATCAGAGCATCCTCTACGCCGGCTTCTGGGGCTGGTGGCTGGGCGATTCCTACTTCACGGCCGCGCCCGAGGGGCCGTTGCCGGTGTCCCGGCTGTTCCCGGGTCATCCGAACCCATTCAATCCGTCCACGACCATCGCCTTCGAGATCGGGGAGGCCGGCTTCGTGCGCCTCTCCATCCACGACATACGCGGATTGCGCCTGCGGCGACTGGTCGGCGAGGTGCGCCCCGCCGGCCGCTTTAACGCGATCTGGGACGGGCGCGACGACGCCGGTCGACCGGTCGCGTCGGGTCTCTACATCTGCCGGCTCGAAACGCTCGACCACCTGGAGACCACGAAGCTCGTAATGATCAAGTGACGGGGGGCACGATTATGTCGATGCGACGCATTTCTATGCTCTGGGCGCTGTTGCAGGTGGCGCTGCTGGCCGGGACCGTCACGGCCGCGGTACCATACCTGCTCAACTACCAGGGGATCCTGGCCGACGCCACGGGCCAGCCGCTCGAGGGCACGCACACGCTCGTTTTCACGGCCTATTTCGACAGCGTCGGGTCGGTCCCGGTCGTCTGGATGGAGACACACACGAACGTGCCGGTGCACCAAGGGCTGTTCAACCTGATCCTCGGACGGTTCTCGCCGATCGACGACTACCTTTTTTCTCAGCCGCGTTGGCTGGGGATCCGGGTGGATGGCGACGTCGAGATGCAGCCGCGGACGCGCTTCACCGCCGCGGCCTATGCGCTGCGCGCGGCCGTCGCCGATTCGGCTGTGCACACGGCCGGTGTCGGCACTCCTGACGCCGACTGGACCATCAGCGGTGTGAATATGTACTCCGGGGTGTCCGGCAACGTCGGCATCGGTACGACCGCGCCGGGCAAGAAGCTGCAGGTCGGCAACAACACGGTGCCGAACGCGGAAGGCATGATCCGCCTCGCTTCGCGCTCCGGGACGCAGGGCTCGAACCGGATCTGGGACATCGGCGTGCCTGAGACCGACGGCGATTCCAGCCAGGAGGGCTACTCCTTCGTCATCGACGACACGGCGGTCGGCACCGGGCCGGAGTTCATGGTGAAGTATGGCACCGGCAACGTCGGCATCGGCACGGTTACGCCGCTGGCGAAGCTCGACGTCGCCGGCACGGCGCGGGTGTACGTCCTGCAGATCACCGGCGGCGCCGATCTGGCGGAGAACTTCCCCGTCAGCGGAAGCATCGAGCCCGGAATGGTGGTGGCGATCGACCCGGACCGGCCGGGCGGGCTCCGCCTCGCGGCCGGCGCCTACGACCGGCGCGTCGCCGGCATCGTCAGCGGCGCCAACGGGCTGAGCGCGGGGGCGGTGCTCGGCGCCGGCGCGACGGACGCAGAGGCGCTGCCGCTGGCGCTGAGCGGGCGCGCCTGGGTGCGCTGCGACGCGTCGCATGGCCCGATCATGCCGGGCGACCTGCTCACCACGTCCGACACGCCCGGCCACGCGGCGAAGGTCGTCGACCACGCGCGGGCTCAGGGGGCGATCATCGGCAAGGCGATGACGCGGCTGGATGCCGGCAGCGGCCTGGTCCTGGTCCTGGTCAGCCTGCAATAGGCGGGGGGGAGTCCGATGAGACGCTCGTTCCTGGCCGCTTTGGCCTGCGCCGCGGCCATCCTGGGTGCCGACGCACCGCTGACGGCTCAGCCGGTGATCATCGAGACCGGCAGCGGCTACCTGCAGCCGACCCGGATGTCGGGCGGCCCGATGACGTCGCCCGACGGCATGGGCGTGCTGGCCGGCTGCCCGCTCTGCAGTCGCCTGACCCCGGAGGCCGACGGCACGCCGATTCCGATCGACCCTCGCTTCGATGCCGCCGCGTTCGCGCCGGCCGATCCGCCGGTGACCCTCAACTATGTCTCCATGGACCCGGCCGCCAAGCGCGCCCCGACCGACTTCGCCGCCTTCCGCCTCACCACGATCGGCCCGACGGAGATGGGTGGGCGCGGCGGGTTCGTGAACGAGCCGAGCTTCGGCGTGGCCGGGCGGACCGTCTTCTGGGCCGGGAATTTCTATGCGACCGTGTCGGGCGATTACGGCCAGACGTTCACCTTCCGCAACGCGTCCGACAACTTTCCCCACGATGGCGTGACCGATCTCGTGCTGGACTCGCCCCTCTGCTGCGACCAGGTCGTCTACTACGACCGCACGCGCAGCGCCTACTTCTGGCTGCTCCTCTACCACGTGAACTGCATCACGCAGGACACGAACGTCCAGCGCATCGCGGTCGCCGCCGGCCAGCAGGCGATGACCGACAACGACTGGTTCATCTACGACTTCACGCCGGCCAGCTTCGGCTATCCGGACCACGGATACTGGATGGACTTCCCCTACCTGTGCGTGAGCAACAACTACCTGTACCACATCACAAAGCTGCTGGACTGGAAAGACCCCGACCCGATCGAGCACCCGGAGTGCCAGGTGCCGCTCTCTGGCTCCGCGGATGTGGACGCGCTGAAGGACATCGTGCCGCCGACCCGCACGCTGGTGGCCCGCTACCCCCTGAACGAGATGTCGCGCGGCCAGCCGATCTCCTACAGCTGGTTCGTCTCCGAGGACGTCCACGGGATGCGCGGCACCCACGGCGCCACCACCTCCATGTACTTCGGCGCCCACCGCACGACGATCAACATGCGGATCTTCCGCTGGCAGGAGGAGAACGGCGTCCTCGACTACGTCGATCGCGACCACAACGGCTTCCTCTACGGGGCTCCCGGCACCGTCAACGCCATGACGGCCCCCGGCCCCGACGGTCTCGACTGGGCCCGCTGGAGCGACAACTGGATCTGGGGCGCCTGGGACGCCGCCGGCACGCTCGGCTTCATGGTGCCATCGCGCCAGGGGGGCGGGTACCCCTACCCGAACGTGCAGGTGATCCGCTTCCGCGAGTCGGACCGCACCTTCGTCGGCCAGAACGCGATCTGGAGCACCGATTTCGGCGTGCTATACCCGTCCGTCCACCCCAACGACCGCGGCCACGTGGCCGGCAACGTCGCTCTGGGCGGCCCGACCCTCTACCCGACCGCGGCCTCCTGGATCGTCGATGACGTCAACGGCAATTCGTTCGCGGGGCTCACGCTCTACATGATGGCGTCGGGCACCGACGGCCCCATCGGCGAGCGCTGGGGCGACTACCTGACCACCTGCCGCAACGTCCCCTATGGCAACACCTGGGGGGGCAGCGGCATCTACATGCAGGGGGGCACGGCCGACTCCGACGCCCGCGTCCGCTACATCTGGTTCGGCCGCGAGCGCGATCGCCCGCCGACCATCCACACCATCTACGTGGACCGCCTGAACACGACCGGATGGGAGGACGGCACGGCGCTGCACCCATTCAACACCGTCACCGAGGGCCACTTCGCCTGCATCGCCGGCGACACCCTCGTGATCCGCGGCGGCAGCTACCCCGAAGTCGTGAACCTGGGCACCGCGATCACCGTGCGCAACGAAGCAGGCACGGCAACAGTGGGTCAGTAGATCATTACGTGATTGCGGCCCACCCAGAGACGACGGTGCATCTACGCTGTCGCTGCTGTCGATCGTGCCTGCCGCCGCCGTCGCTCTCACCGCTGCAGTTGGTGCCGTCCCCGTTGTTCATTGCTTCTCGGTCCTCAACCTGGGATGGTCTGGCGAATATCAGCGTACATAGAGTCCTGATTCGTCGCCCCTGGCCGCGAATTTTGACTCTATGTGGGCGGAGGGCGGGGCGAACCATGAGTCCGCGGTAGGTCGGGTTGACGAGGACCGTGCGGAGCGTGCAGGAGGGCAATTTCCAGGGGCGGCTCGGCGCGAGGGGCGGCGTGTCGATGATGTGGCTATCGTATCCCGAAGGGTCATTCCTATTCGGAGGTGCGCATGAAGTTGAGATCGACGAAAGCCCGGCGAGGCTTTGCCCTGGGGCTGGTCATCGCGGCCGCGCTCATTGGCTGCACCAGCAGCACGGCCCCGGGCATCCAGCCGGAGATCGCCAACCTGACCGACAACTTTCAGTTTCAGACCTCATCGCTTCACGGTGGCTCTGGCTCCTGGTCCTACACCTGGCAGAACACCGGAACGACGGCGACCGTGAACCAGTCCTGCAGCATCACCGGCGGCACCGCGACGCTTGTGGTCAAGGATTCGGCGGGAATTGAGGTCTACTCCCGCAACCTGGCGGAGAACGGGACTTTCGTTACGACGGCCGGTACGACGGGCGCCTGGACAATCGAGATTGTCTTCGAGCGGGTGTTCGCCGCCGCGGTCAACTTCCGGGTGCAGAAGCAGACGTAAGCCCGCGCAGGCAGGGCTCCATTGGCGAGATTGACAGAGGCCCCGACTGCATGACGGTCGGGGCTTCGGCTTTTGTTCGGCTCTTGTCATGGTCCGATCGGAGCGTTCTGCCCTTTCCGAATCGCCCCCCCGGCGGCCGCACGACCCGTTCAAGTTGCCGAATTTCTTGTCGATAGCATTGACAATGGTCGGTCGTAAGTCGGTGTGGCCATACCGGCCGACAAGATGCAATAAGGACTGCCTCGCCCATGTCTCTGAGCCTCAAGACGGCGCTGCTGTTTGGCGGCGCGTGCTGCATGTTCGTCGGTGGCATTGCCGCCGTGCGGCACTTCATCGTTGATCCCGGACTGAGCGAATTGGAGCAACGCGCCGCGACCCGGGATCTCGCCCGCTGTCGGGGAATCCTCCAGCGCGAAGTTGCGATGTTGGGTGCGGTGGCCAGTGACTATGCCACCTGGGATGAAACCTACTCCTTCGTGCGCGATCGCAATCCGGAATACATTGAAAGCAACATCCTGCCGGAGACCGCACGCAATCTCTCCATCAATTTGATCGCGATCGTCGACACTGCCGGTACGGTCGTCATGTCCAGGCACTACGATCGCACCGTGCGGGACTTCGTGCCGAGCCTTGGATTTCCGGGCGGCGCCCTGCCCGACGATGATCCGGTGATGCTCGGGATCCTTCGCACTGGCAACGTGGCGGGTCTGATTGGAACGCCCCGCGGTCCCCTGCTGATGGCGGCGAAGCCGATTCTCACCAGCGCCGGCCAGGGCCCAGGCCGTGGGTGCGTGATCATGGGACGGCTGCTCGATTCGGAACTGGTCGCGGCCCTCGGCGGTCAGGCGCACGTCCGATTCGACGTTTCCCCCGCCGTGTCCGCTGTCCCGCCCGACACCGCGGCGCACTTTCAGCCTCGGGGCACGCAGACTCTTGCGGTGTGGACCGAATTGGCGGACATCAACGGCCGATCATTGCTGCGGCTTGTCGCCAGCGTGCCGCGCGAAATGCGCAATTCCGGCCGCCGGCTGGCGACGATCGTCACGTCGACGGTCCTGGCCCTTGGCCTCGTGCTGCTGGCGCTGGTCCTATTCGCCCTCGAGCGGATGGTCCTGATACGTGTCCGGCGCCTGGATGCGGGCCTGCGCAGGGTGGCAGGCACAGAGGACTTCTCCCTGCGGATGGCGGACCATCGCCAGGATGAACTCGGCGCGTTGAGCAGAGGGGTCAACGACCTGATCGCCACGGTGGAGACGCTGGAGGACAAGTGGCGCAGGGCCCGGATCGCGGCCGAGTCGGCCGACCACGCCAAGAGCCTGTTCCTGGCCAACATGAGCCATGAAATCCGCACCCCGCTCAATGGCGTGCTCGGCATGACCAATCTGCTGCTCGACACGCCCCTGCAGCCCCAGCAACTGGACTACGCGCACACGGTGCAGGCCAGTGCGGAGTCGCTGCTCGTCGTGATCAACGACATCCTTGATTTCTCGAAGATCGAGGCCGGACAACTCGAAATCGAGGACATCGCATTCTCGCTGCGTGATGTGTTGTCGACCAGCCTTGAACCGCTGGCATGCCAGGCCCGCGCCAAGGGGTTGTCTCTTTCCTGGCTGATCGATGCGGAGGTCGACGCCCGGTGGCGGGGTGATCCGTATCGTCTCCGGCAGATCCTGGTCAACCTGGCCGGAAACGCAGTCAAGTTCACGGAAGCCGGCAGCGTGACCGTGAAGGTCGATCGCGACCGCGGATCAGCCCGGACGGATCGGCTCTGCTTCACGGTGACCGACACCGGCCCCGGCGTCGCGCCGGGGAAACTGGACGCTCTGTTCGCTTCCTTCATTCAGGCCGACACCAGCATCACGCGGCGGTACGGCGGGACGGGGCTGGGCCTTGCCATCTCGAAGCAACTTGTCGAACTGATGCAGGGCACGATCGGTTGCACCAGCGAACCGGGGCGAGGCTCCACTTTCTGGTTCACGATCGCTCTCGATCGGGCTGCCGACCTGCCTGACGAGGCGGCGGTCGGGGAACCGCCGGCGGGACCGAGGACTGAAGCCCCGCCCTCTCGCGTGCTGGTCGTCGAGGATAATCCGGTCAATCAGATGGTCACCCGGCGGTACGTAGAAAAGCTCGGCCACCGGGTCGATGTCGTCGATGACGGGAACAAGGCTCTGGCTGCCCTGGCCCGCGAGTCGTACGATCTCGTGCTCATGGACGTTCAGATGCCGGAACTGGACGGGATCGAGGCGACCCGGCTGATCCGGGCCGGCGCCCGCGAGGTGCGGAATTCCGGCGTCCGGATCATAGGATTGACCGCGGCCGCCATGAAGAGCGATACCGAACGCTGCCTGCAGGCTGGCATGGATGACTACCTTGCCAAACCCGTGAAGGCGGCAACGCTGGCAGCTTGTGTCACGCGGTGGCTGATGACCCCCGAGCCAACGGTCCATGGATGAGGCAGTCTTCGACGGTCACCTCCAGGTCAGCCAGGGGTGAGAGCCTGGCGCGGGCAGCGGTCACACTCTTCGCAACGCCGCCTCGATCCGCACCAGCGTCTTCTCGCGCCCCAGCAGGGCCAGCGTGGTGTCGATCGGCGGGCTCACCTTCGTGCCGGTGATGGCGACGCGAATGGGCTGGGCCAGATCGCCCAGCTTGCAGCCCAGTTCTGCGGACAGTGCCTGCAGCAGCTCGTGGATGGCCGGGGCCTCGAACGCCGGCAGCGCCGCCAGGGCGTCGCGGGCGCGGGCGAGGCGGGCGGCGGCGCCCTCCTTGCGCAGGATGCCGGCCACGGCCTTTTCGTCGAACTCGAGGGTGTCGACGAAGAAGAACCGCGCGTCGCGCGCGAACTGCGGCAGCATCTCCATCCGCTCGAGATAGAGATTCACCAGTCCCTCCAGCCATGCTTCGCTTACGCCGGAGAGGTCGTAGCCGGCCTGCATGAGATGGGGGCGCGCCGCTGCGAGGCGCTCGGTCAGCGGCATCCGGCGCAGCCAGGTGCCGTTGAACCAGCGGAGCTTGTCGAGGAGGAAGCGGGCGGGGGTGTTGCCGACGCGGTCGAGGGTGAACAGGCCGATCATCTCGTCGAGCGACATCAGTTCGCGGTCGGCGCCGGGGGACCAGCCCAGCAGCGAGATGAAGTTGCGCAGGGCGTCGGGCAGGTAGCCCATCTCCTGCGCCTCCTGGATCGTCACCGGGAAGTCGTAGGTCTCGCGCTTGGAGATCTTGTGCCCCTGCGGGTCGTAGATCAGCGGCACGTGGGCGAAGGTCGGCAGCTCCCAGCCCAGGGCGCGCAGGAGCGAGATCTGCTTCGGCGTGTTCGAGAAGTGTTCGTCGCCGCGGATGACGTGGGTGATGGCGAAGTCGTGCTCGTCCACGACGGTGGCGAAGTTGTAGGTGGGGTAGCCGTCCGACTTGAGGATCACCAGGTCGTTGTCGTTGGTGGTGTCCATGCCGCTGGGGCCGTGGATGGCGTCGTTCCACTCGATCCGGCCCCGCTCGATGGCGTGCACGAGCGCCCGCCCCTTGCCTTCGTCCTCGCGCCAGTAGGCGCGGCCGGCCGCTTCCAGCTCCCGCGCCGCCTCCAGGTAGCGCTCGCGGCGGTCGGCCTGGTGGTGCGGCCCTTCGTCCCACTCCAGGCCGAGCCAGGTCATGCCTTCGAGGATCGTGCGGAGCGATTCGTCGCTGTTGCGGGTCTGGTCGGTGTCGTCCACGCGCAGCACGAACACGCCCCCCTCGTGGCGGGCGAACAGGAAGTTGAACAGCGCCGTGCGGGCGCCGCCGATGTGCAGATAGCCGGTCGGCGAGGGGGCGAAGCGCACGCGGACGGTCATGGCGGCCTTTCAGGTTCCGGTCTGGTTACGGTCAGGCTCCGGCCTTCTGCTGGATCCGGGCCCAGCTGTCGCGCAGCGGCACGATGCGGTTGAACACGGGGCGTCCCGGCGCCGTGTCCTTGTCCGTGCAGAAGTAGCCGAGTCGTTCGAACTGGAAACGGGCGCCCGCTGCGGCGTCGGCCAGCCACGGGTCGAGTTTGCAGCCGGTCAGCACCTCCAGCGAGGCGGGATTCAGGTTGACCAGCCAGTCCTGGCCCGGCGCGAAGTCGTCGGGGTTCTCCTTCACGAACAGCCGGTCGTAGAGACGCACCTCGGCGTCCACGGCGTGGTCGGCCGACACCCAGTGCAGCGTGCCCTTGACCTTGCGGCCGTCGGGGGCGTTGCCGCCGCGCGAGGCCGGATCCCAGGTGCCGCGCAGCTCGACGATCGCGCCCGCTGCGTCGCGCACGACCCCTGTGCAGGTGACGAGGCAGGCGCCGCGCAGGCGGACCTCGCGGCCCGGCGCGAGCCGGTGGAACTGCTTCGGAGGATCCTCCATGAAGTCGTCGCGCTCGATGTACACCACCCGTGACAGCGGCACTGCGCGGGTGCCGGCCGCCGGATCCTCGGGGTTGACGGCGATCTCGACCGTCTCGGTCACCCCCTCGGGAAAGTTCTCGATCACCAGACGCAGCGGCCTCAGCACCGCCATGGCGCGGGGCGCCGTGCGGTTGAGCTGCTCGCGCACCGCCTCTTCGAGCAGGCCGACGTCGATCACGCTCTCCGTTTTGGCCACGCCGATGCGCAGGCAGAAGGCGCGGATCGACTCCGGCGTGAAGCCGCGGCGGCGCAGGCCGGACAGCGTCGGCAGGCGCGGGTCATCCCAGCCATGCACCTGTCCGTCGCGCACCAGCAGCAGCAGCCGGCGTTTGCTCATCACGGTGTAGGTCAGGTTGAGCCGCGCGAATTCGATCTGCTGGGGGTGGTGGATGTCGAGCTGATCGAGGTACCAGTCGTAGAGCGGCCGGTGGTTCTCGAATTCCAGCGTGCAGATGGAGTGCGTGATGCCCTCGATGGAGTCGCTCTGCCCGTGCGCCCAGTCGTAGGTCGGGTAGACGCACCAGGTGTCGCCGGTACGGGGGTGCGACGCGTGCAGGATGCGGTACATCACGGCGTCGCGCAGGTTGAGGTTCGGGTGCGCCATGTCGATCTTCGCCCGCAGGACATGGGCCCCGTCCGCGAACTCACCCCGGCGCATCCGCTCGAACAGGTCGAGGTTCTCCTCGATCGGCCGGTCGCGATACGGGCTGTCGATCCCGGGCCTGGTCTCGATCCGCTCGCCCCGCTGGATCGCCGTGCCGCGGTATTCGCTGATCTGGGCGGCCGACAGGCTGTCCACGTACGCCCTGCCGTCGCGGATCAGCTGCACCGCCCAGGCATAGAGCTGCTCGAAGTAGTCGGAGGCGTAGAATTCGCCGCCGTTCCAGTCGCAGCCGAGCCAGGAGACATCCTCGCGGATGGCGTCGATGTATTCCTGCTCCTCCTTGACGGGGTTCGTGTCGTCGAAGCGGAGGTTGAATTTGCCCCCGTATTCCTGGGCCAGCCCGTGGTTGAGCAGCATCGCCTTGGCATGGCCGATGTGCAGGTAGCCGTTCGGTTCGGGCGGGAAGCGGGTGTGGACCCGCCCGTCGAAGCGGCCCGAGGCCCCATGCTCGTTGATGATCCGGCGGACGAAATCCAGGGGACGATCGGCTTGCTCGGCGGCCACGGCGGGGCCCTCCTTGGTGTGCGGTACAGGCCGCGCATTATACGCAGTAGGCGGACGATCGACAAGGAAACGGCCAGCGACGTCCAACATTGATGTCCTTCGGCCGGCCGGCCCGTGCTGAACCGCGCCGGCCCGCCTTGTGCAAGACAGGGCAACGGGTTGGCGCATCCATGACGCGCTTGCAATCCCGCGCCGGGTTGGTTATCTTCTGCGCCGCGGTTGCCCGGTCGTCCAATGGTAGGACTGCTGACTCTGGATCAGCCTATGGGGGTTCGAATCCTCCCCGGGCAACCAAGCGCATCGGAACCACAGGCCGCCGCCGGTATCGCTGGCGGTGTTTCTAGCCGGCCCCATCGTCTAGTGGCCTAGGACGCTGCCCTCTCAAGGCAGAAACACGGGTTCGACTCCCGTTGGGGCTACCAGTACCGTCGCCAGGGCCGCCCGCAGGGCGGCCCTTCGCGCTCCTGGCCGCGCGCGGCGCGCTTGCGGGCGGCCCGAAATGCCGTTTCTTGTGGCCGTTCACTTCCGGAAAGTCAGCGTACGCGCCGGTGTCGCCCGGGGCCAGGGCCCGCGGGGCAAAGAAACGCCCGCGCCAGCCAGGGAGGCACGAAGTATGTCCTGCATGATCGGCCACAAGGCCCCCGATTTCTCCGCCAAGGCAGTCATGGGCAACAACAGCATCAACGAGAGCTTCAAGCTGAGCGACCTGAAGGGCAAATACGTGGTGCTGTTCTTCTATCCGCTCGATTTCACTTTCGTCTGCCCGACCGAGATCATCGAATTCGACCGCAAGCTGGCGGAGTTCAGGAAGCGCGGCTGCGAGGTCATTGGCGTTTCGGTGGACAGCCAGTTCAGCCACCTCGCCTGGAAGGAGACCCCGGTCGAGCAGGGGGGCATCGGCAAGGTGGGCTACCCGCTGGTGGCCGATCTCAACAAACAGATCTCCCGCGACTACGGCGTCCTGGACCAGGACGGCGCCGTGGCCTACCGCGGCACCTTCCTGATCGACAAGGAGGGGGTCGTCAGGCACCTGGTGATCAACGATCTCGGACTCGGTCGCAACATCGACGAGGCGCTGCGCATGGTCGACGCCCTGCAGCATCTGGAAGAGTTCGGCGAGGTCTGCCCCGCCGGCTGGCACAAGGGCGAAGACGCGATGAAGCCGACGCACGACGGCGTCTCCGGCTACCTGGCCCGACACGGCAAGTGAGTCCGCCCGGCGCGGGGCCCGTCGTCCTCGTCTTCGTCGACGGGCTCGGCTGGGGTCGTGTCGATCCCGGCGTCAATCCGTGCCATGCCGATGGCGTCCGGCTGTTCGCTCTGCCCGACGCCGCCACCCTCTCGCCGGGCGAGGTGGCGCCCCTGCCGTGGGGCGGCCTCGCCCGGCCGATCGACGCCGTGCTCGGCGTGGCGGGAATTCCACAGAGCGCCACCGGCCAGACCACCCTCCTGACCGGCGTCAACGCGCAGGCGCGTCTCGGTCACCATCTGACCGGGTTCCCCAACGCGGAGCTGCGCGCGCTGCTGCTCGAGGCGTCGCTCTTCAAAAGGGTGAAAGAGCGCGGTCTGCCGGCTGCGTTCCTGAACGCCTACCGTCCCCTGTTCTTCCAGCTGCCGCGTGAGCGGCAACTGTGCCTCTCGGCCACCACCGTGGCGAATCTGGCCGCTGATTTGCCGTTCAGCACGCTTGATGATCTGCGCGCCGGGCGCGCGGTCTACCACGACATCACCTGCGACGAACTGCGGCAACGCGGATTCGACGTTCCGGCGATCACGCCGGAGGCGGCCGGGCGCCTCCTCGGGCGGGAGGCGCGGCGGCACGCGTTCACGCTGTTCGAGTACTTCCGGACCGATCAGGCCGGCCACGCGCGTGACGCGCCGCGGGCGCGCGTCGAACTTGCCCGTCTCGAGGCGTTCCTGGCCGGACTGCTGGCGGAGCTGCGGCCGACCGGAGCGGCCGCCGGCGCCGACGCCGATCCCGGAGCGCTCGTGATCCTCACCTCGGACCATGGCAATCTGGAGGATCTGTCGACCCGCAGCCACACCCGCAATCCGGTGCCGCTGATGGCGTGGGGGGCAGGGGCGGCCACGCTGCTGGCCGCGGTGTCCGATCTGGCCGCGGTAGCTCCCGCCATTCTCGTGCAGTTCGCGCCACAGGCGGACGCTCTGCGCCCCGCCGACGCCTGAGCCGGTTTCTTTGGGCTCAAGGTTTCCGTTCGCTGGCCGATACTGACAGCGGGAGGTGCTGTCGTGTTTCTGGACGCGGTGGCGGCCGGCATGCAGGCGGCGTTGACCCGGTCACGGGTGTCGGCGCTGAACATCGCCAATGCGCGCAGCGAGGGCTACCGCGCCTACCGCGTCGTCCAGACCGAGGCGGGCCCCGGGGCGGGGCCGGCAACGCGCGTCGAACGGACCGACGCCCCCACCGACCTGGTGGACGAGACGGTCAGTCAGATCACGGTGAGGCATGAGATGGCGCTCTACGCCGGCGTGATGCGCCGGCAGGACCAGATGGTCGGCAGTCTGCTCGATCTGCTGGCCTGAGCGGCGCCACGGGTGGTGTCAAAACGCGGGGGGCGCCTCACGGCGCCCCCCTTGTCTGTTTGCCGTCCGGCGCTCTGCCGGCTCAGGCATCCTGGTTCATGGCCAGCCCGAGTTTTCCGCCCGGGTCGGGGTAACGGAAAACCCCTCCTTCGTAATTGCGCAGCAGCAGGTCGTCGCCTTCGCGGCCGACGATGCTGTGCGGCAGCAGCGGGATCTTGCCGCCGCCGCCCGGGGCGTCGATCACGTAGGTCGGCACCGCGTAGCCCGAGGTGTGGCCCCGCAACCCCGCGATGATGTCCAGCCCCTTCTGCACGGGCGTGCGGAAATGGGACGAACCGGAGATCGGGTCGCACTGGTACAGGTAGTACGGCTTGACCCGGATCTTCAGCAGGCCGTGCATCAGCCGCGTCATGGTGTCCAAGTTGTCGTTCACCCCGGCGAGCAGCACCGTCTGGCTGCCGAGCGGGATCCCGGCGTCGGCCAGCCGTCCGCAGGCGGCGGCGACTTCGGGGGTCAGCTCGTCCGGGTGGGTGAAGTGGATGCTCAGCCAGAACGGGTGGTATTTCTTCAGGATCCGCGTGAGCTGCGGCGTCACCCGCTGGGGCAGGACGGCCGGCACCTTGGTGCCCAGCCGGATCATCTCGACGTGGGGGATCGCCCGCAGGCCCGAGAGCAGCCAGTCGAGCGTGTCGTCGCCCAGCGTGAGCGGATCTCCCCCGGACACGAGCACGTCGCGGATCGTTGGCGTGGCCGCCACATAGTCGAGCGCCCGTTTCCACATCTCGCGGCCGAAGCGGTACTCGCCGCTGCTGCCGACCATGCGGGAACGGGTGCAGTAGCGGCAGTACACCGAACAGAACCTCGTGACCAGGAACAAGATCCGGTCGGGGTAGCGGTGCACGATGCCGGGGACCGGCGAGTGGCCGTCCTCGAGCAGCGGGTCGTCGGCATCCCCGGGGGTGCGCAGGTACTCGCCGAGCACCGGCACGACCGTGCGGCGCAGCGGCTGGTCGGGGTCGTTCGCATCGACCAGGCTCAGATAGTAGGGGGTGATGCCGACCGGCAGGGGCCCGCGGTGCCGTTCGATGGCGGCCCGTTCCCCTTCGGAGAGATTGACGATCCGCGCCAGCGCATCGGTGTCGCGGATGCTATTGCGCAACTGCCAGCGCCAGTCGTTCCACTCGACGTTCGACGCCTCGGGGAAAAAGCGGCGGCGGAAACTGCGGGTGCGGGGGTTTGCCCTGGAGACGGCCAGGGCCCCGACGAGAGGCGTTACCGGAGCAGGCGCCACGGAAATCGCACCGAAGCTCCGGGCTGTTCGATGCGGTGGCTCGGTTTCAGGTTCCGGTCCGGGGTCATCACGGAAGGCGGGAGCACTCTTGCCCTGCATATTACCCAGCTCCTTCAGGGGTCGCTTCCTTCAAGACCGTCGCGCGCGGCGCAACGTCAGGACTTTCATGTTAGTCGGCTTCACGCGCGAGTCAAGACCTGAAGTGCATAAGAGGCGCGCCCGTTCGTCCCGAGTCAAGATTCGACCCGCGGTGTCTCGGCTTGATGGGAAAACGCGTCAGGAGACGATCAGGCGACAGCCGAGCGGTGCGTGGACCAGGCTCGACGCGAGACCGGTGAGCGGGAGCGGGAACGGGATGACGGACCGAAGCATGGTGACGCTTGCAGAGCAGGAGCGCGTCGTGACTGCTCGCGAGTGGCACGAGGTCGGAGGTGTGGACGCAACGATGGCGCCGGACAGACGGCGACCTCGGCCCGGGAGGGTGCGTTCCGGTGAAGCGGATCGAAGGTCAGAGAAGCGCCGTCACCGGACCGGAGGCGGAGGTCTGCGTCGCCGGCAGGAGCGCATATTTGCACTCGACAGGGAACTGCCGGACGCATATAATGAGAGTGTCATAGGAGTGCTATGGCACTCTTTTTGGCTCTGGCTTCGACGGTCAAAACTCCGGGAGGCGGGACATGATAGCGTTCAGATCATTGTCTTTTCGTCTGTTACTCCCGTTCGTGCTGATTGCCGCCCTCAGCGGTTGCGCCCGCAGAAAAGAAGCCGCTCCCCGGTCAATGGCGGACACCCTGGTGCTGGCGGCCTACACGGTTCCGAAAGAAGCGTACACCGGCGAGATCATCCCGGCGTTTCGCGAGCACTGGCTGCGCAGGACCGGCCGTGAGGTCGACGTGCAGCAGTCGTACGAGGCATCGGGGGCGCAGGCGCGGGCGGTGGTGGGGGGCTTCGAGGCGGACGTGGTGGCGCTCTCCCTCGAGGGCGATGTGGACAAGATCACCGACGCGGGGCTGATCACGCACGACTGGCGGGACCGTCCGTGGGGCGGCTTCATCACCCGGTCCCTGGTCGTGATCGCCACCCGGCCCGGAAACCCGAAGAACATCCGTGACTGGTCCGACCTCACCCGGCCGGAGGTGGAGGTTCTCTATCCGAACCCGAAGACCTCGGGCGGGGCGATGTGGGGCGTGAACGCCATCTACGGCGCCGGCCTGAAGCTGTCCGAGGCGGAGACCGGGACCCCCGATCCCGCCGTCGCCCGCGATCTGCTCAAACGGATCCAGGCGCGCGTGAAGGTGATGGACAAGTCGGGGCGCGAGTCGGTGACGACGTTCGAGCGGGGCATCGGTGACGCGCTGGTCACCTACGAGAACGAGGTGCTCCTGCGTAATATGCAGGGACGGCCGCTGCCGTACGTCATCCCGCGCGCGACGATCCTGATCGAGAATCCGGTGGCCGTCGTGGACAAGTACGCCGACAAGCACGGCGCCCGCGCCGTGGCGGAAGAATTCGTCCTGTTCCTGCACGGCGAAGCGGCCCAGAGAACGTTCGCCCGCTACGGATTCCGTCCGGCCAGCCCGGAGGTCATGCAGGAGGTGGCCGAGCGTTACCCCGTCGCGCCGCTGCAGTTCGACATCGGCGCGCTGGGCGGGTGGACGCAGGTGCGGGAAATACTGTACGGTCCACAGGGAGTCTGGACGCAGGTCACCCAGGAACTGGGCCAGAACCGTTAGGAAGGCATGACGGGACGCACGTTCGCCCTGCGCGCCTGGCGGCGCCCGCCGTGGGCGCCGCCGGTGCCCGGCGGACCGTACTGGTCCGCCCTGCTGCTGCGCGCGATCGCGCTTGGCTACGTCGGCCTGTTCGTGGTGCTGCCGCTGGTGGCGCTCTGCGGGCGGGCCTTCGCGCCCGGGCCGGCGGCGATCTGGGCGAGCCTGCGCCAGCCGGAGGCGCTTTTCTCCCTCTGGCTGACGGTACGGCTCGCCGCCATCATGATCGTCATCAACACCGTCATGGGGACGCTTACGGCCTGGGTGCTCGTGCGCCACACCTTTCCTGGCCGCGGCTTCGTCAACGCGCTCATCGACCTGCCGTTCGCCATCCCGACCATCGTCACCGGACTGATGCTCGTCGTCCTGTACGGGCCGCAGGGGTCGATCGGGACGTTCCTGAACGCGCACGGCATCGAGGTCATCTATGCCCGGCCGGGCATCGTGCTGGCGCTCCTGTTCGTGACCCTGCCGTTCGTGGTGCGGGCGGTGCAGCCGGTCCTGATGGAGCTCGACCTGGACATGGAAGAGGCGGCCGCCACGCTGGGCGCCTCGCGCTGGACGGTGTTCCGCCGGGTGCTGCTGCCGTCGCTGCTGCCCGCCATCCTGACCGGCGCCGCGCTGTCGTTCAGCCGCGCGCTCGGGGAGTTCGGTTCGGTGATCATGGTGGCCGGCAACATCCCGCTGCGGACCCAGACCGCGCCGGTCTACATCTACGGGGAGATCGAGAGCGACAATCCGGCGGGGGCGCTCGCCGTCTCGGTGGCGCTGCTGGCCGGATCCCTGGCGGTGCTGGTGGCGCTGCATCTGCTGCAGCAACTCGGGAGGCGGCGCGATGGCTGAGTCGGCGGTCACGCGTCGCACGCGCCTGGACGGTCCCTGGAGCCGCCGCATCCTGATCGGGATCGTGCTGGCCTGGGTCGCCGTTCTGGTCCTGTTCCCGCTGCTGGCGCTGGTGCGCGGCGCGTGGCGGGAAGGGCTGGGAGCGGCGCTGGCCGCGCTGCGCGAACCGGCGGCGCGCCAGGCGTTCACGCTCACCTTCTGGATCACGCTGGCCGCCGTGATCGTCAACACGATCGGGGGGGTCCTGCTGGCGCTGGTGCTGGTGCGGCAGCGGTTCTTCGGCAAGCTGCTGCTCGAGGGGATCGTCGATCTGCCGTTCTCGGTGTCGCCCGTGGTGGCAGGCTTCATGTTCCTGGTGTTGTTCGGCCCGCACGGGTGGCTGGGGCGCTGGTTCGAGGCGGGGGGGATCCGGATCATCTACGCGGTGCCGGGGATGGCGCTGGCCACGATCTTCGTCACCCTGCCGTTCGTGGCGCGTGAGGTGGTGCCGGTTTTGCGCGAGAGCGGCCTCGAACAGGAGGAGGCGGCCCGCACGCTCGGCGCGAACGGCTGGCAGGTGTTCTGGCGGGTGACGCTGCCATCGGTCCGCTGGGGCCTCGCCTACGGAGTCACCCTGACGGTGGCGCGTGCCCTGGGTGAATTCGGGGCCGTGCTGGTGGTCAGCGGCAGCATCATCGGGCGGACGCAGAGCGCGACCCTGCACATCCACCAGGAGTACGCCGATTTCCATTACGCCGGTGCGTTCGCCGCCTCGCTGGCGCTGGCGTGCATCTCCTTCGTGCTGCTGGCCGCCATGGAGCTGGCGCAAAAACGCGCGCGGGCCGGCCGCGCCTGAGCGTGGGGCCGCGAAAGGATCGTCGATGGCCATCGTCGTGCGCAATCTGACCAAGCGTTTTCCGCCCGGACGGGGGCAGACGGAGGGGTTGCTGGCCGTCTCCGACGTGACGTTCGCCGTGCCGGAAGGGCACCTCGTGGCGCTGCTCGGGCCGAGCGGATCGGGCAAGAGCACCATCCTGCGGATCATCGCCGGTCTGGAGGTCCCCGATCGCGGCACCGTGGAGCTGGAGGGGCAGGACGTCACCGGGGTGCCGGTGCACCGGCGCGGCGTCGGTTTCGTATTCCAGAACTACGCGCTCTTCAAGCACGCCACGGTCGCCCGCAACATCGCCTTCGGGCTCGAGGTGCGGAAGTGGCCGCGCGCCCAGGTGCGCGAGCGGGTGGAGGAACTGCTCGACCAGGTGCAGCTGCGCGGCTATGCCGACCGCTATCCGGCGCAGCTCTCCGGCGGTCAGCGGCAGCGCGTCGCGTTGGCGCGGGCGCTGGCGCCGCGGCCCGGCGTTTTGCTGCTGGACGAGCCGTTCGGCGCCCTCGACATCAAGGTGCGCCGCAATCTCGCCAATCAGCTCCGCCGGCTCCATGACGAAGTCCACACGACGACCGTCTTCGTAACCCACGACCAGGAGGAGGCGATCGAGATCGCCGACGAGATCGTCGTGCTCAACCGCGGCCGCGTCGAACAGATCGGCGTGGCGGAAGAGATCTACGACCACCCGCGCACCCGCTTCGTGGCGAGCTTCATCGGCAACGTGAACGTCCTCGAAGGGGTCGTTAAGGACGGCGTGCTGCGCCTGGGGCGCGACCGGCTGGCGGCGCCCGGCCTGGCGGTGCCGACGGCGACCGGCGAACTCGTGCTGCTGGTGCGGCCGGAGGACGTGGAGATCGCGCCGGCCGGCATCACCACGGCGGGCGCGGGCCCGGAGGGGGCCGGTCTGGAGGCGGTGATCCGCAACGTGCACTACCGCGGCGACCGTTTCGAGATCGACCTCGACCTCGGCGGACTGGCGGTGCGCATGGTCGAGCCGAAGCCGGCCGGACGCGCCGCGGCGCGGCTGCCGGGCGAGCAGGTGCGCATCAGGTTCCACAGCCACGCGGTGTTCGACACCCCGGATCAGCACGATCTCATCCGCCGGCAGATGCTCAGCCTCGGCTACCTCGAGTAGGCCGGCGACAAATCCGGGGCCCATTCGCGTATCATGCCGGCCGAGGTGCAGCCATGCTCGAAGATTACGTGTTCAACGGTTTCCCGCCCGGGAGTCTGACCTTCTTCCGCGCGCTCGCCCGCCACAACGACCGCGACTGGTTCGCCGCGCACAAGGCCGACTATGAGGCGCACGTGCTGGTCCCCGCGCGGGCCTTCGTGGTGGAGATGGGCGCGCGGCTGCGCCGCCTCTCGCCCGACCTGCGGGTGGACCCGCGCACGAACGGTTCCGGTTCCATCTTCCGCATCCACCGCGATGTCCGCTTCAGCAAGGACAAGCGTCCCTACAAGACGCACCTTGGCATCTTCTTCTGGGAGGGGGAGCGTCAGAACGGGCCGGGCTACTACTTCCACCTCGAGCCGCCCCGGCTGCAGCTCTACGTCGGCAAGTACATGTTCGACAAGCCACAGCTGGCGACCTGGCGCGCATCCGTGGACGATCCCCGTCACGGGCGGCAGCTGGCGACCCTGCTGGCGAAGGCGGGTCGCGCGGGCTGCGCGGCGGGCGAGGAGAGCTACAAGCGGGTGCCGGCCGGCTACCCGGCGGATCACCCGCGCGCCGACCTGCTGCGCTATGGCAGCATCTGGCTGCGCGCCGACGCGCCGGTCCCGCCGGAGTTGCACACGCGCGGCCTGCTCGACTGGTGCTTCGCGCGCTGGCGCGCCATGCACCCGCTGCAGGTCTGGCTGCGCGGCATGATGGAGCGGGTGGAGGCGGCAAAGGGCTGATCGAGGACCCGGCGGATATGACGGGTACCAGCCGTGTCGCCTCAGGCACCGCCCTCACGGCCGCAGCAGGTACTGCAACTTCAGGAAGTAGGTGCGCTCGCCCAGCTGCCAGCTCTCGGTGCCATCCTCCACGGCGGCGTAGCGCGCATAATCGCGCGTGGAACCGACGTAGAAGATGGAGAACGGGCTGAGGCGGTAGGACACCAGAGGATCGACCTCCCACGAGCGGCGGAAATCGCTGTACTGCCCGACGAGCCGGACCGACAACTCGCGCGAGACCTGCAGCCCGAGCTTGCCGCGCGTGACGTAGCCGGCGAAGAGACGCTCGTCCGTGGCGAGGTCCCGGCTGTCGGCGTGGCTGTAGCTCAGGTCGAGCGCGAGCCGGTCGAGCGGGCGCAGGGTCAGCGAGGCGCTGTACCGGGTTTCGTCGCCCAGCCGCTCGAAGTTGCGGGCGATCAGGTGTCCGCGCGTCAGGCCGAAGTCCGCGGTCACGGCGTTGAGCGGGGTGACGTTCCAGCAGGAGTGCACCAGCCAGGTCCCGTCGTACTGTCGGCCGGCGTACAGTTCGTCGTCGCGGGTGTACTGCACGTGCCCGTTGAGCTGCGCCCAACGGAAGCGGGGCGCCACGTCCGCCTGCAGGTAGTTGTTCTTCACGGCTCCGGCGTAGTTCCAGGCGCGGCGCAGGTAGAGGTGGTTCGAAACGCGCTGCAGCAGTCCCCGGTCGAAGTAGATGTTGTAGCCGTTGATCACCCACGCCTCGCGCAGATCGTTCTGCGGCTCGAAGCCGCTGTCGGCGCGGAACGTCGGGCTGCGATCGATGTAGTCGAGGTTCAGGTTCCAGCGCCGTGCGCGCCGCTGCAGGCTGCCGTAGTACGCCTGCCCGGAGTAGGATTCGCCGTCGAAGACCGCGGTGTGCCGGCCATCGTCGAAGGTGAGCCCCTCGAGCCCGGAGGTGAGAGCCGGGTCGTCGGGCTCGACGCTGCGGCTCCAGACCGCCTGTCCCTGCAGCCGCCACTGCTGCGTCAGGCGCACGTTGCCGTCGAGGCCGGCCGTCGTGCCCGAGCCGCCCCCCTCGAGCCGCCGGTCGGTGCCGATCAGCCCGAGCCGCGATTCCTCTCCGAGCGAACGCTGCAGCCGCAGGATGTTGGACACGCTCCGCCCGCCGAGCGCGAACGCGCTGCGCTCCTCGAACGGCAGCGTGATCGGCGTGCGGGCATCGACGGCGGAGAGGAAGGCCACCGCGTTGCGCCCCGGACGCCCGGTCAGCTTGGCCGCGAAGTCGGGATCGTTGATGCTGCGCGTGTAGACGACCGTGAACGGTGTGGCGAAGATGTCGCTCCCCTCCTGGAAGAAGGGGCGCTTCTCGGGGAAGAACAGCGCGAACGTGGAGTTGACGTCGATCTGCGCCGCGTCCGACTCCACCTGGCTGAAGTCCGGGTTCGCCGTCGCCTCCGCCATCAGGCTGGAGGTGGGGGCGTACTTCACGCCGAGCGACGGCGCGCCCAGCAGGTCCCCGTCGGCCATCCGGCCGTCGGGACCGCGCACCGAGGTCTGGCGGGAGGTGAAGGCGGGGAGCAGTTCGAAGCCCCTGCCGGGCCGCACGTTATCGAGCCCGGTGAGCGTGCCCCACTGGCACGGCCAGCAGGGGTCGTCCCGGCTGTTCGCGGCCCAGGCATACTCGGACTTTGCGGCGCGGGGGTGCACCCGCCAGAAGTTCACGCGCCAGGTCTGGCTGGGCGCGTCGGGAAACCGCAGGCTGGAGAACGGCACCGCGAATTCGACCTCGTAGCCCGTGTCGGTCAGCCGGCCGGCCGTGTCGTACACGACATCGAACCCGTAGTCCTCGACGCCGCCCGCCGACCAGAGGCAGTCCCCCTGGACGCCCAGCGGATTGGTCGATAGCTCGTACGCCCAGTTCTGGCTGCCGTAGGTGTCGATCAGGACGTAGACGTGGTCGTCGTTCCACATCTTGTCCCGCTCGCAGAGCGAGGCGCGCACGGCCGCGGGATCGTCCTCGCAGCGAAACGCCACATAGAGCCGGTCGTCGTCGAAGGCGACGAACGCCTCGGTCCCGACCGGGGGACGCGCATGCTCGTTGGGTTCAACCTCGGCGAAGCCCTCGGCCCGGGCGACCCCGCGCCACCCTTCGTCGTCGAGGCGGCCGTCGATCGTGATCGGCCCGCTCGTCCGCTGGATGGAGAGGGTCGGTCGGACCTGGGGGGTGAATTCGGTCTGCGCCGCGACGGATGCGGCGAGGGCGATCGTCAGCATAAGCGCGCAGAGCAGATGACGGCACAGCATGCGATCTCCCGTGGCGACATGGTGGATCGTCGGGGGCGATGCGCGACATTACGGAAGTGCTTACTCAAAGTTGCCGGCGTCAGACGGGACTGCCGGAACGCCGCAACCGCGAGGGTTGCACAGAGGAGGGGCTGTCTGACCTCGCCATGACCGCGTCCGGCGCCAGCTCACGCCCCGCTCAGCCGGTTGCCGAGTCGTAACCGAGCAGTCGGCGCAGGTACCCGAGCTGGCCGGCGTGGTAGCTTTCGTGCAGCGCCAGGAAGGCGATGCCGCCGAGGATGGACTTGTCGCTGATCGGCAGATTGAACGGCGCGGGGGCGGCGAGCACGGCCTCGGAGATCGTCTCTGCGCGGGTGCGGATCCGTTGGCCGAGGTCTGCGAACAGCGCGGTGATCTCGGTTAGCGGTGGGTAGGCGGCCGCCGGGTCGAACGGCGCGCCCCGGTCGAACACGCCGCCGAACGGTGTCAGCTCCTCCGTCAGTCCGAGCAGCCGGGCCAGCGCGGCGCGCGCATAGACCATGTGGCCGGCCACCCACTGCGGCGAGTTGATCTTCCCGTCGGGCGAGTGCGCCGCCTCCCCGGCGGTCAGGCCGTCCAGCGACTGTCGGAACAGCCAGTCGTTCACCTTGAGCTGGGCGAGCAGGGGGGCAAGCGCCGGGTTCATGAGCGGACTCCGATCGTTGCGGTTCGGGGTGCGGTGGCGATGGCAGCCGACCGCGTGGCCGCCTCGTTCGACCCACGCCCGATCCTACGCCGGGCAGCCCGCCCGCGCACCAATTCGTCGCTGCGGTGTCTCGCAGCTCCTTGTGCCGCCCAAATTGTTTCCGGCCTGTCCTGCAGGCCCCAATCCGACAAAAGAGGCCCGTTTTCGGGCGCATAAGATCAAATTATCCGGTGTTTCCTGGAGAGAAACAATTTGGGCGGCACAAGGGATTCATCAGACTTGTGATATTGCTGGAATCGTTGCTTCTTCCCATCGCTCCGCTATCCGAGGGCGTTTCGCCGGGGGATCTTGACTCGACAGGGGGAACTGCGATGCAACGGTGGTCCGGCATTCAGGGATATGCTTGGCGTTCGTGCCTGCGGTCGGGGAAATGGGCACTTCCGGGAAGCGCGAGCCTGCTCGTGCTGGCGGGTCTTGCGGGGCTGTTCCCGGCTACGGCGACCGCACAGGGTTTCAGCCTCGGCACCCGCGTGGACTTCCCGACCGGGGAGAATCCCGTCTCGGCCGTCATGGGAGATCTCAACGGCGATGGCGCGCCCGATCTGGCGGTGGTGAACTGCAGTTCCGCCACGGTCTCGGTGCTGCTCGGCAATGGTGCGGGCCGGTTCGAGGCGAAGACGGACTTCGCAACCGGCAGCTATCCGAATTCGGTCGCCGTGGGGGACCTCAATGGCGACGGGCGGCCCGACCTGGCGGTCGCCAACTATGGCGGCAATACGATCTCGGTCCTGCTGGGCAACGGTGCGGGCGGGTTCGGGCCGAAGACCGACTTTCCGACGGGGAGCAGTCCGCTCTCGGTCGCCATCGGGGACGTCAACGGCGATGGCCGGCCCGACCTCGCGGCGGCGAACGCCGGCGCCAACACGGTGTCGGTGTTGCTGGGCAACGGGATGGGCGGGTTCGGCACGAAGACCGACTTCGCGACGGGGAACTATCCGTATGCGGTCGCCATCGGGGACGTGAGCGGCGACGGCCGGCTCGATCTGGCAACGGCGAACTTCAATGCCGGGACGGTGTCGGTGTTGCTGGGCAACGGCGCGGGTGGATTCGGGGCCAGGACCGACTTTGGAACGGGGAATCTGCCGATCGCCCTGGCCATCGGGGATGTGAGTGGCGATGGCCGACCCGACCTGGCGGTGGCGAACTATGGCGCCTCCACGGTGTCGGTGTTGCCGGGCAATGGCACGGGCGGGTTCGGGGCGCGGACCGACTACGCGACGGGGACCGCGCCCTATGCGGTCGTCATCGGGGACGTGAGCCTCGATGGCCGGGCCGATCTGGCGGTGGCGAACAGTTTGTCCTCCACGGTGTCGGTGTTGCTGGGTAACGGCACGGGCGGGTTCGGGGCGAAGACCGACTTCGCGACGGGGGCCGGTCCGAATGGGGTGGTCCGCGGGGATGTCAATGGCGATGGCCGGCCCGATCTGGCGACCGCGAACTACGACGCATCCACCGTGTCGGTGCTGCTGGGCAACGGCATGGGCGGGTTCGGGGCCAGGACGGACTTCACGGCCGGGTCGAATCCGGCTTCGGTCGCCAGCGGGGATGTGAACGGAGATGGCTGGCTCGATCTGGCGGTGGCGAACCGTACCGCCAACACGGTCTCGGTGCTGCTGGGCAACGGCACGGGAGGGTTCGGGGCGAAGACCGACTTCGCCATGGGGTCCACTCCGTATGCGGTCGCCATCGGGGACGTGAGCGGCGATGGCCGGCTTGACCTGGCGGTGGCGAACCTCAATTCGAACACGGTCTCGGTGCTGCTGGGCAACGGCGCGGGCGGGTTCGGCACGAGGACGGATCTCGTGACGGGGAACGGACCGCACTCGGTCGCCATCGGCGACGTGACCAGCGATGGCCAGCCCGACCTGGTCGTGGCTAACTACTTCGCCAACACGGTCTCGGTCCTGCCCGGCAACGGCGCGGGCGGCTTCGGGAGCCGGGCCGACTACGCGGTGGGGTCCTCTCCGCTCGCGGTCGCCATCGGGGACGTCAGCGGCGACGGCCGCTCCGATGTGGCGGTGGCGAATTACAACTCCAGCACGGTCTCGGTGCTGCTCGGCAGTTCCACGGGCGCATTGGGGGCGAAGACGGACTTCACGACCGGGACGAGCCCGTCCGCGGTCGCCATCGGGGACGCCAACGGTGATGGCCGGCCCGACCTGGCGGTGGCGAATCTCAATTCGAACACGATCTCGGTGTTGCCCGGCACCGGCACGGGCAGCTTCGGCACCAGGACCGACTTCACGACGGGGACCGGTCCGTATTCGGTCGTCCTGGCCGACCTGACCGGCGACGACCGGCCCGACCTGGCGGCAGTGAACTACAACGCCGGCACGCTGTCGGTTCTGCTCGGCGATGGCGTGGGCGGGTTCGGGGCGAAGACCGATTTCACGCTGGGAAGCTATCCGATCTCGGCCACACTGGGCGATGCGAACGGCGATGGCCGACCCGACCTGGCGGTGGCGAACAGCAACTCCAGCTCGGTCTCGGTGCTGCTCGCGTTCACGCCCACGCGCACCGCCCTCGCCATCAGTCCCAACCCGGCCATGCTCGGCGCGCCGGTGACGCTCACGGCGACCGTGTCGGTGCCGGCGCCTGGCTCCGGCACGCCGACCGGCACCGTGAGCTTCTTCGACGGCACCACGCTGCTGGGCACTTCGCCGGTGAACAGCGGCGTGGCCGGCCTGGCGTTGTTCGCGCCCCGGCTGGGCGTGCGGGCCTTGTCGGCGGTGTACAGCGGCGACGGGAGGCTGTTCGGCAGCATCTCGGACACGCGGTTCCAGAACGTCGTGGCCAGCGCGGCGCCGGCCGTCACCAGCATCCTGGACATCAAGGCCGATCAGGGGCTGCAGGTGCGGCTGAAGTTCGCCGCGAGCGGCTTCGACTATCTCGGGTCGGCCACGCCGATCATCAATTATTACATCTACCGCAAGAGCGCCGGGACCAAGCTGGCCGCGCCGAACGGTGCTGAGGCGCCGGTGACGGGCAGCGAACCGGACGCGACCTCCGACAAGGCGCTGCTGGGCTGGGACTACGTAAGCGCGGTGCCGGCCACGACCGACGGTCCGTACGAGACGGTCGTGCCGACGCTGGCCGACTCGAACTCGACGGGGATCCACCGGGCTGTCTACTTCGTGCGGGCGTCGACGGCGACGTTGGGGGTCATGTACGACTCGACTCCCGACTCGGGCTACTCGGTGGACAACCTGCCGCCGGCGCCCCCGGTTGGTCTGGTGGGCGCCTACCTGGCCGGGGTGACCACCCTGGAATGGGACGCCAGCCTGGAACCGGACCTGTGGTACTACCGGATCTACCGCGGCACGACGGCGGACTTCACGCCCGACGCGGGCAGTCTCATCGCCACGAGCCAGTCGCTTGCCTACGCGGACGACGCTCCGTCCGGCAGCTACTACAAGCTGTCGGCGGTGGACGTGAACGGGAACGAGAGCGGGTGCGCCGTGCTGGCGCCGGACCAGACGACCGGTGTGCCGGGGGCGCAGGTCGTCCAGCTGCGTCTGTACCCCAACCAGCCGAATCCGTTCAATCCGCAGACCACGATCCGTTTCGACCTGCCGGAAGCCGGTCGGGCGCGCCTGGCGATCTACGATCTCCGCGGCAAGCTGGTGCGCGGCCTGGTGGATGCCGATCTGCCCCGGGGCAGCCAGCGGGCGGTCTGGAACGGTCGTGACGATGACGGCCAGTCGGTGGCTTCGGGGAGTTACTTCGCCCGCCTGCAGGCGGGGGGCACGCTGCGGACGGTGCGCATGAGCCTTGTCAAATGATGGAACGACCGGCGTAAAGCTCTGAAGACGGTCTTTTCTGTGGCCCCCGCGGCACGAGCCGCGGGGGCCCTGTTCATGGGGAAAGCCGGCAGCGTTCGAGCAGTGCCCTCATGAACCCGACCACGTCCGCCTGGATATCGTCATCGGGTCGACCCTGCAGGAATTCCGCGACCCGGCGGGGTCCGAGGGCATCGTGATCAAGGAAATCGTTGCGCAGGACCTGGAGCGCACGCTGCGACTCTTCGTCGCCAAGAAGTGGGCGCAGGCAGTTCGCCACGTCCCCGACGCCTGCGCCGAAATTGCGGATGAAGTAGTAGAGGTCGTACGCGTCCTTGTTCTCCCCGCGGCCCCAAAACGCCAGTGCTTTCAACGAGCAGCGAGGGAACGAGACCGCCGACCACAACCAAGTCATCCATCAGGTCGCCGAGCCTGGTGGCGACGTACAGACAGGTCGCCCGCACGAGCCTGACCTGCTCGCTCGTGTACGCTGAGGCTCGCCCGGGTTTGTCAGTCACCAGGTCTCCAGGTCAGCAGCTCGCTTCGCAGGCGCTCCGCGGCCTCCGTTGCCCGCTCCGGGTGGCCCTTGAGATCGACGTAGACCTGCACGGGGTGAACGCACCTGATGCCATCCTGCTTGAAGGCGCCCTGGAACACGCCCGCGTCGTTCGGAACCACGAGCCAGAGATTCGCGCCGCGCGGATCCTCGCGACAATTGAGCCGTTCGAGAAGCGCGAACGACGGATCGGTGGGCAGGTAGACCGTGGCGATCCGGAAGGCGGCGAAACGGGTGAGCGCCCAGGCGGCGGCCAGCCCCGTGGCCGCATGCTCGATCCCCTGCTCCACGAGCGTGTCGGTGACGAATCGCAGGAGCGTATCCCCCGAGCGGGCGGCGACATGCCCCTGGTGGAGAGTGTGCTTCGAGAACGGGCAGGTCTCCCGCCAGGCGTCGAGCAGCAGCGCCGGATCCCTGGGACGGACGGCTCCATGCACATCGCGGACGAGATAGTCGTCCTGCACCAGGCGGGCCACGAGGCGGCTGACGAAACCCTCGTCGAGGCCGGTGGCGCGGGCCAATTCTCGCTGGCTGACGTGCTCGGCAGAATGGATGAGGAGCCACCGTACGATGCGCGAGCTTTTCGGCGCGAACAGGTTCGGTGGTCGCCCTACCGCCCGGAAGCGGTTCGGCCGGCCATCGACGAGCACCCGGAGGCCGGGCGCGACGATGCACGCGTTGCCGCTGAGGTCGAGCCAGCCTACGCCGACCTCGTCGCAGGCTCTGCGACCGACCTCGCCCATGAACGGCACCGCGACAAGCGGCACGGCACGTCGGCGGACACGCCTGGCCAGCTCCTGCACCCTCTTCGCGACCGCGGCGATCGGAGCGGCGCCGGTGGACTTGTTGAAGGCGATGACGAAGGTTTGTCCGGCGGCGATGATCAGGTCAGCCCCGGTTGGGTCGCGCGGGCGAAGATCGAGGTCCGCCCGGCTGATCCCCAGGAGTTCAGCCAGCACTTCAGGCACTTTGCCGGCAAAGCGGCCAGATTTCGGGAGTGAATCCATACTTGTCTAAATAGAGCGACTTGATCTATTTGTCAAGTGGTGTTATTTAGTCAAGTCGCTGCGGCGCCTGACCGCTGCCGAGTTGCAGCATGTATTCGGCCACCGCCAGCAGCTTTTCGCTGCCGAGCCGGAAGGCCGGCATCTGCTGGAAGCCCGCGCGTTTTTTGCCGGGGGCGTCGGCCCAGCGGGCGATGCCGCCGGGATTGCCGGTGTACAGCTGCGCGATCTCCCGCAGCGACGGGCCGACCAGGACGCGATCGAGCGCGTGGCAGCTCGCGCAGGTGCCGTTGAAGATGCGCTCGCCGAGCGGGGTCGTGTCGGGGCCGACCCCGGTTGCCTCGCGCCACTGCGCCGCTGCCGTCGCCCAGCCGTAGTCAGCGGTGCGCGTCGCCATCGCTTCGCGGTGGGCGGTCACCGCCGTCTCACGGTAGACGTGGCGGCCGTAGCCCATGCAGAAGGCGGTCGTCGTGATCAGGCCCACGATCAGCAGGAAGTGGCTGCCCACCCGGTTGTCGGACCGCAGCGATTCGCGCGCCATCAGCCCGATCGCCCAGAGGGCGCACGTCACCCCGGTGCCGATCACGATCCAGAGGAAGCCGCTCCACCCCGCGCGCGGCAGGGTGAACAGCACCAGCGGGCCGGCGAGCAGCTGCAGCGCCGTGGCGCCCAGCGCGATCCGGTAGAACAGCCGCCGCAGCGTCGGCCGGTCGAAGCCGGGCAATTCGGTGTCGAGCGGAAAGCCGGGGCGGGTGAACCAGAGCAGCAAGAACAGCGCGGTCAGGGAGACGCTCGCGGTCACGAAATGCAAATAACGCGGCAGGGCGTTCGGCAGCAGCAGGGCCGAAAGGAAGCCGTGCACCTGCGTCCAGCGTTCCGGGAAGAGCATCAGGTTGATGTTCGTCAGGAAGATGAACGGCACGATCAGGAACAGCAGGCTCGAGAGGCCGCCCAGCGCCAGATGCAGCCCCTTCCGGTGAGCCAGGCGCTCCCAGGAGTACTTGTGGGCGTAGGCGGCGAGGAACGCCGCCGTCACCAGCGGCACGATCATGATCCAGGCGGCGCCGGTGAGGGAATTGGCCGAATAGAAGAACACCGTGTAGATCACGTTGATGACCAGCAGCGGTCCCACGCCCAGCACCACGGCGAGACTCTTGTTCACAGTGATCGTGCGCACGATCGCGTGGGCCAGCGCATCGAAGGCGGGACGGCGGCGCCCGGTCCATTCGGCCCAGAGCGCCAGCAGCGAGCTGCCGACCGTCAGGTTCACGAACAGGATGTGCAGCAGGAACAGCACGACCAGCAGCGCCTGCAGCAGCGCCGGATCGGCCGGCATCGGCAGCGGGATCTCGCGCGGCAGGGGGAGGAGGGCAAGCGGCGTCATCGGAGCTCCCGTGAAGTCAGGGGATTGTCGCTGCGCCCGCGGTCTGCGCGCCGTCGAGACGCGCGGGGGTGGCGCGCAGGGAGATCAGCCAGGCGGCCAGCGCCGATCGCTCCGCGCCCGTGCCGGGCAGCGGCGGCATGAAGGGGCGCGTGTTCTGCATGCCGGTCAGGTAGGCCTCGATGGTCGCCTGTTCCCAGGGGCCGGGGCCGTAGAGATTGGTCAGTTTGGCCACCACACCGTTCATGCCGTTGGTCGTGTGGCAGCGGGAGCAGGCGAGGCGGAACATCTCGCGTCCGGCGATGAGCCGTGAATCGTCGGTGATCCCCCGCGCGGCGGTGTACGTTGCGTGACGCAGCAGCCCCTCCTCGCGCAGGAGGGGGTAGTCGGCGTGGCGCAGTCCGTTCGCGTAGAGATAGCCGGCGATCACGTCCGGCTTGCGGATGAATTCGCGCACCCGTTCGAAATAGCCGAGCAGCCAGAGTGCCAGCACGGCCGGCACGAGCAGGGCCGCTCGCGGCAGCCTGGCCGGTTTCCCGGCGCCCCACGCCGCCAGCACGATGATCGCGGCGGTCGCTCCGGCGATCAGCCAGGGCATCCGCTCGGTCCACTGCTGCCAGCGCAGGGAGGTCAGGGCGATGTCGATGTTGCTCCCCGCCGCCTTCGGCAGCACGCGCCAGTAGGCCAGCGCGCCCAGCAGCCAGCCGGGGGTCCAGGCGAGAGCCCACAGCGAGATCAGGCGGACGGCCCGGGCCCGGAAATCGCGATCGTCGCGCAAGAACCAGAACCCGAGCATGAGCGCCACCAGCGCGGCGGTGATCATGGCGAACGGCGTGCGGAAGGCGAGCTGCGGCAGGTAGATCGGGTTGAACAGGGCCGTCCAGAAACCGGGCCGCACGGTCCAGACCCCGGTGTCCATCTGGAATCCGAGTATGGCCACGACGATCGCCATGGTGGCAAACGAGAAGGCGCTCAGAGTCAGGCCGAGCCAGACGTGCGCCCGCTTGTGCCGCGCTCCCCACCCATGCCAGCTCAGGTAGTACGCCAGGATCAGCCCCACCTCGCCCACGAAGACGAGCCACTCCGTGAACCAGGCCCAGAAGAAGACGTGGATCAGGCTGCCGATCGCCGTCGGATTCACCAGCGACGCGCAGAACCAGATCCCGACGCCGGTCAGCGCGCCCGCCGTGGTGGTGACAATGAAGAATACCGTCAGCAGACGGTGCGCCAGGCGGTCCCAGCGCGCGTCGCCGGTGCGCACCCCCCGCCACTCGAGCAGGGTCACCAGCGGCATTGCGCCGACTGCCAGAGCGTGGTTGATCAGCACGTGCGTGATGGCGATCCAGGCGAACAGCAGGCGGTTGCCGAAGACGTCGAGATGGAAGAGCGGGAAGTCCATGACGTTTCTCCTCGTGACCGCCGTCGGGATCGCCGTTGCCGACGGGCGGCCCGTCCTCATGCGGCGGGGATGATACAGGGGCGCTGCCGGGGATGAAAGACGGAAATCGGGCGGCATCCGGGCCGGGTCGTGGGCGGTGCTTTATGGTGCCGTGCCTCGCCTCCAGCCGCTATAATCGCCCCGGTCCTGGCGGCTCATCATCAGCCGGGGGAGGCACCGCGTGGATCTGGTCCTGTTCGACTTCACCGCCGGCGCGGCGGCCTGGGCAAGCATCGACGATCGGGTCATGGGGGGCATATCGACGAGTCGCCTGGAGCCGGGGGAGGGATGCGCCCTCTTCGCCGGTACGGTCTCGCTGGCGAACAACGGCGGATTCGCCTCGGTCCGCTCGCCCGCCGGTCCGCTGGCGCTGGCGGGCTGTGCCGGCCTGGCGGTCGAGGCGCGGGGCGACGGCAAGCGGTACAGTCTGCGCCTGCGCACCAGCGACCGCTTCGAAGACGTCGCCTTTCAGGCGCCGCTGGTGGTGCCCGACGATCGTCTCACGGTCGTGCGCATCCCCTTCGCTGCCTTCCGCCCGCGCTACCGCGGCTGGGAGATGACCGACTACCCGCCGCTCGACCCCGCCACGGTCTGCGGACTCGGGCTGCTCATCGCCGACCGCCAGGAGGGCCCGTTCCGGCTCGAGGTGGCGCGGATCGGCACCTGGCGGGACTAAGCGGCCCGGACGGGGCGAGTCGTCCGGGCCGCCGCGCGGCTCCGCGTTGCGCCGGGCGGCGCGGGGCGGAGCCTGGAACCGGCAGGTCATCGAGAAGGCGGCCGTGCCTCAGGTCCCTCCATCCCTGACCCGCTCCCGATCTCAGACGCCGCTTTCGTAGGCCACCTCGCCATGCAGGGTCGCGTCGAGCCCCTTCTCCTCGTCGGCTTCGCTCGTGCGCACGGGAGTGACCCGGTTGATCAGGAACAGCATGCCGTAGGTGAACGCGAAGGCGTAGACCGAGGAGAACAGGATGGCCACCAGTTGCTTGCCGAAAAACGCCGGGTTCCCGTGGAGCAGTCCGTTCTGGCCGGCGGAATTCACGGCCGTGCTGCCGAGCACGCCGAGCAGGATGATGCCGAGCATGCCACCCACTCCGTGCACGCCCCAGACATCGAGCGCGTCGTCCCAGCCGAGCCGGTTCTTGAGGTTGACGGCGAAGTAGCAGATGCCTCCCGCCAGGATGCCGATGATCATGGCGCTGACCGGTGTGACGTAGCCGGCGCATGGCGTGATGGTGGCGAGGCCGGCCACCGCGCCGGTGAGCAGGCCGAGGAACTTCGGTTTGCGCTCGAAAATCCAGGCCAGCAACAGCCAGGTCGGGCCGGCGAACGACGCCGCGATGTCGGTGTTGAGGAAGGCGAGACCGGTCACCGCGTCCACCTTCAGTTCGCTGCCGGCGTTGAACCCGTACCAGCCGAACCAGAGCAGGCCGGTGCCGAGGGCCACCAGCGGGATGCTGTGGGGCACGCTGTCGGCCACGCGCCGGCGCCCGACGTAGAGCACCGAGGCGAGGGCCGCCATGCCGGCGATGTTGTGCACCGCGATGCCGCCCGCGAAATCGAGCACGCCCCATTTCGCCAGCAGACCGCCGCCCCAGATCATGTGCACGAACGGGAAGTAGACCAGGAAGAGCCAGGCCACCAGGAACAGCAGGTAGGCCCCGAAGCGGATGCGGTTCGCGAACGCGCCGGTGATCAGGGCCGGGGTGATGATCGCGAACATCATCTGGTAGGCGATGAACACGTAGAGCGGGATATGGCCGTCGCCGTAGGGGGTGTTCAGGTCGACCCCGCGCAGGAAGACCAGGTCTAAATTCCCGATGATTCCCCCCTGCCCGCCACTGAAGCAGAGCGAGTAGCCGCACACGTACCAGAGGATCGTGGTCACGCCCATCGACACGAAACTCTGAATCATGATGGCCAGGACGTTCTTGCGCCCGACCAGACCGCCGTAGAAGAAGGCCAGCCCCGGCGTCATCAGCATGACGAGGCTGGTGGCCACCAGCATGAAGCCGGTGTGCCCGGAATCGAAGCCGTGCATCGCGTTCCTCCCAAGCTCGGGGTTTCCACGGCGGTCGCTGCCGCCCGGCATCGCGCCGCGCGGCTGAAGCAAGCGTGGGCTCCCGGCACGGGCGCCTCAATCGGGGAATTCCTGATATCGAGGGGTGTGGATCCTGAGGGGAGAGGGGCGGCGGCGATCGATTGGGCGGGCGGCCTATTCCAGCGGGGTCAGCCCCTCGCGGATGGCGTACTTGGTCAGTTCGGCGATGCTGCGCAGCCCGAGCTTGTCCATGGTCTGCTTGCGATGGGTCTCGACAGTCTTGACGCTGATCGACAGCCGGTCGGCGATCTCCTTGGTGTTGCGGCCCTCCGCCAGCAGTTGCAGCACCTCGCGCTCGCGGGCGCTCAGCACGGAGAACGCGGAGCCGTCGGCGCGCCGCGCGAGGCCGACATAGTCCTGCACGACGACGTCCTGGATCGGACGGCTCAGGAACGTGCGCCCGGCGGCGACCGCATGGATCGCCTCCACCAGCTCGGAGATCGGGCCGTCCTTGAGCAGGTAGCCTGCGGCGCCCGCCTTGAGGGTCTCGGTCACGAAGCGCCGGTCGGCGTGCATGGAGAGGATGATGACCCGAACTCGCGGAGCGGCCGCGAGGATCTGTCTCGCCGCCTCGATCCCGTTGAGGCCCGGCATGGAGATGTCCATGATGATGACGTCGGGCTGGAGTTCGGCCGCCAGCCGTACGGCGTCGAGTCCGTCGCCCGCCTCGCCGACGATGGCCAGCCCCGGCGTGCGCTCGAGCAGGGGGCGCACGGCGTCACGGAACATCTTGTGATCGTCGGCGAGCAGGATGCGCAGTCTCATCGCGACTCCCCGGCCGCTGCCGCGGGCAACTGCAGGGTGACCGTGCACCCCGAGCCCGGCGCGGAGCGGACATCCATGCGGCCGCCCAGATGGCGCAGCCGCTCGCGGATGCTGAACAGTCCGAAGCCGCCCGGTTCTCCGGTCGCTTCGGCTGCCGCGAGCACGGCGGGATCGAAGCCGTCGCCGTCGTCCTCCACCTCGAGGCGCAGGTCCGTCCCGGCGCGGCGCAGACTGACGCGGATCCGGCCGGGGCGCGCGTGCTTGGCGGAGTTCGTCAGCAGTTCGTGCGCCGCCTTGAAGAGCATGATCCGCGCCTCCTGGGCGGTGGCCGCACCGCTGCCGGCGGCATCGACCGTCACCCGGCAGCCATGCTTCGCCGCGAACCGCTCGCCCAGCCACTCCAGCGCCGGACCGAGGCCGAGCTCGTACAGCACGGGCGGGCTGAGCTCGCCCGTAAGCGTGCGCGTGAAGCGGATGGACTGGTCGACGAGCCGCAGGATCTCCGCGAGGTCGGTCTCGAAGCCGCAGAACATGGCATTGCCCGCGAACTCGGACAGGCGCAGCTTCACGAACGCGAGAGCCTGGCCGAGATGATCGTGGAGGTCCGTGGCGATGGCGCGCCGCTCGCGTTCCTCGGCCAGGGACAGCTCTGCGGCCAGCCGGCGCAACTGGCGCTGGTACCGCTCGATCTCCTGACGCGCGCGCCGGTGTTCGGCGATCTCGGCCTCCAGATCGGCATTTGCGCGTTCCAGTTCGCCTGTCCGCTCGCGCACCTGACATTCGAGTCCGTCGCGCGCCCGCCGCAGCGCCTCGTCGTCGAGATGGTGCTGCACGTGGAAGCGCAGGAGATCCGCCAGCGAATCGATGAGGTCGCGCTCCTCGCGCAGGAACGGGCCCTCGTCGGCGGCCGGGCGCGGTTCGCGGTAGCAGACTTCGAGACTGCAGGCATGGGGGGCGTTCGCAACGTCGTCATGAACGGAAAATTCGGCCCGCTGGACCCACGGGGTGTGGCGGTAGCCGGCGGTGGCGAAATCGCCGTCGGGCAGGCGGATCCGGGCGCCGGCGATCTCGGGGAACTGCCAGGCGTCGGGCAGGGATTCCACGATCTCCCGCATCAGCCCGGCGCGCGGGCGCGCGGTGTCCTGCAGCAGGCGCGCCGTCCGGTGCAGCGCGGTGAGTTCCTTCACGCGCTCGGCCAGGTTGTGCCGGAGCGGGTCGTGGGGCAAAGCGCTCAGCCCCCGTCCGCCCGCGGCTTCCGCTCCGCCCCGTGCCGGCGGCGGTACTCCGTCGCCGCGAGGGCGCGCGCGTCGCGCCCGCCGGCGCGCCACGCCATGGCGGTCTCGACCGGTGCGCCGAAGTACTCGCTCAGCAGCCGGACCACGACCAGGTCGCGAGCCTGTCCGTCGTCGAGGCCGGGGAACGGCTCGTGGGTCTCGCGCAGGCGGCGCCAGGCCGCGTAGGGGCGGTTGAACGGGGGACCGGGGTCGAATCTCACCGGCGGGAACCAGACTTCCACCGGGAGCCCCAGTCGACCGCTGATCTCCCACCACGACAGGCCGCGGGTGCGCAGGGCGAGCACGGTCTCGGGCGGGCGGGTCGCACGCGCCGCCACGAACAGCAGCGTTGCCAGCTCGTCCGGATCGGTCACGCGGGCGACCAGCCGCGCCGTGTCGGCCGGGTCGCGATCGTGGTGGCGCGCGAGCACGGCCAGCCAGACCCTGGTGTCATCGGCGCCCCTGAACTCGGCGCCGAGGTCGACGTCGGCGGCGGCGCGGGCCGACGTCGTCGCCGGCGTCGCGAAAGCCGCCGCCAGTCCGAGCGCCAGCGCCAGTCCTGCGAACCCGCCGCGCCCCTTCATGGCCGTCTGCCCTCGACGTAGAACACCTCGAACACCTTCTCGTGGAAGATGGGACCGTGGCCGAAGTATCCGTCCTCGCCGAACAGTTCGCCATGGTCCGACATGATCATGAAGTGGGTGTTGTCGGGGCAGCGGTCCAGGAATTTCCCGACCACCCCGTCGATCCACTCCACGTTCGCCACCTGCTTGTCGTAGAAGGCGCGGAACTGTTGCGGCGTGAAGAACTCGTCCTGAACGCGGTCGTGCACGAACTCGGAGGGGTTCTTCAGGAAATCGTCCAGGCTCTTGAACACGCCGTGCACGCCGCTGATGTGTGGCAGATCGCTCGCGCTCTCGCCCGGCAGGATGTACGGATAGTGGGTTTCGCCGGTGTTGATGAAGAAGAAGCAGGGCTGTTCCTTGCGAAACTCGAGTTGCGCGAAGATGGCGCGCAGGTCGTTGTGCGAAGGGGCCAGCTCGTAGCGGTCGAAGTGTTGCGACATCGAGGTCATCGGGTTGAGCACCGGGAGGCTCACCCAGCCCTGGCACCAGTAGCCGGCGGCCTTCAGAAAGCACGGCAGCGACAGTTGCGGCACGAACTTCCCGAACTCGACGTCGGGAATGTTGAGTCGCTGCGACCAGAGCGAGAACTCGTCCCGGTAGACGTTCGAAGCGAACACCCCCTTCGGGCTCAGGTGGGGGATCATGCCCATCAGGAAGGTGTAGTGGCTCGGGCTGGTCCAGCTGGCGTAGCTGTAGCGCCGCTGCGCGGTCCCGATGCGGTCCAGATTGGGATGCCGGGCCGCCTGGTAGGCGTCGTAACGGCAGGAATCGAGGACCAGGAAGACGATGTGATTCGGTTTGTCGCCGCCCCGCAGGAGCGACCTGACGCCGTGGAGCAGACCGGCCAAGAGGGGGACCTCGTTTCGGCTGCGGCGGAACCCCATCGCCCCGCGGCTCCATTATCGGTCCCCGCGGCGCGGCGGGCAAGAGGAGGAGGGCCGCCGGCGGGCGATACCGGCGGCCCCGAGTAAGCCTGGCCAGGGTGGTGCGGCTACAGGTTGTCGTTCAGCACCCTGGTCAGGTCATCCCTGGAGCGCAGCCCGACCAGTGTCGAAACGGGCTGTCCACCCTTGAACACCATCACCGTCGGGATGCCGCGGATGCCGTACTTGACGGCCAGCTCCTGGTTGTCGTCGACGTTGACCTTGGCCACCTTCACCCGTCCGACGTATTCGATCGCCAGGGCGTCGATGATCGGCGTCAACATCTTGCACGGGCCGCACCAGGGGGCCCAGAAGTCGACCAGGACCGGGACGCTGCTCTTGAGCACTTCGGCGTCGAAAGTCGCGCCCTCGACCGGTTTCGCGTTGGACATCGTCTACTCCTCCGTCGGGATGGTTGCGGCGCTGGGCTCCGTTGCAAATCTCACTGTCTCGGCACAAAATAAGAGTAAAGCAGTTGCCGTGCCTGATCCGATCTGGACGCGACCATGGAATAAAAGAAGTTTGTAACTTGCTTTAATAATGCGAAATAGCGGGAAATAAACATGGCTCTCAACGGCCGGGGGCGCCCTTGCTGCCTGCTCTCCGGCGTTGCCTGCCTCAACAGTGTTGCACCATTTATGTTGCGTGCAACGTTCCGTCTTGCTATCATTAGGATCGCGCTGTCGCCCGCGGTCGGCGCAGGAGGATCCCGTGGCCGATCCCAGCCCGCCTCACGACACGCCGGCGAACTTCCCGACCCTGTCGTTGTGCCATTTCCAGCCGGAAAGCGTCCAGGCCATCTTCGACGCCCTGCAGGAGAGCGTGGTCGTGGTGGATCACGCGCTGCATCTGGTGTCGCTCAACGCGGCGGCCGTTGCGCAGTTCGGCCCCGTACCCGCAGGCGCCGGCGACGGTGGTGTCTGCCGGCTCTTTCCCGAGGGGGACTGCCCGCGTGACTGCCTGGAGGAGACGTTGCGCACCGGCCGTCCGATCCACGACTACCAGACCGGAGTGCGGCTGCCGGACGGCGCCACGGGGCAGGTGGTGATCCGCACCGTGCCGCTCTGGAGCGGCAGCGCGCCGCCGGCGCCCGCCACCGGTGTGGCCATGATCCTGCGCGACGTCACCGAGGAGACCGGGCTGCGCAAGGCGGTCAGCGCTCGCTATCGTCTCGGCGGCATCGTCGGCAAGAGCCGGCGCCTGCAGGAGCTGTTCCGGCTGATCGGAGATGTCGCGCCGAGCGAGGTGTCGGTGCTGATCCGTGGCGAAACCGGCACCGGCAAGGAGCTCGTGGCGCGCGCACTGCACTACGCCAGCGGTCGTGCCCAGGGCCCGTTCGTGAAGGTCAACTGTTCGGCGTTGTCGGAGGGGCTGCTCGAGAGCGAACTGTTCGGGCACGTGCGCGGGTCGTTCACCGGCGCCGTCGCCGACCGGCGCGGACGCTTCGAAGAGGCGCAAGGCGGCACGATCTTCCTCGACGAGATCGGTGACGTCAGCCCGGCGGTGCAGGTGAAGCTCCTGCGCGTGCTGCAGGAGCGCGTGGTCGAGCGCGTGGGGGACAACCGTCCGGTGCCCGTGAACGTGCGCCTCGTGTCGGCCACCCACCGCGACCTCGAGGCGCTGGTGGCGGCCGGCCGCGTGCGCGAGGATTTCTACTATCGCATCAAGGTGGTCAGCCTGACTTTGCCGCCGCTGCGCGAACGGCGCGAGGACATCCCGCTGCTCGTCGACCACTTCCTGCGCCGTCTGCGCGGGGAACAGGCCACGTCCGCCGAGATGGCTCCGGAGGCGCTGCGCCTGCTGCTCGATCACCCCTGGCCCGGCAACGTACGCGAACTGGAGAACTCCCTGGAGCACGCGCACGTCTTGTCCCGCGGCCGGGTCATCCGGGTGGAGCACCTGCCGCCCGAGGTGGCGGCCGGCGCCAACGGACCGGGACGCGGGCTGACCGGCGCGCCGGCGCACAGCCCGGCCGAGCGCGATCTTCTCGCCGCCGCGCTGGCGCGCACCGGCTGGAACCGCACGCGCGCCGCGCGCCAGCTCGGCATCGACCGCTCGACGCTATGGCGCAAGATCCGCGAACATGGGCTGCAGCCCGAGGCTGATCCGGCGCCGCCGCGCCGGGAAAGGGGACGGTCGTGAGCAGCACGGCGCAGAAGTGGTTGCTCGGTTGCGGCATCGGCTGTGGCGTGGTGATTCTCCTGATCGCCATGGTCATCGGCGGCGGGGTCTGGTTCGCGCGCGGGCTGAAGGGGCGTTTCGATACCGCCGCCAGCCAGGGAACAGAGCTGGCAACGCGGTTCGGCGAGCCGGAAGACTGGACGCCGCCCGCCAACGGCGCGGTACCGGCGGCGCGGATCGAATTGTTCCTGGCCGTGCGCGATTCGCTCCGTGAGACGCACGCGCGCTTCGTCGAGACGTTCGACGTCTTCCGCCGGGTCAGCGACAAGCAACAGCCCCGGCGCTTCGGCGACGTCCTGCGCGCCGCGCGCGGCGGCATGTCGTTCGCACCGCTGCTGGGAGAGTTCTACGGACGGCGGAATTCCGCGCTGAACTCCGTCGGTATGGGGATGGGGGAGTACGCGTACATCTATGCGCTGGGTTACTACGGCAGCCTCGGCAAGTCGCCCGACGCCGGTCCGCAGAGTCTCCATTACAGCGACAGAGACCACGATCGCGGGCGCGACATCCGTCCCCGCCTGCACCGCCAGCTGCTGGCCCAGCTGCGCAATCAACTCTGCGCGGTCGAAGCGGCGCCGGCGGCCGGCCCGGCGGCCTGGCGCGACACGCTCGTGGCCGAGATCGCCCGCCTCGAGGATGACGGACGTTGCCTGCCGTGGGCCGCAGGCCTGCCGCCGGCGATCGCGGCCGGTTTCGCCCCCTACCGCGAGCGCCTCGAGGCGACCTGGAGCGAAGCCAGCAACGTGTTCGAACTGGCCGGAACGAAGGGGGAGGGGGGCAGCCTGACCATCGGGAACTGATGCCTGCCGCCGCGTCCGCGTAACCCGGGGTCGCCCGATCGCGTAGAGGCGTGACCCCGATGCGGAAATCCGACCCCCGGGAGGACGACATGAGAGTAAGAAAACTATCTGCCCTCACGCTGGCGGTGCTGGCTCTGACCGTCGCGCCGGTCCTGGCCGGCCACCACCACGATGGCTCCGCGGACCGGCACCATGCCCGCCACCTCTCCCACGGCAAGGGCATGGAGAGCGATTGGAACGGCGACACTCTCGTGCTGACGGACGCGGCCGGCTCCGGCGGCAGTGCCGAGGTCACCCCTGTCGGCGGTCTGACCATCAATGGCGACACGGTGCCGCTGGACCGCGACGAGCGCCGTCTCGTGCAGGATTTCTACGGCGGCTACGTGCGGATCGAGGAGGAGGCCGCCGTGCTCGGCGCGGAAGGGGCGAAGCTGGGCGTGGCCGGCGCGGCGCTCGCCGCCCGGGCGCTGGCCAGGGCGGTCCGCCTGAGCCGTGACGACTACGACGAAGAGGATCTCGAGCGCGAGATGGAGGCCGAGGCGGCCCGGATGGAGATGAAGGGGACCGACCTCGAGAAGCGCGGCGAAGCGATCGTGTCCCTGGTCGACGATCTGCGCGGAACGGTGACGGAGATGCGCGGGAGAATCCCGGAGTTGGGCGCGCTCGAATGGTTCCGGATATGGAGCGACGGGGAGAATGAAGAGGACAAGTGAGGCGACGCTGTGCCGTCAGTTGTCGGGCAGGTCGTCGGCTGGGGCGGCAGACCCGGAGGCACGCTGCGTATCGGCATCGCGCCGCCTCTCCCTCGCCGCCCGGCGCAGCACGAATTCGATCTGAGCGTTGAGGGAGCGCAACTCCGCGTCGGCCCAGCGGCGCAGGTCGTCATGGAGGTCCGCCGGCAGGCGGAGCAGGAACGCTTTCTTCTCCACGGTCATGCGCTCCCTCGCGTGCCCGCGGCCCTTGGCGCGGGCGGGTTGCCAACCCGCCCGCGCGTCCGGGTCCGCTAAGAGTAGAGTGTCCCGGTGTTCACGACCGGCGCCGCGGCCCGCTCGCTGCACAGCACGACGAGCAGGTTGCTCACCATGGCGGCCTTGCGCTCGTCGTCGAGCTGGACGATCGCCTTGCGGCTCAACTCCGACAGCGCCATCTCCACCATGCCGACCGCCCCCTCGACGATCTTCTGCCGGGCGGCGACGATCGCGGTCGCCTGCTGCCGCTGCAGCATCGCGCCGGCGATTTCCGAGGCGTAGGCGAGGTGACTCAGGCGCGCCTCGGTCACCGTCACGCCGGCCCGGCCGAGCCGCTCCTGGAGTTCCCGCTGGAGGTGCGTGTTGATCTGGTCGGTCGCGCCGCGCAGCGTCAGTTCGGTTTCGGAGCCGTCGTACGGGTACGAGCTGGCCAGGTGGCGGATCGCCGCCTCGCTCTGCGTGGTGATGTAGTTGTGGTAGTCATCCACGTCGAAGAGCGCCTCGGTGGTGTTGTGCACCTGCCAGACGATCACCGCGGCGATCTCGATCGGATTGCCGATCAGATCGTTCACCTTGATTTTCTCGCTGACGAGGTTCCGCATCCGCAGCGAGATCTTGATTTTCCGGTAGAAGGGGTTGGCCCAGCGGAAGCCGTTGTGCTTCACGGTCCCCTTGTAGGCGCCGAACAGCAGCAGGACCGCTGCCTCGTTCGGATTCACGATGAAGAAGCCGGCGGAGTGCAGGAGCGCCGCGAACAGCAGCAGTGTCCCCCAGAGGGCGTTGATTGGCATGCTGGTCCGGATGATCGACAGGTAAGATGCCACGGCCGCCGCGAATAACAGGATGTTCAGGAACAGATGGGGCCACCCCGACGCGATCTTGCGCAGCCTCTCCTCGTGCATCGCTTCTGCCTCCTTCGGTTCTGGCGGCGCGGTGAGCGCGGCGCCGGTGGTCCCGGCCCCGACAGGGGGAGCGGGCATGTATTCCGTGTTGATATCATAACGATACTATAAAGATGTCGCACTGTCAACAGATCGAATTCCTGCCTGTGCCCGCGATATCGCAAAAAATGACCCCCTCCCCGAGGGGAGGGGGTCATCGGAAGGACGCCGGGACGAGGATTCAGCGCCCATTCCTTGGCCGGGGATCGTCAGGAGGTGCCTTTGTCGTCCGACGACTTGGCCTCGGGGGCAGCAGCGCCCTTCGCCGAGCCATGCATCGGGCACTTGGACGGATCGCAATTCTTCGGATCGCAAGTCTTGCCTTCGGTCTTCACCGTGGCCTTGGCCGCGCAGGCGGCGGGGTCGCACTTGCCGCTCTTGGCCGTGGCGGCGCAGGCGGCGGGGTCGCACTTGCCGCTCTTGGCCGTGGCCGCGCAGGCGGCGGGGTCGCACTTGCCGCTCTTGGCCATGGCGGCGCAGGCGGCCGGGTCGCAACCCTTGCCATCGGCCTTCATGGCCGCGGCCTGGGGGCACTTCGCGGGATCGCAGCTCTTGCCGTCGGCAACAGAAGCGTGAGCAGGACAGCCGGCCTTCCCGTCGGTCGACGCCTGCACGGCGTGGCCGGGGCAGCCGCCCATATCCGCGGCGGTGGCCGCGGCCTTGTCCTTGGCACATTCCGGTCCGCCAGCCGTCAGAATTCCGGCGGTCAGCACCGAGATGGCGAGGATCAGCAGGGTCCCTTTGAAGAAGTTTCGCATTCGTCATGTCCCTTCGACGCGAGGCGTCGCTGCCGCGCCTGGGTCTGGTGTTTCTGTCTGCCGAAAATCCTAGGTTCTTAGTATAAGATTGGCGCAATCTGGTTGCAAGCCTATTTTTCACACTGGGCGATGAATTTGAGACCGTGAGACAGGGGCAGGCACAGAAACGGGCCGTGGAAGTTTTTCGACCTCCACGGCCCGTGCCCGGAATCCGGCCTGACCGGCGCGGCGCGCTCAGGCGCTCTTTTCCAGCCAGACGGCGATCGTGTGCAGGATGGTCCGGGTCGCCAGCTCCATGTCCTTCTCGCAGATCCACTCGCCGAAGCTGTGAAAGCTCTGTTCACCGGTGAACAGGTTCGGGGTGGGCAGGCCCTTCGCGGAGAGGACCGCGCCGTCAGTGCCGCCGCGGATCGATCCGAGTTTCGGTTCCATGCCGGCCCGCCGGATCCCCTCCATGGCGTAGGCCACGGCGCGTGGCTCCTTCTGGAGGTCGTACTTCATGTTCCGGTAGTATTCCTTGACCTCGAACTTGATCTCGGCGCCGGGCCACCCGGCCGCCGCTTTCTGCGCGAGCTTCAGGATGAGCTCCTCCTTCGGCTTGAGCTGCCCGGCGTCGAAATCGCGCACGAGCAGGCTGACCTTCGTGGCCGAAGCGTTCCCCTCGATGCTGATCGGGTGGACGTAGCCCTGCTTGCCCGCCGTCGTTTCGGGGGCGAGGTCGCGGGGGAGGCTGGCCACGAAATCGGCGGCCACCTTGATCGACGGGACCATCTTCCCCTTGGCGTAGCCGGGGTGGATGTCGCGGCCGACGAAAGTCACGATCGCGGTGTCGGCGCTGAACGTCTCGTCCTCGACCTCGCCGCGCGGACCGCCGTCCATCGTGTAGGCGACGGTGGCGCCGAAGGCCGCCACATCGAAGTGCTTCACGCCGGCGCCGACCTCCTCGTCCGGTGTGAAGGCCACCTTCACCGGGCCGTGCTTGAAATCGGGGTTCTCGATCAGGCGGGTGAACGCCTCCATGATCTCGGCCACGCCGGCCTTGTCGTCGGCGCCCAGCAGCGTGGTGCCGTCCGAGGTGATGATCGTCTCGCCGACGCACTCGGAGAGATAGGGGTTGTCGGCCGCCTTGATTACATAGCCGGACGGCAGCCTGATGTCGCCGCCGGCGTAGTTCGCGTGGAACGTCGGCTTGACGTTCTCGCCCGACACCTCGGGGTAGGTGTCCATGTGGGCGATGAAGGCGATGGCGGGGACCTTCCGGCCTTCCGGGCAGTTCGCCGGCAGGATGGCCGTCACGTAACCGTGCTGGTCCAGGTCGGCGTTCTTCAGCCCGAGATCGCGCAATTCCTGAACGAGCTCGCGGGCCAGATCGAGCTGACGGGCGGTGGAGGGGTAGCTCTCGGCACCTTCCTGCGAGGTCGTGTGGATTTTCGCGTACTTTACAAAACGTTCTACCAGGGTGGGGAAACGCGTTTCCTTGCTGCGCTCAAGCATCGATCAGCCTCCAGAGGAACGGGAAGGCGGATACCGGGTTGGGACGGCATCTCCGTGCAACCAAGTAACTACCGCCGCGGGCGGTGTGCAAGCGCTCCCTTGTGCCGTCGAAATTGTTTCTCCCCTCTGAATCGAGCTTTTTTGTCTTTTCATCCTGCGGCAATGGCCACTTTCGCCTGACTGATGGCGGCGATTCGGGTCGGAAACAATTTCGGCGGCACAAGGGGCGGGAAACCGGTGGGGGGCAACCGCCGCAGGTCAGGCGTCGTCCCGGCCGTGCCGGGCGGCCGGCGCGTGGGGATCGAGTACTTCGGCGTGGTCGGCGTGCGCCAGTTGCAGGCTGTGCAGGCGGGCCTGGCGGCCCCGGATCAGGACGATGTTGCGCACGTACACGATCAGCCCGAACGCCTGCCCGAGGATGAAGACCGGATCGCGGCGGTACAGGGCGTAGGACAGCAGGATGATGCCGCCCCCGAGACTCAGCCACCAGAAGGCGAGCGGGATGACGCTCCTGCCGCGGCGCTCGCTGACGATCCACTGCACGAGAAACCTGGCGCCGAAAGTGATCTGGCCGGCAAGGCCGATGGCGAGCCAGAGCCTGTTCACCGCGGTTCGATCTCCCCGTGCGGGACGAGCAGCGCCCGTTCCTGCATCCAGCGGACCGCCAGCAGGTCGCGCAGGCTGCGCCCGAGACGATTGCCGATGCCGTATTTCGAGCGCCCGGTGGCGCGTGGGCGGTGGTTCACCGGCGACTGGCGCACGCGGAAGCCCTCGGCCATGAAAAGCACAGGCAGGAACCGGTGCAGCCCGTCGTACAGCTTGATGCGCGCGAGGCAGTCACGGTACATCACGCGCGTGGAGCAGCCCACGTCGACGATGCCGTCGTGCAGCACGGCGCTGCGGAAGCGATTGGCGATGAGCGTACAGAGGCGGCGCACCGGATTGTCGCGCCGCCGGACGCGGTGGCCGGTCACCATTTCGCAGCCGCCCCGGCGCAACTCCTCCAGCAGGCGCGGCAGGTCGGCGGGGTCGTTCTGCAGGTCTCCGTCAAGCGTGCCGATCGCCTCGCCCCGCGCGAGCGCGAAGCCGGTGGCCAAGGCGGCCGTCTGGCCGGCGCGGCGGGCGTGCCGCACGGCGCGCAGCCGCGGCTCGGCGCTGCGCGCGGCCGCCAGCACCTCGCGCGTGCCGTCGTCGCTGGCGTCGTCCACGCAGATCAGTTCCCAGGCCAGGCCGGCGCCGTCGAGCGCGGCGCACACTTCGTCCAGGAGGCGCGGCACATTGCCGGCCTCGTTGTACATGGGGACGACGACACTCAGGTCCATGTGTGAATTCCTCACTGCGAAGAACCGGCCGCGGCGGGCCAACGATACGCCACGGCGACGGGCGACGCCACGGCATTTCGCCCCGCCGAAGGCCGATTCCGTTGTCGGACCGGACGTTCGGTCCGTCGTCGGGCGTCAGCCGGAAGCGCACAATGACTTGTGGCGCCGGAGGTGCTGATGTACTATTCGCCGGCTTATCACCTCCGCTTCCGTAAAGGAGACACGGCTTCATGAGTGTTATCCAGGGTGGCCCCGGTGGGGGCGAAACGCTTCGCAAACTGTCGCCGGCCGCGTATCGGGAGTTGCAGCCCGGAGAGACCTACGAGCCGTTCGTGCGCCCGCACGAGCCGGTGCCGGAATTCACCTGGCGGGCCGTCCTGCTGGGCATCGGCATGGCGCTGCTCTTCTCCGTGGCCGCCACCTATTCCGGCCTCAAGGTCGCGCAGGTGTTCGAGGCGGCGATCCCCATCAGTATCCTCGCCATCGGCTTCTCGGGGTTCTTCAGGCGCCGCAATTCGATCCTGGAAAACGTAATCATCCAGAGTATCGGCGGGGCTTCGGGGCTTGTGGTGGCCGGGTCGATCTTCACGCTGCCGGCCCTCTATATCATGAACGTGGCGCCCGGGACCGGGGCCATGCTGATGACGATGTTCGTCGTGTCGGTGCTTGGCGCGTCGCTCGGCCTGCTCTTCCTGATTCCGCTGCGACGCTACTTCGTGGTCGAGCAGCACGGCAAGCTGCCGTTCCCCGAGGCGACCGCCATCAACGAGGTGTTCGTCACCGGAGAGGCGGGCGGTGACCAGGCCCGCACCCTCGTCATGGCGGCGGGGGTGGGCGGCGTGTATGACTTCCTGGCCACCACCATGCGCGCCTGGAACGAGATCATCAATTTCCAGTTCATCCCGGTCGTGCGGAAGCTGGCAGTGTCGGCCCGCGCGACCATCAGCCTCGACGCGGTCAGCCTGATCCTCGGGCTCGGCTACATCACGGGGCTGCGCTTTTCGGCGATCATCTGCGCCGGTGGACTCTTCTCGGCGCTGATCCTGGTGCCGCTGATCTTCCACTTCGGGCAGAACATTCCGGCGCTGGCCGTGCCCCCGTCGCCGCTGCCGAACTTCCCGCATTTCATCCCGGAGATGGACGCGAACCAGGTGTTCCGTCTCTACGCCCAACGGGTCGGCGTGGGGGCGATGGCGGGCGCGGGCCTCATCGGGATCATCCGCAGCATGCCGACGATCGCCAAGTCGTTCTCGCTCGGGTTCCAGCAGCTCGTGAACCGGCACGACATTGGGAAGGCGTCCGTCCGCACCGATCGCGACCTGAAGATGAGCACCGTCATCGGCGGCATCGCGCTGACGGTGGTCGCGGTCGGTCTCTTCTTCTTCATCCTGCTGCGGCAGGATCCGGCCGGTACCGGCAACGCGCCGCAGATCGCGTTGACCGGCCTGATCATCGCCTTCGTCTTCGCTTTCCTGTTCACGACGGTGGCGGCGCTCGCCACGGCGATGACCGGCAACAACCCCATCTCCGGCATGACGCTCGTGACCCTGATCATCGGTTCGACGGCCCTCGTCTCGGTGGGCCTGCACGGCGACTTCGGCAAGTACGCCGCCATCGTGATGGGCGGGGTCGTCTGCACCGCCCTTTCGATGAGCGGCGGCTTCGTGACCGACCTCAAGGTCGGCTTCTGGCTCGGCTCGACACCGCGCTACCAGCAGATCTCGAAGGCGATCGGCACGATCGTCGCCGCGATCGGCGTTGCCGGCACCGTGCTGCTGATCCACCGTGCCTATGGCACCAGCGACCCGGTGACCGGGCAGTTCGTGTCGGGCTTCATGAACACCCAGCTCGTGCCTGCCCCGCAGGCCAACCTGTTCGCCACGATCCTTTCCGGCATCTTCGACAACGCCCCCGTCACCTGGCTGCTCTATGGCGTCGGCCTGGTCCTGGCCGTCCTGCTGGTGATGATGGGCATCCCGCCGCTGGCCTTCGCGATCGGCATGTACCTGCCGCTGCAGATCAATACTCCGTTGTTCATCGGCGGCCTGATCTCGCACTGGGTGGCCAGGAGCACGCAGGATCCCGCGCTCTCGGAAGAGCGCTCCCGCCGCGGCACCCTGCTCGCCAGCGGCTTCATCGCCGGCGGTGCGATCATGGGGGTCGTCGGCGCCCTGCTCACCCTCTCGGGCGTTGCCCCCCACATCGACCTTGGGCTCGCCGACAAGAACGAAACCCTCGCCCAGGTGATCAGCCTCCTGGCCTTCTCGGGCCTCTGCTGGTTCCTGTACGCGAACTCGAAGAAGGCGAAGGTGGCAGGTTGATCCTGTCGCCGGCCTGAGCGGCCGTGCGCCGGGATCGACCTGGACGGCGATCCCGGCTGTCCCGCTGACCTGCGTCAGATGGCGCGCCCGCTCAGCGCAGCAGGCTGGCCGCGGCGGCGAGGATCAGCAGGGCGCCGACGATTTCGATCCGTCGTCCCACCCGTCGGGAGAGTGAACGGCCGAGCCGCATGGAGGTGAAGGTCATGACGGCGGCCGTCACGCCGATGATGGCCGCCGGCAGGAACAGCCGCCCGCCCGCCACACCCATCCCGACGCCGACGGCCAGGGCGTCAAGACTCGTGGCTACCGACAGCCCCATCAGCGACCAGCCTCGCGTGGGATCAAAGCCGGCGCGGTCGGCGGCGGCCGCCTCTGCGTCGCGCGTGGCCTGCCGCAGGGCGTCGACCAGCATTTTCAGACCGACGACCGCCAGGATCGCCGCACCCAGCCAGTGTCCGGTATGGAGCACGCGCGCCAGCAGCGTGCGGCCGAGCTGCCAGCCGATCACCGGCATCAGGAACTGGAACAGCCCGAAGTGGAAGGCAAGACGGAACACCTGGCGCGGTCTGCACCAGCGGGTGCCGACCGAGAGGCCGACCGCGAATGCGTCGCAGCCGAGGCCGATCGCCAGGGCCAGGATTTCCAGAGTGGCGCCGGTGAGCATGACTCCATCATGCGGCGCGGTCGGCCCGCGCGCCACCTCTGCGTGGTCCGGAGGGCGGGCTTGTGGTACCTTTACGCCGGTTCGGCCCGGCTGCGGTGCCAGTTCGGGGCGTGGGAAGTCCAGCGGGAGGTGGTTATGCGGCGCGTGGTTCTGTCCTTGCTGAGCATCGCGATCACGGCGGCCCTGGCGGCAGGAGGCTGCGGACGGGGGCCGGTGGAAGTGGCGTCGTTCCCCTTGGATGGCGACCAGGATATCGTGGATCGCGGCGGCGAAAACGTTGTGTTCGATCGGGAGGAGAGCTCCGACGGCGGCGGGTCGCTGCGCGCCGAGTCAGAGCGTCCCCGCACGGTGCGCCTGTACGAGATACGCAATCCGCGCGATCTGGAGGGACGACTCATCGTCCTGACCGCGCAGCTCAAGAGCGTGGGGGTCCACGGCCGGGTCTTTCCCGAACTCTGGATCAACGCGCCGGGACGCAATGAGGTGCAGGCGCGCAATCCGGACGGGGTCATCGGCAAGACGCGTAACTGGACGCCGGTGCGGATCGAGTACCGCTGCGAGAAGGGCGAGCGGCCTGATCTGCTGCGCGTGAACCTGGTGCTCGACGGCAATGGGCGGGCCTGGATCGATGACATTCGCATCACCAGCGAGCCGCTGCCGCCGCTGGCGAAAACGCCGGCTCCGTGAGGCCGGACCGCCAGTTGTACGTGGCCGGCGCGATGTCGGCGGGCCGGAGCGCCGCGCCGCGACTGGCGGCGATCGCGCGGGCGGCTGCGCGGGCGGGGTGGGTTGTGCTGTCGACGCCGGTGATCGACCCCGCTGCCGATTTCGCCGACAACGGTCCCGATCGCGCGCGGCGCATTTTCGCGCGCGACCTGGCCTGGCTGGGCGCGAGCGACGCGCTGATCGCCGAGATCTCGGTGCCGTCGCTGGGGGTCGGGTTCGAAATCGGTGAGGCGCTGCGTCTCGGCCTGCCGACGCTCTGCCTGCGCGATGCGGCGCTGGCCGAAGTGCTGCCGTCGGCCATGATCGTGGGCAATCCGTCGCCGCTGCTGACCGTGCGGCACTGCGACGAGGCGGGAATCGCCGCGGTGGTGGCGGAATTCCTGGCAGGACAGGCGTCGGCGGCCGGTTGAACCGGTCAGGGAGGGCGCCATGCGGCAGGTCTGGGTGACGCGGGCAGGTCCGCCCGAAACGTTGCAGGTGCGCGAGGCGCCCGACCCCGAGCCGGGCCCCGGCCAGGTGCGGCTGCGCGTGGCCGCGGCGGGGGTCAATTTCGCCGATGTGATGATGCGGCTCGGCATCTACCCCGATGCGCCGCGGCTGCCGGCCGTGCCGGGATACGAGGCGGCCGGTGTGATCGACGCCGTGGGCGCGGGGGTGCCGGCGGCGCGCGTGGGGGAGCGGGTGCTGGCCTTCTGCCGGTTCGGCGGCTACGCCGATCTGCTGTGCGTGGCGCGCGAGGCGGTATTCCCGGTGCCCGACGGCGTGCCGCTGACGATTGCGGCGGCCCTGCCGGTCAACTACCTCACCGCCTGGCAGATGCTCGTCGTGATGGCGGGGGTGAAGGCGGGCGACACCGTGCTCGTGCACGGCGCCGCCGGTGGCGTGGGGCTGGCGGCCGTCGAGCTTTGCCGACGCGCCGGGGCGCGCGTGTTCGGCTCCGCTTCGCCGGCCAAACACGCGGTGCTTGCCGAGCGCGGCGTGGAATTCTGCTGCGATTCGCGGCGGCGCGATTTCGCCGCCGCGGTGCGGGCGGCGGCCGGCGGGCGCGGCGTGGACCTGGTGCTCGAGCCGCGGCACGGCGCCTGGATCCGGGAAAGTTACGCGGCTCTGGCGCCGACCGGTCGCCTGGTCCTGTTCGGATTTTCGAGCGCGGCGCCCGGCAAGACGCGGTCGCGCCTGGCGGTGCTGCGCACCCTGGCCGGCGTGCCGTGGCTGGCGCTGAACCCGATCCGGCTCATGAACGACAACCGCGGCGTCATGGGGGTCAATCTGGGGCAGCTCTGGAACGAGGGGGAACGGGTGCGTGGCTGGATGACCGAACTGGTGCGCCTGCTGGCGGAGGGGGGAGTGAGTCCGCGCGTGGACCGCGTCTACCCGTTCGCGGAGGCGGCGGCCGCGCATCATCGGCTGCAGGACCGGCTGAACGTGGGCAAGGTGCTGCTGGCGCCAGACGGCGCGCGGGAGGCGGTATCGTGAGGATCTCGGCGGCGATCATCACCCATAACGCGGTCGAGGCGGGGCTCGAACGCTGCCTCGTCTCGCTCGCGGGGCTTGATGACATCGTGGTACTCGATCAGGCGAGCGACGACGGCACGGTGCAGCTGTGCGAGCGGTTCGGCGCCCGCGTCGTGCGCGGCGAGTGGCAGGGCTTCGGCCGCACGAAGGCGGCCGCGGTGGCGCACACCCGCAACCGCTGGGTGCTGAGCATCGACTCCGACGAGGAGCTGACCCCCGAACTGCGCGCCTCGCTGCTGGCGCTCGCCGACGATCCCCCGCACGCGGCCTATGCGGTGAACCGGCAGTCTCGCTTCCTGGGGCGCTGGATCCGGCACTGCGGCTGGCACCCCGAGTGGGTGGTGCGGCTGTTCGACAAGGAGCGGTCCGGCTTCAACGACAAGCCAGTGCACGAGTCGGTCGAGGTGCGGGGGCCGGTGGGGCGGCTGGACGGCCTGCTGCGTCACTACACGTACGAGACGATGGAACAGTACGTGGCCCGTCTCAACCGTTACACGACGTTGGCGGCACAGGAGGCGATCGGGGCGGGGCGGCGCGCGTCGCTGCCGGGAGCGGTGCTGCGGGCGAAGCTGACGTTCCTGCGCATGTACTTCCTGCGCCTCGGCTTCCTCGACGGCTGGCACGGGCTCGTGCTCTGCCTCTGCTCGGCGTACTACGTGCTCGTCAAGTACGTGAAGATCTGGCGGGCCGGTCGGCCGTGAAGGTCCTCATCTCGCGCACCGACAAGCTGGGCGACGTCGTGTTGTCGTTGCCGGCGATCGCCTGGCTGAAGGCGCACCGTCGGGCCTGGGAGATCCACGCGCTGGTGGCGGCGCGCGCGGTGCCGCTCGTGGAGCACGAACCGGGACTGGCGCGCGTCTGGACCTGGCCCGACGACGCGCCGCGGCTCGGCGCGGAGCGGTTCGACGCCGCGGTGCTGCTGGTGTACGACCGCGCGGTGGCGGCGCATTTGCGGCGGATCGGCGTGCGGCGACGTGTGGGGCCGCTCTCGCGGTGGACGAGCTGGCTGCTGCTCAGCCGCGGCGTGTGGCAGCGGCGATCCCGGGGGGGATTGCACGAACGCGACTACAACGTGGGGCTCGTGGCCGCGCTGGCGCGGGAGGAGGCGGGGGGAGAGTTTGCCGCGCCGCGCCTGGCGTTGAGCGGGGCGCAGCTCCAGGCGGGCCGTCGCTTCCGCGCGACGGCGGCGCCCGGGTCCGCGGTGGTGGCGTTCGTCCACGCCGGTTCGGGCGGCTCGGCGCTCGGCTGGCCGCCGGAGCGTTTCGGCGCTGCGGCGGCCAGGCTGGCGATGCGCGACGGCTGGCGCCTCTTCCTCACCGGCGGCGAGAGCGATGGCGAGGCGGTGGCGGCCGCGGCCGCCGCGGCCGGTCCGGCGGTGACGTCGCTCGCCGGTCGTTATGACCTGCGCGAGCTGCTCGGTGTGCTGTCGGGCGGCGACCTGATGGTCGCCCCGAGCACCGGGCCGCTGCATCTGGCGGCGGCGCTCGGCCTGGCGGCCGTGGGGGTGATGTCGCCGGTGCCGGTCCAGAGCGCGGAGCGCTGGGGGCCGCTCGGACCGCGCGCGCGGTCGGTTGCTCCGGACGTGCTCTGCCCGGCCCGGCTGGCCTGTCTCGGCCCGCGGTGCCGGCTGTGGAACTGTCTGGAGACCGTCGGGGTGGACGCGGTGGTCGCGGCCGCGATCGACGCGGTGGCGGTCGTGGGGGAAGCGGACCGGAGGTCGCACGGATGAGGAGACGCGGATGGCGGTCGGGTGGACGGGGGGTCGCGCTGGCTCTGGCGACTGCGGCGTGTCTGGCGGCGTCGGCGGGGCGGGCGGGAAAGCCGGCGGTGGATCCGGCAACGCTGGCTTTGCAGTCCGAGCTGCTCGCGCCGGCGCGGACCGCGCTCGCTGAGGCGAAGGCGCTGGGGGCCGGCAAGACGCTGCCCCGCCTGCACGACGCGGCCGAGGCGGCGGTGTCCGCCGCGGCGGCGCGGATCGCGGCCGATCCCGACGGGGCGCGCGCCGGCGCCTGCGCCGCCGCCGTGCAGGATGCGCAGGTTTCCGCCACGCATCTGTGGCTCACGGCCCGGTTCGTGCGCGACCTGCGGCGCCAGAAGCAGGCCTGGCAGGCGGTGGCCGATGTCTACGACCGCGATCTGCGCGCCTGCGCGCGGGCCGCGGGGGTGGCGCCGGATCCGGCCGCAGCCGGCGTGGAACTCGCGCGTGCCGTGGTCGATTCCGTGGGCCGGAGGCGTTTGCGCTGTCTGGGGCTGGCCGATTCGCTCGGGGCCGAACGGCGTCTGGAGCGGGAAACGCTGCAGCTCGAGCTGGTCGCGCGCGATTCGTCACTGGCCGACCTGCGCCGGCATCTGAGCGACCTGCAGCAGAGTCTCTGGGAGATGGAACTGCGCGCCGGCGTGGCCGAGGCGGACCGCGCGGCGGTCGAAGCGCACCTGCGGGCGGGACGGGAGCGCGCCGCCCTGGTGCGCCAGGTCACCGACCTCTTCATGGCCGCGGGCGGTGCGGCGGCGCTGAGTCCCACGGGCGACCTGGTGCTGCGCCACCCTGGCCTGGCCTTCGGCGCCGGCAGGACCGAGGTCACCCCCGCCATGGCGGAGGCCCTGGCGGCAGTGGTGGCGGCGGTATCGGCGTTTCCCGGCGCCGCGCTGCGGGTGGAGGGGCACACCGACGATAGCGGCGGCCGCGCCGAGAATCTGCGCCTGGCTCGCGCCCGCGCCGAAGCGGTGGCGGCGGAGTTGCGGGTCCGGCTCGGAGCTTTGGCGGCGCGCGCGGTGACCGTGGAGGGGGTCGGGCCCGATCGACCGCTCGTCTCCAACCAGACCGCGGCCGGCCGCGAGCAGAATCGTCGTATCGAGGTGGTCGTGGTGATGGAAGGCGGCGCGCCGTGAGCGGCGCCGGGCCGCCCGCCGGCAGCCGGGTGCGCGAGCGCTATGCGGTCATCGCGCTGATGGTCGTCGTCATCTCCCTGCTGCATTACAATACGTCGTTCCACCTGCACGGCGCGCACGGCATCTACCGTCGCCTCTACTACTTCCCGATCATCTTCGCCGCGTTCCTGGGGGGCTGGCCGGCCAGTCTCGCCACGTCGCTGGCCGTCTGCGCGCTCTACGCGCCGCACGCGTTCGGCCTGATCGGCCGCGATCCCGCGCCCACGCTGGAGAAGGGGCTCGAGATGCTGCTCTATCTGGCCGTGGGCCTCGTCTCGGGCGTGCTGGTCTCCCGCGAACGGCAGACGCGCGACGAACTGCAGGCCACCGCCGTCGGTCTCGAGCGGGCGCTGCGCGAGAAGGCGGAGATGGAGACGCAGCTCGTGCGGCAGGCGCGGATGGCCGCGGTGGGGCGGCTGTCGGCCGGACTGGCGCACGAGATCCGCAATCCGCTCGCCTCGATCCAGGGGGCGGCCGAGGTGCTGGCCGACGATTTTCCGGCGCCTCATCCCAAGGGACGCCTGGTGCGGGTTCTGACGGAGGAGGCGGGTCGTCTCAACGGCGTGCTGACCCGCTTCCTCGCCTTCGCCCGACCGCAGCCGGGAGCGCGCGAAACGGTCGATCTGGCGGCCGAGGCGCGACAGGTCCTCGAACTGGCCGCGCACCGCGAGGGGGCGCCGCACCTGACCGGTCCGCGTCCGGCGGAGGTGTGCCTGGTGACCGGCGACCGCGAGCAGCTGCGCCAGCTCCTGCTCAACCTGGTGCTCAACGCGGGCGAAGCGGCGGGCGCCAGCGGCGAGGTCGCGGTGCGGGTGGTCCGCCACGAGGAACTCAACACGCTCACGGTGGAGGATGACGGGCCCGGTTTCACCGCCGACGCGCTGGAGAATTTCGGCACGCCGTTCTTCTCCACGCGCCCCGCCGGTACCGGGCTGGGGCTGGCGATCTGCCACCGCATCGCCGAGGATCACGGGGCGCGCATCGGCGCCGTGAACCGCGAGGCGGGCGGCGCGCGGGTGACGGTGGACTTCCCGGTCGCGCCGGCCTGACGCGCGGCGGAGGTGGGCATGGCGAAGATCCTGGTCATCGACGACGACGCGAACCTGCGCGAGGTCGTCACTTTCATTCTGCGCGAGGCGGGCCACGAGCTGCTCGAGGCGGCTGACGGCGAGGAGGGGCTGCGCCGCTGCGACGTCGACGATCCCGAGCTTGTCCTGACCGACATCCGCATGCCCGGGACCGACGGTCTGGAGTTGCTGCGCCACCTGAAACAGCCGGGCCGCGCCACCTCGCCCCCCGTCATCGTGCTCACCGCCTTCGGCGACGTGGGCCAGGCCGTGGAGGCGATGAAGGCGGGCGCCTTCTCCTATCTGCTCAAACCGTTCAAGCGGGATGAGCTGCGGCTGACCGTGGAGTCTGCCCTGCGCGCCCGCGCCCTCGAAACGGAGAACCGCAGCCTGCGCGGCCTGCTGCGCCAGCGGCGCGAGGCGTTGCCGATCCTCGGCGCCTCGCCGGCCATGGCGCGGGTGATCGAACAGGTCCGCCGTCTCGCCCTCGCAGACGTATCGGTGATCGTGACGGGGGAGAGCGGCACCGGCAAGGAGCTGGTCGCCCGGGCTCTGCACGATCTGTCGCCGCGCTGGGACGGACCGTTCGTGGCGGTCAATTGCGGCGCGATCCCGGCCGAGCTGATGGAGTCGGAACTGTTCGGCCACGCCCGTGGCGCCTTCACCGGCGCCGTCGGCGCGGTTCCCGGCCGCGTGCGCGCGGCCGCCGGCGGCACCCTGTTCCTCGACGAGATCGGCGAGCTGCCGCTGCCGCTCCAGCCGAAGTTGCTGAGGGTCCTCGAAACGAAGCAGGTCGATCCGGTGGGCGGACCGCGCCCGGTGCCGGTCGATTTCCGCCTCGTCGCCGCCACCAACCGCGACCTCGTCGCCGACGTCAGCGCCGGCCGCTTCCGCGAGGATCTTTATTATCGACTCGCCGTGCTGGCCCTGCACGTGCCGCCGCTGCGCGAACGCGCTGACGACATCCCTTTGCTCTGGGCCCACTTCACCCGCGAGCACGGCGGCCACAAAGTGATCTCCACCCCGGCCCTGCTTGCCCGCCTGCAGTCCCGTCCCTGGCCCGGCAACGTCCGCGAGCTGCTGAATCTGAACCTGCGCCTGCTGGTCATGCGGAAAAACGACACGCTCGACGAGGACGATCTCGTCCGTGCCGAGGAAAACGCCGGCGTCACCCGCGCGTCCGCGCCGGCAGCCGCGCCCGCTGCGACACCGACGCCGCCTCCTGGCGGCATCGCTGCGCTGATCGGTCCCCTGCCGGACGACGCGTTGCCCCTCGTCGACCTGGAGCGCGAGATCATCCGCCGCGCCCTCGCCAAGTGCGGCGGCAACAAATCGAAGACGGCGAGCTATCTCGGCATTCCGCGCCACGTCCTGGTGTATCGGCTCGCCAAGTACGGAATGCCGTAAAGGCTACCGCCCCCGCCACGCCGCGACAAGGTACCCGACCACCGGCCCGACGATCAGCAGCAGCACGACCGGCAGGAACCAGTAGCCGAGGGTGGCGTTTTCGTCGCGCGCGGCGGCGATGACGCCGTATTCCAGGTAGGTCATCAGCCAGATGGTGGCGAAGCGGAGCCAGGCGATCAGGCCCATGGCGAGCGTGGCCTGGCGGCGGGCGTTGTCGCGCGTGATGGCGAAGGGGTAGTTGTAGGTGGCGGGAGAGCGGGTCAGCAGGGTCATCATGCCGAACAGGAACAGGGTCATGACGGGGAAGATGAACAGGGTGCTCCGGCCGTCCCAGGCGTCGGCGCGGCCGTCGGGGCCGAAGTGGGACGGGATATGGTCGGGCAGGGAGGTCCAGGCGAACAGGCTGAGCCCGCAGGCCAGCGCCACGCCGACCGCGGCGCCGGCCAGCAGCGGGGCGGCCAAAGGTGACGGGGGCGCGGCGTTCAGTTCGGCGCGTACCTCCGCGGGGAGGGCGGCGAGCCGGGCGCGTCGGCGGCGGCCGGGGGTGGGAAAAAACGGCAGCGGCATGGCGGACTATCCCTTCAGCAGGTCGGCGACCGCCTTGAAGTCGGCGGTGCCGGCTTCGCGCAGGATCTCGAACATGATCATTTCGGCCGGCATCAACGGCGCGCCCAGTTCGCGCATCCGGGCCAGGCCCAGGTCGCGATTCGCCGACAGGCGGGACGACACCGCGTCGGCCGCCACCGCGACCTGCCGCCCCTGCGCCAGCAGGTCGAACGCCGTCTGGTAGACGCAGACGTGCGTTTCGATGCCGCACAGGATCACCTGCGAGCGGCCCAGCACCTGCAGCCGGGCGCCGAAATGGCGATCGCCCGCGCACGAGAAGGTCAGCTTCTCGATCGGCGCGTAGTCGGGCACGAGCGACGCCAGTTCCGGCACGGTGCGGCCGAGGGCCCGCGGGTACTGCTCCGTGACGACGATCGGGATGTCGAGTCGGTCGCAGAAGCGGATCAATCGCCCGCAGGCGAGGATGACCCCGTCCATGTCGGCGATCAGATCCCGGAACCGCTCCTGCACGTCCACCACGATGAGGACGCAGCTCTTCTTCTCGAGTCGGGCCGGCACGCGCGCCATCTCGATTCCCTCCCTCTACTCTCCGGTTCGGGGCGGCGTGTACTCGCCGCACGGGCTGACCGGTTCGGCGTAGGGACCGTTCCAGCTGGTGGCGAAGACGGCGGCCAGGTCGGCGGCCACGCCGTGGCCGGGGCGGCCGCGGATGAACAGGCTGACGTTGCGCGATTCGTGAAAGTAGTCGCGCGAGCCGTTCGAGGTGCCGAGCCAGCAGGCGTTGTCGTCGGCGATCAGGTACTTGGCGTGTTCGACGCGGGCGAAGGGGATGTACCCGGTCGTCGCTTCGGGGATGTTAGTGAACCGCACGGCGACGTTGGGGGCCGCGGCCAGGCTCCTGATCCACGACAGCGCAGATTTCCGCTTGGCCCAGTTGGACAGGATGATCTCCACCTGCACGCCGCGGGCGGCGGCGCGTCGTAGCGCGGCGTCGAGATCGTCCCAGTAGCCGCCGCCCCGCTCGCCGGGGCTGTACGAGAGCAGTTGCAGCCGCACGCGGGCGCGCGCCGAGTCGATGGTCGCCTCGAGGAGCGGCCAGTCCCACGGCACGCCCGGCGGCAGGCCCTGCGGCGGGCTCGCCGCCAGCGCCACGTCGACGGTGTCGCCACCGGAGGTGAGGAGACGGTCGCGACAGACCGGCGGTGCGGCCGGCAGCCCGGCGTCGGCCAGGCCGCCCCCGCCCGCCAGCGCCCAGTCGAGCGCGAACACCCGCCCGAGCGCTGCGGCGAGGAGAGGGCTGCGCACGCGGGCGCCGGTTTCGCGGATGTGCTCGAGCGCGCGCCAGTCCCAGTTCTGGCTGCCGACGTAGAATTCCTCGCCGTCCACCAGGAACAGCTTCGCGTGCTGCACCCCGCCCCAGAGCGCGCGGGCGTCGAGCAGACGGCACTCCGCGCCGGGCCACGCGCCGAGGCGGCCGCAGATTTCGGGATAGGTGGCGTTCATCTTCCGGTCGGCAAGCGCGCGGACCTTCACGCCGCGGCGCGCGGCGGCCTCGACCGCGGCCAGCACCGCGTCGAGCGGGTCGTCGCGGCCGGGATCTTCGCTGAAGTAGAAGGACTCGATGTCGAGGCTGTGCCGCGCCCGGCCGATCATCTCGCGCCAGACGTCGGGGGCGTTGGGCAGCTGCGGCAGGTCGTACGGAGTGCCGACGGGAAAGCTCTCCACGATGGTGATGGTGCCCCCGACCGGTGGCGGGGGGGCCGCGGTGGCGGTGCCGGCGATCGCGAGCAGGGCGCACCAGACAGTGACGAGGCGCATGTGGCATCCCCTTTCGTGGCGGGACGATAGCACGCCGCCCGCCCGCGCCGCAAAGGGGAAGCCGCGCCGGGCGAGGGCCGGCGGCGGCTGGCGGCGCACTGCGGACTGGCGCTTGGGCGCCCGACGACGGACAATGGGGGGAGCGCCGCAAGGAGCGGCATCGCCCACGGGTCAGCCAAGGAGAGCAGGATGGCGACGACTGCGAATATTCCGGATTCCGCCCCGTTTTCCGCTTCGCCGGCCGGCGAGCGGTTCCCGCTGCCGCGCCCCGGCGACGCTGGCGCCGAGTTCGCGCGGTTATCCGCCATCGTCGATCAGCAGCGCGCGCTCGGCCGCGAGATCGTCGTCGTGATGGGGGTCGGCTTCGTGGGGGCGGTCATGGCCGCCGTCTGCGCCGACGCTGTCGACGCCGGCGGCAAGCCCAGCAAGTTCGTCATCGGCATGCAGCGCCCGAGCGTGCGCAGCTTCTGGAAGATCCCGCTGCTCAACCGCGGCGAGCCGCCGGTGAGCGCCGAGGATCCCGAGGTGGATCGGATCATCCGCGCCACCGTCCTCGATAAGAAGACGCTCATCGCCACCTGGATCTACGACGTGCTCAAGCTGGCCGACACGGTCGTGGTGGACGTGCAGTGCGACTATCTCAAGAACGATCTGGGCGACGTGCGCACCGGCCAGGTCGACATGGCGGCGCTCGAGCAGTCGTTCCACGTCATCGGCGAACGGATCCCGGCGCACTGCCTGACCCTGATCGAGACCACGGTCGCTCCCGGCACCACCGAGCAGATCGCCTTCCCGATCCTCAAGAAGAGTTTCCGCGCCCGCGGGATCGACGCCGATCCGGTGCTGGCGCACAGCTACGAGCGGGTCATGCCGGGGCGCAACTACGTGGCGAGCATCCGCGACTTCTGGCGCGTCTGCAGCGGCGTGAACGAGGAGTCGCGCCAACGGGTGGAGAAGTTCCTGCGCGAAGTGCTCAACACGCAGGACTTCCCGCTCACCGTGCTCGACCGGCCGATCGAGTCGGAGACGGCGAAGATCGTGGAGAACAGCTTCCGCGCCACGCTGCTCGCCTTCATGGACGAGTGGAGCCTGTTCGCCGAACGCAACGGCGTGGACCTGCTCAAGGTGATCCAGGCCGTGAAGGTGCGCCCCACGCATTCGAACATCATGTTCCCCGGTCCCGGCATCGGCGGCTACTGCCTGCCCAAGGACGGTGGCCTCGGTCTCTGGGCCTACCGCCACATCCACGGCTGGAACGACGACATCTTCATGATGACCGGCGCCGCGATTGACATCAACGACACGCGCCCCCTGCACGCCGCCGAGCTGGTGCGCGACGCCCTGCGCAATATGAGTCGTCCGGTGGCGATGGCCGGCGTGCTCGTTCTGGGCGCCAGCTACCGCGAGGATGTGGGGGACACCCGCTACAGCGGCTCCGAACTGCTGGTGCGCAAGCTGACCGAGATGGGCGCGGAGATCCGCGTGCACGATCCGTACGTGGAGCAGTGGTGGGAGTTCGACGCAGCAGGACAGCTACCCGTCGCCCGGCCGCAGCCTGGCCCGCTTCTTCCGCGACCAGGACAAGCTGACGCAGCTGGAAGTGCAGAAGGACCTCGCCACGGCGCTGCGCGGCTGTGACGCGGTCATCTTCGCGGTGCGCCACAGCCAGTACCTGCAGCTCGATCCCGACGCGGTGGTGAACGGCGCGGGAGGCCCGCTGGCGATCATCGACTGCTTCGGCCTGCTCGACGACGCGAAGATCCGCCGCTACTTCGAACTCGGCTGCGAGGTGAAGGGACTCGGCCGCGGCCACGTCAAGCGGATCAAGGACGAGGTTCGCGCCGGCAGGGCTGGCTGACCCGCGGACCGGACCGCCGACCGCGGTTTCCTGCCGGACGGCAACCCGGGCGGGTTGCCGTCCGTATCCCGTAGGTTGTGGCCGGCGCATCGCCGCCGGCCGCCATCCCGTGCACATCCGTTTCCGTCCACCCCGGGAGGAACCATGGTTCGCAGAGCCCTTGCCGTTGTCGTGGCCGCCCTGGCGCTCGTGGCCGGCGTGGCGCCCGGCGCCAGTGCGCAGACGAAACTGCTGCGTTTCCCCGCCATCTCCGGCGACCGGGTGGCGTTCTGCTACGGGGGCGACATCTGGACCGCCCCCGTCACCGGCGGTTTGGCCGCCCGGGTGACCGCGCATCCGGGGCAGGAGCTGTTCCCGCACTTTTCGCCCGACGGCCGCTGGATCGCCTTCACCGGCCAGTACGACGGCGACGAGCAGGTCTGCATCGTGCCGGCGGAGGGGGGCGAGCCGCGACGGCTGACCTGGTACCCGGCGCACGGCCCGATGGCGCCGCGCCACGGAGTGGACAACCAGGTCTACGGCTGGACGCCCGACGGCCGCGCGGTGCTTTTCCGCTCCATGCGCGACGCCACGGTCGGCGTGACGAGCCGTCTCTACACGGTGGGCGTGGAGGGGGGGCTGCCGGTGGCGCTGCCGATGCCGGCGGCCGGCGCGGGCGATTTCGCGCCCGACGCGCAGAGGCTGGTCTACTCGCCGCTGTTCCGCGATTTCCGCACCTGGAAGCGCTACGCGGGGGGACGCGCGCAGGACCTGTTCGTGTTCGACCTGGCCAGTAATACCGCGCGCCGCATCGCCGCCTCGCCGCGTACAGAGCGCGATCCGCTCTGGATCGGCGGCGCGGTCTACTTCACTTCCGACCGCGACGGCACGCTCAACCTCTACCGCTGGGACGAGGCGGGCGACGCCGTCACCCAGCTCACCCGCGGCACCACCTGGGACGTCCGCTGGCCCGGCACCGATCACCGCGGACGCATCGTCTACGAGCTGGGCGGCGAACTGGTGGTCTATGACCTCGCCAGCGGCCAGGCCCGGCCGATCGCGATCACGGTGCCCGACGACGGCCTGGCGACGCGCCCCGCGCGCATCGCGGTGGCGGACCGGATCGAGGACTACACGCTCAGCCCCAAGGGGGAGCGGGCGTTGTTCGTGGCCCGCGGCGACGTCTTCACGGCGCCGGTCGAGAAGGGGCCGACCCGCAATCTTACCCACAGCTCGAACGCGCATGACAAGTGGGCGCGCTGGTCGCCCGATGGCGCGCGGGTGGCGTTCATTTCCGACCGCAGTGGCGAGGACGAGGTCTGGGTGACCGCGCAGGATGGCAAAGGGCGAGCCCGAGCAGCTCACCCGGGGCGGCCGGGCGATGCGCTACGCGCCGGAGTGGTCACCCGACGGCAGGTCGATCGCCTTCTCCGACAAGGACGGCCGCGTCTACGTGCTCACGCTGGCCGACCGCGGGCTGGTCCAGGTCGCCGACGATCGGCGCGGCCAGGTGCGCGACTACGCCTGGTCGCCCGACAGCCGGTGGCTCGCCTTCTCGCTGAGCGAGACCAGCGGCGCCAGCGCGCTGCACGTCTGGAGCGCCCGCGACGGCCAGGTGCGCCGCGTGACCGACGGGCGCGCCAGCGAGTCCGAACCGGTGTGGGATCCCGAAGGGAAGTACCTCTTCTGCCTCGCCAACCACGACTACGCGCCGCAGATCAGCAGCCTCGAATGGAATTACGCCGGCAACCGCACGACCGGGGTGTACGCGCTGGCGCTGCGCCGCGACGTGCCGAACCTGGTCGGACCGCAGAGCGACGAGGTCACGGTCGAGCCGGCGCTGCCGCCGGCGGCAAGGCACAAGAAGAGCGACAAGAAGGACGAGAAGAAGGACGAAAAGGCGCCGCCGCCCGAGGTCAACATCGACTTCGACGGTCTGGCCGGCCGCATCGCCCGCCTGCCGGTGGAGGCCGACAACATCGAGGACCTCGCCGCCGCCAGGGGCTTCCTCTTCTACGTCAAGCGCGGCGCCCCCTTCTACGGTCGCGACAGCTACACGAAGCCGTCGGTGCGCGTCTACGACCTGAAGGAGCGCAAGGAGTCCGAGCTGGTGGCCGACTCCGGCGGCTACGCGCTGTCGGGCGACGGCAGCAAGCTGATCGTGGCGCAGGGCAAAGCTTACAAGCTGTACGACGCGCGTCCCAAGCCGGGCGATGCCAAGGCCGTCGGCACCGACGGGCTGGTCGTGGACCGCGTGCCGGCGCAGGAGTGGACGCAGATCTTCGACGAAGTGTGGCGCCGCTACCGCGACTTCTTCTACGTCGAGAACATGCACGGCTACGACTGGCGGGCCATCGGCGACCGCTACCGCGCCCTGCTGCCCTACGTGGCCCACCGCTCCGACCTGAACTACGTCCTGGGCGAGATGGTCTCCGAACTCAACGCCGGGCACTGCTACATCGAGGGGGGCGACTACGAGGTGCCGACGCGGGCGCCGGTCGGCCTGCCGGGCGCCCGGTTCGCGCTCGACCCGCAGGCGAACCGCTACCGGATCGCGCGGATCTACCGCGGCGACAACGCCGAGCCGAAGTACCGCTCGCCGCTGACCGAGGTCGGGGTCGACGCGCGTGAAGGGGACTACGTGCTGGCCATCGACGGCGTCGACCTGGCCGGCAACGACAACCCGTACCGCCTGCTGCAGCACAAGACCGACCCGGTCACCCTGACGCTCAACACCCGTCCCGTCCCCGACGGTGCGCGCACGGTGACCTACCAGCCGGTGCGCGACGAAGTCGTCGCTGATCTACAACGACTGGGTGGAGAGCCGGCGGCAGCTGACCGACAAGCTGTCGGACGGCCGCGTCGGCTACCTGCACATCCCCGACATGGGGGCCGACCGGCATCGCCGAGTTCATCAAGTGGTTCTATCCGCAGATCCGCCAGGAGGGGCTGATCGTCGACGTGCGCGACAACGGCGGCGGCAACGTCTCGCAGTGGATCCTCGAGCGACTCGACAACCAGCTGCTCGGCACCCGCTTCGGCCGCATCAGCGAGCTGCCGGCCACCTACCCGAACACCTGCTTCTACGGCCACCTGGCCTGCCTGATCAACGAGAACTGCCGCCTCCGACGGCGACATCTTCCCCTACCGCTTCCGCACCGCCGGCCTCGGCCCGCTGATCGGCAAGCGGACCTGGGGCGGCGTGGTCGGCATCTCCGGCCGCGGCCCCCTGATCGACGGCGGCACCGTGTACGTGCCCGAGAACGGCACCAACGCCCCGACCGGCGAGTGGATCATCGAGGGCCACGGCGTCGATCCCGACATCGAGGTGGACAACGACCCGGCCGCGCTCATCGCCGGCGGCGACCCGCAGCTCGAACGCGGCGTGAAAGAGGTGCTGGCGAAGATGGCCGCGGAGCCGCGGCATCTGCCCTCGCGCCCGGCCGATCCGGTGAAGACAAAGTAAGATACCGCGAAGTCCGTTTGCAACGCCGCCGCCGGGCCATCCCGGCGGCGGCGTGTTGTACTGGGCGTGGACATTGTGACGCACAATGGGAAAGGCCGGCTGGCAGGAGTAGTGCGAGTATGGAGCGCCATGCTATGGTCACTTGGCTGCAATTGCTATTGGGGTGAGGCGCGCGGAGGGTGCGGTCGTTGGGGAGGGCCAATTGCGCAGGTCCATTATCGCTATTCTTGTCGCCATGGTTGTTCTTGGCGCCGGCATCGCGGTCGCTGCCGAGGGGTTTCGGCCCGTGGCCGGGGGGCAGATCGACGAGGTGCGCCTGACCGCGGAGTGTGGCGAACTGCGCCTGACGGCACTGCCGGGCGGCATCGCCTTCGCACTCGGCCTGACGCCGCCTCGCCCGGCACGGCAAGACGGCCCGGGCCTACTGGGCTCCCGGCTCTCAGCCCCTGGCGCCAAGCCCGAGGCCCAGCCCATCGAGGGCCACATCGTGCTGCTGGATTTCGTGGGCGCGGACCCGGCGGTCCAGCCCATGGGACAGGTCCCTCGGCCCCTCCTCCTGAACCATTACGCCGGCAGGGATCGCAGCCGCTGGCTTGAGTCCCGGGCGTGCTATGGAGAGGTCGTGTACCGGGGGCTGTGGCCCGGCGTCGATCTCGTTCTGCGGCCTGAGGGCGGCAGGCTGGCCTACGAATGGCGGGGCAGCGCGGACGTTTTGGGGCACGTCGCCGTGCGATGGCGCGGCGCGACGGACATTGCGCAGGTCGACGGCAACGAGGTGGTTTCCACCCCGCACGGCACGCTGATCGTCAGCCCGGCCCTGGGGAGCGCACTGACGGGTTGGATCTCGCCAGCGGAGGAAGCGGTCCCTGCTGGCCCCGTGGCAACGCTGGCGCCACAACCAGCGACGAAGGATCTGGACCGGATGGTCTGGAGCACGTTTCTGGGTGGCTGGTCATGGGATGAGTCGTATGCGGTGGTCAGCAATGGAGTCGGCTTGACCTTCCTGACGGGCTACACGCAATCGCTGGACTACCCCACGATTCCCGGCACCGCGATTGTGCTGGGGTTCACGAATGTCATCGTCACGGCCCTGGACGAAGAGAGCGGGTTTCCCGTCTGGAGCACGGTGCTCAGTGGGGAAAATACCAACGAAGGTCGGGGCATCGCCATGCTTCCCAATGGCAATGTTGTGGTCGTCGGCCGTACGTATTCCGTAGATTTCCCGACAACGCCCGGCGTGCAGGACAGCACGGTTTCGGCATCAGGATCCTCGTTCATCGCGGAGCTGGAGGCGCAGACGGGGCGCTTCGTGTGGTGCACGCTGTTGGACGACGGCTGGGCGCTCTCCGTGGCCGCGGCCAGCGAGGGCGCCGTCGTACTGGCAGGAATAGTCTCCTCGCCCTATCTGCCGACCACGGTCGGCACCTTCCAGCCTACACACCGTGGCGGTTACTTTGATGGCTTTGTTGCGCGGATATCCAACCAGGGGCGAGCCCTGGACTGGTGCACGTACCTGGGCAGCTCCGACGAAGATTATGTCAGCGCTGTCGGGTTGGACGACCAGGGCAGGCCGGTGGCAGGAGGATTCACGGGGCTTGACTTCCCGGTCACCCCGGGGAGCTATGACACGCACTGTGACGGTCTTGGGGCGGGGTTCGTGACGAAGCTGACGGCGGACGGAAGGCAGTTCGTCCTGGAGTACATTCCTGGAAGGCGCCGGCATCCGCGACTTGAAGATTGGCCGGGACGGTCGCGTGGTGGTGGCCGGCGGTACGGGCTCGGGGACGTTCCCGGTCACGATCGGCGCATATCAGACCAGCATGCGGGGCACCGGGGACGGCTTCATCAGTACGCTCAGCGTGGACGGTTCGAGCTTGCTGCAGAGCACGTATCTGGGTGGCCCCACCAGGACGACGAACTGGAAGGGCTTTCGTTGCCGCCGGGCGGCGGCATCCTGGTGTGCGGTCGCACGTGGGGGCCGACCTTTCCGGGCCCGTTGGGGCCCGACCAGTTTGCGGTGCCGGGCGTCAACGCCGCGCGTCCTGGCGCACCTGAACGGCTCCGGGCAGGCACTCTTGGGCAGCGGCGTCTACGGCGGGAACGATTTCCAGCAGAACGATCATCTCGCGGCGACGTCTACCGGGGCGGCGGTTGCTCGTGGGGTCCACCTGGTCGACCGACTTCCCGGTGACGGAGGGTTGCTACGACGACAGCCTCGGCGGCGAGGACATCTTCGCCATGCGGGTCGAGTCACTGATGACGCCGGTCTGGTTGCGGTCGTTCGAGGCCAGGCGGACATCGACCAGCGCCTTAGTGCAGTGGCGCTGGAAGGATCGGTCGCCGGCGGGGAGATGCGGCTGTGGCGACAGACAGCCGAGGCGGATCGTGAACTGGTATCGCAGTGGGAAGGCGGGGAGACCCTTGCGGGCGACTATGCCGATGTCGACGCGCCCGCTGAAGAGTTGTCGTACTGGCTGCAGGTCACTGACCAAGGACAGGAGACTTGGTACGGTCCGGCGCAGCTTGCGGCCGCGACGCTCCCCGAGCGGTTGGCGATCACCTCAAACGCACCCAACCCGTTCAACCCGCGCACGACGATCCGGTACAGCCTGCCGCAGGCGACGCACGCGGCTCTCGGGCTCTACGACCAACGAGGTCGACTTGTACGTTCGCTGGTCGACGCGTCCCTTCCGGCCGGCGAGCAGTCGTGGAATGGGACGGCCGAGATGCTCACGGTGCCCGCGTGCCTCCGGGAACCTACATCGTTCGGCTGGTCACGGAGCAGGGGGTGCGGGCGAGCAAGATCACCCTCGCGAAATAGGAGCGGCGGAATCCACATCTCTCTCCCCCGTCACGCAGAGCGTCTCGCCCGGGGAGGCGATCGGCTATACTGCGCGCGGCCCGCCCGACGCGGGTGGAGGGGAGCCATGGCGGCGGGCGCGCAGCGTGATCCTTTGCCAGCCTCTGGTGGACCGGCGGAGCCGGGGCGTCGCCGTGCGCGGCTGCGCCGGGTGGCGCGGTGGCTGTTGCGCGCGTTGCTGGGGCTGTGCGTGTTGTTGCTGGTGGGGGGGCTGGTGGCGTGGGGGCTGTTGCGGGCGAGTCTGCCGCGGTTGTCGGGAGTGGTGGATGTCCGCGGGCTGACGGCGTCGGTGGGGGTCACGCGCGATGCGCTCGGCGTGCCGACCGTCAGCGCGGCGTCGGCTCGTGACGCCACCTTCGCGCTGGGGTTCCTGCATGCGCAGGAGCGGTTCTTTCAGATGGACCTTTCGCGGCGGCAGCCGGCGGGGGAGCTGGCGGCGCTCATCGGCGGGGCGGCGGTGCGGTGGGACCGGCTGGCGCGACGGCAGGCGTTCCGGGGGCGGGCGCGCGTGGCTCTGGCGCGGGCTTCCGCGGGCGAACGGGAGCTGCTCGAGGCCTACGCCTCCGGCGTCAACGCGGGGCTGGCGGCGCAGCGGCGTCCCTCCTTCGAGTACCTGATGCTGCGGCAGCGGCCGCAGGCGTGGCGGCCCGAGGATTCCTACCTCGTCCTCTACGCGATGTACAACCTGCTCAACGAGGAGAACGAGACGGCGCGCGCCACCCTGGTGACGACGCTGCCGCCGGCGTTGGCCGCGTTCCTCACGCCGGACGGCGGCGAGTGGGACGCGCCGCTGGTCGGGGGGCCGCTGGCGGCGCCGGCGGTGCCCGGGCCCGACGTGGTGGACCTGCGCCGTGCCTCGGTGGACAGCGTGGCGGCCGATCCCCGCCACGGGGGCGGGGGGCTGGGCGCGTTGCCGGGGCTGCGCGGGACGCGGCACGCTCCCCGTCCAGCGGTCGAGGAGCCGCCCGGCAGCAACAACTGGGCGGTGGCCGGTTTCCGGGCGCGCGATGGGGGCGCGCTGCTGGCCAACGACATGCATCTGGGGCTGGGGGTGCCGGACATCTGGTACCGGGCGGTGCTGAGCTGGCCGCGGGAGGACGCCGCCACGGCGCAACGGCTGGTCGGCGTCACGCTGCCGGGGGTGCCGGGGCTGATCGTCGGCAGCAACGGACGGGTGGCGTGGGGGTTCACGAACGCGATGGCCGACGTGATCGACCTGGTCGTGATCGAGCCCGACCCCGCCGACAGCAATCGCTATCTGGCCCCGGGCGGTCCGCGGCCGTTGGTCCGCCGGCGCGAGGTCATCGCGGTGCGAGGCGCGCCGGCCGACACGGTGACCATCCTCGACACGATGTGGGGCCCGGTCACGGGGCGCGACCGGTTCGGCCGGCGGCTGGCCATGCGCTGGGTGGCGCACGATCCGGACGGAGCGAATCTCGCCCTGCTCGAAATGGGGTCGGTGCGCACGGTGGACGAGGCGCTGGCCCTGGCGCCCCGCTGCGGCATGCCGCCGCAGAACCTGGTCTGCGCCGACGCTGACGGTCGCATCGCCTGGACGGTCATCGGCCGGCTGCCGCGCCGCGTCGGGTTCGACGGCCGCGTGCCGGTCTCCTGGGCCGACGGCGCCTGCCGCTGGGACGGCGTGTCTGCCCGCGGACCGGTATCCGCGGGTGGTCGACCCGCCCGAGGGGCGGCTCTGGAGCGCCAACAATCGCACCGTCGACGGCGACGGCCTCGCCGCGCTGGGCGACGGTGGCTACATCACCGGCGCTCGCGCCCGCCAGATCCGCGACGACCTGCGCGTCCTCGACCGCGCCGATCCGGGCGATATGCTGCGGATCCAGCTCGACGACCGGGCCCTTTTCCTGCAGCGCTGGCGCGATCTGCTGCTCGACCTGCTCACGCCGGACGCTCTGGCCGGCGTGCCCGGCCGCGCCGAGTTCCGCGAGCTGCTGGAGACGAGCTGGAGCGGCCGCGCCTCGATCGAGTCGGTCGGCTACCGGCTGGTGCGCGGATTCCGGCTGCAGGTGCGCGAGAGCGTCTACGGCTGGCTGACCGCCCCCTGCGCCGCCGCCGACTCCGGCTTCACGTTCGACAATCTCGGCCAGTACGAGGACCCGCTCTGGGCGCTCGCCACGCAGCGGCCGCCCCACCTGCTCGCGCCGGCGTTCCGCTCCTGGGAGGAGGCCCTGCTCGCCGCCGTCGACACCACCGTGGCGCGGCTCACGCGCGGCGGCCGTCCGCTGGCCGACCGGACCTGGGGCGAGCGCAACACCGCCGCCATCCGCCACCCGCTCAGCCTGGCGGTGCCGCAACTCGGCCGGTGGCTCGACATGCCGCGCACGCGCCTGCCGGGCGACAGCAACCTGCCCCGCGTGCAGTCGCCCGACATGGGCGCCTCGGAGCGGATGGTGGTCTCGCCCGGACGCGAGGAGGCGGGGTTGTTCCACATGCCGACCGGTCAGAGCGGACACCCGCTCTCACCGTACTACCGGCGCGGGCATACGGCGTGGGAACGGGGAGAGGCGACGCCGCTGCTGCCGGGAGCCGACGGTCTGGACGTTGAGGCTCGACCCCGGAAGTTGACGGGGCGGCGCGCAATCTGCTGCCGCCTGACGCGAAGGACCCGCCTTGCGGCGGGTCCTTCCTGTCGGTCGACGCTGTCGCGGGCCGGCGCGAGGGCCTAGGCCCCTTCCGCCGCCTTGAGCATGTCGCGCAGGCGCTTCATCCGTGCGTCGTGGTCCTTCGCGAACCGGACCACGCCGGCGATGATGCTGGCCGGATCGAGATGAGCCTCGGTCATGATTTCGTCGAGCGAACCGCCGGTGCGCCAGCGGTTGTCGAAGTCGCTGGAGAGGGCGTACTCGGCGGCGAGCGGGTTGAAGCTCCAGTCGTACATCAGACGACGGGCGCGGTTGGTCACGTAGGTGCTGTTGAGGCGGTCGCCCGCGGAGAGCACCTGGTTGCGGTAGCTTTCGGGCTGCAGCGCGAACAGCTGCGGACTCGGCGCCGCGACGAACTTCACGTTCACGCCCGCCTTGTCGATCTCCGGCAGCGCGCGGATCAGGTTGAAGGTGGACATGGTGCCCTGGACGATCACGCAGCCGTGCTTCGGCTTGCCGGGGGCGTAATCGCGCAGGATGTAGGCCCCCTTCGCGGCTTCGAAGTAATGTCCGAGGCCGAGCTGCGCGCGGTCGGGGATGTTGACCGGCGGGCGCGTCAGGTGCAGGGCCACGATCGGCTTGTCGGTCGCGCAGCGCGGCGGCCAGCAGCACCGGCACTTCGTTGTATTCCCACGGGTGGATATCGATCACCTGGCCGTCGGGGAACATCTGCGTCACGCCGGGCGAGTAGACGCCGAAGTGGGTGCGGCAGTCTTCGGCCGTTTCGGGACCGGAGTGGCCGGCCACCCAGATCACCTTGCCCAGCTTGTAATTGCTGTCCTGGGCCATCTGACTGAGCAGCCGGAACGTTCCGTACTTCAGGTAGGAGAAGGATCCGTAGGTGGAGCAGGCGGTGTAGAAGCCGTTGAAGTCCGCCTCGGGATCCGCGGCGAGGTTCGTGGCGGCGGCGCCGGCGCAGATGCCGCTGTTGGCGAACTCGGTGATCTCCTGCGGCAGGATCACCCCCTGGGGGCTCTTCTCGCGATCGAACCAGCCGTAACCCGGCAGGTCATCGTAATCGGCGCCGAAGCCGGAGATGTTCGTCGAGTCGGCCAGGTCGGCCGAGCAGACCAGGAACAGCGGGCGGCCGTAGTTCTTCCGGCAGTAGGCGTTGATCCAGGAGCCCCAGCGCGCCAGGGCGGCGCGATTCGGCTGGCTGGCGCCCGCCTTCGCCCACATGCCTTCGGGATAGGCCTTGAAGTCCCACAGCTTCGGGTCGTGCAACGGATTCTTCGCCTCGGGGATCAGGAAGGTCTTCACGTCGCGCGGCACGCTTTCGCCCAGCTCGACGAGCCGGTTGGCGAGATACTCGCAGGTGTCGCCGTTGCGCAGCACGTCGAGCGCCACGTTGAAGTTGGCTTCGGCGTGTTTGCGCAGCGCCGCCTTGTCGGTCGGCGCCGGCTGGCCGGCGCCGTCCCAGACCACGCCGTACTTGTCGCTGAAGTCCTTGCGGCAGAGCCAGAACGGCTCGCTGTTGAGCTTGTGCGGCGTGCCGTGGCTCTTGTTGTCGTAGACATGATAGCCGCGGCCCTTGCGCGTGCGTCCGTACATCATGCCGGGGTGCAGCGGCGGGTTGTTGCCGGCCGTCATGTCGAGCAGGGCGTAGGTGACATCCTTCCATTCGCTCCCGTCCGGCGCTTCGTGCACGTGCCAGCCGTAGGGGGCGAACCAGTCGCGCGGGGTGCCGTGCACCACGGACGAAACCGGCTGGTTGTCGATGCCGAAATCGTTCCAGTCGAGCAGAGTGAAAAGGTTGTCGAGGCCGAGGCCGTAGGCCGAGTTTTTCGTCTCGTGATGGCAGCCGGCCGTGTGGCCCCCCTCGCCCTCGATCCCGAAGACCTTCACGCCGGTTGCGCCGGCCCGCTTGAGGGCCAGCGCCTCGCCCGCGGCCGCCGGAGCGCCGTGGCCGCTCGGGCCGGTGTTGAACTTCACGAAGAGGTCCTTGCCCTCCATCTCGACATGGCCCGGAAGACCGCCGTTGTTGCGCAGCGTAAGCAGGTCCTCCCACGTGAGCTGCCGCTTCGGGCCGCCCGGGACGACGTACTTCGGATCGCCGGTGCGCTGGTGCATGGTGCGCAGCGCCTCGTTGAAGACCGCGAGCGTGCCGTAGACGAGCGGGGCCGTGTGGCCCGCGATGAGGATGAAACGGTCGCCGAAGCGTTTGCCGGGGTTGCGGATATCCCAGCGCATGGCTCCCGACAGCAGCAGTGACACCATCATGTGCACCTTGGAGCGGCTGCCGCCGGGGTGACCGCTCTGCCGGTAGTTGAGCATCAGGTCGATCTGCTGGTCGATGACGTCCTTGATGATCTCCCAGTGTCGGAAGTCCTTCGCCTGCGCCTCGAACAACCTTGTGACGTCGGACACGGCCGTCTCCTCTCGCCTCGTATACCGTCATGTGACGCTGCCGCGGGGCGGCGAAACCGTCTGTCCCGAATCCGCAAAGATGGCAGGCGGCGCCAGCCGGGGCAAGGACGCCGCGGGCCGGATCAGGCCAGCGCCCGCCCCAGGTGGAAGACCTGCAGGACGGCCGCCGCGGCCTGCGCGTCGTCCACGGCGCGGTGCAGCGGGGCCGCCCGGGGAACGCCCATCTTGTCGAGGATCGCCTCCAGGGTCAGCCCGCTCGTGCGCTCGTCCCGTTCGGCCAGCCAGATCGTGGCCACCGCCCGGACATCGAGCGCGCCGCCGGCGATGTGCAGGCCGTAGTCGAGACCGCACGCCGCGCACTCCCGCCGCAGCAGGGGGATGTCGTAATAGGCGCCGAAGGCGGCGATGACGGCCCGGTTGCGCGGTCCGTACCAGGCCATGAAGCGCCGGCCCACCGCCCCGAAATCGTCCCGGTCGGCCACCATTTCGGGGGTGATGCCGGTCATCCGGGCGATGAACGGGGCGACCGGGTAGTCGCGCGGACGCACCAGCTCGCTGAACCGGTCCGTCACCTCGAGACTGCGCCGATCGAGCCGGACGGCGCCGATCTCGATGATGTTGCTCCGCTCGACGGCGTTGTCGCCTTCGTCCTCGGCGGGGCAGGTGGCTTCGAGATCGATCACCACAATGTCGGTGGAATAGCGCATGGCTGCGCAGCCTAACACCCGCGTTGGCGGGCGGCAAGCGGGGGTCGGCGCGCCCGCAGCCGCGGATTGTCCGCTTCAGGATTCTGGCCGGGCATATTGACAGCCGTGTTCAATACTGCCATCGCCGCGTGCCGCACGATCGCGTTGGGAATCCCCCGGTCACGCGATTCCCCGCAACTCGGTGCGCCGCTTCCACAGCTTGTACACGGCCGGGTAGACGAGCAGCTCCAGCAGGAACGAGGTGGCCAGGCCGCCGATCATCGGCGCGGCGATGCGCTTCATCACGTCGGCGCCGGCCGACGTCGACCACATGATCGGCAGCAGGCCCATGAACGCGGCGGCGACCGTCATCAGTTTCGGCCGCACGCGCTTGACGGCGCCGTGCAGGATGGCCTCGTCCAGCTCCGCGACCGAGCGCAGGCGGCCCTGCCGCTTCGCCTCCGCGTAGGAGAGGTCGAGGAACAGCAGCATGAAGACGCCGGTCTCCGCGTCGAGGCCGAGCAGGGCGATCATCCCCACCCAGGCGGCGATCGACACGTTGTAATGCAGCAGATGGAACAGCCAGATGGCTCCGACCGCCGAGAACGGCACCGCCAGCATGACGACCGCGGCCTTGAAGGCCGACCGCGTGTTCGCCAGCAGCAGCACGAAGATCAGGACCAGGGTGATCGGCACGACGACCTTGAGCCGCTCGCGGACGCGGATCATGTTCTCGTACTGTCCGCTCCACTGCAGGACGTAGCCGGCCGGCAGCGTCAGCTGCGACGCGACGGCCCGCTTCGCCTCTTCCACATAGCCGCCGACGTCGCGGCCGGCGATGTCCACGTAGACGTAGCCGGCCAGAAAGCCGTTCTCGTCGCGCAGCATCGACGGGCCCTGAACGAGCCGGATCTCGGCCACCTGCCCCAACGGCACCTGCGCCCCGCCCGGCGCCGCCACCAGAACCCGCCGCAGCTGATCGACGTCGCCGCGCAGTTCGCGGGGGTAGCGCAGGTTCACGGGGTAGCGCGCGCGCCCTTCCACCGTGGTGGTGATGTTCTCGCCGCCGATCGCGCTCATGATGACCGCCTGCACGTCGGCGATCGTCAGGCCGTAGCGGGCGAGCTGGTCGCGGCGCGGGTCGATATCCACGAAGTAGCCGCCCGCCACGCGCTCGGCGTACACGCTGCGGGTGCCCGGCACCTTGCGTATGATCCCCTCGAGGCTCGACCCGATCCGCTCGATCTCCTTCAGGTCGGAGCCGAACACCTTGATGCCGACCGGCGTGCGCACGCCGGTGGTCAGCATGTCGATGCGCGCCTTGATCGGCATGGTCCAGGCGTTCGTCACGCCCGGGATGCGCAGCGCCCGGTCCATCTCGTCGACGAGCTCGTCCCACGAGATCCGGTCCGGCCAGACAGGGTTGAGCACGCCGCGCAGCCAGCGCGGCGCCCAGGCGGAGTACCAGCGCTGTTTCGGACGCCACTCGTCGTGCGGCCTGAGCACGACCGTGGTTTCCATCATCGAGAAGGGGGCCGGGTCGGTCGAGGTGTCGGCGCGGCCAGCCTTGCCGAAGACCCGCTCGACCTCGGGGAAGCCCTTGAGCACGCGGTCCTGGGTCTCGAGCAGCCGCTGCGCCTCGGCGACCGAGATGCCCGGCAGCGTGGTCGGCATGTAGAGGAGCGTGCCCTCGTTCAGGGGCGGCATGAACTCGGAGCCGAGGTGGAAGAACGCGGGCAGGCTGACCGCCACGATCAACAGGGCCGCGCCGATCACGCGCCAGGGGTGGCGCAGCACGAACCGGCACGCCGGGTCGTACACGCGGAAGATCACGCGGCTGATCGGGTGGCGCTCCTCCGAGTGGTAAGTGCCCACGAGCGCGTGCGTAGCCAGGCGCGCCAGCCAGCGGGGACGGAACAGGAACGGGTCCATCCGCGTGAACATCATGCGCATGGCGGGATCGAGCGTGATCGCCAGCAGGGCGGCCAGCAACATCGCCAGGTTCTTGGAATACGCGAGCGGCTTGAAGAGCCGCCCTTCCTGATCGACCAGCGCGAAGACGGGCAGGAAGGCGACGCCGATCACGAGCAGCGAGAAGAAGACCGACGGGCCGACCTCCTTCAGCGCTTCGAGCCGCACCGCGTGATAGTCGCCCTTGCGCCCCCCCGCCTCCCACAGGTGCAGCTTGTTGTAGGCGTTCTCCACCTCGACGATGGCGCCGTCCACGAGCACGCCGATCGAGATCGCGATGCCGGCCAGCGACATGATGTTGACGGTCACGCCGAACATTTTCATCGGGATGAACGCCAGCAGCACCGACATCGGGATGGTCACGATCGGCACGACCGCCGACGGGATGTGCCACAGGAAGATGAGGATCACCAGCGCGACGATGATCATCTCCACGGTGAGCTCGTGCCTGAGGGTGTCGAGAGCCCGTTCGATGAGCGTTGCGCGGTCGTAGGTGGTGACGATCTCCACGCCCGCCGGCAGCGACGGACGCAGCTCCGCCAGCCGCGTCTTGACGGCCCTGATCACGTTGAGGGCGTTCTCGCCGTGACGCATGACGACGATGCCGCCGACCGCATCGCCCAGCCCGTCAAGGTCGGACACGCCGCGGCGGATTTCCGGGCCGAATTCGACCCGCGCGACGTCGCGCAGCAGGACCGGCACGCCGCCGGGTCCCACCTTGAGGACGACCTGCTCGAAGTCGGACAGGCTGCGGGCGTAGCCGCGGGCCCGCACCATGTACTCGGTCCCGCTCCATTCGATCAGTCGCCCGCCCACTTCGTCGTTGGACGCACGGATGGCGGCGGCGACCGCCATGATCGGCAGGCCATACGTGGCCAGGCGGTTCGGGTCCACGGTGATCTGGTACTGTTTCACGAAGCCGCCGATCGAGGCGACCTCGGCGACGCCGGGAACCGACTGGATCGCGTACCGGAGCGTCCAGTCCTGATATGAACGCAGTTCGTCCGGGGAATGCGCGCCGGAGCGGTCCACCAGGGCGTATTGGAACACCCAGCCCACGCCGGTCGCGTCGGGCCCCAGTTCGGTCTGCACCCCATCGGGAAGCCGCGACTGGATCTTCGACAGGTACTCGAGCACGCGCGAGCGCGCCCAGTACATGTCGGTGCCGTCCTGGAAGATGACGTAGACGTACGAGAAACCGAAGTCCGAGTAACCGCGGATCGCCTTGACCCGGGGAGCGCCCAGCAACGCGCTGACGACCGGGTAGGTGACCTGGTCCTCGATGATGTCGGGCGAGCGGTCCCACCTGGAGTAAACGATGACCTGCGTGTCCGAGAGGTCGGGCAGGGCGTCGAGCCGGATCGTCTTGAGCGTGTGCACCGCCACGGCGCACAGCGCGGCCACGCCAATGAGCACGAGCACCCGGTTGTGCGCCGAAAATTCGATGATTCTGCGGATCACTGCCCGTCTCCCGCGTGCTGGTTGCCGGGGGCGGAGGGCGCGTTCGGGGAGGTCGCGCCCGCGATGGCCGCCCGCAGGCGGGACTCGGAGTCGAGCAGGAAGTTCGCTTTCACGGCGACCTGCTCGCCCGGCGCGAGACCCGTCAGGATGGACGCAAGACCGTTCGCGCGGGCGCCCACGGTCACCAGGCGGGGCGCGAAGGAGCCGTTGGCGCCCGCGACGAACACGATCTGCCGGGTCCCCGTATCCATCACGGCGTCGGCGGGCACGGTGACCTGTTCGCCCTGGTCGATGCTGAGATCGACGTTCGCATACATGCCCGGTTTGAGGGCGAGCCCGGGGTTGGGCACATCGAAACGCACCGGCAGGGTTCGCGTTTCCAAGTTCAGGTAGGGATAGATGTAGGCCACGCGCCCCTGCAGTTTCAGGGACGGGTCATAGGGGAGTGTGAGCGTGGCCGTCGCCCCAACGGTAATCGCCGGCGCCTCGGACTCGTAGAACGCGGCTTCGACCCAGACAGCGCTCAGGTCCGTCACCGTGAAGAGTTCCATCCCCGGCTCGACCCGCTGCCCGATCAATACGTCCTTGGCGGTGATGTAGCCCGAGATCGGCGCCGTCAGAGTGACGACCCGCTCCGCCCGGCCGGTCTGCTCGAGGCTGGCGATGAACGACTCCGGCACGTCGAACAGCTCGAGCCGCTGGCGCGACGCCCGCAGGAGGTCCTCGCCGCCGCGGCGAGTCTCGGGAAGGCTCGAGGTCGCGAAGCGCTTGGCCGTCTCGCAAGCCCGCAGGAACTCCTCCTGGGACGACAGCAGTTCCGGCGAGTAGATGCCCAGAACGGGATCTCCCCGGCGGATCAGCTGGCCGGTGAAGTTCGCCTGCAGTCTTTCAACATATCCTCCGACCCGCGTCTGGACGCGCCGGACGCGGGTTTCGTCCGCCTTCACGGTTCCGACCGCGCGCACCGTGCGCACGAACGGACCCCGCTCCGCGACGGCCGTCATCACTCCGGTCAGGCGCATCTCTTCCGCGTTCATGGTGACCGTCGCCAGGTCCGCAACACCGGTTTCCGTGTCGGGAGCCGACTGTTCAACCTCGGCCGGCTGAGCGGGCTTTACCGGGACCAGCCGCATGCCGCAGATCGGGCAATCGCCCGGTCGATCCGCTACATAGGTCGGATGCATGGGGCAGTGGTAGGGGGTGGCGTCCGCCTTCTGTGGACTGCAGCCGCCCCCCGCCAGAATTCCCACGAGCAGGATCGCGCCGACGGCCACGAGCAATGGCGACAGGTTCAGCCGCCCCATACGGATGCGGGGATTCACGATTGCTCCTTCCTGGCGCCGGTCGTGTCCGGCGTCGGTTCGCCGACGAGCGCTGCGATCCGGGCCCAAACCGAGAAACGATCGGCTTGGCGACGGGCGAGCTCGACGCGGGCTTCGAGCCACATCCGGAAGTCCTCGGCCACGGTGGCGAAGTCCGCGCGTCCGACGAGGTAGTTGGCCCGCGCCGCGTCGAATGCCGCACTCGTGCGGGGCAGGATCGACTCCCGATAGAGCAGGACCTGGGCTTCGTCCCGCCGCCACTCGGCCGCCAGCCGGGTCGCCTCGGCGTCGGCCGCGGCTTCGGCGGCGGCCAATTCGTGTTTCGCCGCTGCGAGCTCATACGCGGCGGCCCGCGCCTGGGGCTCCTGCTTGCGGCCGCTCCAGAGCGGCAATTCCAGCCCGAAGCGCAGCGTCACGACCGGATCGAAGCCGTCGCGATAGCCGTAGCCCGCGGCCGCCACCGCGTTCGGGTGCTTCTCGGCCCGCGCCAGGGTCAGACGCGCCTGGGCCGCCTGCAGCCCGGCGCGGCGCACCACGACCTCCGGCGCACCGGTCACCGCCGTCGCCGCGGGTGTCGGCGCCGGTGGCGTAACATCCGGCAGCGACGCGATCACTCCCACCGGCGCATCGCCGGATCGCCCGCACAGCCGGTTGATCTCCGCGGCCAGCCCGGCCCGGCTCGCCTCGAGGTCCGCCAGCCGCTCGTCGAGCCGGGTCACGGCCAACTGCTGCTTCAGCACAGCTTCCTGATCTGCCTCGCCCGTGGCGTAGCGCGCCGTCACCGTGGCGGCCAGCATCTCGAGCAGTTCGCGCGAGGAATTCAGGAGGTCACGCTCGCGGTCCAGGGCATAGAGCGCCGCCCCCAGCATCCTCGTCTCCGCGGCGAGTCGTCGCCTGAACGCGGTGACTTCGGTGACGGCCACGCCGGCCTCGGCGGTGGCGACGGCCGAGCGCGCCCGACGTTTGCCGGGCCAGAGCAGCCCCTGTGTCACTTCGAAACCGGCCATCGACATGGCCTCGCGACCCAGGGTGAGCGAGGGGAAGCCGACGTCCTGCAGCATGAACTCGAGCCGGGGGTCGGGCAGCGCGCCGGCCGCGCGGATCCCCTGGGCGGCCGCGGCGCTGCGTGCCTGAAGGGCGGCCAGCGAGGGCGCGTGCGCCAGCACGTCAGCAACGAAAGCCTCCACATCCCCCGGTGGGACGGTGTCGGCGACGGCCGCGGACTGCTGCCCCCTCGAGGGCGCGGCGCTCAGCGCCGCACAGGCCATTACCGCGCCGGTCAGGATGCGGATGCGTCGTTTCATCAGGCCGCCATTCTCGGGAGGTACTTGGCCGGGTCAGCCTGGAAATCCTTGATGCACATGGCGCAGCAGAAGAAGACGTGGCGTCCCTTGTAGTCGACCGAGACCTTCGCATCGATGGGCTCACCCGACACCGGGCAGAACTTCTGCTGCGACTCGACGATCTGGCCCTGCTTGCCGAGCTTCGCCAGATAAGTCTCGGGATCCTTGTCGAAGGTCGCGATGCACTTCGGACAGCAGAAGTAGACCTTCTGTCCGCCGTAGGTCGTCGAGACCCCCTTGTCGATCGGTTTGCCGGTCACGGGGCAGGTGCTCTGCGGTTGGGCCTGCGCCGCGGTCTTGCCGGCGACGGCCGTGCCCGCGGCCATGAAGAGGGCGGCGAGAACGCCGATGATGTTGAGGAAGCGCAATGCACGCATGTCAGGGTCCTTTCTCGAACTACAGTGAACGGCAAGTCCGGGTGGACGGTGAATCAGGTCTCCGTGTCCCGACGGTCCGGTCCTGTTGATCAGCGGAGGAAGTTCTCCGCGTACGAGGCTCTCGTCCTGTCCAGAGGAACAGCCAGATGAGGCCGGCCATGATCAGCAGTGCGCAGATGTTGAAGGCGACCGTCATCTCAACCTCCTTCGGGCCTCGCGTGGGTCTGATGCGGGAGACAGCACAGGACAGGCCAAAACATAACTTATTTGTATGCAATAAGTTACTGGCCTCATCGGGCGCTGGCCGGAGAATAGTCTCCAATGAATTCGGAGACTATTCTCCAGCTGCGGTCCGCGGCCGAGCCTGGATCTCCCTCTGGCCGTCGGGAAACGCAGCGGCTTCGTATCTGCGATCGAGTTGACTTGACCGGGCGGATGGTCCGGGCGACCTTAGCCGCAGGCTCGGCTCCATCTCCGGTCAAGGATTCCCGGATGCGTACCTATTGGCGGATATTGCGCTACGTCAGGCCGTACGCGGCGCACGTGGCTATTTCGGTGCTGTTGATGATCGTGTTCTCGGTGCTGAGCATCTTCAGCATCTGGATGATCTCGCCGTTCCTCAAGACCCTTTTCCTGCCGGAGCCGACGGTCGTGGTGGCGACGGCCGCGCCGGTTCTCCTGCCACCGATGCCGGTGGCCGGCGCTGCGGTCGCCGGGGGGCCGGGCGGATCGGCCGCGATCGCGCCCGACGACCGTGGCGAGGACGGCACCGCTGCCTCAGCCCATGATCTGCAGCGGCGTGTCGAGGGGCTGACCGCCCTGCGCGACCGGCTCAAGGCGCGCATGGACGGCTGGCTGCTGCGGGGCACCAAGCTGGAGCAGCTGTGGCGCATCTGTGTCGCCTTCTTCTTCCTCTGGCTCGCCAAGAACCTCGCCGGCTACGGGCAGGCGGTGCTGATGGCCCAGGTCGGATTGCGGGTCATCCGCGATCTGCGCGACGACCTGTTCGCCCGGCTCCTGCGCCTGCCGTTGTCGTTCTTCCACCGGCACCGAGCGGGCGAGTTGATCAGCCGGGCCACGAATGATGTCCAGATCGCGAACAAGTGCGTGAACGTCAGCTTCACGAATCTGGTGCGCGATCCCATTTTCATCCTGATGTACCTCGGGGCGGCGCTCGTGATCAGCTGGCGGCTCACCCTGATCGCGCTGGCCGTGCTGCCGTTGAGCCTGCTGACCATCGTCCAGATCGGACGGCGGCTGCGCCGCTACAGCCACCGGCAGCAGGAGAAGCTGGCCAACCTAACGGCGATCCTGCAGGAGACCGTCTCGGGAGTGCGCGTGGTGAAGGCGTTCGCCATGGAGCGATATGAAACCGACCGGTTCTGGCGGGAGTCGCGTCGTCTGTATCGCGACATGTTCAAGATCGCGCGCATGCAGAGCATCTCCTCGCCGCTCACTGAACAGCTTTCCGTGGTCGTGGGGCTGTCCATCCTCTGGTACGGCGGACGCGAGGTGCTGTCGGGCGCCGAGCAGTTGCCGCCCGACCTGTTCATCCTGTTCCTCGTGTCCATCTTCTCGCTCGTACGCCCGATCAAGGAGTTGAGCGGGGTCAACAACGCCATCCAGGAGGGCACGGCGGCGGCGGAGCGCATATTTTCCGTGATCGACGCCCCTTCCGAATCCGCGGACGACGCCCGCGCGCGCGACCTGGGCACCGTGCGCGGCGAGGTCGTGTTCGAACAGGTTACGTTCGCCTACGATTCGGGCGGGCCGGTCCTGCGCGACATCAACCTGCGCGTGGCGCCGGGGGAGATCGTGGCGCTGGTCGGGGCGAGCGGCGCCGGCAAATCGACCCTCGTCGACCTGATCCCCCGCTTCTACGACCCCCAGGCGGGGCGGCTGCTGATCGACGGCCACAATGCCCGCGAATTCACCCTCGGCTCGCTGCGGCGCGCCATGGGCATCGTCACGCAGGAGGTCATCCTCTTCAACGATACGGTGCGCGCGAACATCGCCTACGGTCTCGCGGACGTTCCCGCGGTGCGGATCGAGGCGGCGGCGCGGGCCGCCAACGCCCACGAGTTCATCCAGCAGATGCCGAACGGTTACGACACGGTGATCGGCGACCGCGGCGTGAAGCTTTCCGGCGGCCAACGGCAACGGCTGTCGATCGCGCGGGCGATCCTGCGCGATCCGCCGATCCTCATCTTCGACGAAGCCACCAGCGCGCTCGACACCGAGTCCGAGCTGCTGGTGCAGGAGGCGATCGACCGTCTGGTGCGCAACCGCACGACGTTCGTGATCGCCCACCGGCTGTCCACCATCCAGAGCGCCGATCGGATCTACGTGCTCAAGGACGGTCGCATCGTCCAGACCGGCGCCCACGCCGAGCTCCTCGCGCAGGAGGGGCCCTACCGTGTCCTCCATGACCTGCAGTTCCGCGGCTGAAACGGCGCCCACCGGGCGCCCGCTGCGACTGGTGATCACGAACACGAGTCGCAGCTGGGGCGGCATGGAGCACTACGCCGTGCAGCTGGCCGCCGGTCTTTGCCGGCGCGGGCACGAGGTGACGCTGCTCTGGGGCCACGACGTCGTGGGGGAGCGGGCGGCGGCGGCCGGCCTGGTGAACGCGCTCTGGCGCCCGCGGAGCGACGCCGATCTGCCGGCGGTGGCCGCGCTGGCCGGAACGCTGCGCCGCGGGCGGGCCGACGCCGTGATCCTCACGAAGTGGCGGGAGTATCTCCTGGGCGGCGTGGCGGCGCGGCTGGCCGGAACGCCGCTCGCGGTGAGCGCGCTGGGCCTGCGGGTGACGCCGCGCGGCGATTTCAAGCGGCGGCTCGTCTTCCGGCTGTCACAACGCGTGCTGGTGAACGCGGAGGAGATCCGCGCCGGGCTGGCTGCCCTGCCGTGGATCGACGCGGACAAGGTGCGCGTCGTGCACAACGGCGTCGACCTGGCGAGGTTCCTTCCCGGCGGCGACGGGGCGTCGCTGCGCCGGCTCTGGGGCGTCCCCGCGGACGCGCCGCTCGCCCTGGCGGTGGGCGGTCTCACCCCCCAGAAGGACCACGATCTGCTCGCGCGGGCGGTCGCGCGCCTGCGTGGGGTGCTGCCGGAGGCCCGCGTCGTGGTCGTGGGGGAGGGTTTCCTGCGCCCGGCCCTCGAGGCGCGGGTCCGCGAGCTCAATCTGGCCGATCGCTTCGTGCTGGCCGGCTTCCTGCCTGACGTCCGCCCGGCGCTGGCCGCCGCCGACCTGCTGGTGCTGTCATCCGACAACGAAGGCATGGCGTGGGTGCTGCTCGAGGCCCTGGCGTGCGGCCTGCCGATCGTGGCGACCGATGTGCCGGGCGTGCGCGCCTGCGTCGAACCGGGTCTCAACGGCCTGATCGTGCCGCCGTGCGACGAGGCGGCGCTGGCCGACGCGCTCGTCTCTTTGCTGGCCGATCCGGCGCGCCGCCGCGCCATGGGCGCGCGCTCCCGCGCTCTGGCCGAGGCGCGGTTCGCCGAGGAGGGCATGCTCGACGGCACCGAGGCGGTGTTGCGCGAGGCGCTGACCGACCGCCGCCGCTAGACCCCCTCCCACATCTGCAGGCAGGAAATTCCGTCCGGAAGAGGAGCGCCGGCCGCGCTGAAAACAGGCCCGATCAATACCCGGTAAATGGCTACAATTATTATCTTAATAGAATTTCGCGGGGCCTAAACTGGAGCTTGCTTCTCTCCGGAACAAGCCCTTTCATTACGGGGAATCTACAGTGCGTACAGGGGTATTCGAAGCGAGGTGGATTTGATGAAGTGGACGACGGCCTCGACGGTGCTGATGGCCCTTCTATTCATTAGCTTTGGCGGGGTTGCGCCGTTGCGGGCGCAGATCACCGAAACCGACTGCGCCACCTGCCACACCGGCTCGGGCGGACAGCCGGCGGAGGTCAGCGCCGAGACCCTGAAAGGGAGCCTCCACGAAGGGCTTTCGTGTCTGGACTGTCACTCCGACATCACCGAGTTGCCGCACCCGGAGAAACTGTCTCCGGCGAACTGCGCCGGCTGCCACGCGGAAGAGGTCGATACCTACAGGCAGCACGGGCGCGCGATGGTCGGGCAGTCGACCTCGGTGCCGAACTGCGGCGATTGCCACGGCTCGCACCAGATCCTCGCCGGCAGCGACAACCACTCGGCGGTGAGCCCGGTGAATCTGCCGGAGACCTGCGGCAAGTGCCATGAGGATTCGACGCTCATCAGCGGCCGCAATATCAAGTTCAAGCACCCGATCCGCGTCTACTCGAAGAGCGTGCACGGGCGCGCCATGTCGGGGGGCATCCACACGGCAGCCTCCTGCAATGATTGCCACTCCACTGGCGGCAACGCGCACCACATCCTGCCCCCCGGGGACATCAGCTCGACCATCAACTTCTTCAACATCCCGAAGACCTGCGGCAAGTGCCACACCGCCATCGCCCAGGACTACATGGAGGGGATCCACGGCCAGCTGGTCGCGCGCGGCGAGGTCGACGCGCCGACCTGCACCCACTGCCACGGCGAGCACGGCATCCTGCCGGTGAGCGACCCACGCTCCCCGGTCAGCCCATATCGCGTCGCCGAGGCCACCTGCACGCCGTGCCACGAGTCGGCGTTCCTGAACGAGAAGTACGACCTGCCGAGCGGACGTCTGCAGTCGTTCCGCGATTCGTACCATGGTCTCAAGAGCCGGGCGGGCGACAAATTGGTGGCCAACTGCGGTTCCTGCCACGGCGCGCACCGCATCCTGCCGTCATCCGACGCGACCTCCTCGATCGCGCCGGCCAACCTGCAGCACACCTGCGGGCAGTGCCACCCCGGCATCACGGCCAAGCTCGCCGCCACCTCGATCCACTCCACGGCCACCGGACATGATCGGGGCTGGCCGCACCTCGTGAAGATCATCTATGTCATCCTGATAGTGGTTGTGATCGGCGGCATGATCGTACACTGGCTGATCGACCTGTTCCGCCAGATCATCGCGGTGATGCGGGAGAAGCAGGTCCGGCGCATGGACGCGGACGAAGTGGTGCAGCACACCGTGCTGGCGCTCGCCTTCACGGTACTGGTGGTGACCGGCTTCGCGCTTCGCTACTACGACGCCTGGTGGAGCACGCTCGTTTTCGGCCGCGAGGGCGGTTACACGACGCGCGGCATCATCCACCGGTCCGCGGGCGTGCTGCTGTTGCTGGGCGGGCTGTGGCACCTGATCTTCCTGGTCACGAAGCGGGGCCGCTGCTTCGTGCGCGACATGCTCCCGGGCAAGCTGGACGTGATCCAGTTCTTCCAGATGATGAAGTACAACCTGGGCAAAAGCGCCCAACATCCGCATTTCGGGCGGTTCTCCTATGTGGAGAAGGCCGAATACTGGGCCCTCGTCTGGGGCACCGTGGTGATGGGGATTACCGGACTGTTCCTGTGGTTCGACAACTACGCCGTGAAGTTCTTCCCCAAGGGGCTGCTCGATGTCCTGCTGGTGATCCATTACTACGAGGCGTGGCTGGCCTTCCTGGCGATCCTGATCTGGCACATGTACGCGACCGTGTTCAACCCGAAGGTCTACCCGATGAATCCGAGCTGGATCAACGGGATGATGCCGGAGCGCCAGCTCAAGAGCGAGCACCCGCTGGAGTGGGAGGAACTGACAGGCCGGAAGATCGAGGACGAAAAACACTGACCGGACACGCGCCGCGCCGGCAGGCGGAAGACCCGGGGCCGTCCCACCGCTGGGCGGCCCCTGGCTTATGCCGGCCATCGGAACGGGGGACATTCCCGGCTCCTTGCGGTTAGGATGCAGTGTCCGCGGCGGGTCGTCCCGCCCGCCGCCGCGCCACTCACCCCGGAGGCTGGATCATGACTTCTGCCGCCGAGCCCCGCCGCCGCGCCACCTTCGTCTTCAGCGAGGGGGAGAAGCGGCTGCTCGCCTGGCTGGCGCCGCGGCTGCCGCGGGGTCTGCTGCCCGATCATCTGACGCTGATCGGGATCGGGGGGTCGTGTCTCGTCACGTTCGCCTACCTGATGTCGAACCAGTCGCCGGCATGGTTGTGGGTCGCCAGCCTGGGCTTCGTCATCAACTGGTTCGGTGACAGTCTCGACGGGACGATCGCGCGGGTGCGGCGGATCCAGCGGCCGCGCTACGGGTTCTATCTCGATCACCTCGTGGACGCCTTCTCCACGCTGGCGATCGGACTGGGGCTCGGGTTGTCGCCCTACATGCTGCTGGCCGTCGGCCTGGCCGTGGTCGTGGCCTATCTGATCCTCTCCATCAACGTCTATCTGGAGAGCCAGGTCTTCAACGACTTCCGCTTCGGATACGGAGTGGTCGGGCCGACCGAGACGCGGCTGTTGCTCATCGCGCTCAACACGGCCGCCGTGACAATCGGGCCGATCCCGTTCGAGGTGCTGGGCGTGGGCGCGACGGTATTCGACCTCGCCGGCGTCTGTCTCGCGGCGATCATGCTCGGCATGCTGATGCGTCGAGTGATCCGCAATCTGCGGCAGCTGGGCCGACTGGAACCGGCGAACGTCGTGAAGGATCCGGGCGCGGATCGGTGAGCCGGAACGACGGGAACGACGACGGCCCGGTTTCCCGGGCCGTCGTCACTGCTTCGCTCAGCGTTGCGGCCGCCCTGGCGGCGGGGCGGGGCGCCTACCGCCCCCCGACCCTCACGTACTTGCCGGGCGGGACCGATTTGAAGTCGCGATTGTCGTCGTGGCAGCCGGAGCAGGTCGGCTTCTCGGCGTAGCGGCGGTTGGCGTGGCAGTCCGCGCAGTCGGCCGCGCCGTGCGTGTCGTCGAGCTGCAGGCCGGTGACGGCGTGGCGGAAGTTCTCCTGGTTCCAGCCGCCGTGGCACGAGGTGCACTCGCGATTCACCTTCGAGACCCGCTTGCCGGTCGGGTGGCAGCCGCGGCACTCCAGCCGGGAGTGGAAGCGGCCGATCGACCAGCCGGTGGCGGCGTGCGAGAAGGCGGGCCGCTCGACCGTATCGTGGCATTTCGAGCACTTGGCCGTCTGGTGGCAACTCGAGCAGATCGCGTGCACTTCCTCCATGCTCTTCTTCAGGGTGGCCGGCTTCTGCATGTCGTGGCAGTAGCTGCAGTTCTCCTTCTGATGGCAGTCCACGCAGCGCAGGCCGAACAGGTCGATGTGTTCCTGGTGGTAGAACGTCACCACCGGGCCCTTCTCGTACGGCGTGTGATAGCTCCGCTTTTCCGGCGCGGCGATCACCGGGTGGGACTTGCCCATGATGTCGGTCGGATCGGTCCTGTCCCCGGTCTGCGCGAATTTGCCGGACGGCAGGTGGCAGATGTTGCAGTCGGTCTCGTGGCTCCATTCCCGATGGCAGTTCATGCACTGGCGGTGGTAGGCGCCTTTGAGGCTGGGCTGTCGCAGATTCTGGGTGCTGGCCTCGACGCTATGGCAACTTCCGCAGGGCGGGATCTTGCCGGGCGGACAGAAGTGGTGGCAGGTCGAGCAGCCGGCGTTCATCTCCGACATGCCGGCATGCAGCTTGTGGCCGAACCGGACCCCCTGGTACTGGTCGGCCAGCGAGTCGAGCACCATTCCCTCGGGGGCTTCCGCCACCACATGACGGCCGGTGTTCTGGGCGACCGTCAGGCGCGGGCAGGCCTTGAGGCAGGCCGTGGCGCTCGTCGGGTCCTTGCAGGTGTGGCACTCGAGGCAGTCGAGGTTCATCATCTGCATGTGGGCGCGCTCGTCCGCTTCGGTGCGCTTGGTCTGGGCCTGCGCGCCGGGCGCAAAGGAGAGGCTCAACAGCGCGGAAGCCAGGGCGACGGCCCGCGTGATCGGACGGATATTCATCTTGATCACCTTGCCTGGGCCTGGCTGTGCGGCCGGCCCGATTCCCCGACGTGAATCGATGCGCCGGCGCCGTGAGGCGCGGCGATGACAGGGAAGATCATCACGATCGCCCGGTAGACCAGCACCAGGGTGGCGATCAGCCCCGCCGTGAGCAGAATCTCAAAGACGGACGGGAAGTAGGTCGGCCCGGCGAACGGCGGGCGATACGCCACCAAAAAGACGTTGATCCGGTTGAGGGCGACGCCGAGCACGGTCAGGGTGGCGGCGGCGAAGAGGCCGCGGGGATCACGCCGCACGCGCGGCAGGGCGAAGAGGATCAGTGGCAGCAGCACGCCCCCCAGCATCTCGATCCAGAACATCACGGCCTGGGTGCCGCCGGCGAGGGCCCAGGGCCACGCTTCGCGCACCGTCAGGTCGACGATCTTTGCGACGGCGTAGATCCCCAGCGTGAACGTGACGATCCGCCCCAGACCGGCGAGCAGGTTCATCTCCGGAGGGAGCCGAAAACTGCGCGACGCCAGGAGAGATTCGAAGATGATCATCGGGAAGCCGACCGCGATGGCCGACAAAAGGAAGAGGGCCGGCATGACCGGCGTGTACCAGAGCGGGCTCATTTTTGTCGGCGCGATCAACATCAGGGTGCCCAGCGAGGACTGGTGCAGGCACGACAGGACGACGCCGGCGATGATGAAGATGAACATGAAGCGCGAAAGCGTGGCATCGGCCGCGTGCAGGAGCTTGTCGATCGTCCGGTTCAGGCGCTGGGGCGCTCCGCGCAGCGCAACGCGTCCCTTGAAGCGTTCCGCGACGATCGGCACGAACTCGATGTAGAGCACGCACAGGTAGATCATCACGCAGATGCCGACCTCGAACAGCACCGAGTTGCCCTGCCACATCGAGGGCAGCATCGGGTGCCAGACGTTGTACCAGCGCCCGAGATCGGCCAGCAGCCCGATGACGACGAACGTGTAGCCGAGCATGGCCGTCAGCAGCGCCGGGCGGATCAGCGGATGGTACCGCTGGTGGCCGAAGATGTAGACCAGAGCCGCGGAGGTGAAGCCGCCCGCGGCCAGCGCGACGCCGGTGGCGACATCGACCGCGATCCAGATGCCCCAGGGCCACTGGTTGTCCAGATTGGTCACTTTCTCGAGACCAAGAAACATTCGCGACAGGTAGATCAGGATGCCCACGGCGGCCACGGCCAGGACGGCCGTGCTGCCGCGCGTCAGGTAGGAGCCCCGCACGGGGGATGCATGGTCACTCATCGTTTCCGCCCTCCCCGTCGTCCTTGCGCTGACTCGCCATCACGAGGCCCAGCAGTCCGTAGAGCGCCAGCGGCGGCACGAAGTTCTTGAAAACGCCGTGCTGGATCTTCTCCGTCAGAGAGGGCATGGCGTGGCTGCCCAGCGTCGGCAGGTCGGCGCGGACGAAGTCGATGCCGGCCAGGTACATCCAACTCGTGCCGCCCGCTTCGTACTCCCCGTAGACGTGATTGAGATAGCGGGAGGGGGAGGCGGAGATCTTCTGGTGGGCCAGTTCGCGCAGCTCCCCGCGGCGGCCGAACGTCAGCGCCTCGTTGGGGCAATTCTCCACGCAGCCGGGCTTGCGCCCCTCCTTCATGGTGCGTTCGGCGCAGAAGCCGCACTTCATCACGCGGGGCTGGAGTGCGCGCGTGTATTCGTAGCCGGGGATCTGGAACGGACACGCCACCATGCAGTAGCGGCACCCGATGCATTTCGCGGCGTCGTAGGTGACCGGACCCTCCGGCTGCTTGCGCAGCGCGCCGACGATGCAGGCCGAAACGCAGGCAGGGCGGTTGCAGTGCATGCACTGGATCTTCACGAAGACCGGCTGCTCCGTTTCGGGCGGCGCGGCCACCTGGTTGACCACCGTAAAGGCTGCGACGTCCGGGCGACGGTGACTCGTCAGGATCGACTTGTCCTCGAAGACCTCCCTGTCGATTTTCGGCAACTCGTTGGCCTGGTTGCAGCCCCACTCGCACTTGCGGCATCCCACGCAGAACGTGGTGTCCACCAGAACGCCGAAGGCGTCGTTCCGGGGCGAGTCCAGGGCGGTTGAGGAGGCGTCGGCCTCGGCGGTCAGACTGCCGCCGATCGCGAGGGCGGTCGAGCCTGCGGCTGCGAACTTCAGGAAGTCGCGACGGTCCATGCTCATGCTTGTCACCTCGCCATACGTAGCTCGCTGTCTCGCGGCGGTCCGACGCCTGGCCTGGGGGCGTCGGTTCCGACGTTAACCAAGGCAGCGAAAGTCCTGAATCAATATCCTATCGCAACCTTGGGGAATCGAATCCCGGGAGTCAAGCTGGCGGGACAATTTCGTGAAAATACCACGTCGATAACAGATTGCGAAAGTAGGAGTTGGTATCACGACTGTCCGCAGCCGGGGGCAGGATTTCCTGGCGACAATCAGGCGAGGCTCAGCGGTACCTGAAGACTTCCGCCCAGATGATGAGGACGATCAGCGCGATCCCGAGCGAAAGCGCAAACCAGCCGAAGATCTTCAGCCCCCGCAGGACATAGGAGGGGAGCGGATCGACGAGCTGCTGCTCCAGCTCGCCCGATTCGACCAGCCTTGCGTATTCCCGCGGCCGATCCTCCTTCAACTCTTCCAGCGGGATGCGTCCGCTGAAAATGACCGTGTCCATCGGGAATTTGTCCGGACGGAAATGGGTGTTGAAGAAATGGATGGTGAAAATGAAGCCCGTGGCGAGGAGCGCCTCGTCCGAATGGATGATCGTCGCCACATTGATGAACCGGCCCGGCAGCAGGCGGGTGAAAAACTCCGGGAACCAGAGCATCAACCCGGTGGTGCCGATCATCGCCACGCCCCAGAACACCGCGAAGTAGTCGAACTTTTCCCAGTAGGTCCAGCGGCCGTACCGCGGCCGCGGTCCGAGACCGACGAACCACCGCATCGTCTGTCCGAATTCCTTCAGATCGGTAGCGCCCGGTGTCATGGAGTCCGGGCCGGTCAGGAATTCACGCCAGGAGACCCGGCTGACGCGCTTGCGTTCGACCAGATCGATGATGTGGCGGGTGAAGTAGAAGAAGGTTATCACCGCGCAGATGCGGTGGATCGTGCCGGCTCCCTCGAACCCGCCCAGGACCCGGGCCAGCCATTGCGCCCAGCCGAGGTACGAGAACTTCAGGGTCATGCCGGTGAGAGCGAGGCCGAGGAAACTCGTCACCACGAGCACGTGCAACTGGCGCGAGAGGCGCGGGAAGCGGCGGATCTGTTTCTGCCCCTCCGAGCGCTGGCGCAGCGCCTTGGCGTGTTTCATCGCCTGGAACGAGCGCGGCAGCCAGAGCAGCGTGTGCACTCCGAAGAACAGGAAAGTCCCCACGAGCAGCGTGCTCATGAAGCGGAAGGTCCAGTAGAGCGCGGGGTATTTGTCGCGATCATGATGCGTGGCGTGGGTCAGGTAGCCCGCGAACCGGCGGTGCGATCCCGGATGGCACTGTGCGCAGGTGGCCACCACATTCTGCCTCGACAGATGCGAAGCCGGGTCGATGGGCGGCAGGATGTCGTGTGAACCATGGCAGTCGTTGCACTTCGCCGTCTTGGCGGAGCCCAGCTTGACGACCTTGCCGTGATAGGTCTGGAAGTACGATTCGGTGACCGCTTCATGGCATTTCCCGCACTGGCCGATGATCTCGAGTTTGAAGCCTTCGGCGTCCGTGCGGGCGATCGCGTGCGAGGAATGGCAGTCGCTGCAGACCGGCAGCGGCTTGCCGTCTTTCGGCTGGCCTTTGGCGTGGATGCTGCGCGCGAAAATCTCGCTGATGCCGGTGTGGCACTTCGCGCAGGTGTGCGGGATGTTCGCCGGATTGACGGTCGATGCCGGGTCGGCCGCGGGCAACTCGGTATGCGCCGTGTGGCAGTCGGCACACATGGCGGTCACGACCAGGCCGCTCTCGGTCAGTCCCTTGCCGTGAACGCTCTGCAGGTAGTGGGCGACGATGTCCTTCTGATCGCCCTTGTACCGCACCTGAGCGGGATTGCCTTCGCCGTGGCAGCGCGCGCATAGCGAGGGCACGTTCCGCGTGAAGACGGGAGAGGCCGGATCAAGGTGCGCCTTCGTGCCGTGGGTGCCGTGGCAGGTCGTGCAGTGGGGAGCATCGACATCGCCCCGCGCGGCCAGCTGGCCATGGATGCCGGCCTGGTACTGCCTGACCGGCTCGGCGTGGCACGTCGAGCAGTCCACCTTCGTGGTCACGGTGTCGCACGGGCGCTTGTGCCCGGGCGTGGCGCCGGCGTGGCACTGCGCGCACCGCACGTTGCGGTGGATCGAGTCGTGCAGTTCGTCGCCCGACACCGTCAGGGAAACCGTCTTGCCGTCGTGCCTGGTGGTGAGGTCCGACCGGGAATGGCAGGCGAGGCAATCGCGGTCGGAGATCCCCTCGGCGTAGAAGATGCGGCGCGCCTTGTGCGGCTGGTGGCAATCCACGCAGACCGGCACCTGTTTGGGCGCCTTTTCCCACAATTCGCCCCGGATGACTTTCACGTGCACCTGCTCGATGCGGCCGTGGCAATGCTGGCAGGTGGTCGCCACGTTCGCGCGCGCGATGCTGGAGCGGTTGTCGGTGTGCGGGAGGACGAAATGGGCGGTGTGACAATCCGAGCAGACTGCGGTGATCGTGAGGCCCTTCTGGAACAGCCCCTCGCCGTGGATGCTTTCCGAGTAGTGCGTCAGGATGCTGTCCTGCGGGATATTGTAGAAACGCGAGACCGGCGTCCCCTCCTTGTGGCAGGAGCCGCACATGAAGGGAATGTTGAATTTGGTCACGCGCGAGTCGGGGTCGGTGCGGGGCAGGATATCGTGCGAGCCGTGGCAGTCCCGGCAGCGCGGCGCCAGTTTGTCCCCCGCGGCGACCTTGCTTCCGTGCAGGCTCTGCACGTACAGGGCGGCGACCTCGTCGTGGCAGCCGCCGCAATCGACCGGATCGGCCTTCTCCTTGTGCGGGAAGTCGCTGCCGGAGAGATCCGCATGGCACGAGACGCACTCCACACCGGCGTGCGCCGAGCGGTCGAACGCCTTGACATCGACGTGGCGGGAGACGCGGAGGCCGTCGCGGACGGAGTACAGCGTGGGGTCGTCGTGGCAACCGAGACAGTCGGCGTTGGACTGGGCGCGCGCGGTCGTTGCCACGCCAAGGGCGAAGCCCAGGGCCACGAGGATGCTGATACGTGCGGGGCTCTTCATCCACAGCCTTCCCGGCGGCACGCCGTGCGAGTCTGCGGGCCAGAGATGGAAGTTAAACGATCCGACTTCGAATTCAAGAAACTGTTTGTTTTGGTGGCGGGATTCTAAACCGACGGTCCGGGACGCCGATATGCAAAGCGGGACGAAGTTTCTCACCTTCTGGCTTTTGGGCGCGTGAAGGATGGATCGACATGGCTTTCCTCGAGCAACTGATGTGCGTCCTGCCCGGGCCGGATGGACAGGCGGCGGCCATTCTGGCTCGCTCAGACGGCATGACCCGGGAGGTGGCGAACGAGATCGTAACCCTTTGCGCGCGGTGGAGTCCGCCGATCGGTGAGGGGGGCGCGCGGGCGCTTGTTTCGCTGCCGTTGCGGGAGTCCCTGCCTGGGACGCTGGGGCGCCTCTACCACTGCGCGCGGGCCTGTGCGGACGGTCAGGGTCGTACGCTCGTGCACTCTTTCGCCATCGCCGAAGACGACTACGCGGCGTTCGGGTACAGCCCGTACCGGCTGGAGCGCGAGGGGATATTCCTGGAGCGTTGGGCTTCCGGGTTGGCGCTGGACAGGCTCGAATGCCGCCCCGCGTCCCTCGCGGCGCTCGTGCGTCCGCTGCCCGACGCCCGCGACGCGGACCTGATCGATGAGGCTTTGCGGCTCTATTTCGCGAGCCGGCGGATGGTGCTGCCGCTCGCGCGGATCGAGGAGACCGGCGACCGGTTCCTGGCGCTATTCGTGGAAAGTCTGCCGCTCCATGTGCGTCAGCGGCTGACTTTCGCCAGTTTCGCGGAGGGTGGCCAGGATGTCTTTGCCGCCGGCGCGGTCTTCAGGGCCGCCGGCAGTTTCCAGGCGTGGCGCAACTCCCTGATGGCCGCCGTCCGCAAGGCGCTGCCCCCGGAGATCGAAGCGTACATGGCGGCGGTGCGCCGCCATCTGACCGCGGGAGACCTGATGGGTCTCGACGCGGTGAGCCGTTCCTTCGGCACCGCCCAGATCGGGTCGCCACGCGAGCAGGCCGGTCCTGCACGTTCCGGAAACGTTACCGCGACCGTCACGACGCAGAGCTCGCCGGTACCGGACGTGCTCTTGTGGCGGCGTTCGCGCATCGCGATGCAGGCGCGTTCCGGCCTGGGCGGGACGTCGGGAGGGCGGGTCTGGCTCGGGTTGCTGGCCGCGGCGGCGATTATCGTGGCGGTGATGCTGGTGGTGGCGCGACGTCCGTCCGTCCGTCCGTCCGGCGTTGCGGATCGAGAGCCGGCGCAGGCCGCCGTGGGCGAATCGCGGACGAGGGACAGAGGCTCGGCTCCGGATCGTGACGCGCAAGCGGCCGCCAGCGGACCTGAGCCCGCACAGGTCAATCCGTCACCGGGCGGACTCGGGGATGTCATCGACATCGGTGCGCTCTACGTCTCCGAACTGGAGGTCTACGAGCGCGAGACTTACAGCGATCCCGGGGAGGAATCCCGGCGGCCGGCTGCGGATCGGGCCCTCCGTGCGTTGCGGGAGCGGGGCGCGGAGGATCTGCGCCGGCGGGCGCTCGAGTACTGCGCGCTGGATGAGCGCGATCTGCAGTGGCCGCAGAGACCTGAACGCGAGGCGGAGTCGGTGCGGCGGCAGGCGGCCGGGGGGGGCGCGTTGCTGCGGGAGCTGCGGCGGTGCGTACTTGCCGGCTACGGGCTGGAGCAGGGGGCGCCGTGGCGTGATCTGGGCGTCCTGTCAGAGACGCGGATCGCGGCGCGGTGGGATTCGCTCGGTCGGCGCGACCGGCGCGGTGTCGCGGCGGCCGCGCAGCGGCTGGAACTGCAGGGGCTGGTCGAAAGCGTGGGCGTGACGACGCAGGCGCTCGCCGCACGGGCCCGTCTCGCCTCCCTGCTGGGGCGGACGCGCCGCGATGCGGGCTGGCTCGACGCTCTCGATGCTGCAGCCGCGGAACTGCCCGGCACCCCGCCCGCCGGCCTGGCTGCCTGGCGGGCGGTCGCGCTCGACCTCGCGCGTCTCAAGCGGGCGGAAGACCTGGCGCGGTTCGGTGCGTTGGCTCTGACGCCCGACTTCGGACCGGGAGCCTGGTTCCCGCCGCCGGTGCGGGACGCGGTCGCAGCGCTGGAGGCGACGGTCATGGCCGGCGGCGCGGATCGGTCGCCCCCCCTGGTGAACGCCACGCTCGCCGTCCATGCCGGGCTGGTCCGGGCGCGGGAACTCGCAGTCGGCGAAGGACCGTCCGGCGACCTGGAACGGCTGCTCGGGGAACTGTCGGGCAACCTGGCGGTGGTCTTCGACCCCGAGGCCTACGCCGATCATCTTGACCGCACGCGAATGCAGGTTCTGGCGATGTTGCTGGCGCGCGGGCGCGCCCCGGACTCCGTACCCCTGGCCGTATTTCCGCGCGAGGACCGGCGGGCAGCCCTCGAATTCCTGAGCTTCGAGGGGTCCGGGGTGACGGCCCAGGCGTGGCAGGACTACGGCGCGCGCGCCGGGGTGCCGTTTTTGGCGCGCTGGGCCGCGGCCCGTGCCGTCCAGCCGGCCGTGGAGCGGTCGCGGACGCCTGACCGCTTTGACGCGGACTTCCAGCGGCTGACCCTGGCCGCGGCGGATCTGGCGGCGCGGGCGCAGCGGGGTCAGGACTGGAGCAAGGCGCTGGTCGCGTTGCGCGCGGCGACGTCCGAATTCGCCGTGCGTCATCCCCTGCAGCTCTCCACGCCGGACGAGCGGCGGGAGCAATTCGCCCGCGTGGTGGCGCTGGCCGAGGCGCTCGAACAGCCGCTCCCGCTGCCGCTCGAGCGGGTGGAGGTGCGGCTGGGGGCGGACCAGCTGGCGGGCCCGTCCGAAGTGGCGGTCGAACTGCTGGCGGGGGCCGGCGAATCACTATGCCGGACGCCGGTACTCCTGATGACGCCCGACCCGGCCGGCGGCTGGCGCGGCGGACGGGATCTGGGCCAGGAGGTTTCGCTGCGGCCGGGGCAGTCGCTGCGGGCGGTCGTCAAGCGGATCGCCGATGGCCGCGTCCTGTTCACGGCGCGCTACGAGGGAGAGGCGGCGGCTCCCGGAGGCCTGCTGCGCGCGGTGGCGGGCGGGGCGGACGGTGACGGCGGACGACCCGGCGATATCGTCTTCGGCGCGCCGGACTGGTTCTGGCGCCGTCTGCGCGTGCCGGACCTGCGCCAGCCACTCACGGCCACGGCCGGGATGTAGCCGCCCGACGCAACCTCCGGATAGTGTCGCGCGTAGGAAAGCACTCCCTGTGTGATCGGCGAGCGTTCCACCGGAGGTTATCGTAATGCGCTGCCACCCGCTTCCCCCCGTCCTGGCACTTTTGACCGGCGGTTTCGCCATCCTGCTGACCGCCCTGCCGGCGAACGCCACGGATTGTGGCTCAACGACGGCCGTCGTCGTGGCCGCCGACGATGACGAGGCCGGCCCCGCCGGTGATCACCGGTGCCGGGTGCGCGTGATCACGGACGGTGACGACAAGGATACCCTGGAGATCGACCTCTCCGGCATCGGCGAGGCGATCGGCGCGGCCATGCAGGAAGTTTCACGGGCGCTGGCGGAACTCGATACGGTGCAGGTCGTGTCCGAGCGGAGCGGCCGCCGCCTCATCATCCGCGAGGACGGCCACGAAGCGGTGATCGATGTCGACGCCATCATGGGCGAAGTGAAAGAGGCACTCGAACTCGCTTTCGCCGAGGTCGGCGAGCACGCGCCCGCGGGGCGCCATGGCGCGGCTGCACGGGCCGGGCGCAAGGCGCGCGAGGAGGCCCGGAGCGAAGCCCGCGCGGAGCGGGACGACGGACGGTCGGCTCTGCGCGCCGAGATCGACGGTCTGCGGCGCGAGCTGGCGGCGTTGCAGGCGGAATTGCGGGCGTCGCGCGACGGCCGCTAGCGCGTCAGCGGGAGGGCGAGCAGGCCGGCCGGTTCGTCCGCCAGCCAGTCGGCTTCGGACAGTTCTCCGGGTTCGCCGAATCCCCACAGGCAACCCACGGTGCGGGCGCCCGCGGCGCGTCCCGCCTCGACATCGTGCACCCGGTCGCCGATCACCACAGCGCGGGGGTGGTCCGCGACCAGGTGGCGGACCATGCCGGTCTTGTCGCGGGCGGCGCGTAGGCGCACGGCCTCCTCGAGCGATAGCGAGCGGTGGAAGAAGCGGTGCAGCCCGTGCACCTCGACCACGGTGTCGAAGTACGGGGCGCTCGCGTTGGAAAAGAGCAGGAGGGGGTGACCGCGTTCCGCGAGGTGCGCGAGGGTCTCCTCGACGCCGGGGAAGAGCGCCACCGCGCCGCGTCGAAGCGCCGCGACCTCGGCGCGGGTGGACCGCACCTCGAACTCGCCGGCGAAACGGTCGGTGAGCTCGTCCGGCACGGTGCCGGCGGGGTACGCTTCGCGGAAGAAACGGGAGGAGGGCAGCCCGATCGTCGCCAGGATGCGGACGCGGTCGGGTGGCGGGGGGAGCAGGTCGAAGTGCCGGTAGGTGTCGGCGAGACCCTCGGCCACGGCGTCAACGATCGCATCGCGCGCGTCAAGCAGCGTGCCGTCGGTATCGAAGATGAGCGCCGTGTCGCACGCCATCGTTCGCGTCTCCACCGGTTCAACCGTCGAGCGCGGCGAGGATCTCGGCGTCATCCGGGAACCGCCCCTGCGCCCGCTTGGAAAACAGCAGGTGTCCATCGACGGACACTTCAAATACTCCGCCGGAGGACGCCACCAGTTCCGGATCGATTCCGGTCTTCGCGCGTACCAGGGCGGCCAGACCGGCCGCCCGCGGCAGATAGCCTCAGACCTGGCAGTACTCGATCGTGATCTTCAAGGCCGGACCTCCCGTCAGAACTGGAGCAGCAGTTTGGGCCAGGCGGCCAGCTTCAGTTCGAAAGCCTCGGGCGAGAAATCATCGATGTGCACGACGGTCTCCTCGCCCCCGCCCAGGATCGTCCCGTGGATGTGCTTCTGAATCCCGTTGCTCTTGTCTTCGAGCAGATTGCGCGTGATGTGCCAGGTGGCGAAAATGCGCCGTCCGATGACGCTGTGGAGGTTGATGCCGTTGACGATCAGGCGGTCGAACGCCTGCAGCTTGAAGTTGCCCTGCTTCAGGCCGAACAGCACGACCTCGCCGCCGCGCCGGGTGGACTGGATGGCGTTGTTGACACTGCTGTTGAACCCCGCCATCTCGATCGCCACGTCGACGCCGATGCCGCCGGCGGCCTCGCGCACCGCGCGCACGACTTCGTCGTCGGCGGCCCAGCCGTGGGCCGCGGCCGAACCGGAGCCGGGCGCGATGATCTCGTCCGCGCCAAGCTGGCGCGCCATCTCCTGGTTCTTCGCCACCGGCTCCACGCCGATCACGCGGGTGGCCCCGAGGGCCTTGGCGATCATGATCACGAACAGGCCGATGGTCCCGCAGCCGAAAACGCCCACGGTTTTGCCGCGGATGTCGACGGCGGTGCAGGCGTGCACCGCGTTGCCGAACGGCTCCTGGACGGCGGCGACCTTGAGCTTGATCCGACGCGGATCGGTCGGCCAGAGCACCTGCGCCGGCAGCTTGATGTACTCCGCGAAACAGCCGTCGCGTCCGATGCCCATGATCACGTCGCGGCTGCAGATATGTGTCTGGCCGATGCCGCACTGATAGCAGGTGCCGCAGATGATGTGCGACTCGGCGGACACGATGTCCTTCGGGTGATAGCCGTACCGCGTGGCGGCGCGCTCTCCGACGGCGACGATTTCGCCCACGAGCTCGTGGCCGATCGTGCGGACCGTCTTTCCCTCGCGTTTGAGGCTGTCGAAAATCGCCCCCTTGAACGCGGTCCGGTTCCAGATGCCGCGATCGCTGCCGCAGAACCCGGCGTAGATCACTTTCACGAGGACATTTTCGGCGTCGGCGGGGTCTGCGCGGGCGTCGAGGACGGGACGGGGAATCTCGCGGCGGACGAACCCGCGCGTGGAGTCCCAGGGCATGGTGGATTTGTCGTAGACGAGAGCCTTCATCTGGTCGGCGGCCATGGCTCCATTCCTTGCGCTGGGAAGGGACCGGCGGCGCGGGCGGAGCGCCCGCGCCGCCGGTGGAAAGGTAACCGGTGCGCCCGCCGCGGGCAACGCCGGGTCGCGCGTCCTCAGTGGAAGCGTTCCTGGCGTTCGGCTTCGTCGCCCCAGCGGCGCTCCTCCCAGTCTTCATCGCCGGAGGCGAGCAGGCTCTCCTCCTCGTTCTCGATCATCTCGTCCAGGGAGACCATTTCGGGCTCGCCCTCGCCGGGCAGACCGTCCCAGACCGCTTCAACGCCGGCTTTGTCCTGGTCATTGGCGTCGTAATCGGCGTCGTTGTCCGCTGCGGTCAGGCCGAGCCCGCCGGGCAGGTACAGCCCTGCGGCCGCGGCGAGCGCGAACAAGTTGGCGGCGCGGTCGTGGTGGGCGCCGCCGTTGCCCGGCTTCGCTGCGGCGCGGGTCGCTTCAGCCTGACCGGCGGCGCGCTGGCTGTCCCAGCGGGCCATGATCTCGTCCATCAGATCGAAGTAGGCCCGGCTGCCGGCGGAGCGACGGTCGTAGATGACCGCCGGTTTGCCGCGCAAAGCCATCTCGGCCAGGCGCGCAGTGCGCGGAATCGCGGCGGCGAACAGGTCGAGCCCGTATTCCTCCGCCACGCGCGCCGCCACATGGCGTCCCATCCGGGTGCGCGGGTTGGACATCGTCAGGAACAGCCCTTCGAGGACGGGAGGAGCGGTGGCGGCCTCCTGGCCGCTGAGATTCGACTCTGCGTGTGTCTCGTCGCGGAAGCTCTGGATGAAGGCCAGCAGACGTCCCAGGGAATCACGACAGAGCTCTTCCGCCTGCACCGGCACCAGGTAGCTGTCGGAGGCGAGCAGGGAGGCTCTGGATTCCGGGCCCAGCCCCGGCGGGCAGTCGATGAGGATGGTGTCGTACAGGTTGCGGGCCCGGTCGACGGCGCTCAGAAAGGTGTCGGATTCGTGCTCCAGCAGGCGCTTGAATTCCTCCTCCTCGGCGAGCGTCCAGACGTTGGGCGTGACGAAATGCAGGTGATCGATCGCGGTCGGATACGCCAGGTGATTGAGCGGGACGTGAGCCTGGAATACGTCGAGCAGGCCGCTGTCGAGATCGTACTTGTCGCGCCCGAGGCTGCGCGAGATGCCGCACTGCGGATCGGTGCCGATCAGGAGCACGGAATGGCCGGCGAGCGCGAAGGTCGCGCCGAGGTTGATCGTCGAGGTGGTCTTCCCGACCCCGCCCTTGCGGCTGACCACGCTGATGACGCGTGCGGAGAGAGTTCCCCAGGGGGTGCCTGTGCGGGGCGGCAGGGAAAGCGGTTCGTCGTTGACCTCCGCTCGGACGGCGGCCCGGTCGACCGGGCGGTCGGTGCTTCGCAAGGAGTGGCTCATCTGATGACCTGTCCTTCCGGGTGGCTGGAGCGTGCGCGGCAGGTTGTCGGCGCAGGCATGCAGGTTATCCCATCGCGCTTCGCCGGGCAAGCTCAAAGCGTTGCGCGGGCTTCCTCAGGTGAGATCCAGGATCTCCCGGACCAGAGCCGCGGCGCCGTCGAAAACTTCGGCGATGCGCCCGGCCAGCATGTAGCACGGCGTGGTGACAATCAGATTGGTTTTGTCCACGATGGCGGTCGTGACGGCCGCGTCGATGTGCCGCGCGCCCATCTGAACGAGGGCCGTCGCCGTGCCGGGATCGTTGCCGATCGTAAGCAGGGCGTGGGTCTCGGCGCCGAGCACCCGCGCCACGATCACCGGCGCGATGCAGAGCGCGCCGATCGGCTTGCGGGCGCGATGGGCCTCGCGCAGCACACGCGCCACCTCCGGATGGATGGAACAGGCCGCGCCCTCGCTGGCGAAGGAACAGAGGTTTTTGGCCGCGCCGAAGCCGCCCGGCAGGATCACGGCGTGTACGTCGGCGATCTTCAGTTCCGCCAGGTCGAGGATGCGGCCGCGGGCGATGCGGGCGGACTCGACCAGCATGTCGCGCGTCTGCCCGGGGTCGGGCCGGCCGGTCAGATGGTCGACCACATCGTGCTGCGGGCCGCGTGGCGCGAAAACAAGCGCTTCGGCGCCGGCCCGGTCGAGCGCCAGCAGGGTGGCCACGGCTTCGTGGATTTCCGAGCCGTCCCTGACGCCGCATCCGCAAAGAATCACAGCGACGCGTTTCATTGCGCACAGCCTTCCTATGGTTCGGATCCGGGGCAGAGACGCTCGCGAGCGGACGGTTCGCCTTCCCCCGTGCGAACCTCTCGGAATTACGGCAGGAGGCCGCCGCTGTCAAGTCCGGCGCGCGGCAGCACCGGCGCGGAATTCCCGGTTGTGCGACCCGCCGTCGCCGACCATTGTTGCAATCGCCCGGCACGGATGGATCGCGCAGGTCCGCTGAGGCTCGGGCGGTGGGGAGCGGTCGTGGCCAGGACCGGTAAGATCGCCATCGGTGGTATGCTCGAAACGCGCGGGCTGGTGCTCGTGCGCGTGCTCGGCGCCCGGCGCGGACCCGGCTCGGCCGGGCGAACGCTGTCGGCCCTGGGCCGGCACGGGATCAACGTCCTGTGCGTGGTCTGTTTCGCGGATCTCGACCGCCGCGACAACATCTGCTTCGCCATCAACCGCGCCGATCTCGACCAGACCCTCGGCCTGATGCAGATCGTCCGGGAGGAGATCGAGGCCGAGGCGGTCGAGGTGGTGCGCAACTGCTGCGTCGTGTCGGTCTACGGGCCGCACTTCAGCGAGCGGCCTTCGATAGCCGGACTCATCTTCGACGCCATGGCTGGCGCCGGCATCGAGGTCCATGCCATCAGCACCTCCATTTCGACCGTTTCCTGCGTCATCGACGAGGATCGGATCGAAGAGGCGACCACGCGCCTGAACGGGACCTTCCTGCTTCCCTGATCGCGGGGAATGCTCAACCGGCGCTGCCGACTGCCGAAAACCGGGGTTGCTGGAAACCGCGCGGCGTGGGGCCCGCGGCTGTCCGTGCCTCCGGAGGTGGACGGTGCCTGTCGTGTTTCCCCGCCGCTTGCTGCCCGCGTTGTGGCTGAGCCTGCTGGCGCTGGTCTCCGGGCCGCCAGCCGCGCCGGGCGCGGAAACGACGTCGACGACCGGGACCGTGCGGATCGCCACCTGGGACGTGTACTGCGACCCCGCGCGGCCCGACAAACCGCTCGGCTGGGCGGAATTCGAGCGCGAGACAGGGGCGGTGGTGACCGCGGTCGTCTTCGCGACCAACGACGAGATCCTGCGCGCCATGCGGGTCGGCGGCTTCGACCTGTGCGTGGTCAGTTGCGATGTCGTGCCGGTGATGATCGCCGAAGGGCTGTTGAGACCGCTGCCGCGGGGACGCCTCGCGAACTATGATGATCTCCTGCCGTCGCTGCGGCACGTCCGCTACGGGCACCTCGAACGGCTCGACTACTGCGCTCCGTTCGCCTGGGGCGAGATGGGGCTGGCCTACGACACGGAAGTCGTGCCGGAAGCGCCGAAGAGCTGGCGGATCCTGTGGGAACCGGCCTGGCGGGGACGAATCGCGCACTGGGACGATCTGTCGGTGCTCTGGACGGCGGCTCTGGCCGACAGCCAGCGCGGCGCCTTCTCGCTCACCGGCCAGCCGCTCTGGGCGGCGGCGCGGCGCGCGGCGCTGCTGCGCGACGCCGGCTGCCTGTTCTGGCGCGACGAGGCGACCCAGCTCGAGGCAATGGCCGCGGGACGCATCGTGTTGAACGTGACCTGGCCGAACGTGGTGGCGAAGGCCAATCGGCAGGCGGGACGCAGGCGCTGGGTCATGGCCTCGCCGGATGAGGGGGTCACGGGGTTCATCGACAACGTCTGTGTCAGCGCCGGTACAGCGTCGCCCGAGCTTGCCGCCCGCCTGGCCGACCTCATGATCGGGCCGGCGGTGCAACTCGCGATGAGCGGACAGAACGACTTTGCGCCGGCCAGCGCGATCGCGGCGCAGCGTTTGAGCCCGGGGCGCCGGGCGGAACTCCACCTCGACGATCCGAATCGGCTGAACCGTATGTACCTCTGGCGTCCCATCGCCAACCGCGCCGAATACGAGCGACTCTGGCTCGAAGCACGTTCCGGGCGGCTGGTGCAGTAGCGCCCGGCCGGCCTTCCTGCCGCCTCAGTAATGGAAGCCGCTGCCGCCGATGAACTCGCGCAACAGCGAGATGGGCGGCACCTGCCCCGCATCGATCGGCAGGACCAGCGAGAGCAGTTCCAGCAGGCTGCGGGCCCGCCCGTAGTTCTGGTCATCCGGCTCCACTGCCGCCAGCCGCGGCTCCGCCCACAGCTTGAGAACGCCCAGTTCGTAGGCCAGCCCGGCATTGAAGAAGATGTCGGCGTTCTGCTGGAAGGGGAAGATCCACTTCTGCTCGCCGGCCCGGACCTGTGGCCAGCGCGCGAGCGTCTGCGAGGCGGTGTAGCCGCGGAACATGGCATCGCGGACGATGCGCCGGAAGAGGCGGGACAAATGGGTCGGCACGTAGGAAAGATCGTCCAGGTTGTAGTGGCAGAGCGCGCTGACGTAGACCCGCAGTTTCAGGTTCTGGGCAATGGCGGCGGTCAATTCGGGGTTGAGGGCGTGGATGCCCTCGACGATCAGCGGCTGGCCGTGCGGGATGCTGAACGTCTCGTCGCGCAGGGTGCTGCTGCCGGAGTGGAAATCGTAGCGGGGCAGCCGCACCGCCTCGCCGGCCAGGAGCGCCTGCAGGTGGGTGTTGAAGAGGTCGACCTGGAGCGAGTCCAGGGCCTCGAAGTCGTAGTCTCCGTTCGCATCGCGCGGCGTGGCGTCGCGTGGCACGAAATAATCGTCGAGCGAGAGGGCCGACGGGGTGAAGCCCAGCACGCGCATCTGCACCGCCAGGCGCTTGGCGAAACTGGTCTTGCCCGAACTTGAGGGGCCGGCCACCAGGATCAGGCGACCATCGTCCGGCAGCGCGGTCGCGCGGACGGCGGCGGAGACGAGCGTCTGCTCGTGCCGCGCCTCCTCGACATGGATCACCTCGGCCGCGCGTCCCTCCACGATGAATCGATTGAGCGAACCGAGATCGGGAAAACCCTGCTGGGCGCTCCAGCGGGAGTAGCCGCGCATCGTTTCGAGCAGCTTCGGCTGGGGCGTGAATTCCGTCACCGTGTCGGGGCTGCCCGGGAGGCTCGGCAGCAGCATGAAACCGGGCGGCTCGGGGCGCAGCGCGAAGGCGCGCACGCTGCCGGTGCTCGGCAGCTGCGGTCCCTGGAAGAGGAGGGACGATCCTTCCATGGTGAAAAGCGTGAGGGAATCCTGCCGGGCGTAGCGGGCGGCGCGGAAGCTGAATTCGCGGCGCGAACCGGACAGCAGCCGCAGCAGTTCGCGCTGGCCGTAGACCCGGGGCGTGAGCGGCAGGTCCCGCGCCGCCAGTTCCCGCATCCGGGTCTCGAGGCGCGCCAGGCAGTCCGCTGTCAGCAACGTCCCGCCTTCCAGTTCGCAGTAGAGGCCCGATCCGTAGCCAAAGTCGATCACCAGCCGCCCGGCGGGAAAAAGCTGTTCGGCGGCGACGGCCAGCAGGGAGCAGAGCGTGCGCACGCTCGTGGAGTGCGACTCCGGATCGGCGCGGCGCAGCAGCGAGACCCGTTCGCCACCCCAGAGTGGCTCCGCGAGGCAGACCCGGCGGCCGTCCACGGTCGCCAGCACCACCGGATTGTCGCCCCAGATGTCCTCGCCGCCGTTGGCTCGCAGCACGTCGTGCAGGGAATGCCCCGGCGTGGCGGTGGTCTGGCTGCCGTCGATTTCGACCTGAACGCTTTCGGGGGTCATGGTGAACTCCTGATCTGGGGGGCGTGGGCGGCGGACGCTATCACGAGCCGGGCGGGGCGGCAACACCCGCGCGGCCCCGGCCTGATGAGCGTGGTCCGTGCGCGGCACGGGAATCGGTGGGGGATCAGGATTTCCGGCGGGGTTCCTTGCCTGCCTTCGGTGGCGCGGTCTCCGTCGGGGGGGGCTTGGACGGTTCGGCGGCGGGGGGCGGCGTGGTGTCGACGGCCGGGGTCGTGGCCGGGCCCTCTTCTTGCTTGGACGCCGGTCTGGGCCTCTTGCTGCGTGCGTCGGTGGCGTACCAGCCGGAACCCTTGAAAACGAAGCCGGCGCCGCCGCTGATGAGGCGCCGGACTTTACCCCGGCAGCGGGGACAGCGGGCGCGGGGGGGGGCGGTGATCTCCTTGAATTCCTCGAAGGTATGGCTGCATTTGAGGCATTCGTATTCGTAGGTCGGCATGAAGCGTCTCCTGGGGGTCGGCGCGGCGTATCCGGCGCGGATGGTGACCGCCGTGCGGGCGGACAATATGGACCGCGGAGGGGCTGTCCGCCAGTCCGCGGCGGGGCGCAAGAACTGATTGGCGGGGGGCGGCAGGGCGCGTAAGGTTGCGGCGCTCGGCTCGTTTCCCCCTGCGAGCAAAGGAAGGTCAAGATGGCGGTCAGGATTGGAATCATGGGCTTCGGCAGGCTGGGGCGGAACATGTTCCGTATCGCCTACGATCAGCCCGACATCGAGTTCCGGGCGGTGAGCGACGTCGCCGACATCGACTCGCTGGCCTATCTGCTGAAGTTCAGCACTGTGGAGGGGCTATTCGCGGCCGACGTGCGGCGCGAGGGACGCTACATCGTCGCGGGCCGGCAGCGCGCGCGGGTGTTGCGCGGCTCGCAGCCGGGCGAGGTGCCGTGGGACGTGCTCGGCGCGGACATCGTGATCGAGTCGACCGGCCGGTTCCGTCGTCGCGCGGAGCTCGAGAAGCACATCGAGGCCGGCGCGCGCCGGGTCATCCTCTCCACGCCTCCGCAGGACGACATCGACCGGGTGGTCATCAACGGCGTGAATCTCGAGGAGCTGAAGCCGACCGATCACATCGTTTCCGCCGGCAGCAGTTCCGTGCACGCGCTCGCGCTGCTGCTGAAGATCCTGCACGAAGGGGTGGGGGTGCGGCGCGCCTTCATGACGACCGTGCATGCCTACACCAGCGACCAGCAGCTCAGCGACACGGCCAAGCCGGGCCTGCGCTGGAGCCGTTCGGCGGCGCAGAACATCATCCCCAACAAGTCCTGGGCGCCGCACGCGGTGCAGGCCCTGCTGCCCGAACTGAAGGGCCGGCTGTCGGGAATGGCGCTCAACGTGCCGGTGCAGGCCGGTTCGGTGATCGATCTGAATCTGGAACTGGCCAAGCCGCTCACGGCGCCCGAGGTCAACACGATCGTGCGCGAGGCGTCGGAAGGGCGGTTCAAGGGGCTGATCGGCTACACGGAGGAACCGATCGTGTCGAGCGACGTGATCGGCAATTCCGCCTCCGGGGTGTTCGACGCGCAGGCGACCATGTCGCTGGGCAACGGCATGATCAAGTGCATCATCTGGTACGACAACGGCTGGGGTTACGCATATCGGCTGCTCGAACTGGCCCGGCTGATGGCGAAGCACATCGAGGCCCAGGAGGTGGCGCGATGAAGATCGCAATCAACGGCTTCGGCCGCATTGGCCGCGCGGTGTTCCGGCTGCTCAACGATCGTCCCGGTGTGGAGGTCGTGGCCGTCAACGACATCGCCGACCCGCTGGCGCTGGCCTATCTGCTCCGGCACGACACGGTCATGGGACAGTTCAAGGGCATCGCCGAGGTGACGGGCGACATCATGAAGACGCGGCATCAGACCGTGAAGATGACGGCCATTCCCGAGGTGGCGCAGCTGCCGTGGAAGGAGCTGGGCGTGGATTTCGTCGTCGAAGCGACCGGCCGCTTCCGCAAGAAGGACCAGATCGCGGTCCACATCGCGGCGGGCGCCCGGAAGGTCCTGCTGACGGTGCCGGCGAAGGACGAGATCGACGCCACGATCGTCGTCGGGGTCAACAACGAGGCGCTCAGGCCGGAGCACAAGATCGTCTCCAACGCCTCGTGCACCACGAACTGCCTGGCGCCGCTCGCCTACGTCCTGGACAAGGAGTTCGGCATCGAGCACGGCATGATGACCACGGTGCATGCCTACACGAATGACCAGCGCCTCGCGGACGTGCCGCACTCCGACTGGCGGCGCAGCCGCGCGGCGGCGGAGAACACGATCCCCACGACCACCGGCGCCGCGCGCGCCGTGGGCAAGGTGCTGCCGCAGTTGAAGGGAAAGCTCGACGGCATGGCCATCCGCGTGCCGATTCCCGACGGCTCGGTGGTCGATCTGGTGACGATCATGAAGAGGCAGGTCACGGTGCAGCAGGTGAACGAGGCGGTGCGGGCCGCGGCCGCCACCCCGCGCCTGCGCAATGTCCTGCGCTACAGCGAGGATCCCCTGGTGTCGAGCGACATCGTGGGCGATCCGCACTCGTGTATCTTCGATGCGGAGTACACGCAGGTCATCGACGGCACCATGCTCAAGACGCTGTCGTGGTACGACAACGAGTGGGGTTACTCCAGCCGGGTGGTCGACCTGCTTGAGATGATGGACAAGATCTGAGCGGGAGCCGCAGCGTTCCCGTCCGCCTGAACGAGAGGCCGCCCATCCGCGGGGAGGGGCGGCCTCTGCGTTGATGGGGGGGGCAAAGGCCGGGCAGGCGGGGGACTAGCCGGTGCGCGCGCGGGCCACCATGCTCTGCACGAGCAGGACGCAGGCGACGGCCAGGAGGAGCCCGAACCCCATCACGATCAACGACACCCGCGTCGGACGGGGCAGGACAACCATCCGGATGAAGAGCGCCAGCCCCGCCAGTCCCAGCAGTCCGAGCGCGATGACGATCCAGAGCATGGCGCCGCTCCTCCGGTACGCGCGCGTCCATCGCGCGTGACACCTGGCAAATTACGCCCGTTGCGCGGTTCGTTGCAAGTGCAGGGTGGCCGCCAGCCGGCCGGGAGGTGAAAAAGAACCTGCCCCCACACGCGTGCAGGGGCAGGCCCAGCGCACCCAGGCAGAAAGTCAACTGCCTTTCGGGTCGTGACGCCCCGCCAGCGCGGAGCGCGCGACCGCGTCATGTATACCACAGGTCGCCGGCGCGTGCGCAAGAACTTATCCTCGCACGGGTCTTCGGTGCGACGCCTGACCGCGCGATGACATTTGCCTCGCGCGGCCGACACGGCTACGCTGCGGCGACACCCGCAAACTGGAGATCGGCGTGACGTACCTGGTACTGGTCTCGATCCTCTGGGCCTTCTCGTTCGGGCTGATCAAGCAGCGGCTCGTCGCGGCGGACCCGTTCGTCGTGGCGTTCCTGCGTCTGGCGGTGAGCTGCCTGGTCTTTTTGCCCTGGCTGCGCCCCGCGCGGCTGGCCCCCGCGTTGCGCCGGCGTTGTTTCGCCTGGGGGGCGATCCAGTTCGGCCTGATGTACGTTCTCTACACCGCGGCCTTCCGGGATCTGACGGCGGCTGCCGTTGCCGTGCTGACCGTTCTGACTCCGCTGTACGTTGTCCTCCTGGATGATGCCCGTGCGCGTCGGGTGCGCGGGCGGCGCCTGGTCGCCGCGGCGCTGGCGGTGGTCGGGGCGGCGGTCGTGGTCTGGCGCGGCGGCGGGGAAGCGCCGGCCTGGCGTGGCGCGTTGCTCGTGCAGGGAGCGAACCTCTGCTTCGCCGCAGGGCAGCTCGCCTATCGCGATCTGGCGCGCCAGGGACCGGGCGCCGGGCGAACGCCGCCGGCCGGTCCCGCCGGGGCAACGCTGACCGCGTGGATGTATCTCGGGGCGGCGGTGTGCACCGGACTGCTGGCGCTGTTGGTGGCCGATCCGGACCGCGTGGCGCCCCTGCGCGCGCCGGGCGCGTGGTTCGCTCTCCTCTACCTGGGCCTGCTGCCGACGGCGCTCGGATTCTATCTCTGGAACCGGGGCGCATCGCGCGTGTCGGCCGGCCTGCTCGCCGTGGCCAACAACCTGAAGGTGCCGCTGGGGGTGCTCGTGGCGTGGCTCGTGTTCGGCGAGACGGTCGCCCGCGGGCGCACCGCGGTCGGCCTGGCCCTGGTCCTGACGGCGCTCATGCTGGCGCGGGAAAAAACAGCGGGAACCGTATCATCCCGCCCCCCGGATTCCGTCGCCTGAGCGTGCCGCGGGGCGTCGCTACTCCAGGCCGAGCGCCCGGACCAGGAAGGCCCAGGTGTCGGCCGTCTCCTCGATCAGCTTCGCCGTCGGCTTCCCGGCGCCGTGCCCCGCCTTCGTCTCGGCGCGGATCAGGATCGGGTTGGCGCAGCCCTGCGCGGCCTGCAGTCGGGCCGCGTACTTGAAGCTGTGCCCGGGAACCACGCGGTCGTCGTGATCGGCCGTCGTGATGAGCGTCGGGGGGTAACAGGCGCCCGGCCTGATGTTGTGGTACGGCGAGTAGGCGTACAGGGCCGGGAACTGCGTCGGATCCGCGGCACAGCCGTAGTCCGATGTCCAGGCCCAGCCGATCGTGAAGAGGTGGAAGCGCAGCATGTCCATGACGCCGACCGCCGGCACGGCGGCGCCGAACAGGTCGGGTCGTTGGTTCAGGCAGGCGCCGACGAGCGTGCCTCCGTTCGATCCGCCGCCGATCGCCAGTTTTGGCGTGCTGGTGTAGCGGTTGGCGATCAGCCATTCCGCCGCGGCGATAAAATCGTCGAAGACATTCTGCTTCCGGTCGAGCATGCCGGCCTGGTGCCACTGCTCGCCGTACTCGCCGCCGCCGCGCAGGTTGGCCTGGGCGTAGACGCCGCCCATCTCCAGCCAGGCGAGGCGCGCGGGCGAGAAGCCGGGCGTGAGCGAGGTGTTGAAGCCGCCGTATCCGGTGAGGTAGGTAGGGTTGCCGCCATCGAGCTTCAGGCCCCGTTTATGGACCAGGAACAGCGGTACGCGGGTGCCGTCGCGGCTGGTGAAGAAGACCTGCCGCGTTTCGTAGCGGCCGAAATCGAAGGCGAATTCCGGCTCGCGGAAGATCGCGCTGCGGCCCGAGACCAGGTCGAGGTGGTAGATCTCGGTCGGATTGAGGAAGGAGGTGAAGCTGAAGAAGGTTTCCCGATCCGATCGGCGCCCGCTGAACCCGCCGACGCTGCCCGGTCCCGGCAGCGCGATCTCGCCCAGCGGTTTGCCGTCGCGGGCAAAGCGGCGGACGATGTGCCGGGCGTCCTGCATGGCGATGGTGACGAACTGGTCGTTGAGCATGACCGTGCTCTGCAGGGCGTCGCGGTTCTCCGGCACGATCACGTGCCAGTTCGCGCGCGTCGGCGCGCCGAGGTCCACGGCGATGATCCGGCCGCGGGGCGCCTCGAGATCGGTCTGGAAGTAGAACCGGTCGCCGTCGTTGCCCAGGAACGTGTAGCCGGCATCGAAGTCATCGAACAGGGGGGTGAACGTCCCCGCCGGTCCGGCGAGGTCGTGGTAGTAGACACGGTTGCGGCGGTCGGTGCCCTCGCCGATCGTCAGCACCAGCCAGCGGCCGTCTTCGCTCACCTCGGGGCGGTAGAGCCACTCCCTGTGGTCGGGGCGCGCGTAGACCAGCTCGTCCTGCTCCTGCGGCGTGCCGAGCCGGTGGTAGCAGAGCCGCTGGAAGTGGTTCGTCTCCGCGAAGGCGTTGTCCGGCCGCGGCTCCGCATAGCGCGCGTAGTAGAAGCCGGAGTTGTCGTGCGACCAGGTGGCTTCGGTGAACTTCGCCCATTGGATCCGGTCGTCGAGGTCGCGGCCGGTGGCGATGTCGCGCACCCGCCAGACCTGCCAGTCGGAGCCGCTCTCGCTGGACGACCAGGCGAGCAGGCGCCCGTCACGGCTGACGTTCAGGCCGGAAAGCGCCACGGTGCCGTCCGTGGCGAGCGTGTTGGGGTCGAGCAGGACGCGCGGTTCGGCCGCGAGCGTCTCCTGGACGTAGAGGATCGCCTGCGGCTGCAGACTGTCGTTCCGGGTGAAGAAGCAGCGGCCCCCCTCGCGGAAGGGGGCGCTGAATCGCGCGTAGCTCCACAACTCGGCAAGCCGCTGCCGCAGCCGCTCGCGCGCCGGGATCGCGCGCAGCCAGGCGAAGGTGAGCTCGTTTTCCGCCGCCACCCAGGCCGCTGTTTCCGGCGCATCGACCTCCTCCAGCCAGCGGTACGGATCGACCACGCGCGTGCCGTGGTAATCGTCCGTCTGGTCCACGGTGCGGGCCGGCGGGTAGGCGGGCGGAGGGGTGGCGGCCCCTGCGATTGCGGTGGCAAGCATCGCCAGGAAAACGAGGGCGGGCAGGCGGCGAAGCCGCGGGCTGACTTCAGGCATGCGGTCTTGCGCGGGCCCGGCGTCGGCCGCGGCCCTGGCGCCGGCTGGGAGGGGTGTCCAGATAGAGACGACTCTCGCGGTAGCGGCGCACGGCATGGTCGCCGACCACGTTGAGCACCGCGGCAGCCGGCACGGCGAGCACCAGACCGAACAGGCCGAACAGCCGGCCGCCGGCCAGGATGGCGAAGACGATCGCCACGGGGTGGACCCCGATCCGACCGCCCATGATGCGGGGGGAGACGATATTGTCGCCGATCAGCTGCACGAGGGCGAAAACGCCCAGGGCCAGCGCCGGGTGGAGGAGGTCGCGGAACTGGAGCAGCGCCGCGAGCACCGTCACGGTGACGCCCACTGCGGAGCCGACCCAGGGGATGAAAGTGATCGCGCCGGCCAGCAGGCCGATCGGCACCGCCAGATCGACGCCGACGAACAGCAGGCCGATCGCGAGCGCAACGGCCACGTAGGCCATGATCAGCAGCTGTCCCCGCAGGAAGGCGCCCAGCGCGTGATTGACCTCGTCGCCGATGCTGCACACCAGCGCTTCGTGGCGCCGGGGCACAAGCGCCAGGACCCGCTCGCGGATCCGGTCCCAATCCTGCAGCAGATAACCGAAGACCACGAAGGTCAGCAGCAGGTTGGCCAGAAAGGTCGTGACGACCTTGCCGCTTTGCATCAGACGGCCCAGCAGCGTCTGGAGGAAGCCGGTCACGCCGCCGAGGTGCTGCGCGAGGCGGTCGCGCAGGAGGGCCGGCCAGTCGCTCCCGCCCGCGAGCGGCAGCAGCTTCTGCTGGGCCCAGGGGAAGGCGACGTCGTTCAGCCAGGCTAGGTATTCCGGCAGGTGTCCGCTGAATGCCACGATCTTCGCGTAGACGAACGGCAGCAGGATCAGCGGGCCGGCGAGCAGCAGCAGCGAGCCGAGTGTCATCACCACGGCCGTGGCGAGCGGGCGTTTCAGCCGCCAGCGTTCCAGCCGGTCGACCAGCGGGTCGCACATGTAGGCGAGGATCCCCGCCAGCACGAAGGGGGTCAGCACGGGGCCGAGCAGCCGGATCAGGAAGTATCCCGCCAGGAGGGAAACCAGCAGGAAGAGGCGCTTCAGGTCGGTCATGCTCGACTCCCGCATGGAGGTACGGCCAGCGGACGGCGCGAGACCACGGCATGATAGCGGATCGCCGTTCATCTGTCAGCCAGAGGGCGTTCGTGGCAACGCGCTTTGCGCGCCGGGCGCTCTCTGCTAATTTGAGGCGGTGAACGACGCGGGACAGCTGCCCATCCTCTACGAGGACAATCACCTGCTGGCGGTCGTCAAGCCGGCCGGCCTGCTGGCCCAGGGTGATCGCACCGGGGATCCTTCGGTGGTGGATCTCGCCGCGGCGTATCTCCGGGAACGCTATGAGAAGCCGGGCAGGGTCTATATCGGGCTGGTGCACCGGCTCGACCGCCCGGTTTCGGGGGTGCTGCTGCTGGCGCGGACTTCGAAAGCGGCCGGGCGGCTGAGCGCGCAGTTCCGCGACGGGACGGTGGCCAAGACGTATCTTGCCGTGGTGGCGCCGGCGCCGGCCGCAGACGCGGCGACGCTGACCGCCTGGCTGGGCGACCGGGCCGATCCCCAGGGGCGCACCCCCGCCGCCGCGACGCCTTTTCCCGGCGCGCGCGAGGCGCGGCTGGCCTATCGGGTGCGTGAGCGGACCGCCGGCGCGGCGCTGTTGGAGGTCGAGCCGGTCACGGGGCGCCGCCACCAGATCCGGGTGCAACTGGCCCTGGACGGCTGCCCTGTCCTGGGCGACATCAAGTACGGCGCGCGCGGTCCGGCGCGGTGGGCCATCGCCCTGCATGCCTGGCGGCTGGCGGTGCGCCACCCCGTGGGCGGGGCGCCCCTGATTTTCGAGGCGCCGCTGCCCGCGGGCTGGCCGTGGCCGCCGGATTTGCAGCCCGTGGCTGAGAGGAGCGGATGATGGCGACAGGAAGTGGAACGGGACGGCGGGCCGGGATGATCCTCGTCCTGGCGGCCCTGCTGGCCGCCGGCTGCGCGGTGGGTGATTTCAACCTGGCGGCGAACCGCACGCGCCGCGGCGATGTCGCGCTGGCCGTGGGCAACGTTTCGCTGGGGCGCGGCGCGGAGCTCACCGGCGGGGTGACGCTCAAGGCGGGTAACGTGACGGCCGCCGCCGGCGCGCGGATCGGTGGTCCGGTGGCGGTGATCAACGGCAACATCGAACTGGGTGACAGCGTGAGCGCGGCCACGCTCGACGTGGGCAACGGCCTGATCCGGCTCGGTCGCGGCGCCCGGGTCACCGGCGCCGTCGAGTTGAACAACGGTCTGATCGACCTCGACGGCGCTCGGGTGGACGGACCGGTTTCGCTCGTACGCGGCCGGCTGGAGGCGCGCGCGGGCTCGCTGCTGGCCGGCGGGGTGCGCGTGGACAACCCGAGCCCCTTGCCCGGCGACTCGACGATAGTGATTATTCGCAACGGCGCCGCGGTGCGCGGCACGGTCGCGGTCGAGGGGCACGCCCGGCTCGTCATCGAAGCGGGCGCCGACACGTCCGGGGTCCGGATCAGCGGTTCGGCCCCGCGACCGCACGAGTAGACGCGGCATTCCGGGAGGCTTCCCATGACTCGTTGCGCGAGATTCCTGCTGCTGTTCCTGCTGGGCTTCTCGTTCCTGGCCCCGCGTGCCGGCGCAGGCGACGTGGCCACCGCTGGCGCCCCGGCGGCGCCCGCGCCGGTGACCGGGATCGTCTGGCTCGGTTACGACGAGGGGATCGCGCGTGCCCGGGAGACCGGTCGCCCGCTGCTGATCAGCTTCTGGGCCGACTGGTGCGGGTACTGCAGGAAGATGAAGGCCGAAACCTATGTCGACCCCGCGGTCGTGGCGGCGGTGAACCGCGATTTCGTCGCGGTAGCCGTGAACACCACCGAGGACCAGAAGCATGCCACCGAGTATTTCGTGCGCGGCCTGCCCACGATCTGGTTCGTGGAGAAGGACGGCCGCACCCGCATCACCAACCTGCCGGGCTACGTCGACGCGCCCACTTTCCTGCAGATCCTCGGTTACATCAGCAGCCGGGACTTCGAGAAGATGGACTTCAAGACCTACACCGACCAGGCGAAGTGAGCGCGGCGTGCGGCCATGACTGAGCTCGACGTCACGGTGATCGGCGGCGGCATTGTCGGCTGCGCTGTCGCCGCGGAGGCGGCGCGCCGCAGCGGCGCCGTCGTCCTGCTGGAGAAGGAGGCGCGCCTGGGCGCGGGGGTGACCGCGCGCAACAGCGAGGTGGCGCACGGCGGGATGTACTATCCGGCCGGATCGCTCAAGGCGCACGCCTGCGTGCGCGGCCGGAGACTGTTGCGGGAGTTCTGCGCCGCGGCGGGGGTCGGTTGGCGCGAGTGCGGCAAGCTGATCGTAGCCGTCGACCCGCGGGAGGAGTCGGAGCTGGAGCGTCTGCTGGCGCAGGGGCGGGAGAACGGCGTGGAGGACCTGCGGCTCGTCGGGCGCGCCGAACTGGCCCGGCTCGAACCGGATGTGCGCGCCGTGGCCGCGCTCTGGTCGCCGCGCACCTCCGTGTTGGACGCCGAAGGGGCGGCGAAGGCGTACGGCCGTCTGGCCGCCGAGCGCGGCGCGCAGGTGCTGACCGGGGCGGAAGTGACCGCTCTGGCCCCCGCGGCCGGCGTCTGGCAGGTGACGGCGCGACGCGGCGCCGAGACCTGGACCCACGTCAGCCGTCGGGTGGTCAACTGCGCCGGACTGCACAGCGATGCGGTGGCGGCGTTGGCCGGGCTCGACGTGGACGCGGCCGGCCTGCGCCTGTGCTGGAGCAAGGGGAACTACTTCGCGCTCGCCGCGCGGCACGCCGGGCGGGTGGCGCGCCTCGTCTATCCGGTGCCGCCGGCTGACGGGTCGAGCCTCGGGGTGCACCTCTGTCTCGATCTGTCGGGCCGGATGCGGCTGGGGCCGGACGTGGAGCCGCTGCCGGTCCCGCGCGAGGACCACGCGGTCGACCCGGTCCGCCGCGACGCCTTCTTTGCCGGCGCGAGCCGTTTCCTGCCGTTCCTCGCGCCGGACGATCTGACCCCCGACTGGGCCGGCGTACGCCCGCGCCTGGCGCGCGCGCGCGAGGGGTTCGCCGACTTCGCATTGCGGAGCGAGACGGGGGAGCTGGCCGGACTGGTGAACCTCATCGGCATCGAATCTCCCGGCCTGACCGCGGCGCCGGCGCTGGCCGAAATCGTCGGCGGCCTGCTGGCCGCGGCCGCCTGACCGGTTGAAGGGAGCGTCATGAACGAGTTCGTCATGAAGGAATACCTGAAGATCTCCCTGCTGCCGATGCACACCAACATGTACGGCACGATCTTCGGCGGCGTGATCATGTCCTACCTCGATCAGGCCGGCGCGCACTGCGCCCGCGACGTCTTCGACAACCGCTTCGTCACCGTGCACGCGGACGGGATCAGGTTCCTGCATCCGGTGAACGTCGGCGACCTGGTCACCTTCCGCGGCTGCGTCGTCAGCAGCGGGACCACGTCCGTCACGGTGGACATCGAGGTGGACGCGGAGCGGCTCGACACGCGCGAAATCGTGCGCGTGACGGAGGCGCGGCTGGTGTACGTGGCGGTGGGACCGGACGGCGGCAAGACCGGGCTGCTGCCGCGCGCGGACGGCGCCCGTTGAACGCGGGCGCCTCCCGGCTGGCCGAGGCCGGCCGGCGCTGCTACAGCCGCCGCGGCTTTCTCCAGCTCGGTGGTGCGCTGCTCGGAGCCGGCGCGCTGATCTATTCCGGCCTGGATCATCGCGCGGACCACTGGCATCGCGACCGCGTCCGCTCGGCGCGCAGCGACGCCCTGGCGCGCGGGGCGAAGACGCTGGGCGAGCGGCCCTGGTTTCTGGCGTGGGGGCTCGTCGCCCTGCTCGACGCGCGCTGGCGCTCCTCGGCGCTCACCCGCTGGGGCCGGCGCAATTTCGAGGCGATGGTCGTTGGTCTGCCGCTCCTGTGGAGCCTGCAGTACGGTCTGGGCGCGTCGCGTCCCACCGACGGCGACGGTCTTCGCGGCCCGCGTTGGGGTCGTCCGCTGCGCGACGACAATTCCGCCTCGGGGCACGCCTTCATGGGCGCGGTGCCGTGGCTGACCGCGGCCCGCATGGCGGACGGGCCGTGGCGGCGCGCCGCGGCCTACGCCGGCTCGCTCCTGACCGGCTGGTCGCGCGTGAACGACCGCAAGCACTACCTCTCGCAGGTCTGGCTCGGCTGGTTCGCGGCCTGGAGCGCGGTTGCCGCGGTCGCGACGGTGGCCGCGCCGGACCCGTCGGGCACGCCGGACACGAAACGGCCGGCCCCGGACCTGCCGGCGCCGGCCGATTCCTGAACCCACGCTCGCCTCACTTCGTCAGCATCATGCGCCCGCCGCCGGTCCCCTCCGGCGTCTGCAGCCGGTAGAGATAGACGCCCGACGGCAGCGCGTGTCCGACGTTGTCCCGTCCCTCCCAGAGCACGCTCTGCGTGCCCGGCTCAGCCTCGAACGAACGCTCGATGAGGCGCCGTCCGGCCAGATCGTAGACGGTGAAGGCGACCGGCCCGCCGCGCTCGGTCACGAAGCGGATGTTCGTGAGCGGGTTGAACGGATTGGGATAGTTGCCGAGCAGGGCGAAGGCGGTGACGGTCGGCACCGGCGTCAGGTCGGGCTCGTCCATCGGCCAGACGTCTGCGTTGACCGTGTAGGTGCCGTAGCCGGTCGTGGCGATCACGATGTGACCGCCGACCACCGTGAGCTCGGAGGCCGGCAGCGTGCCGCCGGAGCCGAGCTCGGTCTGGTAGATGAACGCCCCGGCCGCCGCGATCCGGTCGAGGGTGACCTGCGCGGGATGGCCATAGCTGTTCGACCCCACGGAGATGATCGCCACGTTCGGATCGGTGGCGGCCAGGAAGTTGGCGTTGCTCGCCGAGTAGGAGCCGTGGTGATCGACGTGGTAGATCTCGAGATCGCCTACGCGCGGCCCCACGCTCGTTTCGATGTCGTTGTAGGACGAGTCGTTGACGCCGCTCAGGTCGCCCGCCTGGAAATAGTCGAAGTCGCCCGCCTGCACGTGCAGGGCGAGACAGAAGTCGTTCTCATCGTTGGTGCCGCTGGTGAAGGGGGGCGCCAGCAAGCCGTTGCCGTTGACCGCGACCACGGTCGCGGTGACGCCATCGCCGAGGTCGATCACCTGCAGGTCGGTGGCCGTGACCCGCTTGGCGGCAACCAGCGCGGCATACGTGTTGTAGGTTGCCGTCGTGTAGCTCCAGCCCCGGTCGTACACGGCGTCGAGCACCGCCCCCTGGGCGTTCCACACCTCGTCCACGCCGCCGATGTGGTCGGCGTGATAGTGGCTGGTCACGATGTAGTTGAGCTGGCCGATGCCCAGGGCGGTCAGGTAGGGGACGACCACGGACGTGCCCTTGCCGTTGTCGCCGGCGTCGAACAGCAGCGTCTTGCCGCTGGAGGAGACGATCAGGGTGGCGTCCCCCTGGCCGACGTCCAGGCAGTGGATCGTCACGCCGGCGCCGGCCGGGCCGGCCAGCAGCAGGGGCAGGGAGAGGGCCAGCAGCGCCAGGCGCAACCGGGAGATGGGCGAGGACATGGGAGGACCGCCTTTGCGGAGGCTGAGTTGATCGGCCGGCCTTCGGTTGCCAAACTATGCATATTATAGCACATCCGCATCCCGATGAACAGAGAGGGCCGGCCCCCGGGGGCCGGCCCTGCTGCGCGGACACGGATGACGACGGTCAGCCTTGCGGCGCGGCCGGCGCCGGACCGGCGAAGCCGACCGTCTTCTTGACCCACGTGGTGGTGACCGACTTGGGCCGCTCGAGCGGCGCGCCGATGGCGCGGTTGACCACGAGCTGCGAGCACATGCCCATGGCGCGCGAAACCGAGAAGAGCACCGTGTAGTACGACTGCTCCTTCAGCCCGTAGTGGTAGAGCAGCGCGCCCGAGGCGGCGTCGACATTGGGCCACGGATCCTTGGCCTTGCCCTGTTCGCGCAGGACCCCCGGCACGATCCGGAAGACCTGACCCACGATGTGCATGACCGGATCGTCAGGGAAGTGTTTGAGCCCGAACTCGAGGAAGGCGTCGAAGCGCGGATCGGTGACGCGCAGCACGGCATGGCCGTAGCCGGGGATCACCTTGCCGCTGGCCAGCGTGTCCCAGGCCATCTTGCGCAGCTGCTCGTCCGTGGGGACCCCCTGGAATTTCTTGTGGACTTCGAGGATCCAGGAGAGGCACTCCTGGTTCGCCAGACCGTGCAGCGGACCGGCCAGACCGTTGAGGCCGGCCGAGACCGCATAGTAGGCGTCCGACAGCGCCGAGCCGACGCAGTGGCAGGTGTGCGCCGAGACGTTGCCGCTCTCATGGTCACTGTGCAGGACCAGATAGAGGCGCATCAGGTCGGCGAACTCCCCGCCGGGATCCTTGAAGCCAAGCATGCGCACGTAGTTGGTGCTCCAGTCGAGGTCCTTCTTCGGGGCGATGCGCGCGCCCTTCTTGAAACGCATCCGGTAGATGCCGGCCGCGATGGCGGGCAGTTTGGCCAGGATGTCGAGCGAGTCCTCCAGCATCGGCTCCCAGTACTCGTCCTTGCGCATGCCGGCGTTGTAGGCCTGCTGGAATTTCGACTCGCGCTGCATGCAGAGGATCGCCGTGTCGAACATGCACATGGGGTGCGAGTTGGCCGGCATCGCCTCGAGGACCTTCCAGACATAGGCCGGCACGCGGGAGCGCTCCGCGAGATCCTCCTGGAGAGCCTTGAGCGCCCGGCGATCGGGCAATTCATTCGTGCAAAGCAGGAAGAAAATCTCTTCCGGCAGGCGGTCTTTCAACTGGGCGATCGGCGTGCCCCGGATGATCAGGCCCATGTCGGGCGGTACCTCGGAGGTGTCGCACACCATGCTCTTGACGCCGCGCATGCCGCCATAAGCCTGGCCGACGGTCACGTCGCCGATCTTGAACTCGCCGTGCGCCTTGAGCAACGCGCGCATTTCCTCTCGCCAGGCGGGGATTTTCGCCGCCAGCGTCTTCTTCAGAGTCGCCATACCCATCCTCCCGCGGGAACCCGGTGAACAGCCGGACGACCTGCGCGGCGCCGGCCGGAATCGATACGAGCATGGCCGATCATATCCGGATCGAATCCAAGTATCCAGACTTCAGGTGGGCCGGTTTGGCATTTTTCCGGCGGAGCGTTACCATTGACTTCCAGATCGGGAAACCGGACCGAAATACCGGTGGATTTCATGCCCGGGCGCCGCCAACGCGCGGCGCCGGGTGTACGGGAGGGTGACATGGGCGATGACGTGAAGCTGTGCCTGGACATCCTGGCGAAGGCTATTGTTTTTGAAGAGGAAGGGATCCGGTTCTTCAACCAGCGGGCCGGCGACTCCGGGTCCGAACTGGAAAAGCGCATCCTGCAGTCGCTGGCGAAGGACGAGGCGGGGCATCGTGAGCATCTGGTCAGGGTGCGCGACGATCTCCTGCGGACCCACGATCTGCAGGTGCTGGCCGATCACGGGGAGCATTCCCACCAGGGCCCGCGGGAAATTTTCGAGAGCGCCCTGTCGGGGGCGAAAGACCCCTACCAGTTCGTGCCGGAAGACCTCGAGATCATCCGCGGCGCCATGCAGGTCGAACGTCGCGGGTACGCAATGTACACGGAGGCCGCCGGTCAGGTCGCCTCGCCGCTGGCGCGGGATATGTTCCGCCATCTGGCGGCAGAGGAGCAGGTGCACTACCAGCTGCTCTCGAACACCCACGATTATCTGGAGCACCCCGAAAAGTGGCACGGGTTCGACGAGAGTCCGATGCTCGACGGCGGTTGAGCGGCGGACGTTCCGCTGCCCGGCCGGCACCGTTTCCGCGTGTGGCCGCCCCGGAGGGCGGCCGCCGCTTTCCCGGGAGGGATTCCGCGTGACCGACCGCAGCCCCGATGGCGCCGAATTTTTTCGCGGACGCCTCGTGATGGCGCCGATGGCGAACGGCGGCAACCTGCCGTACCGACGCCTCTGCCGGGAGTTCGGCGCTGATCTGACCTGCAGCGAAATGGTGATGGCGGACAAACTGGCGGCCGGCGGCCGGGGCGAACTGCCGCTGCTGCGTCATCACGAGAGCGAGACGACGTTCGGCGTCCAGCTTTGTGGCAAATCACCGGAGGTGATGGCCGAAGCGGCCGTGCGCGCCGTCGAACTGGGCGCCTGTTTCATCGATCTCAATTTCGGCTGTCCCATCGACCTGGTCGTTCGCCGCGGCGCGGGCGCCGCTCTGCTGAAACGCCCGCAGAAACTGGCGAAAGTGGTGGAGGCGGTGCGCGCGCGGATCGCCGTGCCGCTCTCGGTCAAGCTCCGCTCCGGCTACGCAGAGGGAAAAATCAATGTCCTCGAGACGGCCCGCGCCGCGGTCGACGGCGGCGCCGACGCTTTGATGGTCCACGGCCGCACCCGCGAGCAGCGCTACCGGCGTGCCGCGGACTGGGACATCATCGCGCGCGTGGTCGCCACGGTGTCGGTGCCGGTGATCGGCAACGGCGACCTGCTGACGCCGTGGGACGCGCAGGCCCGGCGCGCGGGATCCGGAGTAGCCTCGCTGCTGGTGGCGCGCGGCGCGCTGATCAAACCGTGGGTTTTCCAGGAAATCAGGGAGGGGCGGGCCATCCTGCCGTCGCCCGCCGAGCGGTGGGCGCTGTTGCGGCGGTACTACGACTACGCCACGGAGCATTTCGGCGACGATGCGAAGGGGCAGACGCGCGTCGAGCGGTTCTTCCTCTGGCACCTCGGATTCTGGCTTCGCTATCGCCCCTACACCGAGGCCGACTACCTTGCCGCGGCGCCCGAGCCGCTCATCCAGACCCGGGCCCCCGCCGTGATCGGGGAGGGAGACGCGGTATTGCTGGCGAGCGCCGCGCCCGACGACCACGAGCGGATCTGGCGGCGCGTTCTTGACAGGGACTACCCGGCGGTCTAGTGTGCCCCTGGCGCCCTTGGGGCGTGGCGTAATGCCAAAATGAAAGGTTCGCATCCACCGGAAGCCGGTGAAAATCCGGCGCGGCCCCGCCACTGTGAGCGGCGACGAAAACCGCACCCCAGCCACTGGTCCTCCCGCGCGCATGGCGCGCCCCGGGCCGGGAAGGCGCGGCGAGTAGGCTGACCCGCAAGCCAGGAGACCGATCGCGAACCCGAGTTGCCTGACTTTCGTGGGAGAGGTCGGCAATGGACGGGCTTCTCCTGGTTTTCCCTGCGGGGAGACTTTTCCGACGGTTCCGGCTGCCGGCCTGGGGGCTGGTCATGGCCGCGGGCCTGGCCTTGCCGTTCGACGGCGCCGCCGCCGTGCCGGACGGGGCCGCGCCGCCCGACACCGCCGCCATCCTCGACTTCACCTGCGAACCGCTACCGGAGATCGCGGCCACCGCTGGCGAGGCGGGCGCGCCGCTGTTCGACGGCGGGCTCACCGACACCGTCTACGTGGACGCCGCGCGGGCCGGCCGCGACGCGGCGCCGGCCGGGCCGGACCTGGTGACGGTCGTGCGCTTCGCCGACGCGCGGGGAGGCGGCGACCTGGCCGGGCTGCTCGCCGCGGCGGCCGGGCTGCACCTGCGCCGTTACGGCGGACTCGGCGCCGAGAGCGTGCCGACGCTGCGCGGCGCCAGCGGCGCGCAGGTGGCGCTGCTGGTCGATGGCGTGCCGCTGTCAGACGCGCAGGACGGCCGGATCGACCTGGCCAGCCTCCCGCTCGAGCGCTTCGCGGCCGCGGAGGTGTATCGCGGGCCCGCGCCGTCGCGCTTCGGGGGGAGCGGCGGCGCGGCGGCGATCAACCTGATCACCCGGGCTTCGGGCGAGGCTGGGGCGGCGGTGCGCCTGTTCGGCGGCTCGTTCGGCGACCGCGGCGGGCGGGTGACCGACGGCTGGCGGTCCGGCGACGGTCGTCGCGCAGGCATGCTGCTGCTGCACGGCCGGACGATCCGCAACGACTACCTCTTCCTCGATCACAACCAGACCTTCGCCAATCCCGACGATGACCGCGAACGGGAGCGGGTCAACGCCGATTTCACAGAGTGGGGAGGTGCGCTGTCGGGTCGCTGGGACGGCGGGCGGCTGCGCGCGGACGGCTCGACCGGGCTGTACCGACGCGACGGCGGCCGGCCCGGTCCGCTGGGCTACGAGAGTCCGCGGGCCCGGGTGCGCCGGGAGCGGCGCGACCTGCGTCTCTCGCTCGAAGATACCCGCAGCGGGCTGCGCCTCGACGCCGCCGGCGTCCGCACCCTCGAACTGCTGCACGACGATGCGGGCGAGGTGGGCTGGGATCCGCCCGGCACCACCCGGAGCGAAAACCGCGATGTCTCCGGACGCCTGACGATCGTGCGCGTCGCGGCGCTGCCGGAGGCGGCGACCGGCCGGGTCCAGTTGACCGCCGGGGGCGACTGGGGACGGCAATGGTACGACGAGCGCCGCTCCGGCGCCGAGGATCCGCTGCGCGTGCGCACGTCGGTCACGGCGTTCGCCTCGCTGCGCTGCGACCTGTACGGTCCCCGCCTGACCGTCGCGCCGTCATGGCGCTGGCAGCATCTCACCGACAATTTCCCGCCGCTGCCGGCGCTGCCGTGGCTGCCGGAGATCCCGCTCGCGGCGCCGCACGTGCAGGACGCGGTTTCGCCCTCGGTCGCGGCCATCTGGGAGGCGCGGCCGGCGCGCCTCTTCCTGGAGGCGCACGCCTCGCGCGCGCTGCGCGCGCCGACCTGGGTCGAGTTGTTCGGTCACCGTGGCGGCGTCGATGGCAACCGCGCCCTGCGACCGGAGAAGATCACGGCGTACGACGCCGGCGTGCGCTGGGGCGCCCGCGGCGGGGGACGCTGGACCCGGCTGGCGCTGTTCAGCACCGTCACCGACCGGGCCGTCGTCTGGGTGCAGAACTCCCAGCGCACCAGTCAGGCGCGCAACATCGGCCTGACGCGGGCGGACGGCGTGGAGTGGGAGGCGGGGGGCGGCGCGGAAGGGGGCGCGCGCTGGTTTGCGAACGCCACCTGGCAGGATGCGCGCGACCGCGGCGTCGATCCCGCCTACCGCGGCCGGCAGCTGCCGTTCCTGCCGGCAATCGAGACGTCGTTGGGCGGCGCGGTCCCGGCCGGCGCCTGGGAGGCGGGGATCGAGGTGGCGCACGAATCGGGCAGCTTCCGCGACCGTTACAACACGCCGGGCGACCGGGCCCCGGCGCGCACGCTGCTGTCGCTCTCGCTCGCGCGGACCTGGCGTTCGGGGCCGGGGCGCGCGCTGACCGTCACGACCGAGATCGTCAACGTCACCGACAACACCGTGTACGACGTGGAGGGCTTCCCGCTGCCGGGGCGCCAGGTCCGCGTCTCCCTGTTCGCGCGCTGAGCGCGCCGGAAGGACCTCCACCATGATCCGCACTGCCCGTGCCGCGACTTCGCGCCTCCTGATGCCTGTCCGCGGTCTCGTGCTCGTGGCGCTCGTGGCTCTCCCCGCCACGGCCGCCTGGGACACCGGCCTGGTCATCTGCGCCGACTACACCGGACCGGCCTCGGCCGGCGCCTTCGCGCGCGTCTCTCCCTGGACGGTCACCCGCGACGTCGCCACGCTCGGGGTCGACGCGGTGGCGCGCTGGCACGACGGGCTGGTCTACGTCGTGAACCGGGCCGGAGGCAGCAACGTGCAGATTCTCGACCCGGCCGACGGCTGGCGCACCGTGCGGCAGTTCAGCCTCGGCGGCGGGCGCAACCCGCAGGACATCGCCTTCGCTCCCGATGGCACCGCCTGGGTCTCGTGCTACGACGCCGCGCTTCTGCTGAGGGTGGATGTCGTCTCCGGGACGGTCACCGGCACGATCTCCACGGCGTTGTTCGCCGACGCGGACGGCCTGCCCGAGACCGGCTGGATGGAGGCGTACGGCGGGCGTCTGTACATCACCGCGCAGCGACTCGACCGGCACAACTACTATGTCCCGACCGGTCCCGGCGCGCTCCTGGTCTTCGATATGGCGGCGCAGGGCTGGGTTGACGCGGCGCCGGCCACCCCGGAGGTCGATCCGGTCTGGCTGACCGGCGGCAATCCGTCCGGTCAGCCGGAACTGGCGCCCGGCGGCCTGCGTCTGCGTCTCGGGTGCGTCGGTTATTACGGTGTCGTCGACGGCGGTGTCGAGGAGGTCGACCTCGTCACGCTGCAGAGCCGCGGTTTCCTGGTGACCGAAGCGACGCTCGGCGGCGACCTGCTCGATTTCACGGTGGTCGACGACAGCCACGCCTGGGCGATCGTCGGCGACGCCTCGTTCGCCACCTCGGTGAAGGCATGGCGGCCCGACACCGGGGCGGTCGGCGCGACGGCGCGCGCGTCCAACGAGTATGCCTTCCCCGATCTCGCCTGGGACGGCGGCGCGTGGCTCTACGTGGCAGACCGCACATCGGCGGCCGCCGGTCTGCGGGTATTCGACGCCTGGACGGGGAGCGAAGCGACAGGCGCCGCCATTGCCTGCGGCCTGCCGCCCGCCTGGATCGTTTTGCCGCGCCTGCCGGCGCTGACGGTGACACCGGACCCGGTCCCGGCCGCCGGGGCGCTGCGGCTGGGGCTGCCCGTGCCCAACCCGGCCAATCCCGGCTGCGAGATCGGGCTGCAGGGGCCGCCGCTGACGGTCGTAGCGGTGACGCTGCACGACCTGCGCGGTCGGCGGGTGCGTTCGGCGAGTGTCGCGCTCGATCGCGACGGCCGGGGGAGCTGCCGCTTCGACGGTCGCGATGACGCCGGGCGGGCTGTCGCGGCCGGCCGCTATGTGGTCCGCGCCGGAGGGGCCGAGGCGGGGTTGACCATCGTCCGCTGATCGACCGTGCGCGGCGGCGCGTCGCCTGCTAGCATGACGCGGTCCGGCCCGGCGGTCGGGCCGCAGCCGGCGCGGGAGGAGGATCATGGCACGCATCTATACCCGCACGGGCGACCGTGGCGAGACCTCGTTGCTCGGCGGCGCACGGGTCCTGAAAGCCGATCTCCGCGTCGACCTCTACGGCGGCGTGGACGAATGCAACAGCGCCCTGGGGCTGGCCATCGCGATCGCGTCGCGCGAAGCGCGGACGCCCGGTCCCGGCGCCGACGCTCCTTTGCTCGCCCGCCTGCCGGCGCTGCTGGAGCGGTTGACCGGCCTGCAGGCGCAGCTGTTCGATCTCGGCGCGATCCTGGCCGATCCCGAGCGGTCCGTCCGGCTGGCGCGGGAGGGGGCGCCGCCGCTTGCCGTGGCCGCTGGGGCCGTCGAGGCGCTCATCGACGAACTCGAGGCGGACCTGCCGCCGCTGCAGGTTTTTGTCCTGCCGGGCGGTGGCGAGGCGGCGGCCGCCTGTCACGTCGCGCGGACCGTCTGTCGCCAGGTGGAACGGCGGGCGGTGGCCGCCGCCGCCGCGGGGGTCGTCCTGCCGGGCGAAGCGGTCGTCTACCTGAACCGGCTGAGCGATTTCCTGTTCGTGGCCGCCCGCTGGGTGGGACACGCGCTGGGGGCGCCCGAGGTGCCCTGGCGACAGGCCTGGCCGCCCGCCGACGGCGGGAACGGGCCGTGAACGAGCCGCTTCGGCCGGAACCCGCCCCGAATATTGCCGCCGCGGACCGGGTAGGAGAGCCGACGCCCGATCCGGCGCTCGCCGATGCCCACGACATCGCGCGTTTTCTCGCCGGCGATCAGGCGGGCTACGAAGCCCTGGTGCGGCGTTACTGGCGCCGTGCCCACGGAGTGGCGCTGGGCCTGGCCGGGAGCGGCGATGATGCCATGGATGCGACCCAGAAGGCGTTCCTGCGGGTCTGGAAAGCGCTGCCGCGGTTCCGCGAGGGCGACCCGTTCTACCCGTGGCTGTACCGGATCGTGCGCAATTGCGCGCTCAACCAGCGCCGTGACGAGAAACGGCATCGCGGCGACGTGCCGCTGGAGTACGTGAACCGGCCCGACAGCCGGCCTTCCCCGCTGGACGAGGCGGAGGGCGAGGACCTGCGCCGGCGGCTGTGGGGGGAGATCCAGACGCTGCCTGTCGAGCAGCGGGAGGTGCTCATGCTGCACCAGTTCCAGGGTCTTAAATATCGCGAGATCGCGGCGGTTCTGGACATTCCGATCGGCACGGTGATGTCGCGGCTGCACGCCGCGCGAATGCGCCTGGCCCACCGGCTCGAGGCGGTGGATGGGGGATGAACGGCGAACCGGCCTCCTTCGATCACACGCGCGACGCGGCCTGGCTGACCGCCTGGGCCGACGGTGAACTCGACGCCGGACAGGCCGCGAGCGTGTCGGCGCACCTGACGCACTGCGCGGCGTGCCGGGAGGAGACCGCACGCCTGCGCCGCTTCGATCTCGTGATGGGTTCGCTGCAGTTGCGGGAGGCGCCTTCCGAGGCGTGGGAGTCGTTCCAGACCCGCTTCGCCCAGCGCGCCGGGCGCCGTCTGGGCGCCGGGCTGCTGCTGGCCGGAGTCGCCGTTTTGGGCGCGTGGGGGCTGGGGCTCGGGATCGGGGCGCTGCTGCACGAAGTGACTCTGCCCTGGTGGGTGAAGGCGGGTGTTCTGACGGCCGCGGGCGGTCTCCTGCTGCTGTTGGGCGCGACGGTGCGGGAGCGGCTGCATGTCCGCCGCCGGACGCGTTACAAGGACGTCGTGCGCTGATGCGCGGGGAGGATCCGATGGACAGGATGCTGCTGACGACGATCGACGAGGTGCCCGGCGCGCGCGTGACCCGGGTGATCGGACTGGTGCGCGGCAACTCCGTCCGGGCGCGCGATCTGGGCCACGATCTGCTGGCCAGCCTCAAGAACCTGGTCGGGGGCGAAATCGCGGAGTGCACCAAGATGATGGCCGAGGCGCGCGAAGAGGCGCTCGACCGCCTCGCAGCGCAGGCCGCCGCCAATGGCGCCAATGCGGTGGTCGGGCTGCGCTTCGCCTCGGCCGAGGTGATGGCCGGGGCGGCGGAACTGATGGCCTACGGGACGGCGGTCGTGCTGGAGGAGATCCAGGCACGGGAGTGACGCTCCCGGTGGTGCGACCTGAAAGTGCCTGCCGACGCCCCTGGATGAATCCGGCAACAATTTTTAGGGCACCAGGAAATGCAAGGGGTCCCGCGGTCGGCGGGACCCCTTGCGTCGGTGCGCCGGTCAGGGGCGCCCTACTTCATCGAGATGGCTTCCTCGGGGCAGGCTGCGACGCACGCTTCGCAATCGGTGCAGTCGTCAGCGTTCACCATGGCCTTGCCATCGACCAGGCTGATGCACTCGACCGGGCAGGTGGAGATGCAGTCCTCGCAGGCGGTGCATTTTCCAGAGTCAACGAACGCAGGCATGGGCGGCTCCTTTGGTCTGAACGGTCGGTGATCGGGGCGAGTCGGTTCCACTGCGGAAAATGAAGCGTTGAGGGCCGGCTGTCAATCGCGACGAGCGATCGGAAATCCCAATATCAGTCGCCTGCGGGGCACCCCGTCCGTCGGCGCCGGGGGCGCAGCGCGTCGAGGGTCCAGCGATCGTGTTCCCCCAGCCAAAGAGGCGCCAGGCAGGCGGCGAGCAGGGCCAGATCGCGCCACAGCAGACCGACGCCTACGGCGTGGCCCCCCTCGGTGTGGAAGCAGCCGCAGGTGATGTCCAGCCCGCGCGCCAGCGCCGCGGCGATCGCCCCGAGGAACATCACGGTCATGGCGGTGGCGAGCAGCGCCGCGCCGCGGCGCAGCAGGCCGGCCAGCAGAGCGACGCCGGCCACCGCCTCGAGCCACGGCAGCAGGAGCGCGAACGGGTGGAGCAGCGCCGTCGGCAGCAGGCGGTAATGGAAGATCGCCCGCGCGAAGCCGGCGGGGTCGGCGATCTTGTCGAGCGAGGCGTACAGGAAGGTAGCGCCGGCGGCGAATCGGCAGGCGAGTCCCAGAGCGGCCGGCCAGGCGGGGGCCGGTGTTTGCGTGGCGTGGGGGCTATTCATGGTCGCCCTTCCCGCCGGAGACGGAGCCTCCCGCCCGGCGCCACGCCGACAGATCCCCCTCGAGCAGGCTGATGTCGTCATAGCCCCGGTCGCGCAGACGCGCCGCCATGGCCGCGGCGGCCGGCAGGTTGCCGTCGCCGCACAGGATCACTTTCTCCTGCGGGCCGAGGAATTCGTGCGCCGCCAGCAGGTCGTTCGCGAATGAGGCCTCGCGGACGGAGAACGAGCCGGGAATGTGCGGCGTCACGGCGGGGTCGACGTCGCGCAGATCGATGAACAGGTGTTCGCCCGCCTGATAGAGGGCCAGCGCGGCCGTCGGGCTGAGGACCGGAAAGCCCAGTTCGAGGCGGTAGGTCCGTGAATCGACGCGCAGCGGCAGACGCGGAGTGCGGGTCATCCACGAAGCGGCCGTCAGCAGCAGGGCGAGGCCCAGCAGAAACAGGGCCTCCCGCGGCGCCGTGCCGCGCCGCGGGAGGAGAAACGCTTTCACAGGCGCAGCAGGTAGGTGACCTTAACCTGCAGTTCAGGCTGCTCGGGGTGGTTCGTGAAGATGCGCAGAGTGCCCTGCATGCGTCCCTGCGCGGCGATCGCGCGCGGGTCGGTCGGGGCGATCGGGGTTCCGCTCAGCACGATGACGGCATCCTCCCCGGTCGCGCGCTGCTCGATGGTCACCTTGAATTCCGGCAGGTCGATCTGCGCGTCGGTCACCTTGAACTTCAGCCCCGTGAAGGTGGCCTTCACCCGCAATTCGCGGCGGACCGGCTTGCCGCGTTCCACGTAGCGGAGATTCACCTGCGTCGGGTTGACTTCGAGGTCGTGCAGGACTTCGCCGAACACTTCGAAATCGATCGACGGATGTTTCGGATCGTTGGTGCCGATGCGCACGATCTCGTTGATTGAACCGTAGGGGGCGTCGGGCCGGATACTCAGCGTGACGATTCCCCGGCGCGGATCGCCGTCGACGCCGTTCTGGATCCTGACCTCGAACAGATCCGCCCGCACGCGTTCCGCCTTCAACTCGAGCTGCGGAATGTCCAACGCCGTGAAAGTGGCCTGCCGCTCCTCACGCTCCCCGCGGCGGGCGTGTCTGAAAGCGAACAGCGGTCGCACGGGATCGAGCAATATCGAGACATGCACGTCGGCGGTGACGACGATCTCCAGGGCCGGCGTGGCCACGTCATTCGAACGGATTGTCACGGTCTTGTGCTGCGGTCCCTGGAATTCCCCGCTGTTGAAGGTGACGGTGAGGGTGGTCGATTGGCCTGGTTTGATCTTCCGGTTGCCGGGTTCGGCCACGGTGCAGCCGCAGGACGAGGTCACGTCGCGGATATCGAGGTCGATCCCGCCGTCGTTCCGAATGGTCAGTTCCTGCGTGCGGGACTGGTTGCGCTCCATCGTGCCGAAATCGAGCGTCTCGGGCTGCACGGAGATGGAGGCGAAGCCCTGGGGCAGGTCCTGGGCCGGGGAGGACACCGCCGCGGCGGTCATCACCAGGATGAGAACCGGGGCGATCCAGCCCCGGCGTCCGAAAAGGTCTCGTGTGCGCAACATCTCTTTATCCACCGTCCTTGCGTTTGTGACACGGGGGCGCGTCGGGAATCGGCGGTTTACAGCGCCGGCCCCGTCCAGGTTCCCGGCGAGCGGATCGCGCCCGAAGTTCGGGCCCGTGGCATCCGGCCGGCGGTTCCGGGCGCGGCCTCGCCGGATCGAGCCGAATTGTCCCATCATTATAGTCCATGGCGGGAGTTTGGACAGCGGGTCGTGTGCGGCGTGGCGTCCGGCTGAGCGCCGTCCGGCGCTCCGCCCTCTGGACGCCCGCTCCGTTCGACCATAGCTTGGCGGGACAACCTGCCGGAGGACATGGCCATGGACACACACCCCGCGGGAGCGGCCGGCGCGGCCGCCGGCGAGCACATCCAGCGCGACATCCTGTCCCTGATCGGCGACACGCCGCTGGTCCGGCTGCCGAAACTGAACGCGACCGCGGCCGATGTCGTGGCGAAGCTGGAATTCTTCAATCCGATGTCCAGCGTCAAGGACCGCATCGCGCTGGCCATGATCGAGGCGGCGGAGCGGGACGGCCTCCTGCATCCCGGCCAGGAGGTCATCGAGTCCACGTCGGGCAACACCGGCATCGGGCTGGCTTTCGTCTGTGCCGCCCGGGGTTACCGGCTGACGCTGACCATGCCCGAGAGCATGTCGCGCGAGCGGCGCGCCATCCTGCGCGCGCTCGGCTGCGAGCTGGTGCTCACGCCGGCCGCTGAGGGGATGAAGGGGGCGATGGCGCGGGCGGTCGGGTTGATGGCGCAGCGCCCCGGGGCCTTCATGCCGCAGCAGTTCGAGAATCCGGCCAACCCCGAGGCCCACCGCCGCACGACCGCCGAGGAGATCTGGCGCGACACGGGAGGGCGGGTGGACGTGCTCGTGTCGGGCGTCGGCACGGGCGGCACGCTGACGGGAGTCGGCTCGGTGCTGAAGCGGCGCAACCCGGAATTCCGCTGCGTGGCGGTGGAGCCGGCGGAATCGCCCGTCCTGTCCGGAGGGGCTCCGGGACCGCACCGGATCCAGGGGATCGGCGCCGGTTTCGTGCCGGCAATCCTCGACACGACCCTGATCGACGAGATCGTGTGCGTGACCAGCGAGGAGTCGCTGATCATGGCGCGCCGCGCCGCACGGGAGGAGGGGCTGTTCGTGGGTATCTCCTCGGGGGCCGCGCTGCACGCGGCGCTGCTGGTGGCGCGACGGCCCGAAATGTCCGGACGACGGATCGTGGTCATCCTCGCGAGTTCCGGGGAGCGCTACCTGACCTCCGATCTGTTCCGCGAGTTCATGGACTGACCTGGTCCCCGACGGGGAGGCGGCTTTGGATACGCAGGACTGGGGGCCGCGTCGGGACGACCTCGCGCGGGCGATCGTCGATTCCTACGCCGGTTTCGGCGGGGTCAATCGCGTGGGTGAGAAGGACCTGCCATCGCAGGCGCGGATCGAGGAGATCTTGCGCCAGCTGTTGACGGTGATCTTTCCCGGCTATCACGGCGGACACGTGCCGGCGCGCGCCGATCTTGCGGTGCTCGTTGCGGCGCGACTCGACGCCCTGTGCCTTGAACTGACGGACGTGATCGCACGCGCCCTGCGTTTCTGCTACCGGGAGCGTTGCCACTGCGCGAAACTCTGGACTCCCGAGGGCGACGAGGGAGCTGAGGGGTTCGCGCGGGCCGGCGAGCGGATCGCGCGGGAGTACCTCGACCAGCTGCCGGCGGTGCGCGCCCTGCTGGCGGGCGACGTGGAGGCGGCCTTCAACGGCGATCCGGCGGCGGTCAGCCGCGACGAGATCATCCTCTGCTATCCCGGCGCCTTCGCCGGGGCGGTGTACCGGCTCGCGTCCCCGCTCTACGCGGCCGGCGTGCCGCTCATCCCGCGGATCATGAGTGAGTGGGCGCATGGCCGCACGGGGGTCGACATCCACCCCGGAGCGCGGATCGGGCCCGGTTTCTTCATCGATCACGGCACGGGCGTGGTGATCGGAGAGACGACCGTCATCGGCGCGAACGTGAAGCTGTACCAGGGGGTGACGCTGGGCGCGCTCAGCTTCCCGCGCAACCCCGACGGCAGCATCGCCCGGGGGGGCAAGCGCCATCCCACCATCGAGGACGACGTCACCATCTACGCCAACGCCACGATCCTCGGCGGCCGGACCGTCATCGGACGCGGCGCCGTGATCGGCGGCGGGTGCTGGATCACCAGTTCGGTCCCGCCGGGGGCGCGGCTGGTCAGCCAGGCGGACGGGGCGCTTCCCGACTGAGCCGAGCGGGGGCGTTGGCGAGCGCGGGACCGCTCGCGGCGGCTGGTCACGGCCGCTTGCCCGGGGGCTGCCGACAGGCTAGACTGCCCGCAGTTGTGGCGTCTCTCCGCCCGGGAAGGACTGTATTCTCATGGCGAATCCCCGTCTGGACCGCGTTTTGCGCCCGCTGCGAATGGCGAGCCTCCCTTTGCTGCTGGCGGTGTCGGGAGCGCTGGGCCCGGCGTCCGTCCCTGCGCGCGCGACCGAGGCGCCGGTTCCTGCCGCGGAGCGCTGGCCGCACGCGGCGGACGTGGAGAAGGGAGCGCTGGCGGCGCTGTTCCGGACCGCGCTGGCGGCCGAAGGGGCTGGCAAGGTGGCCGTCTCGAGCGCCGACTACGGCGTCGACACCTGCCGCCTCGCGCTTGACGTCGATGTGGCGGCGAAGCGCATCCGCGGCGTGATGGCGATGCGTCTGCGGGCGGTGGCCCCGACGTTGTCGCGGGTGGTGCTCGACCTGGTCGACAGCCTCACCGTGGATTCCGTGCGCACCGACCGCGGGCCCGCCACCTTCTCGCACGCGGGCGACACGCTGGCCGTGGATCTCGGCTTCACGCTGGTGAAGGGACAGGTTGCCCTGGTGACCGTCTGGTACTCCGGACGTCCGGCGACCGAATATGATTTCGGTTTCACCTGGAAGATCCACCACTACAGCACCCCCGATCCGGCCGACGACGGCCCGCTCGTGTCCTCGCTCAGCGAGCCGGAGTACGCGCATTATTGGTGGCCCTGCAAGGATCGGCCGGACGACAAGTTCATCAGCGAGGTGACCGTGACCGTGCCGGCGGGACTGGTCGCGGTGTCCAACGGCACGCTGTTCCGCGCGGAGACGCCGCCCGGGCTGCCGTGGACCTGGGAGTGGCGGAGCGCGCATCCGATCGCGGCGTATCTCGTCGCGGTGTCGGTGAGCGACTATGCCACCTTCGGCGAGACCTGCGTGACGGAAGCGTCCGGATCCATCCCGCTGCAGAACTGGGTTTTCCCCGCCGATCGGGCGCGCGCGGAGATCGATTTCGCGCCGCTGTGCGGCATGCTCGACTTCCTGGAGCAGCGTTGCGGCGCCTGGCCGTTCCCGGGCGAGAAGTACGGGCACGCGGAGTTCATGTGGGGCGGCGCCATGGAGAACCAGACCTGCACGAGTTACGGCAATATGTTGCTGACCGGCACCAACGCCTACGACACGATCATGCTGCACGAGCTGGCGCACCAGTGGTTCGGCGATTCGGTCACGCCGCGGGCGTGGGCGGATGTCTGGCTGAACGAGGGGTTCGCCACCTACGCCGAGGCACTCTGGGCCGAGCACGGCGGGGGCATCGCGGATTACCACGCCTTTCTCGACTCCCATCGCAGTTACACCGATTGGGCCGGCGAAAGCACGGTCTACGATCCGTTCCCGATCTTTCCGGGCCGGGTGATCTACGACAAGGGGGCCTGGATCCTGCATATGCTGCGCGGACGCATGGGCGATGCCGCGTTCGCCGACCTGCTGCGGGCCTGGGCCACCGGCTCCACCCGCCAGTTGGGGCACGGGGACACGGCTGAGTTCATCGCCCTGGCGGAAACCTACGCGGGCGAACCGCTCGAAGCCTTCTTCACCCCCTGGCTCGAGACCGATCAGGTGCCGCGTCTTCTGTGGCGCGAGGAGGCGCTCGACGGGCTCGGCGGGCCCGGCACGACCCTGCGTCTCACGCTGGCGCAGACGCAGCCGGCGTTGTTCGACAACGTCTACCCGGTCCGGGTGACGACAACGACCGGCGTGCAGACGGTGCGCGCACGGCTGTCCGCGCGCGAGACGGAGTTCATCTTCCCGCTGGCGGGGACGCTGCAGTCGGTCGAACTGGACCCGGATCGCTGGGTCTGCTGGCGCGCCGCCGCCGCCCCCCTGGGGGGCGTCGGCATCACGGGGATCTATCCGAATCCGGCGAAGGCGACGCCGGAGGGGCCGGTGTCGGTGACGTTCCGTCTGGCGGAGCCGTCGGAGGTCACCCTGCGGGTGTTCGACCTGCGCGGGCGTCTCGTGACCGAGCGCGGTTTCGGCGCCCGGGCAACGCTGCTGGTGGACGACGTCGTCACCTGGGACGGCCGGGACGACGCGGGCCGTCGCGCCGCCGCCGGCGTCTACTGGGCGCAACTGCGCATGGGTTCCCGGACCTCCGTTCGCAAGTTCGCGCTCGTCCACTGAGTCGCCGGGAGAGTGCCGTGCCGATTTTTGAATTCGTGTGTGGCAAGTGCGGCGGCCGGTTCGAGGAACTGGTGCCGACGTCGTCGGCGAAGGTCCCGTGTCCCGACTGCGGTTCGCGCCGCGTGCGCAAGGCGGTGTCGGCGTTCGCCGTGACCGGTGGAGCGCGTCAGGCCGGCGGTCATGCCGGCTGCGGCGGGTGCGGCGGCGGCTGCGGCTCGGGCGGCGGGCACAAGTGCGGCGGCTGCGGCTGCCACTGAAGCGACACGCGCGTTCCCCGCGCGGGGGGGACTACTTCCAGTACTGGGAGATGAACCGGTCCACCTCGGGAATTCCGCCCTGCAGCACCAGGTAGCCGTTGTGCGGTTCGCGCTCGGTGATCTCGCCGGCGATCGGCGTGAGCATGATGCGTTCCACCTCGGCGAGATCCTGGGTCTGCGCCAGAGCCCAGCCCAGTTTCATGTAGGCCACCTCGGGCAGCATGTTCGCGGCCGGCACGACGCCCAGTTCCATGATCTCGCGGCCGGTTTCGTAGACGTACATCTGGACGTAGCCCCAGAGGGTCTGCACGGTCATGAACATGGCCACGCCGGCCTCGTGCGCGCGGCGCAACGCCGGGTAGAGGGGCCGATTCACGTGCCCGAGCCCGGTGCCGGCGATGACGATGCCGCGGTATCCGTGGTCCACGAGCGAGTCGATGATGTCCGGTTTCATGCCGGGATAGTAGTAGACGATCGCCGCACGGTCGTCGAAGCCGGTATTGAGGGTGACCCGGTTGTCATCGCGGCGGTGACGGTAGTCGGCGCGGAACGGCGTTACGCCGCCGGCGTCGACGCGCCCGAGCGGCACGTCGCCGATCGTGCGGAAGGTCGAGCGGTAGCTGGAGTGCATCTTGCGCACCCGCGTGCCGCGGTGGAGCAGGTCGTACTGGTCGCTCGTGGGGCCGAACATGCAGACCATGACCTCGGCGATGTCGCTCGTGGCGGCGGTGCGGGCCGCGTTGATCAGGTTGATGGCGGCGTCGGACGACGGGCGGTCGCTGGAACGCTGACTGCCGACCATCACCACCGGCACCGGCAGGTCCTGCAGCATGAACGACAGGATGGCCGCCGTGTGGTGCATCGTGTCGGTGCCGTGGCCGATCACGATTCCGGCCACCCCCTTCTCGATCTCTCGCGCGACCGCTTCGGCCGTGCCGATCCACTGCTCCGGCCCCATGTTCTCGCTGAAGACGCCGTACAGTTTCTCGGTCTCGAGATTGCACACGTCGGCCAGCTCCGGCACCGAGCCGTACAGTTCGCCCGGCGAGAAGGCGGGAATGACGGCGCCGGTGCGGTAGTCGAGCCGGCTGGCGATCGTACCGCCGGTGCCGAACAGCTTCACGCGCGGCTTGACGGGGTCGTACGGAAACGCCTTCTCCGGAATCTTGTAGTGCGCTTCCTTGTGGCCGTGCACGTCGATGCCGGTGACGGTGTCGAAGCGCAGCCCGACGTTGTAGCCGGTCTCCAGCTTGAGCACGACATGCTCCCGGTCGGCCGTTTCGCTGCGCGGCAGGATCAAGCCGGCGAAATCGCCACGCGTGGTGTGGACCGTGGCCTCGCTCCAGACCCGCGCGCCGTGCGCTTTCAGCACTGCAAGGGTCGGATCGCGATAGCCCTTCCATTCGTCGCTCACGGGCGCGCCTCCTTAAGCCAGGCGCGGACCCGCCGGCCGGGCACCCGGCCGCGCAACGCGCGCATCACATGCCCCATCGTCCACTCCTCGCGCTGGGCCGGTTCGGCGGGGCCATCGGGCGGCAACGCCGCGAGCGCGGCGTTCGCCAGGCGGCGGGCCTCCGGGTCGGGACAGGCGGCGGGAGGTTCGTCATCGCTGGTCCAGATCCCCTCCGGCAGGATCTCGCCCCGCGCCAGGCGCTCCACGACCCGTTCCCACCATTGGCCGGCGGCGGCCAGACTGGGCGGGCGGGGGCAGCAGCGATCGAGCAGCAGCGAGGCCAAACCCTGGGGCGAGGCGGCCGTTCCGGCTTTCAACCGGGACTCCAGATGGAGGAAGAGATCGTAGGCGCGGTGGCGCGCCAGGCGCTCGGCAAGATCCTCGCCGACACCGAGTTCGCTCAGCCGCTGTTGCCGCTGCCACGGCGGCTCGGGCAGGTCGGCTGCGATGCCATGCACCCGCGCGTCCTCGAGGCATACCGGCGGCAGGTCGGTATCGGGATACATCCGGTTGGGGCCGGGCAGGATGCGCTCGAACGCGTTCGTGCCGTCGTCGAGCGCCTGGCGCGTTTCCGACGGCACGCCGAGCGTCGCCTCGCGCGCGCGCAGCATGATCTCGCGGCCGGCTGTGGCGACGTCTTCGGCCCCCCCCCAGACCACCAGTACCGGGGTTTCGGGAGAGACTCCGCACGCCTTGCCGATGCGCACCCACTCGTTGCTCGAAAGCGTCCCCTCGAGCGTGGAGCTGACGAGATTGGGCGCCTCGTCGAGACAGGCAATGACGCGGACGCGGTCGGAGAACTCCCGCAGGAACGTGGTGCGCGGTTGCGTGGGGGCTTCCAGCAGTCCACCGAATCCGGGCAGAGGGATGGCCCCGGCCACCGCGCCTTCGTCGAGCGCGCGGCGGATGAAGACGCAGCCGGTCGTGCGCAGGATCGGCGTGACGTCCACGGTGCGGTCCTTGAGCGCCTCGGCCTGCACGCCCCGTTCGCGCAGCACGTCGCGGATGGCCAGCAGGCTGCGCTGGCGCAGCGCCTCGCAATGCACGAGCGCCGGGATCGCGCGCAGGCTGTGCACCCCCTTGATCTCGATGCGGGTGCCACCCTCGATGCTGACGTTCACGTCCTGCCGGGCGGCGCCGGCGCCGGTCCGCACCAGCCCGGTCACGCGCACCAGCCTGCGCAGGAGCTGCCCCGCGGCCGCCGCTTCCTCCGGCGTCCGCATATCCGGATCGGTAACCGTCTCGATGAGCGGCATGCCGAGGCGGTCGGTGCGGTAGGTGCGGATGTGGCCGCGGTCGCTCACCTCGCGGCAGGAGTCCTCCTCGATCGCGAGCTGGCGGATGAAGATCTCGCGGCCGCGAAACGGCACCTTGCCGGCCACACCGACGATGGCGGTGCGCTGAAAGCCGGTCGGGATGCTGCCGTCGAGGTACTGCTTGCGCGCGATGTGCACCTCGCCCACGACCTGGCAGCCGAGCAGCAGCGCGATCGCCACCGCGCGGTCGAGCGCTTCGGCGTTCAGCTCGAACGGCGGGGCATCGTCCATCTCGTAGGTGCAGACCGACTCGTTCTTGAGCCGGTAGATGATTTCCTTGTGCGTCTTGAACTCCATGAGCGCCGTGCCGTCGTACTCGCCCAGTTCCGACAGCGTGGGGCGCATGTGGCGCAGGATCTCGGCGTCGAATTCGTGCGTGTAGCAGCCGGCGGGGCAGCGGCAGAACAGTTTGTGCGCGGTCAGCAGCTGCTGGTGGATTTCGAGCCCCACTTTCAGCCCGAGTTCGCGGTACTGCTCCGCGGTCCAGGCGCCGTGGTCGGGCAGGGGACCGCGCAGGCGGGGATCGTTGACAGGGAGGTCGTGGGACATGGTTGCCGCCGGGGTTGGGGATGGGACTGACGCGGCCGGCGCCGGGATGCGCGCGGAGGGCGGCGTCCGTCGGGCTCAAATATAGAAGGGGAGAGGAAGGCGTCCAGCGAAAGGTGCAAAGGCAAGCCTCTTGCAGGCTTGAAGTTGCGGTTCCACCCGTTTTCCGCTCACCACCGGATCAGGTTGGCGCCCCAGGTGAATCCGGAGCCAAAGCCCACCAGCACCACCAGATCGCCGCGCCGGACCCGGCCCGCGCGGACCGCCTCGCTCAGGGCGATCGGGATCGAGGCGGCGGTGGTGTTGCCGTAGCGCTCGATATTCGAGCAGACCCGGTCCGGGGTGACCCCCAGGCGACGGATCACCATTTCCGTGATGCGCTGGTTGGCCTGATGCGGCACGAACAGCGCCACGTCGTCCTTGGCCACGCCGGCCTTGGCGAGTACTTCGTCGATCGCCTCGCCGAAGCGGCGGATGGCGTGCTGGAAAACGGTGCGGCCGTTCATGCTCGGATACTGGCGTCCCTCCGCCGCCAGGGCGTCGTTCCAGCGTCCAGGCACGAGGGCCGTGGCCAGCTCGCACCACAGCTCGCGCGCGAATTCGCCCTGGCTGTGCAAAACGCTCGCCAGCACGCCGCGGTCCTCGTCCGTGGCGCGCAGCAGGACGGCGCCCGCGCCGTCGCCGAACAGCACGGCCATGTCCCGGCCGCGCGTGCTCACGTCGAGCCCCGTGGAGTGGATCTCCGAGCCCACGACCAGTACCGTCCGCGCCGCGCCGGAGGCGATGAAGCCATGCGCCGCTGCGATGCCGTACACGAACCCGGTGCACTGGTTGCGGATGTCCATGGCGCCAATCGTGTCGACGCCGAGCGCCTGCTGCAGCAGCGGCCCGTTGCCGGGGAACGCATAGTCGGGGTTGACGGTGGCGTAGACGAGCAGATCGATCTCCGCGGCGGAGAGGCCGGCGTCGGCGAGCGCCATCCGCGACGCCGCCAGCGCGAGTTCGGCGCCGCTGGTGCCCGGCTCGACCCAGCGTCGCTCCGCGATCCCGGTGCGTTCGCGGATCCAGGCATCGGACGTGTCCATCAGCCGCGTCAGATCATCGTTCGTGACGACCCGTTCCGGCAGATAGTGCCCCGTCCCGATGATGGCGGCGTTCGGCATGGTGCCCTCCTGCCGGCCGGCGTCGGCGAATCGCGAACCGGCACGGCCCTGTCGCGGCGCGCGGCCGCGGCCGGGAGATCAGCGGTGGATCGGCAGCGCCTGCGGGCCCAGAAGTCGCACATTGTTCCGCGCGTATGCGACGGCTGCTTCCCGCGTGGCGAAGTAGCCGATCGCGACCTTGAAGACCAGCCCGCCGCGCGAACTGCTGCCGGCCTGAATATAGGGGCGCAGGCCCTGGCTGCGCAGTTTCCCGGCCAGGGCGTCGGCGTTCTCCTGCGTGGAGAAGGCGCCCAACTGCAGCGCCCACGCCCCTTCGGTCGCGGGCTGCGCACCGGAGGCGGTCGTTGAGACGGTGGTTGTGGGAGGCGCTTCCGCGGCGTCGGCGAGGGCGGTGGGCGCCGTCGATTCCGATGCCGTGGCGGGCGGGGGAGTCGTCTCCGGATCGATCGCGAAGCTGCGCGGGGGCTCGTCGCCGGTCGCGCGCGCCGTACCGGACGTGGCGGGTGCAACGGCGTGCGCGCCGGAGCCGGTTGCCGCCGGGGAGTGGGATGTCCCGACGTTGGGCTGAATGACCGGCTTTACGGGGTCGCTTCGGGGGGTGGTCTGGGGGGGGGTGATGACCAGCCGTTTGCTGGTCGGCGTGGTCAGACTCGGCGTTCTGACGCTCGGTGTTCCGGCGTCGGCGCTCGCCGCCCCCTGCTCGGCCGCGAGCGGACGCACCTCCGCGGCGATGTCGACCGGTTCGGTGACCGGCTCGGCGGTGGAGCGGGCGCTCCCCTGCGTGACGGTCGAGGTGTGCTCGCCGACGCCGAGCGGCGTTTCCGGCTTCCCACCGGGCCGCCAGAACAGGAAAACGGCCCCCACCACCGCGAGGCAGACGGCGCCGAGGATGAAACGCGACGGGCGTTTGCCCGGCGCGCGCGACGACGCGCCGCGGGAACGGCCGGCGCGTGAGGGTAGCGAAGGCAGGCGGTCCAGCGCCTCGTCGGAATCGAAACCCTCGGGCGGATAGGCGGAGACCGTCGGCGCCCCGGGTCGGTTCTGCGCCGGCGGGTCGGGGGGTGCTTTCGGGCCGAGGCTGGCGGGCGCGGAATCCGCATTCTGATCGACAGCGTCCAATTCGGCGCGCAGTTCGCTGAACAGGTTGTCCTCGTCATCAAACCGGCCGCGCCTGTTGTCGTCTCGCATGTCGGTTCCTTCCGTGAGGGCGCCGGGCGGGCGTCCGGTCCGCGTCTGGTCGGGAGGTTAAGTATACCGTCGCCCGGCGGGTGCGACAACGATGAATGGTGGCGTCGCGACGCCCCCGCTTGCCCCGCGGGCGTTGTGGGGCTATGATCCACGGGCCACCGGGGAGGGCCATGAAGCGCGACGGAGGCCCGACACGCCGCGTCGGTGCATTCATTTTCGACCTGGACGGTACCCTGGCCGACTCCGGCGCGGACATTACGCTCTCCGCGAACCACATGCGCGCGATGCTCGGGCGGCCTGAGTTGTCGCAGGCGGTCGTGCTCGGCTTCGTGGGCGATGGCGCGTCGATGCTCGTGCGTCGTCTGCTGACCCACTCCGCGCATCCCGACGATGCGTCGCCGGTGGTCGATGACGATGCCGTGCGGCGGGGAGTGGCGCTGTTCCAGACACACTATGCCCGGCACTGTCTCGATGCGACCGCCCTCTATCCGGGCGTTCGCGAGACTCTGGACCGTTTCTCCGCCGTGCCGCTGGCCGTGGCGACGAACAAGCCGGCCGTCTTCACGCGGACGATCCTGGTCGGTCTGGGCATCGCCGGTTGTTTCCGGAGGATCGTGGCGGCCGATGACGTGCCGCGCCGCAAACCCGATCCCGGTCACCTGACGGCCTGTCTCGACGGACTCGCGCTGGCGCCGACCGACGTGGTGGTGGTGGGGGACAGTCCCAACGACATCCTGGCCGCGCGGGGGATCGGCGCCGTCGCTGTCGGCGCCACCTACGGGCTGACATCTCCCGCGCTGGTGCGCGCGGCCGCGCCGGATCTGCTGATCGACCGGTTCGACCGCCTCGCGGCGGTTTTCAAGCCGGAAAACGGCGGGGGACCGTGAGCATGCGCGAGCCGACGCTGCAGTTCCTGTGTCCTGTGGAATTGTGCAACGCCTGAGGCAATTGTGATACGTTCTGCCCGGAGGATCTGACATGAGCGACCACTCTTCCGGACGTCCCCGCCGTCCGACTCGCCCGCTGCCGCCCCACGCGGTTGGCGACCACGCTCCGCGTCGTCAGCCACCGGCCCAGGAGACACGGTCGCCGTGGCAGGCGCCCCGCCGCCTGGCCGAGTGGCCGGTCACGTCGTGCGGCTGCGACGACTGCAAGGATGCCTGTCTCAACTCGCCCGGCTGGTTCCTGCCGGAGGAGTTGGACCGGCTGGCCGACTACCTGAACCTCACGCTCGAGGCGCTGTTCCAGAAGCACCTTGCCGTCAGTACGGCAGAGATGCCCGACGGATCGAAGCGCCACGGCGTCATGCCGCACAAGCTGCGCGATCACAAGAAGCCGGGCCAGCTCTGGACCCTTGGCGAAGTGGCTGAACCGGGGCGCTGCATCTTCTTTGATCACGGCAAGTGCACGATCTACCCCGTGCGTCCGTTCGAGTGCGCGCGGGTGTTTCATTCGCATCGCAAGGAACTCCGGATATTGCGCGTGCAGGTAGTGGAACGCTGGACGCGCGAGGCGCTGCGGCTCTATGAGGACTGGGTGGGACATCGTCTCTTCCCGAAGCACCTGCCGGCCGGTCCGGTGGATCGGGGAGGCGGGCCGACGCACCGCGGCCGACCCCGCGGCCAGCCCCGCGGGCAGTCCCGCGACGGAGATCAGTCGGGAAACCGGCGCCCGGACAAGGCCTCCGGCGAGCATCCGCAGAGACGGCCGGGTGAGGCGCGCGGGGGAGAGGGCGGGCGCGGTCGCCCCGGCGGGCCGCGCGGCGGTGGCTCAGGGGGACACCCGCCCGGCGGGCAGGGTGGTCCCGGCGGGCCGCGGCGCGGCCGGCCCGGCCCCACGCGCGACGGCCGACCGCCGGAGTCCCGCGGTCGGCGCCCGGACCACGAGGGAGAGCCGGAGGCCCACCCCGATTTTGCGGTCGAGTCGCGCGGCCAGCAGCCGCCGCGCGTCGGCGGCCGTCCCGGCGGCCGCCCCGGCGGGCCCGGGCGGCGGGGACGGGGTCCCGGGCGTCCGTCCGGCGCCGGCGACGACTGAGTTCCTCCGCCCGTCACGATCCTGACCGCCGAGGAGCGAGCCGATGAGCGCGAGCCTGTCCCTGTTTACCCCCGGCGCCGTCCGCGCCGAGGTTGTAGCCATCACCCCCGCGCTCGCTGCGCGCGCGGGTCTCCTGGCCTGGGCGTCCGAATTCCAGCTCGGCACCGCCGGCTGGCGGGACCTGCTCGATCCCGACGACCCGCACAGTCTCGACGTTCCGTTCAACAGCCTCACGCTGGCGCTCGTGCTCGAGGCCCGCGCCCAGCTGGCGCTCGAGGAAGGGCTCGACGAACTGCACGTCGGTGGCGAGGTGCGCCCGCACACGCCGGCGTTCATCGACCTGGCGGCGCGGATCTACGCGGCGCACGGCATCGCGGTCCGCCTGCGCCCGCCGGCGCAGCCCACGACGCCGATCTGGCTCTCCTCGTTCGGCGTCTTCTGCGAGGAACTGGCCGGAGGGGAGAATTTCACCGCGTCGCACAGCCAGAATTACAAGGGGGGCTGGAAGCCGATGGACGACAGCGGCGGCCAGCTGCTCGAACTGGCCGACGCGATCGCCGACCGGGTGCGCGCCCTGGCCGCGCGCGCCTCGACCGAGGGGCTGGAGGTGCGCCTGGCGTCCGCCGCGGATCCGCTCATCCGGCGCGACTTCGATCCGGTGGAAGACTATGTCACCGCGCTGCGCGGCATCGTGCCGACCGCGTTGCTCGACGACGTGCGCGCCGCTGCGGATGCCGGTTTCCGGGCCGCCTTCGGCTGCGAGGGGGGTTCGATGGGGGCGACGGCGCTCCGCGTTTTCGCCGGCCTGGGCCTGGGCGTGGCCCCGTCGCCGACCGGCGTTGAGGGGGGCTTGTCCGCGGGCGATCCGGCGGGCGCTGTCTTCTTCACCCATTTCGCGGAACGGTCCGATTACTACGGCATCGGCACGCTCGATGGCGTCAACCATGGCGTCGATCCGGGCAAGTCGCAGGTCTACAAGAACGTCGGAGCGCAGCGCCTGCTGCGCGACGAACGCGCGCACGTCTTCTTCCTCTGGGATCCCGACGGCGATCGTTTCAACATGGTCACCACCGCGCCGGCCGATCTCGCGGCGTCCGCCGTGGCCGCGGGCCTCGAGGTCGACGCACTCGACGCGGGCCGCTGCCTGGTGTTCTTCAAGCCGAACCAGATCTACTTCATGCTGACGGCGCTCCGGCTCGAAAGCCTGCAGGCGACCGGGGATCTGGCGACGCGCGACTGGATCGTTGCCACCACCTGGCCGACGAGCCGCAGCATCGGCGAGCTTGCCGAGGCGTTCAACCGTCGGCACGGGACGGCGCTCAGGACATTCCGCGTGCCGGTCGGCTTCAAGCACTTCGCCGCGCTCGTGCGCGACCTCGAGGACCAGCTCGCCGACGATGACGCCGGCGATGTCGCCGCGCGCGCCGTCGACACGACAGGGGTCGCCACGGAGTTCGGCCCCCGGCCGCGGCTGCTGATCATGGCCGAGGAGAGCGGCGGCGCGGCAATGGGCTACGGGGACTGGCTCGCCAGCTGTCACGACGGCGCCCGTTCCCTCGCGCCGAAGGAGAAGGACGGCATGCAGGTCGGCGTGCTGTCGCTGGCGCTGGCGGCCCGGCTGCATCTTGAGGGGAGCAGCTTCGCGCGTTACTATCTGGATCGTCTCGATCACTACGGGATCACGCACCGTTTCTACGAACGTCGTGACGTCACCCTGGCCGACGAGTCGCTGCGCGGAGCTGCGCGCGACGCGGCCCGCGCCGTTGGCAATGCGAAGAAGGAAGCGACCGTGGCTTACTTCCGCTCCCTCGAGGCGATGACACCGGCCGCGGCGGAAACGGCTCTTCGCTCGCGACTGCCGGCCGGCACGCCGCTGCCGCCCGTGCGGAGGATCTTCTGGGCCGGCGACGGCACCCTGATCGAGTTCGACGGACAGTGGTTCATGCTGCGCGCCTCGGGCACCGACGCCGTGCTCCGGTACTACATGGAGGGACGTCGGCGCGAAGGCGTGTCGGACCTCAACGCTGCCCTCGCGAGGCTTGCCGACGCCTGATCCCGGTCGCATCCGCGCCGCAGCGCCAGGCCGGGGCCGAGCAGCACCAGCAGGCCGCTCAGCGCCAGGAGAATGCTCGGCGCCGCCGGCAGGTCGAGCCGCACCGATCCCCACAGGCCGGTCAGGCAGGCCAGGAATCCGAACCCCCAGCCCACGGCGAGCGCCGGTCCGGTGCGCGAGGTCGTCATCAGACCGGCCACCGCCGGGATCACCAGCAGGCCGAACACGAGCAGCACGCCGGCAATCTGGACCGACGACGTGACGACGCAGCCGAAGATCGCGTAGAAGAGGAAGTCCCACAGGAACAGGTTCCGTCCGCGCAGGCGGGCTCCCTCGGCGTCGTTCGTGATCTCGAAGAACGGGCGTCGCAGCAGCCAGTGGGCGAGGCCGATCACGGCGTAGAGGATGGCTGTCTTCCAGACGTGGCGCGGGTCCGCGGTGAACAGGGAGCCCACCAGCGTCTCCTTCAGATGCTCCGGTCCGGCCGGACTCTTTTCCAGGATCAGGAAGACCAGCGCCTGCGCGGTGGCGAAGACGATCCCGATGAACGCCTCCAGCGGCACGTGCCGCCGCTCCTGCCCCCGCAGCCAGGCGAAGCTGGCCGCGCCGATCAGCGTCATGGCCAGCGCCAGGGCGTAGGTCTGAAGGGGATTTTCGTGACGATTGAGAACGACCGCCACCGCCACGCCCAGTGCCGCCATCTGCGCCAGCGCGAGGTCGACGAAGATCACGCCGCGGCGCACCACATGGAAACCGAGGTAGGCGTGGATGCCGGCCAGGATGAAACTCGCCAACAGGGCGGTGCGGAAGAAGGGCAGTTGCAGGGCCTCCATGGTCACTCCCCGGGAAGCTGTGGTGCGGCGGAGGCGGGTCGTTCCGCTTCCCGCCGCGCGGACGGGGCGCTCAGCGCCCGGCGATCAGTTCGACCACGTGGTTGAAATGGGCGAGGTAGCTGTCCGGCGTGACGTCGTCGCATGACGCCGACACCATCGCCACCCTCACCCCCGCCTCTCGAGCGAGAAACGCGGGCGCCTCGTTGGAAAAGTATGGTTCCTGCAGCACGACCGGCACCTGTTGTTCACGGATGAGACCAACCAGTTCCTGCAGGTGACGGGCGGTCGGGGGGATGCCCGGCACCGGCTCAACCGTGCCGGCGATCTCGAGACCGGTCGCGTGGGCGAAGTACACCCACGACGAGTGGTAGGTGATGACGGCCTTCACGGGCAGCGCGGCCACCGTGGCGGCGGCAGCAGTCTGGCTCGCCGCGCATTTCCGGGCGAACGCCGCGGCCCGCCGCCGGAAATCGTCGGCATGCGCCGGATCGAGCCCGGCGAGCGCTTCGGCGATGTCGCGCGCCACGAGCGCGCCGTTGCGCGGGTCGAGCCAGTAGTGCGGGTTGCCGTCGGGGTGGACGTCGCCAAGGGAGGCGTCGACCCTGCCTCCCGGTTTTTCCAGCGGTTCGATGTGGTGCGCGCAGTCGAGCACCTCGAGTTTCCCGTTGCGCGAGCCGTCGATGATCTGATCGGCCCACTGATCGAGGCCGAGCCCAACTTTCAGATACAACTGCGCGCGTGACACGCGCACCATGTACGAGGGCAGCACCTCGACGCGGTGCGCGTCCGACGCGGGTCTCGCCACGGCGGTCACCTCGATCTGGTCGCCGCCCACCGCGGCGGCGATCGACCCGAGATCGGTGAGCGAGGCCACCACCTTCACTTTCGCCGCCGCCGGCGGTGGCGCGGCCAGCATGAACGCCAGCGCCAGGACGGCGCCGGTCCGCAGGACGATTCTCGGATTCATCGGCTGGTTCCTCCCGGTCAGAACTGGTGCGCCTTGTGCGGGCCCATCGCGAAGATGACCCGCAGCGTGAAGGTGTCTATGGCCTCGGGTACCGGCTCTTCAGCCGCGGTCGCGGCCTGGAACCGTTCCCACCCGAGGCGGAAGACGGTGGTTTCCTCCATCAACGCGCAGCCGGCGAAGAGGCCGACCGCGTGGTCCCACTTCCGCGCTGCGTCGTCGCGCTGGAACCGTTCGTACGATCCGCCGACATTCCAGCGCGGGCTGAGGTTCCAGTCGGCGAAGGCGTACCAGCCCCAGGAGTCGACCCGCTCGAGTTGGCAGGCGCCCGTTTCGGCGTCCCAACCGGCGTCGTCGCGTCGGAGCCTGAGCGCCTCGGCCTGCAGCAGCAGGCAGGCGCGTTCGGAAGTCCAGAGCTTCGCCTTGGCGTCGGCGCCCCAGATCGTTGTGCGGGTCGCGGCCGCAACGTTGTTGGTGCCGTGCGCAGCCGACATTCCCAGCTCGAGGCCGGACCGTTCGCCCACCATGGTGAAGGCGCTCAGCCGGCCCAGGACCGCGGGCCGCGACTCGCCCGCGCGGTCGCCGGCCTCGTCCGTCGCCAGCGGATCGTTTTCGTCGACGGTCGCTTCGCGCGGTCGCCGGAAGGAATCCCCCTGCAGCCAGTCCACCGACGCCGTGAGCGAGGACTCGCCCGGGCTCGGCAGCCGCTCGGACAGCGAGATTCCTGTTTCGTTAAACGATTCTTCTCCAGGCAGATAGGTCGAAAGCACGCGAAATCGCTCGAAGAATGGATAGGTGTGGGGGTGGGCCGCGTTGAGCTTGCCGAAGCCGACGCGGTACTTGCCTCCCTTGAGGTTCAGGCCACCGGGCAGTCCGCGCAGGAGCGTGAAGTAGCCCTCCTCCAGCGCCAGCCCCTCCTCGTCGAGCGCGAGGGTGAAGCAGCCCCTGGCATACGGGTTCAGGAAGGCGTCGAAGACAAGTTCGGTTTCGCCGGGGTCCATCCGCGGGCGGTCGCGGTCAGGGTTGGCGGGCTCGGTGGTCAGTCTCAGGAACGGCTGACCGATCGCCGACAGGTCGGGATTGGCCACACCGGCCAGCGCCGGTGCGCCGGCCAGCAGGAGTGTCAGCACGCCGAATAGTGGCGTCAGGATACGTCGAGGCATGGGGCCTGTCCTCCAGGTCCGGAGTGGCGGGCACAGCCGTGGTGACGCGCGGACGCGGGGTCCGGGGCGCCAGGCGGCGGCGACTGGTGACTCAGGAACCGATCGGCGCGCTGACGCGCGGCCGGAGGTCAGGCGGGGGGTGGTGCCCGAGGTGCGGCGGGGTCGTGGTTGTCGTCGGACTGGAGGGCGGCGGCGGGTCGCTCGACCAGCGACGCGGCCAACGGGGCCGCCTGGACCGCGTCGATGTTTCCGGTCGGAAGCGCGTCGATCCCCCGCTGGAGGCTCTGGCAAAGGGGGCAGGCGTGCGCGCCCGCGGAACTGTCGTGTATCGGCAGCGCCGCGTGCGCCATGGGCAGGACGACGAACAGCAGCAGGTGACACGTCGCCAGAGCCGTGGCCTGGCGGCGCCTGCGCCCGGGAGCGCTTCCGGTCGGCGTGTCGGAGGCCGCGTTCACAGCATCCTTCGTGGTCCGGAGTCGGGGGCGGGAATTCGTTGCGCACAATTTCCGATCGTTCGTCGGGGGTGTCAAGCCGGCCCGGTCGCTGACGAGGCACCCGGCCATTGACAACACCCGATCGACCGGACATTCTCCGCACATCCCCGGCCACGAATCGGTGTCGACTTCCGGAGGAGGTATTTCATGCGTGCCGCAAGGATCGCATTGATGGTTTCCGCACCTTTGCTGCTGGCCGCCGTGGTCGCATCGGCTCAACCCAAGGCCGGGGATGACGCGCTCGGCAGTCGCAAGTACGACGACTACGAGCGTCCGCAGGCCTGCGCGACCTGCCATGTCGATGCCGCCCGGCAGCACGAACAGGCGATGATGTCGCAGGCTTACACACACCACTGGGACGAAATCGAGTATTTCGCGCTCGCGGTGCCGCACGCTGAAAAGGAGATGAAGGTGGCGGGCGTGAAGGCCGGCTGCAACGGCTGCCACGCGCCGCTGGCCTTCCTGGCCGGCGACGTGCCGCCGCCGCATCCGGCGGCCAACAGTCGGGCCAACGAGAGCGTGTCATGCGATCTCTGTCACACGATCACCGGCTTCGCGGGCGACACGCCGTTCAATTTCAACTGGATCAGCGAGCCGGGATCCGTGAAGCAGGGCACCCGTGCCGGTCGCGAGAGTCCCTATCATGGCATCGCGGTCAATCCGTTCCTCGGCACCGCCGAGTTCTGCGGCACCTGCCACAACGAGAAGAACCCGTGGGGCCTCTGGGTGAAGTCGACGCATCTGGAGTGGAAGGAAGGGCCGCAGGGGAAGGGTGGCATCGTCTGCCAGGACTGCCACATGCCGCCCGCCGCCGGATACGCCGCGGCTGTCAGCGAGGCGCTGCCCGACGTGCGCCAGCACCTGTTCCACGGCGCGCACGATCCCGGCAAGCTGGCCGGCGTGGTCGAGGTGCGGATCCACCCCGAGGCGCGCGAGGCGGAGCCGGGCGACCCGGTCAAGCTGACCGCCGTGCTGGTCAATGCGAAGGCGGGCCACAAGGTCCCGTCGGGCTCGGCCGAGGAACGGGTGCTCTGGCTGCACGTGACGGCCCGCGATGCCGCCGGGCGGACGTGGCATCTGCCGGTCGACGCCAAGGGATTCGCCGGCGAGGAGATGACGATCGCCTCGGCGACGGCGATGGCCTACCAGGACATCGGCGACATCACCGGCGTGGCCGGCTTTCCCGGGCTCAAGCGCGACGGCGAGGTGCCTGCGGGCGACCGCATCTTCCGGCTGCCGTACCTCGATCCGCAGGGCCGGATGACGGTCGCGCAGTGGGGCACCGCCTCCTTCGGTCCCGACTACCGGCTGGCGCCGCTCGCCGCGGTGAACGAAACCTTCAGCTGGAAACTGCCCAACGACGTCGCGCCCGGGGTGGTCACGATCACGGCCGAAGTGTGGTACTCCCGCCTCGTCTCCTCGGTGGCCGAACACCTGAAGGTGCCGCGCGAGGAGTCGCAGCCGGTCCTGATCAACACCCACTCGACCACGTTCAACGTCCTGTGAGGACGGGGAGGAGGCACGCGATGAACCCGAGAGCCCGCCGCGCGGCCCTGATGCTCGGTGTCCTGACGCTCGCCCTGGCGTCCGCCTGGAACGACGCCGGCGCGATCCCGGCTTTCGCCCGCAAGTACCAGATGTCCTGCACGACCTGTCACGCGCCGTTTCCCCGGCTCAAGCCGTACGGCGAAGAGTTCGCCGCCAGGGGTTTCCGGCTCGATGCGGCCCAGGAGCCGGCCCGCGCCACCTACGACGTGGGCGATCCGCTGCTGGCCCTGCCGCGCGATTTGCCGCTGGCGGTGCGCATGGAGGGGTTCCTCTCCTGGAAGGAGGATGCCCGCGCCCGCACCGATTTCGAGTCGCCCTGGGTGTGGAAGGTGCTTTCAGGCGGCCCGATCGGGAGGCAGGTTTCTTACTACTTCTATTTCCTGGCCGAGCATGGCGCGGTGACCGGCCTGGAGGACGCCTACCTCCAGGTGAACGACATCCTGGGCAGCGGCTTCACCCTGATGGCCGGCCAGTTCCAGGTGTGCGATCCGCTGTTCAAGCGGGAGCTGCGCCTCGAGCGCTACGATTACCTGATCTACAAGACGAAGGTCGGCGATTCGCCCGTAAACCTCACTTACGATCGGGGCATCGTGCTGTCGCGCGCCCTGCCAGGCGGCGTCGATTTCTCGGCGCAGATCATCAACGGCAACGGGATCGGCGAGGTGGGCGAGGAGGGGATCTCCGATTTCGTGCGCTTCGACGACGACCGCAACAAGAACGTCGCCGCGCGCGCCTCGCGCTGGAGCGGACCGGTGCGGGTTGGCGCCTTCGGCTACTGGGGGCGCACGACCGAGTACGTTCCCGACGGCGAGGTGGAGCTGGCCGGCGCCACCAACGAAACCTTCTACGTCGGCCCGGACCTGGTGGTGAACCTGGGGGATAAGGCGCAGCTCAACGCCCAGTTCCTCTACCGCGAGGATGATGATCCGTGGTTCGTCGGCGTCGAGAACACGCAAGTCACGCGGGGCGGCTTCGCGGAGCTGCACCTGTTTCCGCGGGGCGAGAACGGCCGCCTGGCCTTCTCGGTCCTCTACAACCTGGTCGAATCCGATGATGACGGCACTGGCTCCGAGACTACCTATGAGGGCGCCGACCGGGAGACCGTATCGCTGACCGTGAATCATCTGGTCGCGCGCAATGTCCGCCTGATGCTCGAGGGTGGGCGGGATCTGCAGGAAAAGAAGGCGCGGTTGACGGTGGGGTTGATCGCGGCATTCTGACCGGCTTTCGTCGGCAACCCTGCAGATCAGCACCGGGGGGGCGATCACGTCCCCCCGGTTTATTTTTCGACGCACTGGCTTCAGCCGCCTCGCGACGATCTCGACTTCCGCGCGGCGGGCGTCTATCATCCCGCCATGGCTGAACCGACCGTCCAGACCGGCCTCGACAGGCTCCTGGCCGACGACTGCGCGCCGCTGCGCGGCCGTCGCTGCGGGCTGCTGTGCCATCCCGCCTCAGTCGATCGAGACCTGCGCCACGTGGCGCGGCTCCTGCACGAGGCGCCGGGGGTGGACCTGCGGGCGCTGTTCGGGCCGCAGCACGGGATCCGTGGCGAGACGCAGGACAACATGATCGAGTGGGAGGGGTTCCGCGATCCGCCTACCGGCCTGCCGGTCCACTCGCTCTACGGCGCCGCGCGCCGGCCGACCGCGGCCATGCTCGCGGGGCTCGACACGCTGGTGGTCGACCTGCAGGACGTCGGTGCGCGCTACTACACGTTCATTTGGACGCTGCTGCTCTGCATGGAAGCGTGCGCGGAGGCGGGGATCGAAGTGATCGTGCTCGACCGGCCCAATCCGCTCGGCGGAACCGCGTGCGAGGGGGCGCTGCTCGATCCGGCCTACCGCTCGTTCGTAGGGCTGGCACCGCTGCCGATGCGGCACGGCCTGACCGTGGGGGAACTGGCGCGGCTGTTCCGGGCGCGGCACGCGCCGGCCTGCCGACTGGAGGTCATCCCGCTGCACGGCTGGCGGCGGGAGATGGACTTCGAGGCGACCGGCCTGCCGTGGGTTCTGCCGTCGCCGAACATGCCGACCGTCGATACGGCGTGGGTCTATCCCGGCATGTGCCTGCTCGAGGGGACGCTGCTTTCGGAGGGGCGCGGCACGACCCGTCCGTTCGAGATCTTCGGCGCCCCGGGTCTCGATCCGGACGCGCTCGCGGCGCGGCTCGACGCCTGGCGGCTGCCGGGCGTGGCGCTGCGTCCGCTGCATTTCCTGCCGACGTTCCAGAAGCATGCGCAACAGCTGTGCGGCGGCGCGCAGATCCACGTGACCGACCGTGGCCTGTTCCGCCCCTGCCTGACCGCCGTGGCGGTGCTGTGCGCGGCGCGGGCGGAACTCGGCGACCAGCCTTTCTGGCGCGAGCCCCCCTACGAGTACGAAGCGGTAAAGCTGCCGATCGATGTGCTGGCCGGTGGGCCCGCGCTGCGCGAGGCGGTCGATACGGGGCGCGATCCGCGGGAAATCGCCGCGGCGTGGGTGGCGGGCGAGGCGGAATTCACGGCCGGCACGCGGGAGTTCCTGCTCTATGCCTGAGGTGTCGGCAACCGTCTCCCGGGCGATGGTCCTCGCGGCAGGATACGGCACGCGTCTGCGGCCGCTGACCGACCGCCTGCCCAAGCCGCTGGTGCCGGTGCTGGGTCGCCCGTTGCTGGCGCTGGTGGTGGAGGGGCTGCGCGCCGCGGGGGCGCGGCGGATCGCGATCAACAGCCATCACCTCCCGGAGCAGATCGCGCGTTGTGTGGAGCAGTTCGCCCTGTCCGATCACGCCTGCGAGTACCGGCTGCTGCACGAACCGGACATCCTCGGCACCGGCGGGGCCCTGGTGAACGCGCGCGCGTTTCTCGACCAGGGCGAGCCCTTCCTGCTGCACAACGGCGACGTGCTCACCGATCTCGACCTGCGGGCCCTGGAGGCCGCGCACGGCGCGGGCGGAGCGCTCGTCACGCTGGCCCTGGCCGACGATCCCGCCACCAACAGCGTGCTGCTCGCGCCGGACGGGACGGTTCTCGACATCAACGGTCGTCACGCGGCCCCGCCGGACGACGGGACGCGGCTGCTCACCTACACCGGGGTGGCGGTCATCGACCCGGGGCTCTTCCGCTGGCTCCCCGGGAGCGGCTATGCCACGCTGGTGGAGGCTCTGCTGTCGGCTCTCGCCGATCGGCCCGGAGCGGTGCGGGGCTTCGCGCCCGCTCCGCTCTACTGGAACGATCTCGGCACTATCGCGCGCCTGCTCGGCGCGCATCGGGACCTGCTCGTGGAGGGACGGACCGGCTGGCCGCGGCCGGCCGGGGAGGGCGCGGCCCTGTACCTCGCGGAGGGGGCGGCGGTCGATCCGGCCGCGCACGTGGAGGGGTTCCTCAGCCTGGGCCGCGGCGCGCGCGTGGCCGCGGGGGCGCGCCTGGTCGACTGCGTCGTACTTGACGGAGTGACCGTGCCGACCGGCGCGGGCTGGCACCGGGCCCTGCTCGGTCTCGGCTGGGCGGTCACGCAGGAGGAGAATGAGATCCCGCGCCTGGCGATCGTGCGTGGCGCCGGCTTCGGGCCGGACACGCGCGTCGAGCCGCTGGTGGAACAGGGTTCGGACCGCTCCTTCTGGCGCCTCTGCGCGCCGACGGGTGCGCCGGCCGCGACCGCCGTCCTGATGCGCACGACGGCAGACGATCCCGATCTGGCGCGCTATCTCGCCGTGGGGCGGTTTCTCCAGGCCGAACAGCTGGGGGGACCGCGGCTACTGGCCGCCGACATGGAGCGGGGCGCCGTGCTGATGGAGGATCTCGGCGATGCCACGCTGCACCGGCTCGCCACCACGACCCTCGATCCGCTGGGCGATCTGTACCGTCCGGTCATCGACCTGCTCGTGGATCTGCAGACCCGCGGCACCGCGGTCCTCTCCCGCTGTCCCGAGGCCGGCGATCGTCTCTTCGATTACGACACCCTGCGCTGGGAGACCGACTACTTCCGCCAGCGATTCCTGGTCGAACTGTGCGGGGTGCCGGCGGGCGAAACGGCGGCTCTCGACGACGACTGCGCGCGACTCGCGCGGGCGGCGCTTGGGCAGCCGGTCGTCCTGATGCACCGCGATTTCCAGTCGCAGAACATCCTCTTCCACGACGGGCAGGTGCGGCTCGTAGACTTCCAGGGGATGCGCCGGGGACCGCTGCTGTACGACGTCGTCTCGCTGCTGCGCGATCCGTACGTCGATCTGCCGGCGGCGGAGCGGGGTCCGCTCCTCGCCTACTATCGCGACCGGCTGGCGGCCCGGGGCGGCCCCGATCTCGACCCGATCCTCCTGTGCCGGATGGCCGCCGTGGCTGGTCTGCAGCGGATCATGCAGGCGCTGGGGGCCTTCGCCTTCCTGTCGCGCGTGAAAGGGAAGGCCTGGTACGCGCAATGGATCCCGTCCGGACTGCGCCAGCTGAACGAGCTGCTGGCGGAGGTGGCCGCCTGCGACGGCGAACCGGGGCCGCTGCCGGGCCTGGCGGCGGTCGTGCGGGGGCTGCCCGACGGGATCACCGGAAGGGAGGGGCCGGCATGACGCTGAAGCTGCAAGAGGAACTGCTGCTGCTCGCCCTGCGCGAACGCGAGGGCACGGCCCACTGGGTCGCCTGGCCGACGGCGGTCGGCGCCGCGCTGCTGGCGGAACTGGTGGAGGCCGGCCGGGTGGCGCTGCGGGTCGAGGGGCGGAAGCTGTTCGTGGAGGCGGCCGATCCCCGGCCGCTCGGCGAATCGCTGCTCGACGAGTGCCTGGCGAAGGTGGTCGCGGCGAGCCGGCGCGGCCAGGCCGGGACCTGGATCGCCCGGTTCGCCGGGGCGAAGCAGCTGCAGGCTCGCATCGCGCAGGGACTCTGCCGGCAGGGAGTGCTGCGGGCCGACGAGCGGACCGTCCTGCTGTTCTTCCGGCGGAAGATCTATCCGGAGGTGGATCCCCGGCCCGAACGGGAGATCCGCGAGCGCCTGCGCCGCCTGATCCTCGCCGAGACGACGCAGCGTGATCGGCGGACGCTGCTACTGCTCTCGCTCGCCGACGCCGGCGGCCTGCTGCCCCTGCTGATGGAGAAGCGGCAGCTCAAGGAGCGTCGCCAGTGGGTGGCGCAACTGGTGGCCGACGAACCGCTCGGGCGTCGGGTGCGCGAAATCGTCGCCGCGCAGCACGCGGCCGCTGTCGCGGCCGCCACCTAGCTCCGGGAGGTCGCCATGGAACCCCGCGCCCGCCTCGATGCCCTCGTGCACGGCTACCAGAACGCCTTCATCCTGCTGACCGCGAATCACCTCGGCCTGTTCCGGGCGCTGCGTGACGGTCCGCGCGCCGCGGCCGATCTCGCCGTCGAACTGCAGGTCGATGCGCGGGCCCTCGAACTCCTGCTGCTGGCGCTCGCGGCCGAGGCGGTGCTGATCGGGACGCCGGACGGCTTCGGCCTCGCGCCCGACTGTGCGCCGCTGCTGCTGCCCGACGGCGCGCAGTCGCAGGCGGCGATCTACGAGCATCATCACCACCTGATCGCCCGCTGGGCGCACCTGCCCGAGGTCGTGCGCACCGGACGGCCGGCGCCCCGCGCGCAGCAGTCGCGACAGCCCGCCGAGCTGCGGGCCTTCATCTGCGGCATGGCGGACGTTTCGCGCGCCTCCAGCGAGGAGGTGGCGGCGAAGATTGACTTCTCACCGTTCCGCCGGCTGCTCGATCTCGGGGGCGGTCCCGGCACCGCGGCGATCACCTTCGCGCGGCTCCATCCGCAGCTGGCCTGCGACGTGTACGACCTGCCGGAGGTGGTGGCGATCGCCCGCGAGGAGATCGCGCGGGCGGGCCTGTCGGCGCGCGTGGGGACGGTGGCCGGGGACTACTTCACGGACGAGCTTGGCGAGGGCTACGACTGCGTCTACGTGTCCAACATCATCCACAGCCTGGGCCGGGACGGGATCGCCGCTCTGTTCGCCAAGGCGCGGCGCGCGCTCGTGCCGGGCGGGGCGCTGATGGTGAAGGACTTCTACCTCGACGACAGCCGCACACGCCCCGCCTCCGCGGCGCGGTTCGCCGTCAACATGCTGGTGGGGACGGAGGCGGGCCGCTCCTACACCTGGACCGAAACGCAGCGGCTGCTGACGGAGGCCGGCTTCGGCGACATTCGCGCGGTCGAGGTGGCCACGGCCAGCGGCGTGCTGATCGGGCGCGCGGCGGCGTGACGTCGCGCGCGCCGGCGCTTATCCCGCAGGCGGCCCGAGCAGCAGATTTTCGACCACCGGTCGGCCCCCGATCAAATGCTCCTGGATGATGCGCTCGAGGACCTGCGGCGTGCAGGAGTGGTACCAGACCCCCTCCGGGTAGACCACCGCGATCGGCCCCTGACGGCAGATCCGCAGGCAGTCGACCTTCGTGCGGTAGACGCCGCCGGCGCCGGTCAGCTGCAGCGCGTCGAGCCGCTCCTTCAGGAACGCCCACGACGCCAGCCCGGCCTCCCGGTCGCAGCACTTCGGGTCGGTCTGGTCGCAGCAGAGGAAGATGTGGCGGAGGATGCGGTCCGCCCCCTTGCGCACCGCGGCTTCGCGGGCAGCTTCGACGCTCATGCCAGCCTCCTGTCGGCGGACGGGGCTATTCCCTGTACTTCACCGAGCAGCCGTACGGATCGGTGGCCGGGACGCTCACGGGCTTGCCCGCCGTCAGTTCCGCCAGCGCCTGCTCGACGTAGTTCACGGCCGGCTTGCCGGCCAGCCGGCGGTCATCGTCGATCGCCCCCTCGTAGGCCAGCCTGCCGTCTTTGCCGACAATGAACAGGTGCGGCGTGGTGCGGGCGCCGTAGGCATGGCCCACCCTGCCGTCGAAGTCCTCGAGCACGGGGTAGGGGAGCCCGGTGGCCGCGATCCAGGCGGCGTCCAGGGCGCGGGTGGCGTGCTGCGTGGAGTTGACGGCCAGCCAGACCACTCCCTTGTCGGCCCATTTCCCGGCGAGCGACTTCATGGTGCCGGCCGTGGCGTGGTGCTTCACGAAGGGGCACTCGTAGTTGGTCCACTCCAGGACGACGATCTTGCCGGCGTAGTCGGCCAGGCTGACCGGCTTGCCCTCCTGGTTCATCAGGGTGAAGGCGGGGGCGGGGGTGGCCTCCTGCGCCGCGACGGCGAGGGGCAGGATGAGCGCGGCCGCGCAGGCCAGCGCGAGAGTCAGCGACTTGAACATGCGGTTCGTCTCCTTTGCCTGGGCAATGGCGGTCAGATTAGGCCAGAGCTGACGAAAGCGCCCGTTCAGCAGCCCGGAAACCGCAAAAAGAGGGGCCGGCGTCGCGCGGCGCCGGCCCCGCCCGTGTCGTCCTGTCCGCGGATCACTTCTTGGCGCGGGGATCCCCAGGGTAGCCGAGCGCCTTCCAGTCGAGCCGCTCGCCCGGACCGTGGCAGGCGGCGCACTTGAGGGCCTGCGCCTTCGGCTGCACTTCGTGATAGATCCCCATGTAGCGCACGGTGTCGATCCACTCGAACGCCGCATCTTCGACTCCGTAGAGCTGCTTCGCGGCGGCGCGGACCGCCGCGTCGATCTCCCCGTCGGCGAAGAACTCCTCCACCGCGATCGGGATCAGCCACTGCCGGTCCGTCAAAAGCGGCAGACGGCCGGCGTGGAACTTGAAGGGGGCGATCCGCGCCTCGGGGTCGTTGCGGTCCCCCTGCGGCAGCATGATGCCGACCTTGCCGTCGGCCATCCGCGTCACCGGCTCGCCGAGCAGCTGGGTGCGGGTGCGTCCGTTGTACCAGGCGTAGACCGGCGTGACGTCCTTCTGCAGGACGATCGTGGCCGTGTACTTGTCCGCCTCCTCCTTGTAGACCGGACGCGACCAGTCGCGGGCCATGTCGGTGGGATCGGTCTTCGCGAACACCGGCACGTGACAGGTCGCGCAGGCGACGCGGCGGGCGTGCTTGTTGATGATCGCGTTGCGATGCGGAGCCTCGCCGTGGCAGCCGGACTCGGCGCACGAGAGGGTGGCGCCGGGCATGTCGGTGGCCGAGAGGTCGGCGCCCCGGCCGCGCACCCGGTGTCCCTCGCCGCGGTGGCAGTCGATGCACTGCAGGTCATGGCCCGACTTCGCCATGTGCACGTCGAAGTTCGAGTCGCAATCGGCCAGCGCGTACTCGATGTCGCCGCGCTTGAAGTTGGGGCCGCCGCCGGCGCCGGCGTGGCAGCGCAGGCAGGTGAGGCGCGTCGGCTGGCCGATGCGTTTGCTCACCGAGTCGAGCCCCTCCTGGTTCTGCCAGAGGATCGGCTTCCACTCCCAGCCGCCGGTGGCCGACGAGTAGAGACCGCGCCGGTAGCCCGAGGCGTGGCAGATCAGGCAGTCGATGTTCTCGAGCTGCTCCTGGCTCATCTCCTCGGTCGGCAGCCGGCCGAGGCCGGCGTGGCACTTGGCGCAGCCCTCGGAGATGACGTCGCCGCGGGAGTTCTTCACGACGCCGATCCAGCTCATCTGCGGGTTGGTGCAGAAATCGTTGATCGTGTTCAGCTTGCCGAGCTTCTGGCCGGGCGCGTTGACCAGCGCCGGCGTTTCGCCGCGCCACTGGTAGTGCTGCGAATGGAAGAACGCCTCGGCGGCGTCCTGATGGCACTGCAGGCAGGTCTTTGTGCCTTCGTAGTGCTCGAAGGCCTCCTTGTGCGAAAACGCCGGCTCACCGGCCGGCGCCGCCGCGGAGGCGGCGGCGCAGACCAGGATGGCCGGCAGGAAGAGCGCGGATCTGAACTTCATGGCGTCTCCCTTGCCGAACCCCTAGAAGCGGGTCGTGACCGACAGGGCCACCTTGTCGACCGTGTCGTAGGTCGGGAAGCCGAGCACCGGCGTGGAGTCGAGCTGCTTGGGGTCGCCCAGCTGCCAGCCGGAGCCGGAGTATTCGTAGTCGTAGCGCATGTAGTCGAGCTTCGCGATGAACTTCTTGTTGATGCGGTGCGTGGCGTACAGCTCCCAGACGTTGCCGCGGGCGCTGGTCTTGGGGGCGACGATGTCGTCTTCGGCCACCGCGAAGTTGAACCAGTACTTCGAGCCGTGATTGTACTCGAAGCCGACCTTCGTCTGCTCGTTCGGCAGGCTGTAGCGCAGGCCGGCGTACCACATGTTGCCGTCCTGCTGCTCGGGCGTCTGGAACGGGTCGCTGAACAGGCCGCCGAACGGCGTGGTCACGCCGTTGGGGTCGGAGCGATTGAAGTTGATGCTGGCGAACCAGTCGAGCGGGCCGTCGCGTCGCATGACGACCAGGCTGCCGAGGTCGATGTCGCCGAGATTGGCCGACGGCGTGAAGCGCATCACGACCGGCGCCCCCACCGGCGCGCCGGTGAGCGGGTTGTTGGGCAGGACCACCAGGCCGTTGAAGCCGTCGGTCACGTCGAAGGCGCGGGCCACGGTCGCCTGCACGAACATCTGGTCGGTGCTCCAGATGTCCCAGTTGAGGCCGAGGAAGTGGGCGTCCTTGAGGCGGTCGGCCGGCGACATGAGCTGCTCGCCGTTGCCGAAGCCCGACTCGTAGCCGAGTCCGTAGCAGATCCGCACGGTGGACTTGTCGTTGACGTGCCAGCCCGCGGTGATGCCGTCGAACTGGAAGTTGATGAGCGAGCCCATCGGAGTGCCGCCGCGCGGCTCGTCCTGGCGCAGGTGCAGTGGGGCGCCGCCCGTGGAGGGTCGCCGGCCGATCGACAGGTAGACCGGCACGCCGCCGATGTTCTTCCAGTCGAAGTAGGCCCGCTCGACCCGCAAAATGTCGCTGTTGGGCACGCCGACGGTGGTGCCGTCGATGTTCAGCGAGTTGGACTGCCCGTTGAGCACCTGCACGCCGGAGCTGTCGCCCCACGGCTTGTACATGCCGAGGCGGCCGGCGAAGGTGAGGTTCTCCGCGACCTCGGAGTCCATCTGCAGCCGCAGGCGCGACGTGTAGAGGATGTCATTGTTGACGTCGTAGCCCTGCGTGTACGCGGCCGGCAGCAGCATCTGCATCAGGCCCGCCTGCTGCTGCGGCGTGAACATGCCCATGGCGGCCTGCAGGTCGCCGAAGGTCAGGTTCTGCGTGAAGTAGAGGTAGTCGCCGTAGTTGTTGGCGATCCAGTTGTTGACCTGCTGCAGCGTGGTGGGGAAGTCGCCGTCGTTCTGCATCGAGTAGAACAGCGTGTTGACGAGGCCGTTCTGCACGACCATGCCGTCATAGAAGTCCGGCATCTCGGCCTGGATGTTGTGCGCCTCGAAGCGGAAGTCGCCGGTGAAGTGGAGCCGGTCGGTGGCGTCGTGCTTCTCGACCTTCATGAGCCGCGGCTCCAGGGCCTTCAGCTTGGCGATCTCGGCCTCGAGCGTCTTGACCTTGGCCACCTCGGCCTCGAGCGCCTTGACCTTCGCCGCCTTCGCCTCGAGCTCCTTCACCCGGTCCTCCAGCTTCGGCTCAGCTGCGCGGGCGACCACGGCGCTCGCAAGCAGCAGGCAGAGGGCGCCGGTCAGAATCCTTTTCATCGGTTTCTCCTTCTGGGACTTGCGGTGTTCAGCCGCAGGTCATGGGATGCTCGGAGTCGGCTGCGTGGTCGACGCAGAATTTGCGCATTTCCTTCAGCTCTTCCGGGGTGATCAGTTTCAGGAGCGGCTCGGCGCTGCGGGTCGTATCGACGACCGCCTGGTGCGTCTCGGCCAGCTTCTCGTCGAAGAAGCGCTCCCACTGCTCGCCGATGTAGGTCATCGGGGTGTACTCGCCGTGCGGCGACTTGGCGTCGTGGCAGCTTTTGCAGTTGGTCTTGAACAGCTCCTTGCCGTCGAGCTTCTTCGCCGGCTCCGGCTTCTTGTCCTCGGCCGCGGCGATCGCCACGGCGAAGCAGAGCAGCAGGGCAGCGAGGCTCAGGGTCAGCCTGCGCATCGGGAACCTCCTTAGGGGCGGACGCCTGGCGTCCTGGCGGACAGACTGTGCCAATGTTCACAGTCTATAAAGATCGAAACTATATTAATGGATCCGAATGTCAATCAAATTCCACGCCGATTCCGCTGGACGAAGGAGGTCTTCGTTCCGGCCTAAACGACTCGTGGCTCGGTGTTTGCCGTATTCCAGACCGCGATCCGCCACCAGGCCTCAACGGGAAGCGGACGCCATGTCGATCGTGCGAATCGCCGGACTCCCCCCGATCGCCCTCGCACTCCTCCTCGTCGGTTGCGGGGGCGATTCCGGCGCGGCAAAGCCCGCCCTGCCGTCCCTCCTCTGGCGCGACACTCCGAACCTGTCGTAACATTACAGTCTCGCCAGCCTCGCCCGCGGCCTCCGAGTGCTTTTCCGGGGAGGGTAGCGATGCGAATCTCCCGTGCCGGTCCGGTCGTGCTGCTGGTGGTTCTCACGCTTCCCACGCTCGTTCTCGCCACAGGTGGCGCCTGGTTGCCCGGCTTCGAGGCTCCGGGGGTGACCGGTAGGATCACCTGCATGCTCGACTTCCAGGGCGACCTCATCGCCGCGGGCGCATTCAGCGCGGCCGCGAACGTTCCGGCCACGAACATCGCGCGCTGGGACGGCGTGGCCTGGCATTCGCTCGGCGAGGGCCTGCCTGGTGGGGCCGGCGCCCTCGCCACGCACGAGGGCGACCTGATCGCCGCCTACAGATCCGCCGTGATGCGGTGGAACGGCGTGGAGTGGGTCCAGATCGGCGCGGCAAACGGACCGGTGACGGCGCTCGCGTCGTGGGACGGAGCCCTCTTCGCCGCCGGCGGATTCTCGCAGATCGGAGGCGTGGTTGCCAACTGCATCGCGCGCTGGAACGGCGTTTCCTGGGCGCCGCTTGGCGCGGGTTTCAACTACGCAGTGAATGCTCTGATCGTTTTCGACGGTGTCCTCGTGGCCGGGGGTTCCTTCACGCAGGCCGGCGTCGAGGCCCGATACGTCGCCCGCTGGGACGGCACAGCGTGGTCGGCGCTGGCCGGCGGGCCGGGCGGTGCGGTGTACGATCTGGAGATCTGCGGCGACGAGTTGATCGCAGCGGGTCTGTTCGTGGCTTTCGAAGAGGATGTCTCGACGACGACGGTCAAGGCCTGGGACGGCGAGGCGTGGCGGTCGCTGGGAGCTCCCGGTAACTGCCCGTGGGGGTTGAAGCTGGCGGTCGATACCGGTCGGCTCTATCTGCTGTGCGGTGACTATATGGAGCAAGCTGGCCGCGGCAGGAGTCAGAGCGTCCAATTCTGGGATGGCTCCAGCTGGACCAGGTTCTACACCCAGTCTGGTGATTATGACCTCATTGCCGACATCTGTGCCTGGGATGGCGCGCTGGCCGTCGGGGGCGGCCTCACGACCGTCGGGGAGGTGGCTCACGGGCTCGCGGTCTGGCGCGACGGTGAGTGGGAGCGCCTTGGACCCGCGGGTCAGGGCGTGGGGCGGAACGTCTTCGCGCTGGCCGTCGACCAGCTGGACATCCTGGCCGCCGGCATATTCTCCTCGGCCGGCGCCGTGACCTGCGCAGGGGGTGCGCGATGGACCGGGCAGGACTGGTCGGCCCTGGTCACCGGAGTACTTCCGTCCTACTTGTACACGTACGCCGTCGGGGTCCGCCCGGCGGGCCCTGCCGTGATTGGCGGCGATGCGACCGCCGCCTTATATCCCTTCCCCTGTTATACCACCTCCTGGTGCAGTGACTGCCCGCCCTGGCCGGCGGTGCGCAGCATCAACGCCATGTTCGCATACGACGGGTCGCTGCTGTTCGGACTGAGCAGCTGCACCTCGGTACCGCTGGTCGTGCGGGACAGCTTCACCGGCATGGGTGACTGGGGCCTCGGCAGCGTGAACGCGTTCGTCGTCCACCAGGGACGGCTCTACGCGGGCGGCACCTTCTCCGCGGTCGATGGCGAGTCTGTCGCTTCGCTCGCGGTATGGGAGGATGGGGCGTGGGGGCCCGTGGGGGCCGGTCCGGGCTCGATGGTCAGAGCTCTCGCTTCCTGGAATGGCCTGCTGGTCGCCGGTGGGTCATTCGGGGTGACGGATGGCGGGAGGGCGGGGCTGAAGGTCTGGGACGGGCAGGCCTGGAATACGCTCGGTTTCCTGGAGCCCGCGTACATTGAGTATGGCGTCAGGGCGCTCGCCGTCTTTGATGGGGACCTGGTCGTGGGCGGCATGTTCTCGGCCATCGACGGCGTGCCGGCCGCGAATCTCGCGCGTTGGGACGGCACCGGCTGGCACGAGGTCGGCGACGGCATCCCGGAGAGCTTCGTGTACGCGCTCGCCTCCCTCGGCGACAGACTCTACGTCGGTGGCAGCTTTTCGAAAGTCGGCGACATGCCTGCCTCCAACTTCGCCTGTTGGCAGGGCGGGCTCGTGCCGGTCTACCTCGCGGGTCTTTCGTGCGCGCGGGTGGTGGACGGAGTGCTGTTGAGTTGGACCCTGGATGGGGCCACGACCGCGCATTTCCACGTGTGGCGGGAGGAATCCGCGCGCGACCGGGTCCGTCTGACCGCGGAGCCGCTCGCCGGCGTGACGTCCTTCGCCTTTACCGACCCTCTGCCGCCCGCTGGCGAGGCCGACTACTGGCTCGAGGAGTTGTCCGCCGGCGGCGGCGCGTCCGCGTGGCATGGCCCCGCGCACCTGGCCGCCGCGCCTTTGCCGGTGGCGCTGCGGCTGGCGCAGAACCGGCCCAACCCGTTCAACCCGCGCACGGTGTTCACGTTGGCGCTGCCGCAGCCGGGGCGGGCGCGGCTGACGATCCATGACGCGAGGGGGCGAGAGGTGGCGCGGCTGATCGACGCGGACCTGCCGGCGGGAGGGCGCGACGTCGAGTGGGATGGCTGCGACGCGGCGGGGCGGGCGCTGGCGTCGGGGGTCTACTTCGCGCGGCTCACGAGCGCCGGGCGGCTCGCCATGACGAAGGTCACGCTGGCGCGGTAACCGCGGACGCGGCGCTGTTGCGGCGGGCCTGAAAACAAGAGGCCCGGCCGTGCGGCCGGGCCTCCCTTCCTCGCGCGTCAAGCCGGCGCTATCATTCGATGTACTTGCCGCGCGGGGTATAGTGGGTGTGCAGCAGCTTGTGGCTGAGGTGGCCGCACGGGCCGTCGGTGAGGAACTCCTTGTAGAGCTTCAGCACCGCCTCGTTCTCGTGCGACTTGCGGACGGCGTAGGCGCTGTCCTCCGCGTAGATCGCCTTGGCGCGGGCCGTCCGGATCTCGAGGCTGGTCGGGATCGGCTGGCCGCCGCCGCCGATGCAGCCGCCGGGGCAGCCCATGAACTCGATGAAGTGGCAGGACGCGAACGGGCCGCCCGCCTTGATGTCCTCCATCACCTTCTTGGCGTTGGCCGTGCCGTGGGCCACGGCGACCTTCAGCGTCGCCCCCTCGAGCCACTTCCAGTCCTTCAGCAGGTGCTTGAACATCGGCGGCACCGGGCCGACCGCGGGGATCTTCAGCTCGATGATGCGGGCCCCCTCGAAGCCGCGCACCGGGATGATGTCGGCGTGCTCGAACAGGCTCTCGACCTTGAGACCGGTCACCAGTTCGATCACCGTGCGCAGCGCCGCCTCCATCACGCCGCCGGTGGCGCCGAAGATGACGCCCGAGCCGGTGGCGGTGCCGAACGGGTCGTCGAAGTCGGACTTCGGCATGTTCGGCAGGTCGATGCCGGCCTCCTTGATCATCTTGGCCAGCTCGCGGGTGGTCAGGCCGTAGTCGACGTCCTTGAAGCCGCTGTCGGCCATCTCGGGGCGGTTGCACTCGAATTTCTTCGCCGAGCACGGCATGAGGGCCACCGTGACGATGTCGGCCGGGTCGATGTTGTTCAGCTTCGCGTAGTACGTCTTGATGACGGCGCCGAACATCTGCTGCGGGCTCTTCGCCGTCGAGACGTTCGGGATGTACTCGGGGTAGAAGTGCTCGAGATACTTCACCCAGCCGGGCGAGCAGCTCGTGAACTGCGGCAGGGCCACCGAGGCGTCCTTCTGCACCAGCGCCTTGTAGAGGCGCAGGATCAGCTCCGTGCCCTCCTCGATGATCGTCAGGTCGGCGGTGAAGTTGGTGTCGAACACCTTGTTGAAGCCGCACATGCGCAGCGCGGAATTCATCTCGAAGGTGAGCGGCTGCCCCGGCTCGAGGTCGAAGCACTCGCCGATCGCCGCGCGGGGCGCCGGCGCCGTCTGGATGACGACATGCTTCTTCGGGTCGTCGATGGCTGCCCAGACCTCGTCGGTGGGGTCGTTGGCGCGCAGGGCGCCGGTGGGGCAGCGGTTGATGCACTGACCGCAGTTGATGCAGACCACGTCGGCCAGCGGCTTGTCCATGAACGTGGCGATGTGCGTCTGGTCGCCGCGGCCGACGGCCTCCAGCACGCCGACCTCCTGCAGGTCGATGCAGGTGCGGACGCAGCGGCGGCACAGCACGCACTTGTTCATGTCGCGCAGCACCGAGTGGCTGGAGTGGTCCATCTCGGTGAACGGCTCTTCGGGGTGCCCGAAGCGGAAGAAGTCCACGCCGTACTCATGCGCGAGCGTCTGCAGCTCGCAGTTGTGGTTGCGCGCGCAGGCGTAGCACTCGCCGTAGTGGTTGGCGAGCATCAGGTCGACGACATGGCGCCGGGCCTGGCGCACCTTGCGGGTGTGGGTTTTCACCTTCAGCGGCGCCGTGATCGGGTAGGCGCAGGCGGCCTGCAGGGTGCGCTGGTTCTCCACCTCGACCACGCAGACCCGGCAGACGCCGGCGATGTGCAGGTCGGGGTGGTTGCAGAGGGTCGGGATGCGGATCCCCAGGGTCGCGGCGGCATTCAGGATTGTCGTGCCCAGCGGCACCTTCACATCCTGGCCGTCGATGTTGACCGCCACCATCGCCCCGATGGCGGCCATGTCGGTCGCGACAGGGACCGCGTGACCGCGCTGGCTGACGGGGGCGCGTGACGTATCGTCGTTCTTCTTGCTCTCGGCCATATTCCGGCTCCTTGGCTCGCGCGCGGCGGCGCGCCTAGCGGCCCGCGGGCACGCGGCCCATGATCTCGTCCTTGAAGTGCTTCACGATCGACAGGAAGGCGTTGGGGCTGGACTGGCCCAGCCCGCACTTCGACGCCAGCTGCATCGTCTCGCCCAGGCCGCACAGTTCGTTGAGGTAGCTCATCGAGCAGCGGCCCTCCCGCAGCAGCTCCACGCCCTCGAGCAGGCGGGGATTTCCGTCGCGGCAGGGCGTGCACTGGCCACACGATTCCTCACTGAAGAAGTCGAGGAAATTCGCGGCGATGTCGAGCATGTCGCGGTCACAACCGAACACGATGATGGCGCCGCCGGTGGACACGTCCTCGTACGCGATGGCGCGATTGAACTCCGACCGCGGCACGCAATGACCGGAGGCCCCGCCGACCTGGACCGCCTTGGCGTCCTGGCCGCCGACCGCCTCGAGCAGCTTCGCCACGGTGATGCCCAGCGGGAATTCGTAGACGCCGGGACGTTCGCAGTCGCCCGACACGCTGAAGATCTTCAGCCCCGTGGACTTCTCGGTGCCGACGCTCTTGAACCAGGGCGCCCCCTTCTGGAGGATGCAGGCGACCCAGGCCAGGGTTTCCACGTTGTTCACGACGGTCGGGCGGTCGAGGTAGCCGGTGTCGACCGGGAACGGCGGCCGGTTGCGCGGCTCGCCGCGGTGCCCCTCGAGCGATTCGATCAGGGCGGTCTCCTCGCCGCAGACGTAGGCGCCGGCGCCCATCTGGATGCGGATGTCGAACTCGAAGCCGGCCTTGCCCAGGATGTCCTTTCCGAGCAGCTTCGCTTCGCGTCGTCTCGCCAGCACGGCTTCGAGCGGCTGGCGCAGGTAGGTGTACTCCCCGCGCAGGTAGAGGATGCCCTCCTTCGCGCCGACGGTCAGGCCGCCGATCGTCATCCCCTCGAACACCAGGTCGGGGTGCTCCATCAGGATGAGGCGGTCCTTGAAGGTGCCGGGCTCGCCCTCGTCCGCGTTGCAGACGACGTACTTGTGATCGCCGCGGGCGGCGCCGCAGAGGTTCCACTTCACGCCGACCGGGAAGCCGGCGCCGCCGCGCCCCTTGATGCCCGAGGCGCTGATTTCGCCGATGATGTCGGCGCGGCCCTTGCCGATCGCGGCCTTCAGCCCGGCGCCGGGCGTCATGGCGGCGAAGGTCGGCAGACCGGGTTGCTGCTGCTTGCTCATACCGGGTGCCCCTCCTTCCTCTCCTGCGCGTACACGCCGAAGGTGCGGCGGCACGCCTCGAGGATGTCGTGCACCTTCTCCGGCGTGACCCTGGCGAAGACCTGGTCGTTCACCAGCAGCGCCGGGCCCTGGTCGCACATGCCGATGCAGTTGGCCCACTCGAGCGAGAACTTGGCGTCGGTCGTGGTTTCGCCGAAGTCGACGCCGAGATCGTTGCGGAGCTGGCGCGCCACCGCGTCCTTGCCCGCCATGTCGCAGGAGATGGTGCGGCAGAGCCGGATGACGAACCGGCCCTTGGGCGCGTGGTCGAGGAAGCTGTAGAACGACGCCACGCTGTAGACTTCCACCGGGTGGATGTCGAGCAGGTCGGCCACGACCTGCATCGCGTATTCTGAGATCTGCAGGTAGCGCGACTGCACTTCCTGCAGGAGGGGAATCAGGGAACTGCGCTCGCGGCCGAGGCGGTCGGCCAGGGCCGTGATCTCGTCGCGCAGCCGCTCACGTTCCGTCACCAGCATGGGCCTAGCCCTCCTTCTTGCCGAGCAGCCGCTCGACCTTCGCCACCAGGGTGGCCGGGTCGACCGGCTTCTCCTGGAACTCGTCCACCGGCACGAGATCGTTGTCCCGGCCGTAGGTCATGCCGGTCACCTTGCTGATGCTCGTCAACATGAGGATGGGGGCCTTGAAGCCCTGGCGACGCAAGTCCTGCGCCATCGCGATGCCGTCGTCGGGCTGGTCCATCATCACGTCGAGGATGACCAGGTCGGGCTTGAACGACTGGATCGCGCTCATCCCCTCGGCCCGGTTGTAGGCGGCCGAGACGTTGAACCCCTTCTTTTCGAGGAAGAGACGGCAGGCGTCGACAACATCGGGATCATCATCGACGATCAGGATCTTGGCCATGGCGCACTCCTTTCGCAGCTCGCGGCGCACCCGCGGGCCGCGCTCGGGATTGGGCGGGCGGGGGCGGGGATCACGGGCGTCAGTCCTGATAAAGCCGGACCCCGAGCTAAGGTGTTAAGCTGTTGAAAAAAAGCAAGCAAATACAAATCGCGGTGAAATTGGCAATTAAAGGCTGAATTCAGGCCTTTAATATATATTCTGGGTATTGAAACCGTATTCAGAAAGGTGTAGGCTGCGGGACGCGAAGGGGCTGTCGCATCGTCCGCATTCGAGCGTTCGTGGAACCGATTTTGCGCCATAAATGCCCATTAATCGGGCGCCTGGGGGCCGGAATGCCGGCGGAGAGGCAAATTATTGACTTTGGACGGGGTATCCGGCAGTTTTCGGGGCGCTGTGAGGGCTGTCACAGCATTTGAACGTCACAGAACGGGAATATCATGACGCCCAAGGTGATCCATCGGCTCAGTATCTACCGTCGTATCCTGCTCGATCTGCAGGCGCAGGGGCTGGCCTACCTGTACAGCCACCAGCTCGCCGCGCTTGCCGGCGGCACGGCCGCGCTCGTGCGGCGCGACCTGATGCGCATCGGATTCACCGGCAGCCCCGCGCGCGGGTACGAGGTGACCGCGCTCATCGACGCGGTCGGCAAGGTGCTCGACCACCCGGAGGGGCTTCGCGTGGCGCTGGTCGGCGTGGGCAACCTCGGGCGCGCCGTTCTGGCCTACTTCCTGGGACGCAAACCCAACCTGACGATCGTGGCGGCGTTCGACAGCGACCCCGCGGTGGCGGGACGCGTCATCCACGGCTGTCGCTGCCACGCCGCGTCCGATCTCGCGCGGATCTGCCGCGAGCTGGGCGTGCAGGTCGGCATCATCACGGTGCCGGCGGCCGCGGCGCAGGCGGCGGTCGATACGATGCGCGAGGCCGGCGTCTCCAGCTTCGTCAACTTCGCGCCGGTGGCGCTGAGGCTGCCGCCGGGCGTGCACGTGCAGGAGATGGACATCACCACCACCGTCGAAAAGGCCGGCTACTTCGCGCGGCGCGATGGGGAAACGAAACCGCTGTGACCGGCGAGTTCGCGCAGCACTACGGCGTCCTCGAGTACGTCGATGCCGGCGCGCCGGTCCTTCCGGCGGAGTTCTCCGGTCGCGAGCGCGAGGTGCTCGAGACGATCAACCGCCGGGTCGCCGCGGCGGAGACCCTCGCCGGCGTGATGGATTTCGTCTTCGACGCCTCCCTCGAGATCACCCCGTGCGACCGGCTCGGCCTCGCCTTCGTCGAGGAGGAGGGGCGGCGGGTCGTGTCGCGCTGGGTCCGGGCCGCCTACTCGCCGCTATTGCTCGGGGAGGGCTATGCCGAGGACATGGCCGGCAGCTCGCTGGCCGCGCTGCTCGAGGGGAGCCGCGTCCGGGTGATCAACGACCTGGCCGCCTACCTGCGGGAGCGGCCCGCCAGCCGCTCCACGCCGCTTTTGCTGAAGGAAGGGGTTCGCGCCAGCCTGACCGCGCCGCTGCGGGTGGAGGGGCGCACGGTCGGGCTCTTCTTCCGCAGCTCCCGCCGGCCCGACACCTACGCCGAGCACGAGGTGCGCCTGCACCTGGCGATGGCGGAGCGTTTCGCGCAGGCCGTGGAGAAGGCGTGGCGGATCGAGCAGCTCGAGCGCGCCAACCACGCCTACACCGAGATGCTCGGCTTCGTGGCTCACGAGCTGAAGAGCCCGGTCGCCTCGCTGGTGATGGACGCCCGCGCGCTGGCCGACGGCTACCTGGGCGAAGTGGACCCCGCGCAGCGCGACAAGCTGCTGCGCATGATCGGCAAGGGGGAGCACCTGCTCGGCCTCGTGCGCGACTACCTCGACCTGGCGCGCATCGAGGACGGCGGCCTGGCGCTGCGCCCCCGCGCCGACGTCGACTGGACGCACGAGGTGGTCGAACCGGCCGCCGACCTGGTACGCCCCCAGATCGACGCGCGGCGCATGCGGCTGGAGCTCACCCCCGCCGCCGCCGTGGAACCGGTGGAGTGCGATGTCGAGTTGGCGCGCGTCGTGATGACCAACCTGATCGGCAACGCCGCCAAGTACGGCTTCCCCGACGGCGCGATCCGCGTGACCGCGGCGCGCGAGAACGGCTCCCTGGTCGTGGCGGTCCGCAACGACGGTCCCGGTTTCCCCGCGAGCGAGCGCGGCCGGCTGTTCCGTCGCTTCTCCCGCCTGCAGACCCCCGAGCTGCTGAAGGAGAAGGGATCCGGCGTCGGTCTCTACACCTGCTGGCGCATCGTGCAACTGCACGGCGGCCGCCTGCGCGCCGACTCCGCGCCCGGCGCGTGGGCCGAGTTCACCTTCACGCTCCCGCAGCCGCTGCCGGCGCGGGAGGTCCGCGAGTCGGGGGCGCCCGCCCCGCCGGTCTGACCTCAGCCCCTCCGGAGGAGACCCATGGACAAGCACCTGATCCTCGGCATCCACGTGACCGACCGCCTCGAGAACGCCCCGCGCGTGCAGCAACTGTTCACCGAGTACGGCTGCCACATCAAGACCCGTCTCGGCCTGCACGAAGCCGGCCCCGAGGGCTGCGGCCCCAACGGCCTGGTGCTGCTGGAGCTGCGCGGCGAGGAGGGGGTGGCCGACGAACTGGCGGCGAAGCTGAATGCCGTCAAGGGGGTCGAGGTGCAGAAGATGGTGTTCGATCACGGGCAGTGAGCCAACTCGCCCGGGTCACTGACCGCACGGGGGGAACGGCGTTCCGGTCCCCCCGCGCGTTGCCAACGATTTCCCTCCGCTCAGGCCCCCTGGGCCTTCTCTCCGCCGAACAGCGGCGCCAGCTCCGCCGCCGTCGGCGGCGGGGTCAGCAGGCTCACGATGATCAGCGCGCCGATCGAGACCAGCGCGGCCGGGTAGATGCTCGGGATGCCCCACGGGTCGCCGCCGTTCATCACCGACGGGAAGGCATTGGGGACCACCAGTTCGAGCAGCAGGGCCATGAAGGCGCCCGAGACGATCGAGGCGAGGCCGCCCTGGCGGGTGGCGCGCTTCCAGGCGAGCGCGGCCAGCAGCGCCGGGGTGATCGCCACGCCGTACATCGTGTAGGCGAAGTACGAGTAGCGCAGCACCGAGATGCGGGAGTGCAGGACGGTCGGGATGAAGATCATCAGGAAGGCGCACAGGCCGAGGATCACCACGAACACCTTCTGCAGCGCCACCATCTTCGTCGGGTCGGCCCGCGGGTTGATGAAGCGCTGGTAGATGTCGCGCATGATGTTCGTCGTGGGGGAGAGCAGGTAGTTCATGCCGGTCGAGATGACGACCGCGCAGGCGGCCCCCAGCAGCAACAGGCCCACCAGCATGGCGATGCCGCCGCGGCCGGCCATGTCGCGGGCGGCCTGCAATACGATGGACGCAGGGTCGATGCCGGCGTGGGCGTCGGCCACCGCGGCCGCGTCGTTGCGGCCGGCGAAGGCGCTCTGCAGGGTCACCTGCAGGCGGGCCGCCTGCTCCGGCTTGACCGTGCCCTCCGCCACCGCCTGCGTGGCGAGCGAGAGGGCGCGGGTACCGGCCTCGGCCGGCTGCAGCTGGCCGGTGGCGACCTGCTCCTTCACCGTGCCGGCGATGTCGAAGGCGCGCAGGTCGGCCCAATGCGCGGAGGCGGCGTAGATCGCGATCACCACGACCACCGTCTCGACCAGGATCGTGCCGAAGATCCAGAGGCCGACCGCCTTCTTAGCCTCGGCCGGGGTCTTGGCCGAGTAGAACTTCTGGTACATCGACTGGATGCCCATCAGCAGCAGCAGCGTGGCCAGGAAGTAGCCGCCCGCCTTGAGCGCGGGGTAGCGGCCGAAGTCGGAGGCGAAGACGGCGAAATGCTGTGGCGGCAGCGCGGCCGCGGCGCCGCTCCAGCCGCCGGCGAACAGCACCACGAACGGCAGCGCAGCGCAGCAGGCGAGCACGATGATGATGCCGTTGGGCAGGTCGGTGTGGGCCACGGCGACCATGCCGCCCATCGACGTGAACAGGATGACGAAGGCGGCGGCGATGACCTGGCCCATCTCGACCGAGATCGCGCCGTCGGTGGCGACGTTCAGGATGTAGCCGCCGGCGCGGAACTGGTAGGAGACGATCGTCGTGAAGGCGATCACGAGCGCGATCGCGCCGAACAGCCGCGCGAACTTGCCGTAGCGCACCTCGAGGATGTCGCCCACGGTGTACTGGCCGAAGCCGCGGATCTTCGCGGCGAGGAAGTAGATCACCGCGATGCCGACCCACGCCCCGGCCGGCAGCCAGAGCGACGACCAGCCGGCCCGCACCGCGTATTCCGCCCCGGCGATGAACGTGCCGGAGCCGATCCAGGTGCAGACCAGCGTGAAGACCATGGTCGTGACGGAGAGCTTGCGCCCCGCCACCATGAAGTCGTCCTGCGACTGCACTTTCCGCGCGCGCAGAAAGTTGAAACCGGTCAGGACGAGCAGGTAAACCAGGATCACCCAGAGGTACCAGCCCACGACGGGCCTCCTTCCGCTCAGGCGTCGATCAGGACCAGGTCGCGCTGCTGGTCGCCCGCGACATCCACCTTGCCGGCGGGCGTGACGAAGACGTTGATCTCCGAGCGCGCCGCCATCTCGCCCTTGAGGTAGATCCCCGGCTCGATCGAGAAGCAGATGCCGGGCACGATCTCGCGCTCGTCGCGCGTTTCGAGATTGTCGATGTTGACGCCGTTGCCGTGCACCTGTTCGCCGATGGAGTGCCCGGTGCGGTGGATGAAGAAGTCGCCGTAGCCGGCCTTCTTCACCACGTTGCGGCAGGCATCGTCCACCTCCCAGCCGTACACCGGCTGCTTGGCGGCGTAGCGGGCGCGGATGAAGGTCACGGCCGCGTCGCGGGCGTCGCGCACGGTGTTGAACAGCTCGACGTACTTCGCCGGCGGGTTCTTCCCGACGAAGCCGCACCAGGTGATGTCGTAGAAGATGGCGCCGGGCTGGTCCAGCTTCGCCCACAGGTCGATCAGCACGGTGTCGCCCTTGCGGATCGGGCGGGCGTTCTCCGGCGACGGCTCGAAGTGCGGGTCGGCGGGGTGCTCGTTGGTGCCGACCATCGGGTTCTCGCCCATGCAGGTGAGTCCCTCCTCGGCGAAGCGGCGCAGGATGAACTGCTGCCCGTCGTACTGCGTGATCGTGCGGCCGGCGCGCAGTTCGCTGCCGATCAGGGCGAACGCCTCGTCCTTGATCTTCTGCACCCGCGTGCACGCCTCGAGGTGCGACCGGTACGCGGCGTCGTCGAGCACGGCCTGGAACGTCTGCACCAGACCGGCCGAGGAGACCACCTCGTAGCCGAGCCGACGGACCAGGTCGACGGTGCCGCCGTCGGTGATCGAGACGTAGGGGATGTTGCAGTCGGGCGACCACTGCATGGCCACCGTCTTCGCGTTGCCGAGCAGTGATTTCAGGCCGTCGTGCAGCTCGCGCCACGACAGGTACCAGCGCTGCGGACCGGGCAGGTCGTCCAGCCGGTGAGGCTCGACCTTGGAGCAGAGGCGCACCGGCTCGCCGGTCGCCGGAATCCAGTAGAACCAGCGGCGGCTGGTGAACTTCGCCGGGTCCAGGCCGAGGACCTTGTAGGCGATGGCGTCGCGGTTGTGGAAATCGCACAGCAGCCAGCCGTCCACGCCTTCGGCGCGGATCTGCTCCTGGATGCGGGAGATATCTGGCATGACGCTCCCTCCTTGGCGGGGGTGGGGAGGGGGGAGATTGCCTGTTCCGGGGGGAGATGTCAACGGGGGCGGGACGCGCGACGGCGAAAGGCAACCGGGGCGGCGGCGGTGTCCCCTGAAGCGGCCGGCCCGGGCAGGACGCCCGGGCCGGTTCGCATCGACTGATGATGACTTCCGCGCGCCGCTAGGTAACGGCGGCAGCCGCCGCCTCGGCCAGCTTCCTGCGGGCCTCGCCGATCGTCGTGTCGAACCAGACGGCGAAACGGCCTTCGACGTGGTCGAGATCGCTCGTGACCACAGGGCGCACGCGTTCGGTCAGGCGGGCGGGGTCGAACGGGACCGGCGGCAGGCCGGCGCCGGCGGCGCTCCAGGTACCGTCGGCGTCGGCGCTGTCGATGGTCACGGTGCCCCAGGCAGGGAAGAGGCGGGCGATTTCGGCGGCGACGTCGGCGGGGCCGTCGTACTTCATCTTGAAGCGGAAGCCCATCTGGGCGGCGAGGCGGCAGATGAGGTCCCAGGTCTCGACGCCGGCCAGCGGCGGCATGGCGCGGCGCAGCGACTGCACGCGGCGCTCCGAGTTGGTCATGGTGCCGCTCGTTTCGGCCGCGCTCGAGAGCGGCAGCACCACGGCGGCGGTCCGCGTGGTGGCGGTGGGGAAGAGATCGGCCACGACCAGGAACTCAGCGGCCGCCAGGCCGGCGGCCAGGTCGGGCGGCAGCGACGCGGCGCCCAGGGGGTCCTCGCCGATCACGACGGCCACCTTGATCTTCTTCAGCCGCAGCGCCTCGGCCACGTCGGCGCCGGCGCCGGCGGTGACGCGCAGCGCCACGCACCACTCCTTCTCGAGGTTGGCGATCGCCTTGGCATCGCCGGTGGAGGCGTAGCCGGGCAGCCAGTGGGGGCTGGCGCCGAGATCGCACAAGCCCTGCATGTTGGCCTTTTCGTGCAGGCCCAGCAGCCCGCAACCGAGCGCCGAAGCAACCTGCGCGTAGAGGCGGGCGTCGCCGGGGACGCGGGGCGCGCGCCGGTCCCGGTTGAACACGAGAACTTTCAGGATGCTGCCGCAGAGCAGCCCCGCCGCGGCGCGCAGGTCGGCCGGGGCCACGCCGGCTGCCTTCGCGCGCGCATCGACGCCGGCCTTCTTCACGAGCCCGGCCAGCACGGCGTCGTCGGCCAGGACATCGGGCGTGTCTTCGGCGCAGGCGGCGAGGATGCCCAGCAGCGTCTCGGCCTCCTGGCCTGCGCCGCACTGCAGGAAGATGTCCGCGAAACGCGAGGTCTGGTCCGCCCGCGGGCCGATGGTGATCAGCTTCCCGCCCTTGCGGAGCGCCTTCTTCACGGCCAGGTCCGCCACGAAGTGCTCGTCGGCCAGTTCGGAGCCGACCACGAGGATCGCCTGGGCGTCCTCGAGGTCGTGGTAGGAGCCGTTGGAATGCACGTCGGGGCAGTTGAGGTCGCGGTTGACCAGATGGGCGAAGGTCGTGACCTGGTGCGTGCCGAGCGCGATGCGGGCGAACTTCTGCGCCAGGTAGATCTCCTCGTTGGTCAGGCGCGGGGAGACGAAGACGGCGCTACCGCGTCGCCCGGATGCCTGCGGCGCAACTCCTTCAGGCGCATGGCGGCGTAGGAGACGGCTTCTTCGATCTTCGCCTCCTGCAGCTCGCGTCCGGCGCGAATGAAAGCCGTGCGCAGACGATCGGGCGACTGCGCGTAGCCGTAGCCGAAGCGCCCCTTGCGGCAGTGGTTGCCCGAAGTGGCGCCCGCGTCGTCGTCGAAGCGGGTCACCTTGACGAGCGAGTCGCCGTAGCTGTCGAAGTTGAAGCGGCAGCCGACGCCGCAGTAGCGTGCAGACCGTGGGGGTCTTCACGGTGAGCCACGGCCCCGGCTTGGCCAGAGGGAGGATCTCGGCGATGGCGCCGGTGGGGCAGGTGCCGATGCAGAGGCCGCACGAGACGCAGTCGGTGTCGAGCAGGGCGCCGCCGAGGGCCGGCTTGACCACCGTCTTGAACCCGCGGTTGATGAAGCCGTAGGCGGCCACGCCGACGACCTCGCCGCACATCCGCACGCAGCGTCCGCACAGGATGCACTTGTTCGGGTCGAGTTCGATCAGCGGGTGGCTCCGGTCGACGCGGTACTGCTTCGCCTCGCCGAGGAAGTGGTCGATTTCGACTTCGTACTCGGTGGCGTAGCGGCGCAGGTCGCAGTCGAACAGCGCCACGCAGCCGCACTCGAGGCAGCGGTGGCTCTCCTGCCGCATGTCGCCGGCGGTATAGCCGGTCTCGACCTCGGCGAAACTCTTGAGGCGCTCGTCGATGGCCAGGGCCGGCATCGGCCGGCGCGCGTAGCGGGCGCCGTCGCGCAGATCCTCCACGGTGACCTTGCGGAAGGCGTCCTTGCGGCTGTTGAACTGCATCGGCTCGGGGCGCGCCTTGCCGGTGCGGACGTACTGGTCGATGGCGTAGGCCGCCTTGCGGCCGGCCGCGATCGCCTCGATCGCCGTGGCGGCGCCGGTGACGACGTCGCCGCCGGAGAAGACGCCGTCGACGCTCGTTTCGAACGTCTTCTCGTTGACCTGGATGGTCTGCCAGCGCGTCAGGTTCGAGGCTCTCGCCGAAGGGCAGGAAGTTCGGGGATTTTGCCGCCGACCAGGCCGGCCACGTGCGTGCTCTGGCCGATGGCCGAGATGATCCAGTCGCCGTCGATAACGAATTCGGAGCCTTTGACCGGCTTGGGGCTGCGGCGGCCGGAGGCGTCGGGCTCGCCCAGCTCCATGCGCAGGCACTCGAGGCCGCAGGCGCGCCCGTCCTTGAGGACGACGCGGGTCGGCGCGACCAGGAAGTCCATGTGGACCCCCTCGTGCTCGGCCTCCTCGATCTCGACCTCGTTGGCCGGCATCTCCGCGCGGGTGCGACGGTAGAGCAGACGGACCTCGCCGGCGCCCAGGCGCAGCGAGGTGCGCGCGCAGTCGATGGCGGTGTTGCCGCCGCCGACGACCAGCACCCGGCCCGGCAGCGGCTGGGCGCGGTTGCAGGCCGTACTCGCGCAGGAACTCGATGCCGGGCAGGACGCCCGGCGCATCCTCGTCCTGGACGCGCATCTTCGAGGTGTCCCAGGCGCCGATGCCCAGGAAGACGGCGTCGTAGCCGTCCGCTCCGGAGCGAGGCCAGCGTGAAATCGCGGCCGAGGGAGATGTTGGTGCGCAGAGCTCACGCCGAGTTCGAGGATCTGGTTGATCTCGAGGTCGAGCGTCTCCTTGGGCAGGCGGTACTCGGGAATGCCGTAGCGCAGCATGCCGCCCGCCTCGGGCTGGCTCTCGAAGATCTCCACGCCGTAGCCGCGCACGGCCAGGTAGTAGGCGCAGGAGAGGCCGGCCGGGCCGCCGCCCACGACCGCCACCCGGCGCCCGTTCGCCGGCGCCACCTGCGGACGCCACGGCGCCGCCGACCCGAGGTCGAGGTCGGCGATGTAGCGCTTGATGTAGTCGATGCCGACCGCCTCGTCCATCAGGTTGCGGCGGCACCCCGTCACCTCGCAGGGGCGGGTGCAGACGCGGCCGCACACCGCGGGCAGCGGGTTGTTTTCCTTGATGAGCTGGATCGCGTCGGCGTACTGGCCGAGCGCCGCCAGGGCGATGTAGCCCTGGATGTCGATCCCCGCCGGGCAGGCGAGCTGGCACGGCCCGATGCAGTCGGCGTAGTGGTTCGACAGCATCAGCTCGAGGGCCGCCTTGCGCGAGCGGCGCACCTCTGCGTTGTCGGTCTCGACCACCATGCCGCCCGCCACCTTGGTGGAGCAGGCGGGCAGCAGGGTGCGCGCCCCCTTCACCTTCACCACGCACAGGAAGCACGAGGCGAACGGTTCGAGCTGTCCGTCGTGGCACAGCGTGGGGATGTTGGTGATCCCGTTGGCGCGGGCCACCTCGAGAATGGTCTGCCGGTTGTCGGCGATGATCCGCTTGCCGTCTATCTCGAGCTTGACCAGGTCCATGTCCTACCTCTCGGGCTCGGCCGTCGTCAGTTGCGCGTGATCGCGTGGAATTTGCAGGTCTTGTAGCACTCGTCGCACTGGATGCACTGCGACTGTTCGATGACGTGCAGCTCCTTCTTGCTCGCCGGTGATCGCCTTCTGTGGGACAGACCCGGCCGCAGGCGGTGCAGCCGTTGCACGCGTCGGTGATCTTGTAGGTCAGCAGCTTCCGGCAGTTGTGCGCCGGGCACTTCCTGTTCGTGATGTGCGCCTCGTACTCCGAGCGGAAGTACTTGAGCGTGGTCAGCACCGGATTGGGCGCGGTCTGACCGAGTCCGCACAGCGAGTTGTTCTTGACCAGGACGGCGAGCTGCTCGAGCAGCTCGATGTCGCCGTCGCGCCCGTCGCCCTCGGTGATGCGGGTGAGGACCTCGAGCATCCGCTTCGTGCCGACCCGGCAGAAGGTGCACTTGCCGCACGACTCGCGCTGCGTGAAGTCGAGGAAGAAGCGCGCCACGTCGACCATGCAGGTCGTCTCGTCCATGACGACGAGGCCGCCCGAGCCCATGATGGCGCCGGTCTTGTTGATCGACTCGTAGTCGATGATCGTGTCGGCCAGTTCGGCCGGGATGCAGCCGCCGGAGGGGCCGCCCATCTGCACGGCCTTGAACTTCCGGTCCTCCTTGATGCCGCCGCAGATCTCGAACACGATCTCGCGGATCGTGATGCCCATCGGCACCTCGACCAGACCGCCGCGCTTCACCTTGCCGGCCAGCGCGAACACCTTCGTGCCCTTGCTGTTGGCGGTGCCGAGGCTGTTGAACGCCTGCGGCCCGCTGCAGCGACGATCCAGGGGACGTTCGCGAAGGTCTCGACGTTGTTGATGTTCGTGGGGCAGCCCCACAGCCCCTTCACCGCGGGGAACGGCGGGCGCACCCGCGGCATGCCGCGCTTGCCCTCGATCGAGCCGATGAGCGCGGTCTCCTCGCCGCAGACGAAGGCGCCGGCGCCCTCCTTGAGCCGGACGTGGAAGCGAGAAGCCGGAGCCGAGGATGTTGTCGCCGAGGCAGCCGCGCTCCTCGGCCTGGGCGATGGCGATGTTCAGCCGCTCGATCGCCTTGGGGTACTCGGCGCGGACGTAGATGTAGCCGTCGGTCGGCGCCGATGGCGAAGCCGGCGATGGTCATCCCCTCGAGCACGGAGTGGGGGTCGCTCTCGAGCACCGAGCGGTCCATGAAGGCCCCCGGATCGCCCTCGTCGGCGTTGCAGATCACGTACTTGTGGTCGCCGGGGGCGAGGCGCGTGAAGCGCCACTTCATGCCGGTGAGGAAGCCGGCGCCGCCGCGGCCGCGCAGGCCCGACTCGATGATGGAGTTGATCAGCGCGTCGGGGTCCTGCTCGGCGAGCACCTTCGCGAGCGCCTGGTACCCCTCCGACCGCCAGGTAGTCGTCGATCGACTCCGGGTTGATGACGCCGCAGTTGCGCAGCACGATGCGGTTCTGCTTGGCGAGGAACGCCGTTTCGGAGCCGCCGCCCGTCGTCGGTGCGGACCAGCCATTCCGCCACCGGCGCGCCGCCGGCCACGTGCTCCTCGAGCAGCCGCGCCACCCGGTCCTTCGTCATGCCGCCGTAGTGCCAGGTGTGGCCCGCGTCGTCGCGCACCTCCACCAGCGGTTCCTGGTAGCACATGCCGAGACAGCCGGTCTTCTCCAGTTCGAAACGAGGCCCGCCGTTGCCGGTCGCCGCCGCCAGCGCGGAATAGGTGTGCTCCGCGCCGGCCGCGATGCCACAGGTGCCGAGTCCGACCACGATCTTCATTTCTTCACGGCCTCCGCGCTCGCGTCCCGGTACGGCTTGACGACCTTCTTGACGTCCGCCGGCTTCAGGTTTCCGTAGGTGTCGTTGTCGATCATGATGACCGGCGCCAGGCTGCAGCAGCCGAGGCAGGACACCATCTCCAGCGTGAACTGCCGGTCCGCCGTGGTCTCGCCGGTCTGGACGCCGAGAGTGCTCTCCACTGCCTCGGTGATGCCCTTCGCGCCCTGCACGTGGCAGGCCGTGCCGTGGCAGACGCGCACGATGTGCTTCCCGACCGGATGCAGGCGGAACTGCGAGTAGAACGTGGCCACGCCGTAGATCTGCGAGAGAGGCACGCCGTGCTCCTCGCTGATGGCGCGCAGGCCCGCCGGCGAGATATAGCCCTCCCGCTCCTGCGTTTTCTGCAGGGCGGGGATCAACTTCCCCTCCTGCCCGGCGAAGTGCAGGGTGCGGAGATCGAGTTTGCGGTGATCGGTCATCGCGGGCTCCTGGTTGCGGTCTTACGTGGAACGGGATTGTTCCCGCCGGACAATGTCGATCCGCCGGCGACGTCTAGTCGTAGGGCGTGTCGAACATCTTGTTCATCATGGTCATCATCTGGTCGATGTCGCCGACGCCGCCCAGCGCGTGTCCCTTGCAGCCGCGCCGGGAGCAGAACTCCACGTAGCCGCCCACGCTGAGGTTGAGCGAGGCCATCTGCGCGCCGCACAGCTTGCAGGCCAGCGGCAGCATGATGCTCGCATCGCACTTGCGGGCAGCGGAACTCGACGACATCGCCCTCGGTGAGCTCTAGGTCGGACTCGAGCGAGTAGTCGCCGAAGATGGCGCTCAGGTGCATCTCGCCCTCGCGGTGGCTGTCCTTCACGAATGCGTTGAGCGTGACCCGTGTGCCCTCGGTCAGGTGGCTCGCGCACTGGGGGCAGACGAGGTCCAGGACCAGCATGTGCTTGCTCATCAGTCTCCTCCCTCGGGCGCAGCGCGCCCCTCCAACCGGTCGATCCTGAGAAAAACACAGTCGTCGAGTGTGGCCTCGCCGCGCAGGATGTCCTCGGCGAGCGTGGCGCAGTCGGGCGCCCCGCACGCCGCGCAATCGCGGCGCGGCAGTTTCGCCAGCAGGGCGGCGTGATCCCGCTTCCAGACTATGGCCTGCCGCAGGTCGTGCGTGGCCGTCGGGGCCGGCCGCGCGGCGATCGCCTCTTCGAGGTCGAAGAAATGCTCGCGCAGCAGCGTGCGCACCTGCTCCATCTTCATGGTGGGCGGCTGCTCGCCGACCCGCTTCGCCAGCTTCTGGATGGCGCGGCCGGCGGCGTAGCGCCCCTCGATGGTGAGGCCGCCGCTGACGCAGCCGTCCGGGCAGATGTACGCCTCGATGAAGTCCACGCTCTGGAACTTGCCGGCCTCGATGCGGTCGAACACGAACTGCACGTCGCGGATCCCGTGCACCGACATCGTGTTGGTGTTGCGCATGGCGGCGATCTCGCCGCCCGCCATGGCCCACAGCAGGCCGGTCGGACTGAAACGCGCATCGGGGTCCATGCCGCCGTCCTGCTTGAGCGCCTTGAGGACCGGACCGTACAATTCGTTGATGCCGAAGGCGCCGTCGATGTGCGATTCGTCGAGGCCGACCGGGTGCAGGATCGAGTTCATGATCGCCGCGCACGGCGTGATGAAGAAGATGCCGATCTCCGCGGGATCGAGGCCCTGTTCGGCGGCGATCCGGCGGCGCACCAGCTTGGCGGTCAGTTCGCGCGGCGACTCCAGCGGCAACAGGTTCGGCAGCAGTTCGGGGTAGCGGATCTGCACCAGCCGCACGATCGCGGGGCAGGTGACCGAGATCTTCGGCCACGGGCCGCGATCCTCGGTCAGACGGGCATCGCGGGCCTGGGCGAGCATCTCGCACATCCACGACATGTCCAGGGCGCTGTCGAAGCCGGCGTGCGTGAGCGCGTGCAGCACCTGCGCCGGATGCGCGTCCCGGCCGAACTGCCCGTAGAACGTCATCGAGGGGATGGCCACCGTGTGCCGGAAGCGCTGCAGGTCGGCGGCGCCGGAGGTGCGGGCGAGCACCGCGTCGTATCGGCACGACTCCACGCAGGCGCCGCAGTCGATGCATAACTCGGGACGCAGCGCGGCGAGGCCGTCGCGCACGCGGATGGCGCGCGTCGGGCAGGCCTGCGTGCAGGCCACGCAGCCGATGCAGCGCGCCGGGTCGAACCTGATGCTGTGGCCGTCCGGCTTCATTGCCGCTCCCGCCCGGTCTCAGCTCGCGAAGCGCACCGCGTAGCGCAGGGTCGTCCCCGCGCCGACGGTCGATTCGATCGCGAACTCGTCGCTGTTCTTCCGGATGTTGGGCAGTCCGAGGCCGGCGCCGAAGCCGCGCTGGCGCATCGCGGGGGTCGCCGTGGACCACCCCTCCTGCATGGCCAGCTCCAGGTCGGGAATGCCGCGGCCGCGGTCCGCCAGGGTGATCCGGGCGAGGTCGGGCAGCACCTCGAGCAGGAGTTCGGCCTCGTCCGCGTACATGATGACGTTCATCTCCGCCTCGAAATTGGCGATCGAAAGGCGCCGGATCGCGTCGTTGGGCAGCCCGAACTGCCGCAGGATCGCCTTCACCGCCGCCGCCACCTCGCCGCCGTGGTCGAAATCGTCGCCGCGGATGGTCCAGCGCTCGCTGTAGAGGATTTCGGGAGTCTCCTCGGTCATGACCGCACCCCCGCCGGCAGCCCGGCCGCGAGCAGGCGGCCGCTCGCCTCGTAGAGGGAGAGCGGGGTGACCAGCAGCGGCGTGCCGTTCTCGCGCGCCAGCGCCAGGACGGGGGGGGCGGGGCGCTTGCCGGCCACGAAGACGATGCCGGCCAGGTCGGCCATGTCGGCTGCGTGCGCGGCCTGGATGCTGACCAGCCCGGTCAGCAGCAGCGCGCCGGGGGCGGCGAAGGCGAGGACATCGCTCATCAGATCGGCCGCGAAGCAGGCGACCACCGGCACGCTGTCCAGGAGCTCGAGGCCCCAGGCCGCCTCGCCGCCCAGCAGGTCCATCACGTCCCGCAGGTGCATGAGTCCTCTTTGCGCCCGCCGGGGGCGCGGACAGCCGGGTCAGCGGACGCCGGCCTCGTAGAGCTTGGTGGCGACCTGCCAGCGGTTCAGATCGGTCGTGAAGAGGCTGATCTTCGCCTTCTCCGCCATCTTGACGACGTCTTCGGGGGGGCGTTTGCCCTGCGTGACGACGATGCCGGCGAGATCCACGAGGTTCGCGGCGGCGATGACGTTGCTGTGCACCTGCAGGGTGACGAGCAGGTTGCCGGCCTGGGCGTTGGCGATCACGTCGCTCACCATGTCCGACATGTAGACGCCGGTGATCTCCTTGTCGAAGATCTCCGTGACGCCTTTCAGATCCAGTTTGCCCGCGAGCTCGCTCAGCTTCATGCTCCGGTCTCCTTGGCCGTGGCCCGTCGGCGTCACTCGGACTCGAGCGACGTCAGTCCGAAGTCGATCATGATTTCGCCATAGGACATCGTTTTGTAGAGGTCGAAGACATCGGGAAGGATCAGGATCTTCTTGCCCGGCGTGCGCAGCCGCTCGTTGAAGTGGATATTCAGCGCGCGCACCTTCGCGGGTTCGAGCGCACGGACGCTGCCGTCAGGATTCTCGTAGGCGATCGCCACGTAGACCGACACGCCGTTGTCGTGCGCCACCTCGCCGATCCGCCGCAGTGGACTGTCCGGTTTCGCGCAGCCGTAGTACATCAGCCCGAGCAGCTCGCGGCACGGGATCACCTGGCCGGTCTCGTGGTCGAGCAGGTCGAACTGGAAAGACTGCGCCGTGCCGGCGAAGTGCCAGATGTGCTCCCCCTCGCGGTACTCCTCGATGGGCGCGACCTGCTCCGCGGAAAAGTAGGAGCGCACGTCCCGGCTCATCAGGTCGTGCTCGAGGACGACATGGCCCGGCGTGACGTTCACCATCCGGTAACGGCTCGGCGTGGTTGACTCTGCCATCGGCTTCGTCCCTCCCGCTGGGGCCTCGCGACCGACTGCGAGCGGCGGCAAGCGCTTGCGGCGCCACAGGTTCCCCATCAAGCGCGGCGCCACTGCAAACCTAGCCCGCACGCGCAGGCAAGGCAAGCCGGAATTCCCCCCCACGGCGGGGAATTGGCGCCTCGTTCACGAACGACGGGATACTGACAATCACCTTCCTGCCGTGGCTTGAACCCGGACCCGAACGGCAACCCGCAGCGGAGCCCGGGCCGCGATTCAGATGAATAGCGTGCCCCCGGTTGCATACGAAAAATCAAAGGAATGGCGCGGGGTCTCGCGTTTCCGTCGCCTCCTCTGCGGCGTGAAACGTCAACCCCCCGATTGACTTGCGTTTGCCTCCTCCTTAAAATGCGCGCGGCACGGGCGGACCGATCGGCCCGCCCGCGGACGCTCTGGCCGAGGAGGCGCGGATGAATCCGGGGATGACCGTCTGGGGTGGCCTGGCGATCGCGGTGGCCTGGGGCGGGATCATCGGCCTGACCGTGTTCTGTTTCGCGCGCGTGCTGCGACTGCAGCGGGCGCGGGCGCGGTCCGGGCCGGTGGTGCCGGGGGCCGGTCGCGCGGAGTGGGCGTCGCGCATCGGCCTGATCCTGGCGATGGCCGGCAACGCGATCGGTCTGGGCAACTTCCTGCGCTTCCCGGCGAAGGCGGCCGCCAACGGCGGCGGCGCCTTCATGATCCCCTATTTCATCGCCCTGCTGCTGCTGGGCGTGCCGCTGATGTGGGTCGAGTGGACGATCGGTCGCTACGGCGGCGCGCGCGGCCACGGCTCCACGCCGGGCCAGTTCCATCTCATGTGGAAGCACCCGGTGGCGAAATACCTGGGCGCCTTCGGCATCTTCCTGCCGTTCACGATCGCCATCTACTACTGCTTCATCGAATCGTGGACGCTCGGCTTCGCCTTCTTCTCCGGCACCGGCTCCTACTTCGGCCTCGCCTCGCGCGAGGCGATGGGACATTTCCTGCACGGCTACCAGGGGATCGAGGTCAACCAGTTCTTCAACTCGATCGTGCCGGCCTGCATCTTCCTGGTGATCACGGTCAGTCTCAACTACCTCTTCCTGGTGCGCGGCATCGCGAAGGGGGTCGAACTCCTGGCGAAGGTCGGCATGCCGGTGCTGTTGGTCTTCGGCATCCTGCTCGCGGTGCGGGTCATGACGCTCGGCGCCCCCGACCCGGCGCATCCCGACTGGAACGTGGCCAACGGACTCGCCTTCATCTGGAATCCCGACTTCAGCCAGCTCGGCCGGGCGTCGGTCTGGCTCGTGGCGGCGGGGCAGATCTTCTTCACCCTCAGTCTCGGGCAGGGGATGATCAACACCTACGCCTCCTACGTGCGCGAGAAGGACGACGTCACGCTCAACGGCCTCTCCACCTCGCTCACGAACGAGTTCTCCGAGGTGATCCTCGGCGGGACGATCGCCATCCCCGCGGCGGTGGCGTTCTTCGGCCTGGCCGAGACGCAGCTCATCGCGCGGGAGGGGGCGTTCAACCTCGGTTTCCAGGCGCTGCCGGTCATCTTCCAGCAGCTGCCGCTCGGGCAGATCCTGGGCGCGATGTGGTTCCTGCTGCTGTTCATCGCCGGCATCACCTCGTCGGTGGCGCTGGTGTCGCCCGCGGTGGCCTTCGTGGAGGACGAGTTCCACTGGTCGCGCCGCAAGGCGGTCAACGCGGTGTTCGGCTTGCTCGTCTGCTGCGCCGTGTTCGTGGTCGCGTTCTTCCGGCACGGGTTCCTCGACGAGATGGACTTCTGGGCCGGCACGCTCGGCCTGGTGCTGTTCGCGGTGATCGAGATCACGGTCTTCTCCTGGATCTTCGGGGTGGACCGCGGCTGGGAGGAGATGCACAAGGGGGCCGACCTGCGGGTGCCGCGCCTGTTCCGCTTCGTGATCAAGTACGTCACGCCGCTCTACATGCTCGGCATCCTCGTGGTCTGGACCATCCAGGACGCGGTGCCCAACCTGCTGATGCGCGGCGTCGAACGGAACCAGATGCCGTACCTGTGGGGCGCCCGCGTGATGATGCTCGGACTGATCGCGCTGACCCTGTTCCTGATCCGCGAGGCGTGGCGCCGCAATCGGGCGCCCGGGGGCGGTGAGCGCCCGTGAGCGATGGCGGCAGCGGGCCCCCGGCCGACCTGGGCCGCCTGCGCATCAGCGACGAGGAACGCCGTCCGCCGCGTCGCCGGCCGCGCTGGCCGTGGGTGCTGGCCGGACTGGTCTTTGCCGGTCTGCTGGCCGGCTTCCTGAACCGTCCGGTCACCGTGCGCGTGGCGACTGCGCACGCCGGGGGGGGCGGGCCGGTGGAGCAGGGTGGCTCGGTGCTGACCGCCAACGGCTACGTCGAGGCGCGGCACCAGGCGTCGGTGGCGGCGCGGACCACCGGCCGGCTGGCCGAGGTTTTCGTCGAGGAGGGGGACACAGTCGCTGCGGGTCAGGTCGTGGCGCGGCTGCTCGACGAGGATCAGCGCGCCGCCGTGGCGCGCGCCGAGGCCGATCTGGCGCTGTCGCGCGCGCGCCAGGCGCAGGCCGAGGCGGCCGGGGCCGAAGCGCAGCGACGGGCTGCGCGGCGCGCCGAGCTGCGCGCTGCCGGCGCCATCGGCCGGGAGGAGGACGAGGCGGCCGGCACCGCCGCCGTCAGCGCGGCGGCCGGGGTCAGCGCGGCGCGGGCCCAGGTGGCCGTGTCGCGCGCCGCGCTCGAGACTGCGCGGCTCGAACTGGAGAAGACCCGCGTGACCGCCCCGTTCGCCGGCGCTGTCCTGCGCAAGGATGCCGAGGTCGGCGAGATCGTCGGGCCGATCATGACCAGCAACACGGCCCGCGCCGGCGCGGTCGTCACCATCGCCGACCTGCGGACCCTCGAAGTCGGCGTGGATGTGAACGAGAGCTACATCGCCCGCCTGTCGCCCGGCATGCCGTGCGACGTCGTGCTCGACGCGCACCCCGAAGTGCACTTCCCCGCGGAAGTGCGCGCCATCTTCCCCTCGGCCGATCGCGACAAGGCCACGATCCCGGTGCGGGTCCGTTTCCTGCTCGCCGACCCGCGCATCCGGCCCGACCTCGGCGCGAAGGTGACCTTCCTGAAGTCGCGACCGACGGCGCGGATCGTCACCGTGCCGAAGGTGCTGCGGGTTCCGGCCGCGGCGGTGCGGACGACGGACGGGCAGGCGCGCGCCTGGGTCGTGCGCGACGGCAGGCTGGCGCCGGCCGTCCTGACGCTCGGCGCGCGGACAGGGGACGAGGTGGAGATCCTGACCGGCCTCGTCGAGGGGGATCAGGTGGTGACGAGCGGCGCGCCGCGCCCGCGCGCCGGGCAGCGCGTGCGCGTGGCGCTCTAAGGGGAGGCCGCGCATGACTGCCGTCGCCGCCGTCGGGCCCCTCATCACCCTGCGCGGCGTGACCAAGACGTACCATCGGGACAAGATAGTCGTGCCGGTGCTCGAGGCGCTCGACCTCGACGTCGCCGCGGGGGAGTACCTCGCCCTGATGGGACCGTCCGGCTCGGGCAAGTCGACCATCCTCAACCTGGTCAGCGGCATCGACGCGCCCACGGCCGGTCGCGTGAGCGTGGCGGGCCACGATCTGGGCGCCCTCGACGCCGGGGCGCTGGCCCGCTTCCGGGCGCGTCACATCGGCTTCATCTTCCAATCGTACAACCTGATCCCGGTCCTGACGGCGTACCAGAACGTGGAGCTGCCGCTGCTGCTGACCGAACTGGGGCGACGCGCGCGGCGCGAGCACGTGCTGGCGGCGCTGGCGGTGGTCGGTCTGCGCGAGCGCGACGACCACTATCCGCGGCAGCTCTCCGGCGGCCAGGAACAGCGGGTGGCCATCGCCAGGGCGATCGTCAGCGACCCGTCGCTGCTCGTGGCGGACGAGCCGACCGGAGACCTCGACGCCGTCAGCGCCGCCGAGGTGCTCGACCTGCTGCAGCGCCTCAACCGCGAGTTCGGCAAGACGGTCGTCATGGTGACGCACGATCCGCGCGCCGCCGCGCGCGCCGACCGTATCCTGCACCTGGACAAGGGGGTCCTGGTGGAGGCGAGCCGCCAGGAGCGGTCGTGACCCGCTTCCTGCCGCTGGTGCTGCGCAACACGCTGCGCAACCGGCGCCGCACGACGCTGACGGTCCTGTCGATCGTCGTCTCGCTGTTTCTCTTCTGTACGCTGCGCACCGTGCTGACCTCGCTCGCCGCCTCGCTCGAGTCGGCCTCGGCGGCGCGGCTGATCACGCGCCGCTCCACCTCGCTCACGTTCTTCCTGCCGCTCTCGTACCGCGACCGGCTCACGCAGATTCCGGGCGTGGAGGATGTGAGCTGGGCCACCTGGTTCGGCGGGATCTATATCGACCAGCGCAACTTCTTCGCGCAGTTCGCGATCGACCCCCGGCGTTACTTTGACATCTACCCGGAGTACCGCCTGGCCCCGGAGGAGAAGGACACCTTCCGGCGCGAACGGACCGCCTGCATCGTGGGGGAGAAGCTGGCGCGCAAATACGGGTTCCGGAAGGGCGACCAGATCACCCTGCGCGGCACGATCTTCCCGGGGATCTGGGACTTCACGGTCTGCGGCATCGCGCGGCCGGCCACGCCCGATCTCGACACGACCTGGCTGCTCTTCAACGGCGAGTACCTGAACGAGCGGATGGGGGACTTCGGGCAGGTCGGCACCTACGTGCTGAAGCTCGCCGATCCGGACCGTGTCGGCGAGGTGGCCCGGATTGTCGACGCCACCTTCGCCAACAGCGCGGCCGAGACGAAGACCGAGACCGAGAAGGCCTTCCAGCTCGGTTTCATCTCGATGCTCGGCAACATCCAGGCGGTGATCTATGCGCTCGGCACGGCGATCGTGATCGCCATCGTCCTGGTCTCGATGAACACGATGATGATGGCCGCGCGCGAGCGCACCCGCGAGATCGCCGTCCTCAAGGCGCTCGGCTTCACCGATCGCGCGGTCGTGGCGCTGGTGCTGACGGAGGCGTTGTTCATCACGCTCGTGGGCGGGCTGCTGGGCGCCGGCCTGGCCCGCCTGGTGTTCTCGCTGACCGACTTCACGGCGGGCGGGTTCTTTCCGAATTTCGTCGTGACCGACGGCACGGTGCTGCAGGCGCTCGGGATCGCGCTTTTTTTGGGCGTGGTCAGCGGCGCCGCGCCCGCCTGGAACGCCTCGCGCCTGCGCATCGTCGATGCGCTGCGCCATACGGGGTGATCGCATGGGCCTGCCGATCCGCTACAACCTGCGCAATCTGGTCGTGCGCCGCGCCATGACCCTGATGACGGCGGGCGGCATCGCCCTCGTGGTGGCGGTGCTCGTGCTCACCCTGGCGCTGGCGCACGGCTTCCGCGCCACCCTCGTGGCGACCGGACGCGCCGAGCACGCGATCGTCCTGCGGGGTGGCGCCACGAGCGAGATGATGTCGGGGATCCCGCGCGGCGCCGCGCGGGTGATCGAAGCCGACCCCGGCGTTGCGCGCGGTCCCGACGGCGAGCCGCTGGCGCTGGCCGAACTGGTGGTGCTCGCCAACCTGGCTCGCCGCGGCGACCCGGCCGCATCCTCCAACGTCACCGTGCGCGGGGTGGATCCGCGCGTGCTTGTCCTGCGCTCCGAAATTCGGCTGGCCGAGGGGCGGATGTTCCGCCCCGGCCTCGACGAGGTGCTGGTCGGCGGCAAGCTTGGCGCCCGTTTCGCCGGCTGTGGCGTCGGCGAGATGCTGCGCCTGGGCGGGCGTGACTGGCGCGTCGTGGGCCGTTTCGACGCTGGCGGCAGCGGCTTCGACTCCGAGATCTGGGGCGACCGCGAAGCGTTCCTGCCGGTGTTCGACCGCCGCGGTTTCTCCTCGGTGACGCTGCGCCTCGCTGACCCGGCCCGTTTCGCGGAGCTCGAGGCGCGGCTCGAAGCCGATCCGCGCCTCCAGGTCGAGGTGCAGCGCGAGCGCGACTACTACCGCGCCCAGAGCGCCCGGCTGGCCGACGTGATCCGCGCGCTCGGCCTCTTCCTGGTCGTGATCATGGCCGCCGGCGCCATCTTCGGCGCCTTGAACACCATGTATGCCGCCGTCGGCTCGCGCACCCGCGAGATCGCCACCCTGCTTGCCCTCGGATTCACGCCGCGCGCCGTCCTGGCCAGCTTCCTGATGGAGTCAGTGCTGCTCTGCCTGATCGGCGGCATTTTCGGCTGTCTGCTCGCCCTGCCGATCCATGGGATCTCCACCGGTACGACGAACTGGTCGTCGTTCAGCGAGGTGGCCTTCGAATTCCGGATCTCGCCCGGCATCCTCGCGACCGGACTGCTGGCTTCGGTCGTGCTCGGACTGCTCGGGGGGTACCTCCCCGCACGCGCGGCGGCGCGGCGGACGGTGAGCGAGGCGTTGCGGGCGGGATAGGGGCACCGGCCCGCGTCGCCCCTTCCGCTGGCACAACGTCCCTCCATCTGCTATCGTGGCGCGACGGTATCCCGGTCCGTCCACCCCGTCAGGAGCGAACGCAACCCTATGACACGAATCGCCTTCTTCAGGTCGAAGGGGCGGTCTGCACCGCCGGTCGGCCGCGCCCTGCTGGCCTGCGTCGTCACCGTCGCGGTCGCCGTTCCCGCCGCCGCCTGCACCAACTTCCTGGTGACCAGAGGTGCCTCTGCCGACGGCTCTACCTTCATCACCTACAGCGCGGACTCGCACAGTCTCTACGGCGAACTCTACCATTGGACCGCCGGTCGACACCAGGCAGGGGCGCCCCTGCCGGTGCACGAGTGGGACACCGGCAGGTACCTGGGCGAGATCGCGCAGGTGGCCGAGACGTTCACGGTCGTGGGCAACCTCAACGAGCACCAGGTCGCCATCGGCGAGACCACCTTCGGGGGGCGCGAGGGGCTGCGCGATTCGACCGGCGTCGTGGACTACGGCAGCCTCATGTATCTCGCCCTGCAGCGCGCGCGCACGGCGCGCGAGGCGATCGGCGTGATGACCGGGCTCACGGCGCGCTACGGCTACCACAGCAGCGGCGAATCGTTCTCCGTGGCCGACCCCGACGAAGCGTGGATCCTGGAGATGGTCGGGCGGGGTCCCGGCAGCAAGGGGGCGGTATGGGTCGCCGTGCGGGTGCCCGACGGCTATGTGTCGGGTCACGCCAACCAGGCGCGCATCCGGCGTTTCCCGCTCAAGGATCCGGAGAACTGTCTCTACTCTCCCGATGTCATCGCGTTCGCCCGCGAGCAGGGGTGGTTCGCGGGCAGGGACGAGGAATTCAGCTTCGCCGACAGTTACGCGCCGCTCGATTTCGGGGCGCTGCGCGCGTGCGAGGCGCGGGTCTGGTGCGGCTTCACACGGATCGCGCCGTCGCTGAACCTGCCGTCCGACTACGTGATGGGCGATGTCACCGCGCCGCAACTGCCGCTGTGGATCCGGCCCGACCGCAAACTCGGCGTGCGCGACGTCATGCAGATGATGCGCGACCATTTCGAGGGCACGCCGATGGAGATGAGCGGCGGCGTGGGGGCGGGCCCGTTCGCCCTGCCGTACCGCTGGCGGCCGATGAGCTGGAAGATCGATGACCAGGAGTACCTGCACGAGCGTGCCGTCTCCACGCAGCAGACCGGCTTCTCCTTCGTGGCGCAGATGCGGCGGGCGCTGCCCGATCCGATCGGCGGCGTGCTCTGGTTCGGCCTCGACGATACCTACTGCACCGTCTACACGCCGATGTACTGCGGCATCCGCGCCGTGCCGAACAGCTTCGCGGTTGGTACTGGCGACTGGCAGCACTTCACCTGGGACTCGGCATTCTACGTCTTCAATTTTGTCTCCAATTGGACCTACACGCGCTGGAGCGACATGATCAAGGACGTGCAGCTCGTCCAGCGCGAACTCGAGGGGCAGTTCCTCGCCCGGCAGCCCGAAATCGAGCAGCAGGCGCTCGAGCTGCACCAGCGCTCGCCGCAGGAGGCGCGCGACTTCCTGACGCGCTACTGCGTGGAGCAGGGCGATCTGGTCACGACGCGCTGGCGTCGGCTCGGCGAGTCGCTGCTCTGGAAGTACATGGACGGGAACGTGAAAGACGAATTTGGCGTGGCGCAGCATCCGCGCTATCCGGACGAGTGGTATCGCCGGATCGTGGCGGGCGACGACGGGCGGCTCCTGGTGAAGCCGCTGCCGGACGCGCCGGTTACGCCCTGAAGCGGGAGGCGCCATGAAGCGGGGCGATTGGACGTTCCGGGCTTTCACCGACGGCACCTTCAGACTCGACGGTGGCGCGATGTTCGGCGTCGTGCCGCGCGTCATGTGGGAGAAGCACCATCCGCCGGACGCGCTCAACCGCATCGTGCTGAGCCTGCGCTGCCTGCTCGCCGAGAACGGCGAGCGGCGGATCCTGGTCGATACCGGCGCGGGCGACCACTGGGAGGAGAAGCAGCGCGGCATCTTCCTCTTCGAACGCCGGCCGGCTCAACTGCTGGCCGAGCTGGCCGAGGCGGGCGTGGCTCCGGAGTCGGTCACCGATGTCGTGCTCACGCATCTCCACTTCGACCACTGCGGCGGCGCGGTGCGCCACCTGCCCGACGGTCCGCTGCCGACGTTCCCGAAGGCGCGCCACTGGGTGCAGAAGCGGCACTGGGAGTGGGCCCACCGTCCGAGCGAGCGCGACCGCGCCAGCTTCCGTCCCGACGATTTCCGCCCCCTGCAGGAGCTGGGGCTGCTGCAGTTCGTCGAGGGTCCGGGCGAGATCATTCCGGGCGTGCGCGTCATGCCGGTGAGCGGTCACACGCCGTGGCAGCAGCTGGTGGAGTTCCACACGGAGGAGGGGGCGGTCGTCTTCTGCGGCGATCTGCTGCCGTTCGCCAGTCACCTGCAGGTGCCGTGGATCATGGGCTACGATCTCAACCCTCTGCTGACGCTCAACGAGAAGAAAGAATTCCTCAGCCGCGCCGCCGAAGATGGGTACACTCTCGTCTTCGAGCACGATCCGGTCGTGGAGGCGTGCGGAGTGAGGTTCAAGGACGGCCGTTTCGAGGCGGTCGGGCCGTTCACGCTCGCGGAACGGTGAGCGCGCGCCGGGCCCCCTGTGGAGTCACCCATGACGGATGAATGCCAGGCGGCCGGAGGGATGGCGCCGGACCGGTCGGCAACGGACGAGGCGTGCCTGGCGCCGCCAAATCGACGTCCGCAGCCGCCGGGGCACAAGCCGGACTGGCTCAGGGTGCGGCGCGCCGGCGGCGAAGACTACCACGACGTGAAGCGGCTGCTGCGGCGGTCGCGTCTGCACACGATCTGCGAAAGCGGCGCCTGCCCCAACCGGGGCGAGTGCTTCAATAACCGCACGGTCACTTTCATGATCCTCGGCCGCGTCTGCACGCGCAGTTGCGTCTTCTGCAACGTGGAGGGCGGGCGTTCGCAGCCGGTCGATCCCGACGAACCGCGCCGTCTGGCCGCAGCGGTGGCCGAACTGAAACTCCGTTTCGTCGTGGTGACCTCCGTCACTCGCGATGATCTGCCCGACGGCGGCGCCGCGCAGTTCGCGGCGGTCATCCGGGAGATTCGCCGGCTGGTGCCGGGCTGCGGCGTGGAGGTGCTGATTCCCGATTTCCTGGGGGATCCGCCCGCGCTCGAGACGGTGCTCGCCGCCGCTCCCGATATCCTGGGCCACAATCTCGAGACGGTGCCGCGCCTCTATGCCGCCGTGCGGCCGCAGGCCGACTACCGCCGCTCGCTGCTGGTGCTGCGCCGCGCGCGGCAGTGGCCCGGCGCGCTCGCGCCGCCGCGCGTGAAGACCGGCATCATGCTCGGGCTCGGCGAGACCCGCGCGGAGGTCGAGTCGCTGATGGCCGACTGCGTCGACCAGGGGGTCGACATCCTCACGATCGGCCAGTACCTCCAGCCGACCCCGGCGCACCACCCGGTCGTGCGCTACTGGGAGCCGGACGAATTCCACGAGCTCGCCCGCGCCGGGCGCGCGCTCGGGTTGCCGTGGGTCGAGGCGGGGCCGCTCGTGCGTTCGAGCTACCACGCGCGGGAGCAGGCGGACGGTCTCGACGCGGCGGGTCGCGCGTGATTCGCGCCGCGCCCGGACGCGCCCGCTGGCTGCTGGGCGGTCTGGCCGCGTATCTGGCGATTCTCGTCGCCGTGGCCGCCGGGCTCGCCTGGTTGCACCGCGCCGCGCGGGCGCGGCTCGACGACGCCCTCGGCGATCGTCTCACCGCCGTCGCCGCCACCGCGGCGTTCCTCGTCGATGGTGATTCGCTGCGCATCTGGGCGTCCGGTCCCGAGGAGTCGCTCGAGGAGATCTGGCTGCGTTCGCGTCTGGCGCAGCTGCGCCGCGACAACGATCTGGCCGAAATCGCGCTCTGCTCGCCCGACGGCACGGTGCTGATCTCCGCGGCGGAGCGGCTCGCCAGGGGTGAAGCCAACGTGTTCTGGGATCTCGACCGCGCGGCGGTGCGGGTGGCCCGGGAGGGTTTCCCGGCGGCGTCGCGCCTGTACCGCACGGCGGGCGTCTACCAGAAGAGCGCGCACGCGCCGGTGCGCGACGCGATGGGCGGGATCGCCGGCATCCTCACCGTGGAAGGGGACGCCGACTTCTTCGGCGCGCTGGCGGCGCTGCGCCGCGGCGCGCTGGTCACCGAGGCCATGGTGATGCTCTTCCTGGCCGCGATGGGGGTGCAGTTGTGGCGCCTGCAGGCCGGGATGGCCCGCGCGCGCGCCGCGGCGTGGCGCGCCGAGGAACTCGCCGCCATGGGTCGCATGACGGCGGCGATCGCGCACGAGATCCGCAATCCGCTCGGCATCATCGGCGGCGCGGCGCAACACCTCGAGGCGCGCCTGCGGGAGGCCGGGATCGTCGACGAACTGGCCGCGCTGATCCCGGGCGAGGTGGACCGGCTCGACCGCATCCTGTCCGGCTACCTGACGTTCGGCAAAGGGTCCGAGGTCGCGCCCGAGGCGGTCGATCTGGCACAGCTGGCGCGTCGCACGGCGCGTCTGGTGGAGACGGAACTGGCGCGGACCGGGGTGAGCCTGGCTTTCGAATTGGCGCCCGACCTGCCTCCGGCGTGGGGCGACCAGCACAGGCTCCAGCAGGCGCTGCTGAATCTGCTGCTCAACGCGCGTGACGCCATGCCGGCGGGCGGACTGGCAACCCTGCGCCTGGCCAGTGACGGCGAGGCGCTGTCGCTCACGATCCTGGACGAGGGGCACGGGCTGGACGGGGTCGCGGCGGCGGCGCTTTTCGAACCGTTCCACACCACGAAGGAGAAGGGCAGCGGCCTTGGCCTGGCGATCACGCGCCAGGTGGCCGAGGCCCACGGCGGCACGATCACCCTGCGCGACCGGGGCGATCGCCGCGGAGCCGCCGCCGAGCTCAGGCTGCCGGCGCTGCGCGGAGCCGGGGACTGACGGAACCGGCGAAAGGACACCTGTGGCGAAGATCCTGGTGGTGGACGACGAGCAGGGCATGGTCGCCGTGCTCAAGGCAAACCTGGGGCGGCACGGGCACGTGGTGACCGGCGCCCACGGCGGCGGCGAGGCGCTGGCCACGTTCCGGCGCGAGCCGTTCGAGCTGGTCATCACCGACCTGCGCATGGAGCCGCTCGACGGTTTCGCCGTACTCGAAGGGGTGAAGGCCGACAGTCCCGGCACGCCGGTCCTCGTGCTCACCGGGCATGGCGACGTGCCCGACGCGGTGCGCGCCCTGCGGGGCGGCGCGTACGGATTCCTGCAGAAGCCGTGCGACTTCGAGGCGCTGGCCGCGTTGGTTGTCAAGGCGCTCGACGAGGCTGACGTCGTGCGCGAGAACCGCGCCCTGCGGCGCGCGGTGGCCTCGCAGGGGGGCGGCGCGCAGCTGGTCGGGGATTCGGCGGCCATGCGGGGGCTGCGGGAGTTGATCGGCAAGGTGGCCACGACCGAGGCCACGGTGCTGATCCGCGGCGAGAGCGGCGTCGGCAAGGAGCTGGTGGCGCGGGCGCTGCACGATGGCAGTGCGCGCGACGGCGGCCCGTTCATCGCCGTCAACTGCGCGGCGATCGCCGAGACCCTGCTCGAGAGCGAACTGTTCGGCTATCGCAAGGGCGCTTTCACCGGCGCCGACCGCGACCGGGAGGGGCTGTTCGAGGCGGCGCGCGGCGGCACGCTGTTCCTGGATGAAATCGGCGAGGCCGGGTTGCCGGTGCAGGCGAAGCTGCTGCGGGTGCTCGAAGAGCGGAAGATCAACCGGGTCGGCGATCCGCGCGAGCGCGACGTGGACGTGCGCATCGTCGCCGCCACCAACCGGCCGCTCGAACAGGCCATCACCGCGGGGCGCTTCCGGGAGGATCTCTACTATCGCCTGCTGGTCTTTCCGCTCGACGTGCCGCCGCTGCGCGACCGGTGCGACGACATCGCGGCGCTGGCCGAGCGTTTTCTCGACGCGCTGGGGCGGCGTGGCCAGGCGTTGGCCGCCGGCACCGTGGCGCGGCTGCGCGCGCACGCCTGGCCCGGCAACGTGCGCGAACTGCGCAACGTGATCGAGCGGGCGCACATCCTCGCCGGGACCGGATCGCTGCGCGACGAGCATGTGGTCATCGACGTGCGGGGCGCGCCGCCGCCCGGCGCGGCGGCCGACAGCGTCCCGGTGGAGTTGAACCTCGAGCAGAACGAGCGGCGGTTGATCCGCGCCGCCCTCGCGCGCGCCGGCGGCAACAAGACCCTCGCCGCGCGCCTGCTCGGGATCACCCGGCGCACTCTCTATTCCCGGCTGAAGCTGCTCGGGATGGAGGAGGAACCGGGACACGGTGGCGAAGAACCGGAGTCGCCCGTTTAGCACCGGCCCGACCGTTCTGCCCCTGGGGGTACGTCACCGCTCGCACCGGACGCGACGGGTCAGGGTCAGCCGGTTCGCAGAAATGACGTTTTCTGTCTGGTAATGTGCGTGAATGCAATGGTTTGTATTGATTTGCTCGAGTGGAATCTACTGCCCCTGCCGCGCGCTGCGGCTGGCACCCCAATTGCAGCGCGCCGCCCGATCCGGGGGAGTCGCCAGCGAGAGAGGTCGATCATGGCAGCGATCAGGCGAGGCGGAAAAGGTCACCGGGAGCGGGGCGCCGGCATCGGCGTTCTGCTTTGCGCCGGACTCTGGCTCGCGATCACGGCCGGCGGGGTGCGGCCGGCGGCGGCGCAGGAGTCGCTCGAAAGCGTGCGGGTCTTCATCGAGCGCACGGCCGACATCCTCGACCAGGTCGGCGAGGCGGTGCGCGAGTCCGAGAGCGACCGCGCGCGCCGTGTCCTGCTCGAGGCGCGCGCGCTGCACGAACAGTCGCAACGTCTGCTCGACGACGGGCGGCCGCTGCTGGCGATGCGCGTCGCGCGGCAGGCGCGCGATACGGCCCTGAGCGCCGGTCGGCTGGCGCGCACGGCGCAGACGTTCGAGGAACGCGCCCGGATGCGGATGGAGCGCCTTCAGGAGCTGCGGGAGACCCTGCGCGAGCGTGCGGGCGAGGGGCAGCAGGCGGAGATCGGCCGTTTCCTCCGGGAGGCGGAGCGGCAGCTCGAGCGCGCCCGCGAACAGTACGCGCAGAAGAACTTCGAAATCGCCTTCAACCTGCTCGGTTCCGCCGAGGCGCTCTTCAATCGCGCGGCCCGCCTGCTGTTCGAGCAGGGGGGGGCGGCCCGGCTGGAGAGTGAGCTGGAGCAGACGGCCGGTCTGATCGACCGGGCTCGCGAGCAGGCGCGCGACGCGAACGACCGGGCGGCGCTCGACGGCGTGGAGCGGGCACAGGCCGAACTGGACCGCGCGCGTGACGCCGCCCGCGCCGGCGAACCGTGGCGGGCGCTGCGCTTCGCCGGCCAGGCCCGCCGGCTCGCCGCGCAGGCGGCGGAGCGGCGCGAAGGGGGCGTCTCTTCCGCGGCGGTGCTGGAGCTGATCGTCCGCTGGGACGAACGTCGGACGCTGGTCGATGACACGGCCCGGCGCGCGGGCGATCGGCGCGCGATGGCGATCGTCGATGAGGCGACCGGACATCGTCGCCGGGCGGGCGAGTTGCTCGACGGCGGCAGGGTGGAACTGGCGCTGCGTCAGATCACGCTCGCCCACGATCTGCTCAGCAAGGCGGCGGAGCGGACGCGTTGAAGCCGTCGTTGATCTGCACGCTGATCTGCCTGCTCGGCGCCGGCCGCGCTTCTGCCGCCGGCGCCGCTTCCGCGTCTCTTGGCACCGCGTCGCGCCTGGACTGGACCTTCACCACCAGCGCCGGCTACGACACCTACATTCAGCGCTTTCCCCTGGCCGGGGTCGACACCACCGAGACGATTTCCGAGTTCGACCTCGTGGCGGCGGCCGAGGCGCGCACCAGCGGCAGGGCGCGCCACCGCTGGCGGCTGCGCCCGGAGCTGTCGTTGGGCACGGAGCTGAGGCGCGAGGGGTTCGAGGCGGGCTGGCAGTACCGCCCCGACTCGGTGGCCACGGTCCTGCGCTGCGATTTCTCGTGGCACGGACGCCAGTACCGTCACGGCACCGGCTACAGCCTCAGCAGCGACCTGCGGGAGGCGCGCGCCGAAACACGCGCGACCCTTTCGCCGCGCGGCGGAGGGGCGTTCGAGGCGCGCCTGAGCGGCTGTCGTCTGCGCTACGCCACGCCGTCGACGCTGGAGCTGGATCATGACGAGGCGGGCGGCGGCGTGTACTGGAAATCGGGACACGACGCCGAGCGCTATTTCACGCTGGGCGCCCGGCTGGCCCGGCGCGCCTATCCCGATTCCGCCGCGATCGACCGCACGGTGGCCGGGCTCACCGGCGAACTGGATACGGCGGTGCTCACCGGCACCGGCGTGCGGCTGTTCTGGCGCAGCGAGCGGCGGTCCATCCACGACGAGACGGCGCGTCCTTCGGCCTGGTCGCACTGGGGCACGGCCGCCTGGCTGGCGCCCGTCGGGTCCGGTCGGATCGAGACCGACCTGCAGGGGGAGGTCTGGCGCTACGACACCGAAACTTCCGCCTGGTTCGATTCCTGGCGCCTCGCCGGTACCCTCCTCTACCATGGCGGCGGCGAGGCGGCGTGGGGGTGGCTGGCGGGTCCGGCCGTCGAGCGGTTCGCGGCCGGGACCGACTCGCCAGAGACCTACAATCAGGCCGGCCTGCGCGTCGGGGCGGAGGCGAATCTCCTGACCCTCGTCGGCACCTGCACCGTCGAACTGGGAAGGCGCGACTACACCTTCACGCCCCCGCCCGAGCCGCTGTCGTCCGCTGAGTTGCCCGGCCTCGACACCCTCGATCTCTACAGCGACTTCACCTACTGGGCAGTCTGGCTCTCCGCCTCCTGGTCGGTGACCGGACGCCTGGCGCTCGACCTGTCCGCGAACTGGCAGCCGGAGCAGCACACCGAGCCGGCCGACGACGCCGCGGTCGCCTTCGCGAGCGCGCGGATCCTCTGGCGGTGGTGAACCCGCGAGCAGACCACACCTGAGATGACGGCCGCCCGGTTGCAGAGCGACGGATGGATCGGTGTGTTCGCTGGCAGCGCGGGCTGCGAGTCACAATGCAAGGTGGTCGGAAGAGGCCGCGATGGGGTGAATGTGCGGTTGAAATGACTATCCCCTGCTGGACCCCGAGCTTCCGACGACACCGCGCCCTTCATCGTTTTGCCCCCAGCTTATCCTGCGGGCGACGCTTTCATACGCACTGACCCGCCGCTTCGGGCCCCAAAAAAATCAGTGGCGGGGCTTGCTTCCCTCCGGATTGTTTAGTAGCATTACTATAATCATAGTAGAGACGAGACACGGAGGAATGCCATGAACCGCAAACCCAAGCTGACGCCGGCCGAATGGGAGATCATGCAGGCCGTTTGGGGCCTGGAGGGTTCCACTACTGTCCGCGAGGTCCTGGACCGGGCCTTTCCCGCTGGGGAGAAGGCCTACACCACGGTCCAGACGGTGATGAACACTCTTCTGAAAAAGGGGCTGCTGCAGCGTCGCAAGCGCGGGGCGATCAATTTCTATGCGCCCACGCGCAGCCGTGCCGAAGTGACGCGGGCGGAGATGGATTCGTTGCTGGGCCGGGTCTTCGGCGGTTCGATTCCGGCCCTCGCCTCGTCCCTGATGTCCCTGGAGGACCTGAGCCTGGACGAGATCGCCCAGATCAGAGCCCTGCTCCGGGTCAAGGAACGCCAGTTGAAGGGGGATGGCGATGATTGATCTGCTGAACGAGAGCGGCCGCCAGTGGGCGGCCTGGTTCATCCCCGGGGTGATCCAGAACACGGTCTTTCTGGCTCTGGTGTTCTGGGCCCTGCACGCCCTGCGCCGGACGCGGGCCGCGGTGCGCTACGCCGTGGCGACAGTGGGGTTGGTCAAGCTGCTCATCCCGCCGTTTCTGCCGGTGGACCTGCTGTCGCCCCTGCTGGGCCGCCTGGCGCCCACCCAGCCGGCGGGGCTGCTGTTCAGCTTCGCCCAGCTGGGCGAAGTCCCGATGGCGCCGGCGACCCGTTCCCTGGCCGACCTGGACGCCTTCGGCATCGCCCTGGTGCTCTGGGGCGCCACGGCGCTGATCTACCTGCTGCGCTCGGCGACGGCCACGCTGCGGCTGGCGGGCGCCCTGCGCGGCGCCGTTGCGGTGCAGGGCGATCCGGATCTGGCCGAGGCCCGGCGCCGGGGCATCGGCGTCTACTGCTCCCCGCGCACGGGCATGCCTCTGACGCTGGGACTCTTCCCCCGACGGATATTCGTGCCCGAGGCCTGGCGCGCCTGGGATCCCGCCTGCAAGCAGGCCGTCCTGCGCCACGAGACCGCCCACCTGGACCGCCGCGACGGGCTGGTCCAGGCGCTGCAGATCGTGGTCGGGGCGCTGTACTTTTTCCATCCGCTGGTCGGCCTGCTGAACCGGCGCCTGGGCGAGTACCGCGAAATGGCCTGCGACGACGCCTCGACAGCGGGCGACCACCACGCCCGGCTGGCCTATTCCCGGCTGCTCGTGGATCTGGCCGAGAGCGCCATCGGCACGCCGGTGGTCTGTCACACGGCCTCGGCCCTGCTGCGGCGACGGCACGAACTGCTCAAACGCGTTTCCTACCAGGTGAAGGAGGCTGAGACGATGAAGACGTCCAAGTGGAAGACCGGTCTGGTGCTTGTCGCGCTGGTGGCCCTGATCCTGCCCTTGTCGCTGGCCCAGGTGGGGGCCCAGACCCCGCCACCGCCGCCGGAGAAGCAGGCCAAGGAAAAGCAGATGCAGGAAAAGCAAATGAAGGAACAGCAGCTGAATGAACAGCAGATGAAGGAGCAACAGGTCAAGGAAAAGGAGATGAAGGAACAGCAGGTGAAGGAACAGAAGATGAAGGAGCAACAGGTCAAGGAAAAGGAGATGAAGGAACTCAAAGTGAAGGAGCAGGAATTCAAGAAGCAGGAATTCAAGGAACGGCAGCTCAAGGGCGAGGGGCAGGTCCCGTCGCCGCCAGCGAAGATCCAGATCCGCATCGAGGAGCGGCGGACCCTGATCGATGGCGTCGAGACGGCCCCCGGCAACATGGCCGGCGCCCTCAAGCGGGCCGCGGGCGGCAACTCCGAGGCGGCCGTGGTGAAGATGGAGTGCGTTCCCGCCGCGCCGATGAGCCTGGTGCACCAGGTGCAGTCGGGCATGCGCGAGGCGGGCATCGCCAAGGTCTATTACGCCGACGAGAAGGGCAAAGGCCTGCCCCTGGTCCTGCCGGGCAAGGATCTGCAGGCGAAGCTGGCGGCGCTGCCTGAGGGCTCGGTGGCCGAGGTGTTCCTGGCGGACGATGGCACCTTGACCATCGATGGCAAGAAGGTGAAGGGCGAGAAGCTGGGCCAGATCCTGGCCGCGCGCGTCGAAGAGGCGCCGCACCTGGTGGTGTCGGTCCGGATGGCCGCCAATGCCAGGTACGCGGATTTCACCAACGCCATGCTGCGGATCAAGGAGGCCGGGGTCGACAAGATCGCCGTGAACGATCCGGAGAGCTGAGCGACAGGGGAAGCCGCGAAGCGACGGCCCGCCGGGGGAGGCGGGCCGTCGCCCAGAACAATGCGCGTGCCGGGACGTAATGACTCCGCCCCGCTGTCCTGTCGCAACCCCAACGACGATCCGGAGACAATACCCCATGACGACATTTCGCTGGAAGCAAGCGGCAGCCCGGGCTGTAGCCTTGTGCTGCCTGCTCGCCGGCTGCGCCGCGGCCGCTGCCCCGGTATCGTTCAGGCAGGGCTCCCAGAGCTTCGGCGTGGCCAGGGTCTTCGGCGTGGCGATTGTTGATGTGGACGCGGACGGCGACAATGACCTTTTCATCGGGAACTACACCGGGCCGAGCCGGCTCTGGCTCAACGACGGCAATGGTGTGTTCACCGACAGCCGCCAGCGCTTCGAGGCCTCCGACGCGCAGCGGGCCCACGATGTCGAGTTCGGCGACCTGAACGGGGACTCCCGTCCCGATGTCTTCCTGGTCTGCCACGACGCGCCGAGCCGGGTCTTCCTCAACGACGGCGCGGGAAGGCTGATCGACAGCGGGCAGGACATCGGGTCGGCGAACGACGCGCCGCAGTCGGTCGTGCTCGCCGACTTCGACGCCGACGGCGACGTCGACGCCTGCCTGGTCTACGCGCGCCGGCCGAACCGGCTGTGGGTCAACGACGGCGGCGGGCGCTTCGTCCGCACCGACGTCGGCTACGGCGGCGTCACGAGCCCGGTGATGGCCGCGGCCGATTTCGACGGTGACGCGGTCTCCGACTACTTCCTCGGCTATCTCCAGCAGCCGGGCGAGATCCGGATCAACGACGGCGCGGGCGGCTTCCGCGACGCGCGGCAGGCCGTGGGCGACGCGTACGGCTGCGACGGCGTGGGCTGCGGGGACGTCGACGGCGACGGCGACGTCGATCTCGTCGTGGCGAACATCGAGAACGGGGTGCGGGTCTGGCTCAACCGGGACGGCGCGGGATCCTTCGCCGAGGCGGGCCCCTATTTCTGCCCCGGCGCTATCCGGGTCGTCCTGTTCGACGCGGACCGCGACGGCGACCTGGACCTGATCACCGCGAACGTTGGCGAGGGCAACCGGCTGTGGCTCAACGACGGTTCGGGGCGGTACGCGTCCACGGACCGGATCCTGGGCTCCCGCTGGGCCTTCTGCTTCGCGGTCGGCCGGCTCGACGCGGACGACGACCAGGACGTGGTCGTCGGGACCGAGTTCGACGGTGCGGGTGCCGGGGCGGTCTACTTCTGCGAGCGATCGACCGTAGCGACGGGCGGTCCCGGCGCCCGCCTCGATTATGCCCGCGAGGACTGGGGCGAGCTGCTGGGCGACGACTGGGGCGGCTGGCAGGACCTGTGGGCCTTCACGCTCTTCGGCGACCTGTACTGAGAGACGGCTGAGTTTCCTGGGGAAATTGGTCGGGCCGGGAAAATCTCCGGTCCGACCGATCCCGTAGAGGGTCCCTCGTGAATCCCATCCTCCGGAGGGATGACCTATGAACCGCCCCGTCCTTTGGCTATTTCTTTCCGTTCTATTTTTGAGCCCGTCTTCCGATCTGCAGGCCGCCGAGATCCACGAAGCCGCCAAGATCGGCGACCTGGGAGCGGTCCAGACTCTCCTGGCGGACGACCCCGGCCTGCTCGAAGCCCGGGACGGGGTCGGCTACACGGCCTTGAACTGGGCGGCGATGCGCGGCAAGTGGGCGGTCGTCCGCGATCTGGTGGCCCGTGGCGCCGACGTGAACGCGATGGGCAGGGACGGATGCGCCTCCCTCCACTGCGCTGCCAACGAGGACAACCCCGAGATCATCTCCCTGCTGCTGGCGCAGGGGGCCACTCTGGAGGCCCGCAACGCCTGGGGCAACACGCCGCTCCAGATGGCGGTCCAGCGCGGGACCCTGGGGAACGTGGAGGCCTTCCTCAAACACGGCGCCGACCTGCAGACCGCTTCGGACGAGGGCTGGACGCCGTTGCACTACGCCACCAAATGCGGCCACGAGGAAGTGCGGCAGATGCTGCTGGCGGCGGGCGCCTCGCCAGAGGCGGTGGACCAGTCCGGCCGCCGGCCTGCCGACTACGCGTTCACCAAACCTGCGGCCGTCGAGATGCCTCTTGCGGCGTACGGCGACTACGTCGGCGACTATGTCCTCGGGGGCGGCTTCGTCATCAAGGTGTGGCAGGAGGAGGGTCGGCTGATGCTGGAGGACTTCGCCCATGACGAGCTCTATCCCATCGCCTGGGACCGTTTCTACAGCCGGCAGCATCCCTGGATGGCGACGTTCACACGCGATGCCCAGGGCCGGGTGGACAAGCTCGCCCTGGCCTTCCAGCGGCAGACGGTCGTGGGAAAGAAGGTGACCGACCCGGGCGTTCCGGTGTCCAGACCTTCGCTCGGCATCCTGCCCCGCGAGCTGGCGCCGGGAGACCTGCCGGCCGAGCAGCTGGCGCAGCTGATGCTGGTGGAGAAGGCCGGGCCCTACGTCCTGTTCCTCGAGACGGTGCAGGAGGGCTCGGCGGCCGATCGGGGCGGGCTGCGGCCCGGCGACATCCTGCTCCAGTTCGATCACCAGAAGCTGCTGGAGTCGGGGGACCTGCAGCGCATGCTGCTGGACACGCCGGCGGGCAAGCGGGTTCCGGTGCGGGTGTATCGCCAGGGGCAGGCGCTCAACCTGACGATCCCGCTCGACTAGGCCCGGGCTCCGAACTGGATTCCCCAACCGCCCCCGGTCTGGTCGCACATCATTTTATCAGGGCCATTGGCTGTCGAATCGGCGAGCGCCCGCCTATCTCACCAACGCCAGGAACACCCCCGCCGCCACCGCCGTGCCGATCACGCCCGCGACGTTGGGGCCCATCGCCGGCATGAGCGGGTTGACCCGGCCGTCGGTTTCGCAAGAGACGAAGTTCTGGACCACGCGGGCGGCCATCGGCACGGCCGAGACGCCGGCGGCGCCGATGCACGGGTTGAGGCGCTGGCTCTGGGGGAGGATCAGGTTGAGCAGCTTGGCGAACAGGACGCCGCCCGCCGTGCTGAAGGCGAAGGCGACGGCGCCCAGCAGCAGGATGAAGATGGTGCGGGCCTGGAGGAAGGCGATCCCTTCCATCGTGGCGCCGACGGTGATGCCCAGGAAGATGGTCACCGTGTTGATCAGGTGCGTGCCGGCCGTCTTGTACAGCCGCTCCGTCACGCCCGATTCGCGCAGCAGGTTGCCGAACATCAGCATGCCGATCAGCGGCGCGCACGACGGCACCGCCAGCGATGCCACCACGGCCGTGAGCACGGGGAACAGCACCACGGCCGTCTGCGAGACCGGCTTGGCCTGTGGCATGTCGATGCCGCGCTCGGCTTTCGTCGTCAGCAGGCGCATGATCGGCGGCTGGATCACCGGCACCAGCGCCATGTAGCTGTAGGCCGACACCGCCACCGCGCCGAGCAGGTGGGGGGCCAGCTTGGCGGTCAGGTAGATCGAGGTCGGACCGTCGGCGCCGCCGATGATGCCGATCGAGGCCGCCTCGCCGTTGCTGAAACGGAACAGGAAATGGGCGCCCATGGCGGCCACGACCACCCCCAGTTGCGCCGCGGCGCCGAGCAGCAAGGTGATCGGCCGCGCCAGCAGCGGGCGGAAGTCGGTCAGCGCGCCGACCCCCAGGAAGATCACCGGCGGCAGGAACTCCGTCCGGATGCCGCTGTCGTAAACGAGCTGGAGCAGGGGAGACACCTCGGCGCCGCCCGGCGCGCGCAGGACCGAGACGCTCAGCAGCGCCCCCGGCAGGTTCGCCAGGATCGCGCCGAAGCCGATCGGGATCAGCAGCAGCGGCTCGAATCCCTTGCGGATCGCCAGGAAGACGAGCAGGCCGCCGATGCCGAACATGACCAGATTCTGCCAGCCCAGGGAAGCGAATCCCGATTCCCGCACCAGCGTCGCAACGATGTCCATCGCCTACTCCCCGACCGTCAGAATGGCCCTGCCGGCGACAATGTCCGCGCCCAACTCGGCATCGATGCTCAGCACCCTGCCCGCGCAGGGGGCCTTCACGTCGTGCTTCGCCTTCATCGCCTCCACGGCGGCCACCACCTGTCCCTTGGCCACCGCGTCGCCGACGCGGACGCGGATCTCCACCAGCTGGACCTTCCCTTCGAAAGGGGAGTAGACCATCGTGCCGCCCACCACCGCGCCGCCCGGAGCGGGCGCCGCGGCCGCGCTCACGATCGGCCCCGCCACCTGGGCGGCCGCCTGACCGTGCGCCGGCTCGAGCGTGATGCGGAACTTGCGGGTCGTCTGCCCCTCGACCACGGTGCAGGTCGTCGTGATCGGCGCGCTCAGCAGCGGCGGGCCGGCCACGGCGGCGGCGGCCGGAGCGGGGGCCGGCGCGGCCGCTTCGGGCTTCTTGCGCAGCGCCAGCACGATCTTCGCCTTGCCGGTCAGCAGCCGGATCCCCTCGTTCAGATCGAGGTTTTTGCCCGGGACGATCGCGGCCGCGACCAGGAAGATGTTCTCGTCGGTCACCGGGATGTTGCGCTCGCGCAGCGCGGTCTCGGCCTCGGCCAGGCTGTCCGGTGCCGCCTCGAGCGGATCGCCCGTGAACGGCGGCTTGCCGAGCTGCTCGCTGGCGATCCTTACCACCTCGGGATCGGGGGGCAGCGGCGTGCGGCCGAAGTAGCCGAGCACCGCCTTGCCGAAGCCGGCATCGATCTTCTGCCACCGTCCGTGCAGGACGTTGTTGAACGCCTGCAGCCAGTACTGCTGGCTGCCCGGGGTGACGCTCGTCCACGCGCCGCCGGCCCGCACCACGACCGGGAACTCCGCGAGCACCTCCGAATACTTGCCGAGGATGCCCGCCTCCTTCATCATGTGCACGTTGGGCCCGATGGCGCCGCCCGGCATCGGGAAGCCGACCACCCGCGCGTCGGCGGCCGTGGTCACCGGGTCGAAGTCGTAATCGGCCAGCCCCTCGTTGAGCAGGCTCTCGATCTCGTCCATGCGCGTGGCGTCGATGTCGAGCGAGTAGCCGGTCCCCTTGAGCGCGTGCGCGACGGAGCGCATGTCGGGCTGCACCGTGCCCGAGGCCATCGGCCGCACCGACAGGTCGATGCCGTCGACGCCCCCCTCGATGCCGGCCAGGTAGCAGGAGACCGCGATCGAGGCGGTGTCGTGCGTGTGCTGCCAGAGCAGCACCTCCGGCGGCAGGATCCGCCGCAGCTCCTTGGCCGTCTCGTAGCAGGTGCGCGGATCGGTCGTGCCGGAGGCGTCCTTCATGCAGACCGAGTCGAAGTGGATGTCGCGCTTGAGCAGCTTCTTGACGACGTCCACGTAGAAGGCGGCCGTGTGGACGGTGTCGTCGGCGAACGGCATCCCCATCATGGCGACGCAGACCTGGTGGTGCATGCCGGCGTCGACGATCGGCTGGCCGGTGCGGACCAGGTTGTCGACGTCGTTCATGTAGTCGAAGTTGCGGTCCCACGTCGTGCCGTGCTTGCGCATCAGCCGGGCCTGGGCCTCCAGCGCCTTGAGCTTCTGCGTCGTGAGCGTGACGCCCGAGACCGAGCGGGTGAGGATCTGCAGGATGACGTCCGGTCCGACCGCCCGGCGCATCTGTTCCTGGCACCAGAACGGGTTCTCATCGACGTAGAAGTACGGCGCCTGGAAACGGGCCCCGCCGCCGAACTCGAAGTGCCGGATGCCGACCTTCTGGGCGGCGTACTCCATCGCCGGCAGGATGTCCCGCAGGCGCACCTTGCCGCCGAACGAGCTCTGCAGCCCGTCGCGGAAGGGGGTGAACATGACCCGGATCGTCTTGGGGGTGCCGGCGATGATCATCTCTCCTCCTCGATGCGCGTCACGCGAGACTGGGGATAGAGCGAGCTGACGGCGCCGGAGATCGCGGCGATCAGGGCGGGATCGGTCCCCCCTCGCCGCTCCGGAAACAGGAGCGTGATGGCGTGGATGATGAGTGCAAGGCCCGCGAGAACGGCGAAGACGACGAGGAACGCGGTCGTGCAGATGTGCAGCAGGGCCAGATCGTTCACGGCGGCCTCCAGGTGACGGGGGTCGTCGCAGGGAAGAATTAAGAGACGGCAGAATGCCAGCCTGAAAGAGCGGCGTCAAGGCGACAATCTCGATCGAACGTGGGCTCGATCAGAACGGCTGCGCGCCGAGCGCCAGGCGGCCCCGGCCGACCGGTTCGGCGAGGCCGGCGATTCGCAGAGTCAAATCGTCGCCTATGCCCGTAACGACTCCGCGCGCCAGCGGCGGTGGCCAGGCGGCCGGCGGGACGCTCTCGTCGAGCCCCTCGTCCCAGACCGTGACCGAGCGCCCCAGGACGACCGAGGCGTCGCGGTAGGCGGCGAACAGCTCCGCCGTCCCGCGCGCCAGCAGTCCCTGCCAGCGCCGCGCCAAGGCGTCCAGGAGCGCCAGGCAGGCGACGGAGAGGTCGCAGGCGATCCCCTGTTCGGCCAGCGAGGTGACCTTCGGCACGAACATGGTGGGGGGGACCTCCGGCGTCACGGCGACGTTCAGGCCGATGCCGAGCACGGCGAGCGTGATCGACTCCTCGAGCGCCTGCGAGGCCGTCAGCACCCCCGCCAGCTTGCGGTCGCCGACCAGGATGTCGTTCACCCATTTGATCCCGGCCGGCAGGCGCCCGAGCGCGGGATCGCGCAGCGCATCCACGACCGCCACGGCGGGCAGGGCGGTCAGGGCGAGCGCGTCGCGCGCCAGCAACGCCGCCGGCCGCCACGCCACGCACAGGTGCAGGTTGCCGTCTGTCGCGACCCACGGCCGGCCGCGGTGGCCGTGACAGCCGCGCCCGGTCAGCGCCAGGGTGGCGACCGGCCCCGGCAGCGCCAGGCCGTCGCCGAGCCGTTCGCGCAGGAGATCGAACTGGGAAACGGGCGCCTCCGCGACGACGAGCAGGCGGGACCAGAAGCCGGACGCGCCTGCCGCCGGCCCCACGCGCGCGGTCCAGACGTCGCCAATCAGGCCGGAACCCGCGCCGAGCGCGCGCCAGAGGTCGCGATCGACGGCCGGCAACTCGGCCACCGCGCGCGACACCCAGCCGCTCGGGACGATTCCCGCCAGGCGCTGCGGACAGTCGGTCAGGACGATCATGACCGGCACAGCTTAGCACGCCAGGCCGGTCTGGCGCGCACCCGATCACGGGCGGTCCTGTCGCGCGCGGCGGCTCTCAATTGCCGAGGCTCTCGAGATGGATGGCAGCGACGAGCCCGTGCCAGTCGGAGCCCTCCTCACGCCACGGCCGCGTCCGCTGACAGCAAAAGCGCGACCCCCATCGCGACAAGGATTTCCCTGGTTCGAGACATGTCGCCTGCGTCTTTCCTGCTGTTGATGGCGCTGTCCCGGAAGTCGATCCAGGTCACGATCGCGCCGCCGGCATAAATCGAAAAAATCGACACGGACGACTATTGCAGCGGTACACGCCACGGGTGGCTGACGACGAACCATCATTCATCCGCTTGTACCGACCAGCACGAAGCCCCTATCCTTCCTCGCCGGAGAAGGGATGGCGATCGGACATGAGCCCGCACAGACGCTGCATGCTATTCGTCAGGGAGGTGCCGTGGGAATCGGTGTATCCCATCAGCACCAGAATGATCGCGGAACAGTTTCTGCGCCATGACTGGCATGTCATATGGATGACCCTGCCGCTCATGCCCTGGCATTGGCGGCCGGGAGGCGTCGCCTATCGTGCCCAGCTCCTCAGGCAGAATCGCGAAGGCGGGATCTTCTACGAGAACGGCAGGGTCTTCGCGTACACCCCCCGAACATGGTTGCCATTCAGCAGGCATGCTCCTCTCGATCGGGCGGCGCTGGCCCATCACGTGTGGGACCTGTGCGGGCCGTCGATACCGGAGATCATGAAACGCTCGGGGATGCCGTCTCCCGATGTGTTGTGGCTGTCGGGCTTCCTCTCCCAGGGCATCGCGAAATTCTTTCCCGGAATTCCGTCGGTGCAGCACGTGACCGACTACTATCAGGGCTACCCGACCTCTCCCGCGAATTGTGGCGCCCTGGAGAGGAACAACTATCTCCGGGCCGATCAGGTGGTCGTTACGGCCCCGAGCCTGAAGCAGGCGCTCGTCGACGAATTCGACACGCCGGCCGACAAGATCAATGTCATTTCGCATGGCGCGAATCTCGAGCCGTTCCTCGAAGCCAGGAGTTCGGAAGATCCTCTCCCGGATGCCCCCCATCCACGCCTGGTGATGCTCGGGAATCTCGGCAAGATCGACTTCAACATTCTTGCCCATTTGTGCCTGAATTTGCGGGAAGGCTGCGTGCTGGCCCTTGGCCCGGTCAACGAGGCCCTCGAAAGACTGGCCACGAAGCATGGCAACCTGAGGCTGGAGGGACCGGTCAGGCCCGAGCGGGTGCCGGCCTACCTGGCTCATGGGGATGTGGGGCTGGTCCTGTTCAGCCGCAGCCTCGACAGGGTGGTGGAGCACGTCAACCCGATGAAGCTCTACGAATATGCCGCCTCCGGGCTGCCCGTTGCCAGCACGCCCGTGCCGGTCTACCGGGACCTCGACGCCAGGGTGCTCGTCGGGCACACACCGGGTGAAGTGTGGCGCCACGTCCGGGAGGCGCTCGGCCGCAGGAACGAGCTGCGCCCCGAAATGCTGCGCTTTGCAGCGGGCAACACCTGGGCGATGCGGTACAGGGAGGCCCTCGGAGTGCTGGAGAGGGCCGGCGTGCGCCAGCACCTCCTGAATGACTGCCGTTAGGGCCGGCGAACTGGATACGGCGGTACTTGAATGTGTCGCAAGGGACATCTCGGGCGATTCCAAGAGCACGCTGGGCGCATTGGTCAAACAGCGTCCGGAGCTCATGCCGTCCTTCGCGACGCGGGCCTTATCGTGCTCGACTTCTCGAACAGCTGCACGGGACTCTGCCTGCTGACATCTGTGTAAGACTGCGGGATGCCGCGCTCCTCGCCAATATTCTTGGCCATTACTTGACACGCGGGTAGCAGATTATGTATTCTCAGTTTCGTTCTCACATATCATCCCGCCGGCTGTTCGCCCGCGTTCCGGTTGGTCTGAATCCGCTGCACCTCCCATAAGGAGGACCCCTCATGTTAAAGAAAATGTTGCTTGTGGTAGCCGCCTGCCTGCTCGTGGGCGCGGTTCTGACCGCCCACCATTTTCTGACCACTCCCCGCCAGGAACAGCCCTCTCTCCCGATGACCACCGAGGCGGCCCTGCTGGCCAAGGAGGGAGAAAGGGCGGACTTGCTGGCCTATGAAGAACAACGCTTGCGGGACCCGACCACCGGCACGATTCCCGCCGGGATGCGCCACCGCGAACTGGATTTCGCCAAGAAACTACCCAAGAGCCAGCGAGGTCTGGGTGCTGCCGATAAAGCCTTCACCGGCTGGAAGATCCGCGGCCCCCACAACATCGGCGGCCGCGTTCGGGCTCTGACCTTCGACATAACCGATCCGACCTATCAGACCCTGCTGGCCGGTGGCGTCTCCGGCGGGATGTGGCGCACCACCGACGACGGGGACACCTGGACCAGAACCACCGATCCCAGTCAGTTGCAATCCATCACCTGCGTGGTCCAGGACACGCGTCCCGGGCACGAGAACGTCTTCTACTACGGAACCGGGGAATTCCAAACCTCAACCAATGTTCGTGGAGCCATCTTGCGAGGTGACGGCGTCTACAAATCCGTTGACGGCGGCCTCACTTGGCAGCTCTTGCCCGCCACGAGCACCAACATCCCCCAAGAGGCCGACAATCCCTTCGATTACGTCCATAACCTCGCCATCGATACTTCCGAGACCACTTACGACGAGGTCTATGCCGCCACCTACGGCTTCATCTACCGTTCCCTCGACGGGGGCCTTACCTGGGAGGCTGTACTGGGGGATCCTGTCGTAAGAGCCGATATGACTGACGTCATCGTCAGCCCCACCGGCATCGTCTACGCCTGCTTGAGCTACAAGGGCGGAGTGTCTGGCATCTTCCGCTCGCCCAACGGCGTGGATTGGACAGATATCACTCCAGCGGATCTGGTGGACTTCGGCAGGTTGGTTCCGGTCCTCGCCCCCTCGAACGAGAACGTGCTATACCTTAGCAATTGCGGTAATTCCATTTACAACTTTTTTGAGACCGGCTTCCGGAAGTACACCTACCTCTCGGGAGACGGCTCCGGTGAGGGCGGTGTCTGGGAAGACCGTTCGGACAATCTGGACATCGATGGCACCTACGGTTCTGACATCTACAACACGCAGTTTGGCTACAATCAATGCACCACAATCGGACCCGACGATCCGAATTTCGTGATCCTGGGCGGAGTGGATGTCTGGCGCAGCACCGATGGCTTCGCCACCGCTCATCAAGTATCCGTGGTCGGCGGCTGGGTGGAGCCCACGCACCATGCGGATGTGCACAGGATCATTTTCCAGCCCGGATCCAACAAGGTGGTCTACTCCGCCAGCGACGGAGGTATCCACAAAACGTTGGACATCACTGTCCCAAACGTCACCTGGAAATCGTTGAACAACGGGTTCTATACCACCCAGTTCTATTCCGTCGCGGTGGATCAGAACCTGCCCGGGAACCCCATCGTCATCGGCGGCACTCAGGACAATGGCACCCTCTGGACCAACAACGAGGAGGCCAAATACAGCTGGACCCGGCCCCTGGACGGAGATGGAGGGTTTTGCGCCGTGGTCGATGCCGCAGCTTCGCCCGGGGAGTACTTCATGGCCTACATCGCAAACGCCATCTACCGCTGCCAGGTAGATTCCGATGGAAGGAAAGTCTCCCGAACCATGATCTCGCCCCATGGCGCCAGTTATTCGGATTTTTCGTTCATCAACCCCTATATCATCGACCCCGTGGCCGAACAGATCATATACGTGGCCACGCGCAATGGGGTCTGGCGCAACGACAACTGGTACGAGATCCCCTTGGGCACAAACAATCCGAGCCGCATCAACTGGGTCCAACTCACCGATATCCCTGTCAATGAGAGTATCTCCGCCCTGGCGGCGCCTCTCACCGGAAGCAGAACTCTGTTCTACGGCACGTCAATGGGTAAGATCTATCGCGTACCGAACGCTTTCGAAGCGCCTGAGGGGACGATTCCCGAGGAGCTGCACAATAATGCCCCGTTCCCCGAGAGAGCCTTTGTCAACAGCATCTCGATTCACCCCGAGGACTGCCAGAAGGTGCTGCTCTGTTTCTCCAACTACATGGTCTCCAGCCTCTGGTACTCCCAGGACGGCGGCCAAAGCTGGGTCGAGGTAGAAGGCAACCTCGCCGGGGACGACGGACCGTCAGTCCGTAGCGTCAAGATCATGCCCTTTGAGGGAACGGACTACTGGTTCATCGGCACCAGCATCGGCGTGTTCTCCACCGTCTACAGCCCAGGCGAACCGGTGGTCTGGGAACTCGAGGCCGCCGATTTGATCGGTAACGCCATCGTCAATGATTTGGCCTGCCGTTCGTCAGACGGCCTGGTCGTGGCCGCCACCCACGGCCTGGGCATCTACAGCGTGAACCTGGCGGGCTCCGCGAGTCCTGAGGCGCTCAAAGAGCAGATCCAAACCGACCAGGTCGTTCTGCGCAACGCGCCCAACCCCTTCAATCCCATGACCACGATCTCGTATACCCTGCCCAGGAGCGAGCGGGTCTCTCTGCGGGTGTTCGATGTCGCCGGGAAGTTGGTCAAGGTTCTTTGCGACGGCCTGACGGAACCCGCCGGCCAGTACGCGGTGGTCTGGGACGGGACCGACGGCAGCGGCCACCAGGTTCCCTCGGGAACTTACCTGTACAGCCTGGAAGCCGGAGCCGTCCACACCACGAACAAAATGATTCTGGTCAGGTAAGCCTGACTTGTGGCCTGTATCTCCAAGTGACGGGGACCGGGCAACCGGTCCCCTGTCTTTTCGGGCTCGGCGCCTCGGAACACCGAACCGCCAAGAACGCATCGAGTTATCAAGGCTCTCTTACTCGGGCGCTACATAATTGTTGCCGTTGGTCGTGCCCAACACGGCGTTCTCAACATCCACCAGACCCGAACCCTGTTCCTCCGGCAGCAGGTTCGGCATCCATTCCGCCGTGCTTTTCATATGCTCACGGACCTGTTCGTGGGTCCAGGTCGGGTTGTCGGACCAGATACAGGCCGCCGTACCGGCCACCATCGGGCAGGCCATCGACGTGCCGCTCATGGTTTTGTACATGTCTTTCGGATACGTCGAATAGATCCGATGACCGGGAGCGGCCAGTTCGATTTCGGGTCCGAAATTCGATACATAATACCTGCCGTCCCATGCCGTCGTGCCGGAAATAGCCATCACGCACGGATAAGCTGCAGGCCAGCTCACGGCGCCATCGTCGTTTCCGGCGGCGGCGATCAACAATATGCCGTCATCGTAACAGGCCTGATAATACATGTCCTCGACCCACGACTCCGGACCGCAGACGCTCATCGACATGATCTGGATGTCATTATAGGGATCATCGTCATAGTGCGTGCCCAGGCACCATTCCAGCCCCGCGACCATACTGGCGGTGTTGATCCAGTTGGCCGAGAATATGGCAACCATGTACAGGTTGCAATCGGGCGCCACGCCCACGACACCGATCTCGTTATCGTTGGCGCTTATGATACCCGAACAGTGCGTGCCATGGCCGTTCTTGTCGTTCCAATCGAGAGGATCCGCTCCTTCTTCGACCCGGATGCCTCCGGCCCAATTAAGATCCTCATGATCGATGTCGCCGCCGGAATCGAGCACCGCCACGTTTACGCCGGCGCCGCGATTACCGGAAACAGCATGAACATACTCGGCGTCGATTCGATCCACTCCCCAGTCGAGCACCTGCTCATCTGGGAATCTATTGCCCTCGTGATTCCTGGAAGTATAGGTGCTGGTGCCGGCGATATCCCAGTCGAGCGGATCCTCGGCCGGATATTTGTAGCCCTCTTCCTCCACGAAACGGACCCTGGGATCTCCGTTCAGCCTGGCCATACCTTCATCCGACACGGTCGCGTAGACCGCCGGAATATACTTGTACTGACGTTTGACCATTACGCCGGCTGTAGCCAGAAGGTCATCGGGACGGTCGCCGTAGTAAGCGATAAAGACATTTCTTGGTCCCGGCTCCGAAAGCGTCTTCGAGACGGATGAATCGACACCCGGCCCGGTTGAAGAATCCTGGGAACAGCCTCCACACATCATCAGTGCGGCCATCATTAATAGTGAGATGAGGCCGAAAATGCTTCTGCTCATGATTCACTCCAATTATTTGGGGTTCTTTGGTGTGGGACGACGCAATTCGAAAGGGCAGCGGCGGAAGGGGCTTGGGGGGGGGCAAATCGACCTGAGTCCTCGACCACGGCTTACCCAGGCCCAACGCCACGCCGAACCGCCTGGTCGGGAGCGCATCCATCTCCAGGTCCTTCCTGCCTCAATGTCAGGCCGCGACCTTCATGGCAAAGACCGCAGCGCAGCAGTGGCGAAAGGCTCGGCAGAAAATCGGCGAGGATGGTATTGCAGAATCGCCACATCGGACTTTGCCCGCAGAAATCAGCGAGGATCCACAACTATTCCGTGGGTATGAAACTTGTCCGTGGCTGTCAATGATTAATCGGTGTTTGCGAAGCCCGCCAACTGAGTTGAGTCGTCTGGAAGCGGCGCGTTCGGGGGTGGGATTCCAGGGGCGGATTGACTGCATTGGGGGCCACATGTCACAATCAGGTCCACACTTACCTGGCCGGAGCCCCCGGCATCAAGGAGCGGCGATGAGGTCTCTTCGCAACGGATGCGCGTGGGTAGGCGCTATTATGATTGCTGTCGCGCTCGCCCGGCCGGCAGCCGCAATCGAGCAGCCTTCCACGTTCTCGATCGTGGCCTTCGACAGCGTCACGCAGGAGCTGGGTGTGGCGGTCCAGTCCAAGTACTTCAGCGTCGGCAGTACGGTGCCGTGGGCTGAAGCCGGCGTCGGCGCGATAGCGACCCAGGCGAACGTGAACGCGAGCTATGGGCCCCAGGCGCTGGCCATGCTCCGCAGCGGAATGACCCCGTCCGGGATCCTTCTCGCGTTCGCCGCCGCAGACTCGTCGTGGGACTCGCGCCAGCTCGGGCTGGTTGACTCGCAGGGCCGGGCGGTTTCGTGGACCGGGCCCAGGTGCAATACCTGGGCGGGGGACGAAGTGGGAACCAGTTTCGCGTGCCAGGGAAACATCCTCGCCGGCCCCGAGGTGGTGGCGAACATGGCGCAGGCCTTCCGCGACTCGAAGGAGGAGCTGGCCGGCCGCTTGATCGCCGGGCTTGAAGCCGCGCAGGCGGCGGGCGGCGACAAGCGCGGGCAGCAGTCGGCGACGCTGATCGTGGTCCGGCCAAGTGCCCGCCACCCGGAGTTCCGTTACCGCTTCGTGAATCTCCACGTCGAAGACCATGCCACGCCGATCGCGGAACTGAGACGGCTGTGGCGGATCCACCAGGGGTTCCACGGCGCCGGCGCGCACATGGAAATGGCGGATGAGTACGAGGCGGCCGGGCGTTCCGACGTCGCGAATCTCGAACGCGAGCGTGTGCACGAGACGCTCGTGGATGTTCTGCGCCGCGGCGACGGTGATGCCGGCCTGCTTAACGGGCTGGCGTGGTCGTGCGCCGAGCACGGCGTGCACCTCGACGACGCGATGCGGGCCGCCGAGCGCGCCACCTCGCTCGAGCCGAAGAACGCGGACATCCTCGATACGCTCGCCGAGATCCTTTTCCGCAAGGGCGAGGTGGCCCGCGCTGTCGATGTCGAGAAGCGGGCCCTCGCGCTGGACCCGCAGAACCCTTACCTCAAGGGTCAGGTCGAGCGCTTTGAGCGCGACGCCCGCTGATGTCCGCGCGCGGCCGCAAACCAGGAACGGGCGTCTTGCTACGTCCGCGGATCGATCACCTCGTATACCGATGAATAGTCCTCCTGGGCGTGGCCGGTTTCCGTGGCGCGGGCGAGGGCGGCGCGGACGCCTTCGAGCGCGAGGGGGTCGAGGCCGGCGGCGCGCGCGGCATCGAGCATCAGGTTGACGTCCTTGAGCAAAGTGCTGGTGGTGAAGTGGGGATCGGTGAAGGTGCGGGCGCGGAGCTGGGGGAGTTTGCGATCGACGACGGGGGCGTAGAGGACGGTGCCGCGCAGGATCTCCATGAACTGGTCGATGTCGAGGCCGCTGCGGCGGATGAGGCCGAGGGTGAGCGAGAAGGCGGCCACGTGCGAGGCCATCAGCTGGTTGAAGGCCAGTTTGGCGAGGGCGGCCTGGCCGACGGGGCCGACAAGACGGGGCTGCGGACTGAAAACCTTCAGCAGCGGCTCCCAGCGGGCGAACTGCTCCTCGCTGCCGCCGACGAGCACGGCCAGCTGACCCGCCTCCACCTGCGGGATGCTGCCCAGGACCGGCGCCTCGAGGTAATCGCCGCCGGCCACGGTGACGCGGCGATGCAGGTCGAGGCTTTCGCCGGGGGCGATCGTGCCCATCTGGATAACCGTGCGGCCGGCGAAATCGGGCCTGGCGGCGCTATCGAACAGCGTGCGCAAGGTGGCGGGGCCGTCGCGCAGCATCAGGAGGGCGCAGTCGGCGGCGGCCAGCGCGGCCGGCCCGGACGACGCGATCCGCGCGCCGCGCGCCCGGAGCGGTTCGAGGCGCGCGGCGGTCCGGGTCCAGGCGGTGACGTCGTGGCCGGCGTCGAGCAGGCGGACGACCATGGGGCGGCCCATCAGACCGGCGCCGATGACGGCGATCTTCACTTCGCGACCTCCGCGATGACCTTCGCCAGGGCGGCGTCGAACTCGGCCGGCCGCTCGAGCTGCGGGAAGTGGCCGACACCGGTCAGGATGACGGCGTCGAAATCGGGCGCGTACTTGCGGTTGCCGGCGAGGTTGGTCGGGTTGCGGTCCGCGTTGATCTCGCGGATCGGTCCCTTGAACCCGGCGAAACCGGCCTTGACGTCGTAGGCGAAGATCGCCTGGAAGACCGGGATCGCGATTTCGGGCGGCGCGGCCGCCATGCGCGCGGCGGTGCGGGCCGCCAGCACGCTGTCGGCGCCGGCCGGGAACATCTGGGCGACGAACTGCTTGGTCACGCTGACGAAGTCCGCCTTCATCCCGGCGATCAGCGGCGCCAGCATCTCCGGGGTGATCACGCGTTCGACATCCTGCATGGTGTCGACGCCGATCACCGCGACGACGCGATCCGGCATGGCGGTGGCGGCCGCCACCGCGACATAGCCCCCCATCGAGTGCCCGATCAGCACCACCCGCGCAAGAGCGAGCTGCTCGACCACCGCCCGCACGTCCTGGCCGAAGGCCGGCATCGACCAGTCCTGTCGCTCGTGACCCGACCTGCCGTGCCCGGCCAGGTCGATGGTCACGACGCGGAACTTCGGCGCGAACGCCGCCACCTGGCCATCCCAGTAGGTGCCGTCGCACGACCAGCCGTGGATGAACACGAGCGCCACCGGCCCCTCGCCGCTGACGGTGTAGTGGATCGGCACGCCGTCCGCGGACGGAACGGTCCCTTCGCTCACCGCGGCGAAGACCGCGGTTGCGCAGACGAACAGAGCCAAAAGAAGCGCAGGAAGCAGCAGGCGCGGCAGGATTCTCATGACGGTTCTCCTCTTGCAGGTTGCGAGTCGCGAGGTTGCGCCAGTGTTGTGGCTAGCTTCTGACGTCCATGGTCAGGTCGCCTCCTCGCGCCGGAACAGGTCGTCGGTCGCGCAGCCGAAGATCGCCGCCAGGTGCAGCGCCAGCGGGAGACTCGGCACGTAGCGCCCCCGCTCGATGGCGATGATGCTCTGCCGCGAGACGCCGGCCAGCGCTCCCAGATCCTCCTGGGTCAGCCCGCGCGCCAGTCGTCGCTCCCGGACCCGGTTGACGATCGTGATCTTCATGGCGGGAGTGAAAGTAAAGCAAGCTTTACGTTTGGGCAAGCGAAAAGTTGCGCGCAATCGGCAAGACCCACATTCGACGCCGTCATGCACCTGGACAGGATGCGCGCGCGTTACGCTGTGCCCGGGGCCAGGCGCTGGACGCCCGCTCGCAGAAGAACTAGACTGCCCCGCCGGCGCCCGGCGGGGCGCTCGTACGCAGCACGCAAACATGCGGAGGTCGTTCGTGTCGCTGTTTCGCATCCGTCGCATCCCCGATGACATCGCGCCGGCGAACGCCGACGCCGTGCGCCAGGTGCAGCAGATCCTGCGCGAGCAGTTTCCGCGCCTCCACCCGTCGTATGCCGAGGGGATCCCGGCCAAACTGCGCAACCACGCGGGGGGGCACTTCCGGTACGTCCTCAACGTCGCCCTGGACCACCGACGGACGGTACGCGGCTTCGCGCTCACCTCGTGGGAGCCGAAGCTGCGGCTCGCGTTCCTGGATTTCATCTCGGCGGCGATGGGACGTACGGGGGGCGGGGTGGGCGGCGCTCTTTACGAGCACGTCCGCGGCGAGGCGCAGGCGCTCGGCGCGATCGGCCTCTTTTTCGAGTGCCTGCCCGACGACCCGGCCCTCTCCACGCAGCCCGAGATCCGCCGGCAGAACGCCGCCCGGCTGAAGTTCTACGAGCAGTACGGGGCGCGTCCGCTCGACAACAACGCCTATGCCACGCCGGTGCCACCCGAGGGGGACAATCCTCCCTACCTGGTCTACGACGACCTCGGTTCCCGCCGGTCGCTGCGCCGCGACGAGGCCCGGGCGATCGTGCGGGCGATTCTCGAAGAGAAGTACCCCCTCGTCTGCCCGCCCGACGCGGTCGACCGGGTCGTGGCCTCGTTCGTCGACGACCCGGCAGTCGTGCGGCCGCCCTGCTACGTGAAGACAGTTGAGCGGATGGCGCCCCGGCGCTACACCCTCGACCGCTTCCGCCGCCTCGCGCTGGTGGTGAACGAGCGGCACGAGATCCACCACGTGCGGGACCGGGGCTACGTGGAGTCGCCGGTGCGGGTCCGCTCGATCCTCGCGGACCTCGAGTCGCTCGATATCCTGGCCCGCTTCCCGTCGCGCGAGCACGGCGTCGAGCCGATCCTCGCCGTGCACGACCGCGAGATGCTCACCTACTTCCAGCGCGCCTGCGCCAGCATGGAGCCGGGCAACTCGCTCTACCCCTACGTTTTCCCGCTCCGCAACGTGGCGCGTCCGCCGCGCGATCTGGCGGTGCGCGCCGGCTACTACTGCATCGACACCTTCACGCCGATCAACACCAATGCCTACCGCGCGGCGCGGTCGGGCGTGGACGCCACGCTGACCGCGGCCGGCCGGCTGCTCGAGGGGCACCGCCTCGCCTACGCGCTCGTGCGGCCGCCCGGGCACCACGCGGAGCGGCGCTCTTTCGGCGGCTTCTGCTACTTCAACAACGCGGCCGTCGCGGCGCAGATGCTCAGCGACTACGGCCGGGTCGCGATGCTCGACGTTGATTATCACCACGGAAACGGCCAGCAGCAGATCTTCTGGGAACGCGACGATGTGCTGACCGTGTCGATCCACGGCCACCCGAGTTTCGCCTATCCCTATTTCAGCGGTTTTGCCGAAGAGCGGGGGGAGGGTCGCGGCGCCGGCTTCAACCTGAACCTGGTGCTGCCGGAAGATGCCGACGGCGTGCGCCACCGGCGCGCCCTCGCGCGGGCGCTGACCCGGGTGCGTGAGCACGACGCGGTCTTCCTCGTGGTGGGCCTGGGGTTCGACACCGCCAAGGGCGATCCGACCGGCACCTGGAGCCTGCGCGCCCCGGACTTCATGGCGATGGGGCGGCTGATCGGCGGCCTGCGCCTGCCGACGCTGGTGGTGCAGGAGGGGGGCTACCGCACCCGCTCGATCGGCGCCAACGCGCGCGCCTTCCTGAGCGGGCTGTGGGAAGGCTGGTTCGGACCGGACTGAGGCGCGGCAACGCCGCGTCCGCGGCTCAGTCCGGCCGCTCCCCCGACGGGTTGCCGTGGAGCACGCGCTGCGGGAAGGGGATCACGATGCCCTCCCGGTCGAACCGCGCCTTCAGGTTCTTGATGAACTCGTGGATCACCAGATAGCGATCGGGGTACTCCTGCACCCGGAGGATCACGCTGAAGTTGATCGACGAGTCGGAGAAGGTGTGGAAGCGGATGAAGGGATCGAACGTGGGATCCCCCCCCTTCACGCTGCGCAGCGTTTCTTGCGCCACTTCGCAGGTGACCCGCTCCACCTTGGCCAGATCCGACCCGTAGGACACCCCGACCTGGACGAGGGCCGACTGGTTCGTCTCGGGCATGGCGTAGTTCGTGATGATCATCTCCGCCACGCGCGAGTTGGGCACCACGATGATGTTGTTCGGCAGCTCCCGGATGCGCGTGGCGCGCCAGCCGATGTCCATCACGAAGCCCTGGGCTCCCGACTCGAGCCCGACGAAATCGCCGAGCCGGATCGGGCGGGACAGAGCGATATGGAGCCCGGCGAACAGGTTCGAGAGGGTCGGCTGGAGCGCGAGCGCCACCGCCAGGGAGCCGACCCCCAGGGCGGTGAGCAGGGGGGTTATGGAAACCCCCAGGTTCGTGAGGACAAGCAGCCCCGCCAGGGCGAAGATGGAAACGCGAAGCACGTTCTGCACCAGAGTCGTGGTGGCGACGGTCGCTCCCGCCTGCTTCGTCTGTCGCTCGACGATCGCGACCAGGAATTTCGCCGCGGCGAAGGAGAGGGAGGTGACGAGGCCCACCATGCAGAACCGGTCGAGCAGCCGGGTCCACTTGTCGGACAACGGAGCGAGGCGGGTCGCGATGGAGATCCCGACCAGGATGATCCAGAAAGGGAGATGTCGCCGTGTCGCGGCGAGGAGCAGGTCGTCCAGGTCGGTCGCCGTCCGGGCGAACAGCGCTTCGAGCCGCCGCACGACGACCGCCCGCGTCAGGAAGCCCAGGCCGGCCGAGGCGAGAATCACCGCGAGCGCCGGGATCCAGTGGTGCTCGATCAAGGTCGCCATCGCCTGATCCTCCTGTGCCGGGGTTGGGCCGTCGACTGTCGGCGGTCCGCGGGGCAGGCAGTCGCGGAGCCGAAAGGCTCTGGACGCCGCGCGCCTTTTCATCGTAGTTGTCTGCTCAGCGCAGGACAATGGTAAGCGCTGCCGGCACCGGGCTCAATCCGAATCAGTTTGGATACAAACGATAATCCGCTGAATCGCCCGGAGGCGGGGCGGCGAGCCCGCGGAGCAGGGAGAGGAATCGCTGATGACGCTGCGGCCAGAGAACGCAACCCCCCTGCTGACGCTCGCGCTGGTTTTGATCGCGGGTCTGGTCGGCGGCGCGCTGGCCCGGCGGGCGCGACTGCCGGGGATCACGGGCCAGATCCTGATCGGAGTCCTGCTCGGGCCCTCCGTGCTCCATCTGCTGGACGTGGGCAGTGTCGAAGCGCTCCGGCCGGTGACCCATTTCGCGCTCGGCCTGATCGCCGTGACCGTTGGCAATCACCTGAACGTCCGCCGGTTGCGCAACGCCGGGAAGCGGCTCCTTCTGCTCGTACTGCTGGAAGCGACCGTGATCCCGGCGCTGGTCCTGGGCGCCCTGCTGCTGGTGCCGGGCGTGCCGTTGCCTCTGGCGTTGCTTCTGGCGTCGATCTCGATCGCCACGGCGCCGGCCACGATTGTGGCGCTGGTGAACGAGGGGCGCGCCAAGGGGGTCTTCACGAAGACCCTGATCGCCGCCGTGGCCCTGAACAACATCGCCTGCATCGTCGCCTTCGAACTGGCGCGCGGGGCGGGGCGGGCGCTGCTCCATCCGGGGGCGGGGGTCGCCGGCCTGGCCATCCTCCTGGGGCCGCTGCGCCAGGTCGCCCTCTCCGCCGCGATCGGCGGCGGGGCGGGCGCGCTGCTCGTCGCCGCGACCTGGCGGATCGTCCGGCCCGACCACCTGACCAGCGCCTCCATCCTTGCCATCTTCATCACCGCCGGGCTGGCCGACCTGCTCGGGCTGCCGGCGCTCCTCTGCTGCCTGTTCCTCGGCGTGGCGCTGGCCAACATCACGCCCGACCGTGAGGAGATCGGTCACCGGGTCTTCGCCAACTTCGAGAACGCGATCCTGACCGTGTTCTTCACCCTCGCCGGCATGGAGCTGGATCTCGGCTTCGCCGCCTCGGCGGCGCTGCTGGCGCTCCTCGTCTTCCTGGCCCGTATGCTGGGCAAGATCACCGCGGCGCGGCTTGCCATGCAGCTGGCCGGCGCGACCCGGAGCGTGCGGCGCCATCTCGGTCTGGCGCTCGTGCCGCAGGCGGGGCTGGCCATCGGACTGATCATCGTCCTGCAGGACGACCCGGCCTTCGTCACGGTGCGCGGGCTGTTCCTGGCCGTGGGGATCACTGTCGTGACCATGAACGAGATCGTCGGGCCGATCCTCACGCGGCACGCGCTGACGCGCAGCGGGGAGATGGGCCGGGACCGCCCGCGTCTGATCGACTTCCTCCGCGAGGACAACATCGTGACCGACCTTTCGGCCGCGACCATGGAGGAGGCGATCGCCCGGCTGACCGATCTGTTGATCGTATCGAACGGGCTCAAGGGCGACCGTCAGCGGCTCCTCCGGTCGTTCATCGAGCGGGAGCGGGAGGTGTGCACCTGCATGGGGGAGGGGCTGGCGATGCCGCACGGCCTCCTCGAGGAGGGGGAGGCGGTCGCCGGGGCGATGGGAATCAGCCGCAAGGGGCTGCCGTTCCCCACGCCCGACGGGAAGCCGATCCACTGCATCGTCGTTCTGGCGACGCCGCCCGGCGACCGCGCGCTCCATCTGGAGATCCTGGCCGCCTTCGCCCGGGCCATTGGAGGCAACCGGGAGATCCAGCAGCAACTCTATACCGCCAAGACCGCCGCTCACGCCTACGAACTGCTCCACGCGGAGGAGGCGGAGGACTTCAACTACTTCCTCGAGCAGGAGGTCTAGCCGGAGGCGGGCCGTCAGCGGCGCGGCCCTGCCGGCTCAGCCGGGATGGCCGTCCACGCGGAACGCGCCGGTGCGTCCCTGCGGACGCTGCCCTTCCGGGATCGCGACCGTGTTTCCGTCCCGCAGGGCGTGGTAGCTCGGCGACATGATCTCGATCCCGGCCTCGTTGAAGGCGTCCTGGATGTTGGCGTGCAGGGCGCTGTAGATGGCCGGCATCCGCTCGGCCGCCCCGGGGTCGATGGCGAGATTGACCTGGTATGCCACGTACCAGTCATCGAGCGCCGTCTGGAGGACCCAGGGGGACGGGTCGGTCGCCGCCTGCTCCGTGCGGGCCGCCGCCGCGATCAGCAGATCGTGCACCGTCCGCCACGGCACATCGTACCCGATCGTCACGGACGAATAGAGGATGAGCGGATGGTGGCCCTCGCCCGCGAAGGAGTAGTTCGTGATGCTCCCGCCGAGGATGATCGAGTTGGGGAGGGTGACGAACTCGTTCTTCGTGGTGCGGATCTTGGTGGAGAGCGTGCCGAAGTTGACGATCGTGCCGGCGTGCTGGCCGATCTTCACGAAGTCCCCAACGTGGAAGCTCCGGGAGTACATCAGCACCAGCCCGCTCATCCCCTGGCCGACGAGTCCCGTCGATCCCAGCGTGATCAGGAGGCCGGCAAAGACCGACACCCCCCTGAACGCGGCGGAGTTGCTGCCTGGGAGATACGGATAGGCAACGATCAGGGCGAACAGCCAGACGAACGCGGTCACGATGCGCCGGGTCGGCGAGGCGGTGTCCGGGTGCACTCCCGGGAGCACGATCCGCTGCTCCGCGGCCGCCGCGAAAACGGCCTGCACGAGCCGCGAGATCAGCCGGGCGACCACGAAGATCAGGCAGACCGTGATCAGGCTCGGGATCGCATGGAGCGCCCCGGCCCCGAGGCGCCTGATCGTCGTCGCGAGGTAGCCGCCGAGCGCCTCGCCCAGCGGCCGGGTCCAGGGGAATCTGGTGAGAACGAAGGTCGCGTAGGCGTAAGAGGCCGCGAGGCCGAGGATCCAGGCCACGATCGTGATCAGGAAGCGGCCGGTGCGCACGATCTGGTCGGCACGCACGAGGGTGAGGCCCCTGATCGAGAGCCTGGTCGCGGTCCCGGTCGTCCGCCGCGCGTTCCAGGCCAAAAGACGCCGGCGTGCGCGGACCAGCGCCGCCATGGCGAAGCTGGTCAGGGCGGTCGCCGCCAGCGCGAGGAGGATGCCGATCCCCAGAGCGGTGAAACTGCGCGACTCCCTCAGCTCCCGGATGGCCTGACGGAGCTGCCTGGCCGACTCGTCCGCCTGCAGGCTCACCGTGATCCCGGCGGCGGTGTCGGCTTCGGCGGGGGATACCATGAAGGCCGGCCTGCCGCCCACGGTGACGAGCACGCCGTCACCGAGCGGACGCGTGCCGACCTCGACCGCGCCCGTCGCCATCGCTTCGCGGATGCGCAGGGTCGCCGAGGCGACCCGCTCTTCGGGAGCGGAGGCGCCGAGGGGCGCGCGGAAGGCGATGATGGTGCGATTCTGAAGCTCGAGAACCGACGCTGAGGGAGCCACGATCTGCGCCGCGAGCAGTGCGATCATGGCGGTGGGGAGCAGCATCAGGTCTCTTTTCTCCCCGCTGCGTCCGCTCCGGCGGACGGAGGGGCCGTGCGGGGTTGCAGGGCCAAACGCGCGCCTACCGCCCGGTCGGCGCCTTCGCGTCCTTGTCCGCCGCTTCCTGCTCGGAACGTCCCTTGCTCAGCCAGTTGCGCACCGCGTCGCGCGCCAGATCCTGGCAGCCGAGCCCGAACGCCAGCGCGAAGGCCAGCGCCACCGCGCCGATGGCGATGTCCAGTGTCGTGGCGAGAAAGCGGGTCCCGATTTGCAATTGTTCGAGCGCCATGACGAGGGCGAAGAAGGCGGTCATGTACTTCACCGCGCGCCCGAGCTGGCGGGCAGCGGGGAAGGAAGCATTGGCCGCGGTGACCTGAACCGCGCCGCCGATGAACGAGCCGACCACGAGGCCCACGACAATGATCGCCAGGGCGACCGCCAGGCGCGGGAGGTAGCCGACCACGCGACCCATGAAGGCGGAGACCCCGTCCAGCCCGAGCGCCTGGCTCATGATGCCCAGGGCGAAAACGAAGACGACCCAGTAGACGAGCGTGGCCAGCGTTTCGGCGACCGTGTAGCGCGTGTCCCCCCGGGCGAGGAAGGCGCTGATGCCCAGGCGGTCCGACATGCGGTCGAGCCGGATCGCCAGGAAGATCCGGAAGACGAAGGTGCGGATAAGGCGGGCGATCAGCAGGCCCAGCAGCAGGATCGCGATGCCGACGAGGAGCTTCGGGATCAGGTTCGCCATCTGGGCCGCGACGGCGGTCCACGCCTTGTCGAACACTTCACGGAAATTCTCAGCCATGGATTCCTCCCACGGGAGAAGGCGACCGGCCGTCCGGATGTCACGACCCGGTAAGCAGGCGGATCAGGAGCGACCGCTTGCGATGCGGACGATGGGCCCGGGTCAGGATCACCATGCGCGCGCTCTTTTCGGCGACCGCGTCAGGGATCCCCAGGGCGAGGATTCGCGTGAGCGTGGAGGTCGTCCCCTCGCCCATGATGATGACCCCCTCGTCCCCCGAGCGCTCCAGGATCATCTGTGTCTGCGGCGGTCCGGCGAGCGACTGGATCTCCAGATCCGCGGGCAGCGCCTCCGCCCCGACCAGCGATTCGAGGACTTCGCGGCCCTGGCTGTGCGTCTGATCCTGCTCCTGCCCGAAGAGGAGGACCCGCGGGGCCGCGTCCCACCCCGTGGCGAGCGCCGGCAGGATCTGTAGCGCGAGCCGGGAGTTCGCGTCGTCCTCGACGACCGCCGTCACGCGGCTCACCTTCGCGACCTGGTCCGGCTTGACGATGGCCACGTGACAGGGCGAATCCTCCAGGACCTGGTCCATGCTCGACCGGACGACCCGCGAGGCGAACCGCGGCCGCGGCGACCGGCCGAGGATGATGAAATTGCACTCCTCCTCCCGGGCCGTCTCCAGGATGCCGATGGAAAGCCGGTGCGTGACCTTGATCACCCGCGTACAGGGAATCCCCGCCTCCGTGGCGAGGTGCTCCGCCAGCCGCAGGAGCGGCCGCCTCTCGGCCACCTGCGGCAGCTTCGTCGCGTACCCCAGGGGGGTCTGGAACGGCACTTCCACCGCGGCGAGGGCGACGATCTCGGCGTCGAAGTGGCGCGCCATGGCGATCGCCACCCGGATCAGCGGCTTCACGTTCTCCTCGGCGCCGAGCGCAACCAGGATCCGGTACTCCTTCCGCTCGAGGCGGCTGACCGCGTGCTTGTACTCGACGACGCGGGCTTCCTTCTTCGACGCGTACAGGTAGTGGATCGCCATGCCGATGCCGATCCAGATCGCCGCGGTGACCAGCGCCCGGGGACTGTAGCGGCAGAGGTAGTAGGCGATGAACAGCTGCGTGGCGATCCCGAGGATCGGCAGGAACGGGAACAGGGGAACGCGGAACCCGCGGTCCAGGTCGGGGCGTTTCTTGCGCAGGCGGATCACGGCGACGTTCACCTGCATGAAGACCAGGAGGAACATCACGTCGGCGGCGCTCGCCACATCCTCGATCGGCAGGGTGACCGCCATCACGATCACGATCAGCGCGGAGGCGAGAATGGCCAGGTGGGGGGTGTGCCTGGCGGCGTGGATCTTCGCGAGGAAGTCGGGCAGGTTGGCGTCGCGCGCCATCGCGAAGGCGACGCGGGACGAGGAGTAGATCGTCGCGTTGAGCGCACTCAGGGTGGAGAGCAGTCCCCCGGCAAGGAAGAGGACGGCGCCGCCTGGCAGGAACTGCCGGGCCGCCTCCACCATCGCGATCTCCTTCTGCTGCCCGAGGTATTTCCAGGTCGGCATGCCGTGGCCGCTGATCGCCCCGAGGGCGGTCAGGCTGACCAGCAGGTAGATCGGGATCACGATCACCAGGGCCAGGAAGATCGCGCGGGGGATGTTCCGCTTCGGCTGCACGACCTCCTCGCTGCACTGTGCAATGACCTCGTAGCCCTGGAAGGCGATGAACGTGAGGCCCATCGCCATGAAGATGCCCGACATCCCCGTCGGCAGGAACGGTCGGAACTCGCCCTGCCAGCCGGTCTTGTGGGCGAGCACGCCGAGGCCGAAGGCGATGAAGAGACTGATGACGAAGATCTTCGCGACCGTGACGATGTTGCCCAGCTTCCCGGTCTCGGAGGCGCCCCGGAAATTGACGTAGGCGAAGAGCAGGCAGGCCACCACCGCGAGGATCTTTTCCAGCGGGAGCGGCAGCCCTTCGATGTGCACTCCGAAGCCCTCGGCCAGCACATGGCCGAAGTAGGCGCCGAATCCGAGTGCGTAGAGGCTGCAGGCGACGGCGTGGGCGAACCACGACATCCAGCCCGAGATGAAGCCGTTCGGCTGGGGGAGGCCCTCCTTGATCCAGAGATAGCCGCCGCCGGCGTCGTGGAAAGAGGAGCCGAGTTCGGCGTAGGCCATCGCCGTGATCAGCGTGACCAGCCCGTTCAGCGCGAAGGCCAGGATGAGGCCCGGTCCCGCCACCCCCGCGGCGATGCCGGTGAGCACGAAGATCCCGGCCCCGATCATCGCGCCCACGCCGATCATGGTCACCGAGAAGAAGGACATCTCGCGGGCGAGACGGACCTCGGTTTCCGGATGCTGTCCCGGGGTCGATGCCAAGGTCTTTTCTCCCTTTCCGGCCCGGAGCGCGTCGTTCCGGGAACCGTCGGTCGCGGGGTCCGGCGTTTCCGGTCCGCAGGAATCTACCGCCGGTTCGGTGAATTGCGCAACTGGTCAATTCCCGGGCAGCGGGCAGGGTTCAAGGCATGTTTGTACGGATTCGCGCGGCGTCTGAGCTGAGGGAAACAGCGCGGAAAGATGGCGATTATGGGCCGGCCGACGCGCTGACGCGCAGCGACGCCACGAGCGCCCGGCGGAACTCCCGGGAGGCGTCGGCCTCGGCCAGGATGCCGACGATCCGCTGCTGCGCATCGACCACCGGCAGTTCCGTGCGTCCCGTCCGTTCGAAGGCGGCGAGGGCCTCGCCCAGCGGTGCCGTGGCCGGGATCGCGGTGAAGGCGCATTCCAGATCGCGGGCGATGATCAGCCGCTGCGTTGTGCGGTCCGACCTCAGCAGGCTCTGGATTTCCTCCAGGTACACGAGACCGGTCCAGCCGCTGCCGCCGGCCGGTTCGGCCGCCTCGCCGACCGGCAGCACGCCCCAGCGTGTGCGCGCGAAGGTGTCCATGATCTCGTCGAGCCTGCTGCCCGGCCCGAGGCAGGGAACAGGCTCCCGGGTTGCGAGCAGTTCCCCCGCCGTGATGTCCGTGGCCGGGATTCCCCTCAGGTCGGCGCCGTGCGCCGGCGAGTCGGCGTGGGTCCGCAACTGCTGTGTGTAGAGGCTCCAGCGGCGGGACATGAGGTGCACGGTGACGCCGGAGAAGATCAGCGGGATCAGCAGCGTGTAGCTGCCGGTCATCTCGCAGATCATGATCGTCGTGGCGATCGGCACGTTCGCGGCGCCGGCGAAGAACGTCGCCATGCCGATCAGCACGTACGCGGACGGCTGGTGCACCAGACTCGGCAGGACCGCGTGCACGACGCTGCCGAACACGCCGCCGAGCATGCCGCCGATCACGAGCGAGGGGGCGAAGACACCGCCCGAGCCGCCCGAGCCGATAGTCAGCGAGGTCGCCAGGATCTTGGCCGGGATGATCGCCAGCATCAGGCCGACCGGCAGATTCCCCAGGATCGCCTCCTGCAGCCAGCCGTAACTCGAGCCGAGGATCGGCGGGACGACCAGCGCGAGCGCGCCCACTCCCAGGCCACCGAGCGCCGGCTTCAGCCACGGGCGGATGGGGAGCCGGCCGAACAGCCGGCCCTTGATGCCGTAGAACAGCCGCACATAGAAGATGCCCACGATGCCGCAGACCGGCGCCAGCGCGATCAGCGGCAGCAGTTCCAGGGGACTGCCGAAAGCGAAGGTCGGCGTTGCGAAGATCGTGCTCGACCCGACGATGCCGCTGTAGACGGAGTACCCCATCACCCCGGCGATGACCGCCGGCATGAGCGCCGCGCTCTCGATGTCCTCGCGATACAGCACCTCGACGGCGAAGAAAGCGCCGCCGAGCGGCGACTGGAAGATCGCGCCGATGCCGGCCGCCATGCCGGCGACCAGGAACAGCCGCCGGTCGCGGTCGCCGAGCCGCAGACGCGTGGCCAGGTAGGACCCGAAACCGGCGCCGATCTGGGCGATCGGGCCCTCTCGGCCCGCGCTGCCGCCGGTGCCGATGGTCAACGCCGACGCCACCGTCTTGACCAGCGGAACGCGCGGACGGATGTGTCCGCCCTGGTGGTGGAACGAACGGATCACCGCGTCGGTGCCGTGCCCTTCGGCCTCGGGCGCGTAGCGGTAGACGATCAGGCCGGAGAGGAGACCGCCGAGCGTCGGGATCACCAGCAGCAGCCACGGATGCGCGACCGCGAACGCCGACGCGAGATCGAACGCGCCCGGCGTGCCCCCTTCGCTGCCCGGCACGGGAGGGTGGTAGCCGAGGAGGCGGTCGAAGCTCAGGTGCGTGATGCCGTCGAGCAGCGAGGCGAAAGCCAGGGCGCCAAGGGCCGCTGCCACGCCGATCAGCGCGGAAAAAAGCATCCACTTGCCGGTGATCCGCCAGTCGAATGGCCCGGCCAGTCGCGAGAAGGCCGCCGCGTCGAACCGTCCGACGCCCGCGCGAAACGCGGACGCCCGGGTGCCGTTGGGATGTGCTTCGCCGGCCGCGCGTTGATTCCCGCTGTTCCGCTGCACCACGGAGAGTTTGCTCCCGTCAGCTTTCGGCCCGCCGCGGCCGGTTCATCCATGCCGGCCGCCGTGCGCGCCGGACAGGATTCAGCCAGCTCAAGATATCAGATCGCGGTCTTTGATCAAGCCGACGTGTCTCTCATAATTCGATCCGGCGAAGGATCGGACCGATGCGCGGGTGCGATCAGGTGGGAGCCCCGAGAGCAGACTGCCTGCGGCAGCGCAGCTCCGAGCGGAACGAGACCGGAGCGCCCCGCTACTTCGTCAGCGCACCAGGGCCATGCGCCTGGTGACAGTCGCGTCACCGGTCTGCAGGCGGCAGAGATAAACGCCGGCTGGTGCGTTCTGCCCGTGGTCGTCGCGGCCATCCCAGCGCACCTGATAGGCGCCGGCTTCCCGCTGGTTGTTGAGCAGCGTCCGCACGTATTGCCCCCGCAGGTTGAACACGTTCAGTTTCACTGCCGTGTCCGCCGCCAGTTCGAAGGCGATCTCTGCGGCCGGATTGAACGGGTTCGGGTGGATGGACAGGGTCGGTCGGGTCAGCGAGAGTGTCGGCACCGCCGTGGTGATGTCCAAATCGGCGGCTGCGACGAGGGCCGCCGCGAAGAGCGGTCCGACGACGGCGTTGGCGGCGGAGTTGGGGTGGGAGTTGATGACGAAGTGATCGATTTCGTACTCGTAGCGCAGCATGTTCCGGGTGCTCGAACCCGGGTCGTCGGGCGCGGCAAGAGCATCGAAAAGGTCGTAGCAGACGATATTTTGGTGGCCCTGGAGATACTCCGCGCTCTTGAGCCAGTTGGCGAACGCCCGCGCATTGTCGGCTTGCGTGAGGTCCGTGGACAGCCAGTGCAGCGGCGGCGGGGACATGACGACGAAGGTCCTGTCCGGGTGCTGGTCGAACACGTCGCGGATGGCGAGATACCATGCCTGGTACTGCTGCAGGATCTGCGTGGTGTATATCGCGGACGCCGGGTAGCACGACTTGAACGCGATGACCTCGTGGTTCTGGAGGATCGAGTCGCGGGCGGCGTTCGCCGTGGTCCACAGATTGTAGAGGCCGATGGGGTCGGTGTTGTCGTTGGGGATGTTGTAGATCCAGCCGGCGTTGCTGCCGTCGGCCCTGCGCAGGCCGATGTAATTGTAGTCGTGGTCCCAGAACCGGAAATCGCTGCCGTTTTGCGCGTTGTAGCTGGCCAGCCACCCGCGAACGTCGCCCTGATTGATGAGGTTCTGCCCGGTCGAATGGTGGAGAAAGAACAATTTGTTCATCGGGAGGGCTGAAGATGGCGAAACTGCAAAGGCAACCGTAACCATCAAGGCCGCGAACAAGAAAAGGAACGGTCGTTTCATCAATATAGGACTCCCCGGTTGGGCCTTGTCTCAGGCTGGCGAAATCATACGTTAACACTGGGAACCCTCGGATCCTAATCCGAGATAACCAGGACTAATACAGTCGTGATCGCGTGGCTTCGCCAACGGGCCGTAGGAACTGGCCCTCCCAATGATTCGATCCGGCGAAGGATCGGATCGATCCGCGAGGGAGATTGCCGGCCTGCAGTCTTCGTTGGCGCTGGATTGAGCCCCGCACTGGATGGATTCGGCAGAGAAATGGATGCAGCCAGGCCAGGTTGTCTGGATTGAGGCCGACGTCGGCACGGCAACCGCCACCGAGACAATGCGCACGGAATTATTGGGAGGGTCAGGAGCCGCCCGGCGTGACGTTGCCGCTCTTCCGTGTTATAATCACAGGCTGATCGTGGGACTTCCTGGCGCACACCCTTTGGAGAGGTCATCCTGATGCGCATCCTCGCCCGATTCCGCCCGTATCTCGCCGTGACCATCCTGACCCTGGTCCTGGCCGCCGGTCCGGTCGCCGTCCTCGCCGCCGAGACTCTGGGCGACACCCTGACCGTTATCCAGATGCCGCTGCTGAACATCCCCGCGTTCGTCACTCCGGGCGGCAGTTTTCCCATTTCCTGCGTGGCGGCGGTCGGCACGACAGGCTGGGGGGCCGAACTCGTGCACGGGACCCGGCATGTCCCGCTGACCATCACCAGTGCGGTCTACGACGCGACGACGCTCTGGTGGCGGCTGACGGCGACCGTGCCGACCCCGGCGCTGACGGAACTGTACGACCTGCGGGTCACCGCGGCGGGCGGCGTGGACGACGTCACGCGCCACGCCGTGAAGGTCCTGCCGGCGTACCGGAGCGACTACTACTTCGTGCACATCACCGACCCGCACCTGCCGACGCATCTCTACTACTACGAGGCGGGGGCCGAGACCGACAGCTCCGAGGTCGTCGACCTGCGTGAGGTGATCGCCGATGTCAACGTCATCAACCCGGAGTTCGTGCTCCTCACCGGCGACCTCATCAACGAGGGGGAGCTGGAGGACTACCTGTCGCGCCGCTACTACTCGCACGCGCAGCGCGTGCTGGGGGAATTCGCGGCGCCGGTCTTCCTGACCGGGGGCAACCATGACCTCGGCGGCTGGGACGCGACCCCCCCGTCCGACGGCACCGCGCGGCGCGACTGGTGGCGCTTCTTCGGCTGGAAACGGCTGGCGGATCCGCCGGCCGGCGCCCCGGCGCGCACGCAGGACTACAGCTTCGATTACGGGCCGGCGCACTACGTGGGGCTGGAGGCGTACAACAACTACGACGACTACCTCCCGCAATACTACGGGACCGACAGCTTCACGTCGGCGCAGCTGCAATGGCTGAGCGCGGACCTGGCGGCCGCGGCGGGCAGCACGACGCAGGTGCTGTTCACGCACTATGACTTCCAGAACCAGCTGAACCTCTCCTCGCTGGGCCTGGAGATGGCCCTCATGGGCCACACGCACAGCAACTCCGGCAGCATCACGACCAGGCCGTACGACCTCATCACGAGCGCCACCTGCGACGGCAAGCGGGCCTACCGCGTCGTGCGGGTGAGCAACGGGGTGGTGACGCCGCTGGCGTCGGTCGCGGCGGGGTCGAGCGGCCAGAACCTGACCGTCGTCTACACGCCCGCGAACGACGGCACGCACGACTCGGTGAGCGCGTCGGTGACCAACACCTTCGCCATCCGCTTCGAGAGCGCGCTGCTGCGGTTCGTCATGCCGCACCACCCCGGCGCCGGGTACGACGTCGTCGGCGGGACGCTGCTGCAGATCGACGACGCGGGGCCGACCGACGTCTGCTACGTGGCGGTGGACCTGCTCGCCGCCTCGACCCGCGGCGTTGCGGTCACCCAGCAGGTGACCGGCGTGGGCGACGAGCCGCCAGTCGCGCTGCGGCTGGCGCCGAACCATCCCAATCCGTTCAACCCGCGCACCGAATTCGATTTCGAGCTTGCGCAGCCGTCCCGGGCCGTGCTTGCGATCTACAACGCGCGCGGCGCCCGAGTCGCCACCCTGCTCGACGCCGCACTTTCGGCCGGCGCGCACGACGCGGCGTGGACCGGTTGTGACGACCGTGGCGCCGCCATGCCGTCGGGTGTCTACTTCGCCCGGCTGCAGACCGTCGCGGGCACGCGGACGGTCAAGATCACGCTCGCGCGGTAGCGGCGAGCGGGCGGCGCGCGGGATCAGAGGTGACGGCGACGGTCGCGCGTGCGATGCTCACGCCGGGAGACGAGAGCGCAGACCCCTGGCGGTCGGGAGAACCAGTGTCCACCTGGGCTTTCGCGAAGAGAACCCTCTTCGAGGCGGCCTCGCCGGCCTGTCTCTGGAGGCATCCCCTCCAGGCGGCGCGGCTGCTCGGAGGGGCGGCCGGCAATGGACTGCTGGCCGCCGTGGAGCGGCTGGCGCCGGGTGGGTCGCATGTCTGCCCCGTGTGTGGCTGGCAGGGGCGGCACTTCCGCTCCTTCCTTTCCGCCAGCGAGATCATCCCCCGCTGCATTTGTCCCGGTTGCGGAGCCTTCGATCGTCACCGCCTGCTGGCGCTCGGCCTGCGGAGGGACCTCGCACGGCCGGGACGAAGGGAGGGGGCGCTGCTGGCCTTCGCGCAGTCGCCCTGCGTGCATGACTTCCTGGCGCGCGAGGGGGCGGGGCGCTGTTTTCGCGCCGACTTCGACCGGCACCAGCCATTCGACTGCGAATTCATGACCGATCTGCGCGCCGTTGGCGTCGCTACAGCCTCGATCGGCACGCTCTTCTGCAGCTACGTACTCCAGCGCATCCCCGCGCTGGACCCCTGTCTGGACGAGATCGCGCGCCTGTTGCGGCCGGGAGGGATCGCCTGGATCCAGGTGCCCCAGGAGCCGGGGCTCGCGCGCAGTCGTTCGATTCCGATCGATCCCCGGTTCGCGCACGCCCACGCCTGGCGGTTCGGAGACGATTTCGGCGCCCGTTTGCAGCGCCCCGCCTGGACGGTGGAGGAGCTCGGCGTGGCGGACCTCGCCACGCCGGAGCAGGCGCGTCGCTTCGGCATCGTCGCCGACGAGCGCTGCTGGCGGCTGACGCGCAACTGAGGCGCGGTCAATGCCCGTGGACGCGCCCCCGGGGCACTTTCGCCCGCCGGCATGGGGTGTTATCTTGACCCCCGTCCCGGCCGGTTTCCTGCCGGGTCTCTCCGGTGCGACCCACGGAGTTCGGGGAGCGGTTTTCCTGCTCGACGGGCGCATCGCCCGAAAGGACACGCATGGCCGAGATCACGAAGCGGTCGGTCGACTACGCGCGCTGGTACACCGACGTCATCCAGGCGGCCGAACTGGCGGATTACAGCCCGGTGCGCGGCTGCATGGTCATCCGTCCGAACGGCTACGCCATCTGGGAGACCATCCAGCGGACTCTCGACGACCGCTTCAAGGAGCTGGGGCATGTCAACGCCTACTTCCCGCTTCTGATCCCCAAGAGCTTCCTGGCGCGTGAGGCGCAGCACGTGGAGGGCTTCGCCAAGGAGTGCGCGATCGTCACGCACACGCGCCTGAAGACCGCTACGGTGGACGGCAAGCTGACAGTCGTGCCCGATCCCGATTCGAGGCTGGAGGAGGAACTGATCATCCGCCCCACCAGCGAGACGGTGATCTGGGACATGTACCGCAAGTGGATCCAGAGTTACCGCGACCTGCCTCTCCTGATCAACCAGTGGGCGAATGTCATGCGGTGGGAGATGCGCACGCGTCTCTTCCTGCGCACGACCGAGTTCCTCTGGCAGGAGGGGCACACGGCGCACGCCACCGCGCAGGAGGGGCGCGAGGAGGCGCTGCAAATGCTCGAGGTGTACCGCTGGTTCTACGAGGACATCATGGCGGCGCCGGTCCTCACTGGGGTGAAGACCGCCAACGAGCGATTCGCCGGCGCGGTCGAGACCTACTCGGTCGAGGCCCTGATGCAGGACCGGAAGGCGCTGCAGGGGGCCACCAGCCACGACCTCGGGCAGAATTTCGCGAAGGCGTTCGACGTCACGTTCCAGGATGCCGAGGGCGCGCGCGCCCATGTCTGGGCCACGAGCTGGGGACTGTCGACCCGGTCGATCGGTGCGCTGATCATGATGCACAGTGACGACGACGGGCTGGTGCTGCCGCCCCGGCTGGCCGCGCGCAAGGCCGTGATCGTGCCGATCTGGAAAAGCGCGGACGAGATGGCCGCCACGATCGGCGCTGCGCGCGAACTGGCCGCGGCGCTCAAGCCGGTCGCCGGCGTCGTCGCCGTTGATGAGCGCGACAAGCTGCGCCCCGGCGCTAAGTACGCCGAGTGGGAGCGCAAGGGGATGCCGGTGCGGTTCGAGATCGGGCCGCGCGACCTCGCGGCGGGGCAGGTCGTGATGGCGGCGCGGCACGATCGGAAGAAGACGACCGTGCCGATCGAGGGTGCGGCGCGGGCGCTGGCCGACGAACTCGAGCGCATCCAGAGCGACCTTTTCGCGCGCGCGCTGGCGCGGCGCGAGGCGGCGACCGTGAGGCTGGACAGATGGGACGACTTCCTCGCGCTGTACGCCGGCGAAGGAGGTTTCGCCTGGTGCCACTGGTGCGGTGACGGTGCGTGCGAGACGCAGATCCAGCAGGAGACTAAGGTCACGATCCGCAACATCCCGCTGCAGCGCGAGGCCGAAGCCGGCGCCTGCATCAAGTGCGGGCGGCCATCGACGGGCCGGGTCGTGTTCGCTCAGGCCTATTGACGACGCGCGGCAGGCCGCGGGTTTGAAGGAGGAGATCGTCATGGGATCGCCCGGGAACGATGAGGATATGCGGAAGAAGATCGGTCTGGCGGAGATGCTCAAGGGCGGGGCGATCATGGACGTGACCAACGCGGATCAGGCGAAGATCGCCGAGGACGCGGGCGCGGTCGCGGTCATGGCGCTCGAGCGCATCCCGGCGGACATCCGCATGGACGGCGGCGTGGCGCGCATGTCGGCGCCGCGCATGATCAAGGAGATCCAGGACCGGGTCTCGATCCCGGTGATGGCCAAGTGCCGCATCGGGCATTTTGTCGAGGCGCAGATCCTCCAGGCGCTCGGCGTCGACTTCATCGACGAATCCGAGGTGCTCACGCCGGCCGACGAGAAGCATCACATCGACAAGTTCCCCTTCAAGGTGCCGTTCGTCTGCGGCTGCCGCGACCTCGGCGAGGCGCTGCGACGCGTGGGCGAGGGGGCGGCCATGATCCGCACGAAGGGCGAGGCGGGCAGCGGCAATATCGTCGAGGCGGTGCGGCACATGCGGGCCGTGCAGGAGGGAATCCGTCGCCTGCAGACCCTGCGCCCCGAGGAGTTGATGGCGGAGGCCAAGAATCTCGGCGCTCCCTATCACGTGATGGTCGAGACCGCGCGTCTGGGCCGGCTGCCGGTGCCGAACTTCGCCGCCGGCGGCGTGGCCACGCCGGCCGACGCCGCGCTCATGATGCAGCTCGGCGCCGAGACGGTGTTCGTGGGCAGTGGCATTTTCAAGAGCAAGGATCCCAAGCCGCGGGCCGAGGCGATCGTGCAGGCTGTCACCTTCCATGACGACCCGGCGAAGCTGTTGGAGATCTCGATGGACCTCGGTGACGCCATGGCCGGTCTGGAGATCGCGAAGATCCCCGAGGACCAGCGCCTGGCCGGACGGGGCTGGTGACCCGACCGATCGGACTGCTCGCCCTGCAGGGCGATTTCTCCCTCCACGCCCGGGCGCTCGACTGCCTCGGCTCGCCGTGGCGGCTCGTGCGCCGGCCCGCGGAGCTGGGGGGATGCGCCGGACTGATCATCCCCGGAGGCGAGTCGACCACGCTCACGCGCCTGCTCGACCGCGGCGGTCTGCGCGAGCCGCTGGTCGCCTTCGCCGCGCGGCGACCGGTGCTCGGCACCTGCGCCGGGCTGATCATGCTGGCGCAGCGGCTCGACGAGGATTCGCCGCGGCACGGCGTGACGCCGCTCGGGCTGCTCGACTGTCTCGTGCGGCGCAACGGCTACGGCCGGCAGGTCGACTCGTTCAGCGCTGACGTCGATCTCACCCCGCTCGATGGCGACAGCGCGTCGTTTCCCGCCGTCTTCATCCGCGCGCCGCGGATCCTCGCGACCGGTCCGGCCTGCGCGGTGCTGGGAACCCACCGCGGTGAACCGGTCGCGGTGCGGCAGGGGCTGGTGCACGGCCTGACCTTCCATCCTGAATTGACCGACAACCTGCGTGTGCACGCCCGTTTCGTGGCGTCCTGCGGGGGGGAGTGAACATGCGCCGCGCCTCGTGCGCCCTGCGCTCCGGCTGGCTGGTGCCGGTGATGCTGCTGGTCGCGACCGCCCTGGCCGACGCCCGCCCGGACCACCAGCCGCAGCGACACGCCCCGGCTGCCGCCGACAGTTCGGCCCCGGCGGCCGGCGCCGGTGCGGACCGCGCCGACAGCGTCGACGCGGCCCAGCCCGTGCCCCCTTCGGGCGTGCGCGATCCGGTCCTGGAGTTGCTGTTCGCGATCACGGAAAACGACTCGCTGGGAATCTGGGACGGGGCGCGGCTCGCACGCTATGTGGCGGACTCCGGGCGGCGCAGCCGGCTGCCGCTGGGCGACATCGTGCGGATCGTGCGACGCCCCGCCACGGTCGCCGAGGCGGAGCAGCGCCGCGGCGCGACCGTCACACGCGTGTGGGAACTCGAACTGTCACACGCGCTGCGGCTGCCGCTGCCCTACGCCTTCCTGGGCTACCACCCCGGCACGCTCGCGGCGGCCCGCACCTTCGTCCTGAGCGAGTGGCGTCTGCAGGATCAGACCCTCCATGTCGTCGTCGACGGCCGCCTCGACACCATCGACGTGAGCGATGTGTGCGTGCTGCGCCTGGACACGGGGTGGTTCGTGCTGGACGTCGATGCCTGGCTCGACGCGCTACTCGGCGGGCTGCTGGACGACTACTGGACCTGCGGTTTTGTCTTCGCGCGCCACGCAGGGCGGCCATTCGAGGTCTCGCTGCTGACAAACCGCGATGGGGGCGACGACTACGGCGAGTTCGATCTCGGCCACGACCGCATCGTGGCGCATCCGGAACCGGCGGCGCGCGGGCTGAGCCGGCTGGCCCGGCCCTGGGTCGCCCCGCCGCCGGGATCGGCGCGCGTGCCGTGGCGCTTCGAGGTCGGCGAGGGAGAGGCGCCTTGAGACGGCTCCCGGCGCTCCGGAACCTGCTGCTCGCGCTCGGCCTCGCGGCGACGGTGGTCGGCAGTCCCGGCGCCGCAACGGCGGCTGGAGATCGTGACGCTCCGGGCCGCGTACGGCGCGCCGACGGTGTGACCGCGGCGGCCGCGCTTCCGGAAGTGCGCGATCCGCTGTTCGAACTGCTCATCGCCATCGCCGAGGGCGATTCGCTGGGCGTCTGGGAGGCGCCGGCGCTGGCGGTGCGGGTCGCGGGCAGCGGCCGCCCCACGCGACTGCCGCTTGACCGGATCCGCCGCGTGGAACGACAGGCGGTCATCGACTCCGCGTCTACGGCGCTCGGGGGCCCGCGCCCAACCCGCCGCTGGCGGCTCAGTCTCGACGGCGATCTCGCTTTTCCCATGCCGTACAGCATACTCGGCTACCACCCCGGCACCCTGCGCCTCTCGCGCGAAATCGTCCTGAGCGAGTGGCGGCTCGGCGACGCCAACCTCCGGCTCGCGCGCGACGACTCCGCGCGGGTCTTCCCCTATGCGGGGGTCGTCTGCTGGCGACTGGATGAGGGCTGGCTGGTGCTCGATGCCGACGGCTGGGTCGACAGGCTGCTGGGCAGCGCCCTCGACGATTCCTGGACGGAGGGACTCGCGCTCGGCCGGCTCGACGGACGCCTCGTCGGCCTGGCGCTCGGCGTCAACCGGGAATCGCGCCGGCTCATGGGCGAATTCGATTTCCGGGCGGACAAGGTTTTCCCCAACGGTCGTCCCGCGGCGCGCGTCCTCTCCGGTTTCTGCCGTTCATTCGTGGCGCCGCCGGCCGGACAGGCCTCGCGGGCCTGGAAGGATGGGCCGTAGCGGCCCGCAAAGCGGAGCTGCCGCTGGCGCTCTCTTGGCCGGTGGTCGATATTGCCCCGCATGGGCAAGGAACCTGTGGTCGGCAAGGGCAGACTCCTGATCGCCGTCGATGTCGATGGCACGCTCCTCGACAGCGAGTTCGAGGATGTGCTGCGTCCCCGCGAAGTGGCGGCGCTGCTGACCGCGCGCGAGGCCGGACACGTGGTGGCGCTCTGCACGGGGCGCAACAGCCGTTCCGTGGCCGGCCTGCTGGACCGCTGCGACCCGCTGCTGGCTGACCTGCCGCTGGTGCTGCTCAACGGCGCCGTCGTCGTGGGCGGCGAGCCGCGGCGGCGTCTGGCGCATCGCACGCTGGATCGGGCGACGCTGAGTCGTCTGGTGGCTCTTTTCCGGGCGCACGGCGCGCTGCCCATGGTGTACGACACCGATGATCGCGACGGCGTCCTGCACCACGAAGCGGGCAACGCGAACTCGGTGCTCGCGCGGTACCTCGACCGCCGGCGCGCCACGGTGGGCGCGATCAACGTGGTGGAGGATCTCGAGTCCGCCCTGCCGGACGAGGCGCTCGAAGTGGGGACCATCGATCGCGAGGATCTCGTGTCGCGGCTCACCGCAGCCATCGAACAGGAACTGGGGCACGTCGTGCGGGTGGTCAACACCGAATCGCTGCTCAGCCGCGAACGGTACCGCTGGGCGGAGGTCTATCACCGCGACTGTGGCAAGGGGGCGGGGGCGTTGTTGCTGGCGGCCGAGTACGGCATCCCGCGCGAACGCATCGTCGCCCTGGGGGACAACTACAACGACCTCGATTTGTTCGAGGTGGCGGGCTACAGCGTGGCGATGGGCAACGCGCCGGCGCCGGTGCGCGCCGCGGCCGACCGGGTCGCGCCGGCGGTGCAGGCGAGCGGCGGTGCGGTGGTGCTGGAGGAGATTGCGGCCGGACGGTTCCCTCCGTCCCCGGCCGGAGAGGAGCGGGCGCGGTGACCGACGAGCGCGATGCGCGGCGCGATGGCCAGGAGTTCGACGCCGACGCTTTCCGCGACCTGGGCTATGCCTTCGTCGACCTGATGGCCGAGTACCTCGAGGGGTTGGAGGGGCGCCGCGTGTACGGGCCCGTCTCGCCGGCCGGCATGGACGACCTCTTCGACGAACCGCTGCCCGAGAGCGGCACGGACTACGATGTCCTCCTGCAGGAGTGCCGATCGAAAGTCTTTCCCAATTCCATGGCCATCGGAAGCCGGCGTTACTTCGGCATGATGAATCCCGCGCCGCTGCCGGTGGCGGTCTTCGCCGACGCGCTCGCGGCCGTGATGAACCAGAACGCGGCCTCCTGGCGGCACGCCCCCGCAGCGACCGCCATCGAGAAAAGGGTGGTCCGCTGGTTGTGTGGCCTGTGCGGCCTCGGCGAGGATGCGTTCGGTACGCTGACGGCCGGAGGCTCGCTCGCCAACGTGACCGGGTTGAAACTCGCGGTCAACCGGGCGCTCGGGCGCGATCTTTCGCAGGAAGATCTCCCCGACGATCCGGCGGCCGCGGATCTGCGCGAGTTGACGATGTACGTCTCCGCACAGGCCCATTACAGTTTCGACAAGGCGGTGAACCTGCTCGGTCTCGGACGCTCGCAGTTGCGCAAGATCCCCGAAGACCCGCTCTTCCGCATCGATCTCGAGGCGCTCGAACAGGCGATCGCGGCCGATCGGGCGGCGGGACGGCGTCCCTGCTGCATCATCGGAATCGCCGGCACCACTAACACGGGCAGCGTGGACAAGCTGGACCGGCTGGCGGCGATCGCCCGCCGTCACGGCTGTTGGTTCCATGTCGATGCGGCGTATGGCGGAGCCGCCCTGCTGTCTGAGCGCTACCGGGTCCTGTTGCGGGGGATCGAGCTGGCCGACTCGATCACCGTCGATCCGCACAAGTGGCTGTACGTGCCGTTCGAGGCCGGCGCGATCCTGGTCCGCGACGGCGATTTCCTGCGGCGCAGTTTCCTGGTGCATCCCGAGTATTACATGGAGCGCCAGCCGCTCGGCGCCGACGACCTGCCTCCGCCCGATCCCCGTGGCTTCCACAAGGGGGACAAGGTAAACTTCTTCCAGTATGGGATCCAGGGCAGCCGCCGCTTCAATGCCCTGAAGATCTGGCTGGCCTTCAAGATGACCGGACGCAGCCGGTACGCCTCCTGGATCGAGCAGGACATCGACCTGGCCCGCGCGCTGGCCGGTCTGCTGCGCCGCCGGCCGGAGTACGAACTGATCGGGCCGAACAGTCTCGGCATCTGCACGTTTCGCTGGCGCCCGCTGCCGGCGCCGGGTGCGCCGCCGCTGGCGCCCGAGACGGTCGATCAACTCAACCGGGATCTGCAGGATCTCGTGGAGCGCGAGGGGGACGCCTGGTTCAGCCACACGATCCTGAAGGGACGGGTCGCCCTGCGCGTGAATGTCGAGAACCGCCGCATGCGCCGGGACGACATCGATCGCCTCCTGCGCGTCATCGAGCGGGCCACCGCCCGTCTGCTGCCCGCGGCCGCCGCGACGCACCGTCCGTCGCCGCCCGCCTCCGGAGGTGCCTGATGATCAGCCGTATCGCGCCAGGAGCCCGGATCGGGAGGCTGCTCCGTCTCGGCTGTCTCGCCTGCTTCGTGTGTTGCGCCGCGTCGGTGTCCGCCGTTGCGGCGCCCGGTGCCGCCGCCGCCGGCGAGTCGGCCGGCGACCGGCTGGCCGATTCGGCGGGGGTGGTCAGGGCCGTGCTGAGGCCCGCGGTTCTGACGGTGGTTCCTGGCCGTCCCTACGCCTTCGCGATCGATTTCACCGTGAAGAAGGGGTGGCATCTCTACGCGCACGGCGACACGGTTTTCTACGGTGTCGATCTGACGGGATTGGCGCCCGGACCGCTGGCCGGGGCGTCGGTGGCCCATCCCGAGGGTCGGTCGGGCGACTTCTTCGGCACCCCGGTGCGCCTGCTGGCCGGTCGCCAGACCATCGCCGTGGGCGGCGTGCTGCCCGACAGTTGTCTGGCCGGTTCGCGGCGGGTGGAGCTGGTCCTCGAGGTGCAGGCGTGCGACGCCAGCAGCTGTCTCGCGCCGGCGCGCATCGTGCTGCCGTTGCGGCTGGAGGTGGCGGCGACCGAGGGCGCCGGCCATTCGCGCTGAGCGCGGCGCCAGATGTGGAATATCGCCTCAAGTTCGAGGCAAATCCGTCGAGATATCCCGGGGGAAAGCTGCGTGCGCGCCCGGCGATCCAGGTGGGGAGCGCGGCGCGGGGGGAGGGGACGTGTGATCCGGCTTCTGCTGGTCGAGGACAACGACGTCAACCGCAACATGGAGACCCGCATGCTGCAGAAGCTAGGGTACGATGTCGACGCCGTAGCCAACGGCGCCGACGCCCTCGAGGTGCTGGAGAAGGTCGAGTACGACGCCGTCCTGCTGGACGTCCAGATGCCGGTGATGGATGGATTCACCACCGCGCGCGAGATCCGCGCCCGTGGGCGCGCCGACCTGCCGATCATCGCCATCACGGCGCATGCCTTCGCCACCGACCGCGAGCGGTGCCTGGTGGCGGGGATGAGCGACTACCTCGCCAAGCCGGTCACCCTCAAGGTGCTGGGCGACATGGTGAATCGCTGGGTCGGCCCGTTCGACGACATTCCCCGCTGAATTCCGCGCTTCCCCTCAGCCCCGCGCGCGCGCCACGCTCGCGAACGCCTCCCGCAGGCCGGCGTGCAGCGCCGCCACATCGCCGGACGCCCAGCGGGCGCGTTCCTCGCGCACGAATGAGGTCTTGTCGACGCGGTTGTCGAAGCGGCCGAGCGGCAGGTGCCACGGGCGGCCGTGGGCGTCGACGCGCACGGCGTCGGGCCGGTCGGATTGGTCGAGCAGCCAGGCGATGTCGTCGCAGCCGTAGTCGCCGTACATCACGGCGTCGGGCACGCCGTGGTGGAGGATGGAGCCGGGGTCGTCGGGATTGGCCCGCGCCCGGTTCTTCCGGCGCGACTCTTCCGGGGTGACCCAGATGTAGAGGATGGCCGCCCGCTCGAGGATGGCCGGGCTGAGCATCGCCAGCGAGTGCCGGTAGCCGTACGGCGCCGGCAGAGGCAGGGCCGAGCCGTCCGGGCCGCCCCGCGCGAATTCGATGACCACGGTTTTGCCGTCGAGGCTGTCGGGGATGCCGGCGTTGCGCTCGCGCAGCAGGTCCGCCGCCTCGGGTTCGAGGGCCGCCGCCACCTCGCGGCGGGTGGTCGTCGGCAGATCGCCGAGCAGGGCGGGCGCACCCGCCGCCCGGCGGGCGGCATCGAAACGGTCGAAGATCCACTCCGCGGCGGAGGCCGGCGCGGGACGTCGCCGGGCGACGAGGTCGGCGTAGTCCTCGTTGAGCAGCTCGATCAGGGTGCCCCAGTCGCGCGGGTCCTGGAACGGCAGCTCGTCCGAAGCGAAGAAGATGCCGTCGCGCCCGCGCTGCTTGAGCTCCTGGCTGATTCGTCGCATGAGATGCACGTAGGGGAAATCGTCGAGCTGGACCGTTTCTCCGAGCTGGAAGTCGGCGCCGCAGACGGTGGGATCGAGGCCGGCCAGATAACGGCGCACCTCCGACTTGCCCGATGCGGGCAGGGCGAGCAGGAGCAGGGTTTCGAGTGTTCGCGTCATCGGTGGCTTCTCCTCGGGGTCGGGCCAGGGTAACGTGCCGATCGTGCCGGTCTCAGGATGGCGGGAAACCGGTCGCCGCGTCAAGGCGACAGCCGTGCGCGTTGACGGTCGCTGTGCCGGGGGCGTACAATTCGGCCTGCCAGAAGCGCCGAAGGATCCGGCCGGCGCCCCGCTCCGGCGGGGCGTGCGGGCGTCGAAAGGACTCGCCGCGATGAAATGGACCTACGCCTGCCCTCACTGCCACGCCGTGCTGAACCCGCATACCAAGATCATTCTCGCCGCGCGGCGGGGAAAGCGGCGTGGGTTGATTCTGCTCAGTCCCCAGCCGGGCAATTACCGTTCGATCATCGACTCCGGTTTCGCGCTGCAGGACGGCGAAATGGTCGAGTTCACCTGCCCCGCCTGTGGCGCCGATCTCGTTTCGACGGCGGCGAAAAAGCTGGCGGAGATCCTGCTGGTCCTGCCTGGCCAGCGCACCCGGCGGGTACAGTTCAGCCGGGTCTATGGCGAACACGCGACATTCGTCATGGACGGCGAGAAGGTCGTCCCCTATGGCGATGACGCCGGTGTCTACGAGCGGATCAACTTCTTCGGTTCCTGACGTCCGCGTTCTGCTTTCAGCGGTCGGCGTCCAGCCATCCGGCCAGCAGGTCGGCGATCTCCTGCAGGGTCGGCGAGCCCGGTGCGTCGGAGCGCTCCGGCACCACCCGCAGACCGGCCGCGCGCAGCAACCCCGCGATATCGCGCGCGGCCGCCGGCTCTCCCGGCGCCGGCGCTGGAGCGCTTGCGAACGGGGGCGCGTCGGACCCCGCCTCCAGCACCGTGTAGGGAAGCGTGTTGGGGCGGGCGCGCAGCGCCGCCGCCAGCGCCACAGGCGTGGTCCCGGTCCACGGTTCCACGCCGGTACCCACGACGAGCAGCACCCGGTCGCACAGTTCCGGGAGCGTGAGGCTCAGGGCCAGCGCATCCGCGGCCCCACCATCGAGTCCGGCCAGGCAGGTTTCCCCGGGGGGGGCGAGCGCGCGGATCCAGCGCAGCGCCGCGGCGGCATCAGCCGCCGACGCCGCCGGTCCCGCGTCCGGAAGTTCCGGCGCCGCGACCACCAGATCGCCGGGCAGGCGCAGCCGGTTGATGATGATCATCGCCGTACGACCGGCGTCGGGCCCGCGCCCCGTCGCCAGCAGCAGCAGACGGTGCGGCCGCGCGCGGTTGAATCCGGACGGAATCCGCACGGGGCACGGACGGAGCGCGCCGGCCGCGTCGCGCCAGGCCGCGAGAAAGACGCCGCTGTCGGGGAGGACCGTGCCGGCCCGTTCGAGTTGCTGCAGCAGCCTGCCGGTCTCGAGCAGCGTGGCGGTCAGCCGGGAGGGCAACGCGCGCGGTTCGCGGGCGGCGAGCTCCGAGATGATCGCGTCGAGCCGGTAGTCGAGGCTCGGTTGCTCGGTCGGGGGGGCCTGCGCGGCGGCGGATCGCGCGCTGGTGGTCCAGGCGGGATCGAGGCGCAGCAGCTCGGTCTGCCAGCGCAGGGTGTCGAGTCCCGAAGTCGCGAGAATCGCCCGGACGCGGAACGGCCCGCTTGGCAGCGACGACAGGTCGGCTGTCCGTTGCCAGACGTTGAGGCCGGCGTTGGCGTCGGCGGTGATGTCATCGCCACCCGGGGCGACCACGGAGCGGTTCGCCAGGTCGAGGATCTCCACCCGCACGGTCGCTACGAGCGGTTGCGGCAGCCAGGCGGCCAGGGTGATGCCGAGCGGCGCGTCGGTCACCACAGCGTTCGTGACCGCGCCCGTCAGGCGTGGCAGGGAGCGGTCGCTTGGTCTCAGCGTGACCGGGGCATAGCGTCGCCAGCGCGGGGAACCCTCGCTCCCGAGCGCGGGATCGGGCACGAGTGCCGCGATGCGTCGCACCCGATCGTTGCCGACGCTCAGGTAGCTGACGTTCACCCCCAGCAGGGTGTCCACCGGCGGGGCGTAAGGGGCCAGACTGGCCCAGGGCACCTGGATCGTGTAGAAGGCGGTGCGGCCGTCCGGCGTAAAGCGCACCTTGGGCGCCGGTTCCAGCACGTGCAGAGGCGTCGTGACGCCGTCCGCTTCGATGAACGCACCGATCCAACGGCGATCCTGCAGACCGAAGCCGAAGCCGAACGAACGCTCACCGTCGAAGCCGGAGCCGCCGCGCGCGGGCGGCGCCACGATCGTGACCCGGAAGCCGTCGCCGTTGCGCCATGGCTGTGTGCGGTCGCGGAAGTGTGAATCCTGCACCCGCCCCCGCAGCGTCAACCCGCGCGCATTCGCTTCCAGACGCACGGTGACCACGGGCCCGGCGGTATCGGGCGGTGAGCCGTCGTTGGGCAGCAGGGGCAGATCCCCGCCCGGGTATCCTTCCCGCAGGACGATCCGGGCGGTTTCCGCGCGGGCGCACAGGCGGCTGCGCGCGTCGGCCAGGAGGCGGGCGAAGCGCGGATCGCTGCGCAAGGGGTCCAGATCGGCATCGCTTTCGGCCTGGCGGGGATCCGCGGTCGGCGAAGCCAACGCGCGCTCGATCGCCGGCCAGGCCTCCGCGATCGCGCCGCGTCGCGTCTCCACGCAGGCCAGGTTGTAGGCCATGTCGCCGTCGTCGGGAAAGCGTTCGAGGAAGCGGCGGGCGGTCGCCGCGGCGCCGTCCAGGTCGGCGGCGCGCATCCGCTCGCGGAAGGTAGCCAGGAGATCGGAGCGCTCCCGCCAGTCGGCCGACGGTTCGGACGCGGCTCCCTCGGCGGCCACGGCCCCGACCTGGGCCTGGGCGGGGGCGGCCAGCGCCGGGACGGCGGTTGCCGCGAGCGCGATCAGCAGGGCGATCCCCAGGCGGGGGAGGCCGGGCGTTGCGGCGCGGTTCGGATGGTGCATGCGGGGTGGAACCTCCGGGCGTAACGGTTGACTGCAGGGGGCCGGTTGTGGCGCGGCCAACAGAAACAGTTGCCGCCCGCCGCCACGCTGCTACGCTGCTACGCTGTCGGACCAGCGGTCCGGGGTCATCCGGGAAAGGTAAGGCTTCGATGCTGACTCTGCTTGCACTTCTTGCCGCGGCGCCGACCCTCGCTTTCGCCGCCGTCCCGCCGATCGGCGCGTCCGCCCCCGCCGCGGATCTGGTCCTCGTCGGCGGCCGGGTTCTCACGCTGCTCGAGCCGGAGCCGCAGCCGGCCCCCACGGCGATCGGCGTGCGGGGCGATCGGATCGTCTTCGTGGGTGACGACGTGCAGGCTCGCCTCCTCGCGGCCAAGTCAGGCGCGCGGGTGGTGGAACTGGACGGCGCCGTGGTCGTGCCGGGACTCTGCGACGGTCACGCGCACCTGTACGGTCTGGGCAAGGCCCTCGCCACCATCGATCTGGTCGGCGCCCCTTCGCAGGAGGCGGCGGTTGCCCGGGTGGCGGAGGCGGTGCGCGCCGTGCCCGGCGAAGGCTGGCTCGAGGGACGCGGCTGGGACCAGAACCGCTGGCCGGGCCGCGAGTTCCCGGACCGCCGATCGCTGGACGCCGTGACGTCGCAGCGGCCGGTCCTGCTGCGCCGGGTGGACGGCCACGCGGCCTGGGTCAATGGCGTGGCGCTCTCGCGCGCGGGTATCACCGCGGCCACGCCCGATCCGGAGGGCGGCCGCATCGTCCGCGATGCCGCGGGCGAGCCGACCGGTATCCTGGTGGACAATGCGGTCGATCTGGTGGCGGGCGCGGTGCCCGCGCCGACGCCGGCGGAGCGCGAGCGGTGCGTGCGGCTCGCCGTCGCGCACTGCCTCGAGCGCGGGCTCACCGGCCTGCACGACGCGGGCGCCGACGCGGCGACGGTCGCCGTCTGCGAGAAGCTGGCGGCGGCGGGCGAACTGGGGCTGCGGCTGCAGGTCATGCTGGCCGACGACCCGGCGACACTCGATCCTTGGTTGACGCGCGGTCCGTGGACCAGTCCCGACGGGATGCTGGCTGTACGCGCCGTGAAACTGTACGCCGACGGCGCGCTCGGCTCGCGCGGCGCGCTTCTGCGGCGCGACTACGACGACGACCCCGGCAACCGCGGCCTGGCCGTGACGTCCGTCGCCAGGCTGGAGGAGACGGCCCGGCGGGCCGGCCTGGCCGGATTCCAGGTCTGCACGCACGCGATCGGTGACGCCGCCAATCGCGAGGTGCTCGATCTGTACGCGAGGCTCGCCGCCGAACTGGATCTGCGGGACGCTCGCTGGCGGATCGAACACGCGCAACTGCTGGATCCCGCCGACCTCCCGCGCTTCGCTCGGCTCGGCGTGATCGCGTCGATGCAGCCGGTCCACTGCACCAGCGACATGGAGTGGGTGGTGGCGCGCGTGGGGGAGGAGCGGGCGCGTGGAGCCTACGCCTGGCGTGCCCTGCGCGATTCCGGAGCGCATCTCTGCTGGGGGACCGATGCGCCGGTCGAGGCGGTCGATCCTCTGCCAGGCCTGTACGCGGCGCGGACGCGAACCCGGGCCGACGGCACGCCGGTCGGCGGCTGGCACCCGGAGCAGACGGTCAGTCCGCGTGAAGCGCTCGTCCTGTACACGGCCGGCCCTGCCTGGGCGGCGTTCCGGGAGCACGAGCTCGGCGTGCTGGCGCCGGGATATCTCGCCGATCTGACGGTCCTGAGTGGGGATCCTCTGGCGGCGTCGTCCGCGGCGGTGCTGCGCCTGCGCCCCCTGCTGAGCATCGTCGCGGGCCGCGTGCGCTGGGCGGCCGCCGCGAGGTAGCGGGGCCCCGGAGCAGCCGCGTCAGCTCAGCGCGCCGTCGTCGCCACGAACACGAGAGCGGCCGTGTCGCGCGCGATCATGAGTTCCTCGTTGGTCGGCACGATCATGATCTTCACGCGCGAGCCCATCCGGCTGATGACCGCTTCGTCGTGCCGGGTGGCGTTCTTGAAGGTGTCGAGCTGGGCGCCGAGGATGTCGAGTCCCTGACACGACCATTCGCGCACGAGCGAGTCGTGCTCCCCGACGCCGGCCGTGAATACGATAGCGTCCACCCGCCCCAGCGCGACCGCGTAGGCCCCGATGTACTTGCGGATGTGGTACGTGTAGATCTCGAGGGCGAGACGCGCCCGGTCGTCGCCGTTGGCATATGCCTTTTCCACGTCCCGCAGATCGCTCGAGATGCCGGAGATGCCGAGCATGCCGCTCTGCTTGTTGAGCATCTTGTCGATATCGGCGAGCGAAAGGCCCAGCCTCTCGGACAGGTAACCGACGATCGCCGCGTCGATGTCGCCGCAGCGGGTGCCCATCATCAGGCCCTCGAGCGGCGTGAAACCCATCGAGGTGTCGATGGAACGGCCGCCGTCGATGGCGCAGACCGAGGCGCCGTTGCCCAGATGGCAGGTGATGAGGTTCAGCTCGGAGAGGTCCCGGCCGAGGATCTGGGCCGCGCGCTGCGCGACGTAGCGGTGGCTCGTGCCATGGAAGCCGTAACGGCGGATCTTGCTCTCGACGTAGAGCCGGTAGGGCAGCGGATAGATGTAGGCCCGATCAGGCATGGTCTGGTGGAAGGCGGTGTCGAACACGCCGATCATCGGCACGTCGGGCAGGCAGGCGGCGGCCGCGCGCAGTCCGGTCAGGTTCGCCGGGTTGTGGAGCGGTGCGAGCGGGATGCACTCCTCCAGCGCGGCCAGGACATCGTCGTCGATGCGCACGGAGGTGGCGTACTTCTCGCCCGCGTGCACGACGCGGTGGCCGACCGCCGCGATTTCCCCGAGGCTGCGCAGCACGCCGTGGACCGGATCGACGAGAGCGGTCAGCAGCAGCTGCATCGCGCGCGCGTGGTCGGGGACCGGCGCCTCCTGCACGATGTCGTCGCGCCCGGGACGGCCGTAGACGTGGTTGCCCTGGTCCAGCCCGATCCGCTCGACCAGCCCCTTGGCCAGCAGGCGCTCCTCATCCATGTCCAGCAACTGGTACTTGAGCGAACTGCTGCCGCAGTTGATGACGAGGACGTTCCTCACTTGCCGTTTCCCCCGCTCTGCAGGGCGGTGATGGCGATCACGTTCACGATATCCTCCACGCTGCAGCCGCGGCTGAGGTCGTTGACCCCCTTCGCCATGCCCTGGAGCACCGGACCCACCGCCTCGGCGCCGGCGAGGCGCTGCACCAGCTTGTAACCGATGTTCCCGGCGTCGAGATCGGGGAAGATGAGCACGTTCGCGCGCCCCGCGACCGGGCTGCCGGGAGCCTTCTGGTTGCCGATGGCGGCCACCAGCGCGGCGTCGGCCTGCAGCGGGCCATCGACGGAGAGGTCGGGCGCCTTCGCGCGCAGCAGGCGCGTCGCCTCGGTGACCTTGTCGGGGCTCGGCCCCGTGCCGCTGCCCAGCGTGGAGTAGCTGAGCATCGCCACGCGCGGTTCGAAGCCGCAGAGGGCGCGCGCGGTGGCGGCCGTGGCCAGGGCGATGTCGGCAAGTTGCGCGGCGTCGGGATCGGGGTTGACCGCGCAATCGGCGAAGACGATCAGGCCGTTCTCGCCGAACGCCCAGTCGGGCTTCACCATGACGAAGCAGCTCGACACGATCGCCACGCCGGGCGCCGTGCCGATGACCTGGAAACCGGCGCGCAGCACATTGGACGTGGCGTTGACCGCGCCGGCCACCATGCCGTCGGCGGCTCCCTGCGCCACCAGCATCGCGCCGAAGAACAGGGGATCGGCCAGGGTGCGGGCCGCTTCCTCGGCCGTCACCCCTTTCGCGGCGCGTTTGGCGTGGAAGATCCCGCAGAACCGCTCGCGGTCGGGGTGGGTGGCCGGATCGACGAAGTCGAGATCGGTCGCGGCGTGGCCGAGAGCGTCCAGCTTCGCGCGCAGGACGTCGGGCTCCCCGAGGAGCACGAGACGGGCGAGTCCCTCGTTGCGGGCCGTGGCGGCGGCGATCAGGGTCCGGTCATCCCAGGTTTCCGGCAGCACGATGGTCCGTCGCGAGGCGGCGGCCCGGCGGCGCAGACTTTCGATGAACGACATGGGCGATCCTCACTTGCAGCGTTGGGCGGGCGGATCAGCCCGCCAGGCCCGCAGGGAGATCCGTACACGGCAGGCAAATGTCATGCCATGGCCTGATGATGTCAACCGGGCGCGACGGCGGCCTGGCCGCTCCGCTGCGGACCTCAATGAGGCGTTTCCGCCGGGGCCCGGCCATGCGCGCATGGCAGCAGCCCGTCCGAGCCCGTGGGGAGCTGGTCGAGCAGATCCTGCAGGGAGAAGCCCTGCCAGAAGTCGCGCAGCCGGTGGCCGAGCAGAGACCAGATCACCCGTGTGCAGCAGTCGTCGGCCCGCTCGCAGGTCTCAGGGTGCGCCACGCAGTCGACCAGTTCCGTTTCGCCATCGAGCGCGGAGATCACTTCCCAGAGACTGATCTCCGCGGGGGCGCGGGTGAGGAAGTAGCCGCCGCGCACCCCCTTGCGGCTGGCCAGAATGCCGTGCCGGCGCAGGTTTCCGACGATCTGCTCCAGGTACTTCGCGCTGATTTCCTGGGTGTGTGAGATCGCGCTGATGGGGACGGGACCGTTCTGATAGTGATCAGCGATCTGCAGCATGGCCCGCAGGCCGTAGCGGACGCGGGTCGTGACGCGCATGCCGCTCTCCTCCCGGAAGAGAGCCGCTCCGACGGGAGCCGGATCGGCTCAGCATTACTGAAAGGCGATGCTCATATAGAGCATGGAGCGCCAGGCGGTTTTTCGCAAGAAAAACCCTTGCGTCAAACTAGGAGTTAATGAGGGTGAAATCCCCTGATTCAGGGAGGCCAGTCCGCACAGGTCATTCCCGGGACTGTGGTTGGAAATCCTTGATTGAAGATATCATCTGGCCGGCGGCACCTGTTTCACGATTTCCGGGACCTCCCTGGTCAGGAGAGATGTCAGGTGCAATGACAGTGTCGTGGCGCGCTTGCGTTCGATGTCGCGGTAGACCCGCTCCACCTGGATCGCCTGCAGCCCGAGCGCCGCGGCCGCCTCGGCCGGCGGCACCTGGTGGTTGAGGGCCCAGAGCAGCAGGTCCATCTCCGCGTAGGGCAGCACGAAGTAGAATTCGTCCTGTCCCTGCGGCAGCGAATAGGTGTCGGTCGTCGGGGTGGCGTTGCAGACCTCGGCCGGCAGTCCGAGATGCTTCGCCATGGCGTACACCTGCGTCTTGTACAGGTGGGCGATCGGCTTCACGTCGGCAGCGCCGTCGCCGTTCTTGACGAAGAAGCCCTGATCGTACTCGAGCCGGTTGGGAGTGCCGATCACCGCATAGTTGAGCTTGTCAGCGTAGTAGTACTCGAAGGTCTTGCGAATCCGCTGTTTGAAATTCGTCGCCGCGACAATTTCCAGATAGGCCTGCAGCGGCAGCCGGGCTTCTTGGGTCCCGCCCAGCGGGTCCTGCACAACCAGCCGATAGACATTCATGCGGTCGGAATCGAGCAGGTCGGCGGGCAGCACGATCTTGCTCTTCCAGCCTGGTCCGTACCCCGGGAAGACCGATTGGAACGCCGCGTCCCGGCGGCGATAGCAGCCGATCGCCTCGAGCGTGGGGGCGATGTCCTCGACGGCGCTCTGCACGCCCAGGTGCCCGATCAGCAGCCGGCCGCGCCGGCCGGTCTCGGCGCAGGAGTCGCGCTCTGGCAGTTGCAACGCGAACACTTTCGCCGCGCCGAACGCGCGCACAGCCAGCGCGCACGACACGCTGCTGTCGATGCCGCCGCTCACGGCGACCACGAGGCCCCGGCGTTTGAGCCCGTGCCCAACCAGATGCCGCAGCCGCTCGGCGATGTGATCCGCTTCCCGCTCGAGGTCGATATCCAGCACACCACGGTCGAACATCCCGTTCCTCCTGCCTGGTGGTCCGCGTGCGGTCGCGAAACCGGTCGCAATCGAGGCCACAGGGTAAGGGCACGGACGCGCGGCGTCGAGGGGTGAAGCCTCGCCAGGGCCGCCCGGTCGACAGCCGGGCGCTGAAGGGCTATCATATTCCCCGCAAAAGGAGGATCCCTTTGACCCCCGCAGACCGCCGCGACTTCCTGCAGACCCTGCCGCTGTCCGACCTGCACCGCCACTTCGACGGCTCGATCCGCCCCGCCACGCTCTGGGAACTGTCGGAAATGTACTATTCGGCGGTTCCGGGCCTTCATTTCGAGCAGTTCCGCCGCTATCTCGAATGGGACGACAAGCAGGACCGCTCGCTGCTCGACTACCTCGACAAGTTTCATGTCCCGCTGCAGTACACGCAGTTCTACGACAACATCAAGCGCATCGCCTACGAGATCGCGGCGGATGCCTGGGCCGACGGCGTGAAGCTGCTCGAACTGCGCATCAACCCGCTCATCCACCGGCGCGCCGGGCTGACCACGCGGCAGGTCATTCATGCCACGCGCAAGGGATTGTCGAAGTTCGGCGGCGAGCACCCGGAGTTTCGCGCCGGCATCATCGTGATCGCCATGCGCAGCCACGGTGGCAACATGGCGCGCATCCTCCTGCGCGAAGTGATCGGCGAGAAGGAGGAGTACCACGCCGGGGTCGGCGTGTGCGGCTTCGATATTGCCGGTCCGGAGGCCCCCTTCCCGCCCGTCCTGTTCCGCGAGGCGTACACGCTTGCGCACAGGATGGGGCTCAAGTGCACAGTGCATGCCGGAGAGAGCGAGGGCCCGGAGCGCATCTGGGAGGCACTCGACAACCTCGGACCGCGGCGGATCGGGCACGGCACCAGCGCCGGTCGCGATCCGGCCCTGATGAAGCGTCTCGCCCGGGACGGCGTGTACGTGGAGGTCTGCCTCTCCTCGAACGTGCAGACCGGCGCGGTCGCCGGCCTGCGGGACCACCCGCTGCCTCGTTTCCTCGACGCCGGGATGAAGGTCGCCCTCTGCACCGACAACCCGACCGTGTCGGCCACGACCATCTCCCGCGAGTACGAACTGGCCATGGAGGCTTTCGACTTCAGCGAGAGCGATGTGCGTCGTCTGGTCGAGATGTCGCGCCGCGGCACCTTCCTGGCCGGGGGACCCGACGGCGCGCGCGTGGCGAAATGGATGTCGGCGTAGCGCGGGGGCCGGCCTTGCCCGGCCCCGTTCCGCACCGTAGATTCGGCCGGCCCGCTTGAACACGGTTTTGCGGCCCCGCGGCCGCCCTGCCAGGGAGTGGATCACATGGCGAGGAAGAAGAGGATCGGCGTCCTGACCGGCGGGGGCGATGTCCCCGGCCTGAATCCGTGCATGAAGCAGGTCGTGCTGCGCGCGTACGAAGCCGGCTGGGAGGCGGTCGGGTTCCTGCGCGGCTGGGGCGGCCTGGCCGCGTACCGCGTCGGCGACGCGGAGTGGAACAAGCATTGTGTGCGGACCCTCACGCCCAACGACGTGCGTACGATCGACCGTACCGGCGGCACCGTCCTGCACACCTCACGCACGAATCCGCAGAAGGTGCGGGAAAATGACATGCCGGAGCATCTGCGCTCGCCCGAGCGGAAGTACCCGGCCGACATCACGCCGCAGATCCTGAAAAATCTCGAGGATGCGGGGGTGGACGCGCTGATCCCGATCGGCGGCGACGACACCCTCAGCTACGCGGCGCGTCTGAACCAGGAACGTTTTCCGCAGATCGCCATCCCCAAGACGATGGACAACGACGTCTTCGGCACCGATTACTGCATCGGCTTTGGCACCGCCGTCAGCCGCAGTGTCGAGTACATCACGCAGCTGCGCACGCCGGTCGGCAGCCACGAGCGCCTCGGCCTGGTGGAGCTTTTCGGACGCAACAGCGGCGAGACCGCGCTCATCGCCAGCTATCTCGCGGGCGTGGACCGCGCGCTGATCTCCGAGGTGCCGTTCAACGTCGAAACGCTGGCCGAAATGCTCGTGCGCGACAAGCGCGACAACCCGAGCAACTACGCCATCTGCACGATCAGCGAAGGGGCGACGATCGAGGGAGGCGATATCGTCGAGCGCGGCGAGGAGGACGCCTACGGCCACAAGAAGCTCGGCGGCGTCGGCCTGCACACGGCCGAGGTGCTCAAGAAGCTGACCGGGGAGGATGTCACCTACCAGGCGCTCGGCTACCTGATGCGCTGCGGCGCGCCCGACGCGCTCGACCGCATGGTCGCGATGAACTTCGCGAACCTCGCCATGGACATGCTCCTGCACGGCGCCTCCGGCGTGATGGTTGCGCTGCAGGAGGGCAAGTACACTACGGTCGGCCTCAACGCCGTCGTCGAGGGGGTCAAGCGGGTCGAGGTGGACAAGTTCTACGACAAGAAGGAGTACCGTCCCCGCGTGCGGGGAGTGCAGGGCGTGCCGATGTTCCTGCGGTAGGGGCGCGTGCCCCGACGCATGTCCACCCGGGCCTGCGCCCGTGACGGCGAACGGCCGTGGCTGTATCCTCGGCCCGGTCTCCAGCCGGGGGAAGCCGTGAGCATGGACCGCGCCCGACTGATTCGTCTCGCCCTGGCCGTCGCCGTCCTGGCGGGCGGCGGTCTGCTGCTGCGCGGCTACATCACCGACGACACCTACATCCATCTGCGGTACGCGCGGCACCTGGTCGAGCGCGGCGAACTGTCCTTCAACCCCGGCGATCCGACCTACGGCTGCACGAGCCCGCTCTGGGTTTGCGGGCTGGGGCTGTTGCTGCGGTTCGGTCTGCCGGCGCTCGTGGCGCCGTGGGTGCTGGGGGTGGCGGCGGCGCTGCTGGCGCTGCTCGTGTTCGACGCCATCCTGACCCGGCTGCCGCTGCCGGCGGCGTGGCGCCTGCCGCTGCTGCTGCTGTTTGCCGCCGACGCCTGGTTCCTCCGCTGGACCTGGTCCGGCATGGAGACCCCGCTGGCGACGGCGCTGCTTTTGATGCTGCTCTGGCCGGCGGTGGCGCGGCCGACGCCGCCGCGGCTCTGGCTCGGCTGGGGACTCGCGGCGGGACTGGCCGGGCTGACCCGGCCGGAGTTCCTGCTGCTTGGCCCGCTGGCCTGGCCGTGGCTGGCGTGGCGCGGGGAGCGGCCGCTCTGGAAGCGTGCCGGTCTGCCGGCGGCGCTGGGGGCGGCGCTGGTGCTTGGGCCGTGGCTGTTCTACGCCCGTGAGGCGTTCGGCCGGTTCACGCCCGAGACGGCCACGGCGAAGAGTTACGCTCTGACCCTGGTGCCCGGCGTCGTCGGCGCGTCGTTGCTGCGTTCCGCGGTGCAACTGGGCGCGACCCAGGCGCCGCTCTGGGCGGGGCTGCTCGCGCTGATCGTGCTGGGTAGATGGCTGGCTCCGCGCGGGGGCGACCCCGGTGTCTCGCCGGCGCCGCGATTCATCGTGCCGGCCATCGCGATCACCTGGGTCGCCGTCCTGTGCGGCGGCTACGCCGTCAAACAGGTGTGGGTGATCTCGCGTTACCTGAGCCCGCTTTCGCCGGCGATCCTGCTGGCGGTCGCGCTGTTCGCCGCGCCGCTCCGGCCAGGTCCCGGCGTGCGTCCGGGGGGGCGGCTGGCGCGGTGGCGGTCGGCGCTTCTGGTCGGCGCCTGCCTGGCGACCGTCGGGCTGAACGGCTGGCTGCTCGTGGCGCGGGTGCGGCCGCACGCCCAGGACCTCGGCCGTGGGCTGCGCGAGTGCCTCGTGCCGCTGGGGGAGTGGCTGGGAACGCACACGCCGACGGATGCCAAGGTGGCCTGCCTCGACATCGGGGCGCTTGGCTGGTCGAGCGAGCGGCGGATCGTCGATCTCGCGGGGCTCGTCAGTCCCGAACTGCTGGACCTCGGCCGGGCCCGGGGATTTCCGGCGATGGTGGAGAGCGGTGCCTGGCTCGACGTCGTCACGCCGGACTATCTCGTCGACCGCACCGACGGCCCCCCCCGCTGGGACGGGCGGGTCGTGCGCGGCGTCACCTTCACACGGTTGCGCGACTGCATGGTGCCGGGGCTCGGGGTGACCGAGCCGCAGCGGTGGACGGTGTCGTTGTACCGGCTGGACCGGTACTGACGCGCCGGTGGCCGTCCGCTCGCCCTACTTCCCGTCCGCCGGCTTCTTCGCGGCGCCGATGCGCGCCTGATCGAAGTTGAGCACCGTGCCGAGCGTGCGCTTCGGTTTGAACTCGTGGGCCGGCAGGCGGCGGACGACGAACAGGGTGGCGTCGTCCTCCCACGGTTCGCCAGCGCCGAAATCGCGCACTTCGGTCAGGATCGCGGCGAGCAGGTCCCGCGCGGAGCGATGGGCGTGCTCGCTTGCGATCCGGATCAGGCGCTCGGTGCCGAACTCCTCGTGATCGGCATCGGACGCCGGTTCCGGTTCTAGCCCGCCGGGGGCGGGCTCCGATGTTCCGGGCGGCAGGCGTCGTTTGCGTTCGGTGAGGCCGTCGGAGTAGATGAGCAGCACCTCGCCGGGGCGTAGCTGGGCGAAGCTGCGGCGGTAAGCCATGTCGGGCAGCGGGCCGAGCACCGGGCCGTTGCTCGGCAACTCGAAGACGGCGCCCTCGGGGTTGACGATCAGCGGCGGGCAGTGGCCGCAGTTGACGTAGATGACGTTGCCGGTCTCCTCGATCTCCGCGTAGAAGAGCGACACGAAGCGGCTCGACAGGCCGCTGGCGTTGATGACCTTGTTCAAACGGCGGATTGTGGCGGTGATCTTGAAGTCGCGCGCCACGCCCATCCGCAGGCCGGTGATCACGTCGCGCGCCTGCAGGGCCGCCGGCAGGCCGTGGCCGCTGGCGTCGGCCACGGCGACCGTGATCGTGCCGGTCTCCATGGTTTGTGCGTCGTAGATGTCGCCGCCGACCTCCTCGGCGGGGAAGGTGGCCGCGGCCAGTTCGAAGCCGGCCAGCTTCGGCAGTTCGCGCGGCAGCAAAGAGAGCTGGATCGTCTGCGCCTGGCGCAGCTGGTTCTCGAGCACGCTCTGCCGCAGCTTCAGCCCGACCGCGGTGCGGATCGTCTCCAGGATGAGGTGGAGGTTCTCCTCCGCCTCGTCCAGTTCGGTGCGCCGCACGCCGAAGCTGAGGATGTAGGCGGGCGTGGAATCGACCAGGATCGCTGCGTAGTCATGCGTGGAGAACTGCGCCTCAAGCTCCGGATCGAAGCCGGGATAGTCGCGCGAGATCATGACGACGAACTCCCGCTCGAGGGTCTGCACGACCGGGTAGTCCTTGCTCACGGTTTTGCCGACGATGCGCGAACCGTGCCCGCCGATGCTCTCGATCAGCAGGTACTCGTGCGGTTGTTCCCGGTAGAGGCGGCCGCTTTCGATCCCGTAGACCTGGGCGCAGGTCTCGACGATGCCGCGCACCGTCATGCGCAGCATGTCCTCGGTGCCGGTGGAATTGTCGATCTGGCGGAGCAGTTTCTCGATGTCGCGATACAGCTTCTTGTACACGCAGTCCCCTCCGGGGCCGCGCGGCTTGCGCGGCTGAACATACAAGAATGACGCCGGCGCGCCGGGGGCGCAACATTCAATTCCGATGAGCCGGGTCCGGCGCGCGACTGGCGCGCGGCTTGCGCCGCCGGTTGTGTCGCCGGGGCGCCGCCTGTAGATTGAGCCGGACCGCCCGCGCGCCGCGGTGCGGGCGGGGTACCGGATTCGGACGGAGGTGTGGGATTGGACGACGCCGACAGGATCGCTGGTCTGCGCGAGGCCCGTGAAGCGATGACCCGCGAGATCGGCAGGGCCATCGTGGGGCAGCAGCGGGTGATCGAGGAGATGCTCATCGCCGTGTTCGCCGGCGGTCACGTGCTGCTCGAGGGGGTGCCGGGGCTCGCCAAGACGCTGCTCATTTCGTCGTTGGCGAAGGTGATGGATCTCTCCTTCTCGCGCATCCAGTTCACGCCCGACCTCATGCCGTCAGACATCACCGGTTCGGAGATTCTCGAGGAGGACGCGTCGACCCGGCAGCGCGCGTTCAAGTTCCTGCACGGGCCGGTGTTCGCCAACGTGGTGCTGGCGGACGAGATCAACCGTACCCCGCCCAAGACGCAGGCGGCGCTGTTGCAGGCGATGCAGGAGCGCACCGTCACCGCAGGCGGACGCACTCACCCGTTGCCGCCGCCGTTCTTCGTCCTGGCCACGCAGAACCCGATCGAGCAGGAGGGCACCTATCCGTTGCCCGAGGCGCAGCTCGACCGCTTCATGTTCAATGTGCTCATCGGCTATCCGAGCCTGACCGAGGAGGTGGCGATCGTCGAGAGCACGACCGGCGTGCGCGGAGGCGAACCGCGGACCGTGATCGATCGTGAGGCGGTGCTCGCGTTCCAGGATCTGGTGCACCGGGTGCCGGTGGCGGAGAACGTCACGCGCTATGCGGTGCGCCTGGCGCGCGCTTCGCGGGTCGGCACGCCGGAGGCGGCGGCGCCTGCGCGGGAATACCTCGCCTGGGGCGCCGGGCCGCGCGCCGCGCAGTGTCTGATCCTGGGCGCCAAGGCGCGCGCGCTGCTTCAGGGCCGACCGACGCCGTCGCTCGACGATGTGCGGGCGCTGGCGCATCCGGTGCTGCGCCACCGTCTCGTCACCAACTTCCACGCCGAAGCGGAAGAGATTGCGAAAGATCGCATCGTGGATCTCCTGCTCGCGGAGGTGGCGGGGTGACGAGGCCCCTGCTGACGCCGGAGCTGGCGAGCCGTCTGGGGCGGCTCGACCTCGTGGCGCGGCTCGTCGTGGAGGGCTTCCTCACCGGCCGGCACAGGAGTCCGTACCACGGCTTCTCCGTGGAGTTCGCCGAGTATCGCCAGTACATCCCGGGCGAACCGACCACCCACCTCGACTGGCGGCTCTACGCCCGCAGCGATCGCCACTACCTGAAGGTCTTTGCCGAGGAGACGAATCTCCGCGCGACCCTGCTGCTCGACTGTTCGGCGAGCATGGCGTTCACCTCCGATCCGGAGCGTCCGACCAAGCTGGCGTATGCGCGCCTGCTGGCGGCCTCGTTCGCCTACCTGCTGCTGCGCCAGAACGACGCCGTCGGCCTGGTCACCTTCGACGAGAAACCGCTGGCGATCGTGCCGGCCCGCTCGGTGCGGCGGCAGCTGTTCCAGATCCTGCGGGAACTCGAGGCGGCGCCGCAGGGGGCCGGCACGCGCCTCGGTCCGGTCCTGCACGGCGTGGCGGAGCGGGTGCACCGCCGCGGGTTGATCGTGCTCTTCTCCGATCTGCTGGACGAGCCGGCCGAGGTGCTGTCGGGGCTGAAGCACTTCCGGCACCGCGGCCACGAGGTGGTCGTTTTCCACCTGCTCGACCCGCGCGAGCGCGACCTCGACTTCCGCCGCGAACTGGAGCTGACCGACCTGGAGCACCCGGGGCGGAAGGTGCGGGTCGAACCGGCCCTGGCGGCGGCCGAGTACCGGGTCAGGTTCGACGCCTGGCGGGACGGCCTGCGCCGCGAGTGTCGCCGCCACCTGGTGGACCTGGTCGAGGTGGGGACAGAGGCGCCGCTGGAGAGCGCGCTGCACGCGTTCCTCGGCCGGCGCCGTCGACTGGTGTGACCGCCGGCCTGCCCGCCGGCACGGGGACGTGACGTGGGACCGTTCGTTTTTCTCAATCCTGGCCTCTGGTGGGGCGCGCTCGTGGCGGCCGTGCCGATCGTGCTGCACCTCTGGCAGCGGCGGCGTCCCCGCCAGATCGCCTTCAGCGATCTGCGCTTCCTGGAGGCGGGGCAGGCGCGGCGGGCGCGGCGCGTGGCTTTGCGGCGGTGGTTGCTGCTGTTGCTGCGCGTGCTGGCGATCCTGGCGATCGTCGCGGCGGCGGCGCGGCCACGCCTGGCCGGGATGGCGCGCACGGCCAGCGGCGCGCTGTCGGTCGTCTGCCTGCTCGACGCGAGCGCCTCGATGCAGACGCAGGAGGATGGCGGCACCCGCTTCGCGGCGGCCGTGCGGGCGGTCGACGAGCTGGCCCGGGGCCTCCCCGCCGGCAGCGAGCTGCAGGTGGTGCTCGCCGGCCCGGCGCCGCGGACCCTGTTGGCCGACTGGCTGCCGGCGACCCTCGCGGTGGGACCGGCGCTCGCCGCCGTGGCGCCCACGGATGGCGCCTGTGATCTGGCGGCGGCGTTGCGCGAGGCGGTGCGCTGGGCCGCTTCCGCGCGGTACACGCCGGCCGAAATCGTCCTCTTCTCCGATCTGCAGCGTTCGGCGGTCCTGCCCGACAGCGTGGCGCTCGGCGGGGCGGGGCGGGCGCTGACCAGGGGCGGCGGTCCGCGACTGCTCGTGCGGCCGGTCGGTCGGGAAACGCCCAACGGTGGCGTGCGCGCCGTGGCCCTCCCGCTGCGCGCCCTGCGTGCGGGCGAGGCGTTGCGCGTGGTGGCGGAGGTGCGGGTGGAGCACGCCCCGGAGGTCTGTCTGCTCGAGGTGGACGGGCAGCGCGTCGCCGAAGCGGTGGCGCAGGGGGCGGACGGCGCCCTGGTGCGTGTGGAGTTCCCGCTCACGGCGCCGGCCGCCGGACGGCACCGCGGACGGGTCATCAAGCGGAGCGATCGCCTGCCGGTGGATGACGAGCGGCCGTTCACGCTGACCGTGCGCGAGCGTCTCGACGTGCTCGTCGTGCATGGCCCCGATCGCGACGAACCGGCCGGGCGCGGCGGGTGGCGTTTTTTGGCGCGCGCGCTTGACCCGGGGCCGGACGCTGCCGCCGCGCCGGTCCCGCCGGCTCTCTTTAGCGTGCGGGACGTGGGCGACGGCACCGTCGGCGCGGGCGATCTGGCGGACACCGACGTTGTCTGCTTCGTGAACCCCGGTCCTCTCGGTCCGCTGCTGGCCGCGGGCCTGCGTGACTGGCTGGAGGCGGGGGGCGGGGCCCTGTTCCTCCTGGGCGACCCGACGCTGGCCCGCGAGTGGGCTGCACATCTCCTGCCAGGGCTCGGCCTGCCGGGGCGGGCTGACTGGACGGTCCGCGAAGCGGCGGCGCAGGAGCGGGCGCTGATCCCGACCCCGTCGCATCCGCTGTTCGCCGGTTTCGGGGATGAGGCGCTCGCCACGCTGCAGGAGGTGCGGTGGCGCCGGTTCTTCACGCTGGACGAGGGGGATTCGGGCCAGGTCCTGCTGGCGCTGGCGGGACGGGCGCCTCTGCTCACGGAGCGACGTCTGGGCGCGGGCACGCTCGCAGTGCTGTCCGCCGATCTGTCTCCTTCGGCGAGCGATCTGCCGCTCTCGCCGATGTTTCTCCCGCTCGCACAGCGACTGGTCGCCTGGCTGGCCGCTCCGGGCGGGGAGGGGGGCGGGGACATCATGGTCGGGGAAACGCCGGCGCTGCGTCTGCCACGGGGCGCCGTGGTAGCGGGGCTGGCGGCCGATCCGGCGCGGTTGCGGATCCTGGCGCCGCGGTCGTTCCCGGGTGAACGGGACGCGATGGCCCGTCTCGTGTGGCGCGGGGAGAAACCGTGGCTGGCGGGAGCGCCGGCGCTGCGGCGCGGTTTCCACATCTTCACCGCCGGCGCCGAGACCCTGGGGCTGGTGGCGGTGGCGCCGCCGTCGGCCGAAGGGGATCCGGAGGTCTGGGAACCGGCCGCGTTCCGCACCGCCCTCGCGGCCTCCGCCGGCCTGCCGGCCCACGCTCTTGCCGCCCTGCCGGCCGGGCGACTCGGGAGCGCGTTCGCCGGGCGCGATCTGACTCCCTGGTGCCTGCTGCTGGCGCTCGGCCTGCTGATGGCGGAGTCGGTCGTTTCGCGCGGCGGCGGCGCGTCCCGCACCGCTTGATCGACGCGTGGTTTGCGCTTAGGTTAGCCTGGTCCGTCCGCTGTCGGCTGGCCGCCCGCGCCCGTGCGCTGCGGCGCCGGTTCGCGCGCCTGCCCATTCCGCCCCGCGAGAGGATCACCGGCCTCATGTGGAAGTACAGCGATCAGGTCTACGACCACTTCTTCAATCCGCGCAACGTCGGCACGGTCGAGAACGCCGACGGCGTGGGCGAGGTCGGGTCGATGGCCTGCGGCGATGCCCTGCGCCTTTCGTTCCGGCTCGACGACGCGGGCCGGATCGCCGAAGTGAAGTTCCAGACCTTCGGCTGCGGCAGCGCCATCGCCTCTTCGTCCATCCTCACGGAGATGCTCAGGGGGAAGACGCTTGAGGAGGCCGCGCGAATCACGAACGAGGACATCGCCGGCGAACTGGGCGGGCTGCCCCGTGAGAAGATGCACTGCTCGGTCATGGGGCGCGAAGCGCTCGAGGCCGCCATGATCGATTACTACAAGCGGCAGGGGAAGCAGGTCCCGTGCGAACTGCTCTCCCAGGGCGTGCTGGTCTGCCACTGCTACCAGGTTGAGCGGGACACGATCCGCCACGCCGTCAGGCAGAACCGCCTGCGGACCATCGAAGACGTGACGCACTACACGAAAGCGGGCGGCGGCTGCCAGGACTGTCATCCGGAGATTCGGCATCTCATCGACGAGTTCTGGGAGAAGCTGGACCAGGAGGCCGCCAGCGGTGGCGGGGCGGTGCCCGGCGCGTTGCCGCTGGCGCCGCCGGCGAGGGAGGCCCGCATCCGCGAAGTCATCGAGCACGACATCGCGCGCGCGCTGCGCAACGACGGCGGCGACATCGAACTGGTCGAGGTGCGCGGGCACGAGGTGTTCGTTCGCCTCATCGGCACCTGCGCCAGCTGCCCGGCGTCGCAGGCCACCATCAAGGGCTGGGTGGAGAGTCAGCTGCGTGAACATCTCGGCGACGAGGTGGATGTCATCGAGGTGAAGTCATGAATTCGGATCCTGACGGTGGCGTCCGGACGCCGGGCGGTTTCAGCCTGCTCGACGGTCTGCCTCCCGCGCCCGCGAACGGGGTCTATCTGGACAACAACGCCACGACGCAGGTTGCGCCCGAGGCGCTCGCGGCGATGCTGCCGTACTTCACCGAGCGGTACGGCAATCCGTCGAGCATGCACCATTTCGGTTCCCTGGCCGAGCAGGGCGTGATCGAGGCGCGCGGCCGGGTGGCGGCGCTGATCGGCGCCGCGACGCCGGGCGAGATCGTGTTCACCGCGGGTGGGTCCGAAAGCGACAGCCTGGCCATCTGGGGCACCCTTCGCGCCTACCCCGACCGGAAGCACCTCGTCACGACGAAGGTGGAACATCCGGCCGTGCTCGGTCTCTGCCGTGAACTCGAAGGCCGTCACGGCTACGCGGTGAGCTGGCTCGACGTGGACGGGTCGGGGGCGCTCGATCCGGACGAACTGCGCCGGGCGCTCCGTCCCGACACGGCGCTGGTGTCGGTCATGGCCGCCAACAACGAAACCGGCGTGGTCTTCCCCGTGGAGGAACTGGGCCGGATCGTGAAGGAGGCCGGCGCGGTCTTCCATGTCGACGCCGTGCAGGCCGCGGGCAAGCTGCCCCTGGACATGCAGGCTTCGACGATCGACCTGCTTGCGCTCTCCGGGCACAAGCTGCACGGTCCCAAGGGGGTCGGCGCGCTGTACGTGCGCAAGGGAACCAAGCTGCGGCCCCTGATCATGGGCGGGCACCAGGAGCGCGGGCGTCGCGCCGGCACGGAGAACGTGCCGGGCATCGTCGGCTTCGGCGCCGCCTGTGTGCTGGCCGGACAGAGCCTCGGCGAGGAGAACGGCCAGGTGCGCGAACTGCGCGACCGTCTCGAGGCGGCGCTGCTGGCGGCCGTGCCCGACTGCCGCGTGAACGGCGATCGCGCGCGCCGCCTGTCCAACACCTGCAACGTCAGCTTCGATTTCATCGAGGGCGAGGGGATCCTGTTGCTGATGGACCGCGTCGGTATCGGTGCCTCCAGCGGTTCGGCGTGCACCTCGGGCAGTCTCGAGCCGTCGCATGTGCTGAAGGCGATGGGCATCCCGTTCACGTCGGCGCATGGCTCCGTGCGCTTCTCGCTGAGCCGCTACAACACGCGCGAGGAGATCGACCATGTCGCGGCGGTCGTGCCGCGCGTGGTGGAGCGGTTGCGCGCGATCACCCCGTTCGGACGCCAGCGCGCGACGTTCTGACCGTCCCCAGGAGGCGCTGTGGTCGGCGACGGGGAGAGAAAGCTGCATCGCTCCGCGGACCGCCTCATCGGCGGCGTCTGCGGCGGCCTGGCCGCCTACTTCGGCGCTTCGCCCGCGATCGTGCGCGCCGGCTGGGTGGCGCTGACCATCCTTTCCCTGCTTTTGCCCGGACTGCTCGTCTACCTCATCTTCTGGACCGCCCTGCCGGCGGCGGCAAGCGATTGAGCGGGCTGCTGGGACGACTGCTGCCCGACGAGGCGCTGGCCGGGAGCGTCGCGCGGGTGCGGTCCGTGGTGGCGCCGCCTGGCGCGCCGGGCGGGACGGCGGTCCTTTTGTCGGGACTCCACGGGGGTGCTGCGCCGCTGTTGCTGGCCGCCTGGTGGCGGTCCGCGCCCCGCGCCGCTTTGCTGGTCGCGCCGACGCGCGAGCTGGCGCAGGGGCTGGCCGACGATCTGGAGGAGTGGCTGGGATCGGAGGCGGTCGTCTACCTTCCGCAGCAGGAGGTACTCGCCTTCGACCGGCAGTCGCCCGACCCGGATGGCGTCGGACTCTTCCTCGACGGCCTCGATCGTCTCGCGCGGGGACCGGCGCGACTGGCGGTGACCTCGCTGTACGGCGTGCGCCAGCGCGTCATGTCGCCGGCGGGCCTGGCCGCGGCGGCGATCGAACTGGCGGTGGGCGAGCGACACGATCGCGACGATCTGTGCGCCCGCCTCACCGCACGCGGCTACCGGAGCGCCGGCCTGGTGGCGCGGCCGGGCGATCTGGCGCGGCGCGGCGGTCTGATCGACCTGTACGCACCCGGCGGACGTCCGCTGCGACTGGAGTTCTTCGACGACGAAATCGTTTCGCTGCGCACCTTCGACGTGGAATCGCAGCGCTCGGTGGACCGGTTCGACACGGTCCGCATTCTGCCGGTCAGCCATCTGGTCCTGGACGACGACGCGCGTCTGTCGGCGCTCGCGCGCGCGGAGTCGGCTGCGGTCGCCGCCGATCTGGACGCCGGCGAACGGGCCGACCTCGAGGCGCATCTCGAGGATCGGGGGCATGGCGAGGGGCTGGAGGCGTTCCTGCCCTGGTTCGGTCCGACGGCCCTGCTGACCGATCACCTGTCGGCCGGCGCCCCGGTCTTCTGGCTCGATCCGGTCTCGCTCGGCGCCCAGTCGGAGCTGCTCGACGCCGAATTGCCGCGGTCGCGCGAGGTGCGTCTCCGGCGCGATCCGGCGCTGCCCGAACCGGACGAACTGGTGGCCCCGCCCGCCGCGCTGGCCGACGCCGCGCGTCCGCATGTCCTCGTGACCGGAGCGTGGATCGCGGGCGATACGAGCGGGCACTGGCTCCTGGGCGCCCCGTCGGCCGAGGTGCGGTTCGCCACGGCGCGGCCCGATCTGCGCGGCGGCGACGTGCGGCGTCTCCACGCGGAAGTTGCCCGACGCGAGGCGGCCGGTGAACGGGTCCTGATGCTCTGCGACAATGCCGGCCAGGCGGAGCGCCTCGGCGAACTGCTCGATGAGACCGACGGCGGTTCCCTGACGTCGCGCCCCGCCGTGGGCGCGGTGTCGGGCGGCTTCCTGTGGCCCGAGGCGGGCCTCGCCTGCTTCACCGATCACGAGTTCTTCGAGCGCTACCAGCGCCCGGCGCGCGCGCGTCGCCAGGCGGCAGGCGTCGTCCGCGATGCCCGCGCCCTGCAGGGCGGCCAGTTCGTCGTGCACATCGATTACGGGATCGGCGTCTATCGCGGCCTGCGGCGCATCACCGCCGACGGCGCCGAGCGCGAGTGCCTGCTCATCGAGTATGCGGAGGGGGACAGAGTCTACGTCCCCGTGGACAAGATCGATCAGGTCGAGCGGTTCACGTCCGACAGCGAGGCGCATCCGGATCTGAGCAAGCTCGGCGCGGCCCAGTGGACGCGGGTGACGAAGCGGGCGCGCAAGGCGATCCGGGCGATGGCGGCGGAACTGATCGAGCTCTACGCCTCGCGCCAGGCGCTCGAGGGCCACGCCTTTCCACCCGACGACCCGCTGCAGAGGGCTCTCGAGGATTCCTTCCTCTACGACGAAACCCCCGACCAGCTCACCGCCATCGACGACGTCAAACGCGACATGGAGTCGGCGCGGCCGATGGACCGTCTTGTCTGCGGGGATGTCGGCTATGGCAAGACCGAGGTGGCCATGCGGGCCGCCTTCAAGGCGGTCATGGCGGGGCGGCAGGTGGCGGTGCTCTGTCCCACCACGCTTCTCGCCCGCCAGCACGGGGATACGTTCGCGGAGCGTTTCCGCGATTTTCCCGTCCGCGTGGAGACCCTCAGCCGTTTCCGGTCCCCGCGCGAGGCGAAGGCGGTGGCCGAAGCGGCCCGTGAGGGCAGGGTGGATATCCTGATCGGCACGCATCGCCTGCTTTCGCGCGACGTGCGTTTCCGCAACCTGGGCCTGCTGGTGATCGACGAGGAACACCGTTTCGGGGTCCGGCACAAGGAGCGGCTCAAGGAACTGCGCCGGCTGGTGGATGTCATGACGCTCAGCGCCACGCCGATTCCGCGCACGCTCTACCTCGCGCTCATGGGCGCGCGCGACATGTCGGTGATCAACACGCCGCCCCGCGACCGGCTGCCGATCCACACCGAGCTCTGCCAGTTCAGCGAGGAGACGCTGGCTGAGGCGATCCTGCGCGAACTGCACCGGGGCGGGCAGGTATTCTTCGTGCACAATCGCATCGAGACCATCGAGGCCACGGCGGCCCGGGTGCGCGACATCGTGCCGGGCGTGCGCCTGGGCATCGCCCACGGGCAACTGCCCGAGGACCGGCTCGACCGGGTCATGACCGCCTTCCTGGCGCACGAGTTCGATGTCCTGGTCACGACGGCCATCATCGAATCGGGTCTCGACATGCCGCGCGTCAATACCATCGTCATCGATCGCGCCGACCGGCTCGGCCTGGCTCAACTGTACCAGCTGCGCGGGCGGGTCGGCCGCTCCAGCCAGCGCGCCTATGCCTACCTGATGACCCCGCCTGGCGAGGCGCTCACCCCTGAGGCCCGCCGGCGGCTGGCTGCGCTCGAGGAGTTCCAGGCGCTCGGGTCCGGATATCATATCGCCATGCGCGACCTGGAGATCCGCGGCGCGGGCAATCTGCTGGGCGAGGAGCAGCACGGTCACATGGAGGCGATCGGATTCGACCTGTATTGCCGGCTGCTTGAGGAGACGGTTCTGGAACTCAAGGGGGGTGGCGGCGCGGTCGCGCTCGAGGTGAAGGTCGATCTCCGGCTGGCGGCTTATCTGCCCGACGACTGGATCGGCGATCCGGAGCAGAAAATGGACCTCTACCGCCGGCTTGCGCGGCTGCGGGAGGGGCGCGACTTCGCGCGACTGCGCGAGGAGCTCCGCGATCGTTACGGCCCGCTGCCGGGCGAGGTGGAGAATCTGCTGGGGGTGCAGCGGGTCAGGGTGCTGGCGGCCGTCTGCGGTGTGGAGGAGGTGCGCGCCGAGCGCGGCGGGATCGCCCTGTTTTTCGCTGGCGGGAGGGAACCCACACCAGCTATAATTCGTGGCTTGATGGGAACCGGGCCGAAGGGCCTGATGTTCAAGGCCGCCGATCAGTTCGTCATGAAGGTTCCTGCGGCGCGCGAGCAGGTGCTCGCGGCTGCGCATGCCGTGCTCGACCTGCTTGACCGTTTGCATCGGGCGGAGCCCGGGGAGATGCCCGGCGGGCGCTCGGTCGGGATTCCGACCTTCAAGGAGAAACGATGACTGTATGCCGAGTGAATCCGCAGGCTGGTCGGTCCACCTTTGCCGTCCGGCTGACCCTGCTCGTGCTCGTTGCCCTGCTCGCGCTGGCGGGAGGGGGGTGCAGCAGGTCGCCTGAGAAGAACGTGGTCGCCACTGTCGGTCCCAAGTCGGTGACCCAGGCCGATTACGAACGCAATCTCGCGAAGCTGCAGGAGATTGATCTGCCGCGCGATGACAAGGGTCAGCTCGTCGATACCGCCACGCCCGAGGGTCGGCTCGCCTTTCTCAATGTGATCATCAACAAAGAGCTCATGGCCCTGAAAGCGGAGGATCTCGGCCTGGGTGCCGATCAGCAGGTCTCCCAGGGCGCCAAGGCGCTGCGGGAATACATGGCGACCAAGGTCATGAAAGAAGATCTGATCGAGAAGACAGGCAGCCAGATTTCCGACGCGGAACTTGCCGATTACTATGCCAACCTGCAAACCAAGCGGAAGTGCAGCTTCATCATCTGCAATTTCCTCGATGACGCTTTGAAGGCGCGCCAGGAGATCGTCGCCGGGAAGCCGTGGGAGGACGTGGCGGACGAGTACAACGATGGCTCCCGCGGTCCGGCCGGCGACTATACGGTCGAATTTCAGTGGGGTCGGATGGATGACTCGTTCGAGCGGGCCATCTGGAGCCTCAAGCAGGGGGAGATCAGCCAGCCCTACCTCTCCGTGTACGGCTATTGGCTGGTGCGGGTGGATCGTCTCGATACGGTGCGGGTGCAGCCCCTCGAGGGGGAGTTCAAGGAGAAGGTTCTCAACAGCATTCGGAACCGCAAGATGAACCTCGCGCAGCGCACGTTCTTCGAGGATAGCCGGCGCAAGCACGACTTCAAGCTGGATGAGACGGGGCTCTGGATCGTTTTCCAGGGTTTGCCGGAGAGCGAGGTCATGATCGATCCCGCGACCAACAAACCGACCCCGCGCGAGGAGCTCAAGCCGCTCAACATCCCGCTCGGAGACTTCGACAAGTTTCTCTATCAGGTGCGCCGCGATAACAAGCTCGAAACGTGGACGGTGGGCGACTACAAACAGTTTTACGACAAGCTGAACGTCTTCGAGCGGCCCAAGCGCACCGAACTCCTGGGGGGGGTCAGGTTCAAAATCACCCAGGTTGTCGAGCAGCAGTTGCTGAAGGAGGAGGCCAGGGAGCGCGGTTTTCTGGACGATTCGCGTGTCGATGCGTTCGTCAACGAGAAGCGCGAGCAGATGCTCGTCACTCGCCTGCACGATCAGGTTGTGCCGGAGGACATGTCGGTGTCGCCGGAGGAGGTGGCGTCCTACTGGCGCGACAACCGGGCCCAGTTGGACCTGCCGGAACAGCGCTACGGCAAAATCATTCTCTGTGAGAGCGAACAGATCGCCGAGCAGGTACGAACCGAGGCGGCGGCCGGCAAGCCATGGGATGAGTTGCTTAATCGCTGGTCGAGCGACCAGACCAACAGGCAGAATCGCGGCAACTACGGTCCGGTGCTCGCCAACGCGGAGGGCTCGCATGTCAAGCCGATCTTCGCGGTGGCGCGGGGAGATCTGTCGGCCGTCTTCAAGTTCGGTCGAGCCTGGGCGGTCGCCCGTGTCGACAGCATCGTGGCGCCGCGTGCGCGCGAGCTGGACGAAGTCGCCAACGAAGTGGGCGATTTCCTGAATCGGCGCCACCAGGAGGAGAAGCTGCAGCAGATGCTCGCGGAGTGGCGCCAGCAGTTCCCGGTGAAGGTCCACGCCCGCCGGCTCGACAAGGCTCGCTCCTGGGTGCAGTTGACCTCCTTGCCGCCGGTTGAAAACCCGACCGGCAAGCCGGTGGCGAAGTGATTTTCCGGGCGCCGGGGCTGCGGCCCCGGCGTCCTTATTTCCGTTCCCCCGCCGGAGGCGTACGGTCATGCGTATGAACAGCCTGCAGCTCCGCGCCGTCGGGTGCGTCGCCGGTGCCGCCGCGCTGGCCGGGCTGTTGTCGGTTCCGCTCGCTCCCGCGGGCACCGCGCGTGCTCAGGAACCGCCCGCGGCGGCGGTCGCCCCCGGCGTCAGCGCACTCCCCTCCGGACCGGTCCTGCTCGACCGCGTGATCGCCATCGTGGATGAGGAACCGGTGCTCATGAGCGAGCTCGAGCGCGAAATCGCGCTGTACAGGCTGGAGCGGACCCAGGGGAGCGGCGACACGGACACCGGCGACGAAGCGGGCACCCGCCAGGAGGTTCTCGATCGGCTGATCGAGAGCAAGCTGATGATCGCGGCCGCGCGGGAGGCGGAAATCGAGGTGGAGGACGCGGCGGTCCAGGAGGATGTGGAGTCGAACATCGCGGAACTGGTGCGTCATTTCGGCTCGCAGGAAGCCCTCGAGAGCGAACTCGAACGCAGCGGCATGAACCTGGCCGACTACCGCGCACGGACGACGGCGCAACTGCGGGACCGGCGCTTCATGTCGGCCGTGGTCAACCGTTTCGTGCGCAGCGGGATCGAGGTACGGGAAGACGAGGTCGCAGCCTACTACGCGGCGCACCAGGCCGAGATCGGCGCGGCGCCCGACAGCGTTACGCTCGGCAGCATTCTCGTGCCGATTCAGCCTTCCGAAGAGGCGCAGCGCGACCTCCAGCGCAAGCTGGGCGGCGTCATGCAGGAGCTGGGCGCCGGCCGCCCCTTCGCCGAGGTCGCCGCCCGTCACACGGAGGGGCCCGGCCGGGAGCGGGGCGGCAGTCTCGGCAAGCTCAGGCGGGGAGACCTGTACGACCGGCGACTCGAGGAGACGGTGTTCGCCCTGGGTCCGGGCGAGACGAGTCGGCCCATCGTGACCGAGCGTGGTCTGCACGTCATGCATGTCGACGCGGTCGAGGGCGAGGGGCGCCTCGTCAGCCAGATTTTCTTCCCGCTCCAGGTCGCGGCGGCCGATGTGGACGCGGCCCGTGCCCGCGCCGACGCCGCGCATGCCCGGCTGCTGGCCGGCGAGGCTTTCGCGACAGTGGCCGCCGAGGTCTCCGCCGAACCGAGCGCGGCCCGTGGTGGCGCGCTCGGCACTTTCCCGGTCGATGACCTTTCGGCCCGTTTTCAGGAGGCACTCTCCGGACGCCTGCCCGGACAGGTGACCGATCCGGTCCAGACCCCCGCCGGATTCTATATCTTCGAGGTACGGGCGCGGCGGCCGGGACGCCTGCCGACATACGAAGAGGTGCATGACAACGTGCGCCGGGCCGTGGAGTCGGAGAAGCTCCAGGTGGAGCTTGCCCGGTACGTGGCCGGTCTGCGGGAGCGTTTCTACGTCCAGTTGAAGGGCTGAGACGGCCGAGACGGGCACGAGTCCTGCATGCCTGCCGGAGCCACGCGGACCGGCAAGCCCGGGCAGGTTGCGCCAGGAGGGCGCGGGGCGCGCGGCACGGAGGCTCAACGCAGGTGAAAGCCGACAGTCAGTTCCTCAAGGGCCCGCTCGATCCGCGGACGATCGTATCCTTCCACCATGTCGAGCTGGCGTACGGTCGGACGAAGGCTCTTGAAGAGGTTTCCTTCAACCTTGCCAACGGGGAATTCGTCTGCATCACCGGCCCGAGCGGCGCCGGCAAGAGCAGCATCCTGCGACTGATCACCATGGACGCCTTCCCGACGAACGGCCAGATCATCGTGCGCGGCATGATCGCCACGCGCATGAACCGACGGCTGATCCCCCGCCTGCGGCGCGAGATCGGCTTCGTATTCCAGGATTTCCGCCTGCTTGAAGATCGCAGCGTCTTCGCCAACGTCGCCTTCGCCCAACTCGTGGTGGGGGTGCCTGGGGCGGAGATCAAGCGCAACGTCACCCGCGCCCTGACGCAGGTGGGACTGTGGTCCAAGCGGGAGCAGCGGCCGCAGACCCTTTCCGGGGGCGAACAGCAGCGCGTGGCGATCGCGCGCGCCATCGTCAACAGTCCCAAGATCCTGCTGGCCGACGAGCCGACCGGCAATCTCGATCCGGCGGTGGCCCAGGAGATCGTGGATCTGTTGTTCCGGATCAACGAGGCGGGCACCTGCGTCCTGTTCAGCACCCACGATCACGAAATCGTCAAGACCTTCGGCCAGCGAGTGCTGGTGCTCGAGGCGGGGCGGCTGGTATCGGACGAGGAACGCTACCTGGCCGATCGGCGCACCTCCCGCCTTACCGATCGCATGTATCGCCCGCGGGAGGTCGTCGAGCGTGAGCGGCGCGCGGAGCGCCAGGCGGCAGACGCGGCCGCCGCAGCGGCGCCGGCCGACACCACGCCGGGAGGTGGTTCCCCTGTTTAACCGCACCCAGACCGGCTATGTCCTCCGGGAGTCGGTCGCCGGCTTCCGGCGCCGGAAGTTGACCACCGGCGTCACGATTCTGATCATGGGGTCGGCGCTGCTGGTGCTGGCCCTGTTTTCGATCATCACGATCAACATCGGCGCGCTGCTCGAACGCGCGCGCACCGGCATCGACGTGCGCGTATTCCTCGACGACAGCATGAGCGACGCCGACGCCTCCGCGCTGCATCGTCACCTGACCGGGTTGCCCGGTGTCAAACGGGTCGACTACGTCTCGAAGGAGGCGGCGCTGGCGGAGTTCCGTCGTGAGCTGGGGGATCAGACCGAGTTGCTCGACGCGCTCGAGGAAAATCCGCTGCCGGCCTCGTTCCATGTCATCCTCACGGACGCGGCTTTGGCTTCCGGCAGCCAGCGGAACGTGGCGGAGGACATCCGGCGCTGGCCGGGCGTGGCCGAGGTGGCTTTCAGCGAGGAGTGGTCGCGGCTGCTCGATCGCTGGCAGAACGTATTCGCCACCGCCACGCTGATCGTCGGTCTGGTGGTCTTCGTATCCGCGGTGTTCGTCATCTCGAACACGGTCAAGTTGACGGTGGCCTCGTCGGCGCGCGCGGTCGAGATCATGAAACAGGTGGGGGCCACCAACGCCTTCATCCGCACGCCGTTCCTGTTCGAGGGGGCGCTGGAGGGGCTGCTCGGCGGTCTGCTGGCGATGACCGTCCTGATCGTCGCCCACGAGATCCTGCGCCCGCAGATCGCCGGCCTGCTCTTCTTCGCGCCGGGCCAGATCGCCGGTTTCGTGGTCTTCTGCGTCGGGCTGGGCCTGATCGGGAGCTGGGCGGCCCTGCACAAGTATCTGCGCCTCTAGGAGGATCCTGTGCGTCTGTCCGGCCCTGGCGTGAGCGCCGCCGGTCGCTGCCGATCGACGACGGCCGTGGCCGCGGTCGCCGCCGCGCTGTTGTTGATCCTCTCGGTCGGCGCGCGTTCGTGGGCGCAGGCGCCGGGACCGGCGTCGGGACCGACGGCTCCGGTCAGCGAGCGCGAAGTGGAGGAGAGCTCCCGGCAGCTCGCCGCGCTGCGCGAGCGCATCCAGGTCCACCGGGAACGCGCGGCCGCGCTGGCCGACCGCGAACGCGATGCCGCGGCGCGGTTGCGCAACATCGAGGAAGAGGTCGGTCTCGTCCGCACCCTGCTTGGCAATCTCGACGCCCGCGAACGGATCCTGCAGCAGCGCAGCGACACCCTGAGCGCCGAACTGGCGCGCCATCAGACGGAATTCGGCCGGCGCCGGACCGATCTGGCGCGGCGTCTGCGTGCGCTCTATGTGCGGGGACCGCGCAGCGACCTCGAGGCGGTTCTCACTGCGAACAGCTACACGGCGCTTGTGGCGCGTCTGAAGTACGCCACGCTGATGTCCCGTCTCGACCGCCGGCTGCTCGATCGCACGCGCGAGCAGAGCACGGCGGTCCTGGCGCAGGAAGGGGAACTGCGGGCGGCTCTGTCGGGAATCTGGGAGGCCCGCGAGGAGGCGCGCCGTGAGCGGTCTCGTCTGGAGGAGATCGAAGCGGAGCGGCAGGAGGGCCTGCGCGGGGTGCGACAGGAGCGGCGGCAGGTAGAATCGAGTCTGGCCGAACTCGAAGCCAACGCCCGCCGTCTGACCGACGTATTGTCGGCGCTCGAGAGCCGTCGCCTGGGCGGGGCCGAGCCGACTCCGCCCTCCGGAGTGTCGCCGTTCGGCGAGGCGGCCGGCCGTCTGCAGTGGCCGGTCGACGGCCCGGTGCTGCGACCGTTCGGACGTTCCGTGCATCCGGAATTCAAAACGGTCACCGTACACAACGGAATCGCCATCGGCGCCTCTCTCGGCGCTCCGGTCCGGACCGTGGCCGCCGGTGCGGTTGTTTTCGTCGATCGATTGCCCGGCTACGGCCAGTGCGTTATCGTTGACCACGGCGACGGCTTCTACTCCCTGTACGCTCACGCCGCCCGCGTCTTCGTGGCGCGTGGCGACCAGGTGGCGTCGGGGCAGGTCGTGGCCGAGGTGGGCGAGCCGGAGGGCGGGGGCAAACCCCAGCTCTACTTCGAGATCCGGCGCGGACGCACGCCCGTGGACCCGCTGCCCTGGCTGCGGGCCCGCGGCTGATCGACGGGGGCTGTCTTGCCACAGATCGGTTTTCCCGCGCGAGCGGCGGTCCTGGCGCGCCTGCGCCAGGCTGTCGATGCCGGCACGCTCGGCCAGGCCCACCTTTTTCATGGCCCCGAAGGGTCGGGCAAGGAGGTGACCGCGCTCGAGCTGGCGCGGCTGGCCAACTGTGCCCGCTCGCCGGCCTGCGCCGCCGTGCCGCTCTGCGAGAGCTGCGCCAAGGCGGTCAGTTTCCAGCATCCCGACATCCGCTGGATCGGGCCTGCGCCGGCCTCCCTCGGGGAGGCCGAAACGGCCGAACTGCTGGCCGCCAAGCGGGACGATTGCTTCTACCAACCCCCTTTCGCCGCCTCGTCTGACGTCACCATCGGCGCCGTGGACGACCCCGCGCCGCTGACGGTGCGCGCCCTGCTGCGTTTCCTGCGGCTGCAGCCGTTCCAGGGGCGGTTCAAGGTGGCGATCGTGATGAATGCCCACCGGTTCACGGCCGAAGCGGCGAACGCCTTCCTCAAGACCCTTGAAGAACCCCCCCCGAGCGCCCTCATCCTCCTGCTGACCTCTAACCGTGCCGCCATGCTGCCGACGCTGGTCTCCCGCTGCCAGGCGGTGCGGTTCGAACCGTACCCGGAGGAGGAACTGGCAGCGCTGCTGGCCGCCCGCGGCGAATCCCCGATCCGGGCCGCCGCGCTGGCGCGCGCGGCTGACGGGAGCGTGCGCAAGGCGCTCGCGCTGTGCGAGCCGGATGTGGCGGCGGTGTACGTCTGGGCGGGCGAGATCCTGGAGAGGATCCACGCGGGCGTCGCCTCGTCCGCGTACCTGGCTGCCGAGATGCTGCACAAGGGGATCGTGCCCGAGGGGGAGGACGATGAAGGTGTGTCGTTGCCGGCGCCGCCGGTCGCGGCCGATCTGGCGGAACGCCGGGGGCGCGCCCTGCAGTTGTGCGAGATGCTCAATCTGTATTATGGTGACCTGCTCGCCTGCCGGGCGCGCGGTGCCGACTGGCAGCCGCGGCGGCCCGCGAAGGCGGCGCGGTTGCGCGATCTTGCCGGTCGGCGCAGCACCCGGAGCCTGCTCGACGACATCACGCGTCTCGAACGGGCCAAGGGCGACATCGATCGCAATCTGAACCTCGGCCTCACCATGGCCGCTCTGCTGCAAGGACTGGTCAGCAATGCCGAACAGGACCGGGCCGCAACCGGCCCCTGATGCTCCGCAACGCCCGCGTCGCCCGCGTCCGCCGCGGCGGGAAGCGGCGGCGGAGTCCGCTCTGTCGGTCGACGAGCCGGTGGTGCTCGTCCAGTTCAAGGGACGCCGCAAGTCGTACTATCACAACCGGCGGCAGGTGCCGGTCTGTGCAGGCGACTACTGCATCGTGGAGGCCGACCGGGGTCGGGACCTCGGCCGGGTGACCTACGTCGGTCCCGGGAAGGCGCACTGGCGGCGGCAGGCGGGCGAGCAGGGGGTGCTGGCGCTGGCGGAGCCGGCGGATCTGGCGAAGCTGCAGGAGAACCGCGGCGACGAATGGCAGTTCTACGACATCTGCCGGGAGAAGATCCAGCAGTTCGGTCTGGAGATGGATCTGGTTTCCGCGGAACGGCAGTTCGATCACAACAAGATCACCTTCTTCTTCACCGCCGAGAAACGGGTCGATTTCCGCGATCTGGTCAAGGATCTGGCCGGGGTGTTCCGCACGCGCATCGAGCTGCGGCAGATCGGGGTGCGCGACGAGGCGCGCTTCAAGGGGGGGCTGGGAGTCTGCGGCCGGGAGCTCTGTTGCAGCGGGTTTCTCGACGATTTCGTGCCTGTCTCCCTGAAGATGGCCAAGGAACAGATGTTGCCGCTTTCGCCCCAGAAGCTGTCGGGCCTGTGCGGCCGATTGCGTTGCTGCCTCGCCTATGAGCATGCCGGCTACCGGGAGGCGCAGACGCGCCTGCCGCGCGTGGGGGCGACGGTGCGCGACGGCGAGCGGACGGGAATCGTGCGCAAGGTCGACCTGATGCGCGAGCAGTTGACGGTCCACTTTGCCGCCGAGGATGAGATGGCAGTCCTGCCGCCGGAGCGACTGGCCTGGGAACGCGACCAGGATCTGCCGGCGTCCCGCTCCCGTCCCGGCAGGCGCTGCGCGCGCAAGCGGGGCTAGGGGGCCGTTTGCTCGTTGACAGCCACCTCCATATTGGCCGCGCCGAATACAATGATGATCGCGAGCAGGTTCTGGAGCGGGCGGAAGCGGCCGGTGTGACCCGTTTTCTCGAAGTCGGCTATGACTCCGAGACCAGCGAACGCGCTGCCGCGCTTGCCCGGGAGGACCGCCGGTTCCTGGCCGCCGTGGGGATTCATCCGCATGATGCCACGCGGCTCGCCGATCCGGACGGCCGCCCCACACCCGACGCCGACGCAGTGCTGGCCCGGCTCGCCGCGCTGGCGGCCGGTCCGCGGGTGGTGGCGATCGGAGAGATCGGCCTCGATTTCTGCCGCGATCTCTCGCCCCGGCCGGCGCAGGTGGCCGCCTTCCGCGCACAACTGGCGCTGGCGAAACGACTCGGCCTGCCGGTCATCCTGCACGTGCGCGACGCCTACCCGGAGGCGCTCGCGCTGCTTGAGGCGGAGGGGCTGCCGGAGCGCCGCGGCGTGCTGCATGCGTTCGCGGGGGACGCCGCGACGGCGGCCTGGGCGCGGCGGCACGGTTTCCGGCTCGGCATCGGCGGCCCGGTCACCTACCGGAGCAGCGCCCTGCCGGACCTGCTGCGCGGCATCCCGACGGACGATCTGCTGCTCGAGACCGACGCCCCCTGGCTGCCGCCGCACCCGCAGCGCGGCCGGCGCAATGAGCCGGCCTGGTTGTGCCTGACCGCGGCGGCCGTGGCGCAGGTGTGCGGCCTCTCCCTGGAAGCCCTGGCCGAGCGGACCACTGCCGCCTGCGCCGCGCTGTTCGGGGCTGTCGATTGACACAGGGTGTGTAAAAATGGTAGTATTTATGCAGCATTCGCGCTTCTGCCTCAACACGAGCCCCTCCCTGGAGGATGGCCCGCACGTCCCTTCGCTATCGCGTTTTTGCTCGATCCGTGGTTCCTTGCGTCGATTATTGACAGCGGACAGTCGCTGTTCTGACCGTGCGGCGATCATCGCCGGCGCGGCGTGACGATTTATAACGTGCAGCAGGAGGGGTCGTCCGTGACCCGCAGCCAGTCGGCCCTGTTGCGTGCCCACGGGATCCGGCCGGTCAAGCGGCGCGGCCAGAACTTCCTGCTCGACGCCAACATCGCGCAGGCGATCGCGGCGGAGATCCTGGCGCTGGGGCGGGACGTCCTGGAGCTGGGGGCGGGGGCGGGGGCGCTGACCGGACCGCTGCTCGCCGGCCACGCGTCCGTGACCGCGATCGAGGTCGATCGCCTGCTGTGTGCCGTCCTGCGGGAGGAATTGGGCGCGCAGCCGGGTCTGCGGCTGGTCGAGGCGGATCTGGCGCGGCTCGACTGGGCCGCCACGCTGGCCGCGGCCGGTCCGCGACCGGTGGTGGCCGGCAATCTGCCGTACCTGCTTACCAGCGTAGTGCTGTTTGCGCTGGTGGAGCAGCGGGAGCGGGTGGCGGGGGCGGTCCTGATGATGCAGCGGGAGGTGGCCGATCGCCTCTGCGCTGCGCCGGGAGGGCGCAGCTACGGTGTGTTGGCGGCGCTGCTGGGGGCCGTGTTCACCTCCCGGATAGTGCGCACGGTGCCGCCGACCGTGTTCTGGCCGCGGCCCGAGGTGGCGTCGGCGGTGGTGCGGTTGATCCCCGTGGCGGAGAGTTGGCCGGAGCCGGAGTGGCGGCAGTACGAGGCGACAGTGAAGGCGCTGTTCGGACAGCGTCGCAAGAAGGTGGGAACCCTGTTGCGGTCGCAGTTCGATCTGACAGCGGCGCAGGCGGTCGAGGCGGCGGAGCGGGCCGGCATCGATCCCGGTGCGCGACCGGAAACGCTGGCGGTGGCGCGCCTGCGGGCGCTTGCCGCCGGGCTGCCGGAGCCGCGCGTCGGAGGTGGCTCGTGAGTGGCGGTCCGCGCGACAAGGTCCGGGGGGCCGGGATCGCCGCGCTGGCTTTGCTGCTCTGCGACGGTCTGGCGTTCTCCCCGCCGGCCGGGGCCGCACGTGGCGAGGCGATAACGGTGATGCTGGCCGCGGCGCCGGGCGACTCCGTTCCGGCGCCGACCGAATTCGCCGCGTCGGACAGTACGAACGCGGTCGCGGACAGCTTGAGCGGGGAGGCGGCGCCACCGGCCACCGACCCGGCCATCGTGATCTGGACCCAGTCGCCGACCGCTCACCTGTCCTCCGGTGTGCGCACCGTCCGCTATGACGCCGGGCTGGCGAGCGATCTGGTGTTGCGCAACCACTCCGTTCTGAATGCGAAGGTCGGCTGGTCGCTGGAGGACTATCGCCAGCAGGACAAGACGGTCGAAGCGCGCGACGGCAGCCTGCTTTTCAGCGACCTGTCCGGCCCGCGATTCTGCAAGACCCTCTCGCTGACCCGCAACTGGAGTGAAGACCGGACCGTGAACACCGCCGGCAACGCCAACATCAACCGGCTCGACTTCAAGCAGGCACGGGCGAACGTGGACAGCCTGGTCGCGAACACGGGCGGGGTCCGTCATGCGCTGCGGTTGGCGGGACGCCTGGACGACCAGAAGCAGTCGAGTCTGGGCATTCCCAACGATTTTCGCGAGCGGCTCGGGAGCGCGGGGCTGAGCAGTCGCTACCAGCCGGCGCGGGGCGTGGTGGTCGTAACGAGCGCCTATGGCGAACGCTCCGGAGGCAACCGCACGCTGGGCAACGAGACCAGTTCGTCCTCTGCCAACGGCGACACCCTCGGCGCGTTTGTCGGTTACACCCGTCGCATGTTGACCGGTTCGGTCTCTGCCCGCCTGGCCAACTTCGACCGCCGCTACCTGGACTATCGCCGCAACGCCAATGGCATTATCGACACGCTCGGCGCGGTCCAGAAGATCGTGCAGGAGCTGGAGCAGAACGACGCCATGGCGCTCGAGTGGCGCAATGCCGCCAGGTGGGGCGGCCTGAGCCTGGACGCGACCCTGGGGCGAGACCTGAGGAAGAACAGTTTCGCCACGAGCGGGGCGGGACGCCGCGAGGATCACCAGGATCGCGTGCAGCTCGGCGCCGACTGGACCTCCGCGACCGACACCCTCAGTCTTTCCTACAATTACATGTGGCGCTGGGACGATCAGACATACCGCAACGCGACCGTTCCGCGCGGACGACAGATCGCGAAGAACCGGGAGCTCACTTCCGTCTGGTCGCACCGACTGTTTCGCCGTTCGTCGTTGCGCCTGCGCGGGCAGCAGATCCTCAATCAGCAGATCGCCGAACGGCAGTTCAACGACAACGATCGGGATCGGCTCGAGAGCAACTGGTCGGCGACCCTCGCGACCGACTGGGCGAACGTTTTTCGCACGGTCGGAACGTTCGCCTATCGCCACGTCGAGGACATCGCGATCCGGCGCAACCGATCCGCGAACAACAACTTCAAGGACACCTACGAGATGCGCGCCGGCTATTTCTGGCCGCTGGAATCGTGGCTGCAGCTGAGTCAGGACTACCGGCTGGAAATTCAGTTCACCGACTATGTGTATGACGCCCTGCCGTCGATCACGCTGCGTGACGATTACAACAAGCGGGGCAACCTGAGCACCAGGGTGACCCTCAAGCCGTCCTCCCGGCTCAGATTCAATCTGGTCCAGGAGTACAGCGCGCGGTTCAACGCCGGCAAGTCGTCCGAGAACGCCGCCGGCGATGCGGTCTACGCGCGCGATCTCGAGCAGCGCATCTCCACGGTCAGTTGCGGGCTCACCTATCAGGTGCAGCCCGGGTTCACGCTGGAGGGCGCCACGCAACGGACGAAAGACGTGAATACGACCTTTGGCGCGCGGGGGAGCAGCCGGTCGCGGCTGGGCGGACAGGTCTGGGTGGGCGGAACCTACAGCCGCACGCTCGGTGCGTCTGAGGATGGCCGGAACCTGACCGCGCGCGTGAAGAAGTACTACGCCTACGGTCCGAACGTGCAGGTGGCCAACAGCGACTATTGGGACGCGGACATCGCCCTGGGGTGGAAATTCTGATGCGAAACGGATTCGACAGTACGGGCCGGGGGGTGGCGCGGCGCGCGCCGGCAGCGCTGCTGCTGGCGCTGGCCCTGGCGCCTGGCGTCGGTGGCTGCCTGTTCGCGCCGCGCGGGGCGGAACCGCCCGCCAGCGGCAGCGTGGTGCAGTACATCCCGCGCCTGAGCGCGGCCGCCGTGATGGAGAATCTCGACAAGGCGCTGCGCGCCCGCGATGCGGTCGGCTACATGGACCAGCTCGGGGAGACCTTCCACTACGTGCCGGACGGGCAGACCACGACCGAGTATCCCGACGTGGACTGGCCGAACTGGGACTACACCAGGGAGCAGGTCTTTATCACGGCGTTGTTCAACAACACCGACGCCATCGCGGCGAGCCTGCGCGAGGTCGTGATCTTTGACGGCGAGGGGGCCACGGCCGTGGAGTGGGAGTTCATCTACGCCCTGGGGGTGACCAGCCCCGGCTCGTCGCAGCCGACCCCTTACCGTGGGCGGGCGTTCTTCAAGCTGGCCCTGGAAGGCAGCTTCTGGAAGCTGACGGAGTGGCGGGACGTGCAGGGGGAGGCCGACCCGATTTCGGGCGCCACCCTGCCCACGGCGGGCATCCTGCGCGGCGCCATTATCGCGGGGGGTGGCTAGCCGCTCCTTGATAGGCTATACTCATAGCAAACCTCGTGGACAGGGTTTCGTGCGCCGTGGCCCCGTCACGGTGCATGCGTCAGCAAACGGAGGTTTCTCCATGCGGATCCTCAGACTTGCCTTCCTGATGCCGCTGTTGCTCGCCGTCCTGACGGGCTCCGGCTGCCTCTTTTCGCCGGACAACGACACTCAGCCGCCGCCTCCTCCGCCCGTGATCCCATTTCCGGACAGCGAAGACCAGTTGATCGCCAACTTCAAGACAGCCTACACCAGCATGAACATCGACAACTACCGCCCCGTGCTGCATCCGGATTATCTCTTCATCCTCCGCGCTGAGGATGTGCCACCTGGCGGGAGCGATCGCTTCACCTACGCCGAGGAACTCGCGGTGACGGAGAACATGTTCTCCGGCCTGCCGATCGAGCGGCCCGGGGACACGACTGTGCCGGCCATTTCGAGCATCTCGATCGCCGTGCTCAACCGGCTGGGCATCTGGATCGACGTCGGTCCGAGCGATACCAATTTTCCTAATACCCGGAAAGGGCTGTACGAAATCCAGATCACCTTCTCGCGCCCCGATGCGAACACCATCATCGTGAACGGCGAGCAGGAGTTCTACGTAGCCAGCCGGGACTCGGTAGCCAACGGCTTGACCAGGCAGTACTTCCAGCTGCGCGGCCAGGTCGACATGACCCGATCGACCCCGTAGACCACGGCGCCTGGCCGACCGGTTCATCGAGGGGGCCCCGACGGGCCCCCTTTTTCTTTTTCCCCCGAGGCCGGGCTGGCTTTCGCCGGTCGAGCGGTTATGCTGCGCCCCATGCGCAAACCATCCCGGACCAGCAGACGCCGCCCCGGCGGGCGGCGCGCGATCACACTCTGGCTGCTCGGCGTCGCCGTGCTGGTGGCGGTGGGGGGCGGACTGGCGCTGCGGCGGGCGCGCGTTTCGCGGGGGCGGAGCGTGGCGCAGGCGCGGCACGACCCGGCGGGGCAACGCGCGACGCCGCCGCAAGGCGTCGCCGCCGTTGCGCCGGCCCGGGCCCTGCCCGACACCACGCACGGCCGGCTCCCCGGAGCCGACGGTCCGCTGCTCGCGCTGGTCATCGACGACTGGGGGTGCTGCGACACCGCGGCGGCGCGGGCGATCCTGGCGCTCGACGCGCCGCTGACCCTGGCCATCATTCCGGGCCAGCCGCACTCGCGACGCTACGCCGCCGCCGCGGCGCCGGGGAAGCGCGAGGTGCTCCTGCACCTGCCGATGGAGGCCGAGGGGCACCCCGTGGGCGAGGCGGCGGCCGGTCCCGACGAATTGCGGGTCGGCCTGACGACCGACGAGGTGGCGCGTCGTCTCGACGAGGCGCTGGGCGACGTGCCGGGGGCGACCGGGGTGAGCAGCCACCGCGGCAGCCGGGCCACCGCCGACTCGACCCTCATGGACGCCCTGATGGGGGCGCTGGCGGCGCGACGGCTGCCGTTTCTCGACAGCCTGACCACCCCCCGCTCGGTGGCGACGGCGGCGGCTGTGCGCCACGGCGTGCCGTGCCTCGCCAACCAGCTCTTCATCGACGAGGGGGATCCCGAGCCGGACCAGATCCGGCAGCGTCTGGTGCAACTGGAGCGCGCGGCGCGACGCAACGGGGTGGCGATCGGCATCGGACACCCCAAGCCTGCCACGGCCGAGGTCCTGGCCGCGGAACTGCCGCGGCTGCGGGCCGCCGGTGTCAGGCTGGTCACCTTGTCGGAGTTGCGGGCGCTGCGGGACACCTCAGTCGTCGGCGGAGGCGCCGGCGCCGGGCGCGGCGGGGGCTGACGGTTCCGCGGCGCGGTGCACTGCCCGCGCCAGCCAGAGCAGCAGGAACGCCTCGCCCGCCGCCAGCAGCAGATCCATCCCCCGCAGCAGCCACAACTGGCGCTGGAGCTGCGCTTCCAGCTGCGGCGATTCCTCGGCGAAGAACAGCGCCACGGCGCGCATGGTCGCGGGGACGAAATAGCTGTAGGCCTGGATCTGGATCATCAGCAGGGAGCGGGAGAGGTTGCCGAGCAGGTCTGTCCAGGCCCCCAGGAGCGGCTGGATGGAGGTGCCGTGGAACAGCAACTGCAGTGGGATGAGGCCGAGCAGGGCGCCGCGGGTCGCTTCGCCCCCTGGCAGGGCGGACAAGCGGACGGCGCCGTCAGCGGGGGGTGCGGGGCGCGCCACGGGGGATCTCCGGCCGGACCAGGGGGCCACCGCGGCGACCAGAAAGAGCGGCAGGGCGAGCCAGCGGTCGGGGTGGCGGTGCGCGGCGCTCAGGGCGCGCGTGAAGCCGTTGGCCGCGAAATCGATCTCGGACACGTATTCCCGGTGCAGGCGCGCGAACGTGGAATCGGCCAGGTCGGCGCGCAGGGGGCTCGCCACGGCGTTGGCGACGGCTGGGGCGATCCAGGCCGGGGCGCGCGGACCGGCCAGCAGCGGCGACAGGGTGCCGGCCAGACCGCACAGGCCGAGGGCGGAGATCGTCAGACGCAATTTCCGCGGCCAGAGGCCGGGCGCAAAGGCGGTCACCAGGGTCATGCCACTCCTGTCGTGCAGAGGCGAAGCGGGGAATGTAGGCGGTAGCGGTAAGGTCGTCCAGAGGCGTCGGCCGGTTGCGGAGGTGCGCAGGGATTGACAGAATCCGGCCGGTTGCTATAATTGTAAGTTCCGCGGCGGGGTAGTGAGGCTCGCGCTACGCCTTGGACCGGCTTGCAGCTCGGTCGGGAAATCGCGTCAGGGCGTGTTTTTTTGTGTTCGGGGCGCGCCTGGGCCACCCGCCACCCGGCGTGATTATTATCGCCATGCAGCCTGGAGAGGTGTCCATGAACAGAACCCAGCAGATCAGGGCGGGGGTCACCCTGGTGCTGACCCTGCTGTCCCTGTATCTCCTTCTGCCGACCTTCCGGGCGGCCTCCATCTCCCCGGCGGAACGCGTGGCGTCGGCGAACGACCCGGCCCTCAAGGCGCGGATCGCGCGCATCGATGCGAAGGCGATCCGGCGCGGACTCGATCTTCAGGGCGGCATGTATCTGGTGCTCGAGGTGGAGCAGGAGGGGATGACTGCGGAACAGCAGGCTGACGCCCTCAAGCGGGTCGTGGAGATCATCCGCAACCGTATCGACCAGTTCGGCGTGAGCGAGCCGGTCATCCAGACGCAGGGGACCGGGCGGATCATCGTCCAGCTACCCGGCCTGCTCGACCCGCAGCGCGCCAAGGATCTGATCGGGCGGACCGCCCGCCTGGAGTTCCGCCTGGTGCGTCCGGAGGAGGAGGTCGCGGGGGTGCTCGCGCGCCTCGACGAGGCGTTCCGGGCCACCGGCTCGGGTGCCGCGGCCGCCACGCCGGCGGCGATGCCGGCGGCGACCGACAGCGTTCCGGGCGATCCCTTCAAGTCCCTGCCGTCGCTGCCCACGGCCGACAACAGGAGCGAAGACGACCAGTACGTGAAGGATCATCCGCTCACCGCCTATGTCCAGCAGGACGAGAACTTCGCGCGGAGTTTCGGCACGTCGATGTTCGTGCAGGAGGACGAAGTGGCCATCGTCGAGCAGCTGCTCGCCCGTCCGGCCGCCCGCGCGATGGGGGCGTCGGTGGAGCTGCAGTTCGACAGTGAGGCGGTCAGCTACGGGGCGCTGAAGGCGCGTCCGCTGTATCTCCTCAACGCCGCGGCCAGCCTGACCGGCGATCGGCTGACCAACGCCCGCACGTCGCCCGATTCGGAGCGGCCGGGCGGCTGGCAGGTTGAGATGTCGCTCGACCGCAAGGGGGCGCGCCAGTTCTCGAAGGTCACCGGCGAGAACGTCGGTCGCAATCTGGCGATCACGCTCGATGGCCGCGTCTCCTCGGCGCCGAACATCCGCGGCAAGATCCCCAGCGGCAAGGCCTCCATCACCGGCACCTTCACGCACGAGCAGGCCAGCGACCTCTCGCTGCTGTTGCGCGCCGGCGCCCTGCCGGCCAACATCCGCATCGAGGAGGAGCGCACGGTCGGTCCCGGTCTCGGGCGCGACTCGATCCGGCAGGGGGTGAACGCCGCCCTGATCGGCGCGATCGTGGTCGTGCTGTTCATGCTCTTCTACTACCGGCTCTGCGGGGTCATTGCGGTCGTGACCCTGATGATCAACCTGCTGATCATGATGGCGGTGCTGGCTCAGTTCGGTCTGGTGCTGACGCTGCCCGGCATCGCGGGCATCGTGCTCACGGTCGGCATGGCGGTGGACGCGAACGTGCTGATCAACGAGCGGATCCGCGAGGAACTGCGCAAGAAGAAGACCGTGCGCGCCGCGATCGACGCCGGCTTCGGAAACGCCACGCGGACGATCATCGACGCGAACGTCACCACGGTCATTACCTCGGTGATCCTGCTCTGGTTCGGAACCGGCGCGATCAAGGGATTCGCCGTGACGCTGACCATCGGTATCGTGACGACGGTGTTCGTGGCGCTGGTCGCCAACCGCTTCATCCTGGAAGCCATCGCGCGCGATCCGCGGCGCACGTCGCTGAGTATCTGACGCCGCCGGCGCCCGGCGGGCGCCAGGAAAGGTCGGGACGAGATGATCCAGTTTTTCCCACCCGATACCCGGTTCAACATCCTGGGCAAGCGGAAGATCGCCTACCTGATTTCCGGCCTGATCATTCTGGCCGGTCTCGTGTCGCTGGTCGCCAAGGGGGGGCCGCGCTGGAGCATCGACTTCACCGGCGGCTCGGTTCTGCAGGTGCGCATCGCCCCCTCGCCCGGCATTGGCGAAGTGCGGCGGGCGCTCGGCCAGGCTGGTTTCCCGCGCGCCCAGGTGCAGGACTTCGGGGCGGCCGACGAGTTCCTGATCACCCTCGAGGGGGTGGAGTCGGGCACCCTGAGCGGGGCGGAGAAAATGCGCGCCGCGCTCGATTCCGCGCTGCCCAACGCCAAGGTGGAACTGCGCCGGGAGGAGCGGGTCGGCCCGAAGATCGGCGGCGAGCTCAAGACCTCGGCCATCAACTCCGTGCTCGCCTCGTGCGTGCTGGTCGTCGTCTATCTGACGTTCCGGTTCATCTTCCGCTTCGGCGTGGCGGCCCTGCTGGCCACCATGCATGACCTGATCATCACCTTCGGCCTGTTCTCCCTGCTCAACAAGGAGATCTCGCTGCAGATCGTGGCGGCGTTCCTCACGATCCTGGGCTACTCGCTCAACGACACGATCGTCGTCTTCGACCGTATCCGTGAGAACATGAAGCTGCGTCGGCGCGAGGGGTACATCGAGGTGCTGAACCGCTCGGTCAACGAGACGCTCAGCCGCACAGTGCTGACGGCCGGCACGACTCTGCTCACGTCGCTAGTCCTCTACTTCTTCGGCGGGCCGGTCATCCACGATTTTGCGTTCTGTCTCAGCTTCGGCGTGCTGACCGGGACCTTCTCCTCGGTCTTCATCGCCGCCCCGCTCCTGCTCCTGTGGCATGAGCGGCAGGTCGCGGGCGACAAGCGGCGCGCGCAGCCGACCATGTAGGCGGCGCCGACGTCCACTCGGGAGCGCGGGGCGGCCCTTTTTTGCCACGGGCCGCCCCGCTGTCTTTCCGGACCGGTCGCCCTGCTGTACAATAGGGGAGAGCGGGAAGTCGCCGGCTTGGCATGCCCCTTGCGGTTGGACCCCGGCGCTTCAGCGTGTTCCGGGATCCGAGGGGAGAAGGTTCGTGAATTCCGCTGTTCTCCGGTCCTGCCGAAACGGTCTTTTGCCGGCCTTGCTGGTGGTTTTCGCGGTGAGTCGGCTGGCAGGGGCCGGAACGGTCCGCGAGGAACCGCCACCGGCGCGGCCGGTGCTGGACGCGCTCGCTCGGGTCTGGGAAGCGGAGGATCACGGGGCGCTGGCGGCGCGGGTCGCACCCGACGGTGTGGACATTGCCTTTGGGCAGGGGGGGGCGCGCAACCACTACAGCGCGAGTCAGGCCTTCTATTTTTTCAAGAACCTCTTCCAGTCCACCGAGACGGTCTCTTTCCGTTACAGCCTGCTGAACGAGGAACTGGAGACCGGTCTCGTGCACGCGGTGGCGGACTGGACCCGCCGGCGGTCGGGCGAGAGCGGGGCGGCGCCAGAGCGGTTGATCATCACGCTGGCGCGCGGGGAGGCGGGATGGGGGCTGACCGGCGTCCGCGCCATCCGTTGAGTCCCTGCGTGACGCGGGAGGCCGCCATCCGATGAATCCCGGACGTGCGCGGCTCGGGGCCAGCCTCGCGGTGGCCGGTCTGCTCCTGCAGGCCCTGCCGGTGGCGCTTGCAGTGGCCGGTGGTCATCTGCCGCGCCTCGATCCGCCGGCCCTGCTGTTCGCCGCCACGTTGTTCGTCCTTGGCGGAGTCTGGCTGTGGTGGCCGGTTGTTACGGGACGTCGGCGCGCTGCGCTGGGTCTGCTGCTACTCGCGCAATTCGCCGCCCTGGCCGTGGCCGCTCTCCCTTTGGTGCGCCAGGAACCACCCGACGTGCGGGCCCGGCACGATCGCGCAGCCCTCGCGGCGCGCGCCAGCACGCTGGCTCCCACACTTACGGAACTGACCGCCGCGTTCGACGCCCTGGCGAGCGCGGCTTCCGTGCGCGAGGTGGCGGCGGCCGATCCCTTCACGGTCCTGCAGCGTCTGGCGGCGGGCTGGACGCGCCGGGGCAGCGCGGCGGCTCGCTTCCCGCTTGGCCTCGCGCTCTGGCGCGACGGGGAGCGGGTTGCCTGGGACGCCGGCGCGGCCCCGCTGGCGGCGATGCCGGCGCTGGCGCGGGCCGCGACCGAAGGCGCGGCGGGGGTCATCGAGCGGGACCGCGACGCCTGGACCTGGCGCCGCTTCCGGCGGATCGCGGTGACGCCGGGCGGCGGTTCCTCGGTGCTGGAGATGCAGGTGCGTTTGGCGCCGGCAACGGTCGCCGGTGACGGGCGCGACCCGGCCGGTGGTCGGGAGATCGCGGCGCAGGCCGGCGGGCTGGCGCGCGTCGTCGATTCGCCCGCGGGCGAGCAGCCGTTCGTCGCCGATGACGCCGCCAACGGCCTGTACGCCGGCGTGGATCTGCCGCTGCCGGATCCCGACGAGGCGGGCCGCGCCCTCTGGCTGCGGCTGACGCTGGTCGCGCCGTCCCTCGCCGTCCAGACCCACCAGACCGCTGCGCGTCGGCTGTTGCTCTGGCTGCTGATTCTGGCGGTGGGGTTCGTCGCCTGGGGCGCGGCCCGGGGAGGCGTTGTGCTGGCGCTGACCGGGGCGGTAGGGGCGCGCCTGCTGCTGGCGCGGGCAGACGCGGTGCGCTGGGTGCAACCGGCCTTTCCCGGGGGAGAGCTGCCGGCGTTGCCCGGTGATCCGTCCAGCCTGCTCGACCCCGCCTACTTCGCCACCCCGACGCTGGGCGGCGGCCTGGCGTCGTCGGCGGACGCGGTGCTCACCGTGCTGCTGGCGGCGGGCGTGGCGGTGCTGATCGCGCGGCGTTTGGCGAGTGGCGGTCCGGCGGACGACGCCGCGACGGGGGCGCCCCGACCGGCCGTCTTGTGGCGCGCCGTGGTTTGGGGCCTGCTGGCTGCGGGCGGTCTGCTGCTGCTGCGGGCGTTCGTCTTCACCGTGGCGGAAAACGCCAATCCCCGGCTCATCGGATTGAAGGCCCCGTACCGGTCGCTGAGTTTCTGGGCGTTGCACCTGGTGCTCCTGCTCGGCGCCGGGACGTTGTTGACTCTGCTGCACGCCGGTGCGCGACGTCTGGCCCGCGCGGGTGGTCGCCGCACCGATCTGGTCGCCGTCCTGCTGTCCGCGGTGGCCGTGGGGGTCGGGTTTCCCGGTCTGGAATTGGTGACGCGTGCGCTCCTGCCGCTGCTGGTGCTGCTCATCTGGGTGACCGGCCGCGCGCGCGGTCCCGCGCTCGCAGCGGCCGGGGTGTCGTACACTGCGTCGCAGCGGCTGACGTTGCTCGCCGCGGCGGTGGTGATCGTGGTCTGGAACTACGCCGCGCTTGCCGGAGCCTACGGGCGTGCGGAAGTGGCCTGGCTCGAACGCAAGGGGGACGAAATCGTTCTCCCGCAGCAGGAGTGGACGCGGTTCCTGCTGGGGGACGCTCTGTCTGGCATGGCCAGCGCCGAGCCGGGCGTCAGCGCTTTGACCGGGAGCGGCGCGCCGCCCCCCACCGGTGTCTGGCGCGACTGGTCCGCTTACGAACTGTGGCGGAGGTCGGATCTTGGCGATCTCGGCCTGCCCTGCCTGGTGGAACTGATCGACCCGTACGGGGAGCGGGAAAGTCTGTTCGCCTCCGGCTTCTTCCGCGACTTCCGTTACGAAGTCGGCGAGCGTGGGGTGTGGCTGACCGTGGTCTCGCCGGAGGAGGGCGGCCTGATCCCGGCCGGGCTGCGCACGCAGACGGAGCGGCGCCGCTATCCTTCCGGCGAGGAGTGGATCCTGCGCGGAGAGGTGCCCAGGGCCGGCGGGGGCGGCTGGATCAGGATCGAGTTGCCGGTGCAGTCGCGGCGCATCCGCACGCTGCTGGCCCGTCTGGAGGGGACGCCGTCGCCGGCGGGGGCGTCCGGCTACGTGCCGCGAGCCGAGGTGGACCGCGCGATTCTGCTCCTGCGCGGAGACGATCGCGGCTGGCTCGACGCGGGCCCCGGCCTCTTTCCCGACGCGGACGAGACCGCTGTCACCGGCGTGCTCAAGGCCGGCCGCGCGCGCTGGGCCACGGTGCGCGCGGGCGGATTGGCGTACCGCTGTCTCTGGAAACGCCTGCCGGAGCCGGCCGCCGGCTCGCCCGGCGAGGGGTTCCTGCTCGGACTCGAACGACCGCGTCTGGCGGATCGCCTGCTCGACGCCTCCCGCCTGGTCCTGCTCGATCTGCTGCTCGCCGCGTGCCTGGTTGCGCCGCTGCTGCCGCTGCGGCTGGCGCGCCGGCCCCGGCCGTCGCTCGGTTTCCAGCAGCGGTTCCTCGCGGCGGTGCTGGTGCTCGGCCTGCTGCCGCTGCTGCTGGCCGGACTGTTCATGGATCGTCTCACCGTGCAGGGACTGGCGGCGGGCGCACGCGAGCAGACCCGCGACGGGATCGAGGCGGCCGTCGCGCAGTTGCAGGGCCTGCTGAGCGAACAGGCGCGGGCCCTGGCCGGCAGCGAGTACATCGCCGACCTGCTGGCGAGCCGGCTGGCCGGACAGCGCCCGCTCGGGCCGTTCTCGGTGCGCCAGGCGATGGTATTCACGGGCGATGGCGAACTGCTGCTTGACGAGACCCTCAGCGATCTCGACGCGGAAGAGGCGCGGCGGTTCCTGGCGGCAGCGCGCGCGGCGCCGCTCATCCTCATGGAGTCGGGCGATGTCCTGTACCTGGGACTCGTCGTGCCGGTCGATCTGTCCGGATTCGCGCCGTCGTCCGGCCGTGCTGCGCCGGCCGACAGCCTTGCCGACGAACGCCGTGACGGCTTCTTCTTCTACCGGCAACGGGTCGATTCCGGTCTGATGAACGGCCTGGCCGAGATCATCCAGGGGGAGGTGGCGTTGAGCGCGGGCGGTGCGACGGTGCTCGCCAGCCACCCCGAGCGGCTGTTCGCGGGGGCGGTTCCGGCGCTCCTGCCGCCCGTCACGGCGCGCCAGATCGCGCTCTACCCCGGCAGCCCCGCGCTGGCCGCGGCGCCTGGCACGTGGCTCTCCTACACGGCGACTGTGGCGCTGCCGGCCCTCGCGGTCGATTCCGGCGCGCCGGGCCTGCGGCGCCGTCCCGTGCCGGCCGCCCTGTCGGTGACGTTCCCGGCCCGGGAGCGCGACCTCGCAGGGCAGCGGGAGCGGATGGCGCTTTTCCTGGTTGGCCTGGCGGCGCTCATCTTCCTGGCGGCCGCGGCCCTGGCGCTGGCGCTCGCCTGGAAGATCTTCGGCCCGGTGCGCGTGCTGGTCACCGCCACGCGCAGTCTCGCGACAGGGGACTTCGCGGCGCCGCTGCCAGAGAGCGGCGGCGACGAGATCGGCCTGTTGAGCGCGGCCTACCGCAGCATGCGCGACGATCTGGCCCAGGCGCAGCGGACGGTGGCCGAGCGGGAGCGCTTCCTCGCCACGATTCTGGAGCACGTGCCGGTCGGCGTGGCGGTGTTTGGCGCCGACGGCGGCGTGACGGCGCTCAATCCGGCCGCCGTTGCGATCGCGGACGCCTTCGCGGGCGGCGCCGGTGCGGGCCGCGAGGGGCGGGTGCGGGCGCTGCTGGCCGGCCTGCGCGCCCGACTGGGTGACGTGCCGCAGGGGGAGGCTGAACTGCGCGCGGCCGATGGCCGGCGCATCGTGCGCGGCCGGGTCGCCCCCCTGCGTCTGCCGGACGGACGCTCGGACACGCTGCTTGTCTGCGAGGATGTGACGGAGTTTCTCGACAACAAGCGGCTGGCGCTGAATTCCGAACTGGCGCAACAGGTGGCGCACGAGATCAAGAATCCGCTCACGCCGATCCAGCTTTCGGTCCAGTTCCTGGAGCAGGCCTACCGCGACCGTGCTCCGGAGCTGGACGGGATCGTGCGCGACACGGTGCGCCAGGTGCTGGAACAGGTGGCGCTGTTGCGCGCTATCGCCATCGAGTTCAGCCTGCTCGGCAAGCCGGGCGCGCTGCCGGTGGCGCCACTGGACCTGCCGGACGCCGCGCGACAGGTGACGGCGCGCTACCGCGCCGGTGGAGTAGTGGGCGTCGGTCCGCGGGTCACGATCGATCCCGATGCCGTGCCGCCGGTGCTGGCCGATGCCGAGGCGATCGGGAAGGTGCTGGGCAACCTGATGGAGAACTCTCTGCAGGCGGTGGGGGAGCCATCCCGCCTGGAGTTGCGGGTCCGGTGGGAGATCGGGGAGCGCGAAGTGACGCTGCTCTGGGAGGACAACGGGCCCGGCGTTCCGCCGGACATGGCCGACCGCCTGTTCGAACTGTATTTCTCCACCAAGAGCCAGGGCACCGGACTCGGCCTGGCGATCTGCCGCAGCCTGCTCGACCGCATGGGGGGACGCATCGCGCTCTCCAATCGGGCCGATAGCGGCGGCGCGGTGGTGGCGGTGACCCTGCCGCGCGCGGCACAGGGTTTTGACCGCGCCGGTACCGGCGGCGAGGAGGTGGGGGAGGATGAGCACCGGCCCTGAGGCCGCCCGGCGGATGGCCCCCAGCCGCGCCGCGGCCGCCCTCGCGGTGGCGGGTGCGGTCGTGCTGGCCCTGCTCGCCGGCGTGGCCGGTATCCCGGTCGCGGCGGCGGCCGAATCCGATCTCCAGGTGGGACGGCTGCGCTATCCGGGCGGGGGTGACTGGTACGCCAATCCCAGTTCGCTGCCGAACTGGCTGGAGCAGTTCGCCGCGCGCACCGGGCTGCCGACCGCGCGCGAGGAGGCGGTCGTCGCCCTCGACAGTGAGGACCTCCACCGCTATCCGCTGCTGTATCTGACCGGACACGGCCGCATTGCGCTCGCGGAGGCGGAACTGACGGTCCTGCGGCGCTACCTCGAGGCGGGGGGCTTCCTCTGGGCCGACGACAACTATGGTCTGGATGCGTCGTTCCGGGAATTGATGGTGCGGCTCTATCCCGACGCGCCGCTGCGGCGGGTCGGCTCGGACGATCCGATCTACCACGCCTTCTATGATCTGCCGGGCCTGCCCAAGATCCACGAACACGACGGGGAACCGGCGCAAGGGTTCGGCGTATATCGTGGCGGTCGTCTGGTCGTCTTCTACAGTTTCTCCAGCGACATCGGGGACGGGCTGGAAGATCCGGAGGTGCACGGCGATCCGCCCGCGCTCCGCGAGGCGGCGGTCCGGATGGCCGTGAACGTTCTCATGTACGCCCTGACCAGTCCCTGAACCGACGCGCGGCGCGGCGGGAGCAACGATGGCCGACACAGAGTCCCGGGGGCGATTCGACCGTGAGCTCGGGTGCCTGCTGGGCGCCGCGCGGCGCCGCGTGCTGCTCCACGGCGTCCTCTCCCTCGTGGCGGCGGCGGGGCTCCTCGGGATCGTCGCCGCCTGGGCGCTCGGTGGCGAGATTGCCCCTTCGGCGGCGGCGCGGGGCGGACTGCTGGTCTGCACGCTGGCGCTCGTGGCGGCCGTGGCCTGGACACGACTGGCGCGACCTCTGCTGCGTCTGCGGGATCGCGGCGCCCTCTGCCGCGAGCTCGAACAGCGGGGCGGGCTGGACAACCTGCTCGTGGCGGCGGAGGAGGCGGCCCGCCGGCCCGATCGCTGGGGCCCCGGGGCGGGCGTGTCGGCCGCGCTGGTGGACCGGCTGTACACATCCGCGCTGGGCCGGACGCTGGAAATCCGGCTGGGGCGACGGCTGCCGCTGCCGGGCGCCTGGGTGACGATCCTCGGCGCGACCCTGGCCGCCGGTCTGCTCCTGTGGGCCGGGGCGATGGCCCCGCAACGCTTCGCGGTCGGGGGCCTGCGGCTGCTGCTGCCGCTGCGCGACGAACGCCTCCCGCCCGGCGCAGGGATTTATCTGATCGAAGGACCGCGCGAGGTGATCGCCGGCGCCGACGTGACCATTGCCGCGCGCGATCTCGGCCGCAATCGTGCGCCGGTGGCCTGCGAGCTGCGTGTCGGCAGCGGCCTGTGGCAGCGGGTGACCTGCGCGCCGACCCGCGCCCCGTTCGGCCGGATGGGGACAACCTGGTCGGCGACTCTGCCGGATGTGCGCGAGTCCTTCGTCTACCGCTTCGGTCGTGACGGCGCCACCACCGCCGAGGCCGCGGTGACTGTCATCCACCCGCCGTTGCTGGGAGTATGGGGCGGGACGCTGCTGCCGCCCGCCTACACACGCCTGCCGGCACAGACCATGGCGCGGTTCCCGGGCCGTCTGCAGGCGCCTTCCGGCAGCCGGCTGACGTGGCTGGGGCTCGCCGCGGGCGCGGTCACGCGCGCCGTGGTCGTCACGGCCGGAGGCGATACCGTGCCGCTGGTCGTGCGGGGAGACACGTTGCGCGGCGCCGCTGTCGTGAAGGACGCGCTCGTCTACACGGTCCGGCTGCGCGATCGGCGCGGTCTCGAGAACTCCCCCCGCGTGACCTATGGCGTCGAGGCGATTCCCGACGCCCCGCCCGCGGCCACTCTGACGCGTCCCGCCGACGACGGGCGCCTGCCGGGGGATGGGCACGTGGAGCTCGTCGCCGGCGCCGGCGATGACTATGGCGTGACCAGGCTCGATCTGCTGCTGCGCCGCGAACGTGGCGAGGGGGAGCCGGCGGAGACGGCGGCCGGTGAATGGCCGGACTGGAGCCGCGTCACCATCTGGCCGCCGCACGGCCCTGGCGGGGAAGGGGCCCTCGGCCTGGCAACGTCGTGGGGCGCCGCCGCGGTGGCCGCGGGACCGCTCGCGGGTGCCGTCCCGGCCGGGCCGCTCGCCCTGCCGCTGGCGCTGGAAACCGCGGGGCTTGAACTCCGGTCGGGGGACGTGCTCGCGCTCTGTGTCGAGGTCACCGACAACCGCGAGCCTGGCCCGTCCGGCAGCACCCGTTCGTCTGTGCTGCGGCTGGCCCTGCCATCGGCGACCGAGATCCTTGCCGACGAGGTGGGTGGCGGCCGGGACCGGGTGGAGGCGCTGGAGGGGCTGCGTCGCAGGGGGAAGAGCTCACGCATGAACTCGAGAAGCTCGACCGGGATCTGCGGCAGGACGCCCGCGCCGGGTGGGAGCAGCGGCAGCAGGTGCAGGCGGCGCTCGAACGGCAGCGCGCCCTGCAGGACGAGTACCGGAACGCGGCGCAGGCGCTGCAGCAGGATATCGCGCGCCTCGAGCAGGACAACCTGAACTCGGTCGAACTGCTCGGGAAGATGCAGGAGGTCGCCGCGCTGATCGAACAGGTGCGCAGCGAGGAGCTGGACCGGCTCCTGGAACAGTTGCGTGAACAGGCCGCCGGGCTGTCTCCGGAGCAGGTGCGGCAGGCCATGGAGCAGATCGCCCGGAACCAGGAGGAGTACAAGGAGCGTCTCGACCGCGCCATCGGGTTGCTGAAGGAGATGGCCCGGGAACAGGAGATGGAGGGGCTGACGTCGGTGGTCGAGCGCCTGCTGCGAGAACAACAGGCCCTGCTCGACGCCGCCGGGACCGACAGCACAGGGAAGCGCACCGACGCGGGCCGGACCGGGTCGGCGGAGCAGGCGCCGTCTCCGGCGTCGCCGCAGTCGGCGCCAATACCGTCGCCGCAGTCGGCAGAGGAAGCGCAGCGCCAGACCGCCCTTGCGGAGGAGGTGCGCCAACTCGAGGCGCGGCTGCGCGAGGCGCTCGACCGGCTCGAGCGCGACCGTGACCGCGCCCCTGACCGGGAAGCCGGTCCAACGGCCGAGGCGATGCGCGAGGCGCTGCAGGAGGCGCTGAAGCAGCTGCAGGAGCAGCGGCCCGATCAGGATATGGCGGAAGCGTCGCGCCGACTCTCCGCGCCGCCGCCCCCCCCGCCGTCGCCGTCGCCACCGCCGCAGGAGCCGCAGCAGCAGGCTTTGCGCGAACTGGCCGCGCTTTATCACGTCCTGCTGCGTGGACAGATGCAGATGCAGGGGGCCATGCAGCAGTACACCGCCGTCAATCTGCGCCGTATCGCCGCGGATCTGCTGGCCCTCTCCGAGCGCGAGGAGGAGATCGCCGGCTCGGTGCCGGCCGAGTTGCGTGGCGTGGCGCTGGGGGATCTGGCGCGGCGCCAGAACCGCGTGCTGCGGGCGGCGCGCGGGGTGCGTGACCGGATGCAGGAGGTCGGCTCCCGATCGCCTGCGATCTCCATGCGGATGATGCGCGATCTGGACGCCGTCGTGGGGGGGCTCAACGGCGCCGTGCAGGGGCTGGAGCAGCGGACCGGCGCCATGGCCAGACGCGAATCGCGGGACAGCATCGGGAAGATCAACCGGATCGTGATCGATCTGCTCACCGCCGCGCAGCAGACCGGGCAGGGGAGTGGCGGCGGGGGGGCCATGCCGACGCCGAGCGGGCAGTTGCAGCAGATGGCCCAGGAACAGGCGGGACTCAACGCCCTGGCGCAGGAACTGCAGCGCCAGATGCAGAAGCAGGGACCGAGCCAGGAGGCGCGGGCCCGCATGCAGCGACTGCAGTCGGAGCAGGGGGGGCTCGCCGGCCGGCTGGAGGAGCTGGCGCGTGGCGAGCGGACCGCGCCTCCGGGCGAACGGGTGCTGGGCGATCTTGACCAGCTGGCGCGAGACATGGAACGGGTGGCCGACGATCTGGGGGCGGGGCGCGTCGACGACGAAACGCTCGCGCGACAGGAGCGGATCCTGGGCCGGTTGCTCGATGCGCACAATTCGGTCCGCAAGCGCGATTTCACCCGGCGACGCGAGAGCCGCGCCGCGGGGACGCCGTTCGCGCGGCAGCAGGGCGAAGGGGACGCCCCTTCGGCGGGTGGTGCGGCGCCCTTCTTCCAACGCCGTCAGGAGTCCGTGGCGAAGGCTCCGGCGGACTATCGCGATCTGGTGCGGCGGTACTACCTGGCGCTGGAGAATCTACTCTCGCCGCCGGTGGCGGTGCCGGATCGGCCGGAGCCGGCCCCGGTTCCGGGAGCCGTGCGATGACGCCGACCCGGTCCGGCCGCGCGCTGGTTGTGAGCCTGATGTTGGCGGTCGTCTGCGGAGGGCCCGGGGGGACGATCCGCCTGGCGACGGCGCGGCCGGTGACGCCCCCCCCCGCTTTGCGGCCCGCTCCGGTCGTGCCTGGTCCTGATCAGCCGCCGCTCTCTTTGCCGCCGGGGATGATCCCGCTGCCGCGTTCGCGGCTCTCGCCAGCCATGCCGCTGGCCGAGTGGCAGTTGCGGCTGGCGGAGGTCGACAAGCTGCTCGCCCTGGGTCAGGTCGCGCGGGCCCGTCAGACCCTGGCCGGCGTGGAGGCGGAGGGTGTTCCCCGGCGCGAATCGCTGCCGCGCTGGATCGCCCTGTCCAGGGCCGAGGGCGATCCCGCCGGGACCGTGCGCCTGTGCCGCGAGGGTCTGGCCGGGCAGCCGGGCAGTGCGCGTTTCCTGCGGGAGTTGGCCGGGGCGCTGATGATCATGACGGAGGTGCCGGCCGCGCGGGCCGTCGTGGACAGTTTTCTCGCGGTCAGCCCCGACCCGCTCAGCGGCGCCCTCGTGGCCGTCGATCTGTGGCAGCGCGCGGGACGGCACGATGAGGCGCTGGCGCTGTGCGATCGTATGGGCAGCCGACCGGGCGGCGTCCGGCTGCTGGCGCGCCAGCGGACGGCCAGCCTGCTGGCCCTCGACCGCCTCGCGGAAGGGGCGCAGGCGCTGCGGGACCAGGCCCTCGCCGATCCGCTGAACCTGCCGCTGCTGCGCGCGGACCTGCTGGACATGGTGTTGACGCCGGACCTGTCCCGGCGGCTCGTCCACGCCCTGCGCGCGCTCGGCGACCCGGACGCAATCGGGGCGAGCGGAGTGGCAATCCTGGCCGCGAGCCTGCAGTTGCGCCTGGGGGAGGAGGCGGCGGCGATCGCGACCGTAACGCCGCTTCTGGGCGAGCCGAATCAGGCGGCTGCCGTGTTGCAGCTCTGCGCCACTCTTGTCCGGGAGGCGCCGTTGACGTCCGACCCCGCCGCGCGCGGCGCGATGACCGGGTTCCTGCTGACCCTCCTCGAGCGGCTCGGCGCTCCCGGCGCGCTCTCGCCCGGATTTCGGCCGCGCGCGCTCGACCTGCTGGCCCAGAGCGCTGAGGACGCCCTGCGCGCGGAGCTGCTCGCCGCCGATCCCGAGGCGGCGGCGCAGAGGTTCGACCGGGTGCTGGCCCTCGTGCGGGAGGGAAGCCCCGGCTCGTCCCACCTCTATGCGGCGCAGATTCTGCTCGCCCGCCACACCCGCGACGCGCTGCACCGTCCGGCGGAGGCGGCCGCGCGGCTCGAGCGGATGCTCACGGACCTGGACCTGCCGCTTGAGGGGGTCGCGCTGGCGCGCCTGGCGCTGGGGGAGTGCTATCTCGCGGCGGGCGATACGGCGCGCGGGCGGGTCGTGCTGACGCAGCTCGGGCGCACCCCCCACACCGCGCAGCGGGCCGCCGCCGGGAGCGCGCACTGGGCGCTGGCGCGGCTCGACCTGGCGGAGGGCCACTTTGAGACGGCCCGCGATCGGCTCGCCGCCGTGGCGCTCGAGAACCCGCTGGCCGACTACGCCAATGATGCTCTCGCGCTCGGCCTGATCGTGGCCGAGGAGCTGGAAAATCCGGCCGGCGGGCCGGAGGCGCTGGGACGCTACGCTCGCAGCGTGCTGTTCCAGATCACCGCGCAGCCGGATTCGCAGTGCTTCGCCCTGGAGCGTTACGCGGCGACTGCGGTGGCGGCGGGCGATCCGGGGTCGGACGCGCGTCTGCTGGAGCAGGCCCGGTACGAACTGGCGCGGCTCCATCGCACCGCCGGCCGCTCTGCGGAAGCGCTCGCGCAGTGCGCGGCAATCGTGCGCGACCACCCCGACGGTCGCTATCCCGCCGAGGCGCTGGCGCTGGAGGGGGAGATCAGGCTGGACCGGGGCGATCCGGACGGCGCGCGCGCGGCGTGGGAGCGCCTGCTGGTGCAGTATCCGGAATACCTGTTCGCGGATGATGTCCGCGACCGCCTGCGGAGTCGGCCATGAAACGCCATTGCGTCTTCTCCGGCGTCGGCGGGCGTCCGCGGCCGTGGGGGCCGCCCGGCGCGACGACACGCCTGCCCGGCTGGCTGCTCGCGCTCGTCTGCGTCTGTGTCGCCGCCCCGGCCGGCGCCGCCGACTGGCTGCTCGTGCCGATGGACCTGGGCCAGACGAATCACCTGCGTGCCTACGGGTATGCCTACCACGCGCTGCAGGCGGATGAACCGGTCAGCTGGCTGCTGAACTACCGCGGCGGCAGTTTCCTGCTGCGCGCGACGGAGCGTGCGCGGGTCGAGGCGCGGGTGATGGGCGTGCGGTTCGATCTGTTGTCCGAAGCGGATGTGGCGGTCGTACGTGCGACCGTCGCGCGGGAGAACATGGAAGAGGTGTTGCTGGAGGCCGCGCCGCGCATCGCGGTCTACACGCCGCCCTACGCGCAGCCGTGGGACGATGCCGTGATGCTCGCGCTCGACTATGCGGACATCCCCTACACGAAGATCTACGACCGCGAGGTGCTGGCGGGGGGGCTGCGCGAGTTCGACTGGATCCACCTGCACCACGAGGATTTTACCGGGCAGTCGGGCAAGTTCTACTCCCTGCAGCTCGAACCGTGGTATCTCGAGCAGAAGGACTTCAATGAGAATCTGGCGCGCGAACTAGGGTTTGCGAAGGTCTGGCAGCTCAAGCAGGCGGTGGCGTTGCGCATCTCGGACTACGTGTCGGCGGGTGGCTTCCTGTTCGCCATGTGTTCCGCCACCGATACGATCGACATCGCGCTCAGCTATCTGGTCGTGGACATCGTGCCGGTCGAATATGACGGGGACGGGCTCGACGGGGCCCGCGAAGCGAAACGGGAAGATGGTCGCGCCTTCGCGTTCCAGGGCTGGAGTCTCGTCGTCAACCCGCTGGTCTACGAGTACTCGACGATCGACACCACCGAGGAGGCGCAGTTGCGCGGTCCGGAAGGCGACGATTTCACCCTCTTCGGCTTTTCCGCGAAGATCGACCCGGTGCCGGCGATGCTGACCCAGGACCATGTCAACGTGCTGAACGGTTTCATGGGCCAGACCACCGGCTTCCACAGGCGGTTTCTCAAGCGCCCGGTGATCGTGCTGGCGCAGGTGGAGGGGACTGACGAGGTGCGCTACCTCCACGGCAAGCATGGCCAGGGCACGTTCACGTTTCTCGGCGGGCACGATCCCGAGGACTACCAGCACGCGGTGGGGGATCCGCCCACCGATCTTGACCTCTACCCCACCTCGCCCGGCTACCGGCTGATCCTGAACAATGTTCTCTTTCCGGCCGCCCGCAAAAAACCCCAGAAAACCTGAGCCGGGACCGGCTCATTGCCTATCAGCTATCCGCGCCGGGGACGTGCGGGTTCTCCCGCCGGACCGCCCGCGCCAGTCCCGCGCACCCCAGCGCGAGGATCGGCAAGGACGCTGCGAGCCAGAGCCAGTCGGCGCGTTCGATGACGGCCGGCGAGCCGGCCTCCCCGCCCTGGCGCAGCATCATGGTCAGGGCCGCGGCGTTGTGCAGTCCGTGCGCCACCGCGCAGACGGTCAGGGAGCGCGTGACCGCCCAGACGTAGCCGAGCAGCAGTCCCACCCCGAGCAACCCCAGCAGATACCACGGTTCCAGATGCAGGATCGCGAACAGGAGCGCCCCCAGCACGACGCCCGCCAGATCGCCCCAGCGGCGCGCGGCGAGCCGCTGCAGGATGCCGCGGAAAAGCAGCTCCTCCGCCAGCGGGACCGCCACCGCGACCGCGAGAAACGCCCCGCCGGTCGCCGCCGCAGTCCGTGGCAGGTGGGAGGTGAAGAGCGCCTCCCATTCCGGCGGCACCGGTCGGATGCGCGCCGAGAGCGCCGCCAGCAGGGCGGTGGGCGCGAACGAGCCGGCGACCGCGACCGCGGTCCAGAACAGGACGCCGGCGCGGGGGCGGTCGAAGCCGAAGTCGCGCGCGAGTCCGCAGCCGTGGGCGCGGGCGACGAGCCAGGTCGGCAGCAGCATGCCGAGCAGACCGCCGGCGGCCACCGGCAGGAAGATGTCGTCGGTGAGCGCGAAGGTCACGCTCTGCACCGCGGCGTTGCCGAGCAGGCAGGCCCCGGCCCAGGCGAGCAGCCGGACAGAGCTCCAGGCGGTCCAGAGGCCGGGCGGTGGACCGGAATTCCCGGCGGGAGGGTCGGGCAAAGCGGGCGGTGCCGGGGGCGGCAGGGTCGGTTCGGGCATGCGCTCCTCCGGAGGCGACGCCGCGCCGGTGCGGCCCCGCGGCGCGGCGCCCTTGGCACGGCGCGCCTGACCGCCTAAGATGCCTCCTGTCGGCCCGACGCGCCACCCCGGGCGCTGATATCCTGGTCGCGAATCGCGCGGCCGGAGAGGGGGCGGCAAAGGAGTGTCATGCCTGAACGTCCGAGTGGAAGCCCGATCCGGGCGATCATCTTCGATCTCGACAACACGCTGTACGACTTCATGGGGGCGAAGAACCAGGCGATCCGGGCCGCGGTCGACGCCATGATCGACGCCGGGCTGCGCCTGCCGCACGAGGAGGCGTATCGGCGCATTTATGGCATCTACGATCGCAAGGGGATCGAATACCAGCGGGTGTTCAACGCCTTCCTTCAGGATGTGCACGGCGCGGTCGACGATCGCATGCTCGCCGCCGCCGTGGTGGCGTACCGTCGCTCGCGCGACGGCACGCTCGTGCTCTATCCGCACGCGCTCCTGACTCTCAATCGTCTTCTGAAGGGCGGCTATGGTCTGGCGGTGCTGAGCGACGCGCCCCGTTTCGAAGCGTGGATCCGGCTCTGCATGCTGCAACTGCACCACGTCTTCGATGTGGTGCTCACCTTCGACGACACGGGCCATCGCAAACCGAGTCCCGAACCGTTCCGCCTGGCGCTCGATCGGCTCGGCGTGGCGCCGCACGAGGCGGTGATGGTGGGCGACTGGCCCGCCCGCGATATCGCCGGCGCCGGGGAACTGGGCATCCACACGGTCTACGCGCGGTACGGCGACACTTACCAGTCGACCGACCGTTTGCCGGAGGCGCGGCCTGACGCAGACTTCATCATCGACGATCTCCAGGAACTGCTCGACGTTCTCGATCGTCTCAACGGTGGAACCGCGGCGGTGAGCCCATGAGGGTCGCCACGGCACGGGAAATGGCGGCCATCGACCGCGGGGCCATCGCCGCCGGCGTGCCGGGGGCCGAACTGATGGAGCGCGCGGGCGGCGAGATTACGCATGCGGCGCTGGCGCTCTTCCCCGGACTGGTCCCGCCGGCCCGGGTGGTGCTCTGTTGTGGCCGGGGGAACAACGGGGGCGACGGTCTGGTCATGGCGCGTCACTTCGCGCAGCGTGGCTTCGAGGTGGGCGTGCTGCTGCTGGCGGCGCCGGAAGAACTGACCCCTGACGCCCGGCTCAACCATGATCGCCTGCCGTCGTCGGTGCGCGTGGAGATGTGCCGGCCGGAGGCCTGGGCGGAGCGCTGGCTGGCGCTCTGCGACGGCGCCGGTCTGGCCGTGGACGCCGTGTTCGGCACCGGCGTCGTGCCGCCGATCGCGCCGCCGCACGTCGCTTTGCTGGCCGCATTCGCCGCGGTGCGCGCGCCGGTGCTGGCCGTGGATATCCCCTCGGGAGTTGCGGGCGACACCGGCCTGGCCGACCCCGTCGCCGTGCGCGCTGCCGCCACAGTGACGGTAGGCCTGCCGAAACTCGGTCTGCTGCTGCCGCCGGGGCGCGACCACGTCGGTCGTCTGGTGGTCGTCGACATCGGTTTTGACGCCGGGCGCGTGCGCGCGGGCACGGCGGATCGACACTGGCTGGCGCCGGCGGAGTACGCGGCTCTGCTGCCGGTGCGCCGGTCCGACACCCACAAGTACCGCTGCGGATCGGTGCTCGTCGTGGCCGGGTCGCGCGCCTTCGGGGGAGCGGCCGCGCTGGCGGGTCTGGGCGCGCTGCGCTCCGGCGCCGGCCTGGTCGCAGTCGCGGCGCCGGAGTTGCTCGAAGGATCGCTGCGGGCCCTGCTGCCCGAGGCGCTGTTGCTGCCGCTGCCGGTGACCCCGGCCGGCACCCTGGCCCCGTTTGACGCGGACCTGTCCGCGCGCCTGCTCGCGCGGCGCGATGCGGTGGCGATCGGGCCCGGTCTGGGCGCCGATCCCGGGACCGACCGCTGGGTCGTCGACTTCCTCGGCGATCTGTCGCTGCCGGCGGTCGTGGACGCGGATGCTTTCACCGCCTTCGGCCGTCTGGGCGTGGCGCCGCGGACCGGGGGAAGCGAGGTCGTGGTCACGCCGCATGCGGGGGAACTGGCCGGCTTGATCGGCATTCCCGCCACGGAGGTGGAGAGTCGGCGGCTCGAACTGGCGCCGGAGCTGGCGGAGCGCTGGGGCGTGACGCTGCTCCTGAAGGGTTCGCCCGCGCTCGTGGCCACGCCCGACGGAGCTCTGCACTTCAATCCTCCCGGAGACGACGCGCTCGCGCATGGCGGGACGGGGGATGTGCTGACCGGCCTGATCGGCGGCCTGCTGGCGCAGGGGCTCGGCGCGCGCGAGGCGGCGCTGCTGGGCGCCTGGCTGCACGGACGGGCCGGGGAGATCGCGGCGGTGCCCGGCTCGCGGCGCAGCGTGCTGGCGCGCGAGGTGGCCGCCGCCCTGCCGGCCGCGTACGCCGAACTGGAAGCCCGATCCGGTTCCCGCCCCCCTGCCGGGGAGAGGTGAACGCCGTGCGCGTGCTCGGTATCGAAACCAGTTGTGACGACACGAGCGTGGCGCTCTACGAAGAGGGTCGTGGCGTGACGGCGAACCTCGTCTCCTCTCAGGTGAGGCTGCACGGACCTTTCGGCGGGGTCGTGCCGGAACTCGCGTCACGCGCCCATCTGGTCAATCTGCTGCCGATGGTCGAGCATCTGCTGTCGGGCCAGAGGCTCGGGCTGAAGGACCTCGACGGCGTGGCGGTGACCGCCGGCCCTGGTTTGATCGGCGCGCTGCTGGTCGGTCTCTCCACGGCCAAGGCGCTGGCCTACACGGCCGGCCTGAAGCTGGCCGGGGTGCACCACATCGAAGGACACATCCTGGCCAATGCGCTCACGGCCCCGCTGCAGTTCCCGGCCGCGGTGCTGGTGGTTTCAGGTGGTCACACCGAGGTCGTGCTGATGTCGGAGGTGGGGCGTTACGAGCGCCTCGGCGCGACGCTCGACGACGCGGCGGGCGAGGCGTTCGACAAGGTGGCCCAACTGCTCGGCCTCCCCTATCCGGGTGGTCCGGCCATCGATCGGGCGGCGGAGGGGGGGCGGCCGGGACATTTCCGGTTCCCCCGGCCGCTGCTGCGCGACCCGCGGATCGTCTTCAGCTTCAGCGGCCTCAAGACCGCGGCGCGCCTGGAGGTGGAAAAGCTGCCCCGGCCGCATTTGCCGCAGGATGTGGCCGATCTGGCGCTCGAGACCCAGGAGGCCATCGTCGAGGTTCTCGTTGCGCGTCTGATCCAGGCGGCGCGCGAGCGGCGGACGCGGGCAGTCTATCTCGCCGGCGGGGTGGCGGCCAATCGTCGGCTGCGGGGCGCGGTGGCCGCAGCCGCCGCTCGCGAGGGACTGCATTTCCTGCCCCCGGATCCGGCATACTGCACCGATAATGCCGCCATGATCGCCTACGCGGGGTGGTGCCGGCTGGTCGCCGGGCACGTCGATGGCTGGAATCTGGACAGTTTCGCTCGTGGTCCCGTGGCTTCCTGGCGCTGAGAATCGGCCCAAATGGGCGTTCGGGTTCCTTCAATGTCCCCTCTCGCCATTCCGGGGTCGCTTCTTCCCGTCGATGGCATGCGAATTGCCAAAAATGCCCCCAAATCCCAAATCGTGGCGGCGTGCCTTCAGATTGCACGCCCGTCAGGGGGGCATATGTCCGCGGCCCGCAGAATTCTCGTCGTCGATGATGAGCCGCATATCCGGAAGATCCTCCAGTTCCTGCTGGAGCAGGAGGGCTTCGAGGTCACGCTCGCGGAGAACGGCTTGGTCGCCCTCGAGTTCATCGAACGCAGCGTGCCCGACCTGATCCTGCTCGACGTGATGATGCCGAAGATGGACGGCTTCACGCTGCTGCAAAAACTGCGCGAGGCCTTCCGCACGAGCTGGATCCCGGTCATCATGCTCACCGCCAAGGGCGAGGGCTCCGAGAAGGTGCGCGGTCTGCGCGGGGGCGCGAACGACTACCTGACCAAGCCGTTCAACCACGAAGAACTGATGCTGCGCATGCGCAACATGCTGGACTGGAGCCAGTCGCAGCGCGACGCCAATCCGCTGACCGGCCTGCCGGGGAACCGGGCGATCGATCAGGAGGTGCAGCGGCGTTCACAGGAGGGGCAGCCGTTCAGCTTCCTGTATCTGGACATCGATAATTTCAAGGGCTTCAACGACTACTACGGTTATACGCGGGGCGACGAGGCGATCAGTTTCCTGGCCCGGATGCTGCTCGATGTCGGGCGCGAATCGGTTGATCAATCGGTCTTCACCGGACACATCGGCGGCGACGACTTCGTGGTCATCTCCGCCCCCGAGCATGCCGACACGCTCGCCGCACAGATCATCCGGCGGTTCGACGAGGGCGTAACGGCCCTATATGACCCGGTCGACCGCGAGCGGGGCTACATCCAGGTGCGCAGCCGCGCCGGCCTCGAGAAGATGATGCCGTTCGTCACCCTGACCATTGCGCTCGTGACCGACGCCACAGGACAGGCCCAGCACATCGCGCGTCTGAGCGATATCGCCGCCGAGCTCAAGAGCTACGGCAAGACCATCAACGGCAGCGTGATCGTCCGCGAGCGGCGCGCGCCGAACGAGGCGCCCGTCGTCACCACCGTTGCCGGCGTTGTGGACACGGCGCGCTGACCGGGCGCAGCAGGGTTCCCCGAACGGCGGCAACGGAGTTGCTCTTGGATCGCGTGGCCGATATCAACCATTACCTGCTGCGACAGGTCCGCTGGGCGGAGTTGACGGTCGGCCTCCTGGTCGTCCTCGTCTCGCGTGAACTGGCCGCGCTCCGCTTCCCGCTGCCCCCCGTCCTCGTGCTGTTCGCCGTCGCGGCCGTCCTGCAGGCACTGCTCGCGCTGTTCTCCGGCGGTTTCCGCTCCGGCGGACGGCCGCTGGCGGCGCTGCCGATCCTGCTCGCCGACGCGGCGATCTGGCTGCCGTTGCTCGTGCTCACCGGCGGGGTTTCCAGCCCCTACCTCTTCCTGCTGCTCTTCCCAGCCTGTCACGCCGGCCTGCTCTGTGCCTCGGCGAGGTCGAGTCTCGGCGCCACGCTGGGGCTGCTCGGCGGATTCGCGGCGATGGCGAGCGTCTCCTGGCCGGGTGGCGACCCTGCGAGCGAATTCGACTGGCGGCTGGTGCTGGGGGTTACCCTGATGCTGGGCGCCCTGCTCCTGTCGGTCACGCATCTCGTCCGGACGGCCAGGCGCGTGCTGCTGCCGGGGTGGGTGGCGACCCCGGAGCCGGTGGACAGCCTTGCCAGGCGCACCGCCGACAACGCCGGCATTGCCCTGGGCGAGGACGGCGACTTCGCGGATCTGCTCGAGGAAACGGTGCTCGTGCTCACCCGGGTGCCGGGCGTGGCGTTCGCGGCCGCGATCACCAGTCCGGGCTGGCCGGCGGATGTGGATGACGAGCGCGGGACTCCGGCGCGCTGCATCGCCGTAAGGGGCGGACAGACCTGGCCGCAGTGGATCGATCTGACGGCCCGTAGCGCCGCCTTCTTCGGGACCGCCGCACGCGATTTGGATCGCCCCTTCTCTGCCGGTCCTGCCGCGGCGCTGCGCGACGCCGACTTCCCTCCGGCCGCCGGGTCTGTGTTCGATCGCTGGCTGCTCGCCCCGCTCGTCGGACGCGGCGCCGCCGGTCTGGCCGTGCTCGTGGGGCTGCGGTCGCACGAGGCCGACGAGGCTTATCTGAAGATGACCATGGTCCGCCTGGGCAGCCAGCTGGCGCCGCTGCTTGCGGCGAGCGGGCATCTGGCCCGCCTGCGGGGCGAATTGGCCTCCCTGCACGCCGAGAACGAGACGCTCACGCGCATCAACAAGATGCAGAGCGATTTCGTGGCGGTGGCCAGCCACGAACTCAAGACGCCGCTCACCTCGATCAGCGCCTACACAGAGGCGTTGCTCAGCGAACGCGCACGGCCGGACTTCGCGCAGACCGGAGAATTCCTCGGCATCATCCGCGAGGAGTCCGAGCGCCTGCTGCGGATGGTGAATCGCATCCTCGACTTTTCGCGCCTCGAATTCGGGCAGCGTTTCCTGAACCGTTGCGTGCTCGATCTGGAGCCGCTGATCCGCGAAACGTTGCGCACGCTCGATCCGCTCCTCGACGCCAAGGGGTTGCGCCTGACGCTGGATGTGCCGGCCCTGCTGCCCCGCGTGGAGATCGACGCCGATCTCATCCGACAGGTCCTCATCAACCTGCTCAACAACGCGATCAAGTACACGCCGGGCGGGGGCACCGTCACGGTGAGCGCCAGCGAGGACGCCGCCACCATCCGCGTGACGGTCAGCGACACCGGCCCCGGCATCCCCGCCGACGAATTGCGCCGCATATTTCGGCAGTTCTACCGCGTCAGCGGCCTGAGCGAGGGGGTCGAGGGGGCGGGTCTCGGACTGTCGATCGTCAAGAACATCATCGACCTGCACGGCGGGCACATCGACGTGCAGAGCACGGTGGGGCAAGGGTCTTCTTTCATCTTCCACCTGCCCAAGGAGCACCAGCTCAATCCGGTCACCGCCGCCATCCTCGGCGATCTCACGACGCGACCACAGTTCCAGCAGCTGCTGCGTCTGACCGTGCGCATGGTCGCAGAGATGACCGAATCGAAGATCGTGTCGCTCATGCTGCTCGACAAGGACGGACGGAATCTCGTGGTGCAGTCGGCCTACGGGCTGAACGAGAGCATCGTCAAGAGCGCGCATGTGGCGATCGGCAAGGGGATCGCCGGGCGCGTGCTGCAGTCGGGCCGGCCACTGCTGGTGGCGGACGTCGTGAAAGACGGCCTGATCGAGTCGGGGAACCGCGATCAGTACGAAACGCACTCCCTGGTGTCGGTGCCTCTGCGCATCGGCGACAAGGCGATCGGCGTGATCAACGTCAATAACAAGGTGTCGGGCGCTCCCTTCAATGAAGACGACCTGGCCCTGGTGACGACCCTGAGCGACAAGGTGTCGGCCGCGCTGGAGCAGGCGATGCAGGCCGACTCCTCGGCGCGGCGGGTCGAGAAGATCGTCGATGCCCTGCAGGCGCTGATCGTCATGAAGCGCAACGCCATCCCCACGGCCACCCCGCTGGCGCGTCGGCTGCTCGTCGAGACCGCGCGTCGGCTCGGGCTGACGCGCGCCGAGATCCGGCGGCTGCAGTACGTAGCCTCGGTGCACGACGTCGGCATGGTCGCGGTGGACGACGAGATCCTGCACAAGACGGGGCCACTCACCGAGGACGAGCACGACGAGGTCACTCAGCACCCGGAGCAGGGTGCCAATCTCGTGTCGCCGCTGCTCCAGGCGCCCGAGATGAGTCAGATCATCATGGCCCATCACGAGCGGGTGGACGGGAGCGGCTACCCGCGTGGCCTGCTCGGCAGCGATATCCCGCTCGGCGCGCGCATTCTGGCCGTGGTCGATGCCTTCTTCGCCATGAGCCAGGAACGGCCGTGGCATGAGAGCCGCTCCGCGGAGCACGCCGTGGGGGAGTTGCGGGGCAACGCGGGTCGGCAGTTCGACGCCGAGGTCGTGGAGGTCTTCGTGGCCGTCCTGCGCGAGGAGGGCCTGTTCGGGGCGTCTCCGGCCGGATCGCCGGCGGCCGCGACAGTGCCCGCCGATCACGAACAGGAGGGTAGATGGCAGCCCCAAGGGTCCTGATCGTTGACGACGAACTGCCGCTCGTGAACGTGCTCAGCCACGCCCTGAACAACGAGCGCTTCCAGGTCGCGACGGCGCGGGACGGTGTCGATTGCATGAACAAGGTGTCGACGTTCCGGCCCGACGTGATCGTCATGGATATCATGATGCCGAAGCTTGACGGAGTGGACACCACCCGTCTCATCCGGCGCAACCGCGCCTACGCCGACACGATCATTGTCGCGTTGTCGGCGCGCGCTGATCCGCAGACGCGCGACACCATCCTGCAGGCGGGAGCGAACCACTTCATGCGCAAGCCGTTCACGATTTCGCGGCTGGTGGACCTGATCCAGAGACTGCTCGTGGCGCGGGCGCGCCCGGCGGTCTGACCCGGCGCGAGGGGGATCGATGCCGACGGCCACCTTATGGCTGCTGCAGCCGCTGACCCGGCCTCTGGTGGAGGTCGGCGTGTTCGACGTCCACCAGACGCTGTTGTTGTTTTTGGGCCTCGGGCTGGCGCAGGTCTTCCGCCTGGCGCGCCTGCGGACCGGGATGCGCACGTACCGCGGCGTCGAACTGGCCGGTCAGGCGCAGGCCGTGTTCTCTGCGGCGCGGCTGACGGGGGTGGTGACCGGCGTGGCGGACGGCGCCGCCCTGCCGATCCCGCTGGCCCTGGTCGAACTGGCGATCGTGGCGGCCCTGGTCGAGGGGGGACGCCGTCTGTGGCGCGCCGGCGCGGTGTCCCGGCGGGTCTGGTGCGTGTGGGCCGCGACCGCCCTGACCGCGGTCCTGCTGGCGGCCCTGACGGGGGCTTCGGCCCGGTTCGGTTTCGCGGCCGGGTGGCCGGCGGCCGTGGCGCACGCGGCGATTTTCGGCGCGGCGCTGTGTTCCGGCGCGGGTCTGCTGGCGCGAGAGCGGCAGGAGAGCCTGCAGACCCTGCGGGACAGTTCCGTGACGCTGGCCTCGGAATACGCGCTGGCCGTGGCGCAACTCGATGAGGCGCGGCGCGCGGGCGAGGAGGGCGCGCGTCTGCTGGAGGGGCAGCGGGCCCAGGTAAAGCAGCTCGGGCGGCGCGCCCAGACGCTCGAGCGCATCCTGCAGCTGACTGCGCGCATCAATGCCACCCGCTCCCTGAACCCGGTCCTGCAGCAGGTGGCGGAAGCGGTGCGCGAATCGCTCGGTTTCCGGATGGTGCTGCTGCGCATCTGGTCCCCCTCCACCCAGGTCTTCGAGGCCCGCGCGTTCGCCGGCATCACGGAGGAGGGCAAGGCGCACCTGATCGGTCTGCAGATCGCGATGGACGAGTACCGGCGGATGACCCAGCCGAGATTCCGGGTTTCGGCGAGCTACTTCGTAAGCCACCAGGACGAAGAGTGGGCCGCGGTCACCGCGGACGGCTTTACCATGAATCTGGGCGAGCGCGCCGCCGACGAATGGCACGAGGACGACATGCTGATCGTGCCGCTGCTGTCGACGGATGGAGAGGTGCGCGGTTACCTGAGCGTGGACGATCCCGTGGATCGCCGGTTGCCCTCCGTGGAGATCATTCATCAGCTGGAGGTTTTCGGCAGCCATGCCAGCACCGCGATCGAATCGGCGGAACTGTATGATCAGCTGGCGCGCAACAACCTGGAGCTGTCGCGCGCTTCGGAGCAGCTGAAGAACCTGAACGAACTCAAGAGCAATTTCGTGGCCAACGTCAGCCACGAACTGCGCACGCCGCTGACCTCCATCAGGGCCTACACCGAGACGCTGGTGCACAATCAGCAGGCGATGGACGATTCCGTGCGCAACGAGTTCCTCACGGTCATCCACCAGGAGTGCGAGCAGCTTACGGCCATCATGGACGATATCCTCGATCTATCGCGGATCGAGGACGGCACCATGCGCGTTCATCGCGAGGAATGCAGCCTGATGGAGGTCGTAAAACGGCAGGCGGAGGCGGCCGCCGCCCCGATCGCCGCCAAGGCGATCAACCTGCAGCTCGATCTGCCGGCGGACGACGTGCGGTTGAGCGTCGACGCGGCGCAGATGGCTCAGGTGATCGAGCATCTGCTCAGCAACGCCGTCAAGTTCACGCCGGAGGGCGGCACGGTCCGCCTGGCGCTCTACGACGGCCTGACCGCGGTCAAGATCGTCGTGGAAGACACCGGCATCGGCATTCCCGACGGCCAGCTCGAACTGATCTTCGACCGTTTCTACCAGGTGGATGGTTCGTCGACCCGCGAGCATGGCGGTCAGGGGGTAGGACTGACCATCTGTCGCGACATTGTGCAGTGGCACGAGGGGCGCATCTGGGCCGAGAAGCGACAGCCGAGCGGCGCGCGGCTGCAGATCGTGCTCCCGCGCGCCGGCGAGGTCGTGCACCGGGGACGTCCGCAGGGCTCCCTGCCCGCGTTCACCGATCCCCTGGACTTCACCGAAAAGCTGGTGCACTGGATCGGCGAAACGATGGGCGTTCGCAACGTGTCGCTGATGGTCCCCGAGGAGTCGGGCGAGCATCTGCTGATCGAGGCGGCGGTCGGCCTGTCCGACAGCGTCGTGCAGGGCTGCCGTCTGCGGCGCGGGGAGGGCGTGGCGGGCAAGGTGTGGGCAAGCGGGCGCAGTCTGCTGGTGGACGACATCGTCGGCGACGGCCGCTTCGGCAAGCGCGCCAGCGACCCGCAGTACGTTACCGCCTCGCTGCTGAGCGTGCCGCTGTTCGACGGACTCGATTGCGTGGGAGTCGTCAACGTGAACAACCGTCTCGACGGGCGACATTTCACCGCCGACGATCTGGCCCTCCTCGAGGCGATGGCGCCGCGCATCGGTCACCTGCTGCTGCGGCGGGGGGCCTGGCTGGAGCGGACCCGCGAATTCGTGGCGTTGCGTGACGCGATGCGCACGGCCGTCGCGGTCCGCCGTGAACGGCACGATGCGCTGACGGACATCTGCCACGAGATCTGTCTGGCGACGGCGCGCCGGCTGAAGCTGCCTCAGGAGGAGCTCGAGAACCTGGCCTTCGCGCTCAAGACCTACGACCTGGGCCTGGCGCGGCTCAGCGAGCCGATGCTGCGCAAGGCGGCGCCGCTCTCGGTCCACGAACGCGAACTGATCCGCCAGCACGTACACCTGGGCCTCGAGATCCTGGCGCCGCTGGAGCCCTCTTCCAAGGTGCGGCAGGTCATTCTGCATCATCACGAACGCTTCGACGGGCAGGGTTATCCGGACGGGCTGGAGGGCGAGGCGATCCCCATCGGCGCGCGTCTGGTCGGCCTGACCGATGCGCTCAACGCGATGTTGCAGGGCCGCACCTATCGTTCTCCGCTGACGTTCGCCGCGGCGACGGCGGAGATCGGCGCGCTCGTCGGTTCGCAGTTCTGCCCGCGCCTGGTGGAGCCGTTCATCGAGGAGGCGGGGCTGAGAGCCTGCCGGATCGAGCGGTTCCAGGGCCAGCGCCGCGGAATGCCGGTGCCGCAGGAACTCAGGGACGCGGAGCCTGTCTCAAGCGGAATCGTCTGAGGCCGATACAACCGGGTGTGCAGCAGTCCGGCTGGAGCGATGCCGCCCGCGGGAGGTTGAAACTTGCGCAAGATCCTGATCTGTGACGACGAGTCCGCCATCCTGAACATCCTCGACTTCAGTCTCACCGCCGAGGGCTATCAGGTCATTCAGGCCGCGGACGGCGAGCAGGCCCTGGCGCTGTCCGCCAGCGAGCTGCCCGACCTTATCGTGCTCGACGTGATGATGCCGCGGCGCGACGGATTCGAGGTCTGCGCCCTGCTCAAGGCTAGCCGGGAAACGGCGGACATTCCGGTCCTCCTGCTGACCGCCCGCGACCGGCGCGAGGATCGTGACAAGGGTCGGGAGGCGGGCGCCGACGGCTACATCACCAAGCCGTTCAGTCCCCAGCGGTTCCTGGAGAAAGTCAACGGACTGCTCGGCGTGCGGCACGGCTGAGCCGCGCCCGAATGCCCCTCGCTCGTCTGGACCGCGCCCGTCCGCATCACGCGGGCGGGCGTTGCCGTGCCGGAGCCGCGGGGTTACCATCCCCGCGCGCGCCACGCCGGCGCGGAAAGGCGGGGCCACGTGCCGCGCTCCGACGGATCGCGGCCGGGTGGGGGAGGACTCCTGGTGGAGGTCGCCCTGCCCGTGCCGCTGGACCAGTTCTTCACCTACCGCTGGGAAATGGATGCCGCCAAGGAGGGGGCGGCGTCACGCCCTCCCGCGCCTGGCGACCTGGTGGGGGTGCCGTTCGGGCGCCGACGCGAGGTCATCGGGCTGGTGACCGGTGTCAGCCCGTCGCACGACCCGGCGCCGATGGTCGACGGTCACTCCGTGCGTCCCGTCGGGCGGCTGCTGCCCCCCGCCTACGCCCTGGCGCCAGATCGGTGGCAACTGGCGAGGTGGCTGGCGGAGTACTACGCCCTGCCGCTGGGCGAAGTGGTGCCGCTTTTCCATCCCCCGACGCCCGGCACACGCGCCCGAGCCACGCGCACCGCGGCGGTCGACTTCCCGCTGCACGACAGCGAAAATGTGGCGCTGACCCCGGCGCAGCAGGCGGCCGCGGATGCGGCGTTCACCCAGCTCCGCGAGGGAGGCGGCGGCGTCCTGCTGCTGCATGGGGTGACCGGGAGCGGCAAGACCGAGGTCTACCTGAGGGTGATCGGCGAAGCGCTCGCACGCGGGCGCAGCGCCATCTTCCTGCTGCCGGAAATCGCCCTCACACCGCAGACGATCGCGCGCATCACGGGCCGTTTCGGGCCCGTGGTCGCCGCCATCCACAGTGCGCTGCCGGCGGGGGAGCGCTGCCGCGTGCACGAGGCGGCGGCGGCCGGCGAGATTCGTCTCGTCGTCGGACCGCGCTCCGCCCTGTTCGCGCCGGTGCGCGATCTCGGCGTCATCGTCGTCGACGAAGAGCACGAGAGTTCGTACCGGCAGGAGGAGAAGCCGCGCTATCACGCCCGGCATGCCGCCCTGGTGCGCGCGCGCGCCGCGGGGGCGGTGGTGATCCTCGGCTCCGCCACGCCGGACCTCGAGAGCTGGGCCAACGGGCGGTCAGGACGCTACCGGATGTTCACGCTCGCCGACCGTCCGGTGGGGGAGCTGCCGCGGGTCGAGCTCGTGGACATGCGCGGGGAACCGGCGCCCGACGGCTTTTCGCCACGACTGCTGGCCGCGCTCGACGAGGCCCTGGGCGCCGGCCGGCAGGCGATCCTCTACTACAACCGGCGCGGTTTCGCGCGGGCGCTCCAGTGCGCGTCCTGCGGGGTCGCGGAGAACTGTCCGCGCTGCGACATCGGCCTCACCTGGCACCTGCGGCCCCGCCGGCTGCTCTGCCACTACTGCGGCTACGCGCAGGCGGCCCCGCCGGTCTGCCCGCACTGTGGCGGACGGGAGTTCCTGCCCGCCGGCGGCGGCACCGAAAAGCTGGAGATCGCCCTGGCGGCGGCGTTTCCCGCCGCGCGGCTGCTGCGCCTCGATCAGGACACGACCCGTCGTCGCGGCAGCCATGCCCGCATCCTCGGCGCGTTCGCTGCCGGCGAGGCGCAACTGCTCGTCGGCACGCAGATGGTGGCCAAGGGGCATCACTTCCCCGGGGTGGCGGTGGTGGGGGTGATGGCCGCCGACGATGGCCTCACGCTGCCGGACTTCCGGGCCGACGAGCGGGCGTTCCAGCTCCTCACCCAGGTGGCGGGTCGCACCGGTCGGTTGACGCCCGGTCTGGTGATCTTCCAGACCTTCCGGCCGGACCACCCGCTGATCCAGGCGGCGGCGCGGCACGACTACGATGCTTTCGCGGGGCCGGAACTGGCTGCCCGCGAGGTGCTCGGCTATCCCCCGGCTCGCCGTCTGCTGCGACTGGCCGTCAGCGCGCGTCGCCAGGCGGTCGCCGAGGCGGCGGCCATGACTTTGGCCGCAGTGGTGCGGGAGGGGCTGGCCGGCGAGGGGCGCGAACTGCTCGGGCCGGCGCCCGCGGTCTTCGAGCGGCTGCAGGACCGTTACCGTTGGCAACTGCTGGTGAAGGGATCGCTCGGCGCCGAGCGGAAACGCTGGCTGGCCGCCTGCGCCCGCGCTCTCGAGGCGCGCGAGCGGGGGGTGGAAGTGATGCTGGACATCGATCCGGTCGGTCTGTACTGACCCGCCTGTTCCGTCCTGCGCGCCGGGCGGCCGGCACCGCGTTCGGCGGCGCCGGCGACGGGTCACAGCGCCGGGACCGCCGCCACGTTCCGCAGGTCGACCGGCTGGTCCAGGCGGACCCGGCCGATCCGCTCCGGCAGGACCCAGCCGACGACGCCGCGGCGACGTTTCTTGTCGCCCGCGATCAGGCGCTCGAGCGTGGCCAGAGGGGGGAGTTGCGGCGCGATCGGCAGGCCGCAGGCTTCGATCAGGGCGAGGATGCGCACCGCGTCGCGGGCCGGGCAGAGGCCGCGCAGGTGGGCGATCGCCACCGCCATCGCCAGGCCGGCGGCCACCCCCTCGCCGTGACTGAGCCCGCCGGACGCCTCGAGAGCGTGTCCGAGCGTGTGACCCAGATTCAGCGCGCGGCGCGGACCCTCCTCGCGGAAGTCCCGTCCCACGATGCGCGCCTTCACCCGCGCCGCGCCGCCGATCCAGACGGTCCAGGGCAGGCGCAACGCGGCGGCGGGGGCGAGATCGCGGCTGCGGGGACGGGAAGCCGCCTCGCCGAACGCCGCGCGCAGAGCCGGGGCGTGCCTCTCAAGGTTGGCGAAGAGGGACGGTGAGGCGATCACGGCGGCTTTGATCGTCTCGGCGAGTCCGCTCCGCCACTCGCGGCGCGGCAGCGTGGCGAGGAACCCCGGATCGGCCAGCACATGGATCGCGGGGTGGAAGGCGCCCACGTTGTTTTTCACGCCGGCGACGTCGAGGGCGGTCTTGCCGCCAAGCGAGGCGTCTACCATTGCCAGCAGTGTCGTCGGCGCGCTCACGAAGTCAACCCCGCGCTGCCAGGTGGCTGCGGCGAAGCCGGCCAGGTCGAGCAGTGCGCCTCCGCCCACGCCGACCAGGGTGCCGTCCCGCGGCAGCCCGCGTCGCGCCAGCCAGTTATAGACCCGTTCCAGAGTCGCCAGGTTCTTCACCCCTTCGCCGCCGTTGAGGGTGAGCGTGGGCAGCGGGCGGTCGCTCCGGTCGCGCAGACTGGCGGTCAGCTGTTCGCGTCGGTCGCCAACGGCGCCCCGATCGAGCAGCACGACGGCCGGTCGATCGCCCAGCAGCGTCGGCAGCAGCGAGAGGACCCCCCGTCCGAGCACATAGCTGCAAGGGCGGCCGTCAAACCGGAGCGACAGACGCAGGGTGGTGTCGGGGGCAGGGGACATGACAGACCTCGCCTTGGGAGGGGGTGAAGTCGCAGCCTACCCCCCGCCGCGTCGTCAGACAATGACTCCGCACGCCCGGCATCGGCGCACATACCGGCGGGGAGTCGCCAGACAGCGGCGACGCGCGATCAAAGCCGCGTCGATCCGGGCAATTCCTTGACAATAGGCATGATAATGCTCGTTCGCTGTGAGGGTGCCGCCCCCTTTTTCCTTTGAAAATGCCCGGTTCGAGCACTACTCTTCGCTAGGCGGACGGGCCGGAGCGCGCCCGGGCGCTGAAGGAGCGTGACCCATGGCAGCCAAGATGGTCGAAATCCGCTGGCACGGCCGCGGGGGGCAGGGGGCGAAGACCGCCGCGATATTCCTCGCGGAGGCCGTCCTCGACCGCGGCAAGTTCAGCCAGGGCTTCCCCGAGTACGGGCCCGAGCGACGCGGCGCGCCGATGCGCGGCTACACGCGCATCGCCGACGAGCCGATCCGCCGGCACTGCGGCATCGAGAGTCCCGACATCGTCATCGTCCTCGACCCCACGCTGCTCGAGTCGGCGGCAGCCGGGGTCACCGCGGGCAGCCGCGCCGAAACGGTCTACCTGGTCAACACCGTGGAGAAACCGGCCCGGATCCGCGAGCGGCTCAAGATCAAGGACGGCAAGGTCTGCACGATCGACGCCACCAAGATCGCCCTCGACTGTGTAGGTCGTTCCATTCCCAACATGCCGATGATCGGCGCGTTGCTGGCGGCGACCGAGATGATGGCGCTAGACGACATGAAGAGCTCGTTGACAGCGCGTCTCAAGAGCAAGTTCTCGCAGGCGGTGGTCGATGGCAACGTGACCGCCGTCGAGCGGGCCTACAAGGAGCTGGTGACGGAATGAGCCTCAGGAATGCGCACGACCTGCCGGCCGGCGGGATCATCCTCGAGGCCGGCAATTCCCAAACCTACAACACCGGCGACTGGCGTACTTTCAAACCGGAATTCGTCGCTGAGAACTGCATCAACTGCATGTTCTGCTGGATCTACTGCCCCGACAGCGCGGTCCTCATCGACGCCTCGGGCGAGAAGACGAAGATGACCGGCTTCGACTACGACCATTGCAAGGGGTGCGGGATCTGCGCCCAGCACTGCCCGCCCGCCGCCAAGGGCAAGGCCGCCATCGTGATGATCCGCGACGAGAAGTGACGGTCGCGGGAAAGGAAGGGTTCGGGATGGCCAAGCAGCAGTTCGTGGCGTTGTCGGGCAACGAGGCGGTGGCATACGCTTTCAAACAGGCGCGGCCGCATGTGGCCTCGGTGTTCCCCATTACGCCCCAGACCGAAATGATGCACAAGTTCGCGGAGTTCGTCGCCAACGGCGAGAGCGACGCGGAGATGATCCTCGTCGAGAGCGAGCACTCGGCCATGTCCGCGGCGATCGGTGCCGCGGCGGCGGGCGCCCGCGTGATCACCGCCACCAGTTCCGCCGGCTTCGCCCTGATGTGGGAGCTGGTCTACGTGGCCGCCTCGTTGCGCCTGCCGATCTGCATGGCGCTGGTGAACCGCGCGCTCTCCGGCAACATCAACATTCACTGCGACCACAGCGACGCCATGGGCGGTCGCGACGCCGGCTGGATCCACCTCTTCTGCGAAAGCGCGCAGGAGGCGTACGACAACGCGCTGATGGCGTTCCGCATCGGCGAGCATGCCGACGTGCGGTTGCCGGTCATGATCAACTACGACGGTTTCATCATCAGCCACACCGCCGATTCTCTGCATATCCTCGACGCCGCCGACGCGGAGAAGTTCGTGGGTCCTTACAAGGCGGCCTACGCGCTGCTCGACGTGGCGAAGCCGATCACGGTCGGTCCGCTGGATCTTCCGGACTACTACTTCGAGCACAAGATCGGCGAGATGGAGGCGCATCAGAGGGCCTTCGGCGTGGTGAACCAGATCAGCCGTGAGTACGGCGAGCTCAGCGGCCGGCACTACGATTTCTTCGAGTCGTACCGGCTTGACGACGCCGAAGTGGCGCTCGTGATGATGGGTTCCACCGCCGGCACCGCGAAGGATGTCATCGACGACTATCGCGAACGCGGCGTGAAGGTCGGGATGCTCAAGCTCCGTCTGTTCCGGCCGTTCCCCGCCACGGAAATCGCGGCGGCCCTGAAGGGTCGCAAGGCGGTGGCCGTCCTCGACCGCGCCGTGTCGTTCGGGGCCGCCGGCGGGCCGCTGTTCAGCGAAGTGCGCTCGGCGCTTTATGGACAGCCCGGCGCGCCGCCGGTGCTCAACTGGATTTACGGCCTGGGCGGCCGCGACTGCGATCTGCGGCAGATCGCCAGTGTGATCGACCGGTTGGTCGACGCGGCCAAAGGCAAGACAGGCGAGACGATCAATCTCCTGGGCGTGAGGCTCTAGGAAGGGAGGCCACGATGGCTGTCAATCTGCAGCAGCTCACCAAGCACGAGGACCTCCTGGCCGGCGGGCATCGCGCCTGCGCCGGCTGCACCGGAGCCAATATCCTGCGCCAGGTCATGCTGACCGCCGGTGCGGACACGGTCCTGGGCTGCGCCACGGGGTGCATGGAGGTCGTCACCACGATCTATCCCTACACCGCGTGGAAGATCCCGTTCATCCACTCGGCGTTCGAAAATTCCGCGGCCACCGTTTCGGGAGTGGAGACGGCTTTCCGCGCGCTCAAGAAGCGCGGCGAACTGCCGGCCGAGCGCGAGCGCATCAACTTCATCGCCATGGGCGGCGACGGCGGGACCTACGACATCGGCCTGCAGTCGCTCTCGGGCGCGATGGAGCGCGGCCACAACATGGTCTACATCTGCTACGACAACGAAGCCTACATGAACACGGGGATCCAGCGCTCGAGCGCCACCCCGTTCGGCGCCCACACCTCCACTGCGCCCGCGGGGAAGGTGCGCCAGGGCAAGGAGCAGCACCGCAAGGATCTGACCCGCATCATGGTCGCGCACAACATCCCGTACGTCGCGCAGACGACTCCTTTCCACTGGCGCGATCTCGCCACCAAGGTGCAGAAGGCGCTCGATACGCCGGGCCCGGCGTTCATCAACATCCTCATGCCGTGCACCGTCGGCTGGCACTTCGAGATGGAGCTCGGCATGGAGATGGCGCGGATCGCCGTCGAGTCGAACTTCTGGCCGTTGTTCGAGGTCGAGGACGGGAAGTATGTCGTCAACCACAAGCCGAAGCAGCAGGTGCCGATCGTCGACTGGATGAAGCCGCAGGGGCGTTTCAAGCACCTGTTCAAGCCGGGCAATGAGGCGCTTCTGGCCGAGATCCAGCGCAAGGTGGACTTCGACTGGGCACGCCTTCTGCGCGACGCGGGCGAGACGCCCGCGCCGGTGGGCGCCTGACCGCCTGCGCAGTTTTTGATTCCGCGCGCACCGCCCCACGGACCGTCCGTGGGGCGGATGTTTTTTGACGGCGGGCAGGCTGCGATGTCGGGCGTTGCTTGACGGCGCCCGCGTCCGGGCCGATCCTGATTCCCGAGTTTCCTCTATTGTGGTCCACCGGCAAGGAGTTGGCGATGATGACATCGGGTCGTGTGTTCACCCGCGGGCGCCTGCGGGCGGTCGGATTCTCGCTGGGACTGCTGCTGGGCGTGGGGGGCGCATCCGCCGCGGACAAGCTCCCCGTTCGTTCGCTCGACGACCTGCCGCGTCATGCCTACAAAGTGACCGGGAAGGTGTCCGAGCTGGTCCAGGACGACGCGCTTTTCGCGGCTTTCTGCGGTCAGGTGCGAGCCGACATCGAGGCCGATCTCTCGCGTTACGACATCAAAGATGCGGCGGCCCTGCGTCGGTTCGACAACACGCTGCTCTCGCTCGATCTGCTCGAGGGACGCGATCAGGACGCGCAGGCGCGGGTGGAGTCGTTGCGCGCGCGCGAGGACAAGGAGGCGCAGCGCCTGACGACCGGCCTGACCGCGCGGGCCTGGGTCGCGGCCCGCACCGCTGCCGGCGCCGACCTCACGACGCCGGCGTTCCGCGCCGCCTTCCGCGCCGCTCTCGACGCGCAGTTGGCCTCTTTGCCGATCGACCTCGTGCGCAACAACATCGAGGCGATGAAGGGACGTATGGAGATCGCCAGCCCGGCCCTGTTGCTCGGCATGGTGCAGAGCCAGATCGACCCCGTCGCCGCGGGTTCCGGCGAGATCAGCGCCGACCTGGCGGCCCAGGTGGTCAGTCTGGGCGCAGCGCTGCGCACGGTGCTGCCGCTGCGTGACGAAATGATCGCCGCCTTCGTCACCTTCCTGGCCGGCGCGCCGGCCGAAGCGGCCGGGCAGAGCGACATCTGGGCCGATCGCATGGTCACGCTCGATCCCGCCCGGGACCGACTGACGCCGGTCATGATCGCGGTGTGGGACGCCGGCGTCGACGTGCCGGTGTTCGGCGACCGCGTCTTCGTCAATCCGGCGGAGAAGCCGGATGGTCTTGACAACGACGGCAACGGCTTCATCGACGACGTCAACGGCATCGCCTTCGACCGCGCGGGACGCCCTGTGACCGAACTGCTCCACCCGACCGGCGACCAGACCGAACGGCTCCCGCAGGCGCTGGCGGAGATGAAGGGGTTCACCGATCTGCAGTCGGGCGTGGAGAGTCCCGAGGCCTCCGCGCTGCGGCAGCGGATGTCGACCATGGCGCCGGCCGACGTGCAGCCGTTCATGGAGGGACTCGGTTTTGTCGGGCTCTACGCTCATGGCACTCACGTGGCCGGCCTGGCGCTCGACGGCAACCCGGCCGCGAAGGTGCTGACGGCCCGTATCAGCTTCGACTACCACACCATTCCCGAGCCGCTCACGCGCGAGTCCGCGTTGCGCCACGCCGATTCCTACCGGCGCACGGTCGACTATTTCAAGGCGCACGGCGTGCGGGTCGTCAACATGAGCTGGGGCTGGGGCCTCAAGGAGATCGAGGGGATGCTCGAGGCGAACAACATCGGCGCCGGTGCGCCGGAGCGCTCGCGCATGGCCGCCGAGTACCTCGGAATCCTTAAACAGGGGATGGCGGGCGCGCTGGCGCAGGCGCCGGACATCCTGTTCGTCGCCGCGGCCGGGAACGACGACAACGACGTGGAGTTCGACCATTCGATTCCCGGCGCGCTCGACCTGCCCAACCTGCTGATGGTCGGCGCCGTGGACCAGGCCGGCCGGCGCACCGGCTTCACGAGCCGCGGCCGCCGCGTCGTGATCTACGCCAACGGTTTCGAGGTGGAGAGCACCATCCCGGGCGGCAGGCGGATGAAGATGTCGGGCACCTCGATGGCTTCGCCCAACGCGGCCAACCTGGCCGGCAAGCTGATCGCCCTGCGTCCCGGCCTGACGCCGGCGCAGACCATCGATCTCATCAAGCGTGGCGCCGACTCGCTCGAGGGGCAGGAGGGGCTGCTGCTTTTGAATCCGCGGGTCGCGGTCGAGCTGGTGCGTGCGGAGGTGCGCTAGTCTGGCGCGTCGGCGCCGAAAAGGGGGGGCATGAAGGACATCAAGCCGGGTCTGCTGCCGTGCCTGCTGGCTCTGGTCGTCGTGGCCGCGCCGGTCACGGCGCAGGAGGCGCAGGGGCAGGACGAACTCATTGCCGTGGCCGCGCCGCTCCCGCCGGACGGCCAGATCGTGGTCACGGCGGTTGGCGTGCGGGGCGACCAGGGAGGGAGTCTGCTGTTCGCCCTCTTCCGCGGCCCGCAGGGCTGGCTCAAGCCGGATCAGGCTTTCGCGCGCCTGGTCGTGCCGGTGCGGCCCGACAGCGTGCAGGTGCGCTTCGTGTCGGTGCCGTTCGACACGATCTACGCCCTGCAGGTCTTCCACGACAAGAACGGAAACGGCAAATTCGACATGCGCACCTTCCCTTTTCCGAAGCCGAAGGAGGGGGGCGGCGTGTCGAACAACCACACCCGCATGGGACCGCCGCAGTTCGCCAAGGCGCGCTTTGCCCTGGCCGATTCGCTGCGGGAACTGCGCGTGATCATGCGCTACTGAGCGGGCGGCCCCGGCGCCGTCGCGCGACACACCGCCGCCCCGCGCTGACCGGGCGCGGGGCGGCGGTGCGTCGGTCGGCGGCGGTCGGGGTCTATTCCCGTTCCTCCCCGGCGTCGTCGGCCCCCCGCAGCCGGGCCGCCGTGCGGGCGAGGCGGGCGAATTCCGCCACCGCGTCGTCGCGCGGCAGTTCGTCCGCCACCTCCGCCGCGAGACGCGCCACGCGATCCAGGTCGCCGCCCCTGGCCCACGGGCTGCCGCGCAGGATCTCGGCGAACTCCGCCACCGCGGCGTCCAACCGCAGGCGCGGATCGGCCGCGCCGAAGGAACGGCTGAGATCGCGCGGCGTGATGCGGCGGCTCAGTTCCCGCGCCAGACCGGCCTGCCGCCCCTCGCTCTCCGGCTCGCGGTAGCGCAGCCGGACGACCCCCAGCGCCGCGCCGGCGCCGCGCCGCTGTGCGGACCGTCGCGCGCCAACGGGCGTCCACTTGATCTCGTAGAGCGCCGTGACCTGGTGCCCGGCGCCGATCTCGCCGGCATCTACCGCGTCGTTGCGGAAGTCGCGGTCGGCCACGTCACGGTTCTCGTAGCCGAGCAGCCGCCAGCGCAGCACGACGTCGGGATCGAACTCGACCTGCACCTTGGCGTCGCGCGCCACGGTCTGCAGCGTGCCGGTGAGGTTGCGGCGGAAGACCCGGCGCGCCTCGTCGAGGTCGTCCACGTAGAAGTAGTTGCCGTCGCCCCGGTCGGCGAGCTGCTCGAGCAGGACGTCGTTGTAGTTGCCCATCCCGACCCCGATCGCCGTCAGGTGGATCCCCGCGTCGGCCTCGCGGCGCACGTCGTCGAGGATCCCCTCGGCCACCGTGATCGCTTCGTTGGCCACGCCGTCCGAGCAGAGGACGATCCGGTTGACGGCGCCGGTCCGGAAGCTTTCGCGCGCCATGCGATAGCCGTACTCGAGACCCTCGTTGACGTTCGTGGAGTTCCGGGGCTCGAGCCTGGCGATGACGCCTTCGATACGCGATCGCCGGGAGACCGGGGTCGGCGGCAGCGCCACCTCCGCGTGGGTCGCGTAGGTGACGATGCCGACCGTGTCGTCCGCGTCGAGCTCGTCGAACAGCACCCGCAGGGCGCTCTTGACCAGCTCCAGCCTCCCCTCGCGGCGCATCGAGCCTGATACGTCGATCACGAAGGTGAGCGCGGCCGGCCGGCGCGCCGCCGGCAACACGTCGCGCGCGCGCAGGCCGATCCGCAGCAGTTCGTACCCCTCACCGAAGGGGGAGGGGGCGCCGTCGACCGCGATCCGGAAGTCGCCTCCGTCGGGCGCGGGGTAGTCCTGCGCGAAGAAGTTGACGCACTCCTCCACCCGGACGGCCGCCGCGGGCGGCAGCTCGCCCCGCTCGAGGTAGGCGCGCGTCAGCGTGTAAGAGGCGTTGTCCACATCGAGCGCGAAGGTCGACAGCGGGTCCGCGTCGGTGACCACGAACGGATTGACGCCGGAGTGCCGGAAGGACATCGCGTCGAACGCCGGATCCTGGGGAGGGATCCAGCAGCGCGTGCGGAAGTCGTGCTCCTCGTCAGCGACGGGACGCCCGCCGCGCGGAGCGGCCGGCGGCGCCTCGCCGGGGCTCAGCGTGAGCCCGCCGGAGCTTTCGTTGCGCGACTTGTCCGCGGGCGTATCGCCCACGTGCATACTGACCTCGCCCGTGCGGCCGCCGCGCGTGAACATCTTCTTGCCGCTCCCGGACGCGCCGGATTGCTTGGCCACAGTCTCCTCGACGGAGTCGATGGAATACTTCATCCGACGCTCCCCGGTGATCCGCTGCTCCTGGACGGCGTTGACGACCGGGGTCTGGCGGGCGGCGTCCGCGATATCGGGCGGGGCCTGACGGTCAGAGGCGACACGGTCGTCGTCGGCGATCCGGGTCGCTTCCGCTATCCCTGGCGCGTCGCCCGCGGACTCCCGGCGGCTCTCCGCCGAAGGGACGACGGTGACGCTCTGCGGCGGCGCCGCCGGGGCCGCGGACTGCGCGACGATGCGCGTGATGGACGGCGTGGCGGGCGGCGCGGGCAGGTCCGTGCCGCGGCGCGGGAAATTCATCATCACCAGGGCGATGGCGGCCAGGGCCACGGCTCCGGTGGCCAGCGCCGGGACGAGACGCGGCCGCCAGGCGGCGCGCCGGCGGGCCGACGGGTCGATCTGCTGCCAGAGCTCCGCGCGCTCGCGGTCGGTGAGGCGGAAGCCGTTGCGGTCGAAATCGTGCTTCATGTCTGCTGCCCTCCCATTTCCTCGACGACGGAAACCGGCTCGTCCGTGCGGAGCAGCCGCTGCATGCGTTCGCGGGCCCGGTGCAGGTGGACCCGCGTCGTGGTTTCGGCGCAACCGAGCGCCATCGCCACCTCGGCGACCGGCAACTCCTCCATTTCGTGGAGGAGGAGGGCCGCCCGCTGTTGCGGTGACAGGGCGCCGATCGCCCGCCACAGCGCCGCCCGCTCCGCGTCGAGGACGATCTCCTCGCGCGGGAGCACCGCGGCGACCGGCTCGCCGGCCAGCCGTTCCCGCAGGCGCAGACGCCGCCAGAACGCCCGCTTCCAGTCGAACCCCTTGCGCAGCGCGATGGCCCGCAACCAGCCAAGCAGGCTGCCTTCGCCGCGGTAGCCGCCGAGCTGGCGGTACGCGGCGAGGTAGGTCTCCTGCAGCGCGTCGCGGGCCGCTTCGCGGTCGCCCAGCTGCCAGCACAGGAAGTTGAAGAGCGGCTGGCACGTCGCGTCGTAGATCGCGCGCCAGGCCCGCTCATCGCCGGCGGCCGCCCGGCGGGCCAGTTCCCCGTCCTGTCGATGTGCGGATTCTGTCATCACCGTCGCCTCCTTCCGGACTGACACTGAAGACGCTGGATGGAGCGCCGCCGTTTACAGGGGGCAGGAGCGAGGATAGGGAGCGCGCGGACGGCCGTCACGCAAAAGGCCCGCCGCCCTGAAGGCGGCGGGCCGCGAGAGGGGCCGGCAGCATCGCCGGTCAGCGCACCACGAGCAGCTTGAGCGAGAGTTCCGTGCCGGGTCCGCTCAGGCGGGCCAGGTAGAGACCGGAGGCGACTGCAGCTCCGGCCGTGTCGCGCTGATTCCAGATCGTCGTCGTTTCGCCGGCGATCTCGCCCGCGAAGACGACCGCCACCCGTTCGCCGCGCAGGTTGTAGAGGGTAAGCGTGGCGCGGCCGGCGCGCGGCACCGTGAAGCGGAAGGAGATGCCGCCGCCGGTCGGCGTCGCGGCGAGGAAGGAGCGGCGGGCGCCGTCATCGACGCCGGTCTGCGTGTCGAGGACGAACGCTGCGCCGGAACTGAGCGGCCCGCGCAGGATCGAGTCGTCGGCCCAGGCGCGCCAGTACCAGGTGCCGCCTTCGAGCGCGTCGGCCGGCAGGCTCCAGATCGTCTGGCCGACTCCCTCCGCCTGACCGGTCTGTGTGAGCACCGGCAGGGTGAAGAGCGGGTCGCTGTAGATGCGCAGCCCGTACGTCAGCGGAGCCGGGCCGTCGGGGTCGGTGGCGTTGAGCACCGTGAACACAGGGGTTGTCACGGTGACGCCGTCCACCGGTGCGATCTCCACCGGAGCCGTCGGGGCGGCGTCGGCCGGAACCGGGTACCCCGATATGACCACATCGTCGAGGTACCAGCCGTCGTCCGTAACGGAGCCGTCGCTCTTGAGTCGGAAGCGCAGACGCAACTGCGTCTGCCCCGCATAGGCGTCGAGCGGGATGATCTTCTGCACCCAGGCGGTCTGCGATCCGTTGTAGCTGGCCAGCGTCTGCCAGGAGACGCCGTCGGTGGAGGCTTCGACGAGGCAGAAATCATACCCGGCCTCGGTGACGTACCGCGTCCAGAAGGCCAGGGTCGGCAGGCCGATTCCCGTGAGGTCCAGCGGGTTGAGCAGCTGCGCCGAACGGCTGGAATTGTTCGCGTAAGAGCCCGAGGGACTATCGGTGAGCGAGTGGGTGGGGGAATGGCTGTCGGCCGTGGTCAGGCCCCACGGCGCGGTAAGCTTCCAGAGCAGCGTGCCGTTCTCCAGGTCGTCGGCGACCAGCACGGTCGGCGCCCCCACCGGCAGATTCACCGCCACATCCTTCGCGCCGCCGGTCCAGGCGAAGCGCAGGATCAGCGGCATGACGTATTGGGCCGGACAGGCCGCGTCCACGGTCATTTGGAAGGGCTGCGCGGCGCAGCTCCAGGTCGTACGGGGACCCAGCGTGCCGAGCAGGCGCTGCGCCTCGCCCAGTTGCAGGTAGGGGTCGTCGCTGAGCAGGGTGACCGTCACGTCGTCCGCGTTCATCATCACCGCGCCGTTGAGCGCGTCGAAGGCGAGGCCGGCGCTCTCGCCGGAGTCCAGGCGGCCGTTGCCGTCGCCGCCGGTCACGGCCAGGTTGCGCACGAAAAGGGAGGGGCCGGCCACCTCGATCAGGTGGAGAGCTCCCGGGAGGTTGTCCTGGAACAGCTGGGGGATCCGGGTGTCGAGCGGCCAGAAGCCGTCGGTGTCGTTGCCGATCTCGTTGGAGAAGGCGAAAATCTTCCCCTTGACCGCCTGCTCGCCGTACTGCCAGTCGGTCGCGCTGCCGTTCACCACGTAGAGGATCTCGGGCGCCTGGCCGACCGTGTAGCCGTTCGTGGCGGCCATGGTGTTGGCGACGTCGCGCAGGATGGCGTCGTCGGGCGTGTGATCGAGCGTGAAGCCCCACGGTATCAGCACGTAGTCGCTGTAGGTGTGGAAGCTCTGCGCGGTCTGGAACTGATGCGTGAGCGACAGGTTCATCAGGGCCTGTACTTCCGGCTCGCTGCCGGCGTAGGGGCCGCGATAGAGGTCGTTTGAGGGATCGTCGCTGGATCCCGGGCCGATCCACTCGTACGGATAGTTCCGGTTCGGGTCCACGCCGAAGGAGCCGTCGCCGTTGTCGCGTCGATTTTTGCGCCACATGCCGCCGCCGTCGGGGTAGGTGAGCTCGTTGTAGACGTAACCGTCCGGGTTGACGATCGGCACGAAGTAGATCTCGCGCTCGTCGACGAGCCAGCGCACGTAGGGGTCGGTCGCGTAGTTGGCGCCGAGGTACTCGATCAGCAGCAGGCAGGCCTCGGTCGACATCGGTTCGCGCGCGTGGTGCAGGGCGTCGAACAGCACCTCCGGCTCGCTCTCGTCGACATCGGGGTTGTCACTTACCTTCAGTGCCCAGACCGTGCGTCCCTCGCTCGTGGTGCCGATCGCGTACTTCGCAGTCGTGACGGTCGGGTAGGCGGCGTGCAGTGCGTCGAGCTGGTCCATGGTCTCGGAATAGGTATGGAAGGCGCCGAAGCCGATTCCCTTGCCGCCGCGGGCGGCGTAGAACGACTCCAGGTCCTGCTGCTCCACCACGAAGCGGTAGCCGTCGGCGGTCAGGCGCGCCTGCTCGGCGGGAGTGGCGAGGATTTTCGCCTCGAAGCCCGGTTTGCCGCCGACGATGTCGTAGCCGGCGGCTGCCAGCGCGGCGAGGGTCCCGCCAGGAGCTTCCACGACGACCAGATCGTGATGCGGGATCGGGAGCACAGCGGCGGCGATGGCGCCCGGCAGGAGCGTGGCGAGCAGGATGACGACGAGTCCCACGGTGACGGCAGCCGCGGCAGAAGAATTGCGGCGAGACATGCTGATCCTTCCTGCTGTGATGAGCGCACCAAAAGCCGCCGCAGGGACCCAGGGGCTCGGCGGCGTTGCCGGCCGACCGCCGGTGGAAGACGCGACGGTCTTACATGGCCCAAGCGGAACGGCCTTTCGAAGCCTCCAGTATAGCAAATCGTCCGGGAGCTGTGTTCGCTCTTCTGCCGCCGCGCAGGCGGCGCTGGACTTGGCCGGTCCGGCACCCTATCCTCCCGCGTCATGAAGATCGCGTTTATCGGCACCCACGGCGTCGGCAAGACGACGCTCTGTTTCGAGCTGGCCGCCTGTCTCAAGCGGCTCGATCTGAGCGTCGACATCGTCAAGGAGGTGGCCCGCGCCTGCCCGCTGCCGATCAACCGTGACACGACGATCGCCGCCCAGTCGTGGATCCTGCACTCCCAGGTGGCGCGCGAGATCGAGGTCGCCAGCCGCTACGAAGCGGTCGTGTGCGATCGTTCGGTCGTGGACAATTACGCCTACATGGTCCATGCCGCCGGCCGACGGCCCGACCTCGAACCGTTCCTGCGCGCCTGGATGTCGAGCTACACACTGCTCGTGAAGGTGCCGGTCATCGCCCCCCCGTCGTTCGACGGCACGCGCGACACCTCCGTGGACTTCCAGGGTGCGATCGACCAGCTGATCGACCGGCTGCTCGACGAATTCGGCTTTCCCCGTCTCGCCCTCGCGCCGCGCGATCGCGACCACTGGATCGCCGCCGTCCTGCAACGCGCCGGGCTGCCATTGCATCCTCCGCAGCTGGAGCTGTTCAATCAGGCGAGTCGTCGCCGTAAATCATTGCCTTAAAATAAATTACAATACTTGAAACTTTCCGGAGCGCGGCCCGTTTTATGCAATCACGCGGCTGCACCGTGGCGCATGCTTCCCGATCCGGGTCCGCGCGCCTTGCGGATGCCGCCCGAGGGCGCGAAATTGTAACGACTGGCTACCACCTGGCCGGGGGCGACACGCGCTCCCTGGCACTCGCCTGGAGATTCGAGGACCTTGCACTCTGCAACCCTGCGCGTCATGACATTCAATCTGCTCACATCCACGCAGCTGAGGCGGAGCCATCCCTGGCGACTGCGCAAGCGCAGCGTGGCGCGCATCTTCCGTGAGTACGCGCCGGATGTCGTAGGCACCCAGGAGGCGAACCTGGCCCAGTTGATCGAGCTGGCGGAGCTGCTTCCGGAGTACGACTTCGTCGGGGAAGGCAACCTGTCGAGGACTGATCTTTCCGACAGTGTCCACAACTGGTACTGCGCCATCTTCTACCGCCGGGATCGTGTCCGCCCGGCCGAGGATGAGTCCGATACCTGGTGGCTCTCGCCGACGCCGGGGGTGCCGGCCTCACGCTTTGCGCCCGGCACGCGCCCGCGGGTGGCCACCTGGCAGACCTTCGAGCTGCTGGGCGGGGGTCAGCCGTTCGTGATGGGCACCACCCATCTCGAGGCCTTCAGCGGGCTGGCGCGACGACGCAGCGCGCTGGCTTTGCGCGACTATGTGACGGCGCGGGTGCGACAGCTCGGCGACGACACGCCCCTCTTCCTCACCGGCGACTTCAATGCCGTGGCCAACTCGCCCGAACTGCTCACGCTGGCCGACGGCGCTCGGCGCGACACGGCGCTGCACGACGCCTGGCGGGCGGGCAATTCGCTCGCGCCGGAGGCGGCCGCCACCTTCCGCGGCCTCGGGTCGCTCCGCGGCGTCAAGCGGGCCCTGCTCGGCGCTCGCCGCATCGATTATGTGCTCTACCGGCCCCGGCTCGAGGTGGGGCGGGTCGAGCGGGTCGACTTCGACCGGTTCTTCGGCCACGAAAAGGCCAGGCCGTCCGACCATTTCCCCGTCGTGGCCGATTTCCTCCTGCCCGCCGCGGCACCGGCCCGCGCGGGGAAGTTGTTGTTGCCCGCGGCCTAGGATCCGCGCGGCGATCGCAATCCCGGCTCAAGAAACCGTCGCCTCGTCCGAACCTAAAGTCTGGTTTTAGGTTGCGGTCCGGCCGGCCTTTTCCCCACGGGATGCGCATGATCACCCGCCAAACCGATGTCAGCGAAGTGGCGGTCTGCCCGGGTGCGTCGGACGCGCTGGTGGCGTCCTGCCGGCTGGATGAAACGAGTCTGGGCGCGCTGGCGGCGGGGATCGCGGCCGCCGGCGGACCGCGGGTGCTGTTGTTCCAGCGCGTGGGAGACGGCTGGCGCGAGCGGACGCTGCCGGGCGGGGCGGAGGGGGCCGGATCGCTGGCGGCGGACTGTCGCGCGGAACTTCTGGCCGGCCTCCCGGCGGCGCCGGCGGGAGGCTGGCTGACCGGCTGGCGCTGCGGGGCGTGCGGCAGTCTGGTGCGCGCGACCGCCCTGCGGGTCCGTGGACGTCACGGCGAGCAGGTGCCTGCCGCCCTCCTCGGGCATGGCGTGCCGGAGGCGGATGCCGGCTGGGGGAAGTTGCTCGACAGTGTCGGGGCGCTTGCCGTCCGGCGAGCGGAGGAGGCGGAGGCGTGGCGGGAGGTCGAACGGAGGGCGCGCAACCGCAGTGAATTCCTGGCCAGCATGTCGCATGAATTGCGCACCCCGCTGACCGGGATCATGGGCTACGCCGATCTCCTCAACCTGCTGCCGCTCGGGCCGGAGCCCCTGGAGTACGCCACGGCCATCAAGGCGTGCGGCGAGGCCCTGCTGACGCTGATCAACAACGTGCTCGATCTATCGAAGATCGAGGCCGGTCGGCTGCGCTTCGAAACGATTCGGTACGATCTGCGCGAGACCGCCCGGGAGGCGGCGGAGGCGGTGCGTCCCACCGCGCTCGTCAAGGGTCTGTCGTTCGAGGTGCGGATCGACCCGGAGGTGCCGGTCGAGCAGCGGGGCGACGCGACGCGGGTGCGTCAGGTGCTGTGCAATCTGCTCGGCAACGCGGTGAAGTTCACCTCCCGCGGCGGGGTGTCGCTGAACTGCCGGCCCCGTCCCGGGCGGTCCGGGTGGCTGGAAGTGGAGATCGCCGACACGGGCGAGGGGATCCCGTCGTCGCTGCTGTCGGCGATTTTCGACCCCTACGACCAGGGCCGCGCCGACACGGCCCGTCGCTGCGGCGGCACCGGACTGGGCCTGGCGATCAGCCAGAGCATTGTGCGGGGCATGGGGGGCGACCTGGTCGTGGCGAGCACGCCGGGCGAGGGGAGCGTCTTCCGCTTCTGGCTGCCGAACGACCTCAGTGGCGCTGTCAATGGCTGAACTGGTCGCGTGCCCGTGCGCCCGGCCGGTTCCGAGACACCCGGCCGTGTCCGGCTCTTGCACTTCCCCGGCGGCAGGCTAAGATGTCCTGCGGGACGCGCGCACCGCGTTCCGGAGATACCCTTCCAAACGAGGAGGAGCGCATGGAGACCGGCAGGACCGAGCCCGGACAGAGCCTCTGGCCCCGGGAGATCCTCTCCCTGCCCCTGGTTGTCGTGCCCGTTTCGGGCGTGATCGGCCATTGCCTGCGCAATGACGACCGACAGGTTGTTTTCTTCGAGATGGATGAAGGCACCTCCTTCCCCGACCATAATCACTGCGAACAGTGGGGTACCGTGGTCGCGGGCGAGATGACGCTGGAGATCGGCGGACACACCGATCTCTACCAGCAGGGCGAGGCCTATCACATTCCCGAGGGCGCCAGTCATCGCGCCAGTTTCAGTAAGCGCACCTTCCTGATCGATCTGTTCGCGCGGCCGGATCGCTATCCGGTGCAGCCGTAGCGAGGCGCTCCGCGAGAGGCTCGTGTCTTGACCGTTGATCCGACTCGTCGGTCCGCCCTGCGGACCCGCGTGGTGCATCACCCGCCGGCGGAGTCCCCTTCCGCGCCGATGGCCACACCGGTTTACCAGAGTGCGACCTTCCGTCTCGCCAGCGCGGCGCAGGGGGCGCGATACGCGGACGAGACCCACCCGTCGGCCTTCTACACCCGCTGGGGCAATCCGACCGTCGAGGTGTGGGAGCGTGTCGTTGCCGACTGCGAGGGGGGCGAGAAGGCGCTCGCCTTCGCCTCCGGCATGGCCGCCATCAGCACGACGCTCTACGCCCTGCTCGGCCCCGGCGACCATGTCGTGGCGGCCGATTCGTTGTATGCGGCCACCACCGAGCTGCTCGGCCGGGATCTGCGCGCCCTGGGCGTGACGGTGGATTTCGTCGATCCGCGCGAGCCGGGGAATTTCGCGCGGGCGGCGCGGCCCGACACGCGCGTCTTCTACGTTGAGACGCCCGACAACCCCAAACTCGTGCTGACCGACATCGCGGCCGTCGCCGCGGAGGCGCGTGCGCGGGGCATCCTCACGGTTGCTGACAACACCTTCGCCTCGCCCATCAACCAGAACCCGCTCGCGCTGGGCGCCGAGGTGGTGGTGCACAGCGCCACCAAGTATCTCTCCGGACATTCCGACGTCATCGCCGGCTGCGCGATCGGTGCGGCGCCGGTGATGGAGCGGATCTGGCGCAAGCAGAAGCTGCTTGGCGGCTGCCTCGATCCGCACGCGGCCTCGCTCCTGCTGCGTGGCATGAAGACCCTGGCCGTGCGCGTGGAGCGTCACAACGAAAACGCCCTGGCCGTGGCCCGTTTTCTCGCCGCCCATCCCGCGGTCGAGCGGGTGCACTATCCGGGCCTGCCGGAGCATCCGCAGCACGAACTGGCGCGCCGGCAGATGCACGGGTTTGGCGGCATGGTCGCGTGCGAGTTGAAGGGGGGGCGGGAGGCGGGGCTCCGCTTCGTGGAGGCCACGCGGCTGCTGGTGCTGGCGGTGAGCCTGGGCGGTGTGGAATCGCTGATCGAGCACCCCGCGACGATGACGCACGGCCCGCTCTCCGACGCGGAGTTGGCGCGGGCCGGCATCGCGCCCGGCCTGATCCGTATTTCGGTCGGGATCGAGGACATCGGGGATCTCACCGAAGACCTGGCGCAGGCGCTCGCGCGCGTCGGCTGACCGTCGCGCCGAGCGGCCGCTCCCGCCTCACCGACCGGAACGTCCGCCGAGCGGCGCCCGCGGCGGATCGGGGTCTTCGAGCAACCGGAAAGTCTCCCAGAAGGGGTCTGCCGTCACGGCGGTGGGTATGGTGGCGGCCGGCAGGCGACAAATCCGTTCCGCCCTGTCCAGCGCGACCAGGACCGGGGCGCTCGAGAGTCCGTCCAGGCGCAGCCGCACGCGCATCGGCCACGGCGCGGGCGGGAGGCCCGATCGGAGACCGGACGCCGCGGCGCGCTGACGGATGTTCACCCGCACTTCGCGCCGGGCCCGGTCGTAGGTGGCGTTTTCGGCTGCAAGGCCCGGCCCCCCCGGTCGGTCAAGCCAGGCGGTGAAGAAGGACACGAGGCCGCCGGACGCGTCGGCCGGAAAGCAGCGGAACAGATCGGACCAATCCGCCTGTCCGCCGCCGTGCCGGCTCTGCAACCGCCGCAACCCCTCCACGAAGCGGGCCTCGCCCAGTTCGCGACGCAGCTCCAGGAAGAAGAACAGACCCTTGCCGTAACCGACCACGTCGGTGACGGAGTCGCCCGGCGCGTAGTCGCGCAGCGGGACGTCGGCCGGTGTGCCGGCCAGAGCGGTGAAACGCCGCAGCAGCCCGCGCCGGAAGAGAGCCGCGGCTTGGGGATTGTCGGCGGCGCGCAGGTCGTGGTCGGCCAGCAGGGCGCACAGCCCCTCGCTCCAGTCGCCCCATGGCGGCGCGGTCACGCCGAGTCCGAACCAGCCGTGCAGGATTTCGTGCAGCAGCACGGCATCGCCCGCCACCCCCTCCGCGACCGGTCCGGTTTCGATGACGCCGGGATAGGCGCGGGGGCGGTCGCCGCGCGCCGGGTCCGGGACGATCACCAACGTCGGCCAGGGGTAAGGGCCCCAATCCCCCCTGGCCCGCTCGAGCAGGCGCGTCAAACGGTCCCAGGTCGCTGGGGGCGTCGTTTCGCCGGGGGGCGCCAGGCAGGCGAGCCGCAGCTCCCCGACCGCGCGCCACTTCAACGGGTGAAGCGCGCCGAGCAGGTAGAGCGCGGCGACCGGCCGCGGCGTCCGGTAGCCTGCGCCGACGGCGACGAGGTTGCCGGCCACCGTCGCGGCGTCAACGCCCGGCAGTTCCACGCGCCACGCCAGCGACGTGCCGGGGGCGAGGGGGTGGAAGAGGTCGCCGGGACGCAGGAGAAAGGACCACGGTGCCCGGGCCTGTTGCGCTCCGTCGTAGGCGATCTCCACCACGCGGGCGGATGACCGCAGTGCTGCAGGCGCCGGCAGCGTGACCCGCAGCGCGCGGGCCGCGCGCCAGGTCGCGGGTGCCGGATCGCGGTCCGACGAATCGCCGGGCGCGGCGGTCTCGCGCCAGACCGCGGGCTGACCGTCCACCCTGACCGCGCTGATCGTGTACGCCGCGCCGAGCAGGAGCAGCGCCTCGCCCGGTCCCTCGTCCCGGTGGTACCAGAGTCGCGCCAGGCCGGACAGGCGCTCCGGCGCGAGCGTCAGGCGCAGCCAGGCCGAGTCGGGCGCGGCAATGTTCGGCGGAGGCGGTGCGGTGCGGGCCGTTGCGGACCCGGTCACCAGCAGCAGCACCGCCAAAGCGGTCGTCCGGCGCAGGATGTCAGGCATGAGCGCTCTTTCCGTCCGTGGCGGGTGTCCCTGGCCGGCGTCAGTCTAGGCCGCGTTGCGCGGCGTGTCGAGTGCGCCGCGCCGGCGGGGCCGAACGGCAAGGTCGAGGCTGGCGGAGGCGCCGTCCGGGGTGCTAGGCTGTGCGGCGCCCGGCCACGAGGCGGGGGCGAGGAGCGCGCATGACGGGCGGGACAGGTTACTTCGCGCGGCCGCGGCCGGAGATGGTGCCGTTCGTGCCGGCCGGGGCGCGCCGCATCCTCGACGTGGGGTGCGGACAGGGGTGCTTCGCGTCGCGCCTGCGCGAGGCGCGCGGCGCCGAAGTGTGGGGAATCGAACTCGACCCGCTCGCCGCCGGGATGGCGGTCGAGCGACTCGATCGCGTGCTCACCGGCGATGCGCTGGCGCGCGTGCCCGATCTGCCCGACGCCTATTTCGACTGCGCCGTGCTGAACGATCTGCTCGAGCACCTCTACGCGCCCGAAACACTGCTGCGTCTGTTGCGACCCAAGCTGGCGCCGGGCGGCTGCGTGGTGGCCTCGATTCCGAACGTCCGGCATTTTCCCAACCTGTGGAATCTGGTGGTCGGCGGCGAATGGAAGTATGCCGACGAGGGGATCCTCGACCGCACGCATGTGCGTTTCTACACGCGTCGCAGCATGGGTCGCCTGTTCGCCACGGCGGGCTACCGCCTGACGCGGCAGGCCGGCATCACGCCGACCCGTTCGTGGAAGTTCCGGCTGATCAATCTGGCGGCGCTCGGCCGGCTGGGGGACACCCGCTGGCTGCAGTTCGCCTGCGTGGCGGAGCCGGAGGCGAAGTCGGGGGCCGAGGGAGGGGTATGAGCAGGATGAACGGGCCGCCGGACATCCTCACCATCGATGTCGAGGAGTGGTTCCACGGCCACAACTATCTGGCGACGGTGCCGCCGGAGCGCTGGGCGGAACAGGCTTCGCGGGTCGTGGCCAACACCGAGCGCTGTCTCGAACTGCTGGCGCGCCACGGCGTGCGCGCCACCTTCTTCGTGCTGGGTTGGACGGCTGAACGTCACCCCGCGCTGGTGCGATGCATCGTCGAGGCCGGGCACGAGATCGGCTGCCACAGCTACGGGCATCCCGAGGTGCACAAGCTGGACCGCGCGGCTTTCCTGGCCGATCTCGACCGTGCCCTGGCCGCCTTGCGGGCGGCCGGCGTGACCCGGGTGGACGGCTACCGTGCGCCGAGCTTCACGCTGCTGCCGCCGGTGCACGGCTACCTCGAACTGCTGCGCGATCGCGGCTTTCGCTACGATAGCTCCCTGTTCCCGGTGCGACATCCCCGCTACGGCCAGACGCGCGCGCCGCGGCACCCGTTCCGCCTCGCCGGCCCGACGCCGTTCGTCGAGGTGCCGATGACGACCGTGCGCGGCGTCGGCCAGAATTGGCCGTTCTCCGGCGGCGGCTACCTGCGCCTGCTGCCGCTGCCGGCCTACGCCATGCTGCGCGCCTGCGCGCGCCGGCAGGGGGTGCCGGTAATCAACTATCTGCATCCCTGGGAACTCGATGCCTGGCGCCCTGAAGTGCGGCTCGACCCCGTCACCCGCCTGCGCAGCCAGGGTGGCCAGCTGGCCATGCCGCGCAAACTCGCCACCCTGCTCGCACGCGGCCGGTTCCAGGCGATGGGCGACTACGTCGCCTCGCGTCTCGCGGCCGGTGATCTGCCTGAACTCACGCTGCCGCTGTTCTGACGCGTAAGGCCCGGCGCGGGGGGGGGCTGTACACCGTTCGGAACGGCCCGACCGGGGGTGTCCGCGTCGCAAAGGGTCGTTTCCACCGGGTCGCCGCCGGTGTAAGCTGGCGTCGCCGGCGTGGTGCGCTTTCCCGCCGGCCCGCGGCGGGTCGTCAATCGCTGATCGGGGAGGGAGCCCATGGCTGCCACGGAGTTGGCGGTTGCAGTCCTCTGGCACATGCACCAGCCCGATTATACCGACCCGATCACCGGCCGGGTGGTCATGCCGTGGGTCAGGCTGCATGCCCTCGCGAGCTACGCCGACATGGCGCGCCTGGCGACCGAAGTGCCAGAGGCGCGCACGGTTTTCAACGTGGTGCCGACCCTCCTGGGCCAGCTGGCCGCGGCGGCCGCCGGGCGCGGCGAGGATGAGTTTCTCGCCCTGGCGCGCGCTGATCCGGCCGATCTGGCGCCGGCGGATCGCGCGTTGCTGCTGAAGCGCTTCTTCGCCTTCCACCATGGCCGACGTTTTGCGGAGCTGCCCCGCCTGGCCGAGTTGTGGCGCAAGCGGGAGAGGCGCAGGCATGAATCGCCAGAGCGAATCGCTGCGGCGTTCACCGTCGCGGAGCTGCGCGATCTGCAGGTCGGGTTCCATCTGGCGTGGTCCGGGCGCACCCTGCGCGAGGAGCCGCTGGTCGCCGCGCTGCTGCGCAAGGGGCGCGGTTTCACGAACGACGAGAAGCACGGGCTCCTGGACCTCCAGCACGCCTTCCTCGCCCGGGTGACGCCGGCCTATCGGGAGCTGGCGAGCGGCGGTGCGCACGAGGTCTCCTGCACGCCCTGGGCGCACCCCATCGCGCCGTTGCTCTGCGACACGCGGGCCGCCCTCGAGGCGATCCCAGGCCTGACGCTGCCGGCGGCGAGGGTGACCCGTCCCGGCGATGCCTGGTGGCACGTGCGGGTCGCACTGGACGAAACGGAGCGACTGCTCGGCGTGCGTCCGCGCGGAATGTGGCCGGCCGAGGGGGCTCTGAGCGAGGAGGCGATCCGCGTCTTCGCCGCCTGCGGGGTGCGCTGGCTCGCCAGCGACCAGGATGTGCTGGCCGCCTCCTGGGACGGCGCTGTGCCGTCCGGCGGGCACTTCCAGCCGTGGCGCTGGGGGGGCGACGGTATGCCGAGCCTCTTCTTCCGCGACCAGGGCCTGTCCGACCGCATCGGTTTCGTCTATGCGGGGTGGGAGGGGGAGCGGGCCGCAGCCGACCTCGTCGGACATTTGCAGGGAATCCGCGCCCAACTGCCGTCCGGGCGCTTCCTGACGGCGATCATTCTGGACGGAGAGAACGCCTGGGAGGCCTATCCGGCCCAGGGGGTCGACTTCCTGCGCGGCTTCTACCGTGGCGTGGCGGCGGCGCCCGGGCTGCGCTGGAGCACATTTTCGCATTTCCTGGACGAAGGGGGCGGCGAGGCGCCGAGGCCGCTGCCGCGTCTGCGCGCCGGTTCCTGGATCCGACGCGACCTGACCACCTGGGTCGGTCATGCACAGAAGAACCGCGCCTGGGACCGTCTCGCCGCCACCCGCGACTGGCTCGAACCGCGCCTGGCGGCCGCCGGCGCCCTGCGCGAGGTGGCGCTGCCGGGCGGTGGCCGCGTGCCGGCCCCCGACCCGGACCTGCTCGGTCCCGCCGCAACTACGCCGCTCGCGTGCGCCTGGCGCGCCATGGCGTCGGCCGAAGGCAGCGACTGGTTCTGGTGGTATGGCGATGACCACCCCACGGAATTCGCCGCGGAGTTCGACGCCCTGTTCCGGGCGCACCTCGGCAATGTCTACCGGCAACTCGGGGATACTCCGCCGGCCGATCTGGCGGTCCCGCTGCGTGACACGCTGGCATTGGCGCCGGCGGCCGGCTTAGCGCCACGGGCGCCGCTGGACGTGACTCTCGACGGCCGCGTGACGCACTACTTCGAATGGCTCGATGCCGGACGGTGCGATGCGGGCGGCGAGCGGGGCGCCATGCACCGGGGAGACTCGCCCCTGGCGGCGCTGTGGTTCGGCGCCGATCCACAGCGACTGTTGCTGAGGCTCGATCCCGCTCCTGGACACGGGGCCACGGTGTTCAGGGGGCTCGATCTCGTCGTGCAGGTGGTCGCGCCGACGGCGGCCGCGGAACGGGACGGCGCGCCCGTGCCGGGGGGAAAACGGCGGCGGACGGGGCCGCTCGCCGGGTCGCCGTGCTGCGCCTGCCCCGGACGGAGGACGGACGCGGCGACATCACGCTCTTGCCGCAGGTGGAGGGGATGGCGTCATCGGCGGAGCCGGCCGGCGTCTGCGACCGCATCGCCGAGGTCGCCGTGCCATGGCCCCGGCTCGGCCTGGTTCCGGGCGACGAGCTTGTCTTCTTCATCACGCTCGAACGGGGGGGGCGCACCGAGCTGCGCGTGCCGGCGAGCGGCGCGCTCGCCGTACGGGCGCCGCGCGGACCGACCGATGCCGACGACTGGATCGTCTGAGTCCGCCGTTTCGGAATTTCATCACCGCGCGGGAGCGCCGCGGGAGGGAATTGCATGTCGGAGCTTCGCTACGACCTGATCCAGGGACGCTGGGTCATCATCGCCACCGATCGCAGCCGTCGTCCGCGGGAACTGCAGGTGACGGCGGTCGAACCGTCCGGTGCGCTGTACTGCCCGTTCTGTCCGGGCCACGAGGAGCGCACGCCGGCCGAAGTGCTGGCCCTCGGCCGTCCGCCGGGCGGCGGCCCCAACGGCCCCGGGTGGCAGGTCCGGGTGTTTCCGAACAAATATCCCGCGCTCGCGGTGGAGGGCGATCTGGAGCGCCGCGGCGTGGGGATCCACGACTGCATGCGGGGCATCGGGGCGCACGAGGTCATCGTCGACACCCCCGGGCACGTTTCCGGGCTGGCCGCCATGAAGGCCGGCGAGGTGGCCACGCTGCTGCGGGCCGTGGGGGAGCGTCTGCGCGACCTGCATCGCGACCGCCGGCTCAAATACGTCCTCTTCTTCAAGAACCACGGCGCCATCGCCGGCTCCACGGTGGCTCATCCCCACAGCCAGATCATCGCCACGCCGGTCATTCCCCGCACCGTGACGGTGGAACTGAACCAGGCGCGTGCACACTACCAGCGCAAGGAGCGCTGTCTGTTCTGCGACGTGCTCGGCGAGGAGCTCGACCGGGGCGTGCGCGTCGTGTACGAGAGCGAACGTTTCGTGGCTTTCGCCCCCTACGCCAGCCGCTTCCCGTTCGAGATCATGATCCTGCCGCGCACCCACGCGCACGATTTCGGCGCCGCGGGTGCTGAGGATCTGGCCGCTCTGGCGCGTTGTCTGGGGACCGTGGCGCGGCAGCTGCAGGGAGTGCTGGCCGATCCACCCTTCAATCTCGTGCTGCACACGGCGCCCAACACGGAGGCCTACGGCAGCGAACGGGGGCTCTGGCAGACGCTCGCGTGGGACTACCACTGGCATCTCGAGCTGCTGCCGCGGCTGACGCAGGTGGCCGGGTTCGAAACCGGCACCGATTTCTACATCAATCCGGTCGCGCCGGAGGAGGCCGCGCGGTTTCTGCGCGAAGCGACGGTGGAACCGTTCTAGATCGCGCGCTGTCCGCGCGCCGGGGGCTGCCATGCGGGTGTTGATGGTGACCGGCGAATTGGCGCCGGTGGTGAAGGTCGGCGGGCTGGCCGACATGACCGCCTCGCTGGCGTCGGCGCTGGCGGCGCGGGGGCACGATGTGCGGGTGGTGCTGCCGCTCTACGGTCACCTCGATCGAGCGGCGCTGCACATCCGTCCGCTGCTGCGCCTGCCGCCGTTGCCGCTGCGGGTGGGGCAGCAGGTGCACGTTGCGCGGTGGCACCTGAAAGGTTCCGGTGCGGCCGCGGTCAGGATCTACTTTGCCGAGAACGCGGCGCTGTTCGGCCGTCCCGGCGTGTATGCCGACGCGACAGGGGCTGACTTTCCCGACGCCATCGCGCGAGCCTCCTTCCACGCCCAGGCGGCGCTTGCCCTGCCCGGGCTGCTCGGCTGGACGCCCGAGGTGATTCACGCGCACGACGCCGCCTCGGCCCTGGCGCCGCTTTACCACCGCCGCTGGTGGGCCGGGGTGGAGGGGGTCGGCGCGGCCGGCACCCTGCTCACCATCCACAACCTCGCACATCAGCTCGACGCGCCGCCGGAGCGGCTCATGGAGATCGGTCTGCCGGCCGCCGACGCGGTCTATCCCGGTCCGCTGGAGTTCCACGGCCGGCTCAACGTCATGAAGGCCGGCATCCTCGAGTCCGACCTCGTCAACACCGTCAGCCCCACTTACGCCCGCGAGGTCGTCACCGACGAGGAGTCGGGCTGCGGTCTTGACGGCGTGCTGCGCGGACGCGGCGGCGATTTCTCCGGCATCCTCAATGGCGCCGATCTGCAGGCGTGGAATCCTGCGCGGGATCCGCATCTGGCGGTCCGGTTCGACGCGGCCCATCCCGAGGGGAAGCGGGCGTGCCGCGCCGCGCTCGCCGCCGAACTCGGCCTGGCCGATGGCGACGGGCCGGTGGCAGGCTTCGTCGGACGGCTGGTGGAGCAGAAAGGGACGGAGGTTCTCCTGCCGCTTTTGAACGGCCTGCTGCGCGACGGGCTGCGGGTTGTGTTCCTGGCGACTGGCGAGGCGCGCTGGCGGGTCCTGCTGGCTGCCGCGGCGGCGCGGCACCCCAAACGCCTGGTTTTCGTGGATCGGTTCGACGAGGCGCTGGCGCATCGTGTCTACGCGGGGTGCGACCTGTTCCTGATGCCGTCCCGGTTCGAACCGTGCGGTCTGGCGCAGATGTACGCCCTGCGCTACGGGGCGGTGCCGATCGTGCGCCGGACGGGCGGACTTGCCGACACGGTGATCGACGCCTCCCGACCGGACGGAACCGGTTTTGCGTTCGTAGAGTACACGCCGCGGGCGCTGCGCGGCGCGTTGGACCGGGCGCTGGCGCTGTGGGACGATGCGGCCGCCTGGGCGGCGCTGCGCGCGCGCGGCATGCGGGCCCTGTTCCCCTGGGACACCTCGGCGGCCGCCTACGAAGCGCTCTACGCGCGGCTGGCCAGGCAGACCTGAGCCGCCGGGAGCACCGGCAAAAGGGGTGGACGTGGAACTCGACGAAGTGCTGCTGCAGGAGGCGCTTTGGCTCAGCAAGGCGGTGGTGGCCGGCAGCGTGCCGTTGCTCGTGCTCGGGGAAGAGTGCCGCATTCGTCTGGCCAGCGCCGGCGCCTGCCGGATGCTCGGGCTGCCGGCTGGCGAATTGGTGGGCCAGCCGCTGGCGCGGTTCCTCGCTTCCGACCTGCCGCTCACCCCGGACGGCCTGCCGGAACAATGCGACCAGGGGCCTCCGCAGGAACTGACCCTGCTCCCGGCGCACGGCGGCGCCGTGCCGGTGGAGATCGTCTGCGACCACTTTCACGATGCCGAAGGACGGCGGCGCAGCCTGATCGCCATCCACGATATCACGCACATGAAGATGATCGACGAGGACCGGGTGCGGCGGCTGGGGCGGCTGTCGCTGCTGAACCAGATCAACGAGGCGCTCTACGGAGAGCGCATGACCCTGGAGCAGATCCTCGAGGCGGTGCTGCATTGCGTGACCGCGGGCCAGGGGCTGCGCTTCAACCGCGCGTTCCTGCTGCTGATCGACGACAAGTCACAGCGCCTGCGCGGCGAGATCGCCATCGGACCGTCCAACCCCGACGAAGCGGCGCGTATCTGGCACGACCTTTCCGACCAGCAGGACGACCTCATCGCGCTGATGACGCGCTACGATCGCTCGCTGAAACAGACCGATGTCGCCGTCAACGAAATCGTCAAGAAGATGGAGGTTCCGGTCGCGGCGGCGGACCACATCCTGATCCGCTCCATGAACGAGCGACAGGCGTTCCGGGTCGTGGCGAGCGAGGTGGATTTTCCCGGTGTGGATGACATGCGCCACTGGCTCGGACACACGGCCTTCGCCGTGGCGCCGCTGATGACCAGACGCGGGCCGCTCGGGGTGATCGTGACGGACAACGCTATTTCCGGCCGGGAGATCGGAGACCTCGATCTGGAGTTCCTCCAACTGCTCGCCAACGAGTCGGCCAACGCGATCGAGAACAGCCGACTCTACGAAGAGCTGCAGCAGCGCCTGGCCGATCTGCGGCGCGCGGCGCAGCGGCAGAAGGAGGACCAGAAGCAGCTCCTGCGCATGGAGCGACTCTCGATCATGGGCGAGACGGCGGCGGTCGTGGCGCACGAGTTGCGCAACCCCCTGGTGGCCATCGGCGGCTTCGCGCGAACCCTGCACCGCTCGCTCGCCGAAGGGGATCCGCACCGGCAGTATGCTGCGATCATCACGGAGGAGGTGGCGCGGCTCGAGCGGATCATCCACGATCTGCTCGATTTCATCCGCCCGAAGAAAATCCTGCGCAAGCTGGTCGTGATCGACGAACTGGTGGCCGAAACCGTGCGCGTCCACGAGGGGAAGATGGGGGAACAGGGGGTCGTCCTGGACCTGGATCTGCAGGCGCCCGGGGTGCGGGCGCGGATCAACCCCGGCGAAATCCAGCAGGTCATGCAGAACCTCGTGGTCAACGCGATGCAGGCCATGGCCGGGGGTGGGCGGCTGGCGGTGCTGACGCGCCTGCAGACGGGGGGGGTGCGGGTGGAGGTGTGCGACGAGGGCCCCGGCGTGCCGGAGTCCGCGAAACCGAAGTTGTTCACCCCGTTTTTTACCACCAAACCGACCGGATCCGGCCTGGGGCTGGCCATTTCCAGCCAGATCGTCAAGGGCCATGGCGGTGTGCTGGCGTGTCAGAATGCGCCGGGCGGGGGCGCCATATTCACATTTACGCTTCCGCTGCCCAAGCCGCGAAAAGACGAGGGGGTAGAGGCAGATTCCCGGTAGCCGCGGGGCGCAGGATTTGCTATGGTGTCGAGGCAGGGATGCAACGTGCGTACTGTCGCCGAGCACGGATCATGGAGGTGGTGTGGTGAAGAAGGTTCTGATCGTCGATGACGAGCCACATCTGCGTCTGTTGTACGAGACAGAATTGCGGCGCGCCGGGTTCGAAACGATGGCGGCGGCCACAGCCGAGCAGGGCCTCGAGTACGTTGACTTGATGAGGCCGGACCTGGTGGTGCTGGACATCCGCATGCCGGGCATGGACGGTGTGGAGTGTCTGCAGCGCATTCTGGACCGTGACAACACGATTCCCGTCGTGCTCAACACGGCCTACTCCAGCTATCGCGACAACTTCCTGACCTGGGCCGCCGACGCATATGTGACCAAGTCGGCGGATGTGGACGAACTCGTCCAGACGGTCCGGGAACTATTGCAAGCGGAGCCGGTCGCGCAGTGATGCGGGATTCGCGGCCGTCGGCCGCTCGGAGACTCCGGGAAGGCGGACGGTAGTGAGGACTCCGCAGTGGTTCCGCCGGGTCGTGGCCATCATCCTGGCCGGTGGCCAGGGTGAGCGCCTGTATCCCCTCACGCGGGACCGGTCCAAGCCGGCCGTGCCGTTCGGCGGCGTCTACCGCATCATCGACTTTACCCTGTCGAACTGCGTCAACTCCGGGCTGAAGCGCATCTTTGTGCTGACGCAGTACAAGTCGTACTCCCTCGACAAGCATCTCCAGAAGGGCTGGAACATCTTCAACTACGAGGCCGACGAGTTCCTGTACCGCATCCCACCGCAGCGGCGGGTCGGCCTGAAGTGGTACGAGGGCACGGCTGACGCGATCTTCCAGAACATCTACCTGCTCGAGCGGACCAAGCCGGAACACGTCATGATCCTGTCCGGTGACCATGTCTACAAGATGGACTACAACCAGATGCTCGATTTCCATCTCGACAAGCAGGCCGGCCTGACCGTGAGTGTGGCCGTCGTGCCGCGGGAGGGGGCGCACCAGTTCGGCATCATCGAGGTGGACGCTGGCTGGCGGATCGTTGGTTACGAGGAGAAGCCGGCCAATCCGCGCACGATCCCGGGTGATCCCGAGCATTGCCTGGTCAACATGGGCGTGTACTGCTTCGACACGCAGGAACTGGTCCGGGGGGTCTGCCAGGACGCGCGGCTGCCCGGTTCCCGTCACGATTTCGGGCGCGACATCATCCCGGCCATGGTCGGCCAGGGGAATGTCTACGCCTTCCCCTTCCGCGATCCCCAGACCGGTGCTCCGGAGTACTGGCGCGACATCGGCACGCTCGACAGCTACTACGCCGCCTCGATGGATCTCGTCTCCCGGCAGCCCGCGTTCAACCTGTACGACCGCGAATGGCCGTACCGCACCTGGCAGGCGCCGGTGCCGCCGGCCAAGAGCGTGCACGGCTTCACGCCCGACGGAGGCCTGGCCGGCACGATCGCCAACTCCATCGTCGGCGGCGGGACGATCATCAGCGGCGGCCACGTGGAGGGCTCGCTGCTGGGGCGCAACGTGCGCGTGAACTCCTTCAGCCGCGTAACCGACTCCATCGTCTTCGACGACGTCGTGATCGGTCGCTACGCTGATCTGCATCGCACCATCGTGGACAAGGACGTGGTGATTCCCGAGGGCATGGTGATCGGTCGCGACCCCGCGAAGGATCGCCATCTCTTCAAGGTGACCGACGACGGTCTGGTCATCGTGCCCAAGAGCATCCGCTTTAAGGACTGATTGCATGGCCGGCAAGAAGCGACCCGAGCGCGATGATCGCCGCGGCGTCGAGTCCGCGGAAGCGGCCCTGAACCTGCTCACCGAGGGCGAAGAGCGGCTCTGTCTGACCTGTCTGCGCTACTTCCGCGGCGACTGGGATCTCTATCTCGACTTCCTGGCCGGGCCGCGCGCCGGCGAGGAGCAGCGGCGCCAGGAACTGCCGTCCGTTGAACGGCTCAAGGAGCGCGATCAGCGCACCGGCTTCCTCGAACTGCTCATCGAGGACGAAGTGGTGGCCGCGGCCGAGCACCTCGATTTCGAAGGACTCCTGCACCTGTGGGAACTCGCCATGCTGCTCGATCCCGAGGCGGATCCCTTCCGGGAGGCGGAGCGCACCGAACCCGATCTCGGCGATCCGGAGCTCGGTTCCGGTCCCGGTTCCCCCTCCCTGCATTGAGCCCCGCCTGCTGCGCCGCCCGGAGCGGCGGCGCGGATTTCGCCAATGGCGACCCGCGCCTGCGCGCGCTGCAGGCCGCCTGACCCCTGTTCCCCGGGAGTTGATTCTCGGTTTGCGGAACGGATCTTCTCCGCTATCATGACCACCGCAGCCGGGTGGGGATATTCGCCCGGATCGCTCAATTGCCGCCGGCAAGGGGGGTGGGATGCAGCGCAGGAACGTGGGCCTGATCGTCCTGCTCGCGGGGAGCCTGGTGCTGGGCGCCCTGCTGGGCTTGGTCAACTACCGTCTCTTTCTGAGCAATGTGCCCGACAACTATCTGTCGGCCATGGGCCGGGCGATGGCGCCTGCTCAATTCATCGGCGTGGGGCTGCTGATCGGCCTCGTCATGTTCGTCTGGTCGCTGCTGGCCGTCGTGCTGTCGCGCGGCTTCCGCGCGCCGCCCGGCGGTAATTCCGCGGCGAACGCCGATCGCGGCTGAGGCGGCGTTGAGAGCGCCCGTCGCTCTTTCGGCCGGTTGTTCTACCTTCGGTACATCTCCGGGCGCCGGTCGGCGAGCAGGTCGTTGAGCGGCGTGATGCGGCGGTCCGCCGTGGCGGGATCAAGCAAGGCCACGGCTGTCCCCTCTGCGTTCGCTTCGAGGCGGACGAGCCGCTCGCCCTGGGGCGAGACGATCTGGCTGAGGCCGATGAAGCGCAGCGGCGTGCCGGTTCGGTATTCCTCGCCCACGCGGTTGGCGGTGACCGCGAAGACGCGGTTTTCGAGGCAGCGGGTGATCATCGCGTCGGGACAGTGGGGCAGGACGAGGTTGGACGGATGGCAAAGCAGGGTCGCGCCGGCCAGGGTGAGTGAGCGCGCGGCCTCGGGATAGATCCAGTCGAAGCAGATCATCAGGCCTACCGTGGCGCCGGCGGCGGCGAAGACCGGGAAACCGCGATCCCCGGCATCGAACAGCGTCTTCTCCTCCCAGAAGAGATGGACCTTGCGATACAGCCCCCAGCCGCCGTCGGGTCGGAACAGGACCGCGCTGTTGAAGACCTGCTCGCCGTGACGTTCGGCCAGGCCGGCCACGATGTGGGTGCCGCGGGACGCGGCGAAAGCGCGTAGCCGCGCGCAGGCGGGGCCGTCGGGCACTGTCTCGGCGAGCGAGCGAGCTTCTGCGCGCGAAACAAATTGATAGCCGGTGGAGCAGAGTTCCGGCAGCACGGCGAGATCGCACTCCTTCGGCACGAGCGCAAGCGCTCGTTCGACGTTGCCGGCCACGTCGCCGAAGACTGGCGCGGTCTGCACCGCGGCCACGATGATGGCGCTCATGGTTCCTCCCCGGTCGCCGGCGCGTCGCGCAGCCGGGACGCGAGACGCGCGGCGAATGACCACCCCACGACCAGTCCGGCGGCCGCCATGACAACGTCGGTCATGTCGCCCCGCCCCGCCCCGAGGCGCCCTTCCAGCAGTTCCAGGCCGAGGGCGCCCGCCACGGTTGCGGCGGCGATTCCCCAGCGTGCCGCCGCGCGCCGGGGAACCAGACGCAGGAACGCGCCCAGCGGTGCGAAACGCAGCAGCCGGGCGCCCCAGTCGCCCAGGACCATCATGCGTGGCTGGACCCCGGCGTCCCGGAACGGGAGGGGATCGAAGCAGAACGGATGGGCCGTGGGGAGTTCCCCCTGCAACAGGGAGCTTACGAGCGGAGCGTCCAGAGGACTGATCATGTCGAGCGCGAGATAGCAGCCGTATCCGGCCAGCGCCAGACCCAGCAGCGCCCGGTCGCCCAGGCCGATCGCCCGCCCGCCCAGCGCCAGCGCGGCGCCGGCGAATACCCCTGCCAGGCCCGCCAGAGGATCGAAGGGGTCGAGCGTGCGCGAGATCACGAACAATTGCAGTCCCTCGGCCAGCAGGGCGAGGACGGCTCCGGCGAGGAGGGTCGACACGAGCGGGCGTCTGGCGCGGCCGGCGAACCAGAGCGCGGTCGCCGCGCCCCAGAACGAGAAGATCCACGCCATTTTCAGCAGGCCGATGCCGGTCGTCAGGCGGCTGCCGGGCGGTTCGTTCGGGGCGAAGAGGCTCAGATCGGCCGCCCGCAGATGGGAAAGCAGGGAGGCGCGACTGATGCTCAGATCGAGCGGCAGCAGCGCGCCGGCGAGGATGGCGGCGGTCAGCCCGAAGGCCAGCACGGTGCGCGGGTCATGGCGCAGGCGGTCGAGCGCCCGATCCACGGCGCGGTCGAACAGCGCGCGGCCGCCGGCGCGCGCGAGCGCCAGGCCGGCCGCAGCGCCGACCGTGTTGAGCAGGACATCGGAGGTCTGCGTGTAGCGGCGCGGCGAAAACAGCTGGCTGGTCTCGACCGCGGCGCTGAGCGCCATGGCCAGCAGGGCCAACAGCCACGGCCGGAATTGTCGGAAGCGCGCGGCGAGGGGCGCAAGTGCCAGGAAGAAACCGAGGGGGACGAACAACAGCAGGTTGCCCACCGTGTCCGCCAAACCGAAGAGGTCGCGTCCGCGGGAGCCGAAAAGATCGAGCGCGCTGCGCGCCAGGCCGGCCCGCCATTGGGCGGCCGTGAAGTGGAAGTCGAACGGCATCGTCGTTTCGTAGACGATGAAGACGATCGCGGCGGCCACACCCCACCAGGCCGCGGCGGGGTGGCGCGAGAGGCCCGGCGGGGCGGGCGGCGACCCGGCGGCGGGGATCACGGCGCGGCCTCCGGGGCAAGCAGGGCGGCCAGGTCATCGAGCGCGCGACTCCGGCAGAAGCGGGTCTGCACGCGCTGCCGGCCGGCCGCCCCCAGGCGGCGCGCCGTCGCCGGCTCGGCGAGCAGACGCACGATCGCGGCGGCCAAAGCCGCGGGATCCCGCGGCGGCACCAGCAGCCCCGTTTCTGCGTGCAGGATCACCTCGGGCAGGGAACTGGCGGTGGTGGCGATCACCGGCAGCCCGCAGGCGGACGCCTCGGCCGCCGCCAGCCCGAAACCCTCCGCCCTGGACGGCAGGACCAGCAGGGACAGGTCGCGATAGAAGGCCGGCATGTCCTCGACCAGTCCGTGCAGCAGGACCGCGTCCGGGTGGCGCAGCCCGGCTCGCCAGCGGCGCAATTCTCCGGCCAGCTCCCCTTCCCCGGCCAGGCGCAGCCGCGGCGGGACCGGCCACGGCGCCGCCTCGACGAGCGCCCAGGCCGCCATCAACTCGGGGAGCCCCTTGCGCGCGATCAACTGGCCGGCGAAGCCGACGGTCGGCACAGAGGGGGGGGCAGGCGCCGGGCGGAAACGCTCAGCGTCGATCCCCTTGTAGAGCAGGTGCACGCGCGCCGGCTCGAGCCAGGGGGCATTCGCCAGCACGGAGGCGCGGGTGGCCGCGGAGTTGACCAGCACGGTCGTGGCGATCCGGTTGAAGTACCAGCGATAGTACAGTTTGTTCTTGAGCGGGAAGTCGCTTTCGCGGCTGGCGATCACGACTGGCACGCCGCACAGGCGCGCCGCCACGCCGGCGGCCTTGAGGTCCTTGGTCAGATTGCACCAGACGGCGTCGGGCCGGTGTCGATGCAGGGCGTGGCAGAGGCGGACGAGGGTCCAGGGGGCGGTGTCGAAGCGGATCGGAATCGCCTCGGTTGCGAGACCGGCGCTGCGGGCCCGCGTCAGCAGCGCGCTGCCGGGCTGGGCCACGATGCTCACGCCGTGTCCGCGCTCGCGCAGGCCGAGCGCCGTGTCGATAGCCCACACCTCGGCCCCGCCCCAGCCCCGCAGGGAGTTGACGAAACAGACGCTGGGCAGTTTCATGCCATTGTCACCACTGCGATTAGGGTTGCCCGCGGGCCGCAGGGTCCGCACAGCGCCGCACGGGGCGACCTTTCCGTTGCCGTGAACCGCGGCGAGCATTATCTATAGGCCAGTTTCCCTGCGCGGCAAAGGACGATCCGCCGTCCGCGCGGTTTCGCGGCGATGCCGTGCCGTACCATGGTGAATTCCCCGTGGAGGTGCCCGTTGGTCAACGACGATCTGGTGGTCAGGATCGGCGGCGAGGGTGGAGACGGCATCATTTCGATGGGCGAAATCCTGTCCAGGGCCGTCGTGCGCGGCGGCCTGAACATCCACGCCTATCGGACCTTCCCCGCGGAGATCCGCGGCGGATTGGCGATGTTCCAGCTCCGGGCCGGTAGTGGACCCACCCTGTCGCTCAAGCAGCAGGTCGACGTCCTGCTGGCGTTCAATCAGGACGCCTACAACGCCTACGTGCAGAACGTGAAGGGCGAGGGGGTGCTGCTGTTCGATCCCAAGCTGTGCCAGCCGGATGACCGCCTGGGCGGGCGCGAACGCGCCGATCTGCCGCTGGAGGATCTCTCCCGCGAATGCACCGGCGACACGCGCGGCAAGAACATGGTCGCGCTCGGGGCTCTGATGTTCCTGCACGACGTGCCGGTTTCCTACGCCCACACGCTCACCAAGGCGTTCTTCGCCCGCAAGGGCGACGAGGTCGTCGTCAAGAACATCCGCGCGGTCGATGCCGGCCTGGCGTACGCGGCGCAGCACCTCCAGAAGTGGCAGAGGCACTTCCGTCTCCAGCCGGATCGCGACCAGATCCTGATCAACGGCAACGAAGCCGTGGCCCTGGGAGCCATCGCCGCGGGCTGCGAGTTCATCGGCGGCTATCCCATCACGCCGGCCACGCCGGTGTTCGAAATGCTCTGCAAGGAGCTGCCGAAGTTCGGCGGCGTGGCGGTGCAGATGGAGGACGAGATCGCGTCGCTAGCCTCGGTGATCGGCGCCTCCTTCACCGGCAAGCGCGCGATGACGGCGACCTCCGGTCCCGGCCTCTCGCTTATGAGCGAGACGCTCAATCTGGCCGCGATGGCCGAAACGCCGGTCGTGATCATCAACGTGCAGCGCGCCGGTCCGTCCACCGGCATGCCGACCAAGACCGAGCAGTCGGACCTGAAGTTCGCGATCTACGGCACCAGCGGCGAGTCGCCGCGCTGCATCATCGCGCCGCTCTCGGTGGAGGACGCCTTCTACCAGACGATGCGCGCCTTCCGCATCGCGGAGCGCTACCAGATGCCGGTGATCGTGCTGACCGACATGTGCCTGGCCTACAGCACCAATAACATCGACCGTCCCGACCTGGCTCAATTCGAGCAGGCGCGCCGCAAGCGCCCCGAGCCGGGGGCCACCAGCGAAACCTTCCGGCGCTACGCCTTCACGCCCAACGGCGTGTCGCCGATGCCGGTGCCGGGCGAGGACGATCTCATCTATATGGGCACCGGTCTCGAGCACAACGAGAAGGGGGACCCCAACTATACCCCCGAGATGCACATGAAAATGACCGAGAAGCGCTTTCTCAAGCTGAAGACTCTGGGCGACGCGGTGATGCAGCTGCCGGTGGAGGAGCACATGCCCGAGGGTGCCGAGATCGGGGTCATCGGGTGGGGCAGCACGTTTGGCGCCCTGCAAGAGGCGGTGGAGATGCTGGCCCGCAAAGACGGCATCCATATCGCGCATCTGCACCCCCGCGTGCTCTCGCCGCTGCGCGAATGGGGTATCCGTCGCTTCCTCGGCCCCCTCAAGAAGATCATCGTGGCCGAGGAGAACTTCACCGGCCAGTACGCCCATTTCCTGAAGGGGAAGTTCGGCATCCATCCGATCGAGATTCACAAGTACGATGGCATTCCGTTCACGTCTGAAGAACTTTATGCGTCCCTCAAGGAGGCGATATGAGCACGACGGAATTGACCGTCGCCAGCTATAAGGCCGATCTCAAGCCGATCTGGTGTCCCGGCTGCGGAGACTACGGCGCGCTCAATCCGTTCTATCAGGCGCTCGTGGAGTGCGGCATCGAACCGAAGAACACGGTCATCGTTTCGGGCATCGGCTGCTCGGGCCGCTTCCCGTATTTCTGCAAGACGTACGGGTTTCACGGCGTGCACGGGCGCGCGCTCCCCACGGCGGCCGGCATGAAGATGGCCAGCCCCCACCTGAACATTTTCGCGGTCGGAGGCGATGGCGACGGATTGGGCATCGGCGGAGGCCACATCGCGCACGTCGCGCGCAAGAACGTCGACCTGACCTACATCCTGCTCGACAACTCCATCTACGGCCTGACGAAGGGACAGTCGTCGCCGACATCACCGTTGCCGATGTCCAGCAAGACCGCCCCGTACGGCTATGTCGAGGAGCCGCTCAACCCGATGGCCATGTATCTCGCGTACAACGCCTCCTTCGTGGCGCGCGGGTTCTCGGGCAAGCCGAAGCAGTTGAAGGAGTTGTTCACGAAGGCGATCCGTCACAAGGGCTTCTCGATGGTGCACATCTTCTCGCCCTGCGTGACCTTCAACAAGGATGTCACCTTCAAGACGTTCAACGACCTGGTGAAGGAGATCCCGCCCGAACACGACACGTCGAACCGTCTCGAGGCGATGCGGTTCGCGCTCGACGACCAGGCTCTTTGGACCGGGATATTCTACGAGACCGGCCGGCCGTCCATGCAGGACCGGCTCGTGGATCTCGAACAGCGCGCCGGTCATTACCGGGATCTGAACGAACTGTTCGACCACTTCAGGTAGCGGGGGCGCGGCCCGCCCCGGGCGGGCGCGTGGCCACGGAGGCGCGCGTGCGGCGGTTCAGACGCATCTCCGCGGCTCCCCGACTCCGGTCGGGGAGCCGCCTTGTTGGCGACGGCGCGCTGGCGCGGCGGCTGGTGGCCGGCTGCGTGGCGGCGGCGCTGCTTGCCGGCGGTTGCGCTCGCCGCGACCCGCGGATCGTAACGTCTGCGCCGTCCCCGGTGACGCGGGAAATGGCGCGCGACGGCAACATCACTCCCGTGCCGCGGAGCGGACCGGCTATCGACGCCTACAACCGTGGAGTGGCCGCGTTCGATCGGGGCCGTCTCGAGGAGGCGGAGACCGCCTTCACGAATGCGCTCTCAGTCGCACCCGACTTCGGGGAGGCGCGTTATAACCTCGCGCTGGTCTGGCTGAAACGCGGCCTGTACGATCGTGCGGAGCCGCAGCTGCGCGCGCTGGCTGGGGCGAGCCCGCGCGACGCCGACCTCCTCTTCGCTCACGGCAACTGCCTTTTCCACCAGGCCCGTTTCGCGGCGGCCGCCGTCGTCTTCCGGAATCTCGTGGGGGTCGTGCCCGGCCATCGCGAAGGAACGTACAGTCTCGCGCTCAGCCTGCAGGAGGCCGGGCGGCGGACGGAGGCGATCGCCGCGTGGGAGGCCTATCTCCGTCTGGACACCACCTCGGGCTGGGCGGACAAGGCACGCCGGGCCCTGGGCGAGTTGCGGGGTGAGTGAGCGGCCGGACCTTCTCCTCGCGCTGCGCGGCTGGTCACTTACGCGCGAAACCGCTGCCGGCCCGGTTACTCTTCTGCGGGATCTCGACCTGACCCTCAGGCGTGGCGAGTGGATCGCGCTCGCCGGCGCCAACGGCTCGGGCAAGACTTCGCTGCTGCGCTGGCTTGCGGGCGAAGGCTCGCCTCTGCGCGCCCGCTGCGGCCTGGTGTTCCAGGATCCCGGCGAGCCGCTCGTCGGCGCCTCCGTTGCCGAGGAACTCGTGCTCGGACGTCCCGGGCTGGACCCGGCGTTGCTGCTGAGGGAGTTCGGACTCGATGGCGCCGCCGGGCTGGATCCGCGCGTGCTTTCGGCCGGCGAGCAGCAGCGCCTCGGGCTCGCGGTGGCTGAGGCGGGCGGGCCGGAATTGCTGCTGTGCGACGAACCGGCGGCGCTCCAGGACGAGGCGCACGCGCGGTGGCTCTGGGAGCGGCTGCGCGCCTGGCGCGCCCGCACCGGCGGGGCGGGCGTGTTCGCGACGCAACGGCGGGACGAGGCGCTGCTGGCCGATCGGCTCATAGTGCTCGCAGGGGGGCGGATCGTGGCCGACGGCGCTCCGGCTTCCCTGGTGGACCGGGCGCCGGCGCGGGATCTGCTGGCGCCACCGTTCCCGGACCCGGAGGCGACCGGCATGCCTCCACGCGGCCGGGTGGGGGTGGCGACCGTTGTGGCCGCCTGGGAAAACGTGTCCTGCCGCTGGCCGGAGGGGGCGCGCGGTTTCGCCGGCGTCTCCCTGCAACTGTGCGCCGGGGACCGGATCGGCATCACCGGCGCCAGCGGCGCCGGCAAGAGCACCCTGCTGGCGTGCGCGGCCGGTCTGCGGGCGCCGGTCAAGGGGTGCTGCCGGCTGGCCGGCCGGGCCCTCTGCGCGCGCGGCGCGCCCGATCTCGAACACGGTCTGGCGCTGCTGGCGCCGCAGTTTCCCGAGCATCTCTTCACGCGGACGAGCGTGGCGGCGGAAATCGCGCTCGATCCGGCGCTCGCCGCGTCCGGTGTGGACGGCGTGCTGGCGGCCGCCGGCCTGGCGCCGGCGCTGGCCGGGCGCAATCCCCACGACCTGAGCAGCGGGGAGCGACGGCGTCTCGCCGTGGCCCTCGTCGGGCTCAGCGGTCGGCCGTTGCTGCTGTTCGATGAGCCGACCGCCGGTCTGGATCGAGGGGGAGCCCGCGGTGTGGCGCGCATGCTGCGGGCGGCGCCGGCGGACGCGGTGGTTGTCGTCGCCTCGCACGACGCCGCGTTCCTGGCCGCCTGCGGTTGCTCCATCTTCGAGCTCGGCCCGGCAGGTCTTCAGGCCCGCGCCTGACCGGGACGAACGTACTGTCCCGGGAATCTCCCCCTTGCCCGCTATCCTGCCGCCTGCTATCTTGCCCCCGGTCCGGAACCCGGCATTCCTTTTAATGAGGCCCCGCGAGGCCCAAAAGGGGAGGGACGGTCGACGCAAGGCTCAGGCATGGCAGGCCCATGCCTTTTTTGTTGCCCGGCGGCGGCCACAGCGCAGAGGCGGCGTCATGACCTTCGTGGAAAAGGCCGTCATCATGGACGGCAGCGAAATGCAGCGGGCGATCACGCGGATCGCGCATGAAATCATCGAGGCCAACAAGGGGACGGACCAGCTTGTCTTCCTCGGCATCCAGCGACGGGGGGTGCCGCTGGCGCGGCAGGTCGCCGACGTCATCGCCAAGGTGGAGGGGGTCAAGCTGCCGATCGGCGCCCTCGACATCACGTTCTACCGCGACGACCTCTCGACCCTGGGGCCGGCCCCGCGGGTGGCGCACACGGAGGTGCCGTTCGACGTCTCGGACAAGATCGTCATCCTGGTCGACGACGTGCTCTACACTGGCCGCACGGTGCGCGCAGCCCTCGACGAGATCATGGACTGGGGACGGCCGCGCGCCATCCGCCTCGCGGTCCTGGTGGACCGCGGCCACCGCGAGTTGCCGATCCGCCCCGATTTCGTGGGCAAGAATGTCCCCACCGCCGGGCGCGAAGTCATCAAGGTCAAGGTGCTCGACTTCGACGGGAAGCAGGAGGTCGTGGTCGGGGAGGTGCAGTCGAAATGATCCTCAAGCGCAAGGACCTGCTGGGGCTGGAGGAGTTGTCGGCCGAAGAGATCCTCGGCATCCTCGACGTGGCGGGGCAGTTCCGGGCCATCTTCGACCGCCCGGTGCGCAAGGTGCCGATCATGCGCGGTCGGACGGTGGTGAACCTGTTCTTTGAGCCGAGCACCCGCACGCGGATCAGCTTCGAGCTGGCCGAGAAGCGGCTCTCTGCGGACATCGTCAATTTCAGCGCCTCCACCAGCAGTCTCAAGAAGGGGGAGACGCTGCGCGATACCGCCGAGAACATCGAGGCGATGAAGATCGACATGATCATCATGCGCCACGCCTCGCCGGGGGCGGCGGTCTACCTGGCGCGCGTGCTCAGGAGCTCGGTCGTCAACGCCGGCGACGGCGCGCACGAGCACCCGACCCAGGGCCTGCTCGATCTCATGACGATGCGCCAGCGCCTTGGCGATCTGGCCGGGCGCCGGGTCACGATCATCGGCGACATCGCGCACAGCCGCGTGGCGCGGTCGAACATCTGGGGCCTGACCAAGCTGGGCGCTCACGTGACGGTGTGCGGGCCGCCGACGATGATGCCGCCGGAGGTGGAGCGGCTCGGGGTCCGGATGGAGTACGACCTTCGGCGCGCCGTGGCCGACGCGGACGTCCTGAACGTGCTGCGTGTCCAGCTCGAGCGCCAGAGCCGCGCCGTGTTCCCCAGCAACCGGGAATATCACCGCATGTTCGGGATCACCGAGGAGATCGTCCAGTTGCTCAAGCCGGACTGCTTCATCATGCATCCGGGACCGATGAACCGTGATGTGGAGATCAGCTCCGAGGTCGCCGACGGGCCGCGCCAGGTGATCCTCGATCAGGTCACCAATGGCGTGGCGGTGCGCATGGCGATCATCTACCTGCTTTCCGGCGGCGACCCCGGGTCGCTGCGCGGTGGCGAAACGGACTAGCGCCAGCCGGGCGTGTCCCGGTCCGGGAATAAGGGAGCCGACGATGGACTGGAACTGGAATAATATCCCCGCCGAGTACCTGGTGACGAACACGCGCCTGTGCCGCGGCGGCAAGCTGGCCGGACGGCGGGGCTTTCTGCACGTGCGCAAGGGGCGCGTGGAGGCGACCGGCGTGGGGACGCCGACGGTCGAGGGGCTGCCTGCGCTCGACGCCGGGGGGCTCGTCTGCGCGCCCGGCCTGGTCGATCTGCACGTGCATTTCCGGGAGCCGGGGCAGGAGGAGAAGGAGACGGTCGCCACCGGCAGCCGTGCGGCCGCCGCCGGCGGATTCACCGCCGTCGTGACGATGCCGAACACCCAGCCGGCGATAGACAACCAGGGGCTCGTCCGTTACCTCATCGACCGCGGCAACGAGACAGGCCTCTGCCGGGTCTATCCCACCGGCGCCATCACCGTGGGCCGCGCCGGGGAGGTCCTGACCGAGTTCGGCGAGATGGTGAATGCGGGGGCGGTCGGCTTCACGGACGACGGGGCCGCGGTGGCGAACGGGGCGCTGATGCGCAACGCCCTCGAGTACGCCCTGATGTTCGACGTGCCGATCATCGCCCATGCGGAAGACCGCACCCTGGCCGGCTCCGGCGTCATGCACGAGGGCTACTGGTCCACGCGCCTCGGCCTCGAAGGGCTGCCGCGCGCCGCCGAGGACGCCGGCACCTGCCGTGACATCGAGCTCGCCCGCGCCACGGGCAGCCGTCTGCATGTGGCCCACGTCTCGACCCGCGGCTCGGTGGAACTGGTGCGGCGGGCGAAGGAGGAGGGCGTGCGGGTGTCCGCCGAGGCGACGCCGCATCACTTCGCGCTCGATCATTCCTGCTGCCGCGGCTACTCGCCGCTGTTCAAGATGAGCCCGCCGTTGCGCGAGTCCGAGGATGTCGCCGCCGTGGCGCAGGCTTTGGCCGACGGTGTGCTCGACTGCATTTCGACCGACCACGCGCCCCACACGGCCACCGAGAAGGAGTTGCAGTTCGATCAGGCGCCGTTCGGTGTCATCGGGCTGGAGACATCTTTGGCGGTCGGGATCACCTATCTGGTGCGGGAGGGCCGGCTCGATCTCGGCCAGCTCGTGTACCTGATGAGCGAGCGGCCGGCGCAGCTCATGAACCTGCCCGTGGGGCGCCTGGAAGAGGGGAACGAAGCCGACTTCGTGCTGTTCGATCCCGACGAGGTCTGGGTCGTCGAGCCGCGCGCGCTGCTGGCCAAGAGCAGGAATACGGCGTTTGCCGGGCAGAGTCTCCACGGGCGGGTCAAGGCCACCTTCCTGCGCGGCCGATTGACCTGGCACGACGCCAACGGTAGTCTGATGGTCCAGGGGCCGCGGAAAGGTTCCTGAAGACGACATCCCCCTGGGACGGAGAGTCCACGTCATGTGCCTCGATCCGCTGCGGGTCGCGATGCCGCAAGGTGGCCCGCGACGACGTGACCGGCTCCCTGGTGGCCGGCGCCTGGCCCTCGCGGCTGCGCTTCTGGCCGCTGTCCTGGCCGCCGGCTGCGCGCACTGGAACACCTACTTCAATGCGAACAGGACGTTCCGGGAGGCCGAACAGGAGCGCGAGGACAAGCTGAAGGCGGGGGTCGATGCCGAGCAGGCCACCGCCTCCCAGAAGTCGAAGTACGAGATGGCGCTGCAGAAGACCCAGAAGATTCTGGACGAATATCCCGGATCCGATCTCATGGATGACGCGCTGTTTCTGATGGCGAAGGCGCACTACCGCCTGACGGCCTACCGCATGTCGATCGCCAAAATCGATCTCCTGTTCGCGAACTACCCCCGCACGCCGTACGAGGAGGAGGCGATCTATATCCAGGCGCTGGACTACCTCGGCGTAGGGGATCTCGCGAACTCCACCATGGCCATCGAGCGGCTGAGCACACGCTTCCCCGAGAGCCGCTTCCGGGCGGAGGCGTTGCGGGTCAGCGCCGAGAACAAGTTCGCGCTGAAGGACTGGGAGGGGGCCCGCACCGGTTTCAGCGACTGGCTGGAGAACTTTCCCAAAGGAGCGGATGCGGACCGCATGGGTTACCAGCTGGGCGTGACATTGTACGAACTGAAGGACTACGCGGGGGCCGGACAACGCCTCGAGGCCGTGCTGGCCGCCACGACCCGGCGGGAACTTGCCTTCGACGCGCGACTGCTGCTGGCGAGGGTTCTGACTCGACTGGGCCGGCACGACGACGCTGAGCGCGAGATGGCGGTGCTGCGCGGAGAGGCCGAGGTCTACAAGTCGCGCGGTGACGTGGCGCTCGTGGAGGCAGAGGGACTGATTACGCAGGGGCGCGTGGAGGAGGTGACGCCCCTGCTCGAGAACATGCCGAAGGACTGGCGCACGCCGATCGTCGCCGCGCGCGCGGCCGACCTGCTGGGGCGTATCTATCTGCGGCAGTGGAAGCTCGATGAGGCCGCCATGCAGCTCCGTGATGCGATGCGCAACTCCGGCGTCCTCTACGAGCCGCTGGAAACCCGCCGTCTGGCGGAGGCCGTGCGCGACTATCAGGCCGCCGAGCTGGCCCTGACATCGGCAAAAGAGGACAGGCAGCCGACACTCAAGCTCAACCAGGCCAATGCGCTCCTGCTCGGGCTCGGTCGGCCGCGACAGGCGCTCGCGCTGTACCTCGAGGTGGCCGGTCTGGCGGCCCGGGACAGCTCGGTCGCCGCGCGCGCCCTTTACGGGGCCGCCCTTGTGTATCGCGACAGCCTCGCCCAGGCTGACTCCGCGGCGACGTTGCTCGCGCGACTGCAGCAGGAGTTCCCGCGCACACCCCAGGCCTTCACGGTCCGTGCCGGAGCGGAGGGTGACCTGCTCGGTTTCCTGCTTGCCGAGCGGACGCGGCGGGCGCTCGTGGCGACGGATGACGACGCAAGCGGCAGGCCGGAGTCGCCGGAGTCAGATGTCGCCGACACCGTGGCCGCGTGGGTCCCGCCAGCCGGGTCGGCGGTCCTGATTGTGGCGCCGTCCGATTCGGTCGACGCAGCAACTGCTGCGCCGGCGATGCCCGATTCGATCGGCGTGGCACCCGCCGCGCCGGCGCCGGTCGACAGCGTCCCGTCTTCGGGAGGGCGGCGTCCGTGAACGACGCTTCCGGCGCCCCGGTGTTGCGCTGTCTGGCCCGCCTGGGCGGCCAGCGCCCGGTCTCGGCGAGTGGGTTGCGTCTGCTCGAACTGGAGCTGCCGCAGCCGCTCAGGTTCGCGCCGGGGCAGTTCGCCATGGTCAACCTCACCGGCCCCGGGGCGCGCGTCTTCGCCCGGCCGTTCTCGATCCTTGCGAGCGAAGGGCCGGTCGTATCGCTGCTCTACCGCGTGGTGGGTGGCGGGACCGGCGCTTTTGCCGTCGCGTCCGCGGGGGCCACGGTGACCTGGCTGGGGCCGCTCGGGCGACCGTTCCCGGCGCCGGCGGGGCCGGAGCCGCACCTGCTGCTGGCCGGCGGGGTCGGCCTGCCGCCGCTGCTGGCCTGGCGCGAGCGGTACGGGAGTCCGGACGATCTGGCCTGCTTCGGCGCGCGCGACGTCGGGGATGTTCCCTGGGAACTGCTCGGCCCGGACTGGCAGGTGGCGGTGGACAACCCCGGAGCGGCGCCGACCGGCCGGACTGTCGCGCACGGTACGGTCGTGGCGCGGGCGGAGGCGGTGCTCGCGGCCGGAGGGGGGGCGTCCGCCGGGGCGCGTCGGTTGTTGGCGTGTGGCCCGCTGCCGATGTTGCGCGCCGCCGCCGCACTCGCTGTTGCGCGCGGATGGCCGTGCCTGGTTTCGGTGGAGGAGCGCATGGGTTGCGGGTACGGCGCCTGCCGCGGCTGCGTCGTGCCGGCTCACGGTGGCGGGTGGCTGACGGCCTGCCAGGACGGCCCGGTGCTGGAGGCCCGCGAACTGGATTGGGATCGCTTCGTTCACCGGGAGGGGAGCCTCGGCGTCTCGGGCGCCCCCGGCGGCTGTGGTTGCGTCTCGTCGGAGACGCGGTCGTGAGCCCGCGTCCGGACTGGTGGCGTCTCGATGTGCGCGCCCCCTTCCAGCTCGGCCCGCGTGAACTCCCGGGCCGGATCTGGACTGCCTCCGGCTGCTTCGGCTACGGTCTGGACGCTCACGACATCACGGCCGAGGGGTTCGACTCGGCCTACGCCGGTGTCGGCATGGTCGTGACCAAGACCGTCACCCCGGATCCGCGGACCGGCAATCCCCAGCCCCGACTGTGCGAACTGCCCACCGGCGCGCTCAACTCCATCGGCCTGGAAAACGTAGGCCTGGCCGCGTTCCTGGCCGAGAAACTGCCGGGTCTGGCCGCGCGCCGCGTGCCGTTCGTGGTCAGCCTCGCCGGCACTGCGCCACGCGATTTCGGTGTGATGTGCGCGGCGCTGTCGGTGGCGGCGCGCGACGTTCCGGGCTGGCACGGGGTGGAGTTGAACGTCAGTTGCCCCAACGTCGCGCACGGCGGGGTGGACTTCGGCGCCGATCCGGCAACGGTCGAAGAATGCACGGCGGCCGCACGTCCGCATCTCCCGGATCGCGTGCTGCTGACGAAGCTGACCCCCAATGTGGCGCGCGTGGCCCTGCTCGCCGCGGCGGCGCGGCGTGGCGGCGCCGACGGAGTGACAGCGGTCAACAGTCTCATCGGAATCGAGGTGGACCTGCGCTCGGGGCGTCCGGTCCTGCCCCGCCGCTTCGGCGGTTACACCGGACCGGGCGTGCTGCCGGTGGCGCTGGCGAAGGTGGACGAAATCGTGCGGGAGACGGGGATTCCGGTCGTGGCCGTGGGGGGGGTCGCCTCCGCGGACGATGCCCTGAAGTTTTTCGCGCTCGGCGCGGTCGCGGTTCAGGTGGGGACGGCCCAGATGCGCGACCCGTTCGCCGCGGCCGGCATCGCCGCAAGCCTCGCTCCCGCCGACGGCTAGTCCTCTTCGTCTTCCTGGGTGTCGTTGTCCTCTTCCTCGGTGCCGAGATCCATCTCTTCCGGTATCTCGGTGTCGGCCAGGCGGGCGGCGGCGCCGCGGTTGCCGCGAGCGGCGCCGTGCTCGTCGGAGTCCGCCAGTTCCTCGTCGGAGTCCGACGTCGGCAATCCATCCGGGAAATCCGCTTCCAGCAGGTCGAGCAGCGAATCGCCGCTGAGCAGCAATTGCTCGGCCAGACCCGCGCCGACGCTGACGGCCTGCGCGGCCAGCCCGTCGCGGGAGGCGCGATTCACCGAGTCGCCGCTGGGCGAAGCGATCGCGCCGGTGACCAGGATGCGCTTACCGTCCACGCGCGCCAGGACGCCCACCGCCAGATCCAGATCGGAGGCGATCCGCTCCACGAAGGCGATTTCGGCGTCGAGTTCCCAGGCCGTGGCCTGCGAGTGGAGGGAGTGCGCCACCTCGCGGGCTTCTTCGTCGTCCTCGCGCGCGAGGACGACCACCACCCCCTGCCCGCCGCCCGGCAGCATCATCTCGGGATAATACAATTCGGAAACCAGAGCCTGGATTCCGAGGTGCTCGGCGACGACGGCCGGCAGCACCAGCCCGTCCACGAGACCGTGCCGCATCATCGATTCGAGGGCGCGTTCGGCGCCGCCGCGCAGCACCCGGACCTCTAGCTGCGGCCATAGCGCCTGCATCTGGGCGCGCGCGCGCAGGTTCAGCACGCCGATCAGCGCGCCGTCGGGCATCTCGTCGGTGATATGGCCCTGGCGGTTGAGGAAGGCGTCGAAGGGGGTCTCGCGCTCCAGCACCGCGGCGCGGACGAGGCCGTCGGGCAGTGGCAGGGCCAGGTCGGCGGCGTAGTGCGCAGCCAGACGGAATTCACCCGCCAGCAGTTTGGCGTGGAGCGCCAGGGCGGTCGTACGCGATTCCGCCAGGAAAGGGCCGGCTGCGTCGGTATCTCCGGAGGCGATCTGCACGATCACCTGCTCGCAGGCGAGCCGGGGATGAGCCTCCAGGAGGCTGCGCAACACGGCCGCCGCCTGATTGCGGGCCAGTGGCGAGGGGGCGGACCCGAGGGTCAGCGGAGCGCGCGTTTTCAAAATCAGCCTCCCGGGCTCACAGGCGCCGCGGTCTGCTCGGCGCGGAGGAAATCGCGGACGAGTCCGCCGATCCGGCGTGCCGCCGCGTCGGGCAGCGCGGGGTGGATCGGCAGGGTGAGGACCTCCGCTCCTGCCCGTTCCGCCTCGACGAGCGGACCGGACGCGCGGCAGTGCTGGCCGAGCGGGTGACGGTGGATGGGGGGATGATAGTAGAGACCGGTGTCGATCCCCTCCCCGGCGAGCATCCGTTGCAGTTCGTCGCGACGGCGGGAGCGCACCCAGTACTGGTGGTGCGTCACCCGGTCGCCGCGGGAGGCGTCAGCGGCCGCCAGGCGGTTGGAGTCGGGGATGAGCCCGTTGTAGATATCGGCCGCGCGGTCACGGTCGCGCTGCTCGTCGCTGAAGCGCGCCAGACGCACCCGGATGACCATCGACTGCACTTCGTCGATGCGGTAGTTCCAGCCGGGATGCAGCCGGCCGTTCACACTGATGGCCTCGTGTCCGCGGAGCTGGCGCAACGCCGCCGCGTCGTCGGCGTTGTGGCAGAAGACCATGCCGGCATCGCCCATCGCGGGGAGGTTCTTGGTCGGATAGAAGCTCAGGCAGGCCATCCGCCCGAACGAACCGCACGGCCGGCCGTGATGGAAGGAGCCGAAGGCCTGGGCCATGTCCTCGATCAGGTCGAGGCCGTGACGGGCCGCGATGGCCAGGAGCGGTTCCATGTCGCATGGCGCTCCGAAGATGTGCACCGGCAGGATGACCCGCGTACGCGGCGTGATCGCCGCCTCGACGAGCGCCGGATCGAAGTTCAGGTCGTGCGGTCGGATGTCCACCAGCACCGGTGTGCCGCCAAGGCGCACGATCGCCTCGACGGTGGCGAGGAACGTGTAGGGGGTCGTGATGACCTCCACGCCCGGTCCAACGCCAGCCAGTTCCAGCGCCATGTGCAGGGCGGAGGAGCCGGAGTCGACGCCCACCGCGTCGGCGGTGCCGCAGGCGACCGCCATCTCGCGCTCGAGCGCGTGCACCTCTTCGCCCAAAACATACTGGCCGGACATCAGGATCCGCTCGAACCCGGCCATGATCTCGTCCCGGCACGGGATCATGGGCGTGACGAGATCGTAGCGGCGGACGCTATTTGTCACTGCTTCGGACATGCGTGGCCTTTCGCCCTGGTAGCTTGGATCAGAAGTCGCGTCGGGACCAATCGTAGGGGATGTCATTGTCATGCGGATCGACCCGGCATTCGTCGGGTTCGGCATGGTTGTAGGGATGGGTCGGCACGTTCAGGATCCGGGCGGTCTCCGTGCCGATGCCCTTCATGCCGTGCAGCACTCCGGCTGGGATGACGAGCAGGATGTTGTTGCGGTCCCCCATGAAGAACTCATTCACTTCGCCGTGAGTGGGCGAATCTTCGCGGCGGTCGTAGAGGGCCACTTTGGCCATGCCGTGCACGCAGACGAAGTGGTCCGTCTGCAGCCGATGCCAGTGCCACCCTTTGACGACGCCTGGGTAGACGGCAGTCAGATAGCACTGGCCGAATCCCTGGAAAAACGGGTCGTCGGCGCGCAGCATCTCCATGAGCCAGCCACGTTCGTCGGGAATCGCCTTGAGCGGCTTGACGATGACGCCGTTGATCATGCCTGTCCTTCCCTGACCGCGGACCGGGCGGTCAGCCGCGGGGCGCCGGTCGGCCGAAGCAGTCGTAGGTGAAGCCGTGTGCGGTCAGGCGCGCGTGGTCGTAGACGTTACGGCAGTCGAGGAACGCCCGGTGCTTCATCGCCGTGCCCAGCCGGTCCAGGTCGAGTTGGCGGAACTCGTTCCACTCGGTGACCAGGATGCAGAGGTGGGCGCCGCTCGCCGCCTCGTAGGCCGATTCGCACGGCACGATTTCCGGGAAGATCCCGTGGAACATGGACATCGCCACGGGGTCGGTGATGCGCACCCTGAGGCCGGCGTCGAGCAGCAGCCGGGTCAGGGGCCGGCTCGCCGCGGCCCGGATGTCATCGGTGTTGGGCTTGAAGGCGATGCCAAGCAGCGCGACCGTGTCGGCCCCCGCGGGCAGCAGCCGCTGCGCCTTGGCGAAAGCGCGGCGCGGCAATTCCTCGTTGCGCGCGATCGCCGCGCGCACGATCGCCATGTCGACGCCCGCCTCCTGGCCGATGTGCACGAGCGCGTGCGTGTCCTTGGGCAGGCAGGAGCCCCCGAAGCCGAGCCCCGCGTGCAGGAACTTGGCGCCGATGCGCTTGTCCAGACCCATCGACCTGGCGATCTTCGAAACGTCGGCGCCGACGCTCTCGGCCAGCGCCGCGATCTCGTTGATGAACGAGATCTTCACCGCCAAAAACGAATTCGAGGCATACTTGATCAACTCCGCCGTCTCGATCCCGCACATCACGATCGGGGTCTCGAGCAGGTAGAGTGGACGGTAGATCTCGCGGACCAGGTTGGCGGCCTGCTCGGTCCCAGCGCCGATGACGACGCGGTCAGGCCGCATGAAATCCTCGATGCTCGATCCCTCGCGCAGGAATTCAGGGTTGCTGGCGAGATCGAACGGCACCGGCTGCGGCTGCGCCTGCCGGATGACCTGTTCGAGATGGCGGGCCGTGCCGACCGGCACCGTGCTCTTGGTGACGATCACCTTGTAGCCGGTCATGAGCCGGCCGATCTCGGCGCCCACCTGCATGACATACTGCAGGTCCGCCTCGCCCGATTCCGACTGCGGCGTCTGCACGGCGATGAAGACCACATCGGCGGCTGCCATCCCCTCGGCGAGCGAGGTCGTGAAATGCAGGCGGTCCGCCTGGACATTCCTGGTGACCAGGATGTCGAGTCCCGGCTCGTAGAACGGGATGACCCCATTCTTGAGGTCGGCGATCCGCTCGGCGTTGATGTCCACGCACCATACGTCGTGGCCGAAGTCCGCCATGCAGGCGCCTGAGACGAGTCCAACGTAACCGGTGCCGATCATGCAGATCCTGATCATGAGATCTCCTCTGTCCCCTGCGCGGTGCGGCGCTCAGCCGTTCAGCAGCCGCAGCCACTCTTTGTAGATACAGCGGTCCATGACGACGAACAGTCCGGCGGCGCGGGCCCGGGCGGCCGCCCCGGGGTGGACGACATCCTCCTGCATCCAGATCCCGCGCGCGCCGCCGGCGATCGCCGACTCGACGACCTCCGGCACGGCCTCGCTGCGCCTGAAGATGTCCACGAGATCGAGCGGACCGGGCACCTCGGCCAGCGTGGGGAAGACGGGGCGTCCGAGCACGTTCGTCAGGAGGGGATTCACGCCGCAGACATCGTAGCCGGCGCCGAGCAGGAATTTCGTGATGCCGTGGCTCGGTCGGTCGCTGCGGTCAGAAATGCCGACCACCACCACGTGCCGCATCGCGCGCAGGAAGGCGGCAATCTGGTCGTCTGGCGGGTTGGCGAATTCCCCGCCGGGATTCGGGTCACTCATGCGGTTTTTCCTCCACCGTCCCCTGCAGCCGGGGCATCTGGGATCGATCTTGCAAGGTCGGGCCCGCGGGCCGGAGCGGCCGGCCGGCGGCGGCCGCGTGAACCGGATCCTGGAGATGTCCAATCCGTTGCAGCCATGACGGTTGGACGACCAGGAAATCTCCGGCGCCGCGCGGTGCCGCTCGCGGGGCGCCGCAAACGACGGCAGAACTTGCCCGCGCCAACCGGTGCGGGACCCGGAGAATCTACCCGGTTGCCGGGGCCTTGTCCAGCGCAGGAGCCCCGGCCGCCGCGCCGGTGACGAGTCCGGATTCGTCCGGACAGACGGGAGACGCAGCTTGTCGAACCTCATCGCCATCGTTCCTCTTGACCGCCCGGGGCCGGCCCTTCCGCAGGGCGTGCTCACCGAACTCGGGGGACGACCGCTGCTCGCCTGGACTCTTGCCTCCGCCGCCGAGGTCGCGGCGCTGGACGATCTAGTCGTCGCCGGCGCCGATCCCGAGGCGCTCGCGTGGGCGAGAAACTGGGGAGCGCGGGCGGTGGAGTCGCCATTGTCAGTCGCTTCGACCGGAGCCGCGGAGATCGCGCTCCACGCGCTGCAGCTTCTCGAGTCGCGGGGAGCCGTACCCGACACCGTGGCCCTGCTCTCGGCAGCGCTGCCGCTGCGGCGGCCGGGCCGGGTCGAGGAGGCGTGCGTTGCTTTCCGCCGCGCCCGCGCCGAGTCCCTGCTGTCGGTCTGCGAGGAGGCTCCGTGCTTCTGGTGCCCCTCGCCGGGCGGCCTGATTCCTCTCTACGACCACCAGCGCGGTCGGCCGCGGGCTCCGGGCGAGCCGTGGCTGCGCGAGAACGGCTCGCTCTACCTGGCGCTGAGCTCCGGTCTGGCGCGCCACCGGCAGCGGCTGTTCGGTCGCATCACCACGCTCGATATGGATTGGACCGAGTCTGTGCGCGCCGACGATCCGGCCGGACTCGCGGTCTGCCGGGCCCTGCTCGAGCATGTCCGGGCGCCGATTGCCGCCGCCGCCGCCGCGGTCTGAGCGGCGGGTCAAAGCACCTGCCGGCGATACCGGCCTGGCCCAACCACGATCCCGACCGCACGAGGTTCCGCTTCCGCGGATGCCGCGTCGCAGCTATCTTCGCCTCGAAGTGCGCCGGGCGCGGCTTCGGAAGGAATATCAATGAATCCCGTCGCGATGACCCTGCTGCTGCTGCTGGCCCTCGCCTTCTTCGCCAACACGGTCGCCGCCCGCTGGTGGCTGCTGCGCGCCGCCGAGCCGGACCGCCGCACCGACCGGCCCTGGGCGCGTCTGAGGGCGCTGCTGGTGATCGGCTTCGGACAGCAACGCCTGCTGCAGGAGCGGGGCGCCGGGCTGATGCACCTGGGTATCTTCGCCGGCTTCCTCGTCGTGTCGCTGCGCACGCTGACCCTCATCGGCCGCGGTTTTGCCCCCGACTTCCACCTGCCGCTGCTCGGTGATGGCCCCGGCCTGATCTACGCCACGCTGAAGGACATCTTCGCCGTCGTCGTGATCGTCGCGGTGCTCTTCGGCCTTTGGCGGCGGCTGGTCACGCGGCCGGAGCGTCTGCCGTTGTCGGTGGAGGGGGTGCTCATCCTGCTCTGGATCGCGGTGCTCATGCTGACCGACCTGCTGGGCGATGCGGCGCTGCTGCGGCTGCGCCCCGACCACCCGGAGGCCGGCTACGCGTTCGTCTCGCGCGCGCTGGCAGGGCTGTTCGTCGGCCTCGACTCCGCCGCCGCGCGCAACTGGTGGCAGACCATGTACTGGGCGCACTGCGCGCTGGTCCTCGGCTTCCTCAATTACCTGCCGTATGGCAAGCACTTCCACGTCCTGACCTCGCTGCCGGCCGTCTGGCTCAGGCGTCTCACGCCGCCGCTGGCGTCCGATCCGCTGCAGTTCGAGGGGCGCGAATCGTTCGGCGTGGGCCGGGTGGAGGAATTCTCATGGCGGCGGCTGCTGGACATGTTCACCTGCACGGAATGCGGACGCTGCAATGAGCACTGTCCTACCGCCGTGACCGGCAAGCCGTTGCGGCCGAAGTCGTTGATCTGCGACGAGCGCGACCATCTGTTCAGCCTGGGCGCGCGGCTGGAGGAGGTCGGCAAACTGAAGGCGCGGGGTCGGCCCGCCGAGGCGGCGGCGCTGGCCGCGTCGCTGGAGCGCCCGCGTCTGGCGGGCGACGTCAATACCGACGACACGCTCTGGTCGTGCACGACCTGCGGCTGGTGTCAGACGGCGTGTCCGGTAGTGATCGAGCACGTGCCGCACCTCATCGACCAGCGTCGGTACCTGACGATGACCGAGGCGCGTGTCCCGTCCGAGATGCAGAACGCGCTGCGGGGTCTGGAGAACAACAGCAACCCGTGGAACGCGCCGGCGGCGGCGCGCGCCGACTGGATCGGCGACGCCCCGGTGCCGGTCCTGGGCGCGAAGGGTAGCGCGGAGTGGCTCTTCTTCGTCGGCTGCGCCGGCTCGTTCGACGAGCGTAACCGCGCCGTCGTGCGCGCCACCTGCGAACTGTTCGATCGCGCCGGTCTCGACTACGCCGTGCTTGGTCTTGAGGAGGGGTGCTGCGGCGATCCGTCGCGCCGGCTTGGCCACGAATACCTGTTCCAGATGCAGGCGCAGCTGAACATCGACACCTTCAGGCGTTACGGCGCGCGGAAGTTCGTCACGGCCTGTCCGCACTGCTTCAACACGCTCCGCAACGAGTACCCGCAGTTCGGCCTGGAGGGCGTCGAGGTTCGCCACCATTCCGAACTGCTCTTTCGCCTCCTCGCCGAGGGGAGGCTGAAGCTGCGCGGCGGCGAGCCGCTGAAGCTGACCTACCACGACTCCTGCTATCTCGGCCGCCACAACGGCATCTATGATGCCCCGCGCGATGTGCTCAGGTCCGTGCCGGACCTCGAACTGGTCGAGATGCCGAGCCACCGCCGCGAGGGCTTCTGCTGCGGCGCCGGCGGCGGCCGCATGTTCCTCGAGGAGAAACTCGGCACCCGCATCAACCACCACCGCATCGCCGAGGCGGCCGGCACCGGCGCGCGGGAAGTGGCCAGCGCCTGCCCCTTCTGCCTGACGATGCTCGGCGACGGTGTCAAGGAGACCGGCCGCGATGACACGCTGGTCGTGCGCGACCTTGCCGAGACGCTCCGGGACCGGCTGGCGGACGGCTGAGCGCCCGACCGATCTTGCGATTCAGGACCGCTGAAGTATGATAACCGCGCCGTCCGGCTGTCCGGCCCGGGCGATCCCGGTATCGGTTCGTGCGCCGCGCGAGCGAAGGAGAGACGATGGCGAAGCAGGAGAGCGTACGGTCGACTCCGCGCCTGAACCGGCTCTGGCAGGCCGGCCAGGATTTTCTCGGTGTCGAACTGCCGATCATGTGCGGCGCGATGACCTGGATCAGCGAGCCGAAGCTGGTCTCGCAGATGAGCGACCTGGGCGCCTTCGGCGTGCTGGCCGCGGGCAATCTGCCGCCGTCGCAGTTCGCCGCTTCCATCGACGAGACGCGCGCCCTGACGGACCGGCCGTTCGGCGCGAACATCATCGTCATCGCGCCCAACTACCAGGCGCACCTCGACATCATCTGCGAGAAACGGCTCAGCCACATGTTTTTCGCCGGCTCGATCCCGCGCCAGAGTGAGGTGCAGAAGGCGAAGGATTCCGGCGCGAAGGTGATTTGCTTCGCCAGCACCGATTCCATCGCCCGGCGCATGATCGACTACGGTGCCGACGCGCTCGTGCTCGAGGGGAGCGAGGCGGGCGGGCACATCGGGCATGTCTCGACGACCGTGCTGCTGCAGGAGATCCTGTTCAGGTTCGACGAGGTGCCGATCTTCATCGCCGGCGGAATCGCCGACGGCCGCATGATCGGCCATCTCTGCCTGATGGGAGCGGCCGGCGCCCAGCTCGGCACGCGCTTCGTGGTGGCCGAGGAGTGCGGCGCCCACGCGCGCTTCAAGCAGGTCTTCATGAAAGCCCGCTCGCGCGAAGCGATCTCCACGCCGCAGTACAGCAGCAAGCTGCCCGTGGTGGCGGTGCGCGCGCTGCAAAACGAGGCCATGGAGGAGTTCGGACGCCTGCAGCTGACGCTGCTGGAAAGGCTCCGCGCGGGCGAGATCACCCGCCCCGAAGCGCAGTACGAAGTCGAGCACTTCTGGGTGGGCAGCCTGCGCCGCGCCGCGGTCGACGGCGAAGTGGAGGCCGGGTCCCTGATGGCCGGCCAGTCCGTCGGGCTCGTCAACCGCGTGCAGCCGCTGCGCGAGATCCTCGCGGAACTCGTTGCCGAGGCGGACGACGCCCTGGCTGCGGTCGAGACACGCCTGCGCGGAGGGCACGTGGCGAACGCGGCGGCGGGCAGGCCGGGCCAGGCTCGCGCCTGAAACCGGACTGCCAGAGCTTTGAACAGGAAGTGAACGGAGACTGTCGGCAGGCGGGGATCTGTACGACCATGGCGACCGGCACCCTGGCGAAAGGCGACGTCCATGTTCTGTCCGAAATGTACGACCGAATACCAGGCCGGCGTGGCGGCCTGCGTCGACTGCAATGTGCCGCTGGTGCCGGAACGCCCGGCCGCGGCCGCCGACGAGCTGATCGAGGCCGAGGAGATCCTGGCGACCTATAACGTCGGCGACATCCTCATGATCAAGAGTCTGCTCGACGCGAACGGCATCCCGTACCTTCTCCACGGGGAGACCTTCGCTGTCATCGACCCCCTGATCCAGCCGGCCCGCCTGCTGGTTCCTCCCGCCTGGGCCGAGCGGGTGCGCGAGTTGCTGCAGGATCTCGACCTGAACTACATGGGGATCAGCGCGGAGCGGCGCGAGTTGCCGGATGACGACGACGACGAGGAGCCAGCGGGTTGAGCGGCTGGCGCCGGAGCGTCGGCCGGGCCGGTCGTGTCGGCGGTTCCTGCGCAGAAGCCGCCCCGCGGCGGCTTCCTCGCGTACGGAGCGGTCTTGCCGGCTTCTACCCCTTCAATTTCCCGATTTCCGCCTGCAGCGCCGGCACGACCTGGAAGAGGTCGCCCACGATGCCGTAGTCGGCGACCTTGAAGATGGGGGCGTTGGGATCCTTGTTGATCGCGACGATGCACTTGCTCGACGACATGCCGGCCAGATGCTGGATGGCGCCGCTGATGCCGCAGGCGATGTAGAGGTTGGGGCTGACCGTCTTGCCGGTCTGTCCGACCTGGTTGGCGTGGGGGACCCAGCCGGCATCGACGATGGCGCGGCTGGCGCCGGCGGCGGCGCCGAGGCTGGCGGCCAGTTCCTCGATCAGGTGATAGTGCTCGGGGCCCTTGATGCCGCGGCCGCCCGAGACGATGACCTCCGCCTCGGTCAATTCGACCTTCCGGCCTTCCGCCGCCTGCACTTCGATCACGCGCGCCTTCAGATCGATACCGTCCACGCCGGGCGCGAAGGGGGTCTCGGCGGCGGCGCCGCCGTCGCCCGCGCCGAGGGCGAAGGCGTTCGGGCGCGCGACCACCACGGCGGGGCTGGTCTTCGGCACGACGTCCACATAGCACTTGCCGGCATAGATGGGGCGGCGCACCGCGAAGGCGGCGCCGTCGTACCGGATCGCGATGCTGTCGCTGATGCAGGCGGCGCCGAGACGCTGCGCCACCTTCGGCGCGAGGTCCTTGCCGAGGGCGGTGGCGCCGATCAGGATGAGGTCGGGCTTGTGCTCGCGCGCGAACGTCACGATCGCGGCGGTCCAGGCCTCGCTGTTGTAGAGCCTGAACTGGTCGTGCTGCGCGGTGAACAGCCGGTGTGCGCCCTGCGCGCCGGCCTGCTGCGCCGTGTCGCAACCGGCGGCGTGCAGGTGCACGCCCCACACCTCGCCGCCGGCCTGGTCGGTGAGACGGCGGGCTTCGGCGATCATCTGCCAGGCCACTTTCCTGACCTGGCCATCGCGCTGCTCAATGAAGACGGCGATGTTCGGCATCGTCCTGGCTCCCTCTTCCTCAGATGACTTTGGCTTCCTCGCGCAGCAGTCTGGCCAGCTCGGCCGCCGCCGCGGCGGGATCGTCGTTCTGGACCAGCCGGCACGCCGCGCGGGCGGGCGGCGGCGCGTACTGGCGGATCTCGTAGGTGCGCGCGGGCGGCGTCAGGCCGAGGTCCGCGCACGTGATCACCTGCAGCGGCTTCGCGCCGGCCTTCATGATGTTCGGCAGGCTCGGCAGCCGCGGTTCGTTGAGCCCCTTCTGACAGGTGATGAGCGCCGGCAGCTGCGCGGTGACGATCTCGAGGCCCCCCTCGATTTCGCGCCGGGCGGTCAGGGCGCCGTCGGCAAGCTCCAGTTTCGTCACCACGCTGACGTGCGCCAGGCCCAGGATTTCCGCCACGCGCACGCCGACCTGCGCGGCGTCGTCATCGATGGCCTGCTTGCCGCAGAGGATCAGGTCGTAGGCGTCCTGCCGCAGGACGGCCGCCAGGACCGCCGCCACGCCTGCTTCGTCCGCGTCGGCGAGGGCCGGATCGCTGACCACGATCGCCTTGTCGCAGCCGACCGCGAGGCAGTCCTTCTTGATCGTTTCGCGCACCCGGTCGAGCGGTCCCACGGTGATGGCGGTGACCTCGGTCCCGGGAGTGCGTTCCCGGATGCGGATGGCCTCCTCGACGGCGTAGGCGTCGTAGGGGCTCAGCACGCGAGTGAATTTAGTGTCGTCGATTTTCGACGCCGGCCCGGTCAGGCCGATCCGGGTCTCGGAGTCGGGAGTCTGTTTCACCAGCACGGCGATCTTCATCGTTCCTCCTCGTGACCGTCGGCGGCGCCGGGCAATTGGCGCGAGCGCGGGCTGGATTATAGGCAGGTGACATTGCAGCGTCAATGTCGTCGGTGGAGCCGGGCTTGTGGGGGACCCCCGGCCTGGCCTATACTGCCGGCCTGTTCGCCGCCGGCCCGTACGGCGCCGGTTCCCGCGCAACCCCGATCCGGGCGGCTGTGAGCTTGGTGAGTCGCGCACACAAGGATGAGTCGCTGGCGCGGATCCGCGCCGCCGGCGTGGTTGGCGCCGGCGGGTCCGGTTACCCCACGCATCTCAAGCTGAGCGCCGTCGCGGACACGATCATCGCCAATGGCGCCGAGTGCGAGCCGTTGCTGGAGAAGGATCTCCACCTGATGGAGCAACGCACGGCGCGGCTGCTCGACGGGGTGGCGCGGGCGGCGGAACTGGTGGGGGCGAAACGGCGGATCATCGCCGTGAAGAAAAAACGCGGTGAGTTGCTGGATCGGTTGCGCCAGGCCTGCGGACGACGGCGCGGGTTCGAGGTGGCCGGGCTCGACGACACCTACCCTTCGGGCGACGAGTTCCTGCTCGTGCACGCGCTGACCGGCCGGCGCCCTCCGGCGGGGGGATTCCCCACCGAGGTGGGCGTGCTGGTGCAGAATGTGGAGACGTTGGTCAATCTGGCTGCGGCGCTCGACGGCGAGCCGGTCACCGGGACCTGGCTGACCGTCTGCGGCGCCGTGCGCCGGCCATACACGGCGGTCGTGCCGCTCGGCGCTCCGGTCGGGGATCTGCTGGCCCAGGCCGGCGGTTACACCGGCGGCGTCGAGCCGTGGATCGCCCTCGAGGGGGGCGCCATGATGGGCCGGCCGGTGCGCGACCCGGCCCACGCCGTCACCAAGACCACCGCCGCCCTGCTGTTTTTGCCGCCGACGCACCGTCTGGTCCGCTTCGTTACCGAGCCGGAGAGCGTCAAGCGCGCCGTCGGTCGCTCGGCGTGCGACCAGTGCAGCTATTGCACGCAGTTCTGCCCGCGCTATCTGCTCGGTTACGCCGTCGAACCGCATCGCGTCATGCGGGGGCTCGGCTTCGGCCCCGACCGCGCCGACGATTTCGATGGGTGGGGCAACCTCTGCTGCGAGTGCGGCCTCTGCGATCTGTACGCCTGTCCCGAGGATCTCTCCCCGCGCGACGCCTGCCGCTGGACGAAACGCGCGCTGCGCGCGGCCGCCGCCGCGGGCCGGCCGCTTCCGCAGCCGCCGCCCGACCGTGGCCAGGCTCACCCGCTGCGCGACGGCCGCCTCGTGCCGCTGGCGATGTTGAAACTGCGGCTCGACCTGCGTCGTTTCGACGCGCCGGCGCCGTATCGCGACCTGGCCCCGTTGCCCGACACCCTCACCGTGGCGCACCGGCAGCACGCCGGGGCGGTAGGACGGCCGCGGCTGCGTCCGGGCGAGCGGGTGGCGCGGGGGCAGCTGGTGGCCGACGTGGCCGAGGGGGAGATGGGAGTCCCGGTGCACGCGCCGTGCGACGGGCGCGTGGCCGGCGTCGGCGAGGCGGCCACCGTGATCGTGCGCGGCTGAGGTCGCCGGTCGGGCCGCGAAGGAGCAGGCATGAGCAGCAATCCGTCACTCGGCATGGTCGAAACCAGTAATGTCGTGCGTGGCATCGAGTCGGCCGACGCCATGCTCAAGGCGGCCGACGTACGGCTGCTGATGAACCGCTCCGTCTGCTCCGGCAAGTACGTCGTGCTGATCGAAGGGGATGTCGGCGCGGTCCGCGCGAGCGTTGCCGCGGGAGCGGCCACGGCGGCGGAGTCGCTGGTCGACGAGATGATCCTGCCGCATGCCCACCCGGCGCTGCTGCCGGCCCTGGGCAACGTCTGCCAGCCCGGCTCGCTCGACGCCCTCGGCCTGGTCGAGACCTTCAGCGTCTCCACGATGCTCGAGGCGGCCGACGCCGCCGCGAAGACCGCGTCGGTGGAATTCATGGAGATGCGTCTCGCCATGGCGCTCGGCGGCAAGGCGTTTCTCACCTTCACGGGGCAGCTCGCGGCGGTCACGGCCGCCGTGGAGAGCGCCGCGGCGGTCGCGCGGGGCAAGGGGATGCTCGTCCAGACCGCGATCATCGCCAACCCCCGCCCCGAAATCGTGCGCGACCTGATCTGAAACAGGATCCCTGGCGCCCTTCGACCTGATCGTGCGGAGAGACCTTGCCGCTGTCGCCCGTCATCACCGCCTGCGGTTCCGCCGTTCCCGTCGCCGCGTCGGCCGGCCTGGCGCTGCTGCGCGACCTGCGTCGTCTGCTCGGTCCGCGGGAACTGCTGGTCGATCCGGCCGCCCGCGCGGTCTATGCCCGCGATGCCTCGCACCTTGCGGGGGGATCGCCGCTGGGGGTGGCTCTGCCGCGCGACGCCGCGCAGGCTGCCGCCGTGGTGGCGGCCTGTGCGCGCCACGGGGTGCCGTGGGTGGCGCGGGGCGCGGGCACCGGTCTGTCGGGCGGGGCGGTGCCGCCCGCGGGTGCTTTGGTGATCGGACTGGCGCGGCTCGACCGCTGCATCATCGCGGCGGAGGCCGGTCGCGCCGATGCCGGGGCCGGCGTGGTGAACGAGCGTCTCTCCCGGGCGGCGCGCCCGTACAGCCTCTGTTTCGCGCCCGATCCGAGCAGCCAGAGCGCCGCCACGCTGGGGGGCAATGTCGCCGAGAACGCCGGCGGGCCACATACGCTGAAGGTTGGTGTTACGCTCAATCACGTCCTCGCGCTGGAGTGGGTGGACGCACAGGGGCAGCTGTGCGTCACCGGCGCCGGCCTCCCGTACGAACGCGGCTTCGACCTGCGCGCGTTGCTGACCGGCAGCGAGGGCACGCTTGGCCTCGTCACTTCCGCGCGCGTGCGGCTGACACCGGAACCGCCAACGCTGATCACCCTGCTGGCGCTGTTCCCCAGGCTCGACGACGCTACGGCTGCCGTGGTGGCCCTGATGGGCACCGGATTGCTGCCCGAAGCGGTGGAGATGGTCGACCAGGCGATGCTCGAGGCGGTGGAGGAGGCGTTCCACTTCGGTTTCCCGACCGACGTCGAAGCGGCCATGATCGTGGAGTTCGGCGGGCTGGCCGAGGCCGTGGCCGAGGACGCGGACCGCGCGGCGCGGCTGCTGGGCGAGCGTGGCGCCCGCGAGGTGCGTCGGGCCGTTGATGACGAAGAGCGGGCGGCGCTCTGGCGTTGCCGCAAGAAGGCGTTTGGCGCCGTGGGACGCCTCGCGCCCAACTACGTCACCATGGATGTCGTGGTCCCGCTGGCGCGGCTGCCGGAGATCGTGCGCCTGGTCGGCGAGATCGGTCGGAGCCATGGCGTGCGGGTGGCGACCGTCTTCCACGCCGGCGATGGCAATCTGCACCCCGGCGTCCACTACGATGATCGCGACGCCGATCTGACCCGCCGCGCGCACCTGGCGGCGGACGAGATCCTGGCCGCCACGCTGGCGCTCGACGGCAGCGTGACCGGCGAACATGGCGTCGGCCTGGAGAAACTGCACGTGATCGGGCGGCAGCTCGACCCGGTCGCGGCCGACCTGATGCGGGGCGTGAAACAACTGTTCGATCCACGCGTGCTGGTCAACCCGGGCAAGGCGCTGCCGCCGCCGCCGTCGCCTGGCGCACCGGCGCCTGCGCGGGCGCTGGCGCTGGCGCCGCAGGAGATCAGTTTCGCCTGGGAATCGCTCACGGTGCGTGCGCCGGGCGAGGCGCCGCTGGCGGAGATCCAGGCGCTGGCGCTGGCGCGCGGCCTCTGGGTCCCGTGCGGCGCGGTCGTTGCCGAGGCGGGCGGGGTCGGGCTCGGAACTGCCCCCGCGCTGCGCGAGGCGATCGACCGCGGGTTGCCCTGCCCCTCGCTGCTGGGCACCGGTCCCCTGCGCGATTCGCTGCTCGAGGTGTGGGCCGTGACCGGCAATGGCCGGGCGCTGCGCGCCGGCGCGCCGGTCTTCAAGAATGTCGCCGGGTACGATCTGGCGCGGCTGCTCTGCGGGGCGGGCGGGGCGCTGGCGCGCGTGACCGGGGCGACGCTGCAACTCAAGCCGCTGCCCGAGACCGTGGCCGCCTGGCGCGGTGTCAGCCGGCCCGGCGCGCCGCCACCCGACCTTGCTCCTTTGGCGCGCGAACTGGCGACCTGGGGCGCCGACCTGGCCGGCGCGGTGTGCGCCGGCCGGTGGACACCCGTCGACGGCTGGTCGCTGCTGGTCGTCGCCGGGGGCCGCGATCGTCCCTGGGACCTGGACCGGCGCGCGGAACGGCTCACGGCGCTTCTCGGCCCGGCTGGACTGCGCGACCTGGACGAGATACGGCTTCCCTTCGCGCAACTGGCCAGACTCGCCGTGCATCCGTGGTGGCCGACATGGGCGCGCGCGGGCCGGACGTGGGACCTGCTGGCGCCGCGCGGCGTGCCGCGCGGCTGGCCGGGCGGAGCGGGGGAGGGCGTCGTGTTCCAGACCGCGCCGCGCCTGGTCTGGATCGCGCGGTGCCCGCAAGGCGCGGGATCGCCGGAGCCGCTCCACGACGATATGGCGGAGGCCTGGCAGCTCGACGCCATCGTGCGCGACGGCGCGTTCACGGAACCGCCGCCGCCCGCCGATCTGCAGACTCTCCCGCTGCTCGCGGGGCTGAAGGCGCTGTTCGATCCCGGCGACCGGCTGCCGCGCCCGTCTTGGCTGCCGCGATTGCCGGTGGGGGCGCCGTGAGCCTCCCGAGCGATGACCCCGCGCTGCGCGCGCGCCTCGACCGTCTGCTCCGCTCCTGCATCCAGTGCGGTCTCTGCCTGCCGCACTGCGCCACCTATCTCGCCACCGGCAGCGAGGCGCAGTCGCCGCGCGGGCGGCTGCTGTTGCTCGGGGAACTGCTGGCCGCTCCGGAACGGCCGCCCGAGCCGTCCGCCCTGACCGCCTTCGACCAGTGTCTCGGCTGTCAGGCCTGCATCACCGCCTGCCCGAGCGGCGTGGCGCTCGATCTGTTCGAGGCGGCCAAGGCGCTCGGGCACGCGGCTCGACGCGGCGCCGGCGCCCGGGTCATGGCCTCCCTCCTGGCGCGGCGCGGCGTCCTGCGGGGGCTGCGCGCCGCGACGGTGCCGGTCCGCGCCTTCGCCGGGCCAGGCGGGCGCGGACCGGCGGCGATGCTGCGGCATCTCGCGGCGAGCGTGCCGTGGTCCCCCGGCGACGCCGCCCTGGTGCGGCTGCTGGACCGCCTGACCGCGCGGGCAGGCGCGGGGCGAACGCCCTTGCCCGCGGTGGAGAGGCCGCCGCTGACGACGCCGGCCGGCGCGTCCGGCCCTCCGCTGCGCGTCGCCCTTTTCGCCGGCTGCGCCAGCGCCGACCTGCTGCCGGCGTCGCAGCGTCGCCTGCGCGCGCTGCTCGTGGCGGCCGGCTGCGAACTGGTGGAGGTCGGGGGACAGACCTGCTGTGGCGCGCTGGCGGCGCACGCCGGCCAGTCAGAGACAGCAGCGCGGTCGCGCGCGGTGAACCTGGCGGCCTTCGCGCCGGTCGACGGGATGGACGTGGTTGTGGTGGAGGCGGCCGGCTGCGGTCTGGAACTGCGGCATTCCCCGCCCGCGCTGGCGGACCGGGTGCGCGATGCCGCCGTGCTGCTGGCCGGGCGGTCGCTGCCGCCGGCGCAAACGATGCCGCTGCGCGTCGTCTACCACGATCCCTGCCACGCGCGACACGGCCAGGGGATCGTGCGCGAGCCGCGCGCGCTGCTGGCGCGCATCCCCGGCCTGACGATCGTCGATCCGGAGGAAGCGGAGGTCTGTTGCGGCAGCGGCGGACCGTACGCGCTGCTGCATCCTGACCTGTCGGCGCGGATGGGCCGGCGCAAGGCGGGCAACCTGGCCGCGACCGGAGCGGATCTCGTGGTGACCGGCAATCCCGGCTGCCTAGGCCAGATCCAGGCCGCGCTGGGGAAACGCTCGCCGGCTTTGCCGGTGCTGCCGTTGACCGACCTGCTGTGGTACGCCTGCCTCGGCCCGACCGGCGTTGCGACCCCGGTCGTTTCCACCTGACCCATCGCTCCGCGGCGGGTGCCAAGACACGGCAGAGCGGATTCCACCACTTGACGGCTGTCCGGGCCTTTGGTATTCATTAATGCGTATGAAGGGATATATAGCCTCCAGCCAGCCAGGAGCGTCGGCTCCCGCTCCCCAGGAGATCCTGCGGGCGGTGAGCGATCCGACCCGGCTGCGTCTGCTGTGGCTGTTGCGGCGGGAAGAGCTGAACGTGCAGGAACTCGTGCGGGTCCTGGGGGCGGGGCAGCCGCAGGTTTCCCGGCATCTGGCCCTGCTGCGCGAGGCGGGCTGGATCCGGCAGCGGCGCGAAGGGACCTGGAGCTGGTACGCCGCGGTCGCAGCGGCCGAATTCGCGGGCGGTGTCGCGCTGCATGACGGGGTGCTCGCGGCCGCGGGAACGCTGCCCGGCGTCGTCGCCGACGACGTCGCGCTGGCCGCGGTCCTGCGCGAGCGGGACGCGCGGGCCGGGCGCTTTTTCGCCGGGGCGGCCCGGCGCTGGGACGACATCCGTCGGGACTTCGAAAGTTCAGAACTCCACCTGGCCGCGGTGGCTGCTCTCGTCCCGCCCGGTCTGCGGGTGCTTGATGTCGGCACTGGCACCGGGGCCCTGCTGCCGCTGCTGGCGGCGGCAGGCTGCCAGGTGATCGCGGTCGACAGCAGCTCAGCCATGCTGGATCGTGCCCGCGAGGCGTGCGCGCGGGAACGGCTGACGGGGATCACCTTTGAGCGTGCCGACGTGCAGGCGCTGCCCCTGCGCGACGGAGTGTGCGATGCCGCGTTTGCCTCGATGGTCCTGAGGCATGTGGCGCGACCGGCCACGGCGCTGGCCGAGCTGGCGCGGGTCGTGCGTCCGGGCGGACGCGTCGTGCTGCTCGATTTCACGCGGCACGAGCAGGCCTGGATGCGGGAGGAGCGGGGTCACCAGTGGCTCGGCTTCGCGCGGGATGAACTGGAACGGCTGCTGCGCCAGGCGGGGCTGGCGCCGCTGGCCTATGCGACTCGGCCCGCCGCCCCGCCCGCCGGCGGGCGCCGGCGTCGCGACGGCGCCGGGTGGCCGGACCTGTTCCTGGCGGTGGCTGCCCGGCCCGCTGCCGCCGGCACGCCGGCTGATGTGAGCGCATGACCGGGCGCGGGGCTGACCCACGATCGTCCGGCAACCGATCCCTAACCGACGGGAGAACGAATGGCTGACCAGAAGCTTGCCTGCAAGGTGGCCGACCCCGGCCTGGCGCCCCAGGGCCACCTGAAGATCGACTGGGCGGAGGCCCGCATGCCGGTGCTCATGGCGTTGCGCGAGGAGCATGCGCGCAAGCAGAGTCTGCGCGGCATGCGCGTGGCGGGCTGTCTCCACGTGACGAAGGAGACCGCGGTCCTGGTGAAGACGCTCGTGGCCGCGGGTGCCGAGGTGTCGTGGTCCGGCTGCAATCCGCTCTCGACGCAGGACGAGGTGGCGGCCGCGCTGGCCGATCTGGGCGTGCCGATCTTCGCCTGGCACGGCATGAACACCGAGGAGTTCTACTGGGCCATCGACCGCACGCTCGACTTCCGCCCCACGCTGACGCTCGACGACGGCGCCGACCTTATCTTCTCGGTCCATAACCGGCATCCGGAACTGGCGAAGACGATCATCGGCGGCACGGAGGAGACGACGACCGGTGTGCATCGGCTGCGCGCCATGGCCGCCGCCGGCGCCCTGAAGTACCCGGTCATTGCCGTCAACGACGCCGAGACGAAGTGGGACTTCGACAACGTTTTCGGCACCGGGCAGTCGAGTATCGACGGTATCCTGCGCGCCACGAGCGTGCTGCTGGCCGGGAAGAATTTCGTCGTGGCCGGCTTCGGGCACTGCGGCTGGGGCTGCGCCATGCGCGCGCACGGTCTGGGCGCCAGCGTCATCTGCACGGAGATCAAGCCGACGGCGGCGCTCAAGGCGGTCCTGCACGGCCACCGGGTCCTGCCGATGGACGAGGCGGCCCGCGTCGGCGATATCTTCATCACGGCCACCGGCATGAAGGACGTGATCGTGAAGCGTCACTTCGAGAGCATGAAGGACGGCGCGATCGTCTGCAATACAGGTCACTACGATTGCGAGATCAACCTCACCGACCTGGCCGGCCTGGCGAAATCGGTGCGGGAGATCCGGGCCAACTGCGAAGAGTACACGCTGCCCGACGGCCGCCGTATCTACGTGCTGGCCAAGGGGCGCCTGGTCAATCTCGCCGCCGCCGAGGGGCATCCCAGCGAGGTCATGGACATGTCCTTCGCGAACCAGTTCCTCAGCCTGATCAGGCTGGCGGCGGAGGGGCGCACCCTCGACGCCAGCGTGCACGACATCCCGGATTCCCAGGACCAGATGCTGGCCGGCCTGAAGCTGCGCACGCTCGGCGTGGCGGTCGACAGCCTCACCCCGGAGCAGATCCGGTACCAGGACGATTACGCGTCGGGCACCTGAGTGGGGACAGTGGCGTCCTGACGCAAGCAGAAGGCGCCCCGGTTGACCGGGGCGCCTTTGCGCGCGGGGCCGCGGGAAAAGGGATCAGAAACCGAGGACCAGCCCGAGGCCCAGATTCCAGTAGTGCGTGTTGGTCCAAACGCTGAAGACGTCGTCCGAGCGGTCCAGTTCGGTGAAGACGTAGTTCCAGATCCACTCGGTCTCCAGCCAGAGCCGGCTGCCGAGCGCGTACTCGCAGCCGATTCCTCCGGCCACCCCGATATCCTTGCCCATAACCGGCGTTTCGAGGATGATGTACGTTTCGCCGTCACGGCCCCCCCGGTTGAAAGCCCAATCGTACTTGCTGGCGCTCAGCGTCAGGTAGGGGTTGAACCGGGAATCCGGCATCAGGGCGTTGCCGAGATACGCCGAAAACCAGACGGTATAGCAGTCGAGTTTCAGATATTCGTCGCCGGTGAGGCTGAAGCGGGCCAGGTCCAGGGTGTTGTCCGTCAGGTCGAGCCCGCCGCGCGCGTACCGCGCTCCCAGGGCCAGACCATCGAGGAGATAGCAGCGCAGACCGGCATCGAAGCCGGTGCTGGACGACATGATGTCGTTGATGTTGCGCTTGTTCTCCTTGAGGATGCGCACCGGCACTCGCCAGCCGCCGTGCGCGGAAACCGCGAGCAGATGGGTGTGCTTGTGGCGCGTGGTTGCCGGCGGAGCGTCGGCGGAAACCGGGCCGGCGGCGACGGTCGTGTCTTCGACGGCGCCGGTAATGCCGGCCTGCTCCTGTGCGACTGCCCGGTCGGCGGCCAGCACGGCGAAGATCAACAGCACGGCAGGCAGCGAGGCTGCCGCCGCAAAGAGCTTCCAGACCCGCGGCATGGACATGCTCCTTTCGGGCAATCGTGAGGTAGAGACGCTTGAATATATCGCGCTGCCGCGGGCTTGTCCAATACCGCTCGCTCTTGCCGGGACGGCCGCCAGCCTGTATCCTCTAAAGTACTGGAGACGGGCCGATCGCCGTCTGCCACTGTTTTCTCCGATTTGTCGATGCGGGGTGTTCCGGCCTGCGGCGCGGGTCGGATGCCGGGCGCGGCGCGGCTGGGAGCTGAGTCGCACTCCAGCCGGGTCAGACCGACCGCATCGACAATCTCTTGTCCCCTCGGGAGGTACGCATGACCGATTCCGTCGGGCGCCCCGGGATCGCTTTCCTGAGGGCGCTGCCCAAGACCGATCTCCACGTCCATCTCGACGGCTCCCTGCGCCTGTCCACGGTGCGCGAACTGGCCGCCCTCCACAGCCTGCCGTTCGACTTCGCCACCGATGAGGACGTGCGCCGGGTCTGCGAGGTGGACCAGAACTGCGGCAGCCTCGAGGAGTACCTGCGCGTCTTCGACATCACGCTGCGCATGATGCAGCAGGGGGACGAACTCGTGCGGATCGCCTTCGAGCTGGCCGAGGACGCGCACCGCGAGAATGTCCGCTACATGGAGGTGCGCTACTCGCCGTTGCTGCATGTCGATGACGGCCTGCAGCCCGACGATGTGGTGGCCGCGGTCCAGGAGGGGCTCGACCGGGCGCGCCAGCGCTTCGGCATCATGACCGGCCAGATCATCTGTGGCATCCGGCATATTTCGCCGGAGTCGTCGTTCCGGCTCGCCGAGCTGGCGGTACGGTGGAAAGGACGCGGCGTGGTCGGGTTCGACCTGGCCGGCGCCGAGAAGGATTATCCGGCGAAGCACCACATCCAGGCGTTCTATCTCATCCTCAATCACAACATCAACGTCACCATCCATGCCGGCGAGGCCTTCGGACCGGCCTCGATCCACCAGGCGATCCACTACTGTGGCGCGCACCGTATCGGCCACGGCACCCGCCTGATCGAGGATCCCGACCTGATGGCGTGGGTCAACGACCGGCGCATCGCCGTGGAGGTCTGTCTGGCCAGCAACCTGCAGACACGCGCCGTGCCGGACCTGCGCAGCCATCCCATCCGTCGCTATCTGGACGCGGGGCTGCGCATCACGCTCAATACCGACAATCGACTCGTCTCGGGCACCACCGTCACCAACGAGCTGGCGCTTGCCGTGGAGCACTTCGACCTGACGGCGGAGCAGATCGTCAACCTGGTGATGAACGGTTTCAAGAGCGCATTCCTCCCGCTCGCCGCGCGGGTTCGTCTCATCGAACGCATCCTGGACGAACTGGACGCGCTCGGTCTCCGCTACCACGGCGAGATCAGCCGGCGCCGCCGCGTGACGATCTAGGGCCTAGCGCGCCGCGCCGTCGCCGCTGCCGACGAGAAATCGCTGCGCCAGCACCGTCGCATCGACGAGCGCCCAGAGCGCCAGGGCGCGGTACATTCCCGCCTCCTGCTGCCGCGCCGAGAGCCGATCCGCCCGCGCGAGCCACACGGCCAGGTGGAACAGCCAGAGCCCCATGCCGAACGCGAGCCAGGGCACCGGGCGGCCGGTCGCGCCGGCGTCGGGCCAGCGGGCCGCCGCGCCCAGGAAGCCGGGAGCCGCGGCCACGCCGAGCGCCAGGGCCAGCAGCAGGGCGCGCTGCGGTCCCAGCCTCACCGCCAGGGTGCGGTCGCCGCGGAGGCGGTCCGGAGCGATCTGGTAGATCTGTGTGAGCGGGTAGAAGGAGCCGAACAGCAGCCCGAAGCCGGCCGCCAGGCGCCAGGTGGCGCCGTCGGGAGTGGCGTTGGCGGCCCCCCACGCCGCCTGTCCGGCAAAGAAGCCGGCCAGCGTCGTGCCGGCTCCGTACCCGAGCATGTTCACCGCGAGATCGGCTCCCGCCACCCCCTTCAACCGCACGGCCGGATGGGAGTAGATGAGGGATAGCAGCACGCAGACGGCGGTGACGGCGGCGAACCCGGGCGCCACGACCGCGCCCAGCAGCGCGCCGCCGGCCATCAGCAGCAGGGCGCGGCGCGCCAGGCCGGGGGGGGGAGGCGGTGGCCGGCGCAGGTAGGCCACGCTGTCGGTGTCGCGATCGTAGGCGCTGTTGAAGGCGAGGGTGCCGCCGTTGAGCGCCACCACCCAGGCGGCCCAGGCCACGGCCAGCACGGCCGCGTCCGGCGCACGCCCGGCGCGCAGGCCTGCCACGGCCGCTGGTGCCGCCAGCACCCCCACGGCCAGCTGGCAGGTCAGGATCGGCCACTGCCGCGGGCGCAGGAAGATCAGCCAGGTGTGCATGGGCCTCCCGGAGCGCGGGGCGGTCAGTCCGCGGACGCGGCGCCGGGCCGCGCGGCGTGGTCGTCGTCGTTCTCACCCAGCGCGACGCGGACCTGTTCCGTCACCCAGACCAGATCGAACGCCGCGCCGACGCACGGCTGCGCCATGCCGGTCAGCGGCGCCAGCAGCGCCGGGATCTCCGGCAAGGCGCGCAGCGCCTTCACGAGCCGGTCTTCGCAGGCGCAGGCCACGATCAGGTCGGGCCTTTCCTCTCGCGCCAAGGCGAAGGCCTGCCGGCTGCGGAAGGCCACGAGCGCCCGGACGCCGCGGCGCGCGGTGAGGCGGGCCACCTCGCCCAGCGGGCAACGGCGGCAGTCGGCGCAGATAGACAGGTCGCCCCGCACGTCGACCGGACAGCCGGGCTGGCGGACACAACGGGGCAGGATCAACAGCACCGAGCGCACCGGATGCCGCGCGATGTGACGCTGCACCCGCGCGTTCTGGATGGTTACGAGACGGCGGATCAGCGGCCCCTCGTCGCGCCCGGCGAGGCGGCACAGGCGGCGGCCCATCCCCACGCCGGCGCGGTAGAACGGCGATGCCCAGGGGCTGCGGAAGGTCACGGCGATTCCTCCCGCGCGGCGCTGGCCGCGTCGCGCGCGGCCGGCGGCAGCGCCAGCCACTGGCGCCGCAGTTCGTACGCCATGACGCCGAAGCTGACGGCGACGTTCAGCGACTGTTTGCCGCCTTCCATCGGGATTTCCACACAGTCATCCGCGAGCGCCAGCACGGCGGGCGCCACGCCCCGCACCTCGTGCCCGACCACGAAGCAGACCGGGAAGGGATACACGGTCCCGTCGAACGGCCGTGCGCCGGCGGACTGCTCCAGCGCCACGATCGTGATCCGGCGCGTCCGCAGCGCCGCCACCGCCGCCTCGGCCCGTGGCCAGTAGTCCCACGGCACGGTGAGGGTGGCGCCCAGGGCGGTCTTCTCCATGTCGGCGCGCGGCGGCGTGGCGGTGAGGCCGCACAGGTAGAGCCCCCCGAGGCCGACCGCGTCGGCGGTGCGGAACATCGAGCCGACATTCCAGACGCTGCGCACGTCGTCGAGCAGCGCGTAGAACGGCGCGCGCCGGCGTGCGGAGGCCTCGGGAGGCGCCAGCCGGCGGCGCGGCGGCGCCGGTTCGTGGTCGGTCATCAGGCTCCTCCTGGCGGGCCGGCCCGGCCGTCGCGGCCGGCGGGCGTAGCCACGCCATGATGCCCGCCCCGCGCCGCCTCGGCAAGCCGGGTCGCCGGGGCTAAACCGGGCCGGGGTCCGGACGATACCTCATCGGGACCGGAATCGCATATTTCCCGCCGCGGTGGCGTCTGCAAAGCGGAGCGCATGAAACGCAGAACCGTCAGCCTCTGTCTGATCGCCCGCGACGAAGAGGGCGCGATCGGCCAGGCCATCAAGTCGGCCCTGGCCCTGGTCGACGAAGTGATCGTCGTCGATACCGGCTCCCGGGACAACACCCGGATCATCGCCGAGGGGTACGGGGCGCGCATTGTCGATTTCGCGTGGCGCGACGATTTCGCCGCCGCCCGCAACGCCGCCCTGGACGAGGCGTTCGGCGACTGGGTGCTGATCCTCGATGCCGATGAACGGCTCGAGCCGCTGCGCCCGATCGATTTCCAGCGCCTGCTCGCCAACGAGGCCGCCGCCGGGTACCGTGTCGAGCGGGTCGACGCCCCGACCGACGCCCTCGCCGCGTCCCGTCCGGTGCGGCTGTTCCGCAATCAGCCAGAAGTGCGCTTCCGGTATCCGATCCACGAGCAGATCGCGCCGGCGCTGGCCGGATGGGCCGCCGAACGCGGCCAGGCGATCCTGGACGCCCCGGTCGTCGTCGTGCACACGAGGTCCGCCCGGGCGGGGGTTGCCGACCGTCGCGAGCGCAATCAGCGTATCCTGCGCCGCGCCATCCAGGAATATCCATCCGAACCGTACTTCGATTACCAGCTTGCGCGCGAAAGCCTGGTCACGCTCGACGACGAGGTGCTGCCGGTCGCCGGACTCGCCGCCACGCTGGCGGCGCTGGAGCGCGCCTGGCTGAAGGCGCTGGCCCTGCCGCCCGCCGAGCGGAGCGGTCTGTCCTATGGCGCCGATCTGATCGCCCGCCTGGCGTCCTGCCGGCTCGCGGCCGGTGACGCCGGCGGCGCCCTGGCGGCGGTGGCGGCGGGGCTGCGGGAGTGGGGACCGCATCCGGCCGTGACGCTGGTGGAGATCGCGGCCGCCACGCGTCTGCTTTCCGAATCGGGCGCGGACCTGCCGCCGGAGCAGGCGCGTCGCCTGGCCGCCGACACGCGCCGCGAAATCGTCCGCCTGCGCGAGGGCGATCTGCCGCCGGACGGGCTGCCGGCAGACCCGCGCGGCTGGAATCTCTATCCGCTGCGCTACGAAGGGGAACTGGCGCTGCTGGAAGGGCGTGTGGACGAGGCGTCGGAACTGTTCGAGAAGGCCCTCACGATCGACGGCGGCTACTCGTCGGCCTGGCTCGGACTGGCCGAATGCGCGCGGTGCGCCGGCGATCGCAAGCGGGCCCTCCAGCTCTACCTGCGCGCCGTGACCACCAGCGAGTGGAATCATCGCGCATGGTTGCGTGGCAGTGTGGTCCTGGATGAGTTAGGATTCCATGACAACGCCGCCAGCTGGCGGCGACAGGTCGCCGTCCACTTCCCCGAGCACCCGGCGTGTGCCGGTGCCGCGGGCGGGGCGCCCGCCGCGCTCCCGCAGCCGCAACCGGCCCTCTAGGGAGGGTTCCCCCCATGCCAGACGATTCCCCCGGGGCGATCGCTCCGGACGTGACCGTGCCGCCTTCCGAATTGCGGATCTACGTCAATCGCAACCTGCGCATGAGCTCGATCACCGCGATCGGCTTCGACATGGATCACACTCTCGCGCTCTACAACGCCGCGACATTCGAACGCCTCTGCTTCGATCTCGCGCTCGACCTGCTGGTCACCCGCAAGGGCTATCCCGAGGTGATCCGCGGGCTCGGATACGAACCGGAACAGGTGCAGCGCGGACTGCTGGTCGACAAGCGGCTCGGCAACATCCTCAAGACCGACGCTTATGGTTACGTGTCGCGGGTCCGGCACGGGGCGCGCTCGCTGGCGCGCGAGGAGCGGCGCGAGGTCTACAAGCGCGGCCGCCTGCGGCTGGGCGCCGACCGCTATCGCATCTTCGACACGCTGTTCGACCTGCCCGAGGGGTGTCTCTACATCGGCCTCGTGAAGCTCAAGGACGAACGGCCCGAACTGGTGGGCCAGAGTTACCGCGTCCTGTTCAACGACATCCGCGAAGCGATCGACACGATCCACCGCGACGGCACCCTCAAGCGGATGATCATGGCCGACCTCGACCGCTTCTTCGTGCGCGACCCCGGGCTCGGCGAGACGCTGCGCCGTTTCAAGGCGGCCGGCAAGCAGCTGTTCCTGCTCACGAATTCCGAGGTGGAGTACACGGCGGCGGTGATGGGGCACCTCCTGCAGGACGAAGGGGCCCCGCTCGACGAAATTTTCGACCTCGTGATCTGCTCGGCGCGCAAACCGGACTTCTTCGTGCCGCAGGGGAAGGGGCGGGGCGTGCCACGCGACCAGGTGCCGGGGCTGGCCAACCGGCATGGCAACTGCCACGTGGGCGGCGACGCTTTCTTCCTGGAGTCCAAACTTGGCGCCTTCGGTGACGCGATCCTCTACTTCGGCGACCACACCTTCGGCGACATCCTGCGCAGCAAGAAATCGGTCGGCTGGCGCACCGCCATGATCGTGCCCGAGCTCGAGCGGGAGGTCCTCGCCCTGCGGCGTCTGCGCGGGGAGATCCACGTCCTCGAGGAGCTCGAGGCGCGGCTCGAGGATCTGGAACTGGAGCGGGACCGGTTGCGCAACGGCGGCGGTCCGGCGGCGGCGGTGCCGGCGGCGCTCGAGGCGGAGGTCGCCGAGGCGCTGCAGCGGCGGGGCGCCCTGCAGCGGCGGATCTCGGCCGGCTTCAACCCATACTGGGGATCGCTGTTCAAGGAGGGCCGCGCGGCCAGCCGTTTCGGCGCGCAGGTCAAGAACTTCGCCTGCATCTACACGAGCCGGGTAAGCAATTTCCGCGCGTATCCCACGGACCGTTTCTTCGTCAACCCCGGCGAGCGGATGGCCCACGAGTCGTGAGCCGGGCCGACCGCGGATGGGGGCGTCCGGCGCGCCGGCTTGCCGCTGGCCGGAGGGGCCCGGCCGTGCTAGGCTGGCACCCATGTCTGGGATTTCCCTTTCCCGGCCGGTGCTGGTCCTGGACGCCGGGTACCAACCGGTCAACGTGATCAATCTGAAGCGGGCGGTATCGCTCGTCTGCACCGGCAAGGCCGTCGTGCTGCAGGCGGACGAGGGGGTGAGCCTGCGCTCGGAGCGTCTGGTGCTGCAGGTGCCGCGGGTGATCCGCCTCCTGATCGCGGTGGCCCACCAGGGGTGGCGTCATTTCCGCGTGAAACTCAGCAAGCGCAACATCCTCGCCCGCGACGGCTGGAGTTGTCAGTACTGCGGCGCTGACGACCGGCCGCTGACGATCGATCACGTGATTCCCCGGTCCAGGCTGCCCGCCGGTGCGGCGGACGCCTGGGAGAACTGCGTGGCCGCCTGCCTGGCCTGCAACGTACGCAAGGGGGACCGCACGCCGGTCGAGGCCGGCCTGACCCTGACGACCAGACCGCGCGCCCCCCAGTGGAACCTGGCCTGGCTCAATCGCCGGCGCTGGGCTGAGGGCGAAGTGGCCGCCTGGCGGCCTTACCTGGCGGGCGTCGGCTGACGCCCGGGCCGGAGGCGGGCGTCCGGCGTGATCATCGCCCGGGGAGGAACATATGCTGGGCACGAAGACAGTCCTGGTCGTGGGTACCGGTACCATCGGTGAGCCGCTGGTCGGCCTGCTGAGCCACTTCAGGGATCAACTCGGCATCGATGAAGTGGTCGTGCACAAGCGCACGCCGCTACTGACGGATCGCAGCAAGGTGCTCGATCTGACCCGCCGCGGCGCGCGGCTGGCCACGGACGCCGACAAGATCGCGGAATTCGAGAAAATCGGCGTGCCGGTGGCGCTGACGACCGAGGAGGCGCTCACCGCGGCCCGGGTGGTCATAGACTGCACGCCGTCGGGCAACGACATGAAGGAGAAGTGGTATCGGCAGTACGAGTCCGGCACCGATCTCTTCATTGCCCAGGGCAGCGAGTTCGGTTTCGGGAAGCCGTACGCGCGCGGCGTCAACGATCAGGCGCTCGACCGCGTCGGCGACAAGTACCTGCAGGTGGTCAGCTGCAATACGCACAACCTGTCGCTGCTGATCCATACCCTGGGGATCGGCGACGAGGGGCCCGACAATCTGGTCGAGGGACGCTTCGTCTGCATCCGCCGCGCCAATGACATCAGTCAGGATGACAAGTTCTGCCCCAGCCCGGAAATCGGCTCGCATGGCGACGCCAAGTTCGGCACGCACCACGCCCGCGACGCCTGGCATCTGTTCAAGACCCTAAACTGGGACCTGAACCTGTTCTCCTCGGCGATGAAACTGAACTCCCAGTTGATGCACGTCATCCAGTTCCATCTCAAGGTGCGTCGTCCCGTCACCCACGCGGAGTTGATGGCCCGCATCCGCGCCAACGATCGCATCGCCATGACCCACAAGAAGTCCGCCAACGCGATCTTCTCCTTCGGGCGCGACCATGGTTTCTATGGCCGAATCCTCAACCAGACGGTGATTCCCTACAAGGGGCTGCACGTGTCCGAAGACGGCCGGGACATCACCGGTTTCTGTTTCACGCCGCAGGATGGCAACAGCCTGCTCAGTTCCGTCGCGGCGACGACCTGGGCGCTCTACCCGGAGACCTACGAGAAGATCATCCAGTGTCTCAAACCGTTCTTCTTCGCGGAGGTCTGAGCCGGCGCGACTCAGGACGGGGGATGCGCGTCGAGCAGGGCGACGAGGCTGTCGGTGACGGCCATCGCCGGCAGATCGCGGTCGGCGTGCGCGAGGGCGGCGCGCAGCCGGATCAGCGCGGCGCGGGCCTCGTCCCGGCGGCCGAGTGAGACGAACGCCTTCGTCTCCAGCACCAGCGCGCCGATGCGGCGCGGGTTGATGTCCAGGATGAGGCGGGCCTGCGCGAGCGCCTCTTCCCCGCGGTCGAGGGGGCGCAGCGTTTCGCCGTAGCGCAGGTGCAGCGGCCACACCTCGTGCGGCGGCCAGGCGGCGGTGGCGGCGAGCGCCTGGGCATACTGCGCCGCCGCCGTGGCGCCGTCCCCCTGCAGACGCGCCGTGATCGCGGCGAAGTTGTGGCGCAGCATGGTGAGGCGTTCCCGGAAGCGACCGTCCCGGCTCGCGGGGGGCTCCCGTTCGGCTCTCGCCAGGAAGCTGTCGCAGGCGGCCTGCGCCGCCGCATAGCGGCCGTCCAGCGCCGCGGAGAGGGCGCGGTAGAATCCGGTTTCCGGCTGATCCGGGTAATGTTCGATCCAGCGGTCGAGCTGCCGGCGCAGCGGGGCCACGAGGCCCTGGTCGTAGTAGGTCTGCAGCAGCAGGCTGTCGACCCGCATCTCCCAGTCGGTGCCGGCGATCTGCGCGCGGACCTGCTCAAGCAGGCCGATGCCCCGGGTGAGCTGCCCCTCCTCGATATACACCACGGCCAGATTGAGCAGGGAGGGGAAGAAGTCCGGCTGCAGCCGCAACGCCTGCAGCAGCTCCTGCTCTGCCGTTTCATAATCGCCCGTCCAGGTGAGGATCTCGCCGAGCGAATCGTGAGGGTTCGCCAGCTCGGGCGCGAGGAACGCGTAGTGCCGGAGATGGGAACGCGCCTCCTCGTAGCGTCCGCCGCGCGCTGCCAGGTAGCCGAGCTGGTTCCAGGCGTTGGCGTCGTTCGGCTCGAGGCGCAGGACCTCCCGCCACGCCGCCTCCTCGACGGCGGGATCGCGTCGGCTGCCGGCGGCGAGCGCCCGCATTCTGGCCACGAACGGGCTGTGCGGCTGCGCCGCGGCGAGCAGGCTCAGCAGCGAGTCGCGGTCGGCGGCGAAACGCTTGTCGGCCAGGGTCAGCCGCAGCTGGACCGTCCAGCGCTCGGGGCCGGCAGGGAGCAGGCGGGCCAGACTGTCCGCGCGCCCCGCTTCCGCGTCGGCCGCCCTGGCGCGGCCGAGGCGGCGCTGCACATCGGCGAGCGCGGCGCGGGCCATGGCGAAACCGGGGTCGATCCGCACGGCGTCGGTGAGTGCCTGTTCGGCGGCCTGCCAGCGGAACGAGCGCGCGTCGGCATCGCCCGACCTGAACCGGTCGGCGGCCTCGCGGGAGGTCGTGGTCAGCCCCTCGGGCGGCCGGTTCCAGCGGGCCCAGAGGATGGAAAGGGCCGCCAATGCGACGGCGGTAAGGATCATCGAGAGCCTGGGTCGTCTCATGATGCGTCTCGTTTCACGCCACGGCGGCCGGTGCCGGCCTGATCTTGAGAGCCACCAGCGTAACGTCGTCGTCCGCTTCGGCTCGCCCGCTGAAGCGCTTGCGCGCCTCGCCGAGCCGGTCGATGAACTCGGCGGCCGGCAGCTCATGGTGCAGGTGCAGCGCCTCGGTCACGCGCTCCACGCCGAACTCCTCGCCCGCGTCGTTGCAGCTTTCCGTCAGACCGTCGGTGTAGAGCAGCAGCACATCCCCGGACCCCAGAGCCACCTCTCCCTCGGCGTAGCTGCCGAAGCCGAAGGCGCCCAGCGGCAGCCCCCCTTCCTCGAGCAGTACGATCGTGCCGTCGCGACGGCGCAGGACCGGGGGATTGTGGCCGCCCGAGCTGTAGCGCAGGCACCGGGTCCGGGGGTCGAAAAAACCCAGAAACAGGGTGGCGAAGTGCTGGGCATCGGTGCTGGCGTGCAGATTGCGGTTCATCCGCTCCAGGATCAGGCCGGGGGGATCGTTGCTGTCGCAGTGCGCCCGCAGCGCTGCCTGGAGGCTGGAGGCGAGCAGGCTGGCCGGGATGCCCTTGCCGCTGACGTCGCTGACGACGAGGCCGAGGCAGCCGTCATGGCGTTCGATAAGGTCGTAGTAGTCGCCGCTGACCTGGGCGCTGGAGATATTGACCGCGGACAGCTCGACGCCCGACACGGCGGGGATGCGGCCCGGCAGCAGGCGGCTCTGGATCGAGCGCGCCAGCGCGAGTTGCTCCTCCAGCTTCTGCTTCTCGATTTCCTCCTCGTAGAGGCGGCTGTTCTCCACCTGCAGCGCCACCTGGCCGGCCACGATCGTGAGCAGGTCGAGATCCTGCACCTGGAAGACATCGTCGCTGTGCTTGTGCGGCAGCGCGAACAGGCCCACGAGGCGCCCCTGCGAGGCGAGCGGCACCAGGAGGGCCAGCCCGGCGCGGGCCAGCATCTCCTGCTCGACGAGTCGCTGCGCCAGTTCCTCCTGCTCGCGCGTGATGGCCGGCGACAACTCGTCGAGCCGCGTGCCCGGCGCCTCGACCCAGAGCGGTTCGTTGAACCGTTCCAGCCGGGGCGAGCTCGTGGCCAGCGCCAGCTCCGACGGAAAGGCGGGGGCGGGGCGGCCCCGCTCCGGCGTCACCGCCGGATCGGGCTCCGGCGTGATGCAGCCGGCGATACGCCAGACGACCTGCGGGCCGGAGTCGTCGCGCAGGTAGACGGCCAGCGCCGGCAGGTCGAGCACCCGGCACAGCCGGGCGCCGACCCTCTGCAGCAGCACTTCGCGCTGGATCAGGCGCGGGATCTCGCGACTGAAGTCCTGCAGCACGCTCGCGAGGTGGGAGCGGGTGCGGAAGAAGCGGCGGTCGAGCAGGTCCTGCACGCGGGAGCGGGCCGGCCAGAGCAGCGCCGCGATGCCAAGGGTGGCGCCGACCAGCACGATCTGGCTCGTCTGCCGGCTGAGGCGCACGAACAGCACGCCCAGGCCGAGCGTGAGCACGAAGTAGAACGCCACGACCCCGCTGGTCAGCACGGTGTAGATCAGGCTCCGCTTGAGTATCACCTCCACCTGCATCACGCGGTAGCGCGCGATGCAGTAGCCGAACGAGGCCGGAATGGCCACGAGCGGGACGATGCCGAGGAACGCCAGGTTGGAATTGGCGGTCATCTCGTCCAGCGCCACCTTGAAGACCAGGAACGGCACCACCGCGGTCACCGTGCCGATGGTCAGGATGCGCACCCGCTGTTTCTGCAACGGATCGCGATAGCTGTGGTAGCTGTGCAGCAGCGCGATCAGTCCCGCCGAGAAGAAGATGCCCAGGGCCAGCCACTGCTCCACCCCGATGCGTGGCGCGTGCGAGCCGAAGAACTGGTCGAGCGTGAAGCGCACGTAGAACATCGCGGGCAGCAGGTAGATCAGCGGTTCGGCGAACGGATAGCGCGTGGAAAAGACCTTCTTCTCGGGGAATACCAGGAAGAAGTGGAGGAAGATCGCCGGCAGGCAGAAGCGGGCGAAGGCGCCGGCGTTCTGGGTGATGATGTCGCCCCAGAAGTAGCTGGAGCGGTTCAGGTTGGTCACGAAAAAGATGCCGAACAGCAGGCAGAGGGTAAAGAAGAGTCGTGCAGCCTGGTCGTTGAGGCTCTTGAGATAGATGACGAAGCCGATGGCGATGTAGATCACCGCCAGCACCAGGTTGTAAATATAGAGGCGGTCGGCCACGCGGAAGGGGGTCAGTCGCACCGGCACGATGAGGTCCTGGCCGTCGCGCCTGACGAGGTACGGCACGATGGACCCGACCTCCTGGCGGCGCAGCAGCGAGGCCGCTTCCTGGGGCGAGGCGACCAGCCGGTTGGCGATGCCGAGGATGCGGTCGTCCGGTCGCAAAGGCGAGGGGGAGGCTCCTGGCCGGACGGGCGTCTCGAGCACCACGATCTCCGGCCGTCCCAGCAGCCAGACGGTGCCGTCGTTCGGTCGCTGCTGGAAGGCGTCCACCGCGGCAAACACCGACACCGTCACGGCCGCGATCCCCAGCAACAGGTGCAGACCCTGCGAGGCGAGGAAGCTTCCGAGCGGCGAACTGCGGTGGCCAGGTGGCCGCGCAGAGGACATGGCGCTCCGTGTGGCGGCGCGACGCGGGTCGCGGGATCGCTGACGATCGGGGGGATCCGCCTCATAACGGCCGGACGCGGGTTTTGGTTCCCCCCCATCCCTCGGGAATATACCTTATTACCCAGCGGACGTCGCGGGCGTCAAAGGCAATCTTGCCACGCCGCAGCCAGACGACGTTGTGGCGGGAGGCCGGTTCGGCATGACCCTCGATCCCACCACAGTGCCGGCCGGAACGACGCTCGCCGACCTGACGCTGGGCGAGGGGCGGACGGCGGTCCGGCTCACGCTGCTGGGGCAGGGGCGCGATCTGGTGCTTCTCGTCACCGGGGGGGAGGCGCACGCGGGGGCGGTGGCCGTGTGCGCGCCGGCCCACGGGGTCGGTCGCGGGGCGTATGCCGGGCTCTGCCCGGTTCCTGGCCACCGTGAGGGTCTGCTCGCCGAAGAGGGGGCCGCTCTGCTCGCGTCCGCTGCCGGCCGGAGTTGTGTCGTGGTGGCCGGGATCCACCAGGACGCTGCCACGCCGGAGGAGATCGCCGCCATCGTTGCCAGCGCCCGGGCCGGTTTCGCCGCCCTGGCCGCCCGTCTGCGTCCCGAGCCGCCCCTGGCCGGAAAAGAGGACTCCGCATGACCCCCAAGCTGCCCGAAACCGAAAGACTGCTGACGACCTGGTGCCGCGAGGCGGGCGAAATCGCGCTCGGCCTTTTCCGCCGCACCGGACCGCTTCGCTTCAAGCACGGGCGGGAGGCGATCACGGAGGCCGACCGGGAAATCGAGCGTCTGCTGTCGGCGCGTATCCGCACGCGGTTCCCCGAAGATGCGATCTGGGGGGAGGAGTACGGACGGAGCGAGGGGCGGCCTGCGGAGCCCGACGGCCCCCCGTCGGGGCGGGTCTGGCACCTCGATCCGATCGACGGCACCCTGAATTTCGCGCTCGGTCTGCCGGCCTTCTGCACCAGCGTGGCGTTGATGGATGGCGACGAGATCCTTACCGCCGCCATCTACAACCCGTTGCTCGACGAGAGCTTCACCGCGTCCGCGGGGGAGGGGGCGCGCCTCAACGGCGCGAAGATGCGGGTCAGCGGGCGGACGGAACTGGCGGAGGCGGTGGTCAGCGCGCAGTTGCAGAAGAAGGGGCGTTTCATCGCCAACGCCGCGCTGTTGCAGGCGGTGCTGCTGGGCACGATGAAGATGCGGCGCCTCGGAACCATCGCGCTGGAGATGGCCTATCTGGCCGACGCCCGCTTCGATGCGCTGGTGGCCGGGAAAGGGGAGCCGCAGCCGCTCTACGACGTCGCGGCCGGCATCCTGCTGGTGCGGGAGGCGGGGGGGCGGGTGACCGACCACAAGGGCGTGCCCTACAGCCCCGGCGCGACCGACCTGGTGGCGACGAACGGGCTCGTCCACGAAGAACTGATCGCCCTCATCGGACAGCACGACATCGACGCCTGAGGGAGCCTGGCCGTGGCGCCGTCCTAGAGATACTGCAGCGCCAGGCCGCCGTGCCCGATCAGCCCGTAGCTGAGCCAGGCCGGGTGCTCCTCGCCGTAGAGGTCGCGACAGGCCAGCGCGGCGCCGTGCAGCGCGGCGGCGGTGCTCCATCCGTCGCCGAGGCAGCCGTAGAACCGCGCCGCGAACTCACGCGCCGGCCCGGAGAGGACCGCCGCCACCGATCCCACGAACGTCGAGGCGCCGGCAGCGAGAAAGCGCGGTCCGAGACCCGGCAGGCTCAGGTAGCTGTTCGAGAAGACCAACGGCGGAGCGCCACCGGAGCGGCCGAGATTTTCCGGATGCACCGGCCCGTCTTCGAGCAGCCAGCGCGGCCGATCCGCCGCGTGGACAGGCGGGGTCGCCAGGCACGCGCCGTCCGCGGCCGGCCCCGAGCGGTGCGCGGCGCGTGCCGCAACCTGGTCGAGCAGGGCGGAGATCGGGTCCACGCCGACCAGTTCCAGCTCGCCGACCTCCTCGAACGACAGGGGCTCGTCGGTGCTTTCCGACGCATCGACGCCATCCGCCCAGCCTGTCTGCGCCAGCGCTGCCCAGGGCTCTTCTGCCTCCGCCGCGGGTGGACGGGAGGTCGGTCCGGCGAAGTGGACCGCCTGCCAGCCGCCGTCGGGGCGGGCGAGTGCGCCGGGGGCGATCGCCTGTTCCGGCACCCAGAGCGCAGCCAGCGCGGGGGCCAGGGCGGCCGCGCCGAGCGCCTCGTCGATCGCCTCGGCCTCGCGGTAGAGCAGGGGGCGCACGGTCGGCTCGCAATGCCCCGCCAAAAACAGGATGCGCGCGGCCGCGGCGCCGGCGCGCTCGCTCCGGAGCGACGCCGGGACGCGGCCCTGCACCAACTCGGCCAGCAGGGCGTCGCGATGCCGTCCCATCCAGGCGCGGGTCGGAGCGCCGGGCGCGGGCCAGGTGCCGGTCGTTCCGGCGGCCAGCGGGTAGTGCGCGAGCAGGAAGCCCGGGCCGTTGTGCAGCCAGCTCCAGGGGAGGGTCAGATCCTGAGGCGCGACCACGAAATGGTAGCCGTGGCCGTGGTCGATCTCCGCCGCGCCGACGCACGGGTCGACGCCGCCGGCGCAGTCCCGCGCCGGCGAGAAGGCGAACGGATCGACCGCCAGCACCGCCTTCCACAGCAGTTGTCCGGTGGCGAGGATCTCCCGGGTGACGGCCGGACTGTCCACGCCGGCCTTTTCCTGCAGGGATGGCACGGCGACGGCGCGCGCCGCCGCCCGGTCCAGCAGGGGCGCGGCCGCGTGGCGGCGTTGCGGGTCTGCGAGGTCGATGTCGATCCAGCGCATGGGCCATCCCCCCGGGTCCTGTTAGCAAGGTGTGGACCGGTTGGCACCGTGGCGTCCGGTCCGCTATCTTGGATCGGCCAGGGCGGCGGCGGCTGTAGGGGGACGCTGTGGGCGCCAGGCCCGGAAGTGGAGGTAACGGTATGCGGGAGGGTGATTTGAAGACGGTGCGGGACCGCGACCGCGCGGGGCGTCGGACGGCGCTGGTGGTTTGGGGGGCGGCGCTGGCGCTGCTGGCCGTGGCGGGGGGTTGTGGCCGCCGCGCGCCGGCGCCGGCCGAGCGCCGGCTGGTGGTGCTCGGGATCGATGCGGCCGACTGGATTCCGCTCGACTCTCTGTTGGCGGCCGGCCGGATGCCGCACTTCCAGCAGTTGCTGACCCAGTCGACGCGCGCCGATCTGCTCAGTTTCGTGCCGCTCGAAAAATCGCCCGTGCTCTGGGCGAGCATCGCCACCGGGCTCCAGCCGGCCGATCACGGCGTGGGGGGGTTCGTCAAGGAGGCTGCGGGCGACGGCAGGCAGACCCCCACCCGCAGCAACGCCTGGCGGGTGCCGGCCTTCTGGGACATTGCCAACGCGGCCGGCCTGCGCAGCGATGTCATCGGCTGGTGGGTCACCCACCCGGCGCGAGCGATCCAGGGAGTGATGGTGAGCGACTATCTGCCGTGGCTGGAGACGGGACGGACCGCGCTGAGCGGCCTGACCGCTCCCGATTCGCTGCAGCCGCAGGTGGCGGCGCTACGCGTTGCGCCCGAAGACATTACCGAAGCGGAGCTGGGTCGCTTCATCGATCCGGAGGTGCTGGCGCGAGTCCCCCGCACGCCGGCCATCGAATATCATCTGCAGAGGCTGCGCGAACTGTACGCCGGGGACCGTTCGTACCTCGAGATCGGGCGCTGGCTCGCGGCACGGGACGAAGCGCCGTTGTTCGTGCTCTACCTGCGCGGCCTCGACATGGTCAGCCACGATTTCTGGCCTTTCTGGCAGACCGACCGGAGTCCCGCCCCGGCGACTCCCGACGAACTGGCCCTGTTCGGCCAGGTGGTGCCGCGCTACTACATGTTCGTCGATGAGATGCTGGGCGAGGTGATGTCGTGGTTCCCGCCGGACCGGCCGTTCGTCGTGCTGTCGGACCACGGCTTCTACGGCGGACGGCAGCGCAAACGCGGCTGGACCATGGGCGCCGAGCAGCACCGTCGCGAAGGGATCTTCGTGGTGCGCAGCCCCTGGCATGCGGCCGGCGCCCGTGACGGCACGGTGGACCTTATCGATGCCGCGCCGACGTTCCTGATGCTGCTCGGCCTGCCCGCCAGCGCCGAGATGCCGGGCCGCCCGTTCGCCGCGGAGCTGAACGCCGAAGGACGCCGGTTCCTGAAGCGGATCGAGCGGCACCGCGTGCCGAGCTACCAGGCGCTCGCGCCGCGGGCGCGCGCCGACACGGCGGGGGTCGATCCGCAGGTGGACGAAGCGATCCGCCAGCAGTTGCGTTCGCTCGGCTACCTCAAATGACGGGTTACGCGGGGGGGACCTGGTGCCCGGAGGGAGACTCGAACTCCCACGAGGATTCCTCACTACGACCTGAACGTAGCGCGTCTACCAATTCCGCCATCCGGGCACTCGGATCGGCAGGCCGATCCGACGCGGACGATACCGCGTCGGGCCGCTCAATCTAGCCCCCGCGCCCAGGGGTGTCAACTCTGTCTGTCGCGCCTTGTCACTCTTTCGACGAGGTGCTAGTTTCCTCCGTTCGGGCCGTTTTCGCGGGCCCGCGGAAAGGCCGGCATGGGCGCGCAGCGCAAGGACGAGGGGATCAGGCTCATCGCCGGCAATCGGCGGGCGCGGCATGAGTATGAGATCCTCGACACCTGGGAGGCCGGCCTCGTGCTGCTGGGCACCGAAGTGAAAGCACTGCGGCAGGGCAAGGCCAATCTGGGCGACTCCTTCGCCGAGATCCGTGACGGCGAGGGGTGGCTCGTCAAGCTGCACATCGGCCCCTACGAACAGGCCAACCGCGAGAACCACGAGCCGTTCCGGCGCCGCAAGCTGCTGCTGACCCGGCGCGAACTGCGTCGGCTGCGCCCGCGCATCGACGAACAGGGCCTGACGCTCGTGCCGCTGCGACTCTATTTCAACGTGAAAGGGATGGTGAAGGTGGAGCTCGGTCTCGGGCGGGGCAGGAAGCTGCACGACAAACGCGACGCGGCCGCCCGGCGCGACACCGACCGCCGCATCGCCAGCCAGCTCGGGCGTCGGGGACCCGGTAGCGGAAGGGGCGACGACTGATGACGATCCCCCCGATCGGCGTGCTTCGCCTCCCGCGCGCTCCGCTCGCGTCCGTGGGGTGGCTTACGACCGGGGTGTCGGCGGTCGTGCTGATCGTCCTGGCCGGGCTGATCGCGACGGCGGCGCTTCGCCCGGCCAGCGCGGCGGCCGAGCCCACCGATCCGGACGCCTTCACGCGGCTCGATCCCAACGCGCCGGCGCTGGTCGTGCAGACCACGTTGTTCGCCACCCGCTCCAGACTGGAAATCGAGGGGCGCCGGCTGTTGGCCGGCAGTCTGGAAGTGTACGTCTCCACGAGCGGGGCGGCGTTGCTGTTCGGGGCGCGCCGCGACTGGCAGGAGGAGGGGCACCGGCTCGTCTTCCGCGCCGGCGGTCGTGACTTCCATCTCACCGCGGGCAGCCGCCTGGTGGCCGGTGACGCCGGCGAGACCCTCCTGCGCGCGCCGGTGTTCGCCCGCGCCGGCGACCTGTGGGTGCCGCTCGAGTTCCTGATCCGCGTCGTGGGGCCGGCGCTGCGCGAGCCGGTGCGCTGGGATTCCTCGCGCCTGACGCTAGGCGTCGGCGGGGAGCGCGCCGACATTACCGGCCTGCGGGTGGAGGAGCTCGCGAACGCCATCGCCCTGCATTTCACCTGCGGCAAGCCGCTGACCTATCGCGCCGAGAGCCCCGAACCGGGCCTGCTGCTGCTCAAGATCTACGGCGGCACGGTGGATGCGGCGCAGGTCGTCCTGGACGCGCCGCGGGGACTCGTCGAAGCGGTGAACGCCGAACAGGTCGGTACCGACGCGCTGATCCGGGTGCGCGTGAGCGGCCTGGTCACGCGCTATCGCGCCTACGCCGCCGAGGACGGAGGCGAGATCGTACTGATGATCGAGGAGGAGCGACTCGGGGCGCTGCCGGAGCCGACGCCACGCGGGCGCCTCACGCCGGCGCCGGTTGCCGAGTCCCCCGCGTCCGACCGCGTGATCACCGTGCGCACCGTGGTCGTCGATGCCGGTCACGGTGGCGACGAGACCGGGCGTATCGGGTCGGGCGGCGCTCTGGAGAAGGATGTCAACCTGGCCGTGGCCCGCGAATTGAAACGCGTGCTCGAGCGGCGGGGGGGACTGGAGGTCGTCCTCACGCGGGATGACGACAGCGCGGTCCCGCTCGCCCGGCGCGCGGAGATCGCCAACCAGGCCGGCGGCGACCTGTTCGTGTCGCTGCACTGCAACGGCTGGTTCAGCGAGCGCGCCACGGGAGTGGAGACCTATTTTCTCTCGCCGGCCAGGACCGACCGCGACGCTTCGGTGGCGCGCGCGGAGAACTGGGCGGCGGAGGGAGAGACGGCCGACATCGAGTTCATCCTCTGGGATCTCGTGCAGAACCGCTTCATCACCGACAGCAGCGATCTGGCGGAAGAGGTGCAGGCCGGTCTCTGTCGCGCGCTGGGCGCCGAGAACCGCGGCGTCAAGCAGGCCGGTTTCCGGGTGCTGGTGGGCGCCTACATGCCTGCGGTCCTGGTCGAGATGGGGTTCCTCTCCAATGGCGCCGAGGAGAAGCGGTTGATCGATCCCGATCACCAGCGGCTGCTGGCGCGGACGATCGGCGAGGCGATCCTGGAGTATCGCGACCGCCACGCCGGCGCCGGGCGCGCAGAGAGGGAGGAGCGGCCATGACGGAGACCGGCAGGGGTTCCGGCCGTGGCGCCCGCTTCTGGATCGCCCTGGTTGTCCTCGCGGCGCTGGTGGTGCTGAGCGTGGTCGCGCTGCGCTTCGTGCAGCGGTGGCGCGAAGCGGCGAACGCGCCGGCCTCCGAGGCTTCCGCGCCCGACACGCTGGCGGTGTCGCCCGGGACGCGCAGCGTGCAACTGGTCTTCGTCAGCGCCGACGCGATGAGCATGATCATCGAACAGCGCCAGCTCCCGGCCACCAACCGTATCGAAGAGGAGTTGCGCGCCGTGCTCGACGCGCTGTGCGCCGGACCGGAGACCCGCGGCGCGATCGGCACCATCCCGCGCGGCGCGCGTCCGCTGGCGGTTTTCTACGACGAGCGCCAGGCGTCGGTGCTGATCGATTTCAGCCGCGAGTTGCGCGACAACCACCCCGGCGGTTCGGCCGCCGAGCGCGCCACGGTCGACGCCATCCTGCGCACGATCGCGTTGGACTTCCCGGAGGTGCGCGCCTGCACGTTGCTGGTGGCGGGCGAGCAGGTCGAGACGCTGGCCGGCCACCTGGCGCTCGACCAGCCGCTCGATCCGCGGAGGTGGCGGTAGCGTGGGTCCGATCGGCGTCTTCGACTCGGGGATGGGGGGGCTGACGGTCCTGCGGGCGCTGCTGCGGCGCCTGCCGGACGAGGACTTCATCTATTTCGGCGACACCGCGCGGGTGCCGTACGGCACCAAGGGGGCGCGCACGGTGCGCGCGTTCGCGCGGCAGGACGCCGCCTTCCTTCACGCGCAGGGCGTCAAGATGATCGTGGTGGCGTGCAACACCGCCTCGGCCTTCGCACTCGACGAGCTGCAGCAGGAATTCCCGGTCCCGGTGCTCGGCGTGATCGAGCCCGGCATCGAGGCCGCGCTGGCGCGCACGCGCGGCGGGCCGATCGGCGTGATCGGCACCAGCGGTACGATACGCAGCGGCAAATACCAGGAGGGGCTGGCGCGGGTGGTGGGGTCGGCGCGGGTCCGCGCGCGGGAGTGCCCGCTCTTCGTGCCGCTGGCCGAGGAGGGGCTGACCGAGCATCCCATCACGGAGATGGCGGTGGCCGAGTACCTGCTGCCGCTGCGCGAGGCGCGGGTCGACACGCTGATCCTCGGTTGCACGCACTACCCGCTGCTCAAACCGGCCATCAGTCGCTTCATGGAGCCGGAGACGGCGCTGGTGGACTCGGCCGAGGCGCTCGCGGAGGCGGCCGCCCGCACGCTGGTCGAACGCGGGCTGGTCCGCCCGGCCGTGGGACCGACGGTCGCGGCCGGCGAAGTCGCCCCGGCGCGGCTGCAGCTCGAATTCTGGCTGAGCGACGTGCCGTGGAAATTCGCGGAGGCGGGCGCCCGCTTCCTGGGCCGACCGATCGAGGCGGTCCGCCAGGTCAACCTGGACGAAGTCGAGCAGGCCGCCCGTCTCGTCCGTGAGCAAAGGAGCGGCGCGTGACCGAACGGGCCGAAGGCCGCCGGGCCACCATGTTGCGTCCCCTCAGCATCACCCGCGACTACCTGCCGCACGCCGAGGGCTCGGCGCTCATCTCGATGGGGCGGACCGTGGTGGTCTGCACCGCGAGCATCGCCGCCGGCGTGCCGAAGTGGCTCAAGGGCAACGGCGGCGGGTGGGTCACCGCGGAGTACGGCATGCTGCCCCGATCCACCGATGAAAGGATGACCCGCGAGGCGGTGGCGAAGGGGCAGGGGGGCCGCACGATGGAGATCCAGCGGCTGATCGGTCGCTCGCTGCGGGCGGTGACCGACCTGCACGCCATGGGCGAGCTGACGATCACGGTCGATTGCGACGTGCTGCGCGCCGACGGCGGCACCCGCTGCGCCGCGATCAACGGCGCCGCGGTGGCGCTGCACGACGCGCTCACCCGCCTGCGCCTGAAGCAGCACCCGATGCCGAAACTGGTCGGCGCGGTCAGTCTCGGCGTGCTCGAGGGCGAGGTGCTGCTCGACCTCGACTACGCCGAGGACGCGCGCGCCGGCACCGACATGAACGTGGTCATGGTGGAGGGGGGCGGCCTGGTGGAGGTGCAGGGGACCGCCGAGCACAAGCCGTTCGACCGGTCCGAACTCGATCGGATGCTCGATCTCGCCGCCGCCGCGATCGGGAAGATCGGCGAGGTGCAGCGGGCGGCGCTGGCGCCGGTCGCGCCGGTCGGCGGCGCCGGGACCGGCCGATGACCCCCGCCCGCCGCCGCGTGGTCCTGGCGAGCCGCAACGCCGACAAGCTGCGCGAAATGCGCGAGCTGTGCGTCGGCCTGCCGTTCGAGATCGCCTCCGCACTCGACTATCCGGGCCTGCCGGAGGTCGTCGAGGACGGCACCACCGTTTTGGGCAATGCCAGCCGCAAGGCGATCGCCACGGCAGCCTGGACCGGCGAGATCGCGGTCGCCGACGACACCGCCTTCCAGGTGTCGGCGCTGAACGACCTGCCTGACATTTTCGCTTCCCGCTTCGCCGGACCGGACGCCACCTACGCCGACAACGTCGATCTGCTGCTCGCGCTGCTGCGCGACGTGCCCGATGGTCACCGGCAGGCCCGCTTCATCACCGCCGCGGTCTGGGTCGATCCCCGTCCGCGCGCCGGCGGCGGCCCGCCCCCGGCGGCGGTCCCGGAGGGCGACGCGCGCTGGCTGCACAATCCGTTCGCCCGCGCCATCGAGGTGAAGGACCCGGCTCGCGAGGCCGCCTACTGGGACAACTGGGGCGACCGCCTGCAGGCCTGGGCGGCGTACCGGGCGCGTTGGGGCGACATCCTCGTCACTCACGGCGGCGACGCCGCGCGGTTGCGCGAGACGCTCGACCGGCTGCTCGCGCCGCTGCCGGGGGCCTGGCGTCCGGACGGGGCGACGCCGCCCGCGCTGCGTCTGCCCGACACCCGGATCTGGACGACCAACGGGCCCGACGGCACCCTGCCGCCGCCGACCCTCACCGCCCCCTCCGGCCTGTCGTCCGAGGCGCCGGGCCGGGGCGTGAACGAGCCGGTCTGGCGGGAGATTTCCGCGTCGGGCCGCCTGGTCGGCGAGGTGACGCGCGAACCGATCGGCTGGGGCGGTTTCGGCTACGACCCGCTTTTCCGGCCGCACGGCAGCGACCGCACGCTGGCCGAACTGGAGCCGGAGGCCAAGAACGCCATCAGCCATCGTGGCCGCGCCCTGCGTCGGCTGCTGTCGGCCGCGGTGGCCATCGCGGCGCCCGCGGCGTGAACCTGCATTGACACCTGCCGGGGGCGCCCCTATTCATGGACAGCGTGGCGCAGCCACGGCGGGCCTGCGTCGGCCCGGAATGCGGAGTGGCCCGCCGGTTGCTGAAAGGTCGGGGCGTGGCGCAGCCCGGTAGCGCACCTGCTTTGGGAGCAGGGTGTCGCGAGTTCAAATCTCGCCGCCCCGACCACCTCCGCCGTTGACGGCGGGCCCCTTGACACGCCGCGCGACCGGGGCCATCATAGCGCTCCCCGCGTGCTGTGGCGGGGTAAGCTTGCGCCTGTAGCTCAGTCGGATAGAGCATCGGATTTCTAATCCGACGGTCGCAGGTTCGAGTCCTGCCAGGCGCGCCAGACATGCAACTTCGGTGGTGGATGTAGCTCAACTGGCAGAGCCCCGGGTTGTGGTCCCGGTTGTTGTGGGTTCGAGTCCCATCATCCACCCCACCGCTTTTCTCCCGTCCCGATCTCCGCGCGCGATCGGGGCGTTCCTCCCAGCCGCCGTGTCCTCCCCTGCCCGGGTGGCGGTCAGGGCTGCGCGCCGGGAGCGCCCGGTCAACCGGGCCATCAAGAACCAGGGCGGCCAGCGGCCGCCCAGCCGCAGGAGGTTGGGATGGCGAGTGTCAACAAGGTCATCCTCATTGGCAACCTCGGGGCCGACCCCGAGGTGCGCTACACCCAGAACAGCCAGGCGGTGGCGAACTTCCGTATCGCCACCACCGACGTCTGGACCGACCGTGAAGGGAACAAGCAGGAACGCACCGAGTGGCACAACATCGTGGCCTGGGGCAAGCTCGGCGAGATCTGCGGGCAGTACCTGAAGAAGGGCAAGCAGATCTACGTCGAGGGCCGCATCCAGACCCGCCAGTGGGAGGACAAGGAGGGCGGCAAGCGCTACACCACCGAGATCGTGGCCAACATCATGCAGATGCTCGGCCGCCCCGGTGAGGGCGAGGGCGGCGGCGGCGGTGGCCGCTCCGAGCGCAGCGGTGGCGGCCAGCGCGGCCCGCGCCCCGGCGGCCCGTCCCCCCATCCCGACGACGAAGGCGATTTCCCGCAGGCCCCTCCGCCCGGCTCGGACGACGACGACCTGCCGTTCTGACCGCCGCGGATCCTGCCTCACGCACGCGCGCCGGCCTCCCCCGAGGCCGGCGCCGCTTTTCACCCCGGCGCCGGTCAGCCCCGCGTCTCACACTCCGCATAAAGCTGACATCCGTCGCAGCGCGGCGCCCGCGCCCGGCAGGTCCGTCGCCCATGTTCGATCAGCAGATGCCCGACCGCCACCCAGTCGGCGCGGGGGATACAGCCGCTGAGATCCCGCTCGACCTTCTCCGGATCCTGCTCCCCGGTCAGCCCGAGCTTCCGCGTGATCCGCCCCACATGCGTGTCGACCACGACCCCTTCCGGCGCCCCATATGCGTCCCCGAGCACCACGTTGGCCGTCTTGCGCCCCACCCCCGGCAGCACCCGTAACTCGTCCATCGTGCGCGGCACCTCCCCGCCATGCCGCTCGATCAAGGCGCGAGCGCACCCCTGCAACGCCTTCGCCTTGTTGTGGAAGAACCCGGTCGACCGTATCGTCTCCTGGATCCTGGCCAGAGGCGCCGCCGCGAAATCGCGTGGCGACGGAAACCGCCGGAACAGCTCCGGCGTCACCAGATTGACCCGCGCATCCGTGCACTGCGCCGAGAGGATGGTCGCCACCAGCAGCTGGAACGGGTCCTGATGATCCAGCGAGCAGGCAGCCTCCGGAAACTCCTTCCGCAGCACCCGCACGACCTTTTTCGCACGGCGCCTGCGCGCCGCCAGGTCCAGAACCCGGGGCGTCGTCACGCCATCTGCCGCCATTTTGCCTCCCGCGGACCAGGGACTCTCCGCCTTGACAACGCCGCCCCACCGTGCTTAATTCCGTGGTCCCCGCGAGGATGGCAGTCCGCATCCCCGCCGGCCACACCCGCCCCTTTCAGGAGCGCCGCTAGCTCAACTGGTAGAGCAACTGACTCTTAATCAGTAGGTTTGGGGTTCGAGTCCCCGGCGGCGCACCAACTTACACGATCGCCCCCGTCCCGTTACCAAGCCATTACCAAGTCTGAATAAGGTTGTCCCCGTTGCCGGGCCTTGGCTTTGCCGGCAGGATTGGGGTAACGGCGAGGTAACAAATGGCCGGGAGTGTCGGTTCTGGCAGGGGAGCGCCTGCCCCTGCCAACTAATCCGGTCCGCCCCTGTGGGGACCGGTCTTGCCGAATGATCGGCGATCGTGGGGCTCGTCTGATTTGAGTATAAGTCGGCGTGCGGAGCGATTCAACGGTAGAAATGACCTGATCGGGATGATCAGGCGGGGCGCTGTTCGAGATGTTTCCGGCGCCGCGCGTGGGTCTAAGTGGGCTTTGCCCGGATTGCGCTGGAGGCCCTGTCGGTTGCGAGATCGTTGACAGCGTGATTGTGGGTGGCTAGGCTCGAGGCCTCTCCCAGACCCGCAGGAGGTTCCTCATGTGGAAACGCCTGATTCTGTCGTGCCTGCTCCTGGTGGCTCTTCTCGGCTGTAATGACGACAACTGCATCGATTGTCCCGACGGCGGGTCGGATCCCGAGCCGACGATGGCGAACCTGTGGCCCCATGCCGACGGCACCGGCTGGATCTACGACTTCGCTTACGGGGAGTACGAAGGTCCCGCCGTGACCGACTCCGCGCCGCCCCTGCCTTCGCTGCAGGAGCTGCACGACGCGTTGGACGTGCCGGTTACCGGCGTCGTCATCAACGAAGGCCTGGGCCTGTATCGCCTGCGGTTCGACGGCATCGTGACCACCGATTCCGGCGTCCTGGCGCAGAACATCGTCGGCACCCTGTACAACGAGGCCGAAAAGAGCGGCACCGGGACCGTTGGCGCCTCAGACGGCGAACGCCGGCTGTTGCAGCTGATCGCGCGGGTCCGGCCGGATCTGCGGCCGCGGATCCTCGCCCGACTCGGCGCCAACGCGGACGCTCTCAAGAGTCTCGACGGGGTCGATCTCCCGTATTTCCTGGGCGGCTATGCGTTCGCCAGCGAGGACAGCGGGTACTATGGATACGGAGACCTCAACACCTCTCACAGCTGGGTGTATCTCGAAGGTGACCTTGCCGTCGGATCCCGGTTTTCCCTGCAACTCCTTCCCGACCTCACGGACGACATCTGGCTGTACGGCCAGATCTGGTCGATCGGCGACAGGTTCGTAGGTGGCGTCGCCTGGCCCAACGTCCTCGAGTGCATGTATGCCATCGATCTGGGTCTGGTGCAGCTTACCGACGAAGGCGGCGGGACCATCGGCGAGTTCCGCCCGTGCCTTTACGGTTCGACGCTCTTTGCGCCGGAATTCGGACCGATCGCGGGCCGGGAGCGTCGGGTCGTGGGGGTGGACGAGTTCCTCGGAGAGCCGGGCGGGGTAACGGTCACGGATTATGCGAGCGTGATCGCGCAGTGACCGCGGGCATGTCGAGGTGCTCTGGCCGCCGCCCGCCGGAGCCTTCGCAATATGTTTACAATCTGTTACTTACGAACTCGTGCCTCCGTGCCGATGGCTCCTGTAATGAGGGCAGGCGCAGTCACAGGGAGGCGAGGGCATGGAAGTTTCCGGAACGAGCGGGTCGCACATGTCGATCCTGGTGCAGGCGGCGCAGCTTGCCGGGGCGAAGTCGGGCGCCGGGGCAGGCCAGGCGGCGGGCGGGGCCGGCAAGGCGACGGCGGCCGGCGGCAGCGGGTCGACGACGGAGAGCACGAGCTATGACAAGAAGGATGCGAACAAGGATGGAGTGGTGAGCGCGCTCGAGGAGCTCGCCTACGACCTGAAGCATCCCGGCGCCACGGACGAGTCCGTCCTCGACGTCAAGGCCTGACCGGCGCGAGGTCGGGCGTCAATAGCCCGACTTGGGTGCTCTGGCCCCGACCGCCGTGCGGTCGGGGCCTCTCTGCGTGAGGGTGCGGCGGGCGCCGATCAACTCCATGCCGCAGCCATCAACGCGAGGACGGCCGCGGCCATTGCCGTGGCCGGCAGGCCGGCGAGCGGCACGAGGATCAGGCTGCCGGCGAGCGAGCCGAGGCAGCCGCCGATCAGGTCCGCGGCGTAGAGGGGGCCGGCCGCGCGGGCCGGCGACTCCAGGCGGCGGGCGGCGAGGGCGAAGACGGCGGCGGTCAGCGCGCCTGCGGACGCCAGCCAGAGCGAGGCCTCGGGCAGGCCGGGCGCCGCGCCGGCGCGCAGGCGCAGGGCGAGCAGGGTGGCCAGGAGCGCGAGCACGGCGGGTAAAGCGGCGGCGCGCACGTGCGCGGCGGCTGTGCGCCGGCTGCCCGCGGGGGCCAACGGCAGGCGGTCGATGACCAGCGCGCCGACGGCGAGGCCGGCCATGAAGGCGGCGAGCAGGAGGCCGAGGTCGCGGTAGAGGGCGCCGTGGCGGGTCTGGAAGGCGAGCAGGGCCAGCGCTTCGATCAGCATGCCGGCAGCCCCGGCGGCGGCGACGGCGAGCAGCGTGCGTTGACGCAGGCGGCGAGTCACGAACACCAGCGCCACCAGGACGGCCGCGGCGGCGGGCCACAGGGAGTGCAGCGGGCGTGCGGCGGAGAGCGGGTCGAGGCGCGCGAGCGCGGGGTAGAACTTCGCCAGCCAGAGGGCCAGCGTGTAGGGGTAGCAGACCGGGCGGGCGTCGCGGTTGGGGGGGGCGTCGACGGTGGCCAGCGCCGCGGCGACGCCGGCGAGGCGGTCGTTCGTGAAGAGGTAGCGCAGGTAGGCCGGGGTGACGAGGGGTCCGGACGCGCCGCGCGCGATCAGGCGCGCGGAGAGCGGCGCGGGGTCGCGCGTCAGCGTTCCCTTCGCCGCGACGATGATGCCGGCGGCGCCGGGCAGCACGAGCGCGTCCGTGCCGGCGGCGCGCAGCGCGGCGACCACGCTCGCGGTGCGGCGCACCTGGGCGGGGGCCCAGAGATTCTCCGCGGCCGGCAGGCGCAGCGCCAGGGTGCCGCCGGGGGCCAGGTGTCCGGCGCAGAGCATGAAGAATTCCTGCGTGTAGAAACGGTTCGTGGCGCCGGAGGCCGGCTCGGGCAGGCCGATCAGGATGAGGTCCCAGAAGCCGATGTCGCGCGCGAGCCAGGCGCGGGGGTCGGCCGCGATGGTCCGCACGCGCGGGTCGGCCAGGGCGGCGCGCAGGTCGGCCGTGAGGCGGGGGGCGAGGGCGCGCTGCAGGGCGGGATCGAGGTCGACCGCGGTCACCTCGCGCGGGCCGTGGCGCAGCAGTTCCTGCACCAGACCGCAGGCGCCGCCGCCGAGCACGAGGACGCGGCGCGGATCGGCCGTCTGCAGCGCCGCGAGCGAGGCGAACTCGGCGGACGACTGGCCCTGCGTCTCGTAGGCGAGCGCGTCGTTGACGAAGACGGAGATCTGTCCGGCGTGCGCCTCGAGGGCGAGGCGGCCGTAGGGGGTGTCGCGGGTCTCGACCAGGCCGGGGTGGGTCCAGCCGGTGGTGGCCAGGTCGAGGCGCGGCGCGAGAGCGGCGAGCAGCGCGAGCAGCGCGGCTGAACCGGCCGCCGCCGCCCGCCGGCCGCGGGCGAGCAGCGCGAGCGGGGCGAAAGCCGCGCAGGCGAGGGCGAGCAGCAGGCCCGGCACCCCCAGACGCGCCGCGGCCGCCGCGGCGAGCCCGCCCAGCAGCGCGCCGGCACTCTCGAGGGCGTAAGCGCTGGCGACGCTGCGGCCGCGGGCGGCGGCGAGCCGGGCGAGCGCGGGGAAGAGGGCTCCGCCCGCCGCGGCCGCCGGTACGAGCGTCACCGCCATCGCCGCCAGTTGCAGGGGGAAGGGGAGGTCGCCGCCGCGCACCCCGCCCAGCAGCGGCCGCGCCGCGCGCGACCAGATGAGGGCGAACGGGACCAGCGCGCCGGCCAGGGCGAACAGCCGGGCCACGCGCGCCGGCGACGGTTTCGCCTGCCGCGCGCCGGCGGCAGCCCCGGCCGCGGCGCCGAGCAGCCACAGCCCCAGCGCGAGCACCACCGCCAGTTCGCTGCCGAACGCCGCCACCGTCGCCTCGCGCAGCAGCACGACCTGCCCGAGCAGCGCGAGGAAACCGAGCGCGACCAGTTGTGCGCCCATGGCTTAGTGGTGATCCGTCTCGCCGAACACCTCGGCCTGGAAGGTCTGGAACTGCGCCCCTTCGCGCCAGGCGTCGCCCGGCAGTCCCGCCTTCAGCGCGAGCTGAGTCAGCAGGGTGTCGCGGTCCCAGCGCTGTTCGACCGCGACCTGCGGCAAAAAGACCGCCGAGCGTCGCCCCTTGCGCAGGATCACGCCGTCGCGGCCGATGGCGATCGCCGCGACGTTGTCGATCGCGAGGGGTCGGGTGAGCGCGGAGATCTCGATGGTCACCCCGTCGAGTTCGCCGCGCGTCAGGGGCGGGAAGCGCGAGTCCTGGAACGCGGCCGCCGCGGCCATCTGCCGCACCACTTCGCACAGCGGCAGGTCCTGCCCGAGGTGTCCGATGCAGCCGCGCAGCGCGCCGTCCCGTTTGAGGGTGACGAAGGCGCCGCGCGACTCGGCGAGGGCCGCTGTGGCGCACTCCGGAGCGGAGAGGTCGCCGCCGCCGTCGAAGTGGCGGCGGATCGTGTCGCGCGCCAGACGCAGGAGCAGGGCGCGATCGGCCGCCGACAGAGACCGCGCGGCGCCGGGCGCGGAAGCTGGCGCGGAAGCTGGCGCGGTGCCTGGCGCGGGCGGCGGCCCGGTGAAGAAGGCGACCGCGCCGTACCCGACGACGCGCAGGGGGTCGCCGGCCGGCGCCTGCGCCGAATTCGCGTAGTCGATGACCACGCCGCGCGTCGCGCCAAGCGCCGCGGCAGCGGCCAGGGCGACGCGGATCGGCGCTTCGCCGCAGGCGCAGGTGGCCAACCCAGGCACATCGCTGCGCATCGCGGTGTCGATCGCCCGTGTCAGCGCCGCCGGATCGCACCGGGCGATCGCCGCCAGCGTGGCGCGATCGATACGCTCCGCCGCGGGCGCGGCGGGGTAATGCGAAAGGTCGCTGCTGGCCACGATCAGCGGGCGGCGATCGCGCAGCGCGGCGGCCAGCGCGCGACCGAGCCGGTCGCAGCGGCCCGGGTCCTGGGTCGCGACCAGGACCGGCAGGATCGGCAGGCGCGGAAACACGGTCTGCGCGAACGGCACCTGCACCTCGAGCGAATGTTCGTCGGCGTGCGGCGCCGTGGCCGCGCGCAATTCAGGGGCGGCCGCCAGCAGCGCGCGCGCCGCGGCCGCATCCACGGAGACCGTGCCGAGCGGCGTGCGCCAGGCGCCGTCGGGCCAGACGATCGACGCATCCAGCCCGGCCACACGGTGGTTCGCGCCGAGGATCACGATGAGATCGTAGTCCTGCCCGGACGCCTGTCGCCACGCCTCGCCGAGCACGCGCCCGCAGTAGACGTAGCCGGCGTGCGGCGCCACGATCGCCACCGGACGCCCGCCGATCGGCGCGTGCGCCCGGGCCAGGAACCCCCGCACCTGCGCCGCCAGCTCCGACCGGTCGGCGGGGTAGAAGCCGCCCGCCACCGCCGGCGGCCGCTGCGGACCGCCGGGCGAGGCGGCCGCGCCCAGCGCTGCCGCGACCGTCGCCGCGCCGAGCATCAGGATCATCGCCCGTGCCGCGCCACGCGCGCTCCTCCTCATGACCACACCCCCGCGATCGGCGCGCCGCAGCGCGCGCATTTGCCGTCCTTCACGTGCATCTCCTCGATCAGGAAACCGGAGCGCCGGATGACGAGCGCACCGCAGCGCGGACAGCCGGTGTCGTTGCCGGGATGGCCCGGGACGTTGCCGACGTAGACGTAGCGCAGCCCCTTCGCCAGCGCGATCGCGCGCGCCCGCTCGAGCGTCTCGACCGGCGTCGGCGGCAGGTTCTGCAGCCGGTAGTCGGGGTGGAAACGCGTGAAGTGCACCGGTACGTCCGGCCCGACGGCGTCGAGGAGCCAGCCGGCGAGACCCTGCAGCATCGTCTCGGAGTCGTTGAGCGTGGGCACGACGAGATTGACGATCTCCAGGTGCACGCCGCGCTGCGCCACCTGGCGGATGCTGCGCAACACCGGCGCGAGTTCCGCGTGCGATACCTTGCGGTAGAATTCCTCGCTGAAGCCTTTGAGGTCGATCTTGATCGCGTCGAGGACGTCGCACATCTCGGCCAGCGGCGCCTCGTTCATGATGCCGCAGCTGACCAGCACCGGACGCAGTCCCGCCTGCCGCGCGGCGCGCGCCACGTCGATGAGGTACTCCGCGAACACGGTCGGTTCGTCGTAGGTGAAGGCGATGATCGGCGCCTCCGTCCGGCGGGCCCTCGTGATCAGCTCCGCCGGCGGCACGAACGGGCCCGGAAAGTCCTCGGGTCGCGACTGGGACAATTCCCAGTTCTGGCAGAAGTCGCAGTGCAGGGGGCACCCCGCCGTTCCGAACGAGTACGCCAGCGCGCCGGGCAGGAAGTGGTAGAACGGTTTCTTCTCGATCGGATCGACGTGGACGGCGACCGGACGGCCGTAGGTAAGGCTCAGCAGGCGGCCGCTGCGCACCAGGCGGGCGCCGCACTCGCCGCGCTCGCCTTCCTTCAGCGCGCAGCCGCGCGCGCAGAGCAGGCACTTCACGAGCTCAGCTTGGTGACGGTGCGGGTCGGGCGCGGCGGAAGGTCCAAACGGTTCGGGCAGTTCGGACGGCGTGTGACAGGTCGCGCAGGCGACGCCGGCCTGCGTCGTGGCGGCCCACCAGCGGGCGACCGGAGCGTGGCGCCACGGGTCGGCTGGGCCGCCGGCCGCGCGCGCCGGCGGCGGCAGGCCCGGCACACCGGCCAGGCGGCGCCCGCAGGGCATGGGCCCGGCGACCGGCAGCAGGCGTGAGGCGGCAAGGGCGAAGCCGCAGCCGGCGACGGCTTTCAGGAAACAGCGGCGGGAGAGCGGAGCGGAGGGCATGGTCGACTCCGGGATGGGGGCCGGCCGGTGGCGGCCTGCCGCGGCGGCGGACCGGCGCCTGTCCCGCTCGTCAATCTACCACCCGCCCGATGGGCGGTCCACCGTGCCGGCGCAGGGCGGCGAGTCGAAATCCGCTGCGCAACCTCCTCATTCCCGTCACCTTCGGCTCAGGTCGGCTGCGCCGCGCACCGATAACGGTGTGATGTGTCTCCGTTGTGATCAGGTCACTAGGTGCCCACGCGGGGCGCGTCCCGCCGAAACCGAGTAGCAGAGAGCCCCTCGATCTTTCCTGCGTCAGACCACTTCAGTCCGGAAAGGTGACACCATGAGTTCGCCCAATCTGTCCGCGGTCTGCGCCCGGCCCTGGCGCACGTTTGTGCTGGTGAGCGTCTTCATCCTGGCGGCCTGCGGGGTGCCCTGGGCGCAGGAAAACCCGCAGCCCTTGGCCAACGAAGTGGAGACCGCGCCCACCCCCCCCAAGTGGGGTCTGAGTTTCGGCGGCTTCGGCATGAGCGGCAGGCTCACGACCGCACTGTTGCCTCAGAACGGCGACGACTACGGCGACATGAACCCGATCGAGCGCCCCTACGGATTCGGCTTGTCGATCGACTACCGGGTCAGCCCGGCCATGCGGCTGTTCTTCGACGGGAATTACTCGACGTACCGCAAGCAGGTGGCGGTCAAGGACGAGTACAGCACCAGTTTCTGGGTGTACGAGATGACCGATTACGAATCGCACATCGTCGGGCCGTTCACGGACGATGCCTACTTCTACATGGACACGACCGGGATGCGGCTGGGCGCCAAGTACGACTTCCAGAAGAACGGCTTCCGCCCGTGGGTCGGGGCCGGTTTCGGCATCTACAGATGGACGGTCGACTACGCCACGGTGGACCGGGCCAGTTCCTGGGGCAGCGACACCGGCCTGGCGTCCGGCGCCACCTTCCTGCTCGGTGTGGACATCTTCGTCGGGCAGGGCTCGATGATCACCGTGTTCGGCGACTTCGCCTCGCCGGTGGCCAATCCGCTCATCGATAACCTGTTCCACGAAGGCTGGACCTGGGACAACGTCGGCGGCAACCACGTCATGGGGCCGTATCGCATTGGCGTCTCGTTCGGCGTGCTGCGCTGAGCCAAGAGGGGGCGCCGCCGTGGCCGGCAGCGCCCCCTCCCTCCAGTCCCGTAGTCTCGCCCTACTTCTCGTACGGGAAGAACTTCGCGTAATGGATGCCGTCGCGGTTGGCGTAGCGTTTGGTGAGGCTCATGACGTCGTCGTCGATGCAGCGGAGGCGGACCTGGGTGGCCTGATCGCGGCTGCAGAGGAAGGTTTCGCAGCGCTTGTCTTCGGCGGTGACCTGGCCGCCGCGCCGCGTCACCTCCTCGGCGAACGTCAGCATCAGGCGCGGTTTCTGCGCGAGGTCCTGCAGGATCAGGAATGAGCTGGCGGGGTGCACGCCGTTGGCGTTGCCGCCCTGCTCGCCCTGGAGCCCGAGGCGCAGGCGCTCGACGCCGGAATCGTCGGCCATCGTCAGCACGGGGCCGCCGCGCTCGGTGTCCATCTCGAGTCGCGCGCGGACGCGTCCGGCGGCGTCGCGCAGGACGATCTTGTCGGCCGTCAACGCCGAGGTCGTGATCGGCACGTTCGCCGGCTGGGCCAGGGCCACCGGCCTCTGCAGTGGCGCCTGCGCGGTCAGCAGCGCGCCCCCCGCCAGCAGCAGCAGCACGACGGTCGCCAATCGCCACCGCCCGTTCTGTCGTTCCAGCCGCTGCAGTCTAGCCTCGATGTCTTTCCCCTCGTGCCTCATCTCCTCGTGCATCCTCTTTCCCTCCCTGGAGACGGCGCGGTGCGCCGGTGGTCTGGATGACGCGATTCTGCGGCGGCGAAGGCGCCGTCAGGCGCGGGAACGCGTCGGGGGTCGGTTCGGCCGTGCATAGCAGACCGCGGCGCGCTTTGCATCTCCTGATTCATCCGGTCGCAGGGCGACGATTCCGGTTCGGATTGCCGGCGGCGGCTGCACGGATCCCGCACTCAAAAAAGAGTCCCGCCGGCCAGGGGGACCGGCGGGACTCCAAATGTACGGGCGGACAGTTCAGCCTAGAGGCCGTGATGTCTGTTGTGGTGACGGTGACGGTGACCGCCATGATCGTCATCGCCGCCGCCGGATTTGTTCTCGTCGCAACCGTAGTCGCCATAGACACCCAGCTTGAGCCCGCGTGAGTCCACAGTGGGCTTGCGGTAAGGCTTTTTCAGGCCTTTGTCCTTCCCGCTGCTGCCGATTTTCATAATCCTCCCTAGCATGGTGCGCCAAATAAAGTATGTGCACGCTCTCTGAGCGAGACTATATGTTAAATTAAATACTCATGTCTCGTCAAGTGTTTTCGGCGAATATTTTAAACTCATCATTCTGGTGGCCCGTGCTCCCGGTGGATCGAAGGGGGAGATCGGCCGAATCCTGCCCCCGGAGGGTATTTTCAGCAAGTTCCAGCGGATGGTCTGCTGCCCCTTCTCTTGTCGGCTCACCGTCCGGTCCTTATAGTGACGGCCCGGTCATTTGTGTGGCGGACTGGCAGGTGGGCGGACCTGGCGCCGAGTCCGGTTTCGCCAAAGGTGCGCTCTATCTCCATTTCCAAGACAGGAAGCAGCTGCTGGCGGCGGCGAGGGATGAGGCGCTCCGTCCCCTGGGGGAGGAACTGTTCCCGATCCTCGCCATGCCGCTGGCACCGGGGGAGAAGCTCGAGCGGTTCCTGGCGCGAAACCTCGGCTGCTTCGACGAACGCCGCGACCTGTTTCTCAACTGTGTGATCGTGCGGCGGACGGTCAGGAGGACGAAATGTATTCACGAACCTGCGCGGCGGCCGCGCTCGCGCTGGCCGCGCTGCTGGCCGCAGGCTGCGCGAGCAGTCCGCCCCGCGTGGACGGGGTGGCGGGGACGGCGCCGTCGCCTGCCGAGCCGTGGACGCCGCCGGCGCGAGCAGTCGTCTCTGGCGCGCCGGTCGGCCCGGCCATCTTGCCCGAGGCAGTGGCGGAGCGGCTGGCGCGCCTCACGCTGGCCGAGGTCGTGGACATTGCGCTGGCCAACAGCCCGGTCACGCGCGCGGCCTGGGCCGACGCCAGGGCCGCGGCGGCGGGTTATGGCTCCGTGCGGGGGAGTCGTCTGCCGACGATCAACGGCAGCGCCGCGCTCACGCGGGGCAATGGCGGCTCCGCGCAGAGCCGGACGACCGACGGCGCGACCGGAACGTCCCCGTGGTCCACGACTTACGGGCCCGCGGCGGGGCTCTCGTGGCTGCTGCTCGATTTTGGCGGGCGCGGAGGGCGGGTCGAGGCGGCGAAGCAGGCGATGCTGGCGGCCGACTGGACACACAACGCCGTTCTCCAGGACGCCATCCTGGCCGTGGAGACGGCCTTCTACCGCTACGGGGGGGCGCAGGCGATCCTCGAGGCGAACCGCGTGTCGTATGCCGAGGCGGAGAGCAGCGTCGTCGCGGCGGAGGCGCGGCACGAGGTCGGCCTGGCCACGATCGCCGACGTGCTGCAGGCGCGCACGGCCCGCGCGCAGGTCAAGCTGGATCTGCAGACCACGGAGGGGCAGGTGCGCACCACGAAGGGGGCGCTCGCCGTGTCGATGGGCTACCCGGCGAACGTGCCGTACGACATCGCGATCGACACGCCCGACATCCCGGTCGACGGTCTGGCGCGCACGGTGGAGGAGCTGATCGCGCAGGCCGTGGCCACGCGACCCGACCTGCGGGCCGCGCAGGCGCAGGCGCAGGCCGCCGCGGCCCGCGCGAAGAGCGCCCGCTCGGACCTGTTGCCGGCGCTGTCGGTGAGCGGCTCGACCGGTCGGACCTGGACCGACGGTGTGGACGATCCGCTGGATCGCCTGAGCGGCGCGCTCGTGCTCAACATCCCGCTGTTCGCCGGATTTTCGGGTCGGCACGACCTGGCGCGGGCGCGGGCCGAGGCCGATGCCGCCGCCGAGCGCACGCGCGGGGTCGAGCAGCAGGTGATCTACGAGGTCTTCACCGCGCACAGCGATTTCCTTACCGCCACCGAGCGCGTGCAGACGGCCGACGAACTGCTGGCCAGCGCCCGCGAGTCCGAAGCGGTCGCGTTGGGGCGCTATCGCGAGGGCGTGGGTGACGTCCTGGAGCTGCTGTCGGCGCAGCGTGCGCTCGCCGCGGCGCGCGCCCAGCAGATCAACGCGCGGCTTGGCTGGTTCACGGCACTGGCGCAGCTCGCCCGCGACGCGGGCGTGCTCGGTCTGCACGGCGCGAATCCCCTGTCCCCGGACAACCTGCACCCCGAGGTGGAACCATGACGGCGATGACCAGTCGCTCCGCGCCGGCGGGCCCGCGGCGGCCGCGTGCCGCCCAGGCCGGCCCCGCTCCCCTGCTGACGCTGCTCGCCGCCGTGCTCGCCCTCGCGGGCCTGGGCGCCAGGCCGGTCGCGAAGGCACCGCCCGTGCCGGTCGTGACCGGTGCGGTGAAGGTGCAGTCCGTGCCGTTGCTGCTGGAGGCGGTGGGGACGGTCGAGCCGATCGAGTCGGTGGCGGTCCGTCCGCAGGTGGGAGGCGTGATCACGCGCGTGGCATTCATTGAGGGCGCTGACGTCGGGGCGGGCGAGCCGCTGTTCCAGATCGACCCGCGGCCGCTGCAGGCGGCGCTCGCGGCGGCTCAGGCCCAGCTCGCGCGCGATGAGGCGCAGGCCGCCAACGCTGCCGCCCAGGCCGCGCGCTACGAGCGGCTGGTGGCCAAGGACTACGTGACGCGCGAGCAGTTCGATGCCGCCCGCACCCAGGCGGACGTTTTCCGGGCCGCCGTGCAGGCCGATCGCGCGGCGGTGGAGCAGGCGAAGTTGAACCTTGCCTACGCCACCGTGTCGTCGCCGGTGGCCGGCCGCACGGGGAGCATCCTGGTGAAGAAGGGGAATGTCGTCGCGCCCAACGGCGCTCCGCTGGTCGTCGTCAACCAGTTGCGTCCGATCCGCGTCAATTTCGCCGTGCCGGGCGACCAGCTGCCGCTCGTGCGGAAGCACGCGGCCGGCGGAGCGCTCGCGGTGCGCGCGCGGTCGTCGCGCGACGGCGCGGGCGAGGAGCTCAGCGGTCGCCTGGTCTTCGTGGACAACGCCGTCGATGGCGGCAGCGGCACCGTGATGCTGAAGGCGGAGTTCCCGAACCTCGACGGCGCGCTCTGGCCGGGGCAGTTCTTGGACGTCGCTCTGGTCCTCGCGGTCGAGTCGACCGCGCTGACCGTGCCGGCCGCCGCCGTCGTGACCGGACGGGAGGGCCCGTTCGTCTTCGTCGTCGGCGCCGACGGCAAGGCTGAGAAGCGCGTCGTGCAGGTGGATCGCACCCTCGACGGACTCACCGTCGTGACGGGCGACCTGAGCGACGGCGAAACGGTCGTGACCGACGGTCAGATGCGGCTCGTGCCGGGGACGGTCGTGGACGTGAAACCGGCCCAGCCGGCGCAGGGAGGCTCCCGATGAGCCTCTTCATTCGCCGGCCGGTCATGACGACGCTCGTCATGCTGGCCATCCTCGTGGCGGGCGTCATCGGCTACCGGCAACTGCCGGTAAGCGACCTGCCGAACGTGGACTTCCCGACGATCTCGGTGTCGGCGAGCCTGCCCGGCGCCAGCCCGGAAACGATGGCTTCGGCAGTGGCCACGCCGCTCGAGAAACAGTTCTCCACGATCGCCGGCATCGACAACATGACCTCCACGAGCGGCCTGGGCTCGACGTCGATCACCATCCAGTTCAGCCTGGAGCGCAACATCGACGCCGCCGCCCAGGACGTGCAGGCCGCTATCGCCGCGGTGCAGCGACAGCTGCCGAGCGACCTGCCGTCGCCGCCGTCCTACCGGAAGGTGAACCCGGCCGACCAGCCGATCCTCTACATCGCGCTCACCTCGCCGGCGTTGCCGCTGTCGACGGTGGACGAATACGCGCAGACGCTGATCGCCCGGCGCATCTCGATGGTGAGCGGCGTGGCCCAGGTTCAGGTCTACGGCTCGCAGAAGTACGCGGTTCGCATCCAGCTCGATCCGCTGGCGCTCTCCTCGCGCGGCATCGGCATCGACGAGGTGGTGCAGGCGATCCAGGCGGGCAACGTCAATCTGCCGACCGGCACGCTGTGGGGCCCCGACAAGGTCTACACCATACGGGCCACCGGCCAGCTGAACACGGCGGCGGAGTACCGGCCGATCGTGGTGGCGTATCGCAACGGCTCGCCGGTCCGTCTGCAGGACCTCGGTCGCGTCTTCGACAGCGTCCAGAACGACAAGGTCGCCAGCTGGTTCAACAACGAGCGTGCGATCATGCTGGCGGTGCAGCGTCAGCCCGGCACGAACACCGATGCGGTGTCGCGGGCGGTTCAGGCGCTGCTGCCCAGCTTCCAGAGCCAGCTGCCGGCCTCCACGAAGCTGACCGTGATGTTCGACCGTGCCCAGCCGGTCCGCGAGTCGGTCCGCGATGTCAAGGGCACCCTCGTGCTGACACTCTGCCTCGTGATCCTGGTGATCTTCCTGTTCCTGCGCAACCTCTCCGCCACCGTGATCCCCAGTCTCGCCCTGCCGATGTCGATCGCCGGCACGTTCGCGGTGATGTCGCTGCTGGGCTACAGCCTCGACAACCTGTCGCTGATGGCCCTGACTCTGTCGGTCGGCTTCGTCGTGGACGATGCCATCGTGATGCTGGAGAACATCTACCGGCACATGGAGATGGGAAAGACGCCGTTCGCGGCCGCCGTCGAGGGGGCGCGCGAGGTCGGGTTCACCATCGTGTCGATGACGCTGTCGCTGGCCGCGGTGTTCATCCCGATCCTGTTCATGGGCGGGATCATGGGGCGCCTGTTCCGGGAGTTCGCGGTCGTCATCATGGCGGCGATCCTGGTCTCGGGATTCGTGTCGCTCTCGCTGACGCCGATGATGTGCAGTCGATTCCTGCGGCCCCAGAAGATGAAGCATAACCGGATGTACGACGGCATCGAGCGGGTGTGGGTGGGCGGCCTCGCGCTGTACGAGCGGACGCTGGCCGTGGCGATGCGGCACAAGGTGGCCACGCTGCTGGTGTCGGTCGCGGTGTTCGCCGGCACCATGATCCTGTTTCGCGTGGTTCCCAAGGGCTTCATCCCCAGCTCGGACAACGGATTCCTCACGGGGACGACGGAGGGGGCGGAGGGGCTGTCGTTCGAGGCGATGCAGACGCACCAGCAGTCGGTGGCAGCGGCGCTCGCGCAGGATCCGAACATCGAGGTCTTCATGTCGAGCGTGGGCGCGGGCGGGTCGAGCACGTCCGGCAACCAGGGACGGGTCTTCCTGCGCCTGAAGCCGCGCCGTGAACGGCCGCTGAACGCCGACCAGGTCGTCAGCAGCCTGCGCGGACGGCTGGCCCGGATCCCGGGCATCCGCGTGTTCCTCGCCAACCCGCCAGCCATCAACGTCGGCGCGCGTTTCGCGTCGGGCCTCTACCAGTTCACGCTGCAGTCGTCCGACCTGGAGGCGTTGTACGCCTCCGCCCCCGCGTTCGAGTCGCGGCTGCGGCAGGAAGCGAAACTGCGTGACATCAACAGCGACCTGCGCGTGAGCAATCCCGAGGTGGATGTGATCATCGATCGCGACCGCGCCGCCTCGCTCGGCGTGACGCCGCAGGCGATCGAGAACGCGCTCTACTCGGCGTTCGGCACCCGCCAGGTGTCGACCATCCTGGCGCCCAACAACCAGTACTACGTGCTGATGGAACTGCTGCCGGAACGCCAGCGTGATCCGGAGGCCCTCGCCCGGCTCCACGTGCGCGCCGTGGACGGCGGGTTGGTGCCGTTGTCCTCGCTCGCCCGCATCGAGACCGGTCTGGGCCCGCTCACCGTGAACCACTCGGGGCAGTTGCCGTCGGTGACGGTGTCTTTCAACCTCGGCGAGGGGGTGGCGTTGAGCGAGGGGGTGGCGATCGTCAACAGGGTCGCGCGCGATACGCTGCCTTCGTCCATCGTCACGAGCTTCGCGGGCACCGCGCAGGCGTTCAAGGCTTCGCAGTCCGGCCTGGCGGCCCTGCTGATCCTCGCCGTTCTCGTCATCTACCTGATCCTGGGCATCCTCTACGAGAGCTTCGTCCACCCGATCACGATCCTGACCGGACTGCCGTTCGCCCTCTTCGGCGCGCTGCTGACCCTGCTGATTTTCCGCACCGACCTGAGCCTGTACAGTTTTGTCGGCCTGATCATGCTGATCGGCGTCGTGAAGAAGAACGCCATCATGATGATCGACTTCGCGCTCGACGCGAAGCGCTCAGGGATGGGCGCCGAGGCGGCCATCGTGAAGGCGTGCAGCATCCGCTTCCGGCCGATCATGATGACCACGATGGCCGCGCTGATGGGCACCCTGCCGATCGCGCTGGGACTGGGCGCGGGGGCGGAGGCGCGGCGGCCGCTCGGTTTGTGCGTCGTGGGCGGCCTGCTCTTTTCGCAGTTGATAACGCTCTACGTGACACCGGTGTTTTTTACCTATCTCGACCGATTCCAGACGAGGGTGGGCCGGAAGGGAGAGGTCCGCGCCTGAACTCCGTCGGAGCGCAAATCCGGCACGCCCACCCTTGACTGGTACGGCCGTAGTTGTAGAAACCCATCGCGCTGAAGATGTACCACGCCGACATCTGGCCGCAGTCGTCGTTGCCGCACTGTCGGGCGGGGCCGGGGCATTTCCCCCGTGCAAAAGATCCGCCGAGTTCAGGCAAACCGCAGTCACGGCCGAACATCGAGGATCCTCCAGGGAATCCCGGCGCACCAATGCGGTATCATTAGGCACGTTAAACAATCATCACACTTCGCTTCAGGGCATGTTCCATGCATGCCGCCTGCGGAGTTGGCGTCACGAATCGCCTGCGCGGCGCCTGGGTATTGCGCGCCCTTGCGCCTGCGCGCGGATCGCCTGTCCCCTTCCAGACCGGGAGCAAACGGATGCACGGAGCACGGGGTCTGTACGCGGCGTGCGTGGCCGTCATCGCCACGTTGCCGGCGGTGTTCACGGCGGCGGCCCACGCGCAGACGTGCTTCGATTACACCGACGCCCCGCGCTGCATCGCGAGCCGGTGGTGGGGAGGGGCCTGCGCGTCGAGCGAGGCGACGCTTCGCGGCCTGACGTGGTTGGGCGAGGGGGACACGCTCCTGTTCGTTGCGGACGACACGAACGATCGGCTTCGCGTCCTCGACGCGCTCGATCCGGAGCGCCTGGTCGAGATCGGCGGCGTGGACCTGGGGCAGGAGGGACAGCGGTACGACATCGTGGCGCGGGGACGGCGCGCCTATGCGGGCGGCTTACAATCGCTCCAGGTGATCTCGCTGGCGGAACCGACGGCGCCGGCGGTGGTGCGCGAGCTGCTCCTGCCGTTGGGCAGTCATCTCGCCACTGACGGTGATCTGCTGCTGAGGCTCGAGGATGATTCGCTGCGCGTCCTGAGCCTCGCACTTCCCGAGACGCCCGTGACCGTCGGGAGTCTGGGACTGGGCGAGTGCGGCTATGACGTCGCGCTGGCGGATGGCGTGGCGTACGTGGGCACGGGTGACGGCGTGGTGATCGTGGATCTGGCCGTGCCGTCGCGGCCGGAGATCGTGGCCCGGCGGGCAGGCCTCGGTGACGTCCACGCCGTGGCCATCGCTGCCGGGCGTCTCTTCACGAGTGGATATCGCCTGGCGCTTTTCGACCTGACGGACCCGGTATCACCGCAACTGCTAGGCCAGTTGGAGGGCGTTGGGGGCGACGAACTCGCCATCGATGGCGGCACGGTGCTCGCCACCGCCAACTTTGACTTCTGGCTGTGTGATGTGGCGACGCCGGCGCAGCCGCGCCTCCTCGTCCATGGCGGGAGTCCCAACGGTGCGTTCACAACGGGGGCGAGCCTCCGGGACGGACTGGCGCGCATGGCCTTCACCGAGGAGTACGACGGCACCGTGATCGAGACCTGGCGGGTCGGCGGGCAGGCCGCGCCGGCGCCGCTGGGTGTCTGGCCGAAACCGGCGGATCTGCTCGCGAGCCGGTATCTGGAAGATGTACTTGGCGACGGACAGCTTGCGTACTGCCTCTTCGCCAACGCCAACGACCGCGAAATCCAGGAGAGCAGGCTGGTCGTCCTCGACTTGGGCACGGCGGCTCAGCCCGTCGTCATGGCGAACATCGCCATTCCCTACGTGGGCAGCGGCCGCCTCGCTAAGTCGGGCAACCTCCTGCTGATCCAGGCCGGCGACCTGACGGTCGTCGATGTCTCCGCGCCGGCGGGGCCGGTGGTGCTCGGAACGGTCCGCCTGCTTCCCCCAAACAATGAACAGAACTGGAAGGAGCTGCAGGTCTGGGGCGATCATGTGCTGGTGGGGTCCGGAGTACAGACCCCCTACGGATGGAGCCTCGTGGACATCCGCGATCCGGGGGCGCCGGTTCTCCTCGGTCCCCTGCCCGCGGCCCTGCAGAATGGCGATCTGGTCCGCTCCGGCGACGTGGCGTGCGTCGTGCGCGGGGACTCGCTGTTGACGTTCGACGTGACCGACCCGTGGCGCCCGGTCACGCTGGGCGCGATCGCGCCGGGCGAGGAGATGTCGGGCCCCGTGCTGATCACCGGGCAGGTGGCGTACTGCAGCACCTGGTGGCCGGACCCACACGGACTCATCGCAATCGGAATCGCGGATCCCTCGGCCCCCCTCGTGCTGGGCAGGATACCCTTGCCCGGCTCGGCCCAATTCAAAGTCGCGGTCGGGACACGACTCTATGTGGGCGGTCAACTCGATGCCGTACAGGTCGTGGACATCGCCGACCCCACGCGGCTCGCGGTCGTCGGCACGGTCTGGCCGCTCACCTGGAACGGGACGCTGGATGCCTGCGAGGGCGGGCTCCTGCATGCCGACGCGAGCGATCTGCGCGTGCTGTCGCTGGCCTGCGCGTCGTCGCTACCGGTCGACCTGCCCACGACCGACCCTGCACCGTCGCGTTCCGTGGCGCTGCTCGCCCCCCACCCCAACCCGTTCAACCCGGTCGTGCGCATCCCGTTCGTGCTCGCGCGTCCGCAGCGGGCGCGGGTGACGGTGTACGACCTCGGCGGACGGCGCGTGGCGACGCTCGCGGACGAGACGTTCGGGGCGGGGCGGCAGGAGTTGGTCTGGCGCGGGCTCGACGCACAGGGGGCGGCGGTCGCGTCGGGCAGCTATTTGGTGCGGGTCGAGGGGGAGCTCGGGCGGGACGGGCGCAGGATCACGTTGCTCAAATAGCCGCGTCCGGCGCCCGCCAATATTCCCGTCCGGTCAGTTCCGCTCGTTCAGGAATGTGAACAGCTCCGCCAGCAGCGCGGCGTCGGTGGGGAGGGCAAGCTTGCACTTGTCGGAGGCGGCGCCATTGGTGGCGCGCATCGCGGCGAGGCGGTCGAGCAGGTATTCCTGGCTGTCGTCGACATACGAGCCGAGGGCTTCGATAAAGCTCACTTCGCCGAAGTTGTACTGGCGGATGATCTCCACCACGCCGGCCAGGATGGCGGGGCTCTGCGAGCGCAGGTAGGTCAGGTGGAGCCCCGTCAGGCGCTCGGACTGCCAGGTGATCCAGCGGTCGATCAGGGCCGCGTCGGGGCTCTGGCCGGGGCTGGGGGCGGCGTTGGCGCTGGCGTTGGCGCCGGTGTAGGCGCCGCCGCGCAGATAGTCGGCGTAGGACTCCTCTTCGGTGATGCCGGTCTCGAGCTGGGCGCGCAGGATTTCGGCGCAGGTGCCGGCCACTTCCGAGACGTTGCCACAGATGCAGTAGTAAGCCGCGCCGTCGGCGCTGCCATCATGGCTCTCCACGGTGTACTCGAACAGCAGGGCCTCGGGACGGACGTCGCCGGGCTCGAAGGCGTAGATGCCGGGCCCGACCTGAACTGCGCACATGACGCTTCCTCCGCTCCACATCTGGCGTAAGAGACCGGCGCCTGCAGGCGACGGTCCGCGTGGCTCGCTCGACGCACCGTCGCGCCCGCAACCGCGGGTGCCGAAGCACGCGGGTCAAAACATGACCTCTGGCTGCCCGCAGGTCAATGCCGTTTGGCCACTTTCGCGGGTCAAACGTGGCCACGCCGGCTGCGACGAGCGATCCGGCGCGGCGGGTCGCGGGCAGGCAGGCCCGAGAATCGCGGGCGTTGGCCGGTTTCCGTGTCTCGAAGTGGTTCGCATGGGACTTGAAATCTTGCGCGAAATATCCTGTAATGGCGTAAGTTAGAGCATTATCGGCGTGGGCTCCGAAGCTGCCCGGCCCCTCGTATTGCAGGAGGAACCGTGTCCCTGCGGGTCTGCCATCTCGCCAGCGGAAGCCGTGGCAATGCCACCTGGGTGGAGGCGGACGGCGCTGCGCTGCTGGTCGATTGCGGGCTCAGCGGGCGGATGCTTGCGCAACGGCTGGCCGCGCGCGGGATCGAGGCGCGATGCATCGCCGCGGTGCTGGTCACGCATGAACATCACGACCACATCGCCGGGCTCGGGTCGTTCGTGGCCGGACACCAGGCCACGCTGCACATGACGCGGGGCACCCTGCGCGGCAGCGGTCACCTGACGGGGACGGTCGGACGGCGGGTGGTGGTCGGGGCGCCTTTCGCGGCCGCCGGGCTGACGATCACCGCGGTGGCGGTGCCGCACGATGCGAACGAGGCGGTCGCGTACCGGATCGCAGGGGGCGGGGCGACGGCGCTCATCCTGACCGATCTGGGCGATGCGGACGACCTGCCGGACCGGGCGCTGAGCGACCTCGACTATCTGCTGGTCGAGGCCAATCACGACGAGGGCCTGCTGCGCGACGGGCCGTACCCGCCGTTCCTGAAGCGGCGCATCGCGGGGTCGCGGGGCCACCTGAGCAACACGCAGTGCGGCGACCTGCTGGCGCGGATCGTGCCGCTCAGTCCGCGGTTGCGCCGGGTCACGCTCGGCCACCTCAGCGGCACGAACAACGACCCCGCGCTGGCTGTGGCGACGGTGTGGGCGCGGCTGGAGGCGCGGCTTGGCCGGCGGCCGCCGCTGCGACTGGGCGTGGCGGGCCAGCACGAGGCGGGCGAGGTCCTGATGGTCGGCTGACGGTTCGGCGACCGTGAGGCATGGCGTTCGGCTTGGTCAGGGTGCGCATCGCGTGTGGCAATCGACAGGCCTCCGTCCACGCTCGGCCCAGCGGTCCGCGTCGAGCGCGATCGGGGCGCGGCTGCCGACCAGGATCACGTTGCTCGGATCGATCCAGAACAATTCCACGTACGGGAAGACCTCGATGAAAGTGCGCGTGACGATGCGCGTTTCCGCGTTCGGCAGGTGCGTGACCGTCCACTGGATCATCACGCCCCGCTCCGTCAGCCGGTCGCGACACAGCTCGTAGTATTCGCGCGCGAGGATCGCGGAGTTGCCGACGAATTCCGGGTTGAGCTTCGAGTCGCTGCTGATCACGTCGAAGCGTTCGCGGGTGGTCAGCAGGAACTGCACGCCGTCGCCGACGATCAGGCGCAGGCGCGGGTCGGCCAGCACGTCGTGGTTCGCCGTCGCGAACAGGCGGGCCCCCTCGACCACCGAGGGGACGATCTCCACGCAGGCAAGCTGCTCCACCTCGTCGTACAGGCCGAGCGCGCCGAGCGTGATGCCGCTGCCCAGCCCCACCGCCAGCACGTTGCGGGCGCGCGGCGTCAGCGCCACCGGCAGATGCGCGAGGATCTTCTCCTTGCGCACGATGCCGGGCTCGGTGCCGCCGATGTGGCGGCCATCGACGCTCATGTGCAGTTCGCCGTTGGGCTTGCGGTAGACGCGGGTTTCGGCGGTGGGATCCTCGCGGCTGAACAGCACCGTGTCGCCGGAGGCCTGGGAGTCGCTCAGGATGACGCGCGCCCGCCGGTCGAGCGTTGGCGCCAGCAGGACCAGCGCCGCCAGCACGGCCAGGGCCGGCCAGACCACGATCCCGCCGCGACGGCGGCGCGCCGCGACCAGCACCGTCACGCCGGCCGCGCCGCTCAGCAGCGCCGTCACCAGCAGCGCCCGCCGCGCGCCCAGCAGCGGCAGCACGAGGAAACCGGCGGCGAGCGAGCCGGCGATGGCGCCGGCGGTGTTGGCGGCGTAGAGCCGGCCCACGCCCTGGCCGAGGCGTGACAGCGAGGCGATGCCGATCCGGTTCACCAGGGGGAACGTCATGCCCGACAGCAGGGTCGGCACGACCATCACGGCGGCGCTCGCCAGGAAGCGTTTCAGCAGGTAGCTGTGCCAGCTCTGCTGCGGCGCGCTGAGCCAGGCGGAGCCGTCGATTGTCGGCAGCCAGTTCCAGATCAGCGGGACGGAGGCCAGGAACGCCGCTGCGGATGCGAGCAGGGTCCAGCCGAGCAGGCGCGCGGGCGAGGCTGCCCGGTCCGCGAGGCGGCCGCCGACCCAGCCGCCCGCGGCGAGCCCGAAGAGATAAGTGGTGAGCATCGCGCTGAAAGCGTAAGTGGTGTTGCCCAGGAAGTGGTGCAGGGCGCGCGTCCAGTACAGCTCGCAGCCGAGGGCGGCGAAGCCGGTCAGCGCGAATACGCCGGCGAGCAGGCGGAGGTCCAGTTCGGGCGCGGTCGTGACCGGTGTCTCCCCGCGCGCGCTCGGGACGACACCAGCCGCGCCGTCGGTCGTGTCGCCGGTCCTGTCGGTCGGGCCCGCGTCGCCCAGGCTGCGCGCCAGCAGGAGGCCGGCGCCGCCCGCCACGAGGTTGCCGGCCACCGCGAGCGCCACGCACGGCAGCAGGCCGAGGGCCGGGATCAGCAGGAAGCCGGTCAGGAACGCTCCCGCCACCGCCCCCAGCGTGTTGACAGCGTAGAGCAGGCCGAGCCCGCGTCCGAGCCGGTCGCCACGCCGCACCAGGAAGCGTCCGAGCACCGGCAGGGTGCCGCCCATGAAAAAGGTCGGCGGGAGCACGAGGGCCGCAGCCACGAGGATGCGCACCAGGCTCGTGCCAGGCTCCGGCACGGCGCGGGCGAGCACGACGTAGAGCGGCCGGACGGCCACCAGCAGCAGCGGCACCGCCAGCGAGGTGGCCGCGACCGCGAGCTCGAGCCGGGCATAGAGGCGTAGCGGCCGCGGATCGCGGTCGGCGCGGGGGCCGAACCGCCAGCTGCCCAGGGCGAGGCCGCCCATGAACGCCGCGAGAACGGCGCTGATGGCAAAGGTGGTTCCGCCCAGGAGCTGGCCCAGCAGCTTGATCCAGACCAGTTCGCTGATCAGACCGCTGGCCCCGCTCAGAAAAAACAGAAGGCTGACCAACCCGGTGATTTTCTTCATTATCTCGCCTGTGAGCCTCTTGTGGGGTGGGCCGGGGGCTGGGAGCTTACGGTCGCGGCACAATAACATTTGCGCCGGGAGGATGCCAGACCGTGAGTGCGGGGCGCGGCCGCCGCGCCGAGCGCGCGGTTTCCCCGTGACGGTCGGCGTGCTAGCCTCCGCCGGTCGGTCCGCTCCCGGATCGACGGGAGGCGTCCCCCGGGGCGCGGGAGTCGACGGAAGGCGCAGCATGCTCGAGATCCTCGACCTCACCCGGAAGCTCGACCCCGAAATCGCCAAAGTGGAGCGCAAACGGCTCGGCGAGGAGCTGGCCCGCCTGCAGCGCGCGGCGTTCGTGCACGGGCTGCCGGCCCTCTTCGTTTTCGAGGGGATGGACGGCGCCGGCAAGGGAGACTCGCTGGCGCACCTCGTGGAGTGGCTCGATCCGCGCGGATTCCAGGTCTACGCGCCGCGGGAGCCGTCCGAGGAGGAGTCGCTGCGGCCGATGTGGTGGCGATTCTGGCTGCGCACACCCCTGCGCGGGGAGCTGGCCCTGTTCGATCGTTCCTGGCACAGCGAACTGGTGCAGCGGCGGCTCGACGGCGCGCTCGACGACGCCGCCTGGGAACGCGCGCTGGCGCAGACGCGCGAATTCGAGCAGCAACTCGTCGCCGACGGCACGGTCGTGGTGAAGTTCTGGCTGCACGTCAGCCGCCAGGAGCAGAAGCGCCGGGTCAAGGCGTGGGCGAAGGACGAGCACCAGCGCTGGCGCGCCGAGCTGGCGCGCGGGCGACGCGAGCACGGTTGGAAAGAGACGCTGCGCGTGGTCGAGGAGGTGCTGGCGCGCACGCAAGTGTCCGAGGCGCCCTGGGTGCTGGTGGAGGCGGACGACGACCAGTGGCGGCGGGTCGGGGTGATGCGCGGGGCGGCCGACGCGTTGCGTCGCGGGCTGGCTGCGCGGGGCGTGACGGTGGCGGATCCCGCCGCGCCGGACCAGGCCGCAGCGGCGGCGCCGGTCACGCCGACCCCCGACACGCTGTCGCCCGGCTTCGCCATTCCGCCCGATTCGCCGCTGGCGCGCGCCGACCTGTCACTGCGCCTGGCCAGGGCCGATGCCCAGCGCGAACTGGCCGCGGCGCAGGCGCGGCTGCGCGAACTGGAATTCGCCTGCTACGCGCGCCGCCAGTCGACGATCGTGGCGTTCGAGGGGTGGGACGCGGCGGGGAAGGGGAGCGCCATCAAACGCCTCGTCGAGGAACTCGATCCGCGCGGTTACGCGGTCATCCCGGTGGCGGCCCCTACCCCCGAGGAGAAGGCGCATCATTACCTGTGGCGTTTCTGGCGCGACCTGCCCAAGGGGGGGCACCTCGCGGTCTTCGACCGCACCTGGTACGGCCGGGTGCTCGTGGAGCGGGTGGAGGGCATCGCCGGCGAGGCGGCCTGGCGCCGCGCCTACCGCGAGATCAACGAATTCGAGCGGGCGCTCACCGAAGCGGGCGTCGTGCTCCTGAAATTCTGGCTGCACATCAGCCCTCAGGAGCAGCTGCGCCGCTTCCGCGCGCGCGAGGAGAATCCCGACAAGCGCTACAAGATCGTTCCGGAGGATTGGCGCAACCGCGCGAAGTGGCCGCAGTACATGGAGGCGGTGGGGGACATGCTGCGCCAGACCAGCACCGCCGCCGCGCCGTGGACCATCGTCGAGGCGGAGGACAAGCCGTACGCACGCGTGAAGGTGCTGCGCACGGTGGTTGATGCACTCGAACGCACGGTGGGTCGCGACGCGAAGAACTGAACGGGGGGTGCTTCCGGAGCGGGGCGCCGCGCCGCTCAGGCGGCCCGGCCGCGCTTCTCGGTGCGCAGCAGCGCCAGATGGCGCCGCACGTACCAGACGACCGCGACGATGATCATCACGCCGATCACCGCGTCGAGCCGGTGGAACCAGACGCGCAGCGAGCGCCAGTTCTCGCCCATCACGCGACCGACCCAGGCCAGCGCCAGGCACCACGGCACCGAGCCGAGGAACGAGTAGAGACAGAAGGTTCCGAACGGCATGCGGGCGATGCCGGCCGGCAGTGAGATGAACGTGCGCACGACCGGCAGCAGGCGGCTGATGAAAATGGCCGCCTGCCCGTGGCGGGCGAAGAAACGGTCGGCCAGATCGAGATCGTGCCGTGTGATCAGGACGAAACGGCCGTAGCGTTCCACGAAAGGCCGCCCCCCCCACACGCCGATCCAGTACGCGAGGATCGAACCGAGCAGGCAGCCGAGCGCGCCGGCCAGGCCGACGAGCCAGAGGTTCAACTCGGCCGGCCGCGCGACCCCCTCGCTGACGAGTCCGCTGGTCAGGGAGCCGGCGAACGGCATGATGATCTCGCTCGGCAGCGGGATGCAGGCCGATTCGATGGCCATCAGCAGGATGACGCCCCAGTATCCCAGGGCCGAGATCTGCTGGATGATCCAGGCGCCGACGGCTTCGAGCACGGTGTGAACCATAGTCGGCATGACTAACCGCCGGCCAGGCCCTTGTCAAGGATCCGGAACGGCGGGCCGCGGGCGCGGGAATGGACGGTCCCGATGCTGCTGCTGGAGTCCTCCATGTATCCGACTGACCGGGGGGCTGGCGTCTCGGGGGGACGACTCGAGGGGATGGTCGAGAAACTCAAGCGGATCACCGGCCGCGATCTCGCGACCTGATCCGGGCGATCCTCCCGCCCGAATGTGAGGCAAGTCATCGACGCCGGTTGCCGTCCGGCCCGCCTTGACTCCCTTTGCCGGGGGGCCTAGCTTAGAGGGGCTTCGCCCCCATGGGAGCGTTGTTGTTGCAGATTTCAGAACGATTTGGGCGCATCGCACGAGGTCCGTTAATGGGTGTTACGATTGGTATTCGTCGGGAAGACAAGAGCGAGTGGGAGCGGCGCGCGCCGCTCATTCCGCAGGATCTGGTGGCGCTGGAACGGGAACAGGGATTGAAATTCATTATCCAGCCCTCCCCGATCCGGGTGATTACGGACGAGGAATACCGTGCCGCCGGTCTCACCGTGAGCGAGGATCTGAGCGCCTGTTCCGTCATCCTGGCCATCAAGGAGATTCCGGCGCGGCTGCTGCAGGCGGGCAAGGCCTACGTCTATTTTTCGCACGTCGTAAAGGGACAGCCGTACAACATGCCGATGCTCGGGCGGCTGCTCGAACTGGGCTGTTCGCTGGTCGACTACGAGAAGATCGCAGACGAGCAGAACCGCCGGCTGGTGTTCTTCAGCCGTCACGCCGGCTTCGCCGGCATGATCGAGACTTTGTGGTGCCTCGGCCAGCGGCTCAAATGGCGGGGCATCGCCTCCCCGTTCTCCGAGGTGCGGCACGCGTACGGGTACGCCGATCTCGAGGCGGCCAAGGATCATCTGCGTGACATCGGCGCGCGGATCGTGCGGCATGGCCTGCCCGAGGGGATGCGTCCGCTCGTGATCGGCATCGCGGGCTACGGCAACGTGGCGCAGGGGGCCCAGGAGATCCTCGAGTGCCTGCCGCTGACGGAAGTGTCGCCGGACGAATTGCCGGCCGCGGCGACCCCTGGCAGCGCTGACGGACCGGCGCTCCTGAAGGTCCTCTTCAGGGAAGAGCACATGGCGCGCCCGACCGATCCCCAGGCGACCTTCCAGCTCCAGGACTACTATAAGCGGCCCGAGCGCTACATCGGTTGTTTCGAACGGCACCTGCCGTATCTGGATGTGCTGGTGAACACGATCTACTGGGAAGAGCGCTATCCGCGGCTCGTCACGCGGGAGTGGGCCATGACCCACTACCTGCCCGGTCGCCGCCCCCGTCTGCAGGTCATCGGCGACATCAGTTGCGACATCGAGGGCAGCATCGAGCTGACCCTGCGCGCGACGCAGCCCGCCTCGCCCTGTTATACCTACGATCCGGTCGAGGACACGGTGCGGGATGGTGTCGAGGGGCACGGGCCCGTGATCATGGCGGTGGACAATCTGCCGTGCGAGCTGTCGCTGGAGTCGTCACAGCACTTCAGCGCCACCCTGCGTGGCATGGTGATCGATCTGGCCGCCGCCGACTGGAGTGCCGACTTCGCCCGGCTGAATCTGCCGCCTCACCTCAAGAAGGCTGTCATCGTCCATCGCGGCGAACTGACGCCGACCTACGGTTACCTGCGGCACTACGTCGAAGCCTGAGCGCCCGTTCCGGTCGGGTCGTCGGGCAGAGTATGGTGCCCCCGCCGTGGCGGGGATGCGAACCCGAGGAGGATGCCATGAAGCGCGTGCTGGTGCTGGGCGCGGGACTGGTGGCGCGGCCGCTGGTCCGTTACCTGCTTGACAAGGGCTACGAGGTTGTTATGGCCAGCCGCACGGTCGAAAAGGCCGAGCGGATGCTCGCGGGTCACCCTCACGGCAAGGCTTTCGCCCTCGACCTGCAGGACGAGGCGAAGCTGTCGCCGTTCATCAAGGATTGTGACCTCGCCGTCAGCCTGGTCCCTTTCGCCTTCCATCCGGTGGTGGCGAAGCTGTGCATCGGGCACGGCAAGCCGATGGTGACGACCTCCTACGTATCGGCGGCGATGCAGGAGCTCGATGGTGCGGCGAAGCAGGCCGGCGTGACGATCCTGAACGAGATCGGCGTCGATCCCGGCATCGACCACATGTCGGCCATGCGGATCATTGATGATGTGCGCGGGCGCGGCGGCCGGATCGTCTCCTTCAAGTCCTACTGCGGCGGCCTGCCGGCGCCCGAGGCCAACGACAATCCGTTCGGCTACAAGTTCTCCTGGGCGCCGCGCGGCGTGCTGCTGGCCGGGCGCAACAACGCCCAGTACCTGGCGGATGACCGGCCGGTCGAGGTGCCGAGTCAGCGGCTGTTCCGCGACATGCACGTGCTGCAGGTCGAGGGGCAGGGCGACTACGAGGCCTACCCGAACCGCGACTCGATCTCCTACATCGACGTTTACGGTCTGCAGGGCATCTCCACCATGTTTCGCGGCACGCTGCGCAACATGGGGTGGTGTGACACCCTGTTCAATATCGGCCGGCTCGGGCTGCTGTCGCTGGACGAAGTCGATGTGAAGGGGCTCTCTTATGCCGACTTCACCCGGCGACTGATCGGGGCCGGTCCGCGGGACGACCTGCGCGTGGCCGTGGCGCGCAAGCTGGGCCTGCCGCCCGACGCGCTGCCGGTCTGGAACCTGCACTGGCTCGGACTCTTCTCCGACCGGCGGTTCCAGGTCGACCGGATCTCGCCGCTGGACGCCATGGGTGACCTGATGTACGAGAAGCTGTCTTTCCGCCCGGGCGAACGCGACATGATCGTGCTGTACCATGATTTCCGCGCCGCCTTCCCGGACGGGAGGCGCGAGCGGATCGTCTCGACGCTCATCGACTACGGCATCCCTGACGGCGATTCGTCGATGTCGCGCACGGTGTCACTGCCGGCCGCGATCGGCGTCGATATGATCCTCAGCGGTCGCATCACGCAGACGGGCGTGCTGCGTCCCGTGACCAGAGATATCTACGAGCCGGTGCTCGATGAATTGGCCCGGCTGGACATCGTCTGCCGCGAGAAGACCGAGACGTTCCAGGGGCGTGTACCCCAGGGAGGCTGATGGCAATGACGACCCAGGAAAAAGGCAAAATGTTCAAGGCGCTCGGGCTCAAGTCGCGCCAGGCGGGCGCCAACTGCGGCGGCGAATGGTTCGCCAGCGGCCGCGACCTGATCGAGTCGCGCAGCCCGACCACCGGCGAACTGCTGGCGAAGATCGAACAGGCTGACGCGAAGGACTACGAGCGGGTCATGAAGCAGGCCGGCAAGGCGTTTCTGGCCTGGCGCGCCGTGCCGGCGCCCCGGCGCGGTGAAATCGTGCGTCAGGTCGGCGTGGCCCTGCGCGCGAAGAAGGAGATGCTCGGCCGGCTGGTCTCGCTCGAGATGGGCAAGATCCTCACCGAGGGGCTGGGCGAAGTCCAGGAGATGATCGACATCTGCGATTTCGCAGTCGGCCAGAGCCGGTTCCTGTCCGGGCCGACGCTGCAGAGCGAGCGGCCCATGCATCGCATGATGGAGCAGTGGCACCCGCTCGGGCCGATCGGCGTCATCAGCGCCTTCAACTTTCCCGTGGCGGTCTGGGCCTGGAATTCGGCGCTGGCCTGGGTGTGCGGCGACCCGGTGGTGTGGAAGCCGTCGAGCAAGGCGCCGCTGTGCGGCATCGCCTGCCAGAACATCGTCAATGAGGTATTCCGCGCCAACGGGTTGCCCGAGGGGATTTCGTGCGTGGCCATCGGTCGCGGCGCGACCGTGGGCGAGCGGATGATCGCCGATCCGCGCCTGACTCTCATCAGCGCCACCGGCTCGACCCGGATGGGCAAGCGGATCGGCGAGATCGTCGGCGCGCGGCTCGGTCGCGTCATCCTCGAGCTGGGCGGCAACAATGCCCTGATCGTTTCGCACCACGCCGATCTCACCGGCGCGCTCGCCTCGTCGTTCTTCGGCGCGGTCGGCACCGCCGGGCAGCGCTGCACCTCGACGCGTCGCCTGATCATCCAGGAAAAGGTGTACGATGCCTTCGTAGGCAAGCTGGTCGCGAATTACAAGAAGGTGCGCATTGGCGATCCGCTCGATCCGAAGACGCTCATGGGGCCGCTGATCGACGAGGGCGCGGTGGCTGCGTACGAGGAGGCGGTCAAGGCGGCGAAGCGGCAGGGTGGCAGGGTCCTCTACGGTGGCAAGGCGATGACGCCTCCGTTCGGGCGCCGCACCTTCGTGCTGCCGACGATCATTGAGATCGCCAATTCGGCCGCGATCGTGCAGCACGAGACCTTCGCCCCGATCGTGTACGTCATGAAGTACCGCACGCTCGCGGATGCGCTGCAGCTGCACAACGACGTGCCGCAGGGGCTGTCGTCGAGCATCTTTACCGACAGCGTGGCGGAGGCGGAGGCGTTCCTCAGCTGGCAGGGCTCTGACTGCGGCATCGCCAACGTCAACGTCGGCACGTCGGGCGCGGAGATCGGTGGCGCGTTCGGCGGCGAGAAAGAGACCGGCGGTGGGCGCGAGTCGGGGTCGGACGCCTGGAAGGGCTACATGCGCCGCCAGACCAACACCGTGAACTGGGGCGGCGAGATCCACCTGGCTCAGGGGGTGGAGTTCTCGGCCTGACTGACGCCTGACAGGGGCGGGAGCTGAGATGGACGAATTGTTCTGGGACCAGCTCCAGACGGACACGGGTGAGCGCTTCTCCGGTTTTGAAGCGCTCATGCCGTTCCGGGTCCAGGAAGTGCTCCTGGTGGCGAGTCTCTACGACTCGTACACGCTCGAAGAGGGCGGTCGGCTGACCGAACTGCTCCTCACCGAGTACCGGGATCTCAAACTCAGCTCTTCGCCCCACGTCATCCGCGCCTCCACCGGGGAAGAGGCGCTGCGGCTGATCGAGCAGCGGCGCTTCGACCTGGTCATCACCATGACCAGGCTCGGGGACATGGACGTGTCGGCCCTCGGGCGGGCCATCAAGCTGCGCCGTCCCGACCTGCCGGTCATCCTGCTCACCTTCAACACGCACGAACTGCCGCGACTCGCCTCCCTCACCGGCCCCGACACCATCGACCGCGTGTTCCTCTGGACCGGCGACGTGCGGATCCTGCTGGCGATCATCAAGAACGTGGAGGATGTCCGCAACATCGAGCACGACGCGAGGGAGGGGGGCGTGCGCGCCATCCTCCTCGTGGAGGACTCCATCCGGTTCTACTCCGCCTACCTGCCGCTGCTCTACACCGAGGTCATGCAGCAGACGCAGCAACTCATGGCCGAGGGGCTGAACCTCAGCCACAAGCTGCTGCGCATGCGGGCCCGGCCCAAGGTGCTGCTCGCCGGAAGCTTCGAGGAGGCGTGGGACTACTACAGCCGCTTCAAGGAATCGCTGCTGGCGGTGATCAGCGACTCGGCCTTTCCGTGGGAGGGTCGCGTGCAGCCGGGCGCCGGCATCGAGTTCGTGCGCCGGGTGAAGGCGGACGATCCGCAACTGCCGTCCGTGGTGCAGTCTTCGGACGCCGACGTGGAGGCGGCGGCTCTGGCTGCGGGGGCCGGTTTCATCAACAAGGAATCGCCGCAGCTCCTGGCCCGGCTGCGCGAATTCATGCTGGAGTACTTCGGCTTCGGCGACTTCGTCTTCCGGTTGCCCGACGGCACGGAAGTGGGCCGTGCGGCGGACCTGCGCACGCTCACCCGCCTGCTGGCGCAGATCCCCGACGAATCGCTGCGCCATCACGCCGGGCGCGACCATTTCTCCAACTGGCTGCGCGCGCGCACCGAGTTCTCGCTCGCCGCGCAGATCCGGCCGCGCAAGAACGACGAGTTCCACAGCACCGCCGAGTTGCGCCGTTTCCTGATCGACACGTTCGCGCACTTCCGGGAGCAGACCCAGCGTGGCATCGTGGCGGACTTCTCGCGGCAGCAGTTCGACAGCAATGCCGACTTCGTGCGCATCGGCGGCGGCTCGCTCGGCGGCAAGGCGCGCGGTCTCGCCTTCATGAACTCGGTTCTGAGCCGTTACGGGGTGTGGGACAGGTTTCCCGGCGTGTCGGTGCTGGTGCCGCCGACGGCGGTCGTGGGCACGGACGTTTTCGATCGCTTCCTCGAGCACCCCGGGCTGCGGGACTTCGCGCTCGCCGGGCAGGCCGACGAGGAGATCCAGCGCCGGTTCCTGGCCGCCCCCTTCCCGTTCGAGATCCGCGCCGATCTCGAAATGTTTCTGCAGCAGGTGCGCTGGCCGCTGGCCGTGCGCTCGTCGAGCCTGCTCGAGGACAGCCAGTACCAGCCGTTCGCGGGGGTCTACAGCACCTATATGCTGCCTAACAGCCACCCGGAACTGGACGTCCGGCTGCGTCACCTCTGCGCGGCGATCAAGCTCGTCTACGCTTCCACCTTCTCCCGCGGCGCGAAGAGCTACCTCCAGGCCACCGGTAACCGCGTGGAGGAGGAGAAGATGGCGGTCATCGTGCAGCAGGTGGTGGGGCGGCGGCACGGCGACCACGTCTATCCCGACTTCGCGGGCGTGGCTCATTCGACGAATTTCTACCCTGCGCCCGGCATGCGCCCCGACGACGGTGTGGGGTTCGTGGCGCTCGGACTCGGCCGCACCGTCGTCGAGGGGGGCAAGTGTCTGCGCTTTTCGCCGCAACATCCGCAGATGCTGCCGCAGTTCGGAACGGTGCGAGACATGCTGCACAACAGCCAGCGCTCGTTCATCGCGATGGACGTCAGTCAGCCCGGCCACGGACCGGAACGCGACGGCGATTCCAACATCGTCTCGCTCGACCTCGGGGTGGCTGAAGCGCACGGGACGCTCGCTGCCGTCGGTTCGGTCTACAGCCCTGAAAATGACATGGTCCACGACGGCATCCACCGGGAGGGTGCGCGGTTGGTCACCTTCGCCCACGTGCTCAAGTCGGACCTCTTCCCCCTGGCCGATATCCTCAGCTTCCTGCTCGAACTCGGGCGGCGCACGATGAGTTGTCCGGTGGAGATCGAATTCGCGGTGAGCCGCGGATCGGGTCCGGAGGAGCGTCCCGACGAGTTCGGCTTCCTGCAGATCCGGCCGCTCGCCGAGGGGTACGATACCCCCGCGATCGCTCCCGAGCTGCTGGCCGCGCCCGACGCCCTCTGCGCGACGCCGGTGGCGCTGGGCAACGGCCGCCTCGATGACATCCGGGACATCGTGTACTCGCCACGCGACCGCTTCGACCGCGGCGCCACGCCGGCCATCGCGGAGGAGGTGGCGCGGTTCAATCACGATCTGCTGCGGGAGGGGCGGCCCTACCTGCTGGCTGGGCCGGGACGCTGGGGCTCGGCCGACCGCTGGCTTGGCATCCCGGTGAAGTGGGTACAGATCTCCGGCGCGCGCGTGATCGTCGAAACCGATCTCGACGACTTCAAGGTGACTCCCAGCCAGGGGAGTCACTTTTTCCAGAACCTCACCTCCTTCCGCGTTGGCTACCTGACCGTCAACCAGGCCGAGGCAGGGGGGCGTCTGGACTGGGACTGGCTCGACGCCCAGCCGGCCACGGCTGAGACCCCGCACCTGCGCCACCTGCGCCTGGCGGAGCCGCTCACCGTGCTGATCGACGGTCGCTCGGGCCACGGGGTCGTGCTCAAGCCGGGGTGGGTTGCTCCGCCCGGTGCCGGCGGAACGACTCCGTAGATCGGCCTTTTTTCCTCCGCAATATTGGCCCAGGTCGTGCCCCGAAAACCGCTGTCACAGCGTGATAATTCTTGCGCCGGCAGTCCGGGAACGTGAACTTTGCATGCGGATTTCCCGGGTGGATCCCGGAGAGCGCGGGCAAGGTTCCCAAAGGAGCAAGGCAATGTCCCAGCAAGGCATCAATGCATTCATGGAGGGTGTGGTCGCCAGGAATCCCGAGCAGCGGGAGTTCCACCAGGCGGTCCGTGAAGTGGTCGAGTCGCTGTGGGTGGTGCTCGAGAAGCGTCCCGAGTACCGCAAGGCGAAGATTCTCGATCGCATCGTCGAGCCCGAGCGGGTCATCCTGTTCCGTGTGCCGTGGCTGGATGACAAGGGCGAGGTCCAGGTCAACCGCGGTTTCCGCATCGAGATGAACAGTGCGATCGGCCCCTACAAGGGCGGCCTGCGCTTCCACCCGAGCGTCAACCTCGGCATTCTGAAGTTCCTGGCTTTCGAGCAGGTCTTCAAGAACAGCCTGACCACGCTGCCGATGGGCGGCGGCAAGGGCGGTTCGGACTTCGATCCGAAAGGCAAGAGCGACAACGAAGTCATGAAGTTCTGCCAGAGCTTCATGACCGAACTGCAGCGCCACATCGGCCCGAACACCGACGTGCCGGCCGGCGACATCGGCGTGGGCGGCCGCGAGATCGGTTTCATGTTCGGCCAGTACAAGCGCCTGCGCAACGAGTTCACCGGTGTCCTGACCGGCAAGGGCCTGAACTGGGGCGGCAGCCTGATCCGGCCCGAGGCCACCGGCTACGGCCAGGTCTACTTCGCGGCCGAGATGCTCGCCACGCGCAAGCAGGACTTCAAGGGCAAGACCTGCCTCGTGTCCGGCTCCGGCAACGTCGCGCAGTACGCGACCCAGAAGGTGCTCGACCTGGGCGGCAAGGTCGTCACGGCCTCCGACTCGTCGGGCTACATCTATGATGAGGAAGGCATCACGCGCGAGAAGCTCGCCTACGTGATGGAGCTGAAGAACGTCAAGCGCGGCCGGATCAAGGAGTACTGCGACAAGTACCCGAAGGCCAAGTTCATCCCGCTCGACCCGAAGCTCGACTACAACCCGCTGTGGGCCCACAAGGCCGACGTGGCGCTGCCGTCGGCGACCCAGAACGAGATCAACAAGAAGGACGCCGAGCACCTCGTGAAGAACGGCGTGCACTGCGTCTCCGAGGGCGCCAACATGCCGAGCACCCCGGAAGCGGTCGAGGTGTTCGTGAAGGAGAAGATCCTCTACGGTCCCGGCAAGGCCGCCAACGCCGGCGGCGTGGCCACCTCGGGCCTCGAGATGAGCCAGAACAGCATGCGCCTGAGCTGGAGCCGCGAAGAGGTCGACAGCAAGCTGCACGGCATCATGAAGAGCATCCACAAGTCGTGCGTCGAGACCGCCGAGAAGTACGGCACTCCCGGCAACTACGTCAACGGCGCCAACATCGCCGGCTTCCTCAAGGTCGCCGACGCGATGATGGATCAGGGACTCGTCTAGGATTCTGCTGGCGGGTCGGGTCTGAGGCGGGGCGGAGGCGACTCTGCCCCGCCTTCGCATTGCGGGGGGTGGTCCGGCGCGGGTGTGCGGGTGCACCGCTCAGAGCCAGCGACCTGCGGTCGCAGTCTCTGCGCAGACGCGCCCGCGCACCCGCGCCGGACCACCCCTCACCGACGGGCAGGGGGGGCGGCGTCGCTTGGCACGCCGCAGGGCGCCGCCCCCGATGGCATGCAGGGGTTCGGCCATTGTCGCGGGGCAGGGGATCTCCGTTCCTACCGCGTCAGCATCAGCTTGGCCGAGCACACGCCCTGTCGCGTCACCAGCCGTGCCACATAAGTCCCGGAGGCCGCGGGTGCCCCGCGCGAATCTTCACCGTCCCACGCCAGCGGGTGCACGCCAGCGGGCATTTCGCCCTGCGTCAACCTCTTCACCAGTCGACCGCGCTGATCGTAAATTGAAACCGCGATCCTTCCCGCCCGGGGCAGAGTCAGGCGGATGGACGTGCTTGGATTGAAGGGGTTGGGACAGGCCGGCCCGAGGGTCAGGATGCTCGGCGCCTCCTGCGGCGTCAGCTCCACGGGACCATGCCAGATGTCCGAACCCTGGGCTCCGCTCTCCCGCAACCAGTACCTCTCGTGCCCGGTTGAATTCGCCGCAGTGTCGATAATCTGGTAGAGCTCCTGCCCGGTCAGTGGAACCTCTCGGACCAGCATTCGATGGCCCGACGGCCCTTCGCGATACAACGCAAGGCTGGCGATGCCTGGGCCTTCCTCGACCAGCCAATGCACGACGGCCAGGCCATCCGACCAGCCGGCGCCGAAGTCGCGGATGCTCACGGCGAGGGCATCGCCGCATTGTCGGGGCGCCAGCAGGAGCCCCGACGACGCACCTGCGATCCAGATGCCATCGTTGGTCACGGCGATGGCCACTGCGTACGAGGGAACAGTGATCAAGCCCGCGATCAAAGGCGATGTCGGGCTGGTGATGTCCACCACCTGGATGCCGGCCGCTTCACACGCCACATAGACGTAGTTCCCGTTGGCAACCAGATCCCTTGGGTGCCCGGCGAACTCTCCCATGAGCGGGCCTGGAAGGGTCACATCCGCCAGAGCCTCAGGAATACCGGCGCCCGCAATATCGAAAATGCGCATTCCCCCGCTGCCGCCGCCCACATAGGCCCGGTCACCCACCAACTCAATCGCAAACGCGTTGCCAAATGTCGGGGACGAACCCAGGTACGCCGGCACGCGCGGATCGGTGATGTCGACCACCTGGAAGCCACCATCGAAGCCCGCGATGTAGGCCCTGTTTTCTTTGACAGCGACATCCATCGCATATCGCGGCGTGGCGAGGCTCGTCACGAGAACCGGCGCGCGTGGATCCGAAACGTCGACGACTTGGAGTCCTCGATCGCCTGCGGCCACATACGCATACTGTCCTGCGACTTCGACTGCCAGCATCCAGCCGGGCAACGGGACATCTCCGAGCGGTGCAGCATTCTCAGGGTTCGCAATGTCGACGATCTGCAATCTCCCGGTGGGAGTGGCGCCGTAGGTTCGTTGACACGCCAGGTACAGCCGATCGCTGTCCAGACGCATGCTTCTCACCGAGCCAGGTGTAGCGACCAGGGCGAGCGGAGCCGGATTTTCCGGTAGGGAAATATCCGCAACGACCAGTCCGGAATCGGAGTTCGCCGCAAAGAGGATGTTGCCGGCCACGGCGATGTCATGGATTGCCTCGGTGATTCCCCCTGCGGGACTGGCTCCGGCGGTCTGCGGATTCATCGCGGCCATCACCTGCAAGCCGGCCAGACAGTCTGCGACCAGGACACAGTTCCCCGCATCGGCAATACCCAGGCTGCGATCACCCGTTCCGATCTCCCCTACCACGAACGGGGCGGTGGGATCGGATACATCCACCGCCTTCACGCCACCGTAGTTGGAAGAAAGGAAAAGAAAGTGATCCCGGACGACGATATCACCAATGAAATCGTCCTCCGGATTGCCCACGGTCACTTCTCCCACGCGCACAGGAGTCGGACCGGAAATGTCGAGAACCAGGAGAGTCCTGAAGCTGCCCAAGAAGGCGTAGTCCCCTGCGACCGTTATGGCTCTCTCGCGGTGGGGCAAGTCGATTTCCTGCTGGAACGTCGGGTGAAGCGGGTCCGAGACATCGACAATGTTCAGCCCGCGATCCCACATTGCCAGATAGGCGCGTCCCTTCGACACCGCCACGGCCATGGGTGGAGAGGCCAGCGCGAGATTCGCCACCACAGTCGGTCGCGCCGGGTCCCGGACATCGATCACGCACAGGCTGCCAGCGCAGACGTAAAGATACGGGGGATCATAGGCCAGGGCACTGGGCTCGGCTGGCAGCGTCGCTTGTCCCAAGACGAGGGGAGAGAGGGGATCAGAGACATCGATGACGTGGAGGTGCGAGGTCGTCTCATCCCGAGAAAGGCCGGACACGAATAGGTAGGGCGGCTTGCAGAGGATTTTTCCTGCGTACTCAGAGATGTCGATATCTTGAATTCTGCCTGGATGGTACGGGTCGGAGATGTTGAATACCATCACCGCCGTCCAGTATCCCGTTACATAGGCGTACTCTCCCTGAACGGCGACATCCAAGGCGCCAGCGCTGTTGGGAACCCGGACGATCCAGTGAAAGAACGTCTCATACGGAAGGCAATCGGGGATTGCGACTGCCGGTCCCGCCAGCAGCAACGCGGCGAGCAAAATCGATGCATGCGGAAAGAAACGCCCGCCTGTCACCCTCATGGTCGACCTCCCTCGGGTGCGTTCCTGATCCGGGCAACATGAGTCTACGCTCCGGCGGTGCGTGCGTCCAGCCAACCGCATGAGTCGCATGGGTCCCCGTCCAGGCCTCTCCTGGCGGCCCGGTCTCGGGGGCGGGGGCGCGGCAACTCCGCCCCGCCGGTTCCCGCCAACGATCGAACAGGCGGGGGGTGTCGCTTTGCTCGCCGCAGGTCGCCGATCGCGAATCGCATCGTCGGAGCAGTAACCTTGCCGCGCGCCTCTCAATATCACTCGTTGGGCCGGAGTCGCCTTTGCCCGGGGGGGCGTGGCGTCGATGCGGGCGCAATCCGCGCAGAGACTGCGACCGCAGGTCGCTGGCTCTGAGCGGCCGCGCCCGCATCGACGCCACGCCCCCCCGGGCATTGACGCCGCCCCCCAATGTGCGATATTGTGCAAGCTCGGTCCCACGAGGGCCCGTTCCCGGAGAATCGGGGGCGACATGGCTTCGACGCGGTCGGGGGACTGTTGGCGGCATGCCGAGATCCCATCTCTCTCGTAAAACGGTGGAAAAAAGATAACTGACAACAATCAGTTTGCCCTCGCTGCCTAATTAGGCGGCGCGTTCCCGGATGGGGGGGGCAGCGGCCCTGTCCACGGAGCGAAATTTTCCGGTGCCTGGCCCCGAGTCGTGTTCCTTGGCGACGGGCGAGAAAATTAGGGAACTGGCCGGAAGGTAGGCGGGCCGCGTAGCCTGCCGACCGGCGAGAATGAACGCGCGGCTAAGCATGTAGAAGCTGGCAGAGAACCGATTGTGGACGCGGGTTCGATTCCCGCCGCCTCCACCAGATCAAGGCCAACCGCGGTCGGTTGGCCTTTCCATACCCGGGGGTTCGCGTGCGCGACGTCGAGGATTTCCTGGCCGGGTTTCGGCGCTTCCAGGTGCGGTTCTTCGGCGGCGATCGCGAACTCTATGCAGAATTGCGGCACGGACAGCGGCCTCATGCGCTCGTGATCGCGTGCTGCGATTCGCGTGTGGATCCCGCCCACCTGCTCGACGCGCGTCCCGGCGACCTGTTTGTGGTGCGGAACGTCGCGAACCTTGTGCCGCCGTACGAATCCGACGGCGCCACGCACGGTGTGAGCGCGGCCCTCGAATTCGCCGTCTGCTCGCTCGGCGTGGCGCACATCTGCGTGCTCGGGCACGGGCAGTGTGGCGGCGTGCGTGCGCTGATCGAGGGGGCGCAGGGCGAATTCCTGCCGCGCTGGGTGGCGATCGCCCGGGAGGCGCGCGATGAAGTGCTCGCCCGCCTGCCCGGCAAGCCGCTGGAACTGCAGGCGCGCGCCTGCGAGCAGGCCTCGCTGCTGCTTTCCCTGCGGAACCTGCTCACCTTCCCGTGGGTGGCCGAGCGGGTCGAGGCGGGCACGCTCGCCCTGCACGGCTGGTACTTCGATCTCGAGCGCGGTCGTCTGCTGGGCTATGACGCCGCGACGGGGCGCTTCATCCCCCTGGCCTGAGGCCGCTCGGCGGCCTGGAGGAGCGACATGAAAGCGCAGTGGCTGGCGTTGATGACCGCGGTCGCCTGGGGCGTGGGCGGCTACTTCGAGAAGAAGGGGCTGCATCTGGGGCAGCTGTCGCCGCAGGTCGGCATCACGCTGCGGACAGCGACGGCGCTGGCGGTGCTGGCGCTCGTCTCGTTTCCGCAGTGGCGGACGGTGGCGCAGGCGCCGCCGCGCGCGTTGGCGTACCTGATCGTCGGGGGCGGACTCGTGGCGGGGGCGCTCGGGATGCTCTGCTTCTACGCGGCGCTCAGGCAGGCGCCGCTCGGCGTGGTCATGCCGATCGCTTTCACATCGCCGCTGTTCGGCGCGCTGATGGGGGTCTGGCTCGGTGGGGAACCGGTCTCGCCGCGCGCGGTCGTCGGCCTGCTGATGACGGTGGGCGGGATCCTGGTGCTGACCGCGCGGTGAGCCGGTCCGAGACGAACCCTTCAGGCCAGATGCCGCAGCAGGCGCGTCGCGCCGACGCGGAACTCCGCGGGTGGAACGAGCAGGCTCAGCGCCAGGCAGCCGCGGCGCGGGAAGTCGAAGAAATACCCCGGATGCAGGAGCAGGCCGTCCTCTTCGAGGCGCGCCAGGCACCACTCCTCCTCGTCCTCGCCGGTCCAGCCTTCGAGCAGCGCGTACCAACCCGCCTCGCGCGGCAGGAGCCGGCCCGAGCGCAGGTCGGCGCACGCTTCCCGCAGCCACGACTCGTTCTCCCGCAGGCGGGCGCGGATCCGCGCCTGGGCGGCGTGCCGCAGGGCCAGTAAAGCCGGTGTCGCCAGTTGCACCGGCGTGCCGACCGAGAGGTACGCGTCGGCGATCAGCTCCAGACCGCTCCGGGCGCGCGCGCGCGCCGGCGCGGGTCCGCCGCAGACCAGCCAGCTCAGCTTCACCTGCGGCAGCGCGGCCACCTTCGAGAGTCCGCTCAGCACGAAGGTGAGCGCCTCGCCGTCCGTGGCCGCGGCCGACGGCAGCGGGCCGGGCGAGCCGTCCCCCGGATAGTCGAGAAAGACCTCGTCGACGATCAGGGCGAGATCATGCCGGGCGCAAAGCGCGTCGAGCCCGGTCCGTTCCCGCGCGTCCATGATGGCGCCGGTCGGATTGTGCGGACTCACCACGATCACCGCCCGCGTGCGGGGGCCGCTGGCCGCGGCCAGCGCGTCCGGATCAATTCGCCAGCCGGTTCCCTCGCGCCAGACCAGCGGATATGGCACGAGGCGGATCCCTTCGAGTTCGGCCAGCAGCGACAGCAGCGGGTAGCTCGGCGCCGGGACCAGAATCTCATCGCCGGGGTCGGCGAGCAGTTTGCAAAGCCAGGCGTAGCCGTCGCTCGTGCCGGCGGTGAGAAAGAGCCGCGCGGGGTCCACGGGTCCGCCGTGGTCGGCGTAGTAGGCGGCCACGGCCGCGCGCGCCGCCGGCAGTCCGCGCGGGTCGGGCGCGTAGAGATGCTCGCCGGGCGTCGCCAGGGCCGCGCGCAGTTCTTCCGCCGGGGGGGCGAGGCCGGCGCGCGTCGGATTGGCCTCGGTCAGGTCGATGATCGGCAGGCCGGCGAGGCGACGGGCCGCCAGCGCAACGGCCAGGCGATTCGGCGGCTGGTCCCAGGCGATCCGGTGCGACAACATGGCGTCCTCAGCCGCGAGGCCGGCGCGCGAAGCGGCGTACATCGAGGAGGAGCCAGGCGGCCGCGGCAAGCAGGATGATCACTGCGCCCGCCGGCAGGTTGGCCGCGTAGCTGAGCGCCAGTCCTCCGGTGGTGAAGAACGCGCAGCAGAGCGCGCCGATGGCCATCATCTGCCAGAGGGTCTTCGAGAAGTGGTTGGCCACCGCGGCCGGCAGCGTGAGCAGGGCGATCACGAGCACGATGCCTACGACCGTCACCAGGAGGACCACGGTCAGTGCCGTGAGCAGCAGCAGCAGCAGGTAGAACAGTTCCACGCGAACGCCACGGAGCCGGGCGAACTCGCTGTCGAAGCAGACGGCCAGGAACTGGTGGTAGAAGAGGAGCCCGAGGCCGAGGACCAGCGCGTCGAGACCGGCCACCAGCCAGAGATCGCCGCGCGACACCATCAGGATGTTGCCGAAGAGATAGCCGAGGAGATCCTCCTGGTAGCCCGGTGTGCGCGCGATGAAAAGGATGCCGGCCGCCATGCCGATCGCCCAGATCGCCCCGATCACGGTGTCTTCGCGCTGCCGGGAGCGCAGGCTGACGACCCCGATGACGAGCGCCGCCAGCAGCGCCGCCGCGATCGCGCCGTGGAGCGGCTGCAGCCAGGTCCAGCCGCCGACCACGTTCAGCCAGCGCGCCGCGCCGATGCCGCCGAGCACGCAGTGCGCGATGGCGCCGGCGATGTAGGTGATGCGCCGGGCCACGACGTAGCTGCCGACCACGCCGCAGGCCACGCTGGCCAGCAGTCCGGTCAGAAAGGCGTGCTGCAGGAAGGCGTGCGTGTTGAGGGCGTGCAGGAATTCGCTCACGCGCCGTCCCCTCCGGGCGGTTCGGCGGCCGCGCAGGGCACGTCGTGATCGTGGCGCACGACCCGCACGTCGCCGCCGTACATGTCACGGATGATTTCGCCGGTGATCTCGCTGGTCGGGTGGACGGCCACCCGTCGCTTCACGCAGACGACCGTCCGCACGTACCGTGAGACGAAGCCGAGATCGTGGGAAACCAGTACGACCGTGAGCCGGCGGTTGAGCTCGCGCAGCAGTGCGTACAGTTCACCCTCGACGTGGAGATCGAGGTTGGCGGTCGGCTCATCGAGCAACAGCAGGCGTGGCGAGCAGGCGAGGGCGCGGGCGATGAGCACCCGCTGCTTCTGTCCGCTGGAGAGGGCGGCGAACGGGCGCCGTTCCATCTCCTCGAGCCCGACCTCGGCCAGGGCCCGCCGCGCAGCGTCCTTGTCGTCGCGGCCGAACAGGCCGCGCGGCCGGCCGGGACCGAGACAGCCCATCAGCACCACGTCGCGAGCGCTGACCGGGAAGTGCGGATCGAGCTGTGGGTGCTGCGGCATGTAGCCGATCTGACGGCGCGCCTGCTCCGGCGGCAGGCCGAAAAGACGCACCTGGCCGCGCGAGGGTGAGAGCAGTCCGAGCAGCAGCCGCAGCAGCGTCGTCTTGCCGCCGCCGTTGGGACCGACCACGCTGACGAAATCGCCCTCGGCGATCGTGAAGGTCACCTCCTCGAGCACCGGAGGCTCGCCCGGATAGGCGAAGGCGAGGTCGCCGACGGCAATGGCCGGGACGGCGTTCACGGCTGCTCTCGCGCGGTGGCCGGATCGGCGGTGAACGACTGCGCAAGGGCCGCCGCCATCCGGCGCAGGTTGGCCGGATAGTCGGGCGCGAGATCGTCGAGCGGCACGAGCCGCGCCCCGATCGCCTCGGCCACCGTGAGCGCGCTGCGCGGGGCGTACTGCGGCTGGATGAAGATCGCGCGTACCCCCTCGCGCCGCGCCTGATCGATCAGCGCCGCCAGTTCACGCGCTGCCGGTTCGCGTCCGCCCCGCTGGACGGCGACCTGGCGCAGCCCGAAGGGGGCGCCGAGGTAGGCGAAGGCGGGGTGGAACACATAGAAGGAGCGGCCGCGCCATGGCGACAGGAGTCGCGCCACCTCCGCTTCGGTGGCGGACAATTCGGCATCGAGGCGCGCCAGCCCTGCGGCGTAGGCCTCCGCGCGCGCCGGGTCGAGCCGCGCGAGGGTGGCGGCGATGGTGCGGGCCTGGGTCCGCGCCAGCGCGGGGTCGAGCCAGATGTGGGGGTCGCCCTCGTCGTGGCCGTGGCCGTCGTCGCCTTCCCACGGGCGCAGGCGGATCCCCTGGCGCACGTCAACGATCGGCAGTTCGGGATGGAGTCTGGCGATCTTGGGCAGCAGGGAACGTTCGCAGGGGACGCCGATCCGGAAATAGACGACGGCGTCGTCGAGCGCCGCCATCTGGCGGGGCGTCGGTTCGTATGTCTCAGCCGACTGGCCCGGCCCCACGAGCACCTCCACGCGCGCGTGAGGGCCGGCGATCGTCTGGACCAGATACGCCTGGGGCAGGATCGTCACGAACGTCATGAGCGCCGAAGGCGTCGCGGGTCCGGGCGCGGCGAGCCCCGCGGGCGTGGCCGGCCGGCTCGCCAGACCGATCCCCAGCAGCAGCAGCGTCACAGCGAGTCGTCGCAGACAGTGTTCAGTCCTGTGCGACATGGCTGTTCTTCTCCGGGGGCTCGCCTTGACCGCACACCAAGTGCCACTCGTGGCAGTCGGTGCACTCCTGAACCGTGTGGCTGCGTGCGAAGGTGGACCAGTGCTGCCGCTGCTGCGCGCTCAGGATGCCGGTGCCGCGGCAGAGCGGACAGGCGCTGTCGAGCGCTGCAAGCACGGCCGACCGGATGAATTCGGAGCGGTTGGGCAGCCCCTGCATCGCCTGCAGCAGCGCACGATCCGCTTTGAAGGTGATGATTTCCGACTTGTGGTTCGGCATGACGACTATCCTCTAGTCGAAGCATGAGGACATGCGAGTCGGTATTAATACTACGTATTACCGCCCTGTCAAGGGCCGGAGAAGAAGCGGGATCGCGTCCAGGGTGACGATCGCCGGAATCAGGTGCCCCGAGGTGAAAGGATGGGTATGCTCTGGCTGCGCCAGGGTCTGCGTCCAGACGATCACCCTGCGCTCCTGACCGCGCAGCCGGCCTGCCGGCTGCGAACCTGCCCGAACCGGGCGCGCGGCGGCGGGCGCCGGCCTCACGGGTCGCCCTGTCGCGGCGCCGGCGTCAGGCCATCATTATCGGAAGTTCATTCGTTTTCTCGGAAAATACTGTAACAGGCCATCCCTATACGATTTGTAATTCTCTCTTATGGGCATGGCCCGGGCGCCGACCGGTCGGATTCCGGCTGGGAGGTGCGGCGTCCCTGCCGCCGTGGCGGCGGCAGGTCCCGGCTCGCCACGCGGTCGGAGTTTGTCGGGTGCGCCACCGGATGCCGCGCCGGTCCTCTTCGCCGCCGTTGTTACCTAAAGCCAAGTCCACGCTGTCCGATGCTATGACAAGTCGCACCACGACCCGTGCGCCAGGCCGATCCCGCGCTGCCGACCCGGACTGTTCGAGGGGGAACGATGACCGACGTGATCGTTGGCGAGGCCCGTCTGCAGGAGTTGCTGGAAAAGGCGGCGAGCACCCTGGTTCTCGCAGGGCCGGCCGACCTGCAGGACCTGGCGCAGGTACACGGCTGGCTCGATGCACTTGCCGAGGAACTGCCCCCCTCGGGGGCGATGACCGTCGCCGCCGCCGCTGCCGCGGCCACGCTGCTCGGACAGGTAATCCTGAGCGAAGTTCCGGATCCGGTCGCATCGCTCGAAGTGGTCGGACGAACAGTATCGGCTTTGCAGGCCGTGTTGTGCGAAGGGCGTGATCCGGCCACCGTCGAGTTGCCTTCCGAACTCGGGCTCGCCGCCGGCGTGGCGGCCGCCCGGCCCGCCCTGCCCGAAGGCATGCGTCACCCGGGCGCACTGCCGTCCCATGTCGAGCCGGCGATCTACGCCGAATTTCTGGGACGTCAGGGGGGCGTGCTCGAGGAGATCGAGGCGGCGATTCTGGCCATCGAGGCGGGGAACGACGCTGAAGGCGATAAGCTGGCGTTGCTGCGGCGCCAGGTGCACACGGTGAAGGGCGAATCCGCGCTGCTCGGTCTGCACGAGGTCGAACATCTCTGTCACGCGATCGAGGACGCCCTGCAGGCGCGTCCCGCGATCACGCTCGTCCAGCCGCTTCTGGAGGCGCGCGACTGGCTCGAACTGATGTTCGCCTTCTGTCGCGGCGCCTGCGAACAACCGGCCCCGTCCGGCGAGCTGCTTGCCATGTTCCAGGGCGAAGGCGACGGCGCGCTGACGGCGTTGACGGCGGCCGCGCCCGTCGCTCCCCAGGCGAAGGCGAAGCCCTCAGGGGCTCCCGCCGCGCAGCCGCCGGTGACGGACGCGACGGTGGGGACGACGACATCGGTCCCCCTGAGCGGCGACCCGTCGCTGCTCGGCGAGTTCGTCAGCGAGGCGTGCGAACATCTCGATGCGGCGGAAGGCCACCTGTTGGCGCTGGAAGCCGACCCCCGCCAGGACGATGCGCTCAACGGAATCTTCCGCGCCTTCCACACCATCAAGGGAGTGGCCGGGTTCCTGGGGCTCGACGACATCGGTAAGCTCGCCCACGAAGCGGAGAATCTGCTCGACCGGGCGCGCAAGGGGAAGCTGACCCTCACGGGATCGGCGATCGAGGTGACCTTCTCCTCGGTGGACCTCATGAAACGGCTCGTGGAGGCGTTGCGCGCCGCGCTCGAGAGCGGCTGCGGGCTGATCTCCGAACCGGAACTGCCGGGCCTGCTGGCGAGCCTGCGCGCCGTGTCGGCCGGGGAAGCGTCGCCGGCCGCCGTTTCGGACGCCGGCGCCGCGCCGCCGGTCGCCACCGCGATCGTGTCTGACACGGACGTTCGGATCCCCGTCGCGCCGGCTGCGGAGGCGGCGGAGGGCCGTGCAGCGGCGACACGCGCGGCGCCTCCGGCAGCTCAGACCGTCACGGTGAAGGAAGCGGTCAAGGTCGACACCGACCGGCTCGACCGGCTGGTGGACGCGATCGGCGAGCTGGTCATCGCGGAGCTGATGGTCAGCCAGTCGCTGCAGGAACGGGCAACGGTGGACGGCGAATTGGCGCGCCAGCTCGGGTTGCTCGACAAGATCACGCGCGAACTGCAGGAGATGGCCACCTCGTTGCGCATGGTGCCCATCAAGGCGACGTTCCAGAAGATGGCCCGCCTGTCGCGCGACCTCTCCGTGAAAGCGGGCAAGCCGGTCGAATTCGTCGTCACGGGCGAGGATACGGAGCTGGACAAGACGGTTGTCGACCGGATCGGGGATCCGCTCGTCCACATGGTGCGCAACGCGGTCGACCACGGGCTCGAGGCGTCGGTCGAGGCGCGCAGGCAGGCCGGCAAGCCGGACAAGGGGCGGGTCGAGCTGCGCGCCTACCATCGCGGCGGCAACATCTACGTCGAGCTTTCTGACGACGGCCGCGGCCTCGACCGCGCCGCCATCCTGGCCAAGGCGATCGAGCGCGGTCTGGTGCGCGAGGGGGAGACCCTCTCCGATCGCGAGATCTACAACCTCATCTTCCAGCCCGGCTTCTCCACGGCCAAGAAGATCACCGAGGTGTCGGGGCGCGGTGTCGGCATGGACGTCGTGCGGCGTTCGATCGAGGCGCTGCGCGGGGCGGTCGAGATCCGCTCCGAGGCGGGCCGCGGCAGCACGTTCAGCATCCGTCTGCCGCTGACGCTGGCCATCATCGACGGCATGATCGTGCGGGTGGGCCGTGAGCGCTACATCGTGCCGACCCTCTCGATCGTCCGCACCGTGCAGCCGGCGCCGGGTGACGTGGCCTCGGTCCTGGGCCGCGGCGAAATGCTCTCGGCGGGCGGGAAGTTGCTGCCGCTGCACCGTCTCGACCGCCTCTACGGCGTGCCGGACGCGGAGCGCGAGCCGACCCGCGCGCTGGCGCTGGTAATCGAGGCGGACGGCCGCCAGACGGCCCTGCTGGTCGATGAACTGCTCGGTCAGCAGCAGATCGTGATCAAGAGCATGGGCAAGGCGATGCAGGCGCAGCCGGGAATCGCCGGCGGTGCGATCATGCCCGACGGACGCGTGGGACTCATTCTCGATCCCAGTGGCCTGGTCAAACTGGCGCAGAGCGGCGGCGTGGCCGCAGCCGCGTCCGGGGTCTGACACGGCGCCCGTCCGGGCGCAAGGCGGGAATCATGGTCGACGAGCTGGCCACCGAGCGCGCGCTGACCTTCCAGGTCACGGCCGATGCGATGCGCGTGCTCGTGTCGGGGCGGCTGCCGGATGAGGCCTCGGCAACGGCCGTATCCGAACTGGTCGCGGCGCTGCGCGAGCGGGGCCTGGCGAACCTGCCCGACGGCGAGGCGCTCCTGGGGATGGTGAGGGCCGCTGCCGGTCCCGGTGGCGAGGTGTGCGACCTTGAGGTGGCGCACGGTCGCCAGCCGGAGCCGTCCATTGACGGCGAAGTGATCTGGACGCGTGACTTTTTCGCCGACGGTTTCGTGGAAGATGCCGCGGGCGGCGTCGATTTCTGGCAGCGTCGCGGCAATCCGTCGATCGGCGCCGACGAAGTCATCGCCACGCTGATCGAGCCGCAGAAGGGGGCCGACGGGCTGGATGTCTTCGGCACGAAGCTGCCGGCCGCCGTGCCGGCCGCGCTGCGCCTGCGCGCCGGCGCCAACGTGCGGACCGAGCCGCGCGAGGCGGGACGGGCCGCGCTGATCGCCACCCTCGACGGCCGCGTGCGCCTCGCGTCGGGCGCGGTCACCGTCGACAATGTTTATCTGGTCAACGGCAATGTCGGCCTCCAGACGGGGCACATCGTCCACCGGGGCGCGGTCGTGGTGAAGGGCGACATGGAACCTGGATCGCGCATCGATGCCGGCGGAGACTGCGAGATCCGCGGCACCGTGGAACGGTCAGTGCTGAACGTCGGCGGCAATCTGATCGTCCACGGCGGCGTGATGGGACGGGGTGACGCGCCAAGCATCGTGGGCGGCAAGATGCAGGCCAAGTACCTGCTCGATGCCGAGGTCGAAGTGGGCGAGACGATACTGGTCGAGAGCGAGATCACCCACAGTGTGGTGCGCTGCCGCGGGTCTGTGGAGGTCCCGCGCGGACGCATCGTGTCGGGCGACGTGATGGCCCTCGGCGGCGTGACCGTCGGCGTGGCGGGGGGCGAGGGCCTTTCGCGTACGGTCATCAGCGCCGGTATGGACCATCGCTGGAACACCGAGGTCGCGGCGCGCGAAGAGGAGGCCCGCAGGCACGAGCAGACCCGCACCCGTATCCAGTCGATGGTGCATCCGCTGCTCGAGCGGGAGAAGTCTCTCACGCCCAAGCAGCGCGAGGCGGCCACGGAACTGCTCGCCCGCGCCGCGGAGATGGAGTCCGCGATCGACGAACTGAAGCGCATCGCCGCGCAGTTCGCGGCCGGCTCGCGCGATCGCGCTGTACCGCGCGTGCTCGTGCTGCAGCGTGCCCACGCGGACACCGTGTTCGTGCTGCCGGAGGGACGCCTGATCCTCGATGATTTGCGGGAAGGGCCGTTCCGTGCCCGCTTCGTGCGGGGCAAAGTGATGGCGTTGCCCGGCGAACGTGACGCCGACGGCGAGGATGAGGAGTCCGCAGGCAAGGAGGGCGGGGCCGGGATCCCGTCGGGGGGGGAGGAGGCGGTTCGCGCGAGCGGTCAGCGGGCGGGCCAGCCGCAGCCAACGGAGCGTAAACCGTCATGAACGTCGCGTACATCAATCCCTTCATCGAGAGCGTGAACGAACTGTTCACGACCATGCTCGGCTGCGCGGCCGAACGCGGCCGCGTGGGGCTGGTGAAGCCGGGCGAGTCGTCGGGCGATCTCACCGCCCTGATCGGCCTCAGCGGGCCCGTGCGCGGCACGGTGGCGCTGTCGTTCCCGGACTCGACGGCGCTGGCGATGGTGGGCCGCATGACCGGGCTGCCGGAGGCGGAGCTCGCCGATTCGCTCGGCGACGGGCTGGCCGAACTGGTCAACATCGTGGCCGGCGGGGCGAAGGCGAAGCTCAATTCTGGTAACGGCGCGGTGACCGACCTGAGCCTGCCGACCGTGGTGCGGGGACAGGACTACTCCGTACAGGGACTGACCCAGTCCACCTGGCTGGACGTCCCTTTCGCCAGCGAGCTGGGCGCGTTCACGCTGCGGGTGACCCTCGAGCAGACAACAGCACAGACGGAGCCCATCGGCGCCGGCGCCGGGGAAGGAAGGAACTCATGAAGGCCCTGGTGGTGGATGATTCCGCGGTGATGCGCAAGATCCTGATCGGCGCGCTCAAGCAGGCCGGTATCACGGAAGTGGGGGAGGCCGCCGACGGCCAGCTGGCGGTGGCCGCTGCGGGCGAGGGCGACTACGGCCTGATCCTGATGGACTGGAACATGCCGAACATGCTGGGGATCGACGCCGTCAAAGCGATCCGTGCGGCGGGACAGAAGATGCCCATCATCATGGTGACGACGGAGGCCGAGAAGCTGCGCGTCATCGAGGCTCTCAAGGCGGGAGCCAACAACTATATCGTCAAGCCGTTCAAGCCGGAGACCGTGGCCGTCAAGGTGCAGGAGACCCTGGCCAAGGTCGGAGCGTAGGAGAACGGGCGCGCCGCACCGTCCGTGAGACGGGGCCCGCGCGCCGGGGAGGCGGACATGGCGCTGAATATCCTGCTGGTCGACGACTCGACCACGGTGCGGGCGGTGATCGCCCGCTCGCTCGAGCTGGCGGGGGTGCCGGTGGGGAATCTCCACCAGGCAGCCAACGGGCGGGAGGCCCTGGCGATCCTGGGCAGAGAGTGGATCGACCTGGTCTTCGCGGACATCAACATGCCGGTGATGAACGGCGTGGAGATGATCGAGAAGATGCGCGAGGACGGACTGCTGCAGACGATCCCCGTCATCATCTGCTCGACGGAGGGGAGCGTCAGCCGGATCGAACAGCTCCGGGCGTCCGGGGTGCGGGCCTACATCCGCAAGCCGTTCACTCCCGAACTTCTGCGTCAGGTCGTCGAAGACACGGTGGGGGTGCCCAATGAAGGTTGAGACCATGGAACTGGTCGGAGGGGTCTTCTGCGATGTCCTCGCGCGCATGGCCTTCATGTTCGGCGACCCGACCGGCCCGGCCGATCTGCCTGCGCCCGCCGGCGGCGCGGTCCTGGCCGCCATGACCTTCGGCGGCGCGCGCCGCGGCTCGCTCACCCTGGCGGCCGCGGACAGCCTCTGCCAGGAACTGGCGGCCAACGTGCTCGGGCTCGAGCCTCAGGATGCGCAGGCGCTCGACCGGTCCGGCGACGCTTTCCAGGAACTGCTCAACGTGACCTGCGGTCACGTGCTGACGGTGGTGGCCGGCGAGTCGGCGGTTTTCGACCTCGATGCGCCGCAGCTCAGCCGGCTCGATGGGGCCGGCTGGACCGCCCTGCGCGACGCGCCTGACGCCGTCGGCTTCGTGGTCGAGGGGCACCCGGTGCTGCTGCGGCTGCAACTCGACGACTGACCCCCGCCGCGCGCGCAGCCCGCCGGGGGCCACACCCCGGGGCGGTCGCGCGCGCAGCCCGCTCTCCCGCGTTGCCGGGCGGATGCCGGCGCGCGGCCGACCGGCGTTGAACTCCCGCGCCCGATCGCTTAGCTTGGAACCAGCCGCGCGGATGCGCGGCGGGTCGGCAGGAGTCGCCCCCGGGCGGGGGCGAGCGAAAGGAAGACCCATGCCACTGATTCCGATGCGTGTCATGCTGGATCACGCCGCCGAGCACGGTTACGGCGTCGGCGCGTTCAACGTCAACAACATGGAGCAGATCCAGGCGATCATGCAGGCGGCCGCCGAGACCGAATCGCCGGTCATCGTGCAGGCGTCGCGCGGCGCGCGCGCCTACACCAACGACGCCTACCTGAGGCACCTCATGCTCGCCGCGGCCGAGCTGAATCCGCGTCTGCCCATCGCCATGCACCAGGATCACGGCAACAGCCCGGAAACCTGCCTGTCCGCGATCGCGCAGGGATTCACCTCGGTGATGATGGACGGCAGCCTCACCGCCGACGGCAAGTCCCCCTCGACCTACGAGTACAACGTGCGGGTGACGCGCGAGGTGGTGGCCGCCGCGCACGCGCAGGGCGTGACGGTGGAGGCAGAAATCGGCTGTCTCGGCGGGATCGAAGACGGCCACGGCGCCGGGCTCACGGGCGAGGAGGCGCTCGCCCATCTTACCAACCCGGAGCAGGCCGCGCAGTTCGTGAGCGACACCGGCTGCGATGCGCTGGCCGTCGCCATCGGTACCAGTCACGGCGCCTACAAGTTCAAGCACAAGCCGACCGGCGATGTGCTACGCATGAGTGTCATCGAGGAGATCCACCGCCGGCTGCCGGACACGCACCTGGTCATGCACGGCAGCTCGTCGGTGCCCGCGGCGCTGATCGAGATCATCAACCGCTACGGCGGGCAGATGCCCGAGACCTACGGCGTACCGCTGGAGGAGATCCAGCGCGGCATTCGGCACGGCGTCCGCAAGGTCAACGTCGACACCGACAACCGGCTCGCCATGACCGGCGCGATCCGTCGCGTGCTGCAGGAGAACCCGGGCGCCTTCGACCCGCGCGACTACATGAAGCCGGCTCGCGACGCGATGGTCGAGGTGGTCCGCGAGCGCATGATCGCGTTCGGCCAGGCGGGCCAGGCCGGCAGGATCCCGGTGGTCTCCCTGGAGGAGATGGCCCGCCGTTACGGGGGCCGGTAGGGAGAACGGTGTACGGGGAACTGGGACGGGAACTGCAGCGCGAACTCGATGCGCTGGTCGCGCAGGGTCTTTTCAAGGAGGAGCGGAGCCTCGAAGGGCCGCAGGGTGCGGTCGTGTGCGCCGACGGGCAGACCCTGCTCAACTTCTGCGCGAACAACTATCTCGGCCTGGCGTCCGATCCGCGCGTGGTGGAGGCGGCGCGCAGCGCGTTGTCCGCGTGGGGGTTCGGCCTCAGCTCGGTGCGCTTCATCTGTGGCACCACGCGTCTGCACCGGGAGCTGGAGGCGGCGCTCTCCCGCTTTCTCGGCACCGAAGACACGCTCCTCTATGCCGCCTGTTTCGACGCCAACGGCGGCGTGTTCGAGCCGCTGCTGGGCGAGGACTGCGCGATCGTGGCCGACCGGCTCAACCACGCCTCCATCATCGACGGGGTGCGCCTGGCAAAGGCGTCGCGCCACATCTACGAGCACAGCGATCTCGACGCACTCGATCAGGCCCTGTGCGCCTGCGCCGGGGCGCGCCGGCGGCTGATCGTCACGGACGGCGTCTTCTCGATGGACGGAGACTACGCCCGCCTGCCGGAGATCTGCGAACTGGCGGACCGGCACGGTGCGCTGCTGCTGGTGGACGACAGCCACGCCACCGGATTCGTCGGCCCCGGGGGTCGCGGCACCGGCGAACGCTTCGGCGTCGCGCCGCGGATCGATCTCGTCACCACCACCCTGGGCAAGGCGCTTGGTGGCGCGCTCGGCGGTTGCACGAGCGGTCGCCGGGAGGTCATCGCCTGGCTGCGTCAGAAAAGCCGCCCCTATCTCTTCTCCAATTCGCTGCCCCCCATGATCTGCGCGGCGGCGCTCGAGGTGCTGCGGATCCTGGTGGAGGATCCCACGCCGCGGGCCCGGCTCGCGGCCAACCAGACGCACCTGCGCGGCGGGCTGCGCGCCCTCGGTTTCGACGTCGATCCGGGCGACCACCCGATCGTGCCGGTGCACTTCCGTCGGCAGGCCGACGACGCCGTCGTGGCCCAGCGCTTCTCACGCGAACTGCTGGCGGAGGGGGTCTACGCGATCGGATTCAGCTATCCGGTCGTGCCGCGGGGACAGGCCCGGATCCGTTTGCAGGCGTCCGCGGCTCACACCTCGGAGCAGGTGGACCGGTGCCTCGAGGCGTTCGCGGCGGTCGGCCGCCGGCTCGGCGTGATCGACTGATAAGGCGACGGCGGCGGGTCCGCGCCGCTGCCCGGGGTTGCGGTGCGGCCTGCCGGGCCCTACTATGGCCCCGGCTTGCCGGCCGGGGGGGCGGGTCGCGTTCGCGACCGGCGCGTCGGCGGCCGACCCCCGGATGCCCTGTCACCGAGACGCCGCGCGGGAGGCCGCGTGGCGCGGAGCCTGCCATGCCCAGAGATATTCACAAGATCCGCAATCTGGGCATCAGCGCCCACATCGATTCGGGCAAGACGACCCTGACCGAGCGCATCCTCTACTACACCAAGCGCATCCACGCGATGCACGAGGTGAGGGGAAAGGACGGCGTCGGCGCGGTCATGGATTCGATGGAACTGGAGCGCGAGCGCGGTATCACCATCCAGTCGGCGGCCACCTCCTGCGAGTGGGACGGGTACCACCTGAACCTCATCGACACGCCGGGCCACGTCGATTTCACGATCGAGGTCGAGCGGGCGCTGCGCGTGCTCGACGGCGCGGTGCTGGTGCTCTGTGCGGTGGCGGGCGTGCAGTCGCAGTCGATCACGGTCGATCGCCAGATGCGACGCTACAACGTGCCGTGTATCGCCTTCGTCAACAAGTGCGACCGCTCCGGCGCCAACCCGATGCGCGTTACCGAGCATCTGCGCGAAAAGCTGCGGCACAACGCGGTCATGCTCCAGATCCCGCTCGGACTGGAGGCGCAGCATGACGGGATCATCGATCTGATCCGCATGCGCGCGTGCCGTTTCCTGGGCGAGCACGGCGAACGGCTGATATGGGAGGAGATCCCGGCGCCGCTGCGGCACGAGGCCGAGGCGCGGCGCGAGGTCCTGCTGGACGCCGCCGCGATGTTCAGCGACGAACTGACGGAGGCGGTGTTCGAGGATCGCGTCACGGAGGAGATGATCTGGTCCGCGCTGCGCAAGGGGACGCTGGAGCGCAAATTGACGCCGGTGTTCCTTGGCAGCGCCTACAAGAACCGGGGCGTTCAGCTGCTGCTCGACGGCGTGGTGCGGCTGCTCCCGGATCCCACCGAGGTGACGAACGAGGCGCGCGACCTGGCCGACGACCAGGAACGGCTCTTCCCGCTTTCCAACCTCGCCACCGACCCGTTGGTGGCGCACGCTTTCAAGCTGGAGGACGGCGCGTACGGCCAACTCACCTACGTGCGTCTCTACCAGGGGAAACTGGAAAAGGGCGGCACCCTTTTCAACACCCGCACCAACCGGAAGGTGAAGATCGGACGTCTCGGGCGCATGCATTCCAGCCAGATGGAGGACATCACCGAAGCCGAGGCGGGCGATATCGTCGCCCTGTTCGGCGTCGACTGCGCCAGTGGCGACACCTTCACGAGCGGGCAGCGGATCTCGCTGACCTCGATGCATGTGCCGGAACCGGTCATTTCGCTGGCCGTGACGGCGGCCGACAACAAATCGGAGAACAACCTCGCCAAGGCGCTGCAGCGGTTCACCAAGGAGGACCCGACCTTCCGGGTCGAAACCGATCCGGAGACGGGCGATACGCTCATCAAGGGCATGGGCGAGCTGCACCTCGAAGTGTACCTGGAACGGATCCGCCGCGAATTCAACGCGATCGTGGAGGCGGGCCAGCCGAAGGTGGCGTACCGCGAGACGATCACGCGGCCCGTCACGTTCGACTACACGCACCGCAAGCAGACCGGCGGCTCGGGCCAGTACGCCAAGATCGAGGGCCGGATCGAGCCGCTCACCGGCGCCGACTTCGAATTCAAGAGTCTGGTCACCGGCGGCAGTATTCCCACCGAATACATCCCGGCCTGCGAGAAGGGTTTCCGGGCGATGCTGCCGCGCGGGCCTTACGTCGGCTACCCGGTGCAGGGGGTCAAGGTGCTGCTCGAAGACGGCAACTTCCACCCGGTCGACTCGTCGGACATGGCCTTCCAGGCCGCTGCGCGCGGCGCCTTCCGGCAGGTCTACCCCCAGGGCAGGCCGATCGTGCTCGAGCCGGTGATGCTGGTGTCCGTGGAGGGCCCGTCCCAGTACCAGGGCGAGATCATGGGCATGCTGATGCAACGGCGCGGTATCGTCGTGGGCACGACCGAAGACGAGGGTTTCGTCCGCATCGATGCCGACGTGCCGCTCGCCGAGATGTTCGGCTACGCCACCGTGCTGCGCTCCGGTACGCAGGGCAAGGCCGAATTCACGATGGAATTCTCGCGCTACGCGCCGGCTCCGGCGGCGGTCTGCGCGGAACTCGAGCAGCGTTGGGCCGAGAAGCGGGCCGCAGGCGAGCACTGAGGAGGGGACCAGGATGCCGCAGAAGGACGTCTGGGAGCGGAACCCGGTGCGTGTTTTCGAGCGGGCCATTGCCGGCGGACTCGGCCGCGGCCGGATCGGCGTGGCGCTGTCGCGCGCGGGCGTCGGCAAGACCGCGTTCCTGATCGGCCTGGCGCTCGATGCGCTGCTGCAGGGGCGCAAGGTGCTCCACATCTCCACGCAGGAATCGGTCGAGGCGGTGCGTCGCTTCTACGATCAGCTGTTCCACGCGCTCGCCGAGGATCTACAGCTCGATGACCGGGTGCAGAAGCTGCTCGAACTGGAGCGCAACCGCCATATCCTGGCCTACAATCGCAAGTCGTTCTCGCTCGAAAAGCTCGAGCAGTCGGTGGGCTTCCTGCGTCAGGCCGCGCACTTCGAGCCTTCGTTCGTGATCATGGACGGCACGCCGCGTTTCGAGCAGACCGAAGAGTGGGAGATGCAGGGAGTGCAGCGGCTGGCCCGCGAGTGGGATGCCGAGATCTGGACCTCGTCGCTGGTGCATCGAGAGGGACAGCAGTGCGACGAACGTGGCATCCCGTTCGAGGTGGCGCGGCACGATGCCTACGTGTCGGTCGTGGTGCTGCTGGACTCCCAGGCCGACCATGTGCGCGTGCGCATTCTCAAGGACCACGAGCACCGCGAGGTGGCGGACCTGCATCTGGAACTCGACCCTTCCACGCTGCTGCTGCGCTGGCGGTAGCGGTCCGGGCCGTCGGCCCCGGGGAGCCGTCATGGAGCCTTCCGCCCGTGATATCGAGGCGAGGCTGGCGGTCGTTCGCGAGCAAATCGAACGGGCGCGTGACCGCGCCGGTCGGCGTGATCCGGTCACGCTCGTGGCGGTCTCGAAGACCGCGCCGTTGACGGCGGTCGTGGCTGCCTGCCGCGCGGGCCACCGCGATTTCGGCGAGAATCGTGTGCAGGACGCCCTGCCCCGCGCCGAAGCGCTGCCGGCGCTGTTGGCCGCGGCCGGACTGCCGCCGGAGGCGACGCCGCGCTGGCACTTCATCGGGCATCTCCAGAGCAACAAGGCGCGCCGGGCGATCGGCCCCTTCGCCCTGCTGCACGCGGTGGACGACCTGGTGCTCGCCGGACGCCTCGATCAGGCGGCCGCGGCGGCGGGACTGCGCCAGGCGGTGTTGCTGGAGGTGAACGTGACGCGCGAACCGCAGAAGGCGGGCGTGATGCCGGAGGCAGCCGGCGAAGGCGCGGCGCGACTGGTCGAATCGTGCCCCCACCTCGAATTGCGGGGACTGATGACGATGGCGCGTTTCGGCGCCGGCGAGGCGGAGTTGCGGGCGACCTTCGGCACCCTGCGAGGCCTGGCCGAAGCGGCCCGCGCGGCCACGCGGCTGCCGCTGCCCGCCTTGAGCATGGGGATGTCGGATGACTACGGGATCGCGGTGGAGGAGGGGGCCACGCTGGTGCGGGTCGGCACCGCCATTTTCGGGCCCCGGGCCTGAGCGGCGCACGGTTCCGGCAGGCGCTGCCGGCCGGGGGCGGATGGCGCCGGCAATTTTCCGGCCACCTCTGCGCGGAGGAAGGCCATGCCGGGAGGCGGCACGATGTTCCTGATCCGTCTGCTGCTGGCGCTGCTGAAAGTGTATTCCTGGCTGATCCTGGCCCGCGTGATCCTGAGCTGGATCAACCCGCAGCCGCGGCATCCCTCGCTGATCATGGTGATCCGGGTGACCGAGCCGGTGCTGCGGCTGCTGCGCCCCCTGGTGCCGATCCCGGGTTTTGATCTGTCTCCTCTTTTGGCATTCCTTTTGATACAGTTCGCCAGCCGGCTCCTGGCCGGGGGCTGAAAAGGGTCGCGAAAGCGTGCGACCCCGGGCCGCGCGGTTTGACGCGCGGTGTCCCCAAGGGCCGGGCCCAACCCGGGAGGTCAGATGATGAGGATCACTCCTCTGGACGTCCGCAAGCAGGAATTCAAGAAGGGCATGCGCGGCTACGACGCTGAGGAGGTCCAGGCCTTTCTGACCACCGTGGCCGATGAGTACGAGGCCGTCCTGCTGGACAACAAGCAGTTGCGCGAGCGGATCCTGGAACTCGACGAGAAGATCCAGGAGTACCGCCACATGGAAAAGACCCTGCGCGATACGTTGATGACCGCCGAGCGCGTGCTCGCCGAGGCGCGCGACAACGCGCGCAAGGAGGCGGACCTGATCCTGAAGGACGCCGAGATGAAGGCGCAGCAGGCGACCGAGAACTACCGCCGCCAGGCGGCGGAGCTGCGGCGCGAAGTCATCGATCTCCACAAGGAGAAGGAGGCCTTCCTGGCGCGTGTGAAGGGACTGGCCGAGGCGCAGATCCAGTTCATCGAGAACCACCGGACCGACTTCGATGAGCTTGACCGCCGGTTGATGGGGCAGGCCCCGCGCCAGGCGTCCGCGCCCCAGCGTCCCGCCGGCGAGATCCCCGTCGCGTCGGAGCGGCCGCGTGACGAGGGCGTGCGTGACGAGTGGCGCGATTACGAACCGGGCCGCGCCGCGGCCGGGCCGGAACGCGCGCCGGAGCGGCCGGTCGCTGATCCGTGGCGGGCCGAGGCGGCGCCCGGCGCCGAGGCGTGGAGCGACACGCCGGCGCCCCGCCCGGCCGAGCCGGCGGCGCCCCCCCCGGCCGCCGCGCACCGCCCGGGCGCCGATCTGGAGCCCGAGGACGTGGATGAACTGCTCGAGCCATTGCACGCGGTGCAGGAGGAGGTCGCCGCGCTCGACCGCGAGGCGGAGGCGGCCGACCCGGCACCGGCCGAGTCCGGGGCGCGCGCGAACGTCGGTACCTGGAACATGGACTCTTTCACCCGCGGACTGAACGACCTCTAGGCCGCGGGCAACCTCGGCTTCACGGCACGGGCGGTCCCTTGCGGGCCGCCCGCGACCGTTCCGGGGCCGGTCCTGGGGGCGCGGCGCCGCGCTGCGGCCAACTTTCATTTTCCTGTCGCACCGGACGCGACCATGCTATTTTGACCCGTTCATTGCCTGGGAGGCACGCCTTGAGCGGCATCTGGAACCAGATCGAAGCGGCCGTGGCGTACCTGCGGGCGCGCACGGATTTCGGTCCGCGGGTCGGTCTGATCCTCGGGACCGGGCTGGGCGATCTGGCCGCCCAGATCGACGCTGTGCTGACCGTCCCCTTCGCGGAGATCCCGCATTTCGCCGCCTCCACGGCGGAGAGCCACGCCGGCAACCTGGTGCTGGGCACCCTCGGCGGGCAGCCGGTCATGGCGATGCAGGGGCGGGTCCACTACTACGAGGGCTATTCGATGCAGCAGATCACCCTGCCGGTCAGGGTGATGAAGGCGCTCGGTGTGTCGACACTGATCATGTCGAACGCCGTCGGAGGGATGAATCCGCAGCTGCGCCCGGGCGACCTGACGGTTATCACCGACCACATCAACCTGATGGGCGACAATCCTCTCATCGGGCCGAACGACGACCGCCTCGGACCGCGCTTTCCCGACATGTCGGAACCGTATTGTCGGGCCCATGTCGAGCTGATCGAGTCGGTGGCGCTGGCGGCGGGCCTGCAACTGCGGCGCGCCGTCTACGTGGCCGTGGCCGGTCCGAACCTGGAAACGGCCGCGGAATACCGCTTTCTGCGCGCGGTGGGCGCCGATACCGTCGGCATGTCGATCGTGCCGGAGTGCCTGGTGGCGGTTCACGCGGGGCTGAAGGTGCTGGGCGTCTCGGTCGTCACCGACGCCTGCTTCCCCGATGCCCTGCACCCGGCCAACGTGGAGGAGATCATCCGCACCGCGAGCGCGGCGACGCCGCATCTGGAGGCGCTGATGACCGGTTTCCTGCGGCGGCTGCCGGCCGCCTGAACCACGCCGGCTGTCGCTCCGCCCGCGCCGGCCGTCACGGGATCATGAGGATGATGGACAAGGACGCCCCGCTCTACCCGCCGCTGGCGCGCAAGTTCCACGACGCGGAGTCGGAGCAACTCATCAGCGCCTTCTGGCGCGACCACGATGTCTTCCGCCGCAGCATCGCGCAGCGGGAGGGGGCGGCGGACTTCGTCTTCTACGAGGGCCCGCCCACGGCCAACGGCCTGCCCGGCGTGCACCATGTGATGGCCCGCCTGTGCAAGGACGTCATGTGTCGCTACCGGACCATGACCGGCCACCGCGTGCTGCGCAAGGCGGGGTGGGACACGCACGGGCTGCCGGTCGAGCGCGCGGTCGAGAAGCGGCTCGGCATCCAGGGACGCCGCGCGATCGAAGCCTACGGAATCGAGCGCTTCAACGCCGCCTGCCGCGAGAGCGTCTGGTCCTGCAAGAGCGACTGGGACGAGTTCACCGCCGCGATCGGCTACTGGGTCGATCTCGACGATCCCTACGTCACCTATGATCCGGAGTACATCGAGTCGGTCTGGTGGATCCTGTCGCGCTTCGGCGAGGCCGGTCTGCTCACCCGCGGGCAGAAGGTGGTGCCCTACTGCACGCAGTGCGGCACGCCGCTGTCGAGCCACGAAATGGCCAACGGTTACCGTCAGGTCACCGATCCGGCGATCGCGGTGCGGCTGCGCGCGGCCGACGCCGACGAGCACTTCGTCACCTGGACCACCACCCCCTGGACCCTGCCGGCGAATGTCGGTCTCGCGGTCGGCCCGGAATTCGATTACGTGCGCGTGCGCCACCACGGCGAGACGCTGATCCTGGCCGAGGCCCGTCTCGATCTGCTCGGCGGCGCCGACGCGGTCGAAGTACTGGACAAGCTGAAGGGGGCCGAACTGGTCGGGCGGCGCTACCTGCCGCTCTTCCCGTTCCTGCCCGAGAGCCTGCGCGCCGCGGCTTTCCGCGTCGTGCCGGCCGACTACGTCACCCTTGATACCGGCAGCGGCATTGTCCATCTCGCGCCGGCGTTCGGCGAGGATGACTTCCAGACCGGCCAGGCGCACGGCCTGCCGGTCTTCTGTCCGGTCGATGCCGAGGGGAAGTTCACGGACGAGGTGCCGCCGTACGCCGGCACGCACGTCAAGGCGGCCGACCAACGGATCATCGCCGACCTGCGCGACGGCGGCCAGCTGCTCGCCGACACCCCTTACACGCACGATTACCCGTTCCACGACCGCTGCGATTCCCCGCTGATCTACTACGCCACGCCGGCGTGGTTCATCCGCACGAGCGAGCTCCGGCAGCAGCTCGCGGCGGCCAACGCCGACATCCGCTGGATGCCGCCCGAGGTCGGGCAGGCACGCTTCGGCAACTGGCTGGCCGGCAATGTCGACTGGTCGCTCAGCCGCAACCGCTACTGGGGCACGCCGCTCAACGTCTGGATCTGCGACGGCTGCGACGCGCAGGCCATGCCGACCTGCCGCGCCGACCTCACCGCCTGGAGCGGACGCGATTGCGGGCAGCTCGATCCGCACCGCCCCTTCGTCGACGAGGTCACGTTCGCCTGCCGCGCCGGCTGCGGCGGCACGATGCGCCGCACGCCGGAGGTGATCGACTGCTGGTTCGATTCGGGCGCGATGCCGTTCGCCCAGTACCACTATCCCTTCGCCAACCGCGAGCTGTTCGATTCGCAGTTCCCGGCCGATTTCATCAGCGAGGGGATCGACCAGACCCGCGGCTGGTTCTACACGATGCTGGTCATCTCCACCTTCCTGACCGGTCGCAGCTCCTACCGGTCGTGTCTCGTGCACGAGCTGATCCTCGACCGCGACGGGCGGAAGATGTCGAAATCGCAGGGCAACGCGGTCGATCCGCGCGACATCCTGCGCGTCGAGGGGGCCGACCCGCTGCGCTGGTACCTGTTGACCGCCTCGCCGGCCTGGGTGCCGACCCGCTTCGACCGCGAGGGGGTGAAGGAGGCGCAGCGCAAGCTGCTGGCCACGCTGGAGAACACGTACACCTTCTTCACGCTCTACGCGAATCTCGACGGCTTCGTGGCGCCGGCGGTCGGCGCGGCGGCGGACGACACGGCGCTGGCGCTGCTCGACCGCTGGGTGCTGAGCCGCCTGCAGACCGTCGTCGTCGAGGCACGCGCGGCGCTCGACGAGCTCAATTTCACCCGCGCCGCCAAGGCGGTCGGGGCGTTCCTCGTCGACGATGTCAGCAACTGGTACGTGCGGCTCTGCCGGCGCCGTTTCTGGAAGGGCGAGGCCACGCCCGACAAGCGCGCCGCCTACACCACTTTGTACACCGTGCTCGAGACATCGCTGCGCCTGCTGGCGCCGTTCGTGCCGTTCGTCGCCGAGGAGCTGTACCGCGGCCTGCGCGCGCACGCCGATCCGGACGTTTCGGTGCATCTGACCGACTACCCGCTGCCCGACGCGGCGCGGCGCGACGAGTCGCTCGAGGCGCAGATGACCGCCGCCCAGGAAGTGGTCGGCCTTGGCCGCGCCCTGCGTCAGGATGCCGGGCTGCGCACCCGGCAACCGCTCGCACGCCTGCTGGTGCATGGCGCCGACGGGCGGGCTGCGCGGCTGACGGGCAACGTGGCCGTGGCCGCGCTGGTCGCCGAGGAACTCAACGTGCGGGAGGTCGTGGCGCTGGATGACCCCCTGAGGGTGCTGACGCTCGCCGTGCGCCCCAACTTCCGGGCGCTCGGTCCGCGCTTCGGCCCGCGCGCGCCTTTGGCGGCGCGGCGCATCACGGCGATGTCTCCGGCCGAAGCGGCCATTCTGCGCGCCGCGGGGCGGGTGGAGGTCGATCTGGAGGGGGAACGCCTGGAGATCACCTCCGCGGAAGCGGGGGTGACCGAAGCCGGCGTGACGCCGTATATTGCGGTCAGCGGAAACGGCTTTACAGTGGCGCTCGATACGACTCTTACCGACGAACTGGTGGACGAAGGTCTCGCGCGCGAGATCATCAACCGGGTGCAGAACCTGCGCAAGAAGAGCGGCCTGGCGGTCTCGGACCGCATCCGGCTGGCCGTGGCCGGCGCGCCGCGCGTGGGGCGGATCATGGCGGCCCACGGGGCGCGGATCACGGGTGAGACGCTGGCGGAATCGGTCGCGACGGAGGAAGATTTGCCCCATCGCGAAGAGTTCACGGTGGATGACGTGCGGATCGTGGTGGCACTGGCCCGACGGTCGGCCGAGCCGGGAGGCGGATCATGAGGAAGACCGACCTGGAGCGTTTTCGACGCGTGCTCGAGGCGGAAAGGGATCGGGTGGGCAAGTCCCTCGCCAAACATTCGAACATCATCAAGCACGAAGGCGATGGCCCTGGTCCGGACCTGTCCAAGGCGCATTCGAACCACATGGCCGATCAGGGCACGGACGAGTACCAGTATGAGGCCACCATCCAGTTCGCCACCACCGAGGGCCGCTACCTCTACCATATTATGGAAGCCCTCACGCGCATCGAGGATGGCACCTACGGCAGGTGCGAATCATGCAACGGCCAGATCGCGATCGAGCGCATCAAGGCGCTGCCGTACACCCGGCTCTGCATCGCCTGCAAGGAGAAGGAGGAGAAGGAGGCCGATTGAGCCCTCTTCGTTCCCTCCCCGCGTGGCTCTGGGCGCCCGCCGTCCTCGTGACGGATTTCTGCTCCAAGCGGGTCGTACTGGGCCAGGCCGACGTCCTGCGGGCTGGTGTGCCCGTTCTTGGCGACTTCATCCGCTTCGGCTACGTGCGCAACCCCGGCGCCGCTATGGGCCTGTTCCACGGCGGGCGCTGGCTGCTGATCGGGGTCAGCCTCGCGACCTCCCTGCTGCTGATCTGGCTCTACACGCGCGGCCCTCGCGACCAGCGCCTGCGCCTGGGCGCGCTGGCCGCGATTCTCGGCGGCGCGCTCGGCAATCTCGTCGACCGGATCTTCTACCACGGCCTCGTCGTCGATTTCATCGACCTCGGCGTGGGAGCCCATCGTTTCTACACCTTCAATGTCGCCGACATGGGGGTGACGCTCGGCGGCGCCGCGCTGTTCCTGGCGGTGCTGACCGAGAACCGCGCCCAGCGGCGGTCGCCGGCCGCTGCCGCAGAGCCGTTGCCGCCGTCGCCGCCCGCCGTCGTGCCGGGGCCCGCCGCTGCACCGGAAACGCCGCCGCAGGACGCGGACCATGTCTGAACCCGCCGTCACCGTGCGCGTTTTCACGGTCACGCCGGAGGAAGACTCCGCCCGGCTCGATCTTTTCCTCGTCGCCCGCTGTCCCGACCTGTCGCGGCACCAGGTCCAGCAGGCGCTCGCCGCCGGCGGGGTCACCGTGGACGGGCGTTCCCGTCCGAAGTCCTACCGCCTGCGCGCGCAGGCGAGCGTAGTGCTGACGCCGGCGGCGCCGCCGCCGCCGCATGCCGTGGCGCAGGATCTGCCGCTGCGGATCGTCCACGCGGACGCTCATCTGCTGGTCATCGACAAGGAGCCGGGACAGGTGGTGCATCCGGCGCCCGGCCACCGCGACGGCACCCTCGTCAACGCTCTGCTGCATCACTGCCGTGAACTGGCCGGTCCGGCGACCCGCCCCGGCATCGTGCACCGGCTCGACCGCGACACCTCCGGGCTGCTGGTCGTGGCGCTCACGGACGAGGCGATGCGCGCGCTGACGGCCCAACTCCGCCGTCGCGAACTCGGGCGGGTCTATCTGGCCCTGACCTGGGCCTTCTGGCGCGACCGTGAGGGTACGCTGGAGGGGAATATCGGGCGCAGCCCGCTGCATCGGCAGCGGATGGCGGTGCTGCCGACCGGGGGACGGACGGCGCGCACGCACTACGAGGTGGCGGAGGATTTCGGTTTCGTGCAACTTACCCGTGCGCGTCTGGATACCGGGCGCACGCACCAGATTCGGGTCCACTGCGCGCACCACGGTCATCCCGTGGTGGGCGATCCGGTGTACGGCGACGACGGCCGCGCCAAAAACGTGCATAATCTCGATCGCGAAAAAGCGCTGCTGCTGGTGAAGCTGGCGGGTGGACGCCAGATGCTGCACGCCGCGGAACTGTCGCTGACGCATCCGGCCACCGGCGAGCGTCTCGTGCTGAACGCCCCGGTGCCGGCGGACTTCGCGCGTGCGCTGGCGCTCCTGCGCGGTCCGGCGAGGTGAATTGCGCCTAGACAGGACCGGGAGCGGCTCCTATTTTGACGACAATCGGTCCGGTGGCGCCGGGGATTCGGCCGTGCGGCGCGGTTGCGCGGGAGGCGCGGGATGAAGATCAAGGAACGCAAGCGCGACGGTGTGGCGATTCTCGAATTGTCGGGCAAGATCATGGGCGGCGACGATGCGGGCATGTTCGACAGCACGCTCAAGACGCTCATCCACGAGGGCTACCGCAACGTCGTCATCAGTCTCGAGCGGGTCTCCTGGATCAACAGCAGCGGCCTCGGGATCCTGATCTCCGGCTACTCCACGCTGAAAAACAACGGCGGCGACCTGAAACTGTTGCGGGTTTCGGGCCGTATCGAGAGCATTTTCATGGTCACGAAGCTGCACACGGTCTTCGCCTCCTTCGAGGACGAAGAGGCGGCCATCCGGAGCTTCTCCTGAACCGACGCGAGGTCGCGATCCCGTGAAGCCGCGCATCGAGTTGAAGATCCCGAGCCAGCTGGTGTTCCTGGGGGTGCCCGATGCGGTGCTCATGGAGCTGGCCGGTGATCTGCCGTTCGAGCGCCGCGAGATCGACGAACTGAGCACTTCGGTCATCGAGGCCTGCACCAATGCCATGGAGCACGGCAACGGTCTGCGCGAGGACCAGGAGATCGAAATCCACTTCGAATTCGGCGATGCCGAAATCGAAGTCGCGGTCTTCGACCATGGCGCCGGCTTCGACTACAGCGTCTGGACGCCGCCCGTCGATCTGATGCAGGAGCGCGGCCGCGGCATCCTGATCATGCGCGAATTCACCGATGATCTCGAATTCTCGCGTGCACCCGACGGTCGCTTCTGCGCCCGGCTCCGCAAGCGCTTCCACCCCGGCGCCTGATCCCCATGTGCGCCCTGCTCGGCCTCGATTACGGTGCGCGCCGCGTCGGCATGGCCGTGAGCGACGAGACCGAGACCGTGGCCTTCGCGGTCGGCACCCACACCACTCCCGGCGACGGTTCCCTGCTCGATCGGTTACGCCGTCTCGTTGCCGAGCGCGGCGTGCGTGCCGTGGTGGTCGGACTGCCGCTCGAGGAGAGCGGGCGGGAGGGGGAGACGGCGGCTCGCGCGCGCGCCTTCGCCGCCAGGATCGCCACGGCGCTCGGACTCCCCGTCGTCCTGCTCGACGAGCGCTACAGTTCACGTGAGGCGACTGCGTTTCTGCGGGCCGGCGGTCGTCGGCGCCGGCCGCGGGGCGAGGTCGATGCGCTCGCCGCCGAGATAATCCTTCAGCAGTATCTCGACCAGTCGCGTTCGTCGCGACCGGACGACGGAGCTCCTGAGGGGGCGCGGTGAGGCGCGCGTTACCGTGGCCCGGCGTACGGCTCGCGCGCGTGAGCGCGCGGCTGCTCCTGGCGGCCGCGTTGCTGGCGAGCGGTGTGGGACTTGGCTGGCGCGCCTGGAGCCGCCCCGCGGGCGGCCGTCCGCCCGGGCCGCCGTACCAGACGGTGCGGGTGCCGGTCGGTGCTCCCTATGGCGCGGTCATCGACACCCTCGCCCGGCGTGGCCTGGTCCGCCAGCGCCGACTGCTGCGTCTGGTGGCGCGGGTCACCGGCCGGGATCGACAGTTGAGGGCCGGTGTCTACACCCTGCCGCGCGGCCTGGCGCCGCGTGACCTGCTCGCGCTGCTGGCCACGGGGCGGGTCGTGCTGGCGCGGGTGCTGTTGCCTGAGGGAATCGAGGCGGAGGAGGCGGCGCGCCGGGTGGCCGATGCCACCGGCGGCGATGCGGCGCGCTTCCTCGCGGCCGCCGACTCGCTGGCGCGGGCCGGGATCGTCGCCCGCGGACTGGCCGGTGACGCCGCCCGTCTGGCCCGGCTCGACGCCCTCGCGGCCGCGGGGGCGCGGGCCGGCGCGGCCGCGACGTTGCGCCCCTTCCACTGGTGCGAGGGTTACCTCGCGCCCGACACCTACTTCCTGCCGCCCGGCCTGTCGGCGGTCGCCGCGGCCAGGGTGATCGTGACGGCAGGCGTGGCGCGGGCCGATTCGCTGCCCCGCGTGACCGGTCTGGCGCCGCACGACCTGCTCACCCTCGCCTCGCTCGTGGAGGCGGAGGCGCGCCTGCCGGACGACCGTCCGCGGATTGCGGCGGTCTACCTGAACCGCCTGCGTCTGGGCTGGCGGCTGGAGGCGGATCCGACGGTCGCCTACGCGCTGCGCAAGCGGGGCGAGCGGCTGTTCACCCGCGATCTCACGGTCGACTCGCCGTTCAATACCTACACGTGCCCCGGACTGCCTCCCGGTCCGATCGGCAGCCCCGGTGCCGCCGCGGTGCGCGCCGCGGTCAGCCCCGACTCCGCGTGCGAGGCGCTTTTTTTCGTGGCGCGGGGCGACGGGGGGCATGTCTTCTCGCGCACGCTCGAGGCGCACGAGCGGGGCGTGCGCGCCTGGCGGGCGCAGCGGGAGCGAGCGGCGGGCGTGGCGCCGTCCCGCTGAGCAGGGCGGCACTTGACGCTCCGACCGCCCGTCGCTAATGTCATGAGCCGGACGGCGGCGGCACGCGCGTGGCGGGTCGCGCCGACCGGGGAGGCAACTGATGATGCAACGGCTCCGCACCCACGCCTGGCTGGTGGCCGGCGGGACATCGCTGCTGCTTGGCTACATCCTGCTCGCGGCGGGTGATATCAGCGCCGCGCCGCTGCTGCTCGTGGCCGGGTACTGCGTGTTCATTCCCCTGCATCTTTATCGGTCCTACCGTCAGGACGCCCCGCGGTCGGGCGAATAGCTCAGCTGGTCAGAGCGCCTGCCTTACAAGCAGGAGGTCACAGGTTCGAGCCCTGTTTCGCCCACCAAACCTCTAGGTGATGGGGCGCGGTGGCGGAGCCCGATCTCGCACCGCCCTGGCAGAATTTGATCGTCCTTAATCAGGATCCTTCAAATCCCCCGAAAAACTAAAAATAGGGCTTGTGGCCCTGGAGGCGCTTGTGGTATTCTATGCAAGTCAAGTGTCGGACAACGCTCTGAGGAGTGGAGAGGAGGGGTTAGCGCGGTTGCCAAACGTGGTCGCCTGGGTTAAACACCCTCGCTTGGGAATGTCCTTTAGGAGGTGTCCTAATGGTTAGAAGGAAACTTGTGAGTCTGTTCGTATGCAGTCTGGTCATGGGAACCGTTTCCATGGCTGTGGCAGGAATCCCGGATTATACGCTTTCCACGGCCACGACGGCTGCAGGGACTCAGGTTTCGGTTTACTGCTCCCCGATCCCCGGAGCCGGGCAGACCCTGCTCCAGGCGAAGACGGTCGGCGGCGTTGTGGTCAACGCGACGATCACCCTGACCCTGAGAGACGGCAACGGAGACCCGATCTTTGGGTATCCCCGCGAGGATCTGTGGCTCGCGACCAGCCTGGGTGGCTTGGTCATCTGCACGCCCAGCATTCCTGCCGTCAACACCAATGCGCTCGGTGTCACGACCTTCACCGACGCGGTATCTGGCGAAGGGTCACTCGAACCGCAACGGTGGCGAGAAGACCGTGGTCATGATCGCCGGCACGCCGCTGTCCGGCAGCCAGCTCGACATCCTGTTCAACAGCACGGACATCAACTGGCGATAACGTAATCAACGTTTCGGACACGGTGCGTCGTACGTGTCGGCCCTCAAGGGTTTCGCGGCGGACAACTACTATGCCGAATTTTGTCTATGACGGCGTGATCAACATTTCCGACACGGTCGGTCTACGTGACGGCGCTGAAGTCGGCTCTTCAGGGTTGCCAGTAACAGGGTGTCCGTAACGTGGTTTTAAGGAGTTAATATCATGAAGAAGTTGCTAGTTTTGGCGCTGATTCTGGTGTCTGCGAGCGCGTTTGCGCAGACGAGCAATATGCCCAACGGCATCGGAGTCTACTTCGATCAGAATGGGCATCAACAATTACTCTGCCGCACCGCTCCCATGCTACGTGGATGTCTACGCCTATCTGGTGGCGACGAACATCACCCAGTCGGCCACCTGTCGCGCCTGGGAGGCTGAGGTCGCGATCAATCGCGTTCCCCGTGGCCGGAGTTACCTATACCATGGCTGGCGGCGGCACCAACTGTTCTGGACGCGCCGAACTACCAGGTCGGCGTTGCTCCTTCGATGCCGTACGCCGGCGATGCTTCTGCTCACCATGAAGTGGTTCTATGCATGGGCGTGGCGGCGCAGGTTTCGGCTTGGTCCCTGCACGTCGACGTCCTTCCCCGTGTTGCATACCCCCGGCGATGTCGACGGTGCCAATCCCACGCGAAGTTCCCCTTGTTCCCGGTGGCCACCAGCATGCCGCTGGAGGGCCGTGATTACTTCTACATCATGGCTGGGTTCTGGACGTTGCCGGCGCCGGAGATTCCCACGGTGGTTCCCACTGAGAACAACAGCTGGAGCAGTGTGAAGAGCCTGTACCAGTAGTTTTTTCAGCCTGCCTGATTCCAACCCGGGTGGCTTCGCCACCCGGGTTTTTTTGTGTGCGTCGGTCTGGGCGCCGGCAGTTGACCCCTCCCGGCGACCGAACCTATACTGACCAGGTGAGTTGCCCCCCTGAGCCCCTCCCCACGCCCCGGCTTCGAGGAGCGTCTGCACCATGATCCACGCGTCTGTCCCGATTCACGAACGCGCGCGCCGTCGCGTGGCGCGGTGGAGCCGCTCCGGTTCCGCCATCCCGGCGGTTGTTGCGCTGCTGAGCCTGTTCGCGGTCGAGCGACTGCCGGCCCAGTCCCGGGCAGAAGGGGGGGCGACGCCGATCCCGGATGGTGGTCGTGACCGCCCGGTGCGGGTGGAACGCAGCGACGATGCCGGTTTGTTGCTCGCTTTCAGCGCCGCCGATACTGCGTGGCGCGCGACGGCGAGCCCCGATGGCGGCGCGCCGTTGTGGGAGCTGCAATTGCCCGGCTTCAGCGGCCGCGGCGCGCCGACGCGTCCGGTGCTGCCGGTGTGGGGCGCCTGGATCGTGGTGCCGCCCGGGATGCGGCCCGTGGTGACGCCGTTGACGGAGCGCTGGGAAGCGGTCCCGCCGCGGCGTCTGCTGGTCGGGTCCACGCCGGTGGCGCTGCGCGATCCCGAAACCGGCGAGGAGGATCTGGGGGCGGAACTGCTGCTGCCGGGCGAATCGCCGCGCCGCGGCCGGCCGCTTACGGCAGGCTCGCAGCCGGCCCTGTGGGCGGCGCGGACGGCGGCCGAAGCGCCGTCCGGGCAGGCGCCGCTGATCGTCGGCGAGCCGACCGTCTGGCGGGGGCGCCGCATCGCCAGCGTGAACGTGGCGCCGTTGACCGCGGATGCCGACGGGCTCGCTTCCCGGCTGTTGCGGGAAGGGCGTTGGGAGATCCGCTTCGTGCCGGTGGCGAAGGGGGCCGGTGTCGGCACTTCCGGGGCGCGCAGTGGACGCGGTGACGATCGCTTCGGCTTCCTGTTTCTCAATCCGGACGGGTTGCGCCGTTGGCCGGCCGAAGCTGCGGCGCCGGCCGTCGCGGCGCCTGCCAGAGCCGCGGCCGCGCGGAGCGAGGTCGTGCCGCTGGCGCCGGAAGTGCAACTGCTCGTGCCGAAAACGCAGCTCTACCGTTTGACCGCGAGCAAGCTGCGCCTGCTCGGCTGGCTGCCGGCGGGGGGCGTGCGCGAGGACCAGATCCGTCTCTACCAGCGCCGCTACAACGCGGCGGACCCGGCGCATTATCTCACCAGCGAAGTGCCGATCCGGCTGCTCGGCGACGGTGGCGACTTCAGCGACGGCGAGGCGCTGCTTTTCTACGCGCTGCGTTCCCGCGACGACAACGCCTGGACCGACGACTCGGGCGACTCGCCGGTCGATCTGCCGGGCTGCGGCGATCCTTACGAACTGAACAACGGCCCCAGCGGCGCCGCCGATCCCGGACTGCGCACCGGCAACGTCTACTGGCTCGCCTTCGCCGACGCTGTCGTGGGGGCGCCGTGGGCGCGCATGTCCGAGGTGACGCTGCCCCCTTCGGCCGGCGCGCCGTTGCCGCGTTACCGGCGTGTCGATTACCTCGAGGAGGACAGCGCGTACCGGGAGTTCACGCTCAACGCCGACAGTGATCGCAATCATTACAACCGCCACACCGATACCGCGGCGACGTTGTCGATTCCGCTCTGGTCGCCCGATCCGGCCGGCACTGACGGGCAGGCGCGCGCCGGGCTGATGGGCTGGAGTATCAGCAACTTCGATCGCTTCGTGCGGGCCTCGCTGGTTTGCGGCGCTAACACCGTGGATCTGGGCACCCACAATCTGAACACCCTGACCGAGGTCCTCGCTTTCTCCGCGGATCCGATCGGTGGGAATCTGCTCGCCAACCCGACCGCCACGCTGCGCATCGATTCGCTCAACAATCCGCCCACCGCCCTGATGTCGTACCTGGACTGGGCGGAGATTTCCTACGCTGCGCTCTACCGCGCCGTCGATGATGCGCTGGTTTTCCCTGGCGACGCGGTCGTCGGCGCCCGGGATTTCGAGGTGACCGGTTTCAGCCGCGCCGACCTCGGCGTGATCGACATCACCGATCCCCGCCGGCCGGCCTGGATCGCGCTTGGCGCCGGCAACGTCGTCGACGCCGGCGGTTCCTACACGCTCTCGCTGCGGGCGATCCAGCCGGACGGTTCGCCCCGGCGGTTCGCCGCGCTGGCGGACCTGGCGGGCAGCGGCGTGCCGGAGTTCACCACCTTCAATTCGCGGCGGATCGTCAATCCGGTCGATCCGACCGTGGCCACCGGCTCGCCCAAAGTGCTGGTGATCACGCACGGCGCGTTTCGCTCCGCCCTGCAGCCGTGGATCGACTACCGCAGCAGCACCGCCGGCGGCGGCCATGCCCTGCAGGTGGTCAACGTGCAGGATGTCTACGACTGGTTCAGCGGCGGTCTGAAGGACCCCTGGGCGATCCGGCGCTTCTGCGAGTACGCCATGGACCGCTGGGGTAGCTGGGGGCTGCTGCTCGTGGGCGACGCCAACGAGAACGCGCGCGCCCTGAACGTCGTCGACGGCACCTATGATTGGGTGCCGACGCATTTGCACGCGCAGCACGTGCTGGAACCGCCCGAAGCACTGGCGGCCGACAAATGGTACGCCACTCCCGCAGCCGGCTTAAACTATCCCAGCGGCACCCGCACGCCGGCGGAGATGGTCGTGGGGCGCTTCCCGTGCAACAACGGGGCGGAACTGTCCACCATGATCGCCAAGACCCTGCAGGTGGAGACGGACCAGGCCGGCCAGGCCTGGCGCCGCCGCGCGCTTTTCATCGCCGACGATGATTTTTCCTACGGCTACGGCGATGTGACCTCGTCCACGCTGGTGCGGAATTTGGATGAGCAGCGCTTCCGGGTGTGCCAGGACAGTCTCGCCGCCCGCTGGGACCGCTTCGCGGGCGGGGAGCAGACGGCGGACCGGTTCTTCCTGTCGACCTATCTCGACCCGCAGTTCCCGCCCGGAGACACGTTCCGCAGCCTGGCCCTGGTCAAGGAGTACACGGCGAATCTGGCGGTGCCGGCCCTGCTGCCCTCCCTGTCGCAGGGCGCGCTCCTGGTGCATTATCAGGGGCACGCCAACGCCAAGCTCCTGTGCCATGAGATCCTGTTCCAGGACGAACGGGCTTTCCCCTCGCCGTATCTGCGCCAGGATGTCAACAGCCTGACCAATGCCGGCAAGCCGTGGGTGTTCGTGGGGCTCGGCTGCCACATCGCGGAGTGGGCTCAGAACACGGCGGACCGCAACGGGCCGGAGCATTCGTCGCTGGCGGAGAAACTGCTCACGCACACCTCCGGGGCCTGCGCCTCCTACGCCAGCAGTGGGTTTGAGTACCTCGGCTCCAACGCCGATTTCGCGCTGCTGCAGCTCGATAACTGGCTGTTCACCCCGCCGCGGCTGTTCGGTGGCGCGCGCACCGGGTGGCGGCTCGGAGACCTGCTGCTGGCGGGGGAGGCGGCGGTGCTGGCGCACTACACGGGTTACTACGATTCCGAATACCGTGCGCTGGCGGCGCAGTACTGCCTGCTCGGCGATCCGCTGCTGGTGCTCGACTGCGGCCCGCCGGCCATCGTCGCCGTCCTGACGGACGCTGGCGACACCCCCTTGACCGAGGGGATGGAGATGGCGGCGCTCGATACGACCAACGTGCGGCGTATCCGACTGACGGCCGTGGACGAGGCGGGGGTCGATCGCCTGGTGGTGCTCGATTCGGCAGGAAACGACCTGTCGGCCGCCGTGACCGAGCTGCCGCCGCCGGACCCGGCCACGAACCAGCGCGCCGGGTACGAGATCGCGCTGCCGGTGCGGCCGTTCGACCATGCCGTCACGCTGCATGTCTACGACACCGCGGACCGCCTGCCGACTGACAACCACGCCACGCTCACCGTGCGCCTGCCGCTGACCGGCACGCTGTTTTTGGCCGGCTCTCCGGAGCCGCTCGAGTCAGGCGCCGTGCGGTTCGCCTCCGGGGTGCCGCTCGACTTCACCGCGGTGGTCGCCATGCCTGCCTTCGTGGCTGCCGAAACGCCGCTGCTGCTGACCGGCGACGGGCTGACGCTGAGCAACATCCATCTCGCCCGGCGTGACGGCCGCACGCTTGATCTCGCCTTCACCGCCACCGCACCCGACGCCGCCGCCACCGTACGGGCGGTCACGCTCGCCGTGTCCGGCTATCCCACGACCTTCGTGCTGCAGCAGGGCGAAGCGCCCCTCGCGGCGTACACGGTCAGCGATGTGCTGGCGTTCCCGAATCCGGCGTCAGGGCCGGTGCGGATCCTGTTCCGCACGACAGCTCCGGCGTCGCCCGGGCGGATCGTGATCTACACGGTGGGCGGACGGCGCGTGGCGGTGGTGCCGTTCGGGGCCGAGCGGGTGGACGATGGCCAGGGGCTGCTGACCTGGGACGGTCGCGACGGTGAGGGGGACGTGGTGGCCAACGGTGTCTACCTGTACCGCGTCGAACTCGAGGCGCCGGGCGGCGGTCTGCGCAGCGGCATGCAGAGGCTGGTGGTGATGCGGTGAAGGGGCCCGCGCGCGCGTCTGGCGGGTGGCGGGCCGCGGGCGTGACCGCGCTGGCGCTGCTGATTGCGCTCGGCGGTTGCGCGCCGGGGCCGCGGCCGCGGCCGGCGGGGGAATCGCCCGCCGTGGTCGCCGAGCCGGGACCGTCCTGGCCCGACCTGGAGCCGATCACCTCGCCGGCCGGCGAGCCGGAATACCCCGATACGCCCGGCCCGGAGTGGCCCGATCTCGAGGCGGCCCTGCCGCCTCGCCCCGTGGCGTCACGGCAGGAGACCCCGCTGGTCCGGATCGGTCTGGCCGACGGGGTGCCACGCGCGACGCTGTCGTGCCGCGGCGGTGCCTGGCTGCTGGACGGTGACGGGACCACGCGTCTGGCACGGCTCGATGGAGGGGCGGGGGCAGAACTGTTCGCCGCCGGACGCGGGGTGCGGTGGCAGGTCGGCGGGACCGTCGGCAATGCCGATGCGGTGATGCTGCGTGCGGACGCCGCCGCGGAGGTGGTGGCCTGGGGCAAGGCGCGCTATCGCGGGGCTCTGGTGGTGCGCGGGCGTCCGGGCGGGATGCTGATGATCAACGCGATCGATCTGGAGGAGTACCTGCGGGGCGTCGTGCCGGGGGAAATCGGGCGGCTCGGCCCCCAGGCCGCGGCGGCGATCGAGGCGCAGGCGATTGCGGCGCGCACCTACACGGTTTTCCACCGCGGGCAGCACGCGGATCTCGGTTTCGATCTCTGGGGGGACATTCGCGATCAGCTCTACGAAGGGCTGGCGGGCGAGGACGCCACCTGCGACGCCGCCATCGCCCGCACCGCCGGGCTGGTGCTGCGGTACGGTGGCCGGGAAATCGAGGCGTATTATTCGTCCACCTGCGGCGGACGCACCGCCGCCTGCGAAGAGGTGTGGGCGCGCGATGCACGTCCCTACCTGCGCGGCCTCCGGGACGCGCCGCGCGACGGCGCGAACTCTTTCTGCGCCGCCGCGCCCCGCTTCGCCTGGCGGGAGCAGTGGAGCGCCGGCGACCTGGAGCAGATCCTGCAGCGCACGCTCCCGGAATATGTGAAAGACATGGGCGATCCGCGCCGCGCCGCCTGGGCCGGCGTCGTCTTCACGCCACGCGCCGGCGGTGCCGGTCCGTCCCGGCCGGGGCGGTTGCTGGGGCTGGCCGTGCGCGCGCGCACCTCCTGCGGTCGCGTGGCGCAACTCGAGGTAAGCACCGACGCCGGCGTCTACCACGTGCGGGGCGATCGGGTGCGCTCCGTGCTGCGTCTGCCCGGAAACCGCGGCTCGCTCTGGAGCGCCCTCTTCCGTCTGCATGTCGAAACCGATCGTGATGGGCGCCCGCGGCGGATCGCAGCGTACGGTCGCGGCTTCGGTCACGGGGTCGGCATGTGTCAGACCGGCGCGATCGGCATGTCGCGTCGCGGTTTCACGGCCGGCCAGATCCTGGCCCACTACTATCCGGGTGCGGAGCTGGCCCCGTTGCCGGCGATCGCGGTCGACCCGGCGTCAGGAGCGGCGCACCCGTGAGCGAGGCCGGGAATTCCGCCCGGGGCGGCGAGGCCCCGCGGCCGCCGCGATTTCCCGTTGCTCCGGCGGCGCTGGCCGGACGTCTGGTCGTCGGTCTGGCCGGGCCTGGTTTGAGCGCTCGCGAAGCGGCCTGGCTGGAACGCTGGCGCCCCGCCGGCGTGATCCTGTTCGCCCGCAACGTGTTGAATCTGGCGCAGGTGCAGGCGCTGGGCGCCGCCGTGCGCTCCTGCCTGGGCGGCCACGCCGAGATCGCGGTCGATCACGAGGGGGGGCCGATTTCGGTCCTGGCCGCTGCTGCGGGTCGGCCGCCCGCGCCGTGGGGACTGGGATTGCTCGCCGACGCCGACCTGACCCGCCGGGTGCATGCCGAAAGCGCCGCTCGTCTGCGGACGGCCGGCGCCACGCGCGTGCTGGCTCCCTGCGCGGACGTGCTGGTCGAGCGCCGCAATCCGGTGATCGGCGTGCGGGCCTTCGGGGCCGCAAGCGACCTGGTGGCGACCCAGGTGGCGGCCGCGGTGACCGGCCTGCGCGAGGGGGGAATGGAGGTCTGCCTGAAACACTGGCCCGGACACGGGGGCACCACGGGCGACAGCCACCTCGCCGCCGTTGATACGGCCGCCGGCGCGCTCGACGCGCCTTTCGTGGCCGGGTTCGCGGTGGGGGCCGACGCGGTCATGGTCGGTCATCTGGCGGATCCCCGGGCGCCCGGCGTGGCGGAGGTGAACGCTGCTTCGCGGCCTCCCGCCACGCTCGATCCCGGCGCGTTGGCGCGGCTGCGCGCTCTGGCCACGGGCCGCGCCCTGCGCCTCTACGCCGATGATGTGACCATGGCCGCGCTCGGACCGGCGCTGGCGGCTCGCGGCGTGGCTCCGCCCGTGTCCGACGTCCACGGAATGTTCGATCCGGCGTCGCTGTCCCGCGCCTGGCTGGCGGCCATCGCGCAGGCTGGCTGCGACCGCCTGCTCTGCCGGGGCATCCCGTGGGAGGCTTTTCCGGACGACGGTCCGTCCGAGGGACCGGCGCCGGAAATGGACAAGGCCGGGACCGGACCGGATCGCCTGCCTGGCTCGCCAATCTACCGTGAAGTCTGGCAAAGAATTGCGGCGTCTGTGGGCGGGAATCCGTTCCCTGGCGGCGCACGGAGAATACTCTGGCTCGACGTCACGGCGGGTGATCGCTGGGGGGAGGCAGCGCCTTGCGTGGCGAGTCTGCGGAGCCGTTTCACGCTTGAGGCGATCGTCGACGGCACTCTCGCGGCGGCCTCGGAGGCGCTGCTGGTCACCTCACATCGACCTCTGGCTCCGGATCGCCTGGCCTGCCTGCGGCGTGCCGATTTCCTCGGGCCGTCGGGCGGCTGTCTTGCCCTGGGTCATCCCTCCCTGCCTGACGACCTGCGGGAGGTGCTGCCCGAGGGGTGGCGGCTGACGTTCGCTCCCGATCTGGACGGAGAATTGCTGAACGCCCTGACCGGCGATCCGGCCTGAGGCGGTGGGCCGGTTGACATGCCGCGGGGGGACGGCTATATTTTTCGCCGCGTCGCGCGCAGGCGAGGCCACGGGGGCGTAGTTCAGCTGGTTAGAACGCCGGCCTGTCAAGCCGGAGGTCGCGAGTTCGAGTCTCGTCGCTCCCGCCAGTATTCAAGGCCCGCCCTCGTTCGAGGGCGGGCCTTTGTCTTTGAAGGGTAACGTCGGCACGACGGCGGAGCTTGTCCCGCGGCGATGACGGGTTTAAGCTGCCCGTTCGCAGCCGGGGCGCCCCTCTCCCCGAACATCAGCCAGGGAGTCACGATCATGAATTCGGTTTTGCCGCGCCTGTGTGGCCCGCTCGCCGCCCTGTTTTTGCTCGCCCCGCACGCCGGGAGCGCGGAGCCGGCCGGCGCTCCCGAACTGGCCCCGCTCGACTGTGGCTGGGTCGGCCGCGCGGCGCCGACGGTGGTGCCCGATCTGAGCGAGCGGCTGGCAGCCTATGCGCCGACGGAGATCACGGCGAACATCGGGCATCTGTCGCCCACCGAGCAGGCGGTCCTGCACAAGCTGATCGCCGCCGCGCGCATCATGGACGATCTGTTCTATGAACAGGCCTGTCCCTGTCGCGCCGCCATCGAAGCGCGCGCGGACCTGGTGGGCGGACCGCTGGCGGGGCCGCTGCGCGACTACCTTTGGCTCAACGCCGGTCCGTGGGATCGCCGGGTGGATCGCGAGCCGTTCCTGGGCGGATGGCCGCATCCGGCCGGCGCCAGCTTCTATCCGCTCGATCTGACCGACGCGGAGAAGGGACGCATCCAGATGGGGGGGGCGGGCCTGAACGGCCTGCAGAGCATGGTGCGTCGCGACCGGTCGGGTCAGCTGATCGCCATTGCGTACGGGCAGTTCTTCCGCGAGCCGTTGCAGCGGTGCGCCGGGCTGCTGCGCGAGGCGGCCGCCCTGACGGACAACGCCAGCCTGCGTCTCTTCCTCGAGGCGCGCGCAGAGGCGCTGCTGACGGACGATACTTATCGCTCGGACGTGCTGTGGATGGATCTCGACAGCCCGGTCGAGATCACGATCGGCCCGTACGAGACCTACGAGGACGGACTGTTCGGTTTCAAGGCGGCCTTCGAGGCGTTCGTCACCGTGGTGGATCCGGCCGAGTCGGCGCGGCTGGAATCGTTCAAGCAGGAACTGCCGTGGCTGGAGAGCCAGTTGCCGATCCCCGACGCCGACAAGAATCCGCACCGCGGCAGCGAGTCTCCGATCCGCGTCGTCGATGAGGTGTTCAGCGCCGGCGATACGCGCGCCGGTATCCAGACCATCGCCTTCAACCTTCCCAACGACGAGCGGGTGCGCGAGGCGAAGGGAAGCAAGAAGGTGCTGCTGCGCAATGTCATGAACGCGAAGTTCACGCAGATCCTCACGCCGATCGCGCGGGAACTGGTCGCCGCGGACCAGCTCGGCGATCTCTCGGCGGAGGCGTTTTTCCTCCACACACTGTGGCATGAGATGAGCCACGGTCTCGGACCGGGGCGCCTCGTCAGGGAGGGCCGGCCCACCGAAGTCCGCCTGGAGCTGAAGGACACCTATGCGACCATCGAGGAGGCCAAGGCCGACCTGATGGGCACCTGGGATGTCTACAAGCTGCAGGGGAAGGGATTTTTCACACCGGAGCATCTGGACCGGCAGGCGGTGACCTATCTCGCCGGCCTCTTCCGTTCGGTCCGTTTCGGGATCGCCGAGGCTCACGGCCAGGCGAATGCCATCCAGTTCAATTTCCTGCGGGAGCAGGGGGCGATCGACTTCGACGCCGCCACCGGTCGCTTCCGGGTCGACAAGGCGAAGTTCTGGATCGCGGCGGAGGAGTTGTTGCGGCGCATCCTTGTCCTGCAGGCGGCGGGCGACTATGCCGCGGCGCAGGAGCTGATCCGTCGTTACGCTGTCCTGCCGCCGGAGCTGCAGGCTGCGCTGTCGCGTCTCGAGCGGGTGCCGGTCGATATCCGGCCCCGGTTCACGCTGGCCGAGCAGTAGACGGAACGCTCACCGGCCACCGGGGGCCGGAGGACGGGAGACAGTAAACGGGGGCCGCGCACCGGCGCGGCCCCCGTCGTCTGTCGTGGCCCGGGCGCGCTGCGTCAGCGGGCTATGCCGGTCGGCGGCGCAAGCATGGCCATCAGGGAGCGGTAGATCGGTGCCGGGAAGGGGGGGAGGTCGGACAGTTTCTCCGGCGCGATCCACGCCCGCTCGGCCAGGGCGGGAACATCGCCTTTCGTGGCGGCCTCCTGGTAGGCAGCGAGGAAGTCGCCCGGCGTGCCGCGGGCCGCCGCCTGCAGGCGCGGCTCGCCCAGACGTGTGGCGATGAGCGCCGCCATGGCGTAGCCGGTGGCGCTGTACGAACGGTTGCCGCGCAGCAGATCGTCAATAACCGTCCCTTTCGTGTCAAGAACGGCGGGATCGTCCAGCAGGGCCGGCAGCATCTCCTGAAGAGCCGAGAGGGAGCGGGTGGCGAGACTGTGCCAGCTGCGACGCTCCTTATCGGAGCGGCCCACTAGGGGGTGCGTGGGGTCGAACTCCACCTCTGGAAAATCTTCGAGCCATCCCGCCACCCCGTCGCGGCGCAGTTGAGCGAAGGTGGCGACCAGCGCCGCGGCGCCGTTGCGGGCCTTGTACGGCTCGGGGCCGTCCCGCGGCGCGAGCGCGCGGTAGAGCTGTGCGGCGAGCAGGTTGGGCAGGCGCGTGGGACCGGCCGCAGCGGCCACGCCGGCATCGACGAGCACCTCGCTGCCGGTCCAGCGCAGGTCGGGGCCGGCGACGAGGAAGAGGACGCGCAGGGTGTCGGGAAGCAGTCCGGGCCGGAGATAGCCGGCGATCTTCGGCAGCACGCCACAGGTGAGCGGTGAGGTCGAAACCGCGTTCACCAGCGAGTCGAGCGCTGTCCCGTTATCGCGCGCCCAGGTCAGGGCATCGACGAGGTCTTTCCGCTTCGGCACGGCGCCAGCCCGCGACTTCCGTCCGTCCGGCGCGTCGTGCGTCGCTGTCGCGGCGGTGGCGCCGCCGTGGACGTACCGCGTCACGTTGGTGAGGATGTGGGTGTTGACGAGCCGGGGACTGGTGGCGTCGAACAGGGCGGTGTAGGCCGGCATCGCCCAGACCCGGTCAAATGCCTCCTGCGGCACCCGCTCGCCGCGCATCAGGCGGGCGACCAGGTTCCGATAGGCGGTGAAAGCCGTGCGATCGACGCGCACGGCGCAGTCGGTCGCCGGGAGGCCGGCCACGGTCCCGCCGGCCGGCTGCACGGCAGGAGTGCGGTCCGGCGCGTCGCGACGGCCGCAACCGCCGGCGAGCAGGGCCGGCAGGGCCAGCCAGAGAATCGCCAGACGCGCGGCGGCGCTGGCGGTTTCCGCCGTCGGTTTGTGAGCCCGACAGGCACGCGCTATCTTAAGCATGTTTTCCGCTCCCCCTGAAGTCCCGGTGACACCTGCCATGCTCGCCCGGGCCCGGGAGAAACCCAACCCTGCGCTGGAGCGAGGCGTATGGCGCTGCTGGTGGGTGAAATCTACAGTGCGATTCTGGGTGAGTCCAGCGAGAGCGGCCGACTCTGCGTGATCGTGAGGCTGATCGGCTGCCACCGTCGCTGTGTCTATTGCGATTCTGCCCACGCGTTTCACGGCGGGATCCGTCGCGACCTGCCCTCGCTGCTGGCCGAGGTGGCCGGATACGGCTGCCGCACCGTGCTCGTGACCGGCGGCGAGCCGCTCCTGCAGCCCGGCGCGCCGGCGTTCCTGGCCGCGCTCCTGGCCGCCGGGCACCGGGTCGTGCTCGAGACGAGCGGCACCGTCGGTACGGTCGGTCTGGCCGCGGTTCCGGCAGGCGTGCGGCGCGTGGTGGATGTGAAGACCCCCGGCAGCGGGCTCGACCCTGCCGTCATCGACTGGGAGGGACTGCGCGACCTCGGCCCCGGCGACGAAGTGAAGTTCGTCATCTGCGACCGGGCCGACTACCTCTGGGCCCGCGATCTGGTGAGGGGGGGCGGGCGGCTGCCGGCCGCGACGGACGTCCTGTTCTCGCCCGCCGCGCCAGGGGTCGCGCCGTCTGAACTGGCGGAGTGGATTCTGGCCGACCGGCTGGACGTGCGATTCCAAATCCAGTTGCACAAGGTGCTCTGGCCGGGGCGTGAACGGGGCAGGTGAACCGGAAGCGGCCGGCACGGCCGGGCCGGAGGAACGGAACTGCGATGACGTCAGCGGATCAACGGCCACTGGCCGTGGTGCTGGTGAGCGGCGGCATGGATTCCTGCGTCTGCGCGGCGGAGGCGGCGCGCGAGTTCACGCCGGCCCTGCTGCATGTCGGCTACGGCCAGCGCACGGCCGCGCGCGAGGAGCGGGCCTTCCACGCGATCGCCGATCATTATGGCGTGACCCGCCGGCTGGTGACGAGCCTCGACACCCTGCGGAGGATCGGCGGTTCGAGCCTGATCGATCCCGACCTGCCGGTTGAGGAGGGGCTGCCGGCCGGTGGCGGCGTGCCGTCAACCTACGTGCCGTTCCGCAACGCGCACTTTCTGGCGATCGGCGTATCGTGGGCCGAAATCCTGGGCGCGCGCGCGCTTTTCATCGGCGCGGTCGAGGAGGACTCCAGCGGCTACCCCGACTGTCGGGAGACGTTTTACCAGACGTTCCAGGCCGCGGTCGACGCCGGCACCCGTCCCGAAACCCGGATCACGATCCGCACCCCCCTGATCCATCTTGCCAAGCGGGACATCGTGCGGCGGGGCCGGGAACTCGGCGCTCCCCTGCACCTCACCTGGTCCTGCTACAGCGGCCAGGAGCTGGCCTGCGGCCGGTGCGAGAGTTGTCTGCTGCGTCTGCGAGGGTTCGCGGCCGCCGGCGTGACCGATCCGTTGCCGTACGCCACGGCAGACGGGGCTTCGAAACAGGGTTAATCCGCGATAGTTATAGCGTTGTGGAATCGTCAGTTGCGGGCCGATTCCCTGGCGTTACGGCGAATGGCGAAAAATCGAAACCGGCGTAGGCGTTGCACCGGGAACAGAGGGTGATCAGGTCCCGCCGGCCGTCGTCGAGCAGCGCGCGCAGATGTCCCGTCACGTGGCCGTCCCAGATCTCGAGCACGCCCCGCTCGTGCACGTTCCCCACGATGGCGCGGCCGTGCACGTCCCAGCAGCAGAGCGTGGCGTCGCCGTCGGTGTAGAAGAACATCTCGTCGAGCACCTTCAGACACGGCTTGCGCACCACGTCTTCCCGCCTCTGCCCGGTCCAGGGCCACTGGTAGAGTTGGGTGACGACGACCTCGCTGCAACGCGGTTTCCAGAAAGCGCGGTAGGCCTCGACTTCGTGCGCGTTCTCCGGAACCTCGATCATCCGCATCTCGGCGAAGGTGGAGGCGCGGTGCCCCCCCCTGTCCCACAGATCCAGGAAACGGGTGGCGTTCGCCACGACCTGCGCATAGTCGAGCCCGACGCGCGACGGGCCGTACGTGGCGGGCGAGAAGCCGTCGATGGAAAAACGCATGATGTCGACGCCCGCGTCGAGCAGCCGCTCACCGAGGTCCGCGGTCAGGAGCGAGGCATTCGTGTTGTACTCGACGCGGGCGGTGGGATCGCCGCGCTTGATGTAGGCCGTGATCTCCGGCTGACGTTTGTCCACGAACGGCTCGTTCGTCAGGAACGGCCGGTAGGTGATGCCGAGGCCGCGGGTCTGATCGACGATCTTCCGCCAGGTGGCGTCGGGCATGCGCGGTGGATCGCGGTTGATCTCGTGCTGCGGGCAGAACGGGCAGTGTGCCGGGCAGGCGGTGACGGTCTCCATCTGGATGAAGCGCGGACGCGCGGCATACGGCAGGCGCCAGCGCGGGCCGGTGACGGTCGGGGCAGGGAGGTCGGCCGGTTTCCCGACGATCCGCTGGGCGTTTTGTGGACGCACGTTTCCTCCTGGTGCGGCGGGGTTGCCGGGCAACTTACATGCAGGAACGGAGCAGGGCCAGCGAGCGCCCGGTGGCGCCCCGCTGGGCCAGCACGATGGCGCGCGCCGCGGCGCCTGCGGCGGTCAGCCGGGCCGGATCGGCGAGCAGTTCCGCGGTGGCCGCAGCCGCCTCCGCCGGGCGGCGCACGATCCGCCCCGCGCCCTGCGCGACGAGGATTTCCGCCTCGACCGCGTTGTGTATGACCGGTCCGAACAGCACCGGCAGGGAGGCCACGGCCGGCTCGAGGGTGTTGTGGACTCCGGTCGTGAAGCTGCCGCCGACATAGGCCAGGGTGCCGGTGCGGTAGATCTCCGCCAGCACTCCGACCGAGTCGACCAGCACGCAGCGCGCGGTCTCCGCCCGGCCGGCGTCGGCGGTCGGGGGGAGGCTCGAGAGGCGCGCCGTCTCCACGCCGCACGTCGCCAGCCGGCGCTCGAGGTCGTCCAGTCGGGACGAGGATGGCTCGTGCGGGGCCAGCACGACCGTCAGGTCCGGGAAGCGGGTGAGCAGGTCGGGCAGAACCGGCAGCCAGAGCGTCTCGTCAGCCGGCCAGGTGCTGCCGAGCACGAGACGGCGCCCCGGCCGCGCCGACAGCCGGGCGACCGCGTCGCCGCCCGCGGCCGCCTCGAAACGCAGGATCACCTGTTCGGCGCGAGTGTCGCCCGTGACCGTGACCGCAGCGCGCACCCCCAACTGCTCCGTGAAGCGGCGGCGGTCGTCATCCGTGCAGACGCCCAGCGCGGTGAAGCGGTCGAACAGCGCCCGGAAAAAGGGACGCAGCGGGGAGCGCAATCGCCACGACCGCGGCTGTAGCGTGCCGGCCAGCAGCAGCACCGGCACCCCGCGCCGCGCCGCCTCGAGCACGAGGTTGGGCCAGCAGTCGAACTTGATGAAGACGAGGGCGCGCGGGCGCCACGCTTCGAGCAGGCGGGCCATGGCGCGCGGCGTGTCCAATGGCAGCCATTCGTGCAGGTCGGCGCACGGTCGCCGCATCGCGTAGTGCCAGCCGGAGGGGGAGAAATGCGTCATGACGATCGGTGGCGCGTCGGGGAGCGCCTTGAGCGCGGCGATCACCGGGCGCGCCTGCTCGTACTCTCCGACCGAGGCGGCGTGGAACCAGACGGCGCCGCGCACCCGCGGCGCGGCTGCGGCGACCCGCGCCGACAGGCCCTGCCGGCCGTCCAGACCGTCGCGCAGCTTGGCGGAGCAGGGGCGTCCCAGCGGCAGGGCCGCGGCGATCGCCGGGGCGAGCAGCCGGTAGGGCAGCAGCGGCAGCGCGCACGCACGGTCAGCCATGAGGCCCCCCCGGCGCGCCGGCGTCCGCAAGAGCGGGCAGGGCGAGCAGCGCGGCCAGGACCGCATCGGGGCTGATCTCCGCCAAACAGGCCAGGTCCCCGCGCCAGCAGGGACGGCGACCGTTGCGGGAGCAGGGACGGCAGGCCAGTTCGCGCTCCAGCACCCGGCTGCCCGGCAGCAGCGGGAAGTAGCCGAAAGCGCGCACCGTTGGTCCGAAGAGGGCGAGCACCGGCGTGCCGGCCGCTTCGGCCAGGTGGAGCAGGCCGCTGTCATTGGTGACGACCACCCGGCAGGCGCCGAGGCGCTGCGCCAGCTCAGGCAGCGGCAGATCCGTCGCTACGGCCACGTTGCCGGCCGTGGCGACCGCGTCCGCCAGCGGTCCGTCGGCGAACCAGGCCCGCTCCCGCGCGCCGAGGAAGATCTCCACCGGCAGATCCGTGACCTCCCGCAGGCGGCGCAGCAGATCCGCCCAGTGCCCGGACGGCCAGCGCTTGGTGTCCCACCGCGCGCCGGGCGCGAAACCGATCCGCGCTTTCCGGGCGCCGTCCGCCGGCCCACGCGGCCGCAGGGCGCCGCCGCGTCCCGCCGCCAGCAGGGCGGCGCCGGGGCCGACGCCGTGCGGCGTGGTCTCCAGAGCGACGCTCCCGATGGGCGACACGACTTCGTCGAAGCGCCGCAACATGGTGCGACGCAGCGCGGGCGGCGGTGGCGCGAGGCGGGCGCCGCCGGCCTGGCTGGAGCGCAGCAGCGCCAGCCGCGCAACGGTGTCCTTGACGATCCGGCGCGCCGGCCATCGGCCCAGCAGCAGACAGAGCAACCGGCTGCGCAGGACGCCGTGCGCGTCGAGCACGGTGTCGAAGCGTTCGCGCCGCAGACAGCGGGCGAGCTGCCAGAGGTCGCGCCACCCCGGCCCGTCCAGCGGCGCCACGACGTCCACCCCCGGCACGGTGGCCATGAGCGGGGCGAAGGCGGCTTTCACCGCCAGGGTGATCCGCGGGCGCGGCGTGCCGTCAGCGCGGGCAACGGCGTCCTGCCCGCTGAGGGACCAGGCGAGCAGGCAGAGGTCGCCCAGGGAACCGAAGCGGATGATGAGGGTGCGGGACAACGGGCTCCTTCGCAGCATGATCGGGCGGCCGCGTCATCTTAGCGGGGGCGCTTGCGGGGTGTCAAGGAACCGGCTATGCTCCGCTGTGAACGGCGCGGGCATCGCGCGAGGGGAGCGGCGAGAGTCAGTGGATCTTCTGCTGCTGGTTGTCCTGCTGCTGTTGTCCGCGCTTTTCTCGGCCGCCGAGACGGCTTTTTTCTCCCTGCGTCAGACCGAACTGGCCGAGCTCGTGCGCCATGGCGCCGACGGCCGCGGCGTGGTGTCGCTCGTGCACCAGCCGCGGCGGTTGTTGCCGGCGCTCCTGATCGGCAATCTTCTCGTGAACACCGGGGCGAGCGTGGTTGGCACCGTGGCGCTGATTGACCGCTTCGGACCGTCCGGCGTGGTGCTGGCTGTCCCGACCATCACCCTGCTCCTGCTGCTCGGCTGCGAAATCACCCCCAAGCTGATCGCCATGCGTTATCGCCGCCCCGTGGCGCTCACTCTGCGGCCGGTCCTGGCGGGGTGGCTGATCGTGATCAAGCCGGTGCTCGACGTGATCGCGGGCGGCACCGCCCGCCTCCTCGATCTGTTGCCCGGCGTGGGGCCCGGCTCGCGCCCCTTCACGCCGGCCGAGTTGGAGACAGCTTGCGAAATCGCGGTGGAGGACGGCGCGCTGAGCGAGACGGAGGGGCATTTTCTGGCCCGTCTGCTTGTCCTGCAGCGGCTCGAGGTGCGTCAGATAATGACGCCGCGGACCGCTGTCGTGGCTCTGGACCGCGGGCTCGACCGGGCGGAGATCCTGCGCGTGGCCCGCGTCACCGGTTTCAACCGCTTCCCGGTGACGGAGCTGGGGCGCGCCCACCCGCTCGGCTTCTTCCACCTCAAGGATCTGCTCGCGGACGCTGAAGCGGCGCGGCCGCTCGAGACGGGACTGCGTCCGCCGCTGTTCGCGCCGGAAAGCAAGCAGGTGGTGGCGCTGCTGACGGAATTGCGCACCGGGGGGGTGCATCTGGCGATGATCGTGGATGAGCATGGCGACTTCACCGGCATCGTCACACTCGATGACTGTCTGCGGGCCCTGACCGGAGCGATCGGCGGCGAGTCTGACCGCGTCGATCCCGAGGCGTTCCAGATTGGCGAAGCGGCCTGGATCGTGTCGGGAAGACTCGACCTGCGCGCGGTAAACGATGCCTGCGGCACGACCCTCGAATTGTCGCCGGAGTACGTGACCATCGCCGGCCTGTTGATGTCCCGTCTCGGGCGCATCGCGCGGCGTGGCGATCGGGTCGAAGCGGGCGGTGCCCGCTTCACGGTCGTCGACATGAACGGTCCGGGCATCACTCGCGTGCGGGTCGACCTGCCGGAGTTCAGCGCGGGAGGACGCGCGTGAAGCCGGAGGCCGCGTTTCCCGGCTGGGATGTCCTGATCGCGGTTACGGTGGCGTGCCTGCTGGCCAGCGCCTTTTTCGCGGGGAGCGAGACCGGGCTGATGAGCATCAGCCGCGTGCGGCTGCGGCAGCTCGCGCGTCGCGGACCGGTGCCGCACCTGCCGCGGCTGGAACGGCTGTTGAACCACGTGGAGGAGCCGATCCTCACGTTTCTGATCGGCAACAACCTGGTCAATGTGCTTCTCGGCGTCGTTCTGACCGCCACTTTCGGCGCGCGCTGGGGGGGGCATGGCGAGTGGCTGGCCGGGGCCGTGACCGCGTTGCTGGTGATTACGCTTGGCGAGATCGTGCCCAAGGTTGTCTTCCGTGAATATCCCGAGCGTCTCACCCTGGCGGTGACCCCGGCCATCGGCGGGGTGATGATCGCGCTGGCGCCGGCGCGGATCGTGTTGCGGGCCTGGGTGGCGTTGTGGTCGCGTGTCCTGCCGGGAGGGGCGGCCCCCGGCGCCTCGACCCTGAGCCGGGAGGCGGTGGCGGCGCTGCTGCTGGGACACCCTGAACTGGCGGGCCAGGACGAGCGCTTCGGCGACGTCCTGCAGCGCTTCCTGGCGCTGGGCGGCCGCCGGCTGGACGAGATCATGGTGCCTCTCGCCCGCGTGGTCGCCGTGCCGCCGGGGGCCGGGCTGGCCGGCGCCGCGGCGCTCGCGGTCCGGACCGGTTACAGCCGGCTGCCGGTGGCGGACGCGGACGGCGGCATGGCCGGCTGGATCCTCGCGCGCGATCTGCTGCTCGAGGTGCCGCGCGGCCCGGTTGGCGATGAGGCGATTCCGCCAGCCCTGCTGCGCGACTGTCTGTTCGTCGATGCCGGGCTGACGCCGTACGAGCTGTTCGAGGAGATGCAGTGGCAGCACCAGCAGATGGCGATCGTGGTCGATCGGGATGGCCGCGTGCTCGGCCTGGTCACGCTGGAGAATCTGGTGGAGGCGGTCGTGGGCCGGATCGCGGACGAATTCGACGACCCGGTCGTCGGCGGTGTGGCGGCGGACGCCGAAAGGGATGCGGGCGGGAGCGAATTGCCCACGTGATTGTTGGATGATGGTTGACCCGGGACAAACGGGCGTGCCAGGCGCGCCGGGAGGGATTGGCAAATGACGGACAGGGAGGATCTGACCCGGCATGACGCCGTGTTGCTTTCGCTGGTGGCGATGTTCCAGGACGCCGGCATGCGGCAACTCGGCAAGCTGGCCCATCCGCTGACCGGGAAACCGGAGCGTGATCTGGACAGCGCGCGGGCGACCATCGAGGTCCTCGAGATGCTGCAGGCGAAGTGCCGCGCCAATACACCGCCGGCGGTTATGCGGGGGCTCGATACGGCGATCTTCGAGCTGCGGATGAACTGGCTGGACGAGTCGAAGCGGGCGTCCGAAAGCCCCGCCGACCCGCCTGCGGAAGCCGTCGCAGCTGAGGGGGCCCCCTCCGGCGAAGATCCCGCGGCAGCGTCCGCGTGAGCCGTGCTCTGTGCCGCGCGGCTCTGCCGCTGCTGTGCGGGCTGCTGGCGGCGCCCGGGGCGCGCGCGGACGGACCGGAAGGACCGGCGGTCCTCACGAACGCTCGCACGGCGACGCTCTACCGACTCGACGGCGCCATCCTGCCGCCCGACGGCGTGCTGCTGCTCGGCTTCGGGGGGGAATCGTACGGCATTGAATATTTGCGGCGGGGATACGCGCCGTACGAGGCGAGCCTGCGCGATCTCCGGCTGCGTCTGGAATACGGCCCGCTGCCGCGCACGAGGCTGACGTTCGACGCGACGAGTCGCAGTTGGACCGGTCCGGAGGGGCTGCTGCCCGCGAGCGGTGGCGGGCTGGGGGACGCGCGGCTCGGTCTGACGCTCGGCCTGCCCTCGCCGCGCCCCGCGCTGGCCTGGGCCGCCACGGCCAGGCTGACGCTGCCCACCGGTGCGCGGGAGGACGGCACGGGGGAGGGGCGGACGGTCCCTCAGGCTGGTGTCGCGGTGGCGCTGCGTCTCTGGCGGGCCTCGGCATATCCGGAGTTGCGGTTGCACCTGGCCGCCGCCCGGCGCTGGAATCCCGATGCCGGACGCGGCCCGGGGGGAGGCGACGCCCTCTTCCTGCCCTGGCCGCCGGTGTACCCGGCCGTGCCGCCCGACGGCGCCGGCGGTGACAATGATTTTCTGCAGCTGGCCGCCGCGGTGGAGGTGCGTCGCGAGGATGTCGCGTTGTTCTTCGAGTACAGCGAGGCGCGACTGCCGCTCGCCGCCGGCGCCGCGGTGGGGGAATTCCCGCGCCACTTCACGCCGGGGCTGCACTGGGGGCGCGATGACGGCTGGGGCCTGTCCGTCGCCTACGATGTGAATCTCGCGCTGGACGATCCGGCCACGCCGTACCTGCCCGCCGCGCCCGACCTCGTCTGGCACGTGATGCTGTCGCGCGGATTCGCCCTGGGCGGTCGCGATCGCGACGGTGACGGCGTGCCCGATCGCCGCGACGGCTGCCCGAACGCGGCGGAGGATCGCGATGGCTGGCGTGACGCGGACGGCTGTCCCGATCCCGACAACGACGGCGACGGTATCGAGGACACGGTCGACGGAGCCCCCGACGCCGCCGAGGATCGCGACGGATTCCAGGACGAGGACGGTATCCCCGACCCCGACAACGATGGCGACGGTATCCCCGACGCGCGCGATGTCTGTCCGGACCTCGCCGAGGATTTCGACGGCGATCGCGACGGTGACGGCTGCCCGGAAGAGCTGCGCGACCGCGACGGCGACGGCATTGCCGACGAGCGCGACCACTGTCCCGGCACCGCGGAGGATCGTGACGGCTTCGAGGACGATGATGGCTGTCCCGATCCCGACAACGACTTCGACGGCATTGACGACGCTCGCGATCTTTGTCCGAATGAGCCGGAAGACTACGACGGCGTGGCGGACGACGACGGCTGCCCGGAGTGAGGGACCGGGCGCGCCGCGTCTGGCCGCTGTTCGCTTCGCGGGTCAGCGCGAGGGAGGTGTCTCGCCCTCGGCTCGGGTTTCCCGCCAGGCGGCCAGCAGGGCCGCCGGGTCGGCGGCGCGCAGGCTCTCGCGCGACCAGTCGTGCCGCGCTTCGACGGCGCGGAAGCGGGCGCGGAAGCGACGATTCGCCAGGCGCAGCGCGTCGTCGGGCGCCACGCCGAGCAGGCGCGCGAGATTCACGGTCGCGAACAGGACATCGCCCAGTTCGTGACGCACGGCGTCAGTCGGCGTGGAGTCGGCCGGGCCACCCGCCGTCGCCGCGGCGGCCGCGGCGCACCGCAGCTCCTCCAGCTCTTCGGCCAGCTTCGCCCAGGCCTGGGCGGTGTCGGCGAACGTGAATCCGACCGACGCGGCGTTCTCCTGGTACTGGTAAGCCTGCGTGAGCGGCGAGGACGAAGCGGGCAGGTCCTTGAGCACCGACTCCCGCGTCGTGTCGAGGCCGCGCGCCTGTTTTTCCTCCGCCTTGACCGCGTTCCAGCGGTCCTGGCTCTCGTGGTGGTCGGCGGCCGGATCCTCGCCGAAGACGTGCGGGTGGCGCCGCAGCAGCTTTTCGTTGCCCAGACTCGCGATATCCTCGAACGAGATGGAATGCGCCTCACCCATGATCTCCCGGCAGAAGCAGACCATGTAGAGCAGGTCGGCCAGCTCCTCGGCGGCGTGGTCGTGGTCGCCGGCGAGGGCGGCTTCGAGCAGCTCGCCCGCCTCGTCCATCAGGAAGCGCGCGGCGTCCGGCAGCGTCTGGCGGCGGTCCCAGGGACAGCCACCGGGGGCGCGCAGGAGGCGGATGGTCTCGAGGAGCTCTGCGGTGCGGGGCAGCGGCATGGCAGGTCCGTTCGCTGAGGGTGGCCCGGGTAAAAACTTTGGCGGCCTGCCCGGGACGGCACTATCATCCAAGGTTCGCCGCGCGGCCGGCGCGGCGCCAGAATAACACCGGGATGAGGCCGGCGCGAGGAGCCACTGTTTGAGCGACCAGATCCGCATCCGTGGCGCCCGCCAGCACAATCTGAAGGGGTGCGACGTAGACTTTCCGCGCGGGCGGCTGACGGCCGTTTCCGGCGTCTCGGGCTCGGGCAAGTCGTCGCTCGTGTTCGACACCCTCTATGCCGAGGGACAGCGCTGCTACGTCGAATCGCTCTCCACATACGCGCGGCAGTTCCTCGAACGCATGCCCAAGCCGGAGGTCGACTGGATCGACGGCATCAGCCCCGCCATCGCGATCGGGCAGCGCAACGCCGCGCGCAGCGGCCGCAGCACCGTCGGCACGGTGACCGAGATCAACGACTACCTGCGCGTGCTGTTCGCGCGCGTGGGGGTGCTGGTCTGTCCGACCTGCGGCGAGAAGGTGGAACGGGAAACGCCGGCCTCGATCTGGCGCAAGGCGCGGCAGCGATGGACGGAGGAGACGCCGTTGCTGGTCGCCTGGCCGCTCACCATAACCGCCACTGCCGCGCGCGAGGGTTGGGCGGCGCCGCTGCTGGCGCAGGGCTGGCAGCGGGCGCTCGTGGGGGGCGTGCTGCTGCGGCTCGAGGCGGCGGCTGACGCGGGGGCGCCGCGGCCGGCGGCCGGCGAGGCGGTGGAGGTGGTGGTGGACCGGCTCACGCTGGCGCCCGCCGACCGCTCGCGGTTCGCGGAGGCGGTCACGCTGGCGATGCGCCTGGGCGAGGGGCGCGTGGTGCTGCGCGATGTGGCGCTTGCGGAGCGGCGGGTCTGGTCCGCGCAACTCGCCTGCGCCGGCTGCGAGCGGGTCTTCCCGGAGTCGACACCCCACCTGTTCTCGTTCAACTCCCCCCAGGGGGCCTGCCCCGCCTGCCGCGGCTTCGGCAACCGGCTGGAGTTCGACGAGGCGAAGATCGTGCCCGAGCCGGCCCTGACAATCATGGACGGCGCGATCAAGCCCTGGCGCACGCCCAGTTTCGCCCGGCAGTTCTCCGTGCTGGTGCGTTGGTGCCGCCGCCGCCGCATCCCGACCGACACGCCGTGGCGCCAGTTGTCACCGTCGCAGCAGCGCCTCGTGCTCGAGGCGACCGACGGCGAGTACGTCGGCGTCATTCCGTTCCTGGAGGAGATGCGGCGGAAGATAGAGAAGGAGCATCACCGCTTCTACACGCGGCGCTACCTGGGCGACACGGCGTGCCGCGCCTGTGGCGGCTCCCGTCTGCGACCGGAGGCGCTGGCCGTGCGCATCAACGGCCTGGACATCGGCCAGATCGGACGGCTGCCGGTCGTGACCGCCCTGGCCAGGGTGGAGGGCCTGCGTCTGTCGAAGGGGGCGCTCGCGGCGGCCGGGGAAGTGCGGGAGGAAGTGCTTCACCGGCTGCGGTTCCTCGAGCGCGTCGGCCTCGGCTACCTCACGCTCGATCGCCTGACCCGCACGCTGTCGGGCGGCGAGGCGCAGCGGATCCACCTCGCGAACGCGCTCGGATCGCGTCTGGTCGATACGCTGTACGTGCTGGATGAGCCGACGAGCGGTCTGCACGCGGCCGATGTGGAGCGCCTCATCGCCACGCTCGGCGATTTGGTCGCCGGGGGCAATACGGTCGTCGTGGTGGAGCACGATCTGGATGTCCTGCGGGCGGCGGATCACTTCGTCGAACTAGGTCCGGGCGCGGGACGACTCGGCGGCGAGGTGGTCTTCCAGGGCGCGCTGACCGATCTGCTCGCCGACGGGACCACCCTCACGGCCGCCTGGCTGCGGGGGGAGAAGCGTCTGGAGCGGCCGCGGGCCCGGCGCGGCGACCCGCCGCGGCAGATCCAGGTGCGCGGCGCGCGCCGGCACAACCTGCGCGGTCTCGACGTGCGGATCCCGCTCGGCCGCTTCGTCTGTCTGACCGGCGTGTCGGGCTCGGGCAAGAGCAGCCTGCTCAACGGCTGTCTCTACGACGGCCTGACCGGGCGGGCGACCGGGGGGGCCGGCCGGGACCATGCCTTCACGGCGCTGCAGGGGGCCGAGGCGGTGGATAAGGTCGTGCGGGTGGATCAGGCGCCGATCGGCCGCACCAGTCGCTCCAATCCGGCCACGTTCCTCCAGGTTCTCGGGCCGATTCGGGAGCTGTTCGCCGCCACGCCCGAAGCGCGGGTCCGGGCCTGGCCGGCCGGTCGCTTCAGTTTCAACACCGCCGGAGGGCGTTGCCCGGCCTGCCAGGGGCTGGGTGAGCACCGGGTGGAAATGCACTTCATGGCTGATATCAGCGTGCCGTGCGAGGAGTGCGGTGGCAGTCGCTTCAATCCGGCCACCCTCGAGGTGCGCTACCGCGGTCTGAATATCGCGCAGGTGCTCGGGCTGACTGTGGAGGAGTCGCTAGCCTTTTTTGCCGGGCAGGCGGGCGTGACCGACCGGCTCTGGATCCTCAGGAAGGTGGGGCTGGGTTATCTGCAACTCGGCCAGGCCGCGCCGACGCTTTCCGGAGGCGAGAGCCAGCGGCTGAAGATCGCCCGCGAGCTGGCGGTTCCCTCGGGGCGTCGCAACCTCTATCTTCTTGACGAACCGACGACCGGTCTGCACGTGGACGATATCGCCGCGCTCGCGCGGGTGCTGCACGAACTGGTGGACCAGGGACACGGTGTCGTGGTGATCGAGCACAACCTCGAGTTGGTCGAGCAGGCGGATTGGATCATCGACCTCGGACCGGGCGGCGGCGAGGCGGGGGGGCAACTGGTGGCCGAGGGGACGCCCGCGGAGGTGGCGGCCTGCCCGGCCTCGGTGACGGGACGGTTTCTCGCGCGCCGTCGCAACGGTGCCGGACGACGGAAGGAGACGCGACCGTGAGAGTTCTGGTGACCGGCGGCGCCGGATATATCGGCTCGGTGACGGCGCAGTGTCTGCTCGCGCGCGGGCATGCGGTGGAGGTGCTCGACGACCTGAGCACCGGGCACCGCGCGGCCGTGCCGGAGGCGGCGGTCTTCCACGAGCTTGCGCTGGCTGACACGGAGGGGCTGGCGCGGGTGTTCGCGCGGCCGTTCGACGCGGTGGTGCACTTCGCCGCGCGCAGCCTCGTGGGCGAGTCGATGGTGCGCCCACTTCCCTACTACCGGCACAACGTGGGGGGGACCGTGGCGCTGCTCGAACGGATCGCCGCCGGTGGGGCGCGGCGGTGCATCTTCTCCTCGAGCGCTGCGGTCTATGGTGAACCGGTCGAATTGCCGATTCCCGAGGAGGCGCTGCTGGCGCCGGTCAACGCGTACGGGCGCACGAAGGCCGCCATGGAGTGGGCGATCGCCGACGCCGCGCGCGCCCACGGCTTCGCCGCCGTGGCGCTGCGGTACTTCAACGCGGCCGGGGCCGAAGCCGGTCGTGGCGAAGACCACGAACCGGAGACGCACCTGATCCCGCGCCTGCTGCGCTCGCTGCTCGATCCCGCCGTGACCTTCGCCCTCTTCGGCGAGGACTACCCCACGCCCGACGGCACCTGCATCCGCGACTATGTGCACGTGGCCGACCTTGCCGAGGCTCACGCACTCGCGCTCGAGTGGGCGGAGCGCCCCGGTTTCACGGCGATCAACCTCGGCCATGGCACGGGGCACTCGGTGCGCGAAATCGTCGTTGCCGCCGCCCGCGTGGCCGGAATCGCCGTTGACCCTCCGGTCGTTCCCAGGCGCCCCGGCGACCCGGCGCGGCTCGTGGCTGCGACCGGTCGCGCGCGCGCGCTGCTGGGCTGGGTCCCGACGCGCAGCGAGCCGGACCGCATTCTGGCGGACGCCTGGGCCTGGCATCGCGCCAACCCCGGTGGCTACCCCCGCTGAGCGGTCCCGGCACCCCCTGGCACGATCGTTGCAGCCTCGCGGCACCGGGCGTGTCGGTGCGCGGGGATGGCCGCGACCGGCGCGCAAAGAGGCCGCCGCGACCGGCGGTCGCGTGCGATGGCCGCTGCCGGGGGAATACCTTGCCCACCGCGCTGAGCAGATTTTTCCGGGGACGCAATCCCGCCGCACAGACGCTGGACGGGGTGACCGGGCTGCGTCTGGTGGAGGCGCTGCTGCGCCAGACCAACCCGTCGCGTCGCTACCGCCTCGCCGTGCGGGCGTTGCGGCGCGGCGGTTTTCCGGTGGCGCTCGTGGTCGCGACCCGCGTCGACAGAGGGGGCGCGCCGCAGACGCGCGTGTTGGCCGGCGAGTTGCGCGATGCCGAGCGCGTCCGGTTGCGCGAGGCGCTCGCGTCACGGCTGAGTCCGCTGCGCGCGGAACCGCTCCTGGCGCCTTTCTGGGCCGCCGTGACCGATGATCCGTTCCGGCCCGGCGTGGCTTTCCTGCGCAAGGCCGATCTTGGCTGTGCGCTCGTACTGCCGCTTCCGCCGGAGGGGGTGGCCGAGGGGGAGTATGCCGCCCTCCTGCTGGCGGCCCCGGTGCCGCTGTCGCGCGATGGGGCGCTGGTGCAGCAGGTGCTCGCCGCGTGGTCGCTGTATGGCGTGGCGATGGCCGCCGGGAGTGCGGCGCGGGTGGCTGGCCTGGACCCGGCGGCGGGCGGGCTGACGATGGAAGGGGTCTGGGACGCCGCGCCGGCGGCGCTGGTGCTGATCGACGGGGACGAAGTGACCGCCGCCAACGCCGCGGCGGAGCAGTTGCTGCACGCCTCCTTCGGCGCCGAGGGGCGGACCTGGCCGCTCTGGCTGGCGGCCGCAGTGCGCCGGCTCGATGACGCCGGCTGCGAGCGCGAAAAGCTGCTGGCCTCGCAGGCGCGCGATCTGACGCTGGAGGTGGCTATCGGCGGGCGGGTGACCGGACGCGGCGTGCGTGCGGGGCGCGTGATCGCCGTGCGTGACGCCACGGCCGAGGTGCAGGCCGACAGCCGCAGCGCCGAGGCGATCTCGACCATCAGCCACGAGTTGCGCACCCCCCTGACTTCGATGAAAAGCTCTGTCGGTCTCCTGCTGCGCGGCGACGCGGGTGCGCTCACGCTGCAGTCGCAGCACTTCCTGGGCATGACGATGCGGAATATCGACCGGTTGAACCGTCTCATCGGCGATCTGCTCGACGTGTCGCGGGCCGGCGCGGGCCGGCTGGACCTGCACCGTCAGACGGTGGACCTCGTGCCGTTGCTGCGTGAGGCGCTGGAACTGTTCGCGGCGACCGCGCGCCAGCGGCGTATCGACCTCGGTTGCGATTGCGGGGCCGAGCACTTCCCGGCGCACATCGATCCGGACAAGGTCGTCCAGATGCTGCACAACACGGTCGGGAATGCCTTGAAGTACACCCCGGAGGGGGGGCGCGTCCGGGTCTGGCTGAACCCCCGTTCGGGCAGCGGAGCGCCGGCCGACGCACGCGCCGTGGCGGGGCGCTATTTCCTGCCGCTACGCACGTTCGCCCTGGTGGTCGAGGACAACGGGATCGGGATGGACGAAGAGTTGCGGCGTACCCTGTTCCAGCCGTTTGCGCGCGGACGCGGTGCCGATGACGGCACGGCGCCCGGCAGTGGGCTCGGCCTGCACATCACCCGCACGCTGGTGGAGGCGCACGGGGGAGTCATCTCGGTGGAGAGCAGCCCGGGGGCCGGCACCACCGTCTGGATCGTCATGCCCCGTGATCCGGAATCGGAACGGGTGCTGGTGGCCGTGCGCCGGCTGCGTCGGGGTTGCGAGGCGGCGCCGCGCTCCCGGCTCGCCTGTCTGGACACGCGTCGGCCGGGCAGCGAGCCGGAACCGGCCGAACTGCGCCGTGCGGCGCGCGTGGTGCGCGATTTCATGACCCGCCTCGACCGGAAGGGGGAGGCGGTGCTCGCTTCGCCCGCCTCGGCGGGGGGGGCGTTCGCCATCGCCGCGGATGCCGGTTCCGATGGCGTCGAGGAGCCGGCGCCGGGATTGTGGGCGGCCGTAGTGGCCGACTGGCCCCGCCTGGCCACGGCCTGGGAGGTTGAGCGGGCGCGGCCCGGAGCGCCCCAGTTGTTGCAGCACGCGACCTGGGATTTGCCTGAACTCGAGGGTGTGCCTGCCGCGGGCGGGGCGCCCCACGGGGTGGTTGTGGTGGCGGCGGGCGAGGTCGCCCCGGAAACGGAGGGAATCTGATGGCCGATCCGATCAAGGTCATGGTGGTGGACGACGAGCCCGACATCGTCGAGACGCTGGAGTACAGCCTGGAGATGAGGGGCTACCAGGTGGCCACCGCTTTCGACGGGTTGGACGCGCTGGAACGGGCCAAACAGACCCCTCCCGATGTCCTGCTGCTTGACGTGATGTTGCCGGGCTGCAACGGTTACGAGGTGAGCCGACTCCTGAAGGAGTGGATGGAATCGACGCCGGGCGGCGCGAGGTTTCCGATACTCCTCCTGACGGCTCGGCGCGTGAACAGCCCCGAACGGGAGAAGTTCATCGCGACCTGGTCGCGTGCGGACGCCTGCATCTACAAACCGTTCGAATTGGACACCGTGCTGGCCAGAATCGAGGAGCTGGCCGCCCAGGGTGCCGTTGCTGTATAGTGTGCGGGCTGATCCGTCCCATGGGCGGGGGCCTTGACAGGAGGGCGCGGCGGGTGCTTCTTTGCGCCCTTCACCGCCTCCTGTGTGGGGGGCGGCGACGGGTGCCTGGGTAGCTCAGCTGGTAGAGCACGTGACTGAAAATCACGGTGTCGGTGGTTCAACTCCGCCCCCAGGCACCACCCTTCCACAAGGCCACGAGCCGGCTGCCCCGCGGCCGAGGCTGGGGATTCCGGAGCTGGTGTAGCTCAGCTGGTAGAGCAGCGCACTCGTAATGCGCAGGTCTGCGGTTCGATCCCGCACACCAGCTCCATCCCGCCTCACTCGTCCCCCGTGCCCGGTTGGCATCACGTGGCCCCGCGTCGGGGCCGTTGGCCGGCCCTGGCCGCGCGCGTCGACCCGATCCGGCGCCCGCCGTCGGGCGCGGTAGAGGGGAGCCTGCACATTGCCGCTCCAGGTGAGTGTCTCGGGTGTGCGCGGCGTCGTGGGGGACGACCTCGACGCGCTGGTGGTCACCCGCTGGGCTTCGGCGTTCGGCGCGTGGCTGCCGCCCGGGCCGGTGGTGGTCGGCCGGGACACGCGCCCTTCCGGAGCCATGGTCTTCCACGCCGTGGCGGCCGCCCTCACTTCGACCGGCCATGATGTGCGCGATCTCGGTATCGCCACCACTCCGACCACGGAGTTGGCGGTGCAGGAGACGGATGCCGTGGGCGGCATCATTATCACCGCGAGCCACAATCCCCAGCCCTGGAATGCGCTCAAATTCCTCGAGGGTCGCGGGCTGTTCCTGACGGCCGCGCAGAACCGGGAACTGCAGGCGCGTCTCGACGCGGGTGGCGGGCATGTGGCCTCCGACCGGCTGGGTGCGGTGGCACCGGCGCCAGGCTGGGGCACGCGGCACGTGGCGGCGATCCTCGCCCTGCCGTGGCTGGACCGGCAGGCGGTGGCGGCGCGCCGGCTGCGGGCGGTCGTGGATGCGGTCGAAGGGGCTGGCGGCGCCATCGTACCGGAGCTTTTGGCAGCCCTCGGCGTCGAGTGCGTGCCGCTGCACTGCGGCCTGAGCGGGCGGTTCCCGCACGATCCCGAGCCGACACCCGCGCACCTGGCGGAGTTGGGGGCGGCGGTCGGTGAGGCCGGCGCGGACCTCGGCTTCGCGGTCGACCCCGACGGCGATCGCCTGGCGCTCGTGGCGGCCGACGGCGAACCGCTCAGCGAGGAACTGACGCTCGTGCTGGCGCTGGACTTCCTGCTCGCCCGGGAGACGGGCCCGGTCGTGGTCAACCTCTCCACGACCCGCCTGATCGAGGTGGCGGCCGCGCGCCACGGGGCGTCGGTGACGCGGGCGCCGGTCGGCGAGGCCAACGTGGTGGAGGCGATGCTGTCGGGCGGGGCCGTGATCGGCGGCGAAGGGAACGGCGGGGTCATCTATCCGGCCCTGCATCCGGGGCGGGACGCCCTGGTCGGCATCGCCATGATCCTGCAGGCGCTGGCGCAGGGGGGCGGCTCGCTGCGCGACCTGACGGCGGCCTTTCCGCCGGTGGTCATGCTCAAGGAGAAGCTGGCGCTGACCGGCGCCTTCGATCGCGTGCACTGGGAGGCGGCGCTGGAGGCGCTGGGGCCGGGCGTGATCGACAAGCGCGACGGCCTGAAGTGGACCGGGGCCGAAGCGTGGGTCCACGTGCGCCCATCCAACACCGAACCGATCGTGCGGGTGATCGCCGAGGCCCGCGATGCGCGCGCCGCACGCGCGCTCGTGGACGAGCTCCGCGGGCACCACGGCCGCCGGGCCGGGGTCTGAACCAGGGAGGCAGACATGTGCGGGATCGTGGGGATCACCGGGCAGCATGAGGTCGTGGGCACCCTGCTCGAGGGGCTGCGCCGGCTGGAATACCGCGGCTACGACAGCGCGGGCATCGCCGTGGTCGACGGGGGCCGCCTGGTGGTCCACAAGCGGGAGGGCAAGATCCGCAATCTGGAGGCGGACCTCCCGTGGGACAGCCTGCGGGGCAAGTGCGGCATCGCCCACACCCGCTGGGCCACGCACGGCGAGCCGAACCGCGTCAACGCGCATCCCCACCTCGACACGGCCGGCCGGGTGGCGGTCGTGCACAACGGCATCATCGAAAACTTCTCCGCCCTGCGCACCCAGCTGCAGAAGCGGGGCCGCGTCTTTCTTTCGGATACCGATACCGAAGTGCTGGCGCACCTGATCAGCGACTTCTACCGCGGCAATCTCGAGCAGGCGGTGCAGAGCGCCCTGAAGCTGTGCGTGGGCACCTACGGCATCGCGGTGGTGCACGCCGACGAGCCGGGCAAGATCGTCGGCGCGCGGCGCGGATCGCCGCTGGTCGTGGGCGTGGGACAGGGGACGAATTTCCTGGCGAGCGATGTGGCGGCGATCCTGGGCCAGACCCGGCAGGTGATCTACCTGGATGACGGCGAAATGGTCGTCCTCACGCCCGACAACGTGGTCACCACCACGATCGACAATCGCGAGATCACCAAGGAGATCGAGGAGATCACCTGGGATCTGGATCAGATCCAGAAGGGCGGCCACCCGCACTACATGCTCAAGGAGATCCTGGAGCAGCCCGAGACGATCGAGAATGCGTTCCGCGGCCGCATCCTGCCGGAGTCGGGCGACGTGAAGCTGGGCGGCCTGAGCCTTACCGACTGGGAAGTGCGCAACATCCGCCGCATCATCATCCTGGCCTGCGGCACGTCCTATCATGCCGGGCTGATCGGCGAGTATCTCATCGAGGAGTACGCGCGCATCCCGGTGGAGGTGGAGTATGCGTCGGAGTTCCGGTACCGCTCGCCGATCATCGAGCCGGGCACGCTCTGCCTGACCATCAGCCAGAGCGGCGAGACGATCGACACGCTCGAGGCGATGCGCGAAGCGAAGCGCAAGGGCGCCAAGGTGCTCGGCATCACGAACGTGGTCGGTTCGACGATCGCCCGCGAATCGGACGGGGGCGTCTATACGCACGCTGGCCCGGAGATCGGGGTAGCCTCGACGAAGGCGTTCACGAGCCAGGTCACGATCCTGACGCTGCTGACGATCCTGCTCGGCCGGCGCTCGAACATCAGCTCCGACTTCGGCATGCGCGTCATCCGCGAACTGCAGGCGATCCCCGGCAAGGTGCGTCGCATCCTCGAGACCTCGGACAGCATCCGGGAGATCGCGCTGGCCTACAAGGACCACACCAACTTCCTGTACCTCGGGCGCGGCTACAATTTCCCGATCGCGCTCGAGGGGGCGCTCAAGCTGAAGGAGATCAGCTACATCCACGCCGAGGGGTACCCGGCCGCCGAGATGAAGCACGGCCCCATTGCCCTGATCGATCCCCAGATGCCGGTCGTCGTGATCTGCGCGCGTGACGGCAGCTACGAGAAGATCAAGGGGAACGTGCAGGAGGTGCGGGCTCGCAAGGGCAAGATCATCTCCGTCGTGACCGAGGGGGAGGAGGAGATCTGCCGCCTGAGCGATCATGTCATCACGATCCCTGAGAGCCTCGACATGCTGACGCCGCTGCTCTCGGTGGTGCCGCTCCAGCTGCTCGCCTACCACATCGCCGTGCTCCGTGGCGAGGATGTGGACCAGCCGCGAAATCTTGCCAAAGCGGTGACCGTGGAGTAAGAAGAGAGGCGTCAGCGCGCCGACCGGCGCGCGGAGAGGAATTCCGATGCCCCGCTCCATCGTCGCGACCGGCGAGGCGCCGGCCGCCATCGGCCCCTACAGCCAGGGCGTTCTCGCGGACGGCTGGCTCTTTACCGCGGGCCAGATCGCGCTCGACCCACGCTCCGGCGAAATGGTCGGACAGTCCGCTGCCGAGCAGGCGCGCCGCGCCCTCGAGAACGCGCGCGCGATTGTGGCCGCGGCCGGCCTGACCCTGGCGGACGTGGTGAAGGTTACGGTGTTCCTGCGCGATCTCGGGGAGTTCGGGGCGGTCAACGAGGTGTACCGCGGTTTCTTCGCCGAGGCGCCGCCGGCCCGTTCGCTCGTCGAGGTGTCGCGGCTGCCCAAGGAGGCGCTAGTCGCCGTGGAAATGATCGCGCGGGCACCGACCGCGCGCTGATCGCCGGGATGGGAATGGCTGGGTCCTGGTGGGCTCCCGGGACTTCAAATCCCTGTGTCGGGCACGTTTCGTGTCCGGGGTGGGTTCGATTCCCACACATTCCCGCCACCCTTCCCGGAAGGCCCGCCCATGGATTCTGCGGCGGTGATTCTCAATCCGACAGCCGGGCCGCCTCGGCGGCGTCTCGACGCGTCCAGCGCCGGGGCGCTGCTGCGTCGGGAGGGGTTCGCCGTCGAGGTGTGTCTCACCTCGCGCCGGGGTGAAGCGATCGAACTTGCCGCGCGGGCGGCCGAGCGCCATCCGGTCGTGGCGGCCGCGGGGGGGGATGGCACCTGCCGCGAAGTGGCGATCGGCCTGCTGCAGACCGGTGCGGCCCTGGCGGTCCTGCCGACCGGCAGCGGCAACGATTTCGCCCGCGGACTCGGCATCCGGGATGCGCCGGCCGGCGCCGCGGCGGCCGGTCGCCGCGCGACGCGTCAACTCGATGTCGGCTACCTCGCGGGGCGGCCGTTCGTGAACTCGGCCGGGCTGTTCCTCAGCGGTGACGTTTCGCGGCGCGCGGGGCGAATTCCCCGCCAGGCCGGCCCGTTGCGGTACGCTCTGGGCGCCCTTGCCGCCATGCTGGCGCAGCGGCCGGTGCGCGCGTGCTGGGAGCTGGACGGAGAGGCGGAAGGAAGGTCCGGCGCCTGGACTCTGGCGGAACTGGGCAATGGCCCCCTCTGCGGGGGCGGCTTCCGCCTCACGCCGGGCGCCGACCCGACCGATGGCCTGCTCGATTTCTGCCTGGTGGGGCCGTTGTCGCCCGGCGAGATGTTCGGCCTGTTCCGGGCCGCCCGCCACGGCACTCACCTGCGCCATCGCCAGGTGAACTGCCCGCGCGCCGCGGGCGCCAGGCTGCGTCTGGAGGAACCGGCGTGGATCCACCTCGACGGCGAACCGGAACTTCTGGCGGCAGGCGACCATGCGGTGCGGCTGCTGGCGGGACGGTTGCGTGTGCTGGCCGGCGAGACCTCCGCCGTTCTCTCCGCGGCCCAGGCGCGGGGAGGCGCGGCGTGACGAAGAGTTCCCCAGCGGCGCGGATGCGGCGCCTGACGGCCCTCCTCTTGACGCTGGGATGCGTGGCGGTCGCTGCGCCGGCCGTCTGCGGCGACCCGTCCGAGATCCCGACACCTGCTCAGTTGCCGGACGTGGCGGCGTCTCCGGACCGGGCCGCCGCAGGGCCCTCCGCGGCACTGCCGGCGGTCGGACTCGGGATCAGTCCGACACGGGCGATGCTCGTCACCCCGCTCTTTCCCGGTTGGGGCCAGCTCTACGCCCGCAGCGGCTGGCGGGCGGCGCTGGCGTTCGGCGCCGAAACCATGTACTGGACACAGCTGATCAAGAATGATCGCAAAGCGGAGCGCTGGCGCACGATGGAACAGCTCGTCGACCCCCTGGACGCCCCGCGCATTCGCGATTTCTACACGCTGCGGGTGACCGAGTACCGCGAGAGGGTGCGCGATTTTGCCTGGTGGTCCCTCGGTGCACTGCTTATCATCACTCTCGACGCGTACGTCGATGCCAACCTGTACGGCTTCGACCAGGATCCTGTCCCGGTGCCCGATCGCTGGGACGCGGTGTCCGGGGGCGCGGCAGTCACCTCGACGCCGGACGCCGACTTCGCGGTCGTCCTGTTCCGGGCCGGCTTTTGAACCGCACGACCGACGGGCTTATGCAGAACATCCGGAATTTTTGCATCATTGCACACATCGATCATGGGAAGTCCACGCTCGCGGATCGCCTGCTCGAACAGACGGGCACGGTCATCGGCAAGGATATGGCCGCCCAGGTTCTCGATTCGATGGATCTGGAACGTGAGCGCGGCATCACGATCAAGAGCCACCCGATCCGGATGGACTGGCGGGCGAGCGACGGTGTCACCTACGTCCTGAACCTCATCGATACCCCGGGCCATGTTGATTTCCACTACGAGGTCAGTCGTAGTCTTGCGGCGTGCGAGGGGGCGATTCTGGTCGTCGACGCCGTGCAGGGGGTGCAGGCGCAGACCATCAACAATCTCTATCTTGCCGTCGAGCACGATCTCGCGATCATCCCGGTCATCAACAAGATCGATCTGCAGGCGGCCCGGCCCGACTATGTGACCGGCCAGTTCGTCGATCTGATCGGCTGCGATCCGGCCGAGGTGCTGCGGGTCAGCGCGAAGACCGGCGAGGGCGTGCCGGAGCTGCTGGAGGCGATCCTCCATCGCGTGCCGCCGCCGCGCGGGGATCCTGCCGCCCCGCTGCAGGCGCTCATTTTCGATTCGGTTTTCGACAGCTACCTCGGCGCCATCGCCTACGTCCGCGTGGTCGATGGCGCGGTGCGCAAGGGGCAGCAGATCCGGCTGTTCCGCAGCTCGCGCGATTTCGACGTGCAGGAGGCGGGCTGGTTCCGTCTCCAGCGTCTGGCGCAGCCGGGGCTGACGGCCGGAGAGGTCGGCTATCTCGCAACCGGCGCCAAGGACGTGCGCGAGGTGCGGGTGGGCGATACGGTCACCCTCGTGTCGCAGACCGGCGCCACTGCGCTGCCCGGCTACCGCGAGGCGAAGCCGATGGTCTTCAGCGGATTCTACCCGACTGACACCGACGGCTACAGCGATCTCAGGGATGCCCTGCAGAAGCTGCAGCTCAACGACGCCTCCCTCACCTTCGAGCCGGAAACGAGCGCCGCCCTCGGTTTCGGGTTCCGCTGCGGGTTCCTCGGCCTGTTGCACATGGAGATCGTGCAGGCCAGGCTGGAGCGCGAGTACGATCTGAATCTGATCGCCACCCTGCCCAACGTGGAGTACGAGGTCACGCGCGAGGATGGCGTGACGATGCGCTGCGAGAATCCGGCCCTGATGCCGCCGCCTCACGAACTGGCCGAGGTCCGCGAACCGATCGTGCGGGCGTCGATCATCACGCCGAAGGAGTATGTCGGCAATGTCCTGCAGATCTCGCTCGAGCGGCGCGGCATCCAGCGCAAGCTGGAGTACCTCGACACCGAGCGGGTGAATCTCGTGTTCGACATCCCGCTCGCCGAACTGGTCGTGGACTATTACGACAAGCTCAAGTCGGTGTCCAAGGGCTACGCCTCGCTCGACTACGAGTACAAGGCGCACGAAAAGGGCGACCTGATCCGGCTCGACATCCTGATCAATGGCGATCCCGTGGATGCGCTCGCCTGCATCGTGCACCGCGAGGGGGCCTACAATTGGGGCGTCAGCCTCTGCCGCAAGCTCAAGGAACTGATCCCCCGGCAGATGTTCGAAGTCGCGATCCAGGCCGCAATCGGCACGCGCGTGATCGCCCGGACCACAGTCAAGGCGTTCCGCAAGAACGTCACGGCCAAGTGCTACGGCGGCGATATCTCGCGCAAGCGGAAGCTGCTTGAGAAGCAGAAGGAGGGCAAGCGGCGCATGAAGCAGATCGGCGCCGTGGAGATTCCCCAGGAGGCTTTCCTGGCGGTCCTGAAAATCGAGCGCTAGTTTTTCACGGGATGGGGGAACCACCCGGACGCTTTCCACGTATCAGCCGGTCGTTGCGCCGCGCGGCGTGACAGAGAGGTCGCCTGTTCATGTCCGACGTCGCCGCCGCTCCCAAGGGCCGATCCGTTCCCCGCGTCACCGCCCCCTCGTCCGTGCGCCGGGTGTTCCTGGAGTATGTGCGGGCGATCGGCGTGGCCGTCCTCTTCGCTCTCTGCATCAGGCAGTTCCTGTTCCAGGCCTTTCGCATCCCGACCGGCTCGATGGAGAAGACGCTGCTCGTGGGCGACTTCCTGTTCGTGGATAAATTCGTCTACGGCGCCCGCACTCCCGACCGGATCCGGATTCTCGGCCGCACGCTCGCCGAGGATCTGCCGGTCCTGAAACTGCCGGCGTTGCGGCAGCCCCGTCAGGGCGACATCATCGTCTTCCAGTACCCGCGGGACCTGAACCAGGACTACATCAAACGCTGCGTCGCCGTGGCGGGCGACACGGTGCAGGTGCGCGACGGGCTGCTGTACGTGGACAGCCGGCTGTATGAACCGCACAGTTGGCACGATCAGGACAAACTGCTCCGCGGGAGTGAACTCAACCGCGCCTTCGGTCCCTATGTCGTGCCGCCGGGCCATCTGTTCATGATGGGTGACAACCGCTACAACAGCGCCGACAGCCGCTTCTGGGGCCCGCTCGACGTCAAGCTGGTGAAGGGACGCGCGCTGTTCATCTACTGGTCCTGGGACAAGGATCGGATGCGGCCGCGCCTGTCGCGCCTCGGGGACATCATCCGCTGAGGGCTTGCATGCCCGTTCCGCCGCCTGTCTCCGGCATCGTCCCCGCCCGCCGCGGGGGGGGGCTCTATCTGCACATTCCGTTCTGCGGGACGATCTGTCCCTACTGCCACTTCGCCCGGACGGCGACGCACGATGCGGCGTTGCGCCGACGCGTGGCCGCGGCGATCGCGGGCGAGTTCGCGCTGCGGCGCGACCGTTGCGCCACGCTGCGGGAGGGACGGGCCGTGCTGCGCACGCTCTACGTCGGTGGCGGCACGCCGTCGTTGCTCGAGCCGGAGTTGCTGGCGGAGCTGCTCGCCGCGACCGCCGGCCGTCTGCCGGCCGCGCCCGACCTCGAAGCGACGGTGGAGGCGAACCCCGAGAGCTTTACGCCGGCGATCGCGGCCGCCTGGCGGGAGACCGGACTGAATCGGGTCAGCCTCGGCGTGCAGAGCCTTGACGACCGTGTGCTGCGCTGGCTGGGACGGCGGGCCGACGCGGTGGCGGCGCGGAAGGCGCTGGCGCTGGCGGTCGACCGGTTCCCCCGCGTGTCGGCCGACTGGATCGTCGCGCCGGGGGTGCGTCCGGCCCGGCTCGCCGACGAACTGCGCGAGGCGGTCGAACTCGGAGTGGAGCACGTCTCGCTATACATTCTGGAGTTGCACGACGGCACGGCGCTGGCCGAGGCGGTTGCGGCGGGCCGGCGGCGGGCGCCGGCCGAGGGACCGACGGCCAACACCTGGCTGGCCGGAGTGGCGGCGCTGGAGGCGGCTGGCCTGCGGCAGTACGAGGTGGCGAACTTCGCCCGCCCGGGGGGGGAATCGCGGCACAATCGCGCCTACTGGAACGACGTCCCCTTCCTTGGGCTCGGCCCCGGCGCGCACGGTTTCTGGGGCCGGCGCCGCTACGCGAACCTGGGGGATGCGCTGCGGTACGCCGACGCGGTCGAGGCGGGACAACTGCCGGAGGAGACGGTCGATCCGCTCGACCGGGCGCAGAGGCGCCTGGAGCGTGTTATCCTGCCGCTGCGCACTGTCGAGGGCCTGCCGCTCGATCGCGTGCCACCCGGTCTGCTGCCGCTGGCGGAGGGGGAGGCTCAGGGGCTCTGGCGCGTCGCCGGGGGGCGCCTGCAATTGACGCCGCGCGGCTTTTTGCGCCTCGACAGTCTTGAAGAGATTCTGGCACGGGCGTTGCTTCACTCTCCCCGGTCGCCGACCCGCCCTGGTTGACACCCCCGATGCGGCTGAGTATAGGTTGAAGACGTGGCTGGTCGTTCGGCGCTGCCGGCGATTGCCCGGACCCGCAACCTCGCAATAAGGTCGTTGACACCCTCGCCGCCGCCGGCCTCCCCGGGGAGAGAGATGCGTCGCGCCCACGACAGGCGGTACGAGATCCTTGACGCGATCGTCCGTCTGCACGTGGAAACGGGGCAGCCGGTCGGCTCGACGCTCGTGTCGCGCGCGCTGCGCGGGGATCTCTCGCCGGCCACGATCCGCGCGGTCATGGTCCGACTCGAGGCGGAGGGCTGGCTGGCGCAGGCGCACGCGTCGGCCGGGCGCGTGCCGACGGATGAAGGCTTCCGCTCCTTCCTGGATCGCTACCTGGCGGCGCGCCCGCTGCTCGATGATGCGCCTCCGCGCGAGGTGCTGCGGCGTGTGGAGGCGCGGCTGCAGCGGCACGCCGGTACGCAGGCCATCGGCCAGGTGCTCGCCGCGCTGCTGAGCGAACTGACCGCCGGGGTGAGCATCATCCTCGGGCCGTCGTGGGAGAGCGCCCGCGCGCTGCGGCTCGATCTCTATCCGCGCGAAGGCCGGCGGATCCTGATGGTGCTCGTGTTCGAGAACGCGCATGTGCGCTCCGGCGTCTTCACGACCGGGCGCGACTATCCGGCCGCGGTCGTGGCGCAGGCCGCGCGTCTGCTCTCGGAGCGGGTCTCGGGGCGCACGGTGGCCGAAATCCGGACCCGCGCGCTGCCGACTCTCGATGCCGGCGTTTCGCCCGCCGATCGCTGCGCGAGCGAACTTGCCGCCGACGGCAGCGAGCTGTTCGGTGATCTGGAGGAGGGGGAGATCGCACTCGACGGTCTCGGGCGCCTGCTCGAGCAGCCGGAATTCTCCGATCCCGGCCGGCTCAAGAGCCTGATCCGTTTCCTGGAATCGCGCCGCCAGATGCGCGAAACCCTGCAGCGGCTCGACGGCGGCGGCGCCGGTGGCATCGCGGTCTGGATCGGCGACGAGAATCCGGTCGGCGAATTGCGCCCCTTCAGCCTGCTCTCCGCCCCGTTCACGGTGGGCGGTCGCCGCGGGATCCTCGCGGTGCTCGGCCTGCGTCGCATGCCCTATCCCCGCGCCGTCGCCGGGATGGACGTCGTCCTGAACACCCTCCGGCGGATCGCCTGACCGCCGGAGACTCGCCTCGGCGCCCGCCCGCGTGGACGCCCATCGCCCTGGGAGGTTGGCCTGGTCATGACCGACGATTTCACTCAACCCGAATTGCCGCCGGACGATAGCAACAGCGAGTTGGTTGTCGCCGATACCGGGCCTGCGGTCCCGGACGAGAGCCGTGAGGCGGGCCTTTTGGAGTCCGACGCGGCCGCGCAGGAACTGGAGGGGCTGCGCCGGGAGCGCGACGAGTTGCGGGAGCGCTGGCTGCGCGCGGCCGCGGAGCTGGACAACTTCCGCAAGCGGACGCGCAAGGAAATCGACGATGTGCGGGTCTACGCGGTGGCGGGGCTGCTGCGGGACCTGCTGGAGATCCTGGACAACTTCGAACGCGCCGTGATCTCGCTAAGCGAGAGCGCGGGCCAGGAAGGGGAACTGGACAGTCTGCGGAGCGGGGTGGGTCTGATCCACCAGCGGTTCCGGGACATCCTCATGAGCCAGGGCCTCGAGCGGATCGAGGCCGTCGGGATCGAATTCGACCCTGCCCTGCACGAGGCGATCCTGCAGGTGGAGAAGGAGGGGGCGGTCCCGGGGCAGATCGCGGAGGTGGTCCAGTCCGGTTATCGGCTCAAGGATCTGGTCATCCGGCCCTGCCGTGTCATTGTGGCGAAGTGAAGGCGGGGCTCCGGAGTCGGTCACGGAGGAAATCATGGGCAAGGCGATCGGCATCGATCTCGGGACTACGAACTCCTGCGTGGCCTTCATCAGCGGAGGCGAGCCGGAGATCATCACCAACGAGCAGGGACATCGCACCACCTCCTCGGTGATCAGCAAGAGCAAGACCGGCACCTGGCTGGTGGGGCAGATCGCGCGGCGCCAGGCCATCACCGCCCCCGACAAGACGATCGTTTCCATCAAGCGCTTCATGGGCCTGCGCTACGACGAGGCGCTCGCGGAGGTGCAGCGCGCCGGCTACAAGGTGGTCAAGGCGTCCGGCACCGGACTGGCCGTGGTCGAGGTTGACGGCGAGACTTTCACGCCCCAGGAGGTCTCGGCGCGCATCCTGCAGGCGCTCAAGCTCCGGGCGGAGGAGGTGCTGGGCGAAGAGGTCACCGATGCCGTGATCACGGTGCCGGCCTACTTCAACGACGCGCAGCGCCAGGCCACCAAGGACGCGGGCCGCATCGCCGGCCTGAACGTGCTGCGAATCATCAACGAGCCGACCGCGGCCGCGCTCGCCTACGGCGCGCACCAGCGCAAGCAGCTGCGCGTGGCGGTTTACGATCTCGGCGGGGGCACCTTCGACGTCTCGGTCCTCACGCTCGGCGACGGCGTGTACGAGGTGAAGTCGACCGCGGGCGACACGCATCTCGGCGGCGACGACTTCGATCAGGTGGTCATCGACTGGCTGGCCGCCAGTTTCCGCGAGGAACACGGCATCGACCTCGCGCGCGACCGGGTCGCTGTCGCGCGTCTCAAGGACGCCGCGGAAAAGGCCAAGTGCGAACTGTCGAGCGCGCTGGAGACGCACATCAACCTGCCGTTCATCGCCAGCAACGATTCCGGCCCCGTGCACCTGGACGTCATGCTGAGCCGCTCCTGCTTCGAGTCGCTGGTGGCGCCGCTGATCGAGCGCACCGTGGAACCGTGCCGGCAGGCGCTCGCCGACGCACATTTCGAATCGGGGCAGGTCGAAGAGGTGCTGCTGGTGGGCGGATCGACGCGGATCCCCCTGGTGCAGCAGACCGTGCGCCGCATCTTCAACCGGGAGCCGAACCGGTCGGTCAACCAGGACGAGGTCGTGGCGATGGGGGCCGCGTTGCACGCCGGGATCCTGCAGGGGGCCGTGGACGAGATTCTCCTGCTCGACGTGACGCCCCTCTCCCTGGGCATCGAGACGTTCGGTGGCGTGATGACGAAGCTGATCGAGCGCAACACCACTGTCCCGACCCGGCGCAGCCAGACTTTCAGCACTGCGATCGACAACCAGAACGCGGTCTCCGTGCACGTCCTTCAGGGCGAGCGCGAGATGGCGACCGACAACCGCAGTCTCGCCCGCTTCGATCTGGTCGGCATCCCGCCGGCGCCCCGCGGCGTGCCGCAGGTCGAAGTGGTGTTCGATATCGACGCCAATGGCATCGTCAGCGTCAGCGCGACCGACCTCGGCACCGGCCGTAAACAGCAGATCCAGGTCCACGCCTCGGGCAATCTGTCCGAGACCGAGATTTCGCGCCTGATCACCGACGCGGAAGCGCGCCGTGAGGAGGACCTGGCCAAGAAACGGTCGGCCGAGATCCGCAACCGTGCCGAGCTGATGCTGATGAACGTGACGACGGCGCTGGCGGAGTACGGCGGCAGTGTCTCCGAGGAGGAGCGCAGCGCGATCGAGGGCGCGCTCGCCGACGTGCGGCAGGCGCTCGAAGAGGAGGCCACGGAGCGGTTGACGGCCCTGACCGACACGCTGGCCCAGCGTTCGCACGTCATCGCGGACCAGCTCTACAGCCGCTGAGGTCGCGCCGTCGCGCCGTCGCCCGGCCTTGACCGGCGTCCCGGGCGCCCTTATCGTGGCGCTGCCCGCGGCGCAACCCCCGCCGGCCCACGATGAAACATGAACGTGATTACTACGAGGTGCTGGGCGTGCCCCGCACCGCCGATGAGACGGAGGTCAAGCGGGCCTACCGCAAGCTTGCCGTCAAGCATCACCCTGACCGCAATCCCGACGACCCGGGCGCCGCGGAGAAGTTCCGCGAGGCGACCGAGGCGTACGAGGTGCTCAAGGATTCCCAGAAACGGGCGCAGTACGACCGCTTCGGCCACGCCGGTCCGCAATCGCCGTTGAGCGGCTTCGGCGGCGGCGCCGGCTTCGACATCAACGACGCACTCGAGTCCTTCCTGCGCAATTTCGGCGGCTTCGGCGATCTGTTCGGCGAACGTGCCGGTCCGGGCCGCGCGGCGCGGGGTCGTGATCTGCAGATCACCGTGCGCCTGTCACTGAAGGAAGTCGCGCAGGGGGCCCGCAAGAAGCTCAAGCTCAAGAAGCTGGTCGCCTGCGGCGACTGCCAGGGCACGGGCGCGGCGCCAGGCAGCCGACCCGCGGCCTGTGCGCAGTGCGGCGGGCGCGGACGGGTGCGGCAGGTGCGCCAGTCGCTGCTGGGCCAGATGATCACGGAGGGGATCTGCCCCCGCTGCCAGGGGCGTGGTCAGTTCGTGGACAAGCCGTGCGGCTCCTGCGCCGGCAGCGGCACCCTGCGGGGCGAGGAAACGGTCGAGATCCAGATTCCCGCCGGAGTTGCGAGCGGCAACTATATGGATGTGCCGGGGCGGGGCGATACCGGCGGGCATGGCGCCGCGGCCGGTGATCTGAGGGTCGTCATGGAGGTGGCCGATGATGATCTCTTCGAGCGGCACGGCGACGACGTGCTCATCGAGGTGCCGATTTCGCCGCTCGACCTGATGCTCGGCGTCAAGGTGGAGGTGCCGGCGATCGAGGGGAAGCTCGCCCTGAAGATTCCCGCCGGCACGCAGTCGCACAAGATCTTCCGTCTGCGCGGCAAGGGGCTGCCGCGTCTGCAGCGTGGGGGCCGCGGGGATCAACTGGTGCGGGTGATCGCCTGGACCCCCGCGCGACTCACTGCCGAACAGACAACCCTGGTGGAGAAATTGCGTGACGGCCTGGCCGCGCAGATTCCCGCCCCCGGCCGCCGCGTCGCCGACTGATCCGCGGGAGGCCCCCTGTTGCGCCTGTTCCTGCTGCCCGCCGACGCTGTGACCGGCTCTCCGGGCCCGGACGACGAAATCGTGCTCGGCGCCGACGAGACCCACCACCTGACCCGCGTGCTGCGCGCCGCCCCGGGGGCGTCGGTGCTCCTGGCCGATGGGCACGGGCGGTTCCTGGACGGTGAACTGGTCTCCGTGCGGGGGGGGCGGGCGGTGGTCGCGATACGGGTCGTGCGTGACGATCCCTGGGAGCGGGACGGCCCGCGGCTCGTGCTGGCCTGCGGCCTCGTCAAGGGGCCGCGGTTCACCTGGGCGCTGGAGAAGGCGGTCGAACTGGGGGCGCACGCGATCCGGCCGCTGCGCACCGGACGGGCGGTCGTCGATCCGGGCGCGGGGCGACAGGGGCGCTGGGAGGCGGTCGTTCGCGCCGCCGCCAAGCAGGCGGGGCGCTCCCTCGTGCCGGTAGTGCACGCGGCGGACAGCCTGGCCGGCTGCCTCGCGGCGCTGCCCGGCGCGCGGTTCTTCTATGGGGAGGAAGAGGCGCGCCGGGAGTCGACCGACGGCGCGTCCGGAGGCCGCCCGACGCTCGACGCCGCGGCGCTGCTGCGCGGTGGTGTCGCCGACCGGGACGTTCTTGTCTGGGTGGTCGGTCCCGAGGGGGGCTGGACCGAAGCCGAACGGGGGACTCTGGTCGGGGCCGGCGCGGCGGCGGTCCGCCTCGGCCCGCACCGGCTGCGCACCGAGACCGCCGCGGCGGCGGGGCTGGTGCTTTTGCAGGCCGTACGGGAGGCGCGCGAACGGCGCGCCTGACCGGGGGCTGTCCTGCCTCCGTGGTCAGTCCTGGCCCAGGTTGGATTGCGGTGCGGCAGCGCACCGGGAAAGGAGACAGCGATGGCCACCGGACCTCTCGCGGCGCGTTTGCAGGCCGCCGTGATCGCCGCCATGAAGGCGCGCGACAAGGCGCGACTCGAACCGCTGCGCATGATGCAGGCGCAGATCAAACAGATCGAGGTCGATCAGCGGGTGGTGCTCGACGACGCCGGCATTGTCAAGGTGCTCGGTTCGTATCAGCGCAAGGTCAGGGAGGCGGTGGCCGGGGCGCAGCGCGCGGAGCGGCCCGAGTTGATCGCCCGCGGCGAAGCCGAAATGGCGATCCTGGCCGAATTCCTGCCGGCGGAAATGGACGATGCCGGGCTGGAGGCGGCGGTGCGCGCCGCCGTGGCCGAGACCGGCGCGACCGGCCCGCAGGACATGGGCAGGGTGATGAAGGTCGTGATGCCGAAGATCGCCGGACAGGCCGACGGCACGCGGGTCAGCGCCGCGGTCAAACGGCTGCTGCAGGGCTGACGCCGGACTGGAGGACCATGATCACGGTGATGACCGTTCTTGCACTCCTCTTGATCGCCGGCTGTGCGTGGCAGGGGTGGCGGGCAGGACTGCTGCGCCGCGTGCTCGAGCTGGCCGGAGCGCTGGCCAGCTTCTACTTCGCCACCGCCGAGGCGGCGGGGCTGGGTGCCCTGCTCACCGGCTGGACACGGCTGGAGGGGCGGGCACGGCTGTACGTAGGTTGGATCGTGCTGTTCCTGCTCGGCCTGCTGCTGACGCGGCTGGTCGCCGCGCTGGCGGCGAAGGCTCTCCACTTCGGCATTGTCGGCGGGGTGGATCGGGCGGGGGGCGCGGTTTGCGGCCTGCTGTTGGGTCTGTTGCTGGCGAGCGCGCTGTTGCACCTGGCCGGACGGATGCCGGGCGGCGAAGCGCGCCGCGCTGGTTTTGAGGCCAATCCGGTCACCCGGGCGATCCTCGTCGCCGCGCCCGCGTTGTCGGGCACCTTCCGCGATCTCGGGGGCGCGCCGGAGCGCGCCTGGCACGGCCTGCGCGACGGAGCGCGCCGCGCCGCGGGGGCGGCCGCCGAGGCGGTCGACGAACGCCTGCACCCGGAAACGGCCGACAGTCTCGCGGAGCGGCCCGCCGCGCGGCCGGGGGGGTGAGCGCGTGATCCCGCTCATCGCCGAGCTTGCGCGCGCCGGGCGCGAGGAGGCGTGGCCCGCGGACGAGGAGGGGGAGCGGGCCCTGCGTCTGCTGGAATGGCCCCGCGTCGCGGCCGGCATCGCCGGCCTCTGCCTGAACCGGCGCGCGGCCGCCGCGGTGACGGTGCGCCGCCCCTATGTGGCGGCCGGTCCGATCGCGCTGCGCCGCCGGCTGGCCGACGAACTGCGCGCGCCGGGCGAGCGGGGCGAATGGCCGCCGCTGCTGGAAATCTCCGACGTGATGGACTGGCTGGAGGGATCCCGGCCCCTGGCCCTCGATGGCCCCGATCTGCTGCAGGTGGCCGCGGCCGCGGTCGCACTCGACGCCCTGAACGACCATTTCCGCCGCGACCCCGACGCCTGGCCCACCTGGAGCGGCGCGGCTGCACGCCAGGAGCGACTCGGGCACCTTGCTGCGGCCGTGCGCCGGACCTGCGACCGCGACGGGCGGCTGCGCGACGACGCCACGCCGGTCCTGGGCCGGCTGCGCCGCGCGGCGCGTGACCAGGAACGCGAGGCGCGCGCTGCCGCCGAACGGGCCCTGGCGCAGGCGCGCGCGACCGGTCTCGTCACGGGCGACGAGGTGACGCTGCGTGGCGACCGCTACTGCCTGCCGCTGCGGGCCGGCGCACACCGCCGGCTCGAGGGGATCGTGCACGACCGCTCGGCCACCGGCGGCACGCTGTTCGTCGAACCGGCCGCCGTCGTCGAACTGCACAACGCGCTCGTGGAGACGCGGCTGGAGATGGCGTCGGAGGAGGCGCGTATCCTCGCCGAACTCAACCGGGCGGTTGAAGCCGCCGCACCGGTGTTCATCGACGCGGGCGGTCTGCTGGCGCTGGCTGACGAGACGCGGGCCGCGCTGCAGTGGAGCGCCCGGCGGCGGGGCTCCCGCCCCGATCTGGACGCGGGCGGGTCGCTGCGTCTGTGCGCCGCCCGCCACCCGTTGCTCGATCCGTCCGCGGCCGGCGCGCCGGCGGGCGGGGTCGTGCCGCTGGACCTCGAATTGCCGGCGGGCCGGCGGGTGCTCCTGGTGAGCGGCCCGAACGCCGGCGGCAAGTCGGTCGCGCTCAAGACGGTCGGCGTCTGCGTGCTGCTCGCGCAGAGCGGCTGGGACGTCCCGGTGCGCGAGGACAGCCGGCTGCCCCTGGTGAAGCGGCTTTTCGTCGACCTCGGGGACGAACAGTCGATCGAACATTCGCTCAGCAGTTTCAGCGCGCATCTTGGGCACCTGGCGCGTTTCGTGGACGGGGCCGGCGACGGCGCGCTGGTCCTGTGCGATGAGATCTGCTCCGGCACCGATCCCGACGAAGGGGCGGCGCTGGCGCTCGCGGTGCTCGAGACCCTCGCCGCGCGCGGCGCGACCGTGCTCGCAACGACCCATTTCGGCCTGCTCAAGGCCGCGGTGCACGAGCACCCCCTGATGCTCAACGCCGCCATGGATTTCGACGACCGCACCCTGCGGCCGCTTTTCACGCTGCGCATGGGGGTGCCCGGGGCGAGCCATGCCTTCGCCATCGCCGCCCGCTGCGGGCTGCCGACGGAGCTGCTGGAGGGGGCGCGTCGCCGGGTGGGCGAGGAACGGTTCCAGGTCGAGCGGCTGCTCGGTGAGCTGGGGGAGCGGACCCGTGCGCTGGCGGCGCTCGAGGCGGACGCGCGCGAGGGGGCGGCAGCGGTGGGTGCCCGGGAACGGGCTCTGGCGGAGCGGCTCGCAGAGTTGGAGCGGGAGCGGGCGGAACTGCTCGCCGCCACGCGGCGCGACGGGGAACTGCTGCTGAAGGAGGGGCGACGCGAGCTGGAGGCGGCCGTGCGGGAGGCGCGCGGCGGCGACACCGGCGCGGCGCGGCGCGCGCGCGATAAGCTGCGGGAGTTCGACGCCCGTCTGCAGGCCGCAGCGCCCGACCCCGCGCCGGCCGGGTCGATGGCGGTCCTGCGGCCCGGCGACCAGGTGCGCATTCCGCACCTGGGGCTGACCGGTCTGCTTGTGGAGGTTCGTGGCGAGAGGGTCGTGGCGGAGGCTCGCGGCCTGCGGCTGACCCTCGGAGCGGCCGATGTCGAACTGCTCAACGCCGGCGGCGCATCGGCGACCGGCGTCCCGCCGGACGCCGTCCCCGCGCCGGATGTGGCCGGCGGCTGGGTTTGGCGCGACGGCGCGCCGTCGACCCAGGAGATCGATCTGCGGGGTCACCGCGCCGACGAGGCCTGGGATCGGCTCGATCTGCTCCTGGACCGGGCGATCCCGGCCGGGGTGCCGGAAATCCTGGTGGTGCACGGTCTGGGGACCGGCCGGCTGCGGGAGGCCCTGCTGGAGCGGCTGGCCGCCGACCACCGGGTCGCCCGGGTAGAACCGGCGCCTTTGCGGCGGGGAGGGGCCGGGGCGACGGTCGTCCATCTGGTCTGATCCGGCCGGGCGGGTCGCTCCGGCCTTGCCAGGGAACCACTTGCGGGGTTAGTATGTACGATTCCCGCCGCGCGGTTTGACCGTGCTTCCCGGTCGTGTCGGAAGGTCGTGCGGATGGCGCTCAGCCTGCCTCGGGACGTCGTTGTCCGCATCAAGGAAGAGACCGATATCGTCGACGTTGTGCGGCGTTATGTCACGCTGCACGCGGCCGGCTCCGCTTTCAAGGCGCTCTGCCCGTTCCACCGCGAGAAGGGTCCCAGCTTCCACGTCAATCCGTCCCGCCAGATCTACAAGTGCTTCGGATGTGGCGAAGGGGGCGATGTCATCTCCTTCCTGATGAAGGTGGAGGGACTGAGTTTCCCGGAGGCCGTCGAAACGCTCGCGCGTCCCCTTGACATCGACCTCGCGCGGTATCTTGCCGAGGACGAGGGGGAGGGGGAGCGGCTCGCCTTCCACCGCGCGAACGATGCCGCCGTGAAACTGTGGCAGGAGGCGTTCTGGAGCGAGCGGGGGGAGGCGGCGCGCGGCTACCTGCGGGAGCGGGGGTTCGGCGACGAAGTGGCGCGCCGCTACGAGATCGGCTGGGCGCCGCCGGGCGGGAGCTGGCTGGTCGAGGCGCTCGCGCGCGAGGGGGTAAGCCAGGATCTGGCGCTGCGTGCCGGCCTGTTCGGGCAGCGGGGAGCGGAGCCGCCCTTTGCCTATTTCCGCGGCCGCATTATCTTTCCGATACGGAATGTCGCGCAGAGGGTCGCCGGGTTCGGCGGCCGCCTGCTCGGCCAGGGCGAACCGAAGTATCTCAACTCTCCCGAAAGCGCCTACTTCAGCAAGGGCAAGCTGCTGTATGGCTTCGCCTCGTCGCGGATCGCGATCGCGCGGTTGAAGACAGCCATCCTCGTGGAGGGATACCTTGACCTGATCGCCCTGGCGCAGGCCGGTTTCGCCAACGGCGTGGCGACCTGCGGCACGGCTTTCACCGCCGATCAGGCGCGGCTGCTGCGCCGCGGCTGCCCGACGGTTTTCCTGCTCTTCGACGGTGACCGCGCCGGACTCGGCGCCACGGTCAAGGGGTGCCAGACGGCGCTGGCGCAGGGACTTGAACCGCGCGTGGCGCGGCTGCCGCAGGGCGAGGATCCGGCTTCGTTCCTGCAGGCGCGCGACGCGGCGGCCCTGGGCGGGATTTTGTCGCGCGCGTCCGGCTACCTGCCGTTCCTGCGGGAGCTGGTCGAGGAACGTGGCGGTACACGGGTGGCGAAGGAACGCGCGGTGCGGCGCGCGCTCGAGTCGATCGCCCAGGTTCCCGATCCCATCCGCCAGGCGTACCTCCTGCAGGAGACGGCGGAACTGTTCGGCATCGGGCTGGGTATTCTGGAGCGCGAGTCGGCGCGCCTGCGCGGGGATGCCCGCCAGGCGGCGACCCGCGGCGGCGCGGATGCGGATGTGGCTGGCGGTGCATCCGGGACCGCCGCGTCGGGACCGTCGCGGCCGGTCGCGCCGGCGGGGCCGTGGCTCGATCGGGCCGCGGTCGAGGCTGTGATGTTCGCGCACGCTCTGCGCGATGACACGGGGCGGGCGGCGGGGGAGTTGCTGCGGCTCCGGGCGGAGCGCGCCTGTGCAACGCCGGAAGGGGACCTGCTGCGCGGCGAGATGCTGCGCTGGCAGACGGCTCGCGCCGCCGGCGAAGAGGCGCCACCGGGCCTTTTCGTGCAGGCGGAATGGCACGAATTCAGCGCCGCCTACCGGTGCTTTGTCGCGGATCTGCTCGCGGGCGATCTGGTCCCCGAGCGCGGGGATTTCGTCAAAGCCGTCCGCGACGGTCACGAGCGGCTGGAATTGGCTGCCGAGATGGAACGACGGCGCGCCGCCGCCGCACGCTGACCAACGGGGGGTCGCGACAAGGATGGAAAAGCAGCGCTTCGCGGCGATCATCGACACGCTTTCGCGGGCCGCCCGCCAGGGACAGGGCTACGTGGTCTATGACCAGATCAACGAGATGATCGGAGACGAGCCGGAGATCGAGGAGATCTTCGAGCGCATCTATGATCGTCTGGGCGAACTGCGAATCGACATTTTCGATTCGGAGGAGGACGCGCAGCGCAAACTCATCCTGCGCGCCGCGCGCGGCAGGAAGAAGGCCGCCGTCCTGCGCAAGGCGGTGCGGAGCAACATCAAGTATGACGACCCGGTGCGCATGTACCTGCGCGAGATGGGGCGCGTCCCGCTGCTGACCCGCCAGGGCGAGGTCAACCTGGCGCGTCGCATGGAGGACGGGCAGCTCGCGGTCATCCGTGTCACGATCCGCTCGAGCCACACGCTCAAGGAGCTGCGCCAGATCGCCGCGCAGCTGATGACCGACAACGTCCATGTCGACGAAGTCGTGCAGCACGACAGCAGCACCTGGAATGTCCACTACTCGCCCCGCAAGGAGGGGACGCGGATCCTGCGCGCCGTCGACCTGATCGAGAAGCTGCAGAAGGAACTGGTCGAGGCGCGGCGCGAACTGCGGCCGGCGGGAAACAGCACGCGGGCCGCCACGCTGACGCGGATGATCCAGGCGCGCGAGAAGAAGATCACGGAGACCTTCCAGGACCTGCATCTGTCGACCGCCCAGGTCGAACAGCTTTCGAACAAGCTGCGTCTGGTGCACAGCAAGGTGAAGGACCTCGTCTCGCGAATGGGCGACGAGGAGGCCCGGTTGCGTCCGGCGGGGACTGGCGGCGCGCGCGGCCGACGCCGCGCCGACGGCGACGGTGAGCGGGGCGGTGCGGCCGAGCAGCGCGACATCGCGCTGGAGGCGCAGAGGCGCATCAAGGGCTACCGCAAGCGGATCCACGAGATCGAGCGGGAAATCGGACTCTCCGCCAAGGATCTGGCCGAGATCGCCGATGCCATCGAGGCCGGAGAGCGCGAGGTGGCGGCCGCGCAGCGCGAGATGATCGAGGCGAATGTGCGGCTGGTGATCAGCATCGCCAAGCGCTACACGAACCGGGGTCTGGAATTCCTGGACCTCATCCAGGAGGGCAACTCGGGCCTCATGCGCGCGGTCGAGAAGTTCGACTACCGCAAGGGTTACAAGTTTTCCACCTACGCTACCTGGTGGATCCGCCAGGCCATCACCCGGGCGATCGCGGATCAGGCGCGCACCATCCGCGTGCCGGTGCACATGATCGAGGCGATCAACAAGGTGAATCGCACTTCTCGCCAGCTGGTGCAGGAGCTGGGCCGCGAGCCGTCTCCGGAGGAGGTCGCCCGTTCGCTCGAGATGCCGCTCGATAAGGTAAATGGCGTCATGAAGGCGAGCATGGAACCGGTATCGCTCGACCGGCCGATCGGGGAGGACGAGGACAGCAATCTGAGCGATTTCATCGAGGACACCAGCGCCCTGTCGCCGGCGCACGTGGCCGCACACGCGATGCTGAAGGACCAGCTGCAGCGGGTCCTGAGCACGCTGTCCCGCCGCGAGGAAAAGGTGATCCGCCTGCGTTTCGGACTCGGCGACGGCACTCCGCGCACTCTCGAGGAGGTCGGCACGATTTTCAAGGTGACGCGGGAGCGGGTACGGCAGATCGAGGCCAAGGCACTGCGCAAGCTGCGTCATCCGAGTCGCAGCCGGAAACTGAAGGGCTACACGGACATTGGTTGAAGCGCGGGGTTGACCCCGACGCAGGCAGCGATTATCGTGCTCACGCCGCCGGCGCGGGCCCATAGCTCAGCGGTGAGAGCGGCCGGCTCATAACCGGTTGGTCTCAGGTTCAAATCCTGATGGGCCCACCAGATGCGAAGCAGGGCGATTAGCTCAGCTGGCTAGAGCGCTCGCCTCACACGCGAGAGGTCACTGGTTCGAGTCCAGTATCGCCCACCACATCACCAGCGTTCGCGGCGCGCGTGGTCCCAGGGGGCGCGCGACACGGACCAGGGCCGCGTGGTCGCGGAGACTAAGGGTGCTGCGGCACCCTTTGTCGTTGGCGGAACAGACTCGCGGGTCGTCAGGAGGGCCGGACGTGGCCGAAGGCGTGATTTTCTGGCTGACCAACCTGGCGCGCGCCGAAGCACGGCTGGAACGCGCCCGTGGACAGGCGAACGCCGCCGTGCGCCGCCAGTCGCTCGGCGTGGGGCTGGCCGCGGAACTGGGCGCGGAGGCGGTCGCCGCGCGGGAGCGGCAGGCGGCGGCGCTGCGCGAGGCGCGCGCGCTGGAAACCCGGCTGCGCGAGCGCGAGGCGGCGCTGACCCGGCTGCGGGAACGACAGCGGCAGGTCCAGAACGAGCGGGAAGGGGCGGCGCTGGCCCGCGAAACCGCGACCGTGGAGGCCGAGCTCGGTCCGCTTGCGGAGCAGGCCCTGGAGGCCCTGGAGAGGGCGGAGCTGCTGCAGGCCGAGGCCCGGACCCGCGAGAGCGAGGCGACGGAGCGCCAGACGAGCGCCGCGGACGCCGCGCCCGCCGCGACCCGCGATGAGGCGGCGGCCGCGATACGTATCGCGGCGTTGAGTGGGGAGGTTGCGGCCTGCGATGCGCAGTTGCCGCCGGATGTGGCCGCGACGGTGGCCAAGCTCCGCGGGGCGGTGCCCCCTCCGGTCGTCGCGATCGAGGGGGGGGCCTGCGGGGGATGCGGCGCCCGGCCGCCGCTGCAGCGCGCGCTCGACGTGGAGCGGGGACGGCTGCTTTTGCGTTGTCAGGGCTGTGGCCGCTATCTGGTGGCGGCCGAGTGAATTGCCGCCCGAAGGGGGATGTGTGTCCGAATCCGAGCCCGCCGGTCCCGAGACCCTGCCCGAGTTGCTGGCCGCGCTCGAGAAGAGCGGCAATCTGCGCGCCCTGGCCCGGGAGTGTGGGCTCACCGTCAAGGATCTGCGCCGGCGCCTGATCACCTGGCGGCGCGAACTGATGCAGGAGGCGGCGGCGTCGCGAGGTGGCGGCGTCCCTGCCGTGGTTGCCGCCCCGCGCGAGGAGACCGGGGCGGGCGCCGCCTTGCGCGAGAGCCTGGCCGGCCTGCCGCGCGCCGCCACCCTGAGCACGAGCCCCCTGCCCGGAAACGGCGACGGCACCCTCGAGATCTGGACCGACGGGGCGTGTCGCGGTAATCCCGGCCCTTCATCCATCGGCGTGCTGTTCCGCCTGCCGGGCGGTCCTGACCTGTGCGTCCATGGCGAATCGATCGGGCGCGCCACCAATAACGCCGCCGAATACCGCGCGGTCCTGCGCGCGCTGGAGTTCGTACTTGCCTGGGATGTCCGGCGGGTCGACCTGTACCTCGACAGCGAACTGATCGCCCGTCAACTGACCGGCGTCTACCGCGTGAAGAGTCTCGACCTGCGCCCCCTGTACCAGCAGGTGCTTTTCCTGGCGCGCGGCCTGGAGAACTTTCGGGTGCGTCACGTGCCGCGCGAACGCAACCAGGCGGCCGATCTGTTGGCCAACGAGGCGCTCGACGCGGAGATTGCCGCACGCTGAGGGCAGTTTTGCGGTGACAATCCCGCCGGTCGTTCCTATCATGCAGGTGGGGAGTCGGGGAGACGATCGCGGGTTCCGCAAGGGATTCGAGGAAAGTCCGAGCTCCACAGGGCAGGGTGCCGGGTAACTCCCGGTGGGAGCGATCCCAAGGAAAGTGCCACAGAAAACAGACCGCCGGGGCTGGCCCCGGTAAGGGTGAAACGGTGAGGTAAGAGCTCACCGCGCTCCCGGCGACGGGGGCGGCACGGCAAACCCCACCTGGAGCAAGACCGCATAGGGGAGGACGAGGCTGCCCGTCTCGCTGGACTCCCGGGTAGGTCGCTGGAGGCCGTCGGCAACGCCGGTCCTAGATACATGATCGTCGCCGCATCGGCGGCAACAGAACTCGGCTTACGACCGGCTCCCCCCACCCCGGCTCGGCCCGCGGGTGCGGGGGGTTCTGCTTTTTCGGTGGGAGAGACCGTTGCAGCTCGAATTCGATTTCACGGCTGACGGTCTCCCGGATCCGCCCTCTCCCGCCGTGGCGGCGGGTCCGATCGGATTGCTGACCGGACGGTACTGGCAGCGATCGGTCGCGGCGCCGGAGGCGACGGTGGACTGGCTGCGGCGTGAACTGCCGCTGGAAGTGCCGGTGTCGGACCGCCTGCTGGCGATCCTGGCCAGTCGTGGCCTGGCTGATGCGCCGTCTCTGGAGCGTTTCTTCTTCCCTTCCCTTTCGCATCTGCACGACCCGTTCCGGCTCGCGGAGATGGACACTGCGGTGACCCGGCTGCGCGCGGCCGCCGCGCGCGGCGAGCGGGTCGCGGTGCACGGCGATTTCGACGTGGACGGCATCACCGGCTGCGCGCTCGTCTGGCTGCTGCTGCGGGCGCTGACCGTCGACGGTCGCCGCGTGGAGGCGCTGCCGCCGTTCGTGCCGCATCGCGGGCGCGACGGCTATGGCGTGAGCGCCGCGCAGATCCGCGCCTGGGGCGAGGCGGGGACACATCTGCTCATCACGGTCGACACCGGCTCGGCCGCGCGGGCGGAGATTGCACTGGCCCGGCAACTAGGCATGGAAACGGTGGTGCTCGACCACCACCTCTACCGCACGCGGCCCGAGGCGGTGGCGGTGGTCAACCCGCGGCGTCCCGGCTCGGACTACCCGAATCCCGACCTGTGTGGCGTGGCGGTGGCTTTCAAGCTTGCCGAGGCGCTGGTCCGGCACGATCCGTCCTGCCTGCCGGCCACTTTCGCCGAGGAGGTGCTCGATCTGGTCGCGCTCGGACTGGTGGCGGATCAGATGCCGCTGACCGGCGAGAATCGCACGCTCGTACACCGCGGTCTGCTGCGGCTCGGCGCGGGAGCGACCCGCCGGCCCGGCGTGGAGGCGCTGCTGGGGGTGGCGGGACTCGACCGCAGTTTCCCGGTCACCGCCGCGAATCTGGCTTACCAGGTGGCGCCTCGGCTGAACGCCTGTGGTCGCGTGGGCGATCCCGAAACCGCGCTGCGGCTGCTGCTCACCGACGATGTCGTCGAGGCCGCCGCGCTGGCGCAGCAGGCCGAGAAGGACAACCGGGTCCGGCGGGTGATGGATCAGCGGGTAAAAGAAGAGGCGGTGGCGCAGGCCGAACCGTTCGTGACTCGCGGCGATCCCGGCCTGGTGCTGGCGGCGCCGGGCTGGCACAAGGGGGTCATCGGCATCAGCGCTTCGCGTCTGGTGGAGCAGTTCGGACGGCCGGCGGTGTTGATCGCGGTGGAGGGGGACGAAGCGCGCGGCTCGGCGCGCAGCGTGCCCGGCGTGGACATCAAGGGGGTGCTCGACCGCTGCGCGTCGCTTTTGGTGCGCTGGGGCGGGCACGCCCAGGCGGCCGGGATGACCCTGTTGAGCGAGGATGTGGACCGCTTCCGCGCCCTGTTCCTCGCCGCCCTGGCCGAGGCGCCGAGTTGCGTGCCGGTCGAGCCGTACGACCTCGAGTTGCCGTTGCTGGAGATGACGGCGGGGGAAGTGGCGGCCCTGGTGAGCGAGCTGGAACTGCTCGAGCCGTTCGGACAGGGGCACCGCGAACCGGTGTTCCGCTGTGACGGCCTGCGCTTCGCGCGCGAGCCGCAGCCATTGGGCAACAGCGGGGAGCATTTGCGGTTCTCGTTCCGCGGCCCGGATGCCCCGGCAGCGGGAGGCGGTTCGGCGCTGGCGCGGGACTTCGTCGCCTTCGGCAGCGGGCGCGCCTGGCGCGAGGCGGCCGCCTTCGCCGCGGGCCAGGCGGATCCACGCTGGGACCTCCTGTTCCGGCTCAGCCGCAGCACCTGGCGGCCGCGCAGCGGCGCCGCCGCCGATCCGGTCCAGCAGCACCTGGTCGACCTGCGTCCCGCGGCGGCGCCATGAGCGATCATCTCTCCCAACAGCGGGTCGGGTCGCCCGATCTGGCCGCCCTGATGACCGGCGTCGTGCGCAAGGTGGCGGCGGCGCATCCGCAGGCCGATGCGGACCACCTCTGGCGCGCCTTCCGGCTGGCGGAGCAGGCGCATTCCGGCCAGGTCCGGCAGAGCGGGGAACCGTTCCTGGTCCACGGCCTGACGGTCGCCGACATCCTGGCCGATCTGCGCCTCGATTCCGACACTGTCATGGCCGGACTGCTGCACGATGTCGTCGAGGACACCACGGTCGGTCTCGATCGGATCATGGCCGAGTTCGGCCCGGACGTGTCGGCTCTGGTGGATGGCGTGACCAAGATCGGCGGCATCCGGACGGACAACCCCGACGCCCGCAAGGCCGAGAACTACCGCAAACTGGTGCTTTCGATCGCCCGCGATCCGCGCGTCGTGCTGATCAAGCTGGCCGACCGCCTGCACAACATGCGCACGATCCAGTATCTGGAACGTTCCCGGCAGCTCGAGATGGCGCAGGAGACCATGGATGTCTATGCGCCGCTCGCGCACCGGTTCGGCATCGCCCGCATCAAGTGGGAGCTCGAGGACCGGGCCTTCAAGGTGCTGCACCCCGAGCGCTATTTCGCGATCGAGAGCGGCATCAACCAGTCCCGCGCGGAGCGGGAGCGTCACCTCGAGGAGGTGCGGGGGCCGCTGGAGGAGGCGCTGCGCAAGGCGGGCATCGAAGCCCAGGTTACCGGTCGGCCGAAGCACTTCTTTTCCATCCACCGCAAGATGCTGGTCCAGAAGGTCGGGCTCGATCGCATTTACGACCTGCTGGCACTGCGGATCCTGGTCCTGACCAAGGCCGACTGTTATCACGCGCTCGGCATCATCCACAGCCTGTACACGCCGATGCACGACCGGATCAAGGATTTCATCGCGATGCCCAAGCCCAACATGTACCAGTCGCTGCACACGACGGTGCGGGCCCCGGGCGGCAAGTATCTCGAGATCCAGATCCGGACGCAGGACATGCATGAGCGGAGCGAGATCGGCATCGCGGCCCACTGGCGCTACAAGGAGGGAACCCGCGACGCGACCGATTTTTCGCAGCTGGTGATGTGGCTGCGCCAGATCATGGAGTGGCAGCAGGACGTGACCGATCCGCGCGAGTTCATGGAGAGCCTGCGCATCGATCTTTTCCAGGACGAGGTTTTCGTCTTCTCGCCCAAGGGGGATCTGTTCCAGTTGCCGCGTGGCGCCACGGTGCTCGACTTCGCGTTCCATGTGCACTCCGAGGTCGGCCTGCGCTGCGTGCGGGCGAAGGTGAACGGCCGCATCGTCAGCCTGATCCACGTCCTCGAGAACGGCGACAAGGTGGAAATCGTTACCGGGACGCAGACGCGGGCCACGCGCTCCTGGCTGAACCAGGTTCGGACCGGGCGCGCGAAGCACCATCTGCGGCGTTGGCTGCGCACCACGCAGTTCCATGAAAGCCTGAAGCTCGGACGCGAAATCCTGGAGCGCGAGGCGAAGCGGAAGCGGGTGACCCTGCGGCTGGACAGCGATCTCGACAGCCTCGCGCAGCAGATGGGTTACAGCGAAGGGGAGAAGCTGCTCGCGGCCGTGGGAGCGGGCGACCTGCCCTGGCAGCGGGTGATCGCGCGTCTGGAGCCGCCGGCGCCGACGCCGACCGGGCGCGTGGTCGACCTGGGCAGGGACATCTACGCCGCGCTGATGCGCAAGCGCGTCGGTGGCGTGCGGATCCAGGGCGTGGACAATCTCATGGTGCGCTACGCCCGCTGCTGCCAGCCGATTCCGGGCGACGAGGTCGTGGGGGTGATCACGCGGGGACGCGGCGTGTCTGTCCATCGCGTGGCCTGCTCCAACCTCGCGGCGATCGAGGAGGACCGGAAGCTGGACGTCACCTGGGACGCGGCGCCCGACCAGGTCTTCCACGTCAAGCTGATCGTCACCGCGGGCGACCGGAAGAACCTGCTGGCCGATCTGAGCCGGGTCATCGCCGAGAGCGGCACGAACATCCAGAGCGGGGATTTCTCGGCCGAGGACGATCTCGCCACGATGACCTTCCTGATCGAGGTGCTCAGCCTCAGCGCGCTCGAGAAGGTGCTGACCGCGGTCCGGCGGGTGCCGAGCGTGCAGAGGGTCGAGCGTTTCCAGCTCCGCTGACCGGGAGGATGGGATTGCGCTGCGTGATCCAGCGGGTTTCCCGCGCCGAGGTGCGTGTGGCGGGCGCTGCGACCGGCCAGGTGGCAGACGGCCTGCTGGTGCTGGCGGCGTTCGCGGCGGACGACGACGAGGCGACGCTGCGCTGGATGGCGGCGAAACTTCCGTCGCTGCGCGTCTTCGGCGACGAGGCGGGGCGGCTCAACCGCTCTCTGCGCGACCTCGGCGGCGGCGTGCTCTTAGTGTCGCAGTTCACGCTCTACGGCGATTGCCGCCGGGGTCAGCGCCCGAGTTTCACCCGCGCCGCCGCGCCGGACCAGGCGCGCGGGCTGTACGAGCGGTTCGCCTCTCTTCTGCGTGCGGAGGGGATCGCGGTGGCGGAGGGGGTGTTCGGCGCGAAGATGGAGGTCGAACTGGTCAACGCCGGTCCGGTGACGCTGGTCGTCGAGCGAGACGCGGCGGCGGCGCAGGCCGATCCCGTGACGGTTTCTCCGTTCGTGCCCTGGCCGCCCGGCCCCCCGCTCGTACTCGCTTCGGGTTCGCCGCGCCGCGCGGAATTGCTGCGTGTCGCCGGCATCCCGTTCGAGATCGCACCGGCCCCGGAGGCCGAGCACGCCCATGCCGCCGCCGCCGCCGCCCTGCGGGACGAGCCGGCGAGCTACGCTGTGGCGATGGCCGTGGCCAAGGCGGGTGCCGTAGCGGCGGGTCAGCCGGGGCGTCTCGTGCTGGGCGCCGACACCGTGGTCGTGCACGAAGGCGATCTGCTTGAGAAGCCGGCCGATGCCGAAGAGGCGAGCCGCATGCTTGCCCGGCTGGCCGGCCGCGTCCATGTCGTCGTGACCGGCCTGGCGATCGTCGGCGGGGCGTCCGGCCCGTGGACCGGGCACGCGAGCACGCGCGTGGAGTTCGTGCCGCTCGACGCCGAGATCATCCGTCGCTACGTGGCAACCGGCGAGCCGCTCGACAAGGCGGGCGCCTACGGTATCCAGGGCTATGGCGCTCTGATGGTGAGACGGGTGGAGGGGTGCTACTTCAACGTGATGGGGCTGCCGCTCAACCTGCTCGGTCGGGCCCTGCGCGAGGTCCTGGGCGACGGCGGACACGGGGGCGCGGGAGGGACGTCATGAGCGATACGGCGCGATTCGGCGAACTGCCCTTTCCATTTCCGACCGTGACCTGGCGGGACGACGCGGTGGTGCTGATCGACCAGACGCGGCTGCCGGGGGCGCTGGTGTGGCGGACCTGTCGCGAGGTGCCGGAGCTGTGCGCGGCGATCCGCGAACTGGCGGTGCGTGGGGCGCCGGCGATCGGCATCGCGGCGGCCTATGGTCTGGCGCTGGCCTGGAGCCGGGCGGTCGCGGCGGGCGACAGCCCCGCGGCGGCGCTCGCTCGGCTGGGCGAGGCGAGGGCGGCGCTGGCCGCCACGCGCCCGACGGCCGTGAATCTCTTCTGGGCGCTGGCGCGTCAGACACATCTGGCCGAGAGCGCGGTGGCGGCGGGTGCGGACGGCGGGGCGGTGCGGGCGGCGTTGCTGGCGCAGGCCGACGCCATCCTGGCCGATGATGTGGCCTGCGGTCGGGCGCTCGGCGAGGCGGGAGCGGCGTTGTTGCCCGACCCGTGCACGATCCTGACGCATTGCAACGCGGGCGGCCTCGCCACGGGGGGCTACGGCACCGCGCTCGGGGTGGTCTATGCGGCGCAGGCGGCCGGCCGGCAGGTGCGGGTCTTCGCGGACGAGACCCGGCCGCTGCTGCAGGGGACCCGCCTGACCGCCTGGGAACTGGCGGCGCGGGGGATCGCCGTGACCCTGCTTTGCGACGGCGCGGCCGGTGGCCTGCTGCGCTCCGGTCAGATTGACGTGGTGATCGTGGGGGCGGATCGCGTCGCCCGTAACGGCGATACCGCGAACAAGGTCGGGACCTATCCCCTGGCGGTGCTGGCGCGCGAGCATGGGGTGCCGTTCTACGTCGCCGCTCCGGCGTCCACTTTCGATCCGACGGCGACCGACGGCGCGGCGATCATCGTGGAGGAGCGCGCCGCGGACGAAGTGCTGTCCCTGGGGGGGGTGAAGCTCGCTCCGGCGGGCGTGGCCGCCTGGAACCCCGCCTTCGATGTGACGCCGGCCCGGTTGGTCACGGCATTTTTCACCGAAAAGGGGGTTCTGCGCCCCCCATACGGCGAAACGCTCGGGGTGCTGACTCCCGATGCCGGAGCTTGACAGGGGCCTTCCTTTTTGCTAACTTGGATCGCTCGCGATTGCCGCCGACGCGGCTTTTTTATTATCGCGCAAGCAGATAGCCAGCCGGACCGCGAACGCGGGGCCCGAGGAACGGGCCTGCGTGTCGTGGCCGCGGGAGTGCCGGGCCGGTTTTCCGGACGGCGTTCGGGGAGGCCGCCGCAGTGAAGAACAGGACCTATACGCTCAAGGGCAGCGAGATCGCCAAGGATTGGCTGCTCATCGACGCGACGGACGTGCCGCTCGGGAGACTGGCCAGCCACGTGGCGGTCCTGCTCCGCGGGAAGCACAAGCCCACCTTCACGCCGCACCTGGACATGGGTGACTGCGTGGTCGTGGTGAATGCCGCGGCGATGAAGCTCACCGGCCAGAAGCTGGACAAGAAGGAGTACCTGCGCTACAGCGGGTACATGGGCGGCCAGAAGCGAACGCCGCTCAGGAAACTTCTGGGATCGCGCCCGGACAAGGTGGTCCACGAGGCGGTCTGGGGCATGATGCCGAAGAACCGTCTCAGCCGGCACCTGATGACGCATTTGCGTGTCTATGGGGGCGCGCAGCATCCGCACGTCGCGCAGCAGCCGCGGCGATTCGAGCTGAGCTGATCCACCGGGGCCGTCCCTGGTCGTTCCGCGGCGAGGAGGTGAAGTCTTGGAAGAGCGCTATTATGCAACCGGACGGCGCAAGACGGCGGTGGCCCGCGTCTGGCTGAAGGTCGGCAAGGGTCAGGTGGTCGTCAACGATCGTCCGCTCAAGGACTATTTCGGCGAGGCCCTCACCCAGCTCGCTCTGCAGCCGCTGTCCGCCGTCGCGGCGGGAGCGGAGTATGACATCTGGGCGACGGTCAAGGGTGGCGGCATCTCCGGACAGGCCGGCGCGCTGCGCCATGGGCTCGCGAGGGCTCTCGTCGTCGCTGATGAGAGCTACCGCAAGGCGTTGCGCAAGTCGGGCTACCTGACGCGCGACTCCCGCATGGTGGAGCGCAAGAAGTACGGACAGGCGGGCGCCCGCAAGCGTTTCCAGTTCTCGAAGCGCTAGCGAAGTTGCCGGACTGTTCCGCCGTGTCCTCGGGGACGCGGCCATCACGCACCCGGTCGGAGGCGGGGGGCGGTGGCGCCCATGGGCGTCTGCCCCCGCCGGTGAAGGCCGGGGAGGATAACCGACAGGAGAAATCGTCATGGCAGAAGTGGGGATCAAGGATCTGCTGGAGGCCGGGGTCCACTTCGGGCATCAGACCCGCAAGTGGAATCCCAAGATGAAGCCCTACATCTTCATCGCCCGCAACGGCATCTACATCATCGATCTGCAGAAGACCCAGCGCGCGCTGCAGAAGGCGTGTGCTTTCGTACGTGACGTGTCGGACAAGGGGGGCTCCGTCCTCTTCGTCGGCACCAAGAAGCAGGCCAAGGTTGCGATCAGGGAATATGCCACGCGCTGCGGGATGCCGTACGTGACCGAGCGCTGGCTTGGTGGCATGCTCACGAATTTCGCGACCGTCCACAAGAGCGTGCAGCGGCTCGACGAGATCGAAGCGATGATGTCCGACGGCCGCATCGAGCAATTCTCCAAGAAGGAGCAGCTCGAGATCGGTCATGATTACGAGAAACTGAAGAAGAACCTGGGCGGCATCCGCAAGATGAAGTCGCTCCCGCAGGCGCTTTTCGTCATCGACACGCACGAAGAAGAAACCGCCGTGCGGGAGGCGCGCAAGCTGAACATCCCCGTGGTCGGCATCGTCGACACCAACTGCGACCCCGAGGCCGTGCGTTATCCGGTGCCTGGCAATGACGATGCCATCCGCGCCATCACCCTGTTCTCCCGTCTGGTCTCCCGCTCGGTCGAGGAGGGGCGCACCAGCCGCGCCGAGGGGCGCGAGACCGCGGTCGATATCGCCGCGGCGCCGACCGGTGCACCGCTGGCCGCCGCCTCGCTGGCCGAGGCCGGTCGCGATGTCGAGACGCCGGCTCGGCCGGATTCCCACGGACCGGCGCGCGCGGGTGGCGACGTTCCCGCGGCCGACGTGCAGGGTTGATGGGGGCCCCGGCGTACGCCGGGGAGCGTTTTCCAGGACGAATATCACGCACCGCCGGGACGGCGGCCCCCGGGGGCGCCGACCGTGCGCGGGAGGGATCATGGCGATCAGTGCGAATCAGGTCAAAGAGCTCCGCGATATTACCAACGCCGGCATGATGGACTGCAAGAAGGCGCTCATCGAGGTCGGCGGCGACCTCGAGAAGGCGGTCGAGTGGTTGCGCAAGAAGGGTATTTCGTTGGCCGCCAAGAAGGAGGGGCGCACCACGAACCAGGGTCTCGTGGAGGCGTACATCCACGCCGGCGGCCAGGTCGGCGTGCTGATCGAGGTCAATTGCGAAACCGATTTCGTGGCGCGCACCGACGATTTCAAGGCGCTCGTACACAACCTCGCGATGCATGTCGCGGCGTCCTCGCCGGAGGCGGTCTCGCGCGAGGAGGTCGACGCTGTGCGCGTCGAGCAGGAGTTGGAAATCTACCGCGCCCAGATGCGCGAACAGGGCAAGCCGGAGAACATGATTGACAAGATCGTCACCGGCAAGCTAGACAAGTTCTACGGGGAAGTCTGCCTGCTCGAGCAGAAGTATGTGAAGGATCCCGATCTGACGGTGGGTGACTACCTCAAGACCGTGATCGGGAAGCTGGGCGAGAACATGCTCGTGAAGCGTTTCGTCCGGTACCAGATCACTCACTGAGGCCGCGCCGGGCCCGGGTCCGAGCGGGCCCGGGCCTTGTTCATAACCCGGCGCCGCCTGCGCCGCACTCACCTGGCCGGTCATGCGATTTTCAAGAGTCCTGCTGAAACTGAGCGGTGAAGCCCTCATGGGCGAGGGGGGCGAGCAGTACGGTCATGCCCGGCTGACGGCCCTTGCGCGGGTGATTGCCCAGGTCGCCCAGGAGGGGGTGCAGATCGGGGTGGTCGTCGGGGCCGGCAACATCTTCCGCGCCCGATCGGCCAGTCTCGAGGTGCTCGGTCGCGTGACGGCCGACCACGTGGGCATGTTGGCGACGATCATGAACGCAGCGGTGTTGCGCGATTACCTGCGGGCCGAGGGGGCGATGGCGCGCATCTTCTCGCCGCGCGAGACGGTGCCGCTGACCTGGGCGTTCTCGCGCGAGGCGGTCAAGCCGCTGCTGCACCAGGGGCAGGTCGTGCTGTTCGGCGGGGGGACCGGCAACCCGTTCTTCACCACCGACACCGCGGCCGCGCTGCGGGCCGCCGAGATCGGGGCGGACGTGCTGCTGAAGGGCACGCAGGTGGACGGCGTGTACGACAAGGACCCGCGTCGCCATCCCGACGCCCGTCGCTTCGACCGTCTCACCTATGACGAGGTGCTAGAGCGCCGCCTCGGCGTGATGGACCTCACCGCCATCTCCCTGTGCGCCGAGCAGGGGCTGCCTATCGTGGTGTTCGACATTGCGGACCCGCGCAATCTGCTGCGGGTCCTTTCCGGGGAACTGCAGGGGACCTGGATCGCAAAGGAGCAGGCGCCATGATCAAGGATGTGAAACAGCACGCCCAGGACCAGATGACGGCCGCTCGTGATGCCGTGCGCACGCGGCTGGGCAAGCTGCGCACCGGCAAGGCTTCGCCCGCCCTGCTTGACGGCCTGCGGATCGACTGCTATGACAGCCAGATGCCGCTCAACCAGCTCGCCAGCGTGGCGGCGCCGGAGCCTCGCCTGCTGACAGTCGCGCCGTATGATCGCACGGTTATTGGGGCGATCGAGAAGGCGATCCGCGCCAGCAATCTCGGCCTCAACCCGTCCAGCGACGGCCTCGTGGTGCGCGTGCCGATCCCCGAGTTGACGGAGGAACGGCGGCGCGAATACACGAAGCTGGCGCGCGAGATCGCGGAGGAGGGGAAGATCGCCGTGCGCAAGGCGCGGCAGGACGCCAACGACAAGCTGAAGAAGATCGACAAGGATGGCGGCGCCCCTGAGGACGAAATCAGCAATGCGCGAGCCGACATCCAGAAGCTCACCGACCGCTTCGGCGGCGAGATCGACGAGATCGCCAAGGCTCGCGAAGCGGAAATCATGTCGCTGTAGCTGACCGCGACGGCGCGGCTGCGCGGTGGCGCGGACGGAGGCGCCTTGTCGCCAGATCGGCTCGAAGCACTCGCCGGCCTCGGCGAGGAAGAACTGCTGGCGCGGGCCCTGGCGCAGGGCAATCTGCCGCGCCATATCGGAATCATCATGGACGGCAATGGCCGCTGGGCGCAGCACCGCCGGCTGCCGCGCGTGGCGGGGCATCGGGCCGGACGTCATGCGGTGCGTCGCGCGGTGACGATCTGCGGCCGTCTCGGCGTGCGGGTTTTGACCCTCTACACGTTTTCGCAGGAGAACTGGAAGCGTCCGCCGGCCGAGGTGCGGGCGCTCTGGCTGTTTCTCGAGGAGACCCTCGGCGCCGAGCGCGACGAACTCGCGGCGCAGCGGGTGCGCCTGGTCGCCACGGGGGAGCTCGACGTCATTCCCCAGCGGGCGCGGGCGGTGCTCGACGCCACGATCGCGGCGCTGGCCGGCAACGACGGCCTGCTGCTCAATCTTGCCCTTGCCTATGGCGGCCGGCAGGAGATCTTGCGCGCCGCGGCGCGGCTGGCGCGGCTGGCGGCGACCGGTGAGCTCGATCCCGCGGCCATCGACGAGGCGGCGCTGCGCGCCGGCCTGTACGCTCCCGACCTGCCCGATCCCGATCTGATCGTGCGCACGAGCGGCGAACACCGGCTCAGCAATTTCCTGCTCTGGCAGTCGGCCTATGCCGAGATGCACGTCACGCCGGTGCTGTGGCCGGACTTCGGTCCGCGAGACCTGCTGCTGGCGGTGGCCGACTACCAGGACCGCGACCGGCGCTTCGGAGACGTGCGCGACGGCGGGGCTGAGCCGCCGGCCGCGGTCGATGCGCGGGATCCCGCCCGCTGGAAGCGGCTGCTGAGGATCCGTTCGTGAAGGCGACGCCGGTGGCGGTCGCTCCGCCCGGTGGTGCGTCCTCACGCTGGCGGCGCTATCGAGGCACCGGTTTCGTGCCGCGGGCGCTGGTCAGTCTGATCGGCGTCCCCTGCCTGCTCGCGATCACCTGGCGGGGCGGCGTGCATTTTCTCCTGCTGGTCGGCCTGATCATCTTCCTCGGGCTGCGCGAGTTCTACGCGATGATGGTGGCCAAGGGCTATCGGCCGTACCGGGCGATCGGTATGTTGTGCGGGCTGGCGGTCTGCTGGCACGTCTATCGGGGCGGCGCCACCATCTCGCTGCTGCTCACCATGACGCTGTTGCTGATCATGATCTTCGAGCTGTTTCGCAAGGACATTGCCCATCCCACGAACCACATTGCCATTACGGTGCTGGGTGTTCTCTACGTTGGCTGGCTGGGCAGTCACCTGGTCCTGCTGCGGGAGTTGCCCCGGCTGACCGGGGCGCCCGACGGCCTGGGGGTGCGGGCGGTGGTGCTGGTGCTGGCGGTGACCTGGGCCGCCGATACCGGCGCTTATCTGGTCGGCGTGGCGTGGGGACGGCGCCGGCTGCTGCCGCGGGTGAGTCCCGGCAAGACCGTGGAGGGGGCGGCGGGCGGAATCCTGATCGCCGCCGGTGCGGGGACCGCGTGCGCGCTCACCTTCGCGTCGTTCCTGACCCCCTTCGCCGGGGCGCTGCTGGGGGCAGGGCTCGGCGTGTGCGGGTTGCTCGGCGATCTCGTGGAGTCGCTGCTGAAACGGGACGTCGGCATCAAGGATTCCGGGGGTGCCCTGACGATCCCGGGCCACGGCGGGATCCTCGACCGCTTCGACTCCCTGCTGTTCACCGCTCCGTTCGCCTACTACTACCTGCGCGCTTTCGTCTTCTGACGGGCGCCCGGAGGTACTGCGCGCCATGAGCGACGCTCGCTCTTCGCTGCCCCCCCTGTACCGCTGCCGGGCCGAAGCGCCCGTCCGGAGCGGGCCGGTACGGGTGGTGCTTCTGGGGGCCACCGGCTCGATCGGACGGCAGACCATCGATTTGGTGCGGCGGTTTCCCGGTCGTCTGCAACTCGTGGCGGCGACCGCCGCGACGCGGGCCGAGGAACTGGCGGAGCTGCTGGCCGGCGTGGCCGAGTCTGCGCCCGACGCGGCGGCGCCGCGGATCGCCCTGGCCGATGAGGCGGCGCGCGCCCGGGCCGCGGCCTGGCCCGGCTGGCGCGCGCGGCTGTTGTCGCCGGGGGCGGCAGGGCTGTGCGAGGCGGCCGCGTGGCCGGAGGCGGATGTAGTGGTCAACGCCCTCGTCGGCGCCGTCGGCCTTGCGCCGACCCTTGCGGCCGTGGGACGCGGCACCTGCGTCGCCCTGGCCAACAAGGAATCGCTCGTGGTGGGGGGGGAGCTGGTGCGCGCCGCGGCCGCGGCGAGCGGAGCCCGCCTGCTGCCGGTCGATTCCGAGCATTCGGCGATTGCCCAGGGCCTCGCGGGTCGCGCCGCGGCGGAAATCGAGTCGCTCACGCTGACCGCTTCCGGCGGACCGTTCCACGATTGGCCGGCGGAACGGCTGCGGGACGCGGTTCTGGCGGATGTCCTGCGCCATCCGACCTGGAACATGGGGCCCAAGGTGACGATCGATTCGGCCACCATGATGAACAAGGGGCTGGAGGTGATCGAGGCGCATCACCTGTTCGGCGTGCCGTATGCCGACATCGGCGTGGTCGTGCACCCCGGATCGCTGGTGCATTCGCTCGTTACATTCCGGGACGGGGCCGTCATGGCGCAACTCGGCGTTCCGGACATGCGCGTGCCGCTGCTCTACGCGCTGGCGGGAGAAAGGCATTGGCCGCTGGCCACGGAGCGGCTAGATTTGGTCCGGATCGGGACGCTGTGCTTCGCGTCGCCCGATTTGGTCCGTTTTCCCTGCCTGGCCCTCGCGCGGCGGGCGGCCGAGGCGGGAGGGCGGGCGCCGATCGTGCTGAACGCGGCAAACGAGATCGCCGTGGCCGGCCTGCTGGCGGGCAGGCTTCGTTTCGCGGAGATCGCCGCCGTCATCGAGCGCACTCTGGCGGCGATCCCCGGCGGGCCGGTGGAGGGCCTGGAGGAGGCGCTCGTCGTCGATCAGCAGGCGCGTCGGATCGCCGCCGGCGCCGCCTGACGCCCGTGCCGGCAAGGAGGCCTTTTGTTCAGCAATCTGCCGATCACCCTGTTCGCCTTCGTCTTCACGCTCGGGCTCGTGATCATCGTGCACGAACTCGGACACTTCCTGGTCTGCAAGGCCGTAGGCATCTACGTCAAGACTTTCTCCCTCGGCTTCGGTCCGAAGCTGCTGAGTCGGCGTTTCGGCGAAACGGAATACGCGCTGTCGATCGTGCCGTTCGGCGGCTATGTGAAAATGGCCGGCGAAGGGGTCATGGAGGAGATCCAGGACACCGGGACGGGGCAGGAGCGGCATTATCCGGTCGGCACCGTCGAGGGCAATCGCGAGGCGGCCGCCGGGGAGACGCACATCCCCGAACATCGCCACTTCAATCGCCGCCCGGCCTGGCAGCGGCTGGCCGTCGTGGTTGCGGGACCGCTGGCGAACCTGCTGCTCGCCTTCCTGGTCTATACGGGAATCATCCTGCAGTCGGGGCTGGTGGAAATCCCGATCACGCGCGTGGGAGCGGTGGCCGCCGGATCGCCGGCCGAGGCCGCCGGATTTGCCGTGGGGGACCAGGTGCTGCGGGTGGATGGCCGGCCGGTCGCGTTGTGGGACGATGTGCTGACCGGTCTCGTGCCGCAGGACGGAGCGCGCAGTGCGGTGGCGCGTCCGGTGCCGGTGGAGGTGATGCGCGCGGGTCGCGTGCTGAAGCTGACCCTGACTCCGCGCCGCGAGGCGGACGGCCGCTACTGGTCGATCGGTCTCGATCCCTGGGACACCGTTGTCGGGCTGGTGCAGCGCCGGGGGCCTGCCGACCGGGCCGGCCTGCGGGTCGGCGACCGCATCGAGGCGGTTGACGATTCGCTGGTCACCTCATTCGGCGCCATCGCCCAGGTGATCAACCGCAAGCCGGACCAGCCGGTCCGCATGCGGTGGGAGCGCGACGGAAGGTCGTTGGAGGCGGAAGTCGTGCCGGAGCGGGCGGAGGTGGAGCCGGGCACCGCCATCGGTCGAATCTACTTCGAGCGCCTGTATGAGCGCCGGCGCGTCGGGCTCGGGCCGGCGCTGAGGATCGGTTTCAACGCGACCTGGGGCACGATCCGCGAAACGGTGCTGAGCATTGCGCGGCTGCCGCACCTCGGACTCGATGCGGTCGGCGGACCGATCCGGATCGGCCAGGTGGCCGGCGAGATGCTGCGCTGGAGTTTCGGCCATCTGATGCAGTTCATCGCGTTCTTCTCGGTGAACCTGTTCCTGCTGAATCTGCTGCCGATCCCCGTGCTCGACGGCGGCCACGTGCTGTTCATCGTTTACGAACTGGTGACACGCCAGCGGGTCAACGAGCGCGTGCAGGCGATCGCCACCCAGGTGGGATTGATCCTGCTGTTGTTGTTCATGACTTTCGTGATCGTCGTGGATGTGCTGAAGGTCACGGGGCGCTGAGCGGCTTCGGATCGGGCAGTGGCGCTCGCAGGCGGCGCGTCAGGGGCGCTTTCACGAGGGAGTCGTTCTCGGCGATAAGGATGCGGCTGAGCAGAGCGTACATGCCGGCCAGACGGCGCGGCTCTTTGGGCAGGGTGTGCAGCGTCCATTCGAGCGCGCTGTCGCTCCAGGCGCGGCCGAGGGAATCGAGCAGCGCATCGCCGCGATCGGGATCGGCCAGCGCCACGGCGCGGGCGCGCTCAAGGGTGACGAAGCGCTCCACGTAGAGTTTCTCCGTGGAGGTCAGGTCGGCGAGTTGGAGTGTCTCACTGCGGCGGGCGCAGCCCGGCCCGGTCGCCAGGCAGACGGCGGCAAGAAACGGAACCAGAACCGGCACGCGGTGCTTCAAGGGCGTCATGCGCTGGCCTCCGCCCGGTGAGCTGCCGCTTCCCCCGGCGCCGCGGGCGGGGCGACCGGAGTCGCGGCCGGACGGCCGCGGACAGGGAAACAATGTCGAGCCTCATCTGCCGGGAGTCAACCAACGGTCGGCGCTCGACCGCTGCGGTCGGCCTGACGCCGGGCGCCGCGCTGGCGGTGCTCGCGCTGCTGGTGGCACTGGTGACGACGGCGGCGCACCCCGCCGCGGCGGCCGACGAACTGGACTTCGGCCTCGAGCAGCACACCCTGCACCGGATCGTGATCGCGGGCAACCGCGTCCTCTCCACCGATGAACTGAAGTCGATCCTGAAGATCAGCGAGCCGAGTCTGTTGCATCCCCTGCGGATGGCCCGCTACCAGCCGGAACTGCTCGATGCCGAATTACGGGTGATCCAGCGCTACTACCGGCAGCGGGGTTTCCACGCCGCCTCCGCCGGGCTCGATTCGATCGCAAGGGACCGGCGCGGCCGCGGGGATGTCGTCTACATCGGTGTGCGCGAAGGGCCGCGCACCTACCTCGAACGGCTGGTGTTCGACGGCGTCGGCCCCCTGGAAGAGAGCCGGCTGCGCGCGGGGCTGCGTTTCGTCGAGGAGCGGCCGGTCCCGGCCGATCTGAACGACCTCGGTCCTGATCTCTATCTGCTGCGGAGCCGCTACTGGGACCTCGGCTTCCTGCGCGCGCGGATCGAACCGCAACTCGTCACGACGGCCACCGCCGATTCGTCGCGCCGCTCGGCGGTGCTGACCTACCGGATCGAACCGGGGCCGGCCTACGTCGTCGGGAAGATGTCGATCACGGGGAACCGGCTCACCCGCTCCGATCTGATCGCCCGCGGCGTGACCCTGCGCGAAGGCCGGCCGTTCCGCTGGGATCTGGCCGAAGCGTCGCAGCGCCGCCTGCTCGACACCGCGCTGTTCCGCGACGTGAATCTCGTGCCGGCGGTGCCCGACAGCGGCGCCAACGTGGTGGATTTCAGCGTCAACGTCGTCGAGCGCAAGCCGGCTTTCTACGAATTCGGCGTGGGCGTGGGCAGCCGGGAGCGTCTGCGCGTGCTTGCGGCGTGGGGCCACAACAATCTCTGGGGGACCGGGCAGCGTTTGCAGTTGCGGGCCCGTCCCTACCTCAGCTACGAACGGATCCTTAACAATCCCGACACCAGGGTCACGCCGCAGTTCAACTACCGCTTCGATTTGCTGCACGTCTATCCGTACCTGTTCGGCGACCGGCTGCGGCTGAACACCAACCTCTACCTTGAACGCAAGACCCGCGGCGAATCGGGTCTGAATCTCGATACCCGGGGCCTCTCCTTCGGAACGCAGTTCCGCGGCGGGCGCCGGACCATCCACGGGCTGTCGTTGAAGGCCGAAGAGGTGCGGCCGCTGCTGCACCCCGACGCCCCCGACAGTCTGGGGGAGGTGTTCAGCAGCCTGAACATCCGGCCGACCCGCACCCGGGCCGTGATCTATAATCTCTCGCACGAGCGACGCAACGACATCTTCCGGCCGACCTCCGGCGCGCTGGTGACGGCCGAGGGTGCGGTGGCGGTCGACTGGCTGGGGGGCAGCAACAGTTTCGTGAAGGGGTCGGCCTCCTGGCATGGCTATGCCGGCACGCCGATCGGTGGCTCGCTGGCGCTGCGGGTGACTGCTGGCGCCGTGCGGCCCTATGGCCGGTCGGCCGATCTCGGCAACGAGGGGGTCCCGTATCAGGAGCGGTTCTTCGCCGGCGGCGGGGCTTCCGTGCGCGGGTACCAGGAAGGGAGCCTCGGGCCGCAGCTCACGAACCGGGACTTCCTCGAGCTGCAGAACGATGTGCCGGTGCCAGACGGCGCGTCGGCGGGCGGGAACTACCTGCTGCTGGCCAACGCCGAATGGCGGTTCCCGCTGCCGGTGTTGTCGCGCTGGAAGCTGGGGGGAGTGCTGTTCATCGACGGCGGCAACGTCTGGCAGCGGCTGGACGACCTCCGGTTGAGGGCGTTCCGTCTGCGGGCTTACCCCCGGCTGCCGGATGACCCGTCGGCGACGAAACTGTGGGATTTCCGGTACAGTGTCGGGACCGGACTGCGGCTCGACACCCCGTTCGGCCCGTTCCGGGTGGACGTCGGGTTCCCGCTCAAGCGGGCGCGCCTGTCGGAGACGCTCGCCGAGGACCGCGCGCTTTTTCACTTTTCCCTGGGGTATCCTTTCTAGATGTGGCGACGCACCGCGCGACGAACCCTGCTGCTGGCCTGGCTGCTCTTCCTGGCCGTGGTGGCCTTTCTGGTCACCCACCCGCGCCTGGTCGCGCCGCTTGCCGCCCGTCTCGTGTCGCGCAACCTGTTCCGCGACCGCGAGGGCACGGTGCGGCTGCGCGATTTCCGGGGCAATCCGTTTAAGGGGCTGGAACTTTATCAGGTTTCGCTTTCGCTGGTCGACGGCAGCGGCGGGGCGATCGCCGCCACGGTCGACACGCTGGTGCTCGAGTACCGGTGGGAGGAACTGCTGGCCGATTCCCCGCGGCTGAGACGCGTGGAGGCGCGCGGCGCGGTGGTGCACGCCACTACCGCCGGCTCGCGCGGGCAGCGCAAGCCGCCTGGCCGCGGCCCACTGCCGATTCCGCCGCGGTTGTGCGTCGACGTTTTCCGGCTGGATGGCGGGCTGGAGGTTTCGGGTGCGGACGGTCGCCTGCGCGAACGCCTGAGCGATGTGCGCCTGCGGGGTGTGTACTCGGTGGACGCTGACGCGCGGCTCGAAGTGCGCTACGGGCGCGCCGACTGGGCGACGCGCGAAAGCCGGATCGACAGCCTGCGCCTCGATGCGCGACTGGCGAACGGCGATCTCACCCTGACCGACGCCCACCTGCTGCTCAACGGCAGCTCCGTGGATGGCTCCGGTGGCCGGCGGCGCGATGGCGCGCTTGAAATCGCCGTGAGCGCGCGGGATATCACCCCCGACGCCGTCAGCAACCTGATCGACATCGAACTCGGCTTCCGCGCCCGCGGCGACGCCACGGCCCACGTGCAGGTGCGGGCCGACAGCGTCCTCTTCGCCGGCGCCTTCGACGGCGAACTCGAAGGCTACCGGATGGAGGGGGTGCGCGGGTTCGCGCTGTTGACGCGCGGTTTCCTGGACTGGGAGCGGCTGTCGGGCCGGATCAACGGCGCCAGGTTCGTTGGCGCAGGACGGTTCGACGTGCACGATCCCCACGGCGTGGAATTCTGGCTCGAGGGTGATGTGGCGGACGTGGATGTGTCGCAAGAGCTGGTTCCGGGCGTGGCGTTGCCGCCGAGCGGCGGTCACGGCCGGCTGGCGATCCACCGCCGCGACGCGGTCGATGAAACCGAGGTGCGGGGCGTGCTCGCCGGCGGCTTTATCGCCGATCTGCCGTTCGACAGCTGTTTCGTCGCGGTGCACGCGGCGCGCGGCGTGGCGACCCTGGACCGGATCGAGTTGCGGTACCGGGCGCTGCGTGCCGTGCTCACCGGCGCGGCCGACACTTCGGGTGTCTTCGTGGGGGATCTGGAGGCGCGATCCGACGACCTGTCGCAACTCCCCGCGGGGTGGGGCTGGCCGCCCCTGGCCGGTCGTATCGAGGGGCGCGGCCAGGTGACGGGCCGCGACCCGGTCTACGATTTCGCGGGGACGGTGGATCTGCGTGCCGCGGCGGTGGCGCCGCTGCGGGCCGATTCCTGTCGCGCCGAGCTGACCATCCATGACGCCGTGCGGGCGCCGCAGGTGGCCGCGGTCGTGCGGGGCCAGGGCCTCAGCCTGGGCGGGGTGCCGCTCGGCGATTTCACGGCGACCGGCTCCGTCTCTCCCGCCGCGGCGGCGCTCGATTCGTTCCGGTCCGTGCGCGGCGACTCGGTCGTGACGCTGCGCGGACGCGCGGCGCTGTCCGACAGCGCCGACGTCTACACGGTCGACCAGTTGGGAATAGACCTCGAGGGGACCCGCTGGGCGCTCGAGCTGCCGGCCGCGCTCGTCGCCTCGGCCCGCGGCGCGCAGCTGGGCGACTTCCGACTCTCCTCGGCGCTCGGTTCGCTGCGCGCTTCGGGTGGATTCGACCGCGATGCCGACCAATTGCACGGCGGGTGCCAGTTGCGCCGGTTCGACCTGCGACTGCTCAACCCGTTCTTGCCGCAGGCGGGCGGGGAACTCGACGGGGATGTCACCGCCGATGTGACCCTGGCGGGGGGGCCCGCGGAGCCGGAGCTGTCCGCCGTTGCCGATCTCACCGGCAGCACGTTTCGTCTGGCCCGGATCGATTCACTGCATGTGGAGGCGCGTTACGCCCGCCATACGGCGACGATCGATCAGCTCGATCTGCGCACGCAGTACGGTCGGGCCGGCGTCCGCGGCACGCTGACCAACCTGGCCGCCACGCGCCTCGCCGACTTCTGGCCCGACGCCAGCCTCGATCTCACGCTCGATGTGACCGACGCCGATTGGGCGTTCGTCGATCAGTTCAAACTGCCGGCGCTGGCGCGGATCGCGGGGCGGTTCGGCGGCGATTTCCGGCTGACCGGGTCGCCGCGCAGCCCGCTGGTGGAGGGGGAGCTTTTCAGCGAGCCGTTCAATGTGCACTGGCTGCATCTGCAGCGGCTGCGCGGGCGGGTCGGCATGACCGCCTCGGGGCTCACCCTCAGCGAACTCGATGCGGTGCAGGGCGCCCTGCGGGCCGGCGGTCGGATCGAAATCCCCCTGCGGGCCGACTTCCTCTCCACGCCGGTCTCGCCGCCCGACGGGCCGTTCCTGATGGTGATCGAGATTCCCGAAGACACCGATCTGGCGCCGCTGACGCAGGCCACCAACGCCTTCGCCGAGTCGGGGGGACGCGGCGGAATGTCGATGCGCGTGGAGGGGCCGGCTTCGCATCCGCTGTTCAGCGGCTGGGCGCGCGTGCGCGGAGGGCGCTGCGTGCTGAAGGCGCTGGCCGAGGTCTACAGCAATGTCGAGGCCGACGGGATCTGGGCCGGCGATCTGCTCACCCTCACGGGAGTCCGGGGGTCCGAGGGGGCCCGGGGGACGTTCGCCGGCGAGGGGGAACTCCGCTTCCACGGTCTGCTGCTCGAGGGGTTCGATGTTCGGCTCGATGCCGACCGTTGCCTCGTCGCTTCCATCCCCGATCTGCGCGCGCTCGTGCGGGGCAGGGACGTGCATGTGACCGGAGTCAAGGTCGGCCCCGACAGCCTGATGGTGCCGATGTTCACCGGGGGGCTCGAGATCATCGAGGCCCGGTTCACGGGTGATTTCGCCGAAAAGCCGACGGTGAGCGATCCGCGCCTGGCCACGGTGGCGCCCGACTGGCTGGCGGACCTGCATCTGATCGGTCCTCCGCGCACGACGTTGATCTCCAACCGTGCCATGGAACTGGCGTTGAGCGGCGACGTGGACGTGGTGCGCAATCTGGACGGGCTCTACGTCAGCGGCGCCATGAACATCGATGCCGGACGCCTGCCGGTCTTCAACAACGATTTCCGGGTGTTGACGGGGCGGCTCGATTTCACGCGCACGACCGGCGTCGTGCCCACCGTCGACATGCTGGCCGAGACCACGGTACGGCTCCCGTACGAGGGCCCCTACAGCAGCCGGGCGCTCGAGCGGATCACCGCGCAGGTGAACGGGTCGCTGGAGGCGCCGTCGGTCGAGTTGCGGTCCGAAAGCGGCTACAACCGCGCGGCCATCGAGCGGCTGCTGCTCGGACTTTCGCCGCATGCCGCCGAGACGCCCACCGGCGGCGGTCTGAAGGACGCCTCCATCGCGGCCGGTTTCAACCTGCTGGAGCGGGAGATCGCCGCGGAGTTGAAGGTTTTTGACACCTTCGACATCGAAAGCGCCCGGGCCCAGGACAGCGGTCAGACCCGCCGGCTGATCGGGGTCGGCAAGTACCTGGGGCAGGATCTCTACGTGAAATACGCCCAGGGCCTTTCGGAAGCGGAGCGCGATCTGTTGATTGAGTACCAGATGTCCGACCACCTCCTGCTCCAGTCGGAAATCAGCCGTCGGCTGGATGTGCAGCAGGGCGACATGACCTACAACCTCGACCTGAAGTACCGCTTCGAGTACTAGGATCGCCGATGATGTTTCGCTGCCCTTTGCGCGCCGCCCTGCTGTCGCTCGCCTTCGCCCTGATCGGGCTGGCGGCAGCGCCGCCGCCGGCGCTCGCGTTCGGCCGCAACAAGGTGCAGACACGGACCCATGACTGGCGGGTCCTCATCACGCCGCATTTCGAGATCCACCACTACGCGGGGGCTGAGGAACTGGCGGTCAGGGCGAGCCTGATCGCCGAACAGGCCTACCGCGAATATGCGGACCGTCTCGACCACGAACTGGCCCGGCGCGTGCCGTTCATCCTCTACGCCTCCCACAGCGATTTTGCGCAGACCAACGTGGCCGACGATCTGATTGGCGAAGGGACGGGGGGGTTCAGCGAGCCGTACCGCAACCGCATGGTGCTGCCGTACAGCGGTTCGCACGAGGATTTCGTCCACGTCATCCGGCACGAACTGGTTCACGTGTTCATGTTCGACGTGGCGTTCGGCTCTTCGCGTGCCGCCACCGCGCGCCGCCCGTTCTTCAGCATTCCCCTGTGGTACGCCGAGGGGATCGCGGAGTGGTTCTCCTCGGGCTGGGACGCCAATGCCGACATGTTCGTGCGCGACGCCACGATCAACGATTACCTGCTGCCGCTCGACCAGGTCGGCGGCTACCAGGTCTACAAACAGGGACAGGCGGCCATGCGGCTGATCTCCGAGCGCTACGGCGAGGAGAAGCTGGTCGACCTGTGGCGGCGCGTGGGGCGCTCGCGCAGCGTGGACCACGCGCTGTCGCAGACGCTCGGCCTGCGTCTGCGGGACCTCGATGAGCTCTACGCCAGGACGCTGCGCCGGCGCTACTGGCCCAGTTATGCCGACCTCGAGACGGCGGCCGAGATCGCGCGCCCCCTGACCGACCATGAGCACGGCGCCGGTTTCTTCAACGCCCGCCCCGCGATCTCGCCGGACGGGGAGCGGATCGCCTATCTCGCCGACCGCGACGGGCTGATCAGCCTGTACCTGATGTCGGCACTCGACGGCCGGGTGCTGCGTCGCCTCGCGCAGGGCCAGCGTTCGAGCCGGTTCGAATCCCTGCACGGCTTCAGCAGCAGCCTCGGTTTCGATCCGACCGGCCGCGAGGTGGCGTTCGTGGCCCGCAGCGGCAACGAGGAACGGCTGCTGACGGTGGACGTGGAGTCGGGCGCGGTCACCCGCTCCGTGCGTCTGGGGCTCGACGGCGCCGCTTCGCCCGCCTGGTCGCCCGACGGTCGGCGGCTGGCGCTCGTCGGCACGCTGCACGGCCGCACCGATCTCTGGCTGCTCGATCTCGAGCCGGGCCTGCCGATCTGCGGCGGGACGGCCGGCTCGGCGATTACGCTGGCGGACGGCCTGCTGCTGACCCGGCTGACCGACGACGTGGGCGACGAAGGGACCCCGGCCTGGTCGCCCGACGGCCGGCGGCTCGCCTTCGCGTTCAATCCGCGCGCCGAACTGGACTTCGAATTCGAAACGGGCGCCAACGGGCAGCGCCGGCTGCTCTGGGCCCGCCCGCGCGACGCGGACGGGCCGGACGACGGCAGTCTGGTGCTGCTCGACCCGGCCACGGGCGAGCGCAGCACGCTCCACGCGGCGGCGGGCGGGCGCCGCGACCCCGTCTGGATCGACGAGCGCACCCTCTGCGTGGTGGACGAGTCGACGGGAATCGCCAACCTGTCGCTCGTCACGCTCGACGACGCCGGCAGCGCCGTGGCGCAGGAACGGCGGTTGACCAACGTGCTCGGCGGCCTCTTCCAGCCGGCTTATGCGGCGGGGGCCGATCGGCTGGTCTTCACCGGCTTCCACGCCGGCGGCTACGATCTGTACGCGGCCGACGATTTCCGCGCCCGGTTCGCATTGCGCACGCCCACCGGCTCGTCGCCGCGCGCGGTGACGCAGGAACTGCCGGCGCTCGTCACCCGCAAGGCGCCGCCCGACACCGTGGCGGACGCGCAGCGGGTGGGACTGATCGAGCCCTACCATCCGCGGCTCTCCATCGAGCCGAGTTCCGGTTTCGGCGGGGGCGGCGTGTACTACAACTCGGCCATCGGCCTGGGCGTGGCCAACGTCATCACCCTCAGCGATCTGATGGGCGACAACCGGCTCTCGCTGCTGCTGAACTTCTACGGGTCGCTCAGCAACAGCGATCTGGCGGCCTCCTACACCTATCTCCGGCGCCGTGTCAACCTCGGCTGCGGTGTCTTCCACTACAAGAACTACTACAGCTCGGTCTTTACGACCGTGGGCGAACTGCTGCCCGACGACACGTTCTTCAGCGAGCGCAACTACGGGTTGTACGGGGTGGCCAGCTACCCGCTCAGCACGTTCCGCCGCTTCGACCTGCAACTCGAGCTGTTCCGATCCGAGCGCACGCTCTACGCACCCGATGCCACCGGGTTCTACCTCGTGCCGTACGACCAGCGCACCGTCACGCTGGCGCAGCCGAGCCTGTCGTTCGTGCACGATTCCGCGTTCTTCGGCCCGTTCGGCCCGGTCGTCGGCAGTCGCGCCTTCCTCTCCTTCGCACCGTCGCTGCCGCTCAGCGGCGACGCGCTCGATCGCCGCACGGTCGTGGCCGACCTGCGCCGCTACTGGATGCCTTTCCGTCGCAACACCTTCGCCCTGCGCCTGATCGGCGCCGCCAGCGAGGGGCGGGATCCGCGGGCGTTCGTGCTGGGCGGCCCCTCGACGCTGCGGGGTTACAACATCTACGACTTCGAAACCGTGCTTGGACTGAGTGGCTCGCGGATGTGCCTGATGAACGTCGAGTACCGACTGCCGCTGATCGATTATCTCATCTTCGGCTGGCCCGGACGCTGGGGACTGACTAACTTCGGCGCCACGCTGTTCTTCGATGTCGGCGCCGCCTGGAACGGCCCGCTGCGCATGTTCGGCGCCGACGATCAGGGCCGGCAGGCGCTGCGCGACCTGCGGGGCGACTACGGCATCGGCCTGCGCACCCGGCTGTTTTTCCTGCCGGTGCGTCTCGATTGGGCCTGGAAGACCGACCTGCGTCACAGTCAGGATCCCGTGTTTCACTTCAGCATCGGACCAGAATTCTGACATGCATGAACTTCCCGCTGACCTGAATCCCGCCCAGCGCGCGGCGGTCGAGGCCGCGGACGGTCCGGTGCTCGTCGTGGCCGGCGCCGGCAGCGGCAAGACCCGCGTCCTTACCACCCGCGTGGCCTGGCTGCTCGGTCGGAGGGGGGTTGCGCCGGGCGAACTGCTCGCCTTCACCTTCACCAACCGCGCCGCCCGCGAGATGCGCGAACGCGTGGAACATCTGGTGGGGCCGGGCGCGGCGCCGCGCTGGATGGGCACCTTCCATGCCACCGGCGCGAAGCTCCTGCGGATAGACGGAGCCGCCATCGGCGTGCCGCCCGGGTTCACCATCTACGATTCCGACGACAGCCTGCGGGTCGTCAAGCGGGCGATGGAGCGCGCGCGCCTCGACACGCAGACGATGCCGCCGAACGCCGTCCGCGCGCGGGTGAGCCGCTGGAAGAACGACGGCCTTCTGGCGGCCGAGGCGGCGCAGCAGGCGATCGACCTGCGCGAGGAGCGCTGCGCGCAGGTTTACAGGACGTACGAGGCGGAACTGCGCAAGGCCGACGCGCTCGACTTCGACGACCTGATCCTGCGCACGGTCGAGCTCCTCGCGCCCGGCTCGCCGGTCCAGCAGAAGTGGTCGCGCCGTTTCCGGCACGTGCTGGTGGACGAGTTCCAGGACACGAATCGTCTGCAGATGGTCCTGGTCAAGGCGCTCGCGCAGCACCATGGCAACGTGTTCGTGGTCGGCGACGACGACCAGTCGATCTACGGCTGGCGCGGCGCCTGCATCGAGAACATGCTCGAGTTCGAGCAGGTGTTCCCCGGCACGCGACTCATCCGCCTGGAGCAGAACTACCGCAGCAGCGGCAACATCCTCGCCGCGGCCAACGCCGTCATCGCGCATAACCGGCGTCGCAAGGGCAAGACCCTCTGGACCGCCGACCCGTGCGGCGACCCGCTGCGTCTCGACCATGTGCTCGACGAGGAGGACGAGGCGGCACGCGTCGTGGACATCGTGCGCGCCGGCGGCTCGCGCGGGGACGTCACCGTGCTGTATCGGACCAACGCCCAGTCGCGCGCCCTCGAGGATGCCCTGCGGCGCGCCGTCATTCCGTACCAGATCGTCGGCGGCACCCATTTCTACGAGCGCCGCGAAGTGCGCGACCTGATCGCCTACCTGAAGTTCATCGCCAACCCGCGCGACGCCGTCGCGGCGCTCCGCGTGCTCAACGTGCCGCGCCGCAAGATCGGCGACACGACCGCCGCCCGCCTGCGCGAGTTGGCCGACGCCGCCGATCTGACGCTCGCCGAGGTGGCCGCGCAGCCCGGCCTGCTCGAGGAATCGCTGCCGGCCGCCGCCTGCCGGCGGGTGCGTGCCTTTTTCGGCCAGATGGACGAGTGGCGCGCCGCCGAAGCGGCCACCCCGCTGCCGGCCCTGCTCGAGCGCATCATGATCGAGACCGGCTACCGGGAGTGGCTCGTCACCGACGATCCGTCCACCGCCGAGGGGCGCCTCGAGAACGTGGGTGAACTGGTCAACGCCGCCCAGGCGTTCGTGGAGGCGACGGAGGGGGGCCGTCTGGCCGGTTTCCTCGAACAGACCGCGCTGGTGGCCGACACCGACGCGGTCGCCGACGAGGAGGGGGTGGTGCGGCTGATGACCATCCACACGGCCAAAGGGCTGGAGTTCCCGGTCGTCATCCTCACCGGTTGCGAGGAGGGGCTGCTGCCGCACGCCAACAGCGCCACCGACGAGCGGGGGCTGGAGGAGGAACGGCGCCTGTTCTACGTCGCGCTCACGCGCGCGCGCCGGCAGGTGCATCTTGTGCAGGCCCGGGCGCGCCGGCGCGCGGGCCAGCGCGAACTGAGCGAGCCGTCGCGATTCCTGGCCGAAATCCCCGCCGAGCTGCTCGAGCACGGGGGCGAGGCGTATCACGTGCGCGAATCGGGCCTGGCGGACTACCTCGAGCGCGCCGCCACCGTGGCTCCCCGGCGGCCCTTCGCCGGCGGCGCGGTGTACCGGAGCGACGCGGGCGGTTCCGAGGTGGCCTGGCTGCAGGCCGGCCGCGCCGTCGCCCACCCCACCCTCGGCGCCGGAGTGGTCGCCCGCGTGGAGGGGGAGGGCGACGACCTGCTGGTCACGATCGATTTTCCTTCCCACGGCCGCCGCCATCTGCTCGCCCGCTACGCCCACCTGCGTCCGGCCTCCTGAGCCGGCGCATCGCCGCTGGTGTCGCTCTGCACGCCGCGGCGATCACCGCGTGGCATGCTTCCTGATACTCCCCTTCCTGCAGTTACGCGGGGGGCCGTTTGGGCCGCCGGCCGGACGCTGCCAACAGCTTGGGAATGCAGCATCTGCAGCGGAGGTGTCCGGATGTCACGTCGGTTCTCATTTTGCCGGTTCGTCTGGAGAAACGCCTCATCGTGGCGCCTCACGGTCGGCGGGGCCGTCCTCGCCTCGGTGCTGATATCCGCCGGCGCCCCTCCCGCCCGCGCCGTGGTGCCGCCGGCGCCCGGCTCCGGCGTTCTGGTTGTGCCGATCCCGCCCGCCCTGCGTGCCGCCGGCTTCGGCCGGTCGAGCCGGCCGATCATGAAACCCCGCTTCGGACTGGAGGAGAAGGGGGTGGACGCGCAGGCTCCGGTCGATGGCGCCGCCGCGAAAGCGGCCGGCACCCGCCGGCTCCCGGTCCTGCTCGGCGATACGTCCGATCGTCTCGGCGTCCAGACGACCGCCTCTTTCGCGGCCGAACTGTTCGGCAGCTGGCCGACCGGCAGCATGACCGACTACTACGCTCAGGTCTCCTACGGGCAGTTCGCTGTCACCGGCAACGTCTTCGGGTGGTACCGGCTGCCCAACCCCATGACCTATTACGAAGGCGCTGCCGGCTGCAACGGTCTCTGTTCGTATCCCGCGTGCGCAGGCGGTTTCGTGCGCCAGCTCGTCGCCCTTGCGGACGCCGGCGGGGTCAACTGGAGCGGCTATGACAACGACGGACCGGACGGCGTGCCCAACTCGGGCGACGACGACGGCTACGTCGATTCGGTGATCATCGTGCACTCGGGCAAAGGGGGCGAATGCGGCGGCAACAACGCGATCTGGAGCCACAGCTTCTCGCTCCGCGGCTGGGGCACGACCGCCTACAGCACCCGCACCCCGCGTACCGGCGGCGGCTATCTGAAGGTGGATGACTACATCATCCAGCCGGAGTTGTCGTGCGGCGGCGGACTGATCGAGATCGGCGTCTTCTGTCACGAATACGGTCACGCCCTCGGCCTGCCCGACCTGTACGACACCGACGGGGGCGGGCAGGGCGCCGGCAACTGGTGCCTCATGAGCGGTGGCTCGTGGGGCGGCGACGGTCGCTCACCCGCCGTGCCGGTCCAGATGTGCGCCTGGAGCAAGGCGTACCTCGGCTGGATCACGCCCCAGACGGTAAGCGAGGACGGCCCCTACGATTTTCCGACCGTCGAGCAGAACGCGCTGGCCCGGCGCATCTGGGACGGGGGCAGGACCGCGCCGCAGTACTTCCTCGTCGAAAACCGGCAGCGCGTGCTCAACGACGCCAACCTGCCGGGCGCCGGCCTGCTGGTCTGGCACGTGGACGAGGACGTGATCGCCGCGGGCTGGGCCGAAAACAAGGTCAACGCCGGCCCGGTCTATGGCGTGGCGCTGGAACAGGCCGACGGCCTCGAGGATCTGGCGCTCGGCCGCGACCGCGGCGACGCCGGCGACCCCTGGCCCGGCAGCGCCGGCCGCACCAGGTTCGACAACGCAAGCCTGCCGTCGAGCCGGGCGAATGACGGCTCCGCCACGCGAGTCATCGTGAAGGAGATTCCGCTCGCCGCCGCCACGGTCAGTCCGTTCGTTGAGGTGGGTGTGCCGGCCGTCGACCAGATGGCGCCGGCCGTGACCCTGCTGGCGCCCAACGGTGGCGAAACCTGGCCCACCGCCGCTTCACGGACCATCCTCTGGAGCGCCAGCGACGCGTGGGGCGTGGTCGCGGTGCGCCTGCAACTGAGCCGCGACGGCGGCGTGACCTGGCCCGAGACGCTCGCCGACGGGCTGGCCAACACCGGCGCCTGGGTGTGGCAGACGCCGGCTCTGCCGGCCGCGAGTCTGCGCGTACGGGCGGTGGCTCTCGACGCTGCGGGCAACGCCGGCTCGGACCTCTCGAACGCGGTCTTCGCCCTCACGGACCAGTCCCCACCCGGCGTGCAGGTGAGTGCGCCGGTCGGGGGAGAGGTCTGGGCCAGCGGCGGCGTTGCCGTCGTGACCTGGTCGGCCGCCGACAATATCGGCGTGACCGCCGTCGACCTGTTGTTGTCCACGGATGACGGCGCCTCCTGGGCCGACACTGTGGCGACCGGACTGGACAATAGCGGTCGCTACGACTGGACCTTGCCCCGCCAGTTCTCCGAGCGTTGCCGGCTGCTCGTCCGCGCGCGCGATGCCGCCGGAAATGCCGCCGCGGATACGAGCGCCGTCTTCGCGCTGGCCAATCTGACCGCCGTTGGCGATACGCCGGGACCTCTGAGCGTTGGCGGTTTCCCCAACCCGTTCAATCCGGCGACCACCATCTGCTTCTTCAATCCGGTCGCCGGACCGGTGGTGATCGAGGTGTTCGATCTCGTCGGTCGCCGCGTTCGCACGCTGTTGTCGACGAACCGTCCCGCCGGCGCCGGCTCGATCCGCTGGGACGGAAGCGACAACCACGGCGCCTCCTGCGCCTCGGGGGTCTACCACGTGCAGGCCACGGCCGGTGGAACGCGTGCGTGGGTGAAGGTGACGCTGGTGCGCTAGGCCGCCCCGCTTCCGTGCGGGGCCGCCCGGGCCTGCGGGGTGTCAGGGGTCTCGGGGGCGTGCAGCTCGTGCCGCAGGCGATGGCACGCGGCGCACAGGGTGACGAGGTTGTCCGGCCGGTTCGTCCCGCCCCGGGCGCGTGGCACGCGGTGATGCACCTCCAGGAAACGGGTGCCCGTGCACCCCGGCGCGCGGCAGCGGTATCCGTCGCGCACCAGCACGGCGCGCCGCACCGCCGGCGCAACGGTCGTCTCGTTGCGCCCCTCCGGAGTAAGCACGCGCGCATCGCAGGCGGCGGCCTCGGCGGTCGGACGTGACAGCGTCCGGGCGCCGAGAGGCGTCTGGATGCGGGTCCCGCCACACCTCTCGCAGCGGAACAAAATGATCTGATAGGGTGGTCCGTGATGCCCGCGTGAGGGGTCGGCGGCGGTGACGACGACGGCGGCGTGCCCGGAGTCGTCGTCGGCACCCACGGTCGCGGAGCGGGTGGCCCCGGGCGGGCCACCCGTGCCGACCGGTCGGACCGGCGCCAAATCGCGCCCCGCCGCCGCGATCAACTCTTCGAGCGCGGCCAGCAGCAACTCCTCGCGACTCGAAGCGCCCGGCACGACACGCGAGCCGCGCACGGCCAGTTTGCGCGCCCGCTCGATCTGCGCCGCCCAGCGCGCGTACTGGGCCGGCGTGAAGCTCAGGGTCACATGCAGGGGGCCGGCGGGGGGAGGATCGCCGGCGGGATCCGCCCCGCCGTGGCCGAAAAGGGCCCACCGGGAGGGCGGGGCGCCGTCTGCCGGAGGACGGGTCATCGGGGCGCTCGTTGCAGTCGTCAGCGCGGCGGTCGGCGAACCGGCCGGGCGGGAGGTTGCACCGGCGGCGCAAGGCGAGGCGTGTGCGGACAGGGTCGCGGGTGAAGGCGCCGGATCGATCAGCGGCGGCGCTGGTGGCGCGGGCGGACACGGGGGGAGCGGAGTTTCCCGCGTGGAGAATTCCAGCGTCTGCGCCGAGGCCGCCTCGCGGGCGCGGGCGCGGGCCAGGGTGGCGCGGCGAGCCAGGTCGGGGCGGCACAGCCGCTGGGCCTCAGCCAGCCAGACCGCTTCGGTACGTTCCGTGGCGATGTCCGCCACGATGACCGCCTTGGTCCAGCCGAGCTGGCCGTTCAGCACGGCGGCGCGCAGCAGCGGCAACCGGTTCAGAGATTCCGCGAGGCGCAGGAACTGGGCGGTGCGGCTGGGCGAGAAGCCGAGCGCATTCGCGGCATAATGGTGGATGGAGGAGTACCCCAACTCGCGGTAGAGACGCCGCGCCAGGATCTCCGCGAAACAGATTACGGCCGCGCAGTGAGCGTGGCTGAGCGCATGCAGCGCGTGTCGCAGCGCCTTGTCGACCCCGCGCGCGGTCTGGCCCGCAACGTCCGGATTCTTCTCGCACATGTCCGGTCCTCTCGTGCCTGGCTTCGGGGGCGAAGGGGCGGGAGGACCTTAAGGAGGAAGGCGAAATATAGACGAAAGAACCGCCTCGCGCAAGGAAATAGTTTCGTCTTAATTTTGCGCTTCCGTCAGCAGCCGGCTGCACATAATACATCAAAACTGTAGTTTCGCTATCGCGGCTGACCGACAGGACGAACGGCCCCGGGCAACGGGCGCGCTGCGCAACGGCGCCCGGCTACCGCAGAACCGTCACTTTCCGCGTGGCGCGCCCGTCGTCGGTTGCCAGCTCCAGCCAGTAGACGGCCGCGGGGAGCGGCCGGCCGGCGGCGTCCAGACCCGGCCAGGTCCAGCGGGAGGAATCGGCCGGGTGGTCGCCCAGGTCCCAGGCGCCGACGCGGCGGCCGCGCGCGTCGAAGAGCCGTGCGGTGACGCGGCCCGGGGCGCGCAGGGTGAAAGTGAACTCGGCGCCGTCGGACCGGGCGGGGCTGGGGGTCTGACCCAGGATGGCGACCGCGGGGACGAACGCCGGACCGTCGGCGGCACGCCAGAGCAGCCAGCCTTCGGGGTCGATGACCAGGTCGCGCCGGGGATCGGCGACGCGGCCGTCGAGCGTCCAGGTGTACACGCCGCCGCGGCCGCGCAGGGGGGCGCGCAGGTCGCGTGGGCCGGCGTCGGTGAGGACGCGCAGCGGGACGTCCAGGGTGAACAGGGTCGCCTGGCGCTGCGCGAGCCGGAGCGTGAGCAGGGTGCGACCGCCCGCGAGCGGTTGCGCGGTGGCCTGCCACGCCAGTTCCGGCACCGCGGCGGTGTCGAGCCAGGGGGTGAGGAACGCGGCGAGATCCGTGCCGGCGATGGTCGAGGCGGCGGCGACGAGGTCGGCGGTGACGGCGTTGCCGTAGGCCCGCGCGGGGTCGGTGGTCCAGGCGTGCACGAAGCGGAAGAACGGCGCGTCGCCCATCTGCCAGCGCAGCAGGTGCAGGACCCACGCCCCCTTGTCGTAGACCAGCAGGTTGGGCAGGATCGGGGCGGGGTCGGTCAGGATGCCGTTCGTCGTGAACAGCTCGGGGTGGCGCTGCGGCCCCAGGCGCTGCATCTCGGCGAAATAGGCGGCCCGGCCCCGTGTGCGTTCGATCCAGAGCGCCTCCGCGTAGCGGGCGAAGCCCTCGTTCAGCCAGATGTCCGACCAGCGCGCAGGCGTGACCAGGTTGCCGAACCACTGGTGGGCGAGTTCGTGCAGGACAACGCTGGGGTGGCCGTCGCCCGCGAACACGAACTGGCCGAGGCTGGTGGCGGTCTGGTTCTCCATCGCGCCGCCCCAGCGGATGCCGGCCTGCGCGTACTTCTCGTCCGCGAACGGGTACGGTCCGGCAAGTTCTTCGAGGAAGCGCAGCATCTCGCAGGTCGGCGCGAAGGCGATCCGCGCGCCCGCCTCGTCCTGCGGGAAGACGTGGTAGGAGAGCGGCACCTCGCCGGCGGCGCCGGGACAGGATTCGGTCCAGCGCACGTAGTTGGAGACGGCGATCGAAACCAGGTAGGTGGCGATGGGGTGCCGCTCGCGCCAGACCGACCGGAGCCGGCCGGGCGCCGGGGTGGTCTCGGCCACCAGGGCCCCGTTCGACACCACCGACAGCGAGTCGGGGACGGTCACGGCGATGGTGGCGGTGGCCTTGTCGGACGGGTCGTCCTTGCACGGCCACCAGGTGTGCGCGGTGGCCGGTTCGCTGACGTTCGTCACGATCGGCGCGTCGTCGGACAGGTCGGGCGTTTCATCGCCGTGGCGACGGAACATCAGCCCCGCGTTCAATGGCGGCACTCCCTGCGGCGGCGCGCCGCCGTAGACGATGCGCAGGATCCCCGTGTCGCCGTCGGCCAGCGTCGTCGGCAGGGGGGCCAGCAGCCGCGCCCCGTCGCGGAGAAATGGTGACGGCACGTCGTTCCAGGACAGGCTGTCGACCGCCAGGTCGGGGTGCAGGTCGAGCCGGGTGGTGTCGAGGTCGCCGCCCGCGGCGCGCAGCGTGATCGCCACCACGCCGCGCACGCGGCGCGCGCCCACGTCGAGGATCAGATCGAGATCGTAGTCGAGCACATCGTAGCCGCGTGAGCCGGTCTCGGGCAGGTCGCCCGTGGACAGGAGCGCGGTGAGGGCCGCGTCGGGAGCGGTCTCGAGGAGCGCGGCCGGCGGTTTTTCCCACACGGCGGGATCGGTGAACGGGACGAAGGTCGTCGTTGCCGAAACGCCGGGCGCCCGGAGCCCCAGGATCACCCACGCCGCAATGAGGGCGGCTGCCGTGGGCCGCGTGACCGTCGTCGCCGCCGTCGGCCTGATCGGGGAGTCTCCCGTCCGTCGCACGTGCCGCCCCTTTCCGTTCCCCTGAATATAGCGCACTTGTGGGTGGCGGACTCGCCCCGAAACCGCCAGACTATGGCGCGCGGCGGCGGGAGCCGGGCAAGGAGAGGCCGATGGCGATCGACGAAACCGTGGTGCGTCACCTCGAGCAGCTGGCCGCCCTGCGTCTGGACGACGACGAGCGGCAGCGCCTGGCCGTCCGGCTCGCCCGGGTGGTGGCCTACGTGGAACAGTTGCGCGAACTCGACACGTCGGGCGCGACGTCGGGCGCGACGTCGGGCGCGACGCCGGGCCTGGCCCCGGATGCGGCGGCCGGCAGCGGCGCCGCGCCGCGCCGCGCCGACGATCCGCTCCCGTCGCTGACCGTGACCGAGGCGACGGCGCTCTCGCCCGCGGCCGAGCGGGGCCTCTTCATGGTGCCGCCGGTCCTGGGGGGGAACGATGGGTGAGCTGCACCGGCTGACGATCGGCGAGGCGGCGCGCCGGCTGCGGGCCGGCGACTTCACGCCGGCCGAGCTCGATGCCGACGTGCGGGCCGCCATCGCCGCGCGCGACGGCCGGCTGCACTGCTACAGCTGGCTGGCCGAGGGGGCGCCCGACGCGGCGACGGCCCGCGCCGCGGCCGACCGGGCCGTCGCCGACCCGCGCGCGCCGCACGCGCCCGAGGCGCCGGCCACCGGGACGCCGCCGCCGGTCGCGGTGGCGCCGCTGTGGGGGATCCCCGGGGCGCTGAAGGCGAATCTGGTCAGCCGCGGCCAGCCGTCCGACTGCGGCTCGCGCCTGCTGGCGCCTTACCGATCGCCTTACGAGGCCGCGGTGGTGGAGCGGCTGCGCGCGGCCGGGGCGCACTTCCTCGGCAAGACCAACCTGGACGAGTTCGCCATGGGCTCCTCGACCGAGCACGCGGCCGGAGGGCCGACCCGCAACCCGTGGCACGTCGATCGAATCCCGGGCGGCTCGAGCGGCGGATCGGCGGCCGCCGTGGCGGCCGACCTCGCGTTCTTCGCGCTCGGCAGCGACACCGGCGGCAGCGTGCGCCAGCCGGCCCACTGCTGCGGCGTGGTGGGGCTGAAGCCGACGTACGGCCGCGTGTCGCGCCACGGCCTGGTGGCCTTCGCATCGTCGCTCGACCAGATCGGCCCGCTCACCAAGGACGTGGCCGACGGCGCGCTGGTCTACGCGACGCTGGCCGGCCCCGATCGGCGCGACGCGACCTGCCTCGACGCGCCGGTGGGCGATCCGTGCGGCGCGCTGGAACGGTCGGGGCGCGGCCTGACGGTGGGGGTGCCGTGGTCGCTGCTCGCGGCAGGGCTCGATCCGGACGTGGCGGCCGACTTCCGCTCGACGCTCGACGACCTGCGCGGCGCGGGGGTGGCGGTGGTGGAGGTCGCGCTGCCGACCGTGCCGTACGCCCTGGCCACCTACTGCATCATCAGCACCGCCGAGGCGTCGTCGAACCTGGCGCGCTACGACGGCGTGCGCTACGGCGCCCGCGTCGAGGCCGACCGGCTGGCCGACCTGTACGCCGCCACCCGCACCGCCGGTTTCGGCGACGAGGTGAAGCTCCGCATCCTGCTGGGGACCTACGTGCTGTCGGCCGGCTACTACGACGCCTATTACCGCAAGGCGGTCGCGGCGCGCGCGCTGATGCGCGCCGATTTCGCGCATGCGTTCGTCGCCTGCGACGCCATCGCCCTGCCGACCGCGCCCACCGCCGCCTTCCCGCTCGGCGCCCGCCTGGACGATCCGCTGCAGATGTACCTGAGCGATGTTTTCACCGTCCCGGCCAACCTGACCGGCCTGCCGGCGATCAGCGTTCCGACCGGCCTCGACCGTGACGGCCTGCCGCTCTCGCTGCAGCTGATCGCGCCGGCGCTCGCCGAGGAGCGGCTGTTCACGCTGGCGGCCGAAGTGGAGCGCGCGCGCGGCTTCCGGACCCGGAAGGAGGCGCTGTGGAATTCGCCGCGGTAATCGGCCTCGAGGTCCACGCGCAGCTGCGAACGGCCACGAAGCTGTTCTGCGGCTGCCGCGCCGACTACGGCGCCGGCCCCAACAGTCAGACCTGTCCGGTCTGCCTCGGCCTGCCGGGTGTGCTGCCGGTGGTCAACGCACGGGCCGTGACGTTCGCCCTGCGCCTCGGCCTGGCCACGGAGTCGACGATCGCGCGCCGTTCGGTCTTCGCGCGCAAGCACTACTTCTATCCCGACCTGCCTAAGGGCTATCAGATCACGCAGTACGACCTGCCGATCTGCGCCGACGGCCGACTCGAGATCCGTGTCGGCGCCGGCGCGCGAGCGATCGGCCTCGAGCGCATCCATCTCGAGGAGGACGCCGGCAAGTCGATCCACGGCAGCGGCAACACGCGCCTCGACCTCAACCGCGCCGGCGTGCCGCTGCTCGAGATCGTCTCGCGCCCGGAACTGCGCAGCGGCGAGGAGGCCCACGCCTATCTGACGCGCCTGCGGCAGTTGCTGGTCTACCTGGAGATCTGCGACGGCAACCTGGAGGAGGGGAGCCTGCGCTGCGACGCGAACATCTCGCTGCGGCCGCGCGGCGCCACGGCGCTCGGCACGCGGACCGAGATCAAGAACCTGAACACGCTGCGCGGCGTCTGGAAGGCGCTCGACCACGAGATCGACCGGCAGGGGGCCATCCTCGCCGGTGGCGGGCGCGTCGTCCAGGCGACGTACGCGTGGGACGCCGCGGCCGGCCGCACCGTCTTCATGCGCTCGAAGGAGGAGGCGCACGACTACCGCTACTTTTCCGAGCCCGACCTGCCGCCGCTGGTCGTGACCGAGGAGGAACTGGCGGCGGTGAACGCCACGCTGCCGGAGCTGCCCCACGCGAAGGAGGCGCGTCTGGTCGCGCAGTACGACCTGCCGCCCGCCGACGCGGCGCGCCTGGCCGACACCCGCCCGCTGGCCGACTACTTCGAAGCGACCGCCGGCGCCCTGGGCGACGGCCGCGCGGCCGGCAACTGGATCCTGACCGAGGTGCTCGGAGCGCTCCACGAACGCGGCCTCGCCCTCGCCGACTTTCCGGTCGCCCCGCCCGCCCTGGCCGCCCTGCTGGCGCTGGTGCGCGACGGCACCCTCAGCGGCCGGATCGCCAAGGAGGTCTTCGCGGAGATGGTGGAGACCGGCGAGTCCGCCGCCGCCATCGTCGATCGCCAGGGGCTGCGCCAGCAGAGCGATGCCGGCGCGCTCGGCGCCATCGTCGCCGCCGTGCTCGACGCCCATCCGGAGCAGGTGGCCGCCTACCTCGGCGGCCGCACGAAGCTGTTCGGCTTCTTCGTCGGCGAACTGATGAAGGCGACCAGCGGTCGGGCCAATCCCGCGCTCGCCAACGAACTGGTGACGGCGGCGCTGGCGCGACGGCGCTGAAGGCACGAAAATGCTGGAGAACCGCCGATATTCCTGAATTTGTTGCCTCTTCGGGACTTCTCTGATAAGCTCAATTTCTCGCCAGCGATCCGTAGATCGGATTAGATTTTCTCCGCTGATTTATTGAGGTTCCGCCATGAAATTGCTCAAAGGCGCGGCATGCATTTCCCTGCTTGGGGTCCTGGCTTTTCTGGTCCCCGGGTGCTCGGATGATCGGTCCGTGGCCCCCGATGTATCCAGGGTGGACAACCCGGGTTCCCTGTCCCCGGAGAAGAATCTTGCCCCGCAGGATCCCGGCGGAGACTCGCACGTATTTCCCACCTTTGTGGTGACCTTCGACGAACCCGAGATCGAAGGGAACTGGAGCTTCTACGGCAACGCGGATGTTTCACGGGAAATCATCGAAACCGCAGGCGGCAACCCCGGGGCTTTTCTGCACTCCCCCTGCGACGGCCTGGCCTGCCTGGACACCTACGCGCCCCAATTCCGGACGCAGCTCGGCAGGACCTCCCGGTTCACCGGGAACTACCGGGCCCGCGGAGTCCGGACCCTGGGGGTGGATCTGGCCGTGTACGGACCGGAGATCCTGACCACCCTGGGTCGCCCCCTCAGCCTGATCCTGAGTCATGATCCGGGCACGCCGACGGACCCGAACGACGACCTGCAGATCACCTATGTGGGCAAGCACAACATTCCCAACAACAATGGCCGCTTCAAGAGCTACTGGTTCGACATCCCCTACGCCTCCGAGACGTTGCCCGAAGACTGGGTGGTGCGCCTGGGGCGGGGCAGTGGCGACCACGACGCCGACTGGAATCTCCTGATCCAGGATGTCACCCAGGTGACCTTCTTCTTCGGGGATCCCGACTATTACTTCATGTTCCAGCAGTGGGAGCTGGGCGCCGACAACGTGATCCTGGCCGAGGACGGCGAGTAGGGCCCGGTCTCGCACTTTCCTGACGGGAGCCGATCTCCGGCTCCCGTTCTCATTTCCCGGTTCGTGGGGTCTGTCGCGCCTGGTCGCCTCCGCCGCAACTCCCGGTTTCCCGCTTGGCAGTCTGCCACCCCTGTGCTATGAACGACTCCACTCTCGGCCAAGGAGGGCCCGCTTGTCCCGGAGATATGTCTCGCGCCGCGCGCGCGCTGCCATCCTATGGATTTTCGCCGCCCTGCTGCTGCCGGTCTCTTTGGCGCCGGCGGGCCGTGCCCTGGCCCAGGAGCTGCCGCCCGCCCTGCTCGACGAGGCGGCGCGCCGCAGCGGTTTGAGCCGCGAGGAACTGCTGCGCCTCGCGCGCGAGAACGGAGCGCCCGCAGCCACGACCGCCTCGCCCGAGACGGTGGCGCCTCCGGGCACGACCGCCCTGCCGGTCGGGGCGCCGGTCGTCGTGTTGCCGGGCGCCGACTCCGGCCCGCCGACCGCCGCCGAGCGCGCCCGCGAAGCGGACGTCAAGGCGGCGCTCGACGCGCGCGAGGGCTTCTTCGGCGCCGACTTCTTCCGCCTCGATCCCGGCGTCTTCAGCCCCGCCGGTTTCGGCCCCGTGCCGGAGGACTATCTCCTCGGGTCCGGCGACCAGGTCGTGGTCGATGTCTGGGGCGAGGTCGAGCTGCGCATCGAGCGGCTGGTCGACCGTGACGGCACGATCATCCTGCCCAAGGGGGGCCGCATCACCTGCTGGAACCGCACGCTGGCGCAGGTCAGCGAGGCGGTGAGCGAGGCGCTCGGCCGCAGCTATTCCGGCATCAATTCGGGCACGACGTTCGTGCGGGTGTCGCTGGGCAGCCTGCGCCCGATCCGCGTGTTCGTCGTGGGGGACGCCGTCCAGCCCGGCGCCTACGACCTGAGCGGCGTGTCGACGGTCTTCACCGCGCTCTACGCCGCCGGCGGCCCCGCCGTCGCCGGCTCCTGGCGCGACGTGCGTCTGCTGCGCGGCCGCGAACTGGTCGGCTCGCTCGATCTCTACGGTTACCTGCTCGAGGGCCGGCGCGAGGGGGACGCCATCCTGCGCGAAGGGGACACGGTGTTCATCCCGCCGCGCGGCACCACGGTCAGCCTGCGCGGCGCCGTACGCCGCCCGCTGACCTTCGAACTGAGTCCGGGGGAGGGGCTGCCCGACCTGCTGCGCTTCGGCGGCGGCCTGCTCGGCACCGCCGCCACCGACCGGGTGCACCTCGAGCGGATCGTGCCGCCCGCCGAGCGCCGCCCGCAGACCCCCGACCGCGTGACCACCGACATCCCGCTCGACCCCGCCACCGGCCGCCCCGCGCCCGGCGTCGACGCGACGCTGCGCGACGGCGACACGATCGCCGTGGGCGGCATCCCCGACCGCCTCGAGAACTGGGTCGAGATCGCCGGCAACGTGAAACGCCCCGGCCGCTACGAATGGCGCGACGGCCTCGACGTGGCCGCCCTGGTCGCCGACGCCGGCGGCCCCTGGGCCGACACCCTGGAGGACCGCGCCCTGATCGAGCGCCTCGCCGCCGACGGCACCGCCCAGCAGGTGAGCCTCCCGCTCGGCGAGGTCCTGTCGGGCCGCGCCCCCCTGGTGCCGCTCCAGCCGCGCGACCGCCTGCGCATCTTCTCGATCTGGGACGTGCGCGACCGCTACCAGGTGTCGATCACCGGCGAGGTGCGCAGCCCCGGCGATTTCGAATACCGCGCCGCCATGACCCTGCGCGACCTGCTGCTCAAAGCCGGCGGCCTGAAAGACTCCGCCGACCCGCTGAAAGCCGAAGTGTCACGCCTGCGCCTCGACCAGCTCGACAGTCGCGACCCCGCCGCCCCCGCGGGCAACGTGGTCGACGTGTTCGAGGTGACCATCGGCCCCGACTACCTCGCCACCGGCGAACCGTTCGTCCTCCAGCCGCGCGACCGCGTCGCCGTGCGCCGCCTCCCGTGGTGGGAACTCCAGCGCGTGGTGACCATCCGCGGCGAGGTCATCTACCCCGGCGCCTACAGCCTCCTGCGCCCCGACGAACGCCTCAGCGAACTGGTCGCCCGCGCCGGCGGCCTCAAGGAGACTTCGTTCCTCCCCGCCGCCCGCCTCCAGCGCGCCAGCGACGCCGTCGGCAACGTCGCCATCGACCTCGAAAAAGCCCTCACCAAACCGGGCTCCATCAACGACCTCACCCTCCGCCCCGGCGACGAACTCCTGATCCCCGAAGTCCAGGAAACCGTAAAGATCACCGGCGCCATCGGCTTCCCCACCAGCCTGGTCTTCCGCCACGGCCAAAGCCTCGGCAGCTACATCGACTCCGCCGGCGGCTACGCCGAAGGCGCCGACAAATGGAAGACCCGCATCGTCTACCCCAACGGCCTCTCCCGCCCGATCAAAAGGATCTGGCGCGACCCCAAAGTCCTGGCCGGCAGCACCATCGTCGTCCCGGCGAAAGCCGCAGCATGAGGACCACACGATCGGCACCCTGAAGGACATCGCCGCGATCGCCGCGAGCGTGGCGACGTTCTGGCTCGTAATCGACAGGACGTCGACAGGACTGGGAATTAGCTTTTCAAGATGAAGGTGGGAAAGGTTGGGATGATCGCAGCCATGGCTGTCACAGTGGTTTTGGGCAGGGTGTGGCCCCATCCATCTCTGTTGCTGATCTTGGCAATGTTCTTCCCCGCTTCGCGTGTCGCCCAACTGCGGCGCGACGTCTTCGCAAGGGCGGCAAGCGAGGTCATTTTCCCGAATACCCCGGTCTTTATGGAGGGCCAAGATATCGACTGGTACGTTGCTAGTGCCGGTGCGCATATCGGATGAGGACATCCAGAAGCGCTCCCGGGTGAATCGGCCACCGGGCTGTTGAGATCGAATAGGGCAGTCATCAAGGGAGCAATGGATCGGCGGGGCTCTCGCGAGAGGTCCGAAGCAATGACAACGATCCCGATGAAACCACGCGGCGATCTGGAACGGTCATTCGAGTGGCCTTGGTACGAGGAAAACTGTAGCTGGGTGCTGGATTGGGCCAGCGGGGCAAGTCGCGCGCTCGAATTTGGCTGCGGCGTCGGATGGATGACCTCTCGCCTCGCTTCTGCTGGGGTGGATACGCTGGGCATCGACATCGACGAGTCCAAGATACGGAAAGCCCGAGAGACCTATCCGGCAGGGCAGTTTCGCGTTTTCGAGCTGCGACCTGAATCGTTCGAATCGGGGCATTTCGATTTCGTTGTGTCCAATCAGGTGATCGAGCACGTTTCTGCAGTCGAAGAGGTTCTGACCATGTTGCACCGCGTTCTGGTGCCAGGCGGACGCGCTTTCATCAGTGTGCCGAATGGATCGGGCCTGTATTGCCTGCTCTATGACAAGCTGGCCGTGAAGTTGGGCCGACGGAGCGAACATCTCCAGCTCAAGTCGCTGACTGAATGGACACAGATTTTCGGGCAGCACGGTTTTCGCGTCGTCCGAGTGCTGACTCAAAACGTCTTGCCATACCGGCTTTTTGCGCCTGGCAAGAGACGCTGGGCGGCCTGGCTCATTCATAGAGGCAACCACGCACTCTGTGCCATCACGCCGCGCTCTTGGGCTGCGGCTTTTTTCTTCTGTCTCGATCGGATTGACGTGAACAGTCAGTAGCCCGCTCCGGGCGACCGATATTTCATGCTTACTGGGCGCGGAGCCGTTTCGCGCGGATGGCACGGAAACGACCGGGTCTGGTGCCGATGCATCGAGCGCGGGTCGTGGGATCGATAACGTCGCGAAGAATCTGGAAACTCTTGGAAGGGTGTTGGTAGCGAAGGATGGACACGTTGTTGACGCTATGTGGATACCTCCTGGGCACCGTTTGGCGCCAGCGGAAATTCATGATTTCTTTCGTCGTCTCGGCGTCGGTTATTGCTGGCGTCGTTTCGTTCCTCGTGACTCCTATTTATCGCGCGAGCACTTTGCTTATTCCGAATGTGAGCCAGCTCGGACTGAATGCTGCGTTGGGAGAACTGTCCGGCCTGGTGGGACAGTTTGGAATCGGTGGGTCAGGGGAAGATCCCTCGCGAGTCTATCCAGAGATCCTGCAAAGCCGGGCGATGGCGAGGACGATTCTCGAGATGTCGGTGGTCGATCGCGCCGGACGGTCGCAGCGCTATTTGGACCGCTTTGATATGAAGTCGGATTCGCAGGAAGCGAAGATCGAAAATGCGACACGCGCTTTTCTGGTGAGGCGCTCGCGAACCATCCTCAACCCGAAGAACAACGCGATCAAAATAGTCGTTTACGACTCGGATCCCGAGGTCGCAGCCCAGGTGGCGAATGCGATGGTCGCCGAACTGGATCGTGTCAATCAGGAGATCAACCGTAGCAATGCCCGCGCGAGGCGGGAATTCATCGATTCCCGGAGGATCAAGGTCGCCGAGGAATTGCAGACGCTCGAAGAGGCATTGCTGCAATTCCATGAGGAGAACAGGCAGATCCAGGGTTCACCCCAGCTCAAGCTCGAAGCCGAGCGTCTCGAACGTCGGGTGCGTGTGAGCGAGGAGCTATATCTCACCCTCACCAAGGAGTTGGAGGTCGCCAAGATCGACGAGGTTCGCGATGTGCCGGTGATCAGTGTTCTGGATCGAGCAGTTCCCCCCGTCGAATGTCAATCGCCGCGCAAGCGCCTCATCGTGGTGGTGACGTTCGTGCTCGCAACGGCCTTGGGGCTAGTCCTAGCCATGATCTGGGAGAGCCGCGAAGCCGTGCGCCATGGATTCGCTACTACGGTTATGCACCCGGGAGATCAGTGACGATGGTCGCAGGCCGCTGGCGACTCATGCGCGAAGGTGGCGTTAAGACCGCCAGCACCATTGCCGTGGCGGTGATTGGCATGGTGTCCTCCGTGGTTCTCGCCCGTGGCTTTTCCCAAGCTGATCTTGGCCTGTTCGTATTGCTTCTGTCGGTCGTGCAGATGGGGTGCATGTTCGCCGACGGAGGCTCAGGATTGGCGGCAACCCGATTCATCGCTGCAACTTCGGGCGAGCGCTCCCGCTTCGACGTGGCTCGCAAGGCATGGGCCGCTCGTCTGTTGACGACGGTCGCGACTCTCGTGATGCTGGCTGTGCTTTGGCCGCTGCTAAAGCGTGCTCTATTCCGCATGAACCTGGGTTTCTCGACGCTGGTATTGCTGGGCATGTGGATCGGACTCCGTTCAGTTTTTCTCTTGTTGCCTGCCATCGAGAGAGGGCGACGACGTTGGACGCGGGAGGGGTGGTTGCTCTGCCTGGAGGGTGCGGGGCTGCTCTGGGTGTATTTGTTGTGTTTCTGGTTCGGCGACGGATCCCTGTCCGAGCTACTTCGCGGACTCGTTCTGCTTTACTTAGTGTTGGCGGCGTGGAGTGCAGTGGCTCTCGTGAGTTTTCATCGTGAGACTCGAGGGCGAGTCGAGCCGGAGACCGATGATCCAGTTAATGTGCGGCGATTGTTCGCATTCGGGATTCCGCTATTGCTTAATGGGGTGCTGTTTCTCGCCATGACCTGGACCGACCGCATTCTGCTGGGGACAATGCGCTCGCGCGAAGAGCTGGCCCTCTTCTACATAGCGGTGAACCTGAGTACGGCTGGGCGCATGGTATTTTCTGTCCCTGAGCAGATCTTTTTCAGCCACTTGGCCGAGGTGTGTCGCCGCGACAGCGCAGTTATCGAGCGTATCCACGAGCAGCTTTTTGTGCTCTTCAGTGTGGCCAGCTGGGGTTTCGTTGTGGTCGCGGGCTTGCTGGGCCGCATCCTGATACCGTTGTTCTATGGCAGTGCCTACGTGGCAAGCGTCTGGCCGTTTCAATTGCTCCTGCTCGTCCTGATGATGCGCGTCGTTAGCATTCCGGCGTCGTTGTTTCTGGTGGTCGTGTTGGGGCGAACCGTAGAAACGCGAAATGCGCTGGCCATCGGCTTTGTAGCAAACCTCGCGCTGAACGTTCTCCTGATACCGTATCTGGGTATCACCGGCGCTATCCTCGCCAGTTTCGTTGGATTTGCATTGACGACGACGTACCTCTGCCATGCGTTGGCCAGGTGGACAGGACTTCGGCCGAGAAGCCGTGACTTGGCTCTCAATGGCTTGGGCGGTGTTGTCTGGTTGGCCGTGGCTTATGGAGACCATCGTGGCCAGTTGTCTGCCGCGGCTTTCTGGATGGCGCAGACGGTGTTCAGCCTGACCCTGCTGGCCGTGGCGTGGCGGCGACGAGACGATTTGGCAGGATCGCTGGTGTGGTGAGAGAGGTGATGAATAATGGCCAGCAACCCCATGATTCTGTGCGTCGTCTTCCTGAGTGTCTGAAGCGGTGGACGCGGATTCATCTGGTGGGCACGCAAAGTCGGGATCTCTTCTACCCCGTTTGTGCGTTCTCGACCTGGCCTGCGCATGGCGTTCGGCTGGGACTTGTCGGTGGCCGGCCGCGCGAGGGCACGGCGCACGTCAATAGAATCCCAGTCAAACTAGCTGGGGCGTCGCACGAGGGAGAAATCGTCTGGTTCGAGTTCGCGCCTGCGGAGGCGGTGGTTCCCGGCGAGAACATTGTATCGCTACCCGTGAGTTGGCACGCAAACGCGGTGTTGGTAAGCGCGAATTCTTCCGGGTCTGGTCTTCGTCTTGGCTGGGGAAGCCACCCGGCGGGCGTTGTCTCGAGCGGTCATCCGGGCATAGATGGCGCGGCGCGATTTTTGATCAACAGCCTGACTGCGGTGCCGGGGAGCGACATAATCGTTTCGCTGACGGCCTTTGATGTTGAGGCCAACTCCGCGCGTCTCTGGTCTTGGTACTGGACGACAGCGATTACCTACGAGGCTCTGGCCAGACTGAGCCTGCGCGGAGTTTTGAATCTTGAGCTTGGCCGCCTCGAGCGGGGCCTGCGGTCCCGTCAGCGTCAGACTGGTGCTCAGGCTGGATCTTATATGGTCCGCTGGGATCCTGATCGCCGGCTGGACGCAGGCGTTGTCCCTTGGCACGCCCCGAACGACTGCGCCTTCATCGGGCTCCATGGACTGCTCACGGCTGCCGAAATGACGGGTGACGCTGGTTATCTGGATCAGGCTGAGCATGTCGCGCGGTGGATCGTCAACGAAGGGATCTCAGAGGGCCGCCTGCGGGTTGGATGGGACGATCAGCGGCAAAGATGGGATGACTCGTGGCTTTATCTCGATGCCGCTTGGACACCTGCCTTCCTCGTCGAGATGTACAGACGACGGGGGGATCGTGGCTGGCTAGAAGCGGCAGATCGACTTGCCCGCGACATCGTGGAAAGATTCGGTACTCGTGGCCCGTACTATCGCAAGATATGGAGGGCGAATGGTCGACATACACGGACGATCTTCGCTCGCGGGATGGCGTGGGTTCTCGAGGGTTGGTTGCCGTTGCTCACAGAGGGCAGCGATTGGCTTTTGCCGCGGGTTCGTGCGCTCGTCGAGGCCATTCTCCGTGATCAACGTCCTGACGGCTCGTGGAACTACCTCATCGATCGGCCTGCAAGCGGCGCGTGCAATAAGGGTACGCCGGCGCTGGCCCTGCACCTGAATCGCGCTCGTCGGTTGCTGCCAGATCTCGATTCTGATATCCGGAGTTCGGTGGACGCGGCCCTGCGCTGGTGCGAGGCTCGGCAGATCATGGTAACGGGATCGTCGGCATCTGGGGGCATCGTGAGTCAAAATCAGGAGGGAGCCATCGCGACGGTGCGGAACATCGCGACGGCGTTCAACTACGGGGCGGCCTACTACTTACTCGCCCGCGAGGAGTTCGACGCATGAAACCACCGCGCATCGCCTATGTGCAAGGAGGAGCACCGGATGGCGTGGCGGGAGCCGCCCTCTATCGGGCTCTGCAGGTTGATCGCAAGTTGAGCACAGCGCGGACTATCGTCGTGAAATTGAATCTCTGCGCTGCGCATCGCTACTCAGCTGACGGGGGCGTCTGCGTGGCCACGGCAGCTGTGGTCGAATTTGTCGCTTCACTCAGAACGGTGGCTGTTTCTGCAAGAATTATCGTGGGTGACAGCGACAGCATTGGCCATGGTTTTGCTCACGACAAGTTTGTTTTTCAGGGTCTGGACAGTGCCGCAATGGCCAACGACTTCGAACTCCTGGACTTCTCGCGGGATCGAACGGTTCTTGTGCCTTGTGAGGGCGAATTCTTCAAGCAGATACCACTAGCACAAACAGTGGTTGAGGCCGATGTCTTCGTCAGCTTCTCCAAGATCAAGACGCATAATCTTACTCGCGTCACCGGCGCGCTCAAGAATTGTTTTGGTTTGCTGCCGACGGCGGAAAAGCAGCGCTATCATCCCTACCTCGATGTGGTATTGGCTGATATCTTTCAAGCAAAACCGCCGGATCTTGCGGTTCTCGATGGCCGACCGGCCATGGAGGGGAATGGTCCCGTCCATGGAGTGGCGCGCGACCTAGGTATTACCTTATTGGGCAATGATGCGCTGGCGACAGATGCGGAGATGTCACGCCTTATGGGCATTGCGCCTCGGAACGTGGGGCATCTGCGGTGTCTCGCGCAGCGGCTCGACCGCTCGGAGTTTACGGAAGCGGACAATGTTGGCGAGACCCTGCGTCCTCGCCTGCCGGCATTTGCGGAAATTTCCAGCGCACAGAAATTTCTCATTGGCACAGGTCTGAAGATCCAGGCAATAGGGGCGAATGTCGAGGAACTCGGACACCTTGTGCACTGCGCCAGAAATATCTCTGATGCCCGCAGGCTGGGGGGGTTCGTAAAGCGGGTCGTGCGGAAAGGCCGTTTGTTCTAATGTGGCTAGCCGACGTACTGCTCTGGATGCTCATAGTCGGACTCGATCGGATGTTGACCGGTCGCAGGTTCTCTCCGCTTGCGATTTTCGCCACGAGTTGGCTCGGCACGCTCGCCCTCCGGCACCTGAACCTCATCGACTACGAGCCGGCCAGTGCAACGATGATTTTGTTTTTCTATGGAAGTCTGTTGGCGTTCGCGACCGGATATTTCCTTTTCACATTGGGCATCAGTAGATTTTGGGCCCCATTGCGGGGCCAGTGCGTCGCAACCGCCTTGCCGACATGCGTGCTTGGGCGCGTGGCACTTGGGGCCTGTTGCATAGGAGTCGTGGCTGCTGCCGTTGAGGTTCGATCGGTCATCGCGAACCGCGGTCTGATTGGTTTTCTCATCGCTCCGCTCGCAGTGCGCGAGGAATTTACGCTGTTGGGCTGGGGCGTAATTTACCAGATCAATGCTTTGGTGCCGTGCCTTCTGGTCCTGCGTCATCGCGCATCCGGACGCCGGGTTGACGCCTTTGCCCTGGTCCTTGGCGGTGCGGCCATGATTGCGCTTGTGCTGGCCAATCAAAAGCAGGCTATTGTTAAGGCTGTGGTCATGGCGTCGATCGTGGCAACGCTGTTCGAAGATCGCATACGGATGAAGTATCTCGTCGGAGCTTGTATTGGGATGTTGCTGTTCTTTATCGGATATACCCGCATAACGTCACCGTACTACTTTGGCGACCACCGTTTTTATGTGCGCGACGGCCACATCCATTTGCCACAAATGCTCGCACCATTGGGGAACCCGTACCATTATATGACGTCAGGTTACGGAAATTTCACTGAATACTACCATGATCTTGAGCACAACACCGATGGTGAGCAGACAGCCCGGCCGATGCGATATATATGGATGCGTCTAAAACGGGTCTCGGGAGATCGAATCCCATCATGGCAACTTCTATTATGCCCCACTTTACGGAAACACGCATACATACCTTCGGCAGTTTTTTGCGGACTATGGCGCGGCGGGTGTACTGTGCCTGCCGCTCCTGCTCGGGGCATTCTGCGCATGGATCTATGCGGAGATTGTACGACGGAGACGCGTGTGGCTAGCGCCGTTGTATGCAGTGATGGGGTGGTGCCTGTTTATCTCGTTCTTTAGCAATCACTGGGTGTATTTCGGGACGTGGATTTTATGTGCTCAGGCCATCGTGCTGGGCTTGCTGCTGCGCGACCATATGCAGCGCTCGAAGACCGGCCATTGCATTGGTGACGCCGATGCTTAGCGCACGCTATGAGGCCCTGCGCGCATACTGGCGACCTCCCGCCGCATGTGACGGCCCGTGCTACGAATTTGCCGGAATATGGGATCCAGAGGCTGAAGCGTTTCCCAACCAGCACTACGCACTGAGTCATCTTGTGCTCGCGGCTCAGATTTTGGGAGATCTAACTGGTAATGCTAAATATATTCGGCATCGGGACGAGATGATGACCCTGGCGGAGCGGCAGTATGCTGGTGGCTTCGCGGTGTACGATGTGAATACTATTCATTGGGACTTTAACAATCTTGCATTGCTTATGACCGCCGGTATGGCGCGCGAGCCATCATTAACTGGAATGCTGAATGGCGCTGGCTTCCGTTCTCTTAATCGTGAGAACACAACGTGGGCTGCTAACTGGATGGCAATGCGGGCGACTGATGACGCGCTGAGGAGTATGCTGAAAGTAAGAAGAAACCGACCACGGAGGACACTTGACGCGTTTCGAATGAGAAAGGTATTCCGGTCTGATGGGGGCATAGACGAGTATGCAAATCGCAGCCGACCCATTCAATACCACGCTTATGTATTGGCGCTGATGTTATGCCGCGGAATAATCCAAGGCACTATGACTGACGATGTGCGGACTCGCATATTGCGGGGAGTTAATTACCTAATCCATCATATTGATTCTGCTGGCAACGCTAATTATCGTGGGCGGGGACAGTACCAATTATTCTTCGAGGGTCCTGTGCGATACGTATTGGAGGTGTTGTGTGCGTGGAGCGACAAGCCGCAGGACGCAGCGCTGTACGGGGACTGCCTGCGTCGGCTTGACATGCAGCCGTGGCCTGTTCGCGATGACGGATTGCTGGCTCTCGTGCGAACGGATCCACAGGGAAAGCGCATGGGTGCGCACTACGATTATCATTATCTTGTTGTGTACAACGCATTCGACCTTGCATGGCGTGCCCTCGCCGTAAGTCACGCACAACACGTGCGTGGGACGGACAGCCCGATCGGTTCACCTCACGTATCCAATGAGCGATATTTTGAAGACTCCGGGATGTACATTGCGCATCGAGGTGATTGGACATTGGCGATAGCTGCAGGAGAGCCGACATATCTCGCGGATACTGGTGTTACATTGTGCCATCTGGGCGGGCGGCGTGGTACGTGTTCTCGGCGCCCGGTGGTCCGCACCGCAGCCGTTACGGCAGCCGATATGGCTCCGATCGGCTTTTGGAAAACGTCTTTTCGCCGCTTGCTGTTTGGAATAACGGCGCCTCGCTACCTCATTTCGCATCCGGGCGGATGACGCTAGTGGGATCGCGCCTGGGAATTTCAATCGCAAAGAGCCAATGTCGCATTGTTCGACAGATTGATGTCGGTTCGGGCACTCTGGCGTTTCGCGATAGCCTGGTAGCTTCCGGAGACTTTTGTGTCCGGCGAATATTCAACTGGGCCCTTCCTGACTCCTGCAGGCTGTACCATTCGGATGGGACTGTTTACACGATAACCGGAGTGGACGATCGCCCTCTTGCCCGTCTTGTCTTTACCGAGGGGTTGAATGAGGGTCTGCGGTATGGCGAAATATTCCGCGGGCCCGGTGGTTTGGTGCGCCCTGTTTATGTTGATGCGCGTGGCCCAAGCGATGCGATTGCGTTCACTTTGGAACTGCAGTCATGAGAATCATGGTGCTTCACTCCATATCCAGGGGGTCGGGTGCTAACGTACACCTGGGTGAGTTCTGCCGCGCTGCGAATAGTCTGGGTGCGAGCGTGCGTGTGGTGGGACAGGCGGTTGAGTCGATTCATGTGAGTGGGCGGCACGTTCGGTTGAATGTGCCGCAGATCCTGAAAGACTTGGTATACGTAACGCGCAATCGGTCATACTCGAGGGTGGCTGTGGCCGCCGCCTGCGAATGGAGGCCGGATGTGGTCTATTTTCGAGGAGCGCCCTTCATGAGATACGGGCGGGATGTCGCAGCTTACTTGGATGTGCCACTGTATTATGAAGTTAACGCGCCTTTCCCGGAGGAACACGTCCAATATCATGGGGGCCGGTTGACTGCGATCGGAAAAAGTATTGAAGCGCGGAATAGGCGGGACGCGCGGGCAATATTCGTGGTGTCCGAGCAATTGAAATCTATTCTTGTCGCGCAAGGCACGGATGGCGAACGGGTGGTTGTGGTGCCAAACGGCGTCGATCTCGCCCGCTTTACTGTCGCGCGGAGACCGGCTGATGGCAAGATACGCTTTGGCTTTCTTGGCTCGCTGCAGGTCTGGCACGGCTTGGACATTCTTTTGCAGGCGTTCGAGCGTGTTCTGGCTCAAAATGAGTGCGTGTGCTTGGAGATTGCTGGCGCAGGACCTCGGGAGCAATGGCTTCGGAAATATCTTCGGGATGGAGGCTGGGGAGAGCGCATTCTGTGGCGTGGCTCACTTACGCCTCAAGAGGTGCCGGAATTCTTGGGGCGCATGGATGTGTTGCTTGCGCCATATCCTGCGATTGATCCCTTCTACTTTTCGCCTCTGAAGCTTTTCGAGTACTTGGCAAGCGGACGAGCCATTGTGGCTTCGCGCATTGGTCAGATCGCGGATATTCTGCGGCACGGGGAAAACGGAGTGCTTGTGCCGCCCGGCGATGTGTCTGCGCTGGCGGATGCATGTCTGAGTCTTGCCGTATCGCGAGAGACGCGTGATCGGATCGGCGAGGCAGGGAGGCGTTCAGCCGGGTCTCACTCGTGGGAGGACAATGCACGGAATATTTTGCAGCGCATTGAAGCGACAATGTCGAGGGCCGTGCGATGAAGCTTGCGTATGTTCTGTCCCGTTACCCAGTTCTTACTGAAACGTTTATTAAAGTGGAGTTGCAGGCGCATATTGCTGCGGGAATAGATATCCGCGTCTATCCCCTACGCGGGCCGCAGGATACAGCTTGGGTGATCGACAACTTGGATGATGGGGGCGTGTCGCAGAAAGTGCTTCGTTTCGGGCGCGGATATGCAATGGGCAATGTATGGGCTATGTTGCGCGTCGCTTGTGCGCGGCCAGTGGATTTCGGAGCGGCAGTTCGCGGATATTTGGGCAGTTGTCCGCGTGGCATGCGATCGCGCATTAAGGGGATCAGCATTATACCTATGCTCTGCGGGATTGCGGGCGATGCAGACGCGTGGGGCGCGGAACATGTACATGCGCATTTCGCCAATATCCCGGCTGCGGCTGCACGTTTTGTGGCTGCTCTTGTCGGTGTCGGATTTAGCTACACATCTCATGCCTTCGATCTCTATCAGCGTGACCGTGACAGTCTTGAGACATTGACATCCGCTAGTGAGTTTGTGCTGACGATATCTCGGCGCAATCACGAATACTACCAGGACCAGCTATCTGATATATGTGCAGCAAAGGTGACAGTAGTGCATTGCGGTGTCGACACTGAGGAGTTTGTGCCGTCTGGAGCTGGCGGAGGCCCATTCATTGCAATTGGTCGCTTGGTGCCGAAGAAGGGATTTCTAATACTGGCAGAAGCCATCGGTATGCTTTCGGATAAGGGCATTCGTGCTGAATGTGTGATTGTTGGCGAGGGGCCACAGCGTGCAGAACTGGAAGCCTTCATAGAGAGTCGGCATCTGGAAGGGCGCTTGCGGCTTATTGGCCCCCGGCCTCCGGCGCAGGTGCGTTCACTGCTTGGCGCGGCCTCAGCGTTCGTGCTTCCGTGCGTTCATGCTGCCGATGGAGACCGCGACGGAATTCCTGTCTCTCTTATGGAGGCCATGGCCATGGAGACATTAGTGATTACCACTCCGATATCTGGGATGCCGGAATTACGTTACGGCGAATATATCGGGCATTCTTGTCGCCGAGGGGGATGCGGGCGCGTTGGCGACTGCCATGGAGTCGGTGCTTACAGGCAGGATAAATTCTGAGGAGATTGGCAGCCGGGCGAGGCAGCGTGTCATGGCCGACTTCGACAGCCGGCGCAATGCGGCGCGGTTGGTCGAATTGGTTAAAGCTCATATTGCGGACTATCGGGCTGTTTCTTGCAGGGGCGGCAAGCGCAGCCATTGGGGCTGCATGTGATGAAGTCACTTCTCGTCTGCCATTCTAACACACCGCTCAATGAGGTCGGTCTATCGCGGTGGCTGGCGTCGTTCTCGGAGCTTAGCGGTGTGGTTATTCTCGAAGAGGGTAGTGGGCGGCGCTGGAAGCGGATTATGCGAGAAGTGCGACGCATCGGATTGCTCCGGATGGCCGATGTGCTAGCCTATCGGCTGTGGGAACGGCTGCTATTTGCAAAACGCGATCGCATGTGGGTGGCTAGCGAGCTTGAGCGGCTGAAAAGACGTTTTGCGGCAGCGCCGGCCGACGTGCCGATTTTACGATGCGCGAATATCAACAGCAGCGTAGCCGAAGAATTTATCCGCGGCTGCTCGCCGGACATCTTGATTCTGCGGTGCAAACAGTTGCTGGCGCCAAGAATCTTCTCCTTGCCGCGTTACGGATCGTATGTTTTCCATCCTGGTATTTGCCCTCAGTATCGGAATGCCCATGGATGCTTTTGGGCGCTGGCACGCGGCGATCGCGCGCATGTAGGCATGACACTTTTGCGGGTCGATTCGGGTATAGATACGGGGCCAATCTATGGTTACTATTCGTATGACTATGATGAGCGCGTTGAGTCGCCCTTCAGGATCCAGCAGCGCGTTGTCTTTGCTAATCTGGACAGGCTGCGCGAGCGGTTGCAGGAAATTCACGCAGGCACGGCTCAGCCGATAGATCCCGGCAACGTTGATTCGGCGACATGGGGGCAGCCTTGGCTGAGCGTCTATTGGGCGTATCGGTGGCGTGCCAGGCGGAGAATGGGATGAAAGCGTTCGGGCTTATCTATCACGATGTTGAGTCGGAAGGATCCGTAGAGGCCTCTGGTTTCTGCACGTTAACTGCCGATATGTACAAGTTAAGGAGTAGCGACTTCTGTGCGCATTTGACTAGGCTAAAGAGTGTCGCGTCGGAGCGGCGCCGTACCATCGAGGACATGTCCACTTGGCATCGGCGGCGCGAGCCAGTTCTCCTGACGTTCGATGACGGTGGTGTAAGTTCGGCGAGCACCATTGCGCCATTGCTTTCTAGCTACGGATGGCGAGGCCATTTCTTCGTGTCTACGGATTACATCGGACACGCTGGGTTCATGCAGGAGGAACAGATCCGAAACCTTCGGCGTTCCGGGCATGTTGTTGGTTCCCATTCGTGTTCTCATCCTGCGCGGATGTCTCGGCTTGCGAAATCCGATTTACTGCGCGAGTGGTCAGTAAGCGTTGCTCGGCTGAGTGAGATTCTGGAGGAGCGTGTAGTGGCGGCATCTGTGCCAGGCGGATACTATTCGACGGAGGTAGCTGAGGCAGCGTCCCGCGCAGGAATCCGTTGGCTTTTCACATCCGAGCCGGTTGTGCATAGTATGATCATCGAGGAATGTGCGGTTTTGGGCCGATATGCTGTTCGTCGTACGACGAGCGCTGACGATGTCGCAAGCCTCGTTGATGATCGCACACTGGCGCGGGCGCGGCAGCGGGCCATTTGGGAAGGCAAGAAAGTTGTCAAAGTTATCGGTGGGCGCTTGTACCTCTTGCTGCGACGCCGGTGGTGTGCCAGAACGATGCGTTAGGACGAAGTTCGAAACGGGGCACAATGACCGACAAGTCATCGAATGTTGAGCGCCAGGAAAGTGAGGCCGCAAGGATTCGTGCCGTCTATGAGCGTCGCTGTAGCTTGGCTGATCGTTATTCTGTTTTTAATGCAGCGCACTTGCAGTTGCTCCAGACTCGGGAAGTTTTGACCCTGCGGGCTTTGCGACGCGCTGGAGTAGACAGCTTGGATAAGTTGGAGGTTTTGGATATCGGCTGTGGGCCAGGTCAATGGCTTCACGATCTCGTCGCTTGGGGAGCGGAGCCAGAACGGCTGCATGGGATAGACTTGGCGGAAGATCGTATCCAGCAGGCTCGGAAGCGGCTCCCTGTGGGCGTTCATCTGCAGGTCGGTGATGCTTCTCGCATGTCGTTCGATAATGACTGTTTTGATCTTGTCATACAGGGCACGGTGTTCAGTTCCGTGGTTGATGGGACAGTCCAGGTGGATATCGCCAACGAGATCATTCGCGTTCTACGACCTGGTGGACTTGTCCTATGGTACGACCTGTGTCTCGACAGTCCGCGCAATCGTGATGTGAAAGGCGTGAGCAAGGCGCGCATATTGGAGCTGTTTCGCAACTGCGAGTGCAGTTTCAAACGAACAACGTTGTTGCCGCCACTAGGTCGGGTGATCGCCCCTCGGTCCCTGTTTCTCTATCGATGCCTGGAGTCGCTGCCGCCATTGTGTTCACATTATCTAGGTGTGATGCGAAAGGGCGTCGCCCATGTCTGATAATCGCAAGCGCTTGTCTCATGAGGCAGTGGGAGGCTCGGTTACAATTCAAGTGGAGTGCTCGGTAATTGTTCCGTGCCGAAATGAGGCGGGCTTCATCTTGTCGTTCCTTCATAATATCGAGCGACAGATTCGCACGGCGTCACCATGGGAGTTTGTGATCGCGGACGGAATAGAGCGACGACGGGACCAGGGATATCCTGCAACGATATGCGCAGATGCACCCATCCGTACGAGTCATAGAGAACCCGGAGCGCATTGCGCCGACTGGTTTGAATCGGGCCATTCTCGCTGCGAATGGCGAGTATATCGTTCGTATGGATGTTCATACGCGTTACGCGGACGACTATATCGTGCGCTGTTTAGAGGTGATTCGCAGTACTGGTGCGACCAATGTAGGCGGAGCCGCTCGGACTGAAGCCACGGAATGGGTGCCGCGTGCGATTGCGGCGGCTTACGGCTCTGCTTTCGCAGTAGGTGGAGCGCGGTTCCACTTTCCCGATTACGAAGGGGCTGTCGACACTGTGACCTACGGCTGTTGGCGGCGTGATAACCTGATCCGCCTAGGTCTGTTCGATGTTGAGTTTGTGCGCAATCAGGATGATGAATTGAATCTTCGCATTGTTCGGAGTGGTGGGTTGGTGTGGCAATCGCCTTCAATTATTTCGTGGTATCGGCCGCGTCGGAGTCTTGGGCATCTCTTCAGGCAGTATTTTCAGTACGGATTCTGGAAGGTGGCTGTTATTCGAAAGCACAGGCTCCCGGCATCCTGGCGCCACATTGTCCCGCTGCCTTGGTGGCGAGTCTTGTTCTGCTTTTGGCGATGTCGCCGTTACGCCTGCAGGCTGCGCGCTTCGTGCTTATAGCAGAGGTGCTAATGTATTGCGTTTTCATTTTCGCAGGATCATTTTGCATTGCAATTCGGAGGGGCTGGGATCTTGCGCCGTTGTTGCCGGCGGTCATCGGCTGTTTTCACTTTGCCTATGGGATGGGATTCATGTGGGGCATTCTGAGCTGGCGCAGCCGGAAGTGGCGAACGTTTGCAAATGATCTGTCCCGGTGATAGGGCGCCGGTTGGAAGTGGATCGCCGTGAGACAGGCATGCGGTCCGAGTGTGACACTGCGAGTTTCTTTTGCGACTGCGCACTTGAAATGAGAGCTGATGGAGGACGTTGCGCGATTAGGTCGGGGAGGGTGTGCTTCATCAGACGTGGGCGAAAGGGCTTTCAGGGAAGCGCACGAGAGCCGGATTCAGGGGAGCCGAGCAACATGGCACGCATCTTGGGTTCAACGCTCTCCGAAATGTCGGCTGTACTTTGCTTGGGCGATTCGGGTGCTTTTGCACTGCGTGCTGGACCAAATTGCGACAGTTGTTACATTTGGGTTGTCCAGGGATGGACCAGTCGGGGAGGGAGCCGGATTGAAGCGGATCTTCGATTTCGTTGCCGCCAGCGTCGGGCTTTTGCTGTTGGCGCCGTTGTTCGCGTTGATCGGGTTGGCGATCCGTTTGGGTTCTCCGGGTCCCGTTTTTTTCCGTCAGAAGCGCGTGGGGCGGTTCGGTCGGCGTTTCCACATCTACAAGTTTCGCACAATGGTCCAGCAGTCCGGCAAGGGGGCGCTCATCACCGTTGGCGGTGACCAACGGATCACCAACGTGGGGCGCCTGTTGCGCCGCACGAAGCTCGATGAGTTGCCGCAGCTCATCAACGTATTGCGCGGGGAGATGTCGCTGGTGGGGCCCCGGCCCGAGGTGCCGGAGTTCGTGGACCTCTTCCTCGACGAATTCGGGCCGATCCTGGCGGTCCGGCCGGGGATCACGCACCGCGCGTCCATCGTCTTCCGCAACGAGGAGGCCATGCTCGCGAGGGCGGCCGATCCGGAGAAGTGCTACATCGAACACATCATGCCGCACAAGCTGCGTCTCTACCGGCAGCATCTGGACCACGCCGGTCTGGTGGACGACGTACGCACGATCGTCGAGACGGTCCTGCGCGTGGCGCGTGGAGTGAGGTCGGAGCCGGTTGTGGCTCGCCCTGCGGTCGTCGATCCGGGGGTGGCAGGGCACTCGGAGGTCCCGATTCGGCCGGGGAAGAGGCCGGAGGCCGCCGAAGCGGTGCATAGCTGAGCCTGCTGCGCCCCCCTTGATTTGACTTTCCAACCGCGTTCCGCTATTCTCGGCTGACGCTCCCACAGGAGTGCCTGCGGAGCGTCAAGGGAGCCACTTCCGGCGGGAGCCAGGGATCCATGCCCAACCCCAAAGTCACCCTGAAGATCCCCAAACCGCTCTACGACCACATTGCGCGCCTCATCGAGGGATCGGGCTTCAACTCTGTCACCGATTTCGTGGTGTTCGTGCTGCGGGACATCGTCTACGAAGGGCGGGTGCCGGCTGCGGATGCGGCGAAAGTTGCGGCCAGGGGCAGGTCAGCTGTCGGCAAGGCGGTGGAGGCATCCGGCGAATTCTCGGGCGAGCAGCTCGAGCGCATCAAGCAGAAGCTCAAGGAACTGGGTTACCTCTAGAACATCCTGCCTTTGGTGGGCCCGGCGGTCGCGAGGGCGGTCGGGAAGAAGGAGAGGCGCGTCGTGGACACCCCGAAGAGTCGCAACATCACCTGGTCGGACAGCGTGGTCAGTCGCGCCGAGCGTGAGGGGAAGCAGGGGCATCGCGCGGCGGTGATCTGGTTCACGGGGCTGTCGAGCTCCGGGAAGTCGACGCTGGCGCAGCGGCTGGAGCAGGCGCTGTTCGCGCGCGGGTGTCGGTCCTACATCCTGGACGGGGACAATGTCCGGCATGGTCTGAACCGTGATCTGGGGTTCAGTCCGGCCGACCGCGAGGAGAACATCCGGCGGATCGGCGAGGTGGCGAAGCTGTTCACCGATGCCGGGGTGATCGCGCTGACGGCGTTCATCTCGCCCTATCGCGCCGATCGCGACAAGAACCGGGCGCTGCTGCCGGACGGGGAGTTCATCGAGGTCTGGTGCCGCTGCGCCATCGAGGAGTGCGAGCGGCGCGATCCGAAGGGGCTCTACAAGAAGGCGCGCGCGGGGCAGATTCCCGAGTTCACCGGCATCAGCGCGCCGTACGAGGAGCCGCTGAAGGCCGAACTCATTCTCGATACCGACACGCTCGACGCTGAGGCCTGCGTCGGGCAGTTGCTCAATCTTCTCGAGACGAAAGGAATCATCCCCCCCGTGGGTAAGCAGTGACCGCCGGCGGAGGCCCGGCGCACCCGGCGTCGACGGACCTGCCGATGGATCGGCAGCCATAAACGCCACAGAAACAACAGCTTATCATCTTGGAATGACGCCAGGAAAGGACAGCCTCGCCCCCTGTCGCCGGCCGCGGCCGGTGGCATGACTCATGCGTGACCTGCGCCCGGTCACCGTCAACCGGAAGGCATGAGGATGGAGCCCCGCCGCCTGAAGGTCCGTTGTCTGTCCCGTCTGCACGCCGCGTTCGATCGTCTCCTGGGCGAACGTCAACCGGTCAGCCGCTTCCTGCGCTCGCATCGTCTGGTCGTCACCATGATCATCTGCGCGCTGGCGGCCGTTCTCTCCTGGACGGCGGCGTGCGTGGTCCGCTTCGATCTGTCGGTGATCACCCAGCACTATGTCTGGACCACCTGGTGGCTCGGTTCGCTCGCCCTGGTGGTGCCGTTGCGGCTGGTGCCGTGCCTGTGGTTCGGGCTGCACCGCGGTTCCTGGCGACATGCCGGGGTGCGTGACCTGCTGCCGGTGACGGGGGCGGTGGTCGTCGGTTCCCTGCTGATCGCGACGGCCACCATCGTGCTCGACGCCGGGCCGCTGCAGCGCAGCGTGCTGATCATCGACCTGGGCATCGCGCTGTTCCTGATGGTCGGGGCGCGCTACTCCCTGCGTCTGGGCCACGAACTGATCGTCCTGCTCGGGGCGTCGCAGCGGTGCAAGGTGATCGTGATCGGGGCCGGGGCGGCCGGACGCCTGACCATCCGGGCCATGCTCGAGCAGCGCCAGGGCGAGTACTGGCCGGTCCTGATCCTCGACGACGACCCGCTCAAGCAGGACACCACCATCCTGGGCGTGCCGGTGGAGGGGCCGGTGGCGCTGGTGGGCGACGCCGCGCGGCGCAGCGGCGCCGAGGCGATCGTGCTGGCGGTGCCGGGGGTGCGCTCGTCGGATCTGTACCGGATCGTGCGGCACTGTCGCGCCGTGGGGCTGCCGCTCAAGACCGTGCCGGACCTGGCGCAGATCCTGGCCGGCACCCGCTCGGTGGCCAGCCTGACCGATTTCCGGACCGAGGACCTGCTCAACCGGCGCCCGCTCCAAATCGATGCGCCCCGTCTGCGCGCGTTCCTGAGTGGACGCCGCGTGCTCGTGACCGGCGCGGCGGGCAGCATCGGTTCCGAGCTGTGTCGGCAGATCGCCGATCAGTCGGTGGCGGCGCTGGTCTGCCTGGACCGCGACGAGAACGGGCTGTTCCGGCTCGAACAGGAGTTGCGGGGGCGCGTGGGCGACACGGTGCGCCTCGACTTCTTCCTGGGCGATGTGCGCGACCGGCGCCGCATGGCGGAGCTGTTCGAAACCCATGAGCCGGAAGTGATCTTCCACGCCGCCGCCTACAAGCATGTGCCGGTGCTGCAATACCACCCGACAGAAGCGGTGCGCAACAACGTCGGCGGCACGCGCAACCTCGTCGAGCTGTCCGAGGCGCACGGAGTCGGCACGTTCGTGCTCATCAGCACCGACAAGGCGGTCAATCCGACCAGCGTGATGGGGGCCACCAAGCGGGTGGCCGAGCATCTGGTGCGGGCGCAAAGCCGCCTCAGCGCCACCCGGTTCTGCGCGATCCGCTTCGGCAACGTGCTCGGCTCCAACGGCAGCGTGGTGGAGTTGTTCCTCAAACAGATCCGTGAGGGGCGGCCGGTCACGGTGACCGACCCGCGCATGGAGCGGTACTTCATGACCATCGCCGAAGCGGTGCAACTCGTGCTGTTCGCCGGCGCCATGACCCGCGGCGGCGAGACCTTCATCCTCGACATGGGCGAGCCGGTGCTCATCGACCAGCTCGCGCGGCAGATGATCCAGCTCTCGGGCCTGGTGCCGGACGTCGACGTGCCGATCGTCTACAGCGGTCTGCGGCCGGGGGAGAAGCTGAGCGAGGAGCTCTGGACCTGCCACGAGATCCCCGGACCGACCGAGCACCCCGGCATCATGGTGGCGCCGCGGAACGGTTTCCAGGTGACCGATCTCGAGGCTCGCGTGGGGCGCCTGCTCGGGGCCGCCGAGCTGGGCGAACTCGAGGCGTGCTGGACGGAACTGCTCGCCCTCGTGCCGACCTTCCAGGGAGAGCGGCCCGAGGGGATGGCGCCCGGCTTCGAGGCCGGACCGTGCGACCGGGATCAGGAAATTGCCGCGGCCGAGCGTTCGGCCTGATCCCGATCACGTATACTCGATACCCGTAATTCCTCAAGATTTCACACGTTCGGCCGATTCAGGCTTGGCGATTCCGCTTGCCGGCGGAGGCGCTCTGGCCTATATTGCGGGCGGCCATCGCGAGACACAGGGTGATCCCCTGCGTTTTTGTGATGCCAATTATCCGCAGCGGGTCGGCCTGTACGGCGCCCGCGCCGCCTTCCGCGAGCACGCACCGACTTCGGTCGGCGTCCGTGGGAAGGGGCCCGACCTGCGGCCATCGTGTCGTCACCAGGAGGTTCATGACGATGGCGCTGTCTAAAGAGGCGAAGCAGCAGGTTATCGAACATCACAAGAAGCACGAAAGCGACAGCGGGTCGCCGGAGGTGCAGATCGGACTGCTGACTGCGAGGATCAAGCTGCTTTCGGGTCACTTCAAGGTCCATGCGAAAGACCACCACTCCCGCCGCGGGCTGCTGAAGATGGTTGGTCAGCGCAAACGACTTCTGAACTATCTGAAGAAGAAGGACCTTGACAGCTATCGAGCCCTCATCAAGGAACTCGGCATCCGGGGCTGACGCCTCTGGCTGGCGATCCCGACAGGGCAAAGTCGAAGTGTGGGGAGATCTCCGTGAAACCGGTCGCGGCAGCGTGTTTTTGTGCGCGCTGCGCGCGGTTGGTTGAGGGGATTCTCCGGCGGTCGTACGCGCCGCGTGGCGGCGCCCGCGGAAGCCGAAAAAAAGCAGGTGGGAGAAAGTGTAGGAGAAGCTGAAATGGAGCAGAAGATGAAACGTGTGGAACTCGAGATGAACGGCGTCACCTTTTCCCTGGAGACGGGGCGGATGGCGCGGCAGGCGAGCGGCTCGGTCGTTGTCCGTCAGGGCGACACCATGGCGCTGGTGTGCGCGGTGGCGGAAAAGAAGCCTTCGAACCGGGACTTCCTGCCCCTGTTCGTGGAGTATCGGAACAAGACCTACGCGGCCGGCAAGATCCCGGGCGGATTCTTCAAGCGCGAAGCGCGTCCGTCGGAGCGCGAAACACTGAGTGCGCGGCTGATCGACCGTCCGCTGCGCCCGCTGTTCCCCGACGACTACCGCCACGAGACGCAGGTCGTGTCTTTCATCATCAGCGCGGACACGGACTTCGACGCCGACGTGCTGAGCATAACCGCCGCCTCCGCCGCGCTGAACCTGTCGGACATTCCGTTCCCCGGCGTGGTGTCGGGCGTGCGCGTGGCCGAGGTGGAGGGCGAGTTCGTCTGCAATCCGAGCTTCGCGCAGCGCGAGACCGCCACCATGGACCTGGTGGTCGCGGGCAGCGACGACATCATCGTGATGATCGAGGGCGAGTGCCGCGAAGTGCCGGAGGAGAAACTGCTCGACGCGATCGATTTCGCGCACGGCTGGATCCGCAAGCTGAACGCCCTGCAGCGCGAGCTGGTCGCGCAGGCCGGGGCCAAGCCGAAGTTCCCCGTCAAGGTGGCCGAGCGCGACACCGCCCTGGCTGCGGAGGTGGAGAAGCTCGTGGGCGCCGACCTGACGGCGGCCGTGCGTATTCCCGGCAAGATGGAGCGGCAGGAGGCCGTGGAGGCGCTTGGGACCAAAGTCGCCGAGACCTTCAAGGATGAGGCGGGCGCGCCGCGCGCCGAGGCCGGAGCCGTGCTCCACGACCTCGAGAAGAAGGCGATGCGCGAGATGATCCTCGCCGAGGGTCGTCGCGCCGACGGCCGCGACCTGACCACGGTCCGGCCGATCACGATCGACCTGGGCGTGCTGCCGCGCACGCACGGTTCGTGCCTGTTCACCCGCGGCGAGACCCAGTCGCTCGGCACGACGACGCTCGGCACCAAGCGCGACGAGCAGAAGATCGAGGGCCTCGAGACCGAGTTCTGGAACAAGTACTACCTCCATTACAATTTCCCCCCGTTCTCGGTGGGCGAGGTCGGCCGCTACTCCGGCACGGGGCGCCGCGAGATCGGGCATGGCAAGCTGGCCGAGCGGGCCATCCGCCCGGTGCTGCCCACGGTCGAGGAGTTCCCCTACACGATCCGCATCGTGTCGGACATCCTCGAGTCGAACGGCTCGAGCTCGATGGCGAGCGTCTGCTCCGGCATCCTCTCGCTGATGGACGCCGGCGTGCCGATCAAGCGTCCGGTGGCCGGCGTGGCGATGGGCCTGGTGAAGGAGGGTGACCGCGTGGCGGTCCTGACCGACATCCTGGGCGTTGAGGACCACCTCGGCGACATGGACTTCAAGGTCACCGGCACGCGCGAGGGCATCACCGCCTTCCAGATGGATACCAAGATCGGCGGCATCAGCCGTGAGATCATGACCCGCGCGCTCGACGACGCGCGTCGCGCCCGTCTGCACATCCTCGACAAGATGACCGCCGCGCTGCCGGAACCGCGCGCCGAGATGTCGCCGTACGCGCCGAAGATCGTGTCGATCACGATCCCGGTGTCGAAGATCGGCGAGCTCATCGGCCCCGGGGGCAAGGTCATCAAGCGCATCCAGGAGCAGACCGGGGCCACGATCGAGGTCGACGACCAGGGTATCGTGTACGTCTCCTCCATCGACCAGGCGAGCGGCCAGGCCGCGATCGATATCATCAAGGGGATGATGACCGAGCCGGTGATCGGGACCGTTTACCATGGCAAGGTGAAGAGCATCGTCGAGTTCGGCGCCTTCGTGGAGTACCTGCCCGGCAAGGAGGGGTTGCTGCACATCTCCGAGCTCGAGCATTTCCGCGTCGGCAACGTGGAAGACGTGCTTCAGATGAACGAAGAGGTCGACGTCAAGCTGGTCGAGATCGACGGGCGCACCGGCAAGGTGCGTCTGAGTCGCAAGGCGCTGCTGCCGGTGCCTGAAGGGGTCGATCCCAACGCCGGCTCGCGCCCCAGCTTCGGGGGCGGTGGCGGCGATCGCGGCGGCGACCGTGGCGGACGCGGCGGACGCGGCGGCCCCCGGCGCTAGTTGTGCGGCCCGCCGCGCGGCGGGCCGGTCAGACAGTTCCGCGGGGGGCGCCGTCTACTGTGACGTCGCCCCGCGCGGCCGCTCAGGAGCGACGGCCCGGTGGCAACCGGGCCGCGCTCGTCTTCAGCCGGCGTGGCCAACGCGCATGGGGAGCCCATGGACAACGCGTCGTATCGGGACGAAACGCCGCCGTCGCGGGAGATCCTGCCCGGAGGCGCCGTCCTGCTGAGCGCGCCCCTGCCGGGGGCGCAGTCGTCGGCGCTCGGCATCTGGGTGCGGCGGGGCACGCAGGACGAGCCGGCCGGCCTGGGCGGAGTGAGCCATTTCCTGGAGCACATCGTATTCAAGGGCTCGGCCCGGTACTCCGCCCTCGACCTGGCGCGGGGGTTCGACGCCCTGGGCGCTTCGGTCGACGCCTTCACGACCAAGGACCATGTCGGTTTCACGCTGCGGGTGCTGCCGGAGTACCTGGCGCCGGCGGCGGAGCTGCTCGCCGACATGACGCTGCGCCCGGCCTTCGATCCGGAGATGATCGCGCTCGAGCAGGAGGTCGTCTGCGAGGAGATCCAGGAGGCGCGCGACACGCCGGAAGACTGGCTGCATGACGCGTTCGCCGCGCGCGTCTACGGAGCGCATCCGCGCGCGCTGCCGATCCTGGGCACGCGCGAGTCGGTGATGGGGCTGCGCGCCGATCTGCTGCGCGACCAGCACGCGACGATCTTCGCCGGACCGAATCTGGTGCTGTCGCTGTCGGGGCCGGACGACCCGCGGCTGGCTGAGGCGGTGGTGGCGGCTTTCGGCCCGCGGCTGTGGGGCGCGGCGGCGGAGTGCGCGCCCGGGACCGGCAGCGGTGGCGGCGGGATCGGCGCAGCCGACGCCGCGCCGGCGGCGGACGACGCGGATCCGCAGCGGCTCGAACTGCGCTCGGGCATCGTCCAGACCTACTTCGAGATCGGCAACCTGGCGGTTTCGTACCGGCACCCTGACTGGATCCCGCTGTACCTGCTGGCGAACCTGCTCGGCGGGGGCATGTCGAGCCGGGTGTTCCAGGCGGTGCGGGAGCGCGAAGGGCTCGCCTACTCCGTCTTCACCTACAGCGACCTGGGGCGCGACACCGGCCTGGTGAGCTGCGCCGGCTCCTGCACGCCGAGCAAGGCGGCCCGCCTCGAGGCGGTCGTGCGGGACGAGTACCGCAAGCTGCTGGCGGAGGGGCCGGGCGAAGGGGAACTGGAGGCGAATCGCGCGCAGATGAAGTCGCAGATCATCTTCGGGCTCGAGGGCGTGATGGGCCAGATGAGCCGCGCGGCCAAGAACGAGATCACCCACGATCGCTTCATACCGGTCACGGAACTGGTGGCGCGGCTCGACGCGATCGATCGCGACGTGATCGTCCGCTGCGCCAGCGCCTACTTCCATCCCGACCATCTCACGGTGGCCACGCACCGGCCGGAGTGACGACCTGCCCGGTCGCCACGCCGCCGCCGAACCGCGTCACGAGACCGTGGCGCACCAACCGCTACGATCGCCAGTCGATGTCGGCCGACCGGCAGGCGGCCATGGCCGCCGTCAGCTCCGCTTCGTCGATCCCGAGCGAGGCGCGCACGCAGCCGGCGCCGTAGACCCCGAAGCCCGAGCCGGGGGAGAGCAGCACGCCGGTCTGGCGCAGGAGATCGACCACGAACGCCAGGTCGTCGGTGCCGCAGGCGCGCGGGATCTTTCCCCAGACGTACATCGTGGCGCGGGGCGCTTCCAGGCGCCAGCCGAGGGCGTGCCAGGTGTCGAGCACCAGGTCGCGCCGGCGGCGGTAGAGGTCGGCGTTGGCGGCGCAGATATCCTGGGGGCCGTCGAGAGCGGCGCAGGCGGCGCTCTGGATGCCGCCGAACAGGGAGAAGTCGACGTTGCTCTTGGTCTTGCCGAGCGCGGCGATGACCTCGGCGCTGCCGGCGGCGAAGCCGACGCGCCAGCCCGCCATGTTGTGGCTCTTGCTGAGCGACTGGAATTCCACCGCGCGCTCCGGCCCGCCCGGCAACTGCAGCACGCTCGGCGGGACGCAGGCCGGATCGAGGCTCAGCTCGCTGTAGGCGATGTCGGAGACGAGCAGGATGTCGTGACGGTCGCAGAACGCCAGCGCCTCCTCCAGCAGGGGGAGCCCGCAGACGCCGCCGGTGGGGTTGTTCGGGTAGTTCAACAGCATCATCCGGGCGGCTTTTGCCACCTCGGCGGGGATGGCGCCGAAGTCGGGCTGGTAGCCCCGGTCCGCGCGCAGTTCCAGCTCCCAGATGCGCGCCTCGCACAGCCGCGCGGCGCCGAAATAGGCCGGGTAGCAGGGGCTGGGGATGATGATCGTGTCGCCGACGTTCAGGCAGGTCCGCATCAGGTTGGCGAGCCCCTCTTTCGAGCCGATGAGCGGCAGCGTCTGCGTGTCCGGGTCGAGGGTGACGCCGAACCGCCGCGCGTACCACCCGGCGATCGAGCGGCGCAGGGCCGGCGAGCCGTTGAAGGTGGAGTAGCGGTGCACGTTGTTCTGCGGACTGCGGACCGCGTCGACCAGCGCCGCCACGACGTGCTCCGGCGGACGACCGTCGGGATTGCCCACCCCCATGTCGAAGACCCGCTGGCCGCGCGCCAGCGCCTCGTCACGCAGAGCGAAGACCCGGGCGAAGACGTAGGGAGGGAGGTTGCGGATCCGGTCGGCAGGCACGAAGCGGGGGGCGGCGTCGGTCATGGCGGGCACCTCGGAACGGGTGACGGGAAGGCGCGCGGGCGCCGGCCCGCCGACGGCGGGTCGTGCCGAAACGTAGTCAGAGGGGCGGATTGGTCAAGGGCGTCGTGACCCGCCTGGCGGTCTCAGGGTCCGAACGCGTAGCTGCGTCCCTGGTCGACCACCCGGTAGCTCCAGCCGCGTCCCTGCAGGACGGCCACGGCCGACGGCTCGACGAACCGTTCGTTCACCAGGAGCGACAGGTCGGCCGGGTACCTGCCGTGCTCGGCGTGGAACAGGGTGATCGCCTGCTCGATGTCGTCGCCGAGCTGCGCCAGACGGAGCGGGGCCGCCGCGGACGCATCCGCGCCGGCGGAAATCTTCGGCGCCCCGCCGGCCGCGGGGAGCACCGGCAGCCAGCGCCAGGCGCCGCCGGCCAGCACCAGCAGGGCCAGGCCGGCGGTCAGCGCCGGGTGGCGCAGGGCCAGCCCCCGGCGCGCGCCGCGCGCGCGGCTCTCCGGCAGCGGGATGACCTGGCCCAGTTCCGGCTGGACCACTGTGAGGGCGCCGGTCTGGCAGAGGTTGGCCAGCAACTCGCGCGTGGTGAAGGCGCTGGCGCGGGCGCTCTGGATGATTTCGCCGAGCGTCCTGCCGGCCAGCGCGAGCCGCAGCAGACGGCTGCCCGTCTCGCCCAGTTCCCCCGCCTGGGGCGCCCGGGCGCCGCGCGCGAAGTTGAGCGAGAGCGAGTTGAGTTGTTCGAGCAGGCGCGGCTCCTCGTCACAGCGACGGGCCCCTTCCATCAGCAGGCCCTGGATGTCCATGTTGATACGGCCGCGGATGCCCGAGGCCATCTCGTTGGTGGCCGTGAAGTGGTAGCTGCCCCGCTTGAACTTCATGCCCTGGTGGATCTGCTCCTGGGCCACCGACTGCAGGACGTTGTTCAGCGTCGGTTCGTCGAGCAGGTTCTCGGAGAGCAGCACCTCGGTCAGATCGAGCGTGGCGTGGGACAGCACGTAGTCCAGATGCTTCCACTGTTCCGGCGTGAAGAAGCCGTAGCGACGCAGATAGACGACGAGCGGGTCGTTGCCGGGAGCGCGGCGGTCGCGCGTGGAGACGAGCATGCCGCGGCCGAAGTAGAACACCATCTCCTGATCCTGCTTCAGGATCAGGAAACCGGACTTCTGCTGCACCGCGATCAGCTGGAGGATCTCCTCCAGACCGAAGTCGCTGAGATTTCCTTCCAGGGCCATGCCCGACCTTTCCGGCCCGCGGGTGTATCGGCCCGCGGACCCGCGCTCAGGCGCTGTCGCGGCGTTTGCCGTTGGTGCCCGTACTCGCGCCCGCGCCGGCACCCGGCGCCGCCGGCCCCCAGCCGGCCGGCTTGAGGATCTGCTTCGGCAGGCGCGCCGGACGGCTGCGCCGGAACTTGTCGTGCCCGAGCCAGGCGGATAAGTACAGCGTCCCGGCGAGCAGGAGTCCCGCCACGAACGACCAGCCGCGCGGGCCGGTCCAGGCGTAGGCCGGCAGCGGCAGCAGCAGGGGCTGGAGGGTCTCCTCTGGCAACAGGAGGCCCGGCAGATCCCAGGTCGCCATGAGATTGAACGACCAGCCGAACAGCAGCAGCAGCAGGGCGGTGGTCAGCAGCCCAAGGCGCGCCAGTCCGACCAGCGGCTGGCCGGCGACGAGATTGCTTCCGCCCGGCAGGATGCGATTGAACCGCTGCGCGCGCGCGATGAAGGCCATTTCCAGATCGCGGCTGCGGTTCTTCTGCAGGGTGGCCATCACCAGTTCGGAGCGTGCGCGCTCGGCGGTGCTGTGACAGACCGGGCAGAGCAGCTCGTCCTCCCGCCATTGCCCGCAGGCCGGGCAGACCGCCGTGTTGCAGTTGGCGCACGGACGGGTCCGGGAGGTCGCCGGCAGGCGCAGGCTCCCGACGATCGTCAGAACGAACAGCCCGCCGAGGATCCAGAACAGCGCCGCCATCCGCTCGCCGAGCCAGGGGGCCCAGGCCGACAGGTGCGCCAGCGGGGGATAGCGGCCGCTCTCCCATTTCGCGCTCGCCGCGAGATCCTCCCGGTCATGGCCGAGATAGACCACCGGCGCGAACCCGTTGGCGGTGCCGGCGCGGTCCTCGAACGGCGCCGGCACGAAACCGAGGGCGTTGGCCCGGGCCAGTCCTTCCGAGCTCTCCTTGAAGAACAGTTTCTTCGCGAAGGCCTGAGCCAGGTTGTAGTGGATCTCCGCACGGTCGGGGGACGCGCGCGTCGCGGTCTGGTAGGCGCGGACGGCGGCGTCGTAGTGGCCCTGGTAGTAGTCGTTGTTCGCGAAGTTCACGAGGGCCGCCACGTTGGTCGGGTCCTGCGTCACGATCGCGCCGAGCAGACGGCTGCTGGCGTCGTAGTCGCCGCCCCGCGCCGCCAGCACGCCGAGGGCCAGACGCAGCCGGGAGGTGCGCGGCGCGTCGCCGCGCGCCGCCGCGATCCGGGTTTCCAACTGCTGCACGAGACCGGGCGAGGGGGGCAGCCGGGTGGCGCGCGCGAGGAGGACGGTTTCGCTGCCGGGATCGACGGCCGGCAGCGCGGCGCGCACGGCCGGCCAGCCGGGATAGAGCACCGCGGTGGCGGCGATCCAGGTGCCGATCAGCAGGGCGCGGGCGCGGCCGCTGGCGTGCAGATATAGCGGTGCGGAGAGGACGGCGAGCAGCACGAACCAGCCAGGTCGCAGCCAGAGCAGCGCCGCCACGGACAGCGGCAGCAGCCAGAGGGGCGCGGAGTGCCGCTTTCCCCTCAGCAGGAGTGCGGACAGGTCGTGCGCGATCCGGTCCCCGTAGCGGAAGAGCCCGGCCGCCACCAGCAGGGTCCAGAACAGGGCGATCCAGAGCACGGCTGCCTGGTGGCCGAGCAGGATGAGCCGTTTCCAGGCGGCCAGGTCCGAATGCGTGGCCCGCAAGGCGCGCGGCAGGGCGTTGAGGAAATCGAAGTCCAGTTGCCGCAGGCCGTGCCAGGTGCGCCACCAGGCGTAGGCGGCGCGGGCCGGATCGCGCTCGGCGGCCTGGAGGACCGCGATCTGAGCCTCGTCGGTCCGGCCGGCAGCCTGGGCGCTACGGGCCTGTTGGAAGCGCAGCGCCGCCAGGAGCGGGTCGTCGAGCCGGGGCGGGCGGGCCGGCGGTGTCGTGGCAGGCAGCGCCGTCCCGGCGATCGCGGGCAGGATGTTGCGGGAGATCTGGATGTCCCGCGGCACCCAGGGGGGCGGCGCGTCGACGTTTTCCAGGGTATCGAGCGGCGCCTCCCACGGGGCGGCAGCGGTGGCCGTGGCCATCGCCAGCAGGCCCACGGTTGTCAGCCAGGCGAGCCGCAGGCGGGCATTTCGCCCGCGCGGCAGTTTCTGCCGGCTTTCGGTTCCGTAGCCCTCATTGTACATTCCGCTGTTGTTCCTCATCGTCGAAGGTCCTAGGATGCCCGGATATGTCGCCGGGCGGCCGGGTTTCCCGACAGCGCTCCGGAAGCCGTGTGAGGTGGCAAAACGCCACGTCCTTCCCCGTGCGGGACCGTGATTTCGTATGGTCGCAATGATTGTGCCGACAGACGCCGCCGTCGCTCCCGCCCGCCGCTTTGGCCGCGTGGCCGGGGTGCGCGCCGGCCTGCGCCTGCGCCTGCCGGGCCGCGCGCGAGGCCCCTGGCTGGCCGCCGTCCTCTGCGGGGCGCTCCTGCTGGCGCCCCGGCCGGGCGGGAGAGGCCCGGTCGCGGCGCCGGCCGACGTCGCCGAAGGCGAAGCGGGAACGACGCCGACCAATGGCGCCGGCCCTGACTTCGCCCCCCTCGGGTCGCGGCGCCTCACCCGCGCTTCCGACATGCTCGGACGCGATCTTTCGGGGAACCGTCAGGCGCTCAAGCCGTTCGCGTCCGGCTCGCAACCGCTGCTGGTGCAGGTGCGCGACGGTCGCGGCGCGCCGGTGGCCGGCGAGCCGGTCGTTTTCAGCGTGGAACCGGAGTTCGATGCCGACGGCCTTTCCTACACCAACGGCGGCCTGCATCCGCTCACTCTGCGCGGGTCGGGCGGCTACGCGCCCCGGCCGGTCGGAGCCACGCTGAAAGATGCCCGCCCCCGCCTGACGGTCACCAGCGATGTCCAGGGGTACGCGGGCGTCTACTACTTCCCCGCCGGGCGCGTGGAGACGGTCCAGGTGTCTGCCTCCCTGCCGGACCGACCGGTGGGGGAAGCGCTGCGGTTCTCGCTGCGGGTGATCGACCCGAAATGGACGCTGCTGCTGTGGTCGGGGCTGCTCGGCGGACTCGCGCTGTTCCTCACCGGCATGCGGATGACCAGCACCGGACTGGAACAGATGGCGGGCAATCGGTTGCGCGCCATCCTCGGCCGGGTCACGGACAACCGGCTGCTGGGGCTGGTCACCGGGATCGTGGTGACGGCCCTCGTCCAGAGCAGCAGCGCCACCACGGTGATGGTGGTCAGCTTCACGAATGCCGGGCTGATGAGCCTGGGGCAGACGCTGGCGATCATCCTCGGGGCCGACGTCGGCACGACGCTGACCGTCCAGTTGCTCGCCTTCTCGCTGAAGGACTATTCGCTGCTGATCGTGTTCGCGGGGTTCGTGCTGTCGGCCCTGCCGCGGCGGCGCTACCGGTCGAGCGGGCAGTTCGTGGTCGGCGTCGGCCTGATCTTCTACGGCATGGCGCTGATGAACAAGGCGATGACGCCGCTGCAGGACCTGCCGGCGTTCCGTCAGGTGCTGCTGGGCAGCGCGGAGCAGCCGCTGCTGGCGCTGCTGGCGGCGATGATCTTCACGGCGCTGATCCACAACAGCGCGGCCACGATCGGCATCGCGCTCACGCTCGCGTTCCAGGGGCTGATCGGCCTGTCGACCGCCATCCCGGTCATCCTGGGGGCCAACATCGGCACCTGCATCACCGCGGTGATGGCGGCGTTCGGCACCCGGCGCGAGGCGCAGCGCACGGCGGTGGCGCACATCTTCTTCAAGGTGGCGGCGGCGCTGGTGTTCCTGCCGTTCATGGGGCCGTTCGCCGCGCTGGTGGCGCGCACCTCGCCCGACCTGCCGCGCCAGATCGCCAACGCGCACACCCTGTTCAACGTGACCGCCGCGCTGCTCTTCCTGCCGACGCTCAAGTGGGCGGAGGGGTTCCTGCGCCGGCTGATGCCGGAGAAGGCGGGCGAGAGCGAGAAGACCTGGAGCCCGAAGTACATCGACGAGCGGATCCTCGAGGTGCCGGTGCTGGCGCTGGCGCAGGTGCAGCGCGAGATCATGCGCATGGGCGACGCGGTGCTCAACCAGCTGCGCGTCGGCTTCGAGGTGTTCCGCGACCGCAGCGAGGAGAAGGCGCGGCTGGTCCGGCTGCTCGACGACAAGGTCGACACGCTCGACGAGGCGCTGCGCCGTTACCTGACGCGTCTCGGACGGCAGGAGCTGGGCCAGGCCCAGTCGGCGAAGGCTGCCTCGCTGCTCTATATGGTCCACCATCTCGAAACGATCGGCGATCTGCTCTCGAAGAACCTGATGGGTCTGGCCGACAAGGTGCTGCAGGACGATCTGCGCTTCTCCGAGGAGGGGACCCGCGAGTGGTCGGCCTACTATCTCGATGTGATCGCGATGCTCGAGAAGGCGCTGGCGGCGTTCGCCACCAACGACCAGGCCATGGCACGCGAGGTGGTGGCCATGAAGGCCGACATGGCGCGACGCGCGCGCAATCTGCACTTCGAGCATCTGGACCGCTTCGGCAAGGGCATCCCGGAGGCGGAGCAGACGAGTTCCATCCACATCCATCTCATCAGTGACCTGCGCCGGATCGTGTCGAACACCGCCTCGATCGGCGCGGCCGTCGTGAACGAATACCGCCTCCCCGATGACGCGACCGCCGGCCGGGACGGCGAGCGTGGATTCGGGGATATCCCGGAGGAGTAGGCGGTGATCGGCACGGAGGCGACCTGGACAGCGGTGCGGCGCTGGCTGCTGGTCGTGGCCGGTGTGGCCGGTCTGCTCGGGTTCCTGATCGAATACGGCACCTACGAGGCGGCGCGTCTGGCCGACTGGCTGGCGCTGCTGCGCGGCCTGGCCGTGGGCGGCTTCCTGCTCGAAGGCGCGCTGGCGGCGCTGACCATCCGCCCCTGGCGCGATTTTTTCGCCACCCGGTGGCCGCTGCTGGTGCTGACCGGTCTGCTGCTGTTCGAACTGACCGTTATCACGGCGGGCGGCGAGCAGTGGCTGGCGCCGTTCCTGCATTTCTTCTCGATCCGCACCGCGGCCCAGGCGTACGTGGTGTTGCTGCAGCTGTTCATCGTCGGCAATCTGCTCGCCGGCCTGCCCCGCGTGAGCGCCCGCGTGGCGGGTCGGCGGGTGCGGCCGATGGTGCTGTTCCTCACCGCCTTCGCTCTCGCCATCCTGGTCGGCGGCGGCCTGCTGACGCTCCCGCGCGCGGCGCCGCCGGGGGGGCAGGCCCGGTTCCTCGACGCCGCGTTCACCAGCACCTCCGCGGTCTGCGTGACGGGGCTCGTGGTGCGCGACACCGGCACCGAGTGGACCCGCTTCGGACAGTGGACCATCCTCCTGCTCATCCAGCTCGGCGGTCTCGGCATCATGTCGGTGACCGCGGCGATGGCGCTGCTGCTCGGGCGCGGCCTGGGGCTGCGGGAGGGGAGCCTGCTGCGCGAGATCTTCCAGGTCGATTTCATGGAGCAGGTCGGGCGCAACATGCGGTTCATCGCCCTGTTCACGATCGGCACGGAGCTGCTCGGGGCCGGGCTGCTTTTCATCGGGTTCCAGGCGGCGACACCTCATCCGGCGACCCGCGCCTTCACGGCTCTGTTCCACTCCGTGTCGGCCTTTTGCAACGCCGGATTCAGCACGTTTCCCGACAACCTCTGTTCGTTCGCCGCCTCGCCGCTCGTCTACCTGACTGTGGCGGGGCTGTTGATCGTCGGAGGCATCGGCTTCCCGGTGGCTGCCAACGTGCTGGCGTTCAGGCGGGGACGGGCCCTGGCGCAGCCGGGCGGGCATCCGCGGCGGCTCACGGTGCAGACCCGGGTCGTGCTGCGCATGACCGGCCTGCTGCTGGCCGGGGGCACGCTCCTGATCGCGCTGCTGGAATGGAACGGCGCGTTCGCCGGCCGGCCGTTGTACGAGAAGCTGGGACTGGCGTTCTTCCAGGCCGCCACGCCGCGCACGGCCGGCTTCAACACGATCGACCTCACACGGCTGTCCGAGGCGTCGATTCTGCTGCACATCGTCCTGATGTTCATCGGCGCCTCGTCCGCCTCGACCGGCGGCGGCATCAAGGTGACGACGCTGGCCGTGATCTGGGCGAACCTGCGCGCGATCGCCACCGGCCACCCGCAGGCGCGACTGCATGACCGGGAGATCAGCCAGCAGGTCGGGCGGCAGGCCACGTTCGTCTTCCTGGCCAACCTGTTCGCGGGGACCGTCGGCACGTTCCTGCTGTTGCTGACCGACGGCCGGCCGGCGCTGGCTTCGGCGTACGAAGTGTATTCCGCGCTGGGGACCGTGGGGCTGTCGCTCGGACTGACGCCGGGACTGACAGACGCGGGGAAGCTGATCATCATCATGGTCATGTTCTTCGGACGCGTCGGACCGCTGGCGGTGGCCTATGGCATCGTCCGCCCGACGCGCGAGCGAGGCGTGCGGCTGCCGGCCTCGCGCATCATGATCGGTTGAGTCGCGGCCGCGGCCGGGGCCGCGGCGACGCGCGAAAAGGAGCGCATCCATGCGAAGAGTGGCGGTTTTCGGCCTCGGCCAGTTCGGCGCGAGCGTGGCGCGGCGTCTCTACAAGGAGGGAATCGAAGTGCTCGCCGTGGACCGCGACCTGCGCCTGGTGGAGGGGATCCAGGACGAGGTGACGGTGGCGGTGGCTTTCGATTCGAGCATCCGCGAGAACCTGCTCGCCTACGACGTGCCGAACATGGACGCCGTCGTCGTGGCCATCGGCACCAATTTCGAGGCCACGGTGCTGGTGACGGTGCAGGTCAAGCAGATGGGGGTGCCGCTGATCGTCGTCAAGGCGCTCAACCCGCTGCGGAGACAGGTGCTGTTGAGCATCGGGGCCGACCGGGTCGTCATGCCGGAGGAGGAGATGGGCACCCGGCTGGCGGAGGAGCTCGTGCACGAGTCGGTCGTCGACTATGTCGAGCTGCCGCGCGGTTTCTCCCTGCGGAGGATCGCGGTCCAGCCGCAGTGGGCCGGCCGGACACTGTCGGAACTGTCGCTCCTGCGCATCGAGAAGCTCAATCTCGTGCAGGTCGTGCGGGCGCGGACCGGCGCGCACGAACCGGAGCTGGTGCCGGTGCCGCACGGGGACATCCGGCTGCACGCCGGCGACCGCATCGACGTGATCGGACCGGACGAAGTGCTGGCGCGCTATCTGGCATAAGGGATTACTGTTGTCGTGTTGCGATGAATATGTCTTGCCAGCCCGGGCCGTTCCGCTATTTTTGCATTTCCCCCGCTCCGGAGACCCGCTTCAGTCCGGGTCGCCGGTGCCGATATGAATGCGAAGACAGGTATCAAAGCATGGCGGCGGCTGGAGCCATTGGTGGCCCTGGTGCTGGCGCCAGGGGTGAAAAGGAGAGGATCATGAACGATTCGAAACGTACCCTCCTCGCGGTCGGCAGAGCCGGTGCCATCTGCGCGCTTGTGTTCGCGGTGACCGGGCTCGCGGGCTGCAGTTCCTGCAAGGAGTTCAAGGCGCGCGTCCTCGAACTCGACGCCCAGGTGGCCGACCTGCAGACCCAGTTGAGCAGCCGGGAAACCGCGGTCAGCGACTGCCAGAGGCTGGCCGACGAGGTCCGGGCCGGCCTGAAGAAGTGCGAGGCTGACAAGGCGGTCCTGGTCGAGCAGATGAACGAGACCGTGATGATCCGCCTGCCCGACCGGCTGGTGTTCAAGTCCGGCTCCGACAAGATCCGCAGCGAGATGAAGCCGACCCTGGAGGCCATCGCCGGCGCCATCGGTCAGCATGCCGATTGGGACGTCTACGTCGAGGGATATACCGACACCAAGCTGATCAAGAACGACTACCTCGAGCGTTGGGGGAGCAACTGGGAACTCGGTTCCTACCGCGCCTGCTCCGTGGTGCGCCACCTGACCGAAGTGCTCAAGCTCGACCCGAAGCGTTTCGCCGCGGTCAGCTATGGCCCGTATCGGCCGGTGGACAGCAACGACACCGACGCCGGGCGCGCCAACAACCGCTTCGTGCAGATCGTCATGCACAAGCCGAACCGGTAGCGCACGCTGCTGCGGGCAAAGCGAAGCGGGGCCGCCTTCCGGGGCGGCCCCGCGTTTTTTCGCCGCGCGCCGGTGCGCGGGGCGCCGGTTACGCCTTGCGCCGGCCTTTCGCCGCGAAAGTGACCGTGATTTCCCGCATCGCCGCGAGCGCAGCGTCGATGTCCGCGCGGACATTGAACGGACCGACGCTGAAACGCACGGCCCCCAGCGGCGCCGTGCCGATCCCCTCATGCGCCAGCGGGGCGCAGTGCAGGCCGGAGCGCACCGCGATGTCGTACTGCACGTCGAGGATCGTGCCGGCCTCGCCCGCTTCCAGATTGTCGATGTTGCAGAGCACGACCGGCAGGTGCCGCTCGTCCCACCCGGCGCAGTAGACGCGCACCCCGTCGAGCGCGAGCAACCCCTCGGCCAGCAGGCGCGTCAGTTCCATCTCATGCGTGCGGATCGTCGCGAGGCCGCGCTCGGCCAGCCAGTCGTGTCCCGCCAGCAGTCCGGCGATGCCGATCGTGTTGAGGGTGCCGACCTCGCAGCGGTAGGGGAACTCGTCGAGGTGGCGGCGCACCGCCGACCTGACGCCGGTGCCGCCCCAGCGCGTGCTGCGGATCGGCACGTCCGGGCCGACGGCGAGGCCGCCGATGCCGGTCGGTCCGAGCAGCGACTTGTGCCCGGTGAACGCCACCACGTCGATCTGCATCGACTCCATGTCGATCGGCACGAGGCCGGCCGTCTGGGCGGAGTCGATCGCGAACAGCACGCCGCGTTCGCGGCAGATCCGCCCGATCTCGGCCACCGGCTGCACCGTGCCGAGCACGTTCGAACCGTGGTTGACGATCACGAGACGGGTCTCGGTGCGGATGTGCCGCGCGATCTCGTCGGGGTCGACGAAGCCGTTGCCGTCGAACGGCACGAGATCGTGGGTGATGACGCCGTCGTCTTCCAGCACGTACAGGGGGCGCAGCACGGAATTGTGCTCGAGCCGCGTGGAAACGACGTGGTCGCCGGGCCGCACGAGTCCCTGGATGAGGATGTTGAGCGCGTCCGAGGCGTTGGCCGCGAAGATCAGGCGGTTGTGGTCGCGCGCCGGATTGTGGAAGAATCCGTCGAGCGCGCGCCGTGCGGCATCGACGACGAGCCCCGCCTCGACGGCCAGATCGTAGCCGGAACGCCCGGGGTTCACGCCGAGCCGGCGGTAGAAGGAGGTCATCGCTTCGCAGACGCTGTCCGGCTTGGGGAAGACCGTGGCGGCATTGTCGAGGTAGTGGATCTCGGGCATCACGTCTCCTTGCGCGGCCGGTGTGACAGTCGAGTTTCCGCTCGCGCTCAGTATGCGTTTTGCCGGTCGCGCGGGCAAGGGTCGAGCGGCGGGCGCCGCGGGAGCGACGACGAAAGAAGTCCTTTTCTAGCCGAGTCAACGCGCGGAGACGGCCGGCGCTTGCGGGCGGCGCGCGTCGCGGCTAGCATGCGCAGGGTCGGCGGCGGGGCCGCCGCGTTCACGAGTCAAATCGGAGGAAGATCATGCGTGTTTTTCAGCCAACCCTGCCGGAACCTTCCCCCGCCCTGCGGACGCGCGCGGGGCGCGCCGCGCTGACGGCGTGCGTGCTGGCCCTGCTGGCGGCGGTCGCCCCGGCCGTCGCCGCCGAGCCGCTGTTCGCCCGCTGCGACACCGATTCGGGCAGCATCCTGCTCGTGCTGCAGCCGGAGCAGGCGCCGCACCACGTGGCCAACTTCACGCACCTGGCGCGCAAGGGCTTTTACGATGGCTGCTATTTCCACCGGGTGATTCCCGGCTTCATGATCCAGGGCGGGGATCCCAACACCCGCAATGCCGAGCGCGGTGACGATGGCATGGGCGGCCCGACCTGGGCCGACGTGCTGACGAAGGAGGATCTGGCGGTGGTGGATGCGGCCCGCCCGCTGCGCGGCGCGGGCGCCGACACCTCGGCGGCGTCCCGGCAGAAGGTGGCGGCCGCCGACAAGCTGCTCGCGAAGAAGGGCTATGTCTGGCTGCGGCCGGAGTCGGCCTTCCTGAAGGCGGAGTTTTCACCGACCGCCCGCCACGTGCGCGGCACCCTGTCGATGGCGCGCACGAACAACCCCGACACCGCCGGCAGCCAGTTCTTCATCTGTGTGGACGATGCTGCGTACCTGGACAAGCAGTACACGATCTTCGGGCGGGTCGTGATCGGGATGCCGGTCGTTGACCGGATCGTCAATGCCGAGTGCGGCGCGCCCAGCAGTCCCGTGCGGCCCTGCCACATCAGGAAAATGACGATCGTGACCGGCACGGCCGGGTTGACGGCCGCGGAGCAGGCGGCGTGGGTCGCGGCGGGTAAAGCGGGCGGCTGAGAGCCCGCTGCATCACCGCGCGCGGGAGGGACCGACCGGTTCCAACTCGCGCGGCGCCGTGGCGGCGCCGGTTTTCCCCCTGGAGACCGGCGCCGTCGCGTTGGTGCCGGGGGAGGGGACGCGCGTGTCGCGGGCGGGTGGCGCGGAGTGTGAAGCAGGGGCGTTCGCAGTCACCGGCGGCGTCGCGCCCAGCAGACGGTCGGTCACTTCGATTCCCGCGACGAGGTCGAGCAGGCGTCCGCCGGCGTGGGCGAACGGCAGCCAGGCGAGGGTGGCCGGTCCGGCGCTCAGGGGGGGCGTGTCCGCTTCCAGCAGCTTCCGGCGCAACGCCGACGGCACGCAGGCGAGGGCCACGGTCACCAGCATGCGCGCCGCCTCCGCCTCGCCGATCTGTCCTCCCGTCGCGTCACGCAGCGGTGTGTTCACGGGCGACCAGCTGCTGGCGGACAACGACAGCGCGCGCGCCAGCCGCAGGTAGGCGCCGCCAGTCTCGGGCGCCAGCGACGGCACGACGATCCGGTCCGGCCGGCGCCAGGAGGCTGCTCCGCCGGATGTCGGAACTCCGAACGGCGTCTCGGCCCACGTGACCGGAAAGATCCAGCAGGGGTAGTGCCCGGTGGCGCCCATGGAGGTCGGCAGCCGGATCGGCACGCTGGCGGTCGGCGCGGGGGCCAGTCGGCCGTTCGCCAGCGCGCTGGCTCTCCCGCAGACGGGGCAGGCGAACAGCACGGCGTCGGGGGTGGCGGGCAGATCGCCGCCGCAGTGGGAGCATGCCAGACGCACGAGCGGCACGGCCGGTTCCTTCCGTCAGAACGACTCCACGATCCGGCGCGGGGGCGCCAGGGTCTCCTGCGCGCGCAACGCCAGCGCGCGGGGCGAGGCGACAGTGGCGCGCGCGCGGGCATCGAGCATCCAGAGCAGCGGCAGGCTGCCGAGCCCCCCGGTCGGGCTGGCCGCCCAGAGACAACTCCAGAGCGACAGGCCGCCGAGCAGTCGCCAGGCGCCGTCGCCGGTGGCCGCCGGGCGCGTCCCGGCCAGCACGTGACCGCGCACGCCGTCGAGCACGAGCCGGCAGCGCAGGCCGTGCGCCGCGTACTTGAAGATGTGCAACGGGTAGTAGATCAGCGCCACCTGTTCCCGCACGAAGCTGGCGCGGCGGCGCAGCACGCGGTGGCTGCCGACCAGCTGGTTGAGCACCGCCCTCTCCGCCTGTCTCCGGACGGCGGCGATGTTGCCATGCACCTGGCAGACCGCGCCGGTCCGCTCCGCCGCCGCGAAATCGAACGGCACCAGCTGCGCTTCGTCCACCAGTTGGTGCACGCCGACCAGACCGAACTCCCGCACGTCGCAGGCGGGACCGCTCCAGGCGACCGGCTTGAGCAGGGCGCTCGTGTACGGCTCCGGGTGCGTCGCCGCGGTCGTCTCCGCGGCGACGGCCGCGATGGCGCGGGGCGTGGCCAGAAAGGCCGCCAGACGAGCCTCCTCTTCGCGGCGTCCGGCGCGCCCGAGCAGGGCGGCCAGTGGCGCGGCATCGCCATTGCCTCGGGAGGTGCTGTTGACGTGGTCGTGGGCTGCCGCGACCCTCTTCTCGCGCGCCGGACGGGTCAGCGCCCAGCCGCTCAGCAGGGCCGCGTATCGCCAGTACGGCACGAACAACAGGTTGATCGCCCCGGGACGCGGCGGCTGGTCGGCCAGGATCTCCTGTTCGCGCAGCCAGGTCCGGGCCGCGTGGAAGGCGGTGGCCGCGCCGAGGTGGCGTCGTGGCGTGAGCGTCGGCACGCCGGGGTCGCCCGCCGCGAGGAAGCGGCCGCCGCAGTAGACGCAGTCGAAGCGCCCGCCGGGGCCGGGCCGCGTCTGGCCGCCGCAACTGGGGCAGCCCAGAGTGGGCAGGCCGGTCGGTTCGGGCAGCGCCGGGGTCATGGCTGCCGCCCCCGATCGACCGGCGCCGTGCGGTGGCCCATTCCCGCGCCCGCCGGCGGTGAGACCGGTCCGCGCCATGCCCAGAGCGCCAGAACGAACAGCAGCGCCGTCGCCGGCAGGTGAAGCGCCAGCGGCAGCAGGCGTCCGAGCAGCACCAGACAGGCGGTCCAGGCGGCCAGCGGCGCCAGGACCGCCCAACGCAGGCGCGCCGGCGGCTCCGTCTCCGGTAGCGGGGCGAGCACCGGCTGCGTCAGGTCGGCCACGGTGACGGCGCGCGTGCCGCGCGTTCCGATGCGCACCTGCCAGAAGCGCACCGGCACCCAGACCAGCCAGGCTCGTTCAAGCGCCAACGGAGCGGTGGTCGTCCGCGCGCGGAGCGTGGCGAGGAACTCGTCGAGCGGGAGATCCTGCGGGCAGCCGCCGTTGGGGGAGGACTCCGTGTCGGCGAGCGGGCGGGCCGGCAGCGCCGGCACGGACACCCGGCGCAGCAGCGCGTTCTCCTCGCGTGTGGCGGGGCCGGTGAGCAGTTCGCCGTCGGCTGTCACCACCGACCAGAATGGCGCCCAGCGGGTTGAGCCGCCTCCGCGCACGGTGGCGGGGGCGCGGAACCGGGCGGCGAGGTGCTGGGCCAAAAGCGCCGCCGCTTCGGCCTGGTCCCCCTCGTCGGCGAGCAGCAGCCGGCGCGTCGCCGGCGGAGCGCCGAGCTGCGTGTCGGCGCCGCACCAGCCGCACCGCACGCGCGCGCCTCCCACCGGCGCCGGCAGCGGCGCCCCGCACGCGGGGCAGGCGCCGGGGGGGGCGGGGATCATGCCGCCGGACCGCCCTGGGCGCGGCCGCAGAGGGGGCAGAAGCGGGCCGCCGCCGGCAGGGTTCCCCCGCAGGCGGCGCAGAACGGACCGCCGGCTGAGGCGTCGCCGGCCGCGCCGGTCGCGGGGGCGGTGGCCGTTGCGGCGGCGCCGCCGGCCGCGCCGCCGTGCATCGCTTCGCGAACCATTCCGGGCACCAGCATGCCGACACCGACCCCCAGACCGGCGTTGATCAACTGGTCGCCCGCGCCGGCCGGTTGCTCACGCCCGATGGCCGTCGCCATCTGATACTGGAGGTAGGCCGGCATGTCATGCACGAGGGCGAGACCGCCCTGACGATCGACCATCTGCTGCACTTCATCGGGCGGGGTGATCGCCTGGATCCAGAAGCCGTCGAGGACCAGCCCGAAGCGCGCCAGGTCGGGCGCCAGCCGCACGGTCACGGCGGCGGCGGTCTCGTCGTAGATGGACGGGAGCGAGAGCACGCTGTCGAGTGTTTCCCCCAGATAGTCGTTCAGGCGGGCGACGATGATGTCGCGCAGCAGTTCGGACAGTTGCGGCGTTGCAAAATGCCCGGTGGTGCCCACCAGACGATTGACGAACGCGACGCTGTCGTCCACCCGCAGCGTGCAATTTCCGAAGGCGCGCAGCCGCACGTGGCCGAGTTCGCGATCGCGGAAAATGACCGGCTCGGAGGTGCCCCAACGCAGGTCGGTGAAGGTCTTGCGGTTGACGAACACGACCTCCGCCCGGAAGGGGGAACGGAAGCCCCACGGCAGCGAAAGGGCCGAGGTGATCAGAGGCAGGTTGGCGGTGCTGAGGGTCCAGCGACCGGCGACGAAGCGGTCCAGAGCGTGTCCGTCCTTGAAGAACACCGCTTCCTGGCTCTCGCGCACGATCAACTGCGCGCCCATCTTGAGGGCCCCCGATCCGTCCTGGGGGAAGCGGTGGGCCATGCCTTCGCCGCTCTCGTCGAACCACTCGATGATCTCCATGAATTCGGACATTACTCTCACTCCCGGTGGGCGCCTGGCGCGCGTTGCGGATCGCCAGAATAGGGTCGACCGTCGCGGGAGTCGCGGCGGTCGCACGGTCGCGGCGGGGGAGAACGCAACCGTCGTGCCAGAACTGAGGCGACGATCGGCGGTCGGGAGTCCCGCCGCCGGCGCCGCCGCGAGGCACGGGCAACCGCGCGCGGCGCGGCCGCCGTATTGACGGGGCCGGCGTTTCGCGGTACGTGTAGCGGTTCTGTCCGCGGGCGCGCGCGTCCTGCCGCGCCCGACGTGGGCCTCTATCCATACACCATCGGCGGCGGGGCGGCAGATTGTCCGTTGCGCCGTGCCGCCGGGAGCGCGCATGCCAACCCTGCCCCACGGGGACGACGACGAGGATCAGCCCCCCGCCGTGGACGCCGGCCGCATCACGGCCCGCGGGGTCCGCGTCCACAATCTGAAGAACATCGATGTCGTCCTGCCGCGGCGCCGGCTGATCGTGATCACCGGGCCGAGCGGATCGGGCAAGTCGTCGCTCGCCTTCGACACGCTCTACGCCGAGGGGCAGCGGCGCTACCTGGAAAGTCTCTCCAGTTTCGCGCACCAGTTCCTCGACCAGCTTCCCAAACCGGATGTGGATCGCATCGAGGGGCTGTCGCCGGCGCTGGCCATCGACCAGAAGGGGCTCGGCGCCTCTGTGCGCTCGACCATCGGCACGATCACCGAGATCTCCAATTTCCTGCGGCTGCTGTACGCGCGCTGCGGGACGGTCGTCTGCCCCGACTGCGGCGTCGAGGCGGCGAGCCGTCCGCTGGCCGAGATCCGCGACGCCATTCTGGCGCTGCCGGAGGGGACCCGCTTCTGGCTCCTGGCGCCGGTGGTGCGCGGGCGCAAGGGAGCGCACAAGAAGCTGCTCGACGATCTGCGGCGGCAGGGTCACCTGCGGGCGCTGATCGACGGCGAGATGCACGAGCTCGAGGCGGTGCCGGCCCTCGCGGCGACGCAGCGGCACGACATCGAGGTCGTCGTGGACGGGATGACGGTGCGTGAAGGCCTCGAGGCGCGGCTGGGCGCGTCGCTCGACCGCGCCGCGGAGCTGGGCGACGGCACGGTCACTGTCCAGCGTGAAGGGGGGACGCGCGAATTGTACAGCCGGCGCAGTTCCTGCCCCGGCTGCGCCCGCGCGTTTCCCGAACTGGACTGGCGGCTGTTCTCCTTCAACTCTCCGCGAGGCTCCTGCCCGGAGTGTCATGGCCTGGGTTCCCTGCGCACGGTGCGGGGGGACGCTCTCGTGCCCGATCCCGCGCTGTCGCTGTCGGGCGGCGCAGTGGCCTTTCTCAAGGGCAAGGAGTCGGGCTGGCTCTACACCCAGATCGAAGCGCTGGCGGGGGCGCTCGGCTGCGGGCTGGACACGCCGTGGCGGGACCTGCCGGCCGAGGCCCGTCAGGTCGTGTTGCACGGACTCACGCCGGCGCTCGACAAGCGGCTGCAGTCCCATCTCCATTATCAGGCGTTTTTGCAGGGGTGGACGGGACTGGTGACCGAACTGGTGCGGCGCCATCGCGAAACGAAGTCGGACCGCGTGCGCGGCACCATCGAGAAGCTGATGGCCGAGGAGACCTGTCCCGCCTGCCACGGGCACCGGCTGCGTCCCGAAGCGCTGGCGGTGCGGGTGGGGGGGCTGCACATCGGCGAGGTGGGCGCCCTGCCGGTGAACGAACTGCTGGTCTGGGCGCGCGGCCTGGAGTTCCCGCCCGGGCCGCGGCGCGCCGTGGCGGGACCGGTGCTCGAACAGGTGACGTCGCGCGCGCAGTTCCTCGCGCAGGTGGGGCTGGACTACCTGTCGCTCGATCGCGGTGCCTCCACCCTGTCGGGCGGCGAGGGGCAACGGGTGCGGCTCGCCACGCAGGTCGGCTCCCGCCTCACCGGCGTCCTCTACATTCTGGACGAACCGAGCATCGGACTGCACCACCGCGATATCCGGCGGCTCATCGCCACGCTGCGGGCCCTGCGCGATCGGGGCAACACGGTGGTCGTCGTGGAGCACGACCGCGACATCATGCTCGCCGCCGATCATGTGCTCGATCTCGGCCCCGGCGCCGGCGAGCACGGAGGACGGATCGTCGCGCAGGGGACCTGGCGCGAGGTGGCCGCCACCCCCGACAGCCTGACCGGCGCCTACCTCGCGGGGGACGACCGGCCCCGCCTGGCGACGCCGCTGTGCGCAGGCGCGGCGCCGGCGGGATGGCTCACGATGCGCGGCCTGACCGGACGCAATCTGCAGGGGATCGATCTGGAGATCCCGCTCGGACAGCTGACCGTGGTGACCGGCGTATCGGGGTCGGGCAAGAGCACCGCCGTGCACGACACGCTCTACCTCGAACTGGCCCGGCGGCTGCACCGCGCGGGGACCCGCGCCGAGCCGTTCGTCTCCCTGGAGGGTGAGGACCAGCTGCGCTCCGTCGTGCTGGTCGACCAGTCGCCGATCGGGCGCACCCCGCGCTCCACCCCCGCCACCTACACCGGACTGTTCAGCCCTGTGCGCACCCTCTTTGCCGCCACCGAACTGGCGCGCATGCGCGGCTGGGGGGCGGGGCACTTCAGCTTCAACACCACGGGCGGACGCTGCCCCGTGTGCGAAGGGGCGGGAGTGCGGCGGCTGACGATGGATTTCCTGCCCGATGTGGAGGTGGTGTGCGAGGAGTGCGGCGGCGCCCGCTACGGCCGCGAGACCCTGGAGGTCCGCTACAAGGGGCTGAACGTGGCCGAGCTGCTCGCGCTGCCGGTCGAGGCGGCGCGCGTCCTGCTCGAACCGGTGCCGGCCTGCCGCGCGATCCTCGAGGTGCTCGACGGCGTGGGGCTCGGGTACCTGCGCCTCGGACAGCCGGGCGCGACACTGTCGGGCGGGGAGGCGCAGCGTCTCAAGCTGGCGCGCGAACTGTCGCGCGGCGGACAGGGCCGGACGCTCTACATCCTCGACGAGCCGACCACCGGCCTGCACGTCTGCGACGTTGACCGGCTGCTCGACGTGCTGGCGCGGCTGGTCGGCCGCGGGCACACCGTGGTGGTCATCGAGCACCATCCGGAGATCATCCGGTGCGCCGACCGGGTGATCGACATCGGGCCGGAGGGGGGGGGCGGCGGGGGACGCATCGTCGCGCAGGGGAGTCTCGCCGATCTCCTGAAGGCCCCCGCCTCGTACACCGGCGCCATGTTGAGGGAGTTCCTCGGCGCCCCCTGAGGCGGCGCCGACCGGCGGCGGCCGCGATGCCTCGGCTCCGCGGCGAGAATCGCCTTGGCTCCTGTGGGGCTCCCGCTTAGATTGGGGCGCGCCGGACAGTTGCCAGGCCGGCGCTCGCCGCCGCGGATGTGACGGACTGCGCCCGGCTTCCCGTGCGAAAGGAGCCCCGCCGTGGCTGCCGATCTTCCTGCCGATCTCAAGCGTACGCCTCTCACCGACTGGCATGTTGCACACGGTGGCAAAATGGTGCCGTTCGCCGGCTACGCCATGCCGGTCCAGTACGAAGGGGTCCTGGCGGAGCACGCCGCGGTGCGGGAGCGGGTGGGGCTGTTCGACATCACGCACATGGGTGAGATCCACGTGGACGGTCCCGGAGCCGAGACGTGGCTCGACGGCCTGGTCACCAACCGCGTGGCCGGCATCCCGGTCGGCAAGGTCGTCTACAACGCGATGTGCCGGGACGACGGCGGCGTGCTCGACGACATGCTGATCTACCGCCTCGCCCCCGCGCGCTGGCTGGTCGTCTGCAACGCCTCCAACCATGACAAGATCGCGGCCTGGCTGACCGAGCGCGGGCGTGGCGTCGCCGGCGTGACGCTCGATGACGCCAGCGAACGCACCGCTCTGATCGCCGTGCAGGGCCCGGCGGCCTGGGATCTGACCGCCCGGATCACGGCGCTGCAGCCGCACCGCGCCGCCGTGGAGGCGCTCGAATTCTACACCGCCGTCGAACTGAAGCTCGGCGGATCGACGTGGGTCGTCTCGCGCACCGGCTACACCGGCGAGCGCGGCTACGAGATCTACGTGCCCAATGGCGACGCGCTGGCGCTGTGGGAGGAACTGCTCCATTTCGGGCGCGACCTCGGAGTGGCACCGATCGGACTGGCCGCGCGCGACACGCTGCGTTTCGAAATGGCCTATTGCCTCTACGGACACGAACTGGGCGAGGATGTCACACCGCTCGAGGCCGGCATCGGGTGGGCCGTGAAGCTGGACAAGCCGGCGTTCGTCGGCCGCGAGGCGCTGATCCGGCAGCGGGATGCCGGCGTGACGCGGCGGCTGGTCGGCGTGTCGATCGCCGGGCGGGCGATCGCGCGGCAGGGGGCGACGGTGCTGGGCGGAGGGCGTCCGGTGGGCGCCGTCACCAGCGGCACCTTCAGCCCGACCCTCCAGCGCGCGCTGGCGCTGGCTCTGGTGGACACTGCCGCCGTCGGCGGTCCGCTCGAAGTGGACGTGCGCGGGAAACGTTTCCCGCTCACGTCGACCCCGTATCCATTCCTGGCGGCCAGGGTCAAAGGGGACCCGCGGGCCGCCCGCTCTTGACTGATCCCGGACAGGAGGCCTGACGCATGGTTGCGGATGACCGGAAGTACACCAAGAGCCACGAGTGGGTCATGGTGGAGGGCGATGTCGCGACGGTGGGCGTGACGGAATATGCCGCGGCCGAGTTGGGGGACGTCGTGTTCCTCGACCTGCCGGAGCCGGGCAGCGAGATCAGCCACGGCGAGCCGATCGGCACCATCGAGACCGTCAAGGCGGTGGAGGATCTCTACTCGCCGGTGTCGGGCGAAGTGCTGGAGGTCAACGAAGCCGTGGTCGAAACGCCGGAACTCGTCAACAACGATCCGCTCGAGGCCGGCTGGCTGATGAAGGTGCGTCTGGCCGGACGGAGCGAACTGGACGACCTGCTGTCCGCGGCGGAGTACGAGACGCTGCTGGGAGGCTGAGTCCGACATGCCGTATACCCCGCACACCGCGGCGGATATCGCCGCCATGCTGGGACGCATCGGTGTCTCCTCCGTGGCCGAGCTGTTCAAGGCCATACCGGCGAACGTGCGTCTCGAGGGCGGACTCGATCTGCCGCCGGGCCGCACGGAGGAGGAGGTCCGCCGCGTCATGAAGCGGCTGGCCGCGGCGAACCGCGGTCAGGAGGATCTCGTCTCCTTCCTTGGTGGCGGCGTCTACGACAGCATTATTCCCGCGGCCATCAGCGCCATCTCCTCGCGCAGCGAGTTCATGACCGCCTACACGCCGTACCAGGCGGAGGTGTCGCAGGGCACGCTGCAGGTCATCTACGAGTGGCAGACCTACGTCTGCCGGCTCACCGGCCTGCCGGTCAGCAACGCCAGCATGTACGACGGCGCCACCGCGCTCACTGAAGCGGTGCGGATGGGCGTGGCCTGGCGGCGGCGGCCGCGGGTCGTCGTGCCGGCGACCCTCAATCCGCGTTACCGTCGCGTAATGGCCACGACGCTCGCGGGCGAGGACGTCACGATCGTCGAGGCGCCGCGTGGCGCCGACGGCCTGACCGACCCCGAGGCGCTGCGCACTTTGACGGCGGCCGGCGATATCGGGGCGGTCGTCATCCAGAATCCCAACCACCTCGGTCTGATCGAGCCGGTTGCCGGGCTGGCCGCCGCCGCGGGCGGCGCCTGCGTGGTGGCGAGCGTGAATCCGGTCTCGCTTTCACTGCTGAAGGCGCCCGGCGAGTATGGGGCGCACATCGCGGTGGGCGAGGCGCAGCCGTTCGGCCTGCCTTGCTCCTTCGGCGGACCGCTGCTCGGTTTCCTCGCCTGCGCGGACGAGTTGAAGCGGCTGCTGCCCGGTCGCGTGGTCGGACGCACGGTGGATCATCACCAGCGGCCGGCCTACGTGCTGACCCTGCAGACCCGCGAACAGCACATCCGTCGCGAGAAGGCGACTTCGAACATCTGCTCGAACCAGGGCCTGATGGCTCTGCGCGCGACGGTCTACCTGGCGCTGCTGGGCGCCGCGGGTCTGCGGGAACTGGGCGAGGCGAACCGCGTGCGGGCCGCGGCGCTGCGGGACGCCGTGCGCGGGGTGCCGGGCGTGAAGCTGCCGTTTCCGGGGCCGGTGTTCAACGAATTCGTCGTGCGGCTGCCGAAACCGGCGCGCGCCTTCCGCGCGTTCGCGCGGGAGCGGGGGCTGCTGGCCGGCATCCCGCTGACCGGCTTCGCCGGCTGCGGCGAGGGGGACCTGCTGGTGGCGGTGACGGAGAAGCGGACCGCCGCGGACATCGAGCTCTTCGCGCAAACGCTGCGCGCTTGGCTGGCCGCCTGAGGCCGAAAGGACGAGCGGGGATGGAACAGGGGCACGGGACGATCGGGGACGTGGCGACAGTGGCCTGGGGCGGGGGGCTCGTGGACTCGCTCTTCACGAAGGGGCGCCCGGGCCGGCGTGCGCTGCGGATGCCGCCGTGGGACGGAGCGTCGGTCGACGTCGCCCTGCCGACCGCGGCGCGCCGCGCCGCGCCGTGCGATCTGCCGTCGCTCTCCGAGCCGGAAGTGATGCGGCACTTCACCCGCCTTTCCCTGCTCAACCACAACATCGAGCGCGGCATGTACCCGCTTGGCAGCTGCACGATGAAGTACAACCCGCGTCTGAACGAGGAGATCGCCGCGCTGCCCGGCTTCGCCTCGCTGCACCCGGAGCAGGACGACGCCGACGCGCAGGGTCTGCTCGAGGCGCTGGGCATGCTGGAGGACTTCCTGTGCCGTCTCACCGGGTTCGCCGCCTGCAGCCTCCATCCGGCCGCTGGCGCGCACGGTGAGTTTCTCGGCATGCAGGTGATCCGCGCCTTCCATCTCGAGCGGGGCGACCGCGACCGCGTGGAGATCCTGATCCCCGACTCCGCGCATGGCACCAATCCGGCCTCGGTGACGATGGTCGGCCTGAAGCCGGTCACGATCGCCTCCCGGGCGGACGGTTGCGTGGACCTCGAGGCGCTGCGCGGCGCCGTCGGCCCGCGCACCGCCGGCATCATGATCACGAATCCGAACACGCTCGGGCTGTTCGAGACGGACATCGCCGAGATCGCGCGGGTCGTGCACGCCGCCGGCGGGCGTCTCTACATGGACGGCGCCAATTTCAACGCCATCCTGGGCAAGGCGCGCCCCGCCGACATGGGTTTCGACGTGGTGCACATCAATCTGCACAAGACGTTCTCCACCCCGCACGGCGGTGGCGGTCCCGGCGCCGGGCCGATCTGCGTCACGGCGGAACTGGCGCCGTTTCTGCCCGGTCCGCTGGTCGCCAGGCGCGACGGTGTCTGGCGCCTGGTGGCGCCGGTCGCGGTCTGCACGCCGTCGGTGCATTCCTATTTCGGCAATGTCGGCATCTGTCTGCGCGCGCTCACCTACATCCTGGTCAACGGCGGCGACGGGCTGACGCGGGTCGCCGAGTTGGCGGTGCTCAACGCCAACTATGTGCGCGCCTGCGTGCGCGACGTGCTGCCGGTGCCGCACGGCGAGGGGACGTTGCACGAGTTCGTCGCCTCGGCGACGGAGTGGAAGGAGAAGTACGGCATCCGCGCCCTCGACGTGGCGAAGCGGCTGCTCGACTTCGGCGTGCACGCGCCGACGGTCTACTTCCCGCAGATCGTCGACGAGGCGCTGATGATCGAGCCGACGGAGTCGGAGCCGAAGGAGAGCCTCGATGCCTTCGTGGCGGCGCTCCGGCGGATCCTGCACGAGGCGCAGACCGACCCCGACCTGCTGCACGCCGCGCCCCACACGACGCCGGTCAGCCGGCTCGACGAGGCGCGCGCGGCGCGTCAGCCCGACCTGGCGTACCTCGGTCCGTGCGACTGCGGGTGATGGTCCGCCCGACCTGCCTGCGCATCTTCGACGACGGCCCCCTCGCGGGGGCCGTCAACATGCGGCGCGACGCCGCGCTGCTCGCCGCGCACCGGGCGGGGGAACCGCCGGTGCTGCGGCTCTACCGCTGGGACCCCCCGGCGGTGTCGTTCGGCTTCCACCAGAGCGCAGCGGATTTCGACGCCGCGGCCATCGCGGCGCGCGGCTTCGGTCTGACGCGCCGGCCGACCGGCGGGCGCGCGATCCTGCACGCCGAGGAGCTGACCTACGCGGTGGTCGGCGACTGCCCCTGCCCGCTGTTCGGGAGCACGCTGCACGAGACCTACACCGTGATCAACTCGGCGCTGCTGCGCTTCCTGCGCGAACTCGGGCTGAGTCCGGACGTCTCCGGGGGGGAGACGCGCGCGCAGGCGCGCGGCCCGGTCTGCTTCCAGTCCGCCGGCGAGCACGAGTTGACGGTAGACGGCCGCAAACTGGCCGGCTCGGCGCAGCGCCGCGGCGAAACGGCGTTCCTGCAGCACGGTTCGATCCTGGCCGGCCCCCGGCATGCCGAACTGGTGGATCTGCTGGCGCCGGCGCGCCGTGGCGGACAAACCGCGGCCGGGGTGCGCGCGGCCACGACCGATCTCGGGGCGCTGCTCGGACGTCCGCTGCCGGAACCGGAGCTGGCGGCGCTGGGGCGCCGGCTCGCCGCCGCCTTCTGCGCGGCCCTCGCGTTGGCGCCGGTCTGGGAGTCGTCGCCCACGCTGCCGGACGCCGACTGAGACCGGGCCGGTCGTGCGCGGGCCGTCGCGTCGGCGCGGCGGCGCGACGCGCTGCCGACCGGGCGCGGGTCAGAACTCCAGGCGGGTCTGCGCTGCGACTCCCAACCCTTTCGTATCGCTGGGCCAGAAGCGGCCCCGGTTGACGGCCGCCACGTCCAGCCGCCACGGCCCCACCCGCAGTCCGAGCCCGGCCGACGCGCCACGTCGCGCCTCGCCGCCGAGCGCGGCGCCGGCGCGCGGCAGCAGCCAGCCGCAGGGTCGCCATTCGACGCCGGTCCGGAATTCGGTGCGGGTCGTGGTGCCGGCGCGGTCCTCGAGTCCCTGCGCCACGTCGAACGCCACCAGCAGCGGTCCGCACCGGTTGCTCGCGCCGAGTCGCAGCCGGCGCGGCAGGGTGGTGCGGTAGGGGGCCACGGCGACGGTGGTGTCACTGTCGTCGACGAGCGCGTCGAGATCCTCCTGCGAGGCGTTGAGCGAGTCGGCGTGGGCGGTCCAGGTGCGGCGCTCCGGATCGCCGTCCCAGTCCATGACGCTGCGGACGTTGTCGCAGGCGAGGCCGAGCGTCCAGCCGCGCGGCGCCTGCAGGGTCAGACCGAGGTCCACCGCCCAGCCGACGCCGTCGCTGGCGGTGACGTAGCTGGCGCGGGCGTCGCCGGCGATGCCGTCGATGGTCGTGACCAGGCTGCCGGTCGCCTCCTCGAAGTGCAGCTCGTAGAGGCCGCGCAGGTAGCGCAGGTTCGCCCCCGCGCACAGGCGCGTGCGAAACCCGGTCGACAGCGGCACGCCGGCCGACAGGGTGGCCGCGCCGATGGCGTAGCCCTCGCCGCCGGTGCCGTCGAAGGTGAAGGCGCGATCGATCGGGTTGCCCATCAGGACAAGGTCGAAGAAGTCTTTCGCGACACGACCGCTGCCGCCGCCGAGGACCGCGAAGGTGAGCGCCGCGTTGCCCAGACCGAGGCCTCCGGCGGCGGCGCGCACCTCGGCCTGCACGGCGAAACCGTCGGCCGGGATGTCCTGCAGGAGCCGCTGTTTGTCGGCTGTGGTGAGCGTGGCGCCGCTGATCTCGTTGTAACGCGCCAGCGTGAAGGCGTTGTTGTGCAGGTCGGCGGCGAGCGAGGCCAGCCCGAGGCTGAAGCCGGGGCGCGCCAGCGCCAGGTTGGCGGGGTTCCAGTCCACGGCGTCGAGACCGCGGGCGGTGGCGGTGGCGGCGCCTCCCATGCCCCAGGCGCGGGCGCTGCCCTGCGCGAACGCGACGGTGCCGGTCGCGGGCGTCAGCCAGATCACCGCCAGCAGAGCGAGCGTGGCGACCGGCCGCGAGCCTCCGGTCTGCTCGTGACGCCTACTCATCGTCCGACACCTCCAGCTCGATTTGCACGCATCCGGTCACGGTCAGCCAGTCCGATGCCCGCAGCGCCACCGCCTGGCCGTTCGATCCGGGCACCGTCACTTCCACGATGATCTGCAGGCCGGCGCGCGTGAGGAGCTCCGCCTGCGCGGCGGTGAGCGAAACTTCGCCGCGGGTCAGGGTGGCGTCGCGGACGGTGAGCAGGTAGGGATCGAGTTGTCCCGCCGACGCCGTGAGCGGGCCGACCACCAGCAGCGGCGCGTCGGCCAGGGTGGCGGGATCCTCGCCGACCAGGATCCGGATCTCCACGCCGAGCGGCAGGTGGTTGACGATGTCGGTCACGACGCGTACCGCGCCCAGATGGCCCGCCAGACGATCGCGGGCGTCGGCGTCGAGCCCGAGCGGCTGCGGGTCGCCGCGCACGACCGAGCCGAGCACGATCACTCGCAGCGGGGCGTCGAGCCGCCAGCCGATCACGGCGCGGTCGCCGGGGCGCACGGTGCCGATGATGCCGTCGCCTCCGACCGTCACCACGCCGGTCAGGGTGATCTCGGTCGGCAGGTTGTTGAGGAAGTCGACGATGGTGCTGTTGCCCTCGTCGAGCACGATCTCGCCGCCTAGCGGGTCCGGCTGCGAGATGGCGGGGAGGTCGCGCAGCACCTCGACCGTGGCCACTGCGCCGTCGACTGAACGGCCGGTCAGTGTGGCGGAGATGCGCGCCGGCAGGTCGATCGAACTTTCCACGACGAGCGTCAGGGCGGCGCTGGTCAGCGACACGCCGCGCAATTCAGCGGGCAGATCGAGGCTCGCGGTGATCGGAGCGATGGCGAATTGTCGCTCGGGGATGACCCCGGTGACCGCGCCGAACCGCAGCCGCGCCGGCGCCACGGAGGCGCGCAGGGCGTCGTCGGCCGTCAGGGTGACCGGCAGGTCGCCGCCGCCGGGCGAGGTGACCAGCGCCTCGAGGCGCAGGGCGGCCAGCGGCACGGCGTCGGGCGCGGCCAGGCTCGCCCCTGCCAGGTCGAGCGCGCGGGCGCCACTGCCACGCGCCGGCAGGGAGAGGCTCGTGGTGAGCGTCCGCCCGTCCGGTCCCTTCACCTCGGGGAAGGTGAGGCTGGCCACGCAGGGGATCGCCAGGTCGTTCTCCACGGTCAGCGTCAGCATACCCTCGGAGATTTCCGCGGCGACCACCCGCACGCTGTCCGGCAGCGCCAGGGTGGCGACGGCGGTGAACGCCTGGGCCCCGACGAGCGCGGTCGCCTCGGCCACGCGCAGGTCGCGCAGGCTGGCCGACAGGCGCAGCCGCGCGTCGGCGTCGATCGTGACCGGTGTGGCCGCGCCGGAAGAGCCGCCGGTCAGCCGCACGCCGACGCTGTCGGGCAGGGTGATCCCGGCGAGATCAGCCGTTGCGGTCGCGGTGGCGCCGGCCGCGATCGGCGCCGGGAACAGGACGGTGGTCAGCGTAACGCCGGTGGCGGGATCGATCAGCGCCGCCGCCACCCGCACGGGCGCAGCGGCGCCGGACACCGGAACCGGCAGGCCGTTGACCACGGTCACCTCGAGGCGTCCGGAAGACACCCGCGCGGCGATGATGTCGGGCAGGTCGGCCGGGGCGCCGTCCAGGTCGAACGTGAACGGCGGCACCGCGACGGTCGCGCCGTCGAGGGACGTCGCGGCGGGAAAGATCGTGCGCAGGGCGAAATCGAAGCCGACCGGGGCGTCGCCGGCGGGGGCGAAGTCGCCCAGAGTGGCGGCAATCGTCGTCGCCGGCAGGTCGGCATAGAGCTCGGCCGCCACGCTCAGCGTGTCGCTGCCGCCGGAGATGGTGAGGGAGAGCAGCGAGTCCGCGCCCACGGCGAGGAACGACTCTTCGGCGGCGATCTCGGCGACGGTGACGCGCTGGCTGCCGAGCGGCATGGTGAGGGTCGTGGTGAATCGCGGCAGTTCCGGCTTCGCGATTTCACATCCGGCGCCGCCGCCCAGCCCGGCGACGAGCACGAGGCCGGTGACGAGGCGGCGCGGCGAGGGGGCGATGGACGGCATGGGCTCTCCCGGATCCGGTTTGGTGGGTGACGGAGCATGCGTCGCCGGCCGGAAGGGATGAAAGGGGCGTACCTGGCGGCCGCGCGGCAGCAGAAGGCGCGGCAGGATACGATGAGGAATCATGAACCCCGGCGAGCCGCCGGGGGAAGGGACCGGGACGGGCGATATCCGACGGGAAAGGGGGCGGTACGTTGCGCGATGCATGCAACTCCGGGCGGGGTTGTCTTGACCGGCCGGCAGTGCTCTCCCTAGTATCAGCGGTCACCGTTCGTGGGCGGGTCGTTCCCAACGGAAGCGAGACCGATGCTGCCGTACCTGCTGCGCCGCCTGGCCACCGCGACTGCCCTCGTGCTGGCGCTGTTGACGGTGGTCTTCTTCGTGGTGCGCGCGGCCCCCGGTGATCCGCTCGACCGCTTTGCCGACCCCGAGCTCGGCGCGGCGGAGCGCGCGCAGATGCGCCACGCGCTCGGGCTCGACCGTTCGCTCCCGGCGCAGTACCTGCAGTGGCTCGGCGGGGTCGCCCGGGGGGACTTCGGCCGCAGCCTGCGCCAGCACCGGCCGGTCGGCGAGATTTTGGCCGAGGCGGTGCCGCCGACGCTGCTGCTCACGCTGACCTCCTATCTGGTGCATCTGGCGGTGGCCGTCTCGCTGGGGGTCCTGATGGCGCGGCACCGCGGCCGGCCGTGGGAACGGGCGGCCAGCGTGGTCGGCCTGGCGCTGTACGCGATGCCGGGCTTCTGGCTCGGACAGATGCTGGTGCTCGTCTTCTGCCGTCTGCTCGGCTGGTTGCCGGCCAGCGGCATGCTCTCGAGCGACGCCGCATTCTGGCCGTGGCCGGCGCGCGCGCTCGACCTGGCGCGCCACCTGATCCTGCCGGTAACGCTGCTGGGCGTCGCCTCGGCGATGGGCACCGCCCGCTACCTGCGCAACGGCCTGGCCGAGGTGATGGCGCAGGACTATGTGCTGGCGGCGCGCGCGCGCGGCTTGCCGGAGCGGCTGGTGATGGGGCGCCACGTGCTGCGCAACGGCCTGCTGCCGGTGGTCACCCTGGCCGGCCTGAGCGTGCCGTTCCTGCTCGGGGGGGCGGTTGTGACCGAGGTGGTCTTCGCCTGGCCCGGCATGGGGCGGGTCACGGTGGAGGCGATCTTCGCCCGTGACTATCCGGTGATCATGGCCACGAGCGCGCTGGCCGCCGTGCTCGTGGTGCTGGGCAATCTGCTGGCCGACCTCGCGTACGGAATGGTCGATCCGCGCGTGCGTCTCGACGGCGGGGGATCCCGGTGAGCGGCGTCGGGCCGTGGCCGGTGGCGCTGCGGGGCGGTACGGCGCGGGTCGGACTGGCCCTGGCGGCGCTGCCGCTTTTGGCTGCGCTGCTGGCGCCGGTGCTGGCGCCGGGCGATCCGGCGGCGCTGGGCGGGGCCACGGAGCGGTTGCAGCCCCCTTCCCTGACCCACCTGCTCGGCACCGACCCGCTCGGCCGCGACGTGCTGGCGCGGCTGCTGCACGGGGCGCGCGTGTCGCTGCTGGTGGGGCTGGTCGGCGTGGTGGTTGCGGTCGGCTGCGGCACGTTCGTCGGGCTGATCGCCGGCCTGGCGCCGGCGGCGGTCGACCGGACGCTGATGGCGGTGACCGACGTGGCGCTGGCGTTCCCGCGCGTCTTCCTCATCCTCCTGCTGGTCTCGCTGACCGCGCCGTCGCTGGGGCTGGTGGTGGTGGTGCTCGGCCTCACCGGCTGGATGGGGGTGGCGCGCCTGGTGCGGGCCGAGGCGCTGTCGCTGCGCGAGCGGGACTTCGTGGCGGCGGCGCGCGGTCTCGGCCTGACCGGCGCGCAGGTGGCGTGGCGGCACGTGCTGCCGAACCTGCTGCCGACGATCATCGTGGCGGCGGCGCTGCGGGTCGGCAGCACGATCCTGCTCGAGACGTTCCTCGGCTTCCTGGGGCTGGGGGCCCCGGAGCCGGCGGTGAGCTGGGGCGCGATGATCGAACAGGGGCGCGCCCACCTGCGCGACGGCTGGTGGCTGACCGCGTTCCCGGGGCTGGCGATCACGGCCACGGTCGTCGGCTGGAATCTGCTGGGCGACGGCCTGCGGGAGGCGCTCGATCCACGCGCCGTCACCGGGGGAGGCGAGCTTGAGCGTGCCGAGTCTGCTCGCGGTTGAGGACCTCGAGGTCGCCTTCGGCGCCGCCCGCGCCGTGCGCGGTGTCTCCTTCACGCTGGCGCGGGGGGAAACGCTGGCGCTGGCGGGGGAGTCGGGCTGTGGCAAGTCGCTCACCATCCGCGCGCTGCTCGGGCTGCTGCCGCCCGGCGCGCGCGCCACCGGACGGGTGACCTGGGAAGGGACTGAACTGCTGACTTTGCCGGAGCGGGAGCGGCGCGCCTTTCGCGGACGGCGGCTCGGACTGGTGCCACAGGAGCCGGCGGCGGCGCTCAATCCGGTGCTGGGCGTAGGGGAGCAGGTCGCGGAGGCGTTGCGCTGGCACCGCGGCCTGGGGCGCCGCGCGGCGCAGGCCGAAGCGGTGCGGCTGCTGGCGGAAGTCCGGCTGCCCGATGCCGCGGCGCGGGTCGCCGACGCGCCGCACCGGCTCAGTGGCGGCATGCGCCAGCGCGCGCTGCTGGCCGCCGCACTGGCGTGCGAGCCGGAGTGCCTGCTGGCCGACGAGCCGACCGCCTCGCTCGACGTCACGGTGCAGGCCCAGATCCTCGACCTGCTGCGCGGACTCGTGCGGGCGCGGGGGATGTCGCTGCTGTTCATCACGCACGATCTGGCTCTGGCGCCCGGTCTCACCGAGCGGGTCGCCATCATGTACGCCGGACGCCTGGTGGAGGAGGGGCCGACCGCGGCCGTGCTGGCGACCCCGGCGCATCCGTACACGCGCGCGCTGACGGCGTCATTGCCGGAGCAGTGGCCGGTCCGCGGTCCGCTGCCGGAATTGCGGGGCGCCCCCCCCGCGCCGGGCGACGAGACGCCCGGCTGTGCGTTCGCGCCGCGCTGTCCGCATACGCGCGCCGCCTGCGTTGTCGCAACCCCCCTCCTGGCGGCGCTGGGGCCGGACCGGCGCGTCGCCTGTCTGCCGGCCGTGGCAAGGGCGCTGGCGCGTGGCGAGGTGCCGTCATGACCGACGCCGAGCCCCCGGTCCTGGAACTGCGCGACCTGACAGTCGAACTGCCGGTCCGCCGGGGGCCGTGGCGGCGGCCGGCGCGGATCCGGCCGGTGGACGGCGTCAGTCTCGCCGTGGCCGTCGGTGAAACGGTGGGGCTGGTGGGAGAATCTGGCTGCGGCAAGTCGACGCTGGCCCGCGCGGCCGTCGGACTCTGGCCGGCGCAAGCCGGTTCCGTGCGGGTGGATGGACGCGACCTGGCGGCCTTGCGCGGCGCGGAACTGCGCGTGGCGCGGCGGCTGGCGCAACTCGTCTGCCAGGATCCGGGTGGCGCGCTCGACCCGCGGCAGACCGTGGGCGCCGCGCTGGCCGAGGCGCTGGCGGTGCGGGCTGGCGGCGGCCCTGACGGGGCGGCGGAGACACGACGCCTGCTGGAGGAGGTCGGCCTGCCGTCCGGCGCGGCGGCCGTGCGGCCGCACGAACTGTCGGGAGGGGGGCGACAGCGGGTGGCGATCGCGCGGGCGCTGGCGGTCGCGCCGCGGGTGTTGATCGCGGACGAGCCGGTCAGCGCGCTCGACGCTCCGCTGCGGGCGCGTGTCCTGAATCTGCTGCGCGAGGCGCAGCAGCGGCGCGGCCTCGGTCTCCTGCTGATCGCCCACGATCCGCGCCTGGTGGAGCGGCTGTGTGACCGCGTGGCGGTGATGTACCTCGGCCGGCTGGTGGAGGTGTGGTCGGCGGAGGGGGGCGCGGCGCCGCGCCATCCCTACACGCGCGCCCTGCTGGCGGCGGCGCCGACCCTGGCCGGCGCGCTTGCCGCGGTCGCCGCGGGGGAGGTGCCGGCCGTGCCGTCGCCCGGCGAGCCCCCTTCGTTCCTCGATCCCCCCGACGGGTGTCCGTACGCCCCGCGCTGCGCGCTGGTGGAAGAGGTGTGTCGACGGCGGATTCCGCCGCTGGTGGAGATCGCGACGGGGCACTTCCTGCGCTGTCCGCAGGCGCAGCAGAGGGGATAGAAGCGCGGGTTGACACGGTTTGGGGCAATCTCTATATTCAGCCGAGAGTTGCCGGTTCGGACACCTGCCGGGACCCACCTCCCCAGCGCGGAGCCGGCGTTTAGGAAGTGTGGGTTCCGGACTTGCATACAAGCTCCCCACGCTGCCGCGCCGCTGGCCGCAGTGACCCGGTGGCAGGCCGATGTGGACCTGCAAGCCTGAGCGGAATCGCCAAGTGCGAAAGGAGCGGTGCCATGCACCGTCGTCACCGGTTCGACTGGCTCGCGTATGTTGCGCTGACCTGCCTGGCGTTGTCGGGGCTGGTGGCGCTGTCGCTGCCCGGGTCGGCCGCCGCCCAGAGCGCGCCCGGTTCCATCAAGGGCATCGTTCGCGATCAGGAGTCGGGCGAACTGCTGGACTACGCCAACGTCCTGATCAAGGGGACCACGCGGGGCACCATGTCGCTCGGAGGCGGGGCGTTCTACTTCCAGGGTCTGCAGCCCGGCAGCTACACCGTGCAGGTGCTCTATCTCGGCTATGCGGTCGAGGAGCAGACGGTCCAGGTGAGCTCCGGCAACGTCAGCCAGCTCTCCTTCGGCCTGAAGGTGGTCATCGTCGAAACGCTCGCGGCGTACGACGTCGAGGGGGCCGCCTACATGGTCGAGGTGAAGAGCGCCGTCCAGGAGCAGAAAATCACCTCCGAGCGCCTGACGAAATACGCCATCGACTCGGTCGTGGACGCCGTGGCCAAGCAGGCCGGCGTGATCAAGCGCGGCGACGACCTGTTCGTGCGTGGCGGTCGCTCGGGCGAGGTCTCGATGCGCATCGACGATGTGCCGGTGGACGATCCGCTCGGCGGGCGCGCCATCGCGGTGTCCAACCTTTCCGTGGAGGCGGTCAACACCGTCACCGGCGGCCTCGACCCGGAATATGGCAACGCGATGTCGGGCGTCATCAACATCACGACCCGCTCCGGCTCTGACCAGTTCGAGGGGGGCCTGCGCTTTTTCACGGACGACTTCGGTCGCCAGGACAAGACCTACACGAACTACGACCGCTTCGAGTTCGGTTTCGGCGGCCCGACGCCGGTCAACAAGCTGACCTACTTCCTCTCGGGAGACCTCACCTTCTCCGACGGCGAAAACACCTCCATCGCCAACCGGCCGGAGTACAAGGTGCAGGTCGGCGACATGACCCTGCTCAAGTTCAGGCGCCGCCAGAGCAACAACGCCAAGGGGGCGGTGAAGCTTGCCTACACTTTCAATCCCAATCTCAAGCTGACCGGCGAGTACAGCAGTTCCTACTCCTCCAACGAGGTCTACTCCCCGAACTGGAGCGTTTCGGGCTACGCCCGCCGGATGATCCTGATGCCGATCGTGGAGCGTGCGCGCGACGGGGAGACCTATAACTTCTTTGGCCGCTACGCCCCGGTCTATTACGGCCCGTGGTTCGAGCGCATGAACCAGACCGCGCGCCCCGCGATTGTGGTCGACGCCCGCAATTCCAGCGAGATCCGGCAGGTTTCGCCGATCCTGCAGGTGCGCGGAGTCGACGGGCGCAACTACCTGGTGATGGCGCAGCCGGTGTTCGACGGCTTTCGCTATCCGTGGTCGACCTACGCCACGGCCCAGGAGGATTCCTCGTTCACCGCCTTCAACTCCGCCGATCGCGACCTCACGTGGATCAACCTGAGCCAGCAGGCGAAATTCGTACTCACGCACAACCTGACCGACGAAACTTTCTATACGATCAAGCTGAGCCGAGTGGCGTTCGACAAGAAATACTCGGTCGGCGGCAAATCCCCGTGGGAGTACAATCACGGCGGTGTCGATTCCCCCGGGGCGTTCCAGGGTCAGACCCCGGTCTACCAGTATTTCAGTGACTTCTACACCGACCCGCTCAACTCGCTCTTCATCACCACGGGCGACAACCCGCAGTACTCGGAGGAGTACAGTCGCCAGTACATCATGAAGCTGGACATGACCTCGAGCCGATGGGGCGGGCACCTGGTCAAGACCGGCGTTCAGTTGATCTACAATGATCTGCAGCGTTACAGGGTCTTCAACCCGGCGATCGAGCGTCGTAACCGTTACACGGGCGATTGGTCGCTCGGCAGCAACGCGAACATCTTCCACAGCTACAACCCGGAGGCCTCCTGGTTCATCCAGGACCGCTGGGAATACGAGGGGATGGTCGTCAACTACGGTTTCCGCTGGGATCTGTTCTCGCCCGGGTCGGCGGCGCAGATCCTGTTGCAGAATGATGATGTGAACAAGAACGTTCTCAAGTACAAGCAGCAGTTCTCGCCGCGCCTCGGCTTCGCCTTCCCGATCACCGAGCGCGACGGTTTCAGCTTCCACTACGGTCGTTTCATCCAGTTCCCCGACCGTGACGTGCTGTTCTCCAGCCAGGATCCGATCGGCAACCAGGGGGGAGTTCTGGGCAACCCCAACCTGAAGTCCGAGACCACGGTCGGCTATCAGGCCGGTCTCAAGCACCAGTTCAACAATTACCTGGCCGGCAGTTTCGCGGTCTACAGCAAGGATATCTACGATCTGATCGCCTCCACCACGGTGACCGACCAGGTGACAGGCACTGTCCTGGCGCGCTACATCAACAAGGCGTATGCGTCATCGCGCGGGGCCGAATTCACGCTGAACAAGCGGTTCGCCGAGAATTTCGCCTTCGACATCACCTACACCTACGCGTTCGCTGACGGCGTGGCGTCCGAGCAGACCTTCGGCGCCAATCCGGAAGGGCTGCAGTACCTTCCGAACCAGGAGTTGTCGCTGAGCTGGGACCAGCGACACACCTTCAATTTTTCGCTGCTTCTGTCCGAGCCGGGATCGTGGTCCGGTTCGATTACCGCATCCTACGGCAGCGGCTATCCCTGGACGCCGAATGATCGCTTCGCCAGGCGGCAGAATCCGTTGTTGGAAAACAGCGAGCGGCTCCCCTCCACGTTCTCGCTCGATTTCCAGGGGGAACGGCAGATCAACTTCTACGGGCAGGCGCTCACCCTGTATGTGCAGGCGTTCAATTTGATCAACCAGGACATGGTGCGGAATATCGGTATGACCCTTACTCCCGGCATGATCAACGCCACCGCGGCCTACGAATCCTTTCTGACCGAGACCGGCCGCTACGGCGGGGCGTATCTGCAGGACAAGAATGGCGACAGCCTGAACGAGTTTACCCCGATCAACGACCCGCGCATTTTCGAGGATCACCGCCTCTTCCGCATCGGGCTCGGCTGGTTATTCTAGCCGCGCAAGCGCGGCCGAGGGCGGTGCCTCACCCGTCCGGCGGCCGGAAAGGAACGGAAACGATGGCATCACGCCGCTGGAACCGCCGCCGCGGGTCGCTGACGGCCGGGGCCGTATGGCGGGCATGCCTTGCCGCCCTGCTGGTCGCGGGGGCTGCTCCCGCCCTGGCCTGGAAGGATCTGCCCGATCCGCTGGACGGCGACCGGCTTGATCCGCACCGATTTCCGGTCGTGGACGGTTCCTATGTGATGAATGCGGGCGAACTGCAGATCAACATCACGAACTTCGGCCTGATCGGCTCGCAGTATTCGTTTGTGAGCGCCATCTCCGATGCCCCTTCGGCGCAATGGCCGGCAGGTTCGGGCGTGGAGTATCTCTGGGGGGCGGGGCTCTGGGTTGGCGCCCTGATGCAGGGCGAAAAATTGGCCTCCACGGGCGAATACCAGCCGTCTGAGATCCGTTGCCGCGACGATATACGCGATACGATCTACGAGGCAAGAGGGGGCAAGCTGTTACGGCCGGTCGGAAACGACAACGCCGGCGGGCGGCGCATGCCGGAGCCGAATCCGGACGACGACGAGGACGGCGCCATCGACGAGGAGACGCTCAACGGCTACGATGACGATGGTGACGGCCTGATAGACGAGGATTTCGGCCAGATCGGCAATCAGATGATTGTCACGACCATGGTCGACAACACGCGGCTGTCGCAGGAACTCAACCCTGACCATGTCCCGCTGAACGTGGAAATCGTACAGCAGGCCTATGCGTGGGAAAACGACGATGTGGATGACTTCGTCGGTTTCGAGTTTTTCATCAAGAACATCGGCGTCAGTCCGCTCCTCAACGTCTACATCGGCTTTTTCGCCGACTGCGACATCGGCCCCCGCGGCCGTGAGTCGCTCGCGGAGGACGATCTTGCTGGTTACTTCGAAGGGGCGGTGCGGGCGAAGGATGGCAGCTATGTGCCGATTTCGATCGGCTTCATGTATGACGACGATGGCGATGACGGCCAGGCGCCGGGCTACTTCGGCATCCTCTTCCTGGGCCACGACATCGATCCCTCCGGCGTGACGGCACCTGCGCGGGTAAAGGTGCGGTCATACCAGTCTTTTGCCGGCCAGGCGCAGTTCGAGCAGGGCGGAGACCCGACCAACGACGCGGAACGCTATGAATTGCTCAGTGTGGCGGAATACGACGCGGATGTCGCGCCGGAGAAGAAGGCCGATTTCCGCATCCTGGTTTCGGCCGGCCCGTTCCAGCGCCTGGATGCTGACCGCACTTTGCGGTTCCAGGCGGCGATGGTTGTGGGCAACGGCTTTGCGGGGATGCTCTCGAACGCGGCCGAAGCCGCTTTGACCTGGTACGGCAACTATCTCAACCTCGACTCGGACCCGTTGACCGGGGTCAATGGCCGCGATTTGAAAATTTGCCAGGAGGATTACTCGTCCGTCGGCGGCGGCGCCAACCCCATTTTCGGCTTCGTACCCGATTACATGGACGTCAGTTGCGTGTCGCAGGATTTCCTACTCGCTCAGCCCACGATCACCAGCGAGGATCTGGTTCTGGACGCGAATCCGAACAGTCCGACCTATGGGAAGCGCTGCATCTACGTGAACAGTGACAACTGTTTCGAGTGTTTCAGGCAGAACGGACAGTATTGCACGCCCACCAACCCCAATCCGAACGGCCGCTGGAACTGCTGGGATCCGGTCGTCACGAATCCGGTGGAGAAGGCCGGCTGCACCGGGATCAGTGGCAATGAATCTGTTGTGCACTGGCTGGTCGGCATGGCGCCGCCGCCTCCGGATATGCGTCTGATGCCGACCGACAACGCCGTGGCGGTTTTCTGGAATGATAAAAGCGAAATCACGCCGGATGTGCGCACGAACAAGATCGACTTCGAGGCGTACCGCATTTATCGTGCGGACAACTGGACACGGCCATTCGGTTCCTCCCTGGAAAACGGGCCGGCGAACTCCCTCTGGCAACTGATCGCCGAGTATGATCTGGATAACAGCTACATCCGGAACCGAGTGCTGATCGACGGCAGTATTCTCTCCGACACGCTGCCGCTTGGCGCCAACACCGGGCTGGAGGAAATTCGCTACAATCCGGTCTGTCTGGCCGATACGGCCCTGGGCCAGCGTTTCCACGGACTGCCGCAGGAGATGCGGACGGTCGTGGATCAGGATGTGGCCGGCCTGCTGCAGGAAATCCCGGCGCTGCGGACTCGCTCGGGGTTGCCGCGCGAAGACCTGCTGGGGCTGATTCCCTGGGAAGGTTACCCGGCGGAGTTGGATACCTTCTTCTGGGTTTTGTCGCGGCCCGGCAGTCCGGGAGTCGTCGCCAAAACGGCGATGAATTTCTACCGGTACATGGATCGCGATGTGCACAACGGGTTTATCAGTTTCTACGCCGTCTCGGCCGCCGATCACGCGCTGCGCTTCGATGTCAACCCAGACGCCCCCCCGGTCATTGCGGGTCCCGGGCAGTCGGGCGACCCCGGCTCCGCGTTCGGCCATTCGGTGCCGGCCGCTTTGGCGCAGACGGCGGAGCAGCGCGAACTGCTCGGGGCGAACATCTATGTCTACCCGAACCCAGCCACGCGTGAGGCGCTGAGGCCGATGGAGCTTCTGCCGAATGCGGACGACCCCACGGGGGTGCAGGTTATTTTCGCCAACCTGCCGGAGGCCCGCAACACGATCAAAATATTCACCGAGGACGGCGATCTGGTGCAGACCCTGGAACATGACGGCACGGCAGGATACGGCTCGGTGAGCTGGAACCTGGTCAGCCGCAACGGCCAGGAAATCGTCAGCGGGATCTATATCTATGCGGTGCAGTCGGCCGATTCGCGGTTCAAGGACTTCATCGGCAAATTCGTGGTTATCCGGTGAGAAGTGTGGTGACCGGTCCGCGGTCGGACCTGGAGGTTCCCATGAAGCGCTTAGTGTTATTAACGGTGCTGGTGCTGGTCCTGCCCGCGGTGGCGTCGGCCGCGTTCTTCGAGAAGGTGGGCACCTTCGCCGGGCAGTTCATGCAGATCGGAACGACCGCTCGGGCGGCCGGCATGGGGGCGGCCTATACCGCGGTGGCTGACGACGCAGCCTCGGTCTTCTGGAATCCGGCCGGACTGGTGAATGTACGTGGCAGCGAGTTCCAGCTCTCCCACGTCGATTGGCCGGCGGATATCAAGCTGACCTCGGCCGTTTTGGCGTTCAAGCCGCGCCAGATCCCGGGCTCGTTTGCCATCTCTGTCCGGTCGTTGTGGCTTGATCCCATGCTGGTCCGCACCGCCTACCAGCCGGAGGGTAACGGCCAGACCTTCGATGCCGGTTCGACCGCCTTCGGGTTCACGTACAGCCGTTTCTTCACGGACAAGTTCAGTTCCGGGCTGACCCTCAACTATCTCCACATGGGTCTTGCCGAAGCGGCCGTGAACTCCGCCAGCGCTGACTTTGGCATTCTCTATCGCATCGGCGTGCGGGGGCTGAAACTTGGCATGGTGATTCAGAACCTGGGCGGAAAAGTGAACTTCGATGATCGCGAGGCGAAACTGCCGACCACGTTCAAGGTCGGGGCCAGTTTCAACGCCCTGAACCGTGGCAGCCAGCAACTGCTGGCCTCGGCGGAGTTTCAGCATCCGGCCGACGCGGCCGAGCGGGCGAACCTCGGGATCGAGTACAATCTGAACAACTTGTTCTATGGCCGGGCCGGCTACAATCTGAACTTCGATTCGGACGCTCTGGCCATGGGCTTTGGCGTGGCCTTCAATACCGGCAAGACCTCGCAGGCCCGCCTCGATTACAGCGCCACCGACATGCAGGCGCTCGGCTGGGTCAATCGCCTCACGCTCTCTTTCGTCTACTAGCGTCTGCGGTCGCCGGCTTCGCGGGCCCGCCTCCCCTGGGGAGGCGGGCCCGCGTGCGTAGGTTCCGAGCCTGCGGCGTTGCCGCGCTGTCGTCGTCGCCGTAGATTCACCAAAGCCGACCGCCGGCATCCGTCTCTGCCGCGATTCGAGGAGGTCACCATCGTGCAGTACTCACCGCGCGCCTGGCTGCTGCGCTGTCTTCCCGCCCGCCTGGTCTGTTCTCTTTTCGCCCTGCTGGTCGCAGACCCGGCGGGCGCCGGGCTGCTGCGACCGCTCGATGGATCCGGTAATTTCCTGACGACCGTCGACGTCCTCGACCGCATCGAACCGGACGGGAGCTGCAGCCTCATCCTGCTCATCGGCGTGGCGAACCGCGAACTGACCTTCCGCCCCGTTGCCGGTCGGCTGGAAGGGGAGGTGGGGGTGACGGTCGCACTGGAAGGGTACGATGGCGATGGCGCCTCCCTGGAGACGAGGGTCGCCCTCCGTTGCGATGATCCGGAATTGGCCGAATCACCCATCTCCTATCAGATCCTGCCGCTCGTATTGCCGGGGGTGCGCGCAGGCAGTGGGCGCCTGACCGTCACGATCACGGACCGCGGCCGGGAGCGGCCGGGGCTGATCAGCCGCATCAAGCGCAACCGTTGGGCGCGGAGCGAGGCGGTGGGGGAGTGGGTGGCGGCAGAATCGCTCCGGGCTCCGGACGGTCTCACGCTCGGCGATCCGGTATTTCTCGCCGGCGCGCCGATCGCACTCTGGCGTGATCAGGGGGTGGCGGCCGCCGCGGCGGAACACTCCGTCCTGACCGACTATCTGCACCCCAACCGTCGCTACGGCCTGGAACAGAAAAATCTGCAACTGTACTTCGAAGTGGAGGCGCCGGCGCAGGGGGGAGCGGCGGCGGCCCGCGACGGCGTCCATATTCAGGTGCTCGCCAAGGATCTCGCGTTCGCCCTGCGTGACACCATCACCTTCGACGAAGCGCAGATCGCTCGTCTGTCGCGCGGCGGCACGACCGGCGTGTTCTACGATCTCAACCTCAGGGATCTGCCGCCTGGCGCCTATCAACTCGGATGTGCGCCGGCGAGCGGGCGGGGCCGACCCTGGGTGGCCGAATTCGATGTGGTCTGGAGTGCCCATTCCCTCAACCGTTTCGCGGAAGAACTGCAAGGCGAGGGGCGAACGGTCCTGACCGGCAGCCGACTGGACGAATTCGAGGCCGTGGGGCAGGCGGAAAAGGAGGCGATTCTGGAGCGTTTCTGGCAGGAGCGCGATCCCGATCCGGCCACGCCGGTCAACGAGGCGTACCTGGAGTTCCGGCGGCGCGTTTCCTACGTCCGGGAGTATCTCGGCGGGCTCTCCCGGACCGGGCCGGTCGATCCACGCGGTGCGATCTTCCTGATGCTCGGTCCGCCCGACGAGATTTCCCAGGAGGTGCTGCCCCTCAACGAGTCGGAGCAGGAGGACGCGCTGGCCCGGGTGTTCGATCAGTACGTTCCACAGCGCGAGGGGACGCAGGTCAAAGGGGGCTCCGGCATTCCTCTCCTGCTCAACCATCAGTCGCGGCGGGAGATCCTGGCCCGGCAGCAGGGCATCAGGCTCGAGCGAGGTTTCGAGCTGTGGCAGTACAACCACGCCGGGTCGCAGATCTTTCCCAATCGGTACAGCGGGCAGAATCTGGGCCTGCGCTTCCTGTTCGTCGATCGGACCGGCACCGGGCTGTGGTCGCTCGAGTCGACAAACGCCTTGAATCAAGGTGGTTGAGTGGGCATCTGAGCGCGCGCTCAGGCCGCCGTGGCGGTCGAATTTCGTTTGACTTGGGCGCGCGATTGCCACAAATTAACTGGGCGTCGGCAGGGCGGTTCGTCGGTTGCCGCGAGGCCACCGGAGGCCGGCCGCCTACAACGAGGTAGCTCCCACCTGCTACCATTACGACCTCCGGGTGCTCTCAACTCGCGGGTTTCAATACTGGAAAGGGAGATCAGGCACAATGGCTCGTCAGGGTATGATCAAACGCGCTGCGGTCGCGCTGGCTGGCGTGGGTCTGGTGGCCCTCCTGCTGATGGCCTATGCCGCCCTCGCCCAGCAGCCGGACAACGCCGGCGGTCCGAACATCGAAGGAATCATGGCGACGAACGATTCGCTCGCCTTCGGCTCCACCGCCCAGGACTCCACGGATGAGATCCTGGTCGTGAAGCAGAAGATGGGCGGGTTCATGGGCCTGATCGCCAACAGCCGGCTCGGCCGGACCGGCGTGGGCGACCTGTATGTCCGCGGCGGCAACTTCATGCACTGGCTGCTGCTGTCGGCCATCATTGGCGCGGCCTATGTGATCGAGCGCTTCTGGACGCTCAACCGCGCCAGGACCGACACCCGGAAGCTGATCGGCAGCGTCATCACCACGCTGCGCACCGAGGGGGCCGACGCCGCTTCGCAGCTTTGCCAGCGCACCCGCGGCCCGATCGCGGCGATCATGAACGCCGGGCTGCAGAAAATCGACCAGGGGCCGGCGGCGGTGGAGAAGGCGTGCGGCTCGGCCGGCGCGCTGGAACTCGCGTTCCTCGAGCGCGGCCTCAACTGGATCACGACCGTTATCAACATCGCTCCGCTGATCGGCTTCCTCGGCACCGTTTCGGGCATGATCCACGCCTTCGAGGCGATCGCCGCGGCCGAGCAGGTCAACGCGAAGCTGGTCGCCAGCGGTATTTCCGAGGCTCTGATCACCACCGCCGCCGGTCTGATCATCGCCATCCCGTGCGCCGCCGGTTACAACTACTTCGTCGCCGTGAACGACCGCTTCGTGAACGAGATGGAGGAGAGCGCCGGCGAGCTGATCGACGAGGTCGTCCGGATCCAGGCGCGGAAGTAGCCGAAAGCGGGGCGGGCGCGGCCCGTCCGCGAGCGGGAAGGTGAGCGGTCATGGTCATGAAGTCGCGGCGGAAGAAGGCGATCGCGGGGATCGAGCTGGTTTCGACCAGTGACGTCGCCTTCCTGTTGCTGATCTTCTTCATCGTGTCGACGGCGTTCGCGCTCGACCTGGGCCTGCCGCTGCTGCTGCCCGCGAAGGAAACCGTGCAGCAGGCGATCCGGATCAAGCAGAGCAACATCGCGACCCTGAAGGTTCACGCTGACAACAGCGTCACGCTAGACGGGAATTCGATCGAGATCAATCACATCAAGGCGGCGTTGGAACTGCGCCTCCAGGCGCAGCCGAAACTGGTCGTCGTGCTCGAGACGCACCCCGACGCGAACTACGGCATGATGGTGGCGTGTCTGGACGAGCTCAAGCTGTCCGAGGCCCGTCGGGTGTCGCTGAAGACGTCCAAGTAGGGATGGGAGCTTAAGCCGTGGCCCTCGATTTCAATCGCAAGAATGCGCGAGGGAGTTCGATTCCCACCGCCTCCACGGGGGATATCGCGTTCCTGCTCCTGATCTTTTTCATGGTGACCACGATCTTCATCAAGGAGACCGGTCTGGTCGTTGATCTGCCGCGCGCGGAGGCGGGCGAGAAGGTCAAGCAGGACCTGGTGGCCAACATTTTTATCAGCAGGCGGGGGCAGATTTCCGTCGACGACATGCTCGTGCGCCCGCAGGATGTTTCGGCGCTGATGGGGCAGAAGATCGCGGCCAACCCGGCCCTGATCGTCGCCTTCAAGGCCGACAAGGAGACCCCGTACAAGGTCGTCAGCGATGTGATGGAGGAGTTGAAGGAGGTCAACGCCTTGCGCGTGTCCTTCAACAGCAAGCCCGACGCCAACCCCGGCCGCAAGTACTAGGAGTGGGGGCAGCATGACCGCGCAAGATTTCGCGCAGGCGGCCCTGTCAGCCAACGAGCAGTTCAAGGCGAAGTACCCGAAGTACCTGCGCAATGCCACGTACATCGGGCTGCTCATGATCCTGCTGGCCTTCATGTTCTCGCCGCGCTACATCCCGCAGCCGTACCGGCTCCGTTCGAGCACGCTCGAAGTGGTCGACATGCCCGACGCGGTGGATATTCCGCCGCCGCCCGAGGATGTGCCGCGCCCGCAGGCGGCGGTCGAGGCCGCGGCGGACGACGAGGTGACTGAGGACATCGATATCGCAGAGAGCCTGTTCGAGGATTTCGAGAACATCCCGGTGCCCAGCGGCGATATGGGCGACGGCGGGGGCGATGTGTTCATCGCCTCGCAGGAGAAGCCGAAGCTGATCCGGTTCGTGCAGCCGGACTACCCGGAGATGGCGCGGGCCTCTGGGTTGGAGGGGACGGTGCTGGTGAAGGTGCTGGTCGGCCCGGATGGCAGCGTCCTGCGGGCGGAGGTGCTGCAGTCGGTGCACCCGATGCTCGATTCGGCGGCGCGCGAGGCGGCGCTGAAGTGCAAGTTCGAGCCGGGCAAGCAGCGGAACATCCCGGTCAAGGCGTGGATGGCCATCCCCTTCCGGTTCAAACTTCACTAGCCGACGGACAGGGCGCGGTGCGATTCGGGCGGGCGGGGCGCAACCCCCGCCCGTTCCCATGCGTATTCTATTGTCTGGTGCCGGTGGCGGGGGTAGCGCGGAAAGGCGTTGGATTCCTGGCCGGTGCTGTCTATCATCGGCGCGCGGGCGCCCGTCGCGGCTCGGCGGCGGGGCGGTTCGTGCGACTCGCGGCCACCTCCCGGAGGAGACAGGTTCATGAACGTGCGGTCCATTTGCCGGGGCGCCATGGTGACGCTGTCGGTGCTGGTGAGCATGGAGGCCGCGGTGGCGCGGTCGGAAACTTCCCTGGCGGCTGCGGCCCCGGGCGACAGCGCGGCCGCGGCGCGGCCTGCGCTCGATCTGGCGCAGTGCGTGGAGATCGCGCTGCGCAGCAGTCTCGGCCTCGCCACCGCGGACGCGGAGCGCGATGCGGCCGCCGCCGGCGTGCAGGGCGCCTGGGGGGCGTTCCTGCCGAACGTCAGCCTGGGCCGGCAGTACAGCAAGAACGAGCGGACTGACTTCGACGTGTCGCGCACCAGCGTGATCCCGGATTCGATCGCGACCCTCGGTGGCAACATCATCCCCTACGGGATCTCCCGCCCGACCGGGGAGCTCTACGACCAGAGCCTGAAGACGACCTACTCGGACTGGGGCGCGGACGCGTCGCTGAATGTTTTCGACGGGATGCGCAAGTATGGGGCGCTGAAATCGGCGCGCAGCTCGCTCCGCGCGGTCGAGTCGTCGGCCGGCTACGCGCGGCAGCAGGTCGTCGAGAACGTGGCCGCGGCCTATTTCAATCTCCTGCGCTACGAACGCCTGCTGGAGGTCGCCGGGGAGAGCCAGGACCTCGCGGGACGCGAGCTGGAGCGGATGGAGGTCTACTTCAAGCTCGGCAGCGCGGCGCGCAGCGACGTCCTGCAGGCCAAGGTCCTGCACGAACAGACTCGTCTCGAGGTAGTGCGGGCCGGAAACGCCGTGGAGCAGGCGTTTGCCAATCTGGCCTACGCCATGAACCGCCCGCTCGCCGAGCGGTTCGAGATCGAGCGTTCGGTCATGTCCTCCGACTTCACCCTGGAAAGCCTCGATGTCCTCTATGCGGAGGCGCTGTCGCGCCGCTTGGATCTGCAGGGCCGGGCGCAGGATCTCGAGGCGCGCCGGGGCGAAGTGACGTCGGCCAACGCCGGGTTCTGGCCCAGCCTGGACCTGTTCCTGAGTTACACACGCTCGAAGAACGAGTCGCCCTACCGGTTTGGCGCCCAGGAGTCGGACAACCTCGGCTACGGGTACCGGGTGAACTGGAACATTTTCGACCGCCTGCAGACCCTGTCGGGCCGCGGGCAGGCCAAGGCGCGCGAGCGGGTGGCCGAGTACGGCCTGGAGCAGGCCCGTCTGGACGCGCAACTCGAGGTGCGGCAGATCTACAATAATCTCGTCGAGGCGCGGGAGCGGTCGAGTCTGAGCCGGGAGACCATCATCCAGGCGGAGGAGGCGTTGCGCCTCGCGCAGGAGCGCTTCCGCGTCGGCGCCGGCACGACTCTCGATGCGATTACGGCGCAGGTGAACCTGGCGAAGGCGCGAGCCGATGAGGTGCAGGCCATCTGCGACTATCTCATCAACGCGGCCAAGCTCGACCGTGCCGTCGGGCGGGCGGTGCGCTACGTGGGGAGCGGGTCGTGAGCCCCCGCGACGACGAGGTCCTGATCGCCATGCGCGATCTGCGCAAGACCTACCAGGTCGGCACGGTGGAGGTGCCGGCCGTGCGGGGCGTGGATCTCGAGATCAGACGCGGCGAGTACGTGGCCATCATGGGGCCGAGCGGTTCGGGCAAGTCGACCCTCATGAATCTGGTCGGCTGCCTCGACACGCCGACCGCCGGAACCTACGTGCTCAACGGCACCGAAGTGAGCACGCTCACCGACGATCAGCTCGCGCACATCCGCAACCGGGAGATCGGTTTCGTCTTCCAGACCTTCAACCTGCTCCCGCGCGCGACGGCGTTCCAGAACGTCGAGTTGCCGTTGGTCTACGCGGGCCGGCCGCTGGCCGAGCGACGGCGGCGGGCGGCCGAGGCGCTGGCGGCGGTCGGTCTGAGCGATCGCGCCGAGCACCGACCGAACGAACTTAGCGGCGGGCAGAGGCAGCGGGTGGCGATTGCGCGGGCGCTGGTGAACAATCCGGCGCTGATTTTGGCCGACGAACCGACCGGCAACCTTGATTCGGTCACCAGCCTTGAAATCATGGGGCTGATGGATGACCTGTACCGCCATGGCAACACGATCATCATCGTGACCCACGAGCCGGATATCGCGGCGCACACGCACCGTATCATCCGGCTGCACGACGGCCGTGTGGCCAGCGACCTGCCGAACGTTCCGGCGGCCGCTAACGCGTCGCCGGCCTGAGCGGAAGGCTGCGCGTGAGCCCCCGATCGCTTCTCGAGGCTGCCGCCGTTTTTCTCCTGCTCGTCGTCGCGGCGCTGTTGGGCGCCGCGACGACGGGCGCGGCGCCGGCCTGGGAGCCGGCCGCCCGGGCCGGCATCCAGATCTCGGTCGCTACCCACATCGATTCCACCGGTGCTGAAGCGCCGCTCGTGCGGGCGTCGGTCCCGTATGGCGCGCTCGTCTTCACCCGGGAGGGCGCGGCCTTTTGTGCGTCGATCCGGTTGACCGTGATTGCGAAACACGACGGCCGGCGCGCGGGGGGCGGGGTGGGGGAGGCGGCGGTCACGGTCGCCGACTATGCCGCCACGCGCGGCGATCAGCAACTTTCCTGCGCCGTGCCTCTGCAACTGCGCGCCGGCGGCCGCACCACGCTGGAAGTCGAGATCCTGGTGACAGGCACCTCCCGCCGGTGGCGGGAGCGCCTGGAGTACGTCGCCGGACGGGGTCTGCGGGTTCCGCTCTATTTTTCCGATTTCACCTGGAACGCGGCGGTGGGGCCGAACACCGGCGCTGCGCTCGGTCCCCAGGAGGATTCACTGCGGGTCAGCGTGACCCTGGCCCGGCGTCCCAACGTACCGGACTGGCCGCCGGACGGGGTCACCCTTGCCGCGCTCGTGGCGCCGCCGGGGCGGGGGGACAAGCCGGCTCCGCGGCTGCTGATGATCTCGCCCTCAGCGGTGGGGGATGCGCCCGCGGTCATCCGGATTGCCTGGGCCGCGGACGATCTGCCGCTGGGGCGGCTGGTTCTGTCGCTCAGGGTAGAGAGTGGCGATGCGACCGCGCCGGAGCGACTCGACCTTGATCCTCCCCGTCCGTTTGTGAATCTGGCGATGCGTTGGCGCGAGGACGGGCAGTGGCGGCAGCATGTGGCCTGGCTGGAGGGGCTCGTGCCATCCGGGATACGCGCCGAACTGCTGCGGCTGCCGCCCGGACAGCGGCGAGAAGCGTGGCGGGCGCTCTGGCCGCCGCTGGCCACCGCCGCCGGTGTCCCTGCCGCCGAGCTGGAGCGCGAGCACCTGCTGCGGATCGTGGCCGCCGACGCGCGGTTCGGCGGGCTGGGACGCGGCGCCCTCACCGATCGCGGTCGGATCTGGGTCCGCTGCGGCGAGCCGGACTCGATCGAGGAGCGGGGAGCCGATCTGGGGTACGAGGGGCGCTGGGAGATCTGGTACTATCACGCCCGGCGTCTCGTCTTCACCTTCTACGATGCCCACGGCCTGGGCGATTTCCGCCTCGTCGCCAGCGGCACGCTGTAGCGCCGGCGCCAGGAGGTTGATGTCCCGATGCGGCTGCTGCTTTGCTCCGTAGCCCTGCGTTCTCTGCGCTTCGCGCCGCTCCTCGGCCTGATCGCTGTTATGGCCTCCGTGGCATCCGCAACCGAGACGCGCGTTGGCAGTCTCGGCGGCGACGGGGACTATTTCGAGGACGTTGCGAACGTCCCGCGCTGGTACGGAAGTCTCTCCTCGTATGCCAACACTGCGGTGCTGGAACTGGGGCAGTATGACGCGAGCGCCGGCAATTCCGCCCTGGACCGGCAGGCGGTGCGACAGGGGGCCGGCGCGCTGTTCGATCTGGATTCCGTTCGACGGTATGGCACGCTTGGGCTGTATCTCTTCCGCGACGAGGAGTCGGTCGACGGGGTCGGCGCGCGGGTCCTGATGTATGGGAAGGCCTGGACCCATGCCCAGGCGGGCATGGTCGTGGGCTACCGCCGAGCGTTCTATCATGGCGAAATCGACGAAGACCTGCGGGAAACCCTCGTCGGTCTGGGTGCGCGACTGGACCTCGGCGAGACGACCTACCTGGATCTGGCGGGGGATTGGCGCGGAACGTCAACCGACTATCAGGAACCGGGCGATTTTCCTGTTCTCAACAGTCGCTCCTGGGACAGCTTCAGCCTGCGCGCGCGTGCGTTTCACGGTCCGCGGGAGGGGTGGGCCCTGGTGCCGGTCTGCGCCTACCGTCGGGATGACCGCTGGCTGCTGGGGGAACCGCCGGGGCGCCCGGTCCGCCGGGATTCCTGGGACTCCCGCTACGGCATCGGCGTCAACCTCTTCCCGACCGGGGAGGTCATGGGGCTGGTGTCGTGTGAACGGCGGCTGGGCGAGGAGAGCCACTATGTGCTCAATGACGACGGGGATATGCTGATCGACCGCGCCACCTTCGACATGATCGTACTGCGACTCGGCCTCGAAGCCAGGCTGCGGCCGTGGTTTTCGCTGCGCGCCGGAGCTTTCTCGACCCCCGAGCTCCGCCGCGGGCAACCGGCCACGAACTTCGGGCTGACCGACGACTTCGACCTCACGCTGGGCTGCGCCCTGCACCTGGGCGATCTGGACGCCGACTTCCTGTTCAACGACGACGCACCGTTCAATCTGGGGTCGCTGGTGACGAACGCCGGCGCGGGGGAGGCTTCCACCTTCTCGAGCGTCTCGCTGGCCTACCGGTTCTAGGGGCGGATCACCGCCCCTGCAGTCCTCAAGATCGGCCCGGTCCTGCCGAAAATCGCTACAGGTCATGGTATTGTGTCCGCCGACCGGACCCGCATCGCGCGGGGCCAGGGGTGCGCGTGTATTTCCTCTATTACTACCCCGTCGGCTTTGACCAGCCGCGGGAGCGTCACCCAGGCGTGACGATCGGCTTGATCGCTACGATGGCCGTCGTGTTCGCCTGGCAGAAGTGGTTCCCCGGGCTGCTGCCGGTGGCGCCGACCCGCCTGATCTATCTCGCCGGTTCGACCGCGCCGTGGGCCGCCGTGACGGCCATTTTCCTGCACGGAGGGTGGCTGCACCTGCTGGGCAATCTGGTTTATCTCGCGGCGTTCGGGCCGCCGATCGAGGACCGTCTGGGCCATAGGCGATTTCTGCTCTACTTCCTGATGCTCGGCGCGTGGGGCAACGTGGCGCACGGGGTGACCGTGGCGGCCGGCTGGACGCCGGGCCCCGCCGGGGTCCTGGGTGCCTCGGGCGCCCTGGCCGGCCTGATGGCGATCGCCCTGGTGCGTTTCTACTACGCCCGCGTTGCTGTCGCCTGGTGGATCTTCGCTCCCCTGCAGGGTGTCAACCGGGTGGGACGAACGTACGTGCCGGTCACCCTGGCGGCCGCCGTGTGGCTGTCCCTGCAGATCGTGCAGGGAATGGTCGCCCGCGAGTCGGGATCGCGCATCGCCTTCGGAGCGCACTTCGGCGGCTTCGCCCTCGGTCTGTTCCTTGCTCTGGCGCTCGGCTGGCACCACGAGGCGCAGGGGGCGCGGAAGCTGGCGAGGGCCCGGAGGTTCCTCAATCAGGGTCAGGCGTGGGCCGCCGAAGGGGAACTGCTCGACCGGCTGCGCACGACTCCGGACGATCTCGAGGCGCTGTTGCCGCTGGCGCGGGCGCGCCGCATGACCGGACGAACGGGGGATGCACGCGAGGCATATCGCCAGGCGTACGCCGTGGCGGTGCGGGAGGGGCGGAACGACCTCGCCCTCGAAATCTATCGCGAGGCCCGGCGCGGCGATGCGGCGCTCGTGCTCCCGGCCGACGATCTGACCCGCGCGGCGTTTCTGCTCGAGAAGCAGGGGGACTATCGCGGCGCCGTGGAGGCCTTTCTTGACCTTTACCGCTATCACCGTCGCGACCGTCGCGCGGAGTTTTCCCTGGCCCGTGCGATCGTTCTGCTGCGCGGACGACTCGGAGATCCGGCGGAGGCGGCCGACTGGCAGGAGATCGCCCGGAGAGAGTTCCCGGCCGGGACGTGGCGGGAATTTCTGGAAAGCGAGGTCAGGCAGTCAGGAGTGCGGCGTGCAGCGGGGCGAGCAAACGCGGCAACGCCGCCGCCGGCACCAGCAGTCTGAGCACGCCGCCGTCGGTGCGGATTTCCCAGTCGACAATTTCGCAGGCGGCCAGCAGCGGCGCGAGCGCGGCGCGGGCGGCGGTCCAGCCGTCTCCCGGCGGCCCCGCCAGGCTCAGACAGGCCAGACCGCGCCGGAAGCGAAGCCGTCCTCCCTCGCGCGCCGCCGCGGCCAGCACGGCATGGATTTTCGCGAGGCCGGTAGGTTCGCCGATCGCTTCCCAGCGCCACTGCTCCGCGCTCTGCTCCAGCCACTCCGCCAGGATCACTTCACGGCCGGTCGCCTCCGCCACCAGACTGGCCCAGGAGGCGCCGCCGTCGGCCGGATCGCCGGCCAGCGCGAGCAGCGCCGCATCCTCGCGCACGTTGATGGTGAGTGGGCGCCAGGCGGCGTCATCCCCGCGGGCCGGCGCTGCGGCGACGTTCGGAGAAGGTGGAGAGGCGGGCGGTCCGACCCGCGTGCCGGGTCCGGAAACGAAGCTCGAGCCGACCAGCAGCGGCACGCCGTGGCGCCGTGCGTACTCGACCGCGCGGGCGTGGATGACGCCGCATCCTGTCGCGGCCACCTGTTCCATCTCCTCGTAGGTGAGCGTGGCGTGACGTCGGGCGTCGGGAACCTTGCGGGGGTCGGCGGTGAATACGCCGTCGACGTCCTTGAGGATCTCGCAGCGCAGCGCGCCGAGCGCCGCGGCCAGCGCCACGGCGGTCGTGTCGCTGCCGCCGCGGCCGAGCGTGGTGATCTCGCGGTCCACGCTCACCCCCTGGAACCCGGCCACGACGACCACGCGCCCCTCGGCGAGCGAGCGCCGCACCCGGTCGGCGCGCACCTCGACGATGCGCGCGTCGGTGTGGCTGGTGTCGGTGATGATGCCGACCTGGCTGCCGGTGAAGGAGATCGCGGGGCAGTGTTCCGCGTCGAGCGCCATGGACAGGAGCGACATCGTGATCCGCTCGCCCACCGAGAGCAGCATATCGAGCTCCCGACGCGGCGGCTCCGGATTGGCCTGGTACGCGAGGTGGAGCAGCTCGTCGGTGGAGCGTCCCATCGCGCTGACGACCACGACCAGTCCGTAGCCTTCGGCCCGCTGGGCCACCAGATCCCGCGCCACCGCCCGCAGGCGATCGATCGAGGCGAGCGAGGAGCCGCCGTATTTGCGTACGATGACGCCGCGATCGGGCGGGGGAAACGGTGCATTCACGGGGCGGTCCTCCAGGGTGCAGCCGGGGCGAAGAATAGGAACGCTCCCGCGGCCCGGCAAGCGGAAAGCGGAGCGGCCGTGGCGGAGAAAAAGGTTGCCCGGTCAAGGGGGGGCTGCTAACTTGCTCGCGCTTCCATACAACTGTAGTACGCTGGAAAACAAAGAGATACGCATATTGCAGGGGGGGGCGGCCCCTGCCGGCGGCGCGTCTCGGGTGCCGGCGGCCGGTTCGGCCGTCGAGCGTTTGTTGCGCGGCGGCGCCAAGTCGCTCTCGCCGGCGGAGTTGCTGGCGCTGGTGCTCGGTCCGGGCGGGCCGGTACCGGCTCCGGTGCTGGCGGCCAGTCTGCTCGGTCGCCACGACTCTCTCTCGGCGCTGTGCGGCCTGCGGACGGCGGTTCTGTTGCGCGAACCGGGGTGTGGCCCCGGGCGGGCGGGACGACTCGCGGCCGCCTTTGAACTGGGCGCGCGGGCGTCCGCGCCGGGTCGCGTACGCGGACTCGTGGTGACGCGTCCCCAGGACCTGCTGCCGGTGCTGGAGGAGGAATTCCGCGGCTGTGACCGGGAGCACTTCCTGGCGGTGTTGCTGGACGCGCGCCATCGGGTCCTGGCCGTGGAAACGGTTTCGGTCGGTTGCCTCGACGCGTCGCTGGTGCATCCGCGGGAACTGTTCCGCGGCGCGGTGGCCCTGGGCGCGGCGGCGGTGATCGCGGCGCACAATCACCCGTCCGGGTGCGCGCGACCGAGCGGGGACGATATCGGACTGACCGGCCGCCTCGCGCGCTGCGGACGGTTGCTGGGCATCGAGTTGCTCGACCATATCGTGGTCGGTCGGGGAGAGTTCACGAGTCTCAGGGAGCACGGCTGGCCCGGACCTGATTGGCAAGCGGGCGGGGATCCCTGTCCGGACTCTGAAGGGTGACATTATGTTCAAGGCATTCTCGGGACTGCTGGCCAACGACGTGGCGATCGATCTCGGCACCGCCAATACCCTGGTCTATATCAAGGGCAAGGGCATCGTGCTGAACCAGCCTTCGGTCGTGGCCATCCACAAGGGAACCGGCAAGGTCTACGCCGTGGGCACCGAGGCGAAAGCCATGATCGGCAAGACGCCCGAGAGCATCTCGGCCATCCGGCCCCTGAAGGACGGCGTGATCGCCGATTTCGAGGTCACCGAGTACATGCTGCGCGAGTTCATCCGGCTCGCGCAGAAGAAGCGGCATTTCGTGGCGCCGCGCATCGTGATCTGTGTGCCGTCGGGTATCACCGAAGTGGAGAAGCGCGCGGTGCGCGATTCGGCCAAGCACGCCGGCGCGCGTGAAGTGTTCCTCGTGGCGGAGCCGATCGCGGCGGCGATCGGCGTAGGGCTGCCGGTCGATCAGCCGAGCGGCAACATGATCATCGACATCGGCGGCGGCACGACCGAAATCGCGGTCATCGCGCTCAACGGGATCGTTTGCGATACCTCGATCCGGGTCGGCGGCGACGAGATGGACGAGGCGATCGTCACCTACATCAAGAAGAACCACAACATGCTGATCGGCGACCAGACGGCGGAGGGCATCAAGAAGAAGATCGGCACCGCCTACAAGCTCGACAAGGAAGAGGACATGGAGATCAAGGGACTCGACCAGGTGTCGGGCATGCCCAAGATGATGAAGATCTCCACCGTCGAGATACGCGAGGCGCTGCAGGAACCGATCCAGGCCATCTGCGATGCGCTCAAGCATGCGCTCGAACAGACGCCCCCTGAACTGGCGGCCGACATCAAGGACCGCGGTATTGTCATGACCGGCGGCGGTGCGCTGCTGCGCGGCCTGCCTGAACTGTTGCGGGAGCAGACCGATCTGCCCATCAACGTGATGGACGATCCGCTATTCTGCGTGGTGCTCGGTACCGGGAAGATCCTCGACGACTTCGAGCGCTACCGCCCGGTGATCATGCGCGGCGCCCGGGACTGATCACATCATGCCTTCACGCGGCTTCCATCTCTCGCGTCGGGCGGAGAAGGCCGCCTTCGGGATCTGTATCGCCATCTGCGCGGGCCTGCTGCTGCTGCCCGATTCCGCTCAACTGCGCGTGGCGGACTCGCTCGGCGCGGTGACCACCGACCCATTCTTCCGGCTGCGGGATTTCATCGAGGATGTGGGGCGGGTGAAGCGGCAGAATGCGGCGCTGCGCGCGGAGGTCGCCGCGCTTGAACTGGAGCGCAGCGGGCTGGCGCGCCTGCGGCGCGACGTCGGGCGACTCGGCGAAGCCGCCGGCCTGCGCGCGGCCTGCGTCGGCTCTCTGCAGCCGTGCGAAGTGGTGGCGCGTCGTTCCGGGCGCCTGCCCAGTCTGATCAGGATCCGCAGCGCACAACCGGTGCTTTGGCGACTGTCCCAGCCGGTGATCACCCCGGCCGGACTGCTCGGCCGCGTGAAGCAGCCGTCCGGATCGTACGAGGCATGGGTGGAACTCCTGACCTCCCCTGACCTGGCGCTCGGCTGCGAGATCGAGCGCAACGGGGTGCTCGGTATCCTGCGCCCCCGCGACGGGGACTTCGTGCTGGACATGGTGGGCCGTGACGAGGATGTGGTGCCGGGCGATCGCATCCTGACCTCCGGCATCGCCGAACTGCATGAGTCGGGCGGCGGCACGCGCCCCGAGGCGAGTTTTCCGCGCGGACTGCCGGTGGGAAAGGTGCGCGAGGTCTCCGCGCCTGCCGACCAGTTGTTCAAGACGATCCGGGTTTCGCCCCTCGCCTCGCTGCGGCGCAATGACGTGGTTTTCGTGGTCACGGTGCCGGGAGAATGGTACCTGCCGGCCCTTCCGGTTGCCGACGCGGATACGGTGGCGGGCGGCGTGGCGCCGGCGGACAGCGCCGGCCCGGCACGGCCCGACAGCGCGCGCGTCGAGCGGCGGGGCGCCATTTTCCAGATCCCGGCCGAAGCGTCGCTTCCCCCACCCGGAGGGGGCGGGCGATGAGTTCATCCAGCCGCACCCTGCTGTTCGTTCTGGCGGTGGCCTTCGTCGGCGAAGTCGGGCTCGCGCCGTTGTTGAGCATCGGAGGCGTCACGCCCGATTTCGCCGTGATCGCCATCGTTGTCCTGGCCCTGGCGCGGGGCGCCTTCATGGCGACGGTCGGGGGGCTTGTCCTGGGCCTGGTCCAGGACCTGGCCTGCCCGCAACTGCTCGGGTTGCACGCGCTGGCGCAGACGATCGTCGGCTACGGTTGTGGGCGGTTGCGTGGCATGCTGCTCTACGGCCACCCGATGGCGGAGGGGGCCCTCGTGGCGCTCGCTTCGCTGGTGCATCAGACGATCTATCTGGCCGGGGAGAGTGGTTTCGGCCTGGGGTCGTTCCTGCGCCCGTTCCTGCTGCAGGCGCTGCCCGGGGCGCTGTTCACGGGGCTGCTCGGCGTGCCGCTGCTGCGCCTGGCCGCCTGCCTGCGGATCCTCGACCCGGAAGAGTGAGTGCGCCGTGTTCGCCGACCGCCCCCAGCGCGCGAACGTGTTTCGGATCGCGGTCGTGGCGTTGTTCGGGGTCCTCTTTACGAACCTCTTCATCCTGCAGGTCGTGCGCCACAACGAACTGAAGGCCCGTTCCGTGGAGAATCGCGAGGTGCGCACGCGGGTGCGCCCGCCACGGGGTCGTCTGCTCGATCGTGACGGCCGCGTGCTGGCCGATAATGTCTACGTGGCGGACATCACGGTGGGGCCGGGGTCGCTGCGGCGGAAGGGGAAGGTCGCTCCGGACAGCACCCTCGATCGCCTGATCACCTGGCTGGAGCTGCCACGCGCGGAGACGCTGGCGCGGATGCAGCGCGATTTCCAGCGGGGCCAGGAGCGTCTGACCGTCGTGTCGGGCGCCACCATGCGTCAGATCGCCGCGGTCGAGGAGCGGCGGACGCAGCTGCCCGGAGCCAGGGTGGAGGCGCGCTCCCGGCGACGTTACCTGTACGGACCGATGCTGGCCCACGTGACCGGCTACGTGTCGGAGGTGACCCAGGCCGAGATGGACTCGGCGTGGCCGGTGGGGGTCTATGCGCCGGGCGATCTGGTGGGCAAGTCGGGCCTCGAAGCGGGGCTGGAGACGCGTCTGCGGGGCCGGGCCGGCACGCGCATCGAGGAGGTCAACGCGGCCGGACGGGTGGTCGGCCGCGCCGCCGTCTGGCTGGAGCAGGTGACCGCGGGCGAGGACCTGCGCCTTTCCCTCTCCCTGGCCCTTCAGGAGACTCTGGCGGCCGCCATGGCGGGAAGGCCGGGCAGCGCGGTGGCGATGGCGGTGCCGTCGGGCGAGGTGCTGGCGGCGTACAGCTCCCCCTCCTACGATCCGAACCTCTTCGTGGGCGGCATCGGAGTGGACGATTGGCGGCGGCTGCGCGACGATCCCGATCGACCTCTCTTCAACCGGATCATGCAGGCGACCTATCCGCCCGGCTCCCCCTACAAGATCGTGACCTCGCTCTGCGGCCTGTTCAACGGCGTGGTGGATCCCCACGGCACGTTCCAGGCGTGTGGTGGCGGCTATCAGTTCGGCAGCCGCTTCTTCCGCTGCTGGAAGAAGGAGGGGCACGGGTCGCTCGACCACGAGCTGGCGCTCGTCAAGTCGTGCGACACGTTCTACTATCAACTCGGTCTGCACCTCAACATCGACCAGATGCAGCGGGCCGCGCTGGCTCTGCACCTCGGCCGGCCCACGGGGGTTCCTTTCCGCAACGAATCCGGCGGGCTTATCCCGTCGTCGGCGTGGTACGACAAACGCTTCGGGAAGCGGGGCTGGACGCGCGCCGTGATGCTCAACAACGCCATTGGTCAGGGCGAGGTCGCGGTCACGCCGCTGCAGATGGCCATGTTGACCGCCACCGTGGCCAGTTCTGGCCGGGTGGACCGGCCGCATTTCCTGGTCGGCGAGCCGCGCGGGAGGATCGAGCCGTTGCCGTTCGCCGAGGAACATCTGGCCTGGGTGCGGGGCGCGATGGCCCGTGTGGTGGAGGAGGGCACCGGCACTGCGGGGCGCGTGGAGGGGTACCGGGTGGGCGGCAAGACCGGAACCGCCCAGAATTCGCAGGGCGGCGATCATGCCTGGTTCGTCTGCTACGCGCCGGTGGAGGCGCCCGAAGTGGCGCTGGCGGTGATCATCGAGCACGGCGGTCACGGCGGATCGGTGGCGGCCCCGGTGACGGCGCGCTGGCTGAAGGCCTATTTCGCGGGCCGGGCGGCTGCCGACTCGGCTGCGAATCCGGTTGCGGCGGGCAAGCCCGCGGCGCCGGCTCGGTCGGCGGGAGGCGGGCCATGAAGACACGGCTGGCGATGCTCCTGCCAAAGGGCGACCGCCGTCTGCTCCTGGCCTACGCCGGTCTCTGTCTCTACGGCCTGGCCATGCTGTGGAGCGTGACCGAATCCATCCGCGGTCCCTACGAGAGTTTCGACCCGGGCGTGCCGAAGTCGATCTTCTGGCGTCAGATGATCTGGATGGGGATCGCCTGGTTCATGCTGCTGTTTGCGGCGCGTCTGCCGCTGCGTCATCTCGAGGAGTTGTCGCCGCTGTTCTATGGCGCGTCGATCGTGATGCTGATCACGGTGCTGGCCGTGGCCCCGGTCGTCATGGGGGCCCGGCGCTGGTTCCCCCTGGGCCCGTTCAGCCTGCAACCGGCTGAGTTCGCGAAGGTCTGCCTCATCCTGCTGCTGGCCCGCGTCATGACCCGGCAGTCGCCGGAGCGGCACTCCCCGATGATGGTCGCGCAGACCGGTGTGCTGGTGGGGCTGCCTTTCCTGCTCGTTCTCAAGGAGCCCGATCTGGGAACCGCGCTGGTCTTTCCCGCGCTCTGGCTGGCGATGCTCACGTGGTACGGCGTTTCGTGGGTCTTCCTGCTGGCGGTCGGCTCGCCGGTGTTGAGCGCGGTGATCAGCTTCTATTCCGAGTCGGTGGTGCATCAGGCCTGGCCGTGGGGCATCTACCTGCTGCTGCTGCTGGGGGTGCTGTTCCTGGGGCGGTTCAGACTCGGCGAGAGTGCGGTGCTGCTCGTGGGCAATATTGTAACCGGTCTGGGCATCCCCTTGATCTGGGGCCTGCTCGAACCGTACCAGCAGAACCGCGTGCTGACCTTCTTCGATCCCAGCCGCGACACCATGGGAGCGGGGTACCAGGTGTTCCAGTCGAAGGTGGCGATCGGCGCCGGCGGGTTGTTCGGCACCCACTATCTTCGCGGGACGCAGAAGGGGCTCGCCTTTCTCCCGGAACGGCAGACGGACTTCATCTTCTCGGTCGTAGGGGAGGAACTCGGCCTGCTCGGCGCGAGCGTGTTGCTGCTGCTGTTCCTGATCCTGATCCTGCGCGGTCTCGCCGTGGCGGCCGAGGCGCGCCGTCCTTTCGCCTCGTTCGTTGCGATCGGCGCCACCGCCTATTTCTTTTTCCATGTGGTGGTGAACGTGTCCATCACGAGCGGCCTGATGCCGGTGACGGGAGTGCCCCTCCCGCTGCTCAGCTATGGTGGCTCGAACCTTTTGACCAGTGCGTTTTTGACCGGCCTGCTGCTGAATGTCGGCGCCCGGGACTACGATGCCTGAGGAGGAGCCGTGCATCCCGTCATTTTCGGTTTTCTGAAGAGCTACGGGCTCACCCTGTCGCTCAGTTTCCTGCTGGGAATCCTGCTCTGTCTGCGTCGCGGTCGCGCGCGGGGCCTTGCCGACGACACGGTGATGGATTTCTGCTTCGCGGTGCTCGTGTCGTCGCTGGTCGGCGTGCGGTTGCTGTTCGTCCTGACCCACACCGGCGATTTCCACCCCTGGTACCGGGCGTTCTACATCTGGGAGGGGGGACTGACGCTGTACGGTGGCATCGTGTTGGCCACGGCCACGGTCTGGTGGCTCGCCCGCCGGCGTGGCGTCGTCTTCCTCGAAATGGCCGACGTGATGGCGCCGGCCGTGGCGCTGGGCATCGGCATCACGCGCATCGGCTGTTTCCTGAACGGCTGCTGCTTCGGCCTGCCGACCCGCCTGCCCTGGGGCGTGACCTTCCCCGAGGGATCGGTGCCGGCGCGGGTCCTCGGCCATGTGGCGCTGCATCCGAGCCAGTTGTACGGATCGCTCGGTGGGTTCGGCGTGTGCGGTCTCCTGCTGCTATGGGAACGCCGACGCGCGCCCGTCGGCTCGACGTTCGCCAGGTTCCTGCTGTTCTATGGGCTGGTGCGTTACGTCGAGGACTATGCCCGCTGGTACGAGCAGGAAGCGCGTCTGGCCGGCGGACTGACCGTGAACCAGGGAGTCAGTCTGACGTTGGCGGTCTTTGGTGGTGCGCTGCTGGTCTGGCTGGCTCGCCCGGGGAGGCGCACGGGTGCCGCCTGAGCGGTCGGGCCCGCTCACGCTGGCGCCGGGCGGCGGCTGGTGGTGGGACGGCGCGCCGTGGTTGCCGGACGCGCCTTTTTTCGCCGTGGTGGGGGATCCGGTCGCCCATTCCCTGTCGCCGGTGATGCAGGGGGCGGCGCTGCGGGCGCGGGGTCTTCCGCACGACTACCGTGCGATCGAAGTGGCCGCGGGCGGTCTCGCCGCGCTGAAACAGCCCGACCACGCGCCGGGTCTCGCCGGGTTCAACGTCACCGCTCCGCTCAAAGAGGAGGCCGCCGGCCTGAGCGACGAACTCACGCCCGAGGCGGCGCACGCGGGCGCCGTCAACACGGTGCGGGTGTCGGGATCGCGGTGGCAGGGACACAACACCGATCTCGGAGGGATGCGCGCGGCATTGGCGCAGGGCTGGACCGCGCCGGCGCCGCCCGACTATGGCACGGTGCTCGGCACGGGCGGCGCGGCCCGCGCGGCCGTGCTGACGCTGCTCGCCTGGGGGACGCGTCGGATCGTGGCCCGGGCCCGGACGGTGGAGGGGATGCATCGCTTCCGCGGCTGGCTCGACGGCTGCGGTACGCCGGGCGTTGCCGCGGTGGGGGTCGATCTGCTCGACGGCGGGGGTGGACCGTGTCCCGGCGAAACAGCGGTCTGGCTGGTCTCGCTGCCCGCCGGCGTCCCGGTAGCGGCGCGGTTGCCCGAGCGGGCGCGTGCCGTGCCCTCCCTGGTGCTGGATCTGCGGTACGGCGCGGCCCTGCCGATTGAGCCGCGGTCTCCGGTGCCGTTCCTGGACGGCCGCTCCGTCCTGCTCGCGCAGGGTGGACTGGCGTTCGCCTGGTGGTTCGGCGAACCGGTGCCGTGGGATGCCATGCGCGTCGCGCTCGCGCGGTCGGACAGGGCGTAACGCGTGCGCAGCGGTTGCGCGAACTGGTCGGCTGCCGTTGCCTGGCCGGCGCGGGCGCTGGTCGATCTTCTCTGGCCGGAGTGCTGCGTCCTCTGCGGTATCGCGGCTGGCAGCGCTCCGTGGGCCCCGTGCGGCGCGCGGGTGCCGGGTTTGCGCGCCTGGGATCTGCCCCATCTCTGCGGGCGATGCCAGGCGCGTCTCGTCGGTGAACCGCGACGGCACGAGGTGCCGCTGGAGGCCGGCGGATCGCTCCCGGTCGCGGCGGGGCGCGCGGAAAGTCCGGAACTGGTGGCGCTCGCCGGCGCCCTCAAGTATCACGGCGTGCGCGGTGCGGCGTGGGGGCTGGCCGCGGTGGCCGCGCCGGCCACGGCGCTGTTGCCCGCTCCCGGGGGCGGCGCCGCGCTCGTGCCGGTGCCGCTGCACCCCGCGCGCCGCCAGGAACGTGGCTTCAACCAGGCCGATCTGCTGGCGCGCCTGCTGGCGGCGCGTCTCGGCTGCCCGACTGCCGAGCGGATCGTGCGCCGGGCCCGCCCGACGCCTCAGCAGGCGAAGATCGCCTCGTCGCTAGCGGCGCGGCGCGCCAACGTGACGGGGGCTTTCGCGGCCGCTCCTGCGCCGACCGGCTCGCCCGCGCTGTTGCTGGTGGACGACCTGGCTACGAGCGGCCAGACGCTGACCGCTGTCGCGGGGGCGTTGCGGGACGCCGGTTGGGATGTTGCCGGGGCGATCGTGGCCGGGATCGGCGCCGCCTGCGGTGAGGTGGCCCAGGAAACGTGGCTTGACAGTCGCGCGGAGCCAGCCTAGGATTTCGCGCGTAGAGTTCTTCATGACAATGAGTTACGAATTGTGAGGATGTTCGGGACCAGGCGGGAAGCATCGCCCCGATCCGTCAACAGGAGGACGCGAACTTGATCAGCCCCAAGCTGAGCCTGCGCCAGCTCGACCCCCGCGGCCAGCGGGTCCTGATGCGCGTGGATTTCAACGTGCCGCTCGACCCGGATCGCCGCATCACGGATGAAACGCGGATCGTGGCGAGTCTGCCGTCGATCCGGCATGTCCTGGCCGGAGGCGGCAGCGTCGTGCTGATGAGCCATCTGGGACGGCCGAAAGGGGCGCCTGACCCGGCCTATTCCTTACGCCCCGTGGCTGATCGCCTCGCGGAACTGGTGGGGGCGCCGGTCCGCTTCGCCGCCGACGCGGCCGGTCCCGATGCCGCGGCCCAGGCGGCGCGGCTGGCGCCGGGCGAAGTGCTGCTGCTGGAGAACCTGCGCTTCGAGAGTGGTGAGACGAAGAACGATCCCGCCTGCGCGGCGGCCCTGGCGCGGCTGGGGGACGCGTATGTCAACGACGCCTTCGGCGCCGCGCATCGTGCGCACGCCTCGACGGTCGGGGTGGCGGCGCACTTCGACCGCCGCTACGCCGGTTTCCTGATGGAGAAGGAACTGGAGCATCTCGGCTCCCTGCTGGCCGATCCGCCCCGCCCCTTCGTGGCGCTGCTCGGCGGCGCCAAGGTGAAGGGCAAGGTCGAGGTGATCCAGAGCCTTTTGTCTCGCGTGGACACGCTGCTGCTGGGCGGCGGCATGATCTTCACCTTCCTCACGGTGCGCGGACTAAGCGTGGGCAAGAGTCTTGTCGATGCCGGCAGCCTCGAAGTGGCGCGCCAGATCGTCGAGCAGGCGAAGACTTCGCGCGGTCAGCTGGTCCTGCCCGAGGACTGCCTGATCGCCGATGACTTCAGCGAATCGGCGCGACGGCGCGAGGTCCTTGTCACCGACATTCCCGAAGGCTGGCAGGGGCTCGACATCGGATCCCAGACCATAGCCCGCTACTGCCGGATCCTGGGCGGGGCCCGCGCGATCTTCTGGAATGGACCGGTCGGCGTGTTCGAAATTCCGGCCTTCGCGCAAGGCACCCGCGCCATGGGCGAGGCGATCGCCGGCGCCACCGACGCCGGCGCCCTTTCGGTGGTCGGCGGGGGCGATTCCGTGTCGGCCCTCAATCAGCTCGGTCTGGCGGACCGGATCACGCATGTTTCGACGGGCGGCGGCGCCTCCCTCGAGTTCATGGCCGGCATGGAACTCCCGGGGGTGACGGCGCTCTCGCCAGCCTGAGAGTTGCGTGGCGCATTGACAGATGTATGGGTGGGTGCTATTTTAACCAGCCGCCGCCGGTGCGCACCGGGGGCTTTTGTATTGCGGCCGCGGCCGCCAATCGTCGGGAGCGCGAGCGGATGTACACAATCATTCTGATTCTCCACATCCTGGTCAGCGTCGTGCTGTGTGTGGTGGTGCTGCTGCAATCCAGCAAGGGCAGCGGCCTGGCGGGAGCTTTCGGCGGCGGTGGCGGACTGCCGCAGCAGATTTTCGGCAGCCGCGGCATGACGACCATTCTGCACAAGCTGACGATCTATCTGGCCGCGGGCTTCTTCATCACCTCCGCGCTGTTGTTCGGGCTGTCGGCCCAGCGCGGCGCGACCAGCGGCCATTCCGTGGTGAGGGAGGCTGCTCGCGGAGCGGCCTCGCAGTCGCCGGCGCCCGTGGCTCCGACGGGACAGCCCGCCGGGCAGCCGGCCGAAACCCCGCCGGGTCGCTGAAGGCGGTCCGGTCCAGCGTGGCCCGGGTGGTGGAATTGGTAGACACGCTGTCTTGAGGGGGCAGTGGCGAAAGTCGTGCGGGTTCAAATCCCGCCCCGGGCACCAGATCAGAGCGCGGGGCCGTCGTGAGGCGGCCCCGCGCTTTTTCGGGTGAGTCCGGTGATGTCTCTGGCCGTGCCCGCGAAACCGACGATTGCGCCAGCGTTGCCCCGTCTCGATCCTGGACTTCAGGAATACCAGGCTACTCCTCGCCGTCGGGCCGGCGGCATTTCTCCCACTTCAAAATCGGCAACGCGCAACGCGCAACGCGGTCCGCCACGCCGGGTCATCGTGCTGTTCGAGACAGGGATCGTTTCCGGCGGATCCTCTGTCGTCATGCGATTCGCCGGCGGCTGATGCGCGTTGGCGCAGTGCCGGCGTATCGTTGCTCGGTGATTGGCGCGCAGCACCGGTGCGCGTGAAATGACGCTGCGCGCGGGGTCGAGGGATGGAGAGGAGGTGATGGGAGTATGGCGCGCGTGATGCGCACGCGGGTCGAGCGTTGCTGGATGAGGCGCGCGTGCGTCGAGCGTCATGCACACGCGCGGCACGATGGACGTCCGATGGCGCGCAACAAAAAAGGTGAGCTTGTCTTCATTTTTTGTTGACACGATTTCGCGTCATCCGAATACTGAGTCCGATTGTGCAGGGGCTGTCGTGTCGGAGTGTTCGAGCCCCTGCCAGGAGAGCCGCCATCGCGAGCCGACCCGGATTCACCGGGGCGATGATGTGGGCGGCGCCGCGGACGCAGCGATTGCTCTGGAGTCGAGCAGCGGATGTGGCGTGCCCTGGCGAGCGGTGACGGGCCTGACCCGCAGGGTGCGGCGGGGCAGGCAAACGGAGTCCCTGTCACAAAGTGAGGTCCGAGATGGAGGAGAGAATGAACATGAAGGCTGCAGCCCCGAAGAAGAAGGCGAAGAAGAAGGTGGCCAAGAAGGTCGCGAAGAAGAAGGTGGCCAAGAAGGTCGCGAAGAAGAAGGTCGCGAAGAAGGTCGCCAAGAAGGCCAAGAAGAAGGTCGCCAAGAAGGCCAAGAAGAAGGTCGCTAAGAAGAAGTAGGGCTGATTCTGGTCCTGTTGGTTAAAAACCGCCGTGGCCCCGGGGCCGCGGCGGTTTCCTGTTCAGCGCCGGCGCGAGTAGCTGACCGGACTCAGTCGCCCGGAATCATATCGACGAGGTAGGCCAGCCCGAGCGAGATGTTGGTGTAGGTGACCCGCTCGCCGTAAACCAGCTCCTCGCGGTCGAAACTGAAGGTCGTCGCCGCGAACTGAGTGGACAGGCGCATCTTCGGACCGAAGTCATGGTAGAAACCGATCCCAACCTGGAAGTAGAGGGCGGTCTTGTCCTCGAGTTGGGTGAAGCGGTTGATGATGCCGCCGATCGCGCAACTGGCGACCGGGGTGATGCCGGCGACCGAGAGAGATGTCGCGTCGAAGGCGAGGCTGGCGCCGCCCATCATCGTCCTGAAGCCGGGGTCCTCGTCGACCTGGATCCGGACGGTGTCCGCTTCAAGCGTGAGCGGATCGGCGAAAAGGAATGTTGTCGTAGCCCGGGAAGCGGCCGTCGCCAGTTGCAGGTCGAGATGGAACTGGTCGGAAAGATAGAAGCCGATCGCGGCGCCGATCTGGGTGCTGGATTCGATCTCCTTGCGGGGCGCCGAGTAGAAATCACCGTCGAGCGCGGTGAACGGGAGACCGTCGTAGCGGTAGATGGGGTCTGATCCATCTTCGAACCGGGTGCGTGGACCCGTGCTCGGAAGTTCCAAGAAGGTCCCGCCGGAGAAGGTGCCGCCATAGAGCGTCAGGGCAATCTTCTTGAGCCGGTAGTTCACCTCCGGCACCTCGGCACCGCTGGCATCCGGAGCTTCGGTCTGGGCGCGCACATCCGGCGATGCGAGAAGAAGGAGGGAGGCGGCCCACAGGATAACCGGGAGAAGCTTCCGCTGCATACCACACCTCGAGTGGATTGTCATCGACCGCATCGTCACCCTGACCGCCGCGTGAGACGGGTCGGAGGGTTCAGGTGGGGCGGTTGAACCGGGCTGGTGCACAGGTCCAACCCGCAGTGATGAACGTTAACTTCCGCCTTCATTGGTGTCCAGGACTTTGTGCCCCGGCGCCATCGCCTGAACATACGGATTCCCCGCGGGTGTCACAAGGTTCCGCTCGCCGGTCCGGCAGGCGACGGACGGGGGCGGGGCGGAGGTTGGGGCGGTTCGGCGGAGGCCAATTGACACGGCCGGAGCGTCGGGCTAACATTTCACGTTTATCTCCGGGTCCGCCACGCGCGGGCTCCGCGGCGCCGCCAAGGGGGCGCCGGTCATGCGCATCCTGCCGTCGGGAGGAAAGAGCTTGAAAACCTTCGCGCTGGACAAGATCCGCAACATCGTCCTCACCGGGCCGCGGGGAGTCGGCAAGACCAGCCTGGCCGACGCGATCCTGCACGTGACCGGCAAGGTGGGGCGGCGTGGCAACATCGACGACGGCTCGTCGGTATTCGACTACCACGATGAAGAGATCGAGCGGAAGCAGACCATCAGCGCCAGCCTGGGGTGGACCGAGGTCGGGGGGGTCAAGATCAACCTCATCGACACGCCGGGGCAGGACGACTTTCGGGGCGACGTTTTCGCCGCGCTGGAGGTGTGCGAGTCGGCGCTGTTCCTTGTCAAAGGTGACGGCGGCCTCGAGGTTCCCAGCGAGGCGCTCTGGCGGGTGCTGCGCGCGCATGGCATACCGACCCTCATCGTGCTCAATCGCATGAACAAGGAGCATTCGCATTTCGCGGATGCGGTGCACGGGATCCAGGCCCGGGCGGGCGCGGGCGCCGTGCCGGTGCAGTTGCCGATCGGCGAAGGGGAGGCATTCAAGGGAGTCGTCGACCTGATCACGCAGAAGGCCCATTCCTGGTCCGGTGGCAAGGCGATCGTGGGCGAGCCGCCGGCGGACATGGCCGACGCGGTGGCGGAGGCGCGCGAGGCGCTGCTGAACGCCGCGGCCGAGAGCGACGACGTGCTGGTGGAGAAGTTTCTGGAACAGGGGAGCCTCAGCGAGGCCGAGGTCGTGAAGGGACTGGTCGCCGGGATCGTCGCGGGCAAGGTTTTCCCGATCCTCTGCACGGCCGCCGACAGCGAGGTCGGCGTGCTGCCGCTGCTCGAGACGGTAGTCCGCCTGCTGCCGGCGCCCGCCATACGGACCTCCCTGCAGGGGAACCGCCCCGGCTACGAAGATGCCGTCACGATGGACATCTCGCCGACCGGCGCGAAGGTCGCCTTCGCTTTCAAGCGGCAGAGCGAGGCGCAGGGGGGCGACATCACCTGGCTGCGCGTCTGGAGCGGCACGATCGCTTCCGGCGATTCCCTTACGAACAGTGTCACCGGCACGGAGGAGCGGATCGGTCAGCTCAGCGTGGCCCTCGGCAAGCAGCGGGAAAAAATCGAGGCGGCCTCCTCCGGCGACATCGTCATCGCCTCGAAGCTGAAGGGCAGCCCCCTCGGCAGCACGCTGTACGACGGCGGCGTGGCCATCGCCCTGCCGGCCATCCCATTCCCCATGCCGACCGCCACCGAGGCGATCTACACGCTCACCGCGGGCGACGAGGACAAGATGTCTTCCGGACTGACCAGGCTGCACGAGGAGGATCCGACTTTCACGATCCGCCACGAACCGCACCTGAGCCAGACCCTGCTGATCGCGCAGGGCGAGAGCCAGATTGCGTTTCTGCTCGAACGATTGAAGAAACTGTTCGGCGTCGAGGTGGCGCGCAAGCGCCCCCGGGTCGCTTTCCGGGAGACCGTGCGCGGCAAGGCCGAGGTGCAGGGACGTCACAAGAAGCAGACCGGCGGGCGGGGGCAGTTCGGCGATGTTTGGCTGCGCATCGAACCGCAGCCGCGGGGCGCCGGCTTCGAGTTCGTCAACGGCATCGTCGGTGGCGTCGTGCCGGGCAAGTTCGTGCCGGCAGTTGAGAAGGGGGTCCGCGAAACCATGACCCAGGGGGTGGTGGCCGGTTACGAGGTTGTCGATATCAGGACCACCATCTACGATGGCTCCTACCACAACGTCGACTCCAGCGAGGCGGCGTTCAAGATCGCGGCGCGCAAGGCGATCCAGAAAGGGGTCCGCGAGGCGGGCCCGATGCTGCTGGAGCCGGTCATGAGCGTTACTGTCACGGTGCCCGAGGCCTACATGGGCGACGTGATGGGCGATATCTCCTCGCGTCGCGGCCGTATCCAGGGGATGGAGAACGACGGCCCCTATCAGGTCGTGAAGGCCATGATCCCGCAGGACGAGCTGTACCAGTACGCGACTGCGCTGCGCTCGATGACGCAGGGCACCGGCGTGTACCGCATGGATTTCTCGCACTACGATGAAGTGCCGGGCGACGTCGCCCGGAAGCTGATGGACGTCTACGACAAGAGCCGCACCGAGGAAGAGGATTGACCGGGCTCTGACAAGGAGCGATACGGACCATGTCGGGACACTCCAAGTGGAGCACGATCAAACGCAAGAAGGGCGCGAAGGACGCGCAGCGCAGCAAGATCTGGTCACGCCAGATCCGTGAAGTCACCATCGCCGCGCGGGGCGGCGGCGATCCGGCGGGCAATTCACGCCTGCGGGCGGCCGTCCTGGCGGCCCAGGCCACCAACATGCCCAAGGACACGATCGAGCGGGCCATCAAGCGAGGGACCGGCGAACTCGATGGAGTGGTCTACGAGGAGATCGAGTACGAAGGCTACGGTCCGGGTGGCGTGGCGATTCTCGTCGAGACTCAGACCGACAATAAGAACCGCACGGCTGCCGAGGTGCGGCACTGCTTCGCCAAGTACGGTGGCAAACTCGGTGGACTCGGCAGTGTTTCCTACCTGTTCCAGCGCGTGGGACAGGTAGTGATCGACGCCGGGCGCTGCGATGCCGAGACCGCCATGGAGGCGGCGATCGAGGCGGGCGCCGAGGACGTGATCGAGGGCGAAGGTGAGATCGTCGTCACGACAACCACGGAAGCGTTGCCGCCGGTGACCCAGGCGCTGCAGCAGAAGGGCCTGCCGGTAGCCTCGTCGGAGCTGACCCGCGTGGCGCAGACCTCCGTGAAGGTGGCCGGTGAGGAGGCGGAATCGCTGTTGAAGCTGATCAATGCGCTCGACGATCTCGACGACGTGGCGAACGTCTCGGCCAACTTCGACATCGACGATGCCGATCTGAAGGCGTTCAACGCGGATCTCTAGTCGCGGTGCGGTCCGGCCCGGCATCGTCCATCCCGTCTCCGGCCTGCCGCCGGCGAGGTCACGTGGCATGGTGATCCTCGGCATCGACCCCGGTTCGCGAGTGACCGGTTGCGGCGTGATCGAATTCCGCGGCGGGCGTCTGCGCCGGATCGCCGCGGAGCGGGTGCGTCCCGATCCGCGCTCGCCGTTGCCGGAGCGCCTGCGCGTCATCCACGCGGCGGTCGCGGCCCTGATCGCGGCGCACGCCCCGGCCGAGATGGCGGTGGAGAGTCTTTTCAACGCCAGAAACGCGCACAGTTCGCTGGTGCTGGGACATGCTCGCGGCGTGATTCTGCTGGCGGGCGCCCAGCAGGGGCTGCCGATCATCGGGTATGCGCCGCGCGAGGTGAAACTCGCCCTCACCGGGACCGGCTCCGCCACGAAGGAGCAGGTGCGTTTCATGGTGTGTCGCTGGCTGGGTCTCGGGCGCGAACCGGAATCGCTCGACGAAAGCGATGCGCTCGCGGTCGCGCTCTGCCACGCGCTGCGACGCGGTTCACCGGCCGCGGCGGCAGGGAGGGCGTGCGCGACATGATCGCTTTCGTGGAGGGGACGCTCGTCGAGGCCGGTCCGCCCGCGGTGGTGGCCGTGGGCGACGGTGGCGTGGGGCTCGCCCTGCAGCTGACCACGCGCGCGTCCGCGGAGCTGCCGGCGGCCGGGGCGCGGGTCCGCTTCTGGACCCATCTGGTTACGCGGGAGGATGGCTGGACCCTCTACGGTTTCCCCGGGCGCGAGGAACTGGCGCTGTTTCGCCTCCTGATCGGCGTCAACGGGGTCGGTCCGAAACTGGCGCTGAGCGCGCTTTCGGGCGCGTCGGCCGCGGAAATCGTGCTCTACCTGCGCAGTGGCGACGAGCAGGGCCTGACCCGGCTGCCGGGCATCGGGCGCAAGACCGCCGCGCGACTCGTGGTGGAGCTGGGGGAGCGCGCCGCGCAGGAACTGGGCGCGATGGCGCTGTCGGGGAGCGGCCGCGACGGGTCGTCGGGCGGCGCCGATCCGCTGCGCGAGGCGATGGCGGTGCTCGAGGCGATGGGCCTGCCGCCGGCGCGCGCCGAACAGGCGCTGCGCGCTGCGCGTGAACGGGACGCGGGGGCCGTCGTCGACGTGGAGAACTGGGTGCGTCGGGCGCTGCGCGCCCTCTGACCGCGCGAAGGAGCCGTGTGAGCGAACCCTCCACTCCACGCTGGACCGATCCCTCGTCCCTGCCGGGCGATGCCGAGGCCGACGCGAGCCTGCGGCCGCGCCGGCTGGCGGATTTTGTCGGTCAGGATGAGGTCAAGGCTAACCTCCGGGTGTTCATAGCCGCCGCGCGCGGGCGGGGCGAGGTTCTCGACCATGTCCTGCTCTACGGTCCGCCCGGCCTGGGCAAGACCACACTCGCCGGCATCATCGCCAACGAGATGGAGCTGGACGTCCACCACACGAGCGGACCGGCGTTCCAGAACGGCGCGGAACTGATCGCCCTGCTCACCCAGCAGGAGGGTCCGCGCGCGGTCTTCATTGACGAGATCCACCGGCTCGGACGCGTCGTGGAGGAGCATCTCTACCCGGCGATGGAGGACTGGCGGGTCGAACTGGTGGTGGACAAGGGGCCCAACGCGCGCCATTTCCAACTGCAGATCCAGCCGTTCACGCTGCTCGGCGCCACCACGCGCGCCGGCATGATCACGCCGGCGCTGCGCAGCCGCTTCGGTATCGTCTGTCATCTCGATTTCTACCCGCCGGAGGAGCTGGCCCTCATCGTGGGGCGCTCGGCCGCCCTGCTCGGCATCTCCCTCGCAGAGGATGGCGCCGACGAAATCGCCCGCCGTGCTCGCGGGACGCCGCGCGCCGCCAATCGCCTGCTGCGCCGGGTGCGCGACTATGCGCAGGTGGAGGGGTGGGGCGTGATCGACCGACGGGCCGCGGATCACGGCCTGACGCGGCTGGGGGTGGACGGGCTGGGACTCGAGCCGCTCGATCGTCGCTACCTGGAGCTCGTCATCGAGCACTTCGGCGGCGGACCGGTGGGCCTGCAGAATCTGGCGGTGTCGCTCGGCGAGGAGGTCGACACGCTCGAGGATGTTGTCGAGCCGTTCCTCATCCAGTGCGGACTGCTCATGCGCACGCCGCGCGGACGCGAGGCGACAGCCCGCGCGCGCGAGCACCTCGGCCTGTCGGCAAAGCCGGGCGGGCCGGGCCAGGGGCAGGGGGAACTGCTCTAGGATGACGCACCTTCCTGTCGCCGCCGACGCCTGCCTCTATGATCTGCCGCCGGAATTGATCGCGCAGGACCCGGCGCCCCGGCGAGGGGATGCGCGCCTGCTGCTCGTGGCGCGCGGTGGCGGCGTACTCGGCGAGCGGCGTGTGCGCGAGCTGCCCGCTCTTTTGCGTTCCGGGGATGTCGTCATTCTGAACGACAGTCGGGTGCTGCCGGCGCGTCTGCGGGCGCGACGGCCGGACGGCGGCGGCGTGGAACTGCTGCTCGTGCGGGCCACGGCGCCCGATCGCTGGCTGGCGCTGGCGCGTCCCGCGCGGCGCCTGCGGGCCGGCCAGACGCTGACGCTCGTGTCGCCGACCGGCGTCGCCTCGCCGCGCGACGCCGCACCGGAACTGACGGTTGCCGAGGTCGGGTCCGCAGGCTACGTCACTCTGGCCGGAACCGATCTGGCCGCGGTGGCCGAGGCGTGGGGGGAGATGCCGCTGCCGCCGTACATCCGGCGCCCGGGGGCTGATCCGGACGGCGCGGAGCGCCGGGCGCGCGACCGCGAGCGCTACCAGACGGTTTTTGCGCGCGAGACGGGATCGGTGGCTGCCCCCACGGCAGGGCTCCACCTCGAATTGGCGACCCTGGACGCCCTGCGCGCGCGCGGTGTGACGGTCGGGACGGTCACGCTGCACGTCGGCCCCGGCACGTTCCGTCCGCCGGGACCGGCGGAGCTGGCGAGCGGGCGTCTGCACGCCGAACGCTTCGCGTGCCCCCCGGGAGTCCTCGCCGCGGTGCGGCGCGCGCGCGCCGGCGGGGGGCTCGTGCTGGCCGTGGGCACGACCGCGTTGCGCGTGCTCGAGACCGTGCAGCGGCTCGGACTGCCCGCGGACGACGTTTCCGCGGTCGGGGTCGATGGTGAACGGATCTGGCCGCCGGCGGGCGCCGACGGGAGCGTCGCGGACACTCCCCTGTTCGCGGGGATCGCCAGCCGGGCCTCGGGGGGCTGGCACGTGGCGGGGGAGACGCGCCTGTTCCTGCGTCCTCCCGACACGGTCGGGGCGGTCGATGCGCTGTTGACGAATTTCCACCTGCCCGGCTCGTCGCTGCTGATGCTGGTCGCGGCGATGGGCGGCGGATCGACCTGGCGGACGGCATACGCCCATGCGGTGGCGGAACGCTTCCGGTTCTACAGCTACGGCGATGCGATGTTGCTGCTGCCGCCCGCTGCGGCGGCGCGGCTGGGCGGCGGAGGCTGAGCATGGCGCAGGAACGGGAGAAGGGGGCGTCTGCGGCGCGGCCCCGGTTCGGATTCCGCGTCGAGGCGCGCGATCCGGCCAGCGCCGCCCGCCTCGGTCGCCTCGTGACCGCTCACGGTGAGATCGCCACTCCGGTCTTCATGCCGGTCGGCACCTGCGGAACGGTCAAGGCGATCACCTTCGAGGATCTGCGCGCCACCGGCGCGCGGCTTATCCTGGGGAACACCTATCATCTCTACCTGCGGCCCGGGCATCGCCTGGTGGAGGCGCTGGGCGGACTGCATCGGTTCCAGGGGTGGGACGGCGCGCTGCTGACCGACAGCGCCGGCTTCCAGGTTTTCTCGCTGGCGGGTCTGAACAAGGTGACGGAGGAAGGGGTCCACTTCCGCTCCCACCTCGACGGCAGCCGTCACTATTTCACGCCCGAACTGTCGATGGAGGTCCAGCTCGCGCTCGGCGCCGACATCGTCATGGCGTTCGATCACTGTCTGCCGCACGGCGCGCCGTCGGCGGAGGTGGCCGCGGCGGTGGAGCGGACGACGCGCTGGGCCCGGCGCTGCCAGGCGGCGCTGGGCGGCGGCCGGGTTACGCTGGGCGGCTGGGAACGGGTGCTTTTCGGCATCGTGCAGGGAGGCATCGACGAGGCGCAGCGCCGCCGCTCCGCGGCCGAGCTGGGTGAACTGGACCTGCCGGGTTACGCCATCGGCGGCCTGGCGGTGGGGGAACCGGTGGCGGCCACGCGGGAGACGACGGCGCTGACGGCCGCGTTGCTGCCGGACGAACGTCCGCGCTACCTGATGGGGGTCGGTTTTCCCGACGACATCATCGAAAGCGTGGCGTGCGGGGTGGACATGTTCGACTGTGTGCTGCCGACCCGCATGGCGCGCAACGGCACGGTGCTGACACGCCGGGGCCGGCTGGTCGTGCGCAACGAGATCTACGCGCGCGACGACGGTCCTCTCGACCCCGCGTGCGCCTGTCCCACCTGCCGCCGGCACAGCCGCGCCTATCTGCGCCACCTGTTCAAGGCCCGCGAGATTCTCGGCCCGGTGCTGGCGACGCGGCACAACCTGCACTGGTATCAGGAGCTGATGGCCACCCTGCGCGATGCGCTGCGCGAAGGGCGTTTCGGGTCGACCGCCGCGGCCCTGCTGGCGGACTGGCGCGAGGGCGAGCGGGAGCGACGCGAGGAGGTCGGGCGCCGCGGCGGTTCGGCCGCTTGAGGCGCGGTGCGCGCCGCGCCGCTCCGGTCCGCATGGTCGGGGTTGCCGCGAAGCGTTTGGAATGGCATCCTGAACGGGTATTTGGAGTCCTGTTCCCAAACCGAGGAGATTGTCGATGATCTGGACCTCCTTCCTGGCCATGAGTCCCGCCCCGCAGGGGAGCGGGCCGAAGGGCGGCGCCGCCATCCTGCTGCAGCTCGTCCCGTTCGCGCTCATCATGATCATCTTCTACTTCCTGCTGATCCGTCCGCAGCAGCAGCGACAGAAGAAGCACCAGCTGATGATCGAGCAACTGAAGAAGGGGGACCGCATCCTGACCACGGGAGGGTTCTTCGTCACGGTGTTGAACGTGAAGGACGATCGGATCGTCGGTACGATCGGCGAGGACGTGAAGGTCGAGATCGCCAAGGGGTACGTGGCCAGCGTCGTGGAGAAGGGCTGAGCGCGTCGTGACGAACGCGGCGTCGGCGACGCCGGGGGCGCCTGCCGCCCCGCGCCTGGTCCGCTGGGGGGATCAGGCGCTGCGGCGGCCCTGCCGGCCGGTGGCGCCGGGCGATCCGGGGCTCCCGGCGCTGGTGGCCGGCATGTGGCGGCTCATGCTGGATCGCAACGGCGTGGGCCTCGCCGCGCCGCAGGTGGGGGACGGACGGCGCGTCATCATCATCCGCGACCCGCGCCGCGGCGGCCGTCCGGAGCGGCTGGTGATCGTCAATCCGTTCATCGAGCGGCGCGATCCCGGGTGGCAGTCCCGGGAGGAGGGCTGCCTGTCGTTCCCCGGTCTTTACCTGCGCCTTGCGCGCCCGCGCGCGATCGTGGTCGGTTACGAGGATGTGGAGGGTCGGCCGCAGCGGCTCGCGGCCGAGGGGCTTCTCGCCTGCATCGTGCAGCATGAGGTCGACCACCTGGACGGAGTCGTTTTCATCGACCATCTTTCGGCCTGGCGTCGCCGCCTGCTCTGGTGGCGGTTGCGGCGTCTGGCCGCCCGCTGACGCCGGCGGCGCAAGGAGCGCGTTTGCGGATCGTCTTCATGGGCTCGCCCGCGTTCGCGGTGCCGTCGCTCGAGGCGTTGATCGAGGCGCGTTTCGATGTGCGCCTGGTCGTGACGCAGCCGGACCGGCGCAGTGGTCGGGGGCAGCGGCTCGAGGCGACCGACGTCAAGCGGATCGCCCTGGCGCAGCAGCTGCCGCTGATCGAGTTCGGCGCCGGCGATCGCGAGCGGGTGGCGCGGGCCGTGCTCGGCGAACTGCCCGACGCCGTGGTGGTGGTGGCGTTCGGCCACATCCTGCGCGAACCGCTGTTGTCGGGGCCGCCGCTGGGCTGTCTGAACGTGCATGCCTCCCTGTTGCCGCGCTGGCGCGGCGTGTCCCCCGTCCACCACGCGATCCTGCATGGCGACGCCTTGACCGGCGTCACCATCATGCGTCTCGACCACGGGGTCGACACCGGTCCGATCCTGAGTCAGGAAGCGGTGGCCATTTCGCCCGAGGAGACCGCCGGCGAGCTGACGGAGCGGCTCGCGGGTCTGGGCGCCGACCTGATCGTGCGCACCCTGCGCGCCTGTGCCGCGGGGCCGGTCCCGGGGGAGCCACAGGGGGACGAGGGGGCGGTCTACGCGCCGAAGCTGACGCGCTCGTTGTCGCCGCTGCGCTGGGACCGTCCGGTCACGGTGGTGGCGAACCAGGTGCGCGGCCTGCAGCCGTGGCCCGGGGCCACGACCTTCCTGGGGGATCAGCTGCTCAAGATCACGGCCGCCAGGCTGCATTCGTTGCGCACCGTCGGCCAGCCTCCCGGCACAGTGCTCGCCGTCGATCCGGAGGGGATCCGGGTCGCCTGCGGGGAGGGCGAACTGCTGGTTACGATGGTGCAGGCGCCGGGCCGCCGCCCACTCGAGGTGGCCGAGTTCCTGCGCGGACATACCGTCCGTCCGGGCGAAATCCTCAACTCATGAGTGCCGATTCCGTGCGCCGACTCGCCCTCGAGGCGCTGTTGCGCGCGGGGGAGGGGGAGCCGCTCGATCCGGCGCTCGACGCCGCGTTCGCTCGCCTCGCTGATCCGCGTGGCCGTGGCCTGCTGGCTGAGCTGGTCAAGGGCGCGGTGCGGTGGCGCGGTCGCTACGACTGGGTGATCGACCGCTTCTCGCAGCGCCGCGGCGCGCGTCGGCCGGCGGCGCTGCAGCAGTTGCTGCGCCTTTCCCTCCATCAGTTGCTTGCCTGCGAAGGGGTGCCGGCCTACGCCGCGGTGCACGAGGCGGTAGCGCTCTGTCGCGCGCGGGTCTCGCTCCGCCAGGCGCCGTACGTCAACGCGCTTTTGCAGTCGGTGTTGCGGGCGACCGGCGGCGCGACCGGTCAGACCGCGCTCGCGGCGCTGCGTCCCCTGTTTCCCGATCCCGGGCGCGATCCGGCGGCCTACCTCGTTGCCTGGCAGTCCCACCCGCGCTGGCTGGTCGCGCGTTGGCTGGCGCGCTTCGGCTTTGCCGCGACCGAGACGCTGTGCGCCCACAACAACCGGCCGGCTCCACTGACTCTTCACGTGCTGCCTCCGCACACGCCGGAGGCGGTGCTGACGCGGCTGGCGGCCGCCGGATATCCCGCAGCTGCGGGCCGGCTCGTCCCGCGCGCACTGCAACTGGATGCCGGGCCGGACCGCGCCGGACTGCGGCGGCTGCTGGCGGCGGAGCCGGGACTCATCGTGCAGGACGAGGGGGCGCAGGCGGCCACGGCCTGGCTTGCGGCGGGGGCGGGCGGGCGGCTGCTCGATCTTTGTGCGGCGCCCGGCGGCAAGACGTTCCATCTGCGCGCCATCTGGCCCGATCCCGCGGCGATCGTGGCCATGGATCGAGGCGCCGCGCGTCTGGCGCTGCTGGTCGAGACGGCGAAAAGGCTTGAGGGTCCGCCGCCGGCCATGATATTGGCTGATGGGGAGTCGCCGCCGTTCCGTGCCGGCGTGTTCGATACGGTGCTGCTGGACGGCCCCTGCAGCGGCACCGGTGTCCTGCGCCACCATCCCGAAGGGCGGTGGCGGGTAAAGGCGCGTCAGCTCGCGGAAAACGGCGCGCGTCTGGCGTCGCTGGCTCGCGCGGCCGCCGCGCTGCTCGCGCCGGGGGGGCGGTTGCTGTACGCGACCTGCTCGCTCGAGCCGGAGGAGAACGAAGAGGTGGTTGATGCGCTGGTGACGCCCGGAGCGGGCGCCGGCCTCTTGCCGGACCCTGACGCGGCGGGGAACTGGCAGCGACGGTGGTTGCCGCAGGAGACCGGAACCGACGGTTTCTTCGCGGCGCGCCTGCGCCGACGGGAGGCAACGTCGTGAAGCTGGGCCGCTTTCTCGTCCTGATCGGCTTTTTCGTGCTGCTTTTCGCCCTCGGGCTGGCGATCTTCAATTTCCTCATCATGCCCAAGGTGATCCACCACAACGCGGTGGTGGCCACCCCTGATCTGCACGGCAAGACCGTGGCAACCGCGCGCGGCGAAGCGGGGCGCGCCGGCCTGCAACTCGTGGAGGACCGGCAGGTGGCCCACGCCACGATCGCGGCCGGTCGCATCGTCGAGCAGACGCCGCGGGCGAACGCGACCATCCGTCGCGGCCGTCGGGTCCTGGTGGTGGTGAGCGCGGGTCCGGCGGTCGGGAATATTCCCGATCTGGTCGGACTGTCGCGACGACAGGCCGACATGACTCTGGCGCGCGAGTCGTTCCGTCCCGGTCGCCTCGTGCGGCTGCGCCGGGACGACGTCGCCACGCCGACGGTGGTGTTCCAGTTCCCGCCGCCTGGCAGCAGTCAGCGGCGGGAGGCGACGGTCGATCTGGTGGTGGCCGAGCCGGGTCTGCCGCCCGCCTGGCGCCTGCCCGATCTGCGCGGAGCATCTCTGGCGCGGGCGCGGGCGGCGGTCGAGGCGGCCGGCTGTGTGCCGGGTACGGTGACGTTCCAGCGTCGACCCGGCATCAAGCCCGGCACCGTGCTGGCGCAGACGCCGGTCCCGGGCAGCCGGATCCTCAAGGGGGCGAATGTTGAACTGGTGGCGTCCGCGCGCTGACGGGGCGGCCGTCTCCCCATCGCTGCTGGCGGCCGATTTCGCCGATCTGGCGGGGGAGATGTTCTCCCTCGAGGCGGCGGGGGCCGATCTGTTCCACCTGGACGTGATGGACGGACACTTCGTGCCGAATCTGACCTGCGGTCCCGCGCTGGTGGCGGCGCTGCGGCGGCGGACGGCGTTGCCGCTCGATGTCCACCTCATGGTGACCGATCCTTTGCTGTTCGTCGCCCCGTTCGCGGACGCCGGCGCCGATGCGCTCACGGTGCACATCGAAACGGCGGCGCCGCGTGAGGCGCTGCGGGCGATCGGCGCGCGTGGTCTGCGGCGGGGGCTGTCGCTCAATCCCGCCACCGCGTCCGACACGCTGGCGCCGTTGCTGGGCGAGGTGGACCTCGTGCTGGTCATGTCGGTGCAGCCCGGTTTCGGGGGGCAGCGGTTCCAGCCGGCCGCCCTGGAAAAGGTCGCCGCCCTTGCGGAGACGCGGAGTCGGGAGGGGTTGCGGTTCGCCATCTCCATCGACGGTGGGGTGGAGGGGGCCAATGCGGCCGCCTGCCGGGCCGCCGGCGTCGATATCCTGGTCTCCGGCTCCTGGCTCCTCGGGTCGGCTGACCGCGCCGCGGCTGTACGGGCGCTGCGCGGCCGCTGATCCCTCCCGGACGACGGGATCCCCGGGCCTGGTCGGCGGCTTGCCTTCCCCGGCCCGATCGGCTATCTTCTCAGGTCGCTTTGCCGGGCGGGGTGGACCGGGTCTGCCCGCCGTGTACTTTTGTGTCCGCGCAGGACCGGATGTGGGTGCGCGGGCGGAGGTTGGCGTGTTCCAGGAGCTCCAAAAACGGCTCGACCAGGCCTTCCGCAAGCTGGCGGGGCAGGACCGCCTGACGGAGGAGTCCGTCAAGGAGGCGCTCCGCGAGGTCCGGGTGGCGCTCCTGGAAGCGGATGTCGACTTCGCGGTCGCCCGCGACTTCGTGGGGCGTGTGCGCGAGCAGACGCTGGGTCAGCCGGTCGCGGCCGGCCTGACGCCGGCGCAGCACGTCGTGAAGATCGTGCACGACGAACTGGTGACGCTGCTCGGCGGGCAGGCGCGTGAACTGAATCTCGGCGAGCGTCCGGTGTCCACGCTGATGGTCATGGGACTCCAGGGCAGCGGCAAGACGACATTCTGCGGGAAGCTGGCGAAGCTGCTCGCGGCGGAGGGGCGCCGGCCGCTGCTGGTCGCCGCCGATATCTACCGGCCCGCCGCGATCGACCAGCTGCACACGCTGGGCGAGGCGCTCGGCGTGCCGGTGCACAGCGATCGCGAGAGCCGCAACGCGGCCCAGATCGTGAAGCTCGGCCTGCGGCGCGCGCGCGACAAGGGGTGCGATGTCCTGATCGTCGACACCGCCGGCCGGCTGCACATCGATGACACGCTGATGCAGGAGCTGGTGGGGATCGACCGCATCGTGCCGATGCACGAGAAGCTGCTCGTGCTCGACGCGATGACCGGTCAGGAGGCGGTGCGGATCGCGCAGGAGTTCGCCAGCCGCGTCGGTTTCGACGGCGTGGTCCTGACCAAGCTCGACGGCGATGCGCGCGGCGGCGCGGCGCTCTCCGTGCTGCAGGTGACCGGCAAGCCGGTCAAGCTGGTCGGCGTGGGCGAGAAACTGGAGGACCTGGAGGTCTTCCACCCGGACCGCATGGCCGGACGCATTCTCGGCATGGGGGACGTGCTCTCCCTGATCGAGAAGGCCGAGCGCAGCATGGACCTGGACGAGGCCGAAGATCTGGCGCAGCGCTTCACCGACGGCCAGTTCACCCTGGAGGACTTCCAGCGGCAGATCCGGCAGATGCGTCGCATGGGCCCGCTGCAGGGCGTGCTGAAGATGCTGCCGGGTCTCGGGGGCGCGGCCCTCGATAAGGCGAACGTCGACGAATCGCAGTTGTCGCGCGTGGAGGCGATCATGAATTCGATGACGCGGCAGGAGCGGCGTCATCCCGACGTGATCAACGGATCGCGTCGCAAGCGGATCGCGCGGGGCAGCGGCACGAACGTATCGCAGGTCAACCGGCTGCTGAAGCAGTACCGGGACATGCGACGCATGATGAAGGAGATCAACGCGGCCGGCGGCCTGCAGGAGTTCAGCCGCCGGGTGCTCGATCGGCGGTAGGCGACCGTCCCGCGTGAACTCCCGGCCGGCCCCCGCGGGCCGGCGCACGCCGACGCCATGGTGGCGGTCGGCGATACCCGTACCGGAGGTGACCCTTGGCGACCGCGATCCGTTTCGCCCGTATGGGCAAGAAGAAGCGTCCGTTCTATCGTCTCGTTGCCGTCGACAGTCGCAAGCGCCGCGACGGCGCCTATCTCGCCAACCTCGGCTTCTACAATCCCTTCGTCGAGCCGTACGAACTGCAGTTGCACGACGAGGAGATCATGGTCTGGCTGAGGCGCGGCGCGGTCGTTTCCGAGACCGTCCGTTCGCTGCTCAAGGCGCACGGGCTGATGCTCCGGTTCGCGCTCGAGAAACAGGGGATGTCGGCCGAGGACGTCAGCGCCAAAGTGGCTGAGTTCCGCGCCAACGCCGATGTCCGGGCGCAGGGCCGCGCGGATTCCACCGCCCGCCGGAAGTCCGAGCTGGTCGCGGAGGGAATCCGGGTGAAGGCGGAGGCGGCGGCGGCCAAGGCGGCGGAGGCAGCGGCGGCCGAGGCTGAGGCGGCCGAGAAGACCGCGGCGGAGGCCGAGGCGGCCGGGCAGGCTGCGGCCGAGGCGACGCCGACGGAAGGCGACGGTACGGCATGACCGACGTCCAGGGGCTGCTCGCCCTGCTTGCGGTGAATTTGGCGGACCATCCGCAGGAGGTAAAACTCCAGCGGCTGGACCAGCCGGGGGTCGAGGTGTACCGGCTCAGCCTGCATCCCGACGATCGTGGCAGGGTCATCGGGAGGGGCGGCCAGACGGCCCGCGCCCTCCGTGCGATCCTGCTCGCCGCCGGGGCGCGTGCGGACCGGCGGGTCGGCCTCGAGATCGCGGAGTAGCCCGGTGATGGCCGGCGAGGCGATCCACGAGCCGGACGCGTTCATTCCGGTGGCGGAGGTGGTGAAGGCGGTCGGTCTGCGGGGGGAGTACAAGCTCTACCCGCTGGTCGACTGGCACGACGAGCTGCTGGAAACGCGGTTTTTGCGCTGGCGGGACGGGGCGCCGTTCCGTCCGCTGCAGTACCGGCCCGACCGCAGTTGCGTCGTGGTGCGCACCGAGGAGTGCGTGACGCGCGAGGGGGCGGAGGCGCTCGTAGGGCGGGTCATCGGTTTCGACCGCGAGCACTATCTCGAGCCGGACTTCCCCCGCCCGCGGGGCGGGCTGCCGTTCCGGTTCCTGGGCCGGACGGTGGATCTGGTGACCGGCGGTACGGTGGGTCGCGTGAGCGAGGTGAGACGCTACACTTCCCAGGTTCTGCTCGTGATCGCGCGGCCGGACGGCAGCGAGGTGCTGGTTCCGGCGGTGGCGCCGATCCTGCAGCCGGGGGACGGCCTGACCGGACCGCTCGTGATCGATCCCCCGCCCGGCCTGATCGAGGGGACGGCGTTGTTCGATGGCCCTTAAGATCACGGTGCTGACGCTGTTCCCGGACATGGTCCGGACGGTTCTCGGCACCAGCATTCCGGGGCGGGCCGAGCAGCAGGGGCAGGTGGCCTATTCGGTAGTGGACATCCGGGACTTCGCGGTGGACCGGCATGGGACGGTCGACGACACGCCCTACGGCGGCGGACCCGGGATGATCATGATGGCGCCGCCGATCGTGGAAGCGGTGGAGGGAAACCGGCAGTCGGCGGCCACGCCGGTGGTTCTCACCTCGCCGCAGGGCGAGCCGTTGAGTGAGCGGCTGGTGATGGAACTGGTGGAGGCGGCGCAGACGGCGGGCGAACTGCTGCTGGTCTGCGGGCACTACAAGGGTGTGGACGAGCGGGTGCGGGAGCTGGTGGCGACCCGCGAGGTGTCGATCGGCGATTACGTGTTGTCGGGCGGCGAACTTCCGGCACTGGTGGTCATCGACGCCATCGTGCGGCGCCTGCCGGGCGTCCTCCACAACGAGGACTCCGCGGCGGGAGACAGCTTCACCGAACAGCAGGCGGGGGGACTCGACGGTCCGTGGTACACGCGGCCGCCGGTCTACCGCGAACTGGCGGTGCCGGAGATCCTGCTTTCGGGACATCATGCCCGGATTGAGGCATGGCGGCGCGAGCAGGCGCGGATCAGGACTCGGACGCGGCGCCCCGATCTGCCGGAGGCGACCGAAGCGGGCGGCCCGGAACGGGGCCGCGCCACGCAGAAGAAGGCTACCCCGGACGCCGCGGACGCGGTGGAATAGGCCGCGCGCGGCGGATCGCGCGGGGCGAATCTGACAGGAGGCGGTACCGAGATGAACATCATTGACTCCCTCCGCAGCGACGATCTGCGTACGGACCTGCCCGAATTCGGGATCGGCGACACGGTCGTCCTGAACGTGCGGATCCAGGAGGGCAACAAGACGCGCGTGCAGGCGTTCGAAGGCGTGGTCATCGCTCGGCAGGGCACGGGGCGCGAGGCCTCCGTGACCGTGCGGAAGATCTCCAACGGCGTGGCCGTGGAGCGTGTCTTTCCGCTGCAGGCGCCGGCACTCGATTCGCTGGTGCTCAAGAAGCAGGGGCGGGTGCGTCGCGCGAAGCTGTTCTACCTGCGCGGGAAGACCGGCAAGCAGGCTCGCATTCGGGAAAAGACCCGCTCCAGCCAGTGAGCGGCGGCTCGTCCCGCGGGGTGGTGGGCAGCCTGATCGCGTTCGACCGCGAGCGGTCGTTGGACGGCAGGCTGAGACTCGCCGGCGTCGACGAGGCGGGGCGCGGCTGCTGGGCCGGCCCCGTCGTGGCGGCGGCGGTGGTCCTGCCTCCCGGCTGGGCGCCAGACGGTCTCGACGACTCCAAGCGCCTGGGCGCCGAACGTCGGGAAGCAATCTTCCGGGCGATTTGCGCCGGCGCCCTCGCCTGGCGCGCCTGTGCGGTGTCCCCCGCCGAGATCGATCGCCTCAACATCCTGGGTGCCACGCTGCAGGCCATGGCGCGCGCCGTGGCGCGCGTCGCGCCGTCTCCAGACCTGGTCCTCGTGGACGGGCTCCAGTTGCCGGATCTGCCGTGCCGGGGCGAAACGCTGGTGCGCGGCGACGGACGCAGCGCCGCCGTGGCGGCCGCCTCGGTGGTGGCCAAGGTCACCCGCGACCGTCTCATGCGCGCATGGGACGCGCGTCTGCCCGGCTACGGCTTCGCCTCCCACAAAGGCTATGGATCCGCCGAGCATCGCGCCGCGCTGCGCCGTCTCGGCCCCTGCCTGCTGCATCGCCGTTCCTACCGCCCGGTCAGCGAACTGGCCCAGGGTCTGCTCTGGGACAGCGCCGCCGCCGACTGAACCGACCTCCCGGCAAGGAGACGCCGTGCCTGGCGTCGCACCCGCCGCGCTCGGGCGACTGGGCGAGGAATGGGCCCGCCTCCATCTCGAAGCGTGCGGCTATCGCCTCGTGGCGCACCGTCATCGCACCCGCCATGGGGAGATCGATCTCGTACTGCGTCGGGACGATCTGCTCGTATTCGTGGAGGTCAAGACGCGCCGCGGAAATGCCTGCGGTCGGCCCGAGGAGGCGGTCACGCCCGCGAAAATGGCGCGCCTGCGCCGCCTGGCCGCGGCATTCCTGGCGGAGCGGGGCGGCGATGGAAGTCGCAGTTTCCGCTTCGATGTCGTGGCGATCACCTTCGAGGGGGAGGGGCGCGGTTGCCGCCTCGAACATTTCGCTGGGGTCCGGTGAAGCGCGTCGGGCCGTCACACGGCGGCTCCGCGCCGCAGGACGGCGGTGGCCCCGCGTTGACAGACGACCGGGGGTGACCGTAGGTTCAAAAAGGTTTGGCCGCATTCGCCGGCGCAGACCGTCCCCCCCGCAGCCGACCCCGGAGGGTGCCGATGTCATACCAAAGGCGGGCAGTCCGGCGACTTCGGGTGCCGCCGAGCCCGGGAGTCGCGCTTTCCCTCTGCCTGCTCGTCGCCTGCTGTCTGATGGATGGAGAGGGTCGTCCCGCTTGGGCGGCGTCTGCCGGTCCGCTCGATCTTGACGATAACGGAGTCGAGGATCTGCTCGACGACTGGGGTGCGGGTCGCGCCGGCTGGGCTGAACTGGTCGCGCGCGCCAGTGCCGACCAGGAGGATCCTGCCGCGAAGCTGGGTCATTGGCCGGCCCATGTCCCCCTCCCCGCACCCGGGCCGCTGGCACGGGGCGAGTTGCGTCTGCTGCGGCTCGGCGGAAACGCGGAGGGCGTGGCGACGGCAGCGGCGGACGCCCGCGCGGCGGGCGGCGTGGTGCGGGTGCTGCACCGGTTGTCGCGGTTCGGCGGCGTGGAGGCGCTGGCGGTCGATCCGGTCGGTCTGCGGGCGCTGCTTGCGGCGCCCCTCTCGGGCCGGCTGGTGCTGGACCGGGACGGCACGCCGGCGCTGGATCGGAGCAGCGTGCTTTGCGGAGTGTCGTTGGCCCGCGCGGGGCAGTGGCGTTTGGAAGGGGACTGGACAGCTTCGGTTGCGATCCTCGACTCCGGCTGCGATACGGCGCACGACGATCTCGGCGATTTCTCGCACGACAACCGCGATGGTCCGCCGCCCCTCGTCGGGGATGCCCTCGACTGGAGCTCCGCAGAGTTCGGGTGGCCCCTGTTCCTCGAATACAAAGTGGTCGGCTGGCACGACGTTACGGATGATTTCCCGCTCGCCGCCGGACCGTGGGATTACCACTGGCACGGCACGGCCCTGGCGGGAGTCGTCGCCGGAGCAGGCGAACTCGACGTACGGTATCGCGGTCTGGCCCCCTCGGGCCGGCTGACGATCGTCAAGTTCTATGACTTCGACGGCGTGTGGCGTCAGTGGCAGGGGGATTTCCTGGCCGCCTGCGCCTGGCTGCTGGATCACCGCGCGCAGTGCCGGGTGCGGGTCGCGCTCTGCGCGGTCAACTGGGACCTCGATCTCGGCCTTGGCGCGGCGATGGACGAGTTGCGCGCCGCCGGCATCCTGGTCGTGGCGGCTATGGGTAACGGAGGCGCCATATTGCCGCCCGGCTACCCGGCCCGGCTGCCATCGGTGGTCGGTGTGGGGGCGGTCAATGATGCCGGCGAACTCGCCGGCACGAGCGGACACGGTCTGCCGCCAGACAGGAAGCCTGATCTCGTGGCTCCCGGCGGCGGCGTGCTGCAGGCGGCCGGCGGCATTTGCACGACCGACAATGAGCCCGATGACAGCACGTCGGAACGGCGAGGCACCTCGCTCGCGGCGGCCCACGTGGCGGCGGGGGAGTTCCTCGTGTTGGAGGCACTGCGCAAGGAGGGGTGGCCCGACGAAGGTGCGGTTGTCGGCGATCTGGTTTCGGCCCTGCTGCGCGGAACCGCCGCGCCGGTGCTGGTGTCCGAGACGCCAGACGGCGCGGCGCGGCTGGCGCTAGCGCCCTGGCTGGCCGTGCCCGACAGCGTGCGGGGCTGGGGGCTGCTCCAGGTGCCGGCCGCCATCGAGGCGCTTCTGGCGCCGTTGCCGGGCGGGGGCTCGGCCGTCGATTCGCTCGGTGGCACCGCGGGGCGGCGGAGCGTGGCGCGGCGGCTGTCCCTGCAGCCGGACCGGCAGTGCGTGGTGGAGGCGGTGCCTTCGGTTGGTCTCGACGTGGGGCTCGAGATCCACGATATCCGCCGTCTGCTCGACCCGGGTGAGGGGCTGCCGTCGATCCGGGTCGACGCGGCTGGCATGGGTGGGCGGGAGCTGGGCAGCTTCCGGACTCCGGAACAGGGCTTCTGTTTCGTGGTGGTGAAAAGGCTGTCAGGCACCGGACGCGTCACCATCACCCTGACCGACCCGGCGGAATCGACCGACCCGGCCTGGTCCGCCACCCTCGGTGGCGGTCTGGCTGGCTGGCCGGTCGCCGGCGTTCTCGGGGCGACCGGCACGCCCACGCTCATCTGCACCGGGGCGGCCACGATCGATCCACAGGCCCGATTGGTGCACGCGCTCGACGGAACGGGGCACGAGCGCGTCGGCTGGCCGGTCTCCATCTTCCTCCCCACGAATCTGCAGGGTCCTCTCACGGCGCCGCTGGTCTGGAATCTCGACGCTCTGCCGGGTGACGAAATCGCGGTCGCCTCGGCGTTCGGCAAGCTTTACCTGCTGGGCGCCTCCGGCAGTTACATGGTTGTCGACGCGGCTTCCGCGAATGTCCCGCTCACGGCGCCGGTCGGTCGGGAGCGGTTCGACGGCGGGCGTGAGGTCGCGGTCGTCAGCCCGACCGGAATCCTGAAGCGGGTGACGCCGGCCGGCGCAATCGTGGCGACGCTCGCGCTTGATGGCACGGAGCCGCTCCCCCCCGCAGTAGGACAGCTCGACGGAGAGCCGGGCGAAGAGTATGTGGTCGCATTTCCCAGCGGGCGGATCACGGTTGCGGGCGATGCCGGACTGCTGCCGGGCTGGCCGGTCACACTGGCGGTGTCCGGACTGCGTGCCCCGGTGCTGGCGGACCGCGACGGTGATGGCCGGCACGAGATCGTGCTCGTGCATCCGGCCGGGCTGGAGCAGCGCGAAGTCGTGTTCCGGATTCTGCGGGGGAACGGGGTCGCCGCGGCGGGCGACGGTGCCGAGGCCCAGGCGCCCGACGGTGGACGCTGGCTGTCACTGTCCGATCCGGCCGTCTATCGTGAGACGGTCGGGGGGGGCCCCGGGTGGTCGTGCAGGGGCTCTATGTCACCGGGGTCGCGCACGATTCCCTGCGCTGGCGGCTGGCCTCGATCTGTCTGTCGGCCGACGGGCTGGTCAGCGCCACGCCGCTGGCGGGCGTGCTGGTGAAGGGGTTCACGTCCGATGGCAATCTGCAGCCTCGCTGGACCCTGCTGCCGGCGCCGCTCGCCTGGAACAGCAACGGGTCGTCGGCGCCGGAACCGCAGTTTTTGGCGGGGATCGGCTGGGAGGAACTAATCGCCGGCACCCCGAATCTGAGGGGAGCCTGTCTCGGCTGGCTGACGGAGGGGACAGGAATCGTGGGCGCGGAGCGGTCCCCCCAGGCCGTGGGCGGGCCGCTCGCAGTGGTGCCGCCCGGTCTTGGCGCAGCTCTGATGTCGACCCGGGACGGGACCGGCTGGGTCCGCGTAACCGCGGTCGGTGCCGCGTTGACCGCGCAGGTGGGGGCGCTTCCCCGCGGCGAGGGCGCGAACTGGGTCGGCGTCCGCGGTGACGGACGCAACAGCGGCGCCTGCCCACTCTCCGAGTCCGCTCCGACCGGGACCGCAGGGCCGGTCGTATTGTCGCGCGGTGTGCTCACGGTCTCGCCCAACCCCGCGGCCGGTCGTCTGCGCGTGGCCTGGCGCGGCATCCCGGCCAACGGTCCGCGGTGTCTGGAAGTGTACGATCTGCGCGGCCGGCGCGTCCGGCGGCTGGCCACGGGGAATCTGGCGGAAACGGGGGTTCTCGCCTGGGATGCTCGCGGCGACGACGGCCGCCCCGTGGCGGCCGGCGCCTACCTGGTGGTCCTGACGCACCCGGGCGGGGTGCTCAGGGGGCGCGTCGTGGTGGCGCGCTGAGGGACCGGGCCGGCGATCGCCTATGCGTTCGGGTCCGGCGCGAGACGCGCCCGCGACTCCTCGATCGTGGTGTCGAGCGGCAGGTACTCGTCGAGTCGCGTCAACTGCAGGATCTTCAGCACCGCCGGCTGCGCGCCGCAGAGCCGGACGGCGCCGCCGCCGGCCGTGAAGCTGTGCACGACGGCCATCAGGGCGCTCAGGCCGGCGCTGTCGATGTACTGCACGGCTGCCAGGTTGATCACGACCCTGGTTTTGCCGCGGGCCAGCATTTCCTGCAGGGAGGCCCGGAATTCGAACGCATTGCCGATGTCGATGTGATCGGTGGGATCGAGCACGTGGATGGCTTCTGCGGTGGCGGAAGTCGTCATGGTTTTTCGTTGTCTGAGACAACGCCTCCTCTCGGGTCCAGGGGCGCGTCGGGACGCACCTGCGCCACGACGATGGTTGTGTCGTCATGGCGCGGCATGCCGGCGCTGTGCCAGTCCACGGCGGTAAGGATCGTGTTCATGACCGCTTCGATCGTGTCGGGATAGGCACCCCGGATCGTCTCCTGCAGACGACCGATTCCGAACTGCTCCCGCTCCTTGTTCATCGCTTCGTTGATGCCGTCGGTATAGAGAAACACGAGATCGCCCGGCGCCAGCGGGATGACCTCGCGGGTGTAGACCGCGTCGGGGGTGATGCCGAGCGGCAGCGCGCGGCTTTCGGCGAACAGGAACCGCGACTCGCCGGGTCGGTAGACGATGACCGGCTCGTGACCGGCGGTGCAGATCTCCATGACCAGCCGGTGGGGATCGATGCGCACGTAGTTTGCGGTGACGAACTGGCCGCCGCACGCCTCGGCCTGCAGCATCAGGTTGGTGCGACGGATCACTTCCTCTACGGTGACGTCGGGCCCGGCGATGCTGCGGATCAGCATGCGCGTGGAGGTCATGATGAGCGAGGCCGCCACTCCCTTGCCGGCGACGTCGGCCACGATCAGGCCGAGGCTGCCGTCCGGGAAGGGGAAGAAGTCGTAGTAGTCGCCGCCGATCATCCGCGCCGCGACGTTCGTGCCGACGACCGCCACCCCCTGCAGGTCGGGAATCGCGCGTGGGAGCAGCGCCTTCTGGATGTCGCTCGCGATCTCCATGTTCCGCATCTCGCGCTGGCGCTCTAGCTTGACCTGGAACAGACGCCCGTTGTCGAGGGCCGTCGCCGCGAGACTGATTCCGGCGCTGAGGCCGTCGAGCTTGCCGGGATGGAAGGCGGCGCTCGGGCTGGAGGTGACGAGACAAACCGCGCCCAGCCAGCTGTCGCGCGTGCGCAGCGGCAGGATCGCCAGGCGCTGGAAGCGGTAGGGCATCTGCGGCGGGACCAGGAATTCGCCCGCCTCTAGCCAGAGCGGCTCGGACCGACCGATGGTCTGGAAAATGAGCGGTTCGCCGTCTCGGTCGGTGAGCGAGAGCAGCGCCTCGTGCGGCAGGCCCCAGTCCAGTCTGGTCTGCGGCTGTTCGTCCTCGATCAGCACCAGCGAACCGACTTCGGCCCCCGCGAACTCCATGGTCAGTTCCATGATCTTGTTGAGCAGGACCTTGAGGTCGAGATCCCCCGCCAGTCGTCCCATCTCGCCGAGGTACTCCAGCTTTGCGCTGAAGAGAGCCTTCTCCTGGAAAACCTGCTCGATCGTGTGCTCACGGAAGCAGAGGGGTGCGAACGCCTCCTCCACCAGCGCGGCCAGCGTGGTCAGCAATTCCGGGGTCGGGGCCGCGTCGGCGTTCATCTCCACGAGCAGCACGCCGAGCGTCCGGTGGCGGAAGCGGTAGGCGAGACCGGCCTGGTAAGGGCGGGCCGCCGGGGGAAGGGTGAAGGGCCCGCTGGGCAGCGCGTCGAGCGCCACGCCCGGCAGGAGGCTGCGCCCCCGCACCGCGGAAGGGTCGAGCAGTTCGACCTCGCGCGCGTCCGGTTTGGCGCCGGGCGTTGCGGAGGCCACCGGCAGCGGCGCCCCGTCATCGCCCACCAGACAGTTGATCCAGCGCGCGACGCCGAACTGCTCGGCGAGCAGCCGGTCGAGCGCTTCATAGTGCGGTTTCAGCCCGAGCGCCTCGCCGAGACGGCGCAGCGCGGCGCCAGGGAGGGGGACGGTGTGAATCTTTTCGCGGACGGATGTTTCGTTCATGGCCCCGGGACGGCTCTACATGGCCGTCAGATAGAGTTCGAGTTCCTTGCGAAGTTCCGGCGCGATCTCCTCGATCAGAGCGGTCTCCACGCCGGCGCGGACCGCCAGATCCGCCGCCTCGCCCAGGGTGTCGAACGGTTCGCTGCGGCCGATGCCCTGGGCGTTCACCCAGCGGTCGCCCAGCGCCACCAGCGCTGTGAAACGGCTGGCGGCGAGCGCTGTCGCATCGTGATGCCCGGTGATGATTTCGCGGTACATTTCCGGCAGTTTCCAGTGCTCAGCCACCATCCCGCCGACGGCGGCATGGTCGATCCCGAACAGTTCCCTCTCCAGCGCGTGCTGTGCCGCCACGTCGTGGGGCGTCTCCTCGAACTGTGGGCGGTGGCGTTTGTAGTGCTGAGCGAGGGGGATGCGTCCGATATCGTGCAGGAGCCCCGCAACGAAGTACTCCTCCGGCGTCAGCCCGCCGATGTTGGCGCGCAAGGCGATCATCTGGCAGAAGACAGCCGTCGCCAGGGAGTGCCGATACATGCCCTGAGCGGAGAAGCTGTGGATGTTCTGGAAAGAGCAGAAATGGCTGGCCACGGCGGCGGCCGCGACCAGGTTGCGCGTGGTGCGGAACCCGAGCACGATCACGGCCCGCTCCACTTCCGTGATGTAGGAGCGCGCGCCGTAGAAGGCGCTGTTGGCCATCCTCAGCAGGCGCGTCGTGAGCGACGGATCGGTGCGGATGCGCGACGTGATGTCGCTAATGCTCGAGTCGGGATTGTTCAGCTTGTCGACCAGGTCGCCCAGGGTGGTCGGCAGCGGCGGCAGGCGGCGGATCGCCTGTTCGATGTCGCGCGCGCCGTACTCCCCCGCGAGGGTCGCTACGGGCGATGCCGTGGCGACCGGCGCGCCGGAACGAACCGTTTCGGCGTAACCGTCGAGCCTGATCCTGGACACGCGCCGTCCTTGGTGCCCCGCGGCGATGAATTCGCGCTGGAACGGGGGCCGGAATGCGGTTATCGTTGCGCCATCGCGCACTCCCAAAATCGACCGCCCAGCCCCATCCCTTTACAGTTTTCTGACCGTGCGGGGATCGGCGCGACGGCTATCAGGTGTCGCCCGACCGGAAGGACAGCATGGCCGAGTACAATTTCGCCGAGGTCGAAAGCCGCTGGCGCCAGCGCTGGGAGATGGACGGTCTCCACCGGACGGACCTCACGCGCGCCGCGCACAAGTGCTACTGCCTGGTGATGTTCCTCTACCCCTCCGGGGACAAGCTGCATCTGGGGCATTGGTTCAACTTCGTGCCGGCAGATACCTGGGCGCGGTTCCGGCGCATGCAGGGGGCGCGCGTCTTCGAGCCGATCGGCTACGACAGTTTCGGGCTGCCGGCCGAGAATTTCGCGATCAAGACCGGCGTGCAGCCCGGGCGGCACACCGAGGAGAACATCACCTTCATCCGCGAACAGTTGCGGGCGATGGGGGCGATGTACGATTTCGACCACGAGATCGCCACGCACCGTCCCGAGTACTACAAGTGGAACCAGTGGCTCTTCCTGCAGCTGTACGCCGCCGGGCTGGCCTATCGCGCCGAGATGCCGGTCAACTGGTGCGACTCCTGCCAGACGGTGCTGGCCAACGAACAGGTGGAGGAGGGGGCCTGCTGGCGTTGCCAGAGCCTCGTCGCACGGCGCAAGCTCACGCAGTGGTGCTTCCGCATCACCGACTACGCGGATCGCCTGATCGAGGGGCTCGATCGGATAGACTGGCCGGCCGAGACGAAGAAGCGCCAGATCAACTGGATCGGACGGAGCGAAGGGGCGGAGATCGTCTTTGGCGTGCCGGCCGCGAGCCTGCAGGAGGCGTTGCCGAGCGGTTTCGACCCCCTCCCCGACGGGGCGGCGCCGCTGCAGGTGTTCACCACCCGCCCGGACACGCTGTTCGGGGTCACCTACGTGGTGCTCGCGCCGGAGCACCCGCTGGTCGCCGCGCTGACGGAGTCGTCGCGCCGGGAGGCCGTGGCGGAGTACGCCCGGCGCGCCGCGCTGCTGAGCGAGATCGATCGCACGAGCACGACCCGGGAGAAGACCGGGGTGGCCACCGGCGCGGTGGCCGTCAACCCGATCAACGGCGAAGCGGTGCCGGTCTGGGTGGCCGACTACGTGATCGGCTCCTATGGCACCGGCGCTGTGATGGCGGTGCCGGGTCACGACGAGCGGGACTTCGCTTTCGCGGCGGTCCACGGACTGCCGGTGCGACGGGTCATCCGGGGGCCGGACGAGGACGGCGCGGCGCCGCTGACGGCGGCCCGCACGGAGCCTGGCGTCATGACCGCCTCCGGCGCCTACGACGGTCTCACCAGCGCCGAGGGCGGGGCCAGGATCGCCGCCGATCTCGCCGCGACGGGACGGGGACGCGCCACGGTGCAGTACCGTCTGCGGGACTGGCTGATCAGCCGCCAGCGCTACTGGGGCGCGCCGATCCCGATCGTGCACTGCCCGGCCTGCGGCATGGTCCCGGTGCCGGAGTTGGAGCTGCCGGTCCGGCTGCCGGACGATGTCGATTTCCGTCCGCACGGCAAATCGCCGCTGGCCAGTTCTCCCACCTACATGGATGTGGCCTGTCCGCGCTGCGGCGGGGCGGCGCAGCGCGACCCCGATACGATGGACACCTTCGTCTGCAGTTCGTGGTATTTCCTGCGCTACCTTACGCCGCATCTGGCCGACCGGCCGTTCGACCGCGAGCTGGTCAACGCCTGGCTGCCGGTGGACCAGTACGTCGGCGGCCCGGAGCACACCTGCGGCCATCTGATCTACTCCCGCTTCATCACGAAATTCCTCCATGACCAGGGTCACCTGGCGTTCGACGAGCCGTTCCAGCGACTGGTGCACCAGGGGCTGATCACCCGCGATGGCGAGAAGATGGCCAAGTCGCGCGGCAACGTGGTCAACCCAGAGGTCTACCTCGGGCGGTACGGCACGGACACGCTGCGCGTCTACCTGATGTTCGGGTTCGCGTTCGAAGCCGGCGGCGACTGGAAGGACGACGGCATCGAGGGGATCCATCGCTATCTGCACCGGGTCTGGCGGCTGCTGGACGCGGCTGCCGAGGGGCGTTCGCCGGCCGGCGATGCGCCGTTCGAGCCGCCGCCGATCCCGGCGGGCGAACTCTCCGACCGGCGGGCCGAGTTGCGCCGCTGGCTGCACGGGTCGATCAAACATTGCACGGTCGATCTGCAGCGGTTCCATTTCAACACCGCGCTCAGCCGCCTGATGGAGCTGACCAACGCCATCTACGCCTACGCCGGGCGCAACGCGGCGGGGCTGGATGATGAGGCGTACCGCGAAGCGCTCGCCGCGCTGGTCCGGATGCTCGCGCCGTTCGCGCCGCACCTGGGCGAAGAGTTGTGGACGCGGCTCGGCGGGCTGCCGAGCGTGTTCGACCAGCCGTGGCCGCAGTGGGACGAAACGGCGCTGCTGCGCACCACGGTGAAGCTGGTCCTGCAGATCAACGGCCGGATTCGCGACGAGATGGAGTCCCCGGTCGATGCCGATCGCGCCAGCATCGAGGCGGCCGCGCAGCGCCACGGACGGATACCGGAACTGATCGCCGGTCGCCCGGTCCGCAGGGTGATCGTGGTGCCGGGCAAGCTGGTGAACATCGTCGTTGCCGACGCCTGACCGGCGCGACGACCCCGCCACGGAGGGCGGGCAACATGAGCTACTGGGATGCGCTGGCGACCGCCCGTGAGCGTCTCGCTGCGGGGGCTCTCGCCGAGGCCGAGGCGGCCTTTGCCACGGCGCTCGAGCTGCGGGAGCGCTCGCCCGGCCGGGTCTTCCTCTCGGAGACGGTCACCGATGCCGCACGCCGGCTTTGGGGACGGGCGCGTCGCGCCGAGGCCGATGCGCACTCGTCCGGCCGCTGGCCCGCCGCGGCGGAGACGTTTCGCGCGGACTACCTGGACCGGGCCGGTGCCGCGGTGGCCGCGGCTCTGAGCCAGGGCGTTTTTCCGGCCGGCGGACCGGCGGGGGCGCCGGCAGAGGATTTCGAGCTCCTGACCACGGCGCTGCGTCTCACCACTGCCAGCCGGCTCCATCCGTGCGATGGCGCGGTTGCGGCGCGTCTTCTGCCGGCGACGATCGCCGCTGCCTGCCGCGCCGGTCGCCCCTTCGATCCGGCGCTGATCCGTGCCGATCTGCCGCTGGCAGAAGCCGATCGTGTGGCGTTGGGAGCCCAGGTTGAGGGGTGGCTGGACGCTCTGGCCGCGGCCGGCAACGTTGCGCCGGCCGGCCGGATTGCGCTGGCGCAGGCGGTGCTGCGCCTGCTCGAAGCGGCATATTTCTCGCAGTCCGGACCATTCCACGCGGAACGGATCTGGCGCGTCGCCCGTCTGACCGACGCCCACGCAGGCGACGCGGCGGCGGCGATCCCGCTCTACCGGGCCTGTCTGGCCCTGCCCGAGCCCTTCCGGTCGCGTGCCGAGGCGGCGCGCGTGCGCCTGATCGAACTGTTGGCGAACCTGGACGCGCAGCACCTGCCGGTCCCGCGGCACGACGAGGCGCGTGCGCTGCTGGAGGTCGGTCCTCCCGCCGACGGCGCGGTCGCGCTACGTTTCGGCGCAGCCCGCCGCGCGCTGGAGCGACGCAACCCGGCCGACTCCCCGGCCGAGGCGTGGGCGTCTTTGGCGATGTCGTCGCAGGGGCTGACCTGCGTGCTGTGGCGCGACGACGAACCGCGTGACGTGGCCCTCTGGCGGGCAGGCGACGATCCGGAGGTCCTGCTTCGACTCCTGCGCCCCTGCCGCGGGCGGCTGGTCCGGTGGGATGAAGGGCGGCGGGGACTCTGGGGCGAACTCGGGGATGACTGCGCCGGCGAGCCGGTGGGACCGTTTGCGGTCGCGCTGCTGGAATCGCAACTGCCGGCGAATGGGCTGACCCCGGAGGCTGCGACCCGGCTCAGGCGATTGCAGGAGGTCGCCTGGCGCGCGACGTGGGAGCGGCAGACCGGCCATCCGCTGCTGGCCCCGCCGGCTGGGGACGCGCCCCCGGACGCCGCCGGTGAAGTGTCTGACGCGTCACGTTCGGCCGCGGCTCCGGAGCTGGCGGCTGCGCTCGACGCCGGATTCCTCTGGCTGGCGTGCCTTGCCCGGTTGCGCGGGCTCGATCCGCGGACCCGGGCGGGGGTGCGGCGGCTCGGCTCCCGCGGCGACCGGGCGGCGGTGTTCGTGGCCCGCTTCCAGGCTGCGGGGCAGGGCGGCTCCCTGGATGACGTCGCGGTCGGCGCCGAATGGCGTCTGCCGCCGCTCGCCGAGCGTCCCGATCCTGAGTTGGGCGCGGTTTCCGCGGACGTGGTGGAGAGGCGGCCGGCGCTGTCGTCCGCCGCCGCCCTGCTGCTGGCCTCGCCCCGTCCGTTCGCCGTGCTGCGCGCCTGGGGAGCGGATGAGGCTGTCTGGCGGGTGGTTCTGGACCAGGCCGCGCGCCTGGCCGACCTGGCGTCGGCGGTCTCCGGAAGGCGCGGCATCACGCTCATCCCCCCCGGGGGAGAGGTGCATGCGCTGCGGGCGGCACTGGCCTGGCTGGAGGCGCTGCCGGCGGCCGACTCTGCGGCGTCGCGGGCAGCGGAACCTGATCTGCTGCCTCTTTTCCACTGGTTGCGGTTGAGCGAGTCCCACAACGGCGATCTTCTCGATCACCTCCGGCTCCGTCCGCGGGCGACCGGGGTGTTGCCGGTCGTGGATCGGCACGCCGCACTGGCCGACTCGTTGCCCCGCGTGATCCCGGGCGAAGCGGGCGCCGACGACCCGTGGGCCGGGGAATACGCCGCGCGGGCGCGGCAATCGTGCGTGGTCGTGGGACCTCCCTCTCGCCTGCGGGATCGCGATCCGATCCGCGACACGATCTGGGGGGTGCGGGAGGGGGGAGAAGCGGCCTGGATCTTCCTGGACAGCGCGCGGATCCACTGGCAGCTCCGGCGCGCCGGACTCGCCCGACCGGAGGAACTGCATGCGAAGCTGGCGCGACGCGGACACCGGCATCTTTCGCTGGTCCGCGACGGCTGTTTTCTGGGGGACGATCTCGCGGCGCTGTTGACGGCGTGGCTGGCGCCGTACGGCGCGGTCGAGGCGAGCCTCGCCGGGGAAGGGGGGCACGCCCCGCTGGCGCTGGCGTGCGGAGGCGTGGCGCCGGATGCCTGCGTGCTGGCCGACGAGGCAGGGGCAGGCGGACTGGGGCACGTGACGCGCCTGATGGCGGACGGGGAGCGGCCGGTGGTGGCGCTGCCGGCGCACGGGGCTGCGGCGGTGGCAATGTGGCGCGCGTTCGCCGCCGGACGACTCAGCCTCGAGGCCGGCAGCGGTCCGCCCGACTGTCTCGATCCCGCGGAACTGTGGAGCGAAGCGGTAACGTCCGCCTCGCTGGCAGGTGCGCGTCTGGTGGTTCCGGTGCTCGACAGCCTGGGCGTTGCCGACCATGTGAGGCCCGCCGCCGATCGGCCCGACGCGTGGGCGCTGGCCGATCGTGAACGGGCGGTCGCCCTCACGGACGAGCGGCGACTCTGCAGCCTCGAAGTGAACGCCCTGCTGGCCTGCGGTGCGGCGTCTGTCGATGTGGCCGATCCGCGCTGGTGCCGCCGTTTTCCGCTGCCGGGCGGCTTCGGGGCCGCGGGTCTGCCCGCGCGCGGGGAAGATGTGCTGGCGAGGGTCGTTGCCGGGGGCGCCGTCGGCTACGATCTGCCGCAGGCGAAGCCGGGGCTGAAGACCCGACGCGGCTCCCTGCGCCGGCGCGGAGCGGTGCCGTTGGTGGGTATGGAGGTGGTCGCGGCCTGGCGCCGAGAGGAGGGAGCCGTTTCCGACCCGGAGGCGCCGTGGGCCGGATCGGGCGAGGCTGAGTCGGAGCCGTCGCCGCGCGGCGCCCGGCTGCTCGATGGCGACGGCGCGGCGGTCTGGACGGCGTGGCTGCGGAGTGTCGCGACGGCGCGGGAGCGCGGCGAGACCGGGGCATGGCTGCTCGCGGTCGGGCCGGCGCCGCCGATGGGGGCGGGAGCTCTGGCGGCGGTCTTTCCCACGGCGGCGCCGACGGTCGCCGGAGTGGATGGCGCGACCGCGCCCCGTCCGCCGCTCGGACCGGTTCTCTGGGCCGCGCCGGAAACGCTGGCCGATCCGGGGTTGCGCGCCGCCATCGCTTCGCGGCCGCCGCTGGCGGCGTTCGTGCTCGGGCTGGAGGCCTGGTTGCCGAGCGGACCGCGACCACGGCTCGGGGCTGCGGTGGCGTTGCGGTTCCTGGCCCGCGATCTGCCTCGCACCGATTTCTGTCTCGGCGGTCTGGCCGGCCCCTGGCGCCGCCTGTTCGCCCACTTTCTCGCCGAAAATTCGCAGCCCGTTGGGAAGATGGCAGATCCGGAGTTGTTGATCGATGCTGCCGAGGAGTTCTGGCCGGGCGAGAGCGCGTCGGCCCTCTGTCCCGACTGCGCCGGGGCGATGCCGCTGGTGGGGGCAAGGCCGGCCTGTGCAGCCTGCGGGCTCGACCTCTCCACCTGGCAGAGCAGCGCACAGCGTGAGGGGCGGCGAAGAGCCGTTCTGAGGGCGCGTCTGGACGGCATGCGGCACCGCGCGCCACCCGACCACGAGTTCGTGTGTCATGTGAGAAAAGCAGATTATTCCATTATAAAAGAAGAACTTGCCTGTATGGGGTTTGTTGTCGGAGAAGCGAACGGGCGGCTGGAAGCAAACGGACCGGACGGAAGCCTGTGGCGGGTGCTGCAACTGGACGACGAAGGGGTGGACCTGCCGTACGGGTCGGTTGTCCGATTCGGTCTGAGCACCGGGGTCGGAGAGGGGATGTCGAGCTCCGGCCGCCCGCTGATCGTGGCCAGCCACCTCGATGATCTGGATGTTCCGGCGTTGCCGCCGGCGCTGGAGCGGGTGAAGCGGTCGCTCGCGCTCGTGCCCGTCGGCACAGGCTCCGAGTTGCCCGGGTGGGCGCGCACCTGTCGCGGCACGCTGCCGGCGGCGGTGGTGGAGGCGCTGACCGGCTTGCCGACCGAGACCGTTGTTGCGTCGCTCTCCACGCTGGCCTGGCTGAGCGTGCTGGAAACCGGTTGTGAACCGGCGCACTCCGGGCGCGCCGACGAGCCCGCGATATTGCGTCTGGCGCTGCCGCTCGCAGAGTTGGAGTACCGCCTCGGGCGCGCCGCGGACCTGGCCGCGGTGCGGTTGCCGGCCTGGCTCGAAGGGGCGGTGGAGGGCTTGCCGGTCGTCTGCGATCTGGCAGTCGGCGGGGACGGTGATACGGAAGAAGATCTGGCCTGGCTTGACCGGTTCCTGCTCGCCATGTCGCTCCGCCTGCGGAGCGCGGCGTCGGTGCGTGGCGGTGGTGATCTGTTCCGCGGGACTACCGGGACGGAGGAGCTGCTCTGGCGCGCGCCCGAAGGGGTGTTGTTCTCCTCCCGCAGGCTGCTTGGCACGCTGGGTCGGCCGCGCGCCGTGGCCGAGCGACTGTCGCAGGAGGCGGAACGGTTCGCCGGCGCGGCGACCGCCCTGCTGGCGACGGCCGTGTGTGACTCCGGGGGAGCACGAGTGGCACTCGCGCCGGGTGAGGCCTGGCCGTCCGAAGTGGCGATGGTCGGCTGCCTGCTGGGAGCCTGGTGGATCGAGGGCGCGCCGCTGGCAGAGGCGCTCGACACGTCGGCGCTCGCCTGGCTGGCGGACGCACCGGCGGCGGCCCGCGCCCGCACGGTCGCGTTGCTGACCGATGGGGATGCCTGGCGCACGGGCCAGGCGGCGCGTCTCGGCGCGGAGTCAGGCGTGGGCGCCGGGACCGCGCCGGCAGAGGCGCGGAGCCGGGCGCCGCAGCAGCGACCCGTGGTCGGAGCGCCGGCGCCGGAGGCGGCCGCAAAAGTGGCTCACCTGCTCGCCGGCCCCGAGCCGGGATGGCTCGTCCTGCGCGGACCGGCCGGCACCGGGCGTCTGGCCGCCGTGGCCGCCGGGCTGGCTGACGCCGCGGCGTCCGGCGCGCTGCGGCCCGGCGAGGTGAGTGTCTGGTGTCCATCGTCCGCGGTGGCGGCGCGGGTCCATCTGGCCTGGCGGCGCGACGTCGACGCGGCGGTCGCGCCGGCACTCTTCATCGCGCCCGAGGGCACGCCGCCCGCCGGCGCCACGCCCCTCACCGGTCGATATCTGCCGGGCGACCCGGCGCGGGAGACGGCGCTGCTGATCGATGCGGAGGCGCTGCCGCGCGAGACCCGCTTCGCCGTCCAGCAACGTTATCGCGGCGGTCGTCTGCTGGTGACGGTCGATCCGGCCGCCGCCGAGGCCCCCTGGGAGCATCTGTTCCTGACCACTCCTGCCCAGGAGCGGGTCGTGGACTGTGTCGATCAGCGGGCGCAGACGCGCCGGGTGTGGGAGGAAACGCGTCACTTTGCGGCCGAACCTGACGGTCGGCCGGCGCGCGGTCGTGCCTTGCGGCGTGAGCGCGGGGAGGCGGTGGCGCATGGCGCGGCGAGCCTGGACGAAGTGGTGGCGCACCTGGGGGCGGAAGAGTCTTCCGGCCGGCTCGGCCGTCGCAGTGCCGTCGTGGCGACGGCCCGGGATGATCTGCTCTATATCGGGCGCTCGCTCGCCGGCCGGGGCTGGCTGCCGGTTCTGCGCTGGGAACTGGATTCGCTGCTGCTGCCCGGCACGCTGGAATTCGTCGCCGTCGTCAGCGATATCGCCGCGCAGGCCGGCAAGGCGGACGGCGCCCGGACGCCGCTCCTGCCGGTGCTGCTCGATCCGTCCGGCGCAGCGGCCTATGCCCGTTGGCTCGCCGCGGCCGAGTCGCTGGCAGAGGCCTCGCTCGCGGAGATCCACGCACGGGTCTCCCGCAGTGGCTGGGCCTCTCCGTGGCTGGCCCGGCCCGAGGTGCAGCGGCGGGTGGAACGGCTGGTGCGCGAAGCCGGCGGCGAGAATCCTGGCCACTTCGTGAAGCGGCCGCTGTGGGCAGCCTGGCGGCTGGAACTGGCCGACTGGCTCGCCGTTCCCGCGGCGACGCCCCACGCGCCGGTCGTGACCCTGGCGACCCCGGAAACGAGCGGTGCCACCGGCGCCGACACCCTGGTCTATCTCTGTCTCGGAAGTGAGTCCCGCCAGCGGCACTACCGGGTGTTCGCCCGCGCCACCGAGCGCGTGATGGTGCTGTATCAGGAATCGTCTCCGCTGACTGGTGACGAGGCTGCGGCCGCGGACTGAGCGCGTCGACGCCACCCCGGCAACAACAGACGCGCCAGAACGTAGGTCGCCAGGGCGCCCGCCGCTCCCAAGACCAGCGCCCCGGCCCAGGCCTCCAGATAGAGACATCCCAACTGCGCCCAGACTTCGGCACGCCCGGGCCAGGCGGGGGCGGGGCGGCCGAGCAGACGGGCCCCGAGTTCGATGTCGAGCCAGACCAGCGGCATCATGGTCAGAGGGTTGGCGACGTTCGATCCGACGAACGCCGCGAGGCGGTTGACGCGGAACGTGAAGGCGAGTCCGATCGCCATCCAGGTGTGCAGGCCGAGCACCGGCGTGGGCGCCACCAGCACGCCCAGCGCGAGCGCGGCGGCCAGGTTGCGGTTCGAATGATCCCCTCCGGCGAGCGTGCGCCAGGCGGCGCGCCAGCCGGGCCAGCGGGGCGGACGTGGCATGGTCTTGACCCTTGTTCGACCGCGTTCGGCGGGCTACCTTCGCCGCGGGGCGATCTTGCCGCCGCCAGCATAACACTGTCCGCGCCGCATGAGGAGTGGAACGATGGAGTGGCCTTTCGAGCCTTACCGAACCAAGGTCGTGGAGCGCATCCGGCTCATCAGTCGCGAGGAACGGCTCGCGCTGCTTAGACAGGCCGGCTACAACCTGTTCTGGATCCCCTCCGACGCCACCTACATCGACCTGCTCACCGACAGCGGCACCTCGGCCATGAGCGATGCTCAGTGGGCCGCGATGATGACCGGCGACGAGGCCTACGCCTGCAGTCGCAGTTTCAACGATTTCGAATCGACCATTCGTGGCATTTTCGGCTACCGGCACGTCATCCCCACCCACCAGGGACGGGCCGCCGAGGACCTGTTTTTCGCCACGGCGCTGAAACCGGGCGACGTGGTGCCCAACAACACGCACTTCGACACCACGCGGGCCAACGTCGAGTCGACCGGCGCGATCGCCCTCGACTGTGTCATCGATGAGGGGCTTCGTCCCGACGGTGACCATCCCTTCAAGGGGAACATGTCGCTGCAGAAGCTGGAAGCGGCTTTCGACCGGTACGGACAGGCGCGGATCCCGCTGGTCATGATGACGATCACCAACAACAGTGGCGGCGGACAGCCGGCCTCACTGGCGAACATCCGCGAGGTTTCCGCGTTCTGTCGCGCCCGTGGCGTGCCGCTGATCTTCGACGCCTGCCGGTTCGCTGAAAACTGCTACTTCATCCACCAGCGGGAGCCCGGCCAGGCAGATCGCGGGGTCGCGGAGATCGCCCGCGAGATCTTCGCGCTTGGAGACGGCTGCACGATGAGCGCCAAGAAGGATGCGCTGGTCAACATCGGCGGATTTCTCTGCCTCAACCGCGACGACTGGGCCGAACAGGTCACCAACCTGCTCATCCTGACCGAGGGTTTCCCGACCTACGGCGGCCTGGCGGGGCGCGACCTGGCGGCCATCGCCCAGGGGCTGCGCGAGGTGCTCGACCTCGAATACCTCAGCTACCGCGTGGGGCAGGTCGCCTACCTGGGCGGTTTGCTGCAGGAAGCGGGGGTCCCGATTCTCACGCCGGTCGGTGGACACGCGGTCTATGTGGACGCGAAGGCGCTGTTGCCTCACATTCCGCCGGAACAGTTCCCGGGGCAGGCGCTCACCGCCGCGCTCTATCTCGAAGCCGGCATCCGGGCCGTGGAGATTGGCAGCCTGATGTTCGGCCACGATGATCCGGCCAGCGGCGCCTTCGTGCCGTCAGCGATGGAACTGGTGCGGCTGGCGATTCCCCGGCGGGTCTACAGCCTGGCGCAGCTGGCCTATGTGGCGGAGGCGTGCGGACGGATCGCACGGGACAAGTCGCGGTTGCGGGGGCTGGAAATCGAATCGGCGCCGAAGGTGTTGCGCCACTTCCGGGCCCGGCTGCGGCCGCTGGGCGGCGGGGAATTGTTTGGCGCCTGACGATCGTCGTGGGGGGAGGAGTGGCTGCCATGCACGTGGACTGGTTGCCGGGAGACCACCCCCTCGTTCCCGTCCTGCGGCCTCTGGCCGCAACCGCCGCCGCGCGGCTCGACCTTGGTAGATACCTGGCGTCGCTCACTCTGTGGCTCGACGACCTCACCGCTGACGAACGGATCTGGGTGACGACGGTTGCCTCCGCCTCCGCGCCGGGGCGGCTGCCCGGGATGGCGCTCTGGTTCCACCCCGACCATTTCCTGCGCGATCACGCGCCGGGCGCCGCTGAGGGGAGGGGGTTGCTTGCCTGGGAGCTGCGCGCCGGGCCGGTGGCGGAATCGTGCGATCCGGCGGCCTTTTCGCCCCGGAAGGCGGAACGCATCCTCTACCACCAGTTCCTCATGATTCGCGATCTGCGGGACGGCACCGTCTCGCCGGCCGAGGTGCCGCCGACAGAGGCCGAGGCGTTCCAGGAGGCCTGGGCCGTGACGCTCGACGGTCGGCTCAAACGGGCCATCCTGCCCGGCTATTCGCTGGCCGAGCGTCGCCGTCGCTTCTTCCGGGTCTTTTCGGCCGGCGGAGTGCTGCTGCCGCAGCACTGGCAGGTTTTTCACGCGCTCTGGGAATGGGAGGCGCCGGAGCAGACCCGTTTGCTCGAAATGCTGGCCCGCCTGCCGTCATTGCCCGGCGTCCCGCGCCACGGTCGGTGATCGGGCTTGCTTTCCTGGTGCCAAAGCCGCATTTTCCATGCAGTTCGAGAGGCGTATCCGGGAATTATTCGTGCCCTGCGCTGCCGCAGGCAGAGTTCCGGTGCAGGTTGGAGATGTGTCGGCCTTGCCACCCCACCCGCAAGGCAAAAGAAGTCCCAAGGGAGGTCATTCCAATGTCTTTGATGCGGTCCATGCGTAGCCGGGGCCTCTTGTTGCTACTCGGCGTCGTCGCGCTGCTGTCCTGCCTGAGCCTTGTGGGTTGCGGCAAGAAGAAGGCGGTCGACCCGTTCGTGTACGCCTCTCTCAGGGCCGTTACCCGCGGCGATACTCTGAGCAAGAACTTCCTGTTCGAGATCGACGCGCCGCAGTTCGAATATGTCAAAGGGAATGCGGGCATCGTTCGCGACGGCAATGTGCTCGAGTTCGTGGTCGCCAAGGATCTGGAGCAGAACGTCTCCTCCTATCAGGGAGCGCTCCTGGGCGTGCAGAAGCTGTTCACGCCTGTCTCGCATCTCAAGGTGCGGCGCGTCAAGCGCGGCGGACAGGCGACCATGGTCGATTCGGTCTTCACGTATGCTCTGCCGCGCGTGATCAGACTAACGTCGGACCAGACGCAGACTCCGGGAGCCCCCCTGCCGGATCTCGACTGGAAGAAGATCGAAGACGCCAAGAACTACCTGCCGAAGGACCCGGGCGGCGCCACGATCCAGGTGCAGTCGCTCGTTGCCCGTTTCGTGCGTGCGCCCAAGCCGGCCGCTCCCCAGCAGCAGGGCTGGTTCGCCGTCTTCCCGAACGCCACGCTCGAGATCGTGGAACTGAGCCCCGGCGCGGAGTGGATGCTGGAACTGCTCAACGCCAAGCAGTTGCCGCTGCAGGGTTCGTTCACGCTGACCGAGGTCGTCGAGAACTACGCCGATCGCAAGGCGGACAACGGCGTGCTCGGTCACATCGTGGGCAAGATGAAGGTGAACTGGTTCCGCTACGCGAACACCTTCGTCAAGGGGTCGATCGACTAGCCGGGAAACAGGCTGCCCTGCGTCCTGTCGAGTGAACGCCGTGTGCGCCCTGCGCTCACGGCGTTTGCCTGCCGGTTCCGCCGCCAGTGAGGTCGTCTCAGGCCAGCAGGCGCTGCAGCACCGCGTAGTGAGCCACGACCTTGTCCATGCGGTAGCTGGACTTGCGCAGCGGACTGGTCTTGAACCGGTTGGCCACCAGGCCAACCATCACGCCGCGCTGGCCCTCGAACAGGATCTCCGTGGCGTAGCTGCCCAGGCGCGTGGCGAGGATGCGGTCGAAGGCCGACGGGGAGCCGCCGCGCTGCACGTGACCCAGGACCACCATGCGGATGCTGCGCTGCAGGCGGTTCTTCATCTCGTAGGTGATGACCGACGCCTTGGCCGCCCCCTCCGCCACGATGATGATCGCGTGCCGTTTGCCCCGGTCGTACCCCTTGTCGATACGGCGGCAGATCTCGTCGAGGTCGAACGGGATTTCGGGCACCAGCACCTCCTCGGCGCCGCAGGCGATGCCGGACTGGATCGCCAGCAGGCCGCAGGAGCGACCCATCACCTCGATGACGAAAATGCGGCCGTGGCTGGTGGCGGTGTCGCGGACCTTGCCCACGGCCTCGATCGCGATGTTGAGCGCCGTGTCGAAGCCGATCGACCAGTCGGTGCCGGGAATGTCGTTGTCGATGGTGCCCGGCACTCCGATCACCGGCAGATCGAAGGTGTGGTCCAGCACATGGCCGCCCCGGAAGCTGCCGTCGCCGCCGATGATCACCATGCCGTCCAGCTTCAGTCGCTCGACCTGGCGGCGCACTTTCTCCTGTCCGGCCGGATTCTGGAATTCCGGGTAGCGGAAGGTGCGCAGCACCGTGCCCCCTCTGTCGATGATTCCGCTCACCGACCCCGGCCCCATCACCTCGGCGTCACCCTCGCTCAGGCCGAGCCAGCCGCGGTTGATGCCGATCACCTCGGCGCCCTTCGACCAGGCCGTTCGCACCACCGCCCGCACCGCAGCGTTCATGCCCGCGCAGTCGCCGCCGCCGGTGAGCACGCCGATCCTCTTCATCCGTCGCCTCCTAGTTGTCCGGCTTCGCCGCCGGCCCGCCGGCGCCGCCACGCCGCGAGCCGCGCGAGCCGATCGGCCAGCGTGGCCTCATAGCCGCGCCGGGTCGGGGTGTAGAACTCACGGTCCGCCAGTTCGGGCGGCAGGCACGGCATGGCGGCGACTCCCTCCGCGGTGTCGTGGGCGTAGACATAGCCCGCGCCGTAGCCGAGCCCCTTCATCATGGAGGTGGGCGCGTTGCGCAACTGCAGCGGCACCGGGGGATTGAGGCCGTGGCGCGTCTCCTCGACCACGGCCGCGTAACCGGTGTAGAGCGCGTTGCTCTTGGGGGAGAGCGCGAGGTAGACGACCGCCTGCGCCAGCGCCAGTTCGCCCTCGGGCTGGCCGATGAACTGCAGCGCGTCGCGCGCGGCCAGCGCCTGGGGCAGGGCCGCCGGGTCAGCCAGACCGACATCCTCGCTGGCGAAGCGCACCAGGCGCCGGGCGATGTACAGCGGATCCTCGCCGCCGGCCAGCATGCGCCCGAGCCAGTAGAGAGCCGCCTGGGCGTCGCTGTTGCGCAGCGACTTGTGCAGAGCCGAGATGAGATTGAAGTGCTCCTCGCCCGCCTTGTCGTAGCGGAGGAGGCGTCGGCGTACGAGTTCGGCGAGTGTGTCGACGGTGACGGGGGGCGCAGAGCGTCCCGCGGTCGTCTCGGTTGCCGCCAGCGCCGCAGTCTCGAGCAGGTTGAGACAGCTGCGCGCATCGCCCTCGCTCAGGGTCGCCAGGGCGTCGAGCGCCTCGTCGGTGAACGGGGGGGCCATCCCCGCCAGCCCGCGCGGTTCGGCCAGCGCGCGGCGCAGGAGAGCCACGAGGTCGGTCGGGGTCAGGCGGGACAGCACGAACAGGCGCAGCCGCGATAGCAGGGCCGCATTCAACTCGAAGGACGGGTTTTCCGTCGTGGCGCCGATCAGCGTGATGTCGCCCCGCTCGACCCAGGGTAGCAGCGAGTCCTGCTGGCTCTTGGTGAAGCGGTGGATCTCGTCCAGGAAGATCAGGGTGCGCCGACCGGTGGCGTGGCGCAGCTTCTGCGCCTCGACCATGGTCTCCTTCAGCTCCTTCGTGCCGACCGCCACGGCGCTGTACTCCAGGCAGCGCGCGCGGGCCCGGCCGGCGATCAGGCGTGCCAGGGTCGTTTTGCCGCAGCCGGGAGGGCCCCAAAGGATGAGCGACGGCACCGCGTCGGTCTCGATCAGGCGCCGCAGAGGCCGACCGGCGCCGAGCAGATCGTCCTGGCCGACCACATCATCGAGCGTGGCCGGGCGCATCCGATCGGCGAGCGGGGAAACCGGTGCCGCACGGTCGCCAGCGGATGCGGGGGACGCGGACGGCCCGGGATCATGACGGAAAAGGTCGGCGCACATGCCACCATTCTACGCTGTCACCCCGTTCGCACAAGCTGTGGATTCACGGATCGTTCCCGACCGGCGGGCGCTGCCGGCCGTTGACTTCGCGCGGAGTGCCGCCTAACCTGTTCGGACTGTTTCACCGCGAAGCGGGGAGTGGCAGCTTGGCCAGCGCAGTCATCATCATTCTGGACGGGGTCGGCGCGGGAGAACTGCCCGACGCGGCCGACTATGGCGATGCCGGCAGCGACACGCTCGGCAATACGGCGCGCGCGGTCGGCGGTCTCGCGCTGCCGACGCTCGCGCGGCTGGGGCTGGGCAATCTGCACCCCATCGCCGGCGTGCCGCCGGCAGTTCGCCCGCTGGCGGCCTGGGGCCGGCTGGGAGAGGTCTCTCATGGCAAGGACAGCACGACCGGGCACTGGGAGTTGATGGGGGTTATCACCGAGGTCCCATTTCCGACCTATCCCGGGGGCTTCCCTCCCGCCGTTCTCGAACGGTTCCGTGAAGCGGTGGGGCTGGAGGCGCTGGGCAACTGCGTGGCGTCCGGCACGGAGATCATCGAGCGCCTGGGCGACGAGCATGTGCGCACGGGGCGGCCGATCATCTACACGTCGGCCGATTCGGTCTTCCAGATCGCTGCGCACGAGGAGGTCGTGCCGCTCGCCAGGTTGTACTCGTGGTGCGAGGCGGCCCGCCAACTGCTTGTGCCGCCCCACCATGTCAGCCGGGTGATCGCACGGCCGTTCACCGGCGCCTCCGGACACTATGTCCGGACCCCCAACCGGCGCGACTTCTCGGTCGAGCCGCCCGACACGCTCCTGCTGCCCCGCCTCGTGGAAGCGGAGGTCGGTGTGACCGCGGTCGGCAAGATCTCCGATCTCTATGCAGCAAAGGGGATCACCGAGAAGATTGTCGCCAAGGGAAACGCGCAGGGACAGCAGGCGCTGGCCGAGGCCTATGCGCGCGACGTAGACGGTGACGTCCTTTTCCTGCTGAATTTGGTGGACTTCGACATGCTCTGGGGGCATCGCAACGATCCTGCGGGGATGGCCGCCGAGCTGGCCCGGTTCGACGCCTGGCTGGCCGGCTGGCTGCCGCGGCTACGCTCCGGCGACCTGCTGCTGATCACCGCCGACCACGGGAATGACCCGACGACCGCCAGCACCGACCACGCGCGCGAATATGTGCCGCTGTTGGCGATGCTCGGCGGCCGCGAGGGAGGCGGTCCGTTGGGCGACCGGGCCACGTTCGCGGACGTCGGGGCCACCGTGGCCGAATTCTTCGGCGCGACGGTGCCGGCCGTCGGTCGGAGTTTCCTGGAGACGTTGCGGGCGGCTCCGGCGGGAGGAGCGGCATGAGCGGACCCTTCGCCGAACTGGTGGCCGCGGCGCGGGCGGTGCGGACGCGCAGCTATTCTCCCTATTCTCACTTCGCGGTGGGCGCGGCTCTCCTGGGCGTGTCCGGCCGGATCCACGCCGGCACGAACGTGGAGAACGCCAGCTTCGGGCTGTCGATCTGTGCGGAGCGGGCCGCTCTGTGCCGCGCGATCGCCGACGGGGAGCGGGAGTTCACGGCCATCGCGGTCGTCACGGGGGAGGGGCATCCCACTCCCCCCTGCGGCGCCTGCCGCCAGGCCCTGCAGGAGTTCGCGCCGGGTCTGACGGTAGTGCTGGCCGGCGCCGGCGGTCCCGACGAGGAGTGGGCGCTGGCCGACCTGCTGCCGCGCGCGTTCACGACCTTCGATGGCGCCGGCACGCCGCCCGGCGGCGGGGAGGAGTGAGCCGTGGCGGACGCGCGCTGGGTTGAGGAACTGACGCGCCGGGTCGTGGCGCGCGTGCTGAGCGAACTGCCCGCCGAACCGGCTCCGGCCGCCGGCTGGTGGAGCGTGACCGGCGAGGCGCCGCCGTCCACGCACGGCCTGCTGGCCGACGACGGGCGCCTGCTGCGCGGCTGGATCGACCTGGGCGCCTCGCGCATGGGGTTCTGCCCTGAGGCGTGCCGTACACCGCCCGATCTTGCCGGCTTCATCGACCATACGATCCTCAAGCCGGAGGCCACCCGCGCGGAGATTGAAACGCTCTGCCGCGAGGCGGCGGAGAACCGGTTCGCGGCGGTCTGCGTCAACCCGGTCTGGGTAGGGCTCTGCGCGGAGCATCTGCGCGGCACGACGGTGGCGGTCTGCACCGTGGTCGGTTTTCCGCTCGGCGCCTGCGAGACCGAGATCAAGGCGCTCGAAGCGCGTCGCGCCGTGCAGCAGGGAGCCACCGAGGTGGACATGGTGATCCCGATCGGCGCGCTCAAGGGTGACGAATTCCGCGCCGTCTACGAGGACATCGCGGCCGTGCGCCGGGAAACTCTCGGCGCCGCCTGCCTGAAGGTGATCATCGAGTGCGCGCTGCTCGACGATGCGGAGAAGGTCGCAGCCTGCGTGCTCTCGCGCGATGCCGGCGCGGACTACGTCAAGACCTCCACCGGCTTCGCCAAGGGAGGCGCCACGGTGCACGATGTGCGCCTGATGCGCCGCGTGGTGGGGCTCGACGTCGGCGTGAAGGCGGCGGGGGGCATCCGCGATCGCGCTACGGCCGACGCCATGATCGCCGCTGGGGCCAATCGTCTCGGCGCCAGCGCCGGCGTGAAGATCATCAGCGGCTGATCCGTGCCGCCCGGCGCGTGTCGGCGAGAGGAATCCGTGAACGCCGTCGAGATCATCGAGCGCAAGAAGCGCGGCGCCGTGCTGCATGTGGAGGAGATCGACTTCCTGGTCGAGGGCTTCACGGCCGGTCGCGTGCCGGAGTACCAGATGGCCGCCTGTCTGATGGCCATCTGGTTCCGCGGTCTCGATACCGCCGAAACGATCGCCCTCACCGACGCCATGCTCCGCTCGGGGCAGCGGCTCGATCTCGGCGGCCTGCCGGCTCCCACCGCAGACAAGCACAGTACCGGCGGCGTGGGGGACAAGGTGAGTCTCCTGCTCGCGCCGCTTGCCGCCGCCTGCGGTCTTTGCGTGCCGATGCTCTCCGGGCGCGGTCTGGGTCACACTGGCGGCACGCTCGACAAGCTGGCCGCGGTTCCCGGCTACCGGACCGACCTCGACAACGCCACCTTCCTGCGCATCGTGGGTGAGGCCGGCTGTGCGATCATTGGCCAGGGGCCGGCGATCGCCCCGGCCGACGGGCGGATCTACGCCCTGCGCGACGTGACCGCCACCGTGGATTGCGTGCCCCTGATCACCGCTTCTATTCTCAGCAAAAAGCTGGCGGCCGGTCCCGCCTCGATCGTCATCGACCTGAAGACCGGATCGGGCGCCTTCATGACCGACCTCGCCGCGGCCCGCGCGCTGGCGCGCGCCCTCATCGAGGTGGCGGGGCACTGGGGGCGGAGCGTGGCGGTGGTCTTCTCCGACATGTCGCAGCCGCTTGGAGTCGCCGTGGGGCACGCGGTGGAGGCGGTGGAGGCGTTCGCGGCGCTGCGTCCCGGCGGACGCCGTTCCGCGCCGGCCGACCTGGTGGCTCTGACCGAGGACCTCGTCGCGGAGATGCTGCTCCTGGCACGGCTGGACCCGACTCGCGAGGCGGCGCTGGCGCGCGTGCGGGCGGCGTGGGATGGCGGTACGGCGCAGGAGCGACTGCTCGCCTGGATCGCTGCCCAGGGGGGGCGTCTCGACCCGGAGCGCGACGACTGGGGCCTCGACATGGCGCCGGCCGCCCTGGCGGTCGAGGCGGTCGCCGATGGCTGGGTTACGGCTGTGGCGTGTCGCGAAGTGGGGTATGCGCTGGCCGACCTTGGCGGGGGGCGACGCCGCGTTGAAGACAGCCTCGACCTGTCGGCCGGGATCCTCTTCCACGCCCGCGTGGGTGACGCCGTCACCCGGGGCCAGCCGCTGGCCACCCTGCTCTGCCGGGACCGGGATCGGGCTGAAACCGCCGCACGGCGCCTGCGGGCCGCCGTGACCGTCGCCGCCGGGCCGGTCGCGCCGCCGGCCCTGGTGCTCGAACGGCTCGGGTCTCCGGTGCCCTAAGGCTCGTCGCGGCCCGGTGGATCGGGCAGATCATGCGCTTCGGGATCCTCCGGCGCCTCGTCTGCTGCGGGCGTTGTCGTCACGCGGATGCGCGAGGCATCGAGCAGTGGCCCAGGATGGCGGGAACAGGGCGAGCCGGGTGTACTGCGCTCCAGAAAAATCTCCAGCCGGGTCTGCGGGCAGCGGGTCGTGGCCAGGAGTCCGGTTTCGGAGCAAACCGGCCTCTCCGTGATTCCGGCCGGACGCGGGAACGTCTCGTCCGCGTTGCTGTCGATGATCTTCCCCATGAAATCGGCCCACACAGGCAGTGCCATGACGGCTCCGGTCTTCTTGCGCCCCATGGTGACCTTGTCATCGAAGCCGACCCAGACGCCGGCGCAGAGGCGGGGGGTGAAGCCGACGAACCAGGCGTCGGTGCAGTCGTTCGTCGTGCCGGTCTTGCCGGCGCCGGTGCCGTGGAAGCCGTACTGGCCGGCACGTGCGCCGGTGCCCTCGCGTAGCGTGCTCTGCAGGAGGTCCGCCATGATGTAGGCGGTTGCCGGGTCCAGCGCCTCCCGCAGATGCGGACCGTTCTCTTCCAGCACCTCGCCCTGCGCTGTCTCCACGCGCGAGATGAGGTAGGGCTCGGCGTGAATACCCTGGTCGCCAAACGCGGCGTAGGCGGCCACCACCTCGATCAGGCTGACCTCTCCCGCGCCGAGAAACACCGCCGGAACTCGGGGCAGATCGCTGGCGATGCCGAGTTCCCTGGCTGCATCGAGCACCGGGCTCAGACCGAAATCGAGATAGAAGCGGGCGGTCGGGCAGTTGATGCTGTGCGACAGTGCGTAGCGCAGCGTGACGGGTCCTTCGAATTTTCCGCTGTAGTTTTGCGGCTGCCAGATCCCGGCCCCCGTGTCGATCACGACCGGCGTGTCCATCAGGATCGAGGCCGGCGTGTAGCCGCGCTCGATGGCTGCGAGGTAGACGAATGGCTTGAAGACCGACCCGGGCTGGCGGCGCGACTGCACCGCGCGATTGTACTTGCTCTCCCGGAAGGAGCGACCACCCACCATGCCGAGCACGGCGCCGGTCTGCGAGTCCATCAGGAGGGCGGCGCATTGCAGGTAGACCGGCCGGGCACCCGCCTCCTCCGCTTCGATCCGGCTCAGGTAGCGTGCGCGGGAATGCCGATAACCGAAGTCCTTCTCGAACCTGGTCAGGTGCCGCTCGACCGCCTGCTCCATGAATCGCTGCGCCGCAGGATCGAGCGTCGTGGTGACTCGCAATCCCCCTTCGTAGAGCGCAGCAACGCCGTAGCGCCGCTCGAGATGCTGACGCACCTCCTCGAAGAAGTAGCCGCCGAAGTCGACGTGATTCAGCACGTCATCGGGATCGGCGAGACGGACCGGCGTGCGGCCGATCTCCTCTGCTCTCTCGCGCGTAAGACTGCCGGTCTCGACCATGGACTGCAGCACGATAGCGCGGCGGCGGTAGGCCGCGTCGGCGTGAGTGAAGGGGTTGAAGCGGCCGGGGTTCTGGATCAGGCCGGCCAGGAGCGTGAGCTCGGGGTCCGCCAAATCCCGCACATCCTTGCCAAAGTACGTGCGGGCCGCCGCCTGCACGCCGTACGCCCCTCGGCCGAGGTAGATCTGGTTGAGGTACATGGCCAGGATTTCATCCTTCGTATACGTCTGCTCGATCTGCAGCGCGAGGATGATCTCCTTGAGCTTGCGGCTGACGGTCTTCTCCGGCGTGAGGAAAAGATTGCGGGCGAGCTGCTGCGTCAGGGTGCTGGCGCCTGGCCGGCTGCGCGAGGTGAGATTGACCCAGATGATCTTCACAATGCGTCGTGCGTCCACGCCGTAGTGGTCGTAGAAGCGGCGATCCTCGATGGCGACCACCGCTTGCTGCAGGCGCCGGGGAATGCGTGGCAGGGCCACGACGGCGCGGTTCTCGCGATAGAACTCGTGGATGGTGTCTCCACGAGCGGAGAGCACCAGGGTCTTCAGAGACGGGGCGATCTCCTGGATGACGGCCGGAGAAGGCAGATCCCGGGAAAGGTGCCGGATCCAGGCGATGGAGATGCCCATCAGCAGGCAGAAAGTGCCGGTGAGCGCCAGGAGGCTCATCCGCACCCAGACCCGCGGGATTTCTTTCTCGATCAGGCGTGGCATAGTGCCGATGAAAGTAGGCGGTCCGGGCGGCGGCGGCAATCGGAGATCGCGAAAGGAACAGCCGGAAGGTCGCTTCAAAAGAAATTGGAAATTCTGACCCGCGAGGTTGACACCCCGGAACCTGGCGTATACATTGGCTGCCGCTGCCCAGAGAAGGCCAGACTGGCCGGGGTGGCGCTCTTCGCCGCGCAGACTAATAAGCGCGGGAGGGGGGCAAGGTGCGCGGTGCCTTGGCGGGCGTGAAACGAAAAAGCTTGACAACCGCCGAGTCAGTAAGTATCTTGCTTAGTCCCTGCTGAGGGGGCCAGCGGCTGGACCGTCATGGCTCGGATCTTTGACAACAGAATAGCGTGCGATGGCCCTGCGCGATCCGTGTCCGTTTCGACCCTCGTGGTCGAAGCGGGCCTTGCGAACAGCGCGAGTGATAGGAGCGAAAGCTCCTTTGTCATGAGCTTTGCTTTTTTGACAATGGAGAGTTTGATCCTGGCTCAGAACGAACACTGGCGGCGTGGATTAGGCATGCAAGTCGAACGAGAAAGCTCCCTTCGGGGAGTGAGTAGAGTGGCGAACGGGACAGTAACGCGTGGGAAACCTACCCTTCGGTGGGGGATAACACTTCTAACGAAGTGCTAATACCGCATTCGATCTTCGGGCTGCATGGCCTGGGGATGAAAGGTGGCCTCTGCTTGCAAGCTGCCGCCGATGGATGGTCCCGCGTCCCATTAGCTAGTTGGTGGGGTAATGGCCTACCAAGGCTGCGATGGGTAGCCGACCTGAGAGGGTGACCGGCGTCACTGGGACTGAGATACGGCCCAGACTCCTACGGGAGGCAGCAGTCGAGAAGCTTCGGCAATGGGGGAAACCCTGACCGAGCGACGCCGCGTGAGCGATGAAGGCCCTAGTGGTTGTAAAGCTCTGTCAGATTGGGAATAAATGCCGGGGGCGAATAACCCCTGGAGCTGAAGGTACCGTCAGAGGAAGCACCGGCTAACTCCGTGCCAGCAGCCGCGGTAATACGGAGGGTGCAAGCGTTGTTCGGATTCACTGGGTATAAAGGGTGCGTAGGCGGCCTTGTAAGTCAGAGGTGAAAGCTGCCGGCTTAACTGGCAAATTGCCTTTGAAACTACGAGGCTTGAGTCCGGGAGAGGAAGGCGGAATTCCTGGTGTAGCGGTGAAATGCGTAAATATCAGGAGGAACACCGGTGGCGAAGGCGGCCTTCTGGTCCGGAACTGACGCTGAGGCACGAAAGCCAGGGGAGCAAACGGGATTAGATACCCCGGTAGTCCTGGCCGTAAACGATGGGCACTAGGTGTTGGAGGAGTCTACCCCTTCAGTGCCGTAGCTAATGCATTAAGTGCCCCACCTGGGGAGTACGGTCGCAAGGCTGAAACTCAAAGGAATTGACGGGGGCCCGCACAAGCGGTGGAGCATGTGGTTTAATTCGATGCAACGCGAAGAACCTTACCGGGGCTTGACATGCAGGGGACAGGTGTGGAAACACACCCTCCTTCGGGCCCTTGCACAGGTGCTGCATGGCTGTCGTCAGCTCGTGTCGTGAAATGTTGGGTTAAGTCCCGCAACGAGCGCAACCCCTGTCCTTAGTTACCATCAGGTTATGCTGGGGACTCTAAGGAGACTGCCGGTGACAAACCGGAGGAAGGTGGGGATGACGTCAAGTCCTCATGGCCCTTACGCCCCGGGCTACACACGTGCTACAATGGCCGGTACAAAGGGCAGCAATACCGCGAGGTGGAGCGAATCCCAAAAAGCCGGTCTCAGTTCGGATTGCAGTCTGCAACTCGACTGCATGAAGCAGGAATCGCTAGTAATCGCGCATCAGAACGGCGCGGTGAATACGTTCCCGGGCCTTGTACACACCGCCCGTCAAGTCAACCGAGTCGGCTGCACCCCAAGTCGTTGTGCTAACCCGTAAGGGAAGCAGGCGCCCAAGGTGTGGTTGGTAAGGGGGACTAAGTCGTAACAAGGTAGCCGTATCGGAAGGTGCGGCTGGATCACCTCCTTTCTAAGGAGATAGGACAATTGGCCCTGTGCTGATTGTCTTAGGTAGAACGGATAGTTAGCTCGGCCACGCACGCTATTCTCTTGCCAAAGACTGGGCAGACGGTCCAGGCTTGGTCGAGGTCCAGGAGGGCCTATAGCTCAGCTGGTTAGAGCGCACGCCTGATAAGCGTGAGGTCGATAGTTCAAATCTATCTAGGCCCACCACGCACGTCAGCGAGCGGGGATATAGCTCAGTTGGGAGAGCGCCGGCTTTGCAAGCCGGAGGTCGCCGGTTCGATCCCGGCTATCTCCACCAGGTTCGGGGATTCTGCACGCGGTTCTTTGACAACCAAATATAGAGGGTAGAATTCGTCACGATGCATGGATCCGTTTTTGATTAAGCTACTAAGGGCGCATGTGAGGATGCCTTGGCGTCGGAGAGCGATGAAGGACGTGGTAAGCTGCGATAAGCCTCGGTGAGCTGCAAACAAGCTTTGACCCGGGGATTTCCGAATGGGGGAACCCACCGCGGGCAAACCTGCGGTATCCTGACCTGAATACATAGGGTCATGGAAGCGGACGAGGAGAATTGAAACATCTCAGTAACCTCAGGAAGAGAAAGCAACCGCGATTCCCCAAGTAGCGGCGAGCGAACGGGGAACAGCCTAAACCAATTGCATGTTAAAGCTGGCGAGCGTTGTGCAGTTGGTGTCGAGGGACCCGCCTGGAGAAGTCGCCATTTCTCCAAGGAGTTACAAAACCCATCGCTAGTAGAACGGTTTGGAAAGACCGGCCACAGAGGGTGACAGCCCCGTAAACGAAAGCGATGAGTCTCCTGGCGGTGTTCCCAAGTACCGCGGAACACGGGAAATTCTGCGGGAATCCGGGAGGACCATCTCCTAAGGCTAAATATCTTCCGACGACCGATAGTGAACCAGTACCGTGAGGGAAAGGTGAAAAGTACCCCTGGCGGGGAGTGAAATAGTACCTGAAACCATGCGCCTACAAGCAGTCGGAGGTTGTGGCAGGCTTCGGTTTGTCATGACTAACGGCGTACCTTTTGTATAATGAGCCCGTGAGTTATCGTGCGCAGCGAGGTTAAGTGCCGAAGGCACGAAGCCGTAGCGAAAGCGAGTCTGAATAGGGCGAGCAGTTGCGTGCGGTAGACCCGAAACTGAGTGATCTAGCCATGGCCAGGAGGAAGCGCATGTAACAGTGCGTGGAAGTCCGAACCGGGGTGGGTTGAAAACCGCTCGGATGAGCTGTGGCTAGGGGTGAAAGGCCAATCAAACTCAGAAATAGCTGGTTCTCCCCGAAATAGCTTTAGGGCTAGCCTCGCGTTTGTTTCGCGGAGGTAGAGCACTGCATGGGTTAGGGGCCCTAAAAGGTTTACCGACCCCAAGCAAACTCCGAATGCCGTTGAAATGTAGCGCGGGAGTCAGGCTGCGGGTGATAAGATTCGTAGCCGAGAGGGAAAGAGCCCAGACCGCCAGCTAAGGTCCCTAAATCCAGGCTAAGTGGTTGAAGGAAGTTGAACCGCCCAGACAGCTAGGAGGTTGGCTTAGAAGCAGCCATCCTTTAAAGAAAGCGTAATAGCTCACTAGTTAAGTGGTTCGGCGCCGAAAATAATCGGGACTAAGCCTGGTACCGAAGCTGCGGATTCGAAGCATTAGCTTCGTCTGGTAGGGGAGCATTCCGTAAGTGGTTGAAGCGGTGTCGTAAGGCGCCGTGGACACATCGGAAGAGCGTATGCGGGCATGAGTAAGCGATAAAGCAGGTGAGAAACCTGCTCACCGAAAACCTAAGGTTTCCTGGGCAAGGCTAATCCTCCCAGGGTCAGTCGGTCCCTAAGCCGAGGCCGAAAGGCGTAGACGATGGGAATCCGGTTAATATTCCGGAACCTGGCGGGTTTCGTTTGTACGATGGGGTGACGCAGAAGTGAAAGGACGGCCCACGGATGGATGTGTGGGTCCAAGCAGGTAGGAGTGGAACCTAGGTAAATCCGGGATCCTTATACTCCGAGATGCGATGGGGAAACGCGCCTTCGGGCAAGCCAACCGTCCCTAATCAAGCTGCCAAGAAAAACCTCTAAGGAGAGACCAGTCAGACCGTACCGCAAACCAACTCAGGTAGGTGAGGAGAGTATCCTAAGGTGCTCGAGAGAACCCTCGCAAAGGAACTAGGCAAAATTGCCCCGTAACTTCGGGAGAAGGGGCGCCTCAAGTAGGTGAAACAACTAGCTTGTGAAGCCGAACGAGGCCGCAGTGAAAAGGCTTGTGCGACTGTTTACTAAAAACACAGGTCTCTGCGAAGCCGTAAGGCGACGTATAGGGACTGACACCTGCCCGGTGCCGATCTGTTAAGAGGAGGGGTTAGCCTTCGGGCGAAGCTCTGAATCGAAGCCTCGGTAAACGGCGGCCGTAACTATAACGGTCCTAAGGTAGCGAAATTCCTTGTCGGGTAAGTTCCGACCTGCACGAATGGTGTAACGACATAAGCGCTGTCTCTGCGAGGGACTCGGCGAAATTGAACTGGCGGTGAAAATGCCGCCTACCCGCGACTAGACGGAAAGACCCCGTGCACCTTTACTACAACTTTGCATTGGGTTTTGGCATTACTTGTGTAGCATAGGTGGGAGGCTGTGAACCGGGCACGCTAGTGTTCGGGGAGCCAACGGTGAAATACCACCCTGGTAATGTTAGGACTCTAACCCGCTGCCGTTATCCGGGGCGGGAACAGTGCATGGTGGGTAGTTTGACTGGGGCGGTCGCCTCCGAAAGCGTAACGGAGGCGCGCAAAGGTTCCCTCAGCGTGTTTGGCAATCACGCGTCGAGTGTAAAGGCATAAGGGAGCTTAACTGCGAGACCTACAAGTCGAGCAGATGCGAAAGCAGGCCTTAGTGATCCGGCGGTCCCGTATGGAAGGGCCGTTGCTCAACGGATAAAAGGTACGCCGGGGATAACAGGCTGATCTCCCCCAAGAGTCCACATCGACGGGGAGGTTTGGCACCTCGATGTCGGCTCATCGCATCCTGGGGCTGGAGAAGGTCCCAAGGGTTTGGCTGTTCGCCAATTAAAGCGGTACGCGAGCTGGGTTTAGAACGTCGTGAGACAGTTCGGTCCCTATCTGTCGTGGGCGCAGGAGATTTGAGGGGAACTGTCCTTAGTACGAGAGGACCGGGATGGACGTACCTCTAGTGCACCAATTGTCGCGCCAGCGGCACAGTTGGGTAGCTATGTACGGCAGGGATAAACGCTGAAAGCATATAAGCGTGAAGCCTCCCCCAAGATAAGATCTCCCGGGCGTAAGCCCCTGAAGGCCCCTTGAAGACTACAAGGTTGATAGGCCGCAGGTGTACGCGTGGTGACACGTTCAGCCGAGCGGTACTAATAGGCCGTGCGGCTTAATCTCATCGCTTTCTTCGGGAAGCGGGAGTGGCGGATCTACTGCTTCGTGAACCTCTGCCCTCTATATTTGATTGTCATGGATCGCAATTTTTCGGCGGCCATAGCGCGGTGGAACCACCTGTTCCCATTCCGAACACAGAAGTGAAACGCCGCTGCGCCGATGGTACTGCACTGGAAACGGTGTGGGAGAGTAGGTCGCCGCCGAGATTCTCGAGAAAGCGCCGACGCACGTCGGCGCTTTCTTTTTTTGCCTTGCGCCCATCTCTGATGGTTGGCACGACCTGTGCAAAACCGGAGCAGGAAATCCTTTCCCCAGCGTCAGTTTTAGCGTTCCCGAAAAGGAGTCACTATGCGTAAGCTCTTGCCCATCATGGCTTTTCTCGTCATCGCCGTTGGTGCCGCACCGTTGCTGGCCGGCCCGTCCATTTTCGCCGGAGTTTCGGCCCCGACCGGAGATTTGGCGGACTGGTGGAAACTCGGCTTCCATGGCGGCGCACAGTACCTCTATCCCGTGACGCCCCTCGGCAGCATCGGCATCCGCGGCGCTTACAACCGCCTTTCCGCAGACGAGGTGGGCGGCGTGTCCTATGATGGGCATTTCAACATGCTCGAGGTGCTGGCGGTAGGGCAGATTTCCCTGGCGGCGGGTCCGCATTTCCTGGCCGGCCTGGGCATGACCCGCTGGGACGGCGAGTTCGACGTGACCGATATCGCGGCGGAGACCGATTTCACCGCGGTGGCCGGCGTCGGCATGACCTTCGTGATGTTCGATGTGACCGCTCTCTATCACAACATCGCGACCGAAGGGGATGCCTCCAGTTACCTCACGCTGTCGGCCGGGCTCGGTTTCTAGGCGCAGCCGCCGGCGCAGTTTTGGGATCGCGGGCCGGAGCGGCGGGCTCCGGCCCGTTGCTTTGCCGGCATCGCCGATTCGTCTCCCCGGGTTGGCGCCGCGAGTCGTCCTTCCGCGCGCCCGGCCCGGCGCCTATCTTGGTGACGCTGCGGAACAGGTCCGCGGCAAGGGGGCTGCGGCATGACGCAAGGGATGGCTCAACGACTGGACGATCAGTTCTTGGCAGCGTGGGCCAGAGCGACAGGCGAGTCTGCGGCTCCGGGAACGCAGGCGCGGCTGAACGAGGCGGAGGTCTACGCGCTGCTCGACAGCCTGGGCGTGACGCGCTGTCGGGCGGAACTGCTGCGAGCCGACGCGGACGCGGACGCGCGCGAGGCCTGGGGGGCTGCCGTGGCGTGCCTGGCGGATCCTTACGGCAAGATCGTGCTGAAGGTTTGCGGGCGCGATATCCTGCACAAGAGCGATGTCGGTGGGCTGGCCGTCACGTCGGCCGACGGTGGGGCGGGCGGACTGTTGGCCGCGGCCGATCGACTGGTCGCCGCCGTGGATCCGCGCGTGGAGGCTGGCAGGATCGAAGGGGTGTTGGCCTGCGCTTGGGTGCCGCACCTGGCGAACCAGCCAGGCCAGGAGTTCCTGCTGAGCCTGCGGCAGGACGCCGCTTTCGGCCCGGTGGTGGTCGTGGGGGCGGGCGGGGTGCTCACCGAATGGTACGGACGCGGCACGGGGGGGCAGAGCCGGCTGATCTTCCCGGCCGCCGATCTGCAGGCTGGGGCGGTGGCTGCGGCCCTGCGGGCGCATCCTCTGCTCAGCCTGGCGGTCAGCCCTTCGCGTCTTTATTCCGCGCCTCCCCTCGATGCGGAGGTGGTGGCTGAGACCGTCGCGGCGCTCGCCGCGGCCGCGGTGCGCTACGGGGCGGGGGCGGACGGGCCCTGGACCCTCGAGGAGCTGGAAATCAACCCCGCCGTGGCCGCGGGGGGACGGCTGACGGCTCTCGACGGGGTCGGCCTGCTTTCGCGGCGTCGCTGGACGCCGACGCGGCGGCCGCTGGCTAAGATTGCGCCGCTGCTGGCGCCGCGCAGCGCGGTCGTGATGGGTGTGAGCGCCCGGGGCGACAACCCCGGCCGGATCATCCTGCGCAACCTGCTCGAATCTGCCTGCGTGGAACGCGGACGCCTCGCCGTGATCCATCCCGAAGAGCGGTCGATCGACGACGTGCCCTGTTTCCCGGGGTTGTCGGCGCTGCCGTGGAAGGCGGATCTGGCGGTGATCGCCCTGCCGGCAGCGGCTGCCGTCGTGGCGATCCGGGAACTGGTGACGCTGGATCGGGCCGAATCGATCATCCTGATCCCCGGCGGGTTCGCCGAGACCGGTGCGCATGAATTGGCGGCGGACATCGAACGTTCCCTCGAGGCGGGACACGCCTCGCCTGACGGGGGGCCGGTGCTCGTGGGGGGCAACTGTCTCGGCATCGTCAGCCGGGATCGCTACAACACCTTCTTCCTGCCTTCATACAAGCTGCCGTTCCGGCCGGGGGCCGGCGGCAACCTGGCGTTGGTGAGCCAGTCGGGGGCCTATCTGGTCACGTTCGCGAGCAACTACGATGGGATCATCCTGCCGCGCGCGAGTATCAGCTTCGGGAACCAGATGGACCTCACCGTGAGCGATTTTCTGGCGCACTTCGCCGACGATCCGGAGATCGGCGTGGTGGCCTGCTATGTGGAGGGATTCCGCCCCGGCGATGGTGCGAATTTCCTGGTCATGGCCCGGGCCTGCCGGGCGCGCGGACAACGGGTGATTATCTTCAAGGCCGGCCGGACCGCGCTCGGCGCGCAAGCCGCAGCGAGTCACACCGCCTCTCTGGCGGGGGACTACGCGGTGGCGAACGCCTGCCTGACGTCGGCGGGCGTCACCGTGGCGGAATCGCTCGACGACTTCGAGGATCTGATCAAGACCTTCACCTTGTTGCACGATCGACCGGCCGGGGGCCGGCGGGTCGGCATCCTGAGCAACGCCGGTTTCGAGTGCTCCACCGCCACCGACGCGCTGGGCGATCTGCAACTCGCGATTTTTGATGCCGAAACCCTGGCTGCCCTGGATGCGGCCCTGCCGTCCTACGCGCATCGCGACAATCCGATCGACGCCACGCCGATTGCCGACACCGAAGGCTGGGCACGGGCGGCGGCCGCCGTGCTCGACTGTCCGGGAGTCGACTGTGCAATCCTGTCCGCGGTGCCGGTCACGCCGGCTCTGGACAATCTGCCGCGCGACCCGCAGGGGAGGCACGGGGAGGATCTCGACTCGCCCGGATCTCAGCCGCGGCGCATGCTGGATCTTTGGCGCCGCGATCGCAAGCCGTGGGTCGCCGTGATCGACTCCGGGCCGCTCTACGACCCGATGGCTGTGATGCTCGAGAAGAACGGCGTGCCGGTCTTTCGCAAGATCGACCGCGCAGTGCGGGCGCTGGCCGCGTTCTGCGCGAGGGACTGAACGCGGCGCGGCGTTGCTCCCGACTGGTCAGGCGGTGGGAGCGTCCTTAGATTGACTCTTTTCCGCGCCGCAACCAACGACGGTTCCGCCGGCGGCTTTCTGATCCGGTCGGGACAGGCGGTGGCCGCGGCCACGCGGCAGGTAGTGCTGGTGCGATAAGGGCAGACGATGCAGGGAGGCAGGAATGAAGCGTTTCTGGATCGTGTTTTTTTGCGTGGCGTTCGTGGTAGGCGCCGGCCTGGTCTGGCTTACGCGAGTCATTGACCGGCTCGATCCGGAAGCGAACGGTCGCAATCGTGACTCCGCCACGGCGGGCATCCTGCGCTGGCAGGTGGCAGAGGCCTATCCGGAGGAGCGCGAAACCGACGCCCTGGCCGTGGTGATGGAGGGGGAGCGGGTCCGCCTGCGGGATGTTGTCTTCGCGCTCACGCGCGCCGCTCGGGACAGCCGGATCACCGGCCTGCTGCTCGACATCCGCGCCCTGCCGGCCGGCTGGGCGCAGGTGGAGGAGTTGCGCGATGCGGTGGCGGCCTTCGCGCACACCGGCAAGCCGGTGGTGGCCTGGCTGGCCGAAGGCGGCGAGAAGGAATATGCGCTCGCCATGGCGGCTCCGCGGATCGTCATGCCGCCCGAGGGGAGCCTGTTCATCCTTGGCGTCAGTGCCGAGTTGAGTTTCCTCAAGGGCACTCTCGACAAGCTCGGCATGAGCGCCGACTTCGTGCATGTGGGGCGCTACAAGTCGGCGCCGGAGCAGCTCACGCGTGATTCGGCGAGCCCGGCGAATCGCGAGATGATCGAAGCGATCGTGGATGACCATTACACCCGTCTCGTGGCGGGGATCGCGGCAGGTCGCCGGGTGGATGCGGCCACGGCCCGGGGCTGGATCGACGCTGGCATGTTCGACGCGGCGGCGGCTATGGCCGCCGGCCTTGTCGACACGGTGCTCACACTGGATGACCTGGAAGAGGCGGAGTTTCCGGACGAGGAGTTCGTCGATCTGGAGGATTACGCGCTCGGTCGGCGACGGGGCGGCACGGCGGGGACGGTGGCGCTGGTCCACGTGAGCGGCACCATCGTGCCGGGGGAGAGCGGCTCAGACGCCTGGAGTGGCCGCCGCGCCGGCAGCGACACGATCGTGGAGCGGCTGCGGCAGGCGAGCGACGACGACGACGTGCAGGCGGTCCTGTTGCGGGTGGACAGTCCGGGAGGCTCTGCGCTGGCGAGCGACCTGATCTGGCGCGAGGTGGAGCGCGTACGCGACCACAAACCGGTGATCGTCTCGATGGGCGGCTACGCCGCCTCGGGGGGCTACTACGTCGCCTGCGGCGCCGATTCGATCTTCGCCGAACCGGGCACTCTGACCGGTTCCATCGGGGTCTTTGCCGGCAAGGTGGCGATGAGCGGACTCTACAGCAAGCTCGGCATCACACGGGAGTACGTCACGCGGGGGGAAAACGCGCTGCTGTTCAGCGACAGTGCGCCGTTCACCGACGCGCAGCGGGCGTCGCTCGAGGCAACGTTGGGCGCTTTTTATGTCCGCTTCCTGGCCAAGGTTGCGCAGGGACGGCGGCTGCCGGAGGCGGAGGTGGCCACCCTGGCCGAGGGAAGGGTCTGGACTGGTGCACAGGCGCAGGCGCGCGGTCTCGTGGATGGCCTGGGCGGGCTGATTCGCGCGCTCGATGCCGCCAAACGGATGATCGGCGTTGACGCCGACGAACTGGTAACGATCATCAGCTACGAAGAGGAGCCCGGCCTGCTCGAACGGATGCTGGCCCGCCTGCTGCGCCGCAGCACGGTCCGCCTCGATGCCGGGCTGGCGGTGGTGTTGCCACTGCCTCCGGCCGGCGGACTGCTGGCTGCGGCGCCGCTGCTCGACGGACGGCCGCTCTCTTTGATGCCGCTACGGATCGATTTCCGTTGAACGCGCGTAGGCGTGCAGGTCCAGCCCCTCGGGGAGCAGAGCCCAGAGACGGGAGGCCCGCCGCTCGTCGTCAGATGGCGCGTCTACGATCGGCCCGCACTTCCACAGCAGATGGAGACGATCCTCGCTGTGCCCCCAGAGCAGGCGGGCGTGGGCCAATTCGTGCAGCATGCCGCGCACCGCGTACTTCCTGACGTCCGCAGTTGCATAATTGGCGCCGGCCACGATTTCCGCGCGCAGTGGTCGCCCGGCATTGTCGCAGGCCACGATCCGCAGCGCCAGGCGCGGCGTGAGCGCGGGGTCGGGGATGTAGGCGAGCCGGAGACCCCAGTCGGCGGCCGGGACCGGAGCGAAAAGGGGCGTCGGTTCGCCGAAGTTCCATAGCGCCACCGCCTCCGCCAGGCAGTCCGCCAGGTCGATTTCGCCGCAGAGGGTGGGCGGGGCGACGACCGGCAGTGGCACGGCCGGCCAGTGAATTACGCGCTGGCGGAAGCGCGCGTCGGTCAAACGCTGCAGAAAATCGAGCAGATCGGCGTAGGCGGGGGAGTCGACCGGCAGGCGCGGCAGGGGCAGCCAGGTGTCGGCGGTTCCGGGCGGCCAGGACGCCGCCTGATGGTGCCAGGCATCGGGATTCGCGGGTCGGAGCCGCAGTTGCCCGGGTGCCGGTGGGGGTGTCTGGTCGAACAGCCGCCAGGAGGCGCGTCGGCAACTGATGATCAGTTCCGCGTTGCCGGACATGCTGTCGCCGGAGGCGTCGGCGCCGTGCCAGGTCCAGCGCGACGATCCATCCTTCAGGCGCAGGAAGGTGGCAAGGCTGTCGCCAAAGTCGGCGGTGACGAGTGTGGGCGGTGGCGGGTCATCCGGGGCCACGCTCGGCGCCGTCCGCTCGCAGGCGCCGGCGGCGGCCAGCAGAATCACGAACCACGACGTGGGGAACGCTGGGGATCTGTGCGCCGGAGGATTCCTTATCATGCGGGCTTCCCTGCAGGGGACGTGCCGGCGACTCGGTCGGCCTGTCGAGCGGAAGTTGTGGCCTGTGCGGCGGCGCTCCTGACGACGGATTTACGGCGCACCCCGCGGTTGTCCGGAACCGGATGGTGTCGTTCCGGCGCCCGAGTGTGGCGTGTCGTGGACGGCAAAATGGTGGCGAGACGGCGTCATGGCATCAGTTGCAATGGACATGGGGTTGCGCTAATTTGCACGGGCCGTGCTCCGCCTGAACAGACGATTGCCGTGTGCTCGTGGCCGGAAGGAAAGGGAGGGCATGGATCCTTATCAGGACGAGGAAGCCTCCGCGGGGGGCGGATTCGACCCACTGCAGTTGTGGCGCTTGTTCGTGCGGCGCCGCTGGCTGTTCATTGTGCCGTTCTTTCTCTGCCTCGGCATGGCGGCGGTGGCGATCAAGACACAGGACCCGATCTACTATTCCAGCGCCCAGGTGCAGGTGATCCAGGAGATGCCGACAGTCCGCTCGTTGTCCGAGATGGCGTCGCAATACAATCGGCAGAGGGACCCGGATTACGAGTCGCTGGTGATGATCCGCACCATTGCCACCAGCCCGAAGTTTGTCGAGCGGATCGTGCGCGACCTGAACCTGCACAAGCGGGCCATGGCACTCGGCCGGCTCGGCGAGGCCCCGCCCGGTTTCAAGCCGGAGGATTGGGAAGAGCGGGCTGTGATGATCGTCGCCCGCTGGCTGACGGCCCAGGTCCGAGTCAGGCAGGACGATACGCACCTCTTCAGCATCGGCATCCGCGACAACGATCCTGATCGGGCCTATCATCTCGCGCGCAAGATGCTGGACGAGTTCCTTGCCGAGGAGCGCACGAACCGCATGGCGCCCAGCAGCGCGACGCGCGATTTCCTCGAAGGTCAGCGCCAGCTGTATGAGCAGCAACTCGCCGCGGCGCAGAGTCGTCTGACCGAATTCCAGCGGTCGGAGCTGGCCGAGTCGATGGCCGGCAATCCCGTGACCCAGGAAAACCTGAATTTGGCGGAGAGCCTGCTGACCCGGCTGCGCAGCCAGGCGTACGATGCCGGTTCGGCCGAATTGATCAACCTCGAGCGGCTGGCGCGGGCGGCCGTGCCGACCCCGCCGACGGTCGATACCTATCTGACCGACGGCGACATCGCCGCGGCGCTTCGCGAATTGGTGAACCTCGAATACGATCAGGCGCTCGAAAGCCTGCGGGGACGGGAGGGGGGAACCGAGGCGAACGCGAACAGCAATGTCCTCGGTCTGGCCCGGCTCAATCTGAACAACCTCGTCGATGCTCGGACGGTCCGTCTGTACGGACAAGTGGCTGTCACCGAGCGCAATCATCTGGCCCGGTACGGCTACGCGATGCTCGACCGCGAGGTGGCGCAAAGGGTGATGGGGCGCCTGCAGCAGAACGTGAAGGAATTCCGCAGCCTGATGACGAAACAGCCGCAGCAGGTCGCGGCGCTCGGCAGCCTGCAGAGCGATGTCCAGCGGGTGCAGGTTCTGCTGCAGGGTCTGGAGCGGGACATCACGCAGGAGAACCTGCGGCTGGCGGCGGACATGTCGGAAATTGGCTACAAGATCGTGGTCCGGCAGGATCCGCAGCGACCCTTGGTGCCGATCGAGCCGAACAAACTGCGGCTGGCGTTCATGGGCTTTGCCCTGGCGTTCTGCCTGGGGGCCGGTCTGGTGATCCTGGCCGAATTCCTGAATCGTTCCTTCAAGTCGCTGACCGACATCGAAAAGGCCCTCGGCGTGAAGGTGATCGGTACCCTGCCGCTGATGGAGACGCGCCTCTTCAGTGCCCGCCGGCTGTGGCACCCGTGGATCTGGACGATCCTGATCGTTTCGATTCTCGTGGTGGCCGCGCTCGGGTTCCTGTTCATCTACCCGCGGGTGACCTGACCGCGGTCGGCGACGGAAAGGGCGGGCGATGAGGGACCAGAGCTCCAGGGAGCAGAACCGCAATCGTCTTTTCGACATCGAGTCGCCGCTGGCGATCGAACTGCGACGCATCATGATCCGGCTCGGACGGAGTGTCGATTTCGAGCGTCGGCGCTGCCTGATGGTGACCAGCGCCCAGCGTGGCGAGGGCAAGAGCCTGTTCAGTTCGCACTTTGCCCTCGTGCTGGCGCACCACATGAAAAAGCGGGTGCTGCTGGTGGACGGCGATCTGCGCCGGCCGGTTCAGCATGTGGTCTACCAGGTGCCGCGGGGCCCCGGTTTCAGCGAGCAGTTGCGGGGTGAGACGGTCGCGCCCCGCCGCTCGGCGCTGCCGAATCTCGATCTCCTGCCGGCTGGCGATGGCGCCGATGACACCAGCCGGCTGCTCGGCGCGGAGGCGGTCCACGCGGCCGTCGAGTACTGGAAGCGGGAGTACGACATCGTGGTGCTCGACAGTCCGCCGGTCGTGCCGGTCAGTGATCCGCTGCAGTACGTGGACGCGGTGGACGGGGTCATCTATCTGGTCATGGTGGGGCGTACGCCGCGGGACATTGTCCTGCGCGGGGCGCAGATCCTGCAGGGGGTCGGCGCCAACATCCTCGGCGTGGTGGCGAACAATTTCTCCGAGGTCCTGCCGTATTACCATGACCGCAAGTACTACGGGTACGCCGAGCGCAAGGAGCGCGTAGCGCGTGACCTGGCGCAGGTAACGACAGTGGGCGGGGGCATCGACGGCATCGCCCCCGGACCGCGGGGGGCCGGGGGCGACGCGGGTGAGCCGGGCGTCTGAAAATTTTCAGGCGGCCTTCGTCTTGAAGTCCTTCCCCAGCCAGTTGCGCGCCATCAGCAGCATCAGGGGCGAAGTCACGGCGATCGCGCCGTAGACCAGCCACATCAGCTGCGTGTTCTGCGGGCCGCTCTCCGGGCAGTAGCGCTGCAGGAACCAGCCGGAGTAGAGGCTGGTGATCATCTTGGTCATGAACCAGGGGAACTGCGCCACGCCCATGTAGGCGCCGGTGCGCCCCTCGGGGGCGATTTCCGCAGCGTACTGCAGGAAGCGCGGCTGCCACATCGCCTCGCCGATCGTCATGATGATCAGGTAGGCCACCAGCGTGACCGGGGTGGGGCCGAGGGCGAGCAGGAAGGTGGGCGAGGCCATCACCGCAGTGCCGAGGATCATCATCTTGTAGACCTTCGTCCGCTGCGTGAGCGCGGTGACGATCGGAACCAGGATGAAGATCAGCAGCGGGTTGAAATTGACCGCCGGTTCGAAGTTCTTGCTGATCCACGGCCAGCTCACGCGGTACGCGCGCTCCACGTACATCGGCAGCGTGAGCCAATTGTGGGCGAACAGCGTCTGCACCGGGATCAGACAGAAGATGAAGAAGGCGAACTTGGGGTCGGCCATCGGGTGGGAGCGCAGCCAGCGGCCGAGGGTGAACGGCTGCTTCGGCGCGGCGGGGCCCGGCTTGGCGGCGGGTGTTCCCCCCTCCTCGAGGGCGCGCTCGGCGCGGGCCTTGGCGGTCGCGTCGGCGACCACCTTGCGCGTCAGCAGGACGAAGGTGAGCGTCAGTCCGATCACGGTGAAGCCGACGTAGACCCAGAACGCGCCGGGAATGCCGATCGCGTTGCGCACCGGCGAGAAGAAGGTGGGGAGCCAGCCGCCCAGGTTCATCAGGGCGTAGAGCATGGCGTAGCCCATGCCGGCCGTCTTGGCGGTCGTGAAATGACGCACCGCCGCGTAGGCGGCCGGCTGATACATGCCGTAGCCGAGCACGATGAACAGGATGCCCAGCAGCGCCACCAGGTGGACCGACGACCACATTCCGGCCGCCGGCAGGCCGAACGTGGGGCCGCCGGCCAGCAGCACCCGCCCCGCCACCATCAGCACCAGCGCCGCCAGCAGGGCGGTGCGGATGCCCCACTTGTCGGCGAGCCCGCCGAAGAAGAACATCGACAGGGTGATGCCCCAGGTGAGCACCCCCACCATGGGGCCGGCCTGGACGTCGGTCAGCCCGACGTGCCGGTTGAAGTACATCGCCAGATAACCGAGCACGCCGAAGTAGCAGAAGCCCTCCACGAAGTACGACACGTTCACGCCCATCAGGGCGCGCGGCGCGTGCACCAGATCGATGAACGGCTGGACGATCTCCCGCCAGGGGCTGCGCTGCTCGGGCGCCGCGGCTGGTCCTGTGGACATGGTCTGCGCACCTCCGGTTTGCAGGGGGCGGGCCGCGATCCCGCGGACCCGGTGCCCGCCCCGCCGGGCGACGGCAGGGGCGGAACTCGCACGTTAGGGCTGCCCACGGGGTCCGGTCAAGGCGTCTCCCGGGAGACGCTGGCCGTCAGCCGAGCGCGGCTTCGAGTCGTCCGCGTACGGTCGCGCGCACCTCAGCGGCGGTGCGGGTGGCTGAAGCGAGGGCGGTGGCGCCGCGCGCGCGCGCGGCGGCGGCGAAATCGGGCTCCGCGTCGGTGGGGAGCAGGGCCAGCGCGCCGAGGTTGATCAGCACATTATACCAGGCGCCCTCCGCGGCGGCGAGGGCGGTGAGCGCCGCGACCCCGGCATCGGAGAGGGAGTTGGCGTTGCCGATCGCGGCGATTTCGGCCACTCTCGCCAGGACATCGGGCGCGCGCTCGAGCACGGCGAGCGGCACGCGGGTCGCGTCGCGGGTGGCGGCGGCGGTGGCGAGATCGCGCGCGCGCTGCTGCTCGGGGGAGGCCTTGGGCAGGCGCATGGCGTCCATCACGCGGTTGAAGGCGTCAGTGTCGTCGTCGATCGCGGCGAGCAAGGCGTCCTTGTCCGCCTGGCAGGTCTCGGCCAAATCCTTCACCCGCTCCTGGACGGCCTCGTACCCCTTCCGCCCGACGGTCAGGTTGCAGACCATGGCGGCGAGCGCCGCCGCCTGCGCGCCGCAGAGCGCGGCCACCGAGCCGCCCCCGGGGGCGGGGGAGTCGGTCGAAAGCTCATCGACGAATTCGCGGTTCGTCAGCTTCACCAGGCGGCCGTCACCCACGCCGGCGCGCGACTCGATGATCTTCTGCTCCGGATCGAACGGCCCGAGTTCGCGCAGACCGAGGCTCTGGATCGCCGTCTCGATGAGCTGGCGCCGCGGGACGCCGGCCGACTCGCCGGCGCGGCGGAGATAGTGGCGTCCCGCCACGAGCAGCGACTGCAGCGGAACCAGGCCGACCAGTTCGCTGCCGGTCACGCGCACGCCGCGGCGCTCGGCCTGGCGGCACACTTCGTCGAATGCCTCGTGGGGCTGGGTGAGCGAAAGGTTGACGAGATTGATGCTGATCTGCGCGCGGTCGTACTCGGGAATCGTCCAGCCGACGGCCTTCACGGCCGGGAGCGTGCCGGGAATCATCACGTTCTGGCCGTCGGGGCCCTTGACGATTTTGCCTTCGGCATCACGCTGCGCCCGGCCCTGTTCGCGCACGTCGAGCGCGATGTCGCTGGCGATCCTTTTCGCGCGCGAGTTCAGATTCACATTGTAGGCGACGAGGAACTGTCGCGCCCCGACGTTCGTGGCGCCGCTGCGCGCCACGGCGGGGCCCCAGGCGTCCGGGCCGTGATCGGGCGTCCATTCCGGGCGCCCCAGCTTCCGGGGCAGAGCCTCGTACTCGCCCTGGCGGCAGTGGGCCAGGTTGCGTCGCTCCGGTCGCAGCGCGGCCTCCTCGTACAGATAGACCGGGATGCCGAGTTCGGCGCCGATCCGCTCGCCCACGCCGCGCGCGAGCGAGATGCAGTCTTCCATGCTCACGCCGGTCACCGGCACGAACGGCACGACGTCGGTGGCGCCGTGGCGCGGATGGGCGCCAGAGTGGCGGGACATGTCGATCAGTTGCGCGGCGCGGGCCACCACGCGGAAGGCCGCGTCGGCCACGGCCGCCGGCGGGCCGATGAAGGTGATGACCGTGCGGTTCGTGTCCCGCCCCGGATCCACGTCGAGGAGGGAAACTCCCTCGACCTCGGCGATCACGGCGCAAACAGCATCGATGATGGCGCGATCGCGTCCCTCGCTGATGTTGGGCACGCATTCGACGAGCTGCTTCATGGTTCACGGACTCCTGTGGGTGGTGCGCGGGGCGTGTCCAGGCAACGGTCCGCCGCAGCGGCGACCGGAATGGGCGGGGTGAAGATAGCCGACGGGCGTGGCGTTGGCCAGCACCGGCGTGCTTCAGCGTTCAGTCGTCGCCGCCAGACTCTCGACGACGGCCCGTCGATATCGTTGCTGGAGGTCCTGTGTGAGTGGACCGGGCCGGCCGTTGCCGATCGCCCGCCCGTCCGCGCTCACGATCGGCACGATTTCCTTCACCGAGCCGCTCAGGAACGCCTCGCCGGCGGTCAGCAGGTCGCGCCGATCGCAGGCTGCTTCGGACACGTCCAGCCCGGCGTCCGTGGCGAGGCGCAGGACCAGAGCGCGCGTGCGGCCGGCCAGCAGGCCGAGCCGGACCGGCGGTGTGGTCAGCCGGTCGCCGTGGACCAGGAACAGGTTGCTGCCGGCCCCTTCCAGCAGCTTGCCCTGCCGGTCGACGAGGATAGCCTCCTGGCACCCTTCGCCGTGCGCGAAGCGGAGGGCCATCACCGGCGGCAGGGTGTTGAGGGTCTTGAGCTGTGGGAAGTTGCCGCGCGCGAAGGGTGATTTCATCACGCACACCGCCACCCCGTTCTTCTGCCAGGCGATCAGGTCCGCGGCGAGCGGCAGCGTCCAGGCGGAAACCGTGGCGGGAACGTCGGCCTCCGGCTCGAGAGGGAGGGGGTTGTCCGGCGAACCGCCCCGGCTGATGGTGAGGCGGGCGCGGGCGTCGACCCCCAGCAGACCGTTGCGTGTCGCCAGTTCCGTGAAGATCGCGCCGATGGAGGCGGCGTCGGGACGCCAGGCGTAGCCCAGCAACGCCAGTTCGCGCGTCAGGCGGGCGAGATGTCCGTCAAGGTCGAAGGGGCGGCCGGAGTAGAGTCGGAGGGTTTCGTAGAGTCCGTCCCCGTAGAGATAGCCGCCATCGAAAAGGGAGACCCGTGCGTCCGCAGCCTCGATAAAGGCACCGTTCAGATAGACCACCATCGGCAGGCCCTCCGTATGCGGCAAGGGAGGGCCCCAACATACCCCGCCACCCCGGGCGGGGCAAGGTCCGGCGAAGCGCAGGCGAGCCCTGCGCTCAGACGGTCGAGTCGTTGGCCGCCAGCAGGGCGCCGCGCGCCGCGTCGGCCCTGGCGAGCGATTCGCGTGTCGGCTCGTCGTCGCCGTGCGTCGCGAGCAGAGTCTGTGCGGCGGTGGCGGCCCGGCCGAGCAGGCTGTCCGCCTGGTCGCTCAGCAGCGTGACCAGCCGACGCCCGACTTCCGGATCGGAGCGTCCGTTGAGGAAGCTCTCGCAGGCGGCGATGGCTGCGTCCGACTGGCCGCGAGCGGTTTCGGCGTCGGCCAGGTTGAGCACGGCGCTCGGGTAATTGGGGGTCAGCGCGAGCGCCTGGCGGAAGTTGGCCGCGGCGGTGGCGTGATCGCCCTGGAGGAAGTGCGCCACGCCGAGATTGTTCCAGCTGTCGGCGTCGGTCGGCTGGATCTGCAGCACGGCCTGAAAGTCGGCAGCAGCCGCGGCGTAGTTGCGCAGACGGATGCGGGAGACGCCGCGGTTGTAGTGCACGTTCGGTATGCCTGGGGAGAGTTCCAGCACCCGCGTGAAGCAGGTTTCCGCCTGTTCGTGGCGGCCAAGCGTGGCGAACAGGGCGCCCAGGTTGTTGTGCCCTTCCCGGCTGTCCGGAAAGCAGTGAATGACCTTTTCGAAAAGTGCCAGCGCACCTTCGAGATCGCCATTGGCCAGGGCCTGCTTGCCGGCCTGCACCAGGTCGACGATCGCTTCGGGGGTGGCCTGCTGCAGCGGGGCCTGGACCGTTTGTTCCGACATCATCCTTCTCCTCTGTCCGAGTGAACGGGTTCGGCCCTGCCAACGCCTGAGCGTTGCGGTGACCGGACCCGGTTTGGCAACCGTCGTGCCTTCGTGAAAAGTGCGAAAAATGGGGTCTTAGCGGGGCGTGGGAGCACACGCGGGTCGCGCCGTGGTCAGGTTTTCACCCCGGGCTGGTCCCGATTCTATCACCCAGGATCGGCCATGAGTTTTTTGACAGCCCTCTGAAACCGCCTATGTTTCCATTTCTGAGCGGCGCGATGACCGCGGAAATGGGCTTGGCCGTTGCGGGGACGATCGGTTAAGGTACGCGGCGCCGCGCTCCAGGGGTGGCGGGGGGAGGATGAAGATGGCCGCAAATCTGATTCCCGTGATGATGGTGGTGGGCATCGCCGCCCTCTTCGCGATGACGTTTTTGTGGCTCAGCCGCGCTCTGGGACCTCAGCACCCGTCCCCTCTGAAGACGACCACCTACGAGTGTGGCGTCCCCCCGCGGGGTTCCACAGAGATCCGTTTTTTCGTCCGCTTTTTCCTGATCGCCCTGCTGTTTCTGCTGTTCGATCTCGAGGCGGTCTTTCTTTATCCCTGGGTGATCCTGTATCGCTCGTTCCTTGCCGATGGGCGCGCCCTGTTCGCGCTCGGCGAGATGGCGGTGTTCCTGATCGTTCTGCTGGCCGGGTATGCCTACGTGTGGCGCAAGGGGGGGCTCGAGTGGCAGTAGAACTGGAAACCCCCAGCGGCTTCCTGACCACCCGCCTGCGCCAGGCGGTCAACTGGGGGCGGAAGTACTCGCTCTGGCCGCTGCCGTTCGGCACGGCCTGCTGCGCCATCGAATTCATGAGCACCGTCTCGTCGTACAATGACATCAGTCGCTTTGGCGCGGAGCTGGTGCGCTTCTCGCCCCGGCAGTCGGACCTGTTGATTGTCGCGGGGACCATCTCCTACAAGCAGGCGCCGATCCTCAAGACCGTTTATGCCCAGATGGCGGAGCCGAAGTGGGTGCTCGCCATGGGGGTCTGCGCGAGCAGCGGCGGTTTCTACAATAACTATTCGACTCTGCAGGGGATCGACAACATCATCCCCACCGACATCTATGTCGCCGGCTGCCCGCCGACCCCGGAGAACCTGCTGCACGGTCTGGTGCTGCTGCAGGAGAAGGTGACCCGCGAGGGTCTGACGCCGGCGGCCGAGCGGCACGGCGGCAGGTCAGGCGTCTGACCGTTTCACGTCCCCCGACTGTCCGGACGGAGAGCATGAGCCGCAAGCTGATCGAAAGACTGCAGCAGGAGTTCGGCCCGGCCATCCTGGACGCCGGAGAGCCGCACGGCGACGCCACCGTGGAGGTGGCGGGCGGCGATCTGCCGACGGTCCTGCGTCATCTGCGCGACCGTGAGCAGTGCGAACTGCTGCTCGACGTTGTCGGCGTGGACCGGCCGGAGCGCGCGCGCCGGTTCGAGGTCGTCTATCTGCTCCGGTCTCTGGCCCGCAACCAGCGGATCAAGGTCAGGGTCCGGGTGGCGGAGGGGGAGGCGGTCGAGTCGGCCACGCCGCTGTGGCACAGCGCGGACTGGCACGAGCGCGAGGTGTACGACCTCTTCGGCGTGCCGTTCCGCAACCACCCCGACCTGCGGCGTCTTCTCTGTCACCACGAATTCGAGGGGCACCCCCTGCGGAAGGATTATCCGATCGAGCAGGGGCAGCCCTGCGTCACGACGGAAAACCTGTTCCGCGACGACGAGATCGCGCAGGCCGGACGACGCGCCGATATCGCCGCTGACGGGGGGGAAAGGTCGGCACCGACCTGCTGACGGTCAACATCGGGCCGAGCCACCCGGCCACGCACGGGGCGTTGAGAGTGGAGTGTCTGCTCGACGGCGAGACCGTCGTGCAGGCGAAGGCCGAGATCGGCTATCTGCACCGCTGCTTCGAGAAGGAGGCGGAGGACCACACCTGGGCGCAGGTGATGCCGTACACCGACCGGCTGAACTACTGCTCCGCGCTGCTGAACAACGTCATCTATGCGCAGTCCGTGGAGAAGATGCTCGGGGTGGAGGTGACGCCGCGTTGCCGCGTCATCAGGGTGATCGTGAGCGAGTTGGCGCGGCTGACTGATCACCTGGTCTGCTCCGCCGCCAACATCGTGGACCTCGGGGGGCTCACGAACTACTGGTATCTCTACAACGTGCGCGAGGGGATTTACCAGATCTTCGACCAGCTGTGCGGTTCGCGTCTGACCACGAACTACGCGCGCATCGGCGGTCTGTCGCACGATCTCTATCCCGGCTTCGCGGCGGAAGTGCTGCTGCATCTCGACCGGATGGAGGAGGGGATCCGCGACACGCTCGGGCTGGTGGCGCGCAACCGGATCTTCCTCGACCGGACCATCGGCGTGGGGGCGATCTCGACGGCGGAGGCGCTGAGCTGGGGCTGGACCGGGCCCTGCCTGCGCTCGACCGGTCTCGCCTACGACGTGCGACGGCATGCGCCGTACCTCGGCTACGGGGACTACGACTTCGACATCCCGGTGGGGGAGAACGGCGATACTTACGACCGCATCATGGTCCGCTTCGCCGAGATGCGGCAGAGCGCGCGGATCATCCGCCAGGCCCTCGCGCGGATTCCCGACGGGCCGGTGAACGTAGACGATCCGCGTGTGGTGCTGCCGCCCAAAGAGCAGGTGTACGGCAGCATCGAAGGCATGATGAACCAGTTCAAGCTCGTCTACGAGGGGATCAGGGTGCCGGCGGGCGAGGCCTACGGCTTCGGCGAGGGGGGCAACGGCGAACTGGGGTTCTACTGCGTCGCCGACGGCAGTGGTCGCCCCTGGCGCCTGAAGGTGCGGCCGCCGTGCTTCCCGATCTTCTCCAGCTATACGCGTCTGATCGAGGGGCTCATGATTCCCGACGCCATCGCGATCCTGGGCAGCCTGAACATCATCGCCGGCGAGCTGGACCGCTGACCGCGGCCGCCGCCGGATGCGAGGTTTTGCGCAGCATGAACGATTCCCCCGCCGCCTCCGGGGCCTTCGCGCTCTCCGCCGGGAGTCTGGCGCGTCTCGACGCGGTCGTGGCCCGCTATCCGACGCGCGAGAGCGCGCTGATGCCGGCGCTCTGGATCGTGCAGGACGAGCAGGGCCATATTCCGCCGTCGGGGGTGGCCTGGCTGGCGGCGCGGCTGGAGGTGCCGGAGGCGAGGGTCTGGGAAGTCATCACCTTCTACACGATGTACCGCAGCGAGCCGCAGGCGAAACACGTGCTGCAGGTCTGCCACAACATCAGCTGCCACGTCATGGGGGCGCGCGGCATCATCGGCCACCTCGAGGCGAAGCTCGGGATCCGGCTCGGGGAGGCCACGGCCGACGGCCTGTTCCAGCTCGAGGGGGTGGAGTGCCTCGGCTCCTGCGGCAGTGGCCCCTGCCTGCAGCTCGGACGGCATCTCTACGAGAACCTGACTCCGGCGAAGATCGACGCGCTGCTCGACAGCCTGCGGCGGGGCGCGCCGCTGCGACCGGACACCGACCGGTCGCTGGAGGGATGACGGCATGACGCGTGAAGACTGCCGCATCCTTTCCGCCCGTTTCGGTCGCGCCGACGGTCACCGGCTGGCGGTCTACGAGGCGGAGGGGGGCTACCAGGCCCTGCGCCGGGCCCTGAAGGAAATGACCCCGCTCGCCGTGCGCGAGGAGGTCAAGGCGTCCGGGCTGCGCGGGCGCGGCGGCGCCGGCTTCCCGACCGGGGTGAAGTGGGGGTTCGTGCCGGCGGAGGCGCAAACCGTCTACTTCATGGTCAACGCCGATGAGAGCGAGCCGGGCACGTTCAAGGATCGCTGGATCATGGACTACGATCCGCACGCGATGATCGAGGGGTCGATCATCGCGTCGTATGCGGTGCGGGCCGGGCTCTGCTTCATCTACATCCGCGGCGAGTTCGGCTGGCTGGTCGACCGCGTGCAGACCGCGGTGGATGAGGCGTACCGCGCCGGATACCTCGGGCGCGATATCCTCGGCTCCGGCTTCGACCTGGAGATGATCGTGCACAAAGGGGCCGGCGCCTACATCTGTGGCGAAGAGACCGGACTCATCAATTCCATCGAGGGACGCAAGGGGCAGCCGAGCATCAAGCCGCCGTTCCCGGCGGTGCAGGGCTTCCTCAAGCAGCCGACCATCGTCAACAACGTCGAAACGGTGGCGGCGGTGCCGCCGATCCTGCGCGACGGAGCGGCCGCTTACCGGCGGTTCGGCACCGAGAAGTCGCCCGGCACCAAGCTCTGGAGCGTGAGCGGTCCGGTACGCCGCCCGGGCGTCTACGAGATCCCGCTCGGGCTGCCGTTTCGCGAGTTTTTCGCCCAGGACCTCGGCGGCATGGCCGACGGCGAGGAGCTCAAGGCGGTCATCGTGGGCGGCTCGTCGGTGCCGATCCTGACCGCCGACGAGGTCATGGCGTGCAATCTGGACTATGAATCGCTCGCGGCGGCGGGAACCATGCTCGGGTCTGGCGGGATGATCGTGATCCCGCAGCGTTGCGACATGGTCGAACTGATCCAGGTGCTGATGCATTTCTACTGGGACGAGTCGTGCGGCCAGTGCACGCCGTGCCGCGAAGGCACCGGCTGGTTGCACCGCATCGTGCGGCGCCTGCGCGCCGGCGAGGGGACGCCCGCCGATCTCGACCTGCTGGAGAAGGTGTGCAACGGCATGATGGGCCTGACCATCTGTCCGTTGTCGGATGCCGCGGTGATGCCGATGCGCAGTTTCCTCGCCAAGTTCCGGAACGAGTTCGCCGCCCTCGCGCGTCGGCCGGAGGAATCCGGTTCGCGGTCACGCTGGGCGCGGACGACCAACGAAGTGATCGGGTGAGCGCGCCATGGTGAGGCTGACGATCGACGAGCAGGTCATCGAGGTGGCGGACGGAACCCGTCTGTTCGACGCCTGCACCCAGGTGCGCGGCGAGGCCCTCCCGCACTTCTGTTATCACCCCGATCTGTCGATCGCGGGGGTCTGCCGCCTCTGCCAGGTGGAGGTCGAGGGGGCGCCCAAGCTGACCATCGCCTGCAATACGGTGGTGAAGGATGGGATGATCGTGCGCACGCGCAGTCCGCGCGTGCTGGCGGCGGTCACCAGCATCCTGGAGATGCACCTGATCAACCACCCGGTCGACTGTCCGATCTGCGATCAGGCCGGCGAGTGCGGCCTGCAGGACCAGTACATGCTCTACGGCCTGTACGAGTCGGATGTAGCGAAGCGCGACAAGGTGCACAAGCGCAAGGCGGAGCCGATCGGACCGTACGTGATCCTCGATCAGGAGCGCTGCGTGCTCTGCTCCCGCTGCGTGCGCTTCTGCGCCGAGGTCACGAAGACGGGCGAACTGGGCATCCTGCAGCGGGGCGACCGCGCTCAGATCGCCGTCGCGCCGGGCCGCGAACTGGACAATGCCTACAGTCTCAACACTGTCGACATCTGCCCCGTGGGGGCGCTCACGAGCCGCGACTTCCGCTTCCGGAAGCGGGTCTGGCTGCTGCGGAGCACCGCGTCGGTCTGCCCCGGCTGCGCTACCGGCTGCAACGTGCGCGTGGACCACGAGGGCGGTCGCGTCTGGCGTCTCCGCCCGCGACGCAACGACGAGGTGAACGGTCCGTGGATGTGCGATCACGGGCGGATGGAATACAAGCACCTGCACGCGGACGATCGCCTGACGCAGCCGCTGGTGCGACGCGACGGCGTGCTGCAGCCGGTGGAGTGGCGCGAGGCGTGGGCGGAACTGGAGCGACTGGTGCGCCCCGGCGGGGTCGCGCTGGCGCTGGCGTGCGCCCACCAGACGGTCGAGGAGCTTTTCCTCTTCCGGCTTCTGGGAGAACTGCTGGGCGGGCCGGAGGCCGTGTACGGCGGCGTGGCCGGGGCGGACCGCGGCGAGGGCGATGACTTCCTGATCGACGGCGACCGCGCACCCAACCGCGCGGCGCTCGGCTGGCTCGGCCTGCGCGAGGCGCCGGCGGACGAACTGGCGGCGCGCCTCGGCCCGGGTCGGGTGGCGGTCGTGTACGGCGGCGACCCGGCGGCGTCTGCCCCCCGGCTTGCGTCGGCCCTGACCGGCGGCGAGCTCATCTATCTCGGGAACCGGCGCGGCGCGACCGCGGAGGCGGCGGCGGTGGTGCTGCCGTTGTCGATGTGGGCGGAGAAGGACGGCCTGCTGACCAACCGGCAGGGGCGGTTGCAGGAGCTGCGCGCGGCGATCGCGCGTCCCGGCACTGCACGCGAGGACTGGCGGGTGCTGGCGGAGTGGCTCGGCCGGCTCGGGACGGCGCCCGCTGCGACCACGCTCGCGGCGCTGCGGCGCGAGGTGGCGGCGAAGCTGGCTTTGCCGCCCGGAATCGACCTGAATGCCCTGCCGGCCGCGGGACTCGTCGCGCGTGGCGGCTCCGGTGCGCCGGACGCGGGAGGTCGTTGATGGCTTTCGTGCTCGAGACCCTGGCCAAGATCGGCTTCATGCTGGCCTTCATGCTTTCCATGCTGCCGGTGCTGATCTGGGCCGAGCGCAAGGGGGCCGCGTTCATCCAGGACCGCACCGGCCCCAACCGGGCGTCGGTCCTGGGGCTGCGCCTGGGTGGTCTGGTGCATCCGATCGCGGATGTGCTGAAGCTCGTGTTCAAGGAAGACGTGGTGCCGGCGCGGGCCCACAAGTTCCTGCATTCGCTGGCGCCGTTCATCGTGATGACGGTGGCGTTGAGCACCTTCGCCGTGATCCCGTTCGGGGATTTTCTCGAGAAGGGTGGTCGGCGCGTGCCGCTGATCGTGGCGGACCTGAACGCCGGTATCCTGTACGTGTTCGCCGTGGCCAGCCTCGGCACCTACGGCATCGTCATCGGCGGCTGGGCAGCCAACAACAAGTACACCTTCCTGGGCGCGGTGCGGTCGGGCGCCCAGATGATCAGCTACGAGATCAGCATGGGGCTGGCGCTGATGGGCCTGCTGCTGATCTTCTCGTCGTTCAGCCTCATGGACATCGTGCGGGGGCAGGGGCAGCTGCTCTGGGGTTTCCTGCCGATGTGGGGCGTGGTCGTGCAGCCGCTGGGAGCGTTGCTGTTCATCACCGCGGTCTACGCCGAGACCAACCGCACCCCGTTCGACCTGCCGGAGGGGGACTCGGAACTGGTGGCCGGCTATCATCTGGAGTACAGCTCGCTCAAGTTCGCCCTCTTCTTCATGGCCGAGTACTGCAACATGATCGTGGGCGCGGCCCTGATCACGACCCTGTTCTTCGGCGGCTGGCAGATCCCGTGGCTGCCGCGCGCGCGTCTCGTGGCGCAGGCGGGGCCGCTGCTGACGGGCACCCTGGCGGCGACGTCCGTGGCCGCCGCCTGGTTTGCCTGCCTGTTCGCGCGCCGCGCCCGGCGGGAACGCGGCAAGTTCGGCGATGCCCGCGACCGCGAGCCGGGCTTCCTGGGCGCGGTGTGCGGCTCCGTCGCCCTGGCGGCGGCGGGATCGCTGGCCCTGCGTCCCTGGACGATCGGTCCGGGCGCGGCTTCGTTCTACGCGACCGCCGCGCAGACCGGGGCGTTTCTCGGCAAGACGATCTTCTTCGCTTGGCTGTTCATCTGGGTGCGCTGGACACTGCCGCGCTTCCGTTATGACCAGCTGATGCGGCTCGGTTGGAAAGTGATGCTGCCGCTGGGGCTGGCGAATCTGGCGATCACCGCGCTCGTGCTGGCCCTGGTATGAACGGGACCGGCCGGGCGGAAGGGACAGACGGGATGAGCGCGACGCCGATGCAGACAGGCTCGCCGGCTGGCGGCAGCAAGCGCCAGACTTTCCGGGAGTCGATCTACATCTGGGAAGTGCTGCGCGGTCTCGGGATCACGATCCGTCACCTGATCAACAATGTTCTGCACATGGGGGACATGCCGACCGTGCAGTACCCCGAGGAGAAGCGGGTCTACAGTGGCCGTTTCCGCGGGCGGCACCGGCTGATGCAGCGGGAGGACGGCACTCCCCGCTGCGTCGCCTGCATGATGTGCAGCACGGTCTGTCCGGCCGACTGCATCCACATCGTGGCGGAGGAGCATCCGGATCCCCGCATCGAGAAGCGCCCGGCGTCCTTCGAGATCGATCTGCTGCGCTGCGTCTATTGCGGGCTCTGCGAGGAGGCGTGTCCCTGTGATGCCATCCGCATGGATACCGGCATCTACGAGATCGCGGCCGACAGTCGCGGGAAGTTCTTCGTCGGCAAGGAATTTCTGCTGAACGATGAGGAGCGCGGTACGCTCTGAGCGTCGCGCAGGGAAGGGTCGGCATGCTCGAGGGCATTGTTTTCTGGCTCTGCGGCGGCCTGATGCTGCTGGGCGGCATCATGACCGTGGCCAGCCGCAGCGCCGTGGGCGCGGCGATCTGGCTCATCTTTGCATTCCTGAACGCCGCCGGGCTGTTCGCGCTGTTGTCGGCGCCGTTTCTGGCGGTGTTGCAGGTGCTCGTCTACGCCGGCGCGATCATGGTCCTTTTCCTGTTCGTGATCATGATGCTGCACGGGCCGGTGCTGGGCGCGGAGCTCCATCCGCAGGGGCGCTGGGTCTGGCCGGCGGTGGCTCTGCCTGCCGCTTCGCTGCTGATTTCCGGCGCGATCCTGCTCGGCGGGCACGGCAGCGCCGGTTTCCGCGCGGCGGCGCCGGCCGGGTTCGGGCGGGCGGAGCGAGTGGCGGCTCTGCTGCTCGACCGCTATCTGCTGGCGTTCGAACTCATCTCGGTGGTCCTGCTCGTGGCGATCGTGGGCGCTGTCGCGCTCGGCCTGGCCCCGAGGAGGCAGTCGTGACCATCGGACTCACGCATTACCTGGCCCTGGCGGGGGCGGTCTTCGTGACCGGGCTGGTCGGTGTGCTGACGCGCCGTAACACCCTGATCCTGTTCATGTGCATCGAATTGATGCTCAGCGCCGCCAATCTCGTGTTCGCGGCGTTCAGCCGGCAGTGGGGAGACGCCTCCGGGCATGTCTTCGTGCTGATGAGTTTCGCCGTGGCGGCCGCCGAGGCCGCGATCGGTCTGGCCATCCTGGTGGAGATCCATCGCCTGCGCCGGACGGTCAACGTGGACGACCTCAAGACCCTGATGGAGTAATGAAGTGCCGATTCCCGCAACGGAAACCGCCCTGCGCTGGATCGTGCTGACGCCGCTGCTGGGCGCCGCGCTCAACGGTCTGCTCGGCAGGCGTCTGCCGAAACGGGCCTCGGGTCTGCTGGCGTGCGGCGCGGTGGGGGTGTCGTTCCTGCTGGCGGTAAAGGTGTTCCTGCGCCTGGTCGCGCTGGTCCCTGAGGCGCGGATGGTGACCGACAGCGTCTACCCCTGGATCGGCGTGGGGGCGCTGCGGGCCGATTTCGGCTTCGCCATGGATCCGTTGAGCGCCGTCATGACACTCGTGGTCACCGGCGTCGGGCTGCTGATCCATGTCTATTCGCTTGGCTACATGGCCCACGACGACGGTTTCCGGCGCTTTTTCGCCTATCTGAACCTGTTCATTTTCGCGATGCTGTGCCTGGTGCTGGGCGAGAACCTTATGCTGCTCTTTCTCGGCTGGGAGGGGGTGGGGCTCTGCTCCTACCTGCTCATCGGCTTCTGGTTCAACGAGGAGGCGAACGCCGTCGCGGGCAAGAAGGCGTTCGTGGTGAACCGCATCGGCGATTTCGGTTTCCTGCTCGGCATGTTCATGATCGGGGCCGCGCTCCTGCCGCATCTCGCCCCGGGGGAGGGGCTGTTCTCCTTCCGCACGCTGCAGGCGCACGCCGGGCTGCTCGCCCCCGTCGCGACGGGCGCCTGCCTGCTGCTCTTCCTGGGCGCAACCGGCAAGTCGGCGCAGATCCCGCTGTACATCTGGCTGCCCGACGCGATGGCCGGTCCGACGCCGGTCAGCGCGCTTATCCACGCCGCCACGATGGTGACGGCGGGCGTCTACATGATCTGTCGCCTCAGCTTCCTCTTCGTGATGTCGCCGGTCGCGCTGGCCGTCGTGGCCACGGTGGGCGCGGCGACCGCGCTGCTTGCCGCCACCATCGGGTTGGCGCAGAACGACATCAAGAAGGTGCTCGCCTACTCCACGGTCAGCCAGCTGGGGTACATGATGCTGGCGTGCGGTGTGGGGGGATTCGCGGCCGCGGTCTTCCATTTGATGACGCACGCGTTCTTCAAGGCGCTGCTGTTCCTCGGCAGCGGCTCGGTGATCCACGCGATGAGCGGCGAGCAGGACATGCGGGTGATGGGGGGCCTGCGGCGCCGACTGCCGGTCACCAGCACCACGTTCCTGATCGGCACTTTCGCCATAGCCGGCATCTTCCCGCTGGCCGGGTTCTTCAGCAAGGACGAGATCCTCTGGAAGGCGTTCAGCGGTGAGGGGGGCGGCGTCGCCCTGTGGCTGGTCGGTTTTCTGGGCGCCGGGCTGACCGCCTTCTACATGATGCGGCTCGTATCGCTGACCTTCTTCGGCGAGAACCGCGCGTCGGACCACGTGCGGCAGCACATCCACGAATCGCCCGCCACGATGACGGCGCCGCTGGTGATCCTGGCCGCGTTGTCGGTCGTCGGCGGCTGGATCGGCTGGCCACATTTCCTGGGGGGATCCAACCGGTTTGAGCGCTGGCTGGAGCCGGTGTTCACGAGCGGGGGCGGGGCGCACGGGGCGCCGGCCCTCGCTGAGCACGCTGCCGAGGGCGCGCAGGGCGTGGCGCACGCCGCCAGCGCCGGCCCCGAGTGGCTGCTCATGTTCCTCTCTCTCGGCATAGCCGCCAGCGGTCTGCTGGCCGGCTGGTGGGTGTACGGACGGCGGCCGAAACTCGCGGATGTTTGGCGCGGTTTGGCCGGAGGAATCCCCTATCGCATGCTGGCGAACAAGTACTGGGTCGACGAGGCGTACGAGGCGGCCATCATCCGTCCCGGCCACGTGTTCGCGCGGCGCGTGCTCTGGCGCTGGGTGGACGCCGGTCTGATCGACGGCATCATCGTCAACGGCGCCGCCATGGCTGTGGCGGTGACCGGCTCGGTGTTACGGGTATTCCAGAACGGTCTCGTGCGGTTCTACGCCTGGGCCTTCGCCGTGGGGGCGACGGTCTTTGTCCTCTACCTGACCATCCGGAGCTAGGAGGGGAGACGGCCGTGGCGTTCTTCGCGGATCACATCCTGACCTGGGTCACCTTCCTGCCGGTCGCCGGGGCGCTGTTGATCCTGCTGGCACTGCGGCAGGCGACCGCGGCCCGCTGGACTGCGCTGGTCGTGGCGCTGGCGGACCTGGCCATGTCGCTGCCGCTGCTGCTGCGCTTCGACCCGGCCCAGGGAGGCGATCAGTTCGTCGAGCGGGCGGCGTGGCTGGCCCACGGCCGGATCAGCTACGCGGTGGCGATCGATGGCATCTCGCTGTTCCTGGTCCTGCTCACCACCTTCCTCGGTCCCCTGGTGATCGTGAGCTGCTGGCGCGCGATCACGGATCGGGTTCCTGAATTCATGGCCTTCCTGCTGCTCCTGCAGACGGCGATGCTGGGCACCTTCGTGGCGCGCGACATGCTGCTGTTCTACGTTTTCTGGGAGGCGATGCTGATCCCGATGGCGTTCATCATCGGGATCTGGGGCGGGGAGCGTCGCGTCTACGCCGCGGTGAAATTCTTCCTATTCACCATGGTAGGCAGCATTTTCATGCTGGTTGCGATCCTCTACTGCTACGCCCGCGCCGGCAGCATGGCCCTGGCCGACTTCATGGCGCTGCAACTGGCGCCGCAAACGCAGCTCTGGCTGTTCGCTGCATTCGCGCTCGCGTTCGCGATCAAGGTGCCGCTCTTTCCCCTGCATACATGGCTTCCGGACGCGCATGTGGAGGCGCCCACTGCCGGCTCGGTCATCCTGGCGGCCATCCTGCTGAAAATGGGTACGTACGGTCTGCTGCGGTTCGCCATTCCGCTCTTCCCGCACGCGGTGGTGGTGTTCGCGCCGTGGCTGGCGATGCTGGCGGTGATCGGCATCGTGTACGGTGCTCTGGTCGCGATGGTGCAGCCGGATCTGAAGAAGCTGGTCGCCTATTCGAGCGTGAGCCACCTCGGCTTCGTGGTGCTTGGCCTGGTCAGCCTTACGCCCGAGGGGCTGGCTGGCGGGATCTTCCAGATGCTCGCGCACGGGCTGAGCACCGGCGCGCTGTTCCTGCTGGTGGGAGTGATCTACGAGCGGCGGCACACCCGTCTCATCGCGGATTTCGGCGGGCTCGCCCATGTTATGCCGCGTTACGCGGCGGTTTTCATGCTGGTCTCTCTGGCCAGTATCGGGTTGCCCGGTCTGTGCGGTTTCGTCGGAGAATTCCTGATCCTCTTCGGTACGTTCCGCAGCGAACTGCTTCCGCACGCGCGCCTCTTCGCCGCCGTGGCCGCCACGGGGGTCGTGCTTGGCGCCATCTATATGCTCTGGATGTACCAGCGGGTCTTCTTCGGCCCGGTACGGCACGAACAGAATCGTGGTCTGTCAGACCTGCGGCCGCGGGAGATGGCCTGCCTGCTGCCGATCCTGATCGGCATCCTCTGGCTGGGGATGCGCCCTACGCCGTTGCTCGACCGCATGCAGCCGTCCATCGAGCGCCTGCTCGCACCTCTGGTGCGTGAGCTGGCCACTCCCGACGATCCGGCGCGTCACGCGGGCTCCCCGGCCGCGCCGCGCTTCGCCTCGCGGTTCGTGACGCCGCCGGAGGGTGAGTGATGCCGACAGTGAGCGCCGTTCCAGCCCTCCAGATGCAGTTGCCGGCCCTGTTGCCGTACATCGTCACCGCCGCGGGCGGCGTGGTGGTGTTGCTGGCGGATGCCTTCACCCGTTCCCCGCGCCGGGACCATCTCTACATTCTGACGGTGCTGACCATGCTGGGCGCCCTGGCGACCCAGCTCGTGGTGCCGCCGGTGATGGAGGGGCTGCTCGGGGGCATGCTCAGCGCCGGACCTTATGCCCGCTACTTCAATTTCCTTTTCCTGGGCATAGCGCTCCTGACCGCGACCTTCGCCACCAGTGTTTTCGAGCGCGACGGTCGGTGGCGCTCCGATTTCTATCCCCTGCTCCTCTTCGCCACGCTCGGCATGATGATCCTCGCCGCGGCCACCGACCTGCTGACGCTGTTCCTCGGCCTGGAAACGATGAGCCTGGCGGTCTATGTGCTGGTGGGGGGGCGGCGTGGCTCGCTGCGCGCCACCGAGGCGGGGTTGAAGTACCTGCTGTTGGGGGCCTTCTCGTCGGCCTTCCTGCTGTTCGGAATGGCGCTGCTCTACGGCTTCGTCGGCGCCACCGACTATGCCGCCATCGCCGCGGCCGTGGCGGCTCCTGCTCACGACCGGGTGCTGCTGCTCGCGGCGACCGGACTGATCCTCATCGGCTTCGGCTTCAAGATCGCGCTCGTGCCGTTTCATATGTGGACCCCCGACGTGTACGACGGAGCCTCCTCCTTCGTGACCGGCTATATGGCGGCCGGGGTCAAGGCCGCGGCCCTCGCGGCGTTGTTGCGCTTCGCCTGGCTGGCCCTGCCGCCGCTGGCCGGTTTCTGGTTCCCGCTGCTGGCGGCGTTGACGGTCCTGACAATGACCATGGGCAACCTGGTGGCCCTGGCCCAGGAGAGCCTCAAGCGCATGCTTGCCTGGTCGAGTATCGCCCACGCCGGCTATCTGATGCTCGGCCTGCTGGCTCTGCTGGCGCCGGCCCGTGGCGGTGAGGCGACGCGGTTCGCGTCGGCCGTTGCCCCGGCTGCCGGCGGCGCGGTGCTTTTCTACCTCGTCGCGTACGCGCTGATGAATCTCGGCGCCTTCGGCATCGTGTCGCTGCTCGGACGCAGCCAGGACGAGGAGGCCGACCGTATCTCCGGCTACGCCGGGCTTTCCCGACGACAGCCGCTGGCGGCGGCATCGTTGGCCGTGTTCATGTTTTCGCTGGCGGGCATTCCGCCCACGGCCGGCTTCATGGGCAAGTTCTACATTTTCAGCACGGTGGTGCAGGCGGGGCTGGTGCCGCTGGCGGTCTGGGGCGTCATCAACTCGCTGCTGTCGGTCTATTTCTACCTGCGGGTGATCGTCGTCATGTACATGCAGTCGCCCGAGGGCGAAGCGATCCATGAAGGCCGCAGCTGGGAATCGCTGTTCGCGGCCGGCATGATCGCGCTGCTGCTGCTGTTTCTCGGTATCTGGCCGGGTGGCCTGCAGCGCCTTGCTGAGGCGACCTTCCGGACGATGACCGGCTGAGGATCGCCGACGGGCGCCTGGCATGGAGCACGGGAGAGCCGGACGGCTCTCCCGTTTTTCACACGGCCGCGGTCAGCCGCGGAAGGCCGGGATTCCCGTGATCTCGGCGCCGATCACCAGCGTGTGGATCTCATGCGTGCCTTCGTAGGTCTTCACCGATTCGAGATTCGTGAGGTGCCGGCCTACAGGGTACTCGTCGGTGATGCCGGCGGCGCCGAGGATTTCCCGCGCGGAGCGGGCGCAGTCCAGCGCCATGGCGACGTTGTTGCGCTTGGCGAGGGAAACGAGCGGTGCCGGGTTGACGCCCCGGTCCTTGAGGTGCCCCAGCTGGTGCGCGAGTCCCTGCGCCTTGGTGATCTCGGTCAGCATGTCCACCAGCCGCGCCTGCACGAGCTGGAAGCCGGCCACGGGGCGGTCGAACTGACGCCGTTCGAGAGCGTAGGCGAGCGCCGTATGGTAGCAGTCGGCCGCCGCGCCGACCGCGCCCCAGGCGATGCCATAACGCGCCTCGTTGAGGCAGGCCAGCGGCGCCTTGAGTCCGCGCGCCAGCGGCAGTCGGGCGCTGTCGGGCAGCCGCACCGCATCGAACGCCAGTTCCCCCGTGTCGCTGGCCCGCAGGCTGAACTTGCCGCGGATCTCCTGCGCAGTGAAGCCGGGCGTGCCCCGCTCAACCAGGAAGCCGAGCACGCCGTCGGGGCCGCGCGCCCACACCAGCGCGAGGTCCGCGAGGGTGGCGTTGGTGATCCACATCTTGGACCCTTGAAGGACCCAGCGGTCGCCGTCGCGGACAGCGGTCGTTTCCATGCCCCCCGGATCGCTGCCGTGACCGGACTCGGTCAGGCCGAAGCAGCCGAGCAGGCGTCCGGCCGCCAGCTCAGGCAGCCATTTCCGTTGCTGCTCTGCGCTGCCGTAGACGCTGATAGGCCACATGACGAGACTGCCCTGGACCGACGCGAAACTGCGCAGACCGCTGTCGCCCCGTTCTAGTTCCTGGCAGATCAGGCCGTAGAGGGTGGACGAAAGTCCGGCACAGCCGGGTCCCTTTACGCTCGGGCCGAGTAACCCCAGGGTGCCCAGGTCGCGACCGAGCGCGACCGGAAAGGTCCCGGCGGCGTGGTGCTGGCGCACCACCGGCAGGAACTGCTGCTCGACCCAGACGCGGACGGTGTCGCGGACGGAGCGTTCCTCGTCGGAGAGCTGGGCCTCGAAGCCGTAGAAATCGACGCCGCGGTAGGTCTGCATCGTGCCTCCGATCCTGCCCGGAAGGCAGGTCCCGCCGTGGACCGCGACCGGTGCAGGCCGCGCGAGTCCCCAATCTGCCCCAAGGCCCGCTTGACCGCCAGCGGCTTTTGGTCGATCAATACGACGCGCCGTCGCCGCCCGCTGGCGGGTGGGGCCGAGGCGCGGGGGGAGGCGCGCGTTGCGCGGCTGGTTGAGAACGGGCGCGGCCGCGCTGTTGGCGGCGTGGGTCGTGGGTGCCGGGCTCGGGGGCCTGGAGGCCAGCGTGCAATGGCTGCGCTTCGGGCCGCCGCCGGACCTGCCGAACCAGGGATTCTGGCGCGCCGTCCTGCCGCCGACAGTGTTGTGCGGCGTCACCGGCCTGGCGATGACGGTCTTAGTCTTCCCGGCAGCCGGGCTGATGCTGCGGCAGGCGCGCCGACCGCGCCGCGCCGCTTTTGCCGCGGCGGTCGCCGGCAGTGGGGCTTTTCTGCTGGTCGTCTGGTCAGCCTATCTGCTGCGCGAGCGTCTCGTGCCGGTCTGGTGGAGCGCTCACGGCGTCGTCGCCGGCAAGGGGGCGCTCGGACTGCTCTGGCTCGGCGCCACCGGGCTGGGGTGCATTGCGCTGCGACCGGTGGCCGCTCGTCTGGCCCGACGTCCCGCCTGGCTGCTGGTCGGACCGCTGATTCTGGTCGCGGCTGGCGCGGTCGCCTGGCCGTATTGGCGCGCCGACGAGCCGCGCCGCCGCACCCTGGGACTGGTGCGGCAGGCGGCGACACCGGCGGGGGCGCCGAATGTGGTTCTGCTGACCATCGACGCCTGGCGACGCGATCATCTGTCCCGACTCGACCCGGCGGGACCGCCCACGCCGAACCTCGACGAATTCGCCGGCGAAGGGACGCTGTTCACCAATGCGTGGACCCCCAGCCCCTGGACCCTGCCGGCGGTGGGCGCGCTGCTGACCGGGTGTCCTCCCGCGGCGCTCGATCTGCGGCAGTACCGTCCGTTGCCCGCTACGCTGGGCACGCTGGCCTCCACTGCGTGGAGTCGGGGGTGGCAGACGGCGGCTTTTGTCACCAACCCGTACCTGTCGCGCTGGTACGGCTTCGATCGCGGTTACGCCACGTTCGAGCACTCCCTCGTGCTCGAACTTCCTCGAACCGGCGGAACGCTGCGTGTTCGTCCGGGAGCTGTCCCGCTACGCCGATCTGCATTTCGACGCGGCGGAAGCGGGCGTCGTGATGTCCGAAGACGCTGCGCTGGTTGCGCCGACACGGTCGGGAGCGCCCGTTCTTCCTCTGGATACACCTGCTCGATCCCCATCTCCCCTATACCTGGCGCGAGTTGCCGGACGATCCGACGCCGGCGCCGGCGCCGGCCGCCGGTCACGGGGTCGCTCCGCTCGTGTCTGATGTTCCCGATACCGGGTTCTTCCGCGGACGCAGTTTCACGGCTCTTTACGCGGTGCGCTCGGGAGCCTGGTCGCCGGACGATGCGGCGCGCCGCGCGATCGCTTCGCTCTATGCCCGGGAGGTGCAGTACGCCGACGCCTGGGCCGGTCGGCTGTTCGACGAGTTGCGGCAATCGGGGTTGCTGGACCGCACCCTGGTCATCGTCACTGCCGATCATGGCGAGGAACTGTTCGACCACGGCGGTCTCGACCACGGCCACAGCCTGTTGCCGGAAGTGACCGGAGTGCCGTTGATCGTCCGGTTTCCCGGGGGTACGGACGGAGGGCGCGTGATCACGGATCCGGTCTCGCTGCTCGACGTGGTCCCCACGGTCGCCGCCGTGCTCGGCTGGCCGCGGCCGGCAGGGAGCGTGGGGAGCGATCTGAGGCCGGGTGCGGCAGCCACTCCGTCCGCCGGGCGGTCGCAGGTCGCCCCTCTGGTCCTGGAGAATCTGCTGTACGGACCGCCTCAGGTGGGATGGTTGCAGTGGCCCTGGCTGGGCGTGGGATTGGACCCTGGTGGCCGCCTCACCTGGTACGATCTGGCCGCTGCGCCCCGGGCGTTGGCTGGCGCGCCGGCGCCGGCCGGTGCGGATTCGATCGTGGCGGCGGGAGAGCGCCTGCGCGCGGCCTGGCAGTTGGCGGGCGGCGCGCTGCGCGCGGGCGACGAGGGGGCGCGCGAAACCGCCGTCCCCGAGGATCTGCGCCGTCAACTGCGCAGCCTCGGCTATTGAAGAGGCGCCGGTCGACCGGGTCTAGAGCGCTTCGACCGACCGGACCTCCGGAATTTCGTTGCGCAGCCGCGCCTCGATCCCCTGCTTGAGGGTCATCAACGACATGGGGCAGCTGCCACAGGCGCCGGTGAGCCGCAGCGTCACTACGCCGGCCTGGAAATCGATGTATTCGAGGTCGCCGCCATCGGCCTGCAGGGCGGGGCGGATCCGCTCCAGCGCGGCCTTGATCTTCTCTTCCATGATATCGTGGCATCCTTTCCCGGGAAAACGTGCGGCATGCATCGGCTACAAGCTACCGCGCGGCGCACCGCTGTCAAGCAGCCGGCGCAGCGGGCGGTTGCCGGCGCGACGCGTCCGCCCTATCATCGGGCCTCAGCGTGGGGCCAAGGGGCGTGGCGGGGAGGCACATGAACGACCAGGGCGGGGCGGATCTGGCGAAATTGCGCGCGATGGTGCTCCCGGCAGGGGAACGACTGCTGGCCGAGCAGGGACGGCGGCGTGAGATCGCCTGGAAGTCGCGCACGGAACTGGTTACCGATCTCGATCGTCTGATCGAGCGGGATATCGTCGATGCTCTGGCGGTCGCGTATCCTGACGACTCCGTGGTGGCGGAAGAGGGGGGCTCGCGCGCGGGCGGTTCGGGACGCATCTGGTATCTGGATCCGATCGACGGCACGACGAACTACGTCCACGACTATCCGATGTACTGCGTCTCGCTCGCCTGCGCCGATGCGGCGGGGCCGCTGCTGGGCGCGGTGTATGCTCCCTACCTCGACGAGTTGTACCTCGCCGCCCGCGGTGGCGGCGCGGTGCTCGATCAGCCCCGGGCGGGAAGGCAGCGCGATCTGGGGCCGCGCGAGCCGGTGCCGATGAACCGCGCCCTGCTCGCCACCGGTTTTCCGTACGTGCGGGACGGGCTCGTGGCGCGCAACGCCGCCAGTCTGCAGCGATTCCTCATGATGGGGTGCGCCGACGTACGGCGCGGCGGCAGTGCGGCGCTCGATCTCTGCCATGTGGGCGCCGGCAAGCTGGATGGTTACTGGGAGCTGAGCCTGCGGGTCTGGGACGCGGCGGCCGGCACGCTGGTGGCGCGCGAGGCCGGCGCGCTGGTGACCGATTTCGCGGGGGTCGGAGGTCTGCTGAGCGGCCAGTCGGTGCTGGCGGCCGCGCCGGAATTGCACGGAGTGATGCTCGATGTGCTGCGGGAGGGAGGGCATGGCACCGGCGGATGACCCGCTCCGGTGTCGGCCAGACTCTGGTCGGGGAGGAACCGGGTTGATCCGCGTGCTGACCCTGCTGACCGATTTCGGCCTCGCCGATCCGTATGTCGCCGAAATGAAGGCGATGTTGTTCTCGGAGTGGAATCGGTTTCCCGAACCGTTCCCGCTGCCGTTGCTGGTCGACATCTCGCACGCTCTGCCTCCGGGCGACGTTTCGGGCGCGTCCTGGCTGCTCGGGCGGGTCGCGCCGACGTTTCCCGCCGGGACCGTGCATCTGGCGGTGGTGGACCCCGGCGTCGGTACCGCTCGGCCCGCCGTGGCGGTCGCCGCCGCCGGCCAGTTTTTCGTCGGCCCGGGTAATGGTTTGTTCGGCTTCCTCGCGCGCGGCGGGCCGGTGTCGGTAGTCCGGCTCGACAATCCGCTCTATCAGCGAGGCCGCGCGGGAAAGCCGGCGCCGACCTTCGAGGGGCGCGATCTGTTTGCGCCGGCGGCGGCCCATCTGGCGATGGGGGTGCCACTGCATCAACTCGGCAGTCCGGCTGGTCCGGCGGTCCTCGGTGCGGCGAGCGGGGCGATCAGCGCGCGGGCCGACGGGGCGGATTCGACCACGGCGCAGGCGCTCGGGCGGATCGTCTGGATCGACCGGTTCGGTAATGCGATCACCGACGTGGCACGTGATGGTCCGCACGGCGCGCGGCTGACCGAGGGCGCCGAAGTGGTCGTCGGCAGCATTGCGGTCGCCGGACCGGTTGTCACCTTCGCAGACGGATCGGCGGATCGTTCCTTCTGGTACTGGGGCAGTGGCGGGACGCTCGAGATCGCGCTGCGGACGGGTGACGCGGCGGCTCGTCATGGCTGGCAGGTCGGTATGGCGGTGCGACGGTCTGCGCCGTAGCTTCATTTCGCCCGGGTTGATCCGGACGGGGAGGTTCCCATGAATGGTGGTCGAGCCCCGGTGGCGCGGCGGGTGGCGCCCTGGCTGAGCCTGTTCCTGATGGGCGCGGGCGGCCTGCTGGTCGGTTCCTGCGGCGGGCCGCTCATCGGGCTGCCCTATCCAGACGAGCAGGCAGGGATGGTGTTTGCGGATTCCTTGCCGCCTCCGCGGGTATTTCTGGGGGCCATCGAGGATCGGCGTGCGCCGGATCAGCACGAGGGGCGCGGTGCGTTCTTCGGCCGCACCTACCCTGACGACGATACCTGGCAGCGCCCGGTCGATCAGTTGTACCGTGCCGCGCTGGCCCAGGATCTGACCCAGACCCGCATGGTCGAGTTGACGCCGCTGCCCCGACAGGCCGCATTCACGTTGTCGGCCGAGATCTTCTCGCTCGCCTGCCGCCTGCAGCGTTCTCCGGGTGCCTATCTGCTGCCGTTGGGGGCCGGCATGCTCGGTGGCATGGTGTTCGGTGAAACGCCGTCCGACCGTATCCGCACGGGGGTCGTGGCCGGTCTCGCCCTGATGATCGCCGCGCCGATGCCGACCGCGCACCGGGCCGAATGCGAGGTGCGTCTGACTCTGCGCGACGGGGCGGGCGAAGTGGTCTGGCAGCAGACCTGCCTGGGCGAGGTTGCCGGGCGTATCTATGTGCCGGCGACCTCCCGGGATGACAAGAAGCAGGCCGAGAAGACCCTGCCGCGGGCGGTCAAGCGCTGTAACGCCTGCCTGCTCGGACAGTTGCGACAGTTTCTCGCCGGCGCGGAAATGGCGCCGGCCGGCGGCTGAGTCGAACCGCGCAAGCTAGAGCAGGCGCGCCGCGAGGCTCGCGAGTTCGCTGCGTTCGCTTTTGGCCAGCGTGATGTGGCCGTAGATCGCCTCCTGCTTGAATCGTTCCACAACATACGTGAGCCCGTTGCTGGAAGCGTCGAGGTAGGGGTTGTCGATCTGATAGGCGTCGCCGGCGAGGATGACCTTGGAGCCGGTGCCGGCCCGGCTGACGATGGTCTTGACCTCGTGCGGCGTGAGATTCTGTGCCTCGTCGATGATGATGAACATCTTGGGCAGACTGCGACCGCGGATGTAGGTAACAGCCTCGACATCGATCAGTCCCGCGTCGAACAGGTACTGGACCTTGCCCGCGGATTTCTCCATCTCCGGATCGACCAGGAACTGCAGGTTGTCGTAGATCGGCTCCATCCAGCTTTCAAGCTTCTCGTCCTTGGATCCAGGCAGGTAACCGATGTCGCGGCCGAGGGGCATGATCGGGCGCGACACCATGATCTTGCGGTAGCTCTTCTCCTCGGCCACCTGGTGCAGACCGACGGCGAGGGCGAGCAGGGTTTTGCCCGTGCCGGCCTGGCCGAGCATGGTGACAAGCTGGATGTCGGGGCGCATCAGCAGCTCGAGGGCGAAGCGCTGCTGGAGGTTCAGCGGCTGGAGGCCCCACGGGCGCGCGCCTTCGTGTTTCAGCGGCTCGACTCGTGCCGTGTCACGGCGATAGATCCCGAGCGCGGTGTGTTTGGCATTGCCGGCGGCGCGCAGCAGCACCCCTTCGTTCGGGAGCAGCGGCACGTCAGGAGTGCACGGTTCGCCGTTGTAGAAGGCGTCGACGGCGGCATCCGGCACTTCCAGTTCGCACCACCCGGTGTACAGTTCGTCGAAGTTGACCGTGCTGCGCTGCAGATCCTCGGCGACGAGGCCGAGGGCGTCGCCCTTGACGCGGGCGTTGATGTCCTTGGTGACGAAAACAACATCCGCGCCGTGGGCCTTCAACCATAATCCGGCCGCCAGGATGCGGTTGTCGGGGATGCTGCCGTCGAGGCCGCGCGGCAGCTGGTCGACGTACGTGTCGACGAGTACGAAGAGGCGGCCGCCGTGGGGCAGCGGCACCCCCTCGCGGAGGTTGCCGGCCGCGCGCAGAGCGTCGATCTGTCGGATCACCCGCCGGGCGTTGCGTCCGCGCTCGTCGTTCTCGCGCTTGAAACGGTCCAGTTCCTCGAGGACATCCACGGTCAGGATGATGTCACGCTGCTCGAACGCTTCGAGCGCCGTGGCGTCGTGCAGCAGGACATTGGTGTCGAGGAGGTAGCAGCGGCCGCTGAATTTGGCGAGGCAGGCGCCGTTGGCGCTGGTGGCCGAAGTCGATGCGGGCATGGTCCCTCCATGGCAAAGTACGACGGCCGGCATGGCCGTCCTGTCTCCGTATCGGCAGCGCTCCGGACGGATTGAGCCGCTCGAACGGGCATTTTCCGCGGATCGCGCTCAGGCGGTGGTGGTCGTGGCCGAATCTAGTAGATTGTGGCCCTTTGTGGGATGAGAATCCGCGCTGGCCAGGGCGCCGTCGTCACGCTGCGCGGGGAGCAGTAGCCGAGGAGGAACTATGTCCGGGGAAGAGAAGACGGATTACTTGCGGCCGTTCGCCAGCGGTGTGGTGGCGCCGCCGGAAGAACGGTCGGCGCTGCTGGAGCGGATGCAGCGGGACGGCGTCCGGTTCCTGCGTTTGATTTTCACCGACATCATGGGCCAGAACAAGAACGTGGAGGTTCCGGCCAGCCAGTTCGCCAAGGCGCTGCAGGGCGAGATCATGTTCGACGGATCCTCGATCGAGGGCTTCAGCCGCATCGAGGAGTCGGACATGCTGCTGGTGCCGGACCTCACTTCGTACGCGGTCTTCCCGTTCGATGGCGACCAGGGCAAGGTGGCGCGGCTGATCTGCGACGTCTACAACGCCGACCGCACCCCCTTCGCCGGCTGTCCGCGGCTGGCCTTGCGGCGGACGCTGCAGTTGTTCAGCGAGCACGGACTGGCTCCGGTGTGCGGCCCGGAACTCGAGTTTTTCCTCTTCCAGCGCGATGCGGCTGGGGATCCCACCGTACGCACGCATGACGCCGGCGGCTATTTCGATCTGTCGCCCGTGGACCGCGGTGAAGAGGCGCGCCGGGAGATCGTCAACGCGCTCGAGGCCATGGGCTTCGAGATCGAGGCGGCGCACCATGAGGTCGCTCCGGGGCAGCATGAGATCGATTTCAAGTACGCGGGGGCGCTCGAAACGGCCGACCGTGTCATCACTTTCCGGCTTATCGTCAAGAAGGTGGCGTTCGATTATGGCCTGCACGCCACCTTCATGCCCAAGCCGATCCGCGGCATCAACGGTTCCGGCATGCATACGCACCAGTCGCTATTTCACACCTCGGGCGATCAGGGCAATGCGTTCTTCGACCCGGCGTCTCCGTTCCAGCTGAGCGAGATCGCCCTCCATTACATGGGCGGCATCCTGGAGCACGCGCGGGCCTTCGTGGCCATCACGAATCCGCTTGTCAACTCCTACAAGCGGCTGATGCCCGGCTACGAAGCGCCGGTGAACGTGGCGTGGTCGGAGCACAATCGCTCGCCGCTGCTGCGCGTCCCGGCGCGGCGCGGGGTCGGCACGCGGGTCGAGGTGCGCGTGCCGGATCCGAGTTGTAACCCGTATCTGGCGTTCGCGGTGATGCTCCGATCCGGTCTCGATGGCATGGAGCGACGGCTCGATCCGGGGCCGCCGGTGAACCAGAACATCTTCGAGATGAGCGATCGGGAGAAGCGGCGGCTGAAGATCACACAGCTGCCGGCCAATCTCAAGGAGGCGCTCGACTGCCTGCGCAAAGACACCGTGATGCGCGAAGTCCTCGGCGACCACATCTTCACGCATTTCCTTGAAGCCAAGGAGGCGGTCTGGGCCGATTTCAATGCGCAGGTCCACGACTGGGAGCTGGAGCGCTATCTCGCGACCTACTAGCGGTCGTCGAAGGGGGGGCGGTCCGTCGTGCCGCTGATGGGACTGCTGGCTGTGGCGACCGGGCTGGCCACACAGGTGGGCAAGGTGCTCGTGTCGTTGTGCAGGAGTGGAAGGCTCGACTTCTCCCTGCTGTTCGCCTCGGGCGGAATGCCCAGTTCGCACACGGCGACGGTCACCGCGCTGGCCCTGTTCGTGGGGAGTCGCTCCGGCTGGGGCGGCTCCCTCTTTTCGGTGACCCTGGTGTTCGCTGCGTATGTCGTCTTCGAGGCGACCGGGTTGCGGCAGGAGGTGGGCAAACAGGCCCGCGTCCTCAATGATCTGGTCGATGCACTGATCGCCACTCATACCCTCGACCGCGGTCGTCTGCGCGAGCTTACCGGACATACCTGGGGCGAGGTGGCCGGGGGGCTGGTCTGTGGGGTCGGGGGGTGGCTGCTGGGCCGTCGTTTCCTGCCGTAGATCGCGCTCTCTGCGCGGGGGAATCCGCTTGACAGTCGCGACCGCTCCCCTAAGCTCCACTGCAATGGTCGGTTCGGCGGACGGTCGGGCGGGTGACTGTGCTTTCCCGACCCCGGAGGGTATCGGCTGGTTGTGCCACACCGCCGAGGCGTGGCCGCGGAAAGGACGGGGCCATGAGAGTCATCGCTCTAGCCAACCAGAAAGGCGGCTGCGGGAAGACGACGGTTGCCACCAACCTCGCCGCTGCGCTTGCCGAGTGCGATCAGCGGGTCCTGTTGTTCGATAACGATCCCCAGGGGCATGCCACTCTGGCCAGTGGGCTGGGCGAGGGGGACTTCGCCGCCAGCGCGTACGATCTGTATCTCACTCTCGACGCGCGCATCGAAGACATCCGCAAGACGGTGGCTCCCAACCTGGACCTGATTCCGGCGGGGATCGAGCTGAGTGGCGTCGAACAGGCGCTGGCGGGCGAGACGGGCCGCGAATGGCGCCTGCGCCGGGCGCTGGAACGATCCACTCAGGATTACGATGTCGTGCTGATCGACTGTCCGCCGAGTGTCGGACTGCTTACGTTCAACGCCCTGCTCGCGAGCGGCGAAGCGATCGTCCCGGTCGATGCGAGCGTTCAGAGCGCCCAGGCGGTGCGCAAGTTCCGCGAAACCCTTGCGGTCCTGAGCGAACGGCGCGGCCACCTGACACAGCCACGGGTGCTGTTGTCGAACTACGATCCGCGCTCACGTTTCGCGCGGAATTTCGCGGCGGATCTTGCCCGGGACTTCGGCGATCTGCTGCTCGACACCGTGGTGCATCACACCGTAAGGCTGAAGGAGGCGGTCGTGGCCGGCCTGACCGAGGGCCGTCTCGATTCCGGCTGCCGGGCGGCGCTCGATTTTCGTAGTTTGGCCGCGGAGATGCTCACGCTCGGCGCCGGTCTGGCCGAGCCGGTTGCTGACGCGCTGCCGGTCCCGGCCGGCGGGCCGTGCCTGACTGCCGGTGGGGTGCGATTCGTTGGCCGGTTCCCAGAGGCCCGGGTCGTGCGGGTGACCGGCTCGTTCTCGGACTGGAAGGCGGAAGGGGAGCCGCTCGAGTCGAAGGGTGACGGTGAGTGGGAGACGGTGCTGCCGGTGCCGTCGGGGCGCTATGAGTATTGCTTCATCGTGGACGGCGACTGGCGGCCCGATGCGCAGAACGCCGAGGCCGTGCCCAATGATTTCGGTGGTGTGAATTCACTACTGGTCGTGCCGTGAGATCGGGACGCCTGTGACTGTTGACCTGGCCCCCCGCGACCACCATATCCGCGCGGTCGTCGATCTCTTTCTGGATCCCCCGGTCCCGCTGGCGGAGCGTGCCTCCGCCGTAACGCGCGCCTATCGGTTCGCGGTGGCCGCTGCGGGCCACGGGTTTCTGGCCGCCTGGACCGCCGCCGGCCTGGCGCGCTCGAGTTTGCTGCTCGGTGGGACCGCTGCTCCTCAGGGACGGATGCGGGTCACGCTGGAAGAATGGCACCGGCAGGCCTGGGCGGCGGCGCCTTTCCTGGGGGGCGGCGATCGGGAGCGACTGCGCACGTTGTTCAGGCCCGCGGCCTTCGGCCACGCGGAGCGTGACACACGCTGCTGGATGGGCGGGGTGGAGGTGGTCCCGCCCCGTTTCACCGGAAGGTCCCCCGGGGAAGATGCGGGTCCGGTGTGCGCCTGGATCAATCTGGGCGGGCTGGTGGGACGATCGCTCTCGGCCCTTGAGGCGGCACATGCCTGGGATGGGGGGAGCCTGTTCGATGAAGGCGTGGACGGTCTGGTGTGGTGCGTGCGTGCGGAGGAGGCGGGCACCCTCGGCACTGCGTACTGCCTCGGCCGACTGGCCGCGGCGCTGAAGCCCCGCCAACTCAAGGTCCTCGTCTACTCGGATGGTTTGGGGTGTGCCGTCGGAATGGCTGTCCAGCAAGAACGGTGGCAGGCTCTGGCCGCTCTGAGCGCCCCGGCGGCGACCGTCGAGTTGCTCGCCGAAGTCCGTGACCCCCGGAGTGCGGTTGCCGGCGGGACAACCTGTCCGTTCGCTCCTCTGGCCATCAGCCTGGCGCTGGGAGCGGAGGGGTCGCGACGGACGGGCACCGCGGCGCAGGAGGCGTGCGCGTGAACAGCGGGGATGGCGCCGTGCAGACGGGGCTGGTCCGCGCCGGGCCGTTGCGCGAGGATTTTCGCCGCTTCCTGGATCTGCTGGGCGAACTGGATCCCGGCGTGATGCTGCACGAGGAACCGTTCCGGATCGTGGCCCGCCTGCATGGGCGTCTCCTCTGCCAATGCCATCCCCAGTCGCATGCCGTTCACGTTCGGCTTGGCCGCGAGGGCGGGGGCGAGGTACGCTGTCGCACGCATGAAGATTTCGTGGACATTCTGGCGCGGTTGCTCGGTGAACTGCGCGGCGCGGCCCTGCCGTTGCCGCCGGCCTGACGCGAAGGTGTTCCGCTTGGCGCGGCCTTCGACGGTCGTCGGGTTCTGCCTGCTCGCCCTGGCCGCTGCCGCCTGCAGGCCGGGAGGGGTCATGCCCGCGGCCGGGGGGGATGCCGCAGGCCTGCTGCTGGGGCTGGGAATGCCAGTGATCGTTGGCGCGTTGACCGTCCGGGGGCGGCTCTTCGCCCGATGGACATGACGCGATCGGGGACGGCCCATCTCCTGTATGGCGGATGTCTCCTGACCCTGCCCCTGATCGGCTGCGATCCGGTGCGCCTGACCAGCGGGGTCGATCTGGGCGCCGGTTTCCAGCCGGCCTATCTGTTCCTGGCCGGTGCGACGCTGTTCGCCATCGCCGCGATGGGGCGGAGGCGGTTGCAGGCGGGCTGGGTAGCCGCCCGCCCGTGGAGCACCTTTGGCCTGGTCGCTGCGGCGGCGGTGGCGGTGTCATCGCTGGGGCTGGTGATCCAGCCCCCGGCTGGCGGACCTGACGCCGCGCCGCGACTCCTGCGCCTTGCGAAACAGTTCAGCCAGATCCTGATCATGTTCGTGTTCGTGGTCTGGCCCCTGGTCTGGACCCGGGGGGCCGCCCGCTGGGAATGGACCCGCAGGATGTTCAGCCTCGCCCTGCTGGGTCAACTGCTTTACGGGCTGATCCAGGGCCTGCTGTTCGGTGGCGGTTCCTTCGCCTTTGCCGCCCTGGAGCGCGTCTTTACCTCCAACCCGACCATCCTCTCCGGCTCCGAGGAGTTGTATCTTGGACACGGGTTCACCGGAATCCCCCGCCTGCGCGGCACCTGTTGCGAACCGCTCTACCTTGGCAACTATCTCCTGCTGGCCCTGCCGGTCGTGCTGATGCCTGGCGCGCGACGGTGGCACCAGGGGCTGGCGCTTTGCGGTGGCCTTCTGCTGCTGCTGACCTGGTCGCGCGGGGCCTGGCTGGCCGCGGGCGGCGCCGCCGTCGTCTGGGCGCTGCTCGCCCGGCGTATCGGGTTTTGCGACCGGAACGGCCGCATCGCGGGGCTGCGACCCTGGCTGGTGGCGGCGGTGTTGGCAGGAGCGGTGCTGGCCATCCTGTTCTGGCGTCCGGACATCCTGTCCCTGCCGCTGCGACGACTGGCGCAGTCGGTCAATCGCGAGGACTGGTCCAACCTCACGCGTCTGTACTCGATGCAGGCCGCGTGGCGCGCGTTCCTGCTGAGCCCGCTCGTCGGCATAGGGTGGGGGCAGTTCGGATTCCACTTCGTGGCGCTGGTCGAGCCGATCGGCCTGCAAAGCCAGTTCAACTGGCCGGTCGTCAACTCCTTCCCGCTCGAAATCCTCTGTGAAACGGGAGTCCTTGGCTTCGCGGTCTTTCTGGCGGGGGCGATCCTGCTGACCCGGCAGATCTGGCGCGTCACGGGGGCTGCCTGGTCGGGGGCGGAGAGGGCCGACGCCCGCTGGCGTGTGGCCCTGCTCGCGGCGGCTTTGATCGGCGTCTGGGGCCAGCTCCTGACGTTCTCGCAGTATAATCTGCCCCACATATGGGTCGCGCTGGGACTGCTGCTGGCAGCACTGCGGGAGGGGGAGGCGGACCGTGGCTGAGCGCCCGCTGATTCTCCTCGACGGACTGCTCGTGCAGCCGGAGCCTACCGGCGTGGGGCGGTCGATCCTGGAACTGACCCGGGCGCTTGCGGCCCGGGACCGGGGATTTGATTTCGGCGTGCTGACCACGCATCCCGCGGCTTTCGCCCCCCTGGTGGGGGTCCCAGGCTGGCGGGTGCTGCCCTGTCCCGCTGCCGGTGGCGGGGCTCTGCGCAAAGCTCTGTACACTCAATTCGTCCTGCCGGCTTTGGCGGCGCGCCTGGGCGCCGCGGTGCTGCACAGCCTGCAGTTCGTGGCGCCGCTGCGCCTGCCCTGCCCGAGCGTGGTCACGGTGCACGATCTGGCGTATCGGCGGTTTCCCGGCACCGTGGAGCTGCCCAGGCGCTGGTATTATCAGGCGCTGGTGCCGGCATCGTTGCGGCGGGCTGACCGGATCGTCACCAACTCCGCGGCGACCGCGGACGATGTAGCAGCGCACTTTCCCTCCGTTCGGGATCGTCTGCGGGTCACCCCCTTCGGCACCCCCTCCTGGGTCTGGGAGCAGCCGGTCCGCGGGGAGCGTGCCGATGTCGGGGGACCGTTCCTGTTCGTGGGCACTCTCGAGCCGCGGAAGAACTTGCCGCGGCTTCTGGAAGCTTATCGCCGTTTCCGTGACCAGGCCGAGGCCGCCGGCGGTCCGCCTCCTCCCGATCTGAACCTGGTAGGTGGCCGGGGCTGGGGTGATTCCCCGCTCCGGGGGCCGATCCGCGCCCTGGAGGCGCGTGGGGCGCTGCGCCTGGAGGGATACTGCCAGCCCGCTCGTTTGTGGGACTTGTACGGTGCGGCACGTGCGTTGCTTTTTCCTTCCCTTCACGAAGGTTTCGGGTTTCCGATCCTGGAGGCGATGGCGGCCGGCCTGCCGGTCCTGACGGCCGACCGGGGCGCCATGCGGGAAGTGGCGGGGGATGCGGCCCTGCTGGTGGATCCCGACGATTCCGAAGCCATCGCCGCAGCGCTCTTCCGGCTGGATCGGGACGCGGCGCTGCGGGCGCGATTGATCGCACGCGGTCGCGAGCGGGCGCGGGCCTGGTCGTGGGAGCGCACGGCTGACGCCACGGCAGCGGTTTACGCGGAGGTGATGGCGGCGGCAGTCCCGCGTGACGAGATTGCCGTTGCCCCGCCCAGGGACAATGTTTAGTTTGCCAAGATGACTGGCTGGCGGATTCACCGTCAGGTAAGGAGTGCTGCGTGGATAGGGAGATCGTTGCGCTGTTGTGCGGACTGCTGGCCTTCAGCATGTCGTGGCTGGTGCAGCCGCACTTCCGCAATCTCGGTTTCCTGACCAAGATCGTGGATCACCCCGGTTTCCGACGTTCGCATTTGAGGCCGGTGCCGCGCACCGGCGGCATGGCCATCTTCATATCTTTCTTTTTCACGCTTTACATCCAGGAACGCCTCAGTCTCACGGATGCGATGCCGTGGTCCTGGCTCAGCGTTCTCATCGGGGCCGGCCTGGCGATTCTGGCGCTGGGGGTGTGGGACGATCGCTTCGGGATCCACGCGGAGAAGAAGCTTTACGGACAGTTGCTCGTGATCCTGGGGCTGATGCTTTTCGGACAGCGTCTCGAGGTGGTGAATCTGCCGCCGTTCGGCCGGATCGATCTCGGTGGCTGGGCCTGGCCGATCACCATGCTCTGGTACCTCGGCTTCATCAATTCGATGAATCTGATCGATGGGCTCGACGGGTTGGCGAGCGGCATCAGCGTGCTGGTGCTCCTCTCGTTGGGCACTATCTCGCTGGCGGTGGGGGAGTTCGTGCCGCTGGTGTGCGCGGCCACGCTGTGCGGGGCGACGGTGGCCTTCTTCTATTGGAACATCAGCCGGCGCAAGATCTTCCTGGGCGACTCCGGCAGCATGTGGATGGGGCTCGTGCTCGGCACGCTGCTTCTGGATCTGGGACGCCGGACGAGTGTGCCGCTGCCGGTTCTGCTGGCGCCGATGGTGGTCCCGATCTGGGACACCGGCACGACGATCATCCGTCGGTGGCGCAAGCACGCATCGATCTTCCAGGCCGACGACTATCACCTGCACCACCGTCTGGTGCGGGTCGGCTTTTCGCCGCGCGCCGCGGTGGCCTTCCTCCTGCTGATCACAGCCGGCACGGTGTTGTTCGCTCTGTCCGATTTCCTGCGCGTGCCGTGGGTCGGGATGCCGGCGTTGGGGTGCTGGCTGTTTTCCCTGCACCTGGAGGCGACACAGCACCGGCGCAATCGCGTGCTCGGTTTCGATTCCTTGACCGAGATCCTCTACATTTTCGGCTTTGACGATCGGCTGGAGCAGCGCCTGGGGGCTCCCAGGCGCAGGGTGGCGGGGATCGTCGACCTGCAGGCCGAGCGGGAGCGTGTGCAGCGCACGTTGGTGGCGGTCGCCGCCGTTGCTGGCGATCCCGGCCCCGGGCGACTCGTAACGCACCCGGCTCCGGCCGCGTCGCGCCGGCGGACGGTCGAAGCCGGCGCGCCGGAGGAAATGGGCGAGGATGTCGTTCTGCCCACTACCCGCGATTTTTCTTGAAGACCTGGTGCTGACCGCCGGTCGCCGCACGATCGAGGTGGGCTGCGGTGACGGACGCTTCAGCGCCGTGCTCGCCGAGCGCGGCGTGCGTCCGTGGCGGATCGATCGCATACCGCCGCGGCGGGGCACGGTTGCCGACGCCGTGGCCGACGCGCGGGCCCTGCCGCTGCCCGACGGCAGTGTCGCGCTGCTCGTCGCTGCAAACCTGTTGCGGCACCTCTGGCCGGCGCGGGGCTCCGAGACTGTGCCGGAGGCGTGGAGACGCTGCCTCGCACCAGACGGGCGGCTCTGGATCTTCGAGGACGAGCCGGTCTCCAGGCCGCCGGCCGCGCGGCACTACCGGGATGCGATGACTCTGCTGGCGCGGCTCGATCCCGGGGGCCGCCGACCTTTGCTGACGCTGGGCCGGTTCCTGGCCCGGCTCGATGCTGGCGGTCGACGGGAGGGGTGGCGGCACGGGATGGCGACCAACGAGGCGATCGTGGCAGACCCTGGGGCCCTGGCGCGACTGATCGGCGGGCAGGGGGGAGGGCCGGAGGCGCAGGGCGTACGGCTGGCGGCCGCTATCCGGCGCGACGGGATCAGCTACGGTCCGTACTGGTGGGCGCGCTGGACCGGTGCGGATCTGGGCGTGAGCGGCTGACGACGGTTGTGGCGGCGCGCAAAATTACCCTGCTGCGGTCGGTTGGCGGGGCGCGGGTATTGACCGCGCCCCGTTTCTCTGGTAAAATGGTGACAGTCACTCTTGAGTGGACCGCTACGGCGGCGCCGCTCACCTACCACCTCCTGGAGGGCTGGACGACCGCATAAGGTTAACGTACTGCAGTGGCGTGCCATGTTGGCTCGCCCGGGTTGACAACAGCGTTCACAGTCCCCCGAGGAGGCACCGGTTTCCTCACTTAGTATCTCGTGATGAATTATCGGCTTCCGCGGCGTCATGCCGCGGATGCGGCCGCTATTTACCGGAGGGTTTGCATGGACCACCAGCGTTCGATCAACCGCATCTTCCGGATCGCCTCCACGGTGACGGCTCTGGCCTGGGGGTCCGTGGCTCTGGGCGCCGGCGTCCCCGCCGCCTTTTTCGAAGGACAGTTCACCGGCGAACTGGCGTGGGAAACGACCGCCGAAGGGACTCTGAAGCCACGCCTGGCCGACAGCCGGGCGTGGGCCGAGACGGATCGCCCTGCGTTGTCGGCATACGACCTGCGCCTGCTCGTGCCGCTGGAGGCGGCGCCAGGCGGCATCGAAGTGGTGGCTCTGGCGACGCACCGCGTGCACGTTCCGGGGCGGCTGGCCATGGGGCCGCCGCTCATCAGCAGTGAGGGGGTGGCCTTGGCCGATACGCGGCTCGCAATCGACGGGCCGGCCTTCCCGGCGCAGTGGGGCGAATTCGGCGGCACGCAGGTCTGGCGCGGTTTCCGCCTGGCGCTGGTGCGGATCTATCCGCTGCGTGCGGTGCGCGACGCGGCGGGCGAGTGGAGTGAACTGGAAGTGCTCGATCGCTACGCGATCCGGCTCCTGCCGGGGACCGCAGGCGGGAAGACCGGGGCGGCGACGGAGATCGCCGTGCGCGAGCGGCGGTTGCCGGGCGAGCGCGCGCGCGCCGAGGCGGAACTGGCCGACCTGATCGCGAACCCCGCGGCGTTGTCCGGATACCTCCGAACCGATGGCGCTGTCGTGGCGGAGCCGGCGGGCGGTTTTGCGCCGAGCCAGACGCCCAGCCTGGAGGGGAGTCCGGTCCGCTACCTGATCATCACGCGGGCGGCGCTGGCTCCGGCTTTTCAGCGTCTGGCCGATTATCGCACGGCGCTGGGAGACCCGGCGGTCGTCAAGACTGTGGAATGGATAGAGGCGAACTACCGGCACGGTGCGGATGTTCAGGAGACGATCCGTCTGTTCATCCGCGAGGCCTACCAGCGCTGGGGAGTTGAGTACGTTCTGCTCGGCGGCGACACCGACGTGATCCCGCCACGTTACGCCCACAACACATTCTACCCCCCTGGGATCGGCACCGAAGTGCCAGCCGATCTCTACTTCGCCTGCCTGGACGGAAACTGGAATGCCGATGCCGACAACTTCTATGGCGAACATTACGAGGCCCTGAACCCCGGGGACGCTGTCGACCTGGCTGACGAGGTGCGTCTGGGACGCGCCGCAGTCAGTTCCGAGAACGCGGTCAATGTTTTCATCGACAAGGTCATCGGCTATGAGCAGCAGACGGCGGGCATCGCCTGGCCCGACCGGATGCTGTTCGCGGCGGAGGTGCTGTCTCCGTCCATCTACACCGCGGGGGCGACAATCACGCTCGACGGAGCAAGTTTCGCCGAACAACTGTACAACGGCTCGCTACTTCCCTGCACCGACATGACGTCGACGCGGCTGTACGAGTCGTATCCGCTCTGGCCCGGATCGATCCGTCTCACGCGCAGCGCCTTCACCGACTCCGTCAACACGGGTCACTTCGGCATCGTCAACCAGGTTGGCCACGGTTTCTTCGTCAACATGTCGCTGGGCGATGCCAATTTCACGGTCTCCGACGCCGACGCGCTGCACAACACCGGACGGCCGTTCCTGCTGTACGCCCTCAACTGCGCGTCCGCCGCGTTCGACTACTCCTGCCTGATGGAGCGCTTCGTCCAGAACCCGAACGGCGGCGCGGTGGCCGCGATCGGTGCGGCCCGCGCCGCGTTCCCCCTGACGGCGAACTTCTACCAGGTGGAGTTCTTCCGGGTGCTGTTCTGCACCGGCACCCACCGGCTGGGCGACCTGATGAGCCTCAGCCGCCTGCCGCAGTTGTCCAACACAGTTATCAACTCGTACGACCGCTGGACTTTCCTGAATTACACCCTGCTCGGCGATCCGGGCCTGGCGGTCTGGGCCGGTGCGCCGCGGGCGGCGACCGTGGTTGCGCCGGCCTCGCTGGCGGCCGGCGCGCAGACCGTGACGGTAACCGTGACCGCGGGCGGCCTGCCGGTCGCCGGAGCGCTCGTCTGCCTCAGCAAGACGGACGACGACTATGCCTCGGGTCTCACTGACGCCGCCGGCCAGGTGGCGCTTGCCTACACCCCGACCAGCTCCGGCACGGCCCGCCTGGTGGTCAGCGGGGCCGGGCTGGCCCAGAACTCGCGCGATCTGCCGGTGACCACCGCCGGCGCCTACATTGCGCTGGACGCGGTGACGATCACCGACAACGGCACCGCCGGCAGCAGCGGCAACGGTGATGGTCGTTTCGACGCCGGCGAAACGGTGGCGGTCTTCACGCAGTATCGCGACACCGGCAATGGCGGGGCCTTGAACTGTCTCGCCACCCTCAGCGGCGGCACGACCGGCCTGACGATCCTCGACGGCACCGCCAGCGTCGGCAATGTGCCGTCGGGTGGTGTGAAGGCGGCCACTGAGCCGTTCCTGGTGCGCGCCGACGGAGCCCTGTCCGATGGCCTGAGCGTCGCGTTCACGGTCACCGTGACCGCGCTGACGGGCGGTCCCTACGTCAGCGAGTGGAACCCTGTCCTGCTGGCGCCGGAGCTGGCGCCGATCACGCTGACCTGGTCGGACCAGACCTTCGGCAACAGTGACGGGATCCAGCAGGACAACGAGCGCGTCACCATCGCGGTGAAGCTCAAGAATTACGGCGCCGGGCTTTCCGGGGCGATCACCGGGCGCCTGCGTACCATGGATCCCGCGGTGGTCCTGCGCGACACCGTCGCCACCTACAGCAGCCTGGCGCTGCTGCAGGAGGCGTCCGGGTCGGTCCCGTTCTCGCTCGCCGAAACCGACGTCAGCCTCGATCATGCCTGCTGGATCCTGTTCAGCGATGCGATGGGGCGCTCAGTGCGGCACAACTTCGTGCTGAACCCGCCGGCCGCTCCAGAGCCGCCGACGACCAACATTACCTTCGGACCGGACGTCATCAGTCTGGCCTGGCCGCCGGTGACGACGCCCCATCTGCGCGGCTACCATGTCTATCGCAGCACCAGCGGCTCCGGACCTTTCACGCGGGCGAACACCGATCTGATCGAGCGGACCTCCTACTTCCGCGATGCCGGGCTGGCCCTGCTCACGCAGTATTACTACCGGGTTTCAGCGGTGGATTCGTCGCTGAACGAAGGACCGGTTTCGGCCGTGGTGGCGCAGAGCACTGCGCCACCGGAAATGAGCGGCTTCCCGCTGCCCATGGCGAAGGAGACGAGCGGCCACAACGCTGTCGGAGATGTGGACGGCGACGGTTCGCTCGAGATCGTGATGGCGTCGGACGAGGTTTATGTCTGGACCGCTGACGGCGGCGAACTGCGCGACGGCGACAACGACGCGCAGACCCTCGGGCCGTTCACGGGCCTGAGCACCGTCACTGCCGTGCTCAACTTCTCCCCGGCGGGCGTTACGCTGGCCAATCTCGACGATGTGCCCGGCCTTGAGATCATCGCCAGCGAGCGCGTCCAGTACAAGATCCACATTTTCCGCCGCGACGGCAGCGAGCTGCCCGGCTGGCCCCAGACTCTGGTCGGCACAAGCTGGAACTGGACCACGCCGGCAGTCGGCGACGTGGATGGCGATGGCGCGCCGGAGATCGTCTGCAACGACATCGCCGGTCGTACATTTGTCTGGCACCGTGATGGCACGGAGTTGCGGGACGGCGACAACAATCCGGCCACGAACGGCGTGTTCGTCGCGCGTTCGAACGCGACTTACGAGTACAGCTGGAGCTCGCCTGCGCTGTGTGATCTGGATCATGACGGGCGCAAGGAGATCATCTTCGGCTCGAAGTACTCCGGTGTGCCCAATTACCTCTACGCCTATCGCTTCGACGGCACCCAGGCGGCCGGGTTCCCGTTCGCGACGGGCATCGCCGGTGCCATAGCCTGCAGTCCGAGCGTTGGCGATCTCGACAACGACGGGCTGGCGGAGATCGTTTTCGTGTCCGAGGCCGACTCGCTCTACGTCGTGCGGCAGAACGGTCATCGCTACCCCGGTTTCCCGATCGCGTTCGTGGCCAACAGCATCAATGGCAGCATCTCGTGCCCCAGTCCGGCGCTCGCCGATTTCGACAACGATGGTCGGCTGGAGATTGCGGCGGTCGCGATCGCTAACGGCGCGAGCGCCGCTTTGCGGCTGATCGACACCGACATCGCGGGCGGTACTTCCGGCCTGACCATGCCGGGCTGGCCGATAAGCCTGCCTGGCAATTCGGAGTCGAGTCCCCTTGTCGGGGATATCGACGGCGATGGCGGGCTGGACATCGTGTTCGGGATCGGCGGCGGCAACGAGTCGTCACCCAATAATATCTATGCCTTCAAGGCGAATGGCGCCCTGGTGTCGGGCTTCCCGCTCACCATGGGGGGGCCGATCCGGCCGTGCCCGGTGCTGTGCGACCTTGACGGCGACGGCAACGTCAACATCGTCTACGGCGGTTGGGATCTGCAGGTACATGTCTGGAGTCTGCCTTTCGCCTACAACCCGGATCTGATGCCGTGGCCAACGTTCCGGGGCAGCAACTGGCGTGACGGCGTCTATCGGCGCACCATGCTGACCGGCACTCCCGGCGAAGTGCCGTCGGTGATGTTGGCGGTTGCACCGAACTATCCGAACCCGTTCAACCCCGCCACGACGGTGCGGCTGTTCGTGCCGGGTCCGGCCGGGGAGACGGTGCCGCTCGGACTGCGGGTGTACAACCTCCAGGGTCGTCTGGTGCGCGTCCTGAACGCCGGTCAGACGGGAACCGGCTGGCGGACCTGGATCTGGGACGGTCGTGACGGCGCCGGGCAGGCGCAGGCCAGCGGGACCTACCTGCTCCGCGCCGAGGCTTCCGGGCAGGTCCGGACTCAGAAGATGGCGCTCGTGAAATGACCGCGGTCGGACGCCACGCTGCCGGTTGACGGCGGCGCGTCCGCTCCTTAGCATCACGTTCCGGCCCGCGGCCCCTCCCTGCCGGAGGGGCCGCGGCGTTGGTTCATCCGGGCGGCGGGAGTGGGCATGGGCGGATGGCGGGCTACGATTCTCGCCCTGGGGGTGGCGCTCGCGGGCGTGTGGACCGGCGCCGGCTGCGGCGGGGCGTCCGGTCCGGAGCCGCGCGCCGGCGGTACGGCCATCATCGCCCTGGCGGCCGAGCCGGATGTTCTCAACTCGCTGCTCACCGGTTCCGCCTACGCGAACCAGATCCTGGGGCTGATGCAGGACGGCCTCGTCGAGATGGGCGAGGATCTCGAGTTCCATCCCTGCATCGCCAGCGACTGGACGTTCGCCCCGGACAGCCTCTCCGTGACCTTCCGGCTGCGGCCCTGGGTCTGGTCCGACGGCGCGCCGTTGACCTCGCGTGACGTGGCGACAAGCTTTGCGCTGTTGACCGATCCGGTCGTTGCCAGTCCGCGGGGAGGCGGCCTGGCCAATGTCGCTGCGGTGACGCCGATCGACCCCGCCACGGTGCGCTACGATTTCCGGGTCCGCCGTCCGCTGACCGAGGCGCTGTTTGCCGCCGCGCACGCGATCCTGCCGGCGCACCGGACCGCCGAGCTTGAACCGTCCCGCGTGCGCGAATGGCCGCTCAACCAGCAGCCGCTCGCCTCGGGTGCGTATGTGCTCGAGAGCTGGCAGCGCAACCGCCAGCTGGTGCTGACGCGCAACGAACGCTATCCCGGGCCACGACCGCGGCTCGATCGCCTGGTCTTCCGGATCATCCCGGACGAGACCTCGCGATTGATCGAACTGGAAACGGGCGGCGTCGACTTCGTGGACGAGATTCCGCCACAGGCGGCGCGCGCCCTTGCTGCGTCAGGCCGGGCGTCCGTACTCCGGGTCGGCGGACGGTTGGTGGGGCAGGTGCAGTGGAATATGCGCAGCCCCCTGCTGGCCGACCGGGCGGTGCGCCGCGCCCTGTCGTTCGCCATCGATCGCGCCGCGTTCGTCGACGGTCTCCTGTGCGGATACGCAGTGCCGGCGTCCAGCATCATCCCGCCCTGTCTCTGGGCCCACGACACGGCGCTGCGCCCCGATGGACACGATCCGCAGCGCGCGCGGGATCTGCTCGACGCCGCCGGCTGGCGCGACACCGACGGAGACGGCATTCGCGAGCGGGACGGCCGCCGTCTGTCGCTGTTGCTGATCACACGCAAGGGCGATCCGGTGCGGGAGGATGGGGCGGCGCTCATCGCCGGGAATCTGCGGGAAGTGGGGGTGGAGCTGCGTCCGCGGATCCTCGAATTTGGCGCCGCGCTCGACGAGGTGCGGCAGGGGCGCTTCGACGGCTATCTCGGCTACTTCCAGCCCCGGCTGGTGCCCGATCCGTCGGCCCAGCTCCGCTCCGACGCCACGGACCGCTTCAATTACGGCGGCTATGCTAACGCCACGGTCGATTCGTTGCTCGACGCCGCTCTCGCCTGTCCCGACCGGGCTCGCGCCAGGCCGCTCTGGATCCGACTGCAGCGGTTCGTGGCGGAGGACGCGCCGTTCGCCTTCCTCTTCTACCCGGAGACGCTCTGCGGCGTCGGCCCGCGGCTGCGCGGTGTGCGGCCGCACGTGCTGTCGTCCTTCAACAACATTGGCCAATGGTGGATCGCCGAACGGAAGCGGGAGCCGGCTCCTGTTCGCTGATCAACTTTGCGGCGACGCTGATTTCCCGTATTCTTTAACCATGAAACCACGGGCATTTATTCTGATCTCGGGCGTCCTGCTGGGTCTGCTCGGGACTGCCGGTTGTGGTGATGCTCCGACGCCGCCTCCGCCGCCGCCGGCCTATCTCTTCACGCCCGCGGGCGATGACGTAACCGTGCCCTACCTGGGGCAGGTCTCCTTCGCGGCGCGGACGTTGGAGGGGACCGCGGTGGTGGCGGAATTTCGGCGGGGGGATACGATCCTCGCCACCGGGCTTTCCTATACCTATGCGGCGGTGCGGGCCGGCCTGGATTCGCTGCGGGCCGAGGTGCCGGGGGCGGAGGCCGTTGCAAAGGACTGGCGGATCACGGTGGAGAGCGTGTACGGCGATCGTCCGGCGCCGGTGTCGGGGCTGACGGCGGTTATCGGCGCGTGTCCAGGGACGCTGCGCGTGAATTGGTGGCGCGCCGCCCCGGAGCTCAACCCGCTCCCGGTCGTCCGCTATCTGGTGGCGCTGAGGCATGACGTGCCGTTGACCGAGCTGAACTGGGACGCGGCGGAATTTCTGGTAGAGGTGCCGAGCCTGGAGGCGACGGCCGGCTATGTTTACGCATACGCCGGTCTGGCCGGCGGCGACTCCGTCTGGGCGGGGGTGCGCGCGGAGGACGAAGCCGGTCGGCTGTCGCCGCTGGAAGTGGCGCCGCGGGTGCGGGTGGCCGGGGCGTATCGCATCACCGGAACGGCGGTCGGGCTCGGCGGCGAACCGCTCGACGGCATCCTGGTGAGCGTGGGTGAAGCGCCGGAACTGAAGACCATCACGGCCGGCGATGGCAGCTTCACCCTGCCGGGGCCGACGGGGTGTCTCGCGGGCTTCCGGGACATCGACCGGTACGTGCTGACGCTGCGCGACGAAGCCGGGCCGGAGATCGGCACGTACTATGACATCCGGACCGACACGCTGTCGGCGGCGGGGCCCTATCCGCGGACGATGTTGCTCGTCGCCGCGAAGACTCCGCAGGGCGATCCGGCGCTCGACCCGTACTGCTCCGCGTCGGTTTACGGAGGGGAATTTCTCGCTTTCCTGAAAAGGATGACGTTCACTGACGTCGTCAGCAGCGCCCGCCTCTACCGCTGGGATCATTACCCTATCCGCTACTGGGTGCAGTCGACCGCGGACTGGCTGACCCCGGGCGGATTCGAAATGGGGCCGCTCGTCTACGCCGCCGCGTCCGCCTGGAATGCGCGGCTGGGCGGGGCGTTCTTCGAAAGCACCGAGGACAGCGTGGCCGCGGACCTGAAGGTCATCTTCAGAAACTTCGAGTACTTCGGATTGGTAACCATCGTCGATCCGCCTGGCGCCACTATCGACAAGGTGGTGCCGATCAGGATGCAGATGCAGCTGAGGCGCGATTTCAATTACCTGGGATCGGCGCAGGGGGTCGTGTTGCACGAGTTCGGCCACGCCCTCTGCATCGGCAGCCACAGCGAGTGCGGCGACCTGCACATCATGAAGTACGCTGCGCATTATGTGCCGCTCCCGCCGGCGATCCCGGGCCTCGACACGCAGGGCGAGATGGAGGCGGCCATCAGCGATGATGAGGTGCGTCTCGTGCGCTACATCCGCAACCTGCCGCAGGGAGTCAACCTGAATCAATATTTACTTTACTGATTCCCGCCGCGGTCCGACCGTGTGAATATTACATGGAGAATGGCGGGACGCCCCGGCGTACGCACTCCGCGAACGAGCGCATCAAGCGGGTCGCGTGGGCGACCTGCGGGCTGTGACCGACGCCGCGCGCGGGGCAACCGCGGGACGCCGTCAGCCGGGCGGCCACCCCAGACGGCGTCCGGCCAGCAGATGCAGATGCAGGTGGGGAACGGTCTGACCCGCCGCCTCGCCACAGTTGATGACCAGACGGTAACCGGCGGTTTCCAGGCCGAGTTCGCGCGCCAGTCGCGCGGCCGTGGTGGCGAGGTGTTCCAGCAGGCCGGCGTCCGCCGCGGTGAGGTCGGCCAGAGAGGCGACGTGGCGCCGCGGGATCAGCAGGATGTGGGTCGGCGCCTGCGGGTCGATGTCGTGAAAGGCCACGATCGCTTCGTCACTGAACGCCTGCCGGCTTGGGATGCGGCCGGCGGCGATCGCGCAGAACAGACAGGTTTCCATCGTACCCCTCCCGGCCGTCCCCGGCGTTCCCAACGATCCGGTCACGATCGGGCAGCTTAGCACGCCGCCTTGCCGGGCGGCAACGGAGAGCGGTCATGCCGTCACTGCTGGTGGTCGGCTACAATGCCTGGGATGTCCTTGCGCCGCTGCCGGCGTCGATACCACGCGATGCAAAACTCGAAACGCCTGGGCTGACCATGGGGGGCGGCGGGCCGGCCGCCACCGCGGCGGTGGCGCTGGCGCGGCTCGGCGCGCGGGTCCGTCTGGTCACACCGCTGGCGGATGATCTTGCCGGGCGTTTGCAGCGGCTGGAACTGGCCGGCGCGGGGGTGGACCTGGCCCTCTCGCCGGTGCGTCCGGGCGCCGCGTCGCCGCTCGCCGTCAGCCTGATCGACGCCGACGGCTCGCGCTCGATCCTCTGGTGCCGGGGCGATCTCGAACCGCTTGCCGTGGCGGAGATCGACGCGGACTGGCTCGACGGCATCGATGTGCTGCTGTGCGACAGCCACGAACCGGCGGCCGCGTCGGCGCTGGCGCGGGCGGCGCGCAGCCGTGGCATCCCGGTGGTGCTCGACGGCGGCAGTGTGCGACCCGGCCTGTCCGAACTCGTGGAACTGTGCGACGACGTGATCGCCTCCGCCGCCTTCGCGCCGGCTTTGACCGGCGAGCCCGACCCCGGAGACGCGCTGCGGGCGCTGGCGCGCCGCGGTCCCGCGCGCGTGGTCTCGACCTTCGGCGCGGCCGGTTGTCTGCGGCTGGTCGACGGCGTGGCGGAGCACCGGCCGGCTTTTGCCGTCCCGGTCGTCGATACGACCGGTGCGGGCGATGCTTTCCATGCCGGCTACGCTTTCGCCCGGGGACTCGGCCGCGATTTCGACACCTGCCTCGCGTGGGGCGCCGCCGTTGCGGCGCATGGCTGCCGCGCGCTCGGCGGGCGGGCGGGACTGCCGACCCGGGCGGAGGCCGAGGCGCTGCTGCGGGACGGCCCGCTCCGTCAGGAGCGGCCGGTCTGGCGCGATTCGTCGGCGTGAGGCGGGTATGTTTCGGGCTGGACTTTCGTCTATGTTTCGCCCATAATGATCGCCAAGGTGCGGCGGTCCACCGCGCCGGCCCGCGTCGACCGGAGGCTGGAACATGGGGCTGACGCCGCGCCAGGCGGAAATCCTGACATTTATCGAGGAATACACGCGTCGCCACGGCTATGCGCCGACGCTGGTGGAGATCGCGCAGCACCTCTCGCTCTCGTCGGTGGCGACGGTGCACAAGCACGTCAGCCGGCTCGTGGCGCAGGGCCGCCTGCGTCACGTACGGCACGCGCGTCGGGAGCTCGAGGTGATGGCGCCCCCCGGCACGCGCGCCGCCCGGACAGTACCGCTGCTCGGCGCTGTGGCGGCCGGAAGGCCCATCGAACCGCTGCCCGAGACGGAACAGCTCGAACTGCCGGAGGGGTGGCTCGGCCGCGCCCGCACCTTCGCCCTGCGCGTGCGGGGCGATTCGATGATCGAAGAGCAGATCCGCGACGGCGACATCGTCATCGTCGAAGAACGCGAAACGGCGCGCAACGGGGAAACGGTCATCGCACTCGTGGATGGCGAAGGGGTCACGGTCAAGCGGTTCCGCCGCGACGGCGGTCTGATCCGTCTCGAGCCGGCGAACCACGAGCTTTCCCCGCTGGTCCTGTCCGAGGAGCGGGTGCGTGTGCAGGGCGTCGTCATCGGCGTGCTCCGGCGTCTCTAGTGGCGGTGCACGGGAGATCGCGCCGCGCTGCCTGCTCCATCTGCGCCCCCGCGATCCCGCCTGGGCCGGCAGGGAGGTGGCGGCCCACTGCGACCGCTGGGCTCCCGCCTGGGAGGCGGCCGACGATGGCGTTCATCTCGACCTGACCGGCACCGGCCGGCTGTATGGGCGAGGCGCCGATGGTCCGGCCCGCCTGTGCCGTGAGGCGTCCCGCGTCTGGGGTCCGCTGGCGGGTGGCGCTGCACCATCGCGTCTGGCGGCAGCGCTTGCCTCGCGCTGCGTGGCGGGCGAGCGCGGCGCCTGCACGCTCCTGTACCTCCTCCTTGCCGGGGTGCCCCGCTTTCTCTCGCCGTACCCGCTGACCGTGCTGGGTGTCTGCCACGCCGCCTCCGTGAGGCTGCTGTCGGGGCGTGGCGTGCGGACGCTGGGGGAAGTGCAGGTGCTGCCGCCGGCGTTGCTGGCCGGACTGCTCGGAACGGATGGGGCCGGGATCGCGGCGGTCGCCTCGGGGCACGACGTCGCGCCGTTGGGTCGGGAGCGCCCCGGCGGCCGGCCGGTGGTGACGGTCAGTCTCGCGCGGCCCCTGACCGGCGTCGAGGGGACGGCGGCGCTGTTGCAGGCGGTGGCGGCGCGCGCGCTGTTGGCCGCTCCCGAGGGCCCGGACGGACGCGTATCGTGGACCCTGCGCGTGCGCCGGGACGAAGTCTGGGAGCAGAGCGAGCTCGCCGGGACGCGCCTGCCCGATACCCTCGCCGGCTGGCGGCGTCTGCTGACGCTGTTGTGGCGGCGTCTGCGGTCGCGCCGCATCGGCGTGACCGCGTTGACGCTGTCGCCGGGAGCGCGGCGCACGGCGCGTGTCGGCGCGCAGGGGGATTGCTTCGCCGCCAACGCTGACGGACGACTCACCAGGGCGTGGCGCCGCGTGGGCGCGCCGCGGGCGCTGCACCCGGCCGCCGAGGAACTGCTGCAGCAGTGGGGTGCCGTCTGGGATGAGGGGGACCGACCGGGAGACAGAGGCGCGTAGCGTGGCGGGAACAGCGTCGGAACGGATCCCTCACCGCCGCGACCAGCTCCGGAAACGGGTGGAGTTTCCGGGGCTGGGCGGCCACCGATTCCAGGTTTGCGCGTTCCGGTGGACAATGCCGCGGGCGGCATGGTCGCGGTTGACGCTTTCGCGGTTGCCCGTTAACATCCGGCCGGCAAATGTCTTGTCGCGGACCAGTCAGGGGGCGGACCATGCTCGGCGAGCGCGCGGGCAATCCCGAGAACCGGGGTGGGGCGGAGGATGTTTTCGAAATCCTCGTCACCTCGTTCTCCGGGCAGGAGGCGGGTCTGCCGGGGGAGGGAGACCTTTCCTGGCGCCCGGCCACAGATGCCTACGAAACCGCGGAGGCGTTTGTCGTGCAGATAGACCTGGCGGGACTCGAGCCGCGCGGCATCGAGGTGGCGCTCGACGGTGACTGTCTCGTGGTGCGGGGCGTGAGGCGCGACATCGCCCCGCCCGGCAAGAAGCACTATTTCAAGATGGAGATCAGCGTGGGGCCGTTCGAGCGCCGTATCGCGGTCCCGATCGAGATCGATCCGCAAGGGGCGGTCGCGCGCTACCGCAACGGATTCCTGTTCGTGGAGCTGCGCAAGGGCAAGCGACGCACGTTCACGCGACGGCGGATAGATGTCGACGCGTGAGGGGGGGCGGCGGCGGCCCCGCGGCCGCGCAGACGGGGAGAGGAGCGGGCGTGCGATGAGCGGCGAAAAGACCAGGGGCGGTGCCGACGGGCCTGACATGGCGGAGGTGCGCGTCCCGGACGTGCTGCCGATCCTGCCGATCAGCGAAGCGGTCATCTTCCCCTTCATGATGGTGCCCCTGGTCCTGAGCGACCGCAAGCTGATCCAGCTCGCGGACGATTGCCTGGCGGGCGACAAGATGCTCGGCGCGTTCGCGCAGCGCCCCTCTTCGGAAGAAGAGGATGAAGAAGAGACGGAAACCTCCGGCGAGGAGGAAAAACTGATCTACAGCGTCGGCACTGCGGTCAAGCTGCAGAAGATGCTGCGCTTCCCGGACGGCAGCATGCGACTGCTCGGGCAGGGGGTCGCGCGCGTGCAGCTGCGGGGACTGACGTCGCGCCGTCCTTATCTGAAGGGCCGGGTATCGGTCGTTGCGGAGGATGACAGCCGGGACTCGCGCACGCTGGCTTACATGCGGGGCGTTGCGAACAACTTCATGAAGATCGTCGATGCCAGCGAGAACCTGTCCGAGGAGCTGAAGGTCGTCGTCATGAACATCGACGATCCCGGCCGCCTTGCTGATCTGATCGCCACCAATCTCGACATCGAGATCGGCGAGAAGCAGCAGATTCTCGAGGAGCCGAGCCCGCGCAAGCGGCTCCAGCTGCTGGCGAAGATCGTAATGCGCGAGCTGGAGGTCGTGGAGCTGGGGCGCAAGCTGCAGTTGCGCGTGCGCAAGTCGATCGACAAGGACCAGCGCGAGTACTACCTGCGGCAGCAATTGAAGGCGATCCAGCGCGAGTTGGGCGACACGGATGAGGCGTCCGTGGAGATGGACGAGCTGAAGGAGCGGATCGCCGCCGCCGACCTGCCCGAGACGACGCGCACCGCCGTCGAACGGGAGTACGAACGTCTCTCGCGCATGTCGCCCAGCGCCAGCGAGTACACCGTCAGCAAGACCTACGTTGACTGGCTGCTCGATCTGCCGTGGCACGTGGCCTCGGAAGACAAGCTCGACCTGCGCCGCGCCGAACGGCTGCTCGAGCGCGACCATTACGGATTGGCGGACGTCAAGGAACGGATCCTCGAGTTTCTCGCGGTGCGCAAGTTGAAGGCTGATAATCGCGGGCCCATTCTCTGCCTCGTGGGACCTCCGGGCGTGGGCAAGACGTCGCTGGGGCGCAGTGTTGCGGAGGCGGTCGGGCGCAAGTTCTTCCGCTTCTCGCTGGGCGGTATGCGTGACGAAGCCGAAATCCGCGGACACCGGCGCACCTATGTCGGCGCGATGCCGGGGCGGATCATCGCCGGGCTGAAGGAGTGCGGGACCAACAACCCTCTCATCATGCTCGATGAGATCGACAAGCTCGGTCAGGACTTCCGCGGGGATCCGGCCAGTGCGCTGCTCGAAGTGCTCGACCCGGAGCAGAACTGGTCCTTCACGGATCACTACCTGTCGCTGCCGTTCGATCTCTCGAAGGTCCTCTTTATCACGACGGCGAATGTTCTCGACTCGATTCCGCGCCCCCTGCTCGACCGGATGGAGATAATCAGCCTCGCGGGGTACACGAACCTCGAGAAGCTGGAGATCGCGCGACGCTATCTGGTACCGCGGCAGGTCGAGTCGAACGGGCTTTCCGGCGGGTTGATCCGCTTTTCCGACACTGCCCTGCGTCAGATCATCACCGAGCACACGCGGGAGGCGGGGGTGCGCGAACTGGAGCGGCGCATCGGCGCGGTGTGTCGGAAAGTGGCGCGCGAGGTGGTCCGCGGGAAGCGCGTGCAGCGTCGCATCAGCCTCGCCAACCTCAACGATTATCTCGGTTCGCCGCCCTACTCGGATGACCGTCTGCGCAGCCGCGCGCGGGTCGGCGTGGCCACGGGGCTCGCGTGGACTGCCGTCGGCGGGAAGATCCTTTACCTGGAAGGGGTGCTGCTGCCCAACGGCAGCGGCGCCATGAAGCTGACCGGCCAGCTCGGCAGCGTGATGCAGGAGTCGGCCAGCGCCGCCTTTTCCTACCTGCGCAGCCGGTTCGGAGAGCGGCCGGAGCATCGCGAATTTTTCCGCGCCCACGATCTGCATATTCACATCCCGGCGGGGGCCACCCCCAAGGACGGACCGAGCGCCGGCATCGCGCTGGCGTCGGTGATGCTGTCGCTGCTGCTCGGCCGGCCGATCGACCGACTCACCGCCATGACCGGGGAGATCACCCTGACCGGCGATGTGCTGCCGATCGGCGGGCTCAAGGAGAAGGTGCTTGCCGCGCATCGGGCGGGGGTGCGGCGGATCATTCTGCCGGCGGCCAACGAGCCCGATCTGGAGGAGATCCCGCGGGAGGCGGCGCGCGACATCCGTTTTGTTCCGGTGAAGCACATCGATGCGGTCTGGCGGGAGATCTTCCCGCGGCTGCGGCTGGACTGAAGGGGCGGGGGAGGTCAATGTGATGCGCCCGCTCGTCGACCTCCTGCTGGACCCCTGGTCGCGTCGCGGCCGTGAAGCGGCTTTCACGCTGCCGGGCGCTCTGCCCCCCGGCGCCGGCGTCCTGGTGCTCGACAGCGGCGATCTGGCCGATCTCATCTTTCACGGATCGCTGCTGCACGGGTTGCGGGCGGGGGTGCCCGACCTGCGGGTGGATGTGCTGCTGCCGGAGGGGCACGCCCAGTTCATGGCGGCGAGCGGTCTGGCGCGGACCTGCCTCACCTATCGTCCGTCGCAGTTGCGCCCCTTCCGCAGCGGTTTTTTCCCGCTGTTGCGGGCGGTCCGGGCGGGAGATTATGACGCGACGATCATCGCCTGCAACGATCCCCAGCCGGCCCTGGCCAGGGTAGCGATGGCCACCGGAGCGCCCTTGCGTTTGGGGCCATCGCATGCGAACGCCTGGCCGGCCGTGAACCTGGAGATCCGGCGCGGGTCCGCCGACGCGACCTATCGCGGCAGCCGACCCGCTGCGGCGCTGCCGCTGCTCGGGCTGCCGGCGCCGCTGCCCGGCTGGCGTTGGCCGCTGCCGGAGGAGCGGCTGCGGCAGATGCGGCAGCTGGTTCGTTTCAACCGGAACCGTCCTGACGATCTGCTCGTCGCCATCGATCCCGGTGCGGGGAAGAACGGTCCCCCGCTGGCTTTGTCGAGTCTGCAGTTCCTGGTCGCCCTGTTGCTAGGGCAGTTCTCCTGCCAGATTGTGCCGCTCTCCGCCGACGGCGGCGAGCGGGTGCGAGAGCTCACTGCGGCTTTGCCGGCCGCGCCCCCCGCTCTGCCGCGCGCCGATCTTCTGGAGACGGCGCTGCTGCTGTCGCAATGTGACCTTTTCCTCGGCGGCAACACCGATCTGTTCCACCTCGCGGTGTCGCTCGGTGTGCCGGCGGTGGGGCTGTTCAACGAAGAGGATGGCGCCGACTGGGAGCCGCGGGGCCGTCCCGCTGCGCGCGGGCTGCGGGTGACGCGGGGCGCGCGGGTGGATGCGGAGGCGCTGTTCGCGGCCCTGGAGGCGGTCGGTATCCGGGTCGCCCGGCGAGGGGCTGTGGCGTCGGATGGGGCGGCGGCCCGGCGAGAGGGAGCGGTCTGAAATGGGCTCCGCGGCGCGGCCGCCGCGCGGCCGGCGCCTGCTGGTGGTGGCGCCCAACTGGCTCGGCGATCTGGTCATGGCCACCCCGGCGCTTGAACGTCTGGCCGCCGCGCGCACCGCGGGGTGGTCGATAGTGCTGAGCCTTCCCGCGCGCTGGGCTCCCCTGTTTATCGGCGATCCGCGCTGCGATGAGCTGCTTTCCTGGGATCGCCAGGGACGCCACGGGGGGATCCTCGGGGTGCCGCGTCTGGCCTCGCTGTGGCGCGCGGCGCGCACGGAGGCGGTGGTGCTCATGCCGCCGTCGCTGCGTGTGGCCCTGGCCGCCCGCCTGGCCGGAATTCCGCTCCGCGTGGGGCTCGATTCGGATGGACGGCGCGCCCTGCTGACGCACCCGCTGCCCCGGGCGCCGCGCGGCGCCCGGCACTTCAGCCTGGAGATGCTTGAGCTGGCCGATGTCCTGCTCGCCGCCGTTGGCGGGCCGTCGCCCGGGGGGAGCGGGGCGGGCCCAGGCCCGTCGCTGCCGGCCTGTGTGGAGGTGGTTCCGGACCCGAGACTGGCGGGAGGACCTCCGGTCTGGGCGCTTGGGGTGGGGGCCACCTTCGGCGACGCCAAGAGCTGGCCGCCGCGTCACCTCGCCGCCTTCGCCGCCGAGGCGGTGGGCGTGGAGGGGGTCCGGGTGCTGTTGCTGGGCGAAGCGGCGGCGCGTCCGGCGGTGGCGCTTGCCAGGGCTGCGGGGGGCGTTGCGTGGCGGGACACGCTGGCGGGAGGGGCCGGCGTGGTCGACCTCGTGGGGCGCACCTCCCTGCCCGAGGTGGTGGCCCTGTTGCGGGGCTGCGCCCTCTATGTGGGCAACGATTCCGGCCTCATGCACCTGGCGGCGGCGCTCGGCACATCGACGGTGGGGCTGTTCGGCTCGACGAGTCCTGCCTGGACGGCGCCGCGCGGCGCGCGCGTGGCGTGCGTCGCTGCCGAGGGATTCCCCTGTTCGCCCTGCTATCTTCGCCGCTGTCCGAAGCCGTTGTTCTGCCTCGAAACGGTGACGCCCGGGATGGTGCTGGCCCGTGCCCGGGCGCTGCTCGCCGCGACGGCGAACAGGGAGCAGCAATGAGTCTGTGGCTTCCGCAGGAGCGTCGGGAGGCCGGTGTCGGGGGCGAGGGGCGGGACGGTCGGGCTTTGTTCGTCGACCGGGACGGCGTGATCATCGCGGACGCGGATTACCCCGGAAATCCGTCCGCAGTGCGGCTGCTGCCCGGCTCGGCGACGGCGCTGGCGCGCGCCCGCGCGGCCGGTTACCTGCTGATCGGAGTGTCCAATCAGTCCGGCATTGGGCGCGGATACTACAGTGAGGCGGACTTCGCGGCGGTGCAGCGTTGCGTCGATGCGGAACTCGCCGCCGCCGGGGCCGGGCTCGACGCGCTCTACTACTGTCCTCACGCGCCGCAGGAGAACTGTCCATGCCGCAAGCCGCGGCCGGGCCTGTTGGACGAGGCGGCGATCCGGTTCCGCTGGCGGGCCGATCGCGCCTGGCTGGTGGGGGACAAACTTTCGGATGCGGAACTGGCGCGGACTGCGGGTCTGCGCGCCGTTCTGGTGTTGACCGGCAAGGGAGAGGCGCGGGCGCGCGACCTCCCGCCCGGTGATCCGGTGCTCGTCGTGGCAGACCTTGCCGAGGCGGTATCCTGCCTCCTGAGCGGGGAGAAGACGTGAGCTGGCTGCTGGACGACCGTCCGCTCGTGGCGATCCTGGTGACGCGGTTGCGCTACCTCGGGGATGTGGCGATGGCGACCGTCGTGGCGGAGGTGCTGCGCCGCGGCGATGCGCGGGTCGACCTCGGCTTCCTCTGCGAAGAGGCCCACGCGCCGGTGCTCGCGGGCCAGCCGTCCCTGCGGCGCGTGCATGTGCTGAAGACACAGCGGCGCTCGGGGGACGCACGAGCACGGCTGCTCAGCGCCGATCCGCGCACGATCGCCGTGGCGCCGGTCCTGCCTGAGGATTACGAGCCGGCCGACGGGGCGCACGTCGGCCTGCCCCACGGCGGCTATCGGATGGTGCGGGAATTGCGGACCGCCCGCTACGATCTGGCCGTCGATCTCCTCTTCAACCCGCGCAGCGCCCTGCTGCTCCGCCTCTCCGGAGCCGGCGCCCGGGTGGGGGGGCGGGCCGGCTGGCGCCGACGGCTCTACACACATCTGGCGGGGCCTGAAGCGATCGACGCCGACCCTCGGCTGCGGCGCCTTGCGCCGGGGGGCCTGGGCGATCACCTGTCGCGTCTGGCGCCGCTACGGCATGGACCGACCGGATTGCCGTTCCTGGAGTGGTACCGGCAGGAGTACGCGGTTGCTCCGGCGCGTCCGCGCATCGCCCGTCCTCCGCTGGGGTGGGGTGCGGCGCGTCAGGCTCTCGACGCGCTTGGCGTCAACGGCGGTGACGGCTTCGTGCTGCTCGCTCCCGGCGCCACCTGGCCGAGCAAGGAGTGGCCGGTGGCGCGCTGGGAGCAACTGGTCCGGCTGCTGGCCGAGCAGCAGTCGCGGCCCATCGTACTGCTTTCACCACCGCTGCGGGGGGGGGTGTACGCGCCGCTGGGCGGCGCTGTGCCGCCCGGCCGGGGAGGCCTGCTGCCGCCGCTCCCGCTGGTGGAGGTCCTGCGCGTGGTGGGAGCCGCGGCCCTGCTGGTGAGCGTGGATGGCGGCATCATGCACGCCTCCGTGGCGATGGGTCGGCCGACCCTTGCGCTGTTCGGACCCAGCAATCCGGCGATCTGGTTCCCGTACTCCGCTCGGCGCGAACACCGGGTGTTGGCGACCGCTCCCGCCTGCCATCCGTGCGGGCGGCACGACTGCGCGGAGTTCATCTGTCTGCCCGCGCTTCAGTCGGAAGAGGTGGCGGCCACGGCGCTCGCCCTCCTGGGCGACGCGGGGAGAGGGCCGTGACCGGCGGACCGGCGACCGACCCCGCTCGCGTGCGTCGCATCCTCGTGATCCGACGGCGGGCTTTGGGGGATGCGCTGGTTACGCTGCCGGCTGTCTTGCGGCTGGCGGAGGCGTTTCCCGAAGCCCGTATCGATTTCGTCGTGGACCGCCCCTTCGCCGAACTGCTGTCAGGCCTGGCGCCGGGGCTGACGATCCTGCCGTGGCCGCCGCCGCGGGCACAGCGGCCCCGGTGGATCGAGCGGCTGCGCGCGGCGCGGTACGATCTGGTGTTCGATTACCTTGGGAATCCGCGCACGGCGCTCTGGACGGCGTTGACCGGTGCGCCGCTGCGGGTCGGCTACGAGTTGCGGGGACGCGCCTGGGCCTACAACGTGCGTGTCCCGCGCAACCGCGACGGCGCGACGCCGCTGGCCGCCTTCGCCGGGGAGGCGTTCCTCGATCCGCTGCGGGCTCTGGGGCTGGCTCCCGCTCCCTGGCGCGCCGTCGGCGCGGTCGCGCGCAGCGGCTCACCCGGCTCGCTGTTTGCGGTCTGGGTCGCCGCGTGGGCGGAGCGATCCGGTCCCCGGATCGGCCTCGCGCTTGGCGCAACCTGGCCCGCGAAAGGGTGGCCGCTGGCGCAGGCTGTCGAACTGGCGGCACGAGCTGCGGCGGCGGGGGGGGCCGTGCTGCTGGTGCCGGGTCCGGGCGAGGAGCGGTTGGTTGCGGACTTCCGGGCCGCCGCGCCCGGGTTGGAGGTGGCGCCGCCCACGACACTCGTCGAACTGGCGGCGCTGCTGGCCACGCTCGATGTGCTCGTGGCCACCGACTGCGGCCCACGGCATCTGGCCGCAGCGCTGGAGGTGCCGACCGTGACCCTGTTCGGTCCCACCGATCCCCGCGGTTGGAACCCCGCGGATCCGCGCCATGTTGTTGCCCGGACCGGCGAGTCGTGCTCGCCCTGCGATCTCAAATTCTGCCCGATCCCCGGCCATCCCTGCATGACCGGCTTGACCGGGCCTTTCGTCTGGGACAAGGTGCAGAATCTGCTGGCGCGGTCCGTGGCGAATGGCGTGCGGCGGCGGGAAGGGGCGGGCGTATGAACAGGGGGGAGCGGAGACCGGGGCGAACCTTGGCGTTGCTGGCGCTGTGGTGGCTTCTGGCGACCTGGGCGGTGCCGACAGCGGCGCAACCGCCGGACCCGGAGGCGGCTGGTGCCGATAGTCTTCCGGCTGCGGTGGCCGTACCGGATTCCGCGGCCCTGGCCCCTTTCGCGCCGGGCGAACGGCTGGTTTTCTCCATCGACTATGGGCCGGTCAACGCCGGCGAGGGGACGCTGGAGGTGCGGGGACTGGTCGTGACCGACGGATTTCCCTGCTATCTGGTCGAGAGTCGCGCCACCTCCAACCGGTTCTTTTCGGCCTTCTATATGGTGCGGGACAAGGTGGTTTCGCACATTGATGTGGCGCGCCTCTACTCCCGCTATTTCGCCAAACGGTTGCGGGAGGGGGACTACCGGCAGAACATCGAGGTGCGGTTCGACCAGGTGGCGGGCAAGGCGCACTATGCCGACGGGCGGATTTTTGATACCATGCCGGGCATTCACGATGTGCTTTCGGCATTCTACTATGTGCGGACCCTCGCGCTCGAACCGGGCCGGACCTACCACATCGATACCCACAGTTCGCGCAAGAACTACCCGCTGGAGGTCATCGTGCACGGGCGGGAGAGGGTGAAGGTGCCGGCGGGGGAATTCGACTGTCTGGTGGTGGAACCGGTGATTATCGGTGAGGGGCTGTTCCAGCACGAGGGCAAGCTGACCATCTGGCTGACCGATGACGCCCGCAAACTGCCGGTGCTCATGAAGACCAGGGTCAAGGTCGGTTCGATCGACGCGTCGCTCAAGGAGTTCGTGCCGGGTCAGGCGCCACGCTGAGGTGCGCCTTCGGGAGGAATCCGTGTCGTCATCGGGAAACGAAGGATCGTCGCGCGGTTTGCCGCGGCGCGGCTGGCCGGAAGTCGATCTGGACGGAGTGCGGCGGCTCCCGTTCCAGGCGCGCCTGAACAAGGTGTCCGTCGACGACTTCGGTCGCCTGGCCGCGCCGGGCGACGGGGGGGGCGCGTGGAGCCGCTGGCTCGATCGTCTGCCCCGGTTGCTGGCCGCGGATAATCTGCGTCTGCTCGTGGCCCGGCTGCGGGAGGCCCGGCGTGATCGCCGCGTCATTCTCTGGCTGCTCGGCGGGCATGTCGTCAAGACCGGTCTGGCGCCCTACCTCATCGACCTGATGGACCGCGGATACCTCTCGGCCGTGGCGATGAACGGCTCGGCCTCCATTCACGACGTGGAAACGGCGTTGTTCGGCCGCACAAGCGAGGATGTGGCGCGGAATCTCGAAGACGGCAGCTTTGGCATGGTCGCCGAAACCGGCGACTTCTTCTTTGCGGCCTACCGCGAAGCCTGCGCAGAAGGCTGTGGCATGGGCGAGGGCGTCGCCCGGCATCTCGAGCGCGCAGCGGCGCCCCATCGTGACCGGAGCCTGCTGTACGGAGCCTGGCGGCGCGACATCCCGTGCACGGTGCATGTCGCGCTCGGCACGGACATCATCCACCAGCAGCCCGGTGCCGACGGGGCGGCCATCGGCGAATTGACCATGCGCGATTTCCGCGTGCTGGCCGAGGTGACGCGCGGCCTGGAACCGGTCGGTGTGGTGGTCAATCTCGGCTCGGCCGTGGTCATGCCGGAGGTTTTTCTGAAGGCCTACACGGTCGCGCGCAATCTCGGCTGTCGTCCCCGCCAGTTGACGACCGCCAATCTCGACATGCTGCAGCACTACCGTCCGCGCGAAAATGTGCTGCAGCGCCCCGCCGCGCTCGGCGGCGATGCGATCCCGTTGACCGGCCACCACGAGATCATGGTGCCCCTGCTGCACGCTTTGCTGGTCGATGCAGACGACGCCGACGCTGGTGCCCCTTCGGACAGGCGGGAGGGGCGGGCATGAGGAGCCGGAGGCGCGCCGATTCCGCCTGGGTGCCCGATCCGGCCTGGCTCCACCCCGAGCGCGTGTCGCAGGACAAAGAGGAGATCAGCGCCGGTTTCCTGTTGCTGGTCACGCTGCTCGCGGCCGCCGTGCGGTTCTATCACCTCGGCTGGCAGCCGCTCTGGGTCGATGAGGAGATGACCTGGGCGATGATTCGCCCGGACGCGGGGCTGTTGTTCGGTCGCCAGCTGCTCGACGAAATCCAGGGGCCGCTCTATCTCGCGTCGGTGTGGCCGCTCGCGCGGAAGTTCGGTCTGTCGGAATTCTGGCTCCGGGCGCCGGCAGCGCTGGCCGGACTGCTGGCGGTGCCGCTGGCCGGACTGCTCGGCCGACGGCTGTGCGGAGCGCGCACCGGGCGTTTGCTGGCGTTGTTGCTGGCCGTCAGTCCGTTCCACCTCTGGTACAGCCAGGAGGCGCGGGGCTACAGCTTCCTGATTCTCTTCGCGATCGTGTCCACGCTGGCATTCCTGCGGCTCGCTGAAGCGCCGCGCGGCGGACGGGCGGTGGGCTATGCGCTGGCGACGGCCGCGATGGTGTGGAGCAACCTGTCGGGGCTGTTCCTGATCGGGGCGCAGGCCGCTGCAGTCGTGATCGTGGTGCGGCCCCGGGGCGCGCGCGTGCGCTGGCTCTGGGTGGTCGCCTTCACTCTGGTGATGCTTGGTGCGCTGCCGTGGCTGTTGCGGGCCGCGGGCATTCTCGCGGTGGACCGGCTGGTGCCGGGGGTGGCTGCCGGCACGGCGCTGCGGGGGGAGACGACTTTCACCCCCCTGGCGCTGCCGTTCACTCTCTTCGCGTTCCTGTTTGGCTACAGCCTCGGCCCGTCGCTGGCGGAATTGCACCATGCGGACCGCTTGGCGGCTGTGCGGGCGCACTGGCCGGTGCTGGCCGCCGCTGCCGCCGCCGCCGCGTTGGTGCTGACCGCCGGGATCTCGCGTCTCGGCCGTCGGACAGGAATCTTGCTGGCGATCTGGATCGTTCTGCCAACGGTGGCGATCAGTCTGCTGGCGCTGCAAAACGTCAAACCGTTCAACCCGCGCTACCTGGCCGCCACCTTCCCGCTGGTGCTGCTGGTCGCGGCTCGCGGACTGGAGGGGTTGCCGCGGCGTCTGGGACGGGCGGGGGGTTTTCTGCTGTGCGGGCTCTGCCTCTGGTCGCTCTGGGGATATCACGGCGATGTCCGCTACGCGAAGGAGGATGTGCGCGACGCGGCGGTCTGGGTCGGAGGGCGGGCCGAGCCGGGCGATCCGGTGATCGTGCCGGTGATCACCCGGGTCTGGAACCTCTATGAGCAGGGACCGGGACGCGTCGTGCCGATGTGGGAAACGCGGCCGGTCGCAGATGCCGCGACCGCGCGCGCGTATCTGACGGCCCGCATGGCCGGGGCTTCCCACGGCTTCCTGGTGTTGGCGCGCGCCTGGGAGATCGATCCCGACGGGCGCTTGCCGGCCGCCCTGTCGGCCGAGGCTCACGTGGTGGAAGAGCAGTGGTTTCCAGGCGTGCGGGTGATGGAATGGCGGCGCGACCCGCCTGCGGCGGGCGGACGGCCATGAGGGACGACCTGTTCGCGGCGCAGGGCGGTTTCAAGGCCTTCCTGGGCGACGCGGCTGGCGATTTGCCGCTCGCCGACACATTCCGGTTCCATGCGGGCAAGCGGCTGTTCGATCTGACGGCCGCCCTCGGCGGACTGCTGCTGCTCCTGCCGCTATTTCCGTTCCTGGTCATCCTGATCCGGCTCGACACGGCGGGCCCGATCTTCTTCCGCCAGGAGCGTGTAGGTCGGTATGGGCGCCGGTTCACCTGCTGGAAATTCCGCTCCATGGTGAGCGACGCCGAGGCGCGCAAGCGGGACATCTCGTTTCTAAACGAAGCGTCCGGCGCCGCCTTCAAGATCAAGGACGATCCGCGCATCACCGGCGTCGGCCGGTTCATCCGGCGCAGCAGTCTCGACGAATTTCCTCAGCTGTTCAACGTGCTGCGGGGCGAGATGTCGATCGTCGGACCTCGGCCTCAGATCCCGGACGAGGTCGCGCAGTACACGCCGCGTCAGGCCGCGCGTCTGCTGGTCAAGCCGGGGCTGACCTGTCTGTGGCAGATCTCGGGACGCAGCCAGCTCGATTTCGGGGAGTGGATGGCACTCGATATCGAGTACGTCCGTCGCCGCAGCCTCGGCTTCGACTTCTGGATCCTGGGCCGTACCCTGCCTGCGGTCATCGAGCGCAAGGGCGCGTACTAGGGGGCCGCTTGCTGGGACTGGGCGCAGACCTCGTCGAAATCTCCCGCGTGGGAGCGCTCCTGCGGCGCCACGGTTCCCGCTTCCGGGACCGGGTATTCAGTGCGGCAGAGCTGGGTGGAGCGGGGAACGGGAATGTCGGCGACGAGGCGGCGGCGCTGGCCGGAATCTGGGCAGCCAAGGAGGCTTTCCTCAAGGCGCTCGGTGCGGCGGCTGCCGGCGTGCCGCTGTCGGCGATCGAGGTGGACGAGGCCGCGGGGCGAGCGCCGGTGTTACGGCTGCGCGGGACCGCGGCGGGCTCCCTGGAGGCGATGGGGGGCAGGTCGGCCCACCTCTCGCTCGCGCGGGCCGGTGACTGGGCCGCCGCGCTCGTGGCGATTGACTGAGACGTCCGGGCGGAGGGAGCTTGCCCGCTTCCGTTCCTGCGGATATCATCCGGCAGTTGACGGTCGGGGTGGCGCTGCAGTCGTTCCGGGAGGGGCGTGACTTTGCTTCGGTTGGATTACCTGCAGCTCGATGTCTTCACGGACCGTCCCTTCGGGGGCAGTCGCCTCACTCTATTTCCGCGGGGCGAAGGGCTTTCAAGCGGCCTGATGCAGGCCATCGCCGGCGAGATGGGATGTGGCGAAACCGCGTTCGTGCTGCCGAGCCGACAGCGGCGGCAGAACTGGTCGGCGCTGCGCATCTTCACTCCGCGCGTGGAGATCCCTTTCGCGGGGCATTCGGTGCTCGGTGCCGCCTGCGCGCTCGACCACCTCGGGCTGCTCGCGCGCAGCGGCGATCGCACGTTGTGCGAGTGGGAGCTCGAGGCGGGGTATTTCCCGGTATTGATCCGGGACGAAGGGGGCAGCCCGCTGTATAGTCTGGTGCACAACCCGCCGGTTTTCCTCGGCTGCTACTACCATCGGGACCGGGTGGCGCGCGCGCTCGGCCTGCCGGTCGAGGAGCTCGCCATCACCGGGCTGCCGTGCGAGGTGATCTCGACCGGCCTGCCGATCCACATCGTACCGATCGGCTCGCTGGCCGCGGTGCAGAGCATCGTGCCGCACGAGGCGGAAACCGAAGCCATAGCCGCCGATCTCGGCTTTGGCGATCTGTTCGTGTTCACCTGCGAGACCGAGGCCGAGGACGCCGACGTGCACTGTCGGATGTTCGCGCCGCACTTCGGCATCCCGGAGGATCCCGCCAGCGGCGCGGCCATGGGCGCGCTGGCGGCCTATCTGATCAAACACAGACTGGTGGTCATGGAGCCTCACCTGCGGCTCGTCGGCGAACAGGGACTCGAGATGGGTCGTCCGAGCCGACTGATCGTCGAGGCCGAGATCGAGAACGGCCAGGCCAGCCTGATCCAGGTGGGTGGGCGCTGTCTCGTCGTGGGCGAGGGGCGGATCACGCTGCCGGGTGACCCCTTCGCGAGTTGAATTCACTCCGTTCTGATGCGAAAAGGAGCCGACGCCTGATGACCACGCTCGCCGGACTGACTCCCGAAATGTGCGACATGGTGGTGCAGACGCTGCGCCAGGTGGTAAAGCGCGATCTTCCCGATGAGCGGGTTCTGGCCCTCGATCAGGCCGAGACCTTCCCGGAAGAATTCATTCGCACTTTGCTCTCGCCCGACGTGGGGCTCCACCTGCTCTTCCTTCCGGAATCGGTGGGCGGACTCGGCGGCGGCGCGCGCGACATCTGTCTCGTCTCGGAAGAGATGGCGGGCATCGATCTGGGCGTTGCCACGGCGTTTCTGGCCATCTGTCTCGGCACCGATCCGATCATCGTGGGGGGGACGCCGGAACAGAAGTCGCGCTGGTTGTCGCGCATCGCCAGCGAGGGGATGATCGTCGCCTACGGGGTGACCGAACCTGCGGCCGGCAGCAACGTGGCGGCTCTCCAGACGCGCGCCGAGCCGGTGCGCGATCCGGGGGGCGCGATCACGCACTATCGTCTCAACGGCGCCAAGCAGTTCATCACCAACGGCGGGGTGGCGCAGATCTACACGATCCTGGCACAGGCTCCCGCCGGGCCGAGCTTTTTCGTGGTGGAGCGGGATACGCCGGGCGTGTCGGTCGGCAGGCAGGAGGACAAGCACGGCATCCGGGCCTCCAACACCACCAGTGTCCTGCTCGAGGATGTGCTCGTGCCGGCGGATCAGTTGATCGGTATCGAGGAGGGGCGGGGGCTGAGGCAGGCCAATGCCGTCTTCGGCTACACGCGACTGATGGTGGGCGCATTCGGGCTCGGTGCGGGGCAGATGGCCCTCGACCGGGCGCTGGCGTACGCCCGTTCGCGCATCCAGTTCGGCTCGCCGCTGATCGAAAAGCAGGGGTACACTCACAAGCTGCTCGTGCCGAACTGGATCGATCTCGCGGCCGGCAGGGCGTACGTTCGGGAGGTGGCGCTGCGCATCGACTCGGGCGAGCATGACCTGCAGGTGGAGGGGTCGATCGCCAAACTCTGGTGCACCGAGGCCGGCAACCGTGCAGCCGACGCCGCGCTGCAGGCGTTCGGCGGCTACGGCTACACCCGCGAATACATGGTCGAGAAGATCCGGCGCGACGTGCGCATCACGAGCATCTACGAGGGCACCAGCGAGATCCAGCAGGTCATCATCGGGCTGTTCCGCTGGAAGGAGGCGGTTCGCTCCAGGGGGGCCTTCTACCGCGAGGCTGCGGCCGTGCTCGACGCGTTGCATGCGCGGCGACCGGAGGTGGGCGCCGGTTTTGCGGCAGGCGCGCTGCGTACGCTGGGCGAGGCGATCCTGCATTGCCACGCGTCGGGTGCGACGAAACACCAGATCGCTCAGTTCACGCTCGCCGACATGGCCACGGCGGCGGAGGTCGCGGGCTCTTTCTGCAGGCTGACCGCCGCCGAAGCGGACGCCGGGGCGGCCGACGCGGACGCGCGCGTTGCGATGAGCCGCCAATGCGCGCGGCAGGCGTTGGCAACGGTACGGCGGGGGGCCCTGCAGTGCGCTCTCGGTCAGGTGGATCCGGCGGATGAGGCGCAACTGGCGCAGGCCGCGCCCGCGGTGGCGAGCCTGGCGCCGGCGGAGGCCTGGCGCACGCTGGCGGGCGGGTGGCGCGACCTCGACCTGATTGCGGATCACCTGCGGGCGCTGGGCTAGGGAGGCGGCGCCGCGCCGCGCGACGCTCAAGCCGCGGGCGGGATTCGCGATGTATCTACGCTGGCGGCCGCACGGAGCATCACCCGGCGGACGTCGGCAGGAGTGGCATGGATGACCCGGACGAATTGTCATGGACGACACACCCTTTTCGGCGCCAGCGGGCGCGGGGAATGGCCGGTCTGGGCGTGAGTCTCGCGGCGCTGGGGCTTGTGCACGTCTGGGCGCGGACGTTCGCACTCACCGGGCTGGGGGCTCTGCTGCTGCTGGTCTCGCTCTGGCCGTTCTACTTCCCCACGCGCTGGCGTCTCGATGGCGCTGGGGTCGAAGCCGATTACGGGCTGTGGCGCCGTCGCTGGCCATGGGATCGCTTCCGGGCCTTCGTGCCGGTGCGGGGCGCCGTGGTTCTGACCCCCTTTGCCCGACCGCATCCCCTGGAACGCTGGCGTGCCGTGCTGGTGCCGTGTCCCGAGGCGGGGGATCGGCTCGCGGAGATTCTGGCCCGCCGACTGCTCTGTCGGGGCGGGAAGCCGGGGGATGCCGCGTGACAACGCCCCGGTCGCAGCCCCTGCCCCTGCCCGTCGCGACGGCGCTTGCCGACGCGACCGGGCCGCGTCCCGCCACCCTTGCGGCCGATGACGATCTGCTGCTGGCCGAACTGGCGCTGGCGGTGCAGCGGCGCGGATTGGCCACTCCCGCGGTGCTCTGGCTGGAGAGCCTGCGGCCTCTCTCCTTCGTTGGCGCACAGGCGATGCACGCGCTGACCCCCTTCGTCCAACTATTGACGTCGGGGGTCCGGTTCGAGCGGCTCGCCGTGATTTTCGAGGAGCGCGGGCATCTCGAGCGGTTGCTTCGCCTGATCGAAACGGCGGCGTCCGCGCCGGCCGCCAGGCCGGAGAATCCGCAGTGAGCGCGCTCCCCGCCGGCGCGTCTCCCGTCGTTCACGGCACAATATTAGTGATCGATTGCGGGTCCACATCCACGAAGGCGATCCTCGTCGAACGTCGCAACGGTCGCTATCGTCTGACCGCCCGGGGTGAAGCGCCGACGACCGTGGAGGCGCCCTGGGCGGATGTTACGCGCGGGGTGCGCAACGCGATCGCCGAAGTAGCCGAACTGTCCGGCCGAAGGCTGCTCGATCCCGTCTCCGGCGCGCTGCTGCGGCCGGCGCGCGATGGCGAGGGCGTGGACCTCTTTCTCTGCACCAGCAGCGCCGGTGGCGGTCTGCAGATGCTGGTTGCGGGGGTCGTGCGGAACATGACGGCCGAAAGCGCCGAGCGGGCCGCGCTGGGTGCGGGCGCCATCGTCATGGATGTCATCGCGTTCAACGACCCGCGCCGTCCCCATGAACAGATCGAGCGGATCCGGCAACTGCGTCCCGATATGATCCTGCTCAGCGGCGCTGTCGACGGTGGCAGCACCAGCCACGTCATCAAGCTGGCGGAACTGGTCGTCGCGGCCGAGCCTCGGCCGCGGCTTGGCGGGGCCGGTGAACTGCCGGTCGTCTATGCCGGCAATGTCGATGCGCGGCCGGCGGTCGCCGCCGCCTTCGGTGGACGGGTCGATCTCGTGATGGTCGACAACCTGCGTCCCGTCCTGGAGCGGGAGAACCTCGGGCCGGCGAGGGAGAAGATCCATGATGTGTTCCTGGAACACGTCATGGCCAGGGCGCCGGGCTACCTCGCCCTGATGGCCATGTGTGACCATCCGATCATCCCGACCCCCGCGGCCGTTGGTCAGATGGTGCAGTCGATCGCGACTGCCGGGGAGCGCAACGTATTGGCGGTGGATATTGGCGGCGCCACGACGGACGTCTTCTCGGTGTTCGGCGGCCAATTCAACCGCACGGTCAGCGCGAATCTGGGTCTCAGCTACAGCGTGGCAAATGTGCTCCGCTGCGCCGGACTGGCGAACGTGAAACGCTGGGTGCCGTTGCCGATCGAGGAGCGCGACCTGCGCGATCTCCTGCTCAACAAGATGATTCGCCCCACGACGCTTCCGCAGCTGTTGAGCGATCTGCTCGTGGAGCAGGCGGTGGCTCGGGAGGCGCTGCGCCTGGCTTTTGCTCAGCACCAGGCCTTCGCAACGCGGGGATTGATGGGTGTTCGCCGGCGGCGCAGCATCAGCGATGCTTTCCGGCAGGACGATCGGGACGCGAGTCTGGTAGATCTGCTGGACCTCGATCTGCTCATCGGATCCGGCGGTGTGCTTTCGCACGCGCCGCATCGCGCCCAGGCCGCACTCATGCTTGTGGACGCCTTCCTGCCTGAGGGCCTGACCCTTCTGGCGGTGGATTCCGTGTTCATGCTGCCGCAACTCGGGGTCCTGAGCGGCGTCCAGCCGGAGGCGGCGCGCGAGGTGCTGGAGAGCGATTGCCTGATTCCGCTCGGGGCGTGTCTGGCGCCCGTGGGGCCGCCAGCCAGGCCCGGCAGTCCGCTGGCTCGCGTGACGCTGGAGTCGGAGACAGGCGCCACGCAGGAGGCGCTCCTGGAGGCGGGGGACCTTGCGCTGTTGCCGCTGGCGCGCGGCGAGCGGGCGCGCTTGCGGGTCGAGCCAGGGCGCGGATTCGATGTTGGGCGGGGTCCGGGGGCGCTGCTCGAGACCGACCTGGACGGCGGCGAAGTGGGATTGATCATGGATGGACGCGGCCGGCCGCTGGTGTGGCCGGCCCGCGAAGCCGAACGCCTGGAGTGCCTGCGTCGCTGGCATGCCGCGCTGGATCTCTATCCGGAGGGGATCGCGTGAGCCACGCGTACTGTCCCGGTCTGAGAACCTGCGAGTGGGCCGCCTTGCGGCGGGAGAGGATCCTGCCGGTAGAGGGCGAGGTTCTGGTGCGTGAGGGGCAGGTTGTCGCGCCCGACACCGTAGTTGCGCGTACGATCCTGCGGGGGACATTGTCGCCTGTGAACGTGGCGGCCAGCCTGGGCGTGGAGCCGGCCGAGGTGGCCGCAGCCCTCCTGAAGCAGATGGGCGAGTCCGTGCGCAAGGGGGAACTGCTTGCCCGCACGAAGGGTTTTTTCGGGCTGCTGAGGGCCGAATGCCGCGCTCCCGTCGGCGGCACGCTGGCCTCCGTTTCGGCCGCGACGGGGCAGGTGATGATCGAGGGGCCGCCGCTTCCGGTGGAGGTGCGGGCGCATCTGGCCGGCACGGTGATCGCGGTGCGACCGGGGCGCGGGGCGACCATCGCCGCCGGAGGAACCTGGATCCAGGGGATTTTCGGCATTGGCGGAGAGACCTGGGGCGCGATCGTCCTCGGGGTGTCGGTGCCTGGCGATAGGCTTACCGAGACGGCGATCACCCCCGACCAGCGGGGAAAGGTCGTGGTGGGAGGTGCTCTGGTCACGCGGGAGGCGCTGGCGCGCGCCGCGCAGTTAGGCGTCGGCGCCATCATCACCGGCGGCGTGCACGCCCTCGATCTGGGTGAGTTCATGGGGGGCGAGATGGGGTCCGGGGTGACCGGAGCCGAGCAGGTCGGTCTGACCCTGATCGTGACCGAGGGCTTCGGGGAAATCGCCATGGCCCGTCGCACCTTCCGCCTGCTCGGTCAGCGCGAAGGCTTGCTGGCGAGCGTGAGCGGCGCAACCCAGATCCGTTCCGGGGTGCTGCGCCCCGAGATCATCGTGCCGTCGACGGCGGGGGAGCACAGCGTGGCGGACGGCATCGCAGCCGACGGCCTCGCCATCGGCACCTCCGTGCGGCTGGTCCGCGCTCCCCATTTCGGGCAGCTCGGAACGGTGGTCGCCTTGCCGCCCGATCCGCGCGCCGTGGCGAGCGGGGCCGTGGTGCGGATCCTTGAAGCTGAGTTGGAGTCCGGCGTGCGCGTGACCGTACCGCGCAGCAACGTCGAACTGTTCTGAACCGTTTCGCGAGGAGGCCGCGTGGACGCCTTGTTCGCTCCGGAAAGCTGGAACCTGGCGCTTCTCACGCTGGTCGTGGGTGGGACGATCATATTTTCCATCCACCGGGCCGAACGGGGACACCCGCCCCGGGTCCGCCGGTTGCCGGGCGTGGATGCGATCGCCGAAGCCGTCGGACGGGCGGTGGAGTTGGGGCGCCCGGTGCTGTTCGTGCCCGGTTCGCGCGACCTCGACAACGTGCAGACAATCGCCGGACTGGCCGTGCTGGGCGAGGTGGCCGGCCTGGCGGCGCGGCTGGAGTGCCAACTGCAGGTGCCGACGAGCCGGAGTCTCGTGCTGGCGGCTGCGCGGGACACCTGTCGCAACGCCTACGCGACCGCCGGGCGCGTTGAGGCGTGGCGCGACGATACGGTGAGCTATGTCTCGGACGACCAACTTGGTCTTGCCGCCCGCGTGGACGGGATAATCGCGCGCGACCAGCCCGCCGCCTGCCTGCTGTTTGGATGTTTCGGCGCGGAATCATTGTTGATCGCGGAGGCGGGCGCACAGGCGGGGGCGATCCAGATCGCGGGAACCGCGGAGAAGAGCCAACTGCCGCTCTTCGTGGCCGCGTGCGACTACACGCTCATAGGCGAGGAACTGTTCGCCGCCAGTGCCTGCCTGACCGGCGAACCGGCGCTGCTGGGCACGTTGCGCGGCCAGGATCTGGGCAAGGCGTTCGCGGCCGCCTGCCTGATCGCCGGCGCCCTGCTTGCCACGGCTGCCGCGTTGACCGGGTGGGGACCGCTGGTGGCGCTGCGCGCCGGATTCCTGCGCCTTTTCGAGACGGGGGTCGGCTGACATGCGCCGCCGCCTGCCGCGGATCGTGGTCGGGATTGTCGGCAGCCTGCTGATCCTGAAGGCGTTCGTGCCGCGGCCCGGCCCGGCCGGCCCGACCGAGTGGCAGTCCTTCTTTGTCTACGTCGACGAGAATTTCTCCGTCTGGTTCAACATTCTTGCGGTGTTCGCCTTCGGGCTGGGGGCCGCGAGCCTGCTCAAGGTGCACGGAGGGCGCGTGCTGCGGCGTCAGCGCGACTGGCCCTATTCGCTGGCCGGACTGATCGCCTTCGCAGTGGTGCTGATCGCCGGTCTGGCGCGCATCGGCGGGGATCCCTCGGACGCCGGATCGACCGTGCACTGGATCTTCCGGGCCGTGATCAGCCCGTTGCAGGCGAGTATTTTCGCGCTGCTTGCCTTCTATATCGCGTCCGCGTCCTACCGTGCGTTCCGCGTCCGATCCCGCGAAGCGGCGGCCCTGCTCGCGGCGGCGCTCATCATCCTGTCGGGTCGCACCCCGTTCGGACACTCGCTGACCGACTGGCTCCCGGCATCGCTGTCCTTCCTGCGTCTGGAGAACGTGGCGCTCTGGGTGGTCCAGGTGCCGAATACGGCGGGGCAAAGGGCGATCACGATTGGCATCGCGCTGGGGACCGTGGCGATGTCGCTGCGTCTCCTGCTGGGAATCGAGCGCGGTCTGCTCGGCCGGGGGGAATCGTGAGCGGCGAGACAGGGTGTCAATCGCGCGGATCGGCGCTCTCGTCGCTCGACCGGCGCTGGATCCATGCCGCGCTGGCGGGCGCGATCCTGCTGTCGATCGTGGCGCGCATCCGCTTCCCCGACAGCCCCTCGCCGCTGGCGCAGGGACTCTACGACCGGGTGGAGGCCCTGCCGGAGGGGACGCCGCTCGTTCTCTCGCTCGACTATTCGCCGAATTCCCGTCCGGAGCTGGAACCGATGGCGCGGGCGCTGGCCCGGCATGCGCTGCTGCGGGGCCACCGCCTGATCCTGCTCTCGGTCTGGGACACCGGCAACGCGATGATCGAGGACCTGCGGACCGATGTGCTGGCCGTCGAGTTCCCCGACAGGCGGGAGGGGGTCGCCTGGGTGGCCCTGGGTTACAAGGCCGGGAATGAGATCCTGATCAACGCCATCCGCGACAACTTCGGCGCCATGTACCGGACCGATCTGCGCGACAGCCTGCTCACCGCGCTGCCGGTCCTCGCAGATGTGCGCGGTTTGTCGGATTGCGGTCTGATCGTGTCGTTGTCCGGCGGTTCGCCGGGGCTGAAGGAGTGGATCCTTTTCGCGGGAGACGTGACCGGAGTGCCCGTGGCAGGGGGCTGCACCGGGGTAGGGACGCCGGAGTTCCTGCCCTATTTCCCACGGCAATTGATCGGACTGCTCGGAGGGCTGAAGGGGGCCGCTGAATACGAAGCGGCGCTTGAGCGCGGACATCCCGACTTTCCCCAGCGCACCATGGCCGCCACCGACGGCATGGGGCCGCAGTCGATCGCACATACGGTGATCATTATCTTCATTCTCGTGGGAAATGCCGGCTATCTGATCGAGCGGCGTCGCCGACGTCGGGAGTCGGCTTGAACGGCGGGCTGCATCTGAGCGGGAGCCTGGAGGTGTGGGTCGGCGCCTGCCTGACGCTGATGGTCTTCAGTTTTCTGTGGCGTGACAATCCATTCTACAAGTTCGCCGAGCACGTGCTCGTCGGCGCTTCCGCCGCCTACGTGATGGTCATCAACTTCTGGTCCACCTTGTGGCCGAACGCGATCGTCAAGCTATGGCCGGCGGCCGAGCGGGTGATCAATCCGGAAGCGGCGCCGGGAACTTATGATCCGGTGGTGCTGGTCCCGGTCGGCCTGGGCCTGCTGATGCTCTGTCGCCTGCATCCACGGACGGCCATCTGGAGCCGCTGGCCGACCGCCTTCGCGATTGGTGTCAGCGCCGGCACCAATCTGCTGCGCTATTTGCAGTCGGATTTTATCCTGCAGTTGCGCGCCGCTGCGGCGCCGAGCCTGGTGGTGTTCAACGGAGGGCGTCTGCAGCCGGGGGAGAGCCTGTCGAATGTGGTGCTGCTGGTCGGCACGCTGTGCGGACTGGCCTACTTCACATATACCCGCGAGCATCGCGGCCCGCTGGGCCGGATGGCTCGGATCGGCATCGGCTTCATGATGGTGACCTTCGGAACCTCGTTCGGCTATACTGTGATGGCGCGTATATCGCTGTTGATAAGCAGGTTGCAATTTCTTGTCGGGGACTGGCTCGGCCTGATCTGAGCCCGGCGGTGCAGTTGGGCGAGGACCCGCGCTACAGGTCGCACGCCGCGCAGCCGAAGATAAAGTTGACGACCCCGGGGCTGTATCCCTAGACTGACGCTCCGCGGCAGAGAGGGCTTCATGCTGGATTCCGGCACGAACATCGAGCAGCAGATTCAATTTTATCAGCGCAAGTATGAGCTGAATCCGCATTCGCGCGCCTTTGCGCCACTGGCCGATCTCTACCGGAAGGCGGGACGGCTGGAAGAGGCGATCGAAGTGCTGGAAGCGGGGCTCGCCGAGCACCCTCGCTATGTCTCCGCGCTGGTGATCCTGGCCCGTTGCCACGTCGACGCGGGCAGGCCGACCGAGTCGGGCGAGGCCTTCACGCGCGTCCTCGCGCTCGATCCGGACAATCTGGTCGCCCTCAAGAACCTCGCTGAAATGGCTCTGGCCGCGGACGACAACGCCCGCGGCGCCGAGTTTCTCGAGCGGGTGGTATTCCTCGACCCCACGGATGAACTCGCGGCGACGCGCCTCGATGCGTTGCGTGGGGGCGTGGCCACGCCGGCGTTCGCCGAGTCGAAGCCCGTGCCCGTGGACGACGAGTCCCCCGACAGCGCGGCCATGGCGATGCCCGCGCCCACGGATGTGACGGAGCCGACCACAGGCGCGGCGCTGCCCCTCGCCGGAGAGGATGCCGTTGCGGACTGCGCAGCGGCCGAGCCGGTCGCGACCGGCGAGGCGGCGGCGGAGCCGGATGCCCTTTCGCCCGTACAGGAGCGCCAGTCTTTCGCCACGCGGACCCTGGCGGAGATCTACCTGGCCCAGGGGTACCGGGAGAAGGCGTTGACGGTCCTGCGCGAGATCCTGAGCCGCCATCCCGATCGCCTGGACGTTGTGGCGAAGATCGAGGAGATCCAGAGCCAGCCGTCCAGTTCCGCCCCCTCAGGCGCTCCTGCGCCACAGGCCTTGGCCTCGTCCCCCCCGCCTGCAACGGAAAACCGGCTGCACTTCGAGGCATGGCTCGGCCGGGTCGCCAAGCCGGAAGAGGGCCCTTGAGCGGCGCGGTCCCCGTTTCCATCCTGAACGGTCCCAATCTCGACCAGCTCGGTCAGCGCGAACCGTCTCTTTACGGCACCACCCCGTGGCCCGAACTGTTGGAGTTGTGCCGGCAATGGGGTGCGGCGGCGGGGCTGCGGGCAGAAGTGGAGCAGTTCGACGCCGAAGGGGAGCTGATCGCCCGGCTGGCCGAAGCCGGCCAGACCAGCGCCGGGATCGTCCTTAACGCTGCCGCCTACAGCCACACTTCGGTCGCCCTGCGTGATTGTCTGCTCTGTCTGCAGGTGCCGGTCGTGGAAGTTCATTTGACCAACCCCATGCGGCGCGAGCCGTTCCGTCGCACCAGTTACATCTCCGACGTCGTGACCGCGACTGTCCAGGGCTTCGGTGCGGAGGGCTACCGCCTGGCCATCGAGGGGCTGGCAGCCCTGCTGCGCCAGCGCCGCTGACCGGCGTGCCGACCATCCCGACGTTGCCAACCCCGCCGCGGAATGCTATCAATGAGCGCGCTCGTAGAGGTTGAAGGCGAATCTTGAGGGAGAAAGCGAGGCGGCGTTGGCCTCCACCAGTGATTTCCGCAATGGAATGGTGATCCGGTTTCGCGAGGGACTGTGGTCTATCGTAGAATTTCAGCATGTCAAACCGGGCAAGGGCGGCGCCTTCGTGCGCACGAAACTCAAGAATGTCGAATCGGGCCGGGTGGTGGAAGAGACCTTTCGCGCCGGAGAGAAGGTGGAAGAAGTCCGCATCGATCGGCAGGACTACCAATACCTGTACCGCGAAGCGGATTTCCTGACGTTCATGAACCTGGTCACGTATGAACAGATGCACCTGCCGGTGGCGAACATCGAGGATGTCGTCCCTTTCCTCAAGGAAGGGGAAAAGGTCATCCTGGTCATGCACGAGGAGCGTCCGCTCGCTGTAGAACCGCCGTACACGGTCGAATTGAAGGTCGTCAAGACTGATCCGGGCGTGCGTGGGGACACCGCGCAGGGTGGATCGAAGCCGGCTACCATGGAGACGGGCCTGGTCGTGCAGGTTCCGCTTTTCATCGAGCAGGGTGAAGTGCTGAAGGTTGATACGCGCACCGGAAAATACCTTGGTCGCGTCTGAGCCCGGCCCGACCCGCGGAAAGGAAGCCATGCAGATCGACGACGTCCGCCAACTCGTCAAGCTGGTCGAGGAGAGTGGCATCGAGGAGCTGGAAATCTCCAGCGATGGAACTACGATCCGCATCCAGAAGCGACGGAGCGCGGAAGCGGTCCTGAGCGTTCCGCCGCCGCAGTTTGGCAATCCGCCGCCGCTCGCCCCGTCCGCACCCGTACCGGTCGCGCTGACGGGCGTGGCCGAGGAGCGCGCGCGTTGGAAGGAATTCCGCTCCCCGATCGTGGGCACGTTCTATCGGGCCGCCGCCCCTGGCGCGGAGTCGTTCGTCTCGGTGGGCGATAGCATCGCGGTCGGCCAGACCGTCTGCATCATCGAGGCGATGAAGGTGATGAACGAAATCGAGGCCGAAACGGCCGGCATCATCCGCGAGATCCTGGTCGAAAACGCTAGTCCGGTGGAGGCCGAAGCCATCCTCTTCCTTATCGAGCCGCACTAGTCCGCGTGCGGTCGCGGTTCACCGTTCGCGCTCCGAGCGTCACGCCCGTTGCCCCGGCCCTCCGCCGGGGCAGTCCTTTTTCGCGTATTCGTTACCCTCAAGCGCATCGCTCTTCCTGCCGATAATGGTGCAGACATGGTTCAGTCCGCCGCGGGCCTCGCCGCAGCGGCGCCGAGCGTCAGCGACGAGGGAGACCTGATGGAGATCAAGCCGATCCTGCAATCGATGATCGAGCACAAGGCCAGCGATCTGCACCTGAAGGTCGGCGTCAAACCGATCCTGCGCGTCAACGGCCGTCTGCTCGCGGTGGACTTCGCGGTTCCCGGTCCCAAGGACATGATCCAGATCGCGCAACAGATCCTCACGCCGGCGCAGCGCGAGATCTTCGAATCGACGCGCGAGATCGATTTCGCTTTCGGCGTGCCGGGGCTGGCCCGCTTCCGCGCCAACTTTTACGTGCAGCGAGGCACCATCGCGATGGTCTTCCGGCACGTCCCGGTGGAAATCCCTGATTTCGACAGCTTGCGGCTGCCCGCTGCGGTAAAGGAACTGTCCACGCGCCGGCGTGGGCTTATTCTCGTCACAGGTACGGTCGGCAGCGGCAAGTCCACGACATTAGCCGCAATGGTCGACATCATCAACAGCACCCAGCCGTCGAACATCATCACCATCGAGGATCCCATCGAGTTTCTGCATCGCGACAACATGAGCATCATCAATCAGCGCGAGGTGGGCACCGACACAGGGTCTTTCGCGGAGGCTCTGCGCCACATCCTGCGGCAGGATCCCGACGCCATCCTCATCGGCGAGATTCGCGACGCCGAATCAATGAAGGTGGCTCTGACCGCCGCCGACACGGGGCACCTGGTGCTCAGCACCCTGCACACCATCGACACCACCCAGACGATCAGCCGCATCATCTCGTTCTTCCCGCCACACCAGCACCAGGAGATCCGCTACCTGTTGGCTTCGACTCTGCAGGCGATCATTTCGCAGCGCTTGATTCCTGACATAACCGGCACGCGGCGGTATCCGGCGGTGGAAGTCATGATCAATACCAGCACGATTCGCGAGTACATCGTGGACCCGGAGAAAACGGTGATGATCCGCCAGGCGATCCAGGACGGCTTCGTCCAGTACCAGATGCAGACCTTCGATCAGGCGCTGATGGCGCTCTACCGCGAGAAGGTCATTTCTCTGGAGGAGGCGCTCAAGGCCAGCTCGAACCCCCATGAATTCGCGTTGCGAGTTAAGGGCATTCAGGCTAGTTCGGATGTCAGCTGGGATCGATTCGAGGCCACGGAACCAGCCGCGCCGGAACCACAATTTTCGCGAATCTGATCCCTTGTGCCGTCGAGATTGTTGCCGAGCTTAGCCATAAGCATATGTAGCCACTTTCGAATCACGCTCAGAACGCATACTTCAGTTCATGCCGCCTGTTGCGCCCCAGTACCGGCGTGATCACCAGCCGTTCATAGTACTCCGCCCACCTCTGCGGCAACTTGATCCGGGTCCGGAACAGCCGTTCTTTCAGCACCTCCTCCACTCGCAGCGGTCGATCGAGCATCCCCTTGAGCATCGCCGGCGTCTGTCGACATCGCTTTTCCCGCCGGTAATTCAGGTAGTTGCGCCAGGTCAGGAAGATCACCATCCGCTCCGACGAGCCCTGCCGCCGCTTCGACGCTGCGATCGTCTCCCGCTTGTGGTTGGCCTGGGCGTGCCGGAGGATCAGGTCGAGCAGGTTGATCTCGAACAGCAGGTTGTCCGCGTCCCGCCGCTGCGTTGATGGCGTGATGAGGTGATGGATCAGGCAGTCGAGCCCGCGGAAGGCCCGCGGATAGGCGCGGTGGTCGTCACTCCTGAGTGTCACCTCCGATTCGTGGGTCAGGACGGTTTCGAGCAGGTGGCGGACGTCCTTCTCGACCGCCCTGGGGTCGGGTCGGCCGAGGCGCAGTTCGAGCTGTTCGCGGCGGCGTTTCTGCTGGTCGGTCATGCGACCCTTGCGGCGCAAGGGGCTGTCGGAGAAGTACCAGAAGAAGCTGGTGTCGGCCTCGGCGAGCAGGTGGTGGTGGAAGGGGTGGTACTGGCTGAACTCGTAGGACTCGAAGCCGTCCAGGACGAGGTCACCCTGAGGACGGACTCCGGCGATGAGCTGGGTGTGGAACAGCATGCAGTGGCGTCCGATGCGGGCGATGAGGCGATCGATGGTGGAGGGTGCGGCGCGGACATCGCGAGCGATCTGACGGTTGGCCATGCCGCCGACGGTCTTCAAGAAGATGAGTTGGGGCAGATCGGGACGTTTGAGCCAGTAGGTGGAGGCGAAGGTCTGTGAACTGAAGGAGCGGTGGCAGTGCAGACATGTAAACCTCTGGACACGGTGGGGGGCGATGAGACGGGCGAAGAAGCCGGCGCGCTTGAAGCGCCAGCCTGAGGTCAAGGTGTTGTGGTGCAGACAGTTGGGGTTGGGACAGAAGGGCGGGAGGAAACAGGTTGAGGGGTGATTGAGGGCGTCCATGGACGGGATCTGTGCAACGGGGACGCCAGAGACAATTTCGACGGCACAAGGCTTGCCATCCCCGCTTCTGGCGGCGACAATGGGCGGCACGGGAACGCGCCCCGCCGGGGCGGCCCGCGCGGGCACCACGGAGAGCATCCCATGTTCAAAAAAATCCTGATTGCCAACCGCGGTGAAATCGCCCTGCGGATCATGCGGGCCTGCCGTGAGTTAGGCGTGGAGTGCGTGGCGATCCACTCGAGCGCTGATGCCGAATCACTGCACGTGAAGTACGCCGACGAATCGGTCTGTGTCGGGCGCAAGCTCAGCAGCGAGAGCTATCTCAAGATTCCGAACATCATCGCCGCAGCCGAAATCACGGGTGCCGAGGCGATCCATCCGGGTTATGGATTTCTGGCGGAAAACGCGGAGTTCGCGGAGATCTGCACGGACAACAAGTTCGTCTGGGTCGGACCGACGGCGGAGACGATCCGCCGTATGGGTGACAAGGCGACGGCGCGCAAGACTGCCCAAAAGGCGAAAGTTCCGGTCATTCCCGGGACGCCGTTGTTGGCGAGCGTCGACGAGGCGGTTGCCGCGGCGCCGCGGCTTGGCTATCCGGTGATTGTGAAGGCGACGGCCGGCGGCGGGGGCAAGGGCATGCGGGTGGCCCGTAACGAGGTGGAACTGCGGCAGGGCTTTGTGACCGCGCGCGCGGAGGCGGGAGCCGCGTTCGGGAATGACGGCGTCTATCTGGAGAAGTACCTGACCAATCCGCGGCACGTCGAGATCCAGATCCTGGCGGACCATCACGGGCATGTCGTATCGCTCGGAGAACGGGACTGCTCGGTGCAGCGCCGGCACCAGAAACTGATCGAAGAGTCACCCTGCCCGGTCATGACCTCGCGCCAGCGCCAGAGGATGAGCGAGGCGGCGGTGCGGCTGGCGAGTAACGTGGGGTACCGTTCGGCCGGGACCCTGGAGTTCCTGCTCGACACGGACGGCTCCTTCTATTTCATGGAGATGAACACCCGCATCCAGGTCGAGCATCCCGTGACTGAACTTGTGACCGGCATCGACCTGGTGAAATGGCAGCTTCGCATTGCTGCGGGGGAGTCGCTCGATTTCGAGCAGAAGGACGTGCGTCTGAGCGGCCACGCGCTCGAGTGCCGTATCAACGCCGAGAATCCGCAACGTGACTTTATGCCTTGTCCGGGACGGATCTTCTTTTTCCACGCGCCGGGGGGGCCGGGTGTACGCGTGGACAGCCACATCTATTCGGAGTACCAGGTGCCTTCGCATTACGACTCCCTGCTGGCCAAGATAATCACCCATGGGAAGGACCGGGCGGAGGCGGTGGCGCGCATGCGGCGTGCGCTCGACGAGTGCGTGATCGAGGGTCTCCCCACATCCATTCCGTTCCACCTCGAGGTTCTGGGCAACCGCACGTTTCTGGAGGGGCGGGCCACCACCCGCTTCCTTGAGGACGAGATGGCGGGCCTGCGGGAGGGGCTCCGTGTCCGCGCGCAGAGCGGCGAAGCGTGACCCGCGGCGCGGGCGCGGCTGGCGGGAAGCCCTGCGTCTGACGGGGCTGCTCCAGTTGGCGTTTGGCCTGTACCTTTTTCTCTGCCTGACCGGCCCGGCGGCTCGTTGGCTGGACCTGTGGCGCGGCGCTCAGGAGGGGCCGCTGCTGGTGCTTGGGCACCCGGGCGGGCCGGTAGGGGCTGCGGTTGGGACTGCTTTGCGTGCGTTCGCTGGTGCGCTCTGGCAGTGGGGCGTGCCTCTGCTGCTGACATTTTCCGGAACGGTACGGCTCGCTTCCGGACATGGATTGGCGCGACGTTTGGTGCGGCGCTGGTGGCCGGCCTGGCTCGCCACTGTCGCCTGGCTGGCGCAGCCGGCGGGGCCATTCGCTTCGCCGGCCGCGGCCGATTGGGGCGGTGTCCCGGGCTGGCTGCTGGGGCGTGGCTTTGCCGCGCTGTTCGGACCCTACGGCGCCGGCATATTTCTCTCCCTGCTCGCGCTGGCCGGTCTCAGTTGGGCATTGTGGCCGGTCTGGGAGCCGCTCGGGTTGCGCTTGGGACCGGTCATCGGCGCCGGTCTGGCGTTTGTGGGCCGTCGATTCGCGGCGATCCCGCGCGGGGTGTGGCAGTTGGCGGCGCGGGCGGTGCGGGAGGTGCGCGGCAGTTCCGTACGCATCCCGGCATCGCCGGCGGCGACGCCGGCTGCGGCACGGAGAGTTGACGGCCCGGGTGATGCGGTGCCGAAACGTCGTCGGCAGGTGCATGTCGACGCGGGCGTGTCGGACGACCCGAGCGGCGCCCTGCCGGTCGGCGCGGTGGCAGCGCGGAACGTCGTGGAGAACGGCGACCCGGAGTGGCCGGAACTGGAGCCGCAGGGCGCGGGGGGCGGTGGACCGGTTCCCCTGCCGGACCTGGGGCTGCTGCAAGACGCCACCCCCGAGAGCGTACGGATTGATCCGGCCGCGCTCAATGGTGCCGCCGACCTGCTCGAGGGGACGTTGCGCTCGTTTGGCGTGGAGGGGGAGGTCAAGGACGTCCGGCCCGGGCCGGTCGTGACGACCTTCGAGTACCAGCCGGCGGCCGGCATCAAGGTGACGCAGATCGTCCAGCGCGCCGACGATCTGGCGCTGGCCATGCGCGCACGCTCGATCCGCATGGAGGCGCCGATTCCGGGCAAGGCCGCCGTCGGCATCGAAATTCCCAATCCCCAGGCGCAGATCGTGCGGCTCAAGGAGGTTCTGGTCGGTGCGGGCGAGCGCCTCAACACGCCGCTCTCTGTGGTGTTGGGCAAGGACGTCGTCGGCCAGCCGGTGGTGATCGATCTCGCGGCGCAGCCGCACCTGCTCGTGGCCGGTTCGACCGGCAGCGGCAAGAGCGTCTGCCTCAACGCGATCATCTGCAATCTGCTCCTGCGCAACGATCCTTCACGCGTGCGGTTGGTGCTGATCGACCCGAAGATGCTCGAGATGAGCGTCTACAACGGGATTCCCCACCTGCTGCTGCCGGTCGTGACCGATCCCCGGGAGGCCCTGCGGGCGCTGAAGTGGATGGAAGCCCAGATGGACCATCGCTATCGGCGGCTGGCGCGACATAGTGTGCGCAACATCGAGGGCTACAATACGAAGGTGGCGCGGGGCGAGATCGTGACCGAGGAAGGGGAGACGGTCACTGAGCCGATGCCCTACTACCTGACCATCGTCGATGAACTGGCGGACCTGATGATGCAGCTCGGCCAGGACTTCGAACTGCCGATCACCCGGCTCGCGCAGAAGGCGCGGGCGGTCGGCATTCATCTGATCCTGGCCACGCAGCGCCCCTCCGTGGATGTGCTGACCGGTGTTATCAAGGCGAACATCCCCTGTCGCATCGCCTTCCGCGTCATCCAGAAGAACGACTCGCGTACCATTCTCGATCTCAACGGCGCCGAACGTCTGCTTGGGCACGGAGACATGCTGTATCTCCAGCCTGGGCGCGCTCTCCCGGTGCGGGTCCACGGCGCGTTCCTGGAACTCGAGGAGTGCGAAGCGATCGTGACGCATTGGCGTCGTTTCGCCGACCTCACGCGACCGGTCCAGCTGGCCGAGGAGCGCGAGGGGGGCGATTCCGACGTACGGGGCGAGGACGATCTGTTCGAAGCCGCGAAGCGGGTGGTGGTGCTCCACCAGAGCGGTTCCACCTCGCTACTGCAGCGGCGTTTGCGCGTCGGATACACCCGGGCGGGTCGACTGATGGACATGCTCGAGGAGGCGGGGATCGTCGGGCCGTTCACCGGCAGCAAGGCGCGCGACGTGCTGCTGCGGCCGGATGACCTGGGGGAGACGGTCGATCCGCTGGCGCAGGAGGAGGGGGAGTGATCCCCACGCGCGTTCGCAGCGTCTGGGTCCACACGCTCGGCTGCGACAAGAATCTGGTCGATTCCGAGGCGGTGCTGGGACGCTTCGCTGCGCGGGGGGTGGCGGTCGCCCGGAAGCCGGACGAGGCGGACATCTGGGTGCTGAACACGTGCGGGTTCATCGCCGCGTCGCGCGCCGACAGCTGGGACGCGCTGGCGGGACTGGCCGGGGTCAAGGGCCGACGGCGCACGCTCGTCGTCATGGGCTGTCTGGCCCAGGAACACGCGGCCGAGATCGCGGCGCGTTTTCCCGCCGTGGATGTGGTGGCCGGAGTCGGGAATTTCGGCGTGGTCGTGGACGCCGCTCTCGACGGTGCCTCCGGACCGCTGGTCGGAGCGCCGGAGGCCGCCCGCTACGACGGCTTCGCCGACCGGCCGCTGCTGACGCCGGCCCACGTGGCGTTCGTGAAGATCGGCGAGGGGTGCGGCTGCGCCTGTTCCTACTGCCGGATACCCCGCATCCGCGGTCCCCTGCGCAGCCGGCCCGCGATCGATATTCTGGCCGAAACGGCCGCACTGGCCGCGCGCGGCGTGCGTGAGATCCAACTGGTCAGCCAGAACACCAGTGACTGGGGGCGTGACCTCGGCAGTGATCTGGTCGCGCTGGTGACGGACCTGAGCGGGGTGCCGGATCTGCGCCGGATCCGGCTGCTCTACCTGTACCCCGGACACCTGTCGCTGGCGGCTGTCCGGCGCCTGCTGTCGCTGCCGAAGGTGGTTCCGTACCTGGATCTGCCGATCCAGCACGCGTCGCCGGCGGTGTTGCGCGCCATGCGTCGTCCGCCGGACGCGGAGGCGATGGCCGAGTTCTTCCTCTCCCTGCGGGCGGAGTTGCCGGAGCTTGTCCTGCGCACCACCGTCCTGCTCGGTTTCCCCGGGGAGACGGAAGAAGATGTGGAGCTGCTGGCTGATTTCCTCGCCCGCGTCGAGTTTGACCATCTCGGCACCTACCGCTATTCTCCCGAGCCGGGCACCCCGGCGGCCGCGCTGCCGGATCGGGTGCCGGATGAAGAGGTGGCGGACCGCGAAGCGCGTCTGCTCGATCTGCAGGCGGAGGTGGCGCTGCGGCGGCAGCGGCGCCGGCTGGGGGGAACGTACTTAGCCGTCGTCGATGCGGTGGTGCCGGGGGTCGACGTGGCCGAGACGATCGACGCGCTGCGCGAGGGGGAGTGGGCACCGGGCTGGAACCGGACACGGGTTGATGTTGTTGGCGACGCGGCGGGCCCGGTGGCCCTGGCGCGCACGGTGCATTTCGGCTATGACCTGGACGGCGTGGTTCTGCTGGATGGCAGAGGACGCCACCCCGGCGAATGGTTGACGGCGGACCTCGTCGCGGTCACGCCCTGGGACGCGCTCGCGGTGGCGAGTCCGGACGGGAACCTGAACGGAGGCGGTGCGGCATGCGAGCCGGTTTGACGCGGGTGGCGCGCGGTCTGGTCCTGGCGGCCGTGTTGGCGGTGGCCGGCTTGGCGTGGCTTCCGCTCGCCAGGCCGTGCAGCGCCGCGGCGATCGCCGGCGGCGATACGGCGCAGGTGCGCGCGCCGACGCCGCGCCTGCCTGGCGTCGGCGTGTTCGATACCGTTCGCACGAACGTGTGGCTGGCGCAGGCGGTGCTGGCTGAGGTCGTGGCGGAGATCGCGGCGGCGCTGCCCCCGGCTCCCGGCGACGTCGTGGTGCGGCCGCTGGTCAAGGCGCCTGGCAATGCCCTCCTTATCGGTGCCGTCGAGGACCTGCTCAAGCCGCGGGGCTACACGATCTATCTCGATGAGCGGGACATCGCGGGCAAGTCGGCGCCCACTTCGCGTCTGCCAGCGGGCAGCAGTGAACTGCGCCTGTCGTGCGAGGAGATCGCGCTCGTCTATCCACGCGTCGGACGACGCTTCGGCCTGTGGCGGCAGTGGGTCGACCGCGAGTTGAGCGTCACCGTGCTGGTGACGATCCTGGATCGCGACACCGGGCGGATGCTCTACGACGAGCGCGTGACCCGGGCCTACGGCGATCGTGTGCCTGCCAATCGTTTGGACGACGTGCGTTCCTCCGCGTACACATTCACCGATGCCGAGGTCGCGGAGGTGGGTTGGCGGCGGCGGGTCGAGCAGACGGTCGTGCTCGGCACGTTGGCCGGACTTGTGGCGCTCTATTTCGCGAACACGGGCAGCTGAGCCGGCTCTGCCGGCGCGGCGGGAGGTCACGTTGGTTGCTGCATCACATTCCTGTTCGCGGTTCGTCGCGGCGTGCGCGGGTCTTGCCCTGGCCTTGACGGCGCTTGCCATGGGGGGGTGCGCCGGTTCCAATCGCCTCCCCTCCGCCACCTACGAGCGGGCCCTTTTCGATCACGAGCGGGGTCACGATCGCGAGGCCTTGACGACGATCGAGCAGTTTCTCCGGCGCAGCCCGGGCGATTCGCTCGCTGCACCCGCGCAGCGGCTGAAGACGCTGGCGTTGATGAAACTCAAGGAGTACCCCCTCGCGGCCGTGGAACTGCAGATTCTGCGGCAGGAGTATCCGACCAGCGAATTCGTGAGCGAGTCATGGTTCCTGGAGGGGGTGGCGCTGTACAGGCAGGTAGGGCGCATGGAACGTGATATCGCGCCGGCCCTCGAGGCGAGGAGCCGGTTCCGGCGCTTCCTGGCCGACTGGCCGGAGGATCCCCGTGCGCCCGAGGCCCGGGACTACCTGGTGCGCATCAGCGATCTGGAATTGCAGAAGAAGCTGGGCGAAGCCGAGGTGTACGTGCAACTCGGTCAGCCGCTCGCGGCGGGCGTGGTGCTCGACACCGTACTGGCACAGGAGAAGGAGGGGCGCCTGCGACCCCGACTGCTGCTGCGCCGGGCCGAGGTGGCTCTTCGGGCGAAGCGACCTGAGGACGCGAAGGTGGCCTGGCAGCGCCTTGTCGCTGACCACCCCGACAGCCCTGAGGCGGCCGCAGCGCAGCGAGCGCTGGCGCGCCTCCCGCGCGAAGGGTCATGAGACGGGCCCTGTTCGGCGGTTCCTTCGACCCGTTCCATGACGGGCACCTCGCGATGATCCGCGCGACCCTCCAGCGTGGCCTGGCGGACCTGGTCATGGTCATGCCCGCGGGGCACAATCCGCACAAGTCGTCGCCGGCCGCCGCGGGCGAGCACCGCCTGCGCATGGCCGAACTGGGAGTGGCCGGACTCGCGGCGGTCGAGGTGTCGGATTTCGAGGCGAAACGGTCCGGCCCGAGCTTCACCGTTGAAACGCTTGAATCGCTGACCGAACAGTACCCCGGCGAGGTATGGCGGCTGCTCATCGGCGCCGATAACCTGGAGGAGTTCCACCGCTGGCGGCAGCCGGAGCGCCTGCTTCAGCTTGCCGATCTGCTGGTCTTCCCGCGAGGCGACGCCGCAGTCGTGCTGGCGGCGGAGTTGCGCCCCCGCGCGACGATCGTTGCCGGCTTCGCCTGCCCCGCCGCCTCCACGGAAGTCCGCGCGGCGCTGGCGGCGGGGCGTCGTCCGGCGGGACTCCTGCCGCCGACGGTGCTGGCGTACATCGAGCGGCATGGACTGTACGGCGGCGCGCCGGCGGACGGGAGCGACGGGGGGGGGCCATGTCCCTGATCCTCGTCGACGGTTCGGCGCTGGTCTACCGTGCGCACTTCGCGTTCGCGGGCCGTCCGCTCACCGCGCCCGGCGGCGAGACCGTGTCGGTCTGCTTCGGTTTTCTCAACAGCGTCCTGCGGCTGGTCGAGACCAGGCGGCCCACGCATCTGGGCATCGTCTTCGATCTGCCGGTGCCGACGTTCCGGCACCGGCGGTACGCCGCTTACAAGGCGACGCGCAAGCCGATGCCGGAGGAGCTGGCGGCGCAGTTGCCGCGCCTGCGCGAATTGATCGCCGCGTGGGGGGTGGGGGTGTGCGAGCTGGCGGGCTGGGAAGGGGACGATGTCATGGCGACGTTGGCCCGCCGCTCGGCGAACGTCTGCCGCCACGTCTGGTTCTACACCGGCGACAAGGATTTCCTGCAACTGCTCGATGCCCGCACCGGCCAGCTCAAGCCGGGGCGACGCGGCGACGAGGTGACCGAACTCACCCCGGACACCGTGCGCCGGGACTTCGGGCTCGAACCACGGCAACTCATCGATGTCTTCGCACTGTCCGGCGACGCCAGCGACAACATCCCGGGGGCCCCCGGCATCGGCGAGAAGACGGCGTTGCAGCTCATCCAGCATTTCGGTGGTCTGGACGAGCTGTACGATCGTATCGAGGATGCTTTCCTCACTCCGCGCCTGCGCCGGATCCTGGGCGAGCACCGGGAGCAGGTCTATCTGTCGCGCGAACTGTTCACGATCGATTGCGATGCACCGGTCTTGCCCGACTGGGAGGCGATGCGCGTGCGTCTGCCTGAGGGCGAGGCGGCCAGGGAGCTCATGCGCGGACTCGGCCTGCGCCAGCTGCTCGCGCTCGTGGAGCGGATGGCGCGCGGCGGCCTGGCGCCGGCCGCGGTTCCTGCCGAAGCGCTGATCGTGCCGGTGTCTCCAGCCCCAGCCATTCCGGCGCCCCGCGGCGTGCCGGGGCCGGGGGATGAGGAGGCGGAACTGGCGCGGCGTGGTTACGTCATTCTCAGCAATGACAAACTATTGCGAGCCTATCTTGCGAAATTGCCTGAAGGATCCCCTCTCGCCGTTGACACGGAAACCGACGGTCTGCGTCCCGATCGGGCGCGGCTGGTCGGCATCTCGCTCTGCGCCCCGGGGGCTTCGCCAGCCTGGTTGCCGGTGCTGGAGCGGGACGAGGGGGAGGGCGCTCCGACCGGCGGCGTCGCCGCGGTCGAAGGCACGCTTTTCGCACCGGCAGCGGCGCCTTCGCCCCCGCGAAACAACCTGCCGTGGATCACCCCCCTGCTGGGGCCGGTGCTGGCCGACCCGGCCCGCCTGAAGATCGGGCAGAACCTGAAGTTCGACGCCTGGCTGCTGGCGCGGCACGGTCTGGGGCTGGGCGGGAACTGCTTCGACACCATGGTGGCGGCCTGGGTTCTCGAGGCGGGGCGTCCGGGGCTCGGTCTCGACGATCTGGCCCGCGCGCAACTCGGAGAATCGCTGATGCCTTACGCGGCGTTGTTCGCCCCGGGCGATCGGCAGCGCGACATTCTCGCCGTGCCGCGTGCGCGGCTCGCGCTCTACGCCGCGGAGGACGCGGAGGCGACGCTGCGTCTGCACGACCGGTTCGCGCCGGCGCTGGCCGCCGAGCCTGCCCTCGAGCGGCTGTTCCGGGACGTGGAGATGCCCCTGCTCGAGGTTCTGTTACGGATGGAACGCAACGGGATCAGGGTCGACATCGCGTTTCTCGGCGTGCTGCGCGCCCGTTTTGCCGAGGAGATGGGCGCTCTGGAGGTCAGCATCGCCGCGGCCGCAGGCGAACCGTTCAACGTGAACAGTCCGCAGCAACTCGCCCGCGTCCTGTTCGACAAGCTTGGGCTCAAGCCGACCCGCCGCACCGCAACCGGCTTCAGCACTGATGTCGGAGTACTGACCGAACTGGCGGAGTTGCACCCTTTGCCGGGTCTGGTGCTCGAATTCCGGCAACTGGCCAAGCTCCAGGGCACTTACGTGGAGAGCCTGCCGGCGCTGGCCGATCCCGCGACGGGGCTGGTGCACACCTCCTACCATCAGGCCGTGGCGGCCACGGGGCGACTCTCCTCCTCCGATCCGAATCTGCAGAACATCCCGATCCGCACGGAACTGGGGCGCATGATCCGGCGTGCATTCGTGCCCCGTGCACCGGGCCACGTGTTCATTTCGGCCGACTATTCCCAGATCGAATTACGTCTGCTCGCCCATTTTTCCCGGGACGCCGCGCTCACCGCGGCCTTCCGGGAGGGGGGTGACGTGCACCGGCGGACGGCGGCGCTGATCGCCGGAGTGTCCGAGTCCGAGGTCAGCGGCGAAATGCGCCGGCGCGCCAAGGCGATCAATTTCGGCGTGATCTACGGCATGGGCGCGCGGGCTTTGGCGAGGCAGACCGGGGTCACCACGCGCGAGGCGGCGCAGTTCATCGAGGGCTATTTCGGCACTTATCCCGACGTGCGCGTCTGGCTCGAAGCGACTCGCGTCGCGGCCCGGAGCGACGGATATGTGGCCACCCTGCTTGGCCGGCGCCGCCGCCTGCCGGACATCACCTCTCCCCACGATCGTCAGCGCAGCATGGCGGAGCGGATGGCCGTCAATACGCCGATCCAGGGCACGGCCGCGGACCTGATCAAGCTGGCGATGATCCGGCTCGATCGCGAGTTGCGGTCACGCCGCCTGGCGAGCCGGCTCCTGCTGCAGGTGCACGACGAACTGCTGGTCGAGGCGCCGGTCGCGGAAGCGGAGGCGGTGGCCCGGCTGATGCGCGACTGCATGGAATCGGTCTGGGAGCTGACGGTGCCGCTCACGGTGGAGGTGCACCAGGGGGTCAACTGGGCCGAGGCGCACGGATGAGCGCCCCCCGCTGGGTGATCACCGGGCCGACCGGGGCCGGCAAGTCCCTCGCGGCGCAGTTGCTCGCGGCGCGTGGCGCCGCGGTGGTCGATGGCGATGCCTGCGGTCATGCGCTGCTGCGCGACCCCGTGATCGCCGCGGCGGTGGGCGCCACGTTCGGTCCGTCGGTCCTGTGCGGCGGCGCTGTGGATCGCGCAGCCCTTGGCCGGGTGGTCTTTGCCGATCCGGACGCGCTGGGCCGGCTTGACGCCATCACCCTGCCGCGCCTCTCCCGGGAGCTGCGGCTGGCCCTCGATGCCGCGGCCGCGGGCACGGTGCGTCTTGCCGTCCTCGATGCCGCCGTGTACTTTTTGTTGCCTGCGTTCGGTCCCGTCGAACTGACTATCTGCGTGACGGCCGACCCCGAACTGCGGCTGCGCCGGTTGCTGGCCGGGGGAGACAGGGACGAGGCCGCGGCGCGACGACGGCTGGCGGCACAGGGACATCTGGCCGCGTCGTGGGCCCGCGCCGACGTTACCATCACGAACGAGCGGGGGGTCGGGGAGCTGGCGGCGGTGCTGGACCGGCTGTTAGCGGAAAGGCTGCCCCTGGCGGGCGGCGGACCGGGGAGGACGAACGGATGAAAGAGAACTTTTCGCGGCGGGACGAACTGGGGCGGCGCCTCGACCTGCTCATGGAGGGGCTTTGACGTCCCCACGCTGCGGGCCGAACTGGACCGTCTGACGGAAACCCAGAACCGTCCCGAATTCTGGACCGCGCGCGATACCGCCGGCGAAGTCGTGCGGCGGATGGGCGAACTGCGTCGCTGGCTCGACCCGCTGGTGGCCGCCGCGGGCCGACTCGAGGAGTTGGGGGTGATGGCCGAACTGGCCCGCGACGAAGCGGACGAGGCCCTGGCGGAGGAGACCGCAGGCGGCCTGGAGGAACTGTCCGGACGTCTGGATCGACTGGAGTTCCAGTTCCTGCTCCACGGCCCGGACGATAGCCGCGGCGCCCTCCTCGAGATCCACCCCGGCGCCGGCGGTACCGAGTCGCAGGACTGGGCGGAGATGCTGCTGCGCATGTACACGCGCTACTTCGAGCGCCAGGGAATGAAATTCGAGGCGATCGACCTGCAGGCGGGCGATGAGGCCGGCATCAAGAGCGCCGCGCTCGAGATCGACTCCGAGTTCGCCTTCGGCTACCTCAAGAGCGAGTCGGGCGTGCACCGTCTGGTGCGCATTTCACCCTACGATGCACAGGCGCGACGCCACACCTCCTTTGCGTCGGTGTTCGTCTATCCGCTGGTGGAGGGCGACATCGAAGTCGAGATCAACGAATCCGACCTGCGGGTCGACACGTTCCGCGCCAGCGGGGCGGGGGGACAGCACGTCAACAAGACCAGTTCTGCCATCCGGATCGTCCATCTGCCGACCAACATCACTGTCCAGTGCCAGTCGGAGCGGTCGCAGCACCGCAACCGCGACAGCGCCATGAAGATGCTGCGGGCCCGCCTCTACATGCGCGCCCTCGATGAGGAAAAGAAGAAACGGGACGTGATCGAGAACGAGAAGAAGGACATCGCCTGGGGGAGCCAGATCCGTTCCTATGTCCTGCAGCCCTACACCAAGATCAAGGATCACCGCACCGACTGGGAAACCTCGAACACCACCGCGTTCCTGGACGGGGAGATCGAGGCGTGCATCGACGCCTATCTGCGGGCCACCAGTCAGGCGACCGGCCGCTAATCCCGGCCCGACGGCCCCGAACGACGAGGAGAGACCTTGGCGCACGACGACGACCGGCAGCCCGGCACCCCTCCGCCGCCGGATGCCGCGGCGGCTGCGGCGGAAACCCACCGGCTGATCGCCGAGCGGCAGGCCAAACTGGCGGAACTCGCCGCGGCTGCGCCCCCTTATCCGCACAGCTACGAACGGACGCACGACAGCGCACAGCTGCGCGCCGGAGAGGCGGAATTAACCGCCGGCGCCACGATCGTCAGGATCGCCGGCCGCGTCATGGCCAAACGCCTGATGGGCAAGACGGTGTTCCTGCCGATGCACGATGGCGCCGGCGCGATCCAGGCCTATTTCCGGCGCGACGAACTGGGCGATGACGGCTTCCGGCGCGTCGCCAGACTGCTCGATGCAGGGGATCTCATCGGGGTGGAAGGAACCCTCTTCCGGACCCGCACCGGCGAGTTGACGGTGCACGGAGCCCGGTGCGAACTGCTGGCCAAGGCGCTACGGCCTCTGCCGGAGAAGTGGCACGAAATGGGGGTCGAGCTGCGCACGCGCCGGCGGTATCTCGATCTCGCCATGAACCTCGACACCCGCGCGCGCTTCCGCCGGCGGTCCGCGATCATCGACACGGTGCGGCGCTTCCTGGTCGACGAGGGGTTCCTGGAGGTCGAAACGCCATCTCTGCAGCCGATCTACGGGGGCGCCACCGCGAGGCCTTTCACCACGCATCACAACGCCCTCGACTCTACCCTGTACCTGCGCATCGCCGACGAACTGTACCTGAAGCGTGTCATCGTGGGGGGCTTCGAGCGGGTCTTTGAGATCGGCAAGGATTTCCGGAACGAGGGGATGGACCGCACCCACAACCCCGAGTTCACCATGATGGAGTGCTACGCGGCCTATTGGGACTACACCGACATGATGGCCCTGGTGGAGCGGCTTTTCGCGCTGCTGGGCGAGCGGTTCGGGCAGGACGGCAAGATCGTCTACGGTGGCCAGGAGATCGACCTGCGGGGAGGCTTCCGGAGATTGCGCTTTCTGGACGGCCTGCGGGAAGCGACCGGCATCGACTTCCGCGGCCTTTTGCGCGACGAGGTGGCGGCGCACGCCCGGAGTCTCGGCGTGCCGGTGTCGCCCGACATGGGGGCCGGCAAGATCCTCGATGCGGTGTTCAGCGCCCGGGTGGAGCCGGGCCTGATCCAGCCGACCTTCGTCATGGACCACCCGGAGGAGTTGAGCCCCCTGGCGAAGGCGCACCGGAGCGAGCCTGGACTCGTGGAGCGGTTCGAGCCGTTCATGGCCGGCTTCGAGGTGGGCAATGCCTTCACCGAACTGAACGACCCCGCGGAACAGCGCCGCCGCTTCCTGGCGCAGACCACGCTGCGGGCGGCGGGCGACGATGAAGCGCAGCCGCTGGACGAGGACTTTCTGCAGGCGATCGAGTACGGCATGCCGCCCACCGCGGGACTCGGCGTCGGGATCGACCGGCTCGTCATGCTGCTGTGCGACTGCAACTCGATCCGCGACGTGCTGCTGTTTCCGCACCTGCGGGCCGAGGAGCGCGCGGTTCGGGACAGTGACGACCAGGCCGCGCCATGAGGTTCGCGGCCTATATCGCCGGCCGCTATCTGCGCAGTCGGCGCCGGTCACGTTTCCTGAACCGGGTCACGGTCACCGCGATCACCGGCATCGCGCTTGGTGTGATGGTGCTGGACCTCACGCTGGCGATCATGAACGGTTTCCACGCCGAGGTGCGCCGCACTTTCGTGGACAGCATGCCGATGATCACGGTCGTCACCGGCGAGGTCGACGGCTTCACGCGTCTCGGTGCCGTCATGGACACGATCGGCACGTTGCCGGGCGTGACCGGCGTGGCGCCGTTCGTGCGGCAGGAGGCGATCGTCAGCGTGCGCGGGCGGAGCGGGCCGGCGCGCCACCGCGCGGCGGTCGTGTGGGGCATCGATCCCGACCTGCAGGACGCCGTCACCCCGCTGCGCGCGCATTTGCTGCCGCGCGATCTGGCGCTGGCCGGCCTGCGTCAGGCCGGTGCGGTGCCTGGTGTCGTGCTCGGGGCCGAACTGGCGACCTCGCTCTACGCCGGCCTGGGCGATACCGTCCTGGTCACGGCGCCGGCGGGGAACCTCGATCTGAACGACCTGCGGGCGCAGAGCCGACCCTGCGTGGTGAAGGGGTTCCTCGAGACCGGCATGTACGAGTTCGACAGCCGCTTTGTCTATCTCCCCCTCGAGGCGGCGCGCGCCGCATTCGGGTATGGGCCGCAGGGAGCGAGCGGCATCGGGGTGCGGGTCGGCGACATGCTTGCGGCGCCGCGGATCGCCCAGGCGATCGAGGCGCGGTTGGGGGCGCAGCGCGTCCGTGCCACCGACTGGGTCGCCCTCAACCGGAACCTATTCGAGTGGATCAAGATCGAGAAGGTGGTCATGTTCATCCTGCTGGGTCTGATCATCCTGGTGGCGGCGTTCAACATCATCGGCATCCTGACCATGATGGTGGGCGAGCGCGGCCGGGAGATCGGCATCCTGCTGGCCATGGGGGCGCGCAGCTCACAGGTGCAGGGTCTCTTCGTGCTGCAGGGGCTGGCGATCGGGGCGGTCGGCACCGTCGTGGGCAGCCTGGCGGGGTATCTCGGTTTCCTCTACCTGGATCGGGTCGGGTTCCGGCTCCCGGGCGATGTCTACTTCGTGGACCGGGTACCGGCTGTGGCGCAGGCTGGCGACTTCCTCACGGTGGCGGGTGCGGCGCTGGCCATCACGCTGCTCGCCACGCTCTGGCCGAGTCGCGAGGCGGCGCGGCTGCGGCCGATGGAGATCATCCGCTGGAACTGACGGGAGGCGTCGTGGAGCCTCTGCTCGAGGCGCGGGGCGTGGGCAAGATCTACCGGCGGCGGCAGGGCGAGGTCTGCGTCCTGGCGCAGTGTGACTTTACGCTCGCTTCGGGCGAGGCGGTCGCGATCACCGGCCCGAGCGGCGCGGGCAAGAGCACGCTGCTTAACGTGCTCGGGGGACTCGACGCGCCGACGGCCGGGATGGTGCTGCACCGCGGATGTGAACTCGCCCGTCGCGGCGACCGCCTGGCGGCCTGGCGCAACCGTGAGCTCGGGTTCGTATTCCAGTCGCATTTCCTGCTGCCCGATTTCACCGCCCTGGAGAACGTGCTGCTGCCGGCGCGCATGTCCGGTCCCCTCGATGCGGCGGCCCGGTCCAGGGCCGCGGGACTGCTCGACGCGCTCGGTCTGACCGGGCGCTCGGATCATCTCCCCGGTGAGTTGTCGGGGGGCGAGCAGCAGCGGGTGGCGGTGGCGCGGGCGTTCATGAACCGGCCGGGCGCCGTGCTGGCGGATGAGCCGTTCGGCAACCTCGACCGCGCCAAGGGCGAGGATCTGAGCCGCCTGCTGTTCGAATTGCGCGCGCGGGAGGGCACGGCCCTGGTGATCGTCACACATGACCGCAGCCTCGCGGCGAAGGCGGATCGTACGCTGTTGCTGGGCGACGGCAGGCTGGTGCCGGTCGGGGCGGCGGGAGAGGGGCGGACATTGTGAAATGCCACATCTGCGGCGAGCGCGAGGCGACGATCCACTACATCGAGATCATCGAGGGGCAGAAGACGAGCCAGTGGCTCTGCCACGAGTGCGCGGACCGGGAAGGGATCGCGCCTGGCGAAGACGCCACGGCTGTGCACGGTGCGCTCGATGCCTTCCTCGGCGAGATGCTCAAGTCCGCGCCACAGGAGCGGGCACGCGAGCGGGGGACGGAGGGCCCGACCTGCCCGACCTGCGGGTATGAGTACCGGCGGCTGCAGGCAAGCGGCATGCTCGGCTGCCCCGACTGCTATGTGGCTTTCCGTCGCCAGCTGCTGCCGATGCTACGTCGCTTCCACGGGGACGTGAGCCACGTGGGCAAGCTGCCGCGCGCGCATGGTCCGCGTGCCGCGCTGCAGCGCGAGATCGCGCAATTGAAGGCGCGGCTCGAACAGGCGGTGGGCCATGAGAGCTACGAGGAGGCGGCCCGGCTGCGCGACGTGATCCGGCAGCAGGAGCGGCTCACCGAGTCGCTCGATCGCAGCGCCGACACCGCCGGCGGGGACGGGCCGTCCGGCCCCCCGCGCGAGGAGGCATAAATGTCGTTCGCCGACATCTCCGGCCGCGAGCCGGTCTGGCTGGACGGGTCGGGGCCCTACGGACAGATCGTCATCTCCACCAGGGTCCGTCTGGCGCGCAATCTGCGCGGGCGCCACTTCACGCATCACGCCGGCGAAGCCGAACTGGCTGCGATCCGCCAGGAGGCAGGACGGCGGATTCTGGATCGACCGTCCTTCATGGCCGGAGGGGATCTGGCGCTGGCCGATTGCCGCGCCCATGAACGCAAGTTCCTGCTGGAGAGTCATTTGGCGAGTCCCGATCTGGTGCGCGATTCCCGCCACCGGGGGTTGCTGTTCTCGACGGATCTGCGCCGGGTGGTCATGGTCAATGAGGAGGACCATCTGCGGGTGCAGGTGTTTCGGCCCGGATTCGATCCGGTGGCCACCTGCGGGGACGCGCTCGCGCTGGACGGGGAACTGGAGGATGTGCTGGATTTCGCCTGGTCGGATGAATTCGGCTATCTCACCGCCTGCCCGACCAATGTGGGCACGGCTTTCAGGATTTCCGTGCTTATCCACCTGCCGGCACTCGTGCTCACGAACGAGATCGAGAAAATCCTCAATTCATTGCGACAGCTTCAGTTCACGGTGCGTGGCCTGTTCGGGGAGGGGAGCGCTGTGCGCGGCGCGTTGTTCCAGATCTCGAACATGGGCACGCTCGGGCGCAGCGAAGAGACGATCACGAACGATTTCACGCGGCACGTGTCCAAGGTCATCCATTACGAGAAGCTGGCGCGTGACGGGCTGTTCGAGCGCGACCCCGATGGTGTGCGCGACATGGCGCACCGTGCCTTCGGCACGGTGCGGGGAGCCTGGCTGATGACCTCCACCGAGGCGTTCGACCGTCTTTCCCACGTGCGGCTCGGCGTCTGCCTCGGCGTCCTGCCACCGCTGCCGATGGGGCAGCTCAACCGGGCGCTGGTGGAAATGCAGCCGGCCCACGTGCAGGTGAGCGCTGGCGCCGCCATCAAGGGCCGCGAACGCGCGGCCGCGCGCGCCGCGTATCTGCGCAAGCTTTTCGCCTGACGCGGTTTGCACTCAAGCCGGACGCCGGCGGCGCGATGATAACCGCAGGTTCCCGACCCGTGGGCCGCGCTGGCGTGGCCGTGGGGGTCTGCGTATATTGCGCGCATACGTGCGGGGTGAGCGGCTTTCTGTCGCCGCCGGCTCGCCCGTCGCGAACGGAGGCGCCGGATCATGAACGATCGCTTCACGCAGAGGGTTCGCAAGGTTCTCTTCCTCGCGCGCGAGGAAGCGGGACGCATGCAGCACGACTACATCGGCACGGAGCACCTTCTGCTCGGCATCATCAGGGAGGGGGAGGGTGTTGCGGCCCAGGTCCTCCGGCGCCTGGCGGTGGACTTCGAGCAGATGCAGCGGGCGATCGAGGAAATCGTCACGCCGCAGAGCGGTGCGATCACGATCGGCGAGATCCCCTTCACGCCCCGCGCCAAGCGTGTGCTTGAACTGTCGATCGACGAGGCGAAACTGCACGGTCACACCTACGTCGGCACCGAGCATCTCCTGCTGGCCCTGATCAAGGAAGGCGATGGGGTGGCGGCGCGTGTCCTGACGGATCTCGGCGCGGATCACGAAAAGGTCAAGCGCGAGGTCATGAAGGCGCTGGGATCGGGAGCGAGAGGCCAACCGTCCGCGCCGGTCGCCAGCAAGAGGAACGGCAAGTCGGCCAAGAAGGAGACGCCGATCCTCGACCAGTTCGGTCGCAACCTGACCCAGATGGCCCGCGAGGGGGTGCTCGATCCGACCATCGGACGCGACAAGGAAATCGAGCGCGTCATCCAGATCCTCAGCCGGCGCAAGAAGAACAATCCGGTGCTGATCGGGGAGCCGGGCGTCGGCAAGACCGCCATAGCCGAGGGCCTCGCATCGCGCATCGTGGAGGGGCACGTGCCGGGTCCGTTGCGCGAGAAGGAGATCATCACCCTCGATCTCGCGAGCGTTGTCGCCGGCACAAAATACCGCGGCCAGTTCGAGGAACGGCTCAAGCAGATCATGCAGGAGATACGCGAGTCGGATTATATCATCCTGTTCATCGACGAACTGCACACGATCGTGGGAGCCGGCGGGGCCGAGGGTGCTATCGACGCCTCGAACATGCTGAAGCCGGCGCTGTCGCGCGGAGAGATGCAGTGCATCGGCGCCACCACACTCGACGAGTACCGCAAATTCATCGAGAAGGACGGCGCGCTCGAGCGCCGCTTCCAGCCGATCATCGTGAACCCGCCGAGCGAGGCCGAAACTACCGAGATCCTCTTCGGTCTGCGGGACCGCTACGAGGCGCATCATCGCGTGAAGTACCAGGACGACGCGGTCCGGTCCGCGGTGTTCCTGTCCAACCGCTATATTTCCGGTCGGGCCCTGCCTGACAAGGCCATCGACGTGATCGACGAGGCCGGTTCCCGGGCCAGGCTGTCCATGTCCGTAATCCCGCCCGACCTGCGCGAGATCGAGAAGCGGGTCGAGGAGGTCATCAAGGAGAAGGAGTCGTGCATCCAGGCGCAGGAGTTCGAGAAGGCGGCTCGTTGCCGTGATGAAGAGAAGGAGCTCAAGCGCAAACTGGCCGATCTGAAGAAGAGCTGGAGCGAGGAGAAGAGCGACCAGGTCGCCCTGGTGGACACGGCAATGATCTGCCGGGTCATCTCCGACATCACTGGTATCCCGGTGGCGGAGGTCGAGGAGGAGGAGACGCGCAAGCTGCTGCGCATGGAGGATGATCTGCGCAAGTGGATCATCGGCCAGGAGGAGGCGATCGAGGCCGTATCGAAGGCCATCCGCCGCAACCGGGCCGGACTGCGCGATCCGCGGCGTCCGATCGGCTCCTTCATCTTCCTCGGTCCCACGGGCGTGGGCAAGACCGAGGTGGCGCGGCGCCTGACGGAGTTCCTGTTCGGCGACCAGGCCGCGCTGATCCGCGTCGACATGTCGGAATACATGGAGAAGTTCTCGGTCTCGCGCCTGGTGGGCGCCCCGCCCGGCTACGTGGGCTACGACGAGGGTGGCATGCTGACCGAGAAGGTGCGGCGCAAGCCCTACTCCGTGGTCCTGCTGGACGAGATCGAGAAGGCGCACCCGGATGTCTTCAACATCCTGCTCCAGGTGCTCGAGGACGGGAACCTGACCGACAGTTTCGGACGCACGGTGGATTTCAAGAACACGGTGTTGATCATGACCTCGAATGTCGGCGGCCGTCATGCCAAGGCGAGCAGCGGGCTCGGGTTCAATTCGGAAGCGGACACCGCCGACAACGCCGCGAGGCGGATCCAGACGAGCATCTCCGGCGACGTCAAGAAGACCTTCAGCCCCGAGTTTCTCAACCGTATCGACGAGGTTATCTACTTCCGGCCGCTCGAACGCGGGCACATGAGCCAGATCGTGGAGATCCTGCTGCGGGACGTGAACTCACGCCTGGCCAGCCTGGAAATCGAGTTCGACTTCACGGCCGAAGCCAAGGAGTTCCTGACGTCGGTGGGCTTCGACCCCGACAACGGAGCGCGTCCGTTGCGCCGTGCGATCCAGCGCTACGTCGAGGATCCGCTCAGCGAGAAGCTGCTCCGGGGCGAGGTGCGCAGCAATTGCCGCCTGGTGATCGGGGCCGCCAACGAGCGGCTCAGCTTCACTGTCGAGCCGCGTGACACGGTTGATGCGAACGCCGCGCATGAAGGAGTTCCACCCGGCTGATCGGTTGTGACTTCCCAAGACCCCGCCGGCCGCGGTCGCCCGACCACGGCCGGCCGCGTTTCGGGCATTCCCCTGCTTGCCGCGCGCGGCGGCGGGACGTAAATTGCGGGAACTCGCGGCGCGCCTGGCCGTTTGAGTTGCCGGACGGCGGGCCCTCTGTTAGGGTGCCGCCGGTCCGCCCGGTGCCCCCGCCCCTCCACGGAGAGAGCGTAAACAGAGGATGACAGCCTTCCGATTCCGGCCTCTCGTTCTCGCCGTCGCCTGGGCTGCGGCTGTTTGGGCCGTGCAGGTGCGCGCCGCGGAACCGGTCGTGACCGGCGTGACGGTCGTTGGGGCGCGGACCGTTTCGGCCCGGCAGGTCGTCGCGTGGAGCGGGCTCGAGCCCGGCAAGCCGCTCTCGCGCGACGCCGTGGCCGCCGGAATCCGGCGGCTCTACGCCACGCAGAAGTTTTCGGACCTCTTCGTCTATGCGCAGCCCGAGTCGGGCGGCGTTCGCCTGCTGGTCAACCTGTCCGAGTTCCCGCGCGTGCGGCAGGTCGCCTTCAAGGGCAATGAGAAGGTGAAGAAAGAGGATCTGGTCGAGGTTTTCCCGCCCACGGTCGGGCAGTTCGCCAATCCGGCGATCATCGCGCGTGACCTCGGGAAGATCCGCGAACTGTACTACGACCGCGGGTACTACAACGTCGCCGTCACGACCGACACCACCCGGGTGGACGCCGCCGGATTGACCGACGTGACCGTGCAGATCGTCGAAGGCAAGAAGGTCAAGGCGCGGTCCATCGCCTTCGTGGGGAACCAGACCGCCAGCTCGGACGACCTGCGCGGCGCCATGAAACAGAAGACGGGCGGTTTCCTGCGCAGCGGGGCGTTCAAGAAGAAACAGTTCGAGGAGGACCGCGAACGCATCGTCAGCTGGTACCGCGATCGTGGCTACCTCGACGCTGCGATTACGGAGGTCGAACAGACGCTGGCCGAGGATCGCGAGAATCTTGACCTGGTCATCCACGTCACGGAGGGGAGCCTCTATCGCGTGGGCGACATCAACTGGTCCGCGAACAAGGTGTTCGACGATGCTGCGATCGCCGAGCACATCACCCTCCGGAAGGGCAAACTGTTCAGCGAGGGCGATTACCAGCGCATGCTGCAGGGTTTGCACTCGCTCTACTACGACAGCGGACACATCTACGCCACCATTGAGCCGGTACGCAACGTTCGCGGGGACACCGTCGATCTCAGTTTCACCTTCCGCGAGGGGGAGCCGGCGCGCGTTCGCGACATCGAGGTCATCGACAATTCCAAGACTTACGACCGGGTCATCCTGCGGCAACTGTCCATCTTCCCGGGCGATATCTTCAGCAACAGCAAGGTTGGGAACTCCCAGCGGGACATCTTCGGCCTGGGCTACTTCGAGGATGTGCAGGTGGAGCCGCAGCCGACGGACGACAGCGGCGACATCGACCTGGTCTTCAAGGTGAAAGAGAAGCAGACCGGCCAGTTCTCGTTCGGCATGGCCTACAGCGCGCAGACGTCGGTGACCGGTTTCATCCAGGTCGCGGAGAACAATTTCCTCGGCAAGGGGCAGAACGTCAGCCTGGCCTGGCAGTTCGGCAGTCGGCGACGCTACGTCGACCTTAGTTTCACGGAGCCGTGGTTCCGCGGCACGCCGACTACGCTCGGCGCGGATCTGTTCGATCGATTCCAGTACAACTTCGACGACTTCTACGAGAGCCGGGTGCGCGGTTTCGCCCTGCGACTCGGCCGTCGGATCCCCGGCACGCGGCGCAGCACCGTTGGCCTGCGGTACGAGCTGTCGGCGACGCGACTCGCGAATTTCAGCCAGTCCTACATCGACTATCTCAACAACCTGGAGTCGCAGATCGGCACCAGCGAGCTGCCATTCGAGCGGTTGGATCGTGTCGATTGGCCCCGGCGCAAGAGCGCGCTCACGTTCACGCTCAATCGCAATTCAACGGACAGCCCCTTCTTCCCCACCTCCGGTTCGCGCACCAATTACAGCGTGGAGCTGTCCGGCGGGCCGCTCGGCGCGGACATTGACTATCAAAAGCATTTCCTCACGCACTCCTACTTCCAGAAGCTGCCGGGGGGGCTGGCGCTCAACCTGCGCACCATGCTCGGACTGATCGTCGGCCTCGACAGTGCCGACCAGGTGCCGGACTACGAGAAGTTCCGCCTGGGCGGCAATCGGCTCTATCCGCTGCGGGGATACCGGGATCTGGAGGTAGTTCCGCGCGGCAACCCCGGTTTTATCGGCGGCAGGTTCTTCACCATCCTGAACACGGAAGTCCTGTATCCCTTGACGAAGGCGGTGCAGGTGCTAGCTTTCCTGGATCAGGGTGACGCTTGGAACAGCTTCGGTGAGGCCGACTTCACGAACCTGCGCAAGGGCGCGGGATTCGGCCTCCGGGTCGATGTGCCGATGATGGGCCAGATTGGCTTTGACTATGGCTATGGTTTCGACCGCCTCGGTGGCCCGTCCTGGGAGCCACATTTCAATTTTGGCACCTTCTTTTGATCGCATGGTCTCCTAAGGAGCAGGCATGAATTCACTTGTCCGTCGTTTCGCGCGCTTGTCCGTGCCCGTCGCGTTGGCGCTGGGCGCGCTGATGACCGCGCCCCCGCCCGCTTGCGCGGAGAGCAAGCCGATCGCGTTGATCGATTCTCAGCGTCTGGCCAAGGAGTACGGGGCCGCCCGCGATGCCTCCGAGGCCCACAAGAAGTACGTCCAGGACCTCGAGCGCGAGATGGAAACGAAGGAGAAGACTCTCCAGCGTTTTCTGGAGGATCTCGACAGCCAGAAGATGCTGCTGGGCGAAGCGGCGCTGCAGCAGAAACAGTTGGAATTCCAGAAGATGCGGGATGATTACTACACCTTCCAGCAGCAGGCTGAGGAGAAGGTCGCCCAGGACTACAAGACCCGCATCGGCCCTATCCTCGACCAGGTGCGCACGATTGCGGAACGGCTCGGCAAGGAGGAGGGGTTCGCGCTCATCCTCGACAGCGCCTCGCTGACCACCATCTACATCGACTCGAGCGTCGACCTGACCGACAAGGTCCTCACCGCTCTGGTCAGCGGCAAGTGACGGTCCGCCGATCAGGCCGGAAGGGTGGGGCATGCCGATGATCGCCGTGCGGTTGAGCGAACTGGCGTCGGCGCTGGGTCTGACGCGCGAGGGGGACCTCGACCCGCTCATCCGCGGCGCGGCCGGCATCGAAATGGCCGGCGCCGGGCAGATCACTTTTGTCGACAGTTCCCGCTTCGTGCGGCATCTGGAGGATACCGGCGCCGCCGCGGTGATCCTGAGGCCGGGAGTGACGACCCGGCTGCCCTGTCTGCGCGCCGCCGATCCTCACGCGGCGTTTGCGGCGGTGCTGGTACGGTTCGCGCCGCCCCGCGCACGCATTTTCCCGGAGGGTGTGCACCCGACCGCGGTGGTCGACGCCACCGCCGAGTTGGGGCAGGGGGTATCGATCGGGCCGTATGCGGTCGTGGGCGCGGGCGCGCGCCTGGGTGACCGGTGCGCCCTGGGGGCGCATGTCGTGATCGGACCTGATGCCGTGCTCGGGGTCGACTGCACCCTCTACCCGCACTCTGTCGTGCGGGAGGAATGCGTGCTGGGTGCGGAAGTGATTATCCACGCAGGGGCGGTGGTCGGCAGTGACGGTTTTGGCTACCTCCCTGGCGCCGAGGGATTGCGCAAGATCCCGCAGATCGGCAACGTGGTCCTCGAGGACCGCGTCGAAGTGGGGGCCAACGCCTGCGTCGACCGGGCCCAGACCGACGTCACGCGGGTGGGTCGCGGCAGCAAGATCGACAACCTGGTGCAGGTCGGGCACAACGTGGTGATCGGACGGGACTGCGCCCTCTCTGCCCAGTGCGGGATTTCCGGCAGTTCGGTTTTGGGAGATCGTGTGGTCATGGGCGGTCAGGCCGGCTGTGGGGATCATCTGCGCGTTGGCAACGATGTCAAGGTGGGCGCCCAGTCCGGACTTGATCGCGACCTGCCGGCCGGCACCGCAGTATTCGGCTACCCGGCGGTGGAGCGGCGGCGGGCTTTCCGCCTGATCGCCCTCACACATCGTCTGCCGGAGTTCGCGGCACGCCTGCGAGCAGTCGAAGTTGCGCTCGGCCTGGCCGGCCGGGCCGGGGAGGAGAAGCTCTGATGATCCTCCAGCAGCGCACTCTGAGCCGCGCCGTCACCATGGAAGGGGTCGGGCTGCATACCGGTGCGCAGTCGACGATCACTTTCGAGCCGGCGCCGCCCAACAGCGGCATTGTGTTCGTGGTGACCACGCCCGCAGGGCAGGCGGAAATCGCGGCCGTGGTGGAGAACGTGCCGACTGATCAGGGCGGCCTGCGCAACACCACGCTCGGCCTGGGCGAGGTGCGGGTCCAGACTGTTGAGCATGTGATGGCCTCTTTGGCCGGCGCTGGGGTGACGAATTGCCGGGTGCTGATCCGGGGCGTTGAGCCCCCGGAGCCGGCGGACGGCAGCGTTCTGGCGTATCTGGAACTGCTGGAAGGGGCGGGGATCGAGGATCAGGGGTTGCCGGCGGTCTATTTCAAGGTGCCCTTTCCCATTTCGCTGCGTCTGGGGGACGTGGAACTGGACGCAGTGCCGGCCGAGAGTTTCACGCTGACTTTCCATATCGACTACGACGACCCGTTGATCGGTCGCCAGTCGGCTACGTTCGACATCCGGCCGGAGGTGTTCCGCCGGGAGATTGCGCCGTGCCGCACCTTCGCGCTCAAGCGGGACGTGGCGAGGCTCCAGGCGATGGGGCTGGGGCGGGGCGGGACCCTGCGCAACGCGCTCATCGTCGAAGACGGTCACCTGGTCGGCGACACGACCCTGCGCTTCCGCGACGAATTCGTGCGGCACAAGATTCTCGACCTGCTCGGCGATCTGTCGCTGCTGGGCATGCCGATCCAGGGGCACATCACGGCGCGGCGTGCGGGGCACGATTCGAACGTGGCGTTCGTTAGGGAGCTGGCTCGCCGCGAGCGGAAGCAGGCGCGGACCTACCCTGCGCGCCATCCGACGCAGTGGGACATCGGCGCGATCATGGGAATCATGCCGCACCGCTATCCCTTCCTGCTCGTGGATCGCATCACCGAGCTGGTCAACGGGCGGCGCGTGGTCGGTATCAAGAACGTCACGATCAACGAACCGTTCTTCCAGGGGCACTTTCCCGGTCATCCCATCATGCCGGCGGTGCTCATCATCGAGGCGATGGCGCAGACGGGCGGGGTTCTGCTGCTTAGCAGCGTGGACAATCCGTCCTGCAAGCTGGTCTATTTCAGCGGCATCGATCAGGCGCGGTTCCGCCGGCCGGTCACGCCGGGCGACCAGCTCCGCTTCGAACTGGAACTGCTGAAGATCCGGGGGCCGGTCTGCAAGATGCGGGGGCAGGCCTTCGTGGGGGAGGAACTGGTCGCGGAAGCCGTACTCATGTCGACGATTGTTGATCGCTAGGCGGAATGGATCGAGGAGGAAGCGTGGAGAAGCTGAATCGGCAGCCGCTGCCCGGCCCGCGGCCCGTACATGCCGCGGAGATCCACCCCACGGCCGTGGTGGATGCGAGGGCGCGGCTCGGGCACGACGTCATCATCGGCCCGCACTCGGTTATCGGGCCGGACGTGGAAATCGGCCCGGGTTGCCGGATCGGCTCCTCGGTCTGGATCGACGGGCGCACCCTGCTCGGGCGCAACAACCAGGTTTTCCATGGCGCGGCGATCGGTGGTCCGCCACAGGACCTGAAGTATCGGGGTGAGACCAGTTTCGTCGAAATCGGCGACGACAACGTGATCCGCGAGTACGTGACCATCCACCTCGCCACGGGCGAAGGGGAACAGACCCGCGTCGGCAGCGGGAACATGCTGATGGCCTATGTGCACGTTGCGCATAACTGCCACATTCATGACCATGTAATCCTGGCCAACGCGGTGAATCTGGCGGGCCACGTCGAGGTGGAGGACTGGGCCATTCTCGGCGGCATGACCCCCGTGCATCAGTTCGTGCGCATCGGCCGGCACTCCTTCGTCGGCGGCGGCAGTCGCCTGCCGCAGGATGTGCCCCCCTTCGTCAAGGTCGCGGGCAACCCCGTCGCTGTGGCCGGCATCAACGCGGTCGGTCTCAAGCGACGCGGCTTCGCTGACGACGAAATCACGAACATCAGGGATGCCTACCGCCTGTTGTACCGCAGCGGGCTGAACGTCAGCCAGGCCCTCGAGCGAATCGCCACGGACTGTCAGCTCACGCGCAGCATCGAGGATCTCATGGCTTTCATCCGGAGGTCCGAGCGGGGCATCGTCCGCTGACCGCACCGACGCATCGCGGGAGGGTTCGCTCTCTTTCCGCGCCCGGAGGCGCCTGATGACGCCATCCTTTGTAGCGCGCCCACCCCACATTTTCCTCTCCTGCGGCGAGGCGAGCGGCGATCGCTACGGCGCGGCCCTGGTCGCGGTGTTGCGACGTCGTCGGCCCGATCTGCGGCTCTCCGCGGTGGGGGGGCCAGCGCTCGAGGCGGCCGGCGCGGAGATCATCCAGTCGAGCGGACCGCTCGCGGTCATGGGCTTCGGTGAAGTGCTGGGCGCGCTGCCGCGGCTGATCGCGGCGCGTCGTCGTGTCTGGCGCCACCTGTCGCGCGGAGAGATCGATCTGTGCGTGCCGGTGGACTTCCCCGGATTCAACCTGCGGGTCGCGGCGGCGGCGCGGCAGCGCGGTATCCCGGTTTTTTACCTGGTGGCGCCGCAGCTCTGGGCCTGGGGGGCCTGGCGGCTCCGGGGGTTGCGGCGGGCGGTGGACCGACTCGGCGTCATCCTGCCGTTCGAACCGGACTGGTTCGGCGCGCGCGGGCTCGCGGTGGCGGCGCTTGGGCATCCGCTGGTTGAGGACTATCCGGCGGCCGCGGCCGGCGCTGACACCGACCGGCGCGAGGCGCGGCTGGGCGCCCCCGACGCTCCGGTAACGTTGGGACTGCTGCCTGGCAGTCGTCGACAGGAGGTTGCCGGCCTGCTGCCGGAACTGCTGGGTGCCGCCGCTCTGCTCCGCGCGCGAATCGCACCGCGCCCGTTGAACTGCGTCGTGAGCGCGGCGCCCGGGCTCGAGCGAAGCCTGCTCGCCGCGGCGGCGCGGCAGGGAGCGACGATTTCCTCGGCGCGGCTGCCCGACCTGCTGCCGACGCTCGACCTCGCGCTGGTCTGCAGCGGCACGGCCTCGCTCGAGGTGGCGCTCGCCGGCGTGCCGCATGAGGTGGTTTATCGCACCTCCGCGTTCAGCTATGCGGTGGCCCGCCGCCTGGTGCGCGTGCCGCACATCGGTCTGGCGAACCTGATCCTGGCGGAGGACTTCGTGCGGGAGCACATCCAGGTGGAGGTCACGTCAACCGCTCTGGCCGCTGCGCTTGAGGATTGGTTGCAGGACGCGGCGCGCCGACGCCGGTTCGCCGCCGGCGTGGACCGCCTGCGGGCGCGGCTCGGCCCGCCGGGGGCCTGGGAGCGTGCCGCGGACGCGGCGCTCGCGCTGCTCGACGCGCGGAGCGCGGCCGCGCGCCCGGAGGGGTGAAGATGGTGCGCGCCGGTCATCCCGCCCTGCAGGGCTGGAAGTTGCGGCTCGCCTTGCCCGCGTGGCGGTTGCTCGTGCTGGCGGTGCCGGTGCGGCCTCGGCCCGCCGCGCGCCCGGCGCACCCCGGCCCGGTCATTTACGCCTGCCTGCACCGTGACCTGATCCCGGCGATCCTGTACGTGCGCCCGTCGCGCCCGGTGCTTCTGGTCAGCCAGAGCGCCGACGGCGAGGTGCTGATCAGCGCTCTGGGCCCCCACGGTTTCGGTTTCGCCCGTGGCTCGACTGGACACGGCGGCGGGCCGGCGTTCATGCGACTGCTTGCGGCGCTGCGCGAGGGACGCAGCGTGGGGGTCGCGGTCGACGGTCCGCGCGGGCCTTTCGGCGCGGTGAGGGAGGGGGTCGTTCAGCTCTCCCGGCTCAGCGGCCGGCCGGTGGTGCCGTTGCGCGCCCATCCGCGACGTTGCTGGCGCCTGCGCACGTGGGATGGCACGCTCGTGCCGTGGCCCGGCGCGGTGGCGCGGATCGACGAAGGGCCGCCGCTGCAGGTGCCTCCGGAGGAGGATCCTGCCCGGACGACGCTGTGGCGCGCACGGATTGCCGCCGCACTGGCGGAGGGGCGATGAACGCGGGCCGCATCCTCGACTGGCGGGGCCCCGGCCCGCGGCTGGCCGCGCGGGTGTGGGGCCAGGCGGACGCGCCGCCGGCGTGGTTGCGGAGCGTCGCGCGGGTCACGGCGCCGGTCAATCATGCCGTGCTTTCACGGCGCGTGGCCGCGCGCGCACAGCCGCTGCCGGCGCCCCCGCTGATCGTGTCGCTTGGCAATCTGCGGGTCGGCGGGACCGGCAAGACGCCGATCGCATTAGACCTTATCCGGCAGCTGGGGGCGCGGGGCCACCGCGGCGTGGTGGTCACCCGTGGGCACGGCTCGCCGCTGCGCGGGCCGCTGCTGGTCGTCCACGCGAATGGGCGGGCCGGCGACGAAGCGAGGCTGCTGGCCGCCGCGTCGCCCGCCTGGACGGTTGTCCAGGCAGCGGATCGTGTCGCGGGACTGGTGATGGCGCGGTCTCTGGCCCCGGCGGTGATCCTGCTGGAGGACGCGCATCAGAGCGCCGGCCTGCCGCGGCATGCCGACGTGCTGATCCTCGACCGCTGGCGGGTCGAGGATGGGGAGATGGCCCCGCTGGCCGGGCCGCTGCTGCCGTGGGGTCCGTATCGGGAAGGGCCGGAGGGGGCGTTGCGCGCGGCGATCTGGCTGGTGGAAGGTACGCCGCCGTCGGACCGGGAGTGGCCGCGGTTCGGACGGGGGGGGAGCCGGGTGCTCGCCTTCCACCGGGAAATGAGACTGGCGGCAGCGGCAGCGCCGGACCCCGACACCGCGTGGGGGGTCATTTCCGGCCTCGCGCGACCGGAACTGTTCGAGGCCGGCTGCGCGCGGCTGCTCGACCGTGCACCGCGCCTGGCGATCCGGGTCGATGATCACGCGGCCTACACCTCCGGGCTGGTGGCGCGTGCACTGGCTGTCGGGTCCGCTGCTGGGGTCACGCGCTGGCTCACGACCACGAAGGATGCAGTCAAGCTGGCGCCGGTCTGGCCGGCGCAGCCGCCGCTGACGGTAGTCGAGATGGCGATCGTCTGGGACCAAAGCGAGACGCTCCCCGACCTCGTCGAGGAGCGTCTCACGCGGCCAGTCGCGGGAACTCCGGTCAGTCGCCGATGATCGCGCCGACGAAAGTCACCATCAACGAGGCGGGAACTACGATGTCCGTCTCCGACCCGGTTTCGTGCCCGTGGAAGCGGATCTCGGCAATGGCCGTGAACGACGGCCGCGATGCCGTGTACAGCTCCGCGAACCAGGGCCGGTCCTTCATGGATCTGTCGGCCACCAGGATCGGCACATTGGCTTCGTCGTTCACCGGCACCAGAACGTCGGTCCGCGCATCGATCCGGTTGTAGCTGACCAGCGAATCTCCGGCCGCCGACAGTGGCACCCACGTCAGGTCGTAGGACGTGATGTGGAAGTAGCTGTAGGGCGCCCCCTCGGGCAGGGTGACGACTGAGTTGTACGGCCGGGTCTGGAATTTCACGTCGACGATATCGATGGGGAAGGTATCGTCAGCGGTTCCTGCCTCCTTGTCCGAACCGACGTCCAGGTAGCCGGAAACCAGCGGGACCCCCTGGTTCACCAGACTGACCTCGCAGACCAGCCGCTGGAACTCGTTGCCGTCCTGTGAGCAGCCGGCAAGCAGGGCCACTGTTCCGGTCAGCGCCAGCAGCGCGGCCAGCGTGAGCGTTTTACCTGAGCGCATCACAACCATGCCTCCTCGCGGTGGGAATCCGGCAAGGGCCGTTCAATCGGCCGGTCGCCGGGCTGCAATCCATGTGCCATCATAGATCGCGCGCCGGGGCTGCGGCTTGAGCCTTATTGTGGCCCTCTGCCGCGGGGGCCCCGTCCGCACGGCAGCCGGGCGGGCAAATCGCAATTGCACCGCCGGCATGATTGCAGCGCCCGGTCGGGACGGCCTATATTGGGCCGGCCGCGGGTGGCCGGTGGCCGCTCGCGGGGGGGGGATGCGATCATGACCGTCGACGACCCGTTGCACAGCCGCTTCCTGGTCCTCGGCTCCGGCATCGCCGGCCTGCAGTTCGCGCTGCTGGCGGCTGCGCACGGCACGGTCCGCATCGCCACCAAGAAGGAATCCAATGAGAGCAACACCAATTATGCGCAGGGTGGGATCGCCGCGGTGTTGTCGCCGCTGGATGATTTCGCCTCCCATGTCCTCGATACCCTCACGGCCGGCGATGGACTCTGCCGGGAACCGGTGGTGCGGTCGATGGTGGAGGCCGCGCCGCGCCTGATCGCGCGACTGCTGGCGGTGGGCTGCGATTTCAGCCGCCAGGGGGACAGGGCCGACGCCCCGTTCGCTCTCGGCCGCGAGGGGGGCCACTCGCATTCCCGTATCGTCCACTCGAAAGATCTGACCGGACGGGAAATCGAGGCGCGGCTGCTGGCGGCCTGCCAGAGGCATCCCGACATCCGGCTCGACGAGAACCACCTCGGGCTCGATCTGATTCACGGCCGGGCTCTCGGACTCGCGGGGGCGGAGGCGCAGCGCATCGTCGGCTGCTGGATTCTCGATCATCTGACCCTGACCCGTCGCGCCTGCCTCGCCGACGTGGTTGTGCTCGCCACCGGGGGCTGCGGGAAGGTCTACTCCTACACGTCCAACCCCGACATCGCCACGGGGGACGGACTGGCCATGGCGTGCCGCGCCGGCGCGACCCTGGGGAATCTCGAGTTCGTGCAGTTCCATCCCACCTGCCTGTACCATCCCGACGCCAAGAGCTTCCTGATCTCCGAAGCGGTGCGCGGCGAAGGCGCCGTGCTGATCAACGCACTGGGCGAGCGGTTCATGGGCCGCTACCACCCGCAGCGGGAGTTGGCGCCGCGCGACGTCGTGGCGCGCTCGATCGATCAGGAGATGAAATCTTCCGGCGCGAAGTGCGTGTTTCTCGACCTGCGCCCGCTCGACCGCGCGCGGGTGGAAGCACGCTTTCCCAATCTCGTCGCCACCTGTGCCCGCTTCGGCATCGACATGGCGGGCGAGCCGGTGCCGGTGGTGCCGGCGGCCCACTACATGTGCGGGGGGGTGCGCACCGACCTGCAGGGGCGCACGAACCTGCCCGGCCTCTACGCGATCGGAGAGGTGGCCTGCACCGGCGTGCACGGCGCCAACCGGCTGGCCAGCAATTCGCTGCTCGAGGCGGTCTTCTTCGCGGAGACTGCCGCCGCCGCGGCCGCGGCGGAACCGCGCCGGTTCGCCGTGGAGGAGGCGCCGCCCGTGCCTCGCGACGATCGGCCGTCCGCCCACGACCACGGGCCGGAGCATGTCGTGCTCGACCATGACTGGGACACCGTGCGCCGTGTGATGTGGGACTACGTGGGCATCGTGCGCAACCGCAAGCGTCTGGACATCGCGCTCAGCCGTGTGCGCGACATCCGACGCACGGTCGAGGAGGTGTACCGCGCATCCTGCATCAGCCCCGACCTGGTCGAACTGCGCAACATCGCCCTGGTGGCCGAGATGATCGTCCTCTGCGCGCGCGCCCGGCACGAAAGCCGTGGCCTGCACTGGACCGTCGACCATCCCGGCAAGGCGCCCGGCCCGGCGCGCGACACGCTGATCGGACGGGGTCGTCGCCTGCGCCCGCTCGCGCTCGATCCCGTGGACGGCACATGAACTGGTTCGAGACCGCTTTCGGCGCGCATTACCCGTTGATGTACGCCCATCGCGACGTGGCCGAGGCGGGCGTGGCTGTTGCGGCGATCGCGCGGCTCGCTCCACTGGGCGCGGGTGCGTGTCTGGACCTCGGCTGTGGCGCGGGGAGACACCTGCCGTTCCTGGCGCAGGGGGGGCGGCAGGTTGTCGGCCTCGACCTGTCGAAGACTCTGTTGACGGAGGCGCGCGGGACGGCCGCTGCCGCGGGGGCCGTGCTCTTAAGAGGCGACATGCGGCAGTTGCCGCTGGATGACCGGATCTTCACTGCAGTGGCTTCGCTTTTTACCGCGTTCGGGTATTTCGGACCGCTTGCGGCGCACGGGGCGGTGGTGGGCGAAATTGCACGCGTCTTGCGGCCGGGTGGGCACTGGTACCTGGACTACCTCAACTGCGCGGCAGTGCGGCGCGATCTGACGGTGGGCGATGCGACGACGCGCTGGCGGGACAGCGGCCCGCTGGCCGTGGGCGAGTCGCGCTTCGTGGTTGCTGATCGCGTCGTGAAGCAGGTGGTCGTGCGGCCGCGCCCGGGATGCGCGGCCGAGGCGGCGGCGCTCGGCGTGTCGGCCGGGGGACTCGCCTACAGGGAGGAAGTCGCCCTGTTCGAACCGGCCGAGCTCGACGCGCTGGCCGCCCCGCACGGATTGTGGCGGGTGGGGGAGGCTGGCGGGTACGCCGGCGAAGCGTTCAACTCCCCTGAGGCCCCCCGCTGGCTGCTGGCCTATCGGCGGGAGGAGCGGTCGTGAACCTTCCGGTGTGCGGCGGACCGTTGGTCAACGACGGCGAACTGAGCCCCCTCTTTCGCGCCTGGCTCGGCGGTCGTGCCGGCCGGCCGGCCGCGCGGGACGAATGGCTCCGATTCCTGCACGCCCCCCCGCCGGCCGCCGCCCCCGCGCCGGCGTGGGGCGCGGCGGCCTGGCGCGAACGCTGGCTGCGGGAGCTCCTCGCGGACCAGCCAGATGACCCCAGCCGGCGTATGTGCGCCGCCCACGTGGCGCGCCTTGCGGCCGGCGAGGCGGACGTGGTCATCACCGGCCAGCAGCCCGGCTTCCTCGGCGGTCCGCTCTACACGTTGTACAAGGCGGCCGCGGCCGTGGCGGCGGCCGCCGCGCGCTCGGCGGCCGGCTGTCCGACCGTGCCGCTATTCTGGTTCGGCGATGACGATGACGACCGGTTGGAGGCGTTCGCGCCGTGGCTCTGGGATCCGGCGCGCGGGGTGTTGCTGCGCGCCACGCCGCCGGATGGTCCCGCCGACCAGATGGTCGGGGCATCGTCGGCGTCGGCGTGGAGCGGGGCCGAGGCGGCCTGGCTGGTGAGCCGGGAGGCGGGGGGCGGGCTGGCGGCGGAACTGGCGGCGATCTGGAGCCGGGGTCGGCAGGAGGGCCTGGGTTGGGGACGTCTGCAGCGGCGGGCGCTGCTGCGCCTGTTCGCGGGGACCGGACTGCTCGCCGTGTCGGGGGATGACGCGCAGCTGCACGCGGTCGCGGCGCCGTTCCATGCCGCGCTTTGGCCGCGGCGTGAGGCGCTGGCGGGGATTGCGCGAACCGCGGGTGAATTGCTCGTAGCGGACGGCTTCCACGCCCAGCTGGGGGAGGGGAGCCTAGTCCGCCCGCTCCATCTGGCCAGGGAGGGACGGCGGTTGACGCTGTCGGCGGAGATGGCTGGCGCCGCTGCTCCGCCGGCGGCCGCCATGCTGCGGCCCGGCGTGCTGTTGCGTTCGCTGGTCCAGGATTGGCTCTTCCGCCCCTCGGGAGTGGTGGTCGGCCCGGGAGAATTGGCTTATCTTGTTCAAATGCAGGGAGTTTACGACGAGGTGGGCCTGGCCCGCGCGCCGTTGCTGCCCCGCCTGTTCGCCGGGGCCGTTCCAGCGGGATCGAGCGGCGAACCTGGGCCTGGCGGCGCCACCAGGCAGGAGACAACGGATTGGCCGGCGCTGGCGACATCACTGGTCGCAGAAGCGGCTGTGGCGTTGGCGGCGGCGCTGCAGAGGGCCGGTCTGGAGCCGGACAGGGCTGCTCTGCTGGCGGCCCGGGAAACCGCCCGCTGGCGGAACGGCGCCGCCCGGCTGCTGACCCGCGAAGCTGCAGCCGTGCGCGGGCCGACGGTCGGGATGCCGCCGTGGGTACGGCCCCTCGGACGGCGTCAGGAGCGCACGCTTGCGCTGCATGGCGCGACCGCGCTCTGGGGCGAGCCGTTCGTCGCCCAGGCGCGCGATGCGGCGCGGCAGCACTTCGCAGAGGGGGAGCGGGATCGCTGGAGCGAGTTCGTGCTGCCGGTGCCCGCTCCCGAATGAGCAAAAGTATCCGGGCAGGGGGAGGCTGGGCATGACCAGCGCGGGCGTTGATCTTCTCTGTCTGGCGCCGCACACGGATGACGCGGAGATCGGTCTCGGCGCGACCCTGCGCCTGCTGGCCGATCGTGGGCGTCGGGTGTGGGTGGCCGATTTGACGCGGGGCGAACTCGGTTCGAACGGGACACCGGACGAACGGTGGGCGGAGGCGGCGCGCGCGTCCGCCCTGCTCGGCCTGGACGGACGCCTGCAGCTCGAGCTCCCGGACGGTTTCATCTCCCCGGAAGATCCGAGTCAGATCGCGGCAACCGTGGCCGTGATCCGGATGTTGCGCCCGCGCTGGGTCGTGACCGCCCCGGCGCCGGTGCGGCACCCCGACCATCTGGCCACGCCGCGCCTGGTGGCGAGCGCGGCGTTCCTCGCGCATCTGGCGGCCTATCGTCCGGAGGTCCCGGCCGGGCGCGCCTGGCGGGACGCCTGGCCTGCCGGCGACCCGGCGGAGCCGTGGCGTTGCGAAGCAGTGTTCGAAGTCTGCCCCCCCGGGCAGCAGCCCGGCCTGCTGTTCGACGTCTCGACGTCCTGGGCAGCCAAACTGGCCGCTCTGGCCTGCTATGGCAGCCAGTTCCTTGCCGCGGAGGGACGCCGTCGCACCCTGATCAACGATCGCGCCTTTCTCGACGAGGTGGAGCGATGGTCGCTGCGCTGGGGCTTCCTGGCCGGAGTCGCGCGCGCGGAGGCGCTGCGTACGACCGCGGCCCCGGTCCTCGCCGATCTGCCGCAGGAGCGCTGGACGTGACCCGCCTGCCGGTGATCGGCATCACCTGCTTCCCGTCGGCCGGCGGCAGCGGCGTCATCGCCAGCGAACTGGGCGTCAACCTGGCCCGCAGCGGGTACGAGGTGCATTTCATCACCCGCGCTCTGCCGTGGCGACTGCGCCGCTATGACCGCAATATCTTCTTCCATGAGGTCGATCCCTTCTCCTACCCGGTTTTCCAGGGCGATCCCTACACTCTCGCCCTGGCGACGATGATGAGTGAGGTCGCCACGCGCCACGGACTCGACATCCTGCACGTGCACTATGCCATTCCTCACGCGGCCAGCGCCTTCCTCGCGCGGGAGTTGCTCGGCGGACGGGTGAAGATTATCACCACTCTGCACGGGACCGACGTGACGCTGGTCGGACAGGAGCCGTCGTTCCTGCCGATCACCCGGTTCGTGATCCAGCGCAGCGATGCCGTCACGGCGGTGAGCGCCTTTCTGCGCGACGAAACCGTGCGTGTGTTCGGTGTCGACTGCCCGATCGAGGTCATCCCGAATTTCGTCGATACCCGCCTGTTCCGGCCCCGGCAAGACGAGCGGCTGCGTGGAAGTTTCGCCGTTCCGGCCGAGAAGCTGCTGATCCACGCTTCCAATTTCCGGCCGGTCAAGAACGTGGCGGCAGTGGTCGAAGTCTTCGCGCGCGTCACGGCGCGCCTGCCGTCGCGACTGCTCCTGATCGGTGACGGTCCCGAACTTCCGGTGGCGCGCGAACTGGCCGCGCGGCTCGGGGTAGCCGATCGCGTACAGTGTCTCGGCCAGGTCGAACATGTCGCGCCGATCCTGGCGGCTGGCGACGTGATGCTGCTGCCGTCGCGACACGAATCGTTCGGTCTGGCCGCCCTGGAAGCGATGTCGTGCGGCACGCCGGTCATCGCCACGAACCGCGGAGGCACCGGCGAGTTCATCGACGACGGACACAACAGCTACCTGCGCGATCCCGACGATTTCGATGGCATGGCCGCCATCGCGCTCCGCCTGCTCGGCGATCCGGGGCTCCACCAGCAGGTGGCGGAGGAGGCCCGGAGGGACGCGGTGGAGCGGTTTGGCGAGCGCTGCGTGCTGAAACGCTATCTGGCCCTCTACGATCGGGTCCTCGGTGCGGCGCCTCCAATCACGACGCGACGTTGACACAGCGCGTCCCTCTCCTACAATGGTAGGGAGGGAATGCTCACCGCGGAGGATCGCAGCATGTCGGAAGAGGTCGAACTGAGCGGCAGGATCGAGGCGGCGGCCGCCGCCGGCGGACGCTTTCGGGCGGAAGCGTACCATTTCGTGTGGGAGGCGCTCGGGCGCACGCTTGCTCTGTCCGGCGAGCGCCGGCACATCTCGGGCGCCGAACTGCTGGAGGGGATCCGCGAGCTGGCTCACGAGCGGTTCGGCCCCATGGCGAAGGATGTTCTCAATGCGTGGGGAGTTACCGCCACGATCGATTTCGGGCACATCGTCTTCGATCTTGTCGAAGCAGACCTTCTGCGCAAGACGCCCGAAGACAGCCTGGCCGATTTCGAGAGTCGCTTCGATTTTCAGCGGGTCTTCGAGGACGACTATTTCCGCGGCGGCGCCTGAGCACGCCGGTGGCGGCTCGCGGATGACTGACGGAGCGGCGATGACCGGCGCGGGCTGCCCGGGCGCCGGCAGGAAGGATCCTGCATGACCCCCCCCGGATTCCTGGCTGTCTTCTCGGCCGGCGATGCCTTGCATCTCATTGGCAAGTCCACATTCTTCGGCAAACTGGTGATGCTCACCCTGCTCCTTTTGTCGCTGCTGTCGTGGGCGGTCATGATCGAGAAGGCGCGTCTGCTGCTGCGCATCCGCCGCGGGCATGCCCTCTTCTGGCCGGTCTGCGAGGCCTGGTTGGAGGGACGGCTCGGCAGGGAGGAGTTCCGGCGCTGGTGCCAGGCCCACCCGGGCTTGCCGCTGACCGCGATGGCGCTCGAGATCGAGGGGGCCGGCTCCATACCGGCGGTCCGGCGCGCCGCCGAGCGGGCGCTCTACGCACAGGTCGAGACGCTCGAACGTTACCTGATGCTGCTCTCCACCGCGGTGACGATCGCGCCCTTTCTCGGACTGATCGGTACCGTCTGGGGCATCATGACCGCCTTCTGGGAGATGGCGTCGATGCGCAGCGCGAATCTTCTGGTCGTGGCGCCGGGGATCGCGGAGGCCCTTGTCACGACCGTGGCCGGCCTCTCCACCGCCATCCCGGCTGTGGTCTTCTACAACCTGTTCGTGCGCAAGATTGATCTGGTCACCAACGAAATGGAGCGCCTGCGCACCCTGTGCGAGGAGCGCGTGGCCGGTCTGACGCCGGCGATCGCGGTGACGGCGGAGCCCCGTCGTCCCGACGCACACGAGAAGGAGCGGATCCGGTGAGCAGGCGGCGCGGTTATCGCAGCCTCTCGGAGATCAACATCACGTCGTTGGTGGACGTGATGATGTGCCTGCTCATCATCTTCATGCTCACCGCGCCGTACATCCAGGGAGGCGTGGAAGTCAAACTGCCCGAAGCGGCGACGCGCGAAGTCATCATCGAGGAGGGACCGGTGATCGCCCTGACGGCGAACCGCCAGATCTTCGTCGATGACCAGGCGGTCACGCTGCCTGAACTGGGCGCGCGGCTTGCCCCGCTGCTGCCGCGCAAGGACCAGGTGCCGATCTACCTGCGGGCGGACGAGGAACTGCCCTACGGTTTCGTGCTGAAGGTGATGGCGGCGATCGAGAAGCAGGGGTTCACCAACCTGAGCCTGATGGCGCGGCAGGAGGATTGACGACGTGCTGCGTTCCCTGCCGTGGTCCCTGGCCGGACACGTCGCACTGTTGGCGGCGCTGGCGACGTTCGGCGGGTCGGTGACGCCGCCTCGTCCCGAACCGCGATCCGCCATCAGGGTGAGGATCGGCGGTGTGCCGCCCGGTTCGCGCGGCACGCCGTCGCGCGCGTCGTCTCCGCTCGTGGCGCCCACTCGGAACGAGCCGGCGGCGCCGCCGAAGCCGCAGCCCGGAACCCGGCGCCTGCCGGCGGCGGAAAAGAAGCCGGCGCAGAAAGCCGCGAAGAATATGGCGCGCCCGGTGGCGAAGGGGCTGGCGCCGGATCGACCGCTGGATAAGGCGCCTGCGCCCGCGCCCGGCGGTACGGCGGGAACCGGGGGCCTCGGCACCGGCGCCACCACGGGCGGCACCGACCAGCCGTTCCCGTTCGCCTGGTACCTGACCCTCGTGGAGGGCCACATCAGCCGCAACTGGAACCCGACCCAGATGGGATTCGGCGGGCAGGCCGCGCGTGGCTGCGTCGTGCACTTCGTTATCCAGGAGAATGGCGCCATCGCGGAGGCGACCGTGGGGGAGACTTCCGGAGTTGCGCTCTACGATCGCGAGGCTTTGCGCGCGGTGACCGCCGCCAACCCGCTGCCCCCGCTGCCGCGCGGTTTCGGAGCGCGCAGCCTCGGCGTCAGTTTCATCTTCACCCTCCGGGCGGAACCGTAATGCCACGAAAGATCCTTCTGAAGCAATGCCCGGCCCGGGCGGCGGGACTCCTGGTCCTGCTGCTCGCCACCACGGCCCAGGGGGCGCCCCGCCCCGATGTGGTGCTGCGAGCCGAGCAGTCGGCCGGGCGGAAGCTGGATATCCGGGTCGAGTCGATCGAGGCGGCCGGCGGCGCGGTCGCGGGGGAGGGGGCCTCTCTCGTGGGTCGGATCATCGTGGCCGACCTGCAAAACAGTGGCTACTTCCGGGTGAGCGGACAGCTGGCCGGTGCCGCACCGGATTCCTTCCCGCCGAGTTTCGTGATCACGGGCGAACTGGAGGGCGATCCGCCGGTCCGTGGCGGCGGTGCGGCGCCGGCCCTGACGCTTCGCCTGCAGACCCTGCCGGGGCGCGAACTGGTGCTGGGCAAACGCTATGCCCCGACCCGCGACCAGTTGCGCGCGACCGCGCACCATTTCGTGGATCAGGTCGTGCAGTTGCTGACCGGGGAACCGGGAATCGGCCTGTCCCGGATCGTCTTCTCCCGGGGACGGGCCGACCGGCGCGATCTCTGGGTGGTCGACTACGATGGCGAGAACCTGACGCGCCTGACCTCCAATCGCACGCTCAATCTCTGCCCGAGCTGGTCGCCGGACGGCGGCCGGATCGCCTTCACTTCCTACAGCAACGGACAGCAGGGGGTCTATCTCCTGGACACCGCCACCGGCAGGGTCCGGCAGGTGATCGCCACGGCCGGCCTCAATCTCGGCCCGGTCTGGCGTCCCGGGGGCGAGGAGCTCCTGCTCTCGCTGTCCAAGGACGGTAATCCCGAGATCTATCGCATCGATCTGACGGGTCATATCGTGCGCCGGCTGACCGTTTCTCCGGCCATCGAGATCAGCCCGGACTGGTCCCCCAACGGTCGCGACATCGTTTTTACGAGTGACAGGACCGGCTCACCTCAGCTATATGTCATGGATGGTGACGGGGCAGGGCGCAACCGCCTGACTTTCGAGGGGGACTACAACGACTCCGGGATGTGGTCGCCGAACGGGGAACAGATTGTCTATGTGACCCGGACGGGAGCGCACACGTTCCTGGTGCTCCTGGCGGCCTCGGGCGAGAACCGGCGGTTGCTGACCGATGCAAGCTGGCGTCATGCCGAAGACCCGAGTTGGGCCCCCGACGGGCGCCATATCGTGTTCGCGTCCGACCGTTCGGGAGTGAGCAAGCTGTATGTGCTGGATGTCGTAGACGGGATCTGGCGTCAACTCACGTCCGGCAGCGAGCCGGACATCACGCCGGCCTGGTCACGCTGAGTTCCGCTCTGGCGGCCATTGGGGCCGCGCCGGAGGAAATCATTACGGGGTCTCGCGAAAGGAGTTCCCATGCGTGGAGCACGTAAGGTTGCGATCAGTGGTATGCTTCTGGCCGCCCTGCTGTTGACTCTCGTCGCCGGCTGCGGCAGGAAGCCCAAAGTTGTGACAGAAACCACGGCGCCCGCGCCCGTTCAGGTCATTCCGGAGACCGCCCCGCCGGCTCCCGCAGCACCTGCGCCGACCCCGACCGTGGACTATGCCAACCTCGATCCGAGCGGGTACGGGATCGCGGACGTTTTCTTCCCCTACGACGCCTTCACGCTCAGCGAAGAGGCCATGGCCAAGCTCGAGAACAACGCGCGGATCATGAAGGAGCACGCCGCGGTCAACTATCTGGTCGAGGGACACTGCGACGAGCGCGGCACCGTCGAGTATAACCTCGCCCTCGGAGAGAAACGCGCCCGTGTCGTGCAGGACTATCTGGTTTCGCTCGGAGTCTCCGCGGCACGCCTGCGCCTGGTCTCCTATGGCGAGGAGCGGCCGTTCGCCGATGGGAGTGACGAATCGGCCTGGGCGCAGAACCGGAGGGCCCACTTCGCCCGGCCGTAACGGCTGGGCAGTTCGTTCGAGGAGGCGGCGGAATGCGCGCCACGCTGATATTCGTGGGGGCCGGCCTGTTGGCGCTGTGCGGTTGCGCGCCCCAGTTCGACCGTATTGAAGAGGCTGTCCTGCGCAATGGCCAGGAGATCGAGCGGTTGCAGCGGGAGCAGGCACTGCTGCGGCAGCAGGTCGAAGCGATCGACACCCTGCTGCGCTTCGACCAGGATGCCGGCGTGACCGCAGACGCGCGTGGCAGCGCCAGGCTGGGTCATCTCTCACAGAAGATCGACCAGTTGATCCAGAAGCTGGACGACAACGCCTCCTTCACTCGCAATCTCTCGGCGCGGGTCGACCTGCTGACGACCCGCGCCGGCGTCTCGTCCCTGGGTGCACCGCCCGGACGGGCGTCCGCGGGCGAATTGCCGGAGGAAGCGCGCGCAACGTTCCAGGCGGCGCTGCGGGACCGCAGCCGCGGCGAAACAGAGCTGGCGCGGCAGGGTTTTCGCGATTTCCTGGAGCGGCACGGCCAGTCCGAGCTGGCTGATGACGCTCGCTACTGGCTGGCGGAGCTGGACTATGCCGACGGTCGGCACGCGGCAGCGCTGGCGGCCTTCCAGTCGCTCCTGGCGACCTTCCCCGCGACCGAACTCGCGCCGGCGGCGGAGTTGAAAATCGGCTACTGCCAGTTCGCGCTCGGCCAGGATACGCAGGCCCGAGAGACCCTGACGCGTCTGATCGATCGCCATCCCGATGCCGAAGAGGCAGCGCTCGCCCGCGAGCGTCTGGCCGGCCAGCCTTGAGAACGGTCGTGAGCGGCCCCGCGCCGCGAAAGGAGTCGTCTTGCCGAAGCACCGCGTCCTGAAACTCGCCCGCGGTATGGAGCAGGTTTTCCGGCCGATCGAGGTGGCCGACCTCGACGGCGATTATCACGCCTTCATCGTGCGCTACAGCGGAGACTACATCAGCCACCAGCACACGGCCGACGAATTCATCTACATCCTCGAGGGGCTGATCCTGATGGAGATCGGTGACGAGAAGATCGAGGTCCGTCAGGGCGAGGCGATCCTCGTGCCAGCCGGTCAGCCGCATCGTCCCCGCTGCCGGAACATGGCGCTGGCACTCGTGGTGGAGAAGAAGGGGCTTCAGCATAACAGCAGCGGCCGCTGAGCAACGCGGGGCCCGCTCACGATTCCGGCGGGCCGTCTCCACTTTCCAGCTGTTTCTCTATCCACAATACCGTATCGCGGCTGCCGATGAAGAGCGGGCAGCGCTGGTGAAGGTCGCGGGGCGCCAGCTCCAGGATCGGCCCGCTGCCGTTGCTGGCGTAGCCTCCGGCCTGCTCCACGATGAAGGCGAGGGGGGCGGCTTCGTACATCAGGCGCAGTTTGCCCTCCGGATGTCGGGATGTCCCTGGGTAGAGGAAAACCCCGCCGTAAAGCAGGTTGCGATGGAAATCGGCGACCAGCGAGCCGATGTAGCGAGCGGACATCCGGGTGTCCGGCTCGGCGATCCGCCCATGCTTGAACTGTCGGACCACCTCCCGCACCGCGGCTGACCAATCGGGTTCATGGCCCTCGTTGGTCGAATAGAAGCCGGCCCGGAACGGAGTCCGAATGTTCTCGTGGCTGAGCAGGAATTCGCCGATGCCTGGATCGAGCGTGAAACCGTGCACCCCGTGGCCGGTCGAGTAGACGAACATCGTGGAGGAACCGTAGATAACGTAGCCGGCCGCCACGATGCTGCGGCCAGGCTGCAGCACGTCATGCACCGCGACCTGCCCGCGCGACGAGGTGCGGCGGTAGATCGAGAAGATAGTACCCACACTGACGTTCGCATCGATGTTGCTGGAGCCGTCGAGCGGATCGAACAGCACGATGTAGCGTCCGCTGCCCTCCGCCGGTTCGACGTACAACGGCTCCGCGTTTTCCTCGGAGGCCAGCACGCACACCTGCCCACGCCGGCCGACGAAGCGCATCAGCGTGCGGTCGGCGAAGTCGTCCAGCTTCTGAACCAGTTCGCCCTGGACGTTTTCCGCGCCCGTCGCACCCAGGATATCGGCGAGTCCGGCGCGGCTGACCTCCCGCGCGATGATCTTGGCGGCGAAGGTGATGTCGTTGAGCAGGCTCGTAAAATCGCCGCTGGCGCTCGGGTGCAGCCGCTGCATTTCGAGGATGTGGCTCTCGACCGTGGTCAGGTTCGCCCGCGAACCGTGCTGCATGGCGCGTTCCTTCCTATAGTGTGGCGTCCCGCCCGCGCGGGAGGCCGTCATTCTAGCACTGCGCGCGTCGTCTGGCGACCGGCGTCGCGGCGACACGTTCTTTGCCAAGCGGCGCCGGAGGCGACATCTTCTGGACGCGGCGGGCAAGAGCGGCCGGAGGTGGCCGCGCCCGGAGATCGAAGGAGAAATTATGTCCAGTGCCATCGTAAGAACGCCAGTCCCACGCAACGAGCCGATCGGAGATTACCTGCCCGGCTCGCCCGAGAAACGCGAATTGAAGGACGCTCTGCGGCGGCTCGCCGGCGAGCAGGTCGAGATCCCGCTCCGGATCGGCGGCCGCCCCGTGCAGACCGGCCGGCTTGGCGACTGCCGTATGCCGCACGACCACCGCCACCTGCTCGGCCGCTACCACAAGGCGGGGGCGAAAGAGGTGCAGGCCGCGATCAAGGCGGCGCTGCGGGCGCGCCGGGACTGGGCTGCGACGCCCTGGGAATCGCGCGCCGCGATCCTGCTCAAGGCGGCAGACCTGCTCGCCGGGCGCTGGCGCGCCACACTGAACGCGGCCACCATGCTCGGCCAGAGCAAGACTGTTCACCAGGCCGAGATCGATGCCGCCTGCGAACTGATCGACTTTTTCCGCTTCAATGTCCATTTCGCGCGGCAGATCCTCGCGGAACAGCCCGACTCCGCGCCGGGGTGCTGGAACCTGCTCGAGCAGCGGCCGCTGGACGGATTCGTCTTCGCGGTGACGCCGTTCAATTTTACCTCGATCGCCGGCAATCTCCCCACGGCGCCCGCCCTGATGGGCAATACCGTGGTTTGGAAGCCGGCCTCGAGTGCGGTCTACAGCGCACATTTTATCATGGAGATCCTGCGCGAGGCCGGCCTGCCCGACGGCGTCATCAACATGGTGCCCGGCACCGGCAGCGAGGTGGGCGACCCCGTGCTGGCGAGCCCGGATATGGCCGGCATCCACTTTACCGGCAGCACCGCGGTCTTCCAGCGGATGTGGGGGACGATCGGCGCCAACATTCAGGGCTATCAGGGCTATCCCCGCATCGTCGGCGAGACGGGGGGCAAGGATTTCGTGTTCGCGCACGCCTCGGCCGATGCGGCGGCGCTCGCCACGGCACTGCTGAGCGGAGCGTTCGAGTATCAGGGCCAGAAGTGCTCGGCCGCCAGTCGCGCCTATATCCCCGACTCCCTCTGGCCGGAAGTGCGCGACCGGCTCCTGGCCGACGTGGCGACGCTCCGGCTCGGGGATGTGGCCGATTTCCGCACTTTCATGGGAGCGGTGATCGACCAGGGAGCCTTCACGACCATCCGGGGCTATGTGGAGACGGCGCGCAAGGCGAGGGGCAAGGCGCGCATCCTGTGTGGCGGTGGCTGCGACGACAGCAAGGGGTGGTTCATCGAGCCTACCGTGATCGAGGCGCGTGATCCGCATTTTCTGACTATGCGCGAGGAGATCTTCGGACCCGTGCTCACCGTCCATGTCTATCCGGAAAAGGATTTCGTACCGACGCTACGGCTGTGCGATGCGACGTCGGCCTACGCGTTGACCGGCGCGGTTTTCGCGCGCGACCGCGCCGCGATCCTTACCGCCTCGCGGGAACTGGTGGGGGCAGCCGGGAATTTCTATATCAACGACAAACCGACCGGGGCGGTCGTGGGGCAGCAGCCGTTCGGCGGCAGCCGCGCTTCCGGCACCAACGACAAGGCCGGATCCTACCTGAACCTGTTGCGTTGGACCTCGCCCCGCACGGTCAAGGAGACGTTCGATCCACCGCGCGACTACAGGCAGGCGCACATGAAGGAAAAATAGGGGGATCTGGTGCCGGCGGTCGGACTTGAACCGACACGTCCCGAAGGACACTGGATTTTGAGTCCAGCGCGTCTGCCAATTTCACCACGCCGGCACCGACGGGGCAGCATCTTAGCCACCGTCCGCGGTCCCGTCAAGTCGGCTCGGGCGTGAGCGCGGCATTTGACAGGCAGGTCCAGCGGGTTCATATTATGGGCCGCATGAAATACAGGTGGGGCCATAGCTCAGCTGGGAGAGCGCTTGGATGGCATCCAAGAGGTCAGGGGTTCGATCCCCCTTGGCTCCACCACCTTCCATCATCCACACGGGTCCGTCACGATTGACGGTTTTTTGCGCCTCCCGATCCGGGACATGATTGTCCTTGTCGGTTGGGGTGCGCCCCGTTAGGTTCCCAGCGATCAGGCCAATCCCGCCGGAGGCGCGCCATGATAATCGACCGCTGGTTACGCAGGCTTCTGCCGCGTGAGGATCGTTTTCTCGCGCTTTTCGTGCAGGATGTGGAGAATATCGGCGAAGCGTGCGGGGTGCTGCGCGCGATGCTGGAGGCGCCCGGCGCCGAGGAGAGGCGCGCCTGCGCGCGGCGCGTGGAGGATTACGAGCATCGCGGCGATGATTTCACCCACCAGATATACCGCGAACTCAGCCTGACCTTCATCACGCCGCTCGATCGCGAGGACATTGGCAGCCTCGCCAGCGCGCTCGACGACATCCTCGACCACATCGACCGCGCCGCCACCTGCATCCTGCTCTATAACATCACCGAATTCGGCGATCCGGTGCGCGATCTGGCGGAGATCATCGATAAGGCCGTGGGCGAGCTGCGGCGCGCCGTGCCGTTGCTGCACGACCTGCGCCATGCCGCCAAGATCAAAGAGTCGTGCGTCCGCATCAATGCGTACGAGAACCAGGCGGACGGTGTCTTCCACCGGGCGCTTGCGCATCTCTTCCAGGAGGAGACTGACGCCATCCAGTTGATCAAGACCCGCGAGCTGCTGGCGATGCTGGAGTCGGCCACCGACCGTTGCGAGGACGCGGCGGTGTTGATCGAGAACATCCTGGTCAAGCAGGGCTGAGCATGCTCGCGCTGGCCATCTTCCTCATCGCGCTCGCGCTGATTTTCGATTTTATCAACGGCTTCCACGACGCCGCGAATTCCATCGCCACGGTCGTCTCGACCCGGGTGCTCACGCCGGGGCGGGCGGTGCTCTGGGCCGCCTTCTTTAATTTCGTGGCGGCTTTCGGCTTCGGGCTGCATATCGCCAAGATGATGGGCAAGGGTCTGATCCACATCGAAGCCGTCACGCCGCAGGTCATCCTGGCCGGTCTGGTCGGCGCCATCGTCTGGGATCTGATCACCTGGTACTTCGGCATGCCAACGAGCAGTTCGCACGCGCTGATCGGCGGCTATGCCGGGGCCGCGGCGGCGTGGGCCGGTTTCGACGCCATCATCTGGAGCGGCTGGACGCGCACCGTGGTGTTCATCGTCGTCGCCCCCCTGCTCGGCATGCTGATCGGCCTGCTGCTGATGATCGCGATCAACTGGATCTGCCGACGGCAGACACCGCAACGCGTGGACCGGCTGTTCCGCCGGCTGCAGTTGGTGTCGGCGGCACTCTACAGCCTTGGCCACGGTACCAACGACGCCCAGAAGACGATGGGCATCATCGCCGGCGTGCTCTATACGTCCGGATTGTCGAAGGAATTCAGTATCCCGTTCTGGGTGGTGCTCGCCTGTCACGCCGCGATCGGTCTCGGCACCCTGTCGGGGGGTTGGCGGATCGTGCGCACGATGGGCATGCGCATCACGCAACTGCGGCCGGTGGACGGCTTCGCGGCCGAATCGGCCGGTGCGATCACTCTCCTGGGCACGGCGGCGCTCGGGATCCCGGTTTCCACGACCCACACCATTACCGGTGCGATCATGGGGGTCGGCTCGCTGAAGCGATTTTCGGCCGTGCGCTGGGGTGTGGCGACGCGCATCGTGTGGGTCTGGGTCCTCACGATTCCCGCCTCCGCACTGATCGCCGCCCTCGTGCTCGAGGGCGTCCGGCTGCTGAGTTAGCCTGGGCGCCGTGCGTCCTGGCCCGGTTCTGGTCATGCGTGCGGCTTCAGGCTCCGGCCGGATGCCGCATTTGCTTCCCCGCCCCGTCGATCCGACGCTGAATAGCGGACACAGGCCCGGGGTAGAGACCCTGCTGGCCGCCGCACCCCGACCGGCCGGCCTCAGTCAGGACCAACCGGAGGTGAGGTCGGATGCTGGAGATCGCTGTCGTCGCCGTCGCGCTGGCAGGGGTGTTCGCCCTGGTCGGTTTTTTCTTCTCCCTGATCGGCCTGCTGCTGCGCCTGCTGCTGTTGCCCGTCACGCTCGGGCTCTGGCTGCTCAAGGGGGTGTGCGGTCTCCTGGGCGGGCTGCTGCTGGGCGGACTCGGGCTCGTCGTGGCGCTGGTCATCATTCCCGCCGCGCTGCTCGCGCTGTTTTCGCCTCTGCTGCTGCCGGCAGCGCTGATCTGGCTCATCGTACACTTGGCGCGGCGCCGGCCGGCGCCTGCCTGACGCGCCTGCGCGCCGCAATTCGACTGGTGCCTGCCGCGGCGCGCCGCTACCATACCCCGGTTGGCGCGTGCCGCCCCACCGCATTCGCGGGGCTGATGACGCCGCCGGGAGGTCGCCGCGTGGAGCCGATCGTCGTCCTGTTCGAGGACCATTCCGCCGAGGACTTTCGGCCCCTGAGCTGGAGTCTTCCGGTTTACGAAATCCGCTGCGGCATGCTCGCCCTGCGCGAGCGGGTGCAGTATCTGGCGGGGGGGGAAACGCCAGGACTGCTGCCGCGCCGGCTGCTCCTGCCGCTGCAGCAGGCCACCGTGGCGGATGGCGTGGCGGTCGGGCCCGACGCCTGCCGCCTCCGGGTGGCGCCGGCGGGGGCCCTGTACCTGAACGCCCGGCTCGGACCTGATTGGTCGCAGCTCGCGGCCCTGGTTGCCGCCGGTGCGGACGCCGACTGGGCCTGGTGGGAGGGCGATTCCCTGCTGGCGTGCCGTCTGGCGCCGGAGCCGGCGCTCGCTTTTCTCGACGCTTGGGGCGTCTGGGATGCGGACGCCGACTGCGCCGGGATCTGGACGGCGGGGCAGCAACGGGCGCCCCGCTTCGTTCCCGCGGTCGCGCGCTCCGGCCCGAAGGTGGCGGCGTGGCGCCCGGTCTTTGCCTCCGCGACCGCCGGGATTCCCCCCGCCTTCGCCCATCTGTGGGACATCGTGGCCGCGCTCGGCCCCGCGATCGCAGCGGACGCGCCGCGGATCTGCGGCGGGGGTCTGTCGTTGCACCGACGCCCGTTCGGCATCGTTACCGACCCGGCGGCCTGGCCCGCAGGCGCCCCCTGGGAATCGGCAGGCTTTTTCGGCCCGCTCAGCGAGCGACCCGGCGTCAGCATCGTCGGCGGGCCGGTCTGGACGGGGCCCGAGACACGGATCGCCCCTGGAGTCGTGGTGGACGCCGGCCCGGGACCGGTGGTGCTCGACCGCGCGGTGACGGTGCAGCCGCATGTCTATCTGCAGGGACCGCTCTACGTGGGGCCGGGCGCTATCATCAAGTCCGGCGCCCGAATTTTCGGGGAAACCTCCATCGGCGTCGGTTGCCGCGTTGCCGGGGAAATCAGCGAGAGCCTCTTTCTGGATTTCGGCAACAAGCAGCACGACGGATTTATTGGGCACGCGGCGCTGGGGAGCTGGGTCAATCTCGGCGCCGGCACGACCTGCAGCGACCTGAAGAACAACTACGGCCCGGTGCGCGTCGACTATGGCCTCGGCGAGATCGGCTCCGGGCTGCGGTTCGTGGGTCTGATGATGGGCGAGCACGCCAAGAGCGCCATCGGTACGTTGTTCAACACCGCCACCGTCGTGGGGTATGCGAGCAATGTCTTCGGCGCCGGCTTTCCGCCGAAGTACCTGCCCAATTTCACCTGGGGCGATCCCGGGGGGCCGCGCTTCGACGGTGAGCGGGCGGCCGAGGTGGCGCGGGTCGTCACGGCCCGCCGCGGTTGCCTCTTCGGACCGGAGCAGGCGGCTCTGCTGACCGCGCTCGCTGCCGGCGCCTGAGGCGGAAGCGGGCATTCTGCTATCCGACAGCTCCCCTGAAGGCGCGGAATTGCACGATGTTCCGCGTCCCGCCCGATCGCGTCTCCGACGCCAACCGCCTGCCCGACGCGATCTGGCGCCGCCAACGGACGCTCCGGCCCGCTCCGCTGCTTCTGGCACGCTGTTTGATGCACGACCGGCAACAATGTTTCCTGCGCCGCACGCGCCTTGTCCGTCGAAGCGCCTACGCTTTCAGTGTGGTAGGTATCTTCCGGCGGGCACGCGGTGGCAGTGGGGAACATTGTTATGCCCCTCCGTCGTATTGCGCCTCCGGACCGGGGGCGCAACTATTTGCCAACCCCCGAATTGACAGCCCCCTACGCGGATGATAGTGTGCCCCTGTCCGAGCAGGGGTAGCGGCGCCGGGGAGGCGTCGGGCCAGGGCAGCGCGCTTACGGAGGAGACGATGAAGGAAGCTCTCGGCATGATCGAGACCCGCGGCTTCGTGGCGATGGTCGAAGCCAGCGATGCCATGGTGAAGGCCGCGAACGTTCACCTGGTGGGCTATGAGAAGATCGGCGGCGGATTCGTCACCGCGATCGTGCGCGGCGATGTCGCGGCCGTCAAGGCGGCCACGGACGCCGGCGCCGCGGCGGCCAGCAAGGTCGGCGAGTTGGTCAGCGTCCATGTCATCCCGCGCCCGCACCGCAACGTGCAGGAAGCGCTGCCGATCGGCGGCGTCGCGGAGGAGTGAGGCGATTCCGTGCAATTGGCGAGAGTGGTGGGCACGGTCGTCGCGTCCCGGAAAGACCCCAAACTGGAAGGCTCCACGCTGCTGCTGCTCGAGAATTGTGATCTCGCAGGGCAGGGCAAGGGAGTCTTCCTGGTGGCGGTCGATGCCGTCGGCGCGGGCGAGGGTGAGGTCGTGCTGCACGCCTCCGGCTCTTCCGCGCGCCTGACGGCCGCCACCGACGGGCGGCCGGTCGACTGTACGATCATGGCCATCGTGGATGTGGTCGACGCGGACGGAGCGGTGCGTTTCACCAAGAGCCCGCGGTAGCCTGAACACGACGGAGTAATCGATGACGCGGGCTGGCGGGTCTCCTCTTGACGAGACCATCCGTGCTGCCGTCCGACGCAATCTGGCGCGGACCGGCGCGGCGGCGGCGGATTCCGTCCCGGAAGGACCGACGGCGGTCGTTTCGCCGGCGGCGTGGAAACGGTTCGACGATCCGTCGCCGGTATCGGGTACGCGCGTCGGGGCGGGAAGCGTCGGGGGACTGCACGCCGATCCCGACGCGGCGGTCGCCGCGGCGCTCGCGGCCTTCGCCCGGTTCCGCGAGCTGCCGCTGCGCCAGCGGGAGCAGATCATCGCCGCCGTGCGTGCCGCGTTGCTCGCCCGGGTGGATGATCTGGCGCGCGCCGCCGTGGAGGAGACCGGGCTGGGACGGGTCCCACACAAGATCGCGAAGAACCGCCTCGTCATCACGAAGACCCCCGGACCGGAGATCCTCACCGTAGACGCCACGAGCGGCGATGACGGCCTCACCCTGACCGAGTTCGCCCCCTTCGGCGTCATCACAGCCATCACGCCGGTGACCAATCCGAGCGAAACTGTCATCAACAATGCCATCAGCATGCTGTCGGGTGGCAATACAGTGGTGTTCAACGCCCATCCCAGCGCGCGGCGGGTCACGGCCGAGACGATCCGGATCATCAACGCCGCGGCGCGCGGCGCCGGCTCGCCGGTCGATCCTCTGCACGCCTGCGCCGAACCGACGATCGACACGGCCCAGGCGCTGATGCGCCATCGCGACGTGCGGCTGGTCGTGGTCACCGGCGGCCCCGCGGTCGTCAAGGCAGCTCTCGCCTCGGGCAAGAAGGTGATCGCGGCCGGCGCCGGCAATCCGCCGGCGGTCGTGGATGCCACGGCGGACATCGCCGACGCGGCCCGCTGCATCGTGGCGGGGGCGTCGTTCGACAACAACATTATCTGCGTGGCGGAGAAGGTCGCGGTGGCCGTGGAGCGGATCGCGTCCCAACTGATCGAGGCCATGGCGGCCCTCGGCTGCCACGTGCTGACTCCGGCGGAACTGGTGCGCGTGGAGGAGACCATCCTCGCTGAGAACAGGGGGCCCGGCCGACCGGCGGTGATCAATCGGCAGTGGATTGGAAAGGACGCCGCGCGCATCCTGCGCGCTGCCCTCGTGCAGACGACCGGCGACCCGCCGCTGGCGCTGGCGTTGGTCCCGCCCGAGCACCCGCTCGTCTGGACGGAGCAGATGTTGCCGGTACTACCGGTGGTGGTGGCGCCCGATGTCCGGGAGGCGATCGAGATGGCGGTGCGCTTCGAGCGGGGCAATCGCCACACGGCGATGATGCACTCGCGGGACGTTGCCATGCTCAGCCTGATGGCCCGGCGTATCGACAGTTCCATTTTCGTCAAGAACGGATCTTGTGCCGCCGGCCTCGGCGCCGGTGGCGAGGGACCGACAAGTTTCACGATCGCCTCGCCCACGGGTGAGGGACTGACCGACGCGCGCAGCTTCTGCCGGCGGCGCCGCTGTGTTCTGGTCGGATCGTTCCGCATCGTCTAGGAGGAGGACCAGCGTGCAACCGAACCCGCCCGGACGGCGCAGCCTCGGTTTTGTGGAGACCCGGGATCTGGCGCGCGGCGTGGTCGTCGCTGACGTTATGGTGAAGACCGCGCCGGTCCGTCTCACGCTGCTGGCGCCGGTCTCCGGGGGGCGCCTTCTGATCGCGGTGGACGGCGAGGTCGCCCCGGTCGAAGCGGCCGTGGCCAGTGGCATCGCGCGTGCCGCCTGCCACCTTGTCGACGCCCTTTTTCTGGCCGATCTCCATCCTGGCGTGCCGGAGGGGCTGCGTCCGGGAGCGGGGCGGGTTGCCGGAGAGGCGCTCGGCCTGGTCGAAACCACGACCTGTGCCGCTGCCGTGCGGGCCGCGGATGCCGCGTTGAAGGCGGCGGGCGTGCGACTCGATCGCCTGCGGCTGGCGCACGGCATCGGCGGCAAGGGTTTCCTGCAGTTGTGCGGTCCGCAGGCCGACGTGGAGGCGGCCGTGGCCGCCGCGCGCGCTGCGGTGGCCCACAGTGAATTCCTGGTCGGCAGCGAAGTCATCCCGGCGCCCCATGCCGACCTCCGGCGCTGGCTTGACCGCGATCTGCTGGGGGACATTCCCCCCTTCGACGGTCTTCCGGAGGGGTGAGATGCAGCTCGCGCGCGTGGTCGGGACCTGTGTCGCCACAATCAAGTCCCCCGGCCTGCGCGGTCAGCGGCTGCTCGTGATCGCGCCGCTGACCTTTGCGCTGGAACCGGCCGGGGATCCGTTAGTGGCGGTCGATACGGCACGTGCCGGACCGGGCGATCTGGTCTTCTGGGTCGCCTCGCGCGAAGCCGCCAAGGCCCTGCCGGATCCGTTCAACCCGGTCGACGCCGCCATTCTTGGCATCGTGGACGAAGTCCGCTACGCGCCCTGGCCGGGAGGGATGCCGTGAAGGTCTGCCGGGTGGTGGGGGATGTGGTGGCCACCGTCAAGCACGAGGCTCTGGCGGGCCGCAAGCTGCTTATTGTGCAGCCGGTCGACCTCAGGGATGCCCCGTGCGGCGCTCCCTTGCTGGCTGTCGATCTGGCCGACGCCGGGCCGGGTGAACAGGTCCTGCTCTGCGATGAGGGGGGTTCGGCGGCCCTGGTTCTGGGGCGCGACGGTCCGATCCGCTCAGTCATCGTGGGGCGAGTCGATGCGATGGGCGGCGGGGGATCGTCTTCGGATATAGGGATTTAGCGTCGGGACTGGTCAGAATCCACTTGTCAGCCGCGAGCCGATGGGGATAATGGGGCCTTGGGTTTCGGGTTGCGTCTCTCCCGATCGGGGTGGCGCCAGGGACTTTTTCAGAGCGGGGGGGTACGATGACGAAGGCCGAGCTGGTCGAAGTGATCGCCGCCAAGACGGGCGTCAGCAAGAAGGACACGGGGGTCGTGGTGAACCTGATCCTCGATAATATCAGCCGCGCCCTCGAATCGAGCGACAAGGTCGAACTGCGCGGCTTCGGCAGTTTCAAGGTGAAGAGTCGGCGTTCCCGGACAGCCCGCAACCCCCGCAGTGGAGATTCGGTCATGGTCCCGGCCAAGCTGGTGCCCTATTTCAAGGCTTCCAATGAGTTGAAAGCGCGGCTGAACGATGGCGAGGCCGACTGACGCCCGGACTTGTCCTGTGCCCCATTCGGGCTTATACTTCAGCGGTCATGGTCTGGATGGGGGTGTGCGCCCGGTGATTTAATTTCGCCGCCGCCTCCGTCGGGCGCGCACGTAAGAGTGGAAAGGCGGTAGGGAATGCCCAACGGCAGGAAGCGCAAGCGCAAGAAGATCGCCACGCACAAACGCAAGAAGCGCCTGCGCAAGAACCGGCACAAGAAGAAGTAGTGTGATATCGGCCTGGACGGCGGATAGCGCCGCCCCGTGGGGATGATTGCGGCCGCGCCGGCTCAAGGGCCGGCGCGGCGGGCCGATACCAGGTTAGGCGGGCCGTGCGTCCTTAGGGAAGGAGCCAGGCAGATGGCAAGTTCGAATGTCGATCGGCGGCGGGCGCAACGCGTTGATGCGCGAATGAAGGTCACCGTGCAGGTGTCCTGCCCCGACGGCAGTCTGCGCCAGTCCAGCCTGGAAACGCTGAACATCAGCTCCTCCGGACTCTATTTCCAATCCGACCACTTCATCGAGCCGATGACCAAGCTCGATCTTCTTCTCGAACTGCCGGTTGCCGCGCCCACACTGGGAGAGTCGCCCCGCACCACGGCGGTGCGATGCGAGGGGATCGTGGTGCGCAGCGTGCCAGAAGCACCCGATCCGACCGCCGACAGTTATGAGGTGGCCGTCTTTTTTACGCACTTCGAGAGCGAGGCGCTGGCACGGCTCGATGAGCATATAGCGCTGCTCCTCGCCGACGCCTGATCGCGCCTGCAGGTCCTGCGCTGATCCGGTAAATGCCCCCCTTGTGCCGTCGAAATTGTCTCTGGCGTCCCCGTTGCACAGATCCCGTCCATGGACGCCCTCAATCACCCCTCAACCTGTTTCCTCCCGCCCTTCTGTCCCAACCCCAACTGTCTGCACCACAACACCTTGACCTCAGGCTGGCGCTTCAAGCGCGCCGGCTTCTTCGCCCGTCTCATCGCCCCCCACCGTGTCCAGAGGTTTACATGTCTGCACTGCCACCGCTCCTTCAGTTCACAGACCTTCGCCTCCACCTACTGGCTCAAACGTCCCGATCTGCCCCAACTCATCTTCTTGAAGACCGTCGGCGGCATGGCCAACCGTCAGATCGCTCGCGATGTCCGCGCCGCACCCTCCACCATCGATCGCCTCATCGCCCGCATCGGACGCCACTGCATGCTGTTCCACACCCAGCTCATCGCCGGAGTCCGTCCTCAGGGTGACCTCGTCCTGGACGGCTTCGAGTCCTACGAGTTCAGCCAGTACCACCCCTTCCACCACCACCTGCTCGCCGAGGCCGACACCAGCTTCTTCTGGTACTTCTCCGACAGCCCCTTGCGCCGCAAGGGTCGCATGACCGACCAGCAGAAACGCCGCCGCGAACAGCTCGAACTGCGCCTCGGCCGACCCGACCCCAGGGCGGTCGAGAAGGACGTCCGCCACCTGCTCGAAACCGTCCTGACCCACGAATCGGAGGTGACACTCAGGAGTGACGACCACCGCGCCTATCCGCGGGCCTTCCGCGGGCTCGACTGCCTGATCCATCACCTCATCACGCCATCAACGCAGCGGCGGGACGCGGACAACCTGCTGTTCGAGATCAACCTGCTCGACCTGATCCTCCGGCACGCCCAGGCCAACCACAAGCGGGAGACGATCGCAGCGTCGAAGCGGCGGCAGGGCTCGTCGGAGCGGATGGTGATCTTCCTGACCTGGCGCAACTACCTGAATTACCGGCGGGAAAAGCGATGTCGACAGACGCCGGCGATGCTCAAGGGGATGCTCGATCGACCGCTGCGAGTGGAGGAGGTGCTGAAAGAACGGCTGTTCCGGACCCGGATCAAGTTGCCGCAGAGGTGGGCGGAGTACTATGAACGGCTGGTGATCACGCCGGTACTGGGGCGCAACAGGCGGCATGAACTGAAGTATGCGTTCTGAGGGCGGGCCCCAAAGAACCTGCTGGCGTCGATAGTTGATCGATGGAAACAATTTCGATGGCACAAGGTTCGGGTTCAGGCGGGCATTTTCGTGCCGATATCCTTCGGGAATGATCGCGCCGGACCTCCGTCCGGCGAGGGGGCTTGTTATGGAGACCACATCTCGCCGCTCCATCCTGGTGATCGACGACTCGCGTCCCGTCTGCCAGTACATCAAGAGGGTGCTGGAGAAGAAGGGATACGAGGTTCACCTCGCCTTCGACGGTGAGTCAGGCGTTCGCCAGGCCATGGAACTTCTGCCGGATCTGGTACTCCTGGACAAGGAACTGCCGGGGCTTCACGGCTTTGCGGTTAGTCGGATCCTGCGGCGGTACCAGGAGACAAGCTTCATCCCTATCCTGATGATCAGTTCGGACAACAGCAGTCGTGAGCGGATCCAGGGTTTGGAGATGGGGGCCGATGACTTCATTTCCAAGCGGATCCCCGTCGACGAACTCGATTCCAAGATCCGGGCCTTCATGCGGATCAAGGATCTCCAGGACCGCGTGTTGCGCGAGCGGGACAAGCTGAGCGAAGTCTTCAAACTGCTGCACGAGCCGATTGTGATCTGCGATGCGCGCGACCGGATCGTGCTGGCAAGCCATGTGTTCCTTAATCTCTTTCAGATGCCGCGCGAGATCGCGGCGCTACGGACTTTCACTGAGATCCTGACGACACTGGGCGTGCCGGCCGACGAGATTCGCCTGCTGGCGGAGGAGACCTGCTTGGAACGGCGGTTGTCGGTGCAGATCGACGGAGACGAGAAGGTGCTCACCGCCATGTCGTCGCCCATGATGCTGGGCGACGATGAACCGGCCCGAGCGGTCATTTTCCGCGACATAACGCAGCAGATCGCCAACGAGCGCATCAAGGCCGATTTCCACTCCATGATCGCTCACGATCTGCGCTCGCCACTTTCGGTCATCCAGGGCTACGTCACGCTCCTGGCGGGCGGGCGCGCGGGCGGGCTCAACGACACCCAGCGGGAATTCCTGGCCGGCATCGAAAGCAAGGTGGGCGAGATCACTTCCCTGCTGAACGATTTCCTCGACATCAACAAGATCGACGCCGGATTCGTGAACCTCAACCGCTGTGCGATGTCGCTCAATGCCGTGACGGACGATGCGATCACGGATCTGTCGCTGCTAGCCGTTAGTCGCGGCATCCAGATCGTTCGTGTGCCTTCTGCCCCGTTGGTGCTGGTCGATGGCGATCCGCTGCGCATCAAGCAGATTCTGCTCAACCTCATTTCCAACGCCATCAAGTACAACGTGGACGAGGGGACTGTGCGCATCGATTTCGAACCGGGCGCAACCACCGTCGAGGTCGCCGTCAGCGATACCGGGGGCGGCATCGCCCCCGAAGAGATCCCCAGTCTCTTCCAGCCCTACCGCCGGGTTGGCGCCTCGGAACGGAGGGTGCGCGGCGTTGGTCTCGGGCTGGTGATCGTGAAGAAGCTGGTCGAGGCGCACGGTGGCACGGTCGGTGTCACGAGCGAACCGGGCCGCGGCAGTTGCTTCCGTTTCACGCTGCCGCTGGCCGATCCGCGCGAGCCGGTCGGGTCCGGTGACGCCGTCACATCCGCTCCCGCGGCCGTCCGGTAATCGTCCACTCCCTGTTCCGCTTCCATCCAGCGCGCGGCCGGTTCCGGTCGGCTCGACGGGCCTGACACGGCGTCATCCACCCGGCAATTCCTTCCCGGTTGCTGCTCCGGGGCCAATCCGTGCCCGTAGCGCGGCGTTTCGGGATGGCGCCGCCGGTGGTGCCGGTGGCGCCGTTTTGAAACGAACACGCCCGGCGCACCGGCACGCGCCTTGCGGCCCGGATGGCGGCGTTGTCCCGGTAGGGGACGACCAGAAGGAGAAGCCTTGCTCAGAAGTTTGCACACGGCGGAAAGGGCCATGAATCTGCGTCTGACGCAGATCGATACCCTTGCCAACAACCTTGCCAACGTCGACGCCACGGGGTTCAAGCAGGTGCTGACGCGCGTTGCCGAGCGGGCAGCGGACGGTGCGGCCCGGCAGTCCTACCCCGAGGCGAATCCGGCCGGGGTCGTCAATCCGGTGGGGATGTCGGCTGCGGAGGCCGTGTCCGCCGCGAGCGAAGAGGGTGGCGCCGGCACGACCGCCCGGTCCGCCAGCCCGGCGCGCAGCACCGCCGGGAACGTCTGGGCCAGCAGCGCCGATCTTGAGATGACCGCGCGAGTGGACAACAGTCCGGGCCCCCTGCGCGATACCGGGCGCATGGCCGACTTCGCAGTCGTCGGGCGCGGCTACTTCGTCATCCAGACCGAGCAGGGCGAGCAGTACACGCGCAACGGCCACTTCACGGTCGACGCTTCCGGTCGTCTGGTCACGGCCGACGGAGCTCCCGTACTCGGCACTGGCGGTCCGATCGAAATTGACGGCAGCTCTCCCTTTTCCGTGGGACGGGATGGGTCTGTCACGGTGAATGGCAGTGTCGGCGCGCGCCTGCAGATCGTTGACTTTCCGGACCCCTCGCGGCTGCAGCACCGGGGGGACTCGCGGCTGTCCGCTCCGAAGGGGGAGGCGGCGCAACCGCTCAGTCCCGAACAGGTGGAAGTGGTGCAGGGGCAGCTCGAGGGCAGCAACGTTGATCCGGTGTACACACTCGTGGCCATGATTTCCGCCCAGCGGGCCTTCGAAATCGAATCGCGTCTCATGCAGGCCACGGACGAGAATCTGGACAAGGCGGTCAATCAACTGCCGGCCGTGCGCTAGGTGCGTGGCGCAGGCGGGAAGGGAGAACGGGCGCGATGATCCGAGCCATGACGACGGCCGCCTCGGGCATGAAGGCCCAGCAGCTGAACATCGATACCATCGCCAACAACCTGGCGAACGTGAACACGGCCGGATTCAAGAAGAGTACCGCCGAGTTTCAGGATCTGCTGTACGAGGCGGTCGTGCCCACGGGCTCGACGCGCGGCTCCGGCCTGGCCGCCCCTGCGCGCGTGGAGGTTGGGCATGGAGTAAAGCTTGTGGCCACAGATAAGATGTTTTCGCAGGGCCAGATGCGGCAGACCGGCAATCCTCTCGATCTGATGATCGAAGGGGACGGTTTCTTCCAGATCAAGCTTCCAGACGGCTCCCTGGCTTTCACGCGCGACGGCAGTTTCAAGCTCGACGGGGAGCGCAATCTGGTCACGGCGGCCGGCTACTACCTGGAGCCGGCGATCCAGATCCCGCTCGAAGCCACCGAAATCTCCGTCGCACGCGACGGCACGGTGTCGGTCATGCTGGCGGGCGACGGCAGCACCGTGCAGGACCTCGGGCGGCTTGAAGTCGCGAAATTCCCCAACCCCGCCGGCCTGCGCAGCCGGGGCGGAAACCTGTTCCTCGAATCGCCGGCCAGCGGCACTGCGGTGCGCGGGGTGCCAGGGCTGGAGGGGATCGGCGAAATCTCCGCCGGATTCCTGGAGATGGCCAACGTCGAAACTGTCGAAGAGCTGGTCAACATGATCACTGCGCAGCGCGCGTACGAGTTGAACTCGCGCTCGATCAGCGTCGCGGACGACATGTTGCAGACCATCAACCAGTTAAAGAGGTAGCCGGGTGTTTCGGACCCTTGTCCTGCTGACCCTGCTCACGGCGCAGATGATCGCTGTGTTTCCGGCTGTAGCCGCGCCACCAGCCGGCTGGGTGCTTGCGTTGTCCGACACGGTGCGTCTCCCCGGACCGCAGGTGCGTTTGGGGGACATCAACCTGGAAGCGTGTCCGGATGCCGCGGCGGCGCTGGTGCTGGCCGGCGACGGTCGACCGGGCCAGCTGGCGGTAATCGACCGGAGGATCGTGCTGCGACGCCTGGTGGAGAGGGGCCTCGCCTCCGGCGTTGCGCGCTGTGCCGGCGCCGATCGCTGCGTGGTGGTGTTCACCGGCCGGGCAGCGGACGAGGATCAGCTGCGCGCTCGCGTGACCGCACTGCTCGAGCCGCTGTTGCCGGAGGCGCTGTCGGGTGCGCCAGTCACCTGGATCGAGCTCGAGGTGGCAACGCCGGCGCTCTCGGCCGACGCCTGGTTGGTAGAACTGACGGATCCGCAGCCGCTGCGCCCCGGACGCAACCTCGTACCGTTGCGAGTGAGCGGCGGAGGCAGGGCGGCGCGGGTGACCGCCGCGGTAATCTGCCATGTGTACGGGGAGGTGGCGGTCGCACGGATCCCTGTCGCAGCGGCCGCTCCGCTCGCCGCCACGCAGTTCGTCTGGGAATGGCGTGACCTGACCACCGTGACTCCGGGGCTGGCGGTCGGCCGGGCCGCGATCGAGGGCCGCAGCGCCGGCCGCGCGCTGGCCGCGGGCGAACCGGTGCGCCAGACCGATCTGCGGGCCACCCCACTCGTGCGGGCCGGCGACACGGTCGACCTCGCCGTGCAGCGCGGATCGGTGGTGGTCACCGTCCGGGCGACGGCGCGACAGGATGGAGTTCTGGGACAGATCGTAACGGTTCGCAACGACATCAATGGCAAGCTGGCCACGGGCCGGGTCTCCGGGCCTGGGCTGGTGGAGTGGAGAAGGTGATTCGGATGCAGAGTGCGACAATCCGGGGTGTCTGCGCCCTGGCGATCCTTGCGGCCATGCCCGCCGTGGGGCCGGTGCGGGCCGCGGATCCGTTGGTGGACCTCGAGTCGGGCCGCTCGCTGGTTTCGAACCTGAAGGCTCAGCGCGTAGGCGACATCGTCACCATCATCATCACCGAGCAATCCACCGCCAACGCCAGCGCCAAGACCGACGCCAACAACAAGACCGAAGTGAAGGGCGGACCGGGACTCGGCTTTCTGAACCTGATCGGATCCTGGAGCATCGACAGCGAGAACAAGTACAAGGGCGACGGCCGTACCGCCCGCACCGGAGACCTGCAGGCGCAACTGACCGCGCGTATCGTCGAGGTGCTGCAGAATGGCGATTACCGGCTTGCCGGCCAGCGCATGGTCGACATCAACGGCGAGCGTCAGTTGATCGAAGTGACGGGGATCTGCCGGGCGCGCGATATCGCGCCGGACAACACCATCCTGTCGACCTATATCGCCGATGCCCGGATCGCCTACACGGGCTCCGGCATCATCAACGCCAGCAGCGAGCCGGGCATCATCACCAAGCTCGTCAACTGGCTCTTCTAGGGGGAACTGGATGCGCAAGACCGCGTGGAAACTCCGGTTGACGGGCGCGGCCACGGTGTTATCGGCGCTGCTGCTGCAGGCCGCGCCGGCGGTGACGCAGACGACCCGCATCAAGGATCTGGCAACGCTCGAAGGGGTCGACCCGGAGGCGTTGCTCGGCTACGGCCTCGTGGTGGGGCTCGGGGGGACCGGCGACGGTCAGACCGCGGCGTTCACCATCAATTCCCTCGCATCCATGCTCGAACGTCTCGGCGTGACTGTGGATCCGCTCACGCTCAAGCTGAAAAACGTGGCGGCCGTCGTGGTGACGGCGCGGCTGGAGGCGAGCGCGGCCGTGGGCAGCCCGTTCGACGTGACAGTCTCCTCCCTCGGCGACGCCAGCAGCCTCGAAGGCGGCCAGCTCATCATGACGCCGCTCAAGGGTGCGGACGGTCTGGTCTACGGCCTGGCCCAGGGAGCCGTATCGATTGGTGGGTTCAACATCCGCAGTGGCGCCAACAATTCGTTCCGCAAGAACCACTCCACGGTGGGGATGATTCCCAACGGCGCGAAAGTCGTCAATCGCCTCATGCGCTCGTTCGTGCAGGGGGGGAAGGTGGCCTGGCTGCTCCATCATCCCGACTTCAACACCTCGGCCGCAGTCGCGGCGGCGATCAATCAGGCGTATGGAGCCGGCTCGGCCCGGCCGATCGACGCGCAGCGGGTGGAGGCCGAAGTGCCGGCCGCGTTCGTGGCGCAGCCTGTCGACTTCATCGCCAGTATGGGCGATTTGTCGGCGTTGGCCGACGCAACGGCGCGCGTGGTGATCAACGAGCGCACCGGCACGATCATCGTCGGACAGGGCGTCATGCTGCGCGAAGCGGCGGTGGCCCACGGCAACCTGAAGGTGGTCATCAAGACGCGGTACGACGTCTCGCAGCCGAATTCGTTCAATGAAAGCGGTCGCACGACCGTCACTCCGGAAGTGATCACCGACGTCCAGGACAAGGAGGCGTCGGTGCTGCACCTCCCTGAAACCAGCACGGTGGCGGACGTGGTGTCGGTGCTCAACGACCTTGGCGCCTCGCCCCGCGACATCATCGCCATCCTCGAGGCCCTCAAGCAGGCGGGGGCTCTGCAGGCCGAACTGCAGATCATGTGATCGGCATGACTGACGTAGCGGGCATTCTTCCCTCCCGGCCACCGGTGTCGCCGCGCGCCGGGGACGTCGCGGGCGATCGCCAGCGGCGCCTGCGCGCGGTGGCGCAGGAATTCGAGTCCCTGATGGTGTCGACGCTGCTGCGCTCGATGCGGGCGACCGTGCCGGAGTCGGGGCTGATCGAGAACGAGGGCGCCACCCAGCAGTATCGCCAGATGTACGACGACGAGTTGGCACGAGCGGCCGCGAATTCCGGCAGTGGTCTCGGCATTGCCGACATGATCGTCCGGGCGTACGGCGGTGGGGAGATCACGCCGGCGCCGTTGACACAGCCGGAGCCGTCGTACATCGACGCGGTGGCGGAGACGGATGACTGGGCCCTCACTTTGAGTCCGCCGAGCCTTCCGGTCCCGCTGGCGGCGTCAACGCCCCGCCGGCCTGCGCCGGTCCAAATTCCCGACGCCGCGCCGGCTGCCGCGCCCGAGCCGACCTCCGTGCCGCCGCTCGCGGTCACGCCACCGGCGTTCCCGCATGGTCTGGCGGTCTACCAGGTCCAGGCGGCCAGCGACGGCGCTTTGGCGACCCTGCGCGCGGCCGCGGCCCGTGAAGGGGGAGCCGTGGCCGACTCCCTGCGCCGTTTCGAGCCGGAAATCACCAGGGCGTCCGCCGACACCGGTGTCGATCCGGCGCTTCTGCTGTCGGTCCTGGTGCAGGAATCGGGCGGCGACCCGCAGGCGCGTTCGCCGCGGGGCGCGCTGGGTCTGATGCAGCTGATGCCCGGCACGGCCGTGGAAGTGGGGGTCAGTCAGCCGCTGCACCCCGGGCAGAATGTCATGGGCGGCGCCCGGTATCTGGCGCGCATGCTGCAGCGATTCGGCAGCAGCGTGGACCTGGCCCTCGCAGGCTACAATGCCGGCCCGGGGACGGTCGAGCGGCACGGCGGCAACATCCCTCCCTATCGGGAAACGCGCGACTATGTCTCCCGCGTGGGAAAGCTCTACTCGCGCCTGCGTGATGCCGATGGCACGAATCTGGCGACTACTCCCGCCGTACCGACGGTCCCGTCAACGGAATTCGAGTGAGGTGGCTCATGAGCGCTGGATCGACAGCTCCCCGCCTGCGCCCCGAGGAAGCGGCGGGACTGTGTGAACTGCTGGCGTGCGAGGAGCGGGAGTACCGCCGCCTGCGCCGCCTGGCCTGGCGCCAGACCGCCTACCTGAAACGGCGTGACGCCATGCGGCTGGAAATTAATGCCCAGGAATGGCGGAAATTCCTGCCGATCGCCGACGCGGCGCGCCGACGGCGCGAGGGGAATCTGCGGGCGATCGGCGCGCGGCTGGAACTGCCGACGGAACAGCTCACGACCGAGACACTGCTCACGCGAGCCGACTCCGGCCAGCGCACCGCGCTGCGGGGGGCGGTGCGGCGCATCGCGGACACGGCCGGCGATCTGTATCGGCAGAACGGCCTGAACGTCATGCTGGCGCGCTTCTGCCTGGAGCTGGTGGAGCAGGAAGCGAACATTTTCCGGCAGTGCGTCATGAACGATCCGGCCGGATGCTACGAAGGCGACGGACAGCGATCCACCACCAACGGCGCCCGCCTCGTGCAGCACCGGGCCTGAGGAGGAGGGGGACGGAATGGGCGGACTCACTTCCCTCATGGACACCAGCCTGAGCGGGATGTACCTGGCCCGGCTCGCGTTGCAGACGGTCAGTCACAACATCGCCAACGCCAATACGCCCGGTTTCAGCCGGCAGGAGGTGCTGGTGACCGCCCGGCTGCCGCAACAGCTGGCTTTCGGCAGCCTCGGCCGCGGGGCCCAGGTCGACCAGATCCGTCGACTCACCGATGTCTTCCTGCAGCAGAAGCAGCGTACCCAGGAGGCCCGTCTTGCCAGCTATGACCAGATCGACTCCAACCTGCGGGAAATCGAGGCGATCTTCGGTTCCGTCAGCAACGATCACCTGGGCACTTCGCTGGGGGCGTTCTTCAACGCCTGGAGCGATCTCGCCACGCCGCCGATCAACAGCTCCCTGAAGCAGGCGGTCGTCAGCTCGGCGCAGAGTCTGGTCACCGACGTCCGCGCCACCGCCAGCTCGCTCGACGACCTCGAGCAGAGCATGAATGACGGTCTCTCGCGCGAAATCGACAATCTGAACAGCCTGCTGCGGCAGGTGGGTGACCTGAACCGGCAGATCCTCTACGTGGAGTCATCCCAGGGGGCCGCGAACGATCTGCGCGACCAGCGTGAATCCCTGATCATGGAGATCTCCAAGCTGACCAAGGTGTCCGTCCTCGAGCGGGAAGACGGCACCGTGGATCTGGTGCTCAAGGGGCGCACGGTCGTGACCCGCGCGGAGGTCGAGTTGCTGCAGCTGCGGCGCGACTCTACGACGTCCGGGGAAACCGCCAGCGTGGTCACCGCCTCGGGGCAGGTGCCGGTGGCCCTGGACGAGGGCAAGCTGCAGGGGATGATCACCGCCCGGGACGATCATATCCGGGAGGCGCGCGTTCGTCTGGACGATCTCGCGGTCACCCTCATTGAAAAAGTGAACGAACTCCATACGCAGGGGCGGACCGCGAGATCCAGCGGCATCCTCTTCTTTACCGGCGACAGTGCCTCGACCCTTTCGCTCAACTCCGCGATCGTGAAAGATTTCGATCTCGTGGCGACTTCGCGCTCAGGTCTCGAAGGTGACAACGATCTCTCCCGGGAAATCGCCACCCTCGCTTCCCAGCCGCTCGCTGGCGAAGGAAGCAAGAGCCTCATGGACCGCTACAACGCAATGATCGTCGACATGGCGTCGCAGCGGGGCAGTTTCCAGTTTCTGCTCGAGAACCAGCAGAACGTCGTGGAGACGCTCGCCGGACGCCTGGACAGCATCCGGGGCGTAAGCCTGGACGAAGAGGGGGCGAATCTGGTGCGCTACCAGAACGCCTACGAAGCCGCCGCACGGGTGGTTACTGCCGCGGCCGACATGTTCCAGACGCTGATCGACATGGTGTAACGGCGGCGGAAGGAGTTCCGGATGGGCATGCGGATCACGGATAGTGCGATGTCCCGCACGCTGGTGCGCAGCATGCAGAAGAACCTTTCGCAGATGTTGCGTTTTCAGCAGATGAACTCGACCATGCGTCGCATCAACAATTACGCCGACGATCCGCGCGGGGTCGGCGCCGTACAGCGTTACGACTCCCTGATCAGCATCAACAGCCAGTATCGTAAGAATCTCGAACGGTCGCGGACCTTCGTGGAGTCGACCGACACCGCGCTGCAGAACCTGACGGATGTGCTGCGGGACGCCCGCGACATCGCCATGCGCGAGGCCTCGGCCACCGGCACCGACATCTCCAACGATCATTCCGCCGATGAGGTGCGCAATCTGATCGGTCGGCTGATGAACACGCTGAACGCGAACGTCGAGGGTAACTTCCTGTTCGGCGGTTTCCGGACCGACCTCACGCCGTTCATAGAGTCCGGCGGCAATATCGTATACCAGGGCGATGCCGGCCAGATCGACACTCAGATCGGGCCGCACACCACAACGATCGTCAACATTCCGGGCAGCGATTTTCTGGCCGCGGCGACCGCAGTGCTGCGGGGAACCCTTGATGTCTCGCCCCCGTTGACCGCGGCCACCGCCCTGAGCGACCTGAATCTCGGCAATGGCTGGAGCCCCGGCTCCATCGCGGTCACCAACGGCAGCGGGCAGACCTGGACGCTGAACCTCTCCACCGCCACGGACGTGGGAGGGCTGACCACCCTGATCGCGGCCCAGACCGGCGGTGCCGTCACCGCGACGCTGACGCCCGACGGGCACGGTCTGCAGCTGTCGGGCCTGGGCCCGCTGACTCTGGCCGAGGTCGACGGCGGGACCACGGCGCAGTCGCTCGGTATCCTCGGCACTGCTTCCAGCGGCACGATCGTGGGGGACGACGTGCGCGGGATCGCGACGCCCGCCACGAATCTGAGCGACATCCCTGACCTCGCCGGACTGTTGCCCCTCGGCAGCCTGGTCATCTCCGGGGAGGGGACCGGCGTGACCGTGGACCTGTCCGGCGCAATCACGGTCGGTGATCTGCAGACGGCGATCAGCACGGCCGTACCGTGGATCGAGCTGCGTCTTGACGGGGGCGTGCTGTCGCTGGTCAGCAGCCGGACCACCCCTTTCGATGTGACCGACGCGGCTGGTTCGAACGCGGCCACAAGTCTCGGCCTCAGAGGCGTCGGCACGCCGGCACGTCTGTTCGGAGTCTTCGAGGACCTGCGCGAGTCACTTCAGTCTCATGACAAGGCCGCCATGCGGGGACTGATGCTCGAATTGGATGCCGTTGAGGAGATGCTCCTGGGCATGATTGTGAAGGTTGGCGGACGCGAGGTGGTGCTCGACTGGGCGGACACCATTCTGCAGCAGCGGGACGAGCAGTTGCAGATGAACCGCTCGCGTGAGCGGGATGCCGACGTGATCGAGACGGCGAGCGAGCTGAGCAAGGCGCAGGCGGCCTATCAGGCCAGCCTGCTCGCCTCCAGCCGTCTGTTCGAGGTGAACCTCATTCAGTATCTGCGTTAACGACCCAGGCCGAAAAGGGAGTCGGATCATGCACAGCTTCAAGACCGCTAGATTCGGCGAGTTGAGCTACGCCGATCGTGACCTCATCACCCTGCCGGGAGGGCTGGTGGGGCTGCCCCACCTCAGGCAGTGGATCCTGCTCGACATGGGCGACGGCCTGCCGCTAAAATGGCTGCAGTCGGTCAACGACGGGAATTTCGGACTGCCGGTCACAACACCGGACTTTTATGATCAGGATTATGCTCCCCGCCTGCCGGAAGAGACCCTCCGGGGGATGGGGGGGAGCGTTGCGGAAATGGTGACCCTGATCATCACCACGGTGTATCCCGGCGGGGAGCGTTTGACCGGCAATCTGGCGGCCCCCTTGGTTGTGCAGCCGGCCACCCGCCGGGGCGCTCAAGTGGTGCTGGACGACCAGCGGTGGCCCCTGCAACAGGAGATGGATTATGTCCGCTTTGGTTTGGCGGCCCAGGCCGGCGCTGCGGTGGCGGCTGATCCGGCGGTCGAGCTGATCTCCGTGACCCCGGAAGGGGAGAGACAGGAAATCGCCCTGTGATATGATGTCGGCTGCGCTGACGCGGCCCGACTGATGGACATGGAGGTCACGTGCTTATTCTCAGCCGTAAGCGGAACGAGAAAATCATGATCGGAGACGATGTTTCGATCATGATCGTCGATATTCGCGGTGACCAGGTCCAGATCGGCATCGACGCGCCGCGTTCCATCCCGGTGCATCGCTTCGAAATCTACGAGGAGATCAAGAACATTTCCCTGCGGGCCGCAGATTCCCCCTCTCCCGACCTCGAAGCGCTCAAACGCAAGGTTCGTACGCGTCCCCCCGGCGGGGGCAACGTCAAGTAGGTCACACTCCGTTTTCAGGGGATTTCGGATTGTCCGTGGGAGGGTCAGGCCCGCAAGTCGCAGGTCGCTGTCGTGCCGGTGGAGGTTTCCGGAGGATTGAGCGCCAACCGCCCGAGCGCCTGGCCCGTTTGGACCAGACCGGCGTGCAGGGCCGCCGCCAACGCGGATTCCTCGGTCTTGATCCGCTCCACAGCCGCGACCAGTTCCGGCTCAATCGGGGCCTGGCCGGCCGCCGCGCCCAGTCGATGCACCCGGACCCCCCGCTCTTCCAGCAGCGCACCCAGAGTCTCGACATCCCCACGCCCCAGCGCTACGCGCGCGGCGCGCGTGAGAGCAAGCACGGCTTCAACTTCCGTCTGCCAGGGCATGTTCGGTCAACACCTCACACAGTGACGCAAAGACTGGAGGGGACGTTCGCCGGAGCGGGAGCACAAGCCGCTGCCGGACGTCCGTAGATGCCCGGAGAGACCGGCGGCGGGGCCACCGTTGCAGGAATGGGGCCAGATGGCGGTGCCGGTGGCGATGCCGAAGCCCGCTCACAACGCGCGCGATCGGCCGTGCCGGCGGGAATGCGCGACCAGGCGTCGAGCAGCGGCTGCAGCACCCGCAGGTTGTTGTCGATATGCCGTGGATCATTGTCGATCAACGCATTGATGTTCTCGGTGAAGATGTAGTTGTAGAGCGCCGCCAGGTTGCCGGCGATGGAGCCTCCGGCTTCATGATCCAGCGCGTTGCGCAGTTCAAGCACGATCGCCTGCGCATTATTGATCTGGCGCGCCTTGGCGGCCATGTCCCGTGACACCAGGGCGGCCCGAGACTGGTTCAGATAGCGGACCAGCCCCTCGTACAGCAGCACGATCAGCTTCTCCGGACCGATCGTCTGAACCTCGGTCTCCTGGTAGCAGCGGATGCCCGTTGCGTCCGGCATGTTCCCCTCGTTTTCCGGTTTGTGACTGTTAGCTGCTGGTCAGGCTGGAGAAGATACTGGTCAGGTAACTTCCCTGGGCCTGAAGCCTCGATACGGCCAGTTCCATCGCGGTGAACTGCCGCTCGATCATCAGCCGGTAGCTCTCGACACTCGTTTCGTACCGGGTGATGCGGTCGTCGATCGCCTTCATGCGATCGGTGAGAGAATCTTCCGTGATCTTGAACGTGCCGGTCTTGGAATCGGTCAGGCCTTCGATGGCCGTGCGGAACTGGTAGGCCTTGCCGAGATTCGTGCCCCGTTCGACGAAGAGGTCGCGCACCGCACCGTAGTCGGCAGCCAGGGCGCTGTCGAATTTCGTACGGTCGAAGGCGAGCTGCCCGCCCTCCTCCTGGGTGAGCCCGACCTGGGCCAGCAGCTTGTACGCGCCGGTGCCGGCGTGGGCATAGATCGCCACGGAACTTATACGGTTCTTCACGGTGCTCAGGACATTGCTTCCCTGCAGGGTGGCGCCCTTCTGCTGCTGCGCTTGGACGTAGGTCATCAGTCCGTTGTAGGCATCGACCAGCGTCTGCAGCTTGGCCGCGATCGCATCCTTGTCGACGTTCACGGTGACCGTGATTTCGGTGCCTGGTTCCTGCTTGAGCAGGTTGAGGGTCACCCCTTCGATAGCATTGCTGACCAGGTTGCTCTGGGAGGTAATCGCCAGGCTGTCGATGGTCAGGGCGGCGTTGGCCGCCGTGGAGATGCTTGAGAGCGTCGGCGCGGCGCCGCCGCTGAGGCCGCTGAAATCGACGCTGAAGGCGGCGTCGGTGCCGGTTTCGGCGGCCGTCAGCACCAGCCGGTACGGGTTGAGGGCGCTGCCGTCGTTGATGATCGTGGCGCGGACATCGGCGCCGGAATCGTTGATGGCGTTCTTGAGACTGGTCAGGCTGCTGTCGCCCTCGGCCAGAGTGATCGTGGTCACTTCGCCGCCGACCGTAATGGTGAAGCTGCCGGTTCCGACCTCGGCCACCTGGCTGCTGTAGGCCTGCGAGAGATCCTTCTGCGCCCGGGCCAGGCTCTCGACGGTGATCGCGTAGGTGCCCTCCTGCGCTTCACTCGCGGCGGTAGCGGTGAGCAGGTTCACGAGGGAGGACGCGGCCTTGAGGGAGCCGAAGCTCTGCGCCGTGTCGAGTGCGTCGGCGGCGGTCATGAGCGCGGTGAGCTTGGTCTGGAGATCCTTGAACGCTGCCTTCTGCTGCTCGTATAATTTCTTTTGCCCCTCCAGCTTCACGATCGGCTGGCGCCGCAGGGCAATCAGCTGGGTGACGATCGAACCGGTGTCCAGGCCGGTAGCCAGGCCGCCAAACGAGATCGAACTCATGGTTCACTCCCGTGATTCGGGCTCCGTCCCCGCCACTTCCGCCTGGGGCCGGCTTGCCCCCTATGTGGTGTTGTCGACCAGCAATCCGGTCTCCTTGAGCACTTCCTGCAGGCGATCGCGCAGCCTGACCATCTGTTCCGGAGGAATCTGGAACACCACATCGCCGGAATCAGGATCGCGAATCTGGATGACCCAGGAGGAGGCATCGTCCTGGTAGCTGAGATTCACTTCATAGCCGGACATGCGCCGCTGCAATTCGTTCTCCACCTCGGCCCGCAACTGTTCCGCCTCGGGCGTCGGGGGTACAGGAGGGGTGGTAGGCTCGGCCTGCGGAGAGTGTGACGCTGTTCGCTGTACCGGAGAGGCAACTGGCGAAACCGGCTGCCAGCCCGGACCCTGAATCGCGCTCACGTCGATCATGATCCCACCTCATTTCGGGGCGGCGGGTCCCGCGACCCGCCGCCCCCGGGATTCGCTACCTCTGCAGTAGCATCAATGCCATCTGTGGCGTGGAGTTGGCCTGGGCCAGCACCGAAACGCCGGCCTGCTGCAGAATCTGGAACGAGGTCATCTGCGACGTCTCCCAAGCGATGTCGACGTCACGGATACGGCTGTTGGCGGCCGAGAGGTTCTCCACCGTCATGCCGATGTTCCGGATCGTCGACTCCAGACGGTTCTGGGCGGCGCCGAAGTTGGCGCGTCGCGCGCTGACCAGCGCCGTGGCACTGTCGAGCGCCGTGATCGCGGCCAGAGCGGTGGTGTTGTCGGCGCCGGCGATCGTGGTCGCGTTCAGCGACAGCCCGGTGGCCGTCATGGTGGTGCCGAGGCTGATGGCCACCTGGGAGGCGGAGGAGGTGCCGATGCCGACCTGGATGTCCAGCGAGGCATTGGTGCCATCGAGCAGCTTGGTGCCGTTGAACTCGGTCGATTCGGCGACCCGCGTGATTTCGTTCACCAGCGCCGTGAACTCGGTGTCCAGGTAGCCACGCTCGGCGGTGCCGAGGGTCTCGTTGGCAGACTGTTCCGCCAGCTCACGCAGACGGATCAGGATGCCGCTGACCTCCTCGAGGCCGCCTTCCGCGGTCTGGATCATCGAGATGCCGTCGGCCGCGTTACGCGAGGCCTGCTGCAGGGCGCGGATGTCGCTCTTCAAGCCTTCGGAGATGGCCAGACCGGCGGCGTCGTCGCCGGCGCGGTTGATGCGCAGACCGGAGCTGAGCTTCTCCATCGACTTGGACAGCATGTTGGTGGTGTTGAACAGCGAACGCTGAGCGTTGATGGAACCGACGTTGGTGTTTACGCGAAGACCCATGATTCTTCCTCCTTGAAGATTGGGGTCGGACATCCCTGCCCGACCAAGGCTGCGATGGTTTCGAATCCTCGGGAGGATATGCCTCCCGGACTGCGATATTCCTCCTTCTCCGGGTGCTGCGTTTCTCCGGGGTGTAGCTCTGGTTTATGAGGCTCGCAGAGATATCGGCATATGCTGCGGCCGACTTGAGCACAATTTGGCAATATTTCGTATCTTATGATCAACTGCGGGGGTAGCACGAGAACGGCGGATCCCCGTGGATCCGCCGTTCGCTCATGCAGGCTGTCCGGTCAGCTACCGCTGCAGTAGCATCAATGCCATCTGTGGCGTGGAGTTGGCCTGGGCCAGCACCGAAACGCCGGCCTGCTGCAGAATCTGGAACGAGGTCATCTGCGACGTCTCCCAAGCGATGTCGACGTCACGGATACGGCTGTTGGCGGCCGAGAGGTTCTCCACCGTCATGCCGATGTTCCGGATCGTCGACTCCAGACGGTTCTGGGCGGCGCCGAAGTTGGCGCGTCGCGCGCTGACCAGCGCCGTGGCACTGTCGAGCGCCGTGATCGCGGCCAGAGCGTTGGTGTTGTCGGCGCCGGAGATCACGGTCGCGTTCAGCGACAGCCCGGTGGCCGTCATGGTGGTGCCGAGGCTGATGGCCACCTGGGAGGCGGAGGAGGTGCCGATGCCGACCTGGATGTCCAGCGAGGCATTGGTGCCATCGAGCAGCTTGGTGCCGTTGAACTCGGTCGATTCGGCGACCCGCGTGATTTCGTTCACCAGCGCCGTGAACTCGGTGTCCAGGTAGCCACGCTCGGCGGTGCCGAGGGTCTCGTTGGCAGACTGTTCCGCCAGCTCACGCAGACGGATCAGGATGCCGCTGACCTCCTCGAGGCCGCCTTCCGCGGTCTGGATCATCGAGATGCCGTCGGCCGCGTTACGCGAGGCCTGCTGCAGGGCGCGGATGTCGCTCTTCAAGCCTTCGGAGATGGCCAGACCGGCGGCGTCGTCGCCGGCGCGGTTGATGCGCAGACCGGAGCTGAGCTTCTCCATCGACTTGGACAGCATGTTGGTGGTGTTGAACAGCGAACGCTGAGCGTTGATGGAACCGACGTTGGTGTTTACGCGAAGACCCATGATTCTTCCTCCTTGAATTGACGGGCGGCCATCCATGGCCGCCACCCTGCCGTTGGCGCTCCGCCGGGCCACGCTGCCCGCGGGACCGGCAACTGGTCACCGGAACGATATCGACCGGATCAGTGCCCGGCTTGAGGGTGATCATGCAGGATTGTCGGAGGAGAGCGGGCGGGATAGCGGACGGTTCGGGTGAACCGTCCGCCACCGGACTCCGCGAAGGGCGCATCCGTGCGCCAGGGTCGGATCGGACGCGGCCCGGGGCAGGGGCCGCCTGCGGCGTTAACTAGCCCCGCAGCAGTTGCAGGGCCAGCTGCGGCGTGGCGTTGGCCTGGGCCAGCACGGCCACGCCTGCCTGCTGCAGGATCTGCATGGCGGTCATCGCCGAAGTCTCGACGGCGATGTCCACATCGCGGATGCGGCTGTTGGCGGCGGAGAGGTTCTCCACCGACATCGCGATATTGCGGATCGTTGACTCGAGGCGGTTCTGGGCCGAGCCGAAGTCAGCGCGCTGGGCGCTGACCAGGCCCGTGGCGTTGCTCACTGCGGTGATCGACGCGAGGGCGGCATCCGCGTCCAGGACGTTGATGGTGTCGAGGTTCAGGTCGTCGGCCCGCATGCCGGCCCCGAGCATCAGTGTTACCTGCGAGTCAGACTGGGTACCAATGCCCACCTGGATGTCGAGTTGGGCGATTGATCCGTCGAGCAGCTTCGTGCCGTTGAACTCGGTCGAGTCGGCGATCCGGCTCACCTCGAGAATCAACTGCTGGAATTCCGAATCGAGGTAGGTCCGCTCGTCCTCGCCGAGCGTGCCGGTGGCCGCCTGTTCCGCCAGTTCCCGCATGCGGATCAGGATGCCGCTGACCTCCTCGAGTCCGCCTTCGGCGGTCTGGATCATGGAGATGCCGTCGGCCGCATTGCGCGACGCCTGCTGCAGCGCGCGGATGTCCGACTTCAGGCTCTCGGAGATCGCCAGACCGGCGGCATCATCCCCGGCGCGGTTGATCCGCAGTCCGGAACTGAGCTTTTCCAGCGACTTGCCCAGCAGCGTGGTGTTCACCATCAGACTGCGCTGCGCGTTGATCGACGCTACGTTCGTGTTTACGCGGAGTCCCATCGTTCCTTGCCCCCTTCACTCGATCCTTCGGCCATTTCTGCCCGGGCCTTCCTGGCCCGTGGTCCATTTTTTCCGCCCTGCCGGCGCTGGCCGCGTCGACCGGTGCGTGCTCCATCCCGTTGCATTTTCAGCGCTTCGAAAATTTGTCTGCGTCGGCCGACCGGGCAACGGGCAAGGTCCGACGGCCTCTATGGCGGGGGCATATTGCAATTGGCATGCCCCTTGATATGAAATCACGTACGAGGAGTGCATTCTGCCTCCTGCGCCGGGCAATTCGCGGCGGGGAATATCCATGATCATCCGGACCGTCCGCTCGGGGGAACGGAGCAGGCTGCTGGCTCTGGTGGAGTCGGGTTTGCGGCGTCCCGGTTCGCCCACCGGGCCAGCCGACGATTTCCCGCTGGCGCTGGGTGAGATGAATCGCGACTGGCAGCTTGTGGTGGAGGAGAACGACGAATTCCTCGCTGCCCTCGCCTGTCTTGTCCGTCCCTGCGTGACCTCCGCGGGCGAACTGCCAGTGGCGTCCATCGGCAGCGTAGTGACCGCCGTCTCGTCGCGGGGACGCGGCCTGAGTCGTCTTCTGCAGGCGGAAATCCTCGCGCGCCTGGGGGAGAGGGGCGTGCCGCTGGCCGTGCTCTGGAGCGACAGTCCGGAGTTGTACAGCTCACGCGGCTTCGCTCCGGCCGGCGTGGAATTCCACGTCGAACTGGACGGTTGGCGTGGCCCCGAAGCACCCCCGGACGCGGTCGTGCGTCCCTATGGGCAGGGAGACGGCGCTGCGGTGGCGGCTCTGCACGCGCGTCATCCGTATCGCACGCGACGCGAGCCGGGAGAAAATGCCCTCCTCTATGGAATGCCTGGTACGCGCGGTTGGGTGCTGGAGCCGTTCGCCGGCGCAGCGCCCGCCGCCTACGCATTCTGCGGCAAGGGCCAGGACTTTCCCGGTTGGATCCTGGAGTGGGGGGGCGAGCCGTCAGCCGCAGCGGTCCTTGTGGCGCATCTGCGCGCCCATGCGGCGGCGCGCTGGTTGCTGGCGCCGCAGGGCGCGGAGGAGATGGCGGCCGGCCTGGCTGCCGATGGTGCGCGGGTCGTGGCCCATACGAGCGGGCTGTGGTGCGTGACGAGCGCCCCGCGTCTGGCGACCCTCGTCGGCGGCGCCGCGCGGGATTCGACAGCCTGCGCCTGGCTGGGCGGGGTTGACGAGTCCGGACTGCCGCAGCCCGGTCCCTTGCGGCTTGCGGTGTGGGGGTTCGATTCGGTCTGACGATCCCGGGAGGATGCTGTGCTGCTCTCCTTGACGATCATCGTGCGGGACGAAGCTCAACTGCTGGCGGAGCTGCTGGAACAGCATCGTCCGCTCTATGACGAGGCGGTGGTCGTGGACACCGGATCTCGAGATGACACCCGCGAGCGAGCCCTCGCGCACGGGGCCCGCGTCGTCGATTTCCCCTGGTGTGACGATTTCGCCGCCGCCCGCAATGCCGGACTGGCGGCCGCGCGCGGTCGCTGGATCCTCTGTCTCGACGCCGACGAGCGGATCGCCGTTCGGGACCTGACGCGTCTGCGCACGCACGTGCGCCGCGCCACGCGGGACCGCTGTTTTCTGTTCGGGTTCCGCAGCTACGCCGATCGTGCGCGGCACGCCGAATGGCAGCCGGTGACGGGGGAGTACCCGGACCAGGAGCAGGGGCAGGCCGGCTGGATCGGCTGCGTCAATGCCCGGCTGTTCCCGAACCGTTCCGACCTGCGCTACCGCGGAAGGGTCCACGAGAGCGTGGAGCCTGCAGCGAGACAGATTGGCCTGTCGAGCGAAGCGCTGGACATTCCGATTCACCACTACGGACTGCTGCGCCCTGCGTCCGTGATGGCGGCGAAGGACGATCTCTACGGCCGTCTGGTGAGGGCCAAGTTCGCCGAAGAGCCGCGCAGCAGCGGCGCCGGGCTCGAAATGGCCTGTCGCCTCGTGGAGGAGGGGCAGGCCCTGGAGGCGCTGCCGCTGTTGGAGGAGTTGGCGGAGCGCGAGCCGGCGGATGCCCATGTGCTGCGGGCTCGCCTCTATCTGGGCCACGCCCGACGACGCCAGGGGCGTCTCGACGAGGCGTCGCAGTTGCTGGCCGGTCTGACCGAAAGCTGCCCCGCCTGGGCTCAGGTATGGGTCGAACTTGCCCGGACCCTCGCGGCGGCGGGACGCTGGGCCGACCTCGGCGCTATGCTGCTGCGGGCGAGCCAATGGCATCCCGGACAACCCCAACTGGCGCAGCAGGAAGTGGTCCTGCTGACAGTGACGGGGCGGGTGGCGGAGGCGTCGCAACTGGCCACTGCTTTGGCGCAGCGACACCCAGGATGGGAAGAGGCCCGCCTGCTCGCGGCGCGGCTGGCGCAATCGCCGCTGGCTGGCCTCAGTCCGGCCGGGCGTTAAAGAAAGGGACCGGACCTGCCGAATCTCTGGGCAGAGTGGTTACCTTCCGGCCACCGGCAGGAGTGACCGGGCGTTTGCCGACAGGGCCCACCGCCCGGCAGGAACTGCCCCGGGGGGCTGCGCAGGCCCGATGGGCGTTTTTCGCCGACGGGGACGCTCCGGTTGCGCCGGGGAACCGGGATTGCTAAGGTGAACCGCGATGGACCGGCGCGGACATGCGGCCGGCAACTACGAGAAGGGTGAAGCGAGATGGCCATGCGCAACATTGACCAGGCGAACTCTCCGCAGGGATCGCTGCTGCAGCGTCTGCTGACCAAGGGTGGTTCCGGTCGGCCCAGCGGGTTGACCGGGGGGGCGGGCGAATCTGGTCGCCCTGCCGTCGAGCCTGCGGGCGACAGCCTGGTCCTCTCGCCGGCCGCGCGCCGCGAGGCGCAGCTCCAGAGCGACCTGGCGACGGCCCGGCAGGCCCTGGCCGCGGTGCCCGAGGTGCGCGAAGAGCGGGTGGCGCAGGCGAGGGCGCGTCTGAGCGAAGGGGTGTATGACACGGTCGAAGTGCGCAGCGCCGTCGCGAAGCGCCTGGACGCGGTCCTGCGCAGGCTGGAGAACCTGATCGGCTGACCGCTTCGGGACTGGTCGCTTCATATTTTTGCTGGATTGCCGGATGGCGCGGGCCGTCCGGCTTTTCTTTTTGATTGCCTGAACTGACCAATTTCCTTACGGTGGGTCGCAGGCGCTCTGGATCAGGCCTTATTCCCGCCCCGGAGGCATGACTCTGCGGCCACCGATCGAACTCCCGGATCCCCTGCCGGAAGAGACGTTTCTGGTCGGTCCGACCGGCTGGCGCTCGGCGGGGCGGCCTTTGGTCGCGACGCTTGAGGAGGCGGTTCGCCTGCTGGGACCAGCTTCTGCAGGGCGCGACATCGCGCCGGAAGATCTGGCGGAGACCCCGGCCCCCCTGGTGATTCTGGACGGAACCTGCCTGACGTCGGGAGACCGCGCCGGGGAGTTGGCCACAACGCTTGCCGGACTGCTGCGGAAGCGTCCTGACGCGGCGGTGGTCCTGCTCTTCCGGGACCTCGACACCGGCGCCTGCGCGCGTCTGTTCCGGGCCGGGCTGTTCGACGCTCTCCCGGTGCCGGTGGAGGCGGCGCGCTGGTCGGAGACGATCGACCGGCTCGACGCGCGCCGGGAGCAGGGGAGCCGCATCAGCGCCGTACGGCGGCAGGGGGAGGAGACGGCCCGGCGTCTCCACGCGCACCGGCGACAGTTGCAGGACGAAGTGTCGCGGGTCGGCGACGAACTGATCGCCTCGCAGCGCCGCCTCGAACTGGCCAACCAGGAACTCACCGACCACATGTCGCAGCTGGCCCTGCTCTACCGCTTCGGCCGCGAACTGAGCAGCGCGCGCAACTGGGACGCAGCGCTGTCGGGGCTGCTCGAGAGTCTGGCGCGCTTCGTGGGGGCGCGAGGCGCGGCGTTGGTGCTGCGCGCCGCGCCAGGCGCCCCGTACGCCCCCCGGCAGACCTATGCCTGGGAAGAGGCGCGCTGGGACCGGATCCTGATCAGGCTGGACGAACGGGTCGCGCACACGATCGCCGACCGCCTGCCGATACCGGGCGTGTACCATCTGGATCGCGATCTGCCGGCCGACGGCGCTCCCCAACGCGCCATCACGGCGTTGCCGCTCGAACACCAGGGGGCCCGCCTCGGTTATCTGCTGCTGCTCGACGGGCCGCAGCTGGCCGACGAGGCGGCCGCGCGACGCGCGCCTTTCCTGCAGGCGGTGCAGGTGATCCTGGCCGAGGAGGTCGCGGGCGCCCAGATGCTTGATCGCATCCGCGAGCTCGGCGCCTTCAACGCCCGCGTCCTCGACACCGTGCGCAGCGGAATCTGGGTGATGGATGAACAGGCGCGCACCGTCTACTGCAACCGGCACGGTCGGGAACTGCTCGGCGCTCCGGTTGCGGAAGCGCCGGACGGGGCCGCCACGGCGACCGGACGGGGGCGGGTCGAGAACGCCGCGCCCGACACGTTGCGGGACTGGCTTCCGCACAGCGATGCGCTGCCGGAGCTGTTCCTGGACGGCCGGCTGCGACTCGGCGGGCTCGAGGGAGTTCCCTTCGCGCGCCTGATGGCGCCCGCGGCGCCGCCCTATCAGGGTGAAGGGCAGATCCTGCGCGATGCCGGCGAGACGATTCCGGTGCTCGTGCAGGCCTCGACCATGCCGGGGCGGCGCAGAGGCGAGCGGTGGCTGGTGCTCGTGCTCGAGGATCTGCGGGAAGCGAAACGCCTCGAGGCCGAACGTATCCGGGCCGACAACCTCGAGGGCATGGTCGAAATGTCCGCGGCGTTGGCGCACGAGATCCGCAATCCGCTGATGGGACTGAGCGCCCAGGCCGAACTGCTGGCGGGCCAGCTGCCGGCGGGCGATTCCCGCAAGCGCTATCTCGACGTCATCACCGGCGAGGTCGATCGCATCAACTCGACCATCACCAGGCTGCTCCAGTTCGTGCGTCCCTACGAGCCCCGTCTGGGCGCGGCCGATCTGTCCGGGCTGGCGCGCGATTGCCTGCTGCTGCTCGAACCGAAGGCGGGCGAGCGCAGGGTGCGCCTGGAACTGCGGCTCGAACCGGCCACGGCCGCTGCGGGAACCTGGACGCAGGAGGTCGATGCGGGGCAACTCAAGCAGGTGATCCTGAACCTTCTGCTGAACGCCCTCGACGCATCGCCGGCAGGCGGCGGCATCGTCCTGGTCCTGCGGCGCGAGGCACGACTCGAGCTGCGTGATGCGCACAGCGGCTCCGGCCAGATCCGTCCCGGGCTGGCCCTGGAGGTCCACGACGAAGGCGCCGGCTTCGCTCCGCGGGACGCGGAGCGGCTCTTCCGCCCGTTCTACACCACCAAGAGCGCCGGCACGGGGCTGGGGCTCTCCATCTGCCGCAAAATCGTGGCCGCGCACGGCGGGGAGATCCACGCCGTCCGCGCGGATCACACGACTGTCCTGCGCGTGCTGCTGCCGCGCACCGAGGCGCTGGAGCGCCAACAGGAGGAGACATGAGCAAGCGGATCCTCGTCGTGGACGATGAAACAACGATCAGACTGTCGCTGGCCGAGGCGCTTGCTGCCGACGGCTACCAGGTGGACGCCGCTGAAACCGGCGAAGAGGCTCTTGCCTGCTGCCATGGACGCGCGCCCGATCTGATCGTCAGCGATCTTAAGCTGCCGGGCATCTCCGGGCTCGAGGTGATGCAGGCGTTGCGCCATCAGGGGGTGGCCACGCCGGTGATCATGATGACGGCCTACGGGGATGTCGACACGGCGGTCGCCGCCATGCGGGCCGGGGCCTACGATTTCATCCAGAAGCCGTTCAAGCTGGGAACCATCAGGCAGCAGGTGCGGGCTGCGCTGCGGGCGACCGAAAGCGAGGCTCCCCACGGCGATGACGACCGGGTGCGCGCCATACGCGCCCGGTCGGAGGACGGTGTCTATCTGGACATGATCCGAAACTGCCCAGGTCTGGCCGGGGTAGCCCGCGTGCTCGACAAGATCGGCGGCAGCCGCGCCGGGCACGACACCTCGATTCTCATCCAGGGCGAGTCCGGTTCAGGGAAGGAGATCGTGGCGCGCGCGATCCACGAGGTGGGGGAGGCGCACGGCGAGCCGTTCATGGAGATCAACTGCGCAGCCGTGCCGGAAGCGCTGCTCGAGAGCGAGCTGTTCGGACACGAAAAGGGGGCCTTCACCGACGCCAAGGCGCGCCGCGAAGGGCTGTTCGAGCTGGCCGGGAGCGGTACGATCTTCCTGGACGAGATCGGGGAGATGGGCATCCTCCTCCAGAGCCGGTTGCTGCGGGTCATCGAGAACCGGCGCTATCGACGCGTGGGCGGACGGGATGAACTGACGGTTCAGGCGCGTGTCGTCGCCGCCACCAACCGCCGGCTCGAGGAGGAAATCGAGCGCGGAGCATTCCGCAACGACCTCTACTACCGTCTCCAGGTGGTCGAGATCATGATACCGCCGTTGCGGGAGCGCCCGCAGGATCTGGAAATCCTGGTAAATCACTTCATTTCGGAGTTCAACGCGGCGCTCGGACAGGCGTGCGAGCCGGCGTCGCCGGCGCTGCTCGAGGCGCTGCGCCGCTATTCGTGGCCAGGCAATGTGCGCGAGGTCAAGAACGTCCTGAAGCGTATCATGATCCTCGAGGAACCGGCCCGGCTGCTTCCGGAACAGCTGCCGCCCCACATCCTCGCGGGACGCAATCCCCGCGCAGCGGCCGCGGCCGCCGGCATCGGCGAGCCGGGTCTGCAGTCGCTGGCCGAGGTGGAACGCCGCCAGATCCTGCACCTGCTCGAGGCGACCGGGAACAACAAAAGCCGCGCCGCCCGTCTCCTGGGCATTTCGCGCCAGACGCTGCGCGAGAAGCTGCGGCTCTACCAGCAGGACCTGGGCGACGACACCATCGCAGGGCTGGCCGCCGAGGCTGAGGAGTAGCGCGGCGGCGAGCTGTCCGTTTTCCGGCCACGCTTGACCAGTGGCCGGCCTGCGCTGGGGCAAAATCGGGTGCCGGGGTGAGGCTGTTGTTGCCGAGTGCCGCCGGTCCAGATTCTCTATCATTCTTCCATCTCCATAACTGACAACCCCTTCTCTCCCTTTCACCTCCCGGCCACCGGCCCCGGAATCTTCTGCCCATGCCCCGGGAACGTTCCGCCCCCGGAGGCATGCTGTTTGCGGACACCGGGCCACCGGATCATGGCGACCGGGGGAGGTGCGACGTGCAGACAGCGAGGCAGCGGAAGGCAGCAGGAGGCGTGGCGGCTGTCGTCTGGCTTGTCTTCGTGGCCCTCTTGTCCGGTGGCCAGGTGCTCTGCGCCCCGGGCCTGGGCGATGAGGAGAGAATCAGTTATGCGCGCTGGCTCGGCGTGACCGCGGCGATGCCGGTCACCAACGACAGTCTGCCGGCGCTCGGCTCGTCGCTGTTCCCCACGCTCGCGATCAGGCAGGTCGATGCTCCGTCGCGCCTGGAGTCTGCCGCGCAGGTGCGCGAGGTCGAGCGCGCCAACGAAGCGCCTCGCCGGCCGGTCCGAACGGCGGCCGAGTCGCTGTCCACGGCGCGGGCCTACCGCGCGCTGGGCGAATACGATCACGCGCTCGGCTGGTATGGCGAAGCGGCTGTGCGCGACGAGACCCGTGAGTTGGCGCCGGTGCTCGAGCGCGAATCGTTGGGCAGCGCGGCGGCGCTCGGTGACTCCCAGACCGTCGGGAGGGCGCTGTTCAACACGCTGGGCGCCAGCGAACTCGCCTCGCATGAGGACGAGGCGGTGCTGGCCTTCCGCTGGCTGCTGGCGCGCGGCGACAGCCTGACCCTGGATCTGTTGGCGCGCAAGGTGGACGGGCAGACAGCGGCGCTGCCGTCGTCGATCCGCTTCTGGCGGACCTTTGCGGCGACGCAATTGCGCGATTGGGAATCGGCGTTGACCGGCGCCCGGATCCTTCTGGCGGAGGGGGACACCGCGGCTACGCTCGGCCGGCGCGAGCGCATCTGGCTCGCGGGCACCCTGCCTGACCTCTTCTATCTGGCCGGGGATCGCCCGGCCGCCGCCGATCTCTGGCGTCAGCTCGCGGCGAGCAACCTCGCATCGCTCGCTCCGTGGAGCCGCTACCAGCTGGCCGGGCTCGATCTGCAGGCGGGACGGTTCCGCGCCGCCGGCGATGCGCTGCGTCTGCTGTGCGCCGACAGCGAGCCGAGGGCGTGGCGTTCGCGGGCCTGCGCGCTGGCCGCCCTGGCCGACACCCTGAATGTGCTGGCGGGAGGGGGTGTTGCGCGTGGCCTCGTTGCCAATGTGGTGCGCTGAGCAACCGGCGATGCCGGTCCCCGCGCTGGAAGACCTGCTGCACCTCTACGCGGGCCAACGGCGGCTCTATGGCGAGATCCTCGCGCTGTCCCTCCGTCAGGGAGAGTTGTTGCGGGGTGGCGCGCGCCTGGGCGAACTGCGCGCGCTGCTGACCGCCAAGCGCGACCGGCTCGATGCGATCGCCAGGCTCGAGCGTGAGCACGCGCCGGCGCGCGACATCTGGGAGCGGGAGCGAGCGGGCAACGCCGGCGCCGCCCGCCTCCACTCGGCACTGCGCGAGGTGGCGGCCCTGATCGAGGAGATTCTGGAAACCGAGGAGCTCAACGACCAGCTGTTGCTGGCGGAGACCGGGGTTGCGCCATGACCGCGACCGCGATCCACGCAACGGCACGGGACGGACGCCAAAGCCGGCTCATGCGCGGATACCTGCACAAGACCAGCAATAACCTGTGCGGGATCAAGGGCTACGCCAGTCTGATCGCGGCAGGGGAGGCCGACCGCCAGGTGGCTCAGTGGGCGCGCCAGATCCTGGCCGAAGTGGAGTTGATGGAGAGAATTTACCGGTCGGTACAGGAGATAGCGTTTGCGCGGCCGGCCGAACCGCCTGGCGGGGACCTGGCCGCGGTCGTGGCGGCGGCCGTGACGGCTGCCCGGACACGCTGCACCCGGTTGACGGTGCGGATCCTCGGCGGCGCGGCCGCTCCGCTGCTGCTGCCTGCGCGCGATCTGCAACTCGCGCTGGAGGAACTGCTGACGAATTCCGCGGAGGCGGCGCCGGCCGGCGCGCGTGTGACGATCAATACGGTGGCCGGACGCCGCGGACGGCTGCAACTGCAGGTGGCCGATGATGGCCCCGGGCTGCCGCCGGCCATCCTGGCCCGGGCCGCCGACCCGTTCGTGACGACGAAACCCGGGCGTCTCGGCATCGGACTGGCGCGGGTGGATACCCTGATGGACATGTACGCACTGCCCTGGTCGCTGTCGAACCGGGCCGGTGGCGGTGCCCTGGTGGTCATGGAAGTTGCGCGGGCCACAACAGCTGCGACGGTCAAGCCGGCGCGGGCGCGGAAGGAAAGCAATGCCTAGCAGACAGAGCCTCCTGGTGGTGGACGATGAGCAGACAATGCGCGATTGGCTGCAGGCCGCACTGGCCGGCCGCTATGACGTGCGCGTGGCAAGCGACGGTGCGGAGGCGCTGTCGGCGCTGGCGCGCGCCCCGGCCGACATCGTGCTGAGCGACGTGCGGATGCCGGGACGCGACGGTCTGGCCCTGCTTGCCGACCTCCAGACCCGCGAGGAGCCGGGACCACTCGTCCTCATGATGACGGCGTTCGGCACTATCCAGGAAGCGGTCGAAGCCACGAAGCGCGGCGCGTTCGCCTATCTGACCAAGCCGTTCAGCCTCGAACAGCTCGACCACGCGCTCGGACGGGCCTTTGAGTACCTCCAGCTGCGCGAGGAGAACCGCAGCCTGCGTCGCAACGTGCGCACGCGCCGTGAGCACTGGGGCCTGCTCGGCAGCAGTGCCTCCATGCGGGATCTGCGGGAAAAGATCGCCATGATCGCCGATGCACGCGGCACCGTTCTGCTGCAGGGCGAGAGCGGCACCGGCAAGGAGGTCGCCGCGCGCGCCATCCACCTGGCTGGCGGGCGGCGCAACAGCGCCTTCATTCGCATCAACTGCGCGGCGATTCCGGAGACTTTGCTGGAATCCGAACTTTTCGGCTACGAGCGCGGCGCGTTCACCGGCGCGGTCCAGGCTCGCAAAGGGAAATTCGAACTGGCCGACGGTGGCACACTCCTGCTGGACGAGATCAGCGAGATGCCGTTCGCGATGCAGGCCAAGCTGCTGCGCGTGCTCCAGGAACGCGAATTCGTGCGGCTGGGCGCCAAGTGCGCCACCAAGATCGACGTCCGCATTATTGCGACCACGAATCGCAACCTGCGTGAGGAGATCCAGGAGAAACGTTTTCGCGAGGACCTCTTCTTCCGCCTGAACGTCATTCCGCTGTTCATGGCGCCACTGCGCGAACGACGCGAGGACATTCCGCTGCTGGCTCAGCACTTCGTCGAGGGGGTCTGCGCGGAGAACGGCAAGTCGCTCATGGCCATTACCGAATCGGCCATGGCCAGCCTGACGCGTCTCGAGTGGCCGGGCAACGTGCGCCAGCTGCAGAACATCATCGAGCGTGCCGTGATCATGAACTCTGGTGTCGAGCTGGACGAATCGCTGCTCGATCTCGCGGACGGGATGGATCCCTGCGGGCGTCGCGACGCGGAGGTTCTGCCCACGGATCTGACCCTGGCGGACATGGAGCGTGAGTTGATCCTGCGCAAGCTGCGTCAGACCGGCGGCAATCGCACACAGTCGGCCCGGGCGCTCGGCATCAGCGTGCGGACGCTGCGCAACAAACTGCACCTGTACAACGCCATGGGCGTGACCGCCCCGAGGTGCTGACATGATCCAGCCCACTCTCTTCGATCGCGCGCGGCTCGACGGCCTGAAGAAGGCGCTGGTCGTCTATTCACAGCGTCACCGCGTGGTGTCGGAGAACGTGGCGAATGTCGAAACGGCCGGTTATCGCGCCCGCGAATACAAATTCGAGGAATTGCTGCGTGCGTCGGCCGGCCCCGGGCGTCTCGCCGGCACCCGCACCGATCAGCACCACCTGCCGGTCGGCCGGCGCGAGGCCGCGCTGACCGACGGCCAGGTGGCCGAGCAGGAGAGCGACGTCGACAATGGCGTCAATAACGTTGATGTCGACCGCGAAATGGCGGAGCTGGCCACGACCGATCTTTCCTACCGGCTGGCGACGCGGGTTCTGAGCATGAAGTACCGCATTCTGCGCGAGGCTGTTTCCGGACAGGTACGCTAGCGCCAGGAGGTGACGGGCCATGAGCGACGGGTTTTTCAGCAGCATCCGCATGAGTTCGAGCGGACTGCACGCCCAGCGCGTCAAGATGGACACGGTGGCCGAGAATCTGGCCAACGCCGAAACGACCCGCACGGAGGAGGGGCTGCCTTACCGCCGTCAGCAGGCGGCTTTCGCCGAGGCGCTGGCCCAGCGTGTCGGCCGCTTGCGCGGCGCCGGCAGTACGCCGGGGGCCCGCCAGGACGGGGGCCTGGCCCGCACCGATCCGGCTCACTTCGCGGGCGGACGTCCGCGCACGCCGACGGGCGGCCGGGAACCCGAGGGCGTGGAGGTCGCGGTGGGCGTGTCGTCGGAGTCGTCGGATTTCAAGATCATCTTCGAACCGGGTCACCCCGACGCCGATTCTGACGGGTACGTCCTGCTGCCGAACGTGAACCCCATCACGGAGATGGTGGACCTGATCAGCGCCACGCGGGCTTACGAGGCCAACGTCAGCGCGGTGCAGGCGGCCAAGGACATGTTCAGCAAGGCCCTCGAAATCTGAGGGACGGGGGGATCGCATGGGCGTGGGAATGGTCAAGGGGATTCCAGGTCTCGATCTGGCGCGGCTGTACGGCGCCGGCGCCGCCCCCGCGGCTCCGGTCGCGAACGGTCCGTCGTTCGCCGACCAGTTGCGCGGCGCATTGCAGGAGGTCAACCGCCTGCAGGGCGCGCGTGACGAGACCGTGCAGGGGATGGTGGCCGGCACGGTCCAGAACCCGCACGACGTGATGATCGCAACCGAGGAGGCGCAGCTGGCCTTCGAGCTCATGCTTGAAGTGCGTAACCGGCTGATCGAGTCGTACCAGGAAATCATGCGGCTGCAGGTCTGACCCCTCCGGGGTGGACCGCGCCTGAGGTGAGCCCGTGGACGGAACGAAACAGGTGCTTGATCGGCTCGGCGGCAAAATGAGCCGTTTCAGCTTCAATCAGAAGGTGCTGCTGGGCGCGATCGTCGTGGCGGCGGTGGTGAGCATCGCGATCTTCGGCGTCTGGCTGCGCCACGAGGACAAGACGGTCCTGTTCACGAACATGTCGCCGGAGGACGCATCGCTGGCGCTCGATGAACTGGCGAAGCAGAACATCGAAGCCGACCTGACCAATGGTGGCTCCACGATCATGGTGCCGCAGCGGGATGTGCATCGCCTGCGGGTGGATCTCGCCGCCAAGGGCATTCCCTCTTCGGGAACGGTCGGATTCGAGATCTTCGACGGCAAGCAGTATGGTCTGACCGAATTCCTGCAGGACGTCAATTTCAAACGCGCACTCGAGGGCGAGCTGACCAAGTCCATCCTCTCGCTGTCCGGCATCAACACCGCGCGCGTGCATCTGGTCATCCCGAAGCCGTCGATCTTCAAGAAGCTGGCCACGTCAGCCACCGCCTCGGTCGTGGTGGGTCTGGCACGCAACGCCCGGCTCGGTGAAGACCAGATCAACGGTATCCAGGCGCTGATCTCCGGCAGTGTGGAGGGACTGACCACCGACAACGTGACAGTGATCGACCAGCGCGGCACCGTGCTCTCGCGGAACCACGGCATCGACAGTGTGGTGGGAAATTCCGAGGGCCAGCTGGCGATGAAGAAGGAGATCGAGGGCTACCTGACGCAGAAGGCCGAAACCATGCTGACCGAGGTGCTCGGCGGCGAGAAGGCGATCGTCAGAGTCGATGCCACGCTCAATTTCGAGCGGCTCCAGAAAAACCGCGAAGTCTACGATCCGGCGGTGACGGTGGTGCGCAGCGAGGAACGCGACGAGTCCGCGGAGAGCCAGGGGGGAGGCACCTCCGAGAGTTCGGTCACGAACTACGAGATCAACAAGACCGTCGAGACGATCGTCGGCGAGGTCGGCAACGTCAAGACCCTCTCCGTCAGTGTATTCGTGGACGGGCGCTATACGGCGCCGACCGGCGGCGGCGATCCGGTCTACACGCCGCTCAGCGATGAGGAGTTGAACCAAATCCAGCGTGTGGTGCGGACCGCGATCGGCATCGACACCTCGCGCGGCGACCGGATCGAGGTCGTCAATATGCAGTTCCGCGAGCGGGAAGCGCCCGCGCCGGAGCCCGGCCTGCTGGGGCAGCCATGGCTCGAATTGGCGCCCCAACTCGTGGGCAAGGTGTTGATGGTGGTCGTGGCGATCATCCTGGTGCTGGTGGTGCGGCGTAACCTCGGACGCCTGGTGTCCGAGGGCGTTCCGATGCGCCGTTCCGCAGCCGCCGCCGGCGCCGGAGCCGGAACTGCGGGCGGCGTGGATCCTACGATGCCCTCCATTCGGGACGGCGCATCGCCCGACAATTCCGCCCGCATGATTACCGAGGTCAAGGACTACGCAACGGAGAATCCCGAAGCGATGGCGGAACTGATCCACGCCTGGGTGACGGACAATCCGGAGTGAATGACAAGTACAAGGTGGTGACGCGTTGAACGAGCGGATGCGCAAGGCGGCGATCCTGCTGATGTCGCTCGGCCCCAAGGTGGCCGGTCCCATCATCAAGCGCATGCCGGAAGACGCCATCGAGAAGATCACGGCCACGATCGCGATGGTCGGCCGGGTCCCGGCCGACGAGAAGACCCTCGCGGTCACGGAATTCATCGCCCTCAGCCGGCGCGTGAAAGGCACCGAATTCGGCGGTGAAGACTATGCGAAAAGCATGCTTGAGGAGGCGCTGGGCACCCACAAGGCGAGCACGATGCTCAGCCGCGCTACCGGCTACAGCGATATCCGCAGCTTCGAGAATCTCAAGCGCATCGACCCGCTGACCGTCGCCAACTACCTCAAGAACGAGCACGTCCAGACAGCGGCGCTGGTGCTGGCTCACATGGATCCGCGCTACAGCGGGCCGATCCTGGCCTTGCTGCCGGCCGCCATGCAGGGCGACATCGCGTACCGTATCGCCACTTTGGGCCGTCCGAACCGCGAAGCGCTCGAGCTCGTTGAAAGTGTCATCGCCAAGCAGGTCCAGGGGGAGTTCTCGCAGACCCAGCGGCAGTTCGGCGGCAAGAAACAGGTGGCGGAGATCCTGAACGAAATCGACAAGGAGACCTGGCAGGAGATCCTCGACGAAATGCGCGAGATCGATGACGCGGCGGCCACCGAAGTCAAAAGCCTCATGTTCGTCTTCGAGGACCTGATCAACCTCGACGACCGCGGCATCCAGGAGATCCTCAAGGAGATTGACAGCAAGGAGCTCACCCTGTCGCTCAAGGGTGCCACTCCGGAGATCCGCAACCGGATCTTCAAGAACATGTCCAAGCGCGCGGTGATCGGCATCAAGGAGGACATGGAGTTCATGGGGCCGGTGCGCGTACAGGATGTGCAGGATGCCCAGGCCCGGATCGTGGAGGTTGTGCGCAGCCTCGAGGAAGCGGGCACCATCGTGCTCGGCAAGGGGGGCAAGGGTGCGGAAATGGTCGCCTGAGACGTTCGACGCGCCGATGTCGCGCGACGGATTCTCTCCCTTCGGTCCGGCCCCCATCGGCGGCCTCGCCTGCGGCTTCCGGGCCGAGTACGGCTCCGCCGCGGACGCGGATCCGCTGGCAGCGCTCGCGCCTGCGGAGCAGGCGACGGTGCGGGCGCGAATCACGCAGGAGGTGGAGGCCTCCGTGCTCGCGCGCGAGGACGAGCGCAGCCGACGGCAACAGGAGCAGACAATGGAGTTCGCCCACGGTCTGGCCGCCGCGCTCGAGGCCGAAACGCAGGCCGTGCTCGAAGGCGTGGCGCGCAGCGCGGCCGACCTTGCCCTGATCGTGGCTGAGCGGATCGTGCGGCGCGAAGTGGCGGCCGACCCGGCGATCGTGGCGCGCGCGCTGGAGGACCTGCTGTTGCGTCTGCCGGCGAGTGCTCCTTTGACGGTGACCGTGCACCCGGACGACGCCGTCTGGCTCGACGACCAGCCCGAACTGCGCGCCCGGCTGCGGATCGAGGCGGTGCAGCCCGATCGCCGCATGACGCGCGGCGGCGCGCTGGCCATCGCCGATCGCCGCGAGTGGGACGCCACGGTGAACGGGCAGCTCGCGGCTCTGGCGGAGGCGGTCGAAGCGGCGCTGGCCGGCGCGTCGTCGCCGGGGGGAGGGAGCGGAGATGTCTCTGGTCCTGCCCTGGCCTGACGCCGCCGCCGCGGTTCGTCTCGCCAACCCGATCCGCGCCGTGGGACGCGTGGAAAAGCTGGTCGGGCTGATCGTCGAGGTGGGTGGCCTGGCCGCGCCGGTCGGCTCGCTCTGCCGCATCGAGGCTGGCCGGAACTCGCCGCCGGTGCTATGCGAAGTCGTCGGGTTCCGCTCCGATACTCTGCTGCTCATGCCGTACGGGTCGCCGGCGGGCCTCGCGCCGGGCCAGCGGGCCCAGTTGGTGGCGCGTGACCTGACCGTTCCGACCGGACCGGAACTGCTCGGCCGCGTCTTGAACGGACTCGGTGAGCCAATCGACGGCGGACCGCCACTGGCCGGGCTGCCGCGTCGGCGCGTCGGCGGAGCCCCGCCTCCGGCGCTCTCGCGGCGACGCTGCGAGGATGTACTGACCACCGGCATCCGCTCGGTGGATGCGCTGATCACGGTGGCGTGCGGACAGCGGATGGGCATCTTCGCCGGCAGCGGGGTCGGCAAGAGCGTGCTGCTCGGCATGCTCGCGCGCAACGCCCGTGTGGACGTGAACGTCCTGGCGCTGATCGGCGAGCGCGGACGCGAAGTGCGGGAGTTCATCGAGCGCGATCTCGGCCCGGAGGGGCTGGCCCGCAGCGTGGTCGTCGTCGTGACCTCCGACGAAAGCGCTGTCCTGCGCGCGAAGGGGGCCGAAACCGCCATGGCGATCGCCGAGAGTTTCCGCGAGGCGGACCACAACGTGCTCTTCCTCATGGATTCGGCCACCCGCTTCGCCATGGCGCTGCGCGAGATCGGCCTCGCCGCCGGCGAGCCGCCCACGACGAAGGGCTACACCCCGTCCGTCTTCGCGGCGTTGCCGCGCCTCTGTGAACGGGCCGGCTGGTCCGCGATCAACGCCATCACCGCCTTCTTCACGGTTTTGATCGAGGGGGACGACATCCACGACCCGGTGGGCGACGCCATGCGCTCCATCCTGGACGGGCACGTCATGCTGAGCCGCGATCTGGCCCGCGAGGGGCATTACCCGGCGATCGACGTGCTGGGCAGCATCAGTCGCCTGCGCCAGGAAATCGTGGCGCCGGACCTGCTGGCCTCCGGCGGACAGGTGCTGCGCTGGCTGAAGGCGATCGAAGAGAACCGCGACCTGATCAACATCGGCGCTTATGTGCCGGGTTCCGATCCGCTCGTCGATACCGCGTTGGCGCGCCAGGGTGACGTGCGGACGTTTCTGTGCCAGGCAGTGGCCGATCCCGCGCCTCTGGACGATACCTGCGCGCGGCTCCGCGCCCTGGCGGCCGCGTGATGTTCCGTTTCCGGCTGGCCAAGGTGCTGCGCTGGCGCGAACGACGCGTGGACGAGGAAGCGCGGAAAATGCGCGCGGCGGCCGAAGCGCTGCGGCAGGCGCGTCGGGACCGGGTCCGGCTGGAGACGGAACTGACCCGATTGGCGCGAGAGGGAGAACGCCCGCGGTGCGAAGGCGGCGACGTAGCGCAGTGGCGACTGCTTGCCACCTGGCTGACGGTCCAGACGGATCGCCTGAGGGGTTTGCAGGTGCGCGAGCGGGAAGCCGCAGCAGCGCTGGGCGCGCAGCGCCAGCGCCTGCTGCTGGCCCACCGGGAGAAGGAGGTCCTGGTGCGTCTCGAGGCGCGCCAGCGCCAGGTCTGGGATGACGAGGAACGGCGGCGGGAACGGCGCGAACTCGACGATATCGGCGGTCGGCGCCATGCGGGACACGACCGCGACTGTCCGATCTGAGGCGGGCAACTCTTGCCGCCATCGCGGGGGCGCGATCTGCCGCCTCGAGCGGCACGATCCATGAAGGGGACGCCCCGTCTGCACGAAGCCGGGCAGCGGAGTGGTGACAACGGGCTCGGATACTGGCACCGGGGTTGCCTAAGCGGATTCCCGGCAGGAGGAACAGATGAAGAGCATCGTCATCATCTCGGTCATCACTTTCGCCCTGATCTTCGGCGGGATCGTCGTGCTCAGTGGCGTGATTCCGCAGGCGCGCACCGCCGCGCCTGCCGTCGCCGGCCTCACGCCGGAGGATCTGGCCTCCGCCGAGCGCGCGTTCGCCGACCTTGAGGTCGAGCGGGACCGCGTGCAGCGCGACAAGGAGGATCTGCTGACCCTGCGTACGCGTCAGGCGGTCGAGGAGAAGATGCTCGCCGATCACCAGGCGCTGCTGCAGGGCATGCTCGATTCGCTGCGTGTGACGACGATCGGGCTGGATGACACGCACGCCCGCGCCGCCGACAAGCTGGCCAAGCTGTATGAGGCGATGAAACCGGATAAGGCCGCGCCGATCCTGGCCACGCTGGAGATGGATATCGTGCTCGACATCATCCGGCGGATGAAGGAACGCCCCGCGGCCCGCATCCTCGCGAACATGGACGCCGGGCTGGCGGCGCAGATCAGCGCCCGGCTGAGCGGAAAGGGAATCGGCTGATGGCGATGCCCGCGCAGGAAAGCTCCCCGGCCGTCCGGACCGGTCCAGCCTGGCCGGCGGCGGCTGTGCGCACGACGCGTCCAGACGATATCCCGGCGGCCTTTCCCGGCCTGCTGGCGGTCGCGCTAGCCCAGTCTCCGCCGCCGAATCTCCTCGGCCAGTGTAGTGGGGGAAATCCGGTCGCCGCGACAGCCGGGCGGGCGATCGCCGCCGGGCCGACGTTGCCAATTCCGCCACTGACGGGACAGGACCAGGCCCGCGGCGGCGAGGCGACAGCGGTGCTCCCTGCACAGTTGCCGGCCCTGTTGTCGGAAGTACCTTCCGCTCCGGAGACGGGGACGGTCGGCAGCGCCAGCAGTGGGACCTGTGCAGCCGGGGCCGCAACGCCGCGACCGGATCTTCTCGGTCCGGCAGACGGGGACGATCCGGCCCTGGCGGACACCACAGCCGCCGCGACCGCCGCCGGGCCGACGTTGCCAATGCCGCCGCTCACGGGACAGGACCAGGCCTCCGGCAGCGCGGCGACATCGGTGCTCCCTGCTCAGCCGCCCGTCCTGTTGTCGGACGTACCTTCCGCTCCGGAGACGGTCGGTAGCGCCAGCAGTGGCACCTGTGCAGCCGGGGCCGCAACGCCGCAACCGGATCTACTCGGTCCGGCAGGCGGGGACGATCCGGCCCTGGCGGCCACCACAGCCGCCGCGACCGCCGGCGGGATGATCGCCGCCGGGCCGCCGGCGATGGCGATGCCGTCCACGTTTCGGAATCAAGCCTCAGACGGCGCGGCTACAGTGGCGGCGTCCGCCTTCCAGATTTCGATAGCGGTGCTCCCTGCACGGCCGCCGGTCCTGTTGTCGGAAGTACCTTCCGCTCCAGAGACGGAGACGGTCGGCAACGCCGGCAATGGCCCCTGTGCAACCGGGGCCGCAACGCCGCAACCGAATCTTCTCGGCCCGGCCCTGGCGGCCCCCTCTGCCGCCGCGACCTCCGGCGGTATGACCGCCGCCGTACCGCCGGCGTTGGCGGCGCCATCCACGGTACGGAATCAAGCCTCAGGCGGCGCGGCGACAGTGGCGCCGTCCGCCCCGCCGACACCGGCCGCGGCCGCCCCGGTACAGCCGGCCACCCAGGCCGCTCCGCCTCCCGCTCAGGTGACGGCGGCAGTAGTAAGCCCCGGCAGCGACACTTACTCGCCCGGGCCCATGGTCCCACCGCCGGCGACCGCGATGCCCCGACAAGGCCTTGCGGAGGCCTGGCAGGCGGCGAATCTCGGGTTGGCGGCCAGCCTCGCCCCGATGGGCCAGGACTCCGCATCCCCGCTCCCCGGAAGCATGAGCACCGGCGCCGCGGTTCCGGATGCCGCCGGGGCAGGGGGACAGCCCGGCGCCGCCGGAGCTCTGCCCGCCACGGTCAGCCGGCAGGTCACCATCCAGCTGCTGAAACATTCCGGCGATGCCACGGCGCCCGGCGGCCGTCTCACCCTGCGCCTCGACCCGCCCCAGCTGGGTCGTGTCGAGGTGTCGTTCGAGCCCCAGGGAAGCCGACTGCTCGTCACCCTCACGGCGCAGACCCCCGAGGCGGAGCGGGCGTTGCGCAGCGGCGCGGGGGAACTCCAGCATGCGCTGGCCGGCGCAGGCGGCAAGTGGCAGGACGTGCAGGTGAAGATCGAACCGGCGTCAGGTCGGGACGAGGCGCCTCCGGAGGGCAACGACGGCGAGGATCCGGGCGAACAGCCATCCCGGCGTCGCCAGACACGCGACGATGATTGAGCGGGCCGAGTGGCCCGGGAAGGAGGCGGGATCATGGCGGTGACTTCCGTGCAGGGCGGCAGCAGCACATACAGCACCACTACCGCCGCTAACGAAGATCTGGGCATGAATCAGTTCATGTCCCTGCTCGTGACGCAGATCCAGAACCAGGATCCGTTCAGTCCCATGGACAACCAGCAGTTCATCAGCCAGTTGACGCAGTTCACTTCGCTCGAGCAGTTGCAGAAGATCAACGACGCGCTCGGCGAGAACATGACGGTGTCGCAATCGCTCAACAACACGCTGCTGCTCGATCTGGTCGGGCGGCGGGTTACCGTGCCGGGCAACCGCTTCGCCGTGCAGGACGGCGAGATTTCGCCCCTGAAGGTGCAGGCATCGACAGGTGGGACCGCGACGGTCACCGTCAAAAATGCGGCCGGCCAGGTGGTCTCCACCTACAACCAGGAAGTGACCGCGGGTTGGGATGATGTCACCTGGAGCGGCCGTCTCGCCGACGGCAGCGTCGCGCCGGACGGAGAATACACCTACGAGATCAGCATGCAGGACCGCAGCGGCAATCCGGTGACTACAACCCAGTTCGTCACCGCGCTCGTGGACAGCCTGCGGTTCGAGAACGGCATTGCGATGGTGACCGTCGCAGGCAGCGAATATTACGTGTCCGAAATCGCACAGGTCAGCAGATAACCGCGTCGGCGCGCGCGGCGCGCCGACGGCAGGAGCGTATCCCAAGGGAGGCTATCATGATTCGGTCGATGTTCGCGGGCGTGTCCGGTCTCAAAGCCAACATGGTGGAACTCGACGTCATCGGCAATAACATTGCCAACTCCAACACGGTCGGATTCAAGGGCAGCCGCGTCACCTTCCAGGAGATGCTGACCCAGACGCTGCGTCCGGCGTCGCGCCCATCGACCGGCGGACTGGGCGGCACCAACGCGCAGCAGATCGGGCTGGGAACCCTGGTCGGCAGCATCGGCTCGGATTTCGCGCAGGGCGACCTGCGCAGCACCGGGCTGAAAACCGACCTGGCCATCCAGGGGCGGGGATTCTTCATTCTCAGCAACGGCGCCACGAACTCCTACTCGCGCGCCGGGGCGTTCGGCCTCGACCGCGACTACTACCTGGTCGATCCGTCCACCGGCCTGAAGGTCCAGGGCCGCTTGGCCGACGCGGATGGGGTCATCCAGCCCGGCGCGCTCGAGGATCTCTACATCGATCCGTCGGCGGTCATGCCGGCCGAGGCCTCGGACTCCGTGCAGCTGTTCGGCAATCTGGATGCCGACTCCGACGCCCTCGGCACCGAGTTGAGTTCGCCGGTCTTTTTGGCGCGGGCGTCCGGCGCCGACGCCCTGGAAGGCCTGCACGGACAGGGCGGCGCCGACCTGAACCTGGTCCAGGGGGACCGCATCACGGTCACGGGATACTTCGACGGGGCGCTGTTCAATCCCGGACTGTTCCAGGTCGGCGCGTCCGATCCCCTGATTGGCGGCGACACGCTGACGGATATGGCCACGTGGCTCACGACGAAATTCCAGGCGGCAGGGCACAACGTCACGTTCGCCATCGACGCCGCCACCGGAGCCCTCACCGCCGCGAACGCCTCCGGCGCGGCCCTCACCAACCTGCAACTCTCCAGCGGCACCCGGGTCGACTTCAACCAGAACATGCGCTTCGACGCTTTGATCGCCACCGGCACGACCGGCGCGACCCGTGAATTGCGCGCCGCAGCCACGGAGAGCGACCGGCTTACCGATATCTACAATCTCGACGGCGACCTTCTCAATCTCACGCCCGGCTCCTCGGTGCTCGAAATCTCCGGCACGCGCGGCGACAGCGTGGTCACCCCGGGTCAACTCGCCGTCGCGGCCGACACCACTGTCGGCGATTTGCTGACCGCGTTGCAGGCGACGTTCAACATCACCGGCACGCCGGTGACGATGGACGAGTCCGGGAGCATCCAGGTGGTCGGTGACGTGGGGATCGACAACGCCATCGGCGAGCTCTCCATCCTCGAGGTCAGCACCTCCAACAGCGCGCTCGAGACGGCGATGAATTTCACTCAGACGCAGCAGGCGCGCGACGCCAGCGATTACTCGGTGGCCACCACCGTCTACGATTCGCTGGGCAACACTCACACGCTGCGCTTCACGTTCCAGAAGGAGGCCGGCCTGAACGAGTGGGCCTGGGTGGCCGCCACGGAGAATGATGAGGAGATCCAGTCGGGGGGCTCCGGTCGGGTCCGCTTCACCGATTCCGGGCTGATCAGCAGCTTCATCTTCAACGATGGCAGCAGCGCGCTGACTTTCCTGCCCCAGGCCACCGGCATAGAGGGGGCCGAGCCGGTGTCCGTCACCCTGGACTTCGGCGACATCGGCGGTCTCAACGGCATGACGCAGTTCGCGTCCGCCGGCAGTCTCAAGTCGCTCGCCAACGGCTTCACGATGGGCAGCCTGATCGACTTCGAGATCGACAAGGGGGGGTGCATCGTCGGGCGATTCTCCAATGACACGGTGCGCGATCTCGGCCGCATCGCCATCGCCCAGTTCAGCAATCCCGAGGGGCTTTCCCGCGGCGCCTCGAACACCTTCATCGCCAGCGGCAACTCGGGCGAGGCGTTGACAACCTTCGCCGACTCCACCAGCGGCATCACCCTGTCACCGGGGACCCTCGAGTCATCCAACGTCGATCTGGCGGAGCAGTTCACCCGGCTGGTCGTGGCGCAGCGGGCCTTCCAGGCCAATGCGCGCGTAATCACCACCGGTGATCAGATCCTGCAGGAACTGGTGTCGATCCTGCGCTGATGATCGCGCGCACGGCGGCGAAGGAGCTAAAGGCGATGATCAAAGTCACGAAACTCAATGGGAGCGAGCTGGTCGTGAACGCCGATCTCATCGAGTTCGTCGAAAGCACACCCGACACCCTGATCAGCCTCACCACCGGTCGCAAGATCATGGTGCGCGAGGCGCTCGACGAGGTGGTGGGCAAGGCGGTCGCTTACCGCCGGACGGCGCGGACCGTGGTCGTGCCGGCCGGCGGGGACGGTTCGATCTTCGACGACCAGTCCCGCTGACGCGCGCCGGTACAGAGGAGAGCCAGGTGGATATCGCGACCCTGCTGGGACTGATCTGCGGCTTCGGCATGATTATCTGGGCCGTCTTCCTCGGCGGCTCGTTGAGCCAGTTCGTTCACGTGCCGTCCATGATCATCGTGCTCGGGGGAACCACGGCCTCCATCCTGGCGAACTTTCCGTTCGGCCGGGTGCGCAATGTCGTGGCGGTCCTGCGCAAGACGGTTTTCCACCGGGCGATCGATGCGGAAGCGATGATCGCGCGCATGGTCGTGTTCGCGGAGCACGCGCGGAAGGACGGCATGCTGGCGCTGGAGGCGGCGTCCGAAAACGAAGACGACGAGTTCCTGCGCAAGGGGCTGCGCCTTGCGGTCGACGGCACCGATCCGCACCTGCTGCAGAAGATCATGGAGACCGACATCGCCCAGCTGGAGATCCGACACCGCGAGGGGCGGCGGTTGCTGCAGGCCGGTGGCAACTACGCGCCCGCGTTCGGCATGATCGGCACGCTGATCGGACTGATCCAGATGCTCGCGCATATGGAAAATCCCGAAATGATCGGCCCCGGCATGTCGGTGGCGCTGGTGACCACGTTCTACGGCGCCATCCTGGCGAACGTGCTCTTTTTGCCGCTGGCCGGCAAGCTGGGGGCCAGATCCGAGGAGGAGATCCTGCACCGGGAGATGATCATCGACGGTATTCTCGCCATTCAGAGCGGCGATTCGCCGCGCATCGTGGAGGAGAAACTGCGCGCCTTCCTGTCGCCGACGCTGCGTCGGCGCCTCGACGTGGCGCGCGAGCAGCAGGTCCGACGCGCCGTCTGAGGCCGCCGGGAGGAGCCATGAACGGACGTCGGAGGGCGGCGCCGGAAGAGCGGGGAGACAACCCCTCCTGGATAATGACCTACGGCGACCTGATGGCGCTGCTGCTCGTGTTTTTCGTCCTGCTTGTAAGTTTTTCGACCATTCAGGAAACCAAGTTCCATGAAGCCGCAGTCTCCCTGCGGGGGGCCTTCGGGCTGACTTCCTATCCCCCGACAGTCCTCCAGTTGCCAGAGGTGGCCGCGGCGCGTGAATTGGCCCGGAAGCGCCAGGAGGCCACCGATAGCGCCCGGGAACTGGAACAATCCCTGCTTGCCGCCGGGCTGGATAGGGAAGTGGACATCGAGGTTACGGAGCGGGGCGTAGCGATCCGGGTCAACGCGCCGTTTCTCTTCGCTTCCGGCCGCGCGGACCTGCGTCCCGAGGCGGAAGTTCTCCTGAAGGCCCTGGGAGGCTTTCTGGCCCCCTTCCCGCACCCGGTACGGGTCGAGGGGCACACCGACGCCGTGCCGATCCGCACGTCCCGGTTCGAGAGCAACTGGGAGTTGTCGGCGGCGCGGGCGGTGGCGGTGGCGCGGACGTTCCAGGCTGAGGGGCTGGCGCCGGAGCGCCTGTCGGCAGCGGGGTACGGAGAGTATCGACCGGTGGCAGGCAACGAGACACTCGAAGAAAGAGCGCGCAACCGGCGCGTCGAGATCCTGATGGAGTGGCGCCGCTAGGCGCCTGACCCGGAAGGCGAGGCGATCCCCATGGCGGAGGAAAAGAACGAAGCGGCCCCGGCGCCGAAGGCCAAACCGAAGCTGGGCGCGCTGCTCGACAACAAGGTGGTGTTGCTGGGCGTGATCGTCATCGTCCAGGCGCTCACGGCCCTGGCGGTGACGAAATTCTTCATCGCGCCGAAGCTCGAGGCGGGGGCAGTGGTGGCCGAGGCGGCGGCCGGGGCTGGCCACGGCGGCGCGGAGGCGGCCGGTCCTGAGAAGGAGGGCGAGATCGTCAGTCTCGAGGAGATGATCATCACCCTGCAGGGTGAAGGGGGCACGCCGCACTATGCGCGCACGAACGTCGGTGTCGAGATCGCCGATCCCAAACTGGCCAAGGCGATGGAAGAGCGTCTGCCGCAACTGCGCGACATGGTGATTATGACCCTTTCGAGCCGCACGTCAGCGGATCTGCTCGCCCCGGCGGGCAAGGAAGAGGCGCGGCAGGAGATCATGCGCCGTCTGAGCGAGAAACTGCCGCCTGGCGCACTGTTGAACGTCTATTTCTCGGACCTGATGATCCAGTAGTGGAGCCTGCGCGGGCCGTCGCCGCGCGGGCAGGGGATGCTCATGGATTCGCTGCTGAGCCAGGACGAAATCGACTCCCTGCTGGCGCAGGCCGCCGGCGATGCGAGCGAGGATCTGGAGGGGGCGCTGGCCGAGATGGTCAGCGAGCAGGCTCCCGCCGACTTCGCTGTTGTGAGCACGTTTGACTTCCGCCGTCCTTACAGCATCTCTCCCAACTTCGAGAAGAACCTGCGCAGCATCTGCGACAACCTGGCCAAGTCGGCCACGATCCATTTCACGAACCAGTTGCGCACAAACTGCATCCTGGAATTCCGGCGCCTGCTCCTGCAGACCTTCGGCGAATACGCGGCGGGCCTGCCCAATCCAACCTGCATCAGTGTCTTGACCCTCGCCCCCCTTAAAGGCAGCGCGCTGTTCTACCTCGACCTGTCACTCAGCTTCGCCATGATCAAGAAGCTGCTCGGCGGGCCGGCCGAGGCCGAGACACGCAATCGCGAGTACACGGAAATCGAACTGAGCATCGTGCGCAGCATGATCATGAAATTTATGGATCTGTTGCGCATGGCCGCCGGACGGCTGGTGGAGCTCGATCCCCGTTGCGTCGCCCTGGAGAACAACCCGAGTTATCTGAATTCGCTCGCCCCCGGCGACAGCGTGGTCGTGCTGGATTTCCATTTCCATCTTGAGAATGTGGAAGGACGGCTCAATTTCTGCATCCCGATCTCCGGGTTCGAGCCGGTGCGGGTGCTGTTCGATCCCGAGGAATCGCGCGAACCGCGGCCCGCCGCCGCGGTGCGGCGGGATCGCGACCTGGTGCTCGATCTGGTCGGCGGCACGGATGTCGAAGCCGTGGCGAATCTGGGTGAGATGCAGCTGAGCCTGGAGCAGATCATGGCCTTGGAAGAAGGCCAGGTGCTGACGCTGGACAAACCAGTCGACGCGCCCCTTGCCCTCGAGGTGGAGGGCAAGCCGTTGTGGCTGGGCGCGGCCGGCCGGGTGCACCAGCACCGGGCGTTGCGCCTCACCGAGCGCCTGAGCGAGGAGTGAACGCATGGCGACTGAAGATCTGGTGGTGACGGCCCCCGTGACCGGAGAAGAAGCGCAGGGCGCGATCGCCGAGCAGGAAGTCGGCGATGCGGCGCCCGACACCCGCAATCTGGGCATGTTGCTCGACGTCAACCTGCGGGTCACGGTTGAGCTGGGACGCACCCGCCTGAAGATCCGCGACATCCTCAATCTGTCCAACGGGTCCGTGGTGGAACTGGGCAAGCCGGCCAGCGAGCCGGTGGACATCCTGGTCAACGGCGCGCTGCTCGCCAGCGGCGAGGTGGTCGTGGTCGATGACAGCTTCGCGGTGCGCATCACGAAGCTGCTCAGCCGCGCCGAGCGGCTGAAGAAGTTGATCTGACCATGGGCGCGCCCGGATTTTCCTGGTGGCAGGCGGTCGGCGGCACGCTCGCCGTATTTGCCCTCCTGGCGCTTTTCCTCAGGCTGCTCGCCCGCTTCCACGTCGGCCCGCGCGCGCGGCAGGCGGCGCTGCTGTCCGTCATCCCCCTGGGACCTCGCCGCGAGATCGAAGTGGTGCGGCTGAAGGACCGGGTGCACTACCTCTACCGCCGCGAAGGGGCCCTGGTGTCCCTGGCGGAGGAGCCGTTCGAGGCCTGGCAGGCCGATCCCGCGCGGCTCTCGCCTCTCGCCCCGGACGGACTGCCGGCCCGTCTGGCCCGTTGGCTCGCCGGGGCCCGGCCCGCCGTCCCGCGCGACGGCGGCCCGTCGCGCTGACCCGCGCCTGACCCAAAGCTGATCGCCCGTGGCCGGAATGCGACCGCGCCGCGGAGGGTGCTCCCGGCGCAAATTTTCATGCCTGACAGACACCGCCCGCAATATCCGCAAACCCTTGTTTCTACGCACGATAAGTGACGGCCCACAATTCCCGACCCGCGGCCCGCTGGCATGCCCGTTGCCTTGCCGACCGGGACATCGAGCTCCCGGAGTACGGGTGCATCTCCCATGGAAGGACCGAACGGTGACGGCGACGGCAAGACTGATCGGTTGGCTGGCGCTGGCGACGATGTTGCTCTGCAGCGGCGTGGCCGCGGCGCAGGGGGCCGCCGCCCCCGGCGCGCCGCGCAGCGTCACCCTGACGCTGGACGGCTCGGGCGGGCCTGCCACGATCGACGTGGCCCTCGAGATCGTCCTTTTGATGACGGTCCTGTCGCTCGCGCCGGCCCTGCTGATCCTCCTGACCAGTTTCACGCGCATCGTGATCGTGTTTGGTTTCCTGCGCCAGGCGCTGGGCACCAACCAGATGCCTTCCAACCAGATCCTGATCGGCCTGTCGCTGTTCCTCACGTTCGTGATCATGTCGCCGGTCTTCACCGACATCAACCAGAACGCGCTTCAGCCCTATCTCCAGCACGAGATCACGCAGGGCGAGGCATTCCACCGCGCCGAAAGTCCGCTCAAGGCGTTCATGCTCAAGCAGGTGCGCGAAAAGGACGTGGGACTGTTCCTGGAGTTGACCAACCGCGATGCGCCCGCCACGCCCGAGGAACTGCCCCTGCTCGTGGTGATCCCGAGTTTCGTGATCGGCGAGTTGAAGACCGCTTTCCAGATGGGCTTCGTGCTCTTCCTCCCGTTCCTGGTGCTCGACATGGTGGTGGCCTCGGTCCTGATGTCGATGGGCATGATGATGCTGCCGCCCGTGATGATAAGTCTCCCCTTCAAGGTGCTGCTGTTCGTTCTCGTGGACGGATGGCACCTGATCGTCAAGTCGCTGGTCGCCGCTTTCGATTAGGCGGACCGCGCGAAAGGCGCACCATGACGGCTGATTCGGTGATCGATCTCGCGCAACAGGCGCTGCGCGTCACACTCCTGGTGGCAGGCCCGATGCTCCTGGCGGGGATGCTGGTGGGCCTGATCATCAGCATCGTGCAGGCGGCCACCCAGATCAACGAGATGACGATGACCTTCGTGCCGAAGATCGTGGTCGTCATGCTGGTCATGGTGCTGACGCTGCCCTGGATGATTGCCCAGATGACGGCGTTCACGCGCGGAATCTTCGCGCGGATCGCTGCGATGTAGGCCGACGTGACACTCGCTCTCGACCTTCCCCTGCTGGCGGTGGGTGCGGCGATTGCGCTGCGACTCTCCGTGCTTGCGGCGCTGCTGCCTTTCCTCGGGTCGCGCGCGGTGCCCGTGCTGTGGCGGGTGGCGCTGGCGGTCGTGACGGCTGCGGCGCTGGCGCCCACCGTCCGCGCTCTGTTGCCGCCGCAGGCGATCGTGCTCAACTGGACGACGATCGTGGCCGAAGCGGCGCGCTCCTGCCTGATCGGGGCCCTGCTCGCCGTCAGCCTGAGCATCCCGTTCGAGGCGGTGAAATTCGCGGGGCAGATCATCGACGTGAAGATCGGCTTCTCGATCGCCAACATCATCGACCCGGCGAGCGGTCTGCAGCTGTCGCTGCTCTCGAACTTCTACAACCTGCTGGCGGTCCTGCTGTTCTTCGCTGTCGACGCCCACCACGCCCTGTTGCGGGCGCTGGTGGCGTCTTGCACCCTGGTGCCTCTGTTCTCGCCGATCGACGGCGCGGCGGGTTCCTGGCTGCTGGTCGACGAGTTCGGCGCCTTTTTTCGTCTCGGGCTGCAGGCTGGCGCGCCGTGCGTGGTGGTGCTGATGCTGGTGAGCGCGGCCATGGGCGTGATCGTCAAGACCGTGCCCCAGATCAACATTATCGTGATCGGGTTCCCGATCCAGATCGCCGTCGGACTTGCCGTGCTCGGCCTGTCGCTCTCCTGGTTCAACCAGGTGTTCATGATTCTGCTGCAGGGGATGTCGGGCCAGCTCGAGCGGCTGTTGCTCGCGCTGCACACCTGACGCGCGGGGCGGCCGACACGGCCGCCCAAAGGTGGTGAACGATGGCTGACGGCCCAGGTGGCGATCGCACCGAACGAGCAACCGGGCGCCGGCGTGACGAGGCCCGCGACAAGGGTCAGGTCGTGCGCAGCGACGAGGTCAACGCGGCCATCGTCCTGCTGGCGGGCGTCAGCCTGATCCTCGCCGGGGCCGGGCACATGAGTACGGTCATGGGTCGCAACGCGATCTACCTCTTCGGGCAGGCGCATGCGTTGCGCGTGGACAATTCCGGCGCGATCTCCGCTCTGGCGGGTGGGAACCTGCTCGTGATGCTGGAAGCGCTGGCGCCGCTGATGCTTGGAGTATTCGTGGCCGGCGCCGGGGCGAACCTGATGCAGATCGGTTTCCATGTGCGGGCCGGAGCGGTGGGTTTCGATCCGACCCGGCTCAACCCCATCTCCGGCCTGAAGCAATTCTTCGCCAAGCGCGTCGGCTTCACTCTGCTCAAGAACATTCTCAAGATCGTGCTCATCGCACTGCTGGCCTGGGCCACGATCCGCAGCGTGATCTGGGATCTTGCCGCCTCGCCGCTGCTGTCCCTCGACGGCATCACGCACCTCGGACGCCTTGCCTTCGCCAAGATGCTGTACTGGCTGCTGGCTTTCCTCGCGATCCTCGCGGTCGGCGACTGGATCTTCCAGAAGTGGCAGTACGAGGAGAATCTCAAGATGTCGCGCCAGGAGGTCAAACAGGAGCACAAGGACCTCGAGGGCGATCCGGAGATCAAGGCCCGCGTGCGTCACATCCAGTTCGAGGCCTCCCGCCGGCGCATGCTGGCCGACGTGCACCGGGCCGACGTCATCGTGACGAACCCCGATCACTTCGCCGTCGCCCTGCGCTATACCCCGGGCGAGGCGGCCCCGCGCGTGCTGGCGAAAGGTCGGGACCGGCTGGCCCAGACCATCAAGCGCCTCGCGCGGGAAGCGCGCGTGCCGGTGCTCGAGAACAAGCCGCTGGCGCGGTCGCTTTACCGCATGGTCAAGGTGGGAGCGTTCATCCCGGAAAGCCTCTTCCAGGCGGTGGCCGAAGTGCTGGCCTACGTGTACAGACTCAAGCGGGCCTAGAAAGGTAACGGAGCGTGGCACAGGACAAGGGCATCGACCGCGATCTGCTGCTGGCCAACAGCAACCTGGCTAGCGCCATCATGGTGCTGGCCGTGGTGGGGTTGATGATCCTGCCGGTGCCGGCGATCGCGCTGGATCTGCTGATCACCTTCGACATCGCACTGTCGATCATCATCCTGCTGGTGGCGCTCTACCTGAAGGAGCCCCTGCAGTTCTCGAGCTTTCCGTCGCTGTTGCTGATCGTCACGCTGTTCCGGCTCTCCCTCAACGTGGCCGCCACGCGCCTTATCCTCAGCAGCGGCCAGGGTGGGAAGGTCATCGAGAGCTTCGGCCACTTCGTCATCGGTGGCAATTACATCATCGGTGTCATCGTGTTCGGCATCGTGGTGATCGTAAACTTCATGGTGATCACGAAGGGTTCCGGGCGCATCGCCGAGGTGGCGGCGCGCTTCACCCTCGACGCGATGCCCGGCAAGCAGATGGCGATCGACGCCGATCTCAACAGCGGGCTCATCAACGAGCGCGACGCGCGCACGCGACGCGCCCAGATCGCCTCCGAAGCCGAGTTCTTCGGCGCCATGGACGGTGCCAGCAAGTTCGTCCGGGGCGACGCCATCGCCGGCATCATCATCACGGTCATCAACATCCTGGGTGGCTTCATCATCGGCATGGTGCAGCTGAAGCTGCCGGCCGGAGAGGCTATCCGACGGTTTACGATGTTGACGGTCGGCGACGGTCTGGTCACCCAGATCCCGGCGCTGATCGTCTCGACCGCGGCCGGCATGGTCGTGACGCGACAGAGCGGCAACCTCGATCTCGGCCAGACGCTCGCGTTGCAGCTGTTCCGCCAGTCGCGCGCGGTGAACGTGGCGGCGGGGGCCCTGATCGTGCTCGGGCTGGTGCCGGGCCTGCCGAATCTGCCGTTTCTGGTGCTCGGCGCCGCAACGTTCGGCATCGGAAAGTTGATGGGCGGGCGGGTCAACGCGATGGAGATCTCCATGGTCGAGGAGGCGGAAGCAGCCGACGAACCGGACACACCACCGCCGACGGACGAACCGCGGGGCGAGGATCTGTTCGTGCTCGATCGTCTCGAACTGGAAATCGGCTACGGACTGATCCCCCTGGTGGACGAGGCGCGCGGAGGCGACCTGCTGCGGCGGATCGCCAGCGTGCGCCGGCAGATCGGATCGGAGCTCGGAATCTTCGTCCATCCGATCCGCGTGCGGGACAACCTGCAACTGGAGGCCCACAGCTACCTGATCCGGCTCAAGGGCGTGGAGATCGCACGGGCCGGCCTGATGCAGAACCGCCTGCTGGCGATGAGCCTGCGTCCCGGCGAGGGGGAGGTGCCGGGCGTGCGCACGACCGAGCCGGCGTTCCGGTTGCCGGCGCTCTGGATCGAGCCGCACCACAAGGCCGCCGCCGAACTGGAGGGCTACACGGTCGTGGAGCCGGCGGCGGTGCTCGCCACCCATCTGTCGGAAATCATCCGCGCCCATGCCGACGAGCTGCTCTCACGGCAGGATATCAAGGAGCTCTGCGAGAAGGTGCGCGAGTTCGCGCCCGCGCTCATCGAGGACCTCGTGCCGGACAAGGTGCCGGTCAACACGCTGCACAACGTGCTGCGATCGCTGTTGCACGAGCGGGTGCCGGTGCGCGACATCGTGACGATCCTCGAAACGCTGGCCAACCACACCGGAGCCGCGATCTCCCTGGACGACCTCGTGGAGAAGGTGCGGGAGGCGCTGCGTCGGTCGATCTCGGCGCTCTACACGGAGGCGGACGGCAAGATCCACGTCGTTTCGCTGCACCCCGAAACCGAGCAGGTGCTCACCCGCGCCGCCCGCGATTCCGACAAGGCGGGTGCCGTGCTGCTCGATCCGCGTTTCGCCCAGGAGTTCCTGGAACGTCTCGAAGCGGCGCTACAGGGCGCCTACGCGCAGGGACGGCCGCCAGTGCTGCTGGTGCCGACACCCATCCGATTCTTCATCAAACGGCTCGTTGAGCCGACCTACCCAAGCCTGGCCGTGATGGGCTACACCGAGGTGGCCTCCGCCTCGCTCGTGCAACCGGCCGGAACGGTGGTGACACGTGGTCTCCGCAGCGAGCAGCAGGCCGTCGCCTGAAGACTGGCCGGCAACAGTGACCGCGCCGACGCTCACCGAAGCGCTGCAGCGCGCGCGTGAACTCCATGGGGACGACGCCTGCGTGATCGACAGCAGGACGGTGACGGTGCGGCAGGAGGACGGCCTCGGCCAGCGACGCGTGGTCGAGGTGCGGATGGCGCCGCCCGGCGCCGTCGGCCGCGGTCAGAGCCGGCGTCCGGCCCGTCGCGCGCCGGCGCCGGGGAGCGATCTCGCCGACGCCCTGACGCACGAGGTGGAACGGGTCGAGCGGCTGGTCGCCACGCTGGCCGACGGCGGTCCGCAGGCCGGTGCCTGGGGAGATTACCCGCTCGCCCGGACCCTGCTGAGGGCCGGCGCCTCCGCCGATGCGGTCGAGCGGACGGCCGCCTCCTTCGCGCGCCTGCCGGAGGCGAAACGGAACGGCCGCGACGCGGCATCGCAGCACCTAGGATCGCTGCTGCGCTCGAGCGCCAGCGAGTGGCCGCAGCTCGGCGGCGTGCACATCTTTTTGGGCGAAGCCGGCTGCGGCCGGAGCGACCTGGTGCTCGGCGTGGCGGCCAGGCTGGCGGCGGCCGGACAGCGCCCGCTGGTCCTGAGCCTGCTGCCGCGTCATGGCGGCGAGATCCGGCGTCTGCAGCTCGAGGCGGCCGCTCATGGCTACGACGCCGCTGTCATGCATCGGCCCGACCAGTTCGCGCGCCATGCCGATCAGTTCGGGGCCTACGGCGCGGTGCTGGTCGACACTCCGGCCCTGCTTGCCGCCCCGCTCCCGGCGGTGGGCGAACTGCAGGCGTTCGTGGTCGGGAACGCCTCATTTCACCGCCACCTGGTGTTGGCGGCCGACGCCGATCTGCGCGAGCGGACCGACCTCTGGCGGGCCGCGCGGGACTGGAACTGCGACTGGACCGCCGTGACCCGACTCGATCGTACCCGGCTGCCCGGCAAGCTGCTCGACCTCTGTACCCTGCTGCCCTGGCCGATTTCGTTCACCGCCGCCTCCCCGTGGCCCGGCTCCGGTCCGGAGCTGGCACGTTCCGACTTACTGGTCCGGCGCCTGCTTGGCGGCGCCGAGGGCCTTGCCGCGGCCGCGGCCCGGGAGTGAGGCAAAATGCAGCGACTGGTCAATACGATTTCCCTGGTCGCCGCCCTGATCACGCTCGGCGTATCCATCTGGCGCGAAACCGGCCCGTGGGCCGCCCTCAAACGGGCCGGAATTGCCTACCTGGCTTTTTTCACAGTCTTCGCCCTGCTGGCCCTGGTGTTCCGCGCAGGGGTGATCGCAGAGAATCGCCCGGCGCCGCCTCCGGGCGGACCGTCGCCGGGCGAGGGCAAGCAACCGGCCCCCGCTCCCTGAGGGCGCAGCCCGGAAGGTCTTGCTGTACTTGAGGATGGCACGGTTCGTGCAGAACGAGCCATGGTATCGCCAACCACATGAAGGGGCAGGAGATGACGCAGGACAACCCGCTCGCCCATCTGGAGCTCTGGCAGGCCTATCTGGAGATGGGCAGCCAGGACGCGCGACAGCGTCTCGTGGAGCACTATCTCCGGGTGGTCAGGTACGTGGCAGGGCGCATGGCCGTCGGCCTGCCGCATTATGTGGAGTACAACGACCTCGTTTCGGCAGGGTTGCTCGGCTTGATCCAGGCGATCGACAATTTCGACCACCGGCGGGGGATAAAATTCGAGACCTACGCGATCCCGCGCATCCGCGGCGCGATCCTCGACGAACTGCGCAGCCAGGACTGGTTCCCCCGCTCGCTGCGCCGGAAGGCCAAGCAGGTCGAACTGGCGTACGCCACGCTCGAGGTGAGACTCGGGCGCCCCGCCACGGACGAGGAAATCGCGCGGGAACTGGGAATCCCGGTCGGCGAACTCGACGGGCTGCTCAGCGAAGTCTCGCTGGCCACGATCATGTCGTTGGACGCCGACCCCAACGGCGAGGACGAGCAGCAGTCCGGCATGGGCGACTATCTGCCCGATCCGCGCTCCGACGATGTCGAACGCAGCATCGCCGAGCAGGAGATGCGCGAGCTGATCGCACACCGGCTGGCCGAACTGCCCGAAAAGGAGCAGCTCGTGCTGGTGCTCTACTACTACGAGGAGCTGACGCTCAAGGAGATCGGCGAGATCCTCGACGTGACCGAATCGCGCGTCTGCCAGATCCACACCAAGGCGATCCTGCGGCTCAAGGGGAAGATCGATCGCCATGAAGGCAAGACCTCGATCGGGCGCCTGACGAGCGAGATCCAGCAGCGGCGGCCGTCGATTCTCGATCCGCTGACCGTGAAAGTGAACATCATGGCCGGCCTGGTGCTGGTGCCGCTGGCGTCGCTGGCAGCCCGGCTGATTTCCGGCCCTCCCGCCTAGAGGGACGGCACTACCGGAGGATCTGTCGTGGCGGGAGACGGGGTATCGCTGCAGACGACCATCGTCCAGCTGGGCTCCGTGGCGCAGACTCAGTTGAAAGGGCAGCAGGCTCACCACCCCACAACCCCCTTCTCGGAGCGGCTCGACGCCAATCAGGACGCGACGGTCCAGCGGGTGCGCAAGGCGGAAGAGGCCGAACGCAAACGGATCGACGCTGAAGCCAGGCGGGAGCGTCGGCAACAGGAGCGCCAGGCGGACGAGGGGGAGCCGGAAAAGATCGTGACGGCGGCGGCGGACGACACCGCGCCTGAAACCGGCCAGGAGGGCGGCGAGAACGACGTCGGCAGACTCATCGACACGCGCGCCTGAGGGCGGGGAGCAACTGTGGCCAACACCCGATCGATTCGACCAGCCGGTGCCCTGGAGCTGGTGCAGGCCGTGGGCCGACTGCCGGCGCTGCCGGGCGTCGTGTCGCGGCTCGTGGAGATCTCCAGCGACCAGAACGCATCCGCCGCCGACCTGTCGCAGGTCGTTTCGCTTGATCCCGGCCTGCTGACCAGCATCCTGAAGCTGGCCAATTCCGCCTACTATGGCTGCTCGCGCACGGTGTCGGATCTCGAGGCCGCCATCATGCTGCTCGGCTTCGATCAGGTGCGGGATCTGGCCCTCAGCCTCAACGTAATCGCGGCCATCGAGCCGCCCGGTGTGAGCGCCTTTTCCACCCGGGACTACTGGAAGCACGCTTTCATGGCCGGGAGTCTGGCGCGCGGCTTCTGCCGTCCGCTCTGGCGCGTCTATCCCGGTGAGCACTACGTGGCGGGATTCCTGCACGACATAGGCCGGCTGGTGCTCTATCTGGCCGATCCATCCGCCATGCGGGAGGTCGTTGCCGGCGTGAACGCCGGCCGCGACGCCCAGGCCGAGGAACGCCGCGTTTACGGATGCGACCACGCGGAGGTGGGGGGGATGGCGTGCCATCACTGGCGACTGCCGGACCGTATCACGGCCGCGGTCGCAGCCCATCACGGCGCCGGCCTCGCGCGGGAACCGTCACTGGCGGAACAGGAACTGGTTCAGATGGTCCACGTGGCCGACCTGCTGGCCAACCGCGCCGGACTCGGCTTCACCGCCCGGCGGCCGCGTCACCGCCTGGCCCCGGCCATCCGGCTGGCGCTCGCCCGGCGCGGGGTGTGGCTGCGGCGGAGCCGACTCGCGCCGTTGGTGGCGCGGACGGCTGCCGAGGTCGAGGCGACGGCACAGATCCTCGCCGTGGGACAGCCTGCGGCGTCGGAAGGGGGATGAGCGGTGGAAGCGAATCTGTTTGGCGCTCTGCAGGGAGGCTCGGGGCCCATGTTCTGGGTCTCCGCGGTTGCCGTGGCCGTCGGGGTCACAGCCCTGACCGTGTTGCTGCTGCTAATCGGAGCTCGACTCGTCCGCTCGCGGCGTCGTCGATTGGCCGCGGCGGGGCTGGCGCCAGCCCGCTCTCCGGTCGCGGCACTGTCCCGGGCCGTGCCGGGCCCGGTGGCCCCGCCCTCGGCGGCGGTGCTGCGGGCCTATCAGGCGCAGGCGGGGGGCGAAAGCGTGCCGCGGGAACCGGAATTCCCGCCCCCGGCAACTACAGAGGGGGTGGAGCCGGGGCAGGGGGGAAGCATCGTCCGTCTGGCGCCCCTGCTGACCCGTTTGCGGACCGCGGCGAACCGGCTGGAAGAGGTCGCTCTGGCGATGGAACCGTCCTCGACCGCCGAGGCTGGCAATTCCGGACTAAAGACCAGCCCCGATGGCGTCGAATATCTGTTTCGGACTGGCATTTGACCCGACCGGTCCCTGCGCGCCCACGACAGTCGTGGGCCGACGTGCCCCGTCGCTTGAGGAGCCGGCATGACGGACCACATAGATGTAATCCCGCCAGCGGCGGCGTTACCGGCGACAGCCGAGTCGGAAACGCACGCGGATCTGCGGAATCTCATCATGAACACGCGCGACCTGCCGGCCATGCCGCACGTGGCGAGCAAGGTCCTCGAACTTTCCGCCGACCCCAACACGTCGGCATTGCGGCTGCAGCAGGTGATCAGCGATGACCAGGCCATGGCGGCGCGCATCCTCAAGATCGCGAACTCGGCCATGTACGCGTGCAGCCGCAAGATCAAGACGCTCACCGAAGCGATCGTCATGCTCGGATTCAACTCCATCCGCAGCCTGGTCGTTACCAGCGCGGCGCGCAACATCTACACCGCCAACGGCGGGCGCATGGGGCTGAAAGAGCGTCTGCTTTGGGAACACTCCATCGGCGCCGCCTGTGCCTGCCGCCTGCTCGTCCAGACCGAATCGCCCCACCTGGCTGAGGAGGCGTTCCTGGCCGGTCTGATGCACGACATCGGCAAGCTGGTTCTCAATCAGCAGGCCGCGGACCGTTTCGACGAAATCGTGCAGACGGTCTACAACGAGAACGGTCGCTTCGCGGCCACGGAATTCGCGCTGCTCGGTTTTGATCACTCCGAGGTAGGGGCTCTGCTGGTCAACAAGTGGAAGCTTTCGCCGATGCTGGAACTGATCATCGCCAACCACCATAGGCCGGAGAGTTTCACCGCCGACAATCCTCTGCTGCTCTACCTGGACCTGGCGAACGAGATGTGCCATCAGCAGGGTATCGGCTTTGTGCATGACGAAGGCGTGGTTCTGGTGGATCTGCCGTCCAACGCCATCCTGGGCCTGGACGAGGCAACCCTGGCGAACGTTGTGGAACGGCTCCGCCGGACCCTCGAAACCGAGATGGAAATCTTCGTCTGAGCCGGGGAGGCGAACGTGGAGGGCGGCGCTCTGGACACGACCACCGACCCACGCTTCACGGCGCTGCTGCGCATGATTGACGATCTGCCGACCGTGCCCGAGACGCTCGTGCGAATCTGGCAGATCGTGGACGATCCCCTCAGCACCAGCGAAACCCTGGCGAACGTCGTGCGCCTCGACGCCCCGCTCTCCGTCAAGGTGCTCCGCCTGACCAATTCGCCCTATTACAGCAGCAGCGGCCAGAGCATCGCCGACATCGGCACCGCGGTGTCGGTGATCGGCTTCGAAGCGATCAAGCAGCTCGCGATCTGCGTCGCGGTGGCCACGAATCTGGTACGCGACCACTCGCGTCGGCGCGGCGGACCTGACTATCGCGCCCTGTGGCGGCACTCAGTCGTGGCCGGGGTGGTGGCGAAACGGCTGGCGCTGATAACTGGCGATCCGAATCCCGACGAAGTGTTCACCGCCGGACTCCTGCACGATCTCGGCAAGTTCGCCCTGCTGTGCGCCATGCCCGATTCCTATGCCACGACCATCGCGGCACGCCGGCAGACCGGTCGCACGCTCGTGGAAGTGGAGGCGGAACATTTAGGCTTCGATCACGCCGCTGCCGGCGCCGCCTTCGGACTCAGCTGGCATTTCCCCGAGGTGCTTACCGAAGGGGCCCGCTGCCACCACGACCGGTTTCTCGGCCCGCGCGACGACAACCGCCTGGAGCGGGTGCGCCTCTGTGTGGCGCTGGCCGACCGCGTGGCGTACCGTCTCGATCCCCCCGCCTGCGATCTGGGCTTCGTGGCGTCGACGGTCGAATCGGGACCTCTTTTGCTGCGTCTGGAACTTTCCCCCGCCACGATCGAAGAGCAGTTTCCGCAACTGATCGACGATCTCCAACGCGCCCACGCCTACCTGGATATCGTATGACCGGCGGGGACGCGCAGCCGTCCATCGCCCCCCCGTATGCGGGCCGCCGCGTGCTGGTGGTCGATGACGAACGCTTCATCCGGACCCTCCTGGCAGGCATGCTCGACAAGCTGGGCCTCAAGGTCGTCGGCACCGCCGCCGACGGCGCCGAGGCAGTGGCCCTGAACGAGGCGCTGACGCCCGACCTCATCACCCTGGACATCGCGATGCCGGGCATGGACGGGATCGCGGCGCTTGCCGCGATCCTCGGTCACAGCCCCGACGCCCGCGTGCTGATGAGCACCTCCTTCAGCGATCGCCGTTACGTGGCGGAAGCTGTCAAGCTGGGTGCCCGCGGCTATCTGACCAAGCCTTTCGATCTCGCCGGGATCCGGGGCAAGCTGGAACAGCTGTTTCCCGCCACCTGAGTCCCGCGGCACACCGCAAAATCGCTGCACACCACCGGCCACCGTTGTATCATGCAGTCGCGCCCCGTGTGACGGGGTCGGGAGGTGGCACTTGCGCCCGTTCCAGCTCGTGATGCTCGGCAGGGATCCCGCACGGCTGCGGATGGTGGCCGACTGGCGCCTGCCGGGCGTCGAACTGCACGCCTACGAGTCCCCCTCGGAGGCGCTGGCCCGGCTGGCCGACGGCCGCGGCGCGCTGCTGCTGTTCGACACGGCCGGTTACGCTCGTTCCCGGCATGTGATCCGCAAGTTCCTGTCGCTGCCGGGCGATGCCGATCTGGTCCTGCTGGGCGAGCCGGCGCTGGCCACCGCCGCCGACGGCGCCCGACCGACCGGAGACGTGGTGCGGCTCGACCCAGGGGTTCCGGCCGTCGAACTGCGCGCGGTCGTGGAGCGACAGTTGCGGTTACGCGCCGTACGGCAGCGCAGTGGAATCGTCGGTCGCTCGCGCGCCGTGGCGGGAGTCATCGCGCTCATCGCCCAGGCGGCACCGCTCAACGTCAGCATTCTGATCCAGGGGGAGAGCGGCACCGGCAAGGAACTGGTGGCCCGCGCCATCCACGAGCATTCCGCCCGCCGCGCCGGCCCCTACGTCAGCCTCAACTGCGGCGCGATGAGCGAGGGGGTCCTCGAGAGCGAACTTTTCGGGCACGCGCGGGGCGCCTTCACCGGCGCGGTGACCCGTCACGACGGCGTTTTCAAACGCGCTGACGGAGGCACTCTCTTCCTCGATGAACTGGCGGAACTGCCGCTGGGCATGCAGACGCGGTTCCTGCGCGCTCTCGAGACCGGGGAGTTCACGCCGGTGGGCGGCAGCGAGACCCTGCGCAGCGATATCCGCCTCGTCGCCGCCACGCATCGCGATCTTGGCCGCGAGGTTGAGGCGGGCCGTTTCCGGCAGGACCTCTACTACCGCCTGCGGGTGGTCGTGATCCCGATTCCGCCGCTGCGGGAGCGTCGGGAGGACATTCCGGTGCTGGCGGAGACCTTCCTGGCGCAGGAAAACAGCCGCCACGGGCTGGCGGTCCGCGGCATTTCGCGCCCGGCAATGCAGTTGCTGGAGGCGCACGGCTGGCCCGGCAACGTGCGCGAGTTGCGCAACGTGATCAGCTCCATCGTGGTGCTCAAGCAGGCCGGGATGATCGAAGCCGACGATCTGCCGTCCGACGTGCGCTTCACCGCGGGCGATCCCACCCGGCTGCCGGTGCGGCTGCATTCCGATCCACTCGATTTGGAGCGGGAGCTGACTCTGCAGACCCTGCTCGAACTGCGGCGGGACGTGAAGGAGATCAAGGAACTGCTGCTGGCGAAGGGGACGCCGGCCGCGGGCCAGCCGATCCTCGGGGGCGGTGTGGTCGACACGTTCGCCGGCGAGACGGGGTACAGCCCGATTCCGGCGATGCGGGGAGGCGATCTGGAGACCCTGTCGCGCCAGTTGATCGAAACCGCGTTGAAAGGGGCCGACGGCCGCAGACGTCTCGCCGCCGAACGGCTTGGCATCAGCGAGCGGACGCTGTACCGCAAGATCCGCAAGTACGGTTTGTAGCGACTGTTTGCGTCGGCCGTCGACGGTCCTATACTATAATGAAGGCGCTGGCGGCCGGCGGTCGCCCGTAACCCGGGACCATCCCCCTGGTCAGTGAGGATGTCCGATGTTGAAAGCGTTGCGCGCTCCCAGCCCGGTGGCGGTTCTGGTGTTCCTTGCCTCGCTCGGGCTTGCCGCCCGACCGGTCGCTGCGGCCAAGTTCGCCGGCGCTTTCATGGAGAGCGGGGGCGGTGCGCGCGCCATGGCCCTCGGCGGCGCCTTCACCGCCGTGGCCGACGATGCCTCGGCCACCTTCTGGAATCCTGCCGGCCTTTCGACCATCACCGCGCGCCAGCTGCTGCTGATGCACGAGGAGCGGTTCGGCGGGCTGGTCGACCGGGATTTTGCCGCCTACGTCCAGCCGGTCACCTGGGCCCTGCTCGGCGGCGAGGAGGCGGGGGTGGGGGTCTCGATGATCCGGCTCGGGGTGGATGATATCCCGTTCACTGAGCACCTGCGCAGCCAGCTCGACAACAACGGCGATGGCATTGTCGACGACGAGGAATTGCTCGGCCTGTTCGAACTGCAGGACCAGATCCGCTTCAAGAGCGACTCGGAACTGGCGTTGTTGATCTCCTACGGTGAACGCCGCGGCGCCTGGCGCTTCGGCGGTTCGCTGAAGTTCATCCGCCAGAGCGTGGGGGAATACTCCAGCACCGGCATCGGCTTCGACGCCGCCGCCCTGCGTCCAGGCGTCTGGCGGCGGCTCGACTTCGGCGTAAAGCTGCAGGACGCGACCTCCACCTATCTCTCCTGGAGCACGGGGAAAAACGAAGTCATCGTCCCGGCCCTGGTGCCGGGTCTGGCCTGGCGCCAGCCTCTGCCGCGCTGGAACGCCAGCCTGCTGCTGGCGTCGGCGCTCGAGACCCGGTTCGAGGACCGCGGCAAGGCCGATCAGTTCGCCTGGGGCGATATCGGCGCCAACCTTCATCTGGGCATGGAGATCGGCTTCCGCGAACGGGTCTTCCTGCGGGGGGGATTCGACAGCGGTTTCGGCAGCGGGGATTTGACGGCCGGCGCCGGTTTCCGGCTCGACCGGCTCACCATCGACTACGCTTACGCCGGGGATACGCTCGACATCGACGAGGTGACCCACCGCATCAGCCTCGGCGCCCGTTTCTAGGCGCCGCCATCCCGGTCGTTCAACCGGCCCGCGCCGGCCGGCGGTGGGCGATCAGACGCTGGCCCGGCCGGATCAGGCTGCTCCGTTTCAGGTTATTCACCTGCCGCAGATGATCCAGGGACACTCCCAGCCTGCGGGCGATGGCCCCCAGAGTGTCCCCCCGCTGCACCCTGTAGGAGATCTGCTCATAACCCTCGGGCGTAGCCACCGCCGCGCGGCCGGTTTTCCCGGTCGTCTTGCGGGCGGCTGACGTCGCCACGACCGCGTCCCTGGCTCCGGGTCCGCCGCCGGCGCCCTGCGGGATCTGCAGGACATCCCCCGGGTGGATCAGGCCGGAACGGTTGAGCCGATTGACCTCGCGCAGCTGCGCCACGGTCGTGCCGTAGCGGCGCGCGATGCTGCCCAGCGTGTCGCCCTTGCGCACCGTGTGGCTGGTCCAGACGACCCGCTCGGCGGCGGGGACCGCGGCCAGCTTCTGCCGGCACTGCTCGCCGGTGCCGAGCGGAACCCGCACTGTCCAGTTCCGGCCGCCAGGCGGCGTCACGCCGCGCACCAACGCGGCATTGAGCGTGCGCAGCGTGTCTGCCGACACTCCGGCGCAACGGGCGATCACTTTCAGGTCGGTCGCGTCATCCACCTGTATCGAATCGCAGACGAGGGGCGTGGAGGGGATGGCGGCGAACCCGTATTGCGTCGGATCGCTGGCGATACGGTAGGCGGCGATGAACTTCGGAATGTGGTTGCGCGTCTCCGCCGGCAGCGGCAACCGCCAGTAATCGCGATGGCCGGCGCGTCGGATCATCCGATCGATCCGTCCCTCGCCAGCGTTGTAGGCCGCCAGCACGAGCGCCCAGTCCTGGAAGTAGTTGTAGAGTTGCGTGACATAGGTGGCGGCAGCCCGGGTCGAGCGGTCCAGGTCGCGCCGCTCGTCCACCCAGGTGTCGTGCCGCAGCGAGAAATGGCGCGCCGTGCCGGGCATGAACTGCCAGTAGCCGACCGCGCCGACGCGCGAGCGGGCATGGGCGTTGAGGCCACTCTCGATGACGCTCATGTAGAGCAGTTCGGGCGGCAGCCCCGCCTCGGCCAGAATATCGGTCACCGTGGTCTCGATTACCGACTTGCGCTCCAGCCAGCGATCGAAGTGCTTGCGGCCCGGCCCGCAGAAATAGGCGAGCCACTCCTGCACGCGATCGTTGTCCAGACGGAGCAGTTCGGCCATCGCCCGACGCGCCTCCAGCGGCACCGGAGCGATGGTGTCGGGCAGGACCAGCCCCCGAATGTCGGCGTACGCTTCCTCCAGCAGCGAGTCCGCGGGCGTCGATTCCCCGCGCATGGCGTGCTCTTCCGCGAGCAGCCCGGCCAGCAGGATCAGCCGCCGGTCGAGACTCTGGCGGTAGGCGGTGGAGAGACTGTCGTCGTCAGTCACCGAGCCGACTGCCATCTGCTTGCGCAGGAGATAGAGCAGATCGTCCGCCGGATCGAGCAGGCCGCGCGCCAGCAACGCCACGATCTGCCGGTGGGCATCTTCTAGTTCCGCCACCTCGGGATGCACATCGAACCAGGCGGACCGTTCGGGAGAGATGTCAGGCGAGACCAACGAATCCCACCAGGACTCGGAAGTCTCGGCCGGTCCCGTCGGCAGTTCGCCCACGAATGGAGGCGATGTAGACGTAGACGGGGGAGGAGTCCTCTGGCCAGCGCACCCGACCGGCAGGTACAACAGGCACAACAGCGGACAGATCAGGGCCGCGGGACCACGGCCCCGGATGGGCGTCGTGCCCTGGTGACAGGGAGCAATAGTCATCCTTGACGTTCCTCCGGCGGCTCGAGCTTCCAGCTCTGGCGGCCCACGGGGCATGGTCCTGGGGCCCGTTCTGCGCGTGAGCAGATGCGCCGGGCGGCGGGCGCCCGTTGCCAGCGCCCGGTCGATGTGAGATAATTGACCAGTTCATCTAAGTGACACGCGCCCTTCCGGTCAAGGGAAAACCGCCTGCGCTGCAACCCGGGAGTACCCAGCGTTGTCCCACAGACCTGACGCCCTGAAACTGCTGACCCGGCTGCTTCCCCTCGATTCCGTTGGCCCAGTGCTGCGCCGGGGGGCGCGGCAGGCGGTCGCCAGTGGCGATGCGGCGCGACAGCTGCGGGTGGCCCGGGCGGTGGCGGGGGAGCTGGTCCGCCGCGGCGATCTGATCCAGGTGGCGATCGAAGGCTCACGTGAGCCGGGCGCCCTGTTCGTATTGCGCGGCAACGCCCATGTGCTCGACCTCTCCGCGCTTTCGCGCTCCGGCTTGCCGCCCGGGTTGCCGCTGGTGGCCGCGCCCACCATGTCGCCGAAGCCGGAGCCTGCGCCCCCGGCGTCCCTCGCCGGCCCGCCCGCCTCCGACGGGCTGCCGGCGCTTCTGCTGGCCATGGAGCAGGCGCAGGCGCTGGCCATGGGGGAGCCGCGCGATGCGCACCGGCAGGCGGTTCTGGAGGGGATTCTTAGCCTGCTCGCCCGCGCCCTGCCGCAACGACGGCTCGGCGTGCTGCTCGCCGGGGACCTCGATCCAGGTCTGGTCCCGCGCCGCGTGGCGCCACTGGTGAGCGGCCCCGGTGCCCCCCTCTGGGCCTCCAATCGCCCCGCGGGCGGCGCCGTCTGGTTCACGACCGCTGCCGACCTGCCGCCCGCACTGCGCCGCGTGCTTGACGGGACCGGGGAACTCAATTTTTCCGGCGCCGCGGCGGTGCCGCTGCTCGCCCCGTTGGAAGAGGAGGTCCGGGCCGGGGAGGCGGGCCTGCTGCTGTTGTCGGCGTCCCAGGCCACGTCCCGCGCACGCCTGCTGCACGATGCCCGCCTGATCAGCCGCTTTGTCACCACCCGTTGGCGACAGCATCTCGATATGAGCCGGCTGGTTCACTCCGACAGCCTGACCGGCGTGCACAACCGGGCCTATTTCGACGGGCAACTCGGGCTCGAGATCGAACGCGCGCGCCGGCGGGAATCGCCGCTGGCGCTGGTCCTGGCCGACATCGACCACTTCAAGCGGATCAACGACAACTGGGGCCATCCGGTCGGAGACGAGGTGCTGCGCACGGTGGCGCGGGAGCTGCTCGGCGGGCTGCGCCGGATCGATCTGGTCTGCCGGATCGGCGGTGAGGAGTTCGCCCTGATCCTGCCTGACACCCAGCCGGCGGCCGCCCAGGAGGTATGCCAGCGGCTGCTGGAGCGGATCGACCGGATGCGCTTCAACTTTCCCGGGGCGGCCGAACCGCAGGCTGTCACCCTCTCCTACGGTGGAGTGACCTTTCCCGAGGGGGGCATCGATCCGGCCGAGCTCTATCGCAAGGCTGACGGCATGCTCTACCTGTCGAAGCGCGGGGGACGCAATCGGTGCACCTTCTGGAATCCTCAGGGGGAACCGCACATCCTGGCGCCACCGATCCATCCGTCCGGCTGACCCCCCGCGGGCAGCTGCGCCGCGCGGCCGTTGCGGCCCGCCGCCGCTGGCCGCTCGTCTGGGCCCTGATCTGGCTGCTTGCCTTCGCGGCCGGTGGTTGGCGCGGAGGCGCCGTCCCCCTCGTGGTTCCCGCCGCCGCGCGTCCCCCCGACAACCGCGCGCTGCGTCTGGCCGGTCTGCTTCCCGCGGCCCTGGTCCTGCGGCCGCCAGGCGTCTGGGATGTCGCGATCTGGAGCGCCACCGCAGTCGCCGCCTTCGCGCATGGACGCGGCGAGGTCCGGACCCGCCGGGCGCGCGCCGAGGCCTGCGCCATCACCCCCTGGACCCCCAGCCGCCGACGGGTCTGGCGCGCGGGGGCCTGCGTGCGGGTGACCGGGTGGGCGGATCAGCGCACAGACGCCTGGACCGCCCCAGCCGTGGTGCTGGCGCTGGGGCGGCGCCTCGCCGGCGATGCCTCCCCACCCCCCCTTCCCGGCGACGCCGTCCTGCTGCACGGCCGTGGCGAAGCCCCCCGGTTCGGCGCCGTCCTGGCCGGCCTGCTCGAGGCGGGGCCGCCGGCCGGCAGTGTCTGCTCGGGCGGCTTCGATATGGCCCGCTTTCTCGCCGGGCGCGGGACGCTCTGGGAAGGACGCTGGCGCGGCGCCGATCCTGCGAATCCTCCGGCCGCGGCCCCCCCGGACCGCTGGCGCGCGCCGGCAGGATCGGCGTTGAGCGCCCTTCACGATTGGATCCTCGACACCCTCGATCGCAACCTGCCGCCGCGCGAATCGGGACTGCTCGGTTCGGTGCTGCTGGGGGAGCGCGACGCGGCGGCCCGCGCCAACCAGGCGCCGATGGCGCGGATCGGCCTGGCCCACCTGTTCGCGGTCAGTGGCCTGAACGTCGGCATCATCGTGGCGGTGCTGTTCACGCTCGCCCGGCCGCTGCGACCGGGACCCGGCGCCCGCTTCTGCGTCGCGCTGGCGACTCTGCCAGCCTACGCCGTGCTGTCGGGCCTGACCGGGTCGGTGTTGCGGGCGGTGGCGCTCGGTCTGCTGGCGTTGGCCGCGCCGCTGCTGGGCCGCCGCACCGATCCGCTGCACGTTCTGGGGGTCCTGTTCTGGCTCACCCTGCAGGCCCAGCCCTGGATTGTGCTCGATGCCGGCTGTCGGCTCTCCTATCTGGCGGCTGTCGGCCTGGTGGCGACCCTCCGTGGGGCAGGTCCGCTCTGGCGGGCTGCGCCGAGGCGCTGGCGCTGGCTGTCGTTAGGGCTGGCCGTCACTCTCGGGGCGCAGTGGTTCACTCTGCCTGACACGGCGGCCTGCTTCGGCAGGCTCAACCTGCTGTCGCCCTTAGTCAATCTCTGGGCCGTGCCACTCTTCACCGGCATCGTCTGGCTGGCCAGTCTGGGGCTGGCTGCGGCGTCGTTCCATTGCGGCCTTGCCCAGGCGCTGTTCGCCGACTGCTGGCTGTTGGCGCGGCTGCTCGAGGCGAGCGCCGGCCTGCTTGACCGGGTCTCCGGCGCGAGTTTCGGCGCGCCGCCACTGGGCCCGCTGCGGCTGGCAGGCCTGTTGCTCGCTTCGGTCTGGCTCGGCTTCTGCCTGCGCCATTGCGCCGACGCGCCCCGCCGCTCGGCGCTCGGGCTGCTGGCCGGCGCCATGGCGATGCTCGCGCTCCTGCCGTGGGGCCGGGCCGCGCCCCGCAGCGCCATGACGGCGATGCAGTTCGCCGTAGGGCAGGGAGATTGCGCCGTGCTGGTGTTTCCTGACCGCGCCGCCGTGCTGATCGATACCGGTCCGAGCCTCACCACCGGCAGCGCCTTCGCGCGCGTGCCGGGGCCGTGGCTCGATCGCGAGGGGGTGCGGCGGCTCGCCGCCGTCGTCATCACCCACGCGCACGACGATCATGTTGGCGGCGTCCCGACGGTGATCGCCCGGCGCCGAGTCGACGCCTGGTGGCTCGCCGGCGACTGCGATCCGGCCGCCCTCGACCTGCCGTCAAAAGCTGCGGTGCGGAGGCCGCGCGCCGGCGATGTGCTGTACGCCGCCGACGGCTGGGCGCTGGTTTGCGCGCACCCCGGTCTGGCGAACCCCGGTGACGCCAACGATCGCTCCCCGTCGCTCGTGTTGCGCCGGGAAGGGCGCGCGATCGCGCTCTGGACCGGCGACCTCGGCCGGGCGGGGGAGGAGTCGCTGCTGACCACCGGGGGCCTGGCTGGCGACGGCCCGCTCCAGGTCTGGAAGGCCGGGCACCACGGCAGCGCGACGAGCGGCAGCGATGCTCTGCTCGACGCCGCAACACCGCGGCTCGTGCTGATCTCTTGCGGTGTGGCCAACCGGCACCGGCATCCGAGTCACGGACCTTTCCTGGCCCGGGGCGACACCCTGGTGCCGCTGCGCACCGACCTTGACGGCACCGTGCGCCTGCAGTGGGAGCGGACGGGGGCGCTCCACTGGCGCACCGCGCGCGGCCGCAGCGGCCGTCTCCCGCCCTCGCTCCCGCCACGCCTTGACACCCCCCGCGCCCCTCCCTAAGATGCCGCCGGTTTCGCCCCTCATATTCATCGGCCGCGAGTCCGGGGCCGCCACCGTCCCTTCCCGGCAGGGAGCGCCATGCGATCGCTGCGCAGCACCTCCGAGCTCGGGCTCAAACCCGACTTCCGCGGCAAGGTGCGTGAGATCTTCGACCTGGGCGATGAGCTGCTCATCGTCGCCACCGACCGCATCTCCGCCTACGACGTGGTCATGGCCGAGGCTGTGCCGGGGCGCGGCGTCGTTCTGACGGTGATGACGCTCGCCTGGCTCGCGCGTTTTCCCGACCTGCCCAACCACCTGATCACCGCCGACCCCACCGCATTTCCGCCTCCCTTCCGCGCGCTGCGGGACGAACTGGGGGGGCGGAGCATGCTGGTGCGCAAGGCCGAACGCCTGCCGATCGAGTGTGTGGCGCGCGGCTACCTCGCCGGCTCCGCTTTCGCCGCGTACCGTCGCTCCGGCGCGATCTGCGGCGTGACGCTGCCGACGGGGCTGTTGCTGGCGCAGCAGTTGCCCGAGCCGATCTTCACCCCCTCGACGAAGGCAGAGGAGGGGCACGACGAGAACATCGACTTTGCCGCCGCGTGCGCCCTCATCGGGGAGACGGCAGCGGTGGCGACGCGCGATCTGACGCTGCACCTCTATCGGGAAGCGACCGCGCTGGCCGCGCCACGCGGCGTGATCGTGGCCGACACGAAGTTCGAGTTCGGCCGGATCGATGGCCGTCTCACCCTGATCGACGAGGTGCTCACCCCCGATTCGAGTCGCTTCTGGCCCGCCGCGGCCACCCGGCCGGGCGAGGATCCCCCGAGTTGGGACAAGCAGATCCTGCGTAATCATCTCGCCGCGTCAGACTGGAACCGCGAGCCGCCGCCGCCGATCGTGCCGGCCGACATCCTGCGGCGGACGGCCGCGCGCTACCGTGAGGTGCTCGCGCTGCTCTTTCCGGAGGAGGCGGCTGCGTGGAGCCCATACCTGGATTGAAACGCGCCCGTCGCGGCCTGCTCAGTGTCACCGACAAGAGCGGTCTCGCCGACATCGCCACCGTCATGCAGTCGTTCGACTACGATTTCGTGGCCAGCGGCGGTACGGCGGCGTTCCTCGCCAGCCACGGCATTCCCCACCGCTCGGTGAGCGATCTGACCGGCTTCCCCGAGATTTTCGGCGGCCGGGTCAAGACGCTCCACCCGGCGATTCATGGCGGTATCCTCGGCGTGCGCGAAGCGGACTTCGCCGCGGTGGCGGCGACCGGGATCGTGCCGATCGACGTGGTCTGCGTGAACCTTTACCGCTTCGCCGAGGCGGCGCGCGCGGGCGCTCCCGCGGCGGACGTCGTGGAGCAGATCGACGTCGGCGGGCCGGCCATGCTGCGGGCCGCCGCCAAGAACTTCGCGCGCGTGACCGTGCTCAGCTCGCCGGCCGACTACGAGGAGTTCCTCTGGGAACTGCGACGTCACGACGGCGATACCAGTCTCGAGTTCCGACGCCGGATGGCGGCCGCCGTCTTCGCCCGCACCGCCGCGTACGATGCCGACATCGCCGCCTGGTTCGCCGGCCCTTCACCCGCGGCGACCGTCGATATCCCGCTGCGCTACGGTGAGAATCCGCACCAGGGCGCGCGCCTGAGCGTGCCGGGGACGCGCGATCTGGCCGGCGCGCTCGGCGACTGCGGCCTGCGCCTGTGGGGCGGCAAGGAGCTTTCGTACAACAACCTTGTCGACCTCGTCGCCGCGCTCAAGCTGGCCGCCGATTTTCCGGAGGGGGCCTGCGCGATCATCAAGCACACCAACCCGTGCGGCCTTGCCGTGGGCGACACGCCGGCGACGGCGCTCGAACGGGCGCTGGCGTGCGATCCGGACGCGGCGTTCGGCGGGGTCTACGCCTTCTCGGTACCGGTGGACGAGGCGACCGCCGCGTTGCTGGCGGCGCGGTTCGCCGAGGTCGTCGCCGCGCCAGACTTCCCGGCCGGGGCGCTCGAAATCCTGCGCCGCCGCCAAAACCTGCGGATCCTGACCTGGGAGCGGGGGCTGTTCCTCGACGCCACGCGCGGTTCCTCGCGCGCCTTCGGACGTCTGCGGCTCGACCAGGACGAGGATGAGGACTTCCCCGAACTCGCAACGGCCACGCCCGCCGCCGGGGCGCCCCTCACGGACGCCGTGCGGGCGGCGCTGTCGCTCGCCTGGCGCGCCGTCAAGCACGTCAAGAGCAACGCGATCGTGCTGGCGGATGCGACCGGACTGCGCGGGGTAGGCGCGGGCCAGATGAGCCGCGTCGATGCGGTCCGGCTCGCCCTGCACAAGGCGCGCGAGCGAGGCTTCGAGCCGCGCGGCGCGGTGGCCGCGTCCGACGGTTTCTTCCCGTTCCCCGACAGCATCGACCTGTTGGCCGACGCCGGGATCACGGCCGTGATTGCCCCCGGCGGTTCCGTGCGCGACGCCGCGGTGGCCGCGGCCGCTGCGGCGCGCGGCCTCACGCTGATCCAGGCGGCGCGCCGCCACTTCCGCCATTGAACCGCCGCCGGAGGAGCCGATGAACACCGCGCCGGGCCAGGCCAGAATCGTCGTGCTCGACTTCGGGTCGCAGGTCACGCAGCTGATTGTCAGGGGGCTGCGCGAACTGGGGGTCTTCAGCGAGATCCTGCCGTTCCATCGCTGGCGCGAAACGCTGGACGACCCGCGGGTGCGCGGCATCGTCCTCTCGGGCGGCCCCGCCTCGGTGACCGACCCCGACTCCCCCGACGTGGGCGACGAACTGTTCGTCGCCGGCAAACCGTTGTTGGGCATCTGCTACGGAATGCAGTTGATGTGCCGGCGCCTCGGCGGCCGCGTCGAGGCGGGCGATCAGCGCGAGTACGGCGCCGCCACGATCACGGTCACGGCCGACAGTCCGCTGTTCGCCGGCCAGCCGGCGCAGCAGCGGGTCTGGATGAGCCACGGCGACCGCGTCACCGCGCTGCCGGCAGGGTTCACGGTCCTGGCGCGCTCGGAGTCGATCCCGTTCGCGGCCGCGGTCGATCCCAAGCGGCGCTTCGCCTGCGTGCAGTTCCACCCGGAGGTCGCGCACACCGAACACGGCCGGCGCCTGCTCGAGGGATTCGCGCGCGGGATGTGCGGCCTCACCGAGCGCTGGTCGGCGGCGGAATTCGTGGCCGAGACCGTGGCGCGGATCGCCGCGACGGTGGGCACCGACCACGTGCTGTGCGGCGTCTCGGGCGGCGTGGACTCGACGGTCGTGGCCACCCTCGTGGACCGGGCGGTCGGCGATCGTCTGCACTGCGTCTTCGTGGACAACGGGCTGCTGCGCCAGGGGGAGGCGGACGCGGTCGAGACGGTGCTCAACGCGCAACTCCGCCGGCCGCTGCGCCGCGTGGACGCCGGCGCGATGTTCCTGGAACGTCTGCGCGGCGTGACCGAGCCGGAGCGCAAGCGCCGGATCATCGGCGCCACCTTCATCGAGGTGTTCGAGCAGGCGGCGCGGGAGGAGGGGACCTTCGGCTGCCTGGCGCAGGGCACGCTCTATCCGGACCGGATCGAGTCGGTCTCGCTCGGCGGGCCATCGAGCACGATCAAGACCCACCACAACGTGGGAGGGCTGCCGGAGAAGCTCGGTTTCCGGCTCGTCGAGCCGCTGCGCGACCTGTTCAAGGACGAGGTGCGCGCGGTGGGACGGGCGCTCGGCATTCCCCCCCCTCTGCTTATGCGCCATCCGTTCCCCGGTCCCGGCCTCGCCGTGCGCATCCTGGGGGAGGTAACCCCGGAACAGGTTGGTCTATTACAGGCGGCCGACCATATCTTCATCGAGGAGTTGCAGACCAGCGGGGAGTACGAGCGGATCTGGCAGGCCGGTGCGATCCTGCTGCCGATCCACTCCGTCGGCGTGATGGGTGACCAGCGCACCTACGAGGCGGTGGTCGCCCTGCGCGCCGTGACCAGCCGCGACGGCATGACAGCGGATTGGGCGCGGATCCCCTCCGACCTGCTGGCGCGCGTCAGCAACCGGATCATCAACGAGGTGCCGGGCATCAACAGGGTCGTGTATGACGTCAGCAGCAAACCGCCGGCGACCATCGAGTGGGAGTGACCGCGGCGTGAAACGTGCGCTGCTGGCGCTCGCCTGCGCTCTTTGCCTGCCGACCGGAGCCGCGGCCACGCCCCGGGCAACGCGGACTGCTCCGGCAGACACCGCGCTGACGCTCCTGCGCGCGGCGCGCCGCGCCTCCGTGCGCACCGCCACGGCCGCTGCGCAGCGGCTGGGCGTTGCCGCCCGGCTGACGCTGCTGGTGATTCCGGTCGATTTCGCCGACCAGCGCCTGCCGGCCGACTGGGACCCGGGAACGGCCATCGGGCCGTTGTTGAGCGGTCCGTCCGCCGTCCTGCCGAGCGGAAGTCCCGCGCTGCCGCAACCGCCAACGCTGCGTTACTACTTCGGCCTCGCCTCCTGCGGACGTGCCGATCTGGATCTGGTGCTGGCGCCGCTGGTGCATCTGCCGGAGGCGACCGCCGCCTACTCCGACCGCGGGTTGAACGGCTTCACCCGCTCGCGCCTGCTAGCCACCGCCTCGCTGGACGCCACGCAAGCGGCCGGCCTAGCCTTTTCCCGTCTCGACAATGACGGCGCCGATGGCTTTCCCGGCACGGCCGACGACGACGGCGAGGTCGATGGTGTCCTCATCCTGCACACCGATGTGGGCAACGAAAATGACGCTGCCGCCGGTCTCATCGAGGCGCTCCAGTACTACCTGGACATGCCGGTCTTCGACCGCGGCACCCTGGCCCGCTTCTATGCAGTGGCCAGCCTGAGCAGCCCGCTCGGCGTCTGGGCCCACGAAAGCGCCCACCTGCTCGGCCTCGAAGACCGCTACGATCCGTTCCTGCCGGTCACGGGGGGCGATCTGGCCGGGGTCGGCGGGCTCGGCGTGTTCAGTCTGATGGCCGCCGGCGCGCTGCTCCCGGACGGCCGTTTCCCTGCGCTGCCGGACGCCTACAGCGCCGCCCAACTCGGCTGGCGGGACATCGTCGTCAAGCGTGGCCTCCCCGGCGCCGGCGCCGCGGAACTGCTCCCGCCGCCGCTGGGCGCCGAGGTGTGGCAGGTCTGGACCCGCGGCGAAACCGGCGCCGAGTCGTTCCTGCTGGAGGCGCGTGGCGGGGGGGGGCCGACCGTCTGTGATGGGCACCTGCAACCAGGTCTGGTGGCGTACCACCTCGACGCCGAACTGCCCGAACAGGCGCAGTCGAGCGTCGATCCCGACCTGCGCCACCTGCGGGTGCGGCTGCTCGAGGCGGACGGCAACGGCTGGCTGGCCGCCGGTCTCGACGTCGGTGGCTCTGCCGACATGTTTCCCGGCACGACCGGCAACCGTGCCCTGACGCCCGAGACCGAGCCGTCGAGCAACGGCTACACCGGTCCGACCGAAGTCGCACTCACCGGAATCGCGCTGCTCGGTGGCGGTGGCGTCACGCTGTCCGTGGTTGACGCCATTACCCCAGCCTGCGCGCTGGATTTCGCCTTCGCGCCGCCGGCGAACGGCGTATTTCCGCTGCTTCTGCAGGCGACCGAACTCGGCCCCCCCACCGCCGATCTGACCGCCGAGATCCTGGTCCTTGGCGATCCTCCGTGGGGGGCGTTCGCCGACGGTGCGCTCGCTCTGACGGTCCCGCTGGTGCGTGATCCGGTGGCGCGGAGCTGGAGTCCCGCCGCCCCGGTCGCCTGGATCCCGGCCGGCGACCCGGCCGGGGCCGCCGCGGCGACCCGCTTCGCCATCCACCTGACCGCCTCCGCCGGCTTCGCGCAGACGTACCCCCGCGAGTGGCTCTGGAGCGAGGGGGCCGATCCGCTCGACTTCGGCGCCGTCTGGCCGGGCGAGTGGCGCCAGGAGACGCTGTCCGCCTCAGCCACCAGTTGGCACCGCTGGCAGGCGGGGGCTCCCCTGCGCGCCGACGGCGGCCCGGTGCTCGCCTGCACCGGCGCGGCCTGGCCGGACGCCTCGGCCTGGCCGGACGTCAGCTACGCCAACGACGCCGATCTCGCGCTGGTGTCGGGCCCGCTGCCGGCCGGCACCGGCGTGCGTCTCCTGCATGCGCTCGACGGTGAGCTGGCCTGGCCCGGGGCGGCTTTCGACGGTGGCCTGGTGGAGTTCGTCATGGCCGACGGCTCGGTGGCGGCGGCCGAACCGGCAGGCGGCTACGGCGGTGCCATCGTGCCCGAGGCGCGGTCGGGACTGCACGGACGCTCCGCTTTCGCGGGGGAGGACTCGCTGGCGCCAGGCGGGGCCTGCATCTGGCGTGTCGACGACATCGCCGCGCCGCGCCACGTGCCGGGGCCGGTGCGCCTGCGCCTGCGCTTCGCTTCCGATGATCAGTTCCGTGGCCGGGGCTGGTTCGTGGCCCGCTTGCGCGCGCAACCGGACTCGGCGCCGGCCGGCGGCCCCTTCCCGACCTCCTGCAGTTCGGACGGGGAACTCTCCTGGCAGTGGCCGGCGGACGATCCGGTCACCGCCTTCACCGTCCAGACCAGCACGGACAACGGGGTGACCTGGCTGACCGCGTGGTCGGGCCCTCCCGCCGCAGAACCGTCCGACCCGGCGATTTACCTCCTGTCGGCTCAGATCGCGGGGGCCGCCGCGTCCGGTGAACGCCGTCTCTTCCGGGTGATCGCGCAGACCCCTCTCGGCCCGGTAGCCTCCCGCGGTCGTCTGCTCGACGCCCCGCGGGCCGCAGTTGCTCCGCCGCGGCTCGGCCTGCCGTATCCCAATCCCGCGGGCGGCGAGGTGCGCCTGCTCGTCGAACTGCCGGCCGACGCGGCCGGACGGCTCCGCGCCTGCGACCTGCGCGGTCGCCGCCTGCGCGAATGGCCGCTCGTTGGCGGCGCGCGCCTGCTGGTCTGGGACGCAACCGACGAGCGGGGGCGCCCCCTTCCGGGAGGGCTCTACCTGCTCCATCTGGAGACGAGCCTCGGGGAGCGCGCCACGCGCCGGGTGGTTATCCTGCGATGAAGCGCCCAGCCCTGTCCGCGCCACTGCTGCTGGGGCTGATCCTGCTCACCGCACGGGCAGTACCCGCCGCGCCGCTGCGCGATCCTTTTCGCGAACGTTTCCGCGTCGGCTTCGGGCCTGTGGCCCCACGCATGTCCCTGCCGGACGGCTGGCCGGCCGATCTGTTCCTCCCGTGCCGCATCGACTCCCTCTGGCGGGCCAGCCTCGACAGCACGCTGTTGCGGCTGGCTACTTCGGGAACCGGTTTGGCGAGCGACGACCTGCTCGACGCGGCGCTCGGCGGCCCGGTGGAAAAAGGCGCCTGGGCTGCACGGGAGAGAGCCGCCCTGGCGGCCCTGGGCTCGAGCCGGAGCGCCGCGGCCGAGTCCAAGGAATCACTTCAATGTTCCATACTAAATAATTATCATTTAAAGAATTATGGAACGGCTACTGTCCAGGCTGAACGTCTGCTGACCGCGCCCGGACTACCTCCGTTGTCGGACGATGCCCGTTTCATCTGGTCGCTCCGCTGGCGACGCTTGCACGAACTCGCCACCAGCCGGCCTGACACGGCGGGCGAGGCGCCCTGGCCGGAGCTGTACGCCCTCGGTTCCTACGACAGCAATTCCGGTTGGGCGCTCTGGCGCGCCCGCCAGCGTGCCCGTGCCCGCCCGCTGCTGCCGGCAGGCTGCGGGGATGAGGCGCTGGCGCTGTTCCTGTTGCGGCTGGCCGGCGCCGGGCTCACCACCGCCGACCTCGACCGCGCCGGTTTCCCGCCCGAGGCCCGGGCCGCGGTGGGCGCCGCCTGCCTGCCGCGCGGGCCGGAGCTGGAGCGCCATTTCAAGCGGCACCCTGTGCCGCCGACCAATCCCCGCTTCCAGGACGCCTGGCTGAGGGGCCGCCTGCGGTCCGACGGCTGGGAGCCGTCGTGGGCCGAAACGTGGGCCGCACACCCCGGCATCCATGCCTCCGGCCAGGTTCGGCTCTGGCGACGGGCGGCGGAGGAACGCGCGCTGGCCGGCGCCTGGGCGCCGGCCCTGGCCGACCTGAAACGGGCGTTCGTGGCGGCGCGCGGTGATCCCGCCTTGCGAGCCCCGGTCGCGATCCAGGCACAGCAGGTGGCCCTGCTGGCCGCGGTGCTGAAGCAGGTGCCCGAAGCGACCAGGGTCCGCGAATTGGCGCGCGCCGAACTGCCGGCCGGGGAATGGGACAGCTGGCGAGACGCGCTCGCTCCGGCCTGGGCGCGGCTGGGATTAGGCGCGTCGCCCGACACCACGGTCCGTGAGGGCCGCCTCGCCAGTGCGCGCCGGCGCGTGCAGGCGGGGCTCTCCGCCTCGATTGACCTGTCTGCGTCGACCGCCGGCGCAACGCCCTGGCCCGCCGCTGCGCTCGCCTGGGAGGCGTGGCTCGCCTGGGGAACCTGCCTCGCCGACACGTATGTGGGCGGCCTTGCCGACGCCCGCGCAACCGAGTACCGCGACGCCCTGGCCGCTGCCGCGGTTGCCGCAACTCCCGCCACGCGCGAGGCGCTGGCGCGCGTGGCCGTCGGTCGTTTCCTGCGCGGACACCCCGCAGGAGCGGCCGCCGTGCGCTGGCTGCTGGAGCGGGAACGCCTGCGGACCGCCGGTCCTGACGCGGTGCCCGCCGGCCCGCCGCTGCCCCCCGGCGCGGCCGACGCCCGCGCCTGGCCCGATCGCCACGTCCTCCTGGGACTCGCGCTGGCCGCAGGCGACCCGCATGCCGGCGTGGTCCTGGCGCAGGGGCTGCCGGCGTCAGGGCTTCCCGAGCGGGATCGACTGCTTCTGCTCTACCCGGTGCCGGGACCGGGAGCTTTGCGCGAAGAATTGTCCGCTCTCGCTCTCGATCCGGCGCTCATCCTGGCCCTGGCGCGCAACGAGTCCCTGTTCGATCCCGGCGCCCGGTCGCGCGCCGGCGCGCTCGGCTGGCTGCAGATCATGCCGTTCCACTATCCGGAGCGGGGGGCGCCGGCGGGCGAGGCGGTCTGGAGCCGGCCGGTCATGTCTCTGCGTACCGGCGCCCGTCTGCTGCTGGAGAACGCGCGGGCCTTCGACGGCGACCCCTATCGCGCCACGGCCGGCTTCAACGCCGGCGGCGAAGCGGTGCGACGCTGGGTGCGCCAGCTGGGCGGGCGGTCCGAACCGGTCCTGTTCCTGCCCTGGATCGGATACGCCGAGACCCGGACCTATGTGGAAAAGGTGTTGATCGACCGCGAGATTTACGGTTGGATCCTTTCCGGCGCCCTGCCCGGGGCGCCGTGACGCATTTTGCGCCACTGACGGGCGGAGTGGGGTATCTTCTGCAACGATGGGGATGAACTGGGAATGCTGAGTGCCCCCTCACCTGATGGACACGGCAATGCACCGCCGCCTGGAAATTCCCGCCCCGGGTCGGCGGATGCGGTGAAACCCGTTGTCCCGCAGCCACTTCATTCGACACGGAACTCCTGGCGGCAGCATGTGGAGTGGGACCGCAAGGGGATCCACCTCAGTTCCACCCTGCTCGCCTTCTGGACCTACCTGCTCAGTGAGCCACTCGCCACGTCTGGCCTGGCCCTTGCAACTGTTTTCGTGCTGGCCGTGGATTGGGCACGGCTGGGTTCGCGTCGCTGGGCGCTCTGGGTCTACCGCCGGTTCCCATTCGTCTTCCGGCGGGACGAGCGCCACGCCCTTTCGGGCGCTTCGGTCATGATGCTCGGCGTGACCCTGACATCGGCCCTGTTCGCGCCCCGGCCCGCCACGGCCGGCATTCTTTGCCTGGCCTGGGGAGATTCGGCCGCGGCACTGGTGGGACAGTCGTGGACCCATTGGCGCTTCGCGCGCAAGTTGCGCCGGGAGCCGAACCGGGCGCCGGTGGTCATGCGCCGGGGGCGCAAGACCCTGGCAGGGACGCTCGGCTGCCTGATCGTCTCGATGACGATGGTCCTTCTGGCCATGGGACCGGACCTGCGACTGGTGATCGCCGGTGGTCTGGCCGCGGCGCTTCTCGAGCGGTGGACACCGGGGCGGTGGGACAACCTGACGATGCCCCTCGCCACGGCCGGTATCATTCAACTGCTCCTGCCCTGGACGAGGTAAGCCTCCTCCGGGCCAGGCGCCGGAGATACGAGGCTCATGTTCCTGCGTCAGTTGCTGCGCTTCCTGCCGGGCGGCCCCTTTGCCGAGGGACTGCGCGCCTACAATTCCGGCGACTATGAAACCGCGCGCCGCGCCTTCCGCGCCTACCTGGGCCAGCCGGCCGGACGGTACCGCGAGCGGGCCGAATTCCACCTCTGCGAATCGTGCGTCCAGGCGGGGGAACGAGCCCTGGAGGGGGAGCAGCCGCTGAACGCCATCGCCCTGTTCGAAGAGGCGCTGGAGCTGCATCCCGAGTACGCGGACATCCACAACAAGCTGGGCGAAGCGCAGATGCGGAGCGGAAGACTGCCCGAGGCTGTCACCGCCTTCACCGACGCGCTCGCCCGCAATGCGCGTTTCTACAAGGCCCGTCTCAACCTCGTGCGCGCCCGGCTGGCCATGGGCGATGCACCGGGCGCCGCCGACGCGTTGATGACCTTCCAACAGCAGTGCCCGCCGCTGCTCCGGGAACAGGCGGGCGAGCTGGTGCGGCGCTGCCGCGAGGGCGATCTCATTGCCATGAGCGCTGCCGTGGAAACGTTCAGTCAGGCCGAACCGGACGAGCTGGCGTTGCGCAAGGCCCAGGCTCTGGAGGCGATCCACAGGCGGGACAACGGCCTGGCGATTTCGCTGTTGGCCGGCCTGCTGGAGCAGCACGGCCAGTACGCCGACCTTCATCACCTGCTGGGGCTCGCCTACGGGAACGCCGGCATGCTCGACGACGCCGTTCTGGAGTTCCGCCACGCGCTCGAACTCAACCCGCGCCTGGCGAAGGCGCGCATCAACCTGGGCGTCTCGCTGCTTGAAGCGGGGCGCTACCGCGAAGCGGAGACGGAACTACGACTGGCCGAGGAGCTGGAGCCGTGCAACCCGCTCGTGCTCAACGCGCTTCGGGAACTCGCGGCGCTCACGGAGGCGTGACGGTGGCGGACCTGTCGTTCTACGAGATCCTGCAGGTGTCGCCGGAAGCGACGGAAGACGCCATCCGCGCCGCCTATTTCCGTTTAGCCAAGATCTACCATCCCGACCTGCGGCGGCAGGACCAGCGGTCGGAGGACACGGAGAAGTTCATCGAGATCAACCGCGCCTATACGACTCTCACCGATCAGGCCAAGCGCCAGGTCTACGATCTCGATCTTCACCGACAGGAGCACGTCGGTTCCTCGGTGGCCGAGGCTACAGTTGAGCCTCGCGGGCAGCCGGAGGCGCCGCGCGAGGCAAGCGCCACCGCCGCGCCGGCCGTCGGCAGCAAGGAGGCCGGTCGTGCCTTCATGAAGGCGGAACAGCTCGTCGAGGAGGGCCGGTTCGAGGCCGCGGCGCGGGTCATGATGGCGATCATGCGCCTGGAAAGCGACAATCCCGCCTACCTGTCGCTGGCCGGCTACGCCATGGCTGCCGGTGGGGAAAACCTGCACAAGGCGCGCGACCTGTGCCGCCGCGCCGCTGAGAGCGAGCCGTACAACGCCACCTATCAGGCGCGGCTGGCTTTCGTATACGAAACGGCCGGCCTGGACAAGCTCGCGGAGCGCTTCTACAACGACGCACTGCGCATCGATCCGCTGCAGCCGCTCGCCCGCCAGGGGACCGGTCGCGCCGCGCATCCGCGGCGTTCCGGGCTGCTGGCCAGCCTGCGCGACCTGATCAACCGTTGACACCCGGCCCCCGCGACCGTTAACTTTCTCGGTCATCCTGGGCGCCTGCTCCGCAGACGTCTTGTCCCAGGGGGTCTCATCCCGGCCGGACGGGTGAGACCTGTTTTTGCGAATACCCTCCTGCCCTCCCGTCCCGCGAACCGGAGGTTTGCGCCCGTGACGCTGCGATTCGGCGCCGTCCTCGAGAAGATGTTCGGCCGGAAGTCGCATCGCGACTACGAGAAGCAGCTGCCGGTGCTGGAGCAGGTCAAGGCGATCCGTTCCGGCTACCGCGAGCTGAGTGACGACCAGTTGCGCGATCTGACCGAGGGGCTGCGCGCGCGGGCGCGCGACGGCGAGAATCTCGACGCCCTGCTGCCGGAGGCGTACGCGACGGTCTGGGAGGCGTGCCGCCGCCTCGCCGAGCGCCGGGCCGCGTGGCCGGTCTGGGGGCAGGCACAGACATGGGACATGGTGCCCTACGACGTTCAGGTCGTCGGCGCGATCGTGCTCCATCAGGGCCGGATCACCGAAATGGCCACCGGCGAGGGCAAGACCCTCGTGGCCGTCATGCCTCTCTACCTGAACGCGCTGTCGGGCAAGGGAGCGCATCTCGTCACCGTGAACGACTACCTGGCCCGCCGCGACGCCGAGTGGATGGGCGGCGTGCTGCGTTTTCTCGGCCTCACCGTCGGTTTCATCGTCACCGATATGACTCCGGCCGAGCGCCGGGACGCCTATAACTGCGACGTCACCTACGGCACGAACAACGAGTTCGGCTTCGACTACCTGCGCGACAACATGGCCGTCCACAAGGATCACCTGGTCCACCGCGCCTTCAACTACGCGATCGTGGACGAGGTCGACTCGGTGCTTGTCGACGAGGCGCGCACCCCGCTGATCATCAGTGGCGCCGTGGACAAGTCGACGCACCGCTTCGAGGAGCTCAAGCCGCGCGTGGAGCAGGTCGTGCGCCAGCAGGGGCGCCTCGTCAACGAGTGGGTGTCGGAAGTGGAACGGATCATGAAGCCGGGCGCGGATGATTCCGAGGTCGTCCTCGACGATGCGACCGCGCTCAAGCTGTTGCGGATCAGCCGTGGCGCCCCGAAGCACAAGCGGTTCCGCCGGCTGGCGCAGATTCCGGGCGTGCTCGAGACCATCCAGCGCACCGAAGCCAATTTCATGCGGGACAAGGCGATGTGGGAAGCCGACGAGGACCTGCTCTACGTGGTGGAGGAGAAGCACCACAGCGTCGACCTGACGGAGAAGGGGCGCGAGGCCCTCGCCCAGGACGAGCCCGACTTCTTCGTGCTGCCCGATCTGGCGCACCTGGTCGGCGAACTCGAGCGGGACAGCTCGCTCGATGCCGAGGAGAAGGCGCTCCGCCTCGAAGCCGTGGAGCGGGCCTATGCGGTCAAGAACGAGCAGATCAGCAACGTGGACCAGCTCCTGCGGGCCTACTCGATCTACGAGAAGGACGACGAATATGTCGTGCAGGAGGGCAAGATCCTCATTGTCGACGAATTCACCGGCCGCCTGATGCCGGGCCGTCGCTTCAGCGAGGGCCTGCACCAGGCCCTCGAAGCGAAAGAGGGGGTCAAGGTCGAGAGGGAGACCCAGACCCTCGCCACGATCACCCTGCAGAACTTCTTCCGCATGTACGCCAAGCTGGCCGGCATGACCGGCACCGCGGAAACCGAGGAGCAGGAGTTCCACGACATCTACAAGCTCGACGTCGCGGTGATCCCGACCAACGAGCCGGTGCGGCGCCTCGACTATGACGACGTCATATTCCGCACCAAGAAGGAAAAGTACAACGCCATCGTCGACGAGGTGGCGCGTCTGCACGAGATGGGGCTGCCGGTCCTCGTCGGCACGACGACCGTGGAGGTGAGCGAACTGCTCAGCCGCCTGCTCACGCGGCGCGGCGTCAACCACAATGTCCTGAACGCGAAACACCACCAGCGCGAGGCGGAAATCGTGGCCGGCGCCGGCCGGCGCGGCGCCGTCACCATCGCCACGAACATGGCGGGCCGCGGCACCGACATCAAACTCGACCCGACGGTGCTCCAGTGCGCTGACGGCTGCCACATCGCCTGCAATCGCCCCGCCTGCACGGGCGACGGCATCCTCAAGGAGAAGGGGTGCCTCGATGACGTGCCGTGCGGTCTGCACATCATCGGCACCGAGCGGCACGAGAGCCGGCGCATCGACCGGCAGTTGCGCGGTCGCGCCGGTCGCCAGGGCGATCCGGGCGCCTCGGTGTTCTTCCTGTCACTCGAAGATGACCTGATGCGGCTGTTCGGCTCCGACCGCCTGATCAAGATCATGGACCGTCTCGGGGTTCAGGAGGGGGAGGTCATCACGCATCGGATGGTGACCCGTGCGATCGAGAAGGCCCAGGTCCGCGTCGAGATGCAGAACTTCGAGATCCGCAAGCATCTGCTCGAATACGACAACGTCGCCAACAAGCAGCGCGAGGTGATCTACGGCCTCCGACGCGACATCCTGATCGAGGAGGACGTTTCCGGCGGACTGCTCGACAACATGGAGCGCGCGGTAGCCCGCCTCGTGACGCGTCACTGCGATCCGTCGCGCCCCAACGACGACTGGGACTTCACCGCTCTCACGCGCGACTATCTGGCCCTGGTCCTTGCTCCGCTGCCGGTGGCGACCGACGAAAGGCTGCAGATCGGTCACGAGGCGCTGCTGGAGCGGGTCCAGGAGCACGCCCGGCAACGGCATCAGACCAAGGAGCAGCGGCTGACCCCGGAGCTGACGCGGCAGCTGGAACGTTTCGTCCTGATGAAAGTCATCGACGACCACTGGAAGGAGCACCTCAACCAGCTCGTCATGCTGCGCAGCGGCATCGGGCTGCGCTCCTACGGCCAGCGCGATCCGCTCGTCGAATACAAGGCGGAGTCTTTCCGCCTGTTCGAGGAGCTGATGGACACCATCGAGGACGAGGCGGTGCGCTTCTTCTTCCGGGCCGAACTGGTGCAGACGCCACCGCCGCCCCCGCCTGACCGCTTGCAGACGCGCAAGGACGATGCCGGCGCCTGGGCCGGCGCCCCCGGCGACCCCGAGGATTTCGCCCACGCCTCCCCGCGTGGCGCACCGCCCGGCTCCGCTCCGGTTCACCCCGTAGTGCGCGACGCGCCCAAGGTGGGGCGCAACGATCCGTGCCCCTGCGGCAGCGGTCGGAAATTCAAGAAGTGCCACGGACGCGAGGAATGACGCGCCCCCGCTTGCGGCGCCCCGGCCTCTGTGCTAGGGTGCCGCGCCACCAGCCGGGAGGATGGCTACCGTCGCGGACCGCGGCGGGGCCGGATGTAAAATCATGAATCACACGCTGCTGATCGTCGAAAGTCCCGCCAAAGCGAAGACCATCCAGAAATACCTGGGCAAGGGCTTTACTGTGAAGGCCTCGGTGGGCCACGTCATCGACCTGCCCAAGACCAAGCTGGGAGTCGACCTCGAACACGATTTCGCCCCGGAGTATGTGGTCATCCGCGGCAAGAACAAGGTCCTCAAGGAGCTGCTCGACGCCGCGAAGAAGAGCGACGAAATCCTGCTCGCCACCGATCTTGACCGCGAAGGCGAAGCGATCGCGTGGCATATCGGCAACCATCTCGCCGGCGCGGGAAAACCGATCCACCGGATCATCTTCAACGAGATCACCAAAACCGCGATCACCCGCGCCGTGTCCGAACCGGGCGTGATCGACGAGCGTCAGGTGAACGCGCAGCAGGCGCGGCGCATCCTCGACCGGCTCGTGGGGTACCTCGTCAGCCCGCAACTGTGGAGCCTGTTCTACAAGGGGCTGTCGGCCGGCCGGGTGCAGAGCGTCGCGCTGCGACTGGTCTGCGAACGCGAGGCCGAGATCGAGGCGTTCGTCCGGCAGGAGTACTGGACGATCCACGGCCAGTTCGCGGTGGGGCCCGACGGGCAGTCGTCGCTCGACGCGGAACTGGTTGCGCTCGACGGCGCGCGGCCCCACCTCGCGGACGAGACGGTCGCCGCGGAAGTGGCGGCGCGTGCGCGCGGCGCGGCCTTCAAGGTGCAGGAGGTGGTGCGCCGCGAGCGGAAGCGTTCCCCGCGCCCCCCGTTCATCACCAGCACGCTGCAGCAGGAGGCGGCGGGCCGGCACGGCTTCTCGGCCAAGAAGACCATGGCTCTGGCGCAGGCGCTGTACGAAGGGGTGGAGCTGGGCGACGAAGGTCCGGTCGGCCTCATCACCTACATGCGCACCGATTCGGTGCGGCTCTCGGATGACGCGTTGACCGAAGTGCAGCAGGTCATCGGGGAGACCTTCGGCGCCGCCTACCAGATCCCCGGCGGAAGGGTCTACAAGGCAGGCAAGAAGGCGCAGGACGCCCACGAGGCGATCCGACCGACCGCGTTCGCCCGCACGCCCGAAAGCCTCGAGTCGCTGCTGCCCCGCGACCTGCTGCGCCTCTACCAGCTCGTGTGGCAGCGCACGGTGGCCAGCCAGATGCCCGACGCGTTGCTCAACCAGACCACCATCAATCTGGCCGGCGACGGACTCGGGTTCCGCGCCTCCGGCTCGGTGATCGCGTTTCCCGGATTCCTGCGGGCGCTGCCCGATCCGGAGCACAGCCGCGACCCGGAACTGCCGGCTGTCGAGGCGGGGGAGCCGGCGCGGCTGGTGGTCGTCGAGCCGAAGCAGCATTTCACCCAGCCGCCGCCCCGCTATCGCGACGCTTCGCTCGTGCGCGAACTGGAGGCGAGCGGGATCGGCCGGCCAAGCACCTATGCCGCCATCATCTCCACGCTGCTCGATCGCGGCTACGTCGACGGCGAGAACCGTCAGTTCACGCCGACGCGGCTCGGGCGCGAGGTGTGGGGCGTGCTTGGCGAAGCGCTGCCGCACCTGTTCGCGGTCGAGTTCACCGCCACCATGGAGGACGAACTCGACCGCATCGAGTCGGGTGAGGTGCCTTGGCAGCGGGTGGTGCGCGAGTTCTACGAACCGTTCCGGGCGGAACTCGACGACATGGAGCGGGGGCGGGAAAAGCTGCGCGAGCGCATCGTCCTGACCACCGACATCCCCTGCCCCAAGTGCGGCACCCTGCTGGTCGAGAAGTGGGGCAGCAACGGCAAGTTCATCGCCTGCCCGAAGTACCCGGAGTGCCGGCACGCCCAGCCACTGCCGGACGAGGTGCACCTGATCGAGGAGCCTTGTCCCGACTGCGGCAAGCCGCTGCAGGTGCGCTCCGGGCGTTTCGGCGCGTTCATCGCCTGCACCGGCTACCCCGACTGCAAGCACACCCGGCCGATCCCCCTGGGCGTGCCGTGCCCCAAATGCGGCGGCGATCTGGCCGAGCGGCGGAGCAAGCGCGGCAAGACGTTCTACGGTTGCACGAAGTATCCGGCCTGCGACTTCGTCTCCTGGAACCGCCCGGTGGCGCGCGCCTGCGAAGCCTGCGCCAATCCGTACCTCGTGCAGAAGTACAGCCAGGCGAAAGGGCGCTACCTTGCCTGCCCGGTCTGCAAGGCCGAGGCGCTGGAGTAGCCGCCTGTGAGCCCGCGCGCCAGCGCCGTCCACGTCGTTGGGGGCGGTCTGGCCGGCTGTGAGGCTGCGCTGCAGCTGGCACGCCTGGGCCTGCCGGTGGTTTTGCACGAGATGCGCCCCGACTGCCCGACCCCGGCGCACCGCACCGGCCAGCTGGCCGAGATCGTCTGCAGCAATTCCCTCAAGAGTCTCGCCCCGGCCACCGCTTCGGGCCTGCTCAAGGCGGAGCTGGACCGCCTCGGCTGCCGGCTCCTGGGCGCCGCCCGGCGGGCGGCCGTGCCGGCCGGCGCCGCGCTAGCCGTCGACCGGGAAGCGTTCTCGGCGGAGGTTGAGGCGCTGCTGGCCGCCGAGCCGCTGATCACGCTCGCGCGCGGAGAAGTCACCGCGCTGCCGGCCGGCGCGGCCGCCGCCTGGATCGTCGCCACCGGCCCGCTCACCTCGCCCGCGCTGCTCGCCGAAGTGGAGCGGCTGTCGGGGCATGAGGGGCTGCATTTCTTCGACGCCATCGCCCCGACCGTGACGCGCGAATCGCTCGACGAGAAGCGTCTCTACCGCGCCGCCCGCTACGACCGGGGCGAAGCCGACTACCTGAACGCTGCCTTCGACGAACCGGCCTATCGCGCCTTCCACGCCGCGCTGATGGGCGCGGAGCGGGCGGAGATGCACGCTTTCGACCGTGGCGAACTGTTCCAGGGCTGCCAGCCGATCGAGGAAATCGCCGCGTCGGGTCCCGACACGCTCGCCTTCGGACCGCTGCGGCCGGTGGGCCTGCGCGACCCTCTCACCGGGCGCCGTCCGTTCGCCGTGGTGCAGTTGCGGCAGGAGAACCGCGAAGCGACGCTCTACGGCCTGGTCGGTTTCCAGACCCGTCTCAAATGGGGCGAGCAGGGGCGGGTGTTCCGGCTGATTCCCGGCCTCGAGTCGGCGGAGTTCGTCCGCTACGGCCAGCTCCACCGCAACTTCTATCTCGACACGCCGCGCGCCCTCGCCGCCGGCTTCGCGCTGCCGGCCCGGCCCGACATCCGCTTCGCCGGCCAGGTGACCGGCGTGGAGGGATACGTCGAATCGATCGCCTCCGGTCTGGTCACCGCCTGGCTGGCCGCCGCTGACCTGCGTGGCGAGACGCTGCCCTCGTGGCCGCGGGAAACTCTCCTGGGCGCGCTGCTGTTCGACTTCCTGTACGATGCCACCGCGCCGCGGCTCTCGCCGATGAACGCGAACTTCGGCCTGCTGCCGACGTTGCCGGCGCCGCCCCGCTCGCGCGAGGCGCGCAACCTCGCCCGGGCCGCGCGCTCGCTGGCCGCGCTCGAGGTTTTCCTGGCGCAACCGGCGTGCGCCCGGCTGCTTGCCGGGCCCGGCGCCGGATGATACATTCGGTTCTCCCGTCCCGGAGCCGCCATGCTGACGGAGCACCTGCAGCCGTTTCTCGATCACCTGGCCCATGAGCTCGGCGCGAGTCCGCGCACCGTGGAGGCCTACGGGCGGGATGTCTCGGCGCTGTTGGCGGCGGCGCGCGCCGACGGCGTGTGGGACGGTGAGTCGGCGCCCGACTGGCGCGCGCTCGCCGGGCGCCGCAGCCTGGTCCGCGACCACCTCGCGGCGCTGCGCCAGGCGGGGCGCAGCCGCGCCACGATCGCGCGGCACCTCGCCGGAATCCGGGCGCTCACGCGCTGGCTGCTGCTCACCGGGGCTGTGACGGAGGCGCCCGACACGCTGGCGCGAGGCACCGGCGGGCGCGAGCGGCGGCTGCCGCGCGACCTGACCGCCGCGCACGCCGCCGAGCTGATGGAACTGCCCGATACCGGCACCGCGCGCGGCCGGCGCGACCGCGCGCTGCTGGAGCTGATCTACGGTCTGGGCCTGCGGCTGGCCGAGGTGGTCGGACTCGATCTGCGCGACCTTGACCTGCCGGGCGAAAGGGTGCGCGTGCTGGGCAAGGGGGGCAAGGAGCGGCTGCTGCCGCTGACCGGCTGGCCGGCGGAGACGCTCAACGCCTACCTCGAGGACCGCCTCGACGCGGTGACCTGGATCGCGCTGCGCGACGGCGCACTGCCGGCGGCGGCGCTGAAGCGACCGGTGTTCGAGGGGCGTCCCGGCCGGCGCATCGGACGGCGGACGGTGCAGGTGCGGGTGACTCACTATGCGGAGCGCCTGGCGGGCACGACGGGGATCTCCCCGCACACCCTGAGGCACTCCTTCGCCACGCACCTGCTCGACGGCTGCGTGGGCATTCGTCTCGTGCAGGAATTGCTTGGGCACGCCCACCTGTCCACGACGCAGATCTACACCCACCTCTCGCGCGAGCGGCTGCGCGAGGCGTTCAGCAAAGCGCATCCGCGGGCCCGCTGAGCGCGGCGGCGGTGCGGGGGAGGCAGGCGGCATGCGACTGCGCTCGACGACGGTGCTGGCGGTGCGCCGTGGCGACGGCTGGGCGATCGGCAGCGATGGCCAGGTCACCCTGGGCGAGATCGCCGTCAAGCACGGCGCGGTCAAGGTGCGGCGGCTCTCGGGCGGCGGGGTGCTGGCCGGTTTCGCCGGCGGCGCGGCCGACGCGCTGACCCTGTTCGAGAAGTTCGAGGGGCACCTCGAACGCTACCACGGGCACCTGCGCCGCGCCGCCGTCGAGATGGCGCGCGAATGGCGGCAGGACCGCGTGCTGCGTCGGCTCGATGCCATGCTGCTGCTCGTGAACCAGGAGGTCATCCTCACGGTGTCGGGCGGGGGCGACGTGCTCGAAGCCGATGGCCACGCCGCCGCGATCGGCAGCGGGGCCGGCTACGCCCTCGCGGCGAGTCGCGCGCTCTGCGCCCACACGGATCTGCCGGCCGCGACGATCTGCCGCGAGGCCCTCCTGGTGGCGGGGGAGATCTGTATCTACAGCAACGACCGCGTCACGGTGCTGCGCGGCGGCGAGGAGTCGGACGGGGATGACGATGCTCCTGCCGCATGACGGAGAGGGGTGGACGTGCCGTGCCATCACGGCGCAGCTCGACCGCTGGGTGATCGGCCAGGCGCAGGCCAAACGGGCCGTGGCGATCGCGCTGCGCAACCGCTGGCGGCGCCTGCGTCTGCCACCCGAGGCGCGGGCCGAGATCGTGCCGACCAACATCCTCATGATCGGGCCGACCGGCGTCGGCAAGACCGAAATCGCCCGTCGTCTCGCCACCCTCGCCGGCTTGCCGTTCGTGAAGGTCGAGGCGACCAAGTTCACCGAGAAGGGCTACGTAGGCCGGGATGTCGATTCCATGGTGCGCGACCTGGTCGAGAGCGCGCTGGCGCTGCTGCGCCGCCGCCGCGAGCAGGCTCTGGGCGATGAGATCGACCGCGCGGTCGAGGAACGCCTGATCGACCTGCTGTTCCCGCCGCTCGGCGCCGGCGATCCGGAGCGTCAGCAGCGCTGGGAACGCAGCCGCGACAAGATCCGCGAGCAGTTGCGTGACGGACAGTTCGAGGACCGCGACGTCACGATCACGACCGAAGAGGAGAAGGTGGCGCTGGGCAACATTTTCGCGGCCGCTGGCGAGGAGGTCGAATCGGCTCTCGGCGACGCCCTGCGCGGCATGATGCCGCGCCGCCACCGCGAGCGCGTCGTGCCGGTCACGCAGGCGCGCCGCCTGCTGCGCCAGCAGGAGGTGGCCCGGCGGATCGACGAGGATCGTCTCGTGACCGAGGCGATCGACCTGGCCGAACAGGGCGGCATGATATTCCTCGATGAGATCGACAAGATCGCCACGCGCGGCGATCGCGGCGGCGGCGGCCCGGATGTCAGCCGCGAAGGGGTGCAGCGCGACCTGCTGCCGGTGGTGGAAGGCTGCGTCGTCAACACGCGCTACGGGCCGGTGCGCACGGACCACGTGCTGTTCATCGCCGCCGGCGCCTTCCACATGAGCAAGCCGAGCGATCTGATTCCCGAACTGCAGGGACGCTTCCCGGTGCGCGTCGAACTGGAGAGCCTTGGCGCGGCGGACTTCGTGCGGATCCTGGGCGAAACCGACGGCTCGCTGCTTAAACAGTACACCGCCCTGCTGGCGGTCGACGGCGTGCAGCTCACGTTCACGCCGGAGGCGGTGACCGAACTCGCGAACATCGCCGCGGAACTGAACCGCCGCCTCGAGAACATCGGCGCCCGGCGCCTCCAGACGGTCATGGCCCAGCTGCTGGACGACCTGCTGTTCACCGCCCCCGAGGGGGTCACCGGAATGGTCACCGTCGACCGCGCGCTGGTGGAAGCGCGGCTCGGCGATATCATGCGCGACGAGGATCTGAGCCGGTACATCCTCTGACCGGCTCAAGGCACCAGACAAGGAGATGGCATGGCACTCGGAAACCAGAAGGACTTTCTCACCATCGAGCAGCACACCAGCGCGGATCTGCGCCGGATCCTCGAGTTGGCGAAACAGCAGAAGCCGCTGGCGCGGCGGCACGAACTGCCGCCGTCACACCCCGGCCGCGTGCTGGCCTGTGTCTTCGCCAAGCCGAGCCTGCGCACCCGTGTCAGTTTCGAGGTCGCGATCCGGCAGCTCGGCGGCACCTCGCTCTACATCACCGACCAGGAGATCGGTCTGGGCAAGCGCGAGTCGGTGCACGACGTCGCCCAGGTGCTGTCGCGTTTCGTGGATGCGATCATGATCCGCACGTTCGCGCAGTCGGACGTCGACCAGCTCGCCCGCCACGCCACGGTGCCGGTGATCAACGGCCTGACCGACCTGCTGCACCCCTGCCAGGTCATGGGCGACATTCTCACCGTCGAGGAACACCTCGGCACGATCGAGGACAAGACCGTGGTCATGGTCGGCGACGGAAACAATCTCGCGCACAGCTGGTTGACGGCCGCCATGCGGTTCCCCTTCACTTTCAAGCTGGCCTGCCCGCCCGGTTACGAGCCCGACGAGGCGATCGTCCGCCAGGCCGACGCCGCCGGCGCCATGTTCGAGATCACCAACGATCCGCGCGAGGCGGTGGCCGGCGCCCACGTGGTCTACGGCGACGTCTGGACCAGCATGGGGCAGGAGGCCGAGTCCCAGAAGCGGCTACGCGATTTCACCGGCTTCCAGATCAACGACGACCTGCTCGCCGCCGCCGATCCGTCGTGCATCGTGCTGCACTGCCTGCCGGCCCATCGTGGCGAGGAGATCACCGACTCGATCATGGACGGACCCCGCTCCGCCGTATTCGACCAGGCGGAGAATCGTCTGCACGCGCAGCGGGCCATCCTGGCCCTGCTGATGGGCTGACATGAGGACCGGCCCGCTCCCGGCCGCCGCGCGCCGGCTCCCTGGGCTGGCCGCCGCGCTTGCGCTCACGCTCGGGGCGGCCTGCGCGACGATCGAGGCGCCGCGGGGCGGCCCGGAGGACAAGACGCCGCCCCGACTGACGGCGGCCTGGCCGGAGTCGGGGACGGTCGGGCTGGGAGACGTGCGGGAACTGCGGTTCACCTTCGGCGAGAAGGTCGATCCGCGCCCGGCCACGCGGCTCATCCGCACCTATCCGCCGCTCACGGTGGAACGTACCGCGTGGGAGGGGCGCCGCACGGCCCGGGTCGTGCTCGCGGCGCCCCTGCCGCCCGATACGGTGATCGTGGTTGAAGTGCCGGCCGGCCTGCCCGACGCGCACCGGGTCGCCAGCAAAGCCGGCCGGGTCTGGGCGATCGCCACCGACGACAGTCTCCCCGGCGGTGAGATCGGCGGCTCGCTCGTGCTCGGCGGCAAGGCGGTGCGCCAGGGGGTGGTCGAACTGCTGCCGGCGTGGCCCGAGACGCTGGTCTGGAGCCGGCGCCCTGTGCTCCGCCGTGCGGACACCGACTCCCTCGGCCGTTTCCGTTTCCCCTGGCTGTACGCTCCGGGCGGTCCCTGGCTGCTGCACGCCTGGGTCGACGCGAACAACGACCGCCGCGCGGGGGAGGGGGAGGCGGAACGTCTGCTGCCCGACACCGTTCGGATCACTGCGGCCAGCCCCCGGCTCGCCCTCGCGGCGGCCACAATCTTCGCCCCTACCGACCCCGGCCTGGTCGCCGGCGTGATCGACAGCACTCCCCCCTGGACCGCCCCCCTGTACGGCTGGGTGGAGCGGATCGCCGACTCCGACAGCGGCTGGGTCGCGCTGCCGTCGAGCCGCCGCCCGCCGGGGCAGCGTCCCGTGCCGCGCGGCACCCGCGTGGTGTGGGACAAGGCCGGACCCGGCCTCGTGCGCCTGATCCTGTTCGCCGATCTCGACGGCGACAGCCTCTTCAGCGTTGCGACGCAGCCGCTCGACAGCAGCGCGACGCAGCCGCAGGACAGCAGCGCGACGCAGTCGCCTCAGCGCCTGCTCCGCTGGCTCGAACCGCACCTGCTGGTCGACTCCCTCGCCGTGGAACCGGGTCTCGAAACCGTCTTTCGCGCCGGTCGCTTCCCTGCTAACCTGACCCCCTGGAGCGGGGCCCCCGCCGACAGCGGCCACGCGCCGCCCGACACCGCCGCCCGCCGTTGAGACGACCCGCCGGGAAGGAGCCGGGGTGAAGCAGCCGCTCGCTTTCGTCAAGATGCATGGCGCGGGCAACGATTTCGTCATGATCGACGGCCGGAATCTGCCGGCCGTCGGTCTCGACGCCGCGCGCATCGCCGGCCTGTGCGACCGCCGGCGGGGCGTCGGCGGAGACGGACTGATCATCGTGGCGCCCGATCGCGACCAGGACTTCGCCATGACCTACTATAACGCGGACGGCGGCGAGGCCGACATGTGCGGCAATGGCGCCCGTTGCGCCGTCGCCTTCGCGCGCGCGATCGGTCTGGTGCGCGGCGAGACCTGCGTCTTTCGCACCCGCAGCGGCCCGGTCACCGGGCGCCGCGAGGCGGGCGAGATCAGCGTGCAGCTCACCCCGCCGCGCGATCTGCGCCTGCAGCTTGACCTCGGCGCGGAGCTGCCGTTTCCCGCCGCGCACTTCGTCAACACCGGCGTGCCGCACCTCGTCATTCCTGTCGACGACGTCGACGCGGTCGATCCCGGGCGCTGGGGACCGGTCCTGCGCCGGCACCCCGCCGGCGGTCCCGCCGGCGCGAACGTCAACTGGGTCAGCCCCGGCGGTGCGGTCGATGCGCCGCACCGGCTGCGCACCTTCGAGCGCGGCGTCGAGGGGGAGACCCTCGCCTGCGGAACCGGCGCCTCGGCCGTGGCGTTCGTGCTCTGCCGGCTCGGCCTGGCCGTTTCGCCCGTGGCGCTGCTCACGCACGGCGGCGACACCCTGACGATCACGCTCGAGGAGGACGCCGCCGGTCCCCGCCTGCACCTGCGCGGGCCGGCAGCCGTGGCCTTCACAGGAGAGGTGGACCTGGATGACTGACAAGACCTGGACGATGCCCGACGGCATCTACACAGCCCTGGTGACGCCGCTGCGCGACGGCGAAGTGGACCGTGAGGCGTGGGTGCGCCTGGTGAACCGTCAGCTCGACGCCGGCGTGGCGGGCCTCGTGCCGGCCGGCAGCACCGGCGAGGGGGCGACGCTGACCCTGGCGGAGAGGGAGTGGCTCGTGCGCTCCTGTCTCGACCTGGCGCGCGGCCGCTGCGCCGTCGTCGCCGGGGCCGGCACCAACGACACCCGCACCACGATCGAGAACGTGCGCGCCGCGCGCGAATGGGGCGCCGACGCCGCGCTCGTCGTCACCCCGTTCTACAACAAACCGCAGCCGCACGCCCTGGTGGCGCACTTCCAGGCCGTGGCCCGCGCGGTCGACCTGCCGATCATGGTCTACAACGTGCCGGGACGCACGGCTGTGAACCTGCTGCCGGCTACCGCCGCCGAGATCGCCGCGGAGCCGAACGTGGTGGCCCTGAAGGAATCGAGCGGCAACCCCGATCAGATCGAGGAGGCGATCGGCCGCTGCGACCTGAAGGTGTTCTGCGGCGACGACGGGCTCAGCTTCCCGGTCTGGGGGCTCGGCGCGCGTGGCACCGTGTCGGTCGTCAGCAACCTGCTCCCGGGCGCCGTGGTGCGGATGTGGCGGGCCTGGCAGGCGGGCGACGTGGCGCGCGCGTTCTGGCTTTCGCGCCGGCTCGACCCGGTCGTCAAGGCGTGCTTCGTGGAGACCAACCCGGTCCCCGTAAAGGAGCTGCTGCACCGGCTCGGCCTGTGCGGACGCGAGCCGCGGCCGCCGCTGGCGACGGTCACGGCGGCGCACGCCGAATTCCTTTCCCGTTTCCATGCCACCACGCTCGCCGCGCTGGTCGCGCGGGACGGGGAGGACGACGCATGATCGACGTCACCGTGCATGGGGCCGAGGGACGCATGGGTCGCCTGGTGACCGAACTGCTGGCAACCACGACCGACGTCCGCCTCGCCGCCCTGGTGACGGAGCCGGGACGCGGCCGGCCGGCCGGCACGTTCCACCCCGGGCTGGAGCTGACCGGACAGGAGGGGCTGGCCGCCGCGCATCCGCCGGGCGGGGTGATCGTGGACTTCTCGCTGGCGGGCGCGCTCGAGGGACTGCTGGCCGGCGCTGCGGCCACCCGTGCTCCGCTCGTGATCGGCACCACGGGATACACGCCGGCGCAGCAGGCGACGCTGGCGGTCTACGCGCGCGACCACGCGGTCGTCCACGCCGCCAACTTCAGCGCCGGAATTCCGGCCCTGCAGATGGCCCTGGAACTGCTCGCGCGGATCCTGCCGGCCGGGTTCGGCGCGGAGCAGGTCGAAACGCACCACGCGCAGAAGCGCGATGCGCCCAGCGGCACCGCACGCCAGCTCGCCGCGGCCTGGGAGACGGTGCGGGGCGACGGTCCGGTCACGGTCCACGCGCAGCGGCTGGGGGGGATCACCGGCGAGCATTCCTGGACGCTCGCCGACGCCGAGGAGACCCTCGTCCTGACCCATCGCGCGCACTCCCGCCAGGCCTTCCTGCGCGGAGTGGCGCCGGCGGTGCGCTTTGCCGCCGTCAGCGGACCGGGGCTGTTCGGGATGGCGGATGTGCTGGCGTCCGGGCGGTGAGCGCCAGGCACAAGAAGAGGGCCCGCCGGGCGGGCCCTTCGAGCGTGACGGCGGCGACGCCTGCTACTTGCTGGTCAGGGCGGCCAGGCGGGACTTCAAACGCGCGGCCCGCCGCTTCGGAATGATGCCCTTGCGCGCCTGGACATCGATCAGGCTGTGCATGGCGGGCAGCTTGGCGGCCACCTGGTCCTTCTCGCCCTCTTCGGCGAGCGCGCGGAAGGTCTTCACCGTCGAACGCATCTCCGCCCGATTCTGGCGGTTGCGCAGACGCGACTTCTCGTTGGTGAGGACCCGCTTCTTGGCACTTTTATGATGAGGCAACGAACACAACCTCCTGAAAACTGAACAGGCGAAGGAATTTAGCCGGAAAGGCGAGGGATGTCAAGGCCGGACCCCAACCCGTCGGACGCGGAGCGTGCCGCCACCCTGGCGGCACGGCTGGCCACGTTGCCTGACGCCCCGGGGGTCTACCTGCACAAGAACCGCCAGGGCAGGGTCATCTACGTCGGCAAGGCGCTTCGCCTGGCCCAGCGCGTCCGCTCCTACTTCCAGCCCGGAGCCGACCATGGGCCCCGCATCGCCCAGCTGGTGCGCCAGATCGCCGATTTCGACCTGATCGTGACCGCCAGCGATTTCGAGGCGCTGGTGCTCGAGGCTCAACTCATCCGGGAGTACCGTCCCCTCTACAACATCCGCCTTAAGGACGACAAGTCGTTCCCCTGGGTGCGCGTGAGCGTGCAGGAACCGTTCCCGCGCGTGGCCGTGGTGCGTCGCCTCGCCCCCGACGGCGCCCGCTATTTCGGTCCCTACACCGATGCGCGCGCCATGCGCGAGACGCTCAAATTCGCCGCCGGCGCGTTCCGGATCCGCACCTGCCACCTCGACCTGCCGGAGCAGACCGTGCCTCGCCCCTGTCTCGACCACCAGATCGGCCGTTGCTCGGCCCCGTGCGTCGGCTACGACGGCCGCGACACCTACCGCCGCCGCGTACGCCAGCTCGTGCTGTTCCTGGAGGGGGCCGACCGGCGCCTCCTGGCCGACCTGCGCCGGGAGATGGCGACGCACGCCGCCGCGCAGCGATACGAGGAGGCGGCGGCCGCCCGCGACCGCCTGCAGATGCTGGAGCGGACGCTCGGCGCCACCCAGGCGGTGGCGGGGCTGGGCGGCGCCCTCGATGTCTGCGCGCTGGTTCGCGACGGCGGGGCGGCCTGCGGCCTCGTGCTGCGGGTGCGCGGCGGCAAGGTGCTCACCACGCACCGCTTCCTGCTCGCCGACCGTCTCGCCAGCGGCCCGGAGGACTTCCTCGCCCAGCTGCTGCGGGAGTACTACGATCGGGCGGGGGAGGTCCCGGCCGAGGTGCTGGTCTCGCACCCGCTGGCGCACCATGCGGAGTGGGAGCACTGGCTGACGACCCGGCGCGGCGGTCGTGTCGTGTTGCGCCGTCCGGTGCGCGGGGCGAAGCGCGCCGTGATGGCGCTGGCGCTCGCCAACGCCGCGCACCAGCTCGAGCGGGAGGCGCGGCTCGGGGCGGAGGCAGGGGCGGGACGCGGCGCTAAACGCCTCGCCGCGCCGGCGGTGAGGCTGCAGGAGGCGCTCGGCCTGCGCACCGTGCCCGAGACGATCGTCTGTTTCGACATCTCGAACTTCCAGGGGCGCGAGGCGGTCGGCTCCCTGGTGACATTCCGCGGCGGCGAGCCCCTCAAGTCGGCCTATCGCCGCTTCCGGATCCGTACCGTCGCCGGGATCGACGACTACGCGATGATGCGCGAGGTGCTGACCCGGCATTTCGGTCGGCTGGCGGCCGCCGCGCAACGGCCGCCCGACCTGGTCATGGTGGACGGGGGACCGGGCCAGCTCGGCGTGGCGCGCGATGTGCTCGACGCCCACGGCTTCGCCGCCACCGAGGCGATCGGCCTGGCCAAACAGGAGGAGATCGTGCACCGCGATGGCGGTCGCTCTCCGCTCTCTTTGCCGGGACACAATCCGTCGCGTCTCTATCTGCAGCGGATCCGGAACGAGGCGCACCGCTTTGCCATCACCTATCACCGACTGCTACGCGACCGCCGCACCGAGGCGTCGCTGCTCGACGCGATCCCCGGCATCGGCCGGGCCAGGAAGCTGGCCCTGTTGTACCACTTCGGCTCCGTCGCAGCCGTGCGCGCGGCCGGCGCCGCGGAGCTGGGCGCGGTCCGCGGCCTCTCCCGCAACGACGCGGAGCGCATCCTGGCCTGGTTCGCCGCGCGGGACGGTCGCTGATGGCGGCGGAATGGGAGGTCGCCATCGGCGCGTTCATCGCGCATCTCTCCGCTGAACGGGGGCTGGCGCGCAACACGCTCCTGGCGTACCGCCGCGACCTCGCAGGGCTCCGCCTGTGGGCTGAGCGCGAGCGGATCGCGGCCCCGGCCGACCTGCGCGACGCCGACCTGCGGCGCTTCCTGATCGCCGCGGCCGGGCGGCTCGGCGCCCGCTCCCGCGCCCGCCTGCTCTCCACGTTGCGCGGTTTCCACCGCTTCCTGGTCACCGAGGGGCTCAGTCGCGGCGATCCTACCACCACGCTGCTGGCGCCGAGGATCGGGCGACGGCTGCCCCGCGTGCTGACCGCGGGTCAGGTGGTTCGGCTGCTGCGCGCCCCGGCGGTCGGCGAGCCGGCCGGCCTGCGCGACCGGGCCATCCTCGAACTGCTCTACGGCTGCGGCCTGCGGGTGAGCGAGTTGTGCGGGCTCGACCTGGGCGATCTCGACCCGGCCGACCGCACCGTGCGGGTGCTCGGCAAGGGGAGCAAGGAGCGCCTGCTGCCGGTCGGCGAGCCGGCGCTGCGCGCCGTGGCGGCGTACCTGGCCCGCGGGCGTCCCGTCTGCCGCGGCCGACGCCCCAGCGCCGCCCTCATCCTCAACCTGCGCGGCGGCCGGCTCACCCGGGGGGGGGTCTGGCAACTGCTCAAGCGCCACGCCCTCGCGGCGGGGCTGGGGGTGGAGGTGACGCCGCACGCCCTGCGCCACAGCTACGCCACTCACCTGCTCGAGGGGGGAGCGGACCTGCGGGTCGTACAGGCGCTGCTCGGCCATGCCGACATCGGCACTACCGAGATCTACACCCACGTCAGTCAGACGCATCTTCTCGAGGCCTACCGCGCGGCGCACCCGCGCGCCCGGGGGCCGCGACGCCGCTGAGGCGAGCCTCGCGCTTTGACATCGCCGGAGGGCAATGGTACTGTTGCGCTCCGTTTCGCGGGTGATCGGGCCCGCCGCTGGCGCATCCATCCCCGAAGGCAGGCACGCTTGGTTCCGAGCACCGGTTCCCCCCCCGATTCCCGCCGGACCGTTTTGAGCGGCGCCCGGCCCACCGGCCGTCTGCACTGGGGCAACTACACCGGCGCCCTCGAAAACTGGGTCCGCCTGCAGGACGGCTGGCACTGCTACTTCATGGTGGCCGACTGGCATGTGCTCACCACCGCGCTCGACAAGGCGTCGGAGATTCCCGGCAACAGCCGGGAGATGGTGCTCGATTGGCTCGGCGCCGGTATCGATCCCGACCGCTCGGTCCTGTTCGTCCAGTCGGCGGTGAAGGAGCACGCGGAGCTGTTCCTGCTGCTCGGAATGCTGGTGACGATGGGACGGCTCGAACGCAATCCCACGTTCAAGGAGCAGGTGCGCGACCTCGAGCTGGGCGGCGAGATCAGCTACGGCCATCTCGGTTACCCGGTCCTGCAGGCCGCCGACATCCTCGCCTATCGCGCGCACGCCGTCCCGGTGGGGGAGGACCAGCTGCCCCACCTCGAGCTGACGCGGGAGATGGCCCGGCGCTTCAATTTCCTGTTCGGCAACGTGTTTCCGGAGCCGGAGGCGCTGGTCACGCCGTTCGGCCGCTTCCCCGGCACCGACGGACGGCGCATGAGCAAATCGCTCGGCAACACGATCGAGATCGCCGCCTCGCCGGAGGAGATCCGCGCGAAGCTCAAGCCGGCGTTCACCGATCCGGCCCGGCTGCGGCGCGCCGATCCGGGGCACCCCGAGGTCTGCGCCATTTATACCTGGTGGCAGAAATTCGCGCCTGACGGCGTCGAGCAGACCGCCACCGAGTGCCGCGCCGCCACGCGCGGCTGCGTGGACTGCAAGCGGCTGCTCGGCGATCGCGCGATCGCGCATTTTGAGCCGCTGCGCGAGCGGCGGGCGCACTTCGAGGCCGCGCCAGGCACGGTGGACGAAATCATTTCCGCCGGCTGCGCCGCCGCGCGCGCCGCGGCCATCGCCACGCTCGAGCGCGTGCGCGAGGCCATTCACGTCGGGTAAGAAGGAGCGACCCGTGATCCGACCCAGGGAGGATCTTTCGACCCCCGCGCTCGACGCCGCGCCGCCCCCCGGCGACCTGCTCGACCGCCTGCCGTCCGACCTCGAGTACTTCCGGTCCAGTGAAGCGTACCGCGTCGATCTGGCGGCCTTCCAGGGCCCGCTCGACCTGCTGCTCTATCTGATCCAGAAGGACGAGATCGACATCTACGATATCCCGGTCGGCCAGATCACCGCGCAGTATTTGAAGTATCTCGCCGTGATCCAGGCGCTCGATATCGACACCGCCGGCGACTTTCTCGTCATGGCGGCCACGCTGACGCGCATCAAGGCGCGCCTGCTGCTGCCGGTTCAGCCGACCGAGTCGCTCGACGAAGAGGACCCGCGCGCCGAACTGGTGCGGCGTCTCCTCGAATACAAGCGTTTCAAGGAGGCCGCCGTCGCGCTGCGCGGCCAGGAGGATGAACGGAGCCGCTGGCACGTGCGCCAGGCGCGCTGGCCGTTCCTCGACGAGCAGGACCTGCCGCCGCCGCAGCTCCGCTTCAACATGTACGAACTGCTCTCGGCGCTGTCCAACGTGCTCGAGAAGCTGGATGTGCCGTCCGTGCACACCGTGCAGCGCGAGCCGTTTACGGTGGACGAGAAGATGGCGCGCATCCGCGAGCGCCTGCAGACCGGCCCGCTGGTCCGCTTCGACGAACTGTTCGCGGGCTACGCCATCAAGATGGAGGTCGTGGTGACGTTCATCGCTCTGCTCGAACTGTGCAAGCGGGGCGAAGTGGGCTTCGTGCAGACCGAGTTCCTCGGCCCGATCTGGATCCGCCACGCCGAGCAGCCGCTCAAGGCGGCAGCCGCGGCCGCCGGCGATGCGGGGGCCGGCTCATGAAGCGTGACCTCGAGGCCGTGCTGTTCGCGACCGAGGCTCCCCTGGGCATGCCACGCCTGCGCGCCATCTTCCCCGACCTTGCGGCGCAGCAGATCCGCGACGCGCTCACCGAGTTGCAGGCCGACTATGACCGCGCCGGCTTTGCCTTCGCGGTCGTGGAGTTCGGCGGCGGCTGGCAGGTGGCCACCCGCCCCGACTACGCCCCCCTCGTGCAGCGACTGCACGGCGCCCGGCGCCACGTGCGGCTGACCAAGGCCGGGCTCGAGGTGCTGGCGATCATCGCCTACCGCCAGCCGATCACGCGGCTGGACATCGAGGACATCCGGGGCGTGCAGAGCAGCGGCGCGCTCGCCACCCTGCTCGAACGCAACCTGGCCACCGTCGTCGGCCGCGCCGAGACCGTCGGCCATCCGATTCTCTACGGCACCACCCGCGAATTCCTGAACCACCTCGGTCTCAAGGGGCTGTCGCAACTGCCGGCGCTGCCCGAGGTGGAAATGGTCATGGGGAATCGCGAAGAGTTCAAACAGTTCGCGCTGCAGTTCGGCCAGGAGCTGACCGACGCCGATCTTGAGGGACTGGAGGCGGAAGGGGCAGCCGACGGGGTCGCACCGTCCGCGGCCGGCGAACCGGGAGATGCGCTCGCGCCGCCCGACGCCGAAGAGATGGCGGAGTCAGAAGACGACGACTGGGCCGGCGACGACATCGCGGCGGACGACGCTGTCGTTGATGACGACCTGGACCTGGCCGGAGCGTCCGACCCCGATGACGAACCTGAAGCGCCGGACACCGCGTGGCGCGAGCCGGCGCCGGCGGGGGAGGACGCGGACACGGGTGGACGACCGGACGCCTGACGGGCCGCTGCGCCTGAACCGCTTTCTGGCGCGCGCCGGACTGGGCTCCCGACGCGGCGTGGAGTCGCTCATCACCACCGGTTGCGTCGCCGTCAACGGCGTCGTGGTCACGGCGCTCGATACGCGGGTCGACCCGGCTCACGACGCGGTCACCGTCGACGGCCGGGCGGTCGGACTGCCGAAGGTCTGGCGCGTCTACGCCTTCCACAAACCGCTCGGCGTGGTCTCGACCCTCCGCCCGCAGGGCACCCAGACCGGACTGCTCTCCTTCCGCACCCACGCCGGCCTGCCGCCAGGGCTGGTGCCGATCGGGCGTCTTGACGCAGACACCAGCGGTCTGCTCCTTTGGAGCGATGACGGGGAGTTGGCGCAGGCCCTGTTGCGCCCGGCCCGAGCGGTCTGGAAGCGGTACGAGGTGGAACTGGCCGGACGGCTCGCGCCGGACGGCGTGCGGACGGTGGCGCAGGGCGGAGTGATCCTCGACGGACGCCCCTGCCTGCCGGCCCGGATCGCGCCGCTGCCCGGTCCGCCGGGACACTGCTGGGCGGTGTCGCTGCGCGAGGGACGCAATCGTCAGATCCGCCGGATGTTCGCGGCGCTCGGCGTCGAGGTGAAGCGCCTGCACCGCACCGATATCGGCCCGCAGCGGCTGGGGCGTCTGCCTCCCGGCCTCTTCCGGCGCCTGACTACGCTCGAAATCAGCGCGTTGCGTGCGGAGGCCGGGTTGCCGCCGCCCTGAGCGCTGCGTGATTCAGCCGGGTGTGCGCCGGGACCGTTCCTCGCGCGCGGAAAGGTGGTCGAGGGGGATGGATTTTCAGAAGCTGTTCCGTCCGGGCATCCTGCAGACGCGTCCCTACAGCGCTGGCCGGCCGATCGAGGAAGTCCAGCGCGAACTGGGCCTGACGGACGTCATCAAGCTGGCCAGCAACGAGAATCCCGAGGGACCGTTGCCGGAGGTGGTCGAGGCGATCTGCCTGGCCGCGCGCGAGATCAACCGCTACCCCGACGCCGCCGCCTGGACCCTGACCCGGGCCCTGGCCGCGCACCTGGGCGTGGAGCCGGGGGCGATCCTGCTCGGCAACGGTTCCAACGAGACGTTCGACATGCTGGTGCGGGCGCTGGTCTCGCCGGGCGAGAACGTCGTGTACGGTCACCCCAGCTTCATCGTCTACAAGCTGGCCACCGACGTGCACTTCCAGACCGGCCGCGCCGTCCCGCTCGACGCGCACGACCGCCACGATCTGCCGGCGATGGCGCGCGCCATCGACGCCGCCACGAAGCTGGTCGTGCTCTGCAATCCGAACAATCCGACCGGCACCTACAACACCGACGCCGAACTGCGCACCTTCCTGGCGGCGCTGCCCCCGACCGTCATCCTGGCTCTGGATGAGGCATACTACGAGTACGTCACGGCCGCCGACTACCCGCAGACCGTCCCGCTGCTGGCGGCGCACCCCAACCTGGTCATCCTGCGCACCTTCTCGAAGATCCACTCGCTGGCCGGACTGCGTCTGGGTTATGCTGTGGCGCACCCGGAACTGATCGGCGAACTGCAGAAGACGCGCGAGCCGTTCAACGTCAACTCCCTGGCCCAGGCGGCGGGGCTGGCCTGTCTGCGCCGGTGGGACGAGGTGGCCGCCCGTGCCGGCCGCAACCGGCGGGAACTGGAGTCACTGGCGGCGCGGCTGGCGTCCCTGGGGTTGCGGGTCACCCCCTCCCAGGCGAACTTCCTGCTCGTGCGCGTGCCTGGACAGGCGACCGAAATGACCGCGGCGCTGCTGAAGCGCGGTGTCATCGTGCGGCCGATGGCGGCATTCGGCTTGGGCGACGGCGCCATCCGGATCAGTGTCGGTCTGCCGACCGAGAACGCCCGCCTCGTGCGGGCTTTGGAGGAGATTCTGGCGTGAGCGGCGAACCGGCTCCGCGGCCCCTGCCGCACCTCGACACCTCGGGCCCCGAAGGCCGGCCGCTGCGCTCTTTGCGCCGCCCGGACGGGACCGGCGTCACGGTGCGCGTCGGCCAGGTGGTTTTCGGCGGGACGGGCCTGGCGCTGATCGCCGGGCCCTGCGCTGTGGAAGAGCGGGCCGGACTGCTGCGCATCGCGGCCGCGGTCGCCACCGGAGGCGCCGTCATGCTGCGCGGCGGCGCCTGGAAACCGCGCACCTCGCCCTACGATTTCCAGGGGCTCGGCGCCGATGGCCTCGCCCTTCTGGTCGCCGCCCGGGAGGCCTCGGGTCTGCCGTTCGTCACCGAAGTGCTCGATCCGCGCGATGTGGAGCAGGTGGCGCGCGTGGCCGACATGCTGCAGATCGGCAGTCGCAGCGTGCAGAATTTTCCGCTGCTGAAGGAGGCCGGCGCCAGCGGCCGGCCGATCCTGCTCAAACGCGGCCTGATGACCACGGTCCGGGAATGGCTCGGCGCCGCGGAGTACGTGCTCGAAACCGGAAACGAGCAGGTCGTGCTGTGCGAACGCGGCATCCGCACCTTCGCCGACGCCACCCGCAACACGCTCGATATCGGCGCCGTCGCGGTGGTGAAGGCGCGCTACCGCCTGCCGGTCATCGTCGATCCGAGCCACGCGGCGGGCGACGCCGCGTTCGTGGCGGCGCTGTCGCGCGCGGCGGTCGCCGCCGGGGCCGACGGCCTGCTGGTTGAAGTGCACGATCGCCCCGCCGAGGCGCTCAGCGACGGCCGCCAGGCGCTGACGCCCGAACAGTTCAGCCGTCTGGCCGCCACCTGCGTCGCGGTGGCCCGCGCCTGCGGCCGTTCTGCCTGAGGCGCGCGCGCGATGAGCAGCTCCGACGCACCCCCCGCCACCCCGAGCCGCCCCGAGCCGATGGGCATCGCGCCCGACACCGTGATCGCCATCGACGGTCCCGCCGGCTCCGGGAAGTCCACGACCGCGCGGGCGCTGGCGCGCGCGTTCGGGCTGCTCTACGTCGATACCGGCGCCATGTATCGCGCCCTCACCTGGGCGGCGCTCGAGGCCGGCGTGTCGCCGGCCGACGCCGGCCGCCTGGGCGGACTGCTGCGCGCCGCGCGTCTGGAACTGCGGCCGGGAGACGCAGAGGCATTCGTGCTCTGGGACGGGCGCGACGTCTCCGCGGCGATCCGCACACCGGCCGTGGAAGCGGCCGTCTCCGCCGTCAGCGCGCACGGCGAGGTGCGGCGACAGATGGTCGAGCGCCAGCGGGCGCTGGGCCGGAGTGGCGGCGTGGTCATGGAAGGGCGCGACATCGGCAGCGCCGTGTTTCCGCTCGCCACGGTGAAGCTCTACCTCGACGCCACGCCGGAGGCGCGCGCGGAACGCCGCGCACGGCAGCACCAGCAGCGCGGCCTCGCGGTCGACCGGGCCGCCGTCGCCGCCGATCTCGCCGCCCGCGACCGGCTCGACTCCGGGCGGGCGGAGAGCCCGTTGACGATCCCGATCGACGCCGCCGTCCTCGAGACCAGCCAATGGGACCTGGAACAGCAGATCGCGCGCGCCCTCGCCACGGCGCGCGAGCTGGCGGCGCTGCGCCTGCCGCAGCCCGTGCCGCCGGAGATCCGCACGCGCGACCTGCCGCAGCGGCACCGGCTCGTCTTCGCCTTCTTCGGCGCGCTGGGACGGTTCTACGGTCTGCGGGTCTACGGCCGGGAGCACTTTGATCTGCCGGCCGGCGTCATCATCGCGCCCAACCACCTCAGCCTCTGGGATCCGCTCATCCTCGGCGCCACGCTGCAGCGCGCGCCGATCAACACCCTGGCCAAGGCCGAACTGTTCCGCAACCCGCTCAGTGGCGCCGTCCTGCGCTGGATCGACAGCATCCCGATCCAGCGCCGCGGGTTCGATGCCACCGCGTTCCAGGCGGCAGTGGCCTGCCTGGACGCCGGCGAAGTGGTGGCGGTCTTCCCCGAGGGGACGCGGCGACCGACCGGTCGGCCCGGCCCGGTCCGTTCCGGGCTCGGCGTCCTGATGCAGCGATCGGGCGCACCGACGGTGCCGGTCTTTTTGCGCGGCACGACCCGTCTGAGCCCCGGCGGCTCGCCCGCCGCCCCGCTCGAGGTCCGTTACGCCCCCGCGGTGCGCCTGCACGCTCTGCCGGCCCTGCGCGCCCGCTGCGACGAGCGGCAGATCTGCGGCCGCATCGCCACGCTGTTCCAGGCGATCTACGAGGAGATGCAGGCCCGCTCCTGGGCGGAACGTCCCCAGACCGACGAGGAACGGCTCGCGGGGGAGGAGGCGGTCCGGCGCTGCGACGCGCGCGAGGCGCGGATTTTCGGCCGCCGGCGCCCGGCCGCCCCCGGCGGCGGCCCCCTGTCCGGAATCGCCTGATCCACCGCGGCGCTTGCCAGAATCAGCCCAATCGAGTATATTTTTCGGTCGGCCCGGCTCCAGACCGGGCAAATTCCAGTTTTAAGGAGGCGTTTCCGTATGGGCAACTTCCCCTCTTCCGGCGAGGAGCGCTCGTCTCATGGCCGCGGCGATCGTGAGAATCGCGGCGGCGGCCACGACCGTCCCCGGCGCGGCGGACCGCGTCGCTGGGCGGACGATGACGAAGAAAGCTTCCCGACCGCGACGGTCCCTTCCGTTCCGAAGCTGACGAAGGAATTCGATCCCACCACCATCGTGAACCAGGACTATGCCGAGGACGACGACCTCGATCCCGCGGAGCAGCTCTCGCTCATCAACCAGTATGAGGAGACGATCCAGGAGATCCAGGAGGGCCAGATCCTCAAGGGCACGGTCGTGGAGGTGCGGGAGAACGAGGTCCTGCTCGACATCGGCTTCAAGAGCGAGGGCGTCATCCCGATCGAGGAGTTCGGCGATTCGTCGGGCGTCAAGGCGGGCGACGAATTCGACGTGTTCCTCGAGAAGATCGAGAACCAGGACGGACTGGTCGTGCTCTCCAAGGAGCGCGCCGACTTCCTCAAGGTCTGGGACAAGATCAAGCTGGCCCACGAGACGGGCGAGGTCGTCGAGGGTGTCGTCGACCGCCGGATCAAGGGCGGGCTCGTGGTCAAGCTGTGGGGCGTGGACACGTTCCTGCCCGGCTCCCAGGTCGCCCTGCGCCAGGTGCCCGATCTCGACGAGATGATCGGCGAGACCATCACCTGCCGCATCATCAAGAAGAACAAGCGGCGCCGCAACGTCGTGGTGAGCCGCCGCGTCGTGCTCGAGCAGGATCGCGAGCGCAAGAAGTCCTCGCTCATCTCCGAGCTGCAGAAGGGCCAGATCCGCACGGGCATCGTCAAGAACATCACCGACTTCGGCGCGTTCGTCGATCTCGGCGGCATCGACGGTCTGCTGCACATCACCGACCTCTCCTGGGGCCGCGTGCAGCACCCGAGCGAGGTCGTGCAGATCGGCGCCGAGATCACGGTCAAGGTGCTCGACTTCGAGCAGGAGCGGGAGCGCATCTCCCTCGGCCTCAAGCAGCTCCAGGCGTACCCGTGGGAGGATGTGGAGCGGCGCTATCCCGAGGGCATCCGCATCCGCGGCAAGATTGTCAGCATTACGAACTACGGCGCCTTCGTCGAGTTGGAGAAAGGCATCGAAGGGCTGATCCACATCAGCGAGATGTCCTGGACCCGGCACATCAAGCACCCCTCCAAGGTCGTCAACATCGGCGACGAGGTGGAGGTCATGGTGCTCAAGATCGACAAGGAGAGCGAAAAGATCTCGCTCGGCCTGAAACAGTGCGAGGACGATCCCTGGCTCTCGCTGACGCACCGCTACCCGGTGGGCACCATCATCGAGGGCAAGGTGCGCAACCTCACCGATTTCGGCGCCTTCGTCGAAGTGGAGGAGGGCATCGACGGCCTCGTGCACATCAGCGACATGTCGTGGACGAAGCGGGTGCGGCATCCCAAGGAAGTCGTCCGCCGCGGCGACTCCGTGCAGGTCCAGATCCTCGACATCGATGCCGACAAGCGTCGCATCAGCCTCGGCATCAAGCAGCTCATGGAGAACCCGTGGCCGTCGCTGGCCGCGGCCTATCCGGCGGGTCGCGAGGTCGACGGCAAGGTTATCCGCATGCTCGACCACGGCGTGATCGTCGAGATGCCCGACGACCTCGAAGGCTTCGTGCCGCTGGGCCATCTCGGTCTGCCGAAGCTCGACAAGCCGCAGTACTATTTCCGCGAGGCCGAGGCGATCCAGCTGAAGGTCATCAAGATGGACGTCGAGAACCGGCGTATCGTGCTGTCGATCTCCGAGCGCCTGAAGGACGACAACGAAGCTCTGCTGGCGTTCATCGACGCGCACCCGCGCCTCGAGGATGTCGTCGCCGCCGATCAGGCCGCCGGTCCGGAGGCGCGCGACAAGAGCCAGGACGACGAACTGGCCGAGTATGCCGACGAAGACGGCTTGATCTGAGCCTGCCGCGACCGCGTCCGGCGTGAGTGGGGGACGGGGGTGGGCGCCAGCGCCACCCCCGTCGCCGTAACGGAGGGAGCCCACCCCATGCCGTTCCGACCGCCTGCCCCACGCGTCGTTCGCGTCGCCTTCACCACCCTCGGCTGCCGTCTCAACCAGTTCGATACCGAGGCGATGAAGGCGGCGCTGCCCGACGGCTCCGGCCCCCCGGCGGCCGGCTCGCTTCCCGACGACGTGCCGTGGGTCAGCGTGGAGTGGGAGGATGACGCCGAAGTCTACGTGATCAACAGCTGCACCGTCACCGGCAAGGCCGACCAGAAGTGCCGCCAGCTCGCCCGCGCGGTGAAGCGCCGCCGGCCCGACGCCCGCGTGGTCGTGGCCGGCTGCTACGCCCAGACCCAGCCCGACCGGGTCGCCGCGATCGCGGGGATCGACGGCGTGGTGGGCAACACCCTCAAGGAGGCGCCCGGGCGGTGGCTGCCGGCCGTGCTCGCCGCGCCGCCGGGCCCGCCGGTCGTGCAGGTGGCCGCGTTTCCGCGCCGACTCCCGTTCGCGGCGGCGCCGCTCGAACGGTTCGCCGGCCACTCGCGCGCCTTCGTGAAGATCCAGGACGGCTGCGACCTGCGCTGCGCCTACTGCCTCGTCTGGCAGGCGCGCGGCCCGGCCCGCTCACGCCCCGCGGACGAGATCGTGGCGCAGGCGGCGTCGCTCGAGGCCGCCGGCTTTCGCGAGCTGGTTCTGGCGGGGGTCAACCTCGGCAGCTACGGACGCGAGCGGGGCGAAACCGACGCGCTCGCGGCGCTGGTGGAGCGTCTGCTCGACGCGCGGCCGAACCTGCGCCTGCGCCTGGGGAGTCTGCACCCCGACGAGGTGACGCCGGCTCTGCTGCGGCTCTGGACGCGGGCCACACCCCGCCTGCGGCCGCATCTGCACCTCTCGCTGCAGAGCGGCGACGACGAGGTGCTCGCCCGCATGCGCCGGCCCTACCGCGCCGCCGCGGCGCGCGAGACGGCCCTCGCTTTCGCGGCGGCCGCCGGACCGCACGCCGCCCTCGGCGCCGACATCATCGCCGGTTTTCCCGGCGAGACGGAGGCGGCGCACGCCCGCACGGTCGAGCTGTTGGCCGGCCTGCCCCTCGCCTACCTGCACGTGTTCCGCTTCTCGCCGCGGCCCGGCACCCCGGCCGCCGACCTGCCCGCCCCGGTCCCCCCGGAAACGGCCACCGCGCGGGCGGGGGAGCTGCGCCGCCTCGGCCGCCGGCGGCGCCGCGATTTCGCGGCCGCGCTGGCGGGATCGTGGCGCGAGGCGATCGTGGAGGACGGCGAGGCGCCGGCCGGCTGGCGTCCCGCCACGACCGACAACTACGCCACGGTGCTGGTGCCCGACCCCTGGCCGGCCGGCTCGCTGGTGCGCCTCAGGGTCGGCCTCCCCGTCGGCGACCCGCCGACCGCGCCGCCGCGCGCCGACGACGTGGTCGCGGTGCCGTCCGAGGAGCAGCCGTGACCGTCGACCCTCGCCCCGACCCGGCCGGCCGCAGCGTCTGCATCGAAACCTACGGCTGTCAGATGAACGTCTACGACTCGGCCGCGATCGGCGGCCTGCTCGCTGCGCGCGGCTGGCGGCCGGTCGAGGATCCGGCGCAGGCCGACGTCGTCCTGCTCAACACCTGTTCCGTGCGCGACCACGCCGAGCACCGCGTCATCAGCCGCATCGGCGAATTGCGCCACCTGCGCCCCGAGCACGACGGCCGGCCGCGACTCATCGGCGTCTGCGGCTGCATGGCCGAGCGCCTCGCGGGACAGCTGGTGCAGGGGCGGCCCGGCGCCGATCTGGCGGTCGGCGTGGACCAGTACGACCGTCTGTCCGACCTGCTCGACGGTCTGCTGACGCGGGGGGCGGTCCCGGAGCGGACGGCGGTCGGTCACCGGGACGACGTCCACTACGTGGCCCCCCCGGCCGCCTACCCCGAGAACAACTCCCACCTCGTGACCATCCACAAGGGGTGCGACTACCGCTGCACCTACTGCATCGTCCCCGACACGCGCGGTCCCCAGCGCGAGAAGGCCCCGGCGGCCATCCTGGACGAAATCGCGGCCATCGTGGCGGCCGGCGGGGTGGAGGTCACCCTGCTGGGGCAGAACGTCACCGCCTGGCGCGGGGAGGGGGGGCTCGACTTCGCCGACCTGCTCGGGCAGGTGGCCGCCGTGCCGGGGCTGCGCCGGATCCGCTTTTTGACCGGCCACCCGCGCGACCTGACCGATCGCCTCCTGCGCACCATCGCCGGACAGCCGACCGTCTGCCCCTGGCTGCACGTCCCGGCCCAGAGCGGCAGCGACCGCGTCCTGCGCCGGATGAAGCGGCTCTACACCCGGGCCGATTACCTGCGGATGGTGACGAACGCCCGCGCCTGGATCCCCGGGGTGACCTTTTCCTCCGATTTCATCGTCGGCTTCCCGGGCGAGACCGACGACGACTTCAGGGAGACGCTTGAGCTTGTGGAGGCGGTCGGCTACGATCAGCTCTTCGCGTTCAAGTACTCCCCGCGGCCCGGCACGCCGGCGGACCGGCTCGCGGACGATGTGACCGAGGCGGTCAAGAAGGCGCGGCTGGCGGCGCTCCTGGCGGCGCAGGCGGCCGCCTGGCTGCCGCTCGCGCAGGCGCAGGTGGGGCAGGTCTGGCGGATCGCCGTGGAGGGGCCGGCGCGTCGTCCGCCCGGCTGGTCGCGGGCGCGGACGGCCAACAACCGCAAGGTGGTCCTGGAAGCGGGGGACCCCGTCCCGGGGACGGAGTTGACCGTACGGATCATCGGGTTTTCAGACACGACCTTCCGGGGCGAGCCGGTTGCCGACCCGCCGCCGGATGAGACGAGGTGAACGGCTGTGGGGATCGTCAAGGGTCTGTTCTATCTGCTGCTGCTCGTGGTGCTGGCCACGTTCTTCGCGATGAACAGCAACTCGAGCGTGGACATCCATCTCTTCGGGCAGGACTACCTTGACGTCCAGCTCGTCTGGGTGCTCCTGGTCGCCTTCCTGATCGGATTCCTCACCTGCTTCGTGATGGCCGCCGTGCGGGAGCTGCGCATCCACGGACAGCTCCGCGGCCTGAAGCGGACGCTCCAGACCCGCGAGAAGGAGATCGTCGAACTGCGGACCCTGCCGCTGCAGGACTACGCGCCCGCGATCGCGCCGGAGGGTCGCGATGGGTGAGACCGCGCTCTTCCTCCTGCTGATCGGCGCGTCGGTCGCCGCGGCGCTGTTCTGGATTTTCCGCCGCCGTCGCCGGATCGTGCTCGGGGAGGATCACTACACCCGGGGCCTCGAGCTGTGGCTGGCCGGCGAGACGCACGGGGCGGTAGCTGCCCTGCGCATGGCGATCGAGGCGGAGCCCGGCTCCATCGATCCCTACCTGCAGCTCGGCAACCTGCTGCGCGGCCTGGGCGACGCGAAACGCGCCGCGGTGCTCCACCGCACGCTCACCATCCGGGCCGACGTTCCGGAACAGAAACGGGTGTCGATCGCCCTGGCGCTGGCCGACGATCTGATCGCCCTCGAGCACTGGGAGGAGGCGCGACTCGTCCTGGACGAGCTGGAGAACCTCGCGCTCGGCTCGGCCCGCTTCTGGCGCGCCCGCTTCCGGCAGTGGGTCGGTCTGGGCGACGCCGCGCTCGCCGCGCGCGCGCTGCGGGACGGGGCGCGCAAGGCCGAGGCCGGCACCCGCGCCCGCTTCCAGCGCGACTTCGATCTGTACCAGCTCGATCGGGCGCTGCGCGCCGTGCGCGAAGGCCACCTTGGCGAGACCCGGCAGCTCCTCAAGGGGGTGCGCCAGGGGGCCGGGAACGACGCCCGCCTCGACTTCGTGCGCGCGTTGCTCGCGGCCGCCGCCGGCAACGTGGACGAGGCGACCGGGATCCTCACGTCAGGGCTGGTCGCCCACCCTGACTACATGCAACTGTTCCTGCCGGCGCTGCAGGACGTGCTGCTGCGCAGCGGCCGGTTCGAGCGGACGATCCCGATCCTCGAGGCCGCCTCGCTCGCCGACACGGCGCCGCCGGCCCTCTGGATCGCGCTGGCGCTGCTGTACGAGAAGCTCGGGCAGCGGCACCGCGGCCTGGAACTGCTCGCCGGCAAGTCGGGCGACCCCGGGCTCACCCCCGATGTGGCCGCGCCGTTGTTGAAGCAGCTCGCGGCGGACAGTCCTCAGGCCGATTTTGCGCGCGTCTGGCGGACCCTGCGCATGCCGGCCACCGTCACCGCCTGGCAGTGCGGCGACTGCGGCGCACGGCATCCGGAACCGATCTGGTTCTGTCCCGGCTGCCATGGCTTCGGCACTGTCGCTCTGACCGCGCGCTGAGGAGGTTCGCCTTGCCGGGCGTCACATCCGCGCCGCGCCGGTCGCTGGCGCGCGCGCTCCTGCCCGCCGCCGCGCTGCTGTTCGGCCTGGCCGCCGTCGCCGTGGCCTCCTCCGGCTGGCGGCAGGTTGAAACCCTTTTCCGCTCAGCCCGCTACGACGACGCCCTCCGGCTCGCGGCCGACGTCGGCGGGCGCACGCCCGCCTCCGCCGAGGGGCTCTACTGGCGCATGCGCCTCGAAACCGCGCCGGGGGCCGCGCTGAGCGCCATGCGCGTCGGCCTCGCCCGCGAGGATCTGCCGTCGCCGCTGCGCGCCCGCTTCGCCCTCGAACTGGCCGGTGCCGAATTCGCCCGTGGACGCCACGCCGCCACCCTGGAGGCGCTCGACATGGCCCGGCGGCTCGGCAAGGCGCCGCCGGCGGGCGAGGCGGCGTACTGGGCCGAAGCCTCGGCGCGCGCCCTGGCCCGGCCGGCCACCATCAGGAGCGCGCCCGCGGTCCGCACCCGCGCGGACACGCCCGCTCCGGCCGCCGGCGGCTTCGCCCTGCAGCTCGGCGCCTTCACCGAGGAGCCGCGGGCCCGCGCCTTCGTCGCCAAATGGCGCGCCGGTCTGCCGGGGCTCAAGCTGCTGGCCGGTCGCGACGCCACCGGCGCCGCCATCTACAAGGTCCGCTACGGCGCCTGGCCCACGCGCGATGCCGCCGTCGCCGCGGCCGCCGGACTGCGCCGCGAACTCGGTCTGTCGGCCATCGTCGTCGAGGCGACGCCCCGCCCATGACCGGCAAAGTCACCCCCATGCTCGCCCAGTACCTGGAGATCAAGGGGCGTCACCCTGACGCGCTGCTGCTGTTCCGCATGGGGGACTTCTTCGAGACCTTCTTCGACGATGCGCTCACGCTGGCCCGGGTCACCGGCGTCCAGCTGACCACGCGCGACCGCCACAGCGACCATCCGGTGCCGCTGGCCGGCGTGCCGCACCACGCCCTCGATGTCTACCTCACCCGGCTGCTGGCGGCCGGCCTGACGGTCGCCATCTGCGAGCAGATCGAGGATCCGGCGGCGGCGAAGGGGCTGGTCCGGCGCGAAGTCGTGGAGATCATCAGCCCCGGCACCGCCTGCGCACCGCAACTGCTGCCGGGAGCCGCGGCCAGCTTTTGCCTGGCCTGGAGTCCGTCGCGCGGCGCCGCGCCCGCTGGCGACGCCATGGGTGAGGCCGGCTGGGCCCTGCTCGATGTCTCGACCGGCGAGTTCATCTGCGGCCAGGAGAACGCCGAGCTCGCCGCTCTGTGCGAGCGAAACCCGGTGCGCGAGGTGATCGTGGCCGAGGATCTGCCCGGTGCGCAGGTGGCCGGCTGGCGCGCGGCGCTGCCGGGGGCCGTCATCAACACGGTCAGCGGCGCCTGGTTTCATCCCGCGCTCGCCACGCAGACCCTGCTCGGCCACTTCCAGGTGGCGGGGCTGGAGATGTTCGGCCTCGCCCGCGCCGGCCGCGAACTGGCCTCCGGGGCGGCCGGGGCGCTGCTGCGCTACGTCACTTCACTGGCGTTGCGGCGGCCGGAACAGGTGACATCGCTGCGCTTCAGCGAACGGGGCGACCGTCTGCTGCTCGACGAGGAGACCCTGCGCAACCTGGAGGTGTTCCGCACCCTGCGCGGCGAACGGGGCGCTGGAACGCTGATCCACCACCTCGACGCCACCGTCACCCCGGCCGGCCGACGGCTGCTCGAACGCCGCCTCGCCGAGCCGCTCACCGATCTCGTCCTGCTCGGGGAGTGGCACGCCGGCGTGGCCGGCGCGGTGACCGACCGCGAGTGGCGCCAGCGCCTGCGCACGATCCTGGGCGGCATGGGGGACCTGGAGCGTTGGGCGGCGCGCGCCGCCGCCGGACGCTGCGGGCCGGCGCAGCTGCGCCAGCTCGCCCTCTCCCTGCGCGCCGTCGCCGCGCTCGCCGCCGCGGCCGGCGCCGACGGTCATGCGGCCCACCCCGTCGCCCGCCGCGCCGCGTCGCTGCCCCCGCTCGACGACCTCGCCCGCCGCCTGCTCGACACGCTGACCGACGACCCGCCCGCCGCGCCACGTGCCGGCGGCGCCATCCGCCCCGGCTTCGACCCCGAGCTCGACGCCCAACTCGCCCTCGCGCGCGACACCCGCGGCTATCTGGCCGGGCTGCAGGCGCGCGAGCGCGAGCGCACCGGCATCGCCACGCTGAAGGTCGGCTACAACCGGGTCTTCGGCTACTACTACGAGATCACCAGCCGCCATCTCGACAAGACGCCGGCCGACTACCAGCAGCGGCAGACTCTGGTCAACGCGGCCCGCTTCGTCACCCCCGAACTGACGGAGGCCGAGCGGCGCATCGCGGTCGCCGAGCAGGAGTCGCAGCGGCGCGAAGCGCTCATCCTCGAGGCGCTGCAGCGCGCCGTCACCGACCGCCTCGCCGCCATCGCCGCGGCCGCGCGCACCGTCGGCGAGATCGACCTCATGTTCGCCTTCGCCGAACTGGCCGAGCAGCGCGACTGGTGCCGCCCGGTCTGCGACGACTCGCTGGCGCTCGACATCGAACAGGGGCGCCACCCGGTCGTCGAGGCGCTGCTCGACCACGACTTCATCCCCAACGACACCACGCTCGACGGCGAGTCGCGCCAGCTTCTCCTGCTGACCGGTCCCAACATGGGGGGCAAGTCCACCTATCTGAGACAGACCGCGGTGATCGTGCTGCTGGCGCAGGCCGGCTCCTTCGTGCCGGCGCGCGCGGCGCGCATCGGCGTGACCGACCGTGTGTTCACGCGGGTCGGCGCGAGCGACAACGTGGCGCGCGGCCAGTCGACCTTCTTCGTCGAGATGGCCGAGACCGCCCACATCCTGCGCCAGATGACGCGGCGCAGCCTCGTCATCCTCGACGAGATCGGCCGCGGCACCGCCACTTACGACGGCCTCTCGCTCGCCTGGGCCATCACCGAGCATCTGCACGACCCGCGCGGCCCGCGGCCCCGCACCATCTTCGCCACCCATTATCACGAGTTGTGCGCGCTCGAGGACAAACTGCCCGGTCTGGTGAACCTGCGGCTCGAGGTGCGGGAGTGGGAGGGGCGGATCGTCTTCCTGCACGCCGTGCAGCCGGGTCGCAGCGACCGCAGTTACGGCATCCACGTGGCTCGACTCGCCGGCGTGCCCGAGCCGGTGCTCAAGCGCGCCCAGGAAATTCTCGAAGGACTTTCGCTGGAGGATGCCCGCGTCCTTGCCAGCGGCGCCTTCCAGGGCCTGCCCGGCGGCGCCTCCCTGGCCGCCGACAGTCCCGCCGCGCCCGCTCCGGTGCGGCAGTTGAGCCTCTTCACCGACGCCGAGCGCGATGCTTTGGCCGCCTTCCGCCACCTCGACCTGGACCGCCTCAGCCCGGTCGACGCCTTCATGTGGCTGGCGAAGATACGCGAACAACTGTCTTGATTTCATAACGATACGTCGATTTCGACGGCCCCGGCCGGCGCTGCCCTCCGGCGCCCTCCGCCACCGGCGCGGACCACGGCACAAATCCCCTTCCGCTACCCTCAAGTCCCCCCGCCAATGGTCGAAACCGTTGGCATATTGTGCCCTGACGCCAACCCGGAGCCGCCATGTCGCAGCCGGTGCCATGGAACGTTGCCTTGATCCTCCCCGCCGAGGCGGAGATCGGCCTGCTGGCCGATCTTTCGCGCCGGCGTGACGCCAAAGTCATCGGCGTGGTCGATCCGACCGGCAACGCAGTCGGCACCACGATCGCCGAGGTGATGGGAATTCCGATCTTCGCCGGTCCCGACGCGCCGGCGCTCAAGGGGGCCGACTACTGGGTCTACCCGCCCGGCCAGCCCGACGCCCTGCCGCTGGTGGCGGCGGCCGCGCGCCTCGGTTACGCGCCGCTGCCGACGTCCGAGTTTCTGCGCCTGCTCGCGCCCCCGCCGGTGACGGCGTTCGTGGCGCGCCCGGCGCCGCGGCACTTCGAGCGGCTCGAGCGCGAGACCGAATCGGTGCACCGCACGCTCAGCCGCATCGAGGAGGCGCTGCATCGCGAATCGTTGTTGCGCTGGCTGCTGGCGCTCGCCACGCGCGCCGTCGGCGCCACGGCCGGCTCGATCATGCTCTACGACGAGAAAGCGCGGCAGCTCTACATCGCCTGCGCCTACGGCCTGAGCGAAAGCACCCTGCACGCCACCCGCCAGACGCTCGGCCACGGCATCGCCGGACGGGTGGCGGAGCAGTTGCGCGCTGAGCTGGTGCTGAGCCGCCCGGCGACCGACACGCCACGCGACCGTCCCGACATCGCCGCCGCCATCAGCGCGCCGCTCGTGCACGAGGGGCGCCTGCTCGGCGTGATCAACGTCAGCGTCGGCACTGGCGATCACCGGCTCGGCGAGGACGACCTGGCCACCATCGACCGACTGGCCGGTCGGCTCGGCCTGATCCTGAACCGGTTCCTCGGCCTGCAGCGCGCGCGCGAGGGAGAATCGTTCCGCGAGACCGACCGGCAGCTGCAGGAGATCATGCAGCCGCCGCTGCCGCTGGCCGACATCCTGACCGGGTGGGTCGATGCGCTTGCCCGGCGCATCGGCGCCTCGCAGCTCGCGCTGGCGCTGATCTGCGAGGACGGCTCGCTGCTGGCCGCCGAGAACCGGCCCGACGGCGAGCCGCTCTGCGAGCACCGGCCGCTCGACGATCCGGCCTGGAACGAGGTGCTGCAGACCGGCCGCCCACTCGTCGTCAGGGAACTGGGCACCGCCGAGCGCCCCGGGAACGGCCGCTGGACTCTGTTCTGCCTGCCGGTCGGCACCCCGCCGCAGGCGATCCTCGCCGCCGGCTTCCCCACGGCCGTGGAGGCCCACCGCTTCCATGACATCTCGGGAGAGGTCGTCTACCTGCTCGAGAAGCGGCTGCCGGAACTGGTGAGCCGCTTCACGCAGCGCGACCGGCTCGAGCGCTTCGCGGCGCTCACCGCCGCCCTGACCGAGATCGCCGCCGCCGATCCCGACTTGCAGCCGTTCGGCGCCTCGCCAATCGATCTGCTGGCCGACGCCGCCCGTCGTCTCACCGGCGCCGACGAAGCGCACATCGTCAGCGGCTTCGACGACCATGGCGCGCCCCGCGTGCCGCCCGGCCACACCCCGCCCGCCTCGCCCTGGTTCGCCGACGCGGCGCGCCTGCTGGCCGAGGCCCGCCACGACGGCTGGCGCACCACTGTCCTGTCCGACACGCCCGAGCCCCGTCTGCACGAGACCACCCTGCTGGCGGTGACCGCCGGTCAGGAGGAGGGGGCCCCCGGCCTGCTCCTGTCGGGCAAGCAGCGCCTCCATTCGCTCGACGGCGCGGTGTTCACCGAGTTCGACGCGGAACTGGCCGGACGTTTGGCCCGCCTGCTGCCGACTCTGCTGCGCGAGCGGCCGCCGGCGCCCCGGCCGGAGGAGCAGCAGGTCGTGGCGGACGACGATGCCCCGGCTTCACCGACAGCCACCAGCTCCGACATCGCCTGCCAGCGCGAAGAGCTGCTGGTCGAGATCCTGCGGCGCGAGATGGACCGCTGCGACCGCTATCACGGCGCCTTTTCGCTGACGGCGTTACGGGCCACCGGCGCGTCCGCCTGGGACGATATCGCGGCAGCCGCCGTGGCCGGCCTGCTGGCCGGCGCGGTGCGCAGCTCCGATTTCGTCAGTTCGCTCGCCGACGGCACTCTGGTCGTGCTGGCCCCGGAGGAGAACAACCTGGTGTCGCACTTCGAACGGCGCCTCGCCGCGATGGTGCGGGATCTGATGGATAATCCGACCCTGCCGCTGAGTGTGGGCCACGTCCTCTACCCCGGACGCCACGACGAGCCGCGCGCCGTGCTCGCCGCCGCCACCGCCGCCCTGTTGCACCTCGAATAGCTCCCCCGTCGTTGACGCCGCACCGTCGTGCGCTTAATCTTCCCCGGTCGTGCTGCGCCACCGGCGCGCCACCGCGAAAGGTGATCCATGCCCGCGCCCCAGCCGCGCCCCATCCGTCTGCTCGACAGCTCGACGATCGACCGCATCGCCGCCGGCGAGGTGATCGAGCGGCCGGCGTCGGTCGTGAAGGAACTGGTCGAGAACGCGCTCGACGCCGGGGCCCGCAGCGTCCGCATCATGGTGCAGGAGGGAGGACTCGCCTCGCTGGTGGTCGAAGACGACGGCCACGGCATCCCGTGGCGCGAACTGCCGCTCGCCTGTGAGCGCCACGCCACGAGCAAGATCGGCTCCGCCGCCGATATCGTCAGCGTCGGCACCTTCGGCTTCCGCGGCGAGGCGCTGGCCAGCATTGCCTCGGTCAGCCGCCTCACGATCATCTCGCGCGCCGAGGGGGAGGAGGTCGGTGGGCTGCATACCCTGATCGCCGGCCGCACCGACCGTCGCGAACCGGCCCCCCGCACCCGCGGCACCACCGTCCAGGTGGACGACCTGTTCTTCAACACCCCGGCCCGCCGCAAGTTCATGGGCACCGCCCCGGCCGAGCGGCGCGCCATCGTGAACCTGGTCACCGCCTTCGCCCTCGCCACCCCCGAGGTGCGCTGGCGCCTCACCGCCGACGGCGAAACCCTGCTCGACCTGCTCCCGGTCGAATCGCTGCCGGCCCGCGCGCGCGAACTGCTCGGCCCCGCCGTCATGGAGCACATGGCCCGCTTCGAGCAGGAGCAGGGGGGGCTCTCGGTGATGGGCCTCGCCTCGCGCCCCACCTGGACCCGGGGCAACCGCTCGCAGCAGTACATCTACGTGAACCGCCGCCCCATCCGCAGCGCCACCCTGACCCAGGCCATCGCCCAGGCCTACCGCGACGTGGTGCCGCCTGGCCGCCACCCGGTGGCGATCATCTTCATCCAGGTGCCGCCCGGCGAGGTCGACGTCAACGTCCACCCCGCCAAGAGCGAGGTGCGCCTGCTGCTCGAGCGCAGCGTCTTCGGCCTGATCCACTCCGCCCTCCAGGACGGACTGAACCTGAAACGCGCCGGCCCGTTCGATCTCGCCAACGACGTGACCGGTCCCGCCTCGTCCGGCGTGGCCGCCGACCCCGAAGCGCTCGCCGGCATGCTCCGCGGCATCGCCGCTGCCGAGCGCGACTATTACGAACGCCGCTTCGGCGGCGACGGTGGCAGTGATAAAGACAGCGCCGGCCAGGCCAGCCTCTTCAGCGGCCGCGCCGCCGGCGGCGCCTTGCCATCGGCCGGCAGCGGCGCCACGCCCACGTCGTCAGCCCAGTCCGGCCCCCTCATGGCCGACGAAACCCTGCAGCGCTCCGCCCTGTTCTGGCAGCTCCACCGCACCTACATCCTGGCCCAGATCCGCGGCGGCCTGGTCATGATCGACCAGCACAACAGCCACGAGCGGATCCTCTACAACGAGGCCGCCAAAGCCCTCGGCGAAGGCGGCGCCAGCGTCCCCACCCAGCAACTCCTCTTCCCCGTCAACCTCGAGCTGGCCCCCGGCCAGATCCAGGCCTACCTCGGCGCCGAGAAGCAACTGGAGAAGCTGGGCTTCCTGATCCAACCGTTCGGCGGCCACGCCATCCTCGTCCAGGGCATCCCCGCCTCCCTCAAGAACTGGTCGGAAGGCCAGATGCTCCTCGACATCCTCGACGACCTGGCCGAAGGCGGCGACCCCGGCGACGAAAGCCGCAAAGACCTCCTCGCCAGCTTCGCCTGCCACGGCGCCATCCGCGCCGGCGAGCTCCTCACGGTCGCCGAGATGCAGAACCTGGTGGACCGCCTCTTCGCCACCGACCTGCCGCTGTCCTGTCCGCACGGCCGCCCCACGCTGATCCAGTTCCCGCTCGAAGAACTCGAAAAACGCTTCGGCCGCCGCTGATGTCCGCGCCAATCGCCATCTGCCCCGTCCTCGCCGGCCCCACCGCCGCCGGCAAGACATCGCTCATCGTTGCACTGGCGAAGCGTCACCCCATCGAAGTGATCTCCCTCGACAGCCGCCAGATCCACCACGGTCTGCGCATCGGGACAGCCCAGCCGACACCGGAAGAGCAGGCCGCCTGCCGCCACCACCTGATCGACTTCGTCCCGCCGACTGAATCCTACTCGGCCCAGCGCTTCCGCCAGGACTTCAGCGCTGCCTGCCAGGAGATCCGCGGCCGCGGTCGCATCCCGATCCTGGTCGGAGGAGCCGGACTGTACCTGTCGGCCGTGGAGAAGGGCCTGTTCGCCATGCCGGTCGTGGCCCCCGCGCAGACCGCCGAGTTGCGCGCCCGCCTCACCGGCCTCCCCACCGAGGAGATCCGCGCCCAACTCCGCACCCTCGACCCCGCCAGCCACGCCCGCATCCACCCCTCGGACCGCTACCGCAGCCAGCGGGCCCTGGAGATCTGCCTCGCCACCGGCCGCACCATGACCGAGCAGATGCAGGCCCACGAGCAGGCGCCGGACCCGGCGCTCGGCTTGAGGTTCCCCCTGGTGTGGGTCAGCCGGGACAGGACGGATCTGCACGCGAGGATCGCCGCCAGGACCAAGGCGATGCTCGAAGCGGGGTGGATGAAGGAGACCGCGGGACTGCTCGCGACGTACGGACCGCAGGCGCGGGGCCTGCGGGCGATCGGCTACCGCGAGATCGTGGCCCACCTGCGCGGCGAGTTGGGAACAGAAGAGTTGGAGCCGAAGATCACCGCCGCCACGCGGCAGTACGCCAAGCGACAGGAAACCTGGTTCCGCATCCTCCCCAAGGCCGCCCAGGGCCATCCCGAGGACCCCGCCATCGCCAAAGCCTTGGAATTCCTGCTCACCACCGCCGCCGCAACCTGAGCCCTGATAATCCTTTGCAGACCCAGCTCCGCCCTTGACAGGCCCCCGCCCGCACGGTAGTTTGACTCCCACGGAGCGGGCATAGCTCAGTTGGTAGAGCATCAGCTTCCCAAGCTGAGGGTCGCGAGTTCGAGCCTCGTTGCCCGCTCCAAACTTAAATAAAGACAACGGGTTGCGAGGGCAGCCCGTTTTTCTTTTGGTGAGGTGGAGGCGGGCTAACGCCCGGCTAACAACGCGGAGAGATTCTGGCGCGGAGCCGGTGTCAAGCTAACAGGGTCCACCCCCCGAGCGCGCCGGCAGGGGCGGCGCCGCCGCGTCGGTCCCGCCCGTAGGGTTGCGCTGGTACGGCGGGCGGTCGCCATGCGATCATCCAGCGTGGCAGAAGCCGCCGGAGGAAAGGGCAATGCGGACCAGGGCCTTGTGGATCATTGGCATTCTGCTGCTCGTGGTGGTCGAAATTCTGAGTCTTCGCTCCAAGCCTCGGCCAGCGGCGCAGACTGGACCGCCCAAAGCCAACACCGCCACGCCCCAAAGCCGCCCGCCAATCGCAAGCGCGGATGCGTGCGTGAACCGCCCCAGGATTGCCGGAGACTCCATTGCATGAGTGCGCCAACGCTAGCGGTCGTTTCCGAGCATCAACTGAATTGCTGCGCCGGCGTTTGTGGTAGTGCGACTCAGCCCCTGAACACTTCCCGCCCGTGCCACTCCAGCAATTCCCGCCGCGGCCGCAGCGTCGCCGTGTCCGGGCACCTGATCCGCTGTCCGCTCAGGCCGTAATAGCTTTTCCCGTTCTTGAATTCGTCCCGCAGCCGGTCGCCGACACGGAATTCGTGGTCCGGGGTCACGGTCACGTAGCCGCGGTCGTACAGCCGGTGCAGGTCGCTCCTCAGCAACAGCCCGTTGTCCACGCGGTGCTGGCCGCCCTGGCCGTAGGGCATGATGTGGGCGGCTTCGAGGACCGGCACGGAGTGTTCGCCGGTGACGGCGCAGGCGTGGCCGTAGGCGTCGCGGACGGCGAGGCTGAAGAGGCCCTGGCCGAGGCGGGGGCGGACGGGGATGACGTTGCCGTAGCGGGGGGCGTCGGCGGCGACCAGTTCGGGGGCGCGGTCGACGTTCCAGTAGTGGTCGGGCCGGTTGGCGCGGGCGGCGCACTCGGTGAAGAGGCGCAGGCCTTCGCCGGCGGCGAGGTCGTAGGTCTTGCCCTGCTGGATGCCCGTCCTGGCCCAGTCGGTGGGGGGGCGCACCCACTCGTCGGGGGGGAAGAAGACGGGGGCGGCGATCATGATGCAGCCGATCTTGAACTGGCCGGAGCGATCCGACGGTGAGGCGTCGCGGCGGAGGCGACCGATGCGGTCGAGCATGGCGTCGAAGTCGGGGGCGCCGTTCAGCGGGCCGAAGCACTCCCAGGCGAGCCAGGCGGGGAGGGACTCGTAGCGCGCGAAAAAGCCGAAGCCGGCGATCGCCTTGTGGGGGGCGCGCAGTTTGAAAAAGAAGGGATCGCCTGGATTCAGGGCGCGGAACGCCCGGCCGCCGTGCGGTTGCCAGAAATTGACCTCGTCCACGCGCGGCTGGGCGGACAGAAACCGGTACCAGTCCGGATCGGTGAGGCCGATGTAGCTCTTCGGCAGCATCCGTTCATTCTACTGCGTATCGCGGCGACGCGTCACGATCGATCCGGGCGCGCCCCCGATCGTCGCGCCCGTCCCAGCGGATCGCGTGGCGCCCAGGCGGCTGGGCGCCCTCGGCCTGGGTGCGCAGCCGGCGGCGGCGTCGCTCTCGCTGTCGGCGACGTCCACGACGGTCAGCTTGCAGCTGTAGCTGGATTGCGTTGCGTGCAGTCGCTGATTGCGTTTCCTTCCCCGCGGGCATAAATCCATAAATCCTAATATTGCCACAGCTTAATATCTCGCTTCAGCATCTCAATTGCATGCTCATGGTCTTTAATTGCGTTTGGGGGAGGCCGACAGGCCGACCTGGCAGAACCGGCGATTGGACTTTGTTCGCATTGGGCGGTGTGTCACAACAGCCCGGCGACTGTTCAGGAACTTGACTATCGCTGCCATGAATGATCACGATGGAGGCGTGCCGACACTTGGATTCCCAACGCGTACACGCGATCACATGTCAGAAATGCTCGTCTGTTGATCGTATCCCGTGCATGGGGCATTGTCGACGACTGAACCGGCGTTTGTGCGAAGACCCGGCAGGGAACCCGCAATCGGACCTCGTTCAGGTTGTGCACAGGTTTGGCCCGCGAAGGGTCCAGGGGCTTCTTGGCCGTCTGCGCAAGCTGGCCTCGCGCGGCTTGAGGGCACCAAGCGTTGGCCGCGCTGGTTCCCATCTAAAGACAGAGGTAACCCCAACGGTGCATAGGCCCCGTCCATAGCGTTTATAAGCAATGGCAGATGCAGCATTTATATAAACCGGCGCTTGGCTCTCAGGACTTGGACGCGCACTAAGGGCCGCCCAGCCTATCTGGCGATAGCGGGACTTTTCGCCTTGCCAGAGGGAGAACTATGGCGCATATTCTCCCTCTGACAAGGAGAATAACCGCAAATGACGCGTGCATTGCCTCGAGAGCTCAAGGAAGCCCTGACCGAGAAGCTGGCGGAGTCGCTCGCCGGATCGCTGGCGGGGGCGACGCCGCGACAGGTGCATGGGGCGACCGGCCTGCCGGGCAAGGTCACCGCCGTGATCGGCATGCGGCGGGTAGGGAAGACCACGTTCCTGCACCAATTGCGCCGCGAGCGTCTGCGGCGGGGCACGCCTCGTGAACAACTGCCCTACGTGAACTTCGAGGACGAGCGGCTTGCGGGGCTGGCGGCGAATCAGCTCGGTTTTCTGGTGGAAGAGCATGGCCGCCGATTCCCCGCTGCGCACGAACAGGCGAGCGTCACCTGGTGTTTCGACGAGATCCAGGTCGTTCCGGGCTGGGAGCGCTTCGTCCGGCGGTTGCTGGATGCGGGCGGCTGCGAAGTGATCGTGACCGGGTCTTCGGCCGCGTTGTTGTCCCGCGAAATCGCCACCGCGCTGCGCGGACGCGCCTGGGAAGTGGCGCTCTACCCGTTCAGCTTCGCCGAAGCGCTGCACCATCGGGGCCAGGCGGTCCCGGCGGACCCGGCCTTCGTCACCGGCGCCGAGCGCGCGGGCCTGGAGCGTGCGTTCAGGGACTGGCTCGCCACCGGCGGATTCCCCGAGGCCCAGGGACTCGACGGCGCCTCGCGGCAGCAGTTGCTGCGCGACTACGTGGACGTGGCCATGCTGCGCGATGTGGTGGAGCGCCACGGAGTGAGCCAGGTGATAGGGCTGCGCTGGCTGGTGCGTCACCTGCTCGGCAACGCGGCCGCGCACTTCAGCGTCGAGAAGTTCTACGCCGCTCTGAAGAGTCAGGGCATGGCGATTTCCAAGGACACCGTGCACCAGTTGCTCGCCCACCTCGAAGACTGCTTCCTGGTGCGGCTGGTCTGGATGGACTCGACCTCGGAGCGCCAGCGGATGGTCAATCCGCGCAAGGCATATCCGGTGGATCCGGCGCTGATCGCCGTGTTCGATCGCAGCGGGCGCGCCAACAGTGGCCACGCCCTGGAAACGGCGGTGCTCATCGAGCTCGAGCGGCGGCGCTGCGCCGTCACCTACGTGCGTACACCGGCCGGGTACGAAGTGGACTTTCTGGCGCGCGACACGGACGGAGACCTGGAGCTCATTCAGGTATGCGCCGACGCCAGCGATCCCGCGACCGCCGAGCGGGAGTTCCGGGCGCTCATCGAGGCGGGGAAGATGTACCCGGGCGCGCGCCGACGACTGCTGACGCTGACCCGTGACGGGGCTCCCGCCGAAACGCCCCCCGGCATCACCGTACTGCCCGCGTACGAATGGCTGCTCGCCGCGCCAGCGACTAGCTGATCCTACTGCACCAGACTCATCTTCAGGCTCTGGGCATGACCACCCGCCAACAGCCGGCAGAAGTAAATGCCCGTCGGCACCGCGCGCCCACGTTCGTCACGCCCGTCCCAGCGGACCGCGTGGCGGCCGGGGGACTGGACGCCATCGGCCAGGGTGCGCAACAGGCGACCGCGCGCGTCGTAGATCGCCAGGCGGAGCGGGGCTGCGCTCTGGGGGACGTCATAGCTGATCGTGGTGGCGGGATTGAACGGGTTCGGACTCGCCCCGCGCAGGGCGAAGGCGCTCGGCACGGTCGTGCCATCGGCCCCGGTCACGCTGAGCGGCGCGGCGGCATCGCTCTCGTTGCCGGCGGCGTCCACGACGGTCAGCTTGTAGTTGTAGAGCCACGGCTCGGCGATCGGGTCGGTCCAGCTCGTCGCGGCGGTGGCCTGGATGAGCGTCTGCGCGTCCGGCGTGAAGTCCGGCGTCGTGCCGCGGTAGACGCGGTAGTACTGGAAGTCATCTTCCGGGGCCGGCAGCCAGGTCAGTTCGGTGGCGGCGCTGGCGTAGGTGACGGTCAGGCCGGCGGGCACGCCGGGGGCGATGTTGTCGATGGAGTGGCCGCTGTCGGCGAGGCTGGCGTAGAACTGGCCGAGCGTGGTGGTGTGGGCCGCCACGTAGAACTTCGTCCAGGCCGTGCCGTCGGGGCCGTCGTCGGCGACGGTGGGCACGGTCACCACGTACTGGTCCTGGCGCGTGGCGTAGAAGCTGGTGATGATGCTCCAGACGCCGGCGGGGACCGCCTTGTCGGGGCCGTCGGTGACGAGATAGGTCACGCCGTCGAGCTCGACGGTCGCTTCGCCCCCCTTGGGGGGCGCGGGCAGCCGGTCGCGCGCGGCGAGAACGCTGGCGGCCAGAAGCTTGTTCTCCACCTCGCGGTAGACGGTGTAGCCGGCGATCTGCTGGCTCATGCTCGGGTAGTCGTAGCCCGACGCCGTGAAGTACAGATTGACCCAGCCCCCCTGATCGCGGGGGATGTCCACGATGGAATCGATGCGCGCCTCGCGCAGGCGCCAGTCGATGCGCAGGTCGGTCACGGTCGGGTTGGCGCGGTCCCAGCGCAGGCTCGCCTTCCAGGTCAGGCTGTCGGCGGCCTCGCACGGGAACCAGGTGCCGTTGGGCATGATGTCGCGCGGGAATGCCCCGAAGTCCACGTCCCACTCCACGTCGCCCGCCTGCTCGGCGGTGAAACGCGACCGCACGATGTACGGCGGCGGGTCGCCCAGCACGTTCAGCGAAGCGCCCACGCCCTGGTGCGCGCCGCTGACGTCGCTCTGCGCGAGCTGGAAGGTCGCGACCCCGCCCGAGGTGTTGGGAACGGGAATCCCCGTGGTGAGCAGGGCGATGTCGCCGCCCACGGCCAGGCCGTTGCTCGTGCTATGGTACGTCGCAACGCTCGTCAGCAGCACGGGAGCGAGCGGGCTGGCCGCGTCGAAGGTCAGCAGATCGACGTTGCTGGCCCCGACATATCTCGACAGCACCAGCAGGCGCGCGCCGTACAGCCGGGGCGACCAGTACAACCGGTTGGGCAGCGCGGGGTAGGCGCCCAGCAGCGCCGGCGCGGCCGGGTTGTGGATGTCGATGGCGTACACGCCGACGGCGCCGGCGGTGACCCAGGCCACGCTGCCGGCCACGGCCACGCCGCGCGCCGCGCCGCCCAGACCGGTGTAGCTGCCGACGAGGACCGGCGCGGCCGGGTTGGCGATGTTGACCACGCGCAGCGCGCCGTCCGTCACGCAGGCGTAATTGCCGGCCACCGCCACGGCGTTGGCCGCGCCCGGCAGGGCGCAGGCGCCCAGGAACGCCGGCGCGGCGGGGCTCGCCACGTTGACCAGCCTCAGGCCGCCCGTGCCGTCGGCCACGCACGCCACGTCGCCCGCCAGCGCCACGTCGACCGCCTGACCCGGCGTGTCGTAGCCGCCCAGCGCCACGGGAGCGGCGGGCGTGGCGATGCTGATGGTGCACAGGCCGGCCAGGCTGTCCGCCACGCAGGCCAGGTCGCCGGCCACGGCCACGGCGACGGCCTCGCCCGGCGTGGCGATGTATCCGAGCACCGCCACCGCGGCCGGATCGGCCAGCGACACGGTCACCAGTCCCGTCGGTTGCGCCGCCACGCAGGCCAGGTCGCCCACGATCGCCGCGCCGCGCGAATAGTGGATCAGGTCGAAGTCCACCGCGCCACCGACCTGGTCCGGCATCGCCGACGTGTCGGCCACGCGGACCGCCACCAGGCCGGCCAGGTCGGCCGCCACCCAGGCCAGGTCCCCGGCCATCGCCACGCCGCGTCCCGGCTCGTCGAGACGGAAGCTGTACTTGAGCGCCGGCGCGTCGGGATCGCTCAGGTCGACCGCGCAGAGCGAAGGCGTCGTCGTCGTGACGAACGCCAGTTCGCCGTGCAGCGCGACGCCGGTGGCGGAGCCATCGAGCGTGAGGCGGCCGCGCGCCACCGGCTCCCCGGCCGAGGTCACGTCGTACAGTTGAAGACCACCCGTGCCGACGGTCAGGGCCACCAGGTTGCCGGCCATCGCCACTCCGGTCGCCGGCTCGCTGGCCTCGACGCTGCGCCGGCGCACCGGCGCGGCCGGATCGCTCACGTCGATCGCCGTCAGCCCGGCGCGATAGTCGGCCACGTAGGCGTAGTCGCCGTCCACCGCCACGGCGAGAGCGCGGTCGAGCGGCTCGATGTGGCCCACCAGCGTCGGCGCGGCGGGATTGCTCACGTCCAGGATCGTCAGCCCGTACCCCATGGTGGCCACGTAGGCCAGCCGTCCGGCCACGGCCACGCCGTACGCGAGGTCCGCGGTGACGTACTGTCCGAGCGACGCCGGCGCCGTGGGGTGGGCGATGTCGATGATGGCCAGCCCCCCCGCGCCGAGCGCCACGTAGGCCGTCGTGCCCGACACGGCGACCCCCAGCGGCGTGCCCTCGGTGGCGCACTTTCCCAGAAGAACCGGCGTGGCGGGATTGCTGATGTCGATGGTGAGCAGGCCGAGCGTGGAGGAGGCGATGCACGCCACGTTCCCCGCCAGCGCCACCCCTTTGGCATACCCGGTCTCGGCATAACTGCCCAGCCGCGCCGCCGCGAACGGCGTCAGCTTCAGCTCGCCGGTGGCCGTGCTCCAGAGCGCGGTCGTGGCCGCGGCGTCCTTGTACAGCGTGGTGGTGAAATCCTCATGCAGCGTCAGCGACGGGCCCATGGCGCCGGCGATCGACGGCAGCAATGCCAAGAGCGAAAACATGATGCACGCACAGAAATGACGCAGTCGCTTCGACATGCGTTCCTCCAAGGAAATGGGAGGTTCCAAGGTTTTTTGTCATGACGAACGAATAATAATATCATAAATACTGCGCCGTCGTCGAGCGCCAAACACCCCCTTGCCTACCGCCTGGCAACAACTTGCGGGAGCCAGGTAAGGATGGCGAGCTCTCCGGACCGTGGCCACGCTGTTCCCGACGGAGGGGAGGACGGTCGACGCTCCTTTCGCTCTCACCTCGCGGTCGTGTCAGCGGTCGGGGCGTTGGGACAGTGATCTGAGCGGAGCGAAATTTTCGAGCCCCATCGCCCCGGCCTTTTCCGCCTTCGCTCGCACAGCGCAACTGTATGTCGGAACTCCCCTCGTCAGCCGAGCCTCCTCGCCAATCATCATGCAGTTGCGCAATCGCGAGCGGGCGGTTCTGGTCATCGTGAGTATGCTTTTCAGGTTCGAATCGGACCCCGACCCTGATCCGCAAGGGGCGGGATCCGGCTGCGGGGCGGAGGGATCACGCACGCCAAGGAGGTTGCCATGCGCGTCAGGATGCAGACACTGCTGGCGCTGACGGTCATCATGACCGCGGTGCCCGCGCTCGCCCAGGACCCCGGCACGGTGGAGGGCGGACTGTTCTGGAGAGGCTGGATGTGGGGCTATCGAGACGCAGCTCGAAGACAACTGGGCGGGCGGCGGCGGTCGTCTCGGCCTCTTCGTCCTGCGCAACCTCGAGCTCGAGGCGGCTGCGGCTTACTCCCAGGTCGACCACACGAGCGGGCTCACGGCGAACGTCGTGCCGCTGACCGCGCGGCTCGTCTGGAACGCTCCGCTCACGGAGAACCTCGCTCTGCTGCTCGGCGCCGGTTTTACCCACATCAAGTACGGCGGCGACTTCGACGCGCAGGGCAACGGCCTGGACGCGCTGGCCGGCCTCCGGCTCAAGGCCGGCGACCGCGTGTCGCTGCGGCTGGAGGGTACGGTGGACCGGCTCCACCGGACACTCAACAGCGGCGCGCAGACCGCGGTGGGGGACTTCGGCCTCCAGGCCGGCGTGAGCTGGCTCTTCGGCGGCACGCCCAGGGACAGTGACAGGGATGGCGTGTCTGACAAGCTGGACATGTGCCCCGACACGCCGCGCGGCCTCAGGGTCGACGCCAAGGGCTGCCGGATCATCGAAGACGGCGACCACGACGGCGTATCCGACGTCCTCGACAAGTGCCCGGACACTCCGGCCGGTACCCTGGTGGACGCCAGCGGCTGCCCCGTGCCTGTCGACAGCGACGGCGACGGCGTCTTCGATCCCCAGGACAAGTGCCCGAACACGCCCAAGGGCACGCGGGTCGACGCCACCGGCTGCCCCGTGCCTGTCGACAGCGACGGAGACGGCGTCTTCGATCCCCGGGACAAGTGCCCGAACACGCCCATCGGCACGCCGGTGGACGCGAACGGTTGCCCGAAGGTCTTCGAGGAGGGCAAGAAGAACGTCATTCTCGAGGGCGTGAACTTCGAAACGAACCAGGCTGAGCTCAGGCCCGAGTCGCGCGCGACCCTGGACCGGGTGGCCGAGAGCCTGAGGGCCTACCCCGAATTGATGATCGAGGTCCAAGGTCACACCGACAGCCGCGGCAGCGCGGCCCTGAACAAGAAGCTCTCGCAGGCGCGCGCCGAGTCCGTCAGGGACTACCTGATCGCCAACGGCGTTGCGGCGAGCCGTATCACCGCCAACGGCTACGGGCCCAGCATGCCGGTCTCCGACAACAATACGGACGCGGGTCGCGCGAAGAACCGGCGCGTGGAGTTGTTGAAGGCCGAATAGCCCGCATCGATCGGGGCGCGATCGTCGGGTAGGATGTTCGATGAGGGCCTCCCATGGGGGAGGCCCGCCGACACACGTCGAGAAACCGCTTGCCCGCCGCAGAGGGCGGAATGACACTCCGGTATATGTTCGGTTCGCGATCGGCGTCCCGGCAGGGATGCTGCTGATCGGGGGATCCGTAAACACGGAGGTGCAGGGATGAAACGGTGCCTGGCTATCGTGGCGGTGCTGGCGGTGGCGTTGATGGCGGGAGTGGCGGCGGCGCAGGAGACGGGCCTGGTGGGCAAGGGGCTCAAGCTCGGCCTGTCGATGTACACGTTCGGCGGCAGTGACAACGAGATGGAGGGGGTTTCGCCCGACTCGAGGATGGGACTGGGGGCCGGGGGCTTCCTGACCTTCGCGCTGGGGCCGAACCTCGCTCTGCAGCCGGAACTGCTCTACGTCCAGAAGGGCGCCAAGTACGAAGAGGGCGGCGTCACGGCCACCCTCAAATTCGACTACCTGGACATCCCCGTCCTCCTCAAGTACCGCTTCCCGACCGAAGGCAGCATCCGGCCGAACCTTTTTGCCGGCCCCGTCGGGTCGATCAAGATGTCCGCTGACCTGAAGGTGGAAGCGGGTGGGGAAGACGCCTCGACGGACGTGTCCGACGAGGTGAAGGGCTTCGACTTCGGCGTGGCGTTCGGCGGCGGGCTCGACTTCGCGCTTTCGAGCAGCACGCTCACCTTCGACGTCCGCTACACGCTCGCCATGACCGATTGGCCGGACACCGACGTGAGCGCCTCCGCCAAGAACAACGGCTGGCTGGTCACGGTCGGGGTGGGCTTCTGACCGCCAACGCCTCCACGCGGTGAAGCGCGGGCGGGCCTCCCGGCCCGTCCTTGGCGATGAGGGCCTCCCAAGGGGGAGGCTCTCTGCCGCGCCCTGCCCCTTTGGACGATCCCTCTGGAAACTGATCAGCCCTTTTATTTCGGCTAACGCAATTCGCATTCCGACCGAAATTCCAACAGGAATCATCGGGCCTGCGGAAGGGCTGATGTCGGGCTGCAACCGGAACGGGAGAGGGGCATGGGGGTGTCTGCGTCGAAGGGGAGGCTGGCGACTTTCGGGGTGCTTTGCGGGGCCGTGATCGCGGCGGTGCTGGCCCTGACGCCGTGCGTTCTCGCGCAGGCGCCGCCTCCTGTGTGGGAATCCTACTCCATCGAGCAGGGTCTCTCCCAGAGCATCGTCAAGGCGATTGCGCAGGACGCGCGGGGGTTCCTGTGGTTCGGGACGGAGGACGGGCTGAATCGGTTCGACGGGTACCGGTTCGACATCATGCGGCACGATCCCCAGGATTCCGGCAGCCTCAGCTACAGCGACATGACGGCCCTTTGCGTCGACCGGCAGGGATACGTGTGGGTGGGGACCTTCAACGGCGGGTTGAACCGTTTCGATCCTGCCACCGGGCGGGCGGTCCGTTACCAGGCGAAGCCGGGAATGCCGGGGAGTCTGAGCCATGACCGCATCGCGGCGGTGGTCGAGGACCGGCGCGGCGATGTCTGGGTCGGCACCGACGACGGGCTGAACCGTCTGGACCGGGCCACCAACACCTTCACGGTGCTGCGGCACGACCCTGCCGATGCAGGCAGCCTGGCAAACGACCGCGTGCACGCTCTCCTGGTCGATCGCGAGGGGACCCTTTGGATCGGTACCGACGGCGGCCTCGATCGGCTCGTCCCGGCGACGACGCCGCGATCGCCCGACCACAGGCTCCCGCGCTTCGAACACTACCGGCACGACCCGCGCGCGACCGGCAGCCGCGGCGCCGACGCCGTCAATGCGCTCTGCCAGGACCGGCAGGGGGCGCTCTGGGTCGGCACCGAGGGGGGCGGACTCAACCGGCTCGATTCCCGCAGCGGGGTCTGGACCCGGTTCCGTCACGATCCGGCCGACGCGGGCAGCCTGGGCCAGGACGCGGTCACCGCCGTCTGCGCCGACTCGCTGGGCTTTCTCTGGGCCGGCACCCGCAGTGGCGGCCTGGATCGCTTCGACCCGCGTGCGGGCCGCTTCAGCCACTATCGCGCGGACCCGGCCGACCCGGCCTCGCCGCGCTCCGACGAAATCCTGAGCCTGCTGGCGGATCGGTCCGGCTGCCTCTGGGTCGGCACCTACAGCCAGGGCGTCGGCAAGACCGTCCTCGAGACCAAGCCGTTCGCTCACGTACGCGCCGGACCGGGCGGACTCGCCAACCCCACCGTGTGGGCGCTGCAGGAGGACCGGTCCGGAAACCTCTGGGTCGGCACGCACACCGGCGGCATCGACTGCTTCGACCCTCATCTGCGCCTGTTGGCCAGGTACCGCAACGACCCGCGCGACCCGACCTCCCTGAGCTGCGACATCGTCCGCTGCATCCTTGAGGACCGCGATTCGGAGCTCTGGTTCGGCACCAACGGCGGCGGCCTCGACCGCCTCGACCGCGCCACCGGCCGGTTCACGCGCTACCTGAACGATCCCGCCGATCCGCGCAGCCTGGCCGAGAACCGGATCCGCGCGCTCTATGAGGACCGGGCGGGCCTGCTCTGGATCGGCACCTACGGCGGCGGCCTCGACTGCCTGGATCGCCGGACCGGCGTCTTCACGCACTTCCGGCACGACCCCGCCAATCCGGCCAGCCTGAGCTTCGACATCGTGCGCGTCATCTACGAGGACCCCGACGAGGTGGGCGAGGCGCTTTGGGTCGGCACCGAGGGGGGCGGCCTGAACCGCCTCGACCGCCGCACCGGACGGTTCACGCACTTCCGCAACGACCCGGGCGATTCGACGACCCTGAGCGAGGATCATGTCTTCTCGATCCACAGGGATGCGTCAGACCGGCTCTGGATCGGGACGTTCGCCGGAGGCCTCAATCTCTTCGACCGCGCGGCCGGAACGTTCGCCAGCTACACCATTCGCGACGGGCTGCCCAGCAACGCGGTCTACGGCATCCTCGAGGATCGCGGCGGCTGTCTCTGGCTGAGCACGAACCTGGGGCTGGCCCGCTTCGATCCCAGCGCCGGGACCTGTCGCAGCTACGACGTCCGCGACGGGCTGCAGAGCAACGAGTTTAACGGCGGCGCCTTCACGCAGACGCGCGGGGGCGAGATGCTCTTTGGGGGCATCAACGGTTTCAACGCCTTCTACCCGCAGCAGATCGTCGACAACCCGCACCCGCCGGCGGTCGTGTTGACCGGCTTCCAGCTCTTCAACCAGACGGTCGGCGTCGGCAGGAAGTACGGCGACAGGGTCCTGCTCGAGCGAGCCATCTTCGCCACCGAAGCCATCACCCTCGCGCACGACCAGAACTTTTTCGCGTTCGACTTCGCCGCGCTGCACTTCGTCTCACCGACGGAGAACCGCTACGCCTACATGATGGAGGGCTTCGACAAGGACTGGAACCAGGCCGGCCAGCGACGCTTCGCCACCTACACCGGCCTGCCGCCCGGGCATTACACGTTCCGGGTCAAGGCGGCCAACAGCGACGGCGTCTGGAACAGCGAGGGCCGAACCCTGCGGCTGACCATCGCACCGCCGTTCTGGCAGACCGCCTGGTTCCGCGCCGCCGCCCTGGGCCTCCTGATCGGTCTGCTCGTCGCGGTGCACCGGCTGCGCACCCGCTCCTTCCGCCTGCGTAACGCCGCGCTTTGCCGGGAGGTCGACGACCGCAAGCGGGCCGAGGAGGCTATGCGCGGCGCCATGGAGGCGGCGCGGCAGGCGAATCAGGTCAAGAGCGAGTTCCTGGCTAACATCAGCCACGAGTTCCGCACGCCGATGAACGGCATCATCGGCATGACCGATCTGACGCTCGATTCCGAGCTCACGGCGGAGCAGCGCGAGCAACTGGAGTTCGTCCGGGAGTCGGCCGATTCGCTGCTGGAGATCATGAACAACATCCTCGCCTTCTCGCGGATCGAGGCCGGCTGCCTCGACTTCGTCGAGCGCGACTTCGACCTGCCCGCCCTGCTGTCCGAGACGACCGGACCACTGGAGACGCAGGCCCGCGCCAAGGGACTCGATTGGCGGCTGGAACTCGACCCCGGCCTGCCGGCCAGCCTGAAGGGCGACCGTGACGGGCTGCAGCAGGTTTTGCAGCAGGTGGTCGGCAACGCGGTCAAGTTCACCACGCGGGGAGAGATCGCGATCCGCATCGGCGCCCGCCCGGACGCGCAACCCCCTGCCGGCGAGACCGGCGACGCGGCCATCCCGCGGCTTTGCCTGGAGTTCGCGGTCGGCGACACCGGCATCGGCATCCCCGCCGCGCACCTGCCGAGCATCTTCGACAGCTTCCGCCAGGTGGACGGCTCGTACACCCGCGACCACGGCGGCACCGGCATCGGCCTGTCCCTCTGCCAGAAGCTGCTGAGGATGATGCGTGGCGACATCGCGGTCACCAGCGAGTTCGGCCGCGGCACAAGCGTCCGCTTCCACGTCTGGTTCGAGCTCGGGCAGCCGCTCGAGCGCCCGGTCTTTGCGCCGGACGCGGTCGTGACCCCCGTCGTCAGCGCCGGCGGCAATGACCCGCGCGATGAAGCGAGCGCGCGGCGGATCCTGCTGGCTGAGGACATCCCGCTCAACCAGAAGGTCGCCTCCGGAATCCTCCGGCGTGCTGGTTATGCCGTGACGGTGGTCGGCAATGGTCAGGAAGCTCTGACCGCGTTGGAAAGGGAAACTTTCGACCTCGTGCTGATGGACATCCAGATGCCGGTGATGGACGGCTTCGAGGCTACCGCCAGGATCCGCAGCTCAAGAACCGCGATCCGCCACCTGCCCATCATCGCCCTGACCGCCCATACCCTCGAGGGCGACCGCGATCGCTGCCTGCAGGCCGGGATGGACGACTACGTGACCAAGCCGGTAAGATCGGAAACGCTCACGACATCGATCGCCAAAGCCCTCGAAGCCCGGTGCGCTTTCTGAGCGACTGGGTCGGGGGTTCCGGCGCACCGTTGCGCGGACGGCGCCGGCCCGCAAAGTGCCGGGCTGGCCGCGCCGTCGCATCAGGGGTACAATCTGCTCCGGCCGGACATCGCGACGGGAGGCGCCCCGCGGCTCCTGATTTTTCCGTCCCGCGCGCCCCGGCCAGGATCCGCTTCGCAAAGCATCTCCGATGGAGGTCCCGGTGAGCAAGATCATGAAAGCGCTCCCGATGAGCGAACTGATGGCTCGCATCGTTGGCGAGTGGACGGCGCGCGATGGCGCGTATGACATTCCGGGAGCGCTGGTGCGGCGGGTCCTGGAGATCGAGAGGCGGTCGCCCGGTTTCTCTGTGAACGGGCTGACGATCGGGCTGCCGGTCGGCCCGGCCGCCGGCCCCCATACGCAGATCGCCCCGAACCTCGTTGCCGCCTGGCTCGCGGGATCGCGTGTCTTCGAACTCAAGACCGTGCAGGAGAACGACCGGCTGGACATCGCGAAGCCGTGCATCGACGTGCTCGACGAGGGGCACAACGTCGAGTGGTCGACGGAGCTGCTGCTCGACGAGGCGCGGGCGGAGTACCTGCGCGGCTGGATCGCGATCCACGTGTTGCGCGCGGCGCTGTCTGACCGGTCAGGCGCCGTGATGTTCAACCTGTCGGTGGGCTATACGCTCGACGGCATCAAGGGCGCGAAGATGGACGCCTTCATCGAGGGCATGCGCGCGCCGGCCGGCACGCCGATCTGGGAGACGTCGCTGCGCGAGGCCGCGGCCGCGGTGGACGCGCCGGCGTTTGCGCAGGCGTTCGGGGTGGCGGGGGCGGCGCGGGCGCGCGAGGCGGTCCGCGCGGTGCCGACGGCCCCGGTGCATTCGGTCACCCTGTCGACGATGCACGGGTGCCCGCCCGCCGAGATCGAGCGCATCGGCGCCTATCTGATGGAAGAGAAGGGCTTCGACGCGTATGTGAAGCTCAATCCTACCCTGCTGGGCTACGACGAAGTGCGCGGCATCCTCGATGTGACCGGATGGCAGAGGATCATCATCGAGCGCCCCGGCTTTGAGCACGATCTGCAGTTCGACGCGGCCCTGGGTCTGGTGGCATCACTGCGGGGCAAGGCGGCCGCGCGGGGGGTGCGCTTCGGCGTCAAGCTGTCCAACACGCTGGCGAACGTCAACGACGGCGCGCGCATGCCGGGCGGCGAACGCTATATGTCGGGCCGCCCGCTGTTCCCGATCACGACGCGCCTTGCGGCCCGGCTCGCCGCCGCGCTGCCGGATGTGCCGGCGTTCTCGTACTGCGGCGGCGCCGGCGCCCACAACGCGTTCGCCTGTCTGGCCGCCGGCCTCGGCCCGTTGACCGTGGCGACCGACATCCTGAAGCCGGGCGGGTACCTGCGGCTCGAGCCGCTCGCCCGCGAGGCGGTCCGCGCGCTCGACGCGGGGGTGCCGGCCCGCCCCGATGCCGTCAGGCTCGCGGCGCTGGCCAACGCGGCGCTCACGGATTCCGCCTACCGCGGCGACTTCAAGCGGGGCGAAGCGAAGATCCGCAGGAGCCTGCCGCTGACGGACTGTTTCGCCGCCCCGTGCGTCGAGGCCTGCGCGGCCGGGCAGCGGCCGCCCGCCTACATTAAGGCCCTGGCCGCCGGGGATCCGAAGCGGGCCCTGGCGATCGTCCTGGCCGACAATCCTCTGCCGCACATCACCGGCCTCCTGTGCGATCACCAGTGCAAGTATGCCTGCTCGCGCGTCGACTATGAAGGATCCGTGGAGATCCGGGCGATGAAGCTGGCCTGCGCCCGCGCGGCGCAGCTGCCTCCGGCCAGGCCGGCGCCCGTGGCCGGCAAGGGGAAGGCCGCCGTGTTCGGCGCCGGCCCCGCGGGGCTCGCGTGCGCCCACTATCTCGCCCTCGAAGGCTACCCCGTGACCGTGTTCGACACGGCCGCCGACCCGGGCGGCGTGCCGGCGAACGTGATTCCGGATTTCCGCATCAGCCATGAAGACATCGCGGCCGATGTCGACCGGATCAAGGCGCTCGGCGCCGAGTTCGTTTTCAGCCACCCGGGCGCGATCGATGTCGCCGCGCTCAGGACGGCCGGCTACACGGCCGTCGTCGTGGCCACCGGGGCGCCGGTGCCGCGCGAACTGCCGCTCGAAGGCACGGGCCTGCGCGTCGTGGACGCGCTCGAGTTCCTGGGCGCAGCCCACGCGTACAGGGGCGGGTTCGACGGTCATCAGGCGGTCGTCGTCATCGGCGGCGGCAACACCGCCATGGACGCGGCCCGCGTCGCAGCGCGACTGCCCGGCAAGCCCCGCGTGAGCATCCTCTACCGTCGCTCGCTCGCCGAGATGCCGGCCGACCGCGAGGAATTCGAAGCCGCGCTGGCCGACGGCGTGACGTACGCCGAGTTGTTCCAGCCTGAAGGCATCATTCCTGCCTGCGGCGGCGACCTCCCCAGGCTCCGCGTGCGCGAGATGGAGCTCGGCGAGCCCGACGCGTCGGGACGACGCGCTCCGGTGCCGACCCCGCGCGTGAGCGAGATGCCGTGCGATCTCCTGATCGCGGCGGTGGGGGAGCGCCCCGATCGGACCCTGTTCGAGGGGCTGGGCGCGCAGGTCGGCAGGGACGGCCGCCCGCTCGTCGACGCGCGGACGATGGCGACCACGGCGCCCGGAATCTACGCCGCCGGCGATGCCCGGCGCGGCCCCGCGAGCATCATCGCCGGCGTGGCCGATGGACGACTCGCCGCCGGCGCCATCCTCCGCGCGGCCGGCCTCGAGCCGGCGCCCGAGCCGTCGGCGCCCGGCGCTCCCGATTACGCTAAGCTGTCGCGGCGCGGGGAGATCCTGCACGGCCTGCCGACCGACCATCCGGATTTCGCCGGGCGGGAAGCCGAGCGTTGTCTGGCGTGCGATGCCGCCTGCCTGCGCTGCGTCGAGGTCTGCCCGAACCGGGCCAACATCGCGCTCCCGGTCGTTTCCGGCGATGCGCTGGCGCAGGCGATCCAGATCGTCCACGTGGACGATCTGTGCAACGAGTGCGGCAACTGCGGCTTCTTCTGCCCCTACGACGGCCAGCCGTACGCGGGCAAACCGACCCTGTTCCGAGATGAGGCGTCGCTGCGCGTCAGCAACAACGCCGGCTTCGCGTTCACCGGCCCGGCCGCCGCCCCGACGCTGGTCGTGCGCGGCGAGACGGGCAAGCAGGCCGCTGTGACGACCCATGTCTTCGCGGACTGGAACCGGGCCGCGGCCGGTTCCGCCCTGCTGACGATCGCCAGGACCATCCACGATACGCACCGCTACCTGCTGGCCGGAGGCAAGGCATGATCGTCGTAGAGAACGTCCGCGTCCTCCATTTCCATCCCGGCTCCGTCTCCGAGCCGCAGGACATCGCGATCGACGGCGGCAAGATCGTCGCGGTCGGATCGGGACTCGCGGCGAAGCACGCCGGAGCCGAGCGACTCTCGCCCGGCGGCTACGTCAGCCCTGGCCTTGTCTGCGCGCACAATCACTTCTACTCGGCGCTCGCGCGGGGGCTGATGGTGGGCATCCAGCCGAGCCGGGACTTCGCCCAGCAGCTTCGGAACCTGTGGTGGCGCCTGGACCGAGCCCTCGACGAAGGGATCGTCCGGGCGAGCGGCCTTGCCGGAGCCGCAGACGCCGCCATGGTCGGCGTCACCTCGGTAATCGACCATCACGCCAGCCCCGAATTCATCGACGGCTCGCTCGACGTCCTGCGCGAGGGCTTCGACACCATCGGCCTGCGCGGCGTGCTGTGCTACGAGACGACCGACCGCAACGGGATGGAGGGGGCGCGGGCCGGGGTGCGCGAGAACGAACGCTTCGCACGGAAGGTCGACGCCGGGCGCAAGGCCGGCGCCGCCCCGCTGGTCGATGCCGCGATCGGCGCCCACGCGCCGTTCACCGTCGGCGACGAAACCCTCGCCGCGCTCGCGGCGGCCTGCAGTTCGACCGGCCGCGGCCTCCATATCCACGTGGCCGAGGACCGGTACGACGCCGTCGACTCGCGCCACCGCTTCGGCAAGGACATCTGCGTCCGCCTCGACGACGCCGGCCTGCTCGGTCCGCGGACCATCCTCGGCCACGGCCTGTTCCTGACGCCGGACGAGACCGAGCTGGTCAACACTCGCGACTCCTTCCTGGCCCACAACGCCCGCTCCAACATGAACAACTGTGTCGGCTACAACGACCGTATAGGCCAGTACCGCAACGCCGTGCTCGGCACCGACGGCATCGGCTCCGACATGCTCGAGGAGGCCAATTTCGCCTTCTTCAAGCACAAGGACGCCGGCGGCTCGCGCTGGATGGACGCGTACCTCGAAATGCTCCAGAACGGCAACCGGCTCCTCGATCGCTATTTCCCGGGCCGGCGCTTCGGGCGGATCGAGCCCGGCTACGAGGCGGACCTGACGTTCTGGGATTACGACCCGCCGACGCCGCTCGAGAGCGGCAACGTGGCCGGGCACGTCGCGTTCGGCATGAGCTCACGGCTGGTCGCATCGACCATGGTCGCGGGAAGATTCATCGTCAGGAACAGGCAGCCGCTCTTCGACGCCGGGGTTATCGCGGCGCGCGCCAGGGCGGAAACGCGACGGTTATGGCAGCGCATGGAGGAGAGGAAATAGGACAGGAGATTCCCCTGGCGCCTGGGAAGTAACGCAGCGGGCCCCGGCTCTCACCGGGGCCCGCTGCGTTGAAAGCCTTGCTCCTGACCGCGCCTACCTCACGAGGGTGACGCGCTGGACCAGCCGCTTGTCCGGCGTCACGAGGTGGACGAAATAGACACCGTTGGGCGCGGTGGAGCCGTCGCGTCCGCGCCCGTCCCAGCTCGCCTGGTAGCGGCCCGGGGCGTAGTTGGCATCGACGAGCGTGGTCACCAGACGACCGCGAACGTCGATCACCTTTACGCCGACGTGCGTCGCGCGCGGCAAGCTGAAACTGACCGTGGAACTGTTTTTGGTCGGGTTCGGCCAGACCTGCCCGAGGGCGAATTCCGTGATCGTGCTCGCGGCGGTGATCGAGATGGGCTCGAAGGCGACGGTCTCGCCGGACGCGGTAGTGGCCGCAACGCGATACACGTAGGCCGTGCCGGGCTGGGCCGTCGCATCGATCACGCTGAAACCTTCAGCCGAGGAGACGACCGGGGCTTCGATGCGGATCCAGCTGCTGGTGCCGCTGTTCGCGCGCTCCACCCAGGAGGAGGCGAAGTACGAGGCCTCGACGAACGTCCAGCAGACCCGGACGCCGTTGTCGGTGTTGTCAGCCTTGAAGAGCGACATCTCCACCGCCACCGCCGGTTCCTGAATCGAGAACGCAACATCGCTCACGTCGCGGCCGATGTTGTCGACCATGTCGTGAGCCGAAACCCGCAGCAGTGCCTGCGTGGTCGTGGGTGCGGTCGGGGTCCAGGTGAACAGGCCGGTGTTCGAGATGCCCGAGACCAGAGTCGACCAGTTCGCGCCGTTGTCGCGCGAGAGTTCGAGATCGACGCTGGCAACGCCGCTCCAGATCGGGTCACTGGCGGTCCAGATCAGGTCCACCGAGGTGCCGATGTCCAGGGTCACGGCGCTGTTCGGGTAGATGACGGTCGCGGTCGGATCGGTCACATCGACACGCAACTTGCCGACGCCCCAGCTGTTGTTCGGCACGGCGCCGGTATTGCCATCGACCAGCGCGAGCGTGGCCAGTTTCGACATGATCTCGGCGCGGGTCAGCGGCCCGAACTTCTGGAACAGCAGCGCCACCGCCCCCGTGACATGCGGCGCGGCCATGCTGGTGCCTGACTGCATCTGGTGCTTCATGTTGTCGTTCAGGTAGCTGTAGAACGTGCTCGTGGTCGTGCAGGTCCCGAGGGAGGTGTCCTGCGTCATCGCCGCGCCGATACCCTGGCCGGGAGCCGCAATATCCGGCTTCAGGCGACCATCGCGGGTCGGGCCGTTGCTCGAGAAGGCGGCCAGGAGATTCACCGTGGTCGGCGGAGTCGTCACGGCGTAGGAGATGTTGAGGCCGGCGCAGTTCGTCCAGCTGGTCTTGGTGATCCACGCGCCGCAGGTGATGACATTGTTGGCCGTCGCGATGTCGCCACCGAGCAGGACCGCGTCATCGATCCCGGCGGAAAAATTAGCGACAGCGCCCGTGCTGGTATAGAATTGCCAGAGGTCGATCCGGCCGTTCTCCGGGCCGGCGGGCGCCGCCGGCAGGAACGTGAACGTCCAGTTGCCGTTGAAGGTCGAGCCCGTGGTTGTGCCGGCGCGGATCTCGACATAGATCTCCGGATCGCCGGCGAACGTGGCGGCGCCGTTCTCGACGTAGAGATAACCCTTGGTGGCGCCGGTACCGAACGGGACGCCGGGATAACCGGCGTTGATGGTGCCCAGCGCGTAGGGGCCGAACGAGCCGTAGGTCGGATGGGAGATCGTGACGTACACCGCGTCGGCGGCGTCGTAAACACCGTCAACGCCAACAATACGGTTGACGCCGGTGCCCGAAAGGGTCAGCACCGCGCTGACGGAGGCTGGATAGGTCGGGCCGTAGAGCACCTTCGCGTGCCGGTGGCTCAGCGGAGAGGTCGTGCCGCCATCGTTGCCCGCCGATACGCAGATGGCCCTGCCCGGGCCGGTCAGCGCGTCGAGGCCGACCGAGAGGGCCCCGGTGCCGTCGTGCGGCCCGTACTGCCCGCCGAGTGAAATGTTCAGGACGGCGGGCTGGCCCAGAGCGGCGGCCAGACCGAAGAAGTACACGGCGCCGTCGAGAATGTGCGTGTCGGTGTAGTCCGACTTGATCTCGACGATGCCGGCCATGGGCGCCATGCCGACATAGGTGTGGGCCGGGATGAGGCCGCCGGTGAGCGACCCGTCGCCCGCGGCGATGCCCATGACATGCGTGCCATGGCCATTCGTATCCTTGCCCTGGGCCGTGCCCGCATCGATGGCCGCCGGCAGGTACTCGGTGCCGTAGCCAAAGCCTGCGGGAGCGGGCCCGGTCGCCGTGAGCTGATCCCAGATGCGCACGATGCGCGTATTTCCGGCAGCATCATCGAAGTCGCCGTGGGCATAGCTGATGCCCGAGTCGATGTCGCCGATCAGGACGCCGGCGCCGTTGGCTCCGGCGAAGCCCGGCCCGGCCGCGCGCTGGATGTCGACCATGGTGACTGGTACGGAGGCGTTGAGGTTCTCCTCGTACTTGACCGCGCCATCGATCCGCTCGACACCCGGCAGCGCCTCGACGGCACTGACAGCGGCGGCGGGGATGAAGGCGGTGAAGACAACGCCCGGGATCTCGCTGCGCACCACGACGCCGACGGCTTCCAGCTCACTCCGGCTGACGGTGCCGCGGATGAACACGTCCAGATCGCCGTCCTCGTTGACGCCGGCGCCCATCTGCATCAGGTCGCGGGGAGACGCCCCGCCCTGCAGCTGCGCCAGCGCGATGCGAGCAGGCGGGCTGAGCTTGCTCCTGTCAGCCGCAAAAAGACTGAGCGGCACCAGCAAGGCGCTGACGATCAGCATTGCGATGAGACACGATTGCCTAAGCTTCATGATGGTGGTCCCCCCACAGGTTGCATGTACCGACACGCGTAGCTGACGCCACGCTGCTGACGGGGAAGGATGAGACTCTGCTCTGCCTGCGCCAACGGGACGGCCAGCTCCCTGCGCGGAGCCGGCATCTAGCGCAGTACGTCCCGCGACGGGACTCTCTTGGCCCGCCTGATGCGCCGATGGATATCATACCAAAATTAGAGGAGTATTGCACCCACATTTTCGATTAATTGATTGAGAACACCGGGGGCATTCCCGGTTCCGCTTTCGGATCGCGACGCAGACGGATGGAACCGACTCTCCTCCTAACGACAACCTCACGTCATTTGGGAAGGCGGCGGCGGCTCGGCCCCGTGCGCCGTGGAGAGCGGCCGTCACTTGCCGATGTACGCTTTGTTAGCTAACATATGTGACATGAATACAGCACACCTTGGCGCCGAGATTCGCAGGCTGAGGCTGGAGGCGGGCATCACGCTGCGCGGCCTCGCCGCGAAGGTCGAGGTTTCCGCGGCGCATCTTTCGGACATCGAGCACGACAGGCGGCGGCCGTCCGAGCAGCTCCTGCGGCGGATCGCGCACGAACTGCGACCGGTCGGCGCGACGTTCGAACAACTGGAGGGGCTCGTCACGGGGCTCGATTCCCAAACACGCCAATGGGCAGCCACGACGCCGGGAGCGCGCGGGCTGCTGCGCACCGTGCTCGCACAGGGACAGAACCCGCGCGAGATCCTGCGGGCCCTGGAACTGGCCAGGCGGAACAAGGCGGGAGCCAGGGGAGTCCGCGCCGTACGCGCGGCGGGAGGGAGAAGTCGCAAGGCGCGCTGATTTTCGGCTCGTGCGCGGGCACCGATCTCACACACCACCAATGGAGACCAGATAATGAATCGACAGACCGTCAGCATCGGCATCGTTCTGCTGCTTGCCGTGGCCGTCACGGCGGGTTGCAAGGACAATGCGACCTCTAATGCAGGGGCTACTGCGAGCGCCAAGGCGCGCTATTCCACGCTCACCCTCCCGGCGGGAACGACCATCATCGCGTCGCTCGGCTCGACGCTCAACACCGGCACCAACCACTCCGGAGACTCCTTCTACGCCACTACGACCGGGCCCGTCATCATCGGCGGCAAGACCGTCGTGCCGGACGGCTCGCGCATCAGCGGCACCCTGAGCGACGTGCAGGCGTCCGGTCGGATCAGCGGCCGCGCCCGGATGACGCTCGGGTTCGACAATATCATCGACGCCCAGGGAACCTCGCACGCCATTTCGGCACGTTCGCTCACCATGCAGGCGGCCTCCGAGACGCACAGCGACGTCGAGAAGATCGCCGCGGGGGGTGTCATCGGCGCGATCGTCGGCGGCATCACCGGTGGCGGGAAGGGCGCGGCGATCGGGGCGGGAGCAGGCGCGGGCGCCGGCACCATTCTCATGCTCGCCACCCAGGGCGACGAGGTGGAGCTCGCGGTGGGCCAGCGGCTCAACATCCTGATGACGGCCCCCACGAACATCCAGGTCCTGGCCCAGCGGTAAACGGCAAGCCGAGGGAGAACATGATGTCAAGCACGCCCAGAATCCTGCTCATCGCGCTCCTGGCGGTCGCCCTGGTTCCCGCCCTGGCCCTGGCTGATCCCTATACCGACGTCGGCTACCGCGGCTGGGGCCCGCGGGTGGGCCTGTCGGCTGACCCAGACCAGGTTCACTTCGGCGCCCACTTCGACTACGGCAACTTCGCGCGACACGTCCGCTTCCAGCCGAACGTGGAGTTCGGCTTCGGCGACAATCTGAATCTCTACACCCTGAACGCCGAGGCGGCCTATCGCTTCACCGACCGGCGGGACGTGTGGACTCCCTACCTCGGCGGCGGTCTCGGCGCCAACATCAAGAAGTGGGACACGCCCAACGGCAATGAATCGAAGACCGACCTCGGGGTCAACATCCTCGGCGGGATCGAGAAGGGGCTCGCCAACGGCGACCGCTTCTTCATCGAGACCAAACTCAGCCTGAACGACATCCCGGACGTCAAGGTCACGGTCGGCTGGACCTTCTATCACTAGCGGCTCCCGCGGCGGAAAGGATCGGGTGAAATGAAAATACTGGCTGTCGCACTAGTGGTTCTCGGCATCGTTGCGCTGGTCTACGGCGGCATCGGCTACAACCGCCAGCGGACCGTTCTGCAGATCGGCGACCTGAAGGCCACGGCCACCGAGCACCACAGCTTCCCGCTGTCGCCCATCCTCGGGGCACTCGCCCTGGCGGGGGGCATGACACTGCTGGTGGTGCAGAAGCGACGGGCCTGACCGCGGGACGAATCGCGCCCCGTGGCTGAACGCACTGATTGGGAAGGAACCTGGCCATGTTGTACACGATCGCTGTCGTTCTCATCATCCTGTGGCTGCTAGGACTGGTCGGGCACATCGGAGGCGGCCTCGTCCACCTGCTGCTGGTCATCGCCGTCATTGCGGTCCTGCTCCGGGTCATCTCCGGCCGGCGGCCCGTGTAGCGGTGGCGCGAAGTCGCCTGCGCGGATGGCTTCCCGGGTCCGGCGGCACGCCGGGCCCGCTGTCGTCGGCCGACCTTTCCGGCTGGGCCGAGGATCTCTACCGGACCGACGGCGCCGATCCGCCGCTGCGCGGCGCGGTCTTCGCGATCGAGCAGTTGGAACTGCACGCCGGGGCGATTGGCCGCCGCCCACCAACCCGGCCGGCGACGGGGCGACGACCAGCTGCTGCGGCGTCTGGCCGACTCGGAGCGGGTGATCGCCCGCTGCCACGAACTGATGTCGCGGGCGCAGGCCGCGGGACGCCGCCTCATGCCGGCCGCCGAATGGCTGCTCGACAATCACTACCTCATCGAAGAGCAGGTCCACCTGGCGCGGAAGCACTTTCCCGCGTGGCTACAGCCGCCAGCTGCCGCGGCTGGCGGGGGACGATGCGGCCGGCCGGCCTCGGATCTACGACCTCATCCTGCGAGTTCATCGCGCATGTCGACGGGCGGGTCGACGACGAAGCGCTGGCCCGCTACGTGGCGGCCTACCAGTCGGTCACGCATCTGACGCTGGGAGAGCTGTGGTCGGTCGCCATCATGCTGCGGCTGGCCCTGATCGAGAACCTTCGCCGCGTCGCCGTGAGCATCAGCTGGCAACGGGCGCATCGGGACCGCGCCCTGGCGTGGGCGCAGCGGATCGACGCCCCCTCGGACAAGCACGACGCCGCCCTCCTCGTGCTGGCGGACATGGTCCGCGAGAACCCGCCCCTGTCGACGGCGTTCGTCGCCCAGTTCACGCAGGCCCTGCAGGGACGCGGGGCGACCACGACCTTCGTGCTGGCGTGGCTGGAGCAGCGGCTGGCCGAACGGGGACAGACCATCGAGGAGGTCGTTCGCGCCGAGAGCCAGAGCCAGGCGGCCGACCAGGCCTCGATGGCCAACAGCATCGCCAGCCTGCGGCTCGTCAACGCCACCGAGTGGCACAAGTTCGTCGAGGCCAACAGCGCCACCGAGGAGATCCTGCGCGGCGATCCCGCCGGGCGTGTACCGCCGGATGGATTTCACGACCCGCGACGAGTACCGCCACGTGGTGGAGTCCACGGCGCGGCGGCTGCGCATCGACGAGGAGGAGGTGGCCCGGACGGCGGTGTCGCTGGCCGCCGCGCGTCACGCCGCGCGGCAGCGCCGACGTGGCGGCCCACGTCGGCTACCTGCTCGTCGATGACGGAAGCCAGCATCTCGAGCGGGCGCTGCGCGGGCAGCGGTCCAGCGGGGCTGTTCCCCCGGCACCTGCTGCGGGGGCTGAGGCTGCTCGCCTATCTCGGGCCGGTCGCGCTGCTCTCGGCCGCCGGCGTCATCTGGCTGGTCGTGCCTGGCGCGACGGCGCGCCCGCTCTCGCCTGGCCCGTGCTGGCTGCTCGGCGCGGTCCTGGCGGCCTCGCAGTGCGCCATCGCGGCCGTGAACTGGTTCGCCTCGCTCATCCGCAGGCCGCGGACCCTGCCCCGGATGGACTTCGAGCACGGAATCCCCGACGCACTGTCGCACGATCGCCGTCGTGCCGACGCTCCTCGCGGGTCCCCGACGCATCGGCGCGATCCTCGAGGGCCTGGAGCTCCGCTACCTGGCCAACCGCGATCCGAACCTGTGGTTCGGACTGCTGACCGACTTCCGCGACGCCGACCGAGGAGCACGTCGAGGGCGACGAGGCGCTGCTGGCGCTGGCCGCCGACGGCATCGAGGTGCTGAACCGAAAGTACGGCAACGGCACCCACGGACGATTCTTTCTCTTCCACCGGCCCCGGCTCTACAACCCGCAGGAAGGCTGCTGGATGGGCCGCGAGCGCAAGCGGGGCAAGCTGGAGGACTTCAACGCGCTACTTTGCGGCGAGGACCGGGCCAGCTTCAGCCGGATCGTGGGCGACGTCTCGCAGCTCACCTCGATCCGCTACGTCATCACCCTCGACACCGACACCGACCTGCCATGGGGGACCGGCTGGCGACTGGTGGGCGCCGCCGCCCACCCGCTGAACCGCCCTGCGTTCGATCCGGCCGGCCAGCGCCTGGCCCGTGGCTACGCGATCCTCCAGCCGCGTGTCAGCATCTCGCTGCGCAGCGCCGTGCAGAGCCGCTATTCCCGGCTGCTGGCCGGCGAGGTGGGCCTCGATCCCTACACCCGAGTGGTCTCGGACCTGTACCAGGACCTGTTCGCGGAGACCTCCTTCATCGGCAAGGGCATCTACGACGTCCGGACCTTCCGCCGGCTGCTCGACGGCCGCTTCCCCGACAACGCCGTGCTGAGCCACGATCTGCTGGAGTCGTGCTACGCCCGCTCCGGCCAGTGCAGCGACGTGGAGTTGCTCGAAGACGCGCCATCGGGATACCTGGCCGACGTCAGCCGCCGTCACCGCTGGATGCGCGGCGACTGGCAGATCGCCCCCTGGCTCGGCCTGCGGGTCAGCGACGCCACCGGCCGCAGGATCTCCCCGTCGCTCGCCGTCCTGGGCTGGTGGAAGATCTTCGACAACCTGCGCCGGGCTCTCGTGTCCCCCGCGTACCTGATCCTGCTGGCCGCTCGGCTGGCTCGTGCTGCCGGCGCCCCTGACGTGGACGCTGGCGGTCCTCTCGCTGCTGTTCGTTCCCGAACTGCTGCCGGGACTGGCCGAACTGGCCCGCCGCCCGCCGAAACTTCCGCTATCGCTGCACGTCGCGACCGTAGCCAGGTCGACCGCCCGTCGTCTCACCAGAGTCGCGCTGTGGCTGACGTTCCTGCCGTTCGAGGCGACGATCGCCGTCGATGCCGCCCTGCGTTCGCTGTGGCGGATCGGCTTCAGCCGGCGGCACCTGCTGGAGTGGCAGACGGCCGCGGCGGTCGAGCGTGCTGCGCCGGCGGGGATGGGGCACGTCCTCGCCCGGATGTGGGTCTGCCCGGCCCTGGCCACGGCGGTCGCGGCCCTGTTGATCGCGCTGGCAGCCCCGCGTGCCGTCGCCTCGGCGGCTCCGCTCCTGGTAGTGTGGTTTCTGTCGCCTCTGGCCGCCTGGTGGGTCAGCCGGCCGCTGCCGTCCGACACGACGGTGCTCGACGTCGGCGACGTGCGCTTCCTGCGCGGCATCGCCCGGCTCACCTGGCGTTACTTCGAGGTTTTCGTCGGGCCGCAGGAGAACTGGCTGCCTCCCGACAACTTCCAGGAGCGGCCGACTCACTGCGTGGCCCATCGCACCAGTCCGACGGACATGGGGCTGGCGCTGCTCGCCAACCTGTCGGCGCACGACCTCGGGTACCTGAGCGGCGCGCAACTGCTCGACCGCACCACCCGCGCGATCGAATCGATGGAGCAGATGGAGCGCCACCGGGGCCACTTCCTGAACTGGTACGACACCATCACCCGCAAGGCGCTGCGGCCGTTCTACGTCTCCACCGTGGACAGCGGCAACCTGATCGGGCACGTCAGAGTGCTGCGCAGCGGCCTGCTGGAGTTGCCCGCGCGGCCGGTGTTGCCGGCCGGGGCGCTCGCAGGGCTGCGCGACACGGTGCGCGTGCTGGCCGGGCAGGTCGGCCCGGTCAGGCCCTGGAGCCGATCATGCGACTCCTGGCTGCCCCCATCGACTCCCTTGCGGTTTGGGCGTCCCGCCTGGGCGACCTCGCCGTTGCGACCGCGCAACTGGCCGAGTCGCTCGATCAGCAGCAAAACCCCGAGGCGCTCTGGTGGGCGAAGTCGCTCGACCGTCAGGCGCGCGCTTTCCTGGCGGAGTCTGACCGAGTTGGCGCCGTGGCTCGCGGGCGGAGCGGCGGCGCTCCGGGGACTGACGCCGCGCCTCGCCGCCGACATCGACCGGGCTCCGAGCCTGCAGGTGCTCGGCAGTCTGGCGCGCCTGGCCGCCGAGGTGCGGGGCACGTTCCCTGGCGACGATGATGGAGGCCGTCGGGCCGAAGCCTTCAGACTGGGCGCGCAGCGCATTTCGGCGCGCATCCTCCTGGTCGAAACCCTCGCCGCACGCTGTGCGGGCCTGACAGAGGCGGATTTCTCGTTCCTCTACGATCCGCGGCGAAAACTCCTGGTCATCGGGTACTGGGTCGCGGATCGCCGGCTCGACAACAGCAATCTACGACCTGCTGGCGTCGGAGGCGCGACTGGCCAGCTATGTGGCCATCGCCTCCGGCCAGATCCCGTTCGACCACTGGTTCGCGCTCGGCCGGCGCCTGACGATGGCGCGCGGCCGCCAGGTGCTGCTCAGCTGGAGCGGCTCGATGTTCGAGTATCTGATGCCGCTCCTGGTGATGCCCGACTTCCGCGGCACGCTCCTCGACCAGACCTGCCACGCGGCCGTGGCCCGCCAGATCGAGTACGGCCGGCAGCGAGGCGTGCCGTGGGGCATCTCCGAGTCGTGCTACAACGTGACGGATGCCGAAGGCACCTACCAGTACCGCGCCTTCGGCGTGCCGGGACTCGGGCTGCAACGCGGGCTCGGCGACGATCTGGTCGTCTCGCCGTACGCTTCGGTCCTGGCGCTGCTGGTCGATCCCCAGCGCGCGTGCGCCAACCTGCGGCGCCTGGCCGGCGAGTCCTGCCTCGGCCCCTACGGCTTCTACGAGGCGATCGACTTCACGCCGGCCCGCGCGGCGGAGGGGGAGCGGGGGACGGTGGTGCCGGCCTTCATGGCCCACCATCACGGGATGAGCCTGCTGGCGCTGGGGCAGGCGGTGCTGGGCCCGCGGATGCAGGAGCCGCTTCCTCGCGCAACCCAGATTTCCGGGCGGCGGCCCTGCTGCTTCAGGAGCGTATCCCGAGGGCGACCGCGATCCTGGCCCCGCACGTGCGCGAGGCGCAGGCCTCGCGCCGGGTCGCGGGACGTGCCGCGCCGTCGCACCTGCGCGTCTTCACCAACCCGAACACGCCGAGTCCGGAGGTGCAACTGCTCTCCAACGGCCGTTACCACGTGATGGTGTCGGCCGCGGGCGCCGGCTACAGCCGCTGGAACGACCTGGCGATCACCCGCTGGCGCGAGGACCCCACCTCCGAGTCGTTCGGCGTCTTCTGTCTTCATCGGCGATCGGCAGACGCGCCACGGGTGGTCGAACGCGTTCCAGCCGACGCTGCGCGCCGGCCGGCAGTACGAGGCGATCTTCACGGCGGGGCGGGCGGAGTTCCGGCGCCAGGACGATCGGGTGGAGACGCACACCGAGATCGCGGTCTCGACGGAGGACGATCTCGAGATCCGCCGCATCAGGCTGACCAACCGCGTCGGCAACCGCCCGCTCGCTGCTGGTCACCAGCTACGCGGAGGTCGTGCTGGCGCCGGGCGTGACCGACGAGCTGCACCGGGCGTTCAGCAACCTGTTCGTGCAGGCGGAGCTCGCGCCGGACCACAGCGCCATTCTCCTGACGCGCCGGCCGCGCTCGGCGGAGGAGCAGCCCCCCTGGATGTTCTGCATGCTGCTGGCGGCAGGCGACGGAATCGGGCGCGTGCAGCTACGAGACGGACCGGGCGCGTTTCATCGGCCGGGGCCGCAGCGCGCGTCAGCCCGCCGCGCTCGACGACTGGGGCCCGCTGTCCGGAACGGCCGGGGCCGTGCTGGACCCCTGCGTGGCGCTGCGGCGCACGGTGGAGCTGGCGGTCGACGGCACCGCGCAGCTCGACCTGATCATCGGCGCCGCGCCGACGCGCGAGGCCGCGACTGGCGCTGATGTCGAAGTACCAGGACCACCGGATGGCCGACCGCGTGTTCGAGGTCGCGGCGACCCACAGCCGCGCCGTTCTGGGCCACCTGGGGGTCAGCGAGGCCGAGGCCCAGATGCTACGGGCAGCTGGCGTCCGCCGTGATCTTCCCGGTCAGCGCCTACCGGGCCCCGGGCAGCATCCTGCGCCGCAACCGCAAGGGTCAGTCGGGCCTCTGGGGGTACGCGATCTCGGGCGATCTGCCGATCGTGCTGCTGCGCGTGAGCGACGCCGACAACCTGCACCTGGTGCGCGACCTGCTCCGGGCGCACGCCTACTGGCGGATGCGCGGCCTGTCGACCGACCTGGTGATCTGGAACGAGGACGCCTCGGGCTACCGGCGCGTGCTCAACGACCAGATCCTGGGGCTCATCGCCGCGGGCACCGAGGCCCAGCTGGTGGACAAGCCGGGCGGCGTGTTCGTGCGGCACATCGACAGCTTCCCCGAGGAGGACCGCGTGCTGCTCCAGGCGGTGGCACGGATCGTCATCCGGGATGTCGACGGCCCGCTCGACCAGCAGCTGGACCGCTGGCAGCGGGCGACGCTGCCGCCGCGGGCCTCGCTGCTGGCCCCGGCCCGCCAGATGCGCGCCGCCGGCAGGAGAGGCCGCGACGCTCGACGCCCGCGCGACGACCTGATCTTCGCCAACGGCACCGGCGGCTTCACGCGGGACGGGCGCGAGTACATCGTCGACCTGCCGCCGGGCCGCCACACGCCCGCTGCCCTGGGTGAACGTCATCGCCAACCCGCGGCTCGGCACCGTGGTCAGCGAGAGCGGCAGCGCCTACACCTGGTACGGCAATGCCCAGCTCTGCCGGCTGACGCCGTGGAGCAACGACGCCGTCAGCGATCCGAGCGGCGAGGTCATCTACGTTCGCGACGAATCGAGCGGGCGGTTCTTCAGCCCGATGCCCTGGCCGCGCGCCGGCGACACGGCCTACGCCTGCCGGCACGGCTTCGGGTACAGCATCTTCGAGCACGCGCGAGGACGGGCTGGAGACGGAGCTGACGACCTACGTGGCGGTCGCCGCGCCGGTGAAGTTCCTGGCGTTGAAGATCAAGGAACCAGAGCGCGCGCAGCCGCACCGTCAGCGTCCTCGCCTCCGTCGACCTGGTGCTCGGCGACCTGCGCTCCCGGCAGGCCATGCACGTCGTGACCGAGCTCGAGCCGCTGACCGGCGCGATTCTCGCCCGCAACAGCTACAACGGCGAGTTCGCCGGCGCCGTGGCCTTCTTCGACTGCAGCGAGACCGTGCGCAGCGTCAGCGGCGACCGCACCGAGATCCTCGGCCGCAATGGCGACCCGTCGAGCCCGGCGGCGCTGCGCCTGCGGCGGCTGAGCGGGCGGCTGGGTCCGGGCCTGGACCCCTGCGCCGCGATGCAGGCGCGGCTGGAGCTGCGCCGCGGGGGCGGAGCGGGAGATCGTCTTCATCCTCGGCGCCGGCGACGAGCACCGCGGAGGCGATCGCGCTGATCCAGGGCCACCGGGGCGTCGGGGCCGCGCGCGTCGCGCTGGAGGAGGTCTGGCGGTTCTGGAATGAGAAGCTCGGGCGTGCTCCACGCCGAGACGCCGGACGCCGCCCTGAACGTGCTGATGAACGGCTGGCTGCCGTACCAGGTGCTGTCCTGCCGCATGTGGGGCCGCAGCGGCTTCTACCAGTCGGGCGGAGCCTACGGCTTCCGCGATCAGCTGCAGGACTGCGTGGCCCTCCTGCACGAGGCGCCCGACCTGTGCCGCGCAGCATCTCCTGCGCTGCGCCGGGCGGCAGTTCGTCGAGGGGGACGTGCAGCACTGGTGGCACCCGCCGGCCGGACGCGGCGTGCGCACCCGCTGCTCGGACGACTACCTGTGGCTGCCGTACGCCGTCGCCCGGTACGTGGCCTTCACCGGCGACACCGGCGTGCTCGACGAGCAGATCCCGTTCCTGACCGGCCGGGCGCTCAACGACCGCGAGGAGAGCTACTACGACCTGCCGGGCCGCTCCGATCAGACCGGAAGCCTGTACGAGCACTGCACGCGGGCCATCCGCAACGGCCTTGAGTTCGGGAGCCACGGCCTGCCGCTGATGGGCGGCGGGGACTGGAACGACGGCATGAACCGGGTCGGTCATCTCGGGCGGGGAGAGAGCGTCTGGCTGGGGTTCTTCCTGCACGAAGTGCTGTCGCAGTTCGCTCCCCTGGCTCGGCGGCGCGGGGACGCGGCCTTCGCCGTCGACTGCCTGGCCGCCGCCAGCGAACTGGCGGCCCGGATCGAGGAGCACGCCTGGGACGGCCAGTGGTACCGTCGCGCCTGGTTCGACGACGGCGAGCCCCTGGGCTCGGCGCGCGAACGCGGAATGCCGGATCGACTCGCTGCCCCAGAGCTGGGCCACGATCGCCGGCGTCGGCGACTCCCGAGCGCCGCCGGCTGGCGCTCGATTCCATGTGGGACCGGCTGGTGCGCCAGGATCTCCAGATCGTCCAGCTCCTCACCCCGCCATTCGATCAGTTCCATCCTCGAGCCCGGCTACATCAAGGGGTACCCGCCGGGCGTGCGCGAGAACGGCGGGCAGTACACCCACGGCGCGGTCTGGGCGGCCCTGGCCCTGGCGATGGCCGGCCGCAGCGAGCAGGCCGCGGCGCTCGTTTCGTTGCTGAACCCGATCAACCACGCGCTCGACCCGTCGGCGGTCGAGCGCTACAAGGTCGAACCCTACGTGCTCGCCGCGGATGTCTACAGCCAGCCCCCGCACGCCGGCCGCGGCGGCTGGACCTGGTACACCGGCTCGGCGGCCTGGTTCTACCGGCTGCTGCACGAGGTCGTCCTCGGCATCGACCGGCAGGCGGACACGCTGCGCTTCCGGCCGCGGGTTCCGGCCTCGTGGACCGAGTTCAAGCTGCACTACCGCTACTACCAGACCTTCTACCACCTCGTGTTCACGCAGGCGCCGGCGCACGACGGCCCGATCCGGCTGACGCTCGACGGTCGACCGCTGCCGGACGGGACCCTGCAGCTCATCAACGACCAGCGCGAGCACGCGGTCGAGGTGCTGTTCGGTCCGTGACGTACCCGATTTGCCGATCCCGCCCGCCGGGGTTACTGTCGGCCGATGATCAACCTCACCAACATCTCCAAGCGCTACGGCGGCCAGCTCCTGTTCGTGGAGACATCCTTCCAGCTCAATCCGGGCGAGAAGGTCGGCCTGGTCGGACCCAACGGCTCCGGCAAGACCACCCTGTTCCGCCTGATCGCGGGGGAGGAGTCGCCTGACGACGGCACGGTCACGGTGCCGCGCCGCATTACGATCGGCTACTTCCGGCAGGACATCGGCGAGATGGCGGGCCGCTCGGTGCTCGACGAGGCGATCGCCGGCAGCGGTTCGCTCGGCGATCTGCACCACGAATTGACCGACCTCGAACAGGCGCTGGGCGATCCGGCCCGGGCCGACGACCTGGAGGCGATTCTGGCCCGCTACGCCGAGGTGCAGGACGCCTACCGCCACGGCGGCGGCTACGACCTCGAGGCACGGGCGCGCGAGGTGCTGGCCGGCCTCGGCTTCGCGGAGGACCAGGTCGACGGCGACGCCGGCGCGCTCTCGGGCGGCTGGAAGATGCGCGTCGGGATGGCGCGGGTGCTGCTCGGCCGGCCCGACGTCCTGCTGATGGACGAGCCGACCAACCACCTCGACATCGAGTCGATCCTCTGGCTCGAAAAGTTCCTGCGCGGCTACCCCGGCGCGCTGCTCATGACCTGTCACGATCGCGACTTCATGAACCGGGTGGTCGGGCGCATCATCGACATCGACAGCGGGGAGTTCATCTCCTACACCGGCGATTACGACAACTTCGTGCGCCAGCGGGCCATCGCGGCGGCGAACCGGGAGGCGGCCTACGCGCGGCAGCAGGCGATGCTGGCGAAGGAGCGGCGGTTCATCGAGCGCTTCGGCACGCACGTGGCCAAGGCTGCGCAGACGCAGAGCCGGGTCAAGAAGCTCGAGAAGATCGAGCTGCTGACGCCGCCGCGGCAGCGGCGCATAGTCGAGTTCCAGCTGCGGCGGCCGCCGCGTTCGGGCGAGGAGGTCGCCGAGCTGAAGGGCGTAACGAAGGGCTGGGGTAAGCGTGTCGTCTACGACGACTTCGACCTGATGATCCGGCGCACCGAGCGGTGGTGCGTGCTCGGACGCAACGGTGCCGGCAAGACCACCCTGCTCAAACTGGTGGCCGGCGCGCTGACGCCCGATCGGGGCACGGTGCGGCTCGGCGCGTCGCTGAAAGTCGGCTACTTCGCGCAGCAGTCGCTGGAACAGCTCGACCCGCGGCTGACGGTGTTCGAGCAGCTCGAAGCGGCGTTTCCCCTGGCGGCGCAGGGGGTGCTGCGCACCATGCTCGGCGCTTTCCAGTTCTGCGGCGACGATGCCGACAAGAAGATCCGCGTCCTCTCCGGAGGCGAGAAGTCGCGGCTGGTGCTGGCGCGGATGCTGTTCGACCCGCCGAATTTCCTGATCCTCGACGAGCCGACCAACCACCTCGACCTCGAGACCAAGGAGATGCTCGTGGCCGCGCTGGCCGACTTCGACGGCACGATGCTCTTCGTCAGCCACGACCGCACGTTCCTGCGCGGTCTCAGCAACCGGGTCCTCGAACTGCGCCCCGGCGATGGCGCCGACGAGCCGCCGCTGCCGCCCCTGGTCTACGACGGCTCCTACAGCGAGTTCGTGGCGCGGACCGGGAGCGAAGCGGCCGGAGTGCACCGCTAGACCGCAGACCTGCGGGCGTCCGCTCAATCTCCGGTGTCGTCCACGATCCGCTCGCGCCACGCCACGCCCGCGGCGGCGGCGGCGCCCCGCATCACCTCGCGGTACGGCATCACGCCGGGTTCGACCGCGGGATCGACCGTGAACCAAACCAGGACCGCCACCCGCTCGTCGCGCAACTGCATTGCCACGCGCGTCGTCAGCTCCGGCGCCGCCTCCGCCAGCAGGCGCTGGTCGTACCACGGGATCTCCGCCCCGGGCGTGAGCAGGCCGAACCGGCCCGACAGGATCAGCAGCCGCGCGCCGTCGGCCGCAGCCAGCCGGGCCACCTCGCGCAGGCGGGCGCTGTCGTAGCGCGCGAGCGCTGGCAACAGCCCGGCGTCGGGGCGCTTCCGCGCGGAGCAGTAGGTGCCGTAGACGATGTCCGGAGTGGGTTCGGGGCAGGGCGGCATGGCGTGGTCCTTCGCGCGCGGGAGAGACGACGTCCGCCGGACGGCTGTCGTCGAGGCGCTTCCCACTTTACGGCGTGGCCGCGCCCGGCACGAGCCGCGATATTGCCCCTCCGGACGATCCGTGCGTTAATGGTCCCCGAACCTCCGTCCCGGGGTGCGCCGCATGATCCAGCTGGTTTCACCGTTCCCGCCCCCGCTCGACCGCCTGCACAAGTGGGCGCCGGGTGACGCCGTGGTTGCCGTCGACGGTCGTCTGATCGAAGACATGCTCGACCTCTACTACTACATGCCCGAGGGCGAGCGGACCATGCTCACGATCCGCCGGGGCGACGGCAGCGAGCTGCGGGTGGCGGTGCCGCCGACGGCGCTCGACCAGGTCACGCAGGCGTTCGCGCCGATGGAATTCAGGACCTGCGCCTGCAACTGCGTCTTCTGCTTCATTGACCAGAACCCGCAGGGGATGCGGGCGCCGATCTACGTGAAGGACGAGGACTACCGCTTCAGCTTCCTCTACGGCAACTACATCACGCTCACTTCGCTCGGCCGCAAGGGGCTCAAGCGGATCCTCGAGCAGAAGATGTCGCCACTGTTCGTCTCCGTGCACGCCACCGACACCGACGTGCGCACGCGGCTGCTCGGCATCAAGCGGCGCATCGACGTACTGCCGATCCTGCGCGAGCTGGTCGACGGCGGCATCGACGTCCACACGCAGATCGTGCTCTGTCCCGGCCTCAACGACGGCGCCATCCTCGACCAGTCGATCCGCGAGCTGCTGGCGCTGCACCCGGGGGTGGGGTCGCTGGCGATCGTGCCGGTCGGACTGACGGCGCACCGCGAAGAACTCAGGCGGCTCGATCCGGTTACCCCGGCCATCGCCCGCGCGGTGATCGCGCAGGTGTCGGCCTGGCAGGAGAGCGCGCGCGCCGGGACGGGGGAAACCTTCGTCCACCTCAGCGACGAATTCTACCTGCTCGCCGACCATCCTTTTCCCGACGCCACCGTCTACGACGACTTCCCGCAGGTCGACAACGGCATCGGCCTGACCGTCCACCTGCGCGACTCCTGGCGCGAAGCGCTGGACGACCTGCGCGACCGCGGCCGCGCGCCGACCCGCCCCCTCACGATCCTTACCGGACGCCTCGGCGCGCAGGGGTTCGCGCGCGAGCTGCTGCCGCTGTTCGCCGCGGCCGGCGCGCCGCCGGTGGAGGTGCTGGCGGTGGAGAACCGCTTCTACGGCGCCACCGTCACGGTGGCGGGGCTGCTCGCTGGCGGCGACGTCCGCCGCACCCTGCAAGCGCTGCCGCCCGAGCCGCGGCGCACCGTGCTCCTGCCACCGCGCATGTTCAACGCCAACGAGGTCACGCTCGACGATCTCGACCTCGCCGCCATCGCCGCAGGCTCCCCGCACGAGCTGCTCGTGCCACCGGAGGACGGTCTGGTTGACTTCTGGGCCGCTTTGGAGTAGTTTCGAGCAGTTCCGGTCGATCTGCTTGTAAACAGGCAATTTGCGGCGTCAGCGTCGCGGGTGGTTCAACGTGTCCCTGCGCACCGTGGTCATCGTCGGGCGACCGAACGTCGGCAAGTCGACGCTCTTCAACCGGATCGTGGGGGAGCGGCGCGCCGTCGTCCACGAAAGCGCCGGCGTCACCCGCGACCGCATCGCCGAGCGCACCGACTGGGCGGGCCATCCGTTCCTGCTGCTCGACACCGGCGGCATTGTGCCGTTCGGCGAGACCGTCTCCCAGTTCGACCGTGTCGTGACCGACATCGCCCTCGACGCCATCGCCGAGGCCGACGTGGCGCTGTTTCTCGTCGATGGCCAGACCGGAGTAACCGCCTGGGACGAGCACATCGCCAACCTGCTGCGCAAGAGCGGCAAGCCGGTGGTGCTGGCGGTCAACAAGATCGAAAAGGATACCAACCTCTTCGCCGTGCCGGAGTTCTGGAAGCTCGGCCTGGGCGACCCGACCGGCATCAGCGCGCTGCACGGCCAGAACGTGGGGGACCTGCTCGACCTGGTCGTGGCCGGCTTCCCCACCGATGCGGCGGAAACCCCGTGCGACTGCCGCATCGCCATCGTCGGCCGGCCCAACGTCGGCAAGTCGAGCCTGCTCAACCTGCTCGTGGGGCGTCAGGAATCGCTCGTAAGCGACATCCCCGGCACCACGCGCGACTCCATCAACACCGACCTGCGCTGGCAGGGGCGCGTGCTGCGCCTGGTCGATACCGCCGGCCTGCGCCGCCGCTCGCGCATCGACGAGGCGGTCGAGGTGTTCAGCGTCCTGCGCAGCGAGCGGGCCATCGAGGAGTGCGACGTGGCGGTGCTGATCGTCGACGCCTCGGCCGGCGGCGTGGCGCAGGACGCCCGCATCGCCGGGATGATCCACGATCAGGGCAAGGGGATGCTGATCGCCTTCAACAAGTGGGACCTGGTCGAGAAGGATCACAAGACCCACCTGGAACTCTGGGAGAAATTCCAGATGGAGGTGCCGTTCGTCTCCTATGCACCCTTCATGACCCTCTCGGCGCTGACCCGCCAGCGCAGCGGCGGCGTCATCGAGAAGGCGTGGGAGGTGCACGAGGCGCGCCAGCGCCGCATCGACACCGGCGAGTTGAACCGCTTCCTCAAGAAAGTAATGGATGAGCAGCCGCCGCGCTCGCACGAAGGCGGCACCGGGCGGGTCTACTACGCCACGCAGACCGGAGTGGCGCCGCCGGTCATCGTGCTGTCGGTGAACGACCCGGCGGTCTTCGCCCGCCACTACCTGCGCTTCCTCAACAACCGCCTGCGCGACACCTACGGCTTCCTCGGCAGCCGCATCTTCATCAAGCTCAAGGCGCACTAGGGGAGTGACGGCGTGCTCTACGTGGTCTGTTTGGTCCTGGCCTACTTTCTCGGCTCGATCCCCACGAGCTACTGGATCGCCCGCCGCGTCGCCGGCATCGACCTGCGCGAGCACGGCAGCGGCAACCTCGGCGCCACCAATGTCTTCCGCACGCTCGGCGGCTGGTGGGGCGGTCTGGTGCTGCTGCTCGACATGCTCAAGGGAGCGGTGCCGGTCCTGCTGATGTCCGTGCTGCTGAGCGTCCGCACCGCCCACACTCCGCTGCCGCTGCATCTGCCGCCGGACGTGCTGCGCATCACTGCCGGCTTCGTGGCCGCGATCGGCCACACGCTGTCGCCGTTCGTCGGCTTCCACGGCGGCAAGGGAATCTCCACGACCGCCGGCGCCTTCGCCGTCCTGGCCCCGTACCCGCTGATCACGGTGCTGGCCGTATGGGGGATCGCCTTCGCCTTCGCCCGCATCGTCTCGCTGGCGAGCCTCTGCGCCACGATCGTTTTGCCGGTGGCGGTCGCCTTCTTCGAATGGCGCTCGGAGAGCTTCTCGAAGACGATCTTCGGCTTCACGCTGGTCATCGTGGCCTGGGTGCTGTTCAAGCACCGCGCCAACATCCGGCGGCTGGCCGACGGCACCGAGTCGCAGTTGCGCGAGGGGAAGCGCCCCTCGCCGCAGTCCGCCGCCGACGCGCCGCGGCGCACCGCGAAAGGGGGCCGGTCGTGAGCCAGGCAGGCAGGGCCGTCGTGCTCGGCACCGGTTCGTGGGGCACGTCATTCTCGCGGCACCTCGCCACCACCTGGCGGGAAGTCATGCTGTGGGGGATCGTGCCCGAGCAGGTGCGACTCATCAACGAGACGCGCGAGAATCCGGTCTACCTGCCGGGGGTCATGCTGCCGCCGAACGTGCGGGCCACGCTGGATCTCCCCGAGGCGGTGGCCGGCGCCGACACGACATTCGTCGTGGTGCCGAGCCAGGCGGTGCGCGACGTGGGGCACGCGCTCGGCGCCGCCGGGCTGCCGGCCGGCACGCCGGTCATCTGCCTCGCGAAGGGAATGGAACTGGCCACCCTGCTGCGCCTGAGCGAAGTCCTCGAGGAGGAGACCGGGAGCGACGACGCCAACCACGACCATCCGGTCGGTGTGCTGCTTGGACCGAGCCACGCCGAGGAGGTGGCGCGCGGCCTGCCGACCGCGGTGGTCCTGGCGGGCCGCTCCGGCGTGGACTGGGTCCCACTGCGTCGCCGGCTCAACAGCCCCGCTTTCCGCGTCTACACGAACGACGACCTGCCGGGAGTGGAAATCTCATCCGCCTTCAAGAACGTCATCGCCATCGCGGCCGGCCTGTGCGACGGCCTCGCCCTCGGCGACAACACCCGGGGCGCCGTCATGACCCGCGGCCTGGCCGAGCTGGCGCGACTTGGCCAGGCGCTCGGCGGACAGGCGCACTCCTTCTATGGCCTGGCCGGCATCGGCGACATGATCACCACCTGCACCAGCCGCTTCTCCCGGAACCGCAATTTCGGCGAGGAGGTCGGGCGCGGCGTACGCGATCCCCAGGCGGTCCAGGCCGCCTCCCTGCAGGTCGTGGAGGGGGTCGCCATGGCCCAGGTCGCCTTGAAGCTCGGTCTGAAGTTCGGTATCGAACTTCCTATCACGCAAGCAGTTCACGATGTGATATTCTCCGGCCGTCCGCCCGTGGCGGCCATGCGCAGCCTGATGGAGCGCGCCCCGCGCGACGAAGCCGACTGACCGGACCGGGGGAGGCACGGCCATGACAGACGGCGAACATCCTACCAAACTCTACTACAGCATCAGCGAAGTGGCCGCCCTGACCGGCGTCAAGCCCCACGTCCTGCGCTACTGGGAGAGCGAATTCCCCACCCTCAGCCCCCGCAAAGGCCGCTCCGGCAGCCGCAGCTACCGCCTCAAGGACATCGCCGAAATCGAAACCATCCGCGACCTCCTCTACAAGGAGGGCTTCCGCATCGCCGGCGCGCGCAAACTGCGACGCGAAGCGCACGCCACCAACGCGAAGCCAGTGGAAGCAACGCCGCCCGAACCGCAGCTCGATCTCCCGTTCGCCCAGCTCGACCGCCCCGGCCAGATCGCCCACCTGCGCGGCGAACTGACCGGGATACTGGATCTAGTGCGCGGTTTGGCCAGACCGAAATGCCCCGGTCCGCGCTGATCCGCGCCCCGAAACCGCTTGTCGCAACCCCCATCGGATGCTAGATTGTGTGGTCGCCGCGGTCCCACGCCGCGGCCCCTTATTGGTCGGGGCGTAGCGCAGCCCGGTTAGCGCACTTGCATGGGGTGCAAGGGGTCGGGAGTTCGAATCTCCCCGCCCCGACCAACTAAGCTGAATGATGACGGCGGGTTACCGAATCAGGTGGCCCGCTGTTTTCTTTGGGGGAAATGGCTGGGGCAATGCGGGGGCATTGCTGAAATGAAAATATGGGTGGAGGCCCCGTTTGCATGCCGGGAGGTTTTGCTTCTGTTCGATCGGCACAGGCAAACCGATCGCAAGCAATCCGCGCCGCGGACGGGTCGCCTGTTGCGAAGCGCCGTCAGTCCGACTTGCGCCGACGTTTGTGGCGTGCCGGCGAGACGTCGATCGAGAGTGCGATCACCAGGCCGATGACCGGCCAGAGGCCCCAGTGGCCGCCGAACCAGTGGTGCACGGCGCAGTACCAGAGGAGCGTCGTGGGCAGGAAGATGAAGCCGAGGACCGGCCAGAGGGCGGCGCGGAAGATGCCGTGGAACCAGCCGGTGAACAGCCAGAGCAACACCACGACCAGGCGCGGGGTGGCCAGGGCGAGCAGGGCGAGCAGGCACGGCATCGGGACACCTCCGGGGCGGGGAGTCGCGACGGCGCGAGGGGCGCCGGGCCGGGTGATGCTAGCAGGGGGGCTGCCCGGTGGCAATCGCGGCGCGAACCCCTTGCCGCCCATCCGCCCGCCGTGTAGTTTCTGGCGACCTCGATCCTGGAGAGCAGCCGTGATCAATGGAGCCATCATTCCCGCCCTCAACGGGGCGGCGCATCTGCCGGCGCTGCTGGACGAGATCCGGCGGGTGCAGCCGGGCGTGGCGCTGCTCGTCGTGGACGACGGCAGCACCGACGGCACGGCGGCGGTGGCCACGGCGCACGGGGCCGAGGTGGTCGCCCATCCGGTGAACCGCGGCAAGGGGGCGGCGCTCGCCACGGGGTTCGCGCGGGCGCTCGAGTCGGGGTGGGAGTGGGCCTGGACGCTCGACGCGGACGGGCAGCACCTGCCGGCCGAGATGCAGCGGTTCCTTGAAGTGGCGGCGGGCGGCAGCTGGGACGTGGTGGTCGGCTCGCGCATGGACAACCCGGTCGGCATGCCATGGATCCGGCGGGCGACGAACCGGTTCACGTCGGCGGTCGTGAGCGGGATCGCGGGACAGCGGATTCCCGACTCGCAGTGCGGGTACCGGCTGTTCCGGGTGGCGAAGCTCGCGGGGTTGCGGCTGGTCACGAGCCGCTACGACACCGAGTCCGAGATCCTGGTGCGGCTGGCGCGGCGGGGGTGCCGAATCGGGGCGGCGCCGGTCAGTTCTGTCTACGGGACGGAGAGCAGCGCCATCCGGCCGCTGCGGGACACCGCCCGGTTCTTCCGGCTCGTCGCGCTTCTGCTGCGCGACCGGGCGGCCTGACGGCGGACATCCGGAGGCATCATGCCACGACCGCTGCACATCCTGCTGACCAACGACGACGGCATCCAGGCGCGCGGCCTGCAGGTGCTCGAGGAGACGCTGCGCGGCATGGGGCGCTACCGGATCACGGTGGTCGCCCCAGCCGACCAGCAGAGCGCGTCGAGCCACTCGCTCACGCTCACCATGCCGGTGCGGGTGATCGACCATGGCGAGGGGCGCTACGCCGTCACCGGCACGCCGACCGACTGCGTGCTCGTGGCGATCGAGCACCTGTTGCACGCCGATCCGCCCGACGTCGTGCTGAGCGGCATCAACCACGGGCCGAACATGGGAGAGGACGTCACCTACTCCGGCACCGTGGCGGCCGCCATGGAGGGAGCGATCCTCGGCATCCCGGGGGTGGCGCTGTCGCTTGCCGCCTGGCATCCGCGCGACTGGAGCGGCGCCGCGGCGTTCGTGCGGGAGCGGCTGCCGGACCTGCTCGCCCGGCCGCTCGGCCCCGGCGCACTGCTGAACATCAACATCCCGGAGCGGCCGCCGCACGAGATCCGCGGCGTGCGGGTGGCGCGGCTCGGCTCGCGGGTATACCAGGACGTCGTCACGCAGCAGGTCGACCCGCGCGGCCGTCCGTTCCTCTGGATCAGCGGCTCCGGCCCGACCTGGGCCGACACGCCCGACACCGACTTCGTCCTCTCGCAGCAGGGCTTCGTGGTCATCACGCCGCTTTTGATCGATCTCACCCATCACGAACTGCTGCGATCGTTGGGCGACTTCAACCGCGAGGGACCGCTCATCCCGCCTCCGGCGGCGCCCGCATGAGCGGCGAGAACGATTACCGGGTCGCGCGGGGCCGCATGGTGACCGAGCAGCTGCGCGGGGCCGGGCTGGTCGACCCGCGGGTGCTGGCGGCGATGCGCGAGGTGCCGCGCCATCTGTTCGTGCCGCGCCTGATCCGCCACCGCGCCTACCAGGCGTGCGCGCTGCCGATCGGCTACGGGCAGACCATCAGCCAGCCGTTCACCGTGGGCCTGATGACCGCCCTGCTCGAGCTGACGGGCGGGGAGTCCGTGCTCGAGGTCGGCACCGGCTCCGGCTACCAGGCGGCCATCCTCGCGCGGCTGTCGCGGACGGTGCTGAGCGTGGAGCGGCTGGAGCCCCTGGCGCGGCGCGCCGCCATCACGCTGGCGGAGCAGGGCATCACGAACGTCACGGTGCAGTTGCACGACGGCTGCGAGCCGCCGCCGGAGCCGTTGCTGTTCGATGCCATCGTGGTCACCGCCTGCGCCGACCGCTTCCCCGAGGCGCTCTACCGGCGCCTGGCCGAGGGAGGGCGATTGATCATCCCGCTCCTCGGGCAGGACGGCAGCCAGACCCTCTATCGTTTCCAGCGCCGGGAGGGACGCCCGGCGATCGAGCGTTCCGTGCCCTGCCGATTCGTGCCGTTGCTGAGGGGGCTGGCCGCCGCCGCCCCGTCGCGTTGACGGAACGCTGATCAGCGGTTGCGTTATCGCCCGCCGTTGGGTAGATTACAGGGTCGTTTCGGTCGGGGCGTAGCGCAGCCCGGTTAGCGCGCCTGGTTCGGGACCAGGAAGTCGAGAGTTCAAATCTCTCCGCCCCGACCAAACTATTTCTCGCATGGGGCCGCCGCAGGGCGAGCCCCTTTGTCTTTTCGGTCTTGCATCGCGGGCACGGCTCGGGCAACCTGAACCGCTGATGTCGAAACCGTTACGCGAGGTCATGATCACGCGACTGCGCACGCCCATCCGTCTCCTGTCGGACCGCCGGCTGCTCAGCGGGCTGTTGCTGGCTGTGCTGCTGTTGCTCTTTTCGCCGGCTCGCGGCGCCGCGCCGTCCGCCTGGTATACCGTGCGTCCAGGCGACTCCGTGGCGAAGGTGGCCCGCCTGCTTGGCGTGCCGGCGCAACAGGTGCTGCGCGACAACCCCGTCATCGGCGCCTTGCTGCACCCCGACCAGCGGTTGCGCATCACGGATCCGCTGCGCCGCCTCAAGGTGGCGGACCTGCGCTGGCGGCGGCCGCTCGGCATCCGCCATGGCCCGGTTTTGCGCGGGTTCGGTGCGCACAGGCAGCTTTCGGGCGGGCACGTGCCACACACCGGCATCGATGTCGCCGTCCCGCTGGGCGCCGTCGTGCACGCGCCCGCCACCGGCGTGGTGCGCTACTGCGGCCCTCAGGAAGGGTTCGGCACGGTCATCATCCTGGAGCACGCCTCCGGCTGGTCCACGGTGCTGGCGCCAGTCGAGCCCGACACGAGTCGCTGCCGGGTCGGAGAGATCGTGCTGCGGGGCGACGAGCTGGGCCGGGTCGGCAAACCGCACGAGGGACCGCGCCCCTACCTGCACGTGGAATTACGCGAGGGGCGTCAGGCAGTGCGCCCGACGCGGCTGTTGCGCTGATCAAGGGGGAGGGGCATGGATCTGCGGCAAATCATCCGCGACGTCCCGGATTTTCCTAAACCGGGAATCCTGTTCAAGGACATCACGCCAGTGCTGGCCGATCCCGCGGCGTTTCGCGCGGCCCTCTCCGGGCTGCGCGACCTGCTGACTCCGTTGCGTTTCGACAAGTTCGCCGCCATCGAATCGCGCGGATTCCTGTTCGCGGCCCCGCTGGCGGCGGAGCTCGGCAAGGGGCTCATCATCCTGCGCAAGCCGGGCAAGCTCCCGGCGGCCACGGTCGCCGAGCGCTATGCGCTGGAGTACGGCGAGGCCGAACTGCAGATGCACGCCGACGCACTCGCCCCTGGCGAACGGGTGGTGGTCGTGGACGACCTGCTCGCCACCGGCGGCACCGCAGCCGCCGCGGGTCGACTGGTGGTCCGGCAAGGGGGAGTGGTGACCGCCTGGTTGTTCATGGTGGAGCTGGAAGCGCTGGCGGGTCGGGCGCAGTTGAAAGGCGCCGAGGTCTTTTCCCTTGTCAATTACTGACGGCGCGTCATATTGAGAGCAGGGACCCACCGTCCAAGGGCGATGTCCGTTCTGAACATACGTGCGCAAGTTATTGAATTATAGTCTCTTGCCCCAGTAGCTCAGGTGGATAGAGCACAGGTTTCCTAAACCTGGGGCCACAGGTTCGAGTCCTGTCTGGGGCACCACCCAACGCAGCGAGCCGCCCCCGTGGGCGGCTCGCCTCGCAAACATCGTCAAGATTCAGGGAGAGGGCGCCAGAAATCTTGAGCGACACCGTCACAGATACTTGTTTATCAGGGGGCGGAGCAACCCGCGTGCGTGACGTGTCTCTAGCGCCCTGCAGTGGCCCTCATGCAGAGATTATCCGAATCGGGCTCCAGAGCCGAGGGATCACGATGCGACAGGCTTGCCACCGTCCCCTGATGGCGGCACGATAATCAAGACTCATTCCGTTGTCAATGTCGCCGTCTGCCAGCGAAGGTGCCGCAGTAGTGGAATTTTCCGCCCTGTTCATCTATATTCGCGCACGCAGCACCTGACGCGCAGGCGCGTACGGTGCATGAATCTTTTGTTGGCTTACCTTCGAAACGTGACAGGAGATCCTGGAGTGCCTACCCACAAGCTGACGCGCAAGGAACTCAAACACGACAGCTTCATGGAGGGAACGGCCCGCGCCACCGATTTTCTCCAGGCGAATTACTCCCGGGTCGGCATCGGCCTGCTCGTGGTGATCGCGGTCGTATTCGGTGTACGCTTCATGCAGCAGGGGCAGACGCGCTCCGCGCAGAAGGCGTCTTACCTGCTTTTCCAGGGCGAATCGCTGCTGCAGCGTGGGGCGTTCGCGGCGGCGAAACAGCCGCTTCAGGATTTGCGCGACAACTTCGGCGGCAACAAGTTCGCCGCGCAGGGCAATTTCGATCTGGCGCAGGCTCAGGCGGCCCTGGGCGAGAACGACGCGGCGCTGAACACGATCGACAAGGCCCTGTCCGGCAATGGCGGTGATGCGGGTCTCAAGAATGCGCTGCGTCTGCTGAAGGCTTCGGTTCTCGGATCGATGAAGCGATTCCCGGAAGCCCAGACAACCGTGCGCGATCTGCTGCAGACGCCCGGTCTCGGCGCTGGCGAGCGCTACGACGGCACGCTGCTGCTGGCCGACCTGCTCCGCCTCGACGGCAAGCCGGGGGCCGCTGCGGATCTACTGACGACGCTTCAGAAGGAAATCGACAGCGGCGCTCTCGACCTCGAGGCCCGCGATCTGGAAAACCGCATCCAGCTGCTGAAGGCGCTGGCCGGCTGATTTCGGTCGGCCCGGGTCGCAGCCGGAGGTTGACCTTGGAGAAGGAAGCGTACGTCAACGACCGATGGCTCGGAGCGGTCTGCTATTTGAATTTTCTGGTCGTGGTGCCGATCTTCGCGCGACCGCGCAGCGAATTCCTGGCTCGGCACTGCCGGCAGGGGTTCGCGCTATTCTTCGCGGAAGTGGTCATCTTCCTGGTGCTCGCTGTCATCGACAAGACGGTAGGGCAGATCCCGATCCTTGGGCTTCTGGTTTCGATCCTGCTGCACCTCGTGTTTTTCCTGCTCTGCCTCGGACTCTCGGTCATCGGCTTCGTCAAGGCGCTCTCAGGCGAGGAATGGCGTGTTCCGTTCCTGGACGAATTCGCCGACAAGGTGCCGATCCACGCCCAATAATGTAGCGGGGAGCGGGGCTCGTGGGGCCGCTCTGGCAACAATCGTGGCTGCAGCCCTGGAATGAGTTGCAGATCGAATTGCGCATAATGTATATTATGTTAAGCTAGGGAGAAACCCCGCCGCCGCCACTTGCCACCGCGCCTCTCAGCGCAAATCGGGCGGAGAATCGAGCCATCCCCGCAGGGCGTCGCGCGCCGAGCGATCGGCGTGACAGAGCACGTGGTACTCCTCGCCGATCGGATCGAGACTGGCCGTCAGGCCACAACCGTGCAGCGCCCGCAACACCGCCTGCGCAGTAGGCTCGTCGCTGACGATGAGCCGCAGCCGCTCGCCGGGTCCCCGAGCCGCCGCCTCGTACAGCATCCACAGCGGCCCGTCGCCGGACAAATGACGCGCGTTGACGACCAGTTCGGCGCTCATCGGATCACAGCGCCTTCAGCAGGCGATCCCGGAGCTTCTGCTTCGGCATGTTCCCGACGATCGTGTCGGCGACCTGCCCCTGCTTGAATAACAGGAGCGCCGGGATCGAACGGATGCCATAGGTGGCGGCGGTCTGCTGTTGCTGCATGATGTCCAGCTTGCCGATGACGAGTCGGCCGGCCAGCTCACCGGCCAGTTCCTCGAGTACCGGCGCCAGCAGCTTGCACGGGCCGCACCACGGCGCCCAGAAATCAACCAGCACCGGGAGTTCACTCTTGAGCACCTTGGCGCCGAAGTCGGCGTCAGCCAGCTCCATCAGGGGACCGGACATGGCCCGTCCTTTCTGCCGCGTTCGGGTTGCGGGTTGTCGGTCTTCGCCGGCGGCAGTCTACGCGGGTCCGCCACAGATTTCCAGCAACGCCTTCTCGAAGATCAGTTCCGGCTTGAGAGGACTGCTCTTGAGCGCGCCCTCCGCCTTGCGACAAGCCTCCAGCGCCCGGGCGAGGCCGATCGGCCCGAGTTCACGGATGACCCTCCAGGCGTCGGGTGCCGAGCGGCCCCAGAGGCCGACCCTCTTCGCCACCGCGCCCTCGTTCATCCCCTCGGCGAGCAGCGCGCCCGCCAGCGCCAACTGGCGGATCTTGAACACAAGCAGCGGGAAGACCTCCTGCGCCGTGTGGCCGTCGCCGGCCAGGCGGCGCCAGACCCGCAAAACCGTCGTGGGGTCGCGGCCGGAGAGCGCCCCCACCAGTTCCCACGGATCGACGTCGCGTTGCGCCAACACCAGTTCCCGCACTTCCGCCGCGCTCAGGCACGAACCTTTCTCGCCCGCAGCCAGCGCCAGCTTGGCGATCTCTCCGCCGAGCGCGCGCAGATCGCTACCCACCCTCTCGCACAGGTCCGCGGCCAGATCCTGGTCCAGGGCGAGCCCCTCGCGCTCGGCGGTCGCACGCGCCCATTTGACCAGGTCCGCCCCCTCCGGCGGGTTGAAGCGATACCAACCTCCCCCCTCCCGCGCCAGCTTCACCCACCGACGGCGCCCGTCGAGCTTCTCGGCCGACAAAATCAGCACGGTCTCGGGGACCGGTTCGGCGAGATAACGTTCCAACGCCGCCTCACGCCCCTCGGCCAGGGAACAGCGGTCGCAATCGCGCACCCAGATCACCTGGCGCGCCGCGAGCATCGGGTAGCTGCGCGCCTGCTGCAGGACGATCCGGAGATCAGCGCCATCACCGGCGTGCAGATGGAAATTGAATGCCTGCGCCGCCGCGTCCAGCAGCTTGTCGCGCAACCACCGCACGGTCTCCTCGACCCGGTGGCGGTCATCCCCCTCGATCACGTAGACCGGCCGGATCTGCAGCGCCTTCAGTTCGGCGCGCAGATCCCCGAATCCCGGCTCACGTCCCTTCAGCGCGCGCGCGTTCACGCTTCACCAGTCCTCCACGACCAGGGCCACCAGTTGACGCACGATCTCCGCGGCGGCCTGGGTCCGCGCCGTGCGCTCCGTGCTTCCGTTCGGATCGTTCAGGATGAAGTTGCCGGTGCCGGTCAGTCGTCGCTTGGCGAACAGCGGTTCGTTGGTGAGTCGCCTGACGAGGCTCAACTCCACCATTATCTGCACCTGGTACTCGTCCACCTGCAGATCCGCACGCGCGAATGCCTCCTTGAGCTTGTAACGCACCACCTTGCCGGACAAAACCGTGTCGGCGTGCGGCTCGTCGGTCACCTTCAGGGTGTTGTCGTCCTGCAGCGCCCGCACGATGGCGTCCGTCAATTCTATCTCGATGTTCGGCTCGGTCGATTGGTTCTCCAGGAATGGCACCGCCACCCGGCGCAGCGTCGGGTCCAGCCGCCCCGAAGTGGTCGAGTAGATCCCGCAGCCGCCCCATGCGAGCAACCCCGCCGCGAGCAGTCCCAGGCCGGCGCCAGCCGCCCGTCGCCGCCGGCCACCGTCAGTCGGTGAAATCATGGGTCCTCGGTCCTCACAGGAGACAGCGGGTCCGGCGCAAGGCCGGACCGCCGGCTGGAGATGAACTGCGCGAACGCGCGTATTATCCCGTGCACAAGACGGGCTGACAAGGGAATTGGCCCCCCGGAAAAAGCCGCGGCGCCTCGGAGGCGCCACGGCTGCGGGATCGAAAACGCTGACGGTCCGGCTCAGGCGGCGCCCTCACCGGTCAAAACGACCCGCACGGTGTGAGCGATGATGCGCAGGTCGGTCCAGAGGCTGAGACTGCGGATGTACTGTCGATCCAGTTCGACCTTGCGCCGCACCGAATCGGTACTGTCGTCATAGCCATTGATGACCTGGGCGAGACCGGTGATGCCGGGCAGCACGAGCAGCCGGTCCCGATAGTTCGGAACCTCCTTCTCGAGCTTGTGGATGAAGCAGAGCCGCTCGGGGCGCGGGCCGATCAGACTCATCTCCCCGCGCAGGACATTTGTGAACTGCGGCACCTCATCCAGACGGGTCTGGCGCAAAAAACGCCCCACGCGGGTGATCCGGTTATCGTTCCGGGCGGCCCACTGCGGTCCGTTCTGCTCGGCATCGACTCGCATGGTCCGCAGTTTAAGGATGCGGAACGGCCGCCCCGGCTGAACCACCTTGCGCTGATCCACTTCGCCATAGCCACCCACGCGCCGACGGCGACGGTTGATCCCGATCCGCGTCTGCGAATAGAAAATCGGACCGCGCGAATCGAGCCTGATCGCCAAGGCGATGAGCGGAAGCAGCGCGATGAAGCAAGAGAGAGCTAGCAGTGCCACGGTGACATCTACGGCCCGTTTCCAGAGCAGAGCCACCGGACTACTTCGGTTCGCGGCCAGATACTCGGCCAGAGTCGCCACTGATGCTTCAGGCCGCGGCTGCGCGAAATAGGGAAGACGAAGGATATTGCCTTCGCTCCCGGGACCGCCTGTGCTGAGGACCGTTCGCTCTTCGAACGCGGAGATTTTCGATTCTTCATTGCGAGGCATCGGCGAGGATATCCTTGCTGTGTAAGTTGATCTGATATCGTCTTGTATTTTCCCTGACAAAAGCATTCATCTAAACGACTGCCAGCGTTCAGCTTCGCAAATCCACTGATGAAACCCCAAGTGAACCTCGGTCAAATATTCAGGAGGTCCCCTTCCTCCTGGATGACCATGGCTGCAAATTGTACTATATATTGGGTCTGTTCGCAACCAAAATAATGCGTTTCATATGCAAAACGCTTCTCAAAATCAGATGTCTGCCCGGGGCCCGACCGGGCATGATTCCGAACGGTGAGGAAAATCGATGTCCGAATCAAGCCGGTTGGGGAAAGCGTTCGTGATCGTGGCAGGCGCGGCCCTCCTCTATTTGCTGATCACTCTGACCGCCGGCTGGAACGATACGCGACGCGCCCTGTCACACCTCTCGCCCTCGCTCATCCCGACCCTCGTCGGCCTCTCGCTCTTCAATTATGCTCTGCGGTTCTGGCGCTGGGAACTCTATCGCCGCAGCCTGCGGGTCCCTCTCGGCTTCGGGGAGAGCCTGGCCCTGTTCCTGGCGACCTTCGCCATGGTCGTGACGCCCGGCAAGGTGGGCGAGCTGTACAAGGCCGGTTATCTCCGGGAGAAGCACGGTGTTCCCCTGTCGACCGGGATCCCCATCCTCATCGCGGAGCGGGTGCTCGACTTTCTGGCGGTCCTCGCCCTGGCCGGAGCCGGACTCGCCGCCTGGCACGGGCCGCTGGCCGGTCTGCGGCCCAGCCTGGCGGTCGCCACCATGATCCTGCTGTTGCTGTTGTCGCTCCGCTCACGTCGCCTGCAGGCCCGATTGCTCGCCGTCGCCACCCGTGCCCCCCGGTTGCAGGCCTGCCGCGCGGCGCTCGGCGAGGCGCTCGACGCCCTCCAGCGGCTCTCCACGGTCCACACCGCCGCGGCTGCCTTCGTTCTCAGTCTGATTGCCTGGGCCGCGGAGTGTCTCAGCCTCTGGTTCGTCTGCGGCAGTCTGAACGCACCCGTGTCGCCACTCACCGCCACCTTCGTCTACGCGATCGCCACCCTGGCCGGATCGCTCATCTTCCTGCCTGGAGGCCTGGGCGGGACGGAGGGCACGATCATCTTCCTGCTTGGCGCCGCCGGTCTGGCGGGCGGGACCGCGGTGGCTGCCGCGCTGGTGGTGCGGCTGGCGACCCTGTGGCTGGCGGTGGCAATCGGGATGGCGGTTTTCCTGGGCCGGCGCCGGATGTTCCTGGAGCGGTCGCCGGTCGCGACCGCACCCGACACGCCCGCGCCTTAGGACTCAGTTGCGATTCGTGCCCAGCAACACCGCGGTGGTAACGGTGGCCGTGCTGAGCAGGATAGGCCACACGCTGCGGAAAAAACCCTGCCCGGCGTACGGCACCCGGACGGTGTCGCCCGGATGGACGAGCGGGTTCCCCACGACACGGCCCCGCTTGAAAAAGGCGTTCATGTCAACGCGAGTCGCGCGATTGCGGCCACCAGCCTCGCTATGGACCCACCAGACGCTGGACAGATCACCGGCCTCGACCGGCCCCCCCGCCAGCAGCAGAACCGACACCAGCGGGAGTGGTTCGCTCAGCGGCAGGCTGCCCGGGCGGACGACGCCGCCAATGACCTGCACGGCGTTGCCGGTCGGGGAAGCCGCCGTTTCCTCCAGCGTCGGCACCACGACCGAATCACCGGCCTGCAGAACTGAGGCATCGACGCTGCCCTCGCCGGTCATGATCGCGGAGATGTCGTAGAACCGGGCGCGCACCTGCCCGCCCTCCACGCGAACCACGCGCACGGCCGCGAGATTCGCGGTGCCCAGAGCGCCGCCCGCGGCGCGCACTGCCTCCCACAATCCGGGAGGTTTCTGGAACGTATATTCGCCCGCATTCGCCACGGCGCCGAGCACCGCGATCCGCAGGGCGTTGAACTGCGTGACGGTGAGCGACACGTCGCTGATTTCGCGGTTGAACAGGCGCAGTTTCTGGCGGATCGACTCCTCGGCGTCGCTGATCGTGAGTCCCGCGACCGGCACCGCGCCCACCAGCGGCACGATGACGGAACCGTCCGGTCGCACGACGATCGCACGGTCCAGATCGGCCTGCTGGAGCACGCTCAATTGTAACTGATCGCCGATGCCGAGCCGGTAACCGGAGACATCCTGGGCCAGGGTGGTCCCCGCGCCCAGCCAGGCCAGGACCAGGATCCCCACCATGAGGCCGTGCATCCGCGTCCGTTCCTTCCCCATGTCGCGACCTCCCCGCGCCGGTCGTCCCGTCGCGCTCATACGCCTTGCGCCCGGTACCACGCCACCGTCTCCCGCAACCCCTCCTCAACCCCCACCTCGGGCCGGAAGCCGATCAGTCGCGCCGCCGCGGCGATGTCGGCCTGCGAGTGCTTCACGTCTCCAGCGCGCGCGGGGCCGTAAACAGGCGACAGTTCGCTCCCCACAAGGCCGCGCAGCCTGGCGAAGAGATCGTTCAGACTGATGCGGTCCCCGCAGGCGATGTTCACGGTCTGCCCGCCGGTTTTCGGGGCCGCAGCCGCAAGCAGATTCGCGGCCACCACGTTGCGGATGTAGGTGAAATCGCGCGACTGCTCACCGTCACCGTAAATGACCGGCGCCTCGCCGGCCAGCAGACGGGTGATGAAGATCGGCACGACCGCGGCATACTGACTCTGCGGATCCTGCCGCGGGCCGAACACGTTGAAATAGCGCAGACCGACGGTGCTAAGACCGTAAAGTCGGTCGAACACCGCACAGTAGAGTTCGCCGACATATTTGTTCACCGCATAGGGCGAGAGCGGATCCGCCGGCATGTCCTCGCGCTTCGGCAACACCTCCGTGTCGCCATAAGCCGAACTGCTGGCGGCGTACACTACCCGCCGGACTCCGCACTCCTTCGCGGCCCACAGCACATTAAGCGTGCCGGTCACGTTCGTCTCGTTCGAGGCGATCGGATCGTTGACGCTGCGCGGCACGGAGGCCAGCGCCGCCTGGTGGAACACTGTGTCGACGCCGGCGCAGCACTCCTTCACGGCCGACAGGTCCGTGATGGAGGCCTCGACAAAACGGAGCCGGTCAAGCACCACCGCGAGGTTGGTCAGCTTGCCCGTGGAGAGGTTGTCGAGAACGACAACCTCGTCGCCCCGCTCGACCAAAGCATCCACCAGATGCGAACCGATGAAGCCGGCTCCGCCCGTCACCAGAACTCGTGTCATCGTCCCCCCCGGCGCGCGCGGCGCGCCCGCTGGTCAGATCCGGACCAATTGCGGCGCCTCGTGACCTGACAGCGCGTTGCGCGTGTCCACGACGGCGATGCCAGCCTGCAGCAGCAGGTCGTGTTCCACCGCCTTGTGCGCGGTCACGATGACCGCGGCGTCGAAGCGCGCCAGCGTGGCCTTGTCCCAAACGGCGAGCTTGTGGCCGGCGAACGTCCCCTCGAGGCCCGTCACCAGGGGATCGTACCACTGCACCGCGGCCCCTTGCTTGTGCAGCAACTCCATGATATCGAGGGATGGCGACTCCCGCACGTCGTCGATGTCCGGCTTGTACGCCACGCCGACCACCAGCACTCGGCTGCCGTTGATCGGTTTGCGTTGACGGTTGAGCGCTTCGGCCACGAGACCGACCACATGGCGCGGCATGCCACCGTTGATCTGACCCGCCAGTTCGATGAAGCGCGCCTCCGAACCGGCCAGCTTCGCCTTCCAGGCCAGATAGAACGGATCGATGGGGATGCAATGCCCCCCCAACCCTGGTCCGGGATAGAACGGCATGAAGCCGAACGGCTTCGTCGCGGCAGCCCTGATGACCTCCCACACGTCGATATCGAGCGACTTGCACATGATGGCGATTTCGTTGACCAACCCGATATTGACACTGCGATACGTGTTCTCCAGCAGTTTCACGGTCTCCGCCACACGAGCCGAGGAGACCGGCACCACCCGCTCCATCACCTGGCTGTAAAGCGCGACCGCGGCCTGCGTGCAGTACGGGGTGATCCCGCCCACGACCTTGGGAATGTTGATGGTGTTGAACCGGGGATTGCCCGGATCGACCCGCTCGGGCGAAAACGCCAGGAAAAAGTCCTCGCCCACTTTCAGGCCCGATTCCGCCAGGCGCGGCAGGATGATCTCCTCGGTCGTGCCGGGGTAAGTCGTGCTCTCGAGGATGATCAGCATGCCCCGGTGCATGTGCGGCGCAATCGCCTCCACCGCGTTCTGGATGTACGTGATGTCCGGATCGCGCGTCTTGCTCAGCGGGGTCGGCACGCAGATGTTCACGCTGTCCACTTCGGCCAGGAAGGCCGGATCGGTGGTGGCGCGGAAACGGCCTGACCTGACCATCTCGGCCACATCCGCCGCCGGTACATCGATGATGTAGCTGTCGCCCCGCATCAGGGTGTCGACTTTTTCGGCGACCAGATCGTAACCGGTGACGCGGAAACCGGCCTTGGCGTAGCCGATGGCCAGGGGCAGACCGACGTAGCCCAGCCCGATCACCCCGAGATGCGATTCTCGGCTCTCGAATTTCGCGCGCGTATCCATGCGGTCCTTTCCACGACGTGCCCACTCCGGAGCACCCTTACGTGTAGACGACATCAACGGCTGGGCTATAGATGACCGCGTAGCGATTTTTCCCGTTGTGCTTGGCCTGATAGAGGGCCCTATCAGCCATTTTCAGCAGATTGGTGCCGTCCTGAGCGGACTGTGGGAACGTAGCAATGCCCATGGAGATGGTCAACCGCTTTCGGGGATCGCCCTCGAAGGCATGCGCGCCAACCGCCTCGATCACCCGGCGAGCGAACTGGACGGCGCCGTCCGCCTCCGTGTGCGGCAAAATGATCGCGAACTCGTCGCCACCGTACTTGGCCAGAATATCGACGTTCCGCGCCGCCAGCCGCAGGAGGTCCGCCAGTTCGCTCAGGGACCGGCTGCCGGCCAGATGCCCGAAAGCATCATTGTACGTCTTGAGATTGTCGACATCGAGCATCAGCAGGCAGAGTCCCTCCTGGAAACGCTTTCCACGCTCGATCTCGCGCCCGAGCACCTCCATGAAGTACCGGTAGTTGAAGACCCGCGTGAGCCCGTCAGTGATCGCCTGCTCTTCGATCTGCTTGTAAAGTTCCGCATTCTCGACCGCCACGGCCACCTGGCCGGCCAGCACCTTGAGCAGTTTCAGGTCCTCACGCGTGAAACATCCGCTTTCCCGAAAGGCCATCATGATGCCGAGTCGCCGGGTCCGTGTGCTAAGGGGAGCGGTGATCAGACTCTTGTCGTGGGGAATCCGCAACCAGCCGACCGCCGGAATCGGTACGATCGAATTGCCACCCTCCGATCCCCAGAGGGCAGCCGTGTGCTCGTGCACGATCCAGTTCACGATCCCCGGCCGCTGTTCGAGGCTTTCGATGGTGATGCTGACCTTGCCGCCCTGGTCCTCCGCCAGGATGTATCTGACAACCGTATCTTTTTCCAGAATAAGCAGATGGATGAGCGAAGAGCCCAGCAGTTGATGCGCGCAGCGCAGAGTCTGGGTCAGAATCGCTTCCTTGTTGCCCCCGGCCCGCATCAGGCTCGAGATTTCAAGGAAAGTGTCGAAAAGCAGGTCGACATTTTTCGTGTCGGACATGCACATCCCCCGTGCCTGGCGCGTTTGGCCCCCCGCGAATGAGCAAGGAAGGTGCCAGAAGGGGGATTCCTGGGGCCGGATCAGGCCTCAGGAGCGCCGGGATCCCCCTGCACCTGCGCTTTCAACGCGGCCAGTTCGACCCGGAGGGCGCGTAATTCCCGCAGGCGGTTAAAAAGTCGCCGCAGGGTTATCAGGATGACGACCGCAAGGAGGCCCAGAACGAGCCACGGATGCCACGAATTGCCTCCCGACCCATGGCTGGCGAAGAGGGTCAGGAGACTCCGCGCGAACAGCATCAGGGAGATCGCCAAAGCCCCCAGGACCACCGCCTGGGTCGTGCCGCTCCACAGGGCCTGACGGCAACGCCGGTACTGCCGCAACGGCAGATCGCCCCCACGATCCAGAATCCCGGAGTGCAAGCCGAGCCGGGGCCGGCGCACAGAAGTGGGTTTCGGTAGCAGCATGGCGATTCTTGGTCACGGAACGATTGCGGGAAAGAGGTGGTACGCCCGAGAGGATTCGAACCTCCGACCCCCAGCTCCGGAGGCTGGTGCTCTATCCAGCTGAGCTACGGGCGCACCCGGACCGCGACGGTAGTATCGTCGCCGCAGGTACCTAAATCAACCTTCAATTCGCTCCTGACGCCACCCCTCCGCTCACTCCCGGCCAGCCTGCGCCAGCAGCGCCTCCGCATACGAACGACGCACCGGGGCCGCGGCCGCCCCCTCGCCGCCGAGCAGGCGCGCGATCTCGATCACCCGCGCCTCGTCCTCGAGTGCCGTGATCGTCAGGACGGTGCGGCCATCTCTCTCCACCTTGGCCGCGCAGAGGTGGACATCGCCGTAGACGGCCAGCGTCGGCAGATGCGTGATGCAGACAACCGGCCCGGTCGCCGCCAGTTCGCGCAGGAGCTGCGCCACGGGACCCGCGGCGTCCATCCCCAGCCCCGCGTCGATTTCGTCGCAGAGCAGCAGGCCCGGCTCCGGACCGCCCCGCCGCAGCGATACCAGACCGAGATGGATGCGGGAGCGCTCACCGCCGGAGGCGATGGCGCCCGCCTCCCCCATGCGTTCGCCCCGGTTGGTCCGCACGAGCATCGTGACCCGGTCGGCGCCGTCCGGGCCCACGTCGCAGCGCCGGCCCTCCACTTCGATCGACCCATCGGTCGCGGTGCGGGGCTTGACGGCAAAAGTGAGTTCCAACGCCGGCAGGGCGAGTGGCCGGATCCGTTCAACCGCCCGCCGCGCGATGGCTGGCGCCTGCTGCAGGCGTCGGTCGTGCAGAAGCGTCACGGCAGCGCAGAGCCGGCCGCGGCAGTTCTCGACCGCGGCGGCCAGCTGCGCCAGATCGTGGTCGGCCGTATCCTGACGCGCAACCCGTTCCTGCAGTTCGTCCCGCAGCCGCAGCAGCCCGGACGTATCGCGGCGGTATTTCCGACGCAGCTCCTCGTACAGCGCCTTGCGGGTCTCGATCTCATCGAGACCGGCGGCATCGAGCTCGAGCGCATCGAGGAAGTGACGCAATTTAGTCACCGCCCCCGACAGGGCGTCCTCCGCCCCCTCGAGATCGCCCAGCGCCTCGGACACGCGCCGGCTCTTGCCCTTCAATGCACGCAGCGCGGAAATGGCGGCTCCCAAGTCTTCCCGCGCGGGCGACTCGGCCCCGTCAAGGCGTTCGAGAGCCGCTTCGCAACCACCCTGGAGCGCTCCGGCGTGCCGCTTGACGATCAATTCCTCCGCCAGCGCCTCCTCTTCGCCCTCCTCCAGGGCAGCCTCCGTCAGCTCCCGCAACTGGTAACTCCAGAGGTCGAGTTGCCCCGCCGCCAGCGCTTCTTCGCTGCGTCTGCCAGCCAGGACCGACTCCGCGGCGCGGAACGCCCCCCAGGACTCCCGGACCTCCTCGCGCAACGCCCCCGCGCCGCTCATCTCGTCCAGGAGATCGCGCGCGAACGAGGCATCCGCCAACTCGCGCTGCTGATCCTGGCTCTGGATCGTGAGCAGGCGGGGACCGATCTGTTCCAGCAGGGCGACCGAGGAGATCAAGCCGTTGATCAGCACCCGGCTGCGCCCCAGCAGCCGCAATTCGCGACGCAGGACCAGCACGCCGTCGGCCCCCACGCGAATGCCGGCCCGGGCCATCGCCTCGCGCTGCGCCGGCGCCTCGCCAAGATCGAACACACCCTCGACCCAGCCGCACTCCTCCCCCTCGCGGATGAGCCCCTTGGGCACAGGGCCGCCGCACAGCAGGGCGAGCGCGCCAGCCACGAGCGACTTCCCGGCGCCGGTCTCCCCCGTCAGCACCGTCAGACCGGGCCCGAACGGAATCGTAAGTTCGTCGACGATGGCCAGCCGGCCGATGCGCAATTCACTGAGCATGTCAGCTCTTGCCGTGGCGGGAAGGGGCGCCGTAGTTGAGTTTGCTCCGCATGACTTCAAAGAAATTGCTCTGGTCAAACTTCACGAGATGGACCCAGTCATCAGCCAGCCGGTAGACAACCCGGTCCCCGGCCTGCAGCGACACCGCGTGCCGTCCGTCCGCCGTGAGAGTGGCCCGTGAGCCGACCTCGTGGAGCACCAGTTCGATGTCCTTCTCGTTCGGCACGATCAGGGGCCGCATCCCGAGGCTGTGCGGACAGATCGGCGTGACCAGGATTGCCGCCACCGCGGGATGGCAGATCGGACCACCCGCCGCCAAATTGTAGGCCGTGGAGCCGGTCGGCGTGCTGACGATGAGGCCGTCGCCGAGGAAGCGGCTCAGCGAGGCGCCGTCCACGCGCACCTCCATGTCGAGCGCGCGCGGCCGGGGCCCCATGTTCACGACGATGTCGTTGAGCGCCGACAGGGCCGCGAGCCGGTCTTTCCCCCGCCAAGCCTGGGCGCTGACGCGGTACCGCTCGCTCAGAAAGTAGTCGCCGCGGAGGAGACGGTCGATCGCCTCGGGCAGGTTGTCCAGCGGCACATCTGTGAGATAGCCCAGCGAGCCGAGGTTGATGCCGAGCAGCGGTCGGCACGAATCACCGATTGCGCGGGCCGCCTGGAGCATCGTCCCGTCGCCGCCCAGCGCGACCACCACGTCAGCTTCGCGGACCAGATCGGCGGCCGCCAGCCCCGGGTCGGAGTCGGACACGGCCTGCGCCAGTTCCGTGCCGCAGATCACACGCACGCCGGCTACAGCGCAGCGCCCGATGATCACCGCCACCGCATCGGCGATCTCGCCGCGGGGCCGCCCCGAGCCGCCGAACAGACCGAGGGTCCGGATCCCCATCCCGCCTCCGCGTTGTCAGGATGCCGACCGCGCCTGGCGCGGCGGGGCCGCGCTGGTTAATTCCTGCAAAATGCGTGCGCCGATCTGTTCGCCGACCAGGCCGGCCTCGGCAAGCTGGTCCTCGCGCGACGCCTGCTCGATGAAACGGTCCGGCACGCCGAGCGTAAGCACGCGCACCGGCGATGCGAGCGGGCGACCGGCCGCCCACTCGAGCACAGCCGATCCGAACCCGCCGCAGACCGTGTTCTCCTCCACCGTGACGACGAACCTGTGCCGCTCCCACAGCCGTTCCAGCAGTTCCTCGTCGAGCGGCTTGACAAAGCGGGAATTGACCACCGTCGCGGACAGGCCGGCGCGCTGCAGCCACTGTGCCGCCTCGACGGCCGGCCGCACCATCGTGCCGAGCGCCAGCAGGCAGACGTCATCCCCTTCGCGGAGGACCTCGGCGCGACCGATCGGCAGCACGGACGGCGCCCCTGCGAGCGGCACCCCCAGGCCAACGCCGCGCGGATAGCGCAGCGCCGTCGGTCCCTCATCGCGGGCGAGCGCCGTGGCCAGCATGTGGCGCAGTTCGTTCTCGTCCTTCGGCGCCATCAGCACGAGGTTGGGAATGAGCCGGAGATAGGAGATGTCGAACACACCATGGTGGGTGGGCCCATCCTCCCCGACCAGCCCGCCCCGGTCGATCGCGAAAACCACCGGCAGTCCCTGCAGGGCCACGTCATGAATCACCTGGTCGAAGGCCCGCTGCAGAAACGTCGAGTAGACCGCCACCACCGGGCGCTGTCCGGCGCAGGCAAGACCGGCGGCGAACGTTACGGCGTGCTGCTCGGCGATGCCGACGTCGTAGAAACGGCCCGGGAACTCGCTGCGGAACGCGTTGAGCCCGGTCCCCTCAGGCATGGCCGCGGTGATCGCATGCACCCGCGGATCGGCGCGCGCCAGATCCACGAGCGCCCGCCCGAATACTTCGGTGTAGGTCGGTACCGGCGTCGGCGCGCTCTTGATCCCCTCGGCCTTGTCGAAACTGCCGACGCCGTGATAGCGGAGCTGGTCCTGCTCGGCGAAGGCATAGCCTTTGCCCTTGCGTGTGATGAGATGCACCAACACCGGACCGTGGAGCTCGCGCACCGCGCGGAGGGTGTCGATCACCAGGCCCAGATCATGGCCGTCGATCGGACCGAAATAGTTGAAGCCGAGCTCTTCGAAGAGGATGGTCGGAACGACCAGGTGCTTCAGGCTCTCTTTGATGCGTCCGGCCAGGATCTGCAGCCGGCGCCCCCACGGTCCCCGGCCCAGCAGCGACCAGATCCCCCCCTCGAGCCGCGTATAGGTCCGGCCGGAGGTGATCCGCGTCAGGTGTTTGGCGATCGCTCCCACGTTCGGAGAAATGCTCATCTCGTTGTCGTTGAGGACGACGAGTACGTCGGTCTGGAGCTGCCCCGCGTTGTTGAGTCCCTCGTAGGCGAGCCCGCCGGTCAGCGCGCCATCGCCAACGACGGCGATCACGTGGTGCTTCTCGCCGCGCGCGTCGCGCGCCCTGGCGTAGCCGAGCGCAGCGCTGATGGAGGTGGAAGCATGTCCCACGCCGAAGGCGTCGTGAGGGCTCTCGGAGCGGCGAGGGAAACCGCTCACCCCCCCCTTCCGGCGCAGGGTGTGAAAGGCTTCGCGACGCCCGGTGAGCAGTTTGTGCCCGTAGGCCTGGTGGCCGACATCCCAGACGATCCTGTCCTCCGGCGAACGGAAGACATGGTGCAGCGCCACGGTCAGTTCGACGACGCCCAGACTGGCGCCAAGGTGCCCGCCCGTGCACGAAACGGTCGTGATGATCTCCTCGCGCAACTCCGCACAGAGTTGCTCGAGTTCCCCGCGACTCAGAGCCGCGAGCGGTGCAGGCCCGTCGATCCGGGGCAGGATGGGGTCCATGGCGTCGTGCTTCCTCCGGGCCTGCGGGAAATCAGACAGGCAGACCGCATATCAGGGCGAAAAGTAGACCGAACAGGACGCCCGCCGCAACATGGAACGGGCGATGGGCCCAGACCTGCAACAGCGACGACGTCCGCCGCCGCAACCGTTCGTCCTCCGGCAGGGCCTGCACGAGCCGATAGAGGACTGTTCTCTGCTCCTGGGCCGAGCCCTTGAAGCGCACGGTGTCGTGGATGACGATCACGGCGAAGACCAGCGCCAGCGACGTTTCGGGCGCGGCCCACCCCGCGCGCAACCCCAGCAGCACGGTGCAGCAGGACAGCACGGAGGCATGCAGACTCGGCAGCCCGACGCTTTCCGTCAGCGCGTGCAGCATCAGACGCCGGCCCAGCAGCGAGGCAGCCACGAACTTGACCACCTGATTGAAGACGCCACACGCGAAGACAAGCGCCCAGATCGGCCATTCCCGCATGCTGTTCCCCCGGCCGTCAGCAATCCCGATTCCAGAGCCGCGCGGCCAGCGCCAGCAGCCGCTCCGCAGCCGGGCCGGGCGGCACGGCGTCGTGCAGCCGCCTCAGGCCGGATCGGCCCTCGCGCGCCGCGCGCCGGCAGGCGCGGTCGGGCCCCTCCAGGCGTACCCAGGTCATCTTGCCGGCGGCGGCGTCCTTGCCCACGTGCTTGCCGGCAACGGCGGCACTCCCGCAGGCATCGAGCAAATCATCCGCCTGCTGGAACGCCTGGCCCAGGATATCGCCGGCAGCCAACAGGCGTCGCACACGTGGCCCGGACGCTCCGGCCAGGGCCCCCCCGGCGCCGAGCGCGGCCGCCAGCAGGGCGGCGGTCTTGCGCCGCTGGATGCGGCGGATCAACGCCGGACGCGGCGCCACCCCCTCGGCGTCCAGGTCGTCCTGCTGCCCCCCGACCATGCCGGCCGGGCCGGCGGCCCGCGCGATCAACGCCGCGGCGCCGGTCGCGCCGGGACCAAGGCGCGCCAGGGCACAGAAGGCCAGCGCCTGCAGCCCATCCCCGGCCAGAATGGCGGTCGGTTCGTCGAACGCCACGTGGCAGGTCGGCCTCCCCCGCCGCAGCACATCATCGTCCATCGCCGGCAGATCGTCGTGGATCAGGGAGTACGTGTGGATGAGCTCGAGCGCGCACGCCGCATCGAGAGCCGCCCGGCGGGTCACCCCGGGCGCACGGCCGCAGTCCAGACAGGCGTCGTAAGCCCAGAGCAACAGCACCGGTCGCAGGCGCTTCCCACCCCCGAAGAGGCTGTGCGCCATGGCCCGGCGCAGACGCGGCGGAACGCCCCGCTCCCCGGCCAGCAACCCCCGCAACCCCGCCTCGACGGCACGCCGCTCGCGGTCCAGGGCAACCTCGAGTGACCTCGTCACGGCAGTGCTTCCCGGGCGCGCATGGCCTGCCAGGTGTTCGCCATCAGCATCGCGATTGTCACCGGACCGACGCCACCGGGCACCGGCGTGACCGCAGAGGCCCAGCCATCGAGCGCCGCGGCATCCACATCGCCCACGAGAACGGGCCTGCCACCCGTCGACGATGGTTGCCGGTTGATGCCGACATCCACGACCACGGCGCCGGATGCCACGTGCGCGCGCCCCAGCGCGCGTGGGACGCCCATGGCTGCCACGAGGATGTCGGCACGGGCGGTCTCGGCGGCCAGATCCCGCGTGGCGGAGTGGCAAAGCGTGACCGTGGCGTCTCCGCCCGGTCCCTTCTGCGCCAGCAACAGCGCGAGCGGACGCCCCACGATCAGGCTGCGTCCCACCACCACGACGCGCCGGCCCGCCGTCGCCAGGCCATAGTGCCGCAACAGACGCACCACCCCGGCGGGCGTGCAGGGCACGAAACGCGGCCGTCCGGCCACGAGCAGGCCGAGGTTCTCGGGATGGAATCCGTCGACGTCCTTGCGCGGGTCGACCGCCCGCAGGACCCGCTCCGCATCCACGCCGACCGGCAGCGGCAGTTGAACGAGGATGCCATCGATTGCCGGATCGGCGTTGAGCGCTCGCAGATGATCGAGCAGTTCCGTTTCGGACACCGAAGCGGGAAAGCGGTGGGTGACGTGATGGTAACCGAGCGCCGTGCAGGCCTTTTCCTTCCGCCCCACATATACGGCGGAAGCCGGGTCCTCCCCTGCGAGCACGACCGCCAGACCAGGCGGGCGGGAGGCCTCACGGAGGTTTTCGCGCAGTTCGGCCAGGATCGCGTCGCGGACCGGTTCCCCGCGCAGGCTCTGGGTCAACACCGTGCGTTCCTCCCCGGCGTCACAGCCGCGCCGGCCCTCAGCGGGCGTACGCCACGGCCCGCGTCTCGCGAATCACCGTGACCTTGATCTGGCCGGGGTACTCCAGTTCACCTTCCACCCGCCGGCTGATCTCCTCGGCCAACAGCGCCGCCTCGGCGTCGTTGAGTTTGCTCGGATTGATCAGGATACGGATCTCGCGACCGGCCTGGATGGCGTACGATTTCTCGACCCCGGCGAAGCTGTCGGCGATCTTCTCAAGGCCTTCGAGGCGTTTCACATAATTCTCGAGGCTCTCCCGGCGCGCGCCCGGCCGCGAGGCTGAAACGGCGTCCGCGGCCGTCGTGATGAACGTGTAGGGCGAAGTGGTTTCCAGATCCTGATGATGGCCGCCCACTGCGTTGAGCACGATTTCATTTTCGCCATACTTCTTGAGCAGCCTGGCCCCGACCAGCGCGTGGGGCCCCTCCATCTCGTGCTCGGCCGCCTTGCCGATGTCGTGCAGGAAACCGCAACGCTGCGCAAGGCGGTGGTCGAGGCCCATTTCGCTGGCGATGATCGACGCCACGGCCGCCACCTCCTTGCAGTGCAGGAGGAGGTTCTGGCCGTAGCTGGTCCGATAGTGCAGACGGCCAATGTACTGATGGAGATCCGGATGGATTTTCTGGAGATTGAGATCGAGACAAACCTGCTCGCCGATCTCGCGGATCTTCTCCATCATCTCCTGGCGGGTCTTGACCACGACCTCCTCGATCCGGCCCGGGTGGATCCGTCCGTCGCGGATCAGCTTCTGGAGCGACAGGCGCGCCACCTCGCGCCGCACCGGGTCGAAGCCGGAGATGATCACCGCCTCAGGCGTATCGTCGATGATGACGTCGATGCCGGTGGCGAGTTCGAAGGCCCGGATGTTCCGCCCCTCGCGACCGATGATGCGCCCTTTCATGTCGTCGCTCGGCAGATCCACCACCGAGACCACCGTCTCGGCCACGTGCTCGGATGCGTAACGCTGCACCGCCAGCGACAACACCTGCTGCGCCTCCCGCTTGGCGTGCCGCTCCGCCTCGTCGCGGACATCACGGACCCGGCGAGCCGCGGAAGCGCGGGCGTCGGCGAGGATGTTCTCCTCAAGCAGCCGCCGCGCTTCCGCGGCCGTGAGCCCGGCGATGTATTCAAGCTTGAGATTCTGCTCCGCCACGCTCTCCTGCACCCGCTTCCGTTCCGCTTCGAGGGCCGTCAGGCCCCCTTTCAGTTCCTCGTCACGGTTTTCGAGGCGCATTTCCTTCTGATCGAGCAGCAGGATCTTCTTGCTTAGCCCCATCTCGCGCTCGTCCAGCAGTTCCCCGCGACGGGCCTGCTCCAGCCGCGTCTTGCTGGTCTCCGCGGTGAAGGTCTCGCGGGACTTGAGCATCAGGTCCTTCGCCTCGATTTCCGCGTTGCGATGCAGCGCGGACGCCTCCCGTTCCGCCTCCCGCAGCAGACGATCGCGGACCTCGCGAGCGTCGCCCTGCAGACGGGCGGCGCGCATCCGCTGCGCGAACCAACCGCCGGCAAAACCGGAGGCGGCGGCAACGATGGCGACTATGGCAACCATGGCGACAGGGATACCGGTCATCAGAATACCTCTCCCCCGGAGGAGAGGAGACGGCGGGCCATCAGAAAGCTCGACAGGGAGAATTCGGATTCCCCGCCGGGTCGTGTGCGCCAGAAGCAATTGAACCTAATCGCTTCAGGTGGGTCCCCTGTCCCTCGCCTGAACCCTCCGAAGAGCTGTTCCGACGCGGGAACCCCGGGGTCCCGCTGACTGGGTGTTGGCTCAAATAACCCAGCGCATCACGGGCCAAGCAGGGAATCCAATTTCCAGGCCGCGGTGGCTCACAGCTTGTCCATTTCCTGTTCCAGAAGCGTGGCGATCTGACCGGTCTTGTCGTCGAGCAGGGCCAGGGCCTCCTGGCGCTTGCGACGCTCGCGAAAAAGCTCGTCGGCAACGTTGATGGCCGCGAGAATCGCGATCTTGGTGGTCGAAACGAGAGTGGAACTACCCGCAACTTCGTGCATCTTGCGGTCCACGAACTCGGCCACCTTTTCGACGTACTCCGGTTCCGCCTCCCCTTTCAGGGTGTACTCATGGCCATAGATGTTAACGGTCACGCTGTGTGGATCGAGCATCCGCAACCATTTCCTGCGCCGCGATGCCCTCCGGCTCGCGGCTGCTGCGAGCGACGTGGAGCGCGCCCATTCCCGGCCCGCGCCCGTCACCCGATCTGGTCGAGCTTCGCCAGAAGGCCTCCTACCTTCTCCTCAATAATCTTCCTGTGCTCCTCGAAATTCTCCACGGTCGCGGCGACGGCGCGCGCCTCTTCGAGATCGCTGCCCAATCGCTCGCTCCGCTCGTGCAGGGCGGCAAACTCGCTCTCGAGTTGTGAGCGCTGCCGCTGAAGACGGTCGTTCTCACTCCGCAATTCCTGGATGAGCCGCACCGCCTTGAGTACCTTCTCCTCCAGCCGTTCCAGGTTGTCTTCCATAACATTGTCCCATCCGAGCCGTTGCCGACCGCCGACGACCGCCGCCGAACTCAGGCCCGCAGCCGCACACCATGACGTTCGTCGAGCGCCGCCGTGATCAGGGCGAGCGATTTATCCACCGCCGTGCCTTTGAGGTTACTTTTAGCCGACCGGAACTTCAAGCGAATTCCCAACGCGGCGGCGTTGAGATCGATTCCCTTACCTCGATAAATATCAAAGAGTTCCACGCTCTCGAGCAATTCACCGCCCAATTCCCTCACCGTAGCCCCGACGCTGGCGAACGGCACCCCGTCGGGAACGATGAGGGAGAGGTCCCTTTTCACGGCCGGAAAGCGGGAAAACGGGCGGTAGCTAAAAGTGGACGTTTCTGCCGGCAACTCCGAGAGCGCCATTTCGGCCATCACAACTGGCAATTCGAGGCCGTAGGCTGCCAGCGTGGCCGGTGTCACGGAGCCGGCGACGCCTGCAACAGAGCCGTCACGACGTCGCAGCGTCCACTGCCGGCCCTCGGCCAACCAGGGCTCGGCAGCTCCCGGTTCCACCGTGATCGCCACCCCGAGCTGTTCCGCCAGAGATGCCACGAGGCCCTTGATTTCGAACAGATCGGCCGGAACACCCTCCGCCAGAACGTCCTGCCGACCACACACCGCGAACTGCAGACGCAGCGATTCCCGAGGCAAAAGATCCTCTTCGTCCCGCCGGGCATCCACCGGACGGCCGTCGGAAGGGAGGAAAATCCTGTGGGTCTGGAACAGCCGCACCGGCAGGTCGCAGTCGGCATTCACGTTCCGGCAGATGATCCGCAACAGCGCCGGCGTGAGCGAGGTGCGCAGGAGCAGGTCTCCTCCCTGGCAGGCGTTGCGGACAGCGAGACAGTCGCGCCGAGGATCATCCGCGGCCAGGGACAGACGGTCGAGATCGTCACGCCCCATGAACGACGACGTAATGATTTCGGTGTACCCGGAAGCGCTCAGGAACCCTCGCGTGCGCTCCCGCGCCAGATCCACCGGCCGCCGCGACGCCCCTCCCCCTCCGCGGAAAGCTTCCCGCACCGGAATGGTGTCGAATCCCCTCACCCGCGCAATTTCTTCGATCAGGTCCACCTCGGCATGCAGGTCGCGCCGGAAGGACGGAATCGCCACCATCAGATTGGCGGAGCCACTCTTGCGATTGCGCACCTGTCCGAGCGGCACGACCGTCAGGTCCAGCGCCTGCAGTGCGGTCACGACCTCCGTCGTTTCGAGCTCCGTGCCGAGCAGGCGGTTGACCTGGGCGATGCGCAGCGGAATCGACGGCTGCGCCTCCCGGTCCGGATTCTGCCGGTCCACCCGGTCGGGCACGATACGCGCCCCGGCGTGCTGCTGCAGCAGGTGAAGCGCGCGCTGCGCCGCCTTTTCCACCATCTGCCAGTCGGCCTCGCGTTCGAACCGGTAGGAACTCTCCGAAGTGAGACCAAGGACGCGCGCGGCGCGACGTACGAGCAGCGGCTGGAAATAGGCGCTCTCGAGCAGGACCTCGACGGTGCCATCGTCGACCTCGCTCCGCGCGCCGCCCATTACGCCGGCCAGCGCCACCGCCCCCGCCGAGTCAGCGATGACAAGATGGTCCTCTCCAAGCGTGAGGTTGCGCCCGTCGAGCGCTTCGAACTGCGTGCCGGCAGCGGCGCGCCTGACGGACAGCCGCGTGCCGCTGAGCTTCGCCCGGTCGAACGCATGCAGCGGCTGGCCCAGTTCGAACATGACGTAGTTCGTGATGTCGACCACGTTGTTGGTCGGCCGCTGCCCGATGGCCAGCAGGCGGTTGCGTATGAAATCGGGCGACGGGCCCACGCACAAGGACCGCGCGAGGTGCGCCGTGTAGCGGGGACAGTCGGTGAAACTCTCGATATCGACCGCCCAATCGAGGCGTTCGCTGCCGGACTTGGGCGGCGTCCAGAGCACGGGAGCGCCCAGAATGGCGCGAGTGAGCGCGGCCACCTCGCGCGCCACTCCGAAATGGCTGAGCCAGTCGGGCCGGTTGGGGGTGACCTCGATGTCGAGCACCTGATCGCGGAACCCGTACAAAGCGTCGGCCGGCGTGCCGGGGCGCGCGGCCTCCGGCAGTTCCATGATGCCGCCGCCCTCTCCGCCAAGCCCGAGTTCCCGCGCCGAGCAGATCATGCCGTGGCTCTCGGTTCCCCGGATACGTGCGGCCTTGATCTTCACTCCGCCAGGCAGTTCCGCGCCGGGGACAGCCAACAGCACGCGCTGATCGGCCCGCACGTTGGGAGCGCCGCACACGACGGTCAGAGTGCGCGCGCCGTCGTGGACCTGGCAAACGCTCAGCTTGTCGGCCTGGGGGTGTCGCTGCACGTCGAGCACATGCGCGACCACCACGCCCGGCAGGGTGATGGCGAACTCCTCCACCCGCTCGACATTGAGCCCGCTCATCGTCAGGCGCGCCGCCAGTTCCTGAGCATCGCCCGGCCAGGCCACGAAATCACGGAGCCAGTCCAGACTGATCTTCACCAGACACCTCGGAACTGCGAGAGGAACCGCAGGTCGTTCTCGTAGAGCAGGCGGATGTCTTCGATGCCGTACCGCAGCATGGTGATCCGGTCGATGCCCAGCCCGAAGGCATAGCCGGTGCAGGCATCCACGGGGTAGCCGGCGGCGGCAAAGACACTGGGGTGGATCATGCCCGCCCCCATGATCTCCAGCCAGCCGGTCCGCCCGCAGACTCCGCAGCCCGAGCCGCCACACGCCGCGCAGGTCATGTCAACTTCCACGGACGGCTCCGTGAACGGGAAGAAATGCGGCCGGAAGCGGAGTTGCCGCCCCTCGCCGAAGAACCGACGCACGAACTGCTCAACCGTGGTGCGCAGGTCGGCGAGGCTGATGTCCCGATCGACGCAGAACCCCTCAATCTGGTAGAACTCACTCGCGTGGGAAGCGTCGTTGGCCTCGTTGCGGTAGACCCGTCCCGGCACGATGCAGGCGAGCGGCGGCTGGTTGCGCTCCATGATCCGCACCTGCGCCGGCGATGTCTGAGTGCGCAGACAGACGGCGTCATTGACATAGAACGTGTCCTGACTGTCCCGGGCCGGGTGATCGTCGGGAAAGTTGAGCGCCGTGAAATTATAGTAGTCGAGTTCGACGTCCGGCCCCTCGGCGCGGGCGAAACCCATGCTGTAGAAAATGTCGCAAATCTCTTCCAGCACGCCCCGCAGAGGGTGCAGTGCGCCGGGGATCACCGGCGGTCGTCCCGGTAGGGTCAGATCGAGCCGGCCGCCGGAGCCGGCCGCCGGAACCAGCAGGCGCGCCCGCTCTTCGATCAGCGCCGTCAATTCGTCTTTGAGCCGGTTGAGCGCATCTCCCGCCCCCGGACGCTCGTCTGCGGGCAGTTCCCGCAGACTGCGCAGGGCCTGGGTGAGCTGACTCTTGCGCCCGAACAGCGCCACGCGCGCCGACTCGATGTCAGCCGCGACCGCGATCAGGGCAAGCCGCGCCAACCCCTCCTCGCGGAGACGGTCAATAACTTCATCCGTGGCGCCCATGGGGTCCCTTCCTGGGCACGTGGCAAGGCGAGCCGGGCTACTTGGCGGTCTTCGCAATGGCCGCCAACCGGGCGAATCCGGTGGCATCGCGCACTGCCATGTCCGCGAGGATCTTGCGATCGATCTCGATCTTCGCGCACTTGAGACCGTTGATGAAATTGTTGTAACTGAGCCCGTTCAACCGCGCCGCCGCATTGATGCGGATGATCCAGAGACGCCGGAAGTCCCGCTTGCGCGCCTTGCGATCGCGATAGGCGTACGCCAGTGCCCTCTCCGTGGTTTCCCGCGCAGCGACAAACTGCGTGCGCCTGCCCGCGTAGCAGCCCTTGGCGCGAGCGAGGACCTTATTATGCCGATGCTTGGCTGCGGGGTTGTTCTTTGACCGCGACATGAATCAAGCCTCCAAGAAGTCGTCCACGATTCCCATTCCGCGGCAACGCGGTCATCCCTTGCCGAGCATCCTCTTCACGCGCGACTCATCGGCCGGTGCGAGCATCGCCGACTTGCGGAGGTTACGCTTGCGCTTCGGGCTCTTGGCCTCGAAGAGATGCCCGTGATAGGCGTGCTCCCGCTTGATCCTGCCCGTGCCGGTCACCCGGAACCGCTTCGCCGCGGACCGGTTTGTTTTCATCTTCACCTTCGCCATGCTGCGCTGCCTTTCTCGGATTCACGGGGTTCCCCGCGCGGGGAACTGCCGGCGCCCTGCCGGTCGGAGACCGGGGTGGCGCGGATCACCAGCTAAGACCCGGCGCCCTTCTTGGGAGCCACGATGAACGTCACAGTACGCCCCTCGATCTGCGGATGACTCTCGGGCGTTCCGTGCTCAGCGATCTCCGCCACCAGATGCTCGAGGAACTGCAGACCAAGATCCATGTGCGAGATCTCACGGCCGCGGAATTGCATGATCACCCGGACTTTGTCGCCGTCCTGCAGAAACTCGACGATGTGGTTCTTTTTGAAGTTGTAGTCGTGCTCGTCGGTCTTGGGCCGGAACTTGATCGTCTTGACCTTCTGCACATGCGACTGCTGCCGCGTCCGGCGCGCCTTCTTGCTCAGTTCGTACTTGTACTTGCCATAGTCCATGATCCGGCAGACGGGCGGGCGCGCCATGGGCGCCACCTCGACCAGGTCGAGACCCCGCTCCTCCGCGATCGCCAGAGCGGCCATCGTGTCGAGCACGCCCAACTGCTCCCCGTTCTCGTCCACCACGAGAATGCGGGGAATCTTGATCATGCGATTCACGCGGATGGTCTTGGTGTTCCGGGTGCTGCCGTTGATAACCCTCCACCTCCCCGGGATCGCGGGGCCGGCAGGTCAACCGGCTCCCAAATGAAAAAAGCGGACACGATGGCCCGCGCGAGTACCAACCGTTGCTTCCCCGAAAGGCCGCCAACGGTGAGAGGCCGCGGGCCTCTGCTTGCCTCGTTTGTCCGGGCGCCCGGCACCCGGCCCGTTTGAGATCAGGACCAATCTACCGTCTGGCTCCCGCTTCGTCAAGCAGATCTCTGATCAGGTCGGCCACAGGACGAACCCCGAGATCTTCGCCCCGACGGGCCCGCACCGCAACGGTGTCCGCCTCCGCCTCTCGCCGCCCGACGACCAGCATGTACGGCACCCGCAGCAGTTCCGCCTCGCGGATCTTGAAGCCGATCTTCTCGTCCCGCGCATCCACGCCGGCCCGCAGACCGGCGGACCGCAGCCGTTCCGCAAGTTTCTCGGCGAAGACCTGCTGCTCCCGGCTCACGCTCAGCACGCGAACCTGCTCGGGCGCGAGCCAGAGCGGGAAATCGCCCGCGTGGTGCTCGGTCAGGACCCCGATGAACCGTTCCAGCGAGCCCAGGATCGCCCGATGCACCATGTAGGCGTACTGTTCCTGTCCTCCGGCATCCACGTAGGTGACGCCGAAACGCCGCGGCAGATTGAAATCGAACTGCACGGTCGTGGCCTGCCACTTGCGGCCGATCGCGTCGATCAGCTTCACGTCGATCTTCGGACCGTAGAAGACCGCCTCACCCTCTTCCCGGCTGTAGGCCAGGTCGTGCACAGCCAGGGCCTTCACGAGCGACCGTTCCGCCGCCTCCCACTCCTCGTCACTGCCGGCGTACTTGCTCTTGTTGGCAGGATCGCGGACGGACAGTTCGACCTTGAACTCGCGGAACCCGAAGGTGTTAAGAATCTCTTTCGTGAGATCGAGCACGCCGCTGACCTCGTCTTCGAGTTGCTCCGGCGTGCAGAAGATGTGCGCGTCGTCCTGGGTGAAACCGCGTACCCGCAACAGACCGTGCAGCGTCCCCTTGAGTTCGGCCCGATAGACCGTGCCCAGTTCCGCGTAACGCAGTGGCAGGTGGCGATAACTGCGGGTCTGCCGCTTGTAGATGAGGATGTGCCCCGGGCAGTTCATCGGTTTGACGACGTACGGCCGCTCGTCCTGCTCGAAGATGTACATGTTCTCGCGGTAAAACTGCATGTGACCGGAAGTTTCCCACAGATCGGCCAGCGAGATGTGAGGCGTGGTCACGGTGACGTAACCGCGCGCGCGGTGAACCTGCTTCCAGTAGTCTATGATCTGCTCGCGCAGAATGTCCCCGCGGGGGAACCAGTAGGTAAGACCGGGTCCTGCCTCGTCCATGATGCCGAAGAGGTCCAGCTCCCGGCCGAGCCTGCGGTGGTCACGCTTGCGGGCCTCCTCGAGCAGCGTCAGGTGCGCGTCGAGTTCCGCCTGCTTGAAGAAGGCGGTGCCGTAGATGCGCTGCAGCATCGGTCGACTGCTGTCGCCGCGCCAGTAGGCGCCGGCGACGCTCAGCAGCTTGAAAGCCTTCAACTCGCCGGTCGACGGCACGTGCGGGCCCTCACAGAGATCGAGAAAATCCCCCATCCTATAGACGGTCAGTCGCACGTCGCCGAGACTCGCTATCTGCTCCAGCTTGTACGGCTGGTCGGGGAACAGCCGGCGGGCCTCGTCCGCTGACAGTTCCCGGCGCTCCACCACAAGCTTGCCGGCTGCCAGCTCCCGCATCCGCTTCTCGATCCGGCCCAGGTCCTCCTCGGTGAACGATGCCGTCCGCTCGAAATCGTAGTAGAAACCGCTCTCGATCGCCGGCCCGAAGGCGAACTTCACGCCCGGAAAAAGATCGCTGACCGCCCAGGCCATCAGGTGAGCGGCCGAATGGCGCAGCGTCTCCAGGCCCGGCTCGCTCCCCCGCGTGATCACAGTGAAGTGTCCCCCCGCGTCCACGGGGTCATCCAGCGTGTAGTTGGCCCCGTCGACGGTCACCGCCAGCGCGCTGCGCAGTAACCCTTCGCCGAGCGTTCGCACCACATCACGGAACGGGGCGCCCTGCGCCGCGTCCAGAAGCTTGCCGTCAGGCAGGATCAGTTGGACATTCGCCATGGTGACACCGCCCGCGGCCAACCTGGCCGCGCCTTGACCGAGTGGAGAAACAGGACGAGGTGATGCCCGGGGCGCCACCTCGTCGTCGTCCGATCGGGTTTGCTGGTGGGCGATGGCAGACTCGAACTGCCGACCTCTTGCGTGTCGAGCAAGCGCTCTAACCAAGCTGAGCTAATCGCCCGCCCGGAGCAGACAAACTAAGTCGGCGGGCCTGGCCGTGTCAACCCGGTTTCGCCCCGCCACGCAAGCGAACGGCCCGGCGCGCGGAGCGCGCCGGGCCGTGGACTCTGCTGGGGCCCGCCTACGTGAGGTAGTCGAGCAGCTTCTCCCCCGCCACCGCGTGACGGATCCTGGAGAGCGCCTGGTTACGGATCTGCCGCACCCGCTCGCGCGAAAGATTGATGTCCTGCCCGATCATCTCGAGCGAAGCCGGATCCTCGTCGCCCAGACCGTAGTAGCGCACGACGATCTCGCGTTCGCGCCGGCTGAGCAGGCTGAGGGCCGTGCTCATCTCGGTGCTGAGTTCGCCTTCAATATAGCCCTGCTCGGGATTCAGCGCCTCGGCGTCCATCAGCGTTTCGGACAGCGAGACATCATCATCGAACACGCTCTCGTCAATGCTGATCAGGGGACGGCTCGCGGAACGGATCTGATGCATCTTGCGCGGGGTGAGATTAAGAACGTCGGCGATCTCGTTCTCATTGACCCGGCGCTTGTATTTCTGCTCGAGTGTCTGCGCCACGCGCTTCATTTTCTGCGCCTGCTGCGTGCGGTTGATCGGCAGGCGCACCGTGTTGGTCTGCTCGGCGATCGCCTTCTGGATGGCCTGCCGGATCCACCAGACGGCGTAGGAAATGAAGCGGAAATCACGGCGTTCATCAAAACGCTTTGCCGCCGTGATGAGGCCGATATTGCCCTCGGCGATCAGGTCCATGTAGCCGAGTCCGTGATTGAGAAACTTCTTGGCGACGCTCACCACGAAACGCAGGTTCGCGTTGACAAGGTGGTCAAGGGCTTCCTTGTCCCCCCGCCGGATGCGACGGGCGAGTTCGAATTCCTCTTCCTTTGTCAGCAGCTTGTAGCGGCCGATAGTCTGCAGATAGTGCTGGAGACTCTGATCCTCGCGGCGGTCGCTGCTCAATTCCACCTCGTACACATCGTCCCCTTCCCTTTATGACCGCGCCATCTCCACAAAGGCGGCGCGACGTAGTTTCATTTCGACTATCGTGCGGTTTCTACTCTGAAGGGCGGCCCGAGTTCCAGACTAATTTCGTCTACTTCGGAGTCATTATGCATCGATCCGCCCCGCAGGTCCAGCGAATCTTGAAACTGATGGTGATATTATCGGTCGCCGCCCCTGCTGTCAAAGACTTTTTTTGTCTTATTTTGGCGCCGTCCTACCCAGCGTGGGTCGACGCTGGCCCCCGATGAGCAATAGAATCCCTATGTCCGGTCTGGATAACCTCTTACAGGGTCAATCGTCGACAACCTCATACTCGGCGTCGCCCCCCTGGCCGGCGCCGGGCGGCGGCGGTGGCCCCGCATCCGCGGCCTCGGGTCCCCGATCGGTTCCCGGCCCCTTGTCCGCTTCCCGCGCGGCCGCAGCCTTCTCGTACGCTTGCTGGGCGATAACCTGCATGGAACCCAGCAGTGCCTCGATGGCGGTCCGGATGATCGCCACATCGTCGCCCTTGGCGACCTCTTCGAGCGCCTTCAGCTTGGTCTCCACATCGGTCACCTGCGCCGGATCGGCGTCGGCCCGGAGCCCTTCGAGACTTTTGCGCACGCTATGCAGCCGACTGTCTGCCTCGTTGCGGGCATCGATCAACTCGCGACGCCGATGATCCTCGCTGGCATTGGCCTCGGCATCGCGCACCATCCGCTGGACCTCCTGGTCACTCAGGCCGCTGGAGGCCTGAATGCGGATCGACTGTTCCTTGCCGGTGGCCCTGTCCACGGCGGACACGGCGAGGATGCCGTTGGCATCGATGTCGAAAGTCACCTCTACCTGCGGGATCCCGCGCGGCGCCGGAGGTATGCCGGTCAGCTGGAAACGGCCGATCGTCTTGTTGTCCAGAGCCATCTCCCGTTCGCCCTGCATCACGTGGATCTCGACCGTGTCCTGATTGTCGGCGGCGGTCGAAAACACCTGGCTCTTCTTCGTGGGAATGGTCGTATTGCGCTCGATCAGCCGCGTCATGACGCCGCCGAGTGTTTCGATGCCGAGACTGAGCGGAGTCACATCCAGCAGCACGATGCCCAGATCGTCGCCGCCGAGCACGCCGCCCTGGATCGCGGCGCCCATGGCGACTACTTCGTCCGGGTTGACCGAACGATTGGGCTCCTTCCCGAACAACTCCTTCACCTTGGCCTGGACCGCCGGGATCCGGATCGAGCCCCCCACCACGATTACTTCATTGATGTCCGCGGGAGAAAGGCCGGCGTCCTTCATGCAGTTCCGGCACGGCGCCACCGTGCGCTCGATCAGATCCTCCACCAGAGACTCGAACTTGGCGCGTGTAAGCGTCAGCGCGAGGTGCTTCGGGCCGGAGGCATCCGCCGTGATGAACGGCAGGTTGATCTCCGCCTGGCTGGAAGAACTCAATTCGCACTTCGCACGCTCGGCCGCCTCCTTGAGGCGCTGCCGCGCCATGGGATCCTTGCTCAGATCGATCCCTTCCTGCTTGAGGAAGGTGTCGGCCAGGTATTCCATGACCCGCTGGTCGAAGTCATCGCCGCCGAGATGCGTATCGCCGTTGGTGGCGAGGACGGAAAAGACGTCGTCACCGATCTCGAGGATGGAAATATCGAACGTACCGCCACCGAGGTCGAACACCGCGACCGTTTCGTCCTTCTTGCGGTCGAGACCATAGGCAAGTGCCGCGGCGGTCGGCTCGTTGATGATCCGCTTGACCTCCAGGCCGGCGATCCGGCCCGCGTCCTTGGTCGCCTGCCGCTGGCTGTCGTTGAAATACGCCGGCACCGTGATGACCGCCGCCGTGACCGGCTCGCCCAGATAGGCCTCCGCAGTCTGCTTCAACTCCTGAAGGATGACCGCCGAGATTTCAGGCGGCGAAAATTCGCCGTGGCTGGTGCGCACGCGAACATCGCCGTTGGGCCCCGCGACCACGTCATAAGGCACCTCGCCAGTCTCGGTACGCACCTCGCTGTGCTTACGCCCCATGAATCGCTTTATCGAGGTGACCGTATTGGTCGGATTGGTTACGGCCTGGCGCTTGGCCAGCAGTCCGACCAGACGTTCACCCGCCTTGTTCCAGGCCACCACGGACGGCGTTGTCCGGTTCCCTTCCTTATTCGGAATGACCTGTGCCTCGCCACCCTCCATTACCGAGACGACGCTGTTGGTGGTCCCCAGATCGATGCCGATGATCTTGCCCATGACTGACTCCTTAAAGACGCAGGAAACGCTCTTCCGCAATGAATTCAAATACTCTGATTCTTTAACAAGGGGCGTGCCTGATGGCCAAAGTTAGCAGATTCAGTCTAAGTCACTGAAAGAACACATGTTGAAGGGCGGCTTGGCAAAACTTCCGCTAGTCCGGATCAAACCGCGCGCCGGGACGTGACATATTGGCATAATAAATAGGCCGTAATGTCATGTCAGGTGGCGCCCTGACACGAGCCCCTGTCGGTAAGTCAGCATGACCAGCAGGTCCAGCAATCTGGCGTACAATTTAGCTGCGATCGGATAGTGCTCCATCCCCGTGGGCCATCCGTCTGCGATCGCGGCGAGCAGGCGAAGCGCCGGCCCGCGCGTCCCGGCCCGCAGCAGGGCGGCCGGCCCCGGTCGCGCCGCTGCGTCCGGTCGGTCAATCACCCAGTGCAACCGCATCTCACGCAGCCGCCCCGGGTGCAGTTCAGCCAACAGCGGTAGCGAAAGCGCCCCGCACTCCCGCTTCTTGGCCAGCCATTCAGGCAGGGTGTGATGGTGCACATGCACCGGCGTCGGCGCGGTCACCGCCAGGAATCGCATCCCCAACCGATCCTCGAGTCGGAAAGCCAATTCCATGTCCTCGAATCCCCAGGCGTGGAAGCGCTCGTCGAAACCGCCGACCGCCACCAGCGCCTCGCGCGGCACGGCGGCGTTCTGCGTCACGAAGTACCGCGCGGGGACTTCCCCGCCGCCGACTTTCGCCACGCCCCGGCTGTCCAGATAGTGAAACAGCGGGCCATCGACGAGGGCCGGATCGGTCACGACCCGCCCGATCGTGCCGCACCCGCTCCGCTCGCGCAACCGGGCCAGATGCGCGGCGAGCAGTCCCGGTGGCGCCACGATGTCGTCGTCGAGGAACAGCACCCAGTGGCCAACGGCCGCGCGCCAGCCCAGATTCCGGGCTGCAGAGCGCCCCACGTTGCGGGCGCAGGAGACGACCCTCAGACCCTCCACCGCCGCAGAGGACGTGGCCAGCAGGGCCGGCGTACAATCGCTCGACGCGTCATCGACAATGATGATCTCCCACGGCTCTTCCAGCCGCTGCGTACCGAGCGCCTTCAGGGTCCGGGCGAGCAGAGACCCCTTGTCGCGGGTGGGGATGACGACCGAGAGGATCACGCCGGGCCCCCTGCGTGACCACCCTGCAGTTCGGCCAGCCGCACCGTCGTCGGCCAGACCTCTCCGCCCCCGGTCAGGGCTCTAAACAGAGCGTCGACGTGCGTCATGTTCGCCGCAAAGCCGGCTTCACGGCGCGCCACCGCAAGCGCCCCCTCGCCGCAGACGCGCCGCAGCGCAGGGTCGCGCGCCAGCCGCAGCATGGCGTCCGCGAGCGCCTCGGCATCACGCGGCGGCACCGTCAACCCCGTCGTCCCCTCCGCGATCCACTCCAGTGACGAGGCGAGCCGCGACACCACGATCGCACAGCCGCACGCCATCGCCTCCAGGAGACTGACCGCCGTAGCATCGACGGACGGCACGGAGATGAAGACATCGCACGCCTGCAGCGCCACCGCGAACTGCTCGTGGTCCAGGCGACCGAGAAAGTGCGCCACCTCACCGATTCCCGCGGCCCGCGCGAGCCGCCAGAACGGCTCCGGGTCCCCTTCGTAGCCAGCAAAGAGGAAGCGGGCGCGCGGCTCGCGCGCCCGCACGCGCGCCGCCGCCGCGATGACAGTGTCGATGTTGTAGTACGGCTGCGTGAAACTGCGCGGCGAAAAGAAAAGCAGATCATCGTCCGTGAAACCGTGCGAGCGGCGCCACGCACCGGCGTCCGCCGGGCGGAAGCGCGCGAAATCGACCCCCCACAAGACCCGAAAAGCGCGGCCCGGATCGGCGCCGAGCCGGCAGGCCGCCTCCAGGATATCGACCGAATCGCCGGTCAGCGCATCACAACCGCGCAGCGCGCGTCGCGCCAGCCAGCCCTTGAGGAGCGATTCCTGAGGCGTCACATAGACATCGTCTCCCCAGACCGTCAGCACGTTGGGATGAAAACCGCTGAAGTGTCCCCAGTACCCGTAGCCGGTGAGAAAGTGTGTGTTCAGCAGGTCGGGCCGCAGTTCGCCCAGCAGCCGGCGCACGACGCCGAGGGAGCGCGCGTACCGCAGCGGCTTCGGCCCCACCCCCGCGCGAATATCGTGCACCGTGACATCCGGCAGCGGCCCCGGCTGCACGGTCAGCAGGTGGCACTCGTGCCCCTCGGCAGCGAACCAGCGGATCCAACGCTCCGTGTGGATGTGGCGACCGATGGACAAGAAGGCGAGACGCACGAATCTCCTTCGCGGCGGTCAGACCCCCTGATCGCCTCTGCAGAAGGCGGCCTGGATGGATGTGCCGGGGACCGGATTCGAACCGGCAAGGAGCAACGCTCCGAGGGATTTTAAGTCCCTTGCGTCTACCAGTTTCGCCACCCCGGCGGCGGCATGATGCGGCGCTGACAGCGACCTGTCAACGGTCAGCGCCCGCTTCGGCAGGTCGCAGAGCAGCGGCTGGATGGGGGAGGCTGGAGGCGGCACCCGGACTTGAACCGGGGAATAATGGTTTTGCAGACCATCGCCTTACCACTTGGCTATGCCGCCTCCCTGAGGATCGCACAGATAAGAATGACCGCACTCGCCGACGCTGTCAAGATTCAGCGGCCATGTCGGCGACGCGCTGCATCCGGCGCCGTCAGAAAGGCCCGGGAAAGCGATCGGGGGCCGCCTCGCAGCGACCCCCGATCTGCGCATTGGAGCGGGCAACGAGACTCGAACTCGCGACCACTACCTTGGCAAGGTAGTGCTCTACCAACTGAGCTATGCCCGCATCGGACGTGGCGATACAATAAAGTCCGTCAGCCCGGTCTGTCAACTCCCAAACGACCGCTCAGCGCCGAACCAGCCAGGCCGCGACGAAGCCGGCGGCGCGCAGGCGATCCCGCGCCGACTCCGCCTCCTCCCAGCGGGAAAATGGGCCGAGTTGAACTTTCCACAGCCCTCCCTCTTGTCGCACGGAAGTGCCGGTCGGCATGGCTGCAGCCGTCAACACCGCGCCGGCTTGCCGCAGCAGGGCGGCGCAGCCGAAACTGTCCACCGGCGCGGCGATCTGCACCCAGTGGCACGGGGCGCCCGAGCACGCACCGTCGTCGGCGCCGGACATCCCCGGCGACTCGACCTCCTGCCACGGCAACTGCTCCGCCACCTGGGCGCCCGGCGCCGGCAAGGCGGCCCCCCCCTCCGCCACCGGATCGATCGGCGCTTCCCGCGGCGCAGCCGGGGCGAGCGGGGTCGCGGCGGGCGCGGGCATTGTCGAGGCTGGATCCCTAGCCTCGCCATACACGGCGGAGGCACCATGGCCAGCCACCCAGGCCCGCTTGCTGCACCCGGCCTCCGCCAGAGACAAAACACTCAGCACGATGATCATCACCCGCGCGAAAACACGCATCAGATCCGCCCCCCCTTCCTTCCGGTCCCGGCCGCACGGGACGCCGCGAGTTCGCGATACAGAGCCTCCGTCTGATCGGCGGCGCGATCCCAGGAGTAGTGCTCGATGGCGTGCAACTGGGCCGCCGCCCCGAGCCGCTCGCGACCGCCCGGATCAGCCAGCAGCGCGGCCAGCTCCCGTCCAAGGGCCGCCACGTCGCCGGAGGGGAACAACCGTGCGCAACCTCCGGCGGCCTCCTGATTGGGCGGGATGTCGCTGACGAGGCAGCAGCGGCCGTAGCTCATCCCCTCCAGCAGGGCGATCGACAGCCCTTCGAGCGTCGACGGCAGCGCGACGATTTCCGCGTTCGTGTACAGCTCGTCGAGGATCTCCCCGTGCACAAAGCCGAGAAATCTGGTGTCCGGCGATGCCTCGGCCCGCAGCCGGCGGACATAGGCGTCCGTAAAACCTGCATCGCCCGCGATTACCAGCGCCACGTCCCCACGGACCACTTCGGGCAGGCGCGCCCAGGCCGCAGTCAACAGATGGCACCCCTTTTCCGGCACGAGGCGCCCCACGAACAGGACGTACCGCTCCGGCAGTCCCCGCTCGCGGATCAGACGGGGTGCCCGATAGACCGGCTGCGTGATGCCGTTCGGAATCAGCACGGTCTCGCATCCCCACCGCTGGCGAAAGTAGTCCTGCAGCGCGCGCGACACGACGATCGTGCGGTGCGGCTGCCGGACACAGGCGCGCTCCCCTCCGCGCAGGACCGCGCGCGCGACCGGGCCCCACTTCTCGCGCTGCCAGTCAAGACCGTGCACGGTGACGACGGTGGCCTGGCGGCCGAGCCAGCGCGGCAACCCGGCCAGCAGGCCGGGACCGAGGGCGTGGTAGTGCACCACGTCGACCCTTCGCGTCAGGACGTCGAGCGTGGCCAGGGCGGTGTGCGTGATAGCGTCGAGGTGCTTCGTGGGGATGCTCGGCAGCCGGCGCACCCGAACCCCCGGCGCAACCGCGCCATGCGCCGCGCTGTAGTGGGGCCGGCTGTAGATGTCGATCAGGTGACCGCGCGCGGCCAGGCGCTTCGCCAGCTCCGCCACGTGCCGCTCGATACCGCCATGGACCGGCGGCCAGCCCTTCTGGCCGATCATCGCCACGCGCAACGGGGACTCGCTCACAACACCCTCCGTGGCCAGCGACCACCGGCCCGCGGAGAGCGTAAGCCGCCCGTGTCCGCCTGTCGACCCCCGGTGCGCGGGCGGCCGGGCGGCCAGGAGCTCAGGCGGGACCGCAGAGGACCGGCTTCCCTTCGCCACGGATCGATTCGCACGCCTTCTCGAGCACCTCGACCACCTGCAGACCGCTCGCGCCGTCGCTCAAAGGCGTTTCCGTCCCCTGCAGACAGTTGATGAAGTGGGCCGCCTCCACCTTGAGAGGCTCGATCTGGTCGATCCTGGGGATCACGATATCGCCGTAGCGGTATGACAACTGGAACTCGCCGAAGCTGTCGTAATGCGCCAGTTTCTCCACGCCCTTGTCATAGACCCTGATCTTCTCCAGACTCGACACGTCGTCATACACGAGCATCTTGCGACTGCCGACGAACGTCGCCTGGCGGATCTTGTTCGGGTCGAGCCAGCTCACATGGATGTGGGCGATCTGGTTCCCGGGGTATTCCAGCGTCAGGAACGCCACATCCTCGATGCCCGGCCGCACATACGACCGCCCGGTGGCGCTGACGACCCGCGGTCCGGCCCCGAACAGATGGTTCAGCATGGCGATATCATGCGGCGCGAGATCCCAGACCACGTTGATGTCGGGCTGGAAGAGTCCGAGGTTCACGCGGGTGATGTTGACATAGTAGATGTCCCCGAGTTCGCCGGTGTGCATCAGCTCGCGGATCTTGCGGACCGCGGGCGTGAAGAGGAAGGTGTGCCCGACCATGATCTGCAGGTGGCGGGCGGCGGCGAGATCGATCAGCCGCCGGCAGTCATCCGCGCTCGCGCACATCGGTTTCTCGATGAAGAGGTGTTTGCCCGCCTCGAGGACCTCCCGCCCGAGCTGATAGTGCGTGGAAACCGACGTTGCGACGGCGATGGCGTCGATCTCCGGATCGCGCAGCAGATCGCGGTAGTCGAGCGTCTTGTGCGCCTGCGGGAACTGCTTGCCCACATGAGCGAGCCGCTTCGAATCGAGATCCGTGATCATCCGCAGCTCACAATCCGCAACATTGTGGAAATTGCGGATCAGATTGGGACCCCAGTAGCCACAGCCAATCACGGCCATCCGGATCATTGCCAGCCTCCTCGATTCGAAGCACCTGGTTCGGCAGACAGGCACGGGACTACGCCGGTCGGCGCCAGACGCGGGCGATCTGCACCGATATATCGCGCGTCAGGGGGTGATACTTGAGATTCGATGTCGCTCTAGCTAGTAGCCGCCCGTCCCCTGAAGGACCACCGGCAGCGTCCTGGCAACGATCCGCAGGTCCATGGCAAGAGACCAGTTGTTGATATAGTGAAGGTCGAGCCGCACCATCTCGTCGAACGGCACATTGCTGCGACCGCTGACCTGCCACAGCCCGGTCAGGCCCGGCGTGACCTTCAGCCGCTCGTAATGCCACGACTGGTAGTGCTCGGTCTCGTAGGCGATCGGCGGGCGTGGTCCCACGAAAGACATCTCGCCGCGGATGATATTGAACAGCTGCGGCAGTTCGTCCAGAGAGGTCTTGCGCAGCCAGCGACCGATCATCGTGACACGAGGGTCGTCGGTCAGCTTGTAGACCTTTGCGCCCTTGTTCGCGCGGCAGCCGCGGGCATCGCCGTTGATGAACATGGCGGCGAACTGACGGTGGATGGCATCATCGCTCTGATGCCGCATGGTGCGGAATTTGAAGAACCGGAACGGCCGCCCGTCCTTGCCCATCCGCTCCTGGACATAGAAGACAGGCCCCGGACTCGATCGCTTGATGATCACCGCGAGCGTGAAAAAAAGCGGCGAGGTGAGCGCCAGTGCAGCCAGGCCGGCGAGAAGGTCTACGGCCCGCTTCACCGCCCCCTGCCAGCCGCAAATGCGCCCGGCATCGACGGGGATCCACAATGTGGGAGTCACAGGCAGAGGTCTCTCGACCACGCAGGTCAGAGCCGCCGCGTCATCCTTCATGATGCTCTCCCTCCCTGCGATGCAGCAGGAGTCGAAGAAGCTGATGTCCGTTAGGATTAACGCGTTAACAACCTGGCATGCGGCTCCCCTCGTCGTCCATTCTGCCATCGGCCGGCAGGCTGATTTGTGCCGATGGATCGATTATAGCAGAACATCACAGACCGTGTCCACCATATCCTCGGTCATTTCCGCATACATCGGCAGGGAAATAAGGCCTGCGCAGATCTCTTCGGCCACCGGGAAAGCCCCTGCCTGGTGGCCGAGAAACGCGAACGCCGGCTGAAGATGCACCGGAATCGGATAGTGCCGGCCGCAGGCGATCCCGCCCTCCTGCAGGCTAGCCATGAGCTGGTCCGGCTCCGGGGTGCAGATCGGCAGGAGGTGGTGAACCGCTTCGCCGCCCCCGAGCACCTGGGGCATCCGGTAGGCGCCCTCCAGACGACGACGGTAGTGCGCGGCATGGGCCCGGCGCGCAGAGTTCCAGGTGTCGAGGTGCGGCAGTTTGACGGACAGCACCGCCGCCTGCAGAGAATCGAGCCGGCCGGTGTAGCCGACATGATCGTGAATATTTTTCGCGCCCTGACCGTGATGGCGCAGGCTGCGGCAAAGCGCCGCCAGCGCATCGTCGTCGGTGACGATCGCGCCGCCGTCGCCGAAAGCGCCAAGGTTCTTGCCCGGATAGAAGCTGAATCCCGCGGCCCGGCCCAGACTACCGGTGCGCCGCCCCTGGTAACGAGCTCCATGGGCCTGGCAGGCATCTTCCACGAGCGCCACGCCGGCCTGGTCCGCCAGCGCCCTCAGTTCGGCCATCGGCGCGGGGTGCCCGAAGAGATGCACCGGAAGGATGGCCCTGGTTCGGGGCCCGACCGCACGCGCGACCGCGAGCGGATCCATCAGCCAGGTGTCCGGATCGACATCCACAAGCACCGGGCGCGCCCCGGTGTAGTGGATCGCTTCCAGGGTGGCGATGAACGTGTTGGGAACAGTGATGACTTCATCGCCCGGTCCCACCCCGAGGGTCCGCAGGATCAGATGCAACGCCTGGGTTCCCGAATCGACCCCGATGCAGTGCTTCACCTCGCAGAAGGCGGCGAAATCCCGTTCGAACGCGGTCAGGTGATCACTGAGAATGAAGGCGGTCTGATCGACTACTGAAGCCATTGCAGCATCGAATTCGGCCCGCAGGGGGCGGATCTGCGCACGCAGGTCGAGGAACGGCACCGGCCGGATCGTCTTCGCCATGGAATCCTCCCGGAACTAAGTGTGGCCCTCCCCCTGGGCTGCGTGGGTCCCCCCGGCGTTATGAATTCTAACATATGCAGGGGGCCTTGCGCCAGCCAATATCACATGAGGTCAAAAACGGAATGCAAAACCGGAAGCAGGGGGGAGAAGATTCCTTTGCCTTGCCTGGGGACCGGCCCTATCCTAGCGCCCGGCCGCGGGATTTCCGGACCAGAGAGGAGCTTCTTTTCATGGCAGCAGGCCTTACGATCAAACCGGCTCAGGGCAAGCTGGGCATCCTGACGCCCGGCATGGGCGCCGTCTCCACCACGTTCATGAGCGGCGTGGAGGCTGTACGCCGCGGCATGCGACTCCCCATCGGCAGCATGACCCAGATGGGACACATCCGACTCGGCAAGCGCACCGACAATCGCCAGCCGCTGGTGCGCAACTTCGTTCCTCTGACGGACCTGAATGACATCGTGTTCGGCGGATGGGACATCTTCACCGACACCGCTTACGACGCCGCCGTCAAGGCGGGCGTGCTCGAACGCCACGTGCTGGAGGACCTGCGCCCGTTCCTGAGCGAGATCCGCCCCATGCCGGCCGTGTTCGACAACTACTATGTGAAGAAGCTCGACGGTACGAACGTGAAGAAGGGGCGCAACAAGATGGCGCTGGCCGAGGCCATCATGCGCGATATCGAGGAATTCAAAAAGGCGAACGGCTGCGACCGCATCGTCATGGTGTGGTGCGGATCGACCGAGATCTTCCTCAGGCGCACGGCAGTGCACGAGAGCCTCGCCGCCTTCGAGAAGGGGCTGACCGAGAACAATCCGGACATCGCTCCGAGCATGATCTACGCTTACGCTGCGGCACGGCTCGGCATCCCTTACGCGAACGGCGCGCCGAACCTCAGCGGCGACTTCCCGGCGATCGAGGAGTTGGCCAAGCGGGAGGGTGCCCCAATCTGCGGCAAGGACTTCAAAACCGGCCAGACCCTGCTGAAAACCGTTCTGGCGCCCGGCTTCAAGGCACGCCTGCTGGGGGTCAGCGGCTGGTTCTCGACGAACATCCTGGGCAACCGCGACGGCGAGGTGCTCGACGATCCGGAATCGTTCAAGACCAAGGAAGAGTCGAAGCTGGGCGTGCTGGATTCGATCCTGCAGCCGGAGTTGTATCCGGACCTCTACGGCAACCTGTTCCACAAGGTGCGGATCAACTATTACCCTCCGCGCGGCGACAACAAGGAGGGGTGGGACAACATCGATATCTTCGGCTGGATGGGGATGCCGATGCAGATCAAGGTCGACTTCCTGTGCCGCGACTCCATCCTTGCGGCCCCGATCGTGCTCGACCTCGCCCTGTACCTCGACCTGGCGAAGCGTGCCGGCATGTCGGGCATCCAGGAGTGGCTGTCGTTCTTCTTCAAGAGCCCGGTGGTGCCGGACAACCTCCGTCCCGAGCACGACCTCTTCATCCAGCAGACCAAGCTGAAGAACACGCTGCGCTGGATGATGGGCGAGGAGCAGATCACCCACCTCGGGCGTGAATACTACGATGAGTCCTGAGCTACGGGGCCGCCGCGAAGTGGCGGCCCGTGCGATGACCAGATTTCCGACGGCGGGGCAGGCGAGATGACCGACTGGGTACTCACCTCCCTCGCCGTCGGACCGTTGGCGATGAATGCGTATCTGCTGGAATCCCCCGCAACCGGCGAGGCGGCGCTGTTCGATCCGGGCGACGAAGCGGATCTTCTGCTCGATCGCCTCGCCGCCGGTGGTCTGCGTCTGACCCTGCTGGCCTGCACGCATGGGCATTTCGACCACGTCGGAGCAGCCGCGGCCGTGCAGGCCATCCACCCCCTGCCGCTCCTGGTCCACCCGCGCGATGAAGCGCTGGTGCTGACGATGCCCCGCCATCAGGAGATGTTCGGTTTCCCTCCGACCGCCGTGCCACAGCTCTCCGCCACCCTGGCCGAAGGAACGACCCTGCCGTTCGGCGGCGGAGCCCTGACCGTGCGCCACATACCGGGACACACGCCGGGTCATGTCCTGTTCGGCTGGGGAACGAACGCTCTGGTGGGGGACTGTATCTTCGCCGGCTCCGTCGGCCGCACCGATCTGCCGGGCGGGGATTTCCAGGCTTTGGGCCGGAGCATCAGGGAGCGGATCTATACGCTCCCGCCCGCGACGAGCCTCCACCCCGGGCACGGACCGTCGACCACGGTCGCCGAAGAAATGACTTCGAACCCGTACGTCAGACCGTTGGCGGCACGCTGACCGACGACGCCACAGGCTGCGCGGCCTCCAACTTCTCCACCCGCTTCTTCTCCAGGGTCTTGTGCCGTTTGAGCAGCTCGCCCTTGATCCAGTCGCGGTAGAGCGACGCGCCGAGACAGCCGGAGTCGTAGGAGAAAATGCTGCGGAAATTCGCCGGCGCTTCCTCGATCTTGATGTTCGTCGTCACGACCGTCTTGAAGATGTCGGCCTTGAAGATGCTCTTCAACTCGCGGTGCGCGTCCTTCTGGAGCGGCGTTCGGCCATCCTTCATGGTGACAAGCACACCGAGGGTCTGCAGCCAGACATTCTGCCGCTCCTGGATCTGCTCGATGAGCGCCTTGAGCTGCCGCAGCGGCGGCACGCCCAGACCGGTGCAGGTCGTGGGGATCAGCACATAGTCGGCCGCTACGAGCGCATTCTGGGTCAGCACGCCCAGATTGGGCGGCGTGTCGATGATGATCCAGCCGTAGGAGGTGGCCAGAGCCTGCGTCACCTTGGCCAGGCGATCGGTGATCTGAGTCTTGGCCATGCTCTCGAGCGATGGGTTCGAAGGGAGGATATCGATGTTCTCGTCGTAGACCGTCGAGGTGATGCCGTCATGCGGAGTGATGGCCCGGCGAAGAACATCGAAGACGCTGCGGGCCGGTGGCTCACCGTCCAGCTTGCCCAGAAGCGTGGAGGTAGCGCAACCGTGCGGATCCATGTCGATCAGCAGGCAGGAGGACGTGATATCGCTGTAACGGGTAAGACCTGCTGCCAGATTGATGGCGGTCGTGGTCTTGCCGGAGCCACCCTTGTGGTTGACTACGGCGATGACATTGCTCATGACGCCCTCCCGCGCGCGGAGCGCCGCGCCGGTCGCCCCGCGGGAAACAGGCCGGAAACAACAAACTTGCGCAACGAAGCAGCTATTATAGGAGTTGGGCGCCTCCCCCACAAAGAAAAAAGCCCGCCACCGCTTTAGGCCGGGCTCAGCGAAAAGCGTAATTTATTAATTCACAATATTATACAGAGACTTACGGACGCTGAACTTCAGCTGCCTGCATGACGCAATTATTGATATCGATAATCGATACCGTGGCTCAAAATTGGACGCATGTCTGCAGCAGCAGTTCGAACAGATGTTGCGGACCAAGCTCCCTGAAGGTGAGATCGGTGAACGTCGGATCGTCGCCATATGCCGTCAGGTCGAACTGCTGCCACGTGTCTCGCAGTTCCGCCCTCACACCCCACTCCGGTGTGAGGCCCCACTGCAGGCCGACCCCCCCCCGCAGCCCAACGCGGGTCTGATCAAGCGCCGTGGCCTTCGCAGCCTCCAGACGGGTTAAGGTCAGCCCCGCCAGAGCGTACGGGTAGAGGCTCGCGTGCGCCAACTGGCACTCCACGCCCAGGCCAGCGAGCAGGAAAGTGGGTCTCTCCCAGGCTTGAAGCTCGACGGTCTGTCCGACACGCGCCAGAGCCGTGGCGTTCACCTCGGCCCAACTCACATCGCAACGGACACGCCAGCGACCGCCGAGGCGGCGCCCCACCGAAGCGGACACGGCCGCGTCCTCATCCAGGGTGACGAGAATTTCGTGCGCGTAGAAGGCGTCGCCGAGTGGGGCCGACCAGATCCGCGTGCTCCCGTCCGGCACGAGGACCCGGAAAAGGTCGCCGCTGGAGAGCAGCCCCGCACCGATCGACACGGACCACGGTCCCGCCTCCCCGCTCCGATGGGCAGCCTGGGCCCCGACACGTGGCGGCGCATGCCGTCCGGTAACCGGACGTGGCGGATCGGTCTGCGCCACCGCGGGAAGCGCCGGTCCGGCTCCCGCAACCAAAATCGCCGACCAGAGAGGCAGCAAGCGCCTGCGGAAACTGATGGCCACGCACATTCTCATTCTCCCTCGACCGCCGAACCGCCCGCACGAACCGATCCGGGACGCCTGTTGAACCACTGGGAAATCAGATCCACCGGCACGGGGAAAATGGTGGTGGAATTGTTTTCCCGCGCGATCTCGCTCAGCGTCTGCAGGTAACGCAACTGGATGGCTGCCGGATCGGTCGAGAGGATCTTGGCCGCCTCAGCCAGCCGCTGACTGGCCTGGAATTCACCGTCGGCATGGATGACCTTCGAGCGCCGTTCGCGCTCCGCCTCCGCCTGCCGCGCCATGGCCCGCCGCATTTCCACCGGGAGGTCCACGTCCTTGATCTCGACCATCGATACCTTGATGCCCCACGGAACGGTGGATTCGTCGAGGATGCGCTGGAGATCAAGGTTGAGCTTTTCGCGGTTGGACAGCAGGTCGTCCAGGTCAGCCTGCCCGACCACGCTGCGCAGGGTGGTCTGCGCCATCTGGGTCGTGGCGAACAGGAAGTCTTCGATTTCGATGACGGCACGTTCCGGTTCCACCACCCGGAAATAGATCACCGCGTTGACCTTGACCGACACGTTGTCGCGGGTGATGACATCCTGCGGCGCGACGTCCATGGGCACCGTGCGCAGGCTGATCTTCACCATGCGGTCGATGACCGGCACGAGCAGAATAAGGCCCGGTCCCTTATTTCCGATGAACCGTCCCAGACGGAAAACGACCGCCCGTTCGTACTCTCGGAGCACACGCACCGCGTTGCTGAAAAAAAAGAGGACCAGGAAAAACAGCAGAACTATCGGAATCGGCGCCATGATCCGCCCCTTTCTCCCCCCGCGACAGAACGACCCCGCGGACGGCTCCAGGCTCGCCAGTACATGCTCTGACAATGCGGTATTCTGGGCGGTTGTCAATGGTCGGGCCACAGCGCCGACAGTGTGGTTCAGCGGTGGGGCTGCCGGAGTGAGAAGGTCTCGGCGATGGCGAGCAGTTCGCGGTAGAGAGGCATCTTCGGTTCATCGATGTGTGGCATGTAGGCGAGCAGGTCGAGACAGAAGACCCGCTCTCCCGCAGGGTCAGCGATGAAATAGCTCCAGAACGCGCCGCCGACCTGGATCTCCCGGCTGACCCACGATCCGGTCAGTCGCAGGGCCGGCAGTTCGCCCAGCCGCGTCGACTCCCACTCCAGACCATCATCGCTGATCTCTTCGCGATGCAGGACACGGCCCATGTCCCGGCGCATCGCCAGCAGGGCCGCACGGTCAGCGAGCAGGGTCTCGGGATGCGGAGCGCGCCGCCAGGAGAGCGTGATGCCGCGCGTCGGACCGGCGCGGGTCCACTCGATCCCGGGGAACCCGTTCGGCTCGACCTGATTCTCACGATAGGCTGCAGGGATGCTGAGCAGGATCTGGTAACGCCCCCAATTCCGCGCCAGCCAGTCATCGTGCAGCCCCTCGCGCGCGAACTGGCGCCGGATGCGCTCGCGGTTCTGCTTTTCGTAGAGTTCCCGCAGGTGATCGGCATTGCGATCCAGCAGCGCGGCCAGCTGGGTCCTATCGTGCGCCGCCACGATCACCGCGAACTGATAGCTCAGCAGCGGGTCGGTCAACTGCGCAATCCCGCCTCCGGCCGCGCGGAGGCGCTCCAGATCCGGGGGCTCCAGCAACTCCTCCACCGCCCGCACGACCCGCCCGCCATCGCTCCAGTTCACGAGGATCAAAAGATTCTTGTAGTCGTGGGCGAATTTCCACTCGTTGCCCGCGTAGAAGTCGACGGCGAACGTCGGCTCTTCCCGGACCACGAAGGTGACCTGCGTGTTGAGACGATCCAGCGCCGGACGCACAACACCGCGCAGGGCGGGAGCGGAAAGGACTACGGCAAGATCCCCGTAGGAACCGACCGCCATCGTGATCGGGCGCTCCCGGCGCGCCTGCCCCTCAGCCCTCGCGACCGGCGTGAGCAATACCAGCGCGAGCAGGACGGAAACAAACACCAATCCCTCGTGGCCGGAACGCGGTCGCGCGCGCGTAAGCATAAAGACCCCCGTGATCAGCGCTCCGGCGCCGCGGCGGAATCCCCGGCCGCGGTCCGCGGATTCTCCATCTGTGCGCGCAGCAGACCTGCGTCCCGCTGGGCCTGCGTCAACGCATCACGCAGTCGGCGATTCTGCTCGCGCAGATGGATGATCGTGCGCAGATCGTCGACGTTGCCGCCCGACCAGCCCTCGCGGCCGAACAAACCGCCCGACGTCGCCGTGAAGCGCAGATCCACGTCGTGGCCGACTCCGCCGGCCTCCGGCGCCAGCGTCCGCGTTCCGGGACGCAGCGAGGTCCGGGTCGGATCGCCTGCCGTGGCGGTGACGGTCCCGGCCTCGGGGCCTGCGATCACCGCGGTGACGCGGGTACTGGTACTTCCTTCGGCCGGCATCGCGACGGACGACGGGGCTGACGGCAGCGCGAGAAACGTAGGGGCCTGACGGCGCGGGGGCAAGAGGAACAGGGAGAGGACCACGACCACGGCCACTCCTCCCACGGAGGCGAGCGCCGCGCCCTGGAACCAGCGGCGCCAGCCCGACTCCGGCACGGCGAAGGGGGTTGTAGCCGCCCGCGCCGCCTCCTGGAGCGTCTGGTTGAGCTTCAGCTGCAATCGCCATTCGAAGTTCTCGGAAAGCCGCGGCGCGGTCGCCGCCAGCAGGCGCTGGCCGAGCTGCACCTCCTCCCGCCAGGCGCGGCAGCCGGCGCACCGCTCCAGGTGGGCGAGCAGCGCTACAGTGCGATCGGGCGGAAGCATTCCGTCCATGGAGAGGCTGATCCAGTCGTGAGCACGTCGGCAAAGCATGGGGTTCCTCCGGCTGATCATTCTTCCGTTTCCGAGTCCCCGTCGCTTTCGGCAGCCCTGGCCTCGATCCGCTCGAGTTCGGCCAGCAGGGTCTCGTTGCGCAGCAAAGGTTTGATGTTCTTGCGGAAGCGGGCGCGGGCCCGATTGATGCGCGAGCGCACGGTTCCCAGCTTCAAACCGGTCACCCGCTGGATCTCCTCGTAGGATAGCTGCTCCACCTCGCGCAGCAGGAACGGCACCCGGTAGCGTTCGGGGATCCGGCTGGTGGCCAGGCTGATCATCCGGCCGAGTTCCTCGCGCTCGATCCCGCAGGACGGATCGGCATGGGGATCGGGGGGGTCGACCGGCAACTCATCGTTTTCGGGCGCCGGGTTGAGCACCAGCCAGCGGGGCTCCCGCTTGCGCTGACGCACGCGGTTGCGCACCAGATTTGTAGCGATCGTGAAGATCCAGGTCGAGAAACGGGCGATCTCCCGGTACTTGTCCGCGTGCACGTAGGCGCGGATCAGGGTGTCCTGCGTCAGCTCTTCCGCCTCCGTGTGGTCGTGGACCATGCGGATAATGAAACTGAACAGCCGCCCCTTGTACCGCCGGACGATCTCGTCATAGGCCCGTCGCTGTCCCTGTTGGACGCGGGCGATGAGCTCTTCGTCGCGCAGATCCGCCAGAACCGCCGGCGCGGGACCGTCCATCGGGGGTCGCAATTCATTCCAGGACACTTTCACGCCCCTGCTCCTCCTTCGCGACCCTTACCCGACGCGGCATCGCCACTCCGGAACAGGACCGTCGCCGGAAAGTTCCCGCATTGCGGGCGCCTGATCGTTCAGCGCACGTTTGAAGCCCCTCCGGCGTCCACTGCGGTCTTCGCTCCGGTCTCGCCGGGACGAGCCTCCGGAAAGGTCAACAGGTCTCCGAGGGACCAGACCGGCACGAAGACATCGTCCGGCTCGAAGCCCACCGGCCACGCCCCCGCGACCCTGAGCTCGAGTCTCCCCGGCCACCGCGTGCTGGTGACCTGGATCTCCGTCTCGCCGGAGGCGTCGGGCGGCGCGGTCCGACGGACGAACCAGGTCTCCCCGCCGCCGCCCCGACCCCGTCCGCGGGCCTCGAGCGCCGCGCGCAGGGAGGCGGTTTCCGGCAGCCGCAGGTGGGAGGCCGCTTCCGTGCGGCCGGCTGGGACAGCCCTGATTCCGTGCGAACCGATCACGTCGCGCGCCGCGATGCGGCGCACGCCCGCCGGCCACGGTCCAGCGCCGTCCACGCCACCCTCCAGTACCGCCAGGAGGGTCTCCAGGCGCACCCGGCTGTCGGGAGCGAGACACTCCAACGGGGCGCCCCAGCGCCCGCCCACCGCTGTGGCCTCAGTCAGCAGGACGACCCACCCTTCACCGCCGCGCGCCAGCAGCCGGCCCCAGGCCGGGGAAATATCGGCGCGCGGCGCAGCCCCCTCGCGGGTCACCTCGATCCGCACCTCGCCGTCCGTACCGCGCAGCCAGCAGGCACTGCCGCCGAGGCTTTCGCCCATCCCCGTCCCCCGCCAGGTGGCGCCCCACAGCATGCCCGGAGTCGGAACTGCCTCCAGCAACGATGCGGCGATCTCGCCCCCCGCCAAACCCGGACAGGCGAAGGCCAGGACGGCCATCGCCCCTAGGCTGAGCAGGCGGTTCATGGCGCACTCCCGGGCCCTGCCAGAGCCCGCAGGAGGGCGTTGATCCTGTCCCGGTCGGCCCCCGCGTCGAGCGCCTGACGGTACACGCGGGCCGCCTCCTCGACCCGCCCGAGCGCCTGCAGCGTCCGTCCGAGATGCTCAAGGATGTCCGGCTGCCCGGGCGCCGCATTGGCGGCCTGCACCAGCAGATCGAAAGCGGCCGGGAAATCGCCGCGGCGGAAGGCGATCCAGCCGAGGGAATCGATGTAGAAGGGATTTTCCGGCTGGCGGACCAGAGCCGCGCGCACCAGGATCTCGGCGCGCGTCAGATCCTCGCCCCGCTCCGCCAGAAAGTAGCCGAGCGAGTTCGCGACCGTGGGGTCGTCGGGGAATTCCTCGCGCAGCGTTTCGAGGGTGCTGCCTGCCTCGCCGTAACGCTGCAGATCCTCCAGGCAGACAGCCAGTTGCAACAGCGCCTCCCGACGTACTCCGGGCAGGGCGGCGGCGGCCTCGAACTGGGGCGCGGCGAGCGCCGGATCGCTCAGGGCCCGGTAGGCATACCCCAGAATCATCCGCCCCCGCGTGTCATCGGCCGCAGCGAGCTCCCCCGCGCGTGTGGCAAGCCGCGCCAGTTCGGCACGTTCCGGGGACCCGCCGGACATGGTTCCAGACCGCAGGGTCAGCAGCCGGGTCAGCGCCAGCAACGACTCGAAATTTTCCGGTTCCAGCTTCACGGCCCGACGCACCTGCGCTTCGGCGCCGACCACGTCACCGCGCGCAGCAAGCGCTTCGCCGAGGTAAAGATAGCCACGAGCATCGTCCGGCCAGCGGGTGACGGCATCACGGAGCAGCGCGATCGCATCGTTCCAGCGTTCGACATGCGCCAGCAGACGACTCAGCCAGAGGGCCCCTTCGCGATCAAGCTTGCCCCCCCGCCGCCTGGCCTCCAGGACCGGAATCGCCTCCTCGACCCGGCCCGCCTGCACCAGCAGCCGCGCCGTTTCGACGGTCCACGAGAAGCCCTCCATGCGGTCGGCGTCCGCGGCGAAGGACTGCAGGCTGTCACCCCGGGCGGCGACCGTCAGCGCCCGGTCCGTTTTGCCTGCGGCGATCAGATCGCGCAGGGCGCTCAAACGCACCGGTCGCGACTCGGGCCAGGCGGACAGAGCCTCAGCCCACATGGCCAGCAGTTCGTCCCCGCGCCTTTCCTGCCGGTAGAGTTCGCCTAGTCTGAGCGAGAGCGTTTCGGCGCGCTCGGGCAGCCGCTGGCGCGCCTCGACAAGGCGGACGATCGCCTCCCCCACGCGTCCAGCTCCCGCCAGAGCCTCCGCTTCCAGCAGGAGCAATTCCGGTTCATCGCTCCCCAACCGGCGCAGGTCAGCCACGACCAGCAGAGCCTCGTCGCAGCGTCCGCTGTCCGCCAGCAGCGCGGCCAGTTGACGACGGGGCGCCAGGTCGGACGGTTCCACGGCGATTTCCTCGGTCAGCACCGCGACGGCCTTCCCGCTCCGGTCGAGCGCGACGAGCGCCGCCACATAGCTGTCGGTGAACAGCCGCGTGCCGGGCCAGGATCGCCAGGCGAACTCCAGGTAAGGCAACGCCTCCGCCGGCAAGCCCTGCTCGAGCAGCAGGGAGCCGATCATGTGGCTGGTCGATATTCCCACGGGTGCCGACTCCGTAACCACGGAATCGCCCGACGCCGGCGGCAGTGTTGCCTCCGACGAAAAGGTCGATGGCGACAGTTCGCCAGGGTCGATCACCGGCGTAGTAGCGCGCGAGGCGCCGCCGGGCAGGATCAGCAGCGGCAGTACGAGAGCGATCGGCGTCAGCAAGCGGACCACGCGGTTCACAGCTTGCGCGGCATGCCTGAAAGCAGCTTCAGCAGCGCAGCCTCGAGGTGAGCCAGCTCCTCCTCCGCAAGACTGCCCCCGCAGGAGAGGGCGAGGTTGTAGATCTCTTCGAGGTAACGGCAGAGGAAGACGTTCTGCGCCTCGATCTGTTCGTTGAGATACTCCTCGGTGCGCAGACGGGCAAGCCGGAAGTCCTCCGACTCGTTGGCCCGGGCCCGACTGTGCAGCCAGGAATTGAGCAGGGGCAGCCATTGGCTCTCCGTGCGACCCCCATTGTCGAAGGCGCAGCCGGGAACGTCGACGAGAAAACAGTAGCCGCGATAAAGGTACGAGCAGCGCAACAGCCCCGCCAGAAAATGGCGTCGATGGCAGGTCACGCCGCACGCGGAGAAGCCACAGGGCAGTTGGCACTCCTCGCACAGGTCCTCCGGATGGGCCCCGGTTATGAACTCGGTCGACTGAGGCGGGAGTGTCGGTCTGGCCATGGTCCTCGTCTTCGCCCTCAGGGGGCCGAGCGGTCCAGCAGGTCCGGCTCCGCATCGAGGCGCTCCAGGGCCGCCCTCGCCGCCTGTTGCTCGGCCGTCTTTTTGTTGTTCCCGGCGCCCGTGCCCAGCACCACGCCGTTGAACACCGCTTCCACCGTGAAGATGCGGGCGTGGTCCGGTCCGTCGGCGTGCAGCACGCGGTAGCGCGGCGGAACCTTGTACGTTCCCTGGATTATCTCCTGGAGACGGCTCTTGTAATTGCCGAGCGCGCGACGCGACGAAATCAGGTCGCCGGCTCCGGCCAGCAGCCAGCGGTCGATCACCGCCGCGGCGGCGCCGATCCCTCCGTCCAAATACACCGCCCCGATGACCGCCTCCATGGTGTCGGCGAGAATGCTCGAGCGATGCCGCCCGCCCGTGGCGGCCTCGCTGCGGCTCATCATGATGTGACGTCCCAGTTCGAGTTGCCCCGCCATCTCGCACAGCCGGGTGCCGCAGACGAGCAGTGACTTCATCTTCGTGAGATCACCCTCCTCGCGGTTCGGGAAACGCCGGTACAGGTACTCGTTGACGACAAGACCCAGCACCGCATCGCCCAGGAACTCCAGCCGTTCATTGGCCTCGCGCCGATTGCTGCCGATGTCGTGGATATGGGAGCGGTGCACGAGCGCCTTCAGCAGGTGCGTGCGATCAACGAAATGATAGCCGAGCTTCGCCTCGATCACGGCGATAAGGGCGTCTCCGGCGGGAGAAACTACCGGGCGGTCCCGCTCCAGGGAGGCGACCGATCCGCCACCAAAGAGGCGCCGCAGTGTCTTGCCCCACCGCATCGCGCGCGATCAGACCACCCGCCTCTTCTAGCGCCAGGTCCGGAGGCAAAGGGAAACGTTGTGACCGCCGAACCCAAAAGAGTTCGAGAGGGCGACCTCGACCTGGCGTGTCACCGCCCGGTTGGGACAGTAATCGAGGTCGCACTCCGGATCAGGACTTTCGTAATTGATGGTCGGCGGCAGAACCCCCTCCTTGAGCGCGAGGGCCGTCGCCGCGGCCTCCACAGCCCCTGCAGCGCCGAGCAGGTGGCCGATCATCGACTTGCAGGAACTGACCGCGACCTTCGGCGCCAGGGGGCCGAACAGGTCCCTGATCGCCTTGCTTTCGATCTTGTCGTTGTAGTGCGTGGAGGTTCCGTGCGCGTTGATGTAGCCGACATCCTCGAGCGCCACCCCGGCGCAGGCCAGGGCGTTCGTCATGGCCATGCGGGCGCCGGCGCCATCCTCGTCGGGCTGCGTCATGTGGAAGGCGTCGGCCGTGGCCCCGTAGCCGGCCAGTTCGCAGATGATGGGGGCGCCGCGCGCCAGGGCGTGGTCCGACGATTCCAGAATGAGAATGCCCGCTCCTTCGCCCAGGACGAAGCCGTCCCGCCCGGCGTCGAACGGGCGGCTCGCGCTCTCGGGAGCCTCGTTGCGGGCCGAGAGCGCCTTCATGGCGCCAAAACCGGCGAGCGCCGAAGGACAGACACTCGCTTCGCTGCCGCCGGTGATCATGACGTCGGCCTGACCGAGGCGGATCATATCGAAGGCTCCGGCCAGGGCGTGGCCACTGGAGGCACAGGCCGACACGGTGCAGAAGTTGGGTCCGCGGTAACCGTAGCGGATGGAGACCAGACCGGCGGCCATGTCAGAGATGAGCATCGGGATGAACAGGGGCGACACGCGCGAGGGCCCACGCTCGAGCAGTTTCTGATGCTGCTCCTCGAAAGTCTGCATGCCACCGATGCCGGAGCCAATGATGACGCCGGCGCGGAAAGGATCGACCGCACCGGGCTCGGCCTGCGCCATCGCCTCGGCCGCCGCAACGAGCGCCAACTGACAGAAACGATCGGCCTTGCGGGCATCCTTCGCGTCCATGGCGACGAGGGGGTCGAAACCCTTCGCCTCGGCTGCGAAAGTCGTTCGATAGCCGTCCGTGGGAAACGCGGTGATGGGGCCCACCCCGTTGCGGCCCGCCACCAGTCCCTCCCACGAAGTCTGGCGGGTCAGGCCCACCGAAGTGACAAGCCCGATGCCAGTGACAACGACCCTGCGACGCTCCATCCCGTCTCCTTGGGGCTGCGATCGGCACAGGAATACCGGTCCCGCACGGCTAGCGAACGACGGCCTGGTCGGGGCGCAGGTGCTCGCCTGCGCGCCGAGACGAGACTACTTGGGCTCCAGATGGGATTCCAGATAGTCGATCGCGTCCTGCACGGTACGCAGTTTTTCCTGATCCTCTTCCGGGATCGTGATGTTGAAAACCTCTTCGAGGTCCATCACCAGTTCGACGGTGTCGAGCGAGTCCGCCCCCAGATCATCCGTGAACGAAGCCTCCGGCGTGATCTGCTCAGGGTTGACCGACAGTTTTCTCTCGATGATCTCGTAGACCTTCTCGCGAATGGAACTCATGGCAACGTATTCCTCCTGAAAGTCGTCGTCGAACTGAAAATCACATGGTCATGCCACCGTCACACACAATCGTCTGCCCGGTCACGTAGGCAGCGTCGGGAGAGAGCAGGAACGCCACCACGCCTGCCACGTCCGCCCCCTCGCCGAAGCGCTTCAGCGGGATGTTCCTCAGCATCTCCGCCCTGATCTGTTCGTTCAGGCCGGCCGTCATGTCAGTCGTGATGAAACCGGGAGCCACTGCGTTGGCCGTCACCTGGCGGCCGGCCAGTTCACGCGCCACCGACTTGGTCAACGCGATGATGCCTGCCTTGCTGGCCGCGTAATTAGCCTGCCCCGCATTGCCGGAAAGCCCGATCACCGAGGTGATGTTGACGATCCGCCCCTGACGCTGCCGCATCATAAGCGGGGCGACCGCCTTTGTAAAGTTGAAGGTCCCGGTGAGGTTGATGTCGATCACCTGCCGCCACTGCGCCGCGGACATGCGCATGATCAGCGCGTCGGCCGTGACGCCGGCGTTGTTGATCAGCGCCTCGATGGCGCCGAATTCAGCGGCGGCGGCGGCGACGACGCGCGCGACCTGCTCCCCGTCCGCCACGTCGCAGGCCCAGGTCATGGCCCGCGTCCCCTCCGGCAACGTCGCCACGCTCTCCCGCAGGCGCGCTTCGTCGCGAGCCACCAGGGCCAGATTCCAGCCGTCGGAGGCAAGGCGCCGAGCAATAGCCAGACCGATGCCGCGACTCGCGCCGGTGATAAGCGCCGTTCCATTCGCCATCCGCTCAGCCTCCCTCCCGGTTCACGACCGGCCTTGCCCGACCTCGACTCGGCATTATGTCAGGGGCGCCGCGAGGCTGTCCATGATCTTGTCCAGATCGGCCAACGTCCCGACCGGCAGGAACCGCGCGTCACGCCAGGCCCGCCTGGCGAGGTTGCTGAGCACCTGCCCCGGACCAACCTCCAGGAACAGGCGTGCCGTCCCGCCGGCCGGCGCGGCACCCAGCATCGCCGCCAGACTGTCATGCCACAGCACCGGGGCAGTCAACTGCCGGGCCAGCCCGTCGCGCAGGACCGCGGCGGTCGTTACCGGTTCCGCGCTGACGTTCGCGTACAGGGGCACCCGCGGTTCGGCGAATACGACCGCCCGCAGTTCCTGTGCGAAGAGCGCGGCGGCTCCCGCGAGCAGGGGCGAATGGAAGGCGCCACTGACCGGCAGCGGGATGACCCGCTTCGCGCCCGCGGCGGTCAACCGCGGGCCGGCCGCCTGGACCGCTGCCGTTTCCCCCGAGATCGCGACCTGATCGGCGGAATTGTGGTTCGCCAGCACGACCACACCGACCTCGCGGCTCACCTCCGCGCAGACTTCAGCCACGCGCGAGGCGGACAGTCCCATGACCGCGGACATCGCGCCGGGACACTCACGGCCGGCCGCGAACATCAGTTCGCCACGCCGATGCACCAGACGCAGACCGTCGGCGGGATCAAGAGAACCGGCCGCCACCGCCGCCGCGTACTCCCCGAGCGAGTGGCCGGCGACCGCGGTCGGCTCCACCCCCCGCGCGCGCAGCTCGAGCAGAACGGCCACGGAGTGGGCGAAGATGGCGGGCTGGGCATGCCGTGTTTCCACAAGGGCCGCTGCCGGCCCGTCCCACATGATGCGCGTCAGCGCAAAGCCGAGGATGTCGTCAACGCGGGCGAGAAAATCGGCGCCAGGACCGGGCCGCACCGCCAGATCGGCGGCCATGCCGACGGTCTGGGAAGCCTGTCCCGGGAAGAGCATCGGCAGTCGGTGCATGCAACCCTCCCTGGCTGCGCGCGGACGGCTGGTCAGGAGCCGGCGGCCAGGCGCGCGCCGAGCCGGGCAGGAATGTCGCGGCCGGCCAGCTGGGCCCCCGCCAGCACGGCATTGCGCACCGCGCGACGTGAACTGGCGCCGTGGGCGATCACGCTCACGCCGGCGATGCCCAACAGCAGGGCGCCCCCGTAGTCGGCATAGTCCAGGCGTGCCTGCAGGATCCGCAGGGCCGGCAACACCTCGGCGCGCTCCTCCGGCGAGAACCGCCGTTCCGCCACGTTCTGGAGGAACGGCGCCATACCCTCGATCAACTTGAGCGCCACGTTGCCGGTGAAGCCGTCGGTGACCACGACGTCAGCGTCGCCGTGCATCAGCCGCCGTCCCTCGAGATTGCCAACGAAATTCAGGGCCGAGGCGCGCAGCAGGCGATGGGCCGCCACAGTCACCTCGGTCCCCTTGGTCTCCTCTTCACCATTGTTCAGCAAGGCCACTCGCGGCGCCGCGAGTCCGAGCATCTCGCGCGCGTAGACATCGCCCATCTGCGCGAAGGTGAGCAGATGCTGGGGCGTGCACTGTACGTTGGCGCCAATGTCGAGCAGCAGGCAGTGGCCGCTGACGGTCGGAATGCGCGAAGCTATCGCGGGGCGGTCCACCGCAGCGAGCCGGCCGAGGATGATCAGGCTGGCCGCCACGATCGCGCCGGTGCTGCCGGCGCTGACAAAACCGTCCACCGCGCCGGCCCTGTGGTCGGTGATGGCGCGCACGATTGAGGAATCGGGCTTGTTGCGGATGGCGGCGGCGGCGGGCTCACCCATGGCGATGGCCTGCCCGCAGGCGTGAACCTGGATCGGCAGATCGGTGGTGTCGAGCCCGGCCAGGGCCGCGCGAATGGCCAATTCGTCGCCGTACAGCACGAGGGTGAAGCCCCCCTCTTCGCGCACGGCATCCACGGCCCCCGGCACCACCACGCCGGGACCGAAATCACCGCCCATCGCATCGACGGCAATAATCGGGATCCGCTCGACGCGGCTCGCCACCTCAACCAGCTCCGCGGCGGCGGCCACGCGACGCAAGGCCGGTCAGGGCCCCGACGGCTGTCACGATTTGACCACCACGACCTCGCGCTCGCCATAGTGGCCGCACTCGCGGCACACACGATGCGGTCGGCAGGGCGCCTCGCAATGGGCACAGCGGGTGGCATTGGGGGCGGTCAGGTGCCAGTGCGACCGGCGCATGCCCTGACGGGAGTGGGACGTCTGTTTCTTCGGAACAGCCATGACAATCCTCTTTTCGCATCGCTACGGCGCCGGGGAGAGCCCCGGCATTCTACTCGCCGGGCAGCTCATCCCAGCGTGAATCGGTCTCGTCCTGCGCGCAGGCGCAAGACTCCCGGTTCCGGTTGGCGCCACACTGCGGGCAGAGACCCCGGCACGTGTCGGCGCAGAGAAACTTCAGCGGCAGCCCCAGCAGGGCCGCCTCGCGCAGCGACTCGTCGAGATCGACCTCGCTGCTGCGTTCATGGATCACCCAGGAATCCAGTTCATCCTCATTGGAGGTGGGATCGCGCAGGACCACGATCTCGACCACCGTCTCGAAACCGCACGTGAAGTCCGCCAGGCAGCGATCGCAAACCGCGACCGCATCGCCGGCCAGCACGCCGGTCACCAGCACCCGACTCTCGAGGTTGTCCACCGTCAGGCGTCCGCGCAGTCCCACAGTGGCCGGCAATGGCGCAGGAGCCCCCGTGGGCAGGCGTTCATCCACATCCAGGAGCGTACAGCCCGGACCCTGCCTGTCGAGATCGAGCTTCATGGCAAGCGCGTTACACTAAACGGCTTCCGACGCGCTGTCAAGTTTCCGACGCCGAACCCGGGGCTGTCCCGCCGAAAACGAGACCGATCTCCAGGGCCGCGTTGGCATCGGAATCCGAGGCATGGACCGCGTTCTCCTGCAACGAAGTGCCGTAGAGGAAGCGCAGAGTTCCGGCCGAGGCTTCGCCCGGATTGGTGGCGCCGACCAGTTCGCGCAGCCGCCGCACCGCGTCCTCCCGTTCGAGGTGGATGCACACCACCGGGCCGGAAACGATGTATGCCACGAGTGCGTCGAAAAACGGCCGTTCGCGGTGCACAGCATAGAATTCCCCGGCCAGCGCCCGGTCGAAGCGGCGCAGCGCCAGATTGCGGATCCGGAAGCCGCTGCGCTGCACCAATTCGATAATGGCACCGATCTTCTGGTCGCCGGCGCGCACCACTTCGGGTTTGATCATCATATAGGTATCGGACATGTGGCCTCCCGCCGCAGGAGCGCTCAACTGGCGTCCCGCCAGATTTCCCGGAGCCTGGGCACGATATCGGCCGGCCGCGCGGCGACGGGGATGCCGACTGCGGCCAGCGCCTTCTCCTTGTCCGCCGCCGTGCCACCCCCGCCGGTCACGATGGCGCCCGCGTGCCCCATCCGCTTCCCGGGCGGAGCGGTGCGTCCGGCAATGAAGGCCACCACCGGGATCTTCAGGTTTTCCTTGATGAACTGCGCGGCCCGCTCCTCGGCGTCGCCACCGATCTCACCGATCAGCACGAGCGCCCGGGTGGCAGGATCCTGGGCGAAGGCGGCCAGCGCGTCGAGAAAATCGGTGCCGATGACCGGGTCTCCGCCGATGCCCAGACAGGTCGACTGCCCCAGGCCGGCCTGCGTCAACTGGAAGACGACCTCGTAGGTTAGGGTGCCGCTGCGTGACACCACTCCCACACCGCCCGGCTTGACGATGTTCGTCGGCAGGATGCCCAGTTTCGTCTGTCCGGGGCAGATCAGGCCGGGGCAGTTCGGACCGATGAGCCGCGCGCCGCGCTCCTGCACGTAGGGCATCACCCTCAGCATGTCTCGAACCGGCACCCCCTCGGTGATGCAGACGACCAGCCGGCACCCGGCGTCCGCCGCCTCGCAGACGGCGCCCGCTGCGGCCGGGGGCGGCACGAACACGACCGAGGCCTCGGCTCCCGTGGCCGCCACCGCCTCGGCCACGGTGTCGAATACCGGGACTGTCCCCTCGAAGGTCTGCCCCCCCTTGCCGGGGGTCACCCCGGCCACGACCCTGGTGCCATAGGCCAGCATCGACCGGGTGTGAAAACTGCCGTCGCGTCCGGTGATCCCCTGGACCAGGACCTTTGTCGAAGCGTCGCAATAGATCGCCATGCCCCGCTCCCTGTCGCTCGCAACGAGCGCATAAGTTTCTGATGATTAATGCTTTACGGCAGCAAGTTCGAGCGCTTTCTTGACCGCTTCGTCCATAGTGGCAGCCGGCACCAGCGGTGTGTCGGCGAGCAGACGGCGTGCCTCCTCCTCGTTGGTGCCGGTCAGCCGTACCACGATTGGCACGCGGATCTGCAGTCGCCGGGTCGCCTCGATAATACCCGCAGCCACGTCATCGCACCGGGTGATCCCGCCGAAGATATTGAAGAGAATCACTTCCACGCGCGGATCGCCCAGGATGATGCGCAGCGCGTTGACGACCTTCTCCGGGTTGGAGCTGCCGCCGATGTCCAGGAAATTGGCCGGCATGCCGCCGTAATACTGGACGAGATCCATGGTGGCCATCGCCAGCCCCGCCCCGTTGACGAGACAGCCGACGTTGCCGTCAAGCTTGACGAACGACAACCCCGCCTCGCGCGCCGCCCGCTCCGCCGCATCCTCGGCATCGAGATCGCGCAGCGCCGGATAGTCGGGATGCCGGTCGAGCGCGTTGTCATCGAGGTTGACCTTGGCGTCGATGGCCAGCCCCCGGCCGTCGGGGGTGAAAATGAACGGGTTGATCTCCGCCAGGCTCGCGTCCGCGGCGAGGAAGGCGATGTAGAGCTTCTGCAGCGCGGCGCCAAGCTGGCGGGCGCGCGGCAGGTCGCCCGGCGCCAGCCGGAGGCCGAGCGCCAGCGCCTCGTGGTCGAGCAGGCCGTAGCGCGGGTCGATGGTGTGCTGGATGATCTTTTCCGGCGCAGTGCGCGCGACCTCTTCGATATCCACGCCACCCGCCGCGCTGGCAATCACCAGGGGGCGTCTGGTGCGGCGGTCGATGAGCACGCCGAGGTAGAACTCGGTCGCGATGTCGGCGGCCGGCGTTACCAGAACGCGGCGCACCGTGTGCCCCTTGATGTCCATGCCGAGGATCGCCCCGGCGTGCTTCCGGACGTCCGCTTCCGTCGGGCAGAACTTCACTCCGCCCGCCTTGCCGCGCCCACCGGTCAGCACCTGCGCCTTGACCATGACCGGCAGCCCGAGCGCCGCGGCGTGCGTGACCGCCTCGTCGGCCGTCGTCGCCACGCGCCCTTCCGGCACCGGCAGGCCGTGGCCACGGAAAATGTCACGCGCCTGATACTCGTGGATGTTCACAGGGCACCTCCGCTGGCGAGGGGGGAGCCCTGCGGGCGCCCCCCTCGCCGTCGCTACTTCGTGAAGGGCGCCAGCAGCTCGGGCAGATCCGGCCGCCCGATCTCCTGCAGTTCGTAACCGATCCGCACCGTCGGTTTGCGGATCTTGATGATGCGCGTCAGGTCGATGGGAGTGCCGATGACGACGGTGTCGCACTCCACCGCCTCGATGGTCCGCTCGAGATCACGCATCTGCTCCTCGCCATAACCCATCGCGGGCAGCAGGGTGCCGATTTCGGGGTAGGTGGCGAAGGTCTGGGCGATCCTGCCGGTGACGTAGGGGCGCGGATCGACCAGCTCGGCCGCGCCGTAGCGCATGGCCGCCACAACCCCCGCGCCGTAGCTCATGCCGCCATGCGTGAGGGTCGGCCCGTCCTCGACGACGAGCACCTTCCGACCTTCGATCAGGGACGGATCGCTGACGGTGAGCGGCGAAGCCGCCTCGATGATCGCGCAGCCCGGGTTGATCCGGCGCACGTTCGCGCGCACCTCTTCGATGTTTTCGAACTGCGCCTCGACGACCTTGTTGATGATGACCACATCGGCCAGGCGGACGTTCGTTTCGCCGGGGTAGTAGCCCACCTCGTGCCCGGCGCGGTGCGGATCGGCCACAACGATATGCAGGTCGCTCCTGAAGAACGGCGTGTCGTTGTTGCCACCGTCCCAGAGCACCACGTCGGCCTCCTTCTCCGCCTCGGCGAGGATCGCCGCATAATCGACGCCGGCGTAGACGATCGTGCCGGCCACGATGTGCGGCTCGTACTCCTCCATCTCCTCGATCGTACAGTGGTGGCGCTTCAGATCCTCAAGGGTGGCGAACCGCTGAACCTTCTGCTGGACCAGATCCCCGTACGGCATCGGATGGCGCACAGCCACGACCCGCTTGCCGGCCGCGCGCAGGATGGCGCTCACCCGGCGGGTGGTCTGGCTCTTCCCGCAGCCGGTGCGGACCGCGCAGATGCTGATGACCGGCTTGCTGCTCTTGAGCTGGGTGAGCCGCTCGCCGAGCAGCTTGAAATCGCTCCCGCAGGCGTTGACCAGGGCCGCCTTGTGCATGACGTCCTCGTAGGCGACGTCGCTGTACGAGAACACGCAGCACTCCACGCCGTGGCTGGCGATCAGCTCCGGCAGCTCCGACTCGGCCGCGATCGGGATCCCCTTCGGGTACAGGCGGCCGGCCAGCGCGGCCGGATAGACCCGCCCCGCGATGTCGGGGATCTGCGCGGCGGTGAAGGCGACGACTTCGTACGCCTCGTTGTCGCGGAAGACGCAGTTGAAATTGTGGAAGTCGCGCCCGGCGGCGCCGATGATAATGATCTTCTCCCTGGGCATTGGCCACTCCTCCAAGTTTGACGGGTAGCCGGGCCCGGGACCGCATCCCGCCGGATCCGGACGGAGACGGCGCGCGCTCAGCGCGACCGTTTGATCTGGGCGAGGAGACCGGAGGTCGAGAACCCGGCGCGCATGGCGATCCGCACCACGCGTCCACCCCAGGACTGCACCTCATGGCCGCCGACGATCTCTTCCGGAGCGTATTCAGCGCCCTTGACGAGTACCGCCGGCTGAACGAGCAGGATCGTTTCCAGCGGCGTCGGCTCGGGGAAAATAGTGACCGCCCCCACCGCGCGCAAGGCGGCCAGCACCGCGGCCCGCTCCGCCTCAGGCACCAGGGGCCGCTCCGGCCCCTTGAGCGCACGCACCGAGGCGTCTGCGTTGATCGCGACGAGCAGCAGATCCCCCTCTGCCGCCGCCTCCGCCAGGCTCTCCACATGGCCGCGATGCAGAAGGTCGAAACAGCCGTTCGTGAAGACGATCGTGCGCCCGTCCGCGCGCTGCCGCTCGGCCCACGCCGCCAACGCCGCGCGCGAAATGATCGGGGCCGGCGCTGCGGAGGCGCCGCTCACAGCCCCATGACCTCCGCGATCTGGGCCGCCGTGATCGCGGCAGTGCCCAGTTCCCGCACCGCGAGGCCGGCGGCGTGGTTGGCGAAGTTCGCCGCCTCCAGCCAGGAGGCGCCGGCGGCCAGCGCCGTCGTATAGGCGGCAATTACCGTGTCACCCGCGCCGGTGACGTCGAAGACCTCGGTCGCCTCCGTCGGCAGATGATGCATCGCGCCGCCCCGCTCGTAGAGCGCCATGCCGTGCTCGCCGCGGGTGATGAGCAGCGCCTCGGCGTCTACCCGTTCCCGCAACAGCCGTCCGACCCGATCGAGGGTCTCCGGATCGCCGATCACCGCGGAACAGGCCTGTCCCGCCTCTTTCTGGTTGGGCGTCAGCGAGGTAACACCGCGGTACTGGCTGAAATCCCCCCGCTTGGGATCCACCGTGAGGATCGCCCCCGCGCCGCGCGCCCAGGCGATCACCTCGGGCAGCAGGGACGGGGAGAGTACCCCCTTGCCGTAATCGCTCAACACCACGGCGTCGTAGGGACCTGACGCGCGCAGCAGTTCCAGCAGCCGCGCTTCTTCCGCGCCGGTCAGAGCCGCATCGCTTTCCACGTCGGTGCGCACGACCTGCTGGCTGTGGGCGATGATGCGGGTCTTGAGGGTGGTGGGACGTCCGCCCAGGGACAGCAGCCCCGCGTCGTCAATGCCGCGGTCGACCAACATCGCCCTCAACTCACTGGAGGTGTCGTCCTCGCCGACCACCCCCACCAGCGTCACTGCGGCGCCAAGCGCGCGGATGTTGTTGGCCACGTTGGCGGCGCCGCCGAGATTCGCGGTTTCCCGCTCGAGACGCACCACCGGCACCGGTGCCTCGGGACTGATCCGATCGACCCGGCCCCACAGGAACCGATCGACCATGACGTCCCCGCAGACCGCCAGACGCAGCCCGTCGAAACGCTTCAGAAACTCGCGATAGGGCATGCATCCGCTCCCCCGCGCCCCGGCCCGGCCCGCTCCGGGCGGCCGCCCGCGCAAATTATCACCGGGTCGGGCGGGTGTCAACGACCCGCCCGCGCGACGGCGCTGGCCAGGCGCTCCGCCGCCGTTTATGATGGTGCAAATTCTCTTCCCCCATGTCAGGAGGAGCGCTCAGTGGACAAGCCGCAGGCCCGCATCCAGGTCGACCTTGGCGAGAAGGAGGCCGAGGGTATCTACAGCAACCTCGCCTTCATTTCCCACAGTCCGTCCGAGTTCATCATCGATTTCGCGCGCCTGATGCCGGGCCTGGCCAAAAGCCGCGTGTTCGCGCGCATCATCATGACGCCCCAGAACGCCAAGGCGCTGCACCGCACGCTGGGCACGAACCTGGAGCGCTACGAACACACGTTCGGAGAGATCAAGCTGCCGGGGCAGGATGGTCAGGGGTCGATCGGCTTCCACTCCGGAGAGTAGACGCGGCGCGCCGGCACCTAGTCGCCCTGCTCCGCGTGGGGGCGAGTCTTCCAGCGTCGATGCACCCAGAAGTAGTGCTCGGGGTGGGCCAGGATGACAGCCGCCAGAGCCGTGGTGTGGGCGCGGGTCAGCTCACGTACGGCGGTCTCCTCGTCCCAGGCCGGGTCGGCCTCGATCGGCGCCCCGAAGACGGCCCGGTGGCGCCCGTTCCCGAGACGCAGGATGTAGCATGGGATGATCGGCACCCCGGCCCGCCAGGCGAAGTAGGCCATGCCGCGCGCGACCGAAGCCTGACGGCCGAGGAAGTCCAGGAAAAGCCCATCGGGGCCGGCATCCTGGTCCCCGACGATCCCGACGAATTCGCGGCGCCGCAGCGCGTACAGGACTTGCCGGGCGCCGGTCCCCAGGCGGATCACGCCCATGCCTCCGCGGCGGCGGATCTCGTTCTGCAGCCGGTGCACCCAGGGATTCGACTGGTCCTTGATCAGGTAGCTCACCGGATAGCCGTTCGCGGAGACCGACGCGCCCAGCAGTTCCCAGTTGCCGAAATGACCCGTGGTGAGGATCGCACCCCGTCCCTGCCGCCGACAGGCGTCGAGGTGCTCACGCCCTTCGATCTCCACCAGGGCCCGGATCTGAGCGGGCCGGCTGTCGTACAGTTTGCAGAATTCCATCAGGGTGGCGCCAAGGTTCGCGTAGACGAGCGCTCCCAGCCGGCACAGTTGTCGCGGATCGACCTCCCCGCCGAGAGCGACACGCAGATTCGTCAGAGTCACGTTGCGGCGCACCCTGAGCACCTCGAAGGCGAACCGGCCGGCGCCCCGCCCCAACGCCACGAGCAGGCTCCGCGGCAGCCACCGCGCCAAAAGAAAGAGCGGATAGAGCGCGGCATACTCCACCAGCCAGCGTCCGCGCTTGCTGCCCCTGCCCACGGCCTGTACCCCTTCCCCGCGGCCGGCCGGCGCCGGAACGCGTCAAGCTGCCCAGACTCTACGGGCGACGCGTCCGCCCGGCAATCGCCGGATCAGCCGCGCGAGTTCCAGCGTGAGCAGAGCCTCGGACAGCGCACCGGAGGCGCCACGCCAGCGGGCCTGCAGTTGCGCGAGCGGGATTCCGTCGAGATCGATCCGTTCCCAGAGCCAGCGCACTGCCCCGCCGGCCGGCACGGCCGCCCCGGTCTCCGCCCCCGGCACCGACTCCCCGAGCGACGGGCCGGGCGGCAGCAGCAGGTCGAGCACGTCGGCGGTCGAGGTCACCAGTACCGCCCCCTGCCGAATGAGCTCGTGGCAGCCGCGGCTCTGACGCGCCTCCACCGGGCCCGGCACCGCCATCACCTCGCGATTGTACTCGAGGCTGAGACGCGCGGTGATCATCGCACCACTCTTCAGCGGAGCTTCGACAACCACAACCCCCCGCACCATCCCGGCCACCAGCCGGTTGCGCAGGGGGAAATGCCCAGGTTCCGGCCGCGCGCCTCGCGGCAGTTCGGTGGCGACGCAGCCCTGCGCCTCGATGCGGGACCGCAGTCTGGCGTGCTGCGGCGGGTAGGTGCGGTCGACACCGTGGGCCACGAAAGCCACGGTCTCGCCCCCCGCCGCCAGCGCCCCCTCGTGGGCGGCCGCATCGATGCCGCGCGCCAGCCCGCTGACGATCACCCAGCCGACGGCGGCCAGTTCCCCGGCCAGTCGCCGGGCCACGGCCAGTCCACGCGGCGTGGCCAGCCGCGTGCCGACGATGGCGAGCGCGGGCCGGGTCAGACAGGCCACCCGTCCCCTCCCTTCGAGGGTGACCGGGGGATCGGGGATCTCGCGCCAGAGCGGAGGCCAGCAGGGATCGGCCGGATCGAGGCGCCATCCCGGCGCCGGACGGACAGACGGCACGCCCGCAGGCATGGCAAAGCTCCATTCCGGGAGGCGGTCGGGAGGGCTGGCCGGTAGAGCCCGCGCGTCAGGAAGAGACGGGCAGGGAATCCCGATAGAGGCGGCGCAGGAGCCGCTGCAGCTCGTCGATCCCCGCGCCGGTCGCGGCGGAGATCCCCAGGGTGGCGACCCCGCCGTGGTCACGCGCCCATGCCTGCGCCTCGACCACCGCAGTCGCTCCGGCCTCCTGTGGCAGCAGATCCTGTTTCGTGACCACCACGGCAAACGGCAGGTCGGGAAGTCGTCGTCCGTAGTTGACGAGTTCGTCACGCAGGGTGGTCAGTACCGGCGCGACCGGCCCGGCCGCCGCGTCCACCAGAAAGAGCAGGGCCCGGGTCCGCTCGACATGGCGCAGGAACTCAAGCCCCAGCCCGCGTCCCTCGCTGGCGCCCTCCACCAGGCCCGGGATATCGGCCACCGTGCAACTGACGAAATCGCCCAGGTCGGCGATGCCGAGATTTGGCACCAGCGTGGTAAAGGGATAGTCGGCCACCTTCGGGCGCGCCGCGGTCAGGCGCGCCAGGAGCGTGGATTTTCCGGCATTGGGCAGACCGATCAGGCCGATATCGGCCAGCAGTTTCAATTCCAGGCGCAGACGCCTCTGTTCACCTGGACGTCCCGCCTGCGCCCGATCCGGCGCCTGCCGCGTAGCGGTGCGGAAGTCGCGGTTGCCGCGCCCTCCGCGCCCGCCGCGGGCCACCCGCAGGCGGTCGCCCCCGGCCAGCAGCTCGCCCAGCAGATCGCCCGAGGCGGCGTCGAACACCGCGGTGCCGCAGGGCACCGTGATCTCGAGCTCGGCGCCGTCGGAGCCGGTCTTGTTGCTCCCCTGCCCGTGCTCGCCGCGCGACGCGTGGTAGCGGCGACGGTAGCGGAAATCGAGCAGGGTGCCCCGCTCGGGCGATGCCACGATCCAGATCGAGCCGCCATCGCCCCCCGTACCTCCGTCGGGTCCGCCGCGGGGCACGAATTTCTCGCGCCGGAACGACACGCAACCGTCGCCGCCCCCGCCCGCCTCGATCTCGATTTCCACCACATCCATGAACACGGGCATCTACCCTTCGCCGCCAAGCAACGCCAGCGCCGCAGCGGAATCCACGATGTCCAGAGCCGAACAGCCGCGGCTCAGGTCGCAGGCCGGCCGGCGCAGGCCGAGCAGAAGCGGTCCGACCGCGCGCCACCCCCCCAGCCGTTCCACGAGCTTGCAGCCGATGTTGCCGCTGCCCAGATCGGGGAAGATGAGCACATCCGCGCCCGCCCCAGCTCCCCAATCGATCCCTTTCGCCCGCCCCACCTCCGGTACGAGCGCCGCGTCGGCCTGCAGTTCCCCCGCCACACGCCAGCCCGGTTGCGCAGCCGCCAGCCGCGCCGCCGCCCGCGCCGGCGGTCCGGCCGCCGGGTGCGGTGCCGAACCGCGCGTCGAGAAGGACAGATACGCCACCGCCGGATCGCGGCCGGTGAGCGACCGGAAGGTCCCCCCCGCCGCCCCACCGATCTCCACCAACTGGTCCTCGTCCGGCTGCGGCACCACGGCACAGTCGGCGAAGATCAACGGCGCCGCGGCGGCGCCGGGCGGCAGCATCACGAACGCCCCGCACACCGTGCGCCGACCCTCTGCCGTCCCGATCGCCCAGAGGGCGGCGCGCAGCACCTCGGCCGTCGGTGTGGCGGCGCCGGCCACCAGCGCGTCGGCCTCGCCTCGCGCGACCAGCACCGCCGCGTGATACAGCGGACTCGCCGCCAGGACATGCGCCTGTCCGGGCGTCAACCCGCGGTCACGGCGGCGGCGCAGGAGCCACTGCGCCGTCAGCGCCCGCTCCGCGTCCGCCGTGGGGTCGCGCCAGACCTCCTCGGGCAGGCGCCGCGCGAGCTCGGCCGGCAGACCGGCCACGGGCCGGCGACCGATCAGCAGGGGACGTGCCAAGCCACTCGCCGCAAGCGCGCCGGCGGCGATCAGCACGCGTGGGTCGTCGGCCTCAGGCAACGCCACGCGGCGGGGCGCCGCACCTGACGCCCTTTCGCGCAGGCGCGCCGCCCAGCCGCGCTCTTCCGCGAGCGCGTCGAGCAGGACAGCAAGACTCATGTCCACCCGCCGCCCGAACGCCCGCGCAACGCGTCGGCGACCGCCTCCGGCACGAACGGCGCCACGTCACCGCCCAGCCGCGCCACCTCGCGCACCAGACTGCTGCTGAGCATGGCCAGTTCCTGGCGCGCCAGCAGGAAGACCGTTTCGCACTCCGGGGAGAGCGCGCGGTTCATCGCCTCCATCGACCATTCGTGGTGGTAGTCGCCGAGCGAGCGGATTCCCCGCACGACCGCCACGGCGCCGGACCGGCTCACCTCGTCCACCAGCAGGCCGGGCAGCGGCATGACGAGGCACCGGTCCAGATCAGCCGTGCAGGCGCGCACCAGGGCGAGCCGTTCGTCCAGCGTGAAGAGCGTCTGCTTGCCCCCGGCAGCCACCGCAACCGTGACCCGATCGAACAGCGCCAGGGCGCGCCGTAAAATGTCGAGGTGCCCATGCGTGACGGGATCGAAGGTCCCTGCATATAGCGCGAGTCGGTCCGCCACGGTCACGCCTCCAGGATGGTGAGAGCCGAATGTCCGTAGACCCGGCGTCGGATCCGCCACGGTCCCGATTCGGGCGGCGCCGGCGCCCCCTCCGCGCCATGCTCAACGACCGCGGCCAGCAGGCCCGACGCCGGCCACCGGGCCAGCGCCACGAGCAGCCGCTCCGCCACTTCCGTGGCGTAGGGAGGGTCGGCCAGGACGATCAGGGGCGCCCCGCTCTCTGCGGCCAGCCGGGCCTCGAGCCAGTCGCACGACTCCGCACGATGCCGTGCGTACGCTGCCGTCGCGGCGCCGCAGAGACGCAGATTCTTCTCCGTCACCGCCAGGGCGTGCGCCGAGACGTCGACAAAGTCAACCCGCGCCGCCCCCCGGCTGAGCGCCTCGATGCCGAGTGCGCCGGCGCCGCAGCAGAGGTCCGCCACCGCCGCGCCAACGATCCGTGCGCCGAGAATCGAAAAGAGCGCCTCGCGCACGCGGCCCATGGTCGGCCGGATCTCCGTTCCCGGCAACGCCGCCAGGCGTCGCCCGCGCCAGACGCCCGCAATAACGCGCATCATGCCGCCGCCCCGTCACCACGGCGCTGCCAGACCAGGCTGCGGGTCAGGATCGCCCGCGCCGCCGTGCCTGGTCCGGTCAGGTCGGTGCGCAGGCGGAAGTGTGCAGCCCGGGCGTAGAGCCGCTGCCGCCGCCGCTGCAACCGCTCCAGCCCCTCCCAGCCCAGGTGCCGCAACAGGGGGCGCCGGGGGGCGTCCGCCTGCTCGATCCGGCGGCGCAGGGTCTCCCAGGGGGCGTCCAGCCAGAAGACCGCGCCACCGTCGCGCAGAAGCGCGGTGCATTCAGGCGTCTCTACCACGCCGCCGCCAGCCGCGATCAGCAGGGGCGCCGTCCGGTCGAGCGTGGCCAGCGCCTCGAGTTCCCGGCGGCGGAAACCGTCCACCCCGTCTCGCGCAAAGATTTCCGGCACCGTCAGGTCGGCCCGCCGCTCCACCTCGAGATCGAGGTCCACGACAGTCAGCAGGGCTCGCTCCCCCAAAACCCGGGCGACCGAACTCTTGCCACTGCCCATGAATCCCACGAGGCTGATCCACATGCTTCCATCCCGCTGCGCCGCGGACGCGCGCGCGGAGCATAGACAAAAGGAGAGGCCGAGGCAAGCCCTGCCCCGGCCTCTCCGCATTCCGCCGCGTTGTCGCGGCTTAGAACTTGTAGTCGTCCGGCTTGTATTCCGTCCGGCTTTCCATGGTCAGTTTGTCGCGCATCAGGTACTCGTCGGTCACGATGCGCGGCGTCACGAAAATGACCAGTTCACGGCTGTTCTTGGTGGTGGTCGAGTGCCGGAACAGCGCCCCCAGCAGCGGCAGGTCCTGCAGCACCGGCACCCCGTTGCTCAGTTCGGCCTCCACGGAGCGGATCAGCCCGCCGATGATCGCCGTCTCGTTGTTCTGCACCAGCACCCGCGTGTCGGACTCGCTCGTGTTGATGATGACCCCGCCCTGCACCGTCGCCTGCGAGGAGAGGTCGCTCACCTCGTTGTGCAGGTCGAGCGTGATCTTCTCGTTGCTGTTGATGTGTGGCGTCACCTTGAGCAGGATGCCGATCGTGGTCAATTGCGTGATGGCATTGCCGGCCTGGTCCTGCACGATGAGCGGGATCTTCTGGCCGACCAGGATACTCGCCTCGCGGTTGTCGGTCGTAGTGATGATCGGATTGGAGATCAGGTGAGCCAGGTTCGCCGCCTCCAGCGCCTGCAGGTTGAGGGCGAGATCGCCATACGACTGCACGGTGCCGAAACGGAGCGAGCCGGCCGGACCCTGGATGGGCGCGTTGACCGAGCCGCTCCCCACTGCGTTGACGCCGTCGACCTTGACGTTGTTGGCCGACCAGACGATGCCCAGCTCACGCGAGGCGCGCAGATCCATGTCCACCAGACGAGCATTGATCTCGACCTGCGGCGTGCGCGTATCGAGGCTGCGCGCGGCCTCCTTGACGAGATCGACCTGCGACTGGATGTCGCTCACGATCAGGGTGTTGGTGCGCTTGTCGATCTCGATGGTGCCGCGCTTCGTCAACATCTGCTTGAGCGAGCCCTTGACCTCTTCCGCGTTGGCGTAGTCGATGCCGACCATGCCCATGACGAGAGGCTCGAGGTCGTCGGAGGCACGGTCGGCCCGCTTGCCCTCCACCGCCTCCTTGCGCAGTTCATCCGCGGTATCGACCCGGATGATGCCGTATTCCTCGATGTAGTCATAGCCGTGGGCGCGCAGGATTACGGTCATCGCCTCGCGCCACGGCACGCCGTCGATCCTGACCGTGACTTTGCCTGTCACGCGGGGCGAAGCCACGATGTTCGTGCCCGAGTAGCTGGCCAGCGAGCGGAGCACGGTGCCGATCTCGGAACCCTGGACGTCCAGCGAGACCGTCTTGCCGTTGTCCCGGCCGGGCGTGAGCTCCAGCAGCGCCGGGTCGGCCGGCGTCAGCGCGCCACCCGCCCAGGCGGACGACGGCAGCCCCTGCCGCGCGTCGAGCAGCTCGGGCGCCAACGGGCCGGGCCAGCCGTGGGCTGCCGCGGAGTCGAAAGTGACCGTAAGGCGTCCCGGGAGCTGGCGCGTGCGGTAGGTCCAGCCTGCGGCCAGCGTGCAGATCAGGCGCGTGCCGGGGGCACCGGCGGTGTCGCGCGACTCGACCGTCACCGCCCGCACGGGACCGTCCGCGGGCAGCGAGGGCGACAGCACCCGCTGCGGCTCGCCGCCGAGACAATCGATAACGAGACGGTCGGGACCGGCCAGATTGGCCACGGTGAAGACCACGTCTCCGGCCGCGACCACCTGGAGCTGGCCGCCGCCCGCCACGGGAGACCACAGCACATCGGTGACGTGCCCCGCGGCGCCGGCTGTGCCGGGCTGCGTGAGAAGCAGCACGAGTGCCAGGCTGGCCGCACACAAGGCTGCGGAGCGGAACCGTGCGAACATATCTAGCCCTCCGATTTCTCGAGCTTGAGGGTCACCGACGTGGTGATCCCGTACAGGGTGATCTTCGCGGTGAGCGAGTTCTTGCGAATGCTCACGACGCGTCCGTTCTGCACCGGATCGCCGACCCGCAGGATGTAACCGAAGCCATTGCCGTCCTCAACGAGAGCGAACTGGTCGTCCGGGCCCCACATCACGCCGACCAGCCGGCCACTGCCGACGTCGACGAGGTCTCCGCTGGTCGTACCTTCGAACTTGCCGGCCACCAGCGTCTTGAAAGGATCACCGCGTCCATAGGACTGGTAGAAAAACTCGTTGCGACGCAGTTCCTGCAGCTTCACGGCCGCTTCCTGCGACGGCGAGGAGGAATCGACGGCCTCCAGCGCGGCGGCGGCGTCATCCTCGCCCTGCCACCCCGTCTCCTCGTCGAGCGACATTTCCAGGGCCGGGTCGTCGTCCCCCGCCGTGGCGACGGGAGTCTGCGCCACCGCGATGCCGCCGGTCAGCCACATTGCCCCACAGACCGCCAGGCCGGTGATAAGAATCCGCTCGATGCTTCTGTTCATGCCCGCACCTCCTAGCGCCCGCCGGCGCCGGCGCCGGCAGAGGCCTTCGCGGCCGCATCGCGGGCGCGGGAAACCTTGGTCTTGGCCGGGCCCGCGCCGCCGGTTGCGGCGGCCGTCTTGCCCTCGTCGGACTCGCTCGCCTGCGCCAGCTTCCTGCTGCCGTCACCCTGGTCGACGGGCTCCGGCACGGCGGACCCCTCGAGGGTGTAGGCCGAGATCGTCATGGAGGCCTCGACCGAGTAGGGCTGCGCGTCCTGCTTGTCGATTCCCTTGAGTTTCAGATTCCCGACGTTGACGATGCGGTTGAGGTTGGCCAGCCGGCTCAGGAAGATGCCGAACTGGTGATATCCCCCCTGCACCTTCACTTCGACCGGGTTCTCAGCGTAGAATTCCCGGGCCACGGGGGCGCCCGGTTTGAAGAGCTGGAACTCCACGCCCGACTGGCTCCCGGCCGCGGTCACCTTGCGCAACAACGACGGCATCTCATTCTTCTGCGGCAGGAGCAACTGCGCGACGGTCCACTGCTCGTGCAGGATCTGGTACTCCTTCTCCACGCGCGCCAGGTTGCGCACCAGCAGACGCGCCTTCTCCAGGTCGCGGCCCAGTTCCTGGTGCCGCGCCTCGAGCTTCGCGATCTCCGCGTGCCGGGCCTTGTAGGTCACCGGAAGCACGGTCGTGAAGAAGTAGACCGGCACCACGACGAGGATCACCAGGACAGCCAGCAGCCACCTGACGACCTTCGGGTCTTTCACATCGATGTCCATGCGTTAGCCTCCGTCCCCTCAGCTGCCGCTGACCGCAGCGTCCGCCGCCGCGATCGGCGTGCCGTCGGCCACGGCCGCGCCGGTGCCGCCGGCGGGCTGCCGGGTGGCCGTCGCGGTTGCCTTGAACTTGACCACCGGGACGTCGTTGATCAGGCCTTTTTCGGCCACCACGAGATCCACGGACGTGATATAGGGCGAGCGACTCAGGTTCTGGAGGATGTCGCTCACCAGGAAATTCGAGAAGGTCACGCCTTCGACCGCGAACCGGTTGCTCCCCTGCTCCTCGAACACGGTCAGCCACGTGTGCTGCGGCAGGGCGCGGTTCAATTCGTCGAGCATATGCACGCGAAAATAGCGGTCCCGGTCCAGCTGCGTAATCACGTCCAGCCGTCGGTTGACCTCGTCACGCTCGCGGTTGAGCGACTGCACCTTGGCGATCTCCGGCGCGAGGCGCCGCGCCTCCGCCTCCTCGCCCGAGATGGTGGTGCCAAGATCGGCAATGCGCCGACTCTGGTAGGTGAACGCGAGAGCCAGACCCGCCACCACCGCGATCACGGTGACCAGCGGCACCACACTGCCGACCTTCGGCAGATTGAACGTGCGCTGGGACGGCGCCTCTTCCTGGGGCAGGAGATTGATCCTGATCATTACTCCACCGCCTTCCGCAGCGCGAGGCCGACGCTCACCGCGAGCAACGGGCTCAGCTCGGCGGGGTCATGCTCCCCGAAGACCTCGTGGCCGTAGTCGAGAGCGGACAACGGGTCGGCGATCTCCGCCTGCACCTCGTAACTGCCGGCCAGGAATTCGCGCAGACCGGGCAGCTTCGCCCCGCCTCCGCTGATGACGATGCGATCGATCCCCTCCGCCTCGCCCGCGGCGCGCAGATAGGAGAGCGACGGTTCGAGACCGTGGTAGATCTCGGAGCCAACCGCACGGACGATCTCCGTGACGGCGCCGACGTCGAGCCCCTCGAGGTGTCCGCGCGATGCCGCCGTCGCCTGCTCGAAGGTCAGGCCGAGCTGCTTCTGGAACTCCTCCGTGAAGCGGGCGGTGCCGATCGGCAGGTCGCGCGTGAAATAGGGCACGCCGTCGCGGATGATGTTCACATTCGTGACGCCGCCGCCCACGTCCAGAAGGGCTACGAACTCGGTGCGCCCCCCCTCCGTTGCGGAGGTTTCGCCGTCAGCGGCCACCGCCTGTGCTCCGTGCGCGAACTCCCAGGCGTTCTGGTTGGCGAATGAGGCCACGTCGATCACAGCTGGCTTGAATCCGGCGTCGCGGATCAGGTCGGCATGCGAGAGGATCATGTCCTTCTTCGCCGCCACCAGCAGCACTTCCATCTGATTCGCGCCCACGTCTTCGCGCAACACCTGGAAGGCAAGCGAGATGTCGTCGATATCGAACGGCACGTGCTGCTCCGCCTCCCAGTAGATCGCCTCCCTGGCGTCCGTCTGGCTCATCTTGTCCATGACGATCTTCTTGACGATCACCGCGCGGCCCGACACCGCGCTGGCGACCGGCTCGTTCGGCAGGTGCGCCAGTTCCGCGCACTCCTTGATCGCCTGGATGACCAGTTCACGGTCCATGATCTCCCCGTCGACGATCGCCTCGGGCACCAGCGGCACCATCGCAAAATGCGTGATGACCGGCCGAGCGCCACCTGTCTCCAGACGGAGGCATTTGACGACGTTGGAGCCGATATCCAGCCCTATTAAGGACTTTTTCCGACCCTTGAGGAATCCCAACATGTCGCATCCCGCCTTGTGGGGGTTGTCGTCACGCGCCGAGCCGCGGCTCCCCCGCCTTCGCGACCGTCGCGCCGGGCCGCCACGGGCAACCTGCATGCCAGACGCAGATTCGTCCGAGGATTCGGACCCTTGAGCGGAATCTGCGCCGCAACGCGCCTCAGCGCAGAAGTGCGAGGTACCAGCGGAGCGGTCCGTCGCCCGCCAGGCAGAGCCCGGCGGCGGCGGCGGCAAGAAATGTCCCGAATGGGAGGCGCGTTTTGCCGGCCAGGGTGGTGCGATACCGCGCGAGCGCGTAGAGCGTCCCGAGCAGGGCGCCGCCGAAGAGGACCGCCAGCGCCCCCCAGGCGCCGGCGAACACCCCCACCATACCCATCAGCATCACGTCGCCCCCGCCCATGCCGTCGGTGCCGCGGATCAACCGGTAGCCGCGCGACAGGGCCAGCACGATCCCCGCGCCGAGCGCCCCGCCCAGCAACGCCCCGCGCAGTCCGACCGGCGTCCATGCCGCCAGCGTCAGCCCCGCGATCATGCCACCGACCGTCAGCGTGTGAGGGATGATCATGAACTCCCAGTCGATCAGCGCGATGGCGAGCAGGGCGACGAGGAACAGCAGCGCGGCGAGCGCCGGCGCGCCGGGGCCGAAACGCAGCAGCGCGATCACTCCCGCCGCGCCACCGCCCGCTTCCACCAGCAAGTAGCGGGAGGAGATGCTGGCGCCACAGTCGCGACAACGGCCCCGCAGCAGCAACCACGAGAGTACCGGGAGGTTGTCGAGCGGACGCACGGGGTGCCCGCAGCCGGGGCAGCGGGAACGGGGGCGCACGATGCTCAGGTCGCGCGGCAGGCGGTGGATGAGCACGTTCGCGAAACTCCCGAAGCAGGCGCCCAGACCGGCGGCCAGCGCCAGCCAGGCCCAGACGAACTCGCGCGGCAGACCGTCCATAGCGTTCAAGGACGCACCTCCCCGCCCGGCGCCAGGTTGGCGCTCCCGTCCCCACCCTCGGCGCGAGCGCGCAGTATCGGTTCGATCTTAGCCATCATGCGCGCGGCGAGATCGCGCATGCCGGGATCGGAGGTGGTGTCCCGCAGATTGCGCCACAGGACGTAGGAGACCTCGATCTGGCCGGCGCGCTTGTGCGCGAAGGCCGCGAAGCGCCGCGTGAAGTCGCTGGCGTCGGGAGCACGCGAGGCGGCGTCGAACCAGGTCGCGGCCCGCGCGTAGTCGCGCTGCACGACCCACTGCAGAAAGCCCACCTCGAACGGGAGGATCGCGCAGTCCGGATTGGCCTGGATGCCGCGCCGGAGCAGGTCGATGCCACCCGCCACGTCCCGCATGTCCGTGGCGAGGACCAGCGCGCCGAAGCGATACGCCTCCAGGAAACGCGGATCGAGGGTCGTCACGCCGCGCATCATGCCGCGGAAGTAGGCCAGGTCGTGCCGTCCGTGGCGGTATTCGCCGTAGTACTGCACCGCCTGGAACCAGAGGGCGTCGGCGGCCACCTCGCGGAAGCCGGCGGTGCTTTCGCGCAGGAACAGACCCGACGGCAGCCAGAGCCGCTCGTCCTCCCGCGCCGCCGGCCGCGCTTCCAGACGCCCGAGCAGCCCGGCGACGGCCCACGCCAGCGCGACGACGGCCAGCATGGTCGGCAGCCAGCCTGGCCAGGGATGGTGCCGCGTCGCGACACCGGGCCCGGAGCCGGCGCAAAGTACGCGCGCGCCGCTCATTTCAACTCCCGGCGGGTGAAGATCGCCCCGGCCAGCACGAGGCACAGCGCCACGTAACAGGTTGCGTACAGAGCGGCGAGCGAAAGATGCGCGCCCGACACCGGATCGCCATGGACGACGGCGCCGCGCACGTTGAACACTTCGAGGTTGGGCAGGACGTAGAACAGGACGCTGGTGGCCAGGCGCAGGACCGGCCCCCCGACCAGGGCGCCGAACGCCTTCAGATCGGAGCTGACATGCCCAACCACGAACAGCGCGATGGTCAGGACCGCCGCCAGGACCGGGGATACGAAGGTCGACAGCAGCACGGCCATGGCGGTTACGACCGCCAGTTCCAGGAACGCGAACACGAAGGCCGCCGCGTACCCCAGGTTGAGCGGGACCGGGGTCCGGAGCGTGACCAGCAGGAACAGCGCCCCCATCGCCGCCAGCATGCAGGCCAGGGTCAGGATCAGACCCCCGAACTTGCCGACCACATAGGCGCGCCGCGAGACCGGCTTGGCAAGGATGGTGGTGATCGTCCGTTTGTCGATCTCCTTGTGCAGCATGCCGCTGCCCACGAAGACCACCACCAGCAGGCCGAACAGGGAAAGCGAGGCGAGACCGACGTCCGCCACAACTTTGCTCTGCGCCCCCACGGTGAGCGGGGAGAGAATCGCGCTGCTCCCGATCAGCACCAGCCCGAACACGCCGACGAGATAGAAAATCCGATCGCGCACCGTTTCGCGGAACGTGTTCAGCGCCACCGCCGCGACATGATCGCCAGATCCGGTCATGACCGGCCCCCTTCCGTGCCCGCGCCGATCAGTTCGGCTTCCGCCGCGACCGCGTCGAGCGTGGCGGCTACGCCGTCCGGCGCCGGAGCCTCGAGAATATCGGGGCACGCGATCGCCGCCGGCGCGGCCACGGTCTCTGCTCTCGCGCCCATCGCCTTCAGGAACGCCGCCTCCAGGCCGGTCTGGCGCGAGGTCACGCCGTGCACGTCGATGCCGGCCTCGGCGCACAGGCCGAGCGCGGCACGCAGGCGCGGCAGGTCGGTCAGTGTCACCACGAGTCCGGGGCGTCCGCCGCCGGCCGGGCGTGGGGCCGCGGCCTGCCACAGGGATACCGTGCGCGGGTCGCGGGGCAGCTCCGCCAGCCAGAGTTCGAACTGGGGCGAGGCCGGCCCGTGCAGATCGAACACGCCGGCCAGACGCCCTTCGCTGAGCATGACCACCGCGTCGGCCAGCGCCTCGAGGTCCGGCACGATGTGCGAGGAGATCAATAGCGTCCGGCCGCGACGGCGCAACTCACCGAGCAGGTCGCGCACCTCCTTGCGCCCGAGCGGATCGAGACCGGACATCGGTTCGTCGAGGATCAGCAGTTCGGGATCGTGCACCATGGCCTGGGCCAGGCCGATCCGCTGCAGCATCCCCTTGGAGCACTTGCGCAGCGGTGTGCGCGCGTGGGCGGTCATGCCGACCAGCGCCAGCACCTCGCCCGCGCGCCGGGTCCGCTCCCGCGCCGGCACGCCGCCGAGCCGCGCGTAGAAATCGAGCAGCTCGCCCGCCGTGAGATAGTCGTAGAAATAGGGGCTTTCCGGCAGGTAGCCGACGCCGGCCCGCGCCTGACGGTCGCGGTGGTCGCGCCCCAGCAGTTCGATGCGCCCGGCGTCCGGACGCACCAGATCGAGGATCGCCTTGAGCGTGGTGGTCTTGCCGGCGCCGTTGTGGCCGAGCAGCCCGATCACCGCGCCGCGTGGCACGGTGAAGGAGACGTCCGCCACCGCGGCCCGCCGCCGCCCCCAGAACCCGGCGCGGTAGCTCTTGGTCAGTCCGTCGACCGTGCAGGCCGCCGGCCCGTTCATGCCCTCAGTCTCCTCCATATACTCTCCCCGGGTGACGTCCGCCGCCGGCCCTGCCCGGAATCCCGCCGGCGGCGGCCGGAAACAGGCCGCTGCGTGGCTTCGCAGCCGCGGAAGACCGCCGCTGCGCCGCGCGGGGGCAGGACCTTGCAACAGGAATGCCAGTGGGAAGCGGAGAGGGCTACTGGCCGCTGGTGACGGTAATGATGAGCTGATTCTCTCCATACCCGGTCACGGAATACCCGTCCGGATTACCGTCACCATCCGGATCAACCGAACTGTACCCCGTCTGGCCGATCGTGGCCGCCGCGCCGACGATCGGCTCGGTGGCGGCCCGCGTGAACGGGTTTTCCAGCAGCGCGCCGCCGGGCAGCAGACCGACGATCGTTTCGCCAGTCACCAGGGTCGTGGTCAGATCAGCCGCGTACACGCCGTCGTTCTGGACCGAAAAATCCTCGGCCGTCAGTTGCACGGTGTGGCAGTTGCCCTTCACCCGCGCCTCCTTCGACCGCGACTGCATGTTCATGTAGGAGGAGATGCTCAGAGTGGCCAGAATCCCGATCACCACGACGACCACCATCAACTCGATGAGCGTGAAGCCGGCCCGCGAGGTTTGCCGCCACATGCCCCCATCCTCCTTTGCTGACGTGTCGCCTGTGCAAAGGGCGGGGTCCGCTCGCAGCGGACCCCGCCCTGTCGGTGGTATCCTACTGACCGCTGGTCAGCGAGATGATCTCGACTGTCTTGCCAAAGCCGTTGATCGTGTAGCCGTCAGGAATGCCGGACGCATCGGTGTGCACCAGATAGCCGGCCTCGCCGACCGCCGCCGCCGCACCGTTGACCGGGCTGTCCGCCACCTTGCTGAACGGATTCTCCAGCAGGGCGCCACCGGGCAGCAGCAGGACGATCGTGTCGCCACTGGGCAGAGCGTCAGCAGTGTCGGCGGCGTACACGCCGTCGTTCTGCACGGAGAAGTCCTCGGCCGCGAGCTGCACCGTATGGCAGTTCGACTTCACCGAGGCTTCCTTGGCACGGGACTGCATGTTGATGAAGTTCGGAATCGCGATCGCCGCCAGGATGCCGATGATGACCACCACGATCATGAGCTCGATCAGAGTAAATCCCTTGCGATTGAACACTTGAGTACCTCCCTCTGCGGTCGCGAACGACCTCACCCTCGCCTGGAGATGGTCCCGGGCCCACCGTTGGTGGACCGCTGGCTAATCGCAGCGTCATTTGCAATGTCCATGCCAACGGATCCGGAGTTGCCCATCACTTCCATCTCATTGCAGCACCTCGGGTTACGCCGACAATGGCGAGCTGTCGGCAGTCGGGGCGGGCAGCGCCTGCCGGGCAGGCTGCAACCCGCGCCCGCGGGGCGCCCGATTCACCCTTCGTCGTCCAGGGGCGCGCCGTCGGGCCCGACCAGCGCCGGCCCGGCCTCATCCGCCCCCATCATATCCAGTTCCACGCCGTCCTCCCCCTCGCCGCCCGGCGCCGCGAATCCGTAGCGGATCAACTTCCGGTAGAGCGTGGACGGGTTTATCTGCAGGATCTCGGCCGCCCGCTTCTTGTGCCCTCCCACGCTGTCGAGCACCTGCAGGATGTGCACTTTCTCGATCTCCTCAAGCGGCACGTGGCGGCCGAGCAGGCTGCCGTCGGGTACGCCGGCGCCGGCCGGTCGCTGCACCGTCTCGGGCAGGTCGCGCAGGGTGATGTGATCCCCTTCGCGGATGATGCTGGCCCGCTCGATCACGTTTTCCAGTTCGCGCACGTTGCCGGGCCATTCGTAGACCTGGAGCGCCTGCAGGGCCGCATCGTCAATCGCGGCGCCGAGATTGCCGGCGTAGCCCGGCATGTGCATGCGCAGGAAGTGGTCCACCAGCAGCGGCACGTCGTCCGGACGGTCGCGCAGCGCCGGCAGGCTCAGCGGAATCACGTTGAGACGGTAGTAGAGGTCGGTCCGGAAGCGGTTGGCGGCGACCTCCGCCTCGAGATCGCGATTCGTCGCCGCGATCACCCGCAGGTCCACCTTGATCGACTTGCTCGCGCCGACGGGGTAGATCTCGCGCTCCTGCAACATGCGCAGGAGTTTGACCTGGATGGCGTGCGGCGTTTCGCCGATCTCGTCGAGAAAGATCGTGCCGCCCTCGGCCTGCCGGCAGAAGCCGTCGTGATCGCGGTCGGCGCCGGTGAAGGAGCCCTTGACGTGCCCGAAGAGCTGGCTCTCGAGCAGCGTTTCCGGGATCGCGCCACAGTTTATCGCCACGAACGGCTGGCTCGAGCGTTCGCTCCGCTCGTGGATGGCCTGCGCGATCAGTTCCTTGCCGGTGCCACTCTCGCCGTCGATCAGGATCGTGGCCGGGGTGGCCGCGATCTTGTCGACCATCTTGAAGACGGCGAGCATGCGCGGACTCTGGCCGATGATGCGCAGCTTGCCGCGCTTGCGCCGCAGTTCCCGCCGCAGTTTCGAGTTCTCGCTCTGGGCGCGCCGCAACGCCAGCGCGTTGCGCACGGCGATCTTGATCTCGTCGTTCTTGCAGTGCTTTTGCAGATACGAAAAGGCACCCATGTTCACCGCGTCGATGGCCGATCGTTCGCTGGCGTAGGCAGTGAGCATGATGACCGGCGTCTGCGGGTCGATTCCCTTGAGCCCCTTCAGCAGCTGGATGCCGTCCATGCGCGGCATTTGGATATCCGTCATCGCCACATCGAACGGCCGCTCCTCGGCCAGCCGCAGCGCCTCCGCACCGGATCCGGCCGTCGCCACTTCGTACCCCTCCTTCTCCAGAAGGATGGAAAGGTACTGGCACATCGATTCCTCGTCGTCGACCACCAGAATCCTGCCGTCAGCCATTCAGTGTCCTCCGAGCTGTCGGGTCGACATCAAGCGCCTCTGGCCAACATCGGCGGCCAGGGCGGAATCTTGAACGGAATCAGCCGCGAGGCTCACAAACATCGCCGGCGTCCACTGCGACCGGAGTCGGCGTCTCGTCCTGCCCGGCCGTGTCCGCGACGGCGCCGGTCGCCGCGAGTTCGCAGGGGGGCGCCAGCGGAATGCGCACGCGGAACTCGGCGCCGCCCGCCGGCGAGGCGGTCGCCTCGACCGAGCCGTCGTGGGCGTGCGCGATGCGGGCGACCATCGGTAGCCCGAGCCCCGTGCCGTGCTTCCTGGTCGTGAAGAACGGGGTGAACAGGCGGACCTTCGCCTCGTCACTTAGCCCGGGGCCGGTGTCGGCGACCCGCAGTTCGCAGAAACCGCCGTCAGCCGGACCGGCCGTCAGCACCAGACGTCCGCGATACTCCATCGCCTCGCACGCATTGAGGGTGAGGTTGAGAAAGAGCTGCAGCATCTGCCCGGCGTCCGCGAACACCATCAGTGCCGGATCCGCCGCCCGCCCCTCGACTGCGACCCCGCCTCCCTTGAACAGCACCTGCTGACGCGTCTCAAGCAGAACGTCATCGAGCAACGCACTGACCGCGACGGGGCGGCGCCTTGCCGGTCTCAGCCGCGCGAAGGCAAGGAAATCGTCGATGATCGTGTTGACCCGGGCGCTCTCTTTGAGGATCAGTTGCAGCAGCCGCGCCTGCTGTCCGCTCAGCTCCAGTTCGCCGGCCAGGATCTCCACACTGCCCCGGATGCTGCCCAGCGGATTGCGGATCTCGTGCGCGATGCTTGCAGACAGTTCACCCACCGCGGCCAGGCGGTCAGCCTCGCGTACCCGCTCGCGCATGCGCTGCGCCTCGGTCAGGTCCTGGAAGATGGCGATGGCCCCGGTGACTTCGCCCGCCGCATCGCGCAGGTGGCTGACACTCAGGCCGACCGGCACGACTACGGTGTCCCAGCGCACGATGTTCTGCTCGCCGCGGCCCAGCGTCGGGCCGCCGGCCAGCACGGCATTGACCGTCTCGGCGAATCCGGCCAGCGAAGCCCCGAACGCCTCGTCCAGGTTGCGCCCGGCGACCTCTTCGGCGAAAACGCCGAGGATGCGTTCCGCCGCCGGGTTCAGCTGCACGATGCGGGCGTGGCGATCGACTATCAGCAGGCCGCTGCTCAGATTGTCCAGCACGTTGCCCACCTCGATGCGGGCGCGGCGCAGATCCTCCGCCGCACGCGCCGCCTCGCGCTCCCGGCGCGCGGCGCGGTCCGCCAAAAGCCCCCCGCCCAGACCGACCAGCAGGAAGAGGAACACATAGAAGTGGGCGTCGAGGACGGAGCCGCCCGGCGGACCGGCCCCCGGTGCGGGCATTCCCCCGGCGCCCCGCCCCGCCGCGGCGCCGATCTGCGCCAGCACGGTCACCAGAGCCGCGCTCGCGGCCAGCGGCACCGAGCCGCGCGTCCCCAGCCAGCTCGCTCCGAGCAGGATCGGCACGAAGAACAGCAGTCGGAAATGCGAGACCGCTCCGCCGGAGACGTGGCAGAGCAGGCCGATCAGAAGAACGTCGGCGCCCAGCTGCCAGGCGGCCAGCCGGCGCCCGTCGACGCCTCGCCGGGCCGCGAACCAGGCGGCGCCGACGCTGGCGTAGATCAGGCCGAGGCCGATGAGCAGACCGTCAATCGCGTTCCACGGCGTGGCCAGCCGGACGACCACGATGCCGGTGCCGACCATGAAGGTCGCGAACAGCAGACGCAGCGCCAGCAGCTGGCCCGGGGCCCCCGCCGGCGCTGCTGTCTCCCCGACCGCCAGCTCCGCATCGCTGGCGCCTGGCATCTCAGCCGACCACATTGGCCATCTGGAACATCGGCAGATACATCGCGATCAGCATGCCGCCGACCATCACGCCCATGACCACGATCATGATCGGCTCGATAGCCGCGGTCAACGCATCCACCGCCGTGTCCACCTCGTCGTCATAGAAGTCCGCGATCTTGTTGAGCATCTCATCGAGCGCGCCCGTCTGTTCGCCGATGCCGATCATCTGGACCACCATCGGCGGGAACACTTCGCTCTTGCGCAGTGGCTCGGCGATTGTATCGCCCTGGCTGATGCTCTTCTGGGTCGCGACGATCGCATTCTGGATCACCATGTTGCCGGCCGTCTTGGCGGTGATTTCCAGCCCCTGCAGGATCGGCACGCCGGCCCCGACCAGCGTGCCGAGCGTCCGGGTGAAGCGGGCCACCGACGACTTGCGCAGCACGTCGCCCAGGATGGGGATACGCAGCGATAACTTGTCCGTCTGCAGGCGGCCCTTCTTCGTGGCGCGATAGCGCTTGAACAGGACCGAGAGGCCGAAAGCCCCGCCACCCAAAGCCCACCAGTAGTGCTGCAGGAAGATGGACAGCCCCATCACGATGCGTGTGGGAGCCGGCAGCGTGCCGCCGAAATCGGAGAACATCTTGGCGAACACCGGGATGACGAACAGCAGCATGAAAATGGTCGCGCCGCCGGCCACGACCAGCACGATGGTCGGATAGGTCATCGCGCCCTTGACCTTGCGCTGCAGGGCGTCAGCCTTCTCCAGGTAGAGAGACAGCCGCGTCAGGATGGTGTCGAGGATACCGCCCGTCTCACCGGCCGCCACCATGTTGGTGTACAGGTCAGAGAAGATGCGCGGATGCCTGCCCAGACCCTCCGCCAGCGTGGAGCCCCCCTCCACGTCGAGCATGACCTGCTGCACGGTCGCGCGGAAGAACGGCTTCTCCATCTGGCGCCCGAGAATGTCGAGGCACTGCACCAGCGGCAGACCGGCGTTGACCATGGTGGCGAACTGGCGTGTGAACACGCTCAGATCGCGCACCTTGACCTTGCCGCCCCCCCCGAGCCCGAAGCGCAGATTCTTCGGCTTCTTCCTGATCGTGGTGATGATGATCCGCCGCTTGCGGAGATATTCGGAAACCTCATGCTTGTCGGTGGCCTCGTACTCGCCGGAAAGAATTTCTCCCTTGGGGGACCGACCCTTCCAGACGAACATGGTGCTGGCTGCCACGACTCCCTCCCCTTCGCTCAGACCGCGCCTACAGGCTCGCCCATCATTTGCAACAGTTCCGCGGGATCGGAACTGCGGCTGACCGCCTGCTCGCGCGAGATCCACTTGTTGACGAACGCCTGGTACAGGGACTGGTTCATGGTCTGCATGCCGTGCTTCTGACCGGCCTGCATGAGGCCGTAGATCTGATGCGGTTTGTTGTCGCGGATCATCGCCTTGATCGCCGGCGTGCAGACCATGATCTCCAGCGTCAGCGCGCGCCCGCGTCCGTAGGCCCGCGGAATGAGTTGCTGGGTCATCACGCCGGAAAGACTGAACGCCAGCTGTGACCGCACCTGGTTCTGCTGCTCGGCCGGAAACACGTCGATGATGCGGTTTATCGATTCGTAGGTGCTGTTCGTGTGCAGCGTGGCCATGGCCAGATGCCCGGTCTCGGCGATGGTCAGCGCGGCGGCGACGGTTTCGCGGTCGCGCATCTCGCCGATCAGAATCACGTCAGGATCCTGGCGCAATACGTACTTGAGCGCCTGCGGGAATGAGCCAGTGTCGTTGTTGACCTCGCGCTGGTTGACGATGCACTTCTTGTGCTGGTGCACGTATTCGATCGGATCCTCGATCGTGATGATGTGTCCCGCCATGTTGCGGTTGATGTGGTCGACCATCGTGGCCAGCGTGGTTGACTTGCCGCTGCCGGTCGGTCCGGTGACGAGGATCAGCCCCTGCGGCCGGCTCACGAGCATGCGCACGACCGGCGGCAGCCCGAGCTCCTCGAAAGTCTGGATCGTGTACGGGATCTGACGTATCGCCATCGACGTGCAACCACGCTGCTGGAAGACGTTCGCGCGGAACCGGCTGATACCCTGCACGCCGAATGAGAAATCGAGTTCCTTGTCGTTCTCGAACCGCTTCTTCTGCTCATCGTTCAGGATGCTGTAGGCAAGCTGGCGGGTCGCCTCGGGCGTCAGCGTCGGAAAATTGCTGGCCTGGATGGCGCCATCGACCCGGTACTGCGGGGCGAGGCCGGCGGTGACGTGCAGATCGGACGCTGCCCGGCTGACCATATCCTCGAGCAATTCGCGCATGTTGATCACGACTATCCTCCATATATCCGGGTAACCGCGTGGCCGATCGCGGCCCAGTTCATCACTCGACTCCGGAGGTCTCCCGCAGGACCTCTTCGATGGTCGTGATGCCTCTCTGAATCTTCATCAGTCCGTCCTGGCGCAGGGTGAGCATGCCCTGCTCGATCGCCTTGCGACAGATCTCGCTGGTGGATGCCCGATCAAGGATCATGTCGCGGATCTCGGGAGTGATCGGCATGACCTCGTACAGTCCCTGGCGTCCGGAGTAGCCGTTGCCCCCGCACTGATCGCAGCCGCGGCCCTTGTAAACGACCGTGTCGGGCTTGAGTCCGACGCCGGACAACGACTCGGGCGGCACCTTCTCCTCGGCCTTGCAGTGCTTGCAGATCCGGCGCACGAGACGCTGAGCCATGATGATGTTCGTCGAGGAAGCCACCAGGAACGGCTCGATGCCCATGTCGATCATGCGGTTGATCGTACTGGGCGCATCGTTGGTATGCAGAGTCGAGAGCACCAGATGGCCGGTAAGCGCCGCCTTGGTGGCGATGGATCCGGTCTCCAGATCGCGGATCTCACCGACCATGACCACGTTCGGGTCCTGCCGCAGGAACGCCTTCAGCGCCGCGGCGAAGGTGAGCCCGACCTCGTCGCGCACCTGCACCTGGTTGATGCCGTCGAGGTTGTACTCGACCGGGTCCTCGGCCGTCATGATGTTGCGCTCAGGGGTGTTCAGGCGCGACAGACAGGAGTACAGCGTGGTGGTCTTGCCGGATCCGGTCGGGCCGGTCACCAGCACCATTCCGAACGGCGCTGCGATCGCCTGCATCAGGTCGTCCAGCGCCTTGGGCTCCATGCCGAACGCGGCAAGGTCGATGTTGAGGTTCCCCTTGTCGAGGATTCGCATCACGACCTTCTCGCCGAAGATCGTCGGCAGAGTGCTCACGCGGAGGTCGATCTTCTTGTCGCCGACCTTGAGCTTGATGCGGCCGTCCTGCGGAATGCGCCGCTCGGCGATGTCCAGCTCCGCCATGATCTTCAGGCGGCTGATGATGGCGTTCTTCATCTTGAACGGCGGCTCCATCATCGGCTCGAGCACGCCATCGATGCGGTAGCGCACGCGCAGGTGCTTCTCGTAAGGCTCGACGTGGATGTCGCTGGCGCCCATCTTCACGGCCTCTGCCAGCACCGTGTTCACGAGTTTGACCACCGGGGCGTTCTGGCTCGACTCCTGGCCGGAAAGCGCCTCCTCGTCCTCTTCATCTTCCACGATCTCGATGTCGGCCTCGAGGCCCTGCATGATCGCGGCGAGGGAGTCCGCCGAGTCGTAGTTGGCATCGATGGCGCGCTTGATCGACGCTTCGCCGCAGACCACCGGCTGCACGTCAAGCCCGGTGATGAACTTGATGTCGTCGATGGCGAAGATGTTGCTCGGATTCGACATCGCCACGGTGAGGATGCGCCCCTCGCGCCGCAGCGGGAGCACCTGGAACTTCGTCGCCACGTCGGCAGGGATCAGCGCCAGACTTTCACGGCTGATTTCGAGCTTCTCGATATTCACCACCGGCAGGTTGTACACCTTGCCGAGAAATTCCGCGTAGGCGTTGTCGCTGATCGCGCCGGCACGGACGAGGCAGAGGCCGAGCGATCCGCCATCCTTCTTCTGCAGCTCAACAGCCTTGTTCAGATCGTCCTGGCTGATGAGATTCGCTTCGAGCAGACGCCCCGCGATCTTGTCTTTGATCACCAGGCTTTTGCTGACGTTCATGCTCGCCCCCGGTTTACGGCGTGCGTAGGCGCTTTCCACAGTGGCTCCCGCGCCGGCGACCGTCGCGACATGACACCACCCATCGCCTCCCGTGGCACAGGGGGCGCCGGGCCGCGCCGGACGGCCTGCCTGTAGTGTCTGCTGTCTGATCGACGCGCCCGATCGCAACTTGAGGGCCATTTACCCGGCCGCCGTGAATGGCCCGATCAGAGGGCGCCCGGCAGCGATGCGGCCGGTGGCGGGGAGGGGCGGGCGGGAGGCGGCATTGCAAAACGCAAGCGTGGGGCGAGCCGGGCCGCGATCCGCGGACCGATGCCACTCACCCGCTCCAGGTCGCCGGCGGCGAGATACGGCCCCCGCACCGCTCGGTCGGCCACCAGGCGCCTGGCCAGCGCCGGTCCGAGTCCGGGCAACAGTTCGAGGGAGTCCGCAGGCGCGGTGTTGATGTCGAGCTGTCCGCTGAACACCGCGCGGGGCACGGCACGGATCGGGACCGTGCCCCCACCGGAACCACCGCCACTGACCGCGGGGACACTGCCGCCGGCAGGCAGCAGCGCCGTTTCGTCGGGCGGCAGAAAGCGGTCGAGCAGGAGCGGATCACGCCAGGCGCCGGTCGCGTCCACCAGCAACAGCTGACGCACGCAGCGACCGCCCCCCAGCAGCGCGGCGGCGAGCAGCAGGGCGGCGGCCTGCCGGCGGGTCATGGCCGCTCTTTGCACTCGCCGCCAGCTCCGACGCGGCGCGCTCCCGGCCCGGCGGCGCCGGAGTCAGCGCGTGAAGGTCCAGCCGAGGCGCCAGCGCGCCTCGCGGCCCTCGGCCAGTGCACCGGCCGAAACAGGCTGGCGGTCGTCGGTGAGATTGCGCAGTTCAAGCTGGAGATCCACGCCGACCAGCCGGAAGCCGAGCAGCAGATGCTGCAAAGCACGCGCCGGCAGCGTGTACCCGGCGACCGGCAGCCACGGATCGGCATACACGCCGGTCCGCTCCATCCGCCAGCCGAGAAGCCACACGCCGTCGCCATGAAACGAACTGTGCTCCCAGTCAACCGCCAGCGACGCCGCGCGCGCCGGCGGTACGCCCCGCGCGACACCGCTGCTCACAGCCATCGAGCGCCAGACCGCGTCGGCGCGCAGGCGCAGCAGGCCGGCCAGACGCACTGTGCGCGTCAAACCGGCCGTCAGCACGCGTCCGTCGAGGTCCAGCCCGTTCTCCCAGCGCCCCGTGCCATCGGCGCCGGACTCCGCGGTCCAGGCAATGCCGTCGCGCAGGGTTCGCAGGCTCCCGGTCGCTGCAAGATCGGTTCCCCATACCTGGCGCCGCAGCGCCAGCGCCGCTCGCACGACCCGCTCGCGGCCCAGATCGCGGTTCGGCGCGAGCAGCACCGTGCGATCCGGCGCCTCAGCCCGGTCGGTCGTCAACAGTTCGTCACTGCGCGGCGCCCGACCCCCCGATTCCAGATCGAACCGCCACCAGCCACCGTCGCCAGGCTCGACGGTCAGGGCGCCGCCGGGCCGCCAGCCGCCGGGATCGGCCCAGGAGAAGACGAGCCGCGGCACGACGGCCAGACGTCGAAAGGGAACGCGCAGACCGGCCTGCAGGGCGGCCTCCGCGCCGGCGCCGTCGACCGGACCGCCCGCTGCGCCAGCCCAGGCCGCGTCGGCACCCGTGTCGTGCAGACGCCAGCCCAGGGCGACCGCCGAGAGCCAGCGCCGGCCGCCGCCGCCGGTGAGGCCGCCGGAAATCCCTTCCCGGGTCACCTCCAACCGGCGCCACTCGGCCGATTCCCCGGGCGGTTCCCGCTGCACGTCCGCGCTGGTCGCAAACACGGCCCCTCGCAGGTCGCCGAGCCGGCCCGAGCCGCGCCAGCCCAGTTCCGCGCGCTGCAGCCACGCCTCCTCGTGGATCGTGCCGGTGGCCGGCAGCACGGTGCGGTGTCGGCGCACGCTCTCGACCGCGAACCGGAGACGCGAACCGTCGTCGAGCACGCGCTCGATCACGCCCCGACCCGACCGCAGCGCCGCGGATCCGGCCGTCTTGAGATTGGCGAAGCGGAGGTCTGTGTCGGGCGACAGCGCGTAGCCCTCGCGGTCGAGCCGCTCTTCGAAGTCGAACCGCGCGCGCCAGGGCGCGTGCGGCGTGCGGAAGGCGAGCCGGCGCAGATAAGTGCCGTGCCCCCCCTTGAAGAACTGCGTTTCGAGCACCGGCTCCTGCGGCCGGCTGTCGAGAGGCGAAAGACGCACCTCTCCGCCGAATCCTCCGAACGCGTCGAGACCGTAAGAAACCGTGCTGATCTCCTGGCCGGCGAGCGGCACCAGCCACGGCTCGTCGATCCAGCGATGGCCGACGCCCAGCGGCACGTCGTCGCGCCACACCGCCGGCCACGGCGACGTGTCGGCCTCATGTGCCAGCACGATCCGCCCGCCCAGCCCGCCGTCCACCAGCGGAGTCCAGGCCGTGTCGAGCGTGAGCTGTTCCACATAAGTCGTGGCGAACGCCCCTGCGAACGGCGGCAGGGGCAAAATGGCGGTTACGGTGTCGGCGTCCGACGCGACAATCACGCTGTCTGGCGGGGCGGGCGAAGCGGGCGGCGCGACCGTGCCGTCAACCGGCATGACCGCCGCGCTGTCGGCCGGAGCCGCGGCGCGGGCTTCCGGCGCAACCGCCAGGGCCAGCAGCAGCGTCAACACGACCGTCGGGCCGTCCCCGCGCAGCGGGCTTTGCGCCAGATGGCGGTAACGCGCCAGCAGAGGGGCATACAAAAGGAGGAACTGCACGCCGTTCACCGCCACATGCACCAAGCTGAAGGGGATCGCGCCGGCCAGAACCACCCGCCAGTCGACACCGAAGACGGCCGCGCCGCAAAGGTTCGTGAGCAGGTCGTAGAACAGCGTCGATCCCACGCCGGTTCCGAGCGCCAGCAGGGAGGCGTGACGACGCCTGCCGGCGCGCCAGCGGGCAAGCACCGCGCCGGCCGTGGCTCCGCCCAGCCAGCCGGCCATCGCCAAACCGGCGGCCTGAGCCGCGAGCAGGGGGGGCGGCGCCGGACCGAGCGGATTGCCCAAGGAGTAGAACGTGACCGCGAGGGCGCCCACGACCGCACCGGCGCCACGGCCGAGCACGCCCCCGGCCAGCGCGCAAAGGAGGGTCATCAGTTCACAGTTGGGGATTCCGGCCAGCAGCAAACCGGCGCCGACCGCCGTGCCGGCGAAGAGCCCGAGCAGGACCGTTCGGCGGAGCACTCCCGGCGTCCGCTCCTGTGCGCTTCCGTCCAGCATGATCGGAGTATCTTAGGGGATGGCCGGCAACGCCACAAGAGCCGGGACCCGCGACTGAGGGTCAGACCGACTCCAGGGCCTCGATACGTTTCTCGATGTCCAGGAAATTTGGCGAGGTGTGGTAGACGCGCTCGTAGTACTCGCGCGCGGCGCCGGAGCGACCGGCCAACTCGTACGCCTGTCCGGTGTGGTAGAGCAGCCCGAGCAGATCGCCGGTCGCCACTGCCGGCAGACGCAGCCCGCGCCCGAGGATATCGACCGCCTCTTCGTACCGGGCCTGGCGGATCAGGACGATGCCCCACATCTCGTAGCATCTCAGGGCGAATTCCGGCGCACGCGAAGCGATTTCGAAACACTCCTCAGCCTGTCCGTAGAGTTCCATCTCCAGGTAGACCAGGCCCATGTTGTACTGACCCTCGGGATCCTGCGCCTGTTCTCCGCCCACCTGTCGGCCGATCTCGTCGGCAATGGTCTCGACCTGCCGGCCACCCCCCGCAGCGTCCTCGCTGGCCGTCTCGGCCAGGATCTCGGCCAGCAGATCGACCGTGGGCTCGGGCGGACGGGGCACCTCGCGTTCGCCCTCCAGCTCCTTCGCCAGATCAGCGAAGCTCGGCACGTCCTCGACGGCGATCTCGAAGCGGGTGTCGTCGGACGATTCCGGCTCATCCCCCGGCTCGTCCTCGGGCACCGTCCCGCCCAGATACTCCTCCTCGCCGAACAGGCGCGACCGCGCGGTGCGCTGCAGTCCGCCGCTCCCCCGGCTCCCCGCCGCGTCGTCCAGCTCGCCCAGGGGGAATCCGGCCGACTCCCCGCCCGAATCCTCCGCGTCGCACAGATCGACCAGACCGAGCGAATCAGCGAGCCCCCGGTCTGCGGCCTCGGGGACGCCCGGCGCCGGAGCGTCCGGCGAATCAGGCAGCGGCTCGGAACCCGGTTCGCCGCCGGTCAGGCCGGCCGGCGCGGCGTCGAATTCGATCGTGTTATGTTCGGTATGGCCGGCGCCCGGATCCCCCGTCACGGCGGGCGCTTCGCCCAACTGCCGGAGCCATGTCTGGTACTCGGGGTAATTGGCCAGATCGGGATGCTCGGTCATCAGCTCCGTGATCGCCTGGCGGGCCGCGTCGACCTTGCCCGCCGCGTGCGCCAGGCAGGCCTGCAACAGAGCCACGCGCCCCCCCTCGAGCGGCAACGCCCAATGACGGAACAGTTCGGCCAGCCGCGACAGGACCTCCGGCTGGGTGGCGAACAGCGCGAGCATCCGCACACACCGCTTGACGTAGGGAGCGCGGAAATCGGCGCTCAGCCGCTCCGCCGGCGCCAGGAACTGCAGGGCGTGGACCAGCCCGTCCGCGGCCATGCCCTGGCTGGCGCGCGACTCGGCCAGATACCAGTGGGAGTTCATGTTTCCGGCGTCGAAGCGCAGGATCTTCTTGTAGATGGCGATCGCGTTGTTGAACAGGCCGGTCAGGCGATACTTCTCGGCGGCCGAGAGGAAGTGCTCGAGAGCGCGGGGCGTGTCGCCACGTTTCAGGCAGACGTCACCGAGTTCGTTGATCAGCGACGGGTTGTTTTTTTCGACCTCGAGAATCTGTTCATAGAGCACCATGACCTTGTCCCAGTCCCGCTTCTTGCCGGCCTGGTAGGCTTCCTGCTTGAGCTTGCTCACCTTGGACAAGAATCGAATCCTCCGCGGCTGCGAAGCTGGCGAACCATGGTTGCGCTGAGGACCACGACCGACGGGTCGACGGTCTTTCCATTTATCGCCCTTCCGCTCTGGAGGTTAAGCCCTATTTAGGACCTGAATTTGCCTATTCTTCACGGGCCGATCCGGTTACCGGCCCGCCAGACCCCCACCACGGGGTTGTGGCCGGCCCGATAGGGCACCAGCCGGTAGTCGCCGCCATCAAGCTGGAGAAAATCAGCCTGCTTGCCCGGGGCGAGAGAACCGACCTCGTCCTGCCGGCCCAGCGCCCACGCGGCGTTGAGGGTGCAGGCCGTGAGGGCCTCGGCGGGCGTGAGCCGCATCTGAGTGCAGGCGATGGCCTGGATGAGCGGCTGCGAGAGGATCGGGCAACTGCCGGGATTGAAATCGCTCGCCAGCGCCACAGCCGCACCCGCGGCGATCAGTTCGCGCGCCGGCGCGTAGCTCCGCAGACCGAGCGTGAACACGGTTCCCGGCAGCAGTACGGCGACCGTGCGCGACGCCGCCAGGGCGGCGATTCCAGCGGCGTCGATCCGGATGAGGTGATCGGCCGAGCGCGCGCCGAGCCGCGCCGCCAGCGCCGCCCCGCCCATCGGTTCCAGTTCGTCGGCGTGCAGCACGGCGGCCAGACCGAGCTCCGCGCCCCGGCGCACCAGCCGCTCGGTCTCCGCGAGCGTGAACACCGACGGCTCGCAGAAGACGTCCAGCCGTTCGGCCAGCCCCTCCCGCGCCACCGCCGGCAGGATCTCATCGGCCACGAGACTGATGTACGCCGCGCGCCGGTCGCGGAACTCCGCCGGTACCTCGTGCGCGGCCAGGCAGGTCAGGACGGCGCGCAAATCGGCGACCCCGGCCGCGGCGCGCGCGACCCGCAGCATTTTCACCTCGTCGGCGAGGGTCAGGCCGTAGCCGCTCTTGATCTCGACGGTGGTAGTGCCATGCGTGACCATTTCCCGGAGCCGTGGCACCACCAGCGCGACAAGTTCCTCCGTGTCGCGCGCGCGCAGATCGCGCACCGACGCATGGATGCCGCCGCCACCGGCCGCAATGGCCTGATACGTCTCGCCGCGCAGCCGCCGCTCGTACTCGTCCTGGCGCCAGCGCCCGAAGACGGCGTGCGTATGCGGATCGACGTAGCCCGGCACGATGCAACGACCGCCGGCGTCGACCATCACCGTGGCCGGGGAGCACACCACCGCCTCGCGCACGGCCGCCTCCGGCCCCGCCGCCAGCACCCGACCGTCCGCCACCGCGAGCGCCGCGTCGGTGAAGATCCCGAGCCGGGACAACCCCTCGCCCCGCCGCGGTCCCGCCGCGTCGAGCGCCGGATCATGCAGCGTGCAGAGCTGGCCAATGCCGTGCACCAGCAGACCTGCCGTCGCCCCGGCGCGCTGTCGCGCCACGTCCAGCCACAGGTCAGCGCTGTTGTTCTCCGCGTGCATCATCGCCTCCCTCCTCCCGCCTCAGGCCGCCGGAACTGCGGGCGCCAGGTCGGGCCCGGCGGCCAGGGCGGCCAGCGCCGTGGCGCAACCGGCCGCCTCAGCCCCGCCGATCAGCCGGCAGATCCGCTCCAGGTCCTCCGTCAACGACCGGTCCACCGGCGCCAGATCGACCGTCGCGGCCAGCTGCGCCAGGACCGCCGCGGTCGCCTTCGCCATGGTCAGGGCCACGCGTCCGCACGCTTCCGCGCGGGACGGATCGCCGATGAACTGCAGCGCCCGTCCCGCCGTCAGCAGTTCAATCGCCACCACCGCCTCCACGCGATCGAGCAGGGGCGCCAGGCGCAGCGCCGCCACGCTGCCCATGCTGACGTGGTCCTCCTGGCCATCGGAAGTGGGGATCGAATCGACACTCGCGGGAAAGGCGCCGGTCTTGTTCTCGCTGACCAGTGCAGCCGCCAGATACTGAGCGATCATCAGGCCCGACTCGAGGCCGGGCGCGGCAGCGAGAAACCGCGGCAGTCGCCCCCCGTTGCCCCCCATGAACAGCGCCACCCGCCGCTCGGCCACGCTGCCGATCTCGCACAGCGCCACCGCCAGCGCATCGAGCTGCAACGCCAACGGCTGTCCGTGGAAGTGGCCGCCCGAGACGGCGATCCCCTCCTCCGGCAGCAGCACCGGATTGTCGGTGACGGCGCCGGCCTCCCGCAGCATCACCACGCGGGCCTGACGCAGCGCGGCCAGGCTCGCGCCGAGCACCTGCGGCGCGCAACGCACCGAGTAGGGATCCTGCACGCGCGGGCAATCCCCGTGGGCGGAAACGATCGGACTGCCGGCGAGCAGGGCGTCGATCGCGGCCGCCACGGCCGCGATCTCCGGATGCGGCCGCAGCGCGTGGTAGCGCGCCCCGAACGGCGCCACACTCGCCTCGAGTCCCTCCGCCGAAAGCGCGGCGGCCACGACCGCCCACCGCAGCAGACGCTCGCCCCGGGCCACCGCCAGCAGGCCGAGCGCGTTCATCAGCTGCGTGCCATTGATGAGGGCGAGTCCCTCCTTCGCCTCGAGCCGCAGCGGAGCGCGACCGTGCCGCGCCAGCGCGGCGGCGGCCGGCTCCCGGCGGCCATCCTCGCCCAGGACATGTCCCTCGCCCAACAGCACGAGTCCGAGATGCGCCAGCGGCGCGAGATCGCCGCTCGCCCCGACCGATCCGCGCGACGGGATCCACGGATGCAGTCCGCACTCCAGCAGCCAGAGCAGCTGCTCGACGACTTCGGGACGCACGCCGGAGTAGCCGCGCGCCAGACTGAGCGCGCGCAGGAAGACCAGTCCGCGCGTCTCCGCCCGCGTCAGCGGCGGGCCCCAGCCCACGGCGTGGCTGCGCACGAGGTTGGTCTGCAACGCCGCGCGTTGAGCGGGCGGGATGACGGTGTCGGCGAGCCGGCCAAAACCGGTGTTGATCCCGTAGACGCGCGCCTCTCCCGCCTCCAGCCGGCGGCGCAGCGCCAGCGACGCCATCACGCGGGCACGCGCGCCGTCGCCAAGCGCCACGCTCCGCGCGCCGGCACAGACCGCCGCGAAGGTCGCGAGGTCGAGGGCCTCCTCGCCAATGACGAACGGTCGCGAGCTCACGATGATTTCGCCTGTCGTCGGAGTGGGCGGACGGACCGGTTCAAGCCTGACCGGCGAAGAAATCGGCCACCACCTGCGCCAGTTCCGCCGCGTCGGTGCAGTAGCGGGGCGAGGCGGGCAGGGCGTTGAGGAACGTAATTCCGTAGGGACGGCTGTGCAAGCGGCTGTCGAGCAGGATGACGACGCCACGATCGTCCGACCGGCGGATCAGACGGCCGATGCCCTGCCGCAGGCGCAGCACAGCGTCCCGCACGACGAACGACTCGAACCCGTTCTCTCCCGCCGCGTCCAGTCGCTGGCGCCGCGCCTCCACCCACGGGTCGTCCGGCACGAGGAACGGCAGCTTCGTGACGACGAGGATCTCGAGCTCGTGGCCAGGAAAGTCGACCCCTTCCCAGAAGGTGGTCGTGCCGAGCAACACCGCGCGCCGTTCGCGTCGGAAGCGGGCCAGCAGGTCGTGCGCGTCGGCGCCGGCGCTCTGGGCCAGGATCACGGGCGGCGGCAAGGGCGGCGCCGGCGCGTCGTCCACGGACTCCCCGGACGGGAGCGCGGCGAACAGGTCGCGCGTCGCCGTGTCCCCCTGCAGTTCCTGCGCGGTGCGCGCCAGCGTCTTGTAGGCCGTGAACAACACGAGCGTCTTGCGGCGGGCCACCTGCGTCAGGCGTGACACCAGCCGCGCCACCGCCGCGGGGAAGTCGGGACGATCGGGCGGCGGCATGTCGCCCAGCGTGAGGAACAGCGCCTGACGCTCGTAATCGAACGGCGAGGCGATGAGCGCCGTGGCCGTGGCGGGATGGAGGCGGCGCAGCCCCAGTTCGCCCAGCATGTGCGCGAAATCCTCCCCCACCGCCAGCGTGGCACTGGTGAGGACCGGCGCGAGACCGGCCTGCTGCCAGTGCGCCCGCAGCAGGTCCCCCGACTCGAGCGGCGTCGCCCCGGCGGCGCGCACGCCGGTTTCCGGCGCCGGTTCCAGCCAGTAGACCCACGCCTCGTCGTCTGCGGCCGTGACGAAGCGGACGTCGCGCTCGAGCGCGGCGAGCAGTTCCCCCGCACGCGCCAGCGTCCCCAGATCCTCCTCGGCGTCGGGCGGCAGATTCGGCAGCCCCTCGACCTGCCGCGCCACCGACGCGTAGGCGGCGCCGGCGCCGGCCGCCGCGGCGAGCAACCGCGTCGTCTGCGCCCGCAACGCGCCGAAGGTCTCGGCCCCATCGTGGACCCGCACCCGTCCGAGCGGCCGCGTCTGACGCTCCGCCCGGACGTCGAATTCGCGCCCGATCGCCCCGAGCCAATCACGATACGCCGCGAAACAGGCGGCCGCCGCATCGCCGAGCACGGCGATCGCCGCCGCCGTGCCGGCCGCCTCTTCCCCCGCCAGCGCCGCCACGCGCAACGCCAGGTGGCGCAGGAACTCGGGCGGCCCGCCGCCGGGACGCACCTCGCCGATCAGCTCCTCGATGATCACGACGCGCAGGGCGTCGCACCGCACCGCATGCGTCTCGAGGGCGACCGGCGGCAGCCGGTGCGCCTCGTCCACCACCAGCAGGGCGTAGGGGCCGATCAGCGTGCGACCGGCGGCGAAATCGTTCATCAGCAGCGAGTGGTTGACGACTACGACATCGGCCTCGCGCGCCGCGCGGCGCGCACGCTGCACGAAGCATTCGTCCCCCTGGTGGCAGATGGACGGGGAGCACGGCTCAGGCGAATCGAACAGCTCAGCGAGGTGAGCCTCCAGCCAGGGGTGCCCCGCCAACTCCTCGCGCTGCCCTTCGGTCGTGACCGCCAGCCAGAGCCGGAAGGAGACCTGCACCGAGGCGGTCGCGAAGGAATCGACCGGCCGCAGCCGGAAATGGAGCCGGCGTCGGCGACAGAGATAGTTGCGGCGACCCATGAGGCGTCGCGTGCACAGCGCGGGGAACAGGGACGCCAGGCGCGGCAGATCGTGATCGAGCAGCTGTCCCTGCAGCGCGCGCGTGTGCGTGGCGATGCAGGCCCGCCCCGCGCCGCGCGCCACCGCCGCCAGCAGCGGCACCAGATAGGCGAGCGTCTTCCCGCTTCCGGTGCCGGCCTCGATGAGCAGCGGCCGCCCCTCGGCCAGGCGGCGCGCCACCTCCGCGGCCATCTCCGCCTGTTGCGCCCGCGGCGTGAAATTGTCGCCGTACAGGGTGCCCAGACCGGCCGGGTCGGCCAGCCAGGCGCCGAGTTCGTCCGGATCTTCCGGCAGTGGACGGGGCGCTGCCGGCGGCGTCTCCCCGGCGCGCGTGACCGGCGGCGTCCAGCCGGCGAACGGATTGCTCTCGCTGGCCGACGCCAGCAATTCCAGGCTGTCCCACAGGCGGCCGGCCGAAGCGGCAAACATGGACAGCAGGTGGCGGCACTCGTCGCGCAGCACCGGGTCGAGCGCGGCGAAAGCGGCGAGCCGCGCCCAGAGCCGGCGTCCCTCCCCCCGCAGCAGCTGTTCGGCGCCAACCCCGTCGACCGCCGTCAGGATCGTCGCGCTGCCCGCGGCGCACGGGTCGAGCAGCGCCCACAGGAGCGGTCGCGTGACCAGCAGGCCGCCGCCGGAGCGTGAGCGCAGTTCGACCCGCGGCCCGTCGGACACCACGAGCGCCCCGGCCGGCCCCACCGGCCCGCCGCGCTCCTCGCCCACCTCCTGCAGCGCGCCCGGCGCACACGCGTCGAGCAACAGCCAACGCCCCGGCGCGCCGGGCGACCGGGCGGCGAGCCAGACCCCGCGCGGAGCGCGCCCGTCAGCCGGCATGGCTCGCCTCCCCGCCGGCGAGCAGCCGCCGCAGCCCCGCCTCGTCGAGCACCGGCACACCGAGCCGGACCGCGTCGTCGAGCTTGCCGCCCGGATCGGCCCCGGCGACCACGGCCGTGGTCTTGCGGCTGACGCTGCCGGTCACCTTCGCGCCAAGCGCCTCGAGGGAGCGTTTCACCTCGGCGCGCGTGAGGGCAGCCAGCGTGCCGGTCAGGACGTAGGTCTGTCCGGCGAGCGGGGTCGCCCCAGGCACCGGTGGAGGCGGCGCGTCTTCGCGCACCTTCCAGAAGCCGGCCACGGCGAGATCGTCCAGCAGCGCCGTCCCCTCGGGCGAGGCCAGGAAATTGCCGATCTCCGCCGCCACGACCTCGCCGATGTCGGGCAGGGCGCACAACTCCGGTGCGGTCGCGGCGCGCAGCTCGGCGATCGTGGCGAAGCGGCCCGCGAGCGTGGCCGCGGTGGCGGTGCCGACGCCCGGCAGGCCGAGGGCAAAGATCTTCGCCGCCCAGGGACGCTCGCGAGCGCGTCCGAGCGACGTGATCAGCCTGTCGGCTGACTTCTCCCCCCAGCCCGGCAGCCCGGCGAGTTGATCGCGCCGCAGGCCCAGCAGATCGGCCGGACCGCCCACGAGGCCGAGTTCCAGGAAGAGGTCGATCCCGCGTTCGCCCAGCCCGGAGATGTCGCAGGCGTCGCGCCCGGCGAAGTGCCGCAGGCGCCCGGCCGCCACGGCGGGACAGAACGGATTGGGGCAGCGCCACGCCACCTCTTCGGGATGCCGCACGGCCGGCGTGGTGCAGACCGGACAGGCGGCCGGCGGCGGGAACGGCCGTTCCGCGCCGGTACGCGCCTCCGGCACCACACTCACCACCTTGGGAATGACGTCGCCGCCCCTGGCCACGATCACCGTGTCGCCCTCCCGCACATCCTTGCGCGCGATCTCATCCCAGTTGTGCAGCGTGGCCCGCGCGACCGTCGTACCGGCCAGCGGCACCGGCGTCAGCACCGCCACGGGCGTGATCACCCCGGTGCGCCCGACCTGCAGGACGATCTGTTCGAGCCGGGTACGCGCCGTCTCGGCGGCATACTTGTAGGCCAGACCCCAGCGGGGCGTCTTCGCCGTCTCACCGAGCGCCGTCTGCCAGCGCCGGTCGTCGACCTTGATCACCGCGCCGTCGATCTGATAGCCAAGACTCGCACGCAGCGCCCCGAGCCGCTCGAGGCTGGCGATCAGGCCGGCGGCGTCGGTGACGCTCTCCAGGAAATCCTGCGCCGGCAGCCCGAGCCGCTGGATCAACGCGAGTTCCGCGCTGTGCGTGACCGGTTCCACCGCGTCGTCGAGGGGGAAAAGCTGGTAGAAACGGACCGACAGCCGACGCCGGCGCACCGCCTCCGCATCGAGCGTCTTGAGCGTGCCGGCGGTGGCGTTGCGGGGATTGGCGAACGGCGCCAGCCCGGCTGCCTCCCGCTCCCGGTTCAGGGCCTGGAAACGGTCGAGGCGCAGAAACGCCTCGCCGCGCAGTTCGACGGCGCGCGGCGCCCGGCCCAGGAAAAGGTCGCGCCAGTCATCGGGCAGCCGCGCCGGGATCTCCGCCAACGCGGCCAGATTGTCCGTGATGACATCGCCCTGACGTCCGTCGCCGCGCGTGAGTCCCTGGACGAGGACCCCCTCCGCGTAGCGCAACGCCACGGCGACACCGTCGATCTTCGGTTCCACGGTGTAGACGACGACCGGCACCCCCAGTTCCCGCCGCACCCGCGCGTCGAAAGCGGATACCTCGGCCGCGTCGTAGCTGTTCTGGAGGCTGATCATGGGACGACTGTGCGGCGCACTGGGAAAGCGAGCGTCGGGAGCCCCGCTCACGACGGCGGTTGGGCTGTCGGGCGCGGCCAGTTCGGGAAACCGCATCTCCCAGGCCTGGAGCTCCCGCACGAGCGCATCGTACGCCTCGTCCTCAAGTTCAGGCGTCGCCGCTGAGTAGTAGAGGCGGTCGTGGCGGGCGATCTCCGCCCGCAGGTGCGCGATCTCCGTGCGCGCCTCCTCCCTCTCCATGACCACCTCCTTGCACCGGGCGGAGCACCGGCTCGGCGCTTCAGAAGGCCTGCAGCAGCGACACGTGCAGCAGCGCCGCGTCGAAATTCCAGCGCCCCGGCAGGCCGATGGCGAGCGAAACGTCCCCTCCGCCCGCCCGGGTCTCGAGCCCGAGCCCGAAACCGCGCGGCGTGCCTTCCTGGATGACGGTCCGGCCGGGATCCTCGACCGTCGCCGCGGCCGTTGCGAAACGAAAATACCCCAGGTCAAAGAACGTGTAAAGTCTGGAACGATAGGGTCTTCCAATCCTGATCTCCAGCGATCCCTGAGCGACCCGTTCGCCGTGGAACGCCCCCTCGCGATAGCCACGCAGCGTGCGCGCGCCGCCGAACCGGTACTGCTCCGACAGCGGAATCGGACCGCCGTCCCCCTGCACCTCGGCGAAGGTCCCGCGGGCTGCGACGCTCAGCGTGGCGGTGAGGAACGCCTCGCCATTCCAGGTCAGGTCGAGCAGGCTCTGGCGCGCCTCGGTCCCTCCGGCAGGCGTGATCGGCGCTCCGGCCGTGGTGTCGACACGCGCCACCGCCTGCCGCTGCGCCGTCTCGAGACCGAACTGCCCCGCCCAGCCGCTGCGACCCGGATCGCCGCGCCGCCGCAGCAGCGCTGCGCGCGCACGCAGGCGCCGTGTGCTGGTCCAGGCGCCGGAGGGATAGGTGCCGCGGTCGCGCCCGAGACCGAACTCGAGCCCCCACGCACCCGCCACCGCCAGCCGGGCGCGCAGGTCGGCGCTGAAGCGGGTGTAGCTCTCCACCTCCACCTCGTGCGCGAGACTCCCCTCCAGGTCGAGCGGCGTGCCGAAAGCGAGCGGCTCCAGATAGGTGAAGCCGAGACGGGAGCGGTCGCGCCCGTCGTCGGTCCAGGCGAGCGCCAGCCGGCGGCCGGTGCCGGCCAGATCGGGCAGCAGCAGATCCACCTGACCGCTCAGGCGGCTGCCACCGGCGGCCGCGGCGGCGCCGGCGTTCCCCTCGTCGCGCCGGCTCAGTCCGATCACCGCGGTGAAGCGGTTGGGCCGCGGCACCGGCACGACCGGCCAGTGCACGCCGACCGTGTCGGCCGCGTTCGCCGTATGGACCAGCGGCTCGCCGACCTCGAGCCAGATCCCGCGCTCGAGCAGACGCGCGCGCGCCCGCGCCAGATCCGACTCGCGGTAAGGAGCGCCCGGCGACAATCCGCTCGCCCGCTGCAGGAAGCCGCCCCCCCGGCCACCCGGCAGATCGCTCGTGATCGGCCCGAGCCAGGCGCGCGGTCCGGTGAACAGCGTCGCCGTCAGGTCGACCGCGGCGCGGGCGGCGTCCACGCGCACCTCTCCGATCACCCAGCGCGCGAACGGATGGCCGGCCTCCCCCGCGGCCGCCAGCAGCCGCGCCACCGCCTCCTCCCAGGCGCCCGGATCGAACCAGGCGTCCCGCGGCGGCAGGGCAGCGGCGAGGGCCCGCGCGCGACCGGCGAAGTCGGGGCCGCCGACAGTCACCTCGCCGACGCGGAACCGGGGCCCCGGCGTGATCACGAGGAGCACGCCCTCATCCGCGCCCGTGGTGCCGCCGGCCCCGCTGTCGGGCAGGCAGTCGGCCGCCAGATAGCCGCGCGCCAGCCAGCGGTCGCGCAGGCGCGCGGACAGCGCGCGCGTCGGCGACGTGGCGGCCGCGGCAACCGAGCCGGTCCCGGGCGTTGCGGCAGGCAGCCGCCCCGCCCACGCCAGATCCTCGCGCAGGAATCGTTCCACTGCGTGATCCTGCACCGCTGCGGCCGCCAGACGCAGACGCACCGCCCGTACGCCGCCCTCCGCGCCGCTCTCTCCCCGCGCCGTCCCGGCGAGCAGCAGCAGCACCGCGAGCATGAGCCGCCTCGCGACCCGCGCCCGTCGCCTAGAAGCGGGCCGTCGATTCGAGCCGGACATCGTGCTGCCACCCCCTCCCGCCCAGTTGACGTCCGAAGTAGACAGCCGCGACGCTGAGTGTCGCGGAGGGATCCCAGGCCAGCCGCGCACTCAGGTCCCGGTTCACGCCGGGATAGGCGAAGAAATAGGGGCGGATCGCGCCGGTCGGCGCGGCGCTGGTGACCTGCGCCCAGCGCGCCTCCACGGTGCCGCTCCAGCGCTGCTCCAGCCGCCAGCGGGCAGAGGGGCGCACCGCCCACTCCCGCTGCCGCCAGCCCGAAACCGCGTCGTCCCGCCGGATGTACTCCCCGGCCAGCGCCAGACGACTGCCGGCGCCGGGCCGCAGCGACCATTCCCCTTCGTGGCGCCAGATCGTGGCGGCGTAGCTGCGCTCTCCCGCCACGGAGCCTGACCGCGTGGCGCGCCGCTCCGCCTCGCGTCCGGCGCGCCACTGCAGCGTGGTGCGTTCGGAGAGACTCCGCGTGACCGTGCCCTGCTCCAGCCGGCGCAACCGGTCCTCCGGGTGGGCAGCGTACTGCCGGTCGAGGGCCTGCGCGAAATCGTGCTTGAGCCGCAGATCCCAGCCCTGCCATCCCTGCAGCAGGTCCAGTTCCTGCTGCCAGCCCACCTCGCCCAGCACGGTCGATTCCGGATCGAACAGCGCAGCGGAGGCGAAGCGCAGCAGCGGCCCCACCTCATCGGCGCGACTGCGTCCGCGGACGGCGAGCGTGGTCAGGGCGGTGACTCGGCCCCAGCCCCGGCCCCCGTCCGGCAACCGCCATTGCTGACGCCAGGCAAGATTCCCCTTCACCTCCGTCGTCGCGACCAGGCTGTCGGTGCCGGCGTAGACAACGTTGTAATCGCCCTGGCCGCGCCCCAGGAAATTGCCGTCGCGATCGTAGTCCCCCAACCGCAGCCCGACGAACACGATCTGCCGGTCCAGCAGTTCGATCCGACTGTTGTCCACACCGTATTCCAGACTCCAGTCACTGCCGAGACGCGGCCAGAGTCCGGCCAGGTTGAGACGCGCCAGCCGCGTGGTCTGTTCGCCGCCGGCGCTGCCCAGGAGCCTGCGCAAGGTCCCCTCACCCGACACGCGCACCCCCGCCACCGGAGGCGCCGCAAGCTGCGCGCGCCAGGTGCGGGCATCGCGCTCGCGCTGCCAGGCGTCGGCGCGTAGCGAATCGGACAGCCCCCGCTCGAAGCCGGCCAGCCAGCGCAGCGACCGTCCCGGCGACGCCTCGAGCGTGCCGCCCCAGCGCCGCAGACGGGCCCCCGCGGCGGCGGGACCGGTGACCGCCGCGTCGCGCCACTGCTCAGCCTCGTAGATCAGCCCGGGGCGCGCGAGGCGACCGGTCCAGACCAGCGCCTGCCGTTGCCGCCGGCGCTCGACCGCGAGCGGATCCCGCCGGTCGGCAGCCGACGCCTGTTCCCAGAGCGACGCACCGTTCCATCTCCCCCAGAGCCAGCCGGCGTCGAGCGACCGACGGTCCGCGTCAAGCGCACCGCCGTGGGACAGGCGTCCCCATTCGCCCGCCACCCGAGCGCGCCGCGTCTCGCCGCCCGCCACCCAGGTGCCGGTGACCCGGCTCTCCACGTCGCGCTCCTCGAGAAAGCCGGCGCGGCGCGCCCGGCCGGCCAGTCCCCAGCGATCGTAGGTGAAAAGGTCGCGGTGCAGGACGAACGGCCGGAAGCGGCTGTCGCGGTTCTCGTGGGACGCCTCGAGCGCGACCCGCCCCAGCTCCCGGCCAGCCAGGCGCACCTCGCTCTCCCCCGGGGCGACGCGGGCGGACCAGGCCACCCCGACGTTGTCGGCATCGTCGAGGCTGGAGAAGGCGTTGCGATCCAGACGACCCGCGTTCCACTCCACCGCCAGCAGCGGCTGCTCGATCCGGCCGAGTCGCGCGGTCAGCGTCGTGACGCTCCGGCTCTCCGGCAGCGGCAAAGGCCGCCCCACGCGGTAGCTGCCGCCGCCGTCGCCGCGCCAGCCGTAGGCGCGCACCCCCGCCACGGTGAGCGAATCGAGCCCGTAGTTGCCGACGCCGGCGCCGGCGTAGAAGAAGCTGATCTCGTAGGCGCCGGCCGGGTCGTACACCCAGATCTCCGCGTCGGGGAGCGCCTCGCGCCGGTAGTGCCCCTGCCCAGGCTCGGTCTCGACGACGCCGTCAGCAACCGCCCGGGTCGGATCGTCGCCCGCGGCCGCGAGGGCGGCCCGGTCGGCATCGCCCAGTTCGCCGGTGCGCAGGCGCTGGGGATCGTCGCCCTCCCGGGTGAGACGCACCCCCATCCCCCCCGGCACACCATCGCCCCACGGCAGCGTGAAATCTCCGGAGGCGCCGCCGCCGGTCACGGTGCGGGCGTACGGCCCCTCCCCCTCCTCGAACTCCACCACAATGGTCGTTTCGGCGGTGATGAGTCGGCGGAAGGTGAAGGTGATCGTGCCGCGCACATAGTCGATGATGTAGTCCCGGTCGGCGCCGCGCGTCAGCGGCTGTCCGTCCAACGCAACCCGTTCCGATCCCGCGACGATGAACAGTTCCCGCCCGGCCTCGCCAGCGCCCAGACGGTAAGGACCCTGGTTGGCCTCCTGGCCCCGGACCTGCAGCGTCCGATAGACGCCTCGGGGCGAGCCGGCGAGCAGATCCGCCCGCGCCGGACCGGGCGTGGCGGTGAGCGCCACCCCCTGCAGTTTGCGGCGGTAGTCGCCAAACACGCTCCCCTCGCGCCGCGCCACGAAGTCGCCGAGCGTGGCGCGCCAGCGCGCCGATTCCAGTTCGACCAGGACCTTGTCCACGTCGCGCAGCTGCTCGGTGTTCCCTTCCGGCACGACCGGCAGGTTGTCGTCGGACAACGCCGCCCGCACCGTGATTTCGGGGGTCAGCCGCCCCTCGATCGCCAGGCGCAGGGTCTGGTCGACAACCAGTTCGCGCCGGTTTCCCGAAGCGAGCCGCACTGACTTGCTCCCCCGCACGGTGAGCGGATCCAGGGCAGCCGCCGACCCGGGAGGGGCACCGGCCGCCACCGGGCCCGTCGCCTGCCCGACCGGAATCGAGTCTGCGCCCGCCGGCGGCGGCGCCGCCGCGGGCGCGTGCAGTTCGCGCACGACCGGCAGCGGCGCCGGCAGGAAGCGGTAGACCAGCCGCACCCGCACCGGATCGCCGCCGGCCGGGCCGAGCGAACGGCGCGGCAGCCAGACCCCTTCCCGCGCGGCGACGCGGAAGTCCTCCGGCTCCTGCCAGGGCGCCCCCCCGACCCAGGCGCGCAGGCTGCCCGGCACCACCAGGCCATGCGCCAGCGGCAGCGCCGGCGTACCGGGCGCGATCAGGTGCCATTCGGTTTCACGGCGCCAGAGGGAGCTGTCGGGCGGCGCGGCCGTACTGTCGGCCGGCGTAATGCGATCCGCAGGTGACGGTAAGGCCCACGCCGCAGCGGGAAGTCCGAGTCCGAGAACCGCGAGCAGGATCACGCGCCGGGGGGGCATCCGCACGGTCGACCACCCCCGGAGCGTCAGTCGTAGACGATGCGGTAGACGAGCACCGCCTGCCGGCCACGGTCGGACACCGCCAGCAGATCCTCCGGCCCCACGGCCACGTCCAGCGGCTGCTGGGGCGCAGCCAGCAGCCCGAGTTCGGAGCCGGCGGAAAAGAGCAGAACCAGATCGGAACCGAACACATGCACGGCGCCGGCGGCCGGATCGGCCACGAACAGGTTGCCGTACGCGTCGGTGTCGAGCCCCTGCGGAGTGAGCAGCGGATTGCGGGGATCGAATTCTCCCCCCACCACGTCCTCGAAATAGCCGAGCCGGTTGTACCACTGCAGGCGGCGGTTGCCGCGATCGGCCACGACAAAACCACCGTCGTCCCGGAAAGCCACACCACTGGGAGCGCGGAACTGCTCGCGGTGTGTCCCCGGTTCGCCCAGCACCTGGGAAAGGTTCAGGAATGAATCGAGCAGCACGATCTGCTCCGCGCCGGCGTCGGCGCAGACGATCCGACCATCGCGATCCACGTCGAAAGCGACCGGCAGACGATCGAGCGTCGCGTCAAGATTGCGGAAGCTGAGCAGCCGATCCTGCAGCGCGCCCCCCGTCTCATAACGCAGCAGCAGGCGCGAACCGTAGTCCAGCACCAGCACGGAGAAGCCGTCCACCTGCACGTCGACCGGACGGAACGGCTGTTCGGGACCGCCATCGAACTGGAACCACTCGCCGGTGCCCCCCACACAGCCGTGCACGCGTCCCCCCTTCTCGTCGCAAAGGAAGAGCGTGCCGTCGGACGCGTACGCGACCGCTCCCACCCCTTCGAGCGGATAGTAGGGCGCCGTGCGATCGTTCTCGTACAGGTAGAGGAAATCGAGCCGCCGCGGCACGGGCCGGCCGGAGTCGAGCGTGGGCCGGAGGGCCGGGGCCGCGTCTTCCGCCACCACCCGTGGGAACCGCTCCCCCGCCGCCGGCACGCAGCCGGGCAGGAGGGCGGCGGCAGAGCAGGCGACCGCAAACGCGGTCAGAACCGGCGCGAAACGACGCATCCCGTAGCCGGCCGGCGCAAGGAAGGATCGACCGATAACTCGATATTGAAGCCGAGCACCTCGCCGTTAAGCTTGTCATCGACGCTGTGCCGCACGGCGTCATACACCGCCACCACGCGGTTGAGGACGGCGAAGAGGGTCATGAAATCGCGCCGGTTGTAGGCGCGGCTCGCATCTGCCCGCAACTCCTGATAGACGCGGAAATGGTCCTCGTTGCGCCACTGCCACGCCTGGTCGGGCCCGACCAGACCGCTCGGCTCCGTCTCGAAAGCCCGCGCTTCGCGCAGCACCGCTTCGTTGTAGGCGTCGGAGTCGAGATAGCGCCCCACGGAACGCCAGTAGGAATCCTGCGCATCGCCCACGAGGGTGCCGGCGTAGATCCCGGCGTAGTCGCGATACGTTTCGCTGCGACCGTCTCCCTGATTGTCGAAGGTCAGATACGACCCCCAGACCGCCGCCTCCACGCCGGCAAAGACATAGGCCTTCTGCCGGTCCCCGTTGTAGAACTGTCCGGCTCCCGGAAGCACCAGCGAAAGCAGGCCGGCCGTCACCTTGCGCCCCAGATCGCCGCGATCCGGGCCAGGACCGGACGTCCGCACGCCGCCCACATCCTGCCCCACCAGGGAGGCGGCTGGCCACGCAGAGCTGGCGCCGCTGCCGAACACCGCCAGCTCGGCGCGCAGCCAGGCGGTGTCGTCGGTCCCGCCGGAGCGCTCCGCCAGCGACGCCCCGAGACAGGGGCCGGCGGTCGCCGCGCAGACCAGCGCCAGCATCACCGACAGAACCATGGTCGATGATCTCCCGCCGATGTCGCTTCGCTGCTTCGCCACGCCCCGTCCCTCGCTTCCCGGGCAGATCAATAGGCCACCGAAACACCGAGACGACTGCTGCTCCAGCCGACCGGCTCGGCGATCAGGGTCACCGGATGACCGGCGATGGCGAGCTGATCCCTCGCAGGACCGCCCCCCAACAGACCCTGGAGATAGGCGACCTCGAAGAGGCTGAACAACCGTGTGGCCATATTAAGATACAGGAGCCGGTCCCGATTTGTAAACTGGCGGTTCGAATCCTCGCGCATGGCGCGGTACGTCTCGCGATTCGTCGAGACGCGCGGGTCCTGCAGATCCTGGCTCGTATATTCGGATTGGACCAGGAACTCGCGGGGATCGAGGAAGTCGTCCCAGCCGAAGACGAACTGGTCCCACTTGCCGAGATTTTCGTAGTACTCACGCCGGTCGTCCACCGCGGACACCCAGAGAGGCAGCGTGAGGTAATCGGTCCAACCAAAATAGAAGGTGCCTGAAAGACTGACGTCGCCGTAGGCCGCCTCGAGTCTCGGCTCGCTCCAGTGCGCATCGGCGTAGGCGTAGTACTCGTCCCGCTTTTTGTTGCCCTCGCTGGCGTAGTGCGCCACGCCGATCCAGCTCGCCACATCGATCGCCATCAGCGCGTAACCGCGCTTGTGCCCGAGCCAGACTTCGCCGAGGCCAGGCAGGACGAACGACATCGCCATCGGCAGCGCCGCGCCGCGGTGGCCGCCATCGCCGGCATCCGCCACGGCGGCGCCACCTCCGACACCACCTGTTTCGCCCTGCTGGTCGAACGCCGCCAGCCGGCCGAGGCCCGGAACGCCCGGTGCTGTCGCCAGGCGATCGAGCAGCCAGTCAGCGCGCGCGAGCGACGCCGTCGTTGCCGGCGAGGACGTCGCGTCCGCCACGACGCGATCCGCCCCGCAGACCAGCAGCATGAGCGAGATGGCGGCCAGCCGGGCCACCGAGCGCCAGTTCAACATTATCCGTCCTCCCGGTGGGCGCGCCGCGGGCCGGCGCGCCGGTCTCATCGCTCCACGGCCAGCCGCGTCAGCCAGCGCTTCCGTCCCGTCGACCCGCTCGCCTCGACGCGCATCAGGTAGACTCCGCCGGCGAGCCGCGGCAGGTCCCAGCCATACTCGTTCACCACGCCGGCGATGGCCGGGGCAATCGCCTCCGCCACTACCTCGCCCGAGACATTGTGCAGCGCCAGGCGCGCCGGCACCGTGTCGGCACTGTAGAACCGCACCGTCACGCGTGAGGTCCGCGCCGGATTCGGATAGACGACGACCCGGTCCACCTCGACCCGCAGGGGCGACAACGCCCCCAGATCGCGCGGCTCGCCCAGCGGTCCGCCGCGCGCCGGGCCGCCGCCGGGTCCGAGCCACTCGGAGGTGTGCAGGACGGCGAGCGCCGAATCGGCCACGCGATAACCGACCAGCCGTCCGCTCAGCCAGCGCCGCGCCAGCGGCGGCGCGGTCCGCCCGCCCGCTTCGGCCAGCCAAAGCACCCGCCCGGCGCCTTCGCCGGACCGGCCGGCCGCCAGACCTGACGCCCCGCTGCCGCCCCACTGGAACGGCGTGCGGGTGACCAGACGCCCCTCGGCGTCGAGCAGGATCAGGTGTCCGCCGTCGGTGACGAGGCAGATTTCGTCGCGGCCGTCGCCGCTCACGTCCAGCACGGCAACGGGTCCGGCGAAGCGGGTGCTGTCGGCCAGCGGGAACAGTTCGCGCAGCGGGACGGGGAAGCCGCGCAGCGCCACGCCTGCGGCCGACAAAGCGTGCACGCGGCGGGGCGTGGCGACTACGAAATCGTGCCGCCCGTCGCCGTCAAGATCGGCCACGGCCGGATCACCGGCCGGCACCCCGTCCAACGTCTCGGGCCACGGCAGGCGCGTCACTTCGCCGCCGGACGGTCCGAGCCGCCAGGCGCGCAACTCGCCGCCCGGCCCGCAGATCACCAGCGTGGCACCGTCGTCACGCGGCATGACGACCGCCCGCGGGGCCTGGTCACCCGGCGGGAAATCGTATGGCACGGAAACCGAGGCCGGCGACGGCAACCCCTGATCGGACGCCAGGTCGATGATCTGCCAGCCGCCGGCTCTGAACACCACGCAGGCGCCGCCCAGCGCGGGCAGCGCAAGCGGCAGCGGCGGCGCCACGAACGTCCCCGACGGCCTCGTCAGCCGCACGGCCTGGCCAACCGTGCCGTCGGGACGCAGCAGCCGCACGGTGTCGGGGGCGACGCAGCAGAGCAGCAGCGAATCACCGCAGACAGCGGGGGCGAACGGCAGGCTCGCGCCGACCCGTCGCGTCCAGTCGACCAGCACATTGTTCTCGTCCGACACCCCTCGCAGCGCCAACACGACCCCGTCGCGCGCCGCGGCGATGACCAGATCGCCTTCGACATCAGGCAGTCCCGACAGCGCGATCGGCGGTCCGGACAGTGGCGCCGCGAAGCGATAGACCGCGCCGGTCGGCAGACCGGGCGGGGGAGAGGCAAGCTGGCTGCCGTCCTGGCGCAGCGCGAAAAGCGTGGCGCCCCAGGCGCTGAAGGTGCTGTCGCCCCAGTCTGGCCGCGGCGCGTCGGCATAGACGAGCGCTTCATGGGTCGCCAGGCGGCACGGCGTGACCGACGCGTGGTCGAGGGCGCGCGGACCCGGTTCGCCATCGAGGGCTTCGGCCTCGGCCGCGTCGTAAGGCGGAAGTTCCGGCGAGGGTGACGATACCAGCGGATCGACCCCGGCCGTCAACGTCATCAGCGCCTCGTTGGCGGAGATGTCGGCCAGCGTGACCCCGGTCCACGCCCGATCGAACGCACGGCTCGACGGCGCCCCCTCCTGTCCCAGCGCCACGCCGGTGGCGGGGGAACCGGGCTTGCCGGCATGGAACGGGTCTCTCGAGGTGCCCCAGAAGCCGAGCACGTACGGATCGATCACGCCGATGTCCTGGATGCCGTCCGCCTCGACGAGCCGCAGTCCGTCGCCGTCGGCATTGACCGTGTTGTCCGCGAGGGACGCTTCAATCCGCTGCTGGTTGACGTGCCAGACGAGCAGGCCGCCGTCAGGCATGAAGAAGTCGTACATGCCGGTGTTACGGGGCGGCTCGGGTCCATCGCCGTCGGGATCGTCTCCGGCGAGATAGAGAATGACGCCGGTCTGCTGATCGCGCAGCAGGCCGATCCCCTCCTGCTCCGGCAGTTCCGCGCCCGACATCGGCACCCAGCGGTTCTCGAGCAGGAAGAACTCGCGCCGGGAAACGCCGGCCACGAGCGCCTGCGGATCGGTCAGTTGGAGGTCGAAACCGGCGTTCCGGTAGCGCAGGTACTCGTCGCTGGTCCGGGGAATCTGGACCGCCGGCAGCCGTATGGCGTCAGGACCTCCGGCGAGTGTCTCGGTCTCCAGCCAGCCGAGGAACCATTTGTCCCACGCCCCCAGCGACGGCGGCAGCAGGCCGGTCACCGTGGCCACTTCGATGCTGTCGGGATACCCGGGCGTCGGGGTCGGAAAGCCGACGTTCGCGGCGAGATTCGTACCGGCGTCCATCAGCGTCCAGATGCCGGCGCTGGGCAGGCCGGAACTGGTGTCGTAAATGTCCACGAGGCCGAGCGCGTGGCCGAATTCGTGGTAGAGCGCGGCCGCGATGCTGCCGAGGTAGCCGTCCTGCGTGGTGCTCTCGGGGATGACCGAGCACTCGGAGAGCGTACCGCCCCCCCGCAGCGCGGCCGGCTCGCCGAGACTGATGAAGAAGGTCGGCACGTCGTTGGGCGAATCGCCGTTGACATCGCTTTGCAAGTCGCCGCCGGCATGCACGAAGATTACGTAGGTGAACGGGTGACTGTCATCGAAGTCGGAGAGATCGAGGCCATCGGCCACGAGGCCGGTGTCGGCCGCGGCGATCATGTCCCGCACCAGCCACTCGAGCCGCTCGATGGTCCAGCCGCCCCCGGCGCCCGGTCCGTAGTCGGCCAGATCGGAGAGCCGGTAGCAGTCATTGTCGACGCCCGGCAGAACCCGGCCGCGGATGACCAGCCGGCCCCCCGACTGGAAGGTGTAATATTGCGACAGGCCGTAGAGATGGGACTCGTAGAAGGCCCGATCATGCGGCGGCGGATCGATGTGCACGGCCGGATCGGGCGTGAGCTGGAAGTTGCCGTCGGTCGTGACGCTGGTGAGATCGCCGCTGCGGTCGGCCGCGAAGCCGATCCTCACGATCAGCACGCGCAGCGTGTCGGTGCCGGCTTTCGCGGCCGCCACCGCGCCGGCGTCGTCTCCGTACGCGAGCCTGGCGGGACCGAGCCCCTGCGCAGCCAGTTGCGCCAGGGCGCGACGCGAGACCCGGTGCGGGCCCAGCGTCGCATGCAATTCCTGCTGTCGCCGCGCGACGGCCCCCTGACGCGCCAGTTCGCGCGTCCGCCGCGCCTCCGCCTCAGGCGACCGTTCGCCGAGCTTGACGAACGGCACCCGCTCCACCGGATGCGGGGGGGCGCCCGGAACTGCCGCGCGCGCGATGTCCGCCACGCACAGGCTCATCAGGGCGATCGCCAGCGGCAGGAACGACGGCAGACGTCGCAAGCTCACAACTCCTTCCGGCGACCGGACGGGGCCCGCGCCCCGTCCGCCCCCGGCAGCGGAAACCGCGCCTAGAAACGATAGCCCAGCGAGAAGCGCTTGACCGGATCGAGATCCTTCGCCTGCGGCACCTGTGCGAAGCTGAAGGTGATCCCCTCACCCGTCCACCGCTCCAGATCGATACCGAAACCCCAGGTCAGATCCTGGATGTCGCCCGCGGAGTCGTCCTTGTAGCCGATCCGCACCGCCAGCGACTGCACGTAGGACCACTCCGCGCCGTAGCCGAACACCTTCTCGTCCGTGTTGAAACCGACGCCGTAGTCCTCGTTGTCCTCGTTCCACTTCAAAAGCGGCACCTGCGCGTCGGCCACGAGCAGCAACGCGGAGGCCTCGCTGCTGAACAGGCTGTAGGCCAGGCCGGCTGTCAGCTTGCGCGGCAGCGGGTCGCTCTGATCGGCATCCACGTGCTTGACGCCGGGGCCGAGGTTCGCCACGGCCAGCGCGGCGTTGAGCCGGTAGGACGGCACTTTCCAGAGCACGCCGGCGTCGAGCGCGAAGCTCGAGCCGGAGCCGCCGTGGCCGTCCTTCAACACGTTGTCGTCGGCCAGCTTGTCGCGGAAGTACTTCGCGCCGATGCCGGCTCCGAGGTTCGGGGTCAGCTTGACGCCGTAGGTCGCGCCGAAGGCGAACATGTAGGACGCGAAGGTTCCGGTCACCGTGCCGGATTCGTCGGTCGCCTCCTGCTCGCCCATGTCGAGATAGGTCAGGCTGAAGGCGAGGTTGCTGTTATTGCCGGCTCCACTGGCGTAGCCGGCCCAGTAGAGGGCGATGTCGTCCGCCAGTCCTTCGGCGAGGTTCGACTGCATGATGTGCAGATCATGCGACTTGCCGCGATCCCGCAGAAAGGCCAGGCCGCCAGGATTCCACCAGGCCGCAGTGACATCCTGGGCCAGGGCCACGCCAGCCTCGCCCAGGGCGTTGTAGCGAGCGCCGATCGGGAACTCGAGCGCAATCGCGCCGGCCCCGGAGACGGCCAGGCAGGGGCCCGCGCTCAGCAGCCCCACAAGAGTCGTCATCGCCATCAGCTTCCACGTCTTCATCGTCCTCGAACCTCCATCCAGGGATTACTTCCGGCCGCCGACTAGTCTCACGCGCCGGGCACCGGTCACTTCATGATCACGATCTGGCCCTTCTCTCGCACTTCGCGCCCGGGATCATCGACCCGGCTGCCGCGCAGGACGTAAAGATAGACGCCGTTGGCGATTTCGTCGCCTTCGCCGTCCCGACCGTCCCAGCGCAGAATCTTGGGACCGGCCGTGGTGAACTCCTCGAGCTGGTGCCAGAGGCGCCGTCCGCCCACGGTGTAGATGTCCCACGCCACGGTCATCGGTTCGCTCAATTCGAAAACGAGCCGGCAGTCGCCAGGCGTCGGGTTCGGAAAAAGCGTCACGCCGGCCAGACCGACCTTGCCGACCGGCACGACCTGGAAAGCGAGGGTGTCGCTGCCGACGTTGCCGAGCACATCGCTGGCGAACAGCGCCAGCCGGTGCGCGCCCGGCGTCAGATCGAGCGGCAGCGCCAGCTCGACCCGCCCCTCGGTGTAGCTGCCGGGAGCGAACGTGAAGGCATCGGTCACGTCCGTGAGGACGTCGCTGCCGTCGAGTTCGAACAGGATGCTGCTGTTGGGCGTGGTGCCGAGCACGTTCACACCGCTGGTATCGAACAGTGCCCCGCCGAGCGCCGTCCCGGGCGGCACCCGGTAGCGTCCGTCCGGGAACGCCAGCGCGATGGCCGGCCCGACCAGGTCGTCCGTCTGCCCGCTCGCCGCCGCCACCACCGGCAGCTCCGACGCCACCGCCAGCGGGCCGTCCGGCCCCTCGACGATCAGCCGCACCCGCCCGTGCGCCCCGTAATGCAACTGCGACGGTGTGCGGAACGCCACCCGCAACGGATCCGCCGCCGCGATCCCCCCGCCGCGGAAGGCGGCGGCGCCCGGCAGGGAGTAGCGCAGATACGGGAAGACCGTGGTGATGACGCGGTCACGGCGCGATTCCTCGACCCGCAGGTCGTACCCCGCGCCCGCATCGACGCCGGCGCCGGCGAGATCGGCCAGGGTCGCGGCGGGCAGGCCGGCCCGCAGCGTATCAACGCTGCCTGGCAAAAAGGCGAGTCCGGCGGACGGTTGCGGCAGGCGCAGGGCCGGATCGCCAAACAGCAGGTATTTCTGGCTGTTGTCGAGGTACTGGCTGGCGCGCTTGGCCAGCAGCAGGGCCCTGCCGGGCGAATACCCCGAATCCACCCGCCGCCCAGGATAGAGATACCGGAATAAGTCCGCGGAGAGTTCGTTATTGTAGGAGACGAAGGTCACCTGCGCCGCGGCGATGGCGGCAATCGCGCCGCCCGCTCCCGGACTCACGAAAGTCTCGGCCATGCTCTGGGTCACGGGGCTGTCGTAGATCCCCACGTCACAACTGAAAGCGATGAAGAGGCCGCGGCGGGCGCCGTTGGCCAGCGAGGCGATGTCCTCGGTCAGGAACAGCTGCTCATCCGCCAGCACGTTCTCTGAACCGTGTCCGATGTAGTTGAAGATCGTCAGCCCCTCGTTCAGGAGCCGCCTCGCCTCCTGACGCGCAGCCGGCTTGGCCACGCTGCCCGGCGGATTCGGATACTCCACCATGTAGAGCTTGACGACGTCCAACGACAACGGCACCAGGCCGTTCACCAGTTCCTCGGTCTGCACGGTATGCGCGGTCTCGTAGCTGGAACCGCCGTGGCTCAGGTCGTCCGCCGCGAACACCACCCGGTTGCGCCAGTTGCCCGGCGCCGGATCGAGCTGCGCGTCACGGATGAGCCGCACGGCGGCCAGCGCCGCCGCGGCAGTGCGCACCGTCAACCGCCCCGTTGCCACGTCGGGGACGTCCAGCACCTGCCCCGGCGCCGGAGCGTCGAAACTGACCAGGGCGTCATCGGTAGCGAACGGATCGTGATAGTCGCCGGTGATCGCGCGGTCGGGAAAGACCGTCCGCACGATGGTCGGCAGGAAGTCGTAGAGCTGCGAGGCCGGATCGTGCTGCAGGTAGTTCCGGTAGTCGCGCGAGGCATCGCCCAGCAGGCAGACGTACTTCAGACGCCGGCCGGTGGTCGGGTTGAGCGGGTCGGCGTCCCGCAGATAGAGCCACTTCAGGAAATTGCGCAGCGCCCAGGGGTCTTTCCGGCCGCCGGAGAAATTGTCGTAGATCGCTTCCTCGTTCACGGCCCGTGCTGACGGCGCCGCCACGTCCGGCAGCCGATCATTGCGCAGACTCGCCAGCTCCTGGGCCGCTGTCGCGAAGAGCGGATCGTAAATGACCACGTAGTCGCACGGTCCCAGGGTCGCCCGCAGATCGAAGGGGAAGCGGCGGGCGCGCACGGGCGGCGTGACCGGATCGCTCTCATCGCAAAGCACGAAGTGCCGGCTCTGCCCGGGGGTACGCGTGAGACCGACCGTCAGCGCCGGCGCGCCACCTCCGGAGACATCGCCGGTCAGGATGAACGGGGCAAGGGGATCCGACACGTCCCACAGCGTGACCGCGCCCAGGTCCGGCAGGGTCACCCGCAGATCGATCGTGTCGCCCGGGGCGGCGACCTGGTCGCCCCAGTGCGTGAAGGCGAAGCCGGTGGCGGCGCTCTTGACGAGCGGCTGCCAATAGAGCAGGTCGAAGCTGTCCAGCACGAGGTCGATCCCGCCGGTGGCGCCAAGTTCGTTGCGCAGATGAAGCGTGTTGACGCCCGTGAGCAGGGCCGGGCTCTCCCCCACGATGCGCACCCGCAGGCTGTCCCGCTCGGCGTACACCGTCCAGCTGCTGGTGGCGGCGCCGGCCGCATCGCCATTGATCCAGGCGGTCGCCCGGTTCAGGACGGCATCCAAAGTCGAGCGCTGGTGATAGCCGCGCACGTCGACCACGAACCGCGTCGGCTGGTCAGGCACCACCAGACCGGCGTCGAAGGTCAGATCGCGCAGGGTGCGGATCCGGGTGTCCCAGGCCCAATTGTCGGCCAGACGGCCGCCGGCGTCCTCGTACGACTCCTCGCGGTGCAGCCGGGCGCGCCATGAGGTGACGAGGGGGGCCCCGAGCGCCGGCGCCGGCGTGGGCGGGCCGATCCGCCGCGGCGCGCCGGGCAGCGGACTCGCCAGGCCGGGCAGTTCCCAGGTGAGCCAATAGACGCCGTAGCCGGTCCCGGGGTGTTCGAAGTGGTCCAGACGGCCGGCCTCGGCACTGTAGCGATCGCGCCAGGTGTCGCCGCCAACCCCGTAGAAGGTGATGGCGTCACTGCTGTCCCAGATCCCGTCATCGTCGCGCACGGAGATCGCCACTTCGCTCAGCCCGGTCCAGCCCTCCTGCCAGCTCCCGGGCAGGACCGGATTGGCGGCCTCGGGGAGACCGCCGCCGCGATAGAGGCGCAGGGTGGCGGGGTCCACCTGGGACGCAACGATGCCGAGCAGCGAGAGATCGAATCCGGTGATGCGATGCACCGCGGTCTGCTGCACTTCGAACCGCGCCCAGCGCGTCGTCAGGCCGAACGGATGGGCGGCGGCCGCGCGGGTCGGAGCCATCTGCGCGCGCAGCACATCGCCGGCGGTGAGGCGTGCGAAAAGTTCGGGATTGAGCACACCGTCGGCGCCGAAAGGCCGCGGCTCCTGCCGGGTCGCCGTCGTCCGGGCGCGACCCGACGCGGCCAGCGCCACTGCCGGCTCCCCGGCCGGCGGATGCGTCAGGTCGATGATGATGCGCTCGGGAATACCGCCGCCGGGCGCCTCCGCGATCACCCGCACGATCGCCAGCGGAACTCCCCGGAACAGACGGGGCCCCTCGACGGTCACCAACTGCGCCGCCGGGACCGGAGTCGATGGCTCCCGCCGCCAGACCACGTCGACCGAGCCGACGACCGGCGTCTCCAGAGTCGGCACCGCCAGGATCCAGGCGTGGGACGAAGGCAGGGAGCGTGTCCCCTCCTCACCATCGCGCACGACCATGCCCGCTTCGCGCCAACAGACCCCGCTCGGCGACACCGCAGACCAGTCGGCCGGCTCCCGTTCCACCGGGAACCGCACCTCCAGGCGCGTGGCGGCATCGCCGACGGCGAGCAGACGCGCCTGCTGCGGACCGACGATGGCGAGCGGCGCCCCGGCCGACGGATCGACCGACAGGGCGTCCACCGGCACCGGAGAACCGTCGTTCGCGAACGGGAAATCCGCGGCCCGCGCCACGCCGGGCGCCACCAGGGCGAGCGCGGCGAGACAGCCGGCAGCCAGGGCGGCCTGCACCCAGAGGTTGCCGGGGCCGCGGCGAGCGCCGTGCGGCAGCAGGCCGGTGTGGGTCGGGAAGATCATGCGACGCCGTTTCAACCGGCCGATTTTATGCAGGAGATTCTCCAGATCGGGGAGGCAGCCGGCCAGCCCGCCGCTCACCGCCGCCGCGGAAGCGAAGGGCGAAAACAGGAGCAGCAGGAGCGGGGCCAGCCCGATCAGCACTTCGTGCCGCCAGTCAGCGAAATCGTAGTGCGGGAAAAGGTCCAGCAGCGCGTGCGAGGCGAGGCCGGCGGCCAGCGCCGCCCAGGGATTGCCGGTCGCCGCGCCGGCCAGCGCGCCGGCCGCGAAATGCGTGAAGATGCACATGCGGCCGCTCACCCTTCCGGTGTCAGCTTCCGGGCCTCGTCGATCAGCATGATCGGGATGTCGTCCTCGACCCGATAGCGCAGTCCGCAGGCGCGGCAGTCGAGGGCCGAATGATCGGCTAGCGGCGTCACCGGTCCCCGGCAGCGGGGACAGGCCAGGATCTCGAGCAATTTCGGATCGAGCATTACATCCCTCCCCCACTACCAACGCGATACAGGCGATCCACTGTATTCGCCGAAACACGTCGGGAGCGGGCGCAAAAAAACGACGGCTCCGGGGAATCGGGAGCAGAATCGAAGCGGACCCCCCGCGCGGACCGGTTGACCCCGCGAGAGGCATCCCTGAAGAGGTTGGCGAGATTCAGCATACAGGCGGGCGGCCTCCTTGTCAACCCGTCCCGGCTCCTCACTCCGCAGGCGACTCCTCCGCGTAGATGCCCATACCGAGGAATTTCTGCAGCCGATCTTCAAGCAGTACGGCGGGCGAACGGCTCTCGAAGTCAGGCAGGTCGTCGAGAATCGCCTTGCGGATGAGGGCGGCAGCGCCGGCGTGGTCGCGGTGCGCCCCCCCGAGCGGCTCCGGCAGGATGCGGTCGATCACGCCAAGACCGAGCGCGTCGGTGGCCGTGATCTTCATGGCGCGCGCCGCTTCCGGCGCTTTGGCGCGATCCCGCCACAGGATCGCGGCGCAACCCTCCGGGCTGATCACGCTGTAGATCGCGTTCTCGAGCATCGTCACCCGGTCGGCCACGCCGATGGCGAGGGCGCCGCCGGAGCCCCCCTCGCCGGTGACGAAGGCGAGGATCGGCACCGGCAGGGCCGCCATCTCGCGCAGATTGGTCGCGATCGCCTCGGCCTGCCCCCGCTCTTCCGCCCCGATGCCGGGATAGGCTCCCGGCGTGTCGATGAAGGTCACGACCGGTCGCCCGTGGCGCGCCGCCAATTCCATGAGACGGAGCGACTTGCGGTAACCCTCCGGATGGGCCATGCCGAAGTTGCGCAGGATGTTGGACTTGGTGTCGCGCCCCTTCTGGTGCCCGATCACCAGCAGCCGCCGCTCGCCGAGCGCGGCCAGCCCCCCTACGATGGCGGAATCGTCGCGGAACAGACGGTCGCCGTGCAATTCCACGAAGCTGTCGAATACGTATCTGATGTAGTCGAGGGTGGTGGGACGCCGCGGATGCCGAGCCAGTTGGACACGCTGCCAAGGATCAAGATTGGCGAAGATCTCCCGCCCCAGCTGCTCGACGCGCCGTCGCAGACGCTCAACCTCGTCGCCGACGTCGAGTCCACGCACGACTGCGGAGTCCTGAAGAGTGCGGATCCTCTCCTCGAGTTCCACCAGGGGCTGCTCGAAATCGAGCCAGGGCCCTTTCTTGCTCCAGTCCATCTGGCCGGGCGCTCCTCTGGGCAGGCCGGGGCCGGCCGCCGGCGGCCGGAAAGCGCGAATCTACCCGCGGGCGTAACCCGGTGTCAAGGTTGGGGACGGCGGCGCTGGCCGCCGTTGTCGCCCCCGCGCCGCGGCACCGGAGGCGGCAGGACGCAGCGCAGCACCGTCTCGCAGTGCCCCGGCAGGGCACGCAGCACCCGCAGGGCCGGCAGCGTGAGTTCGACCCGCCCCCGGACGCCCTGCAGCAGCCACTCCCGCCGGTCGCGATGGATCAGGGTCAAAAGCGGCGCCGTGCGGACACCCCCCCCCCCGGGCGGCGGCACGCCGCCACCGTGCGTCTCGAGGCAGCGCGCCAGGGCCACCACGGCCGCCTCGCCCCCGGCGTCGAGATCGAGCCGCACCAGGACCTCCTGCGTCCAGTCGCCGAAAGCCTGATCCACCGAGGTGAGACGCTCGGCCACGACCTCGCGGCTGCCGTCGGAGCGGAAGCGCACCCGGCCGCCGGCCACCAGGATGGCGTCGCCCTGCACGAGTGCGGCGGCGGTCTCGTACAGGCTGGCGTAGACGATCAGGCCGATGCAGCCGGTGCGATCCTCGAAATGTGTGCGCGCGTAGAGGCGCTTGTTGCGGTCGCGGGCCTCTTCGTACGACGTGACCACACCGGCCAGCTCCACCCAGGCCCCCTCGCCCAGACCGGCCACCGCACGCGCCTGCGCCACCGGCAGCGCCGTGATCAGTTCGCGGTACTCGTGGAAGGGGTGTCCCGAAAGGTAGAAGCCGAGCGCCCGACGTTCGAGGCTCAGCTCGTCCAGCGGATCGTACGGCTCGACGCTCTGCAACGCCGGCGCCGCCGCTCCCTGCCCAGGGCCGCCGAACAGCGACGACTGCCCCTGCTGCCGGTCCCGCGCCAGCCGGTGCCCGTGGGCGACCGCGCGCTCCAGGTTCACGGCGAGCTGGCGACGGTGCCCCGGCAGCGCATCGAGGGCACCGGCGTGGATGAGCGACTCGAGCACCTTGCTGTTGACCTTCTGCAGTTCGACGGTCGAGCAGAGGTCGAACAGGTCGAGGAAGTCCCGACCGAGACGCTCGCGCGCCGCGGCGATCTCCTCCACCGCCTTCTGGCCGACGTTCTTCACCGCCCCCATGCCGAACACGATCGTCTCGCCACGCACCGAGAACTCCGGGCGGGGACTGTTGGCGTCGGGCGGCGCGATCCGCAGCCCGAGCGCCTTGACCTCGTCCACCAGTTCGGTCACGCGATCGGCCTTGCGCATCTCGGAGGTCATGTTGGCCGCCATGAACTCGGCCGGGTGGTGCGTCTTCAACCAGGCGGTGCGCAGGGTCAGCACGGCGTAGCTCGCGCTATGCGACTTATTGAAGCCATACTCCGCGAAATTCGCCATCAGATCGTACACTTCTCCGGCGGTCTGGCCGGGATAGCCCTTCGCCTGCGCCCCCTCGAGGAAGAGGACGCGCATCTTGTCCATCACATCCTTCTTCTTCTTGCCCATCGCCTTGCGCAGCATGTCGGCCTCCCCCAGGGAGAAGCCTCCCATGAGGCTGGCGATCTGCATCACCTGTTCCTGGTACAGGATGACCCCGTAGGTTTCGACCAGGATCGGGGCCAGGTCCGGGTGCGGATAGCGGATCGGCTTGCGCCCGTGCTTGCAGTCGACGTAGGTCTGATCCATGCCGGCGCCCAGCGGCCCCGGCCGGAACAGCGCGTTGACGGCCGTGATGTCCTCGAAGGTGTTCGGCTGCATCTTGCGCACCAGCTCCTGCATGCCGGAGCTCTCGAGCTGGAAGATGCCGACGGTGCGCCCCTCCTGCAGCAGCCGGTAGGTTGCGGGGTCGTCGAGGGGGATCTCCTCCGCGGTGAGCCGGATCCCCTTCGTCTCTTCCACCAGTCTGAGCGCCTTGTCGATGACGGTGAGCGTGCGCAGGCCGAGGAAGTCCATCTTCAGCAGCCCGAGCTCCTCGATCATCTTCATGTCGAACTGGCTGGTGATGTCGTCCTTCGACGACTTGTAGAGCGGGATGTGCTCGATGAGCGCGCTCGGCGTGATCAGCACGCCGGCCGCGTGGATGCCGGGGTTGCGCGCCAGTCCCTCGAGGATGAGCGCGTTGGTGATCAGCATGTCGTGGCGCGGAGACTCGCCCCGCACGTCGGAGAAACCGGGCACTTCGGCGATCGCCTGCGCCAGTTGCACCCCCGGCCCCTCCGGCACCAGCTTGCTGATACGATCGGCCTCGCTGAAGGAGAAGCCGAGCGTGCGCGCCACGTCCTTGAGCACGCCGCGCGCCGCCATCGTGCCGAAGGTGATGATCTGGGAAACGTTGTCCTTGCCATACTTGTCGATGACGTACTGGATGATCCGCGGACGCTTCTCGAAACAGAAGTCGATGTCGATGTCCGGCATCGAGATGCGCTCGGGATTGAGAAAACGCTCGAACAACAGGCGATTGTGGAGCGGGTCGATGTCCGTGATGCGCAGATTGTAGCAGACAAGACTCCCGGCCGCCGACCCGCGGCCCGGTCCGACCGGGATGTCCATCCGCCGGGCCGCCAGGATGAAGTCCCACACGATCAGGAAGTAGCCGGCGTACCCGGTCCTGCGGATCACGTTCAGTTCGTAGGCGAGCCGCTCCTCCGCCTCCGCCGTGGGCAGCGGATACCGATCATGCAGCCCCTCGCGCGCCAGGTGCTCGAGATAAGCGTCGGCGTCGGGAAAGCGGTCCGGGATGGGGAACTTCGGCAGCAGCAGCTCTCCGAGCTTCAGTTCGAGGTTACAGCGGTCCGCAATGGCGAGCGTGTTCTCGGTGGCGTGTGGCCAGTCCCGGAAGAGGTCGAGCATCTCCCCGGTGTCCTTGAAATAGACCTGGTCGGTTTCGTAGCGCAGCCGGTTCTGCTCCTCTACCCGGCGGTTGGTCTGGATGCAGAGCAGGATGTCGTGGGCCTGGTGATGGTCGCGCTGCAGGAAGTGGCAGTCGTTCGTGGCAACCACCGGCAGGCCGGTCTCGCGCGCCACCAGAGGCGTCAGTTGGCGCACCTTGGCCTCCGGCTCGAGGCCGTGATCCTGGATCTCGAGGTAGAAGCGGTCGGGACCGAAAATCTCGCCGTACCGCGCCGCCACCTTCACCGCCCCCGCCAGATCATCCCGGAGCAGGCGCCGGCTGGTTTCGCCGGACAGACAGGCGCTCAGGCCGATCAGCCCCTGTGCGTGCGCCGCCAGCAGGTCGTGATCGATGCGCGGCTTGTAGTAGAACCCTTCGAGGTAGCCGAGCGACGCGAGGCAGATCAGGTTGCGCCAGCCGGTCAGATCGGTGGCCAGCAGCACGAGGTGGTGCGCCTGCTTCCCCTCCTCGGTGGTGCGATCGAGGCGATCGCGCGCGATGTACGCCTCCATGCCGAGGATGGGACGCACGCCCGCCTTGCGACAGGCGATATAGAACTCCACCGCCCCGAAGAGGTTGCCGTGGTCGGTCAGCGCCAGCGCCGACATGCCGCACGCCACGGCCCGCTCGGCCATGGCGCGCGTCTTCATCGCCCCGTCGAGCAGGGAGTAGTCGCTGTGGTTGTGCAGGTGAACGAAACGGTCGGGCGGCATGCCTTGCTGTCCTCGCCGGGATGCGCGCGGTCACGCGGCCCCGGCCTCCTGCCGGGGCGCCGCTACTGTAACAGCCTCCCGACCGCGCGTCCACTTCGCCGCGACGGCAGGCGGGCCGATCGGCGCTCAGCGCGCGGCGACAAGCTGGAGCGCCAGACGCCGCCGCGCGCTCAGGCCGGCCCGGTCCGCCACCCGCAGTTCGAGCGTATGCGGCCCCGTCGCGAGGTTGTCGGGCAGTTCCGCCAGCACGCGCCCGTGGCTGGGATCCGGTTCGACGATGAACGGCCGGCCATCAAGAGTGGCGGTCAGCGTGGCGATATCAACGCCGGAACCGCCGTCGGCCAGCGTCACCGCCACCATCTCCCACCGCGGCAGACTGATCCCCGCGCGGTGGCGAACAGCGGCGCGGCGCACCACCCCGCCGGGCGGCCCGGCGCCGATTTCGGGTCGACGCGTGTCGCGCAGCAGGGCATAGCGCCCGGAGCCGGGCAACGCCAGCGACCAGCTCTGGTCCCCGCCGCCGCCCCCTCCCTGCAGGCGCCCGGCCCAGCGCCACTCTCCAGGCGCGCTTTCGCGGTAGGCCGCCACGTCCCGTGAGCCAGCCGCGTCCGGCAGCGGACCGGGCCAGGCGACCACGGGGCGGCCGTAGGTCGGCCAGTCAGGCGTCAGCAGCCAGGCGGCCGGCCCGAGCGCGGCCAGCCCCTGTGCGGCCAAAGCGGCCCGCGCCTCCCCCCACGCCAGCGAATCGGGCGCGGCGAACAGGAACGCCGGCGCGAACAAAGGCGTCCCCTCCCCGGGCGACAGGACAAGCCGCCGCCAGCCGGGCGGATCAGCGTCACGCGGCCCGAGCAGCGGCCACGCCTCCTCTTCGCCGTCAGACCCGGCCGCGATCTCGAGAAACGGCGTCAGCCGGCGCGCCCTCCCCTCCGCCACGAACGGCAATTGCACCGCCACGTCGTCCGTCAGCCAGCCGCCGCCCCCTGCCGTGTCGGCGCCAACGACCGTGTCGGCCACATCGAGCCACCAGGCCACCGCAACGGTGTTGCCAGTGGCGTCGGCGGCGCTGATCTCCACCCGATGGCGGCCCGGCGACAGCCCCCCACCCGCCAGCGACCAGCCGCCGCCGGCGCGCCCCGGCAGGCTGATCTGCGGCCGCCGCCAGAGCCACTGCATCCGCCGCCCGGCCGTTTCCAGCCACTCGAGGCGCTGCTCCACCTGCCGCGCGAAGGGAAAACTGTCGTTGACGGCCGTGAACACCGTCACGCCGTCGAGCCGCACCCACAGCTCCCGCGGCGCGAGCCGGTGCCCCATGCGATCGCTGCGCTCCTCCCACTCGGCCGCGAAGGCGACCGCCCCGCGTATCCGCAGCAGCGGCAGTTCGGCCGGCAGACCGGCGGTGTCGGCCACGCTGCGCGCCGTCAGCCCCCCCTCGATCCGGGCGTCGGGAGCGGCCGGCAGCGCCGTCACCCGCAGCAGACGCGGCGGGATCGTGTCTCGCGCGGCGAAACCGTGCCGCAACGGATCGAGCGCCCAACCGGCGGCGTTGCGCACCTCCAGATGGAGATGCGGGCCGACGGTGCCACTCTGGCCCGACAGCGCCAGCACCTCCCCGCGCGTCACCGTGAGCTCGCCAGGCGGCAGTTCCAACTCGACGCGGTAGCGTCCCGCAGCGCGCTGCGCAACCGTCACCGCAGCGCGCAGGCGGTCGGCGAAACGCTCGAGATGCGCGTAGAGATACCGTCGCCCGGACTGCCCCTCCAGCACGACCGCCCGCCCGTAGCCCTCCGGCAACGCACGCAGCAGGATCACCGAACCGTCCTCGGCGGCCCGCACGGCCCAGCCGGTCCGTCCCCCCGTCTTGAGATCGATGCCGGAATGGAAACGACCCGGGCGATACTCCATGAAATTCGAGGTCAGGTACCGGGTGGGCAGGTCCAGCGGCCAGAGGGGCGCGGCGGCGGCGAGACTGTCGGCGGCAGCCTGCGGCGGCCCCGCGGAGCGCGCCGCAGCGCCTCCGGCCAGCAGCAGCAGCAGCGCGATAAATAACGGTCGCTGTCCGGACCGGCGCACAATGGACCTCCTGGCGATTGATGCGACCGGCCACGTTAGCAGGCTGTAGACGAGGCGTCCAGCCGCGGGCCGGGCTCCGCATTCCACCCGCGCGCGAGCCCCCGTTTTACCCGGGAAAGGGGTCGACGGCGCGCCGTCGGGGGAAATGGCGGCTCACTTCGCGCCGAAACGCCCTTGTGATGGCCGACAGGAGCGTGTTATCTTGAAAAGCTGAATTTTTCCCGCCGCTCCGGCCCGCCGTTTTCGCGGCGCCGCCGGTGGGGGTCCGCGCGTCGACGCGGCTGTGTGCGACCTGTCCCCGAGGAGATCCCCGAGATGTTCAAGCTGCTACGCTCGAAGGCCAAGTTCATTTACTGGATCATCGCCGCCTCGTTCATCCTGTTCATCTTCCTGGCCTGGGGCGCCGATTTCCAGGGACGCGGCCAGAAAGGGGGCCGGAACGGGGATCTGGTGGGCCAGGTCAACGGCGCGCCGATCACTGCTCTGGAATGGGACCAGGCGTTGCAGAACTACATGGCACGCATGCGCCAGCAGAACCAGGAGCAGGCGCTCACCCCCAACCAGCGCGCGAGCGCGGGTGAACAGTTGTGGCAGGGCCTGGTGCGCGATCGCCTCGAACGCGCGGAGATCAAGCGCCTTGGGCTGTCCGTGAGCGACGAGGAGATCCTCGACGTCCTGCGCACCAACCCACCGCAGGAACTGCTGACGCAGTTCCGAGACGAGAGCGGACAGCCGAACATGCAGGCCTACATGGCCGAGCTGAACAATCCCAACCGCGACTGGTCCGGAGTGGAAGCCTACCTGCGGGAGTCACTGCCACGGCAGAAGCTGCAGCAGATGATCGCTTCGCGCGCCGTCGTTTCGGACGCGGAAGTGCGTGACGCCTGGCTGCGCCAGCAGGGACGCGCCGTGGCCGAGTGGATGGGGGCCCTCACCGCCGACCTGCCGGCAGGCCCGGAGCCGACCGAGGCGGAGATCGCGTCGCTCTACCAGGCGACCCGCGGCCGGTATGATCGTCCGGAGCGCGTCAGGCTGACCTTCGTGACCTGGCCGAAACAGCCGAGCGAGGGGGACAAGGCCGAGGTGCGCCAGCTCGCCCTGGATGTCAAACGCGAAATCGAAGCGGGCCAGAGCACCTTCGCGGAAGCAGCGGCCATCTACTCAACGGACCCCTCCAAAGACCTCGGCGGGGACCTCGGCACGTTCGACCGCAATCAGATGGTCGCGCCTTTCACGGCGGCGGCCTTCGCCCTGCCGCCCGGACAGATCAGCGACCCGGTCGAGACCCCGTTCGGCTATCACCTGATCGAGGTGATCGAGCAGATGCGCGAGAACGGTCTGGTGGCCCAGGTGCACGCGCGCCACATCCTGTTCAAGATAGAGGCGGGCGACGCCACCCTGTCGTCGCTGGCCGACCAGGTCGAATCGTTTCTCGCGCAGGCGCGCGAAGATGGATTCGACAAGGCGGTCGCCGCGGGCGGTCTGAAACCGCAGTCGACGGCCCCCATCTCCGCGAAGCAGGACATCCCCGGCCTGCCCGGGAGCGTGGCCGGAACGCAGTTCGCCTTCCAGGCCAGGCAGGGACAGGTGAGCGGTCTGCTCGAGAATGACGAGGTCTATTTCGCGGTGCGATGCGACCAGATCCAGCCGGCCGGGCCGGCGCCGCTCGACGAGGTGCGCAGCCAAATCGTGGCCGAGGCGCGCCAGCGCCGACTGCGTGAAGCGGCGGCGCAAAGACTGGCGCCCGCGGTAGCCGCGGTGCGGGCCGGCACCTCGCTGGCCGATGCGGCGTCACGCTTCGGTCTCGCCTACGCGGTGACCGACACCTTCTCCGCGACGGGCAACGTGGCGAAAGTCGGCTTCGGCACGGCCTTCAACATGGCGGCCATCGTGGCGACGCCAGGCCAGCTCATACCGCAAGTGGAGACGCCGCGCGGCGTATTCGCCCTGCGCTCGCTCTGGCGATCGCCGCTGCCGGAAACAGCGTTCGAACAGCAGCGCGCGCAGTTGCGCGCGCAACTGCTGGGCCGGCGGCAGTACGAGTTGCTGGAGTCGTGGTACCAGGAACAGACCACCGTGGCGAAGATCATCGACAACCGCTCCACGCTGGCGCGCAGCGGCGGCTGACAGCGGGCGGCGCCCATCGCGTCGCCACCGTCAGTCGTCGTCGGCGAACGGACTGCGCGGCTTCCGCTGCCGGAAGTCGCGCAACTCTTCCTCCATCTTCCGGACGCGCTCCGCCTGGCGTCGCTCGTGATCCCCCTCGTCGAACAGGCGGGACATCTTATCGGCCTGTTCCTTCTGGCGCCGGTCGAAGTCGGCAAGGTCCTCGTCCAGCGCGCGCGACTGCGCGCCCGCCTCCAGTTCCTCCAGGCGCAGGTGGTCGCGGATTTCGAGATGCGTGTCGAAGGCGCTCTCGATCATCGCCAGCACGCCGGTCTCGGCCAGAATGGCCATGCGGGCGCGCAGCACCTCGGGCGCCATGCCGAGCAGGACCGCCACCTCCTCGGGGCGCGGCGGCCGCTCTTCACGATGCGCCAGCACCCGGATCGCCGCCACCACGAGATGCCCGTCCTCGCGCGTCACCCTGCTCATCCCGACCTCCCGGGCCGCGCGTCGGGAGCCGACGCTTCGCGGCCGCCAGCGTATTGTAACACCGGACGGGGCGGCGTTGGCAAGGACGGTATCAGGCGTCGTTGAGCGCCGCGGGTCCGCTCCGGCCCAGTTTGCGCGCGAGTCGCGCCAACCGCGCCGGCTCCCCGAGCCGCTGCGCGTGTGCGTGGGCCCGCGGCAGGTCGCGCAGTCGATGCTCGTAGAGGATGGCGGCCTCCCGATGCAGCCAGGGGCGGTCGCCGACCGCCGTCAGCGCCGCCGCCAGGGCTGTCGCGGCGTCGGCCCACGCTTCGCCCCGCTTGAATATCCGCACCGCATCGGCGAAGAAGCGTTCCGGCGCGCCGCCATCCCGCGCCGCCAGCGCGACGGCCAGCCACGCCACCGCGAGTTCGCGCCGTCCCTGCCGCTCGCAGACCCGTCCCGCCGACCAGAGATCAGCCCACGGCCAGGCCGGCACCGCGCCGGCGGGCGGCAGCGTCGCAAGACCGGCGGCGCGTTCCCCCGCCGCCGCGAGGATCGCGGCCATGCCCCTCAGGTCACGCCGGTTGTGCGCCAGGACGCGCGGCAGGTCGCCCGGATCGCCGGCGCGCAGCCAGCGGAAGTAGACCTGCGGGATCAGCGCGCCCGGCAGGTCGTCACCGTCGCGGACGATCCCGCACACCTGCGCCTCCACCGTCGACTGACGACAGTCGGGCAGACGCCGTCCCCACAACCGCCGCGCCGCGCGCAGGAGATCCCAGCCGTGCAGGTCCGCCACCGGATCAGGCTGCCGCGCCAGCAGCGCCCGCGTGCGCAACAATGGCAGGTCGAAGGTCTGGCCGTTGTAGGTGACGACTGAGGTGAAACGCCTGGCATGCGCCGCCAGATCGGCCAGCAGCGGCCCCTCGCGGCCCGGCGTCGGCAGGAACCATTGCCGGGTGCACAGGAGCCCCTCCTCCCACCAGGCGCAGCCGACCAGGAACGGCACCGTACCGGTGCCGCCCGCCAGGCCGGTTGTCTCGGTGTCGAGCAGCAGGAGCCCGCCGACGGTGGGGGGCGCAGACGCGTCGTCGTCAGCTCCCGGCAGCGCCGCCACGGCGCCCCGCGGCGCAAACAGCGCCTCCAGCGCCGCCAGCGCGGCCGGCTCAGGCGGCGGGCAGGGGGCCGGTTCCGCCGCATCGCACGCCCACGCCTCGCCACCTGTCACCTCGCGCGCCGTCAGGCCGAGCACCGACACGACGCGCGCCACGGCGCCCGAATCCACAGGCGTCACCGGCGACGGCACCGCAACGCCAACTCCTTCCGAGGAGCGCGGACCCTTCAACAGCGCGTCGAACTGGGCCAGGCGGCGGGCCAGATCCACGGAGCCCCCCTCAAACGCGCGGGCCGTCCGCGCCGAAGGCGACCAGCAGACGCGCGGCCCCCCGCTTCGCCGTGCCGCCGCTCTCGCCGGACGGGCCGACACAGGAGGGACAACCGGCCTCGCAGGGACAAGCGGCGAGGTGCGCGCGCGCGGCGGCGCCGATCGCTGCGAGCTGCCCGTAGATGCGCCGGGCGAAACCGGCGCCGCCCGGCACGGAGTCGTAGAGGTAGAGGGTCGGCCGGTCGGTGAACGGCGACCGGACCATCGGAGCGGTGCGCAGGTCGGCTGGGTCAGCCATCACGAACAGCGGCGCCACGTGGCCGAGCAGGTGGGCCAGCCCCTGCAGCGCGTCACCGAGATCGAGCCCGTCCGCGCCGAGTTCGGCGTGCATCGTCTCCGGCAGTTCCCACCAACAGGCGGTGGTGTGCATCTCCATCTCCGGCAGGTGGACTCGTCCGGCACCGATATTCTCGTGCGTCTCCAACTTGATCTTCTTGAACACCGTCACCTTCGAGACCAGACCAACCTCGCCCAGCCCACGGAACCCGAGCGGCGCCTCGGTTCGCTCCTCGCAGTCGAGTGTCTTCAGTTCGGTCTTGCGCTGGGCATCGGTGTAGTAATCCACCCGGACCGGATGCACGAACGCCTCCTGCCGTTCCCAGTCGAGCCGGTCCACGTGGTACGGCTGCCCGCCGTGGATGTAGATGGCCTCGTCGTGCAGCATCTCCTGGGCGCTGAACAGATCCATCTCGCCGATCACCCGCCCATCCGCCACGCTGCGGTCGATGATCACCACGTTCTCCGGGGCCGCGCTGCGCAGGCTGACATCCTCGGCCGGATAGGTGTCGGTCATCCAGTGGTAGCGGCCATCGGCCCGGTGCAGCACCCCCTGCCGCGCGAGATAGTCGAGGATCTCCACCACCCGCACGCCGCCGAAATCCTGGTCTTCGCCAAACGGCAGCTCGAACGCGGCACACTTGAGGTGGCTGGCGAGAACCACCAGGTTGTCGGGGTCGAGCGTGGCGTGCTCCGGCGAGCGGTCGAAGAACCACTCCGGGTGATGCACGATGTACTGGTCGGCGGGAGCGCTCGTGGCCACCAGCACGGCGCAGGAGAGCCCCTGTCGTCGTCCCGCGCGCCCCGCCTGCTGCCAGGTGGCGGCCACCGTCCCGGCGTAGCCGCACATCACGCAGACGTCGAGCCGCCCGATGTCGATGCCCAGTTCAAGGGCGTTGGTGCTGACTACCGCGCGCACCGTCCCGTCGCGCAGTCCCTGCTCGATGGACCGGCGTTCACTCGGCAGGTATCCGCCCCGGTAGCCCCGCACCTCGCCGCCGCGAGTGCCGACCCGGCGGCCGGCCCGCTCGAGGTAGGTCAGCAGCAGTTCCACGCGCGTGCGCGAACGGGCGAAAACGATGGTCTGGGCCTCGGCGGCGAGGAAGCGCTCGGCGATCGCGCGCGTCTCCTTGACAGCCGACCGTCGGATGCCAAGTTCGCGGTTCACCACCGGCGGATTGTAGAAGATGAAGTGTTTCTCGCCGCGCGGAGCGCCGTTGCGTTCGATCACGTCGACCGGCCGGCCGGCCAGCGCTCCGGCCAGCTCGCCCGGATTGGCCACCGTGGCGGAGCAGCCGATGAAGAGCGGATCGGCCCCGTAGAACGCCGCCACGCGCCGCAGCCGGCGCAGCACGTTCGCCACGTGGCTGCCGAACACGCCGCGGTACTGGTGCACCTCGTCGACGACCACGTAGCGCAGGTTCTCGAACAGCTTCACCCAGAGCGTGTGGTGCGGCAGGATCCCCTGGTGCAGCATGTCGGGGTTGGTGATGACGATGTGCCCGCTGTTGCGGATCGCGCGCCGCGCAGTCTCGGGCGTGTCGCCGTCGAAGGTGCAGGTCCGGATGTCCGCACCGAGGTCGGTCACGATGCCGTGCACTTCAGCCAGCTGGTCCTGGCTGAGCGCCTTGGTCGGGAACAGGTAGAGAGCGCGCGCCTGCGGATCGCGCAGCACCGCGTCGATCACCGGCAGGTTGTAGCAGAGGGTCTTGCCGGAAGCGGTCGGGGTGACCACCACGAACGGCCTCTGCGCCGCGGCCAGGCGGCACGCCTCCGCCTGATGCACGTAGAGATTCCGGGCGCCGCGGCGCCGCATCACGTCCACGAGGCGGGAATCGAGGTCGGGCGGGTACTCCGCGTATTCCCCCGCCACGGGCGGCAGGACCTCCCACCGGGTGACATTGCGCAGAAAGCGCTCGTCGCGCTTGAGGCGGTCGAGGAGTTGCGCCAGATTCACGCCGTCCCTCCGGGGACCGGCCGCGCGGCCGCCGCCGGCCGCGGCCCGGCGCGGCGGGCAATCACTTGGGGTCGTCAGGCTTCCTGGTCGCGGCGTCGACTTCCTTCTTGAACTCGGTTTCCGCGTCGCGGGTCGCGCTCTTGAACCTGCGCACCGACTTGCCGAGCGCGTCGGCGATCTCCGGCAGGCGGCGGGGGCCGAACAGCACCAGGATGATGACCAGGATGATCAGGAGTTCCTGCCACCCCAGATTGCCGAAAATGGCGGGGAAGAAGCGCATGATGGACTCCCTCTCGCAGGGGCTACCGATACCAGCGAAGGATCTGCGAGGCGACGAACACGCCGACCAGGCTCATCAGATTGAAGTGGAGCCGGAAGCCGAAGGTCAACTCGCAAATCACCAGATCCAGCTTCGTCGCCTCGGGGCCGAAACTGACATAGCGAACGAACAGTTGCTCGGCGACGCTGCCCTTTTCCAGGAACAGGCCGATCAACTCGCTGCAGATCGCCCCGATGAGGACCCCCAGCAGCAGGGTCAGCGCCACCGTCCCCAGAGATTTCCTCATCCCGTCCCGCTCCCGGGCCCCCGCCCGCGCCTGAGAACCCCGTTCCGGGCGTCAATATAGGCCGGGAACGAGAGGCGACCAACCAGATTCTCCGGCGCCGCCGCCCTCAACGGAGAACCTCCTCCGCCAGCACGGGACGCAGGCGCTCCCAACTCATCGGCAGGGCCTCGGGCATGACGCGTGTCTCGCCCACGGTAGTCATGAAACTGGTGTCTCCGGCCCAGCGCGGGAGCATGTGCAGATGGAAGTGATCAGGCACCCCGGCTCCGGCGCTCGCCCCCGCGTTATACCCGCAATTGATCCCCTGCGGGGCGTAGACCCGCCGCAACGACCGCTCCATCGCCGCCAGCAGACCGCCCATCTCCGTCAGTTCCGCGGCCACGAGGTCCGTGAGCCCTCCGGCGTGCCGATTCAGAACCAGCAGGAGATGCCCGTTGTTGTAGGGGTAGATATTGAGGATGACATACCAGTTATGTCCGCGGTACAGGACAAAGTGCGTCTCGTCATCCCCGCCCAGTCGGGTGCAGAACACACACCCCTCCTGCTTCAACTGACCGCTCACGTAGGCGTACCTCCAGGGGGTGCACAGCCGGTCCACGCTCATCCTTCCTGCGCCCGCGCGTCAGTCCGGGCTGTCCACGAGCAACGCGCACTCCGCCACGCCCGACGGTTCCAACCTTAGGGCGAGATTGTCGATCAGCCGCGTCGACCCTACGCGCGCGGCGACCGCCAGCAGCATGCGCCCCTCCGCCACGTCCGCCCGCTCCAGGTCGGGCAGCGTGCGCAGTTCGGCATATTCGACGGCGTCCACCGCAGCCAGCGGACCGCGCAGCGCCGCCTCCAGCGTGGCCCGGTCCCGCTCGCCCGCCATCAGCCGGGAGCGCGCCGCCTGCAGCCCGCGCCAGAGGCAGGCCGCGCGGTCGCGGTCGGGTCCGGAGAGATAGCGGTTGCGCGACGACATCGCCACGCCGTCCGGCTCGCGCACAGTCGGCCCGTCCACCAGACGCACCGGAAAGTCGAGATCACGCACCATTTCGTCGATCACCAGGCACTGCTGTGCGTCCTTGCGCCCGAAGAGGGCCACCTCGGGACGCAGCAGGTGGAAAAGTTTGGCGACGACTGTCAGCACGCCCGCGAAATGCCCCGGCCGCGCCGCGCCGCACAGCGCCGCCGCCCGTGGTCCCGGCCGCACGGTCACCCCGGCGGATTGCCCGTACATCTCGCCGGCAATCGGGGCGAAAACCGCCGCCACGTCCAGCGGCGCGAGCAGGGCAAGGTCGGCTTCCAGATCGCGCGGATACGCGGCCAGATCCTCGCCCGGTCCGAACTGGGTCGGATTGACAAAGATCGAAACCACTACGGCACCGTGCGCGGCGGCGGCGCGCACGAGGCTCAGGTGTCCGGCGTGCAGCGCGCCCATGGTCGGCACGAACGCGAGCGCCCCCCGCTCCCGCAGCGGAGCCAGACGCGCCAGATCGGCCCGGGTGCGCAGGAGTTCCATGTCCGCTCAGTCCTTGGCGCGCCGGCGCCCGCGAGCCGCGCGCGCGGCGGTGGCGCGCGGGCGCCGCGCGGGCGCGCGGGGCCGGGCCGCCGTCGACGGCTTCGCCGGGATGTCGGCGAACGAGTGTTCGGGCCCGGGGAAGGTGCCCGCGCGCACGTCGCCGGCCCAGCGCCGCACCGCTTCCGCGGCGACACCGCCCAGATCGGCGTAGCGCTTGACGAAGGTCGGCAACACGCCCGGCGTCAGGCCCAGCAGGTCGTGGAAGACCAGCACCTGGCCGTCACAGTCGGGGCCGGCGCCGATGCCTATCGTGGGGATGCCCAGGGCCGCCGTCACCCGGCGCGCCAGCGGCGCCGGGATGCATTCGAGCACCACCGCGAAGCAGCCGGCCGCCTCGAGAAAACGCGCCTCTTCGAGCAGGCGCGCCGCCGCGGCCGCGCCCCGTCCCTGCACTTTGTAGCCGCCGAACCGATGCACCGACTGCGGGGTCAGACCGAGGTGCCCCATCACCGGGATCTCGGCCGCGATCAGCGCGGCGAGGACCCCTTCGCGAACGCGTCCCCCTTCGATCTTGACCGCGACGGCGCCCCCCTCCTTGACCAGGCGCAGGGCATCTCGCACGGCGTCCTGAGGCGTCAGGTGGAAGCTGCCGTACGGCATGTCGACGATGATCGGAAGATCGGGGCGGGCCCGCGCCACGGCGCGGCTGTGATGAAGCATCTCCTCGATTGTCACCGGAAGGGTCGTATCGTGGCCGAGCACCACCATGCCGAGGGAATCACCGACCAGCAGCGCGTCCACCCCCCCCTCCTGCGCGATGCGCGCCGTGGCGAGGTCGTAGGCGGTCAGCAGCACCAGCTTCTCACCGCGTCGCTTGCGGGCGGCGAACACCTCGAGGGTCTGCGGGCCCTTCATGGCCTCCCCTTCCGACCCGCGCCGCCTCAGGCCGGCGCGAAGAAGCGCGCGCCCTGGAACGGCTCCAGGAGCTGTTCGTAGAGCTGGTCGAAGTCGCGCGCGGAGTTGACGAAGTCCAGTTCGTTGGTATTGACCACCAGCAGGGGTGTCTCACGATAATGATGGAAGAAATAGTTGTAGGCACCGTTGAGCGACTCGATGTACTCGGGAGACATCTCGCGTTCAAAGGCGCGACCGCGCCAGCGGATCCGCTCCATCAGGATCTGGGTGCGCGCCTGCAGGTAGATGACCAGATCCGGCTTGAGGATGCGCTGCTCCAGAATGTTCGCGAGCTGGTCGTACAGGACCAGTTCATCATCGCTCAGGTTGAGATTCGCGAAAATGCGATCCTTGGCGAAAAGGTAATCAGAAACGACCGTGTCACGGAACAGTTCGCTCTGGAACAGTTGCTGCTGCTGCCGGTAGCGGCTGAGCAGGAAAAAGATCTGGGTCTGGAACGCATAGGCGGCGCGGTCGGCATAGAAGCGACCCAGGAACGGGTTTTCCTCCACGACCTCGAGATTCAGCCGCGAACCCAGACGAGCCGACAACAGCTTCGACAAGCTCGTCTTGCCGACCCCGATGACCCCTTCCACCACGATGTAGCGCCACGGAGGCACGCCGCTCATTGATCCCCCCCCGGCGACCCGAGATCACCTATCCGACGCACCGCGGGCCCGCTGCGGGCACGGATTCTTGCACAAGCGGCGGTGACTGTCTCGCCCGAATCAGGCAGCCTCAGATCGGGAGCGATTTCCCTCAGGGGCGCCAGAACGAACGCGCGCTGGCGCAGGCGCGGGTGCGGCAGCGTGAGCAGCGGACCATCGACGACCCTGGCGCCGTGGACCAGGATGTCGAGGTCGAGCGCCCGCGGTTGCAGATGGCCGCCGGGCAGCCGCCCGTGCCGCGCTTCCAATTCCTTCAGCAGGGCCAGCAGTACCGTCGGCGCAAGCGCCGTGCGCAGGGCGACGCAGGCATTGAGGTAGAGGTCCTGCGGCCCCCCCGGTCCGACGTACTCCGTCTCGTACACCGGACTGACGGCCGTCACTTCGAGGGCGGGATGGCGCCTGAGCGCGGCGACGGCATCACGCAGATGTCCCAGACGATCCCCCTGGTTGCTGCCGAGCCCGAGGTAGACCGCCTCGATTTCCACCACCGGATCCGGCTCCGCGGCGGGGATCACGTCGCGCCTGCCGCGCCGTCCGCCGCGAGCGTTTCCCGTCCGCGCTCGAGCGTCACTGCCACGCGGCCGAGAAAATTGGCGATCGGCGGATTCGGCTTCTGCACGGTGACCGCCACCCGCTCCAGCGGAAACCCGGTCAGCAATTCCTGGCACAATCGCCAGGCCAGAGCCTCAATCAGATGGAAGGATGTACCGGCCACCACCTCGCAGACCCGACGGTGCACGGCCGTGTAATCGAGGGCGCTACGCAGCGAATCGGAGCGGGCAACCGCCTCGAGGTCGGTCCATAACTCCACGTCCACGACGAACCGCTGCCCCAGTTCACGCTCCGCCGGATGAACGCCGTGATGAGCGTAGACATCGATTCCACTGATCGTGATGCGGTCCATCAAAGCCTCCGCAACCGCTGAGCGCCCTCGGCGATCCGTTCGTCGGGCGCCGTGAGGGAGATGCGGAACCACCCCTCGCCCGCCGGTCCGAAGCCGACGCCGGGCGTGACCACGACCCCCGGTCCGTCGAGCAGTCTCCGGCAGAAATCCAGCGAGGATCCACCGCCAGGCACCCGCGCCCAGACATAGAAGGTGGCGTCGGTGGCGAACACCTCCACGCCCGCGGCCTCCAGCGCCGCCACGATCAGCGCGCGCCGCCGCGGATAGGGGGCGAGAACATCCGTGAGCAGACCGTCGAAGATTTCGCCCAGCCCCGCCGTCACGGCCTCCTGCACGGCGGTGAAAACACCGCTGTCGAGCGACTCCTTCACCCGCGCGAGATCGCGCACCAGCCCGGCATTGCCGACGGCGAACCCGATCCGCCAGCCGGTCATGTTGAACATCTTGGAAAAGCTGTGCAGTTCGATCACCCGGTCGCGCCGCAGGTCGGCGTGCGCGAGGAGACTGGCCGGCCGCGCGGCGCCGAACGCCACTTCGAGATAGGCCGCGTCCTGGACCACCGCGATCCCGTGCCGCGCGCCGAACGCCACCGCGCGCCGGAGCAGCGCCGGATCGGCGGTCGCGCCGGTCGGGTTGTGGGGATAATTCAGGAACAGGATCCGCGTCCGCGGCGTAACCAGGGCCTCGAGCTCGTCCCAGTCGGGACGGAAGCCGTGTTCCGCCCTCAGCATGAATGGCACCGGACGCCCCCCGGCCAGCAACGTCGCCTGCCCGTAGACCGGGTAGCCCGGATCAGGCACCAGCGCTTCGTCACCCTCCTCCAGCAGGGCGAGCGGCAGGTGTCCCAGCCCCTCCTTGCTGCCGATGAGCGCCAGGATCTCCCGGCCCGGGTCGGCCGTCACGCCGTGGCGCCGCTGCATCCAACCGGCGAGCGCCTCCCGCAGCGCCGTGCCCCCGGGGTTGGCGGGATAGCGATGATTCACCGCGCGCCGCACGGCCGCGGCCATCGCCTCCACGAGGGGGGCGGGCGTGGGGCGGTCGGGGTCGCCGATGCCAAGATCGACCACGTCGCGTCCGGCGGCGAGCGCCGCGCGCCGCGCGGTATCGATCTCCGCAAAGAGATAGGTGGGCAAGAGGGCCAGTCTGGACATCGCACCGTGCCGGCCCCGGCGGGCCGGTCGCCTCCTTGGGGCCGACCGAAAAGCGCCCGCGGGCACACCTGCCCGCGGGCGGCCGTTATCAGAGCACCGCGGCCGCGGCTCAGCCGCCTGCCGCCTGCTCCTTCTGCTTCTTCTCGCGCTCGAGCAGCTGGTCCTCCCGCTCGATCTTGCGCGACGAAACCTTCAGGACCTCCGGATCGCCGGAATTGCTGGCAAGCCGGAACTTCTCCTTGGCAGCGGAGAAATCGCCCCCACACTCAAGCGCGTCGCCCCAGTAGTAGTAGATCCAACCGAGGTGCTGCTGCCCCCTGGGTGTGAGCTGCCGAACCGCCTCCTGCGCCACTGTCTGCGCCTCGGTGCAGCGATTGAGCAGGGTCAATTCCTCGATCAGTTCCGCGAGAGCCCGCGCGTTCCCCGGATCGGTTTGAACGAACTGCTGATACGCGGCTACCGCCTGCTCATGCTCTCCCCGGGCGCGCAGACACTTGGCCAGATTCAGACGCGCTGCTTGCTTGCCGGGGTTCTCCGCCAGAATCTGCCGCCAGAGGACGATCGCTTCCTCGTAGAGACCGGTCTTCATCTTCTGCACGGCGAGCGAAAAAGTCGTGCCGCCGCCCGACTCCTTGGCGTACTCCTGGTACTTGGCGTTGTACTGAGCCGCATCAGCGGTGTTGCCGATCTTCGACTCCTTGTCCGCGGCTTTCTTGGCCGCGTCGGCGAGACGCGGATAGATTTTGTCGGCGAGATCCGGACAGTCCTGCAGCCCCTCCTCCATGACCGCCACGGCGCCGCGGAAATCCTGCACGGAATAGTGCATCATCCCCAGGTTGAACAGGATCTGGCAGTCGTCCGGTGCCAGAGCCCGGGCCTTGAGAAACGACGCTCGCGCCCCAGGGTAGTCCTTCATCCGTACGAGTGTCAGCCCTTGCCCGACGAGATCCTCCGCCTCGATCTCTTTGCCGCGCTGCGCGATGAGCCGTACGTAGGCGGCCTTCGATTTCTCGTAGAAAGCCTGGGCGCGTGCATCGACCTCGGCGGCGACAGAGACCGCCCCGGCTGTCTTCAGGGAGTCGGCGCGAGCCTTCGTGGCGGTGCCGGCCTCGCGGTAGGCCATGGCCAGCGCCTCGATCGTCTTCAGGTGTTCCGGGCAGATGCTCTGTGCCGACTCCAGGGAGGGAATGGCAGCAATCCACCTGCCGGCGGTGAGGAACTCGCTGGCGGTTCCGTAGGCCAGCTCCGCCTCCTGCTGATGGGACTCGCTGCAGGCGGCCCGCGCAACATCGCCGGTCAGCAGGATCGGCGCGGCGACGGAGAACAGCACGCACAGCAGCGGCAGAACACCACGAACACGGAAAACAGTCTCAAGCCTGCGCAAAGCGGAACCTCCGGGCTGTCGGGAGACACCCGCCACGACCGGCACCGGTGCGGATCGGGCGCGATTCACGTGTAACATAGTCAGAGTGCGGATCTTCTGTCAATCGGTCAACCTCCAACGGCCGGCTCAAAACCCAGCCGCGCGAGCGCCAGCAGCACGCCTCCCCCCACCGCCAGTGCCTTATCCGAGATCCGCGTTGGATCGACATCGAGACCGCGGGGATCCACATCGCCAACCTTTTCCCCCACAGAAAGTTCCACCTCCGGGTGGATCAGACCTCGCAGGCGGCCGTCCAGACGGCTTATCACCGGCACGCCATCGACCTCCCCCACGCACTCCTGAGCAGCCACCAGATCACCGATCCGGAACCGCGAAACGCAACGCCCCGCGGCCGGTGCACGCAGCAGTCGTCGCCGATCCTCTCCGCCGACCAGGCCCGGCACGCCGCTGTTGGGGGCGGCCTCCCCCTCGGCCAGCAGCGCCCCCAGCTGTGGGCCCCGCTGTGTCTCCACCACGAACCTCGCCTCGCTCCCGCAGCGAAAGCCGGGGCCCAGACCGATGACCGGCCACGGGCCTTCCGGCAGGGGCAGGGGAGGGCGCTTGGTCATACGGGCATCGACAACGACAGCCGGACACAGACATCGCAGCTGCTTCCCCGCCGGATCGACCACGACCAGGACCGGCCCCCCCGCGCCGTCGAACGCGTCGGCGCGTTCGACGAGAACGCCAGGCACCTCTTCCACGTCCTGCATCCCAGCGTACACCGCCTCGGCGAAGGAGACCAGCCGCCGCACGGCTCGCGGCGCGGCTTCTTCCGCCATCACGACGCGATACCCGCGGCGCCACAGCCGCACCGCCACCCCGCTGGCCAGCTCGCCGGCACCCTGGATCCAGATCCCCCCGGCACCCGGGCCCGACCGGTTCACTGCGTCGTCCCTGCCGCGTCGGACGGCTCGCCCGGAGCTCCCGCCGACGGCACGGGGCGCCGGCTCTGGTGGTAGATGCCGAGCGGACGACCCGCGAGGTCACTCAGCCACGGCACGCCTCGCGTTACCGCGAGCAACTCCGCCAGGATGCTCAACGCCAGTTCCGCCGGAGTCTCAGCGCCGATCGCCAGCCCCACCGGCACGACCACGCGGGGCCAGCGCTCCGCGCAGCGAACGTCGGCGGTAAAACGCCGTCGCAACTGCGCCGCCTTGGACCGGCTGCCGATCACGCCGACCCAGGCGGCTTCCACGCCGGCGTCCCGCTCGAGCGCAAACAGCGCCTCGAGAAACTCCTCGTCGAGCCGATGGCCACGGGTGGCACACAGGACCAGCGTGCGCGGCGTGGGGTGCAGGTGGGTGGCCAGATCGGCCGGGGTCGCGGCCAACCCTCGCGCCGGCGCGAGATCGGCCAGCAGATCGGCGCGGTCATCCACCACCGTGAAGCTGAACGGCAGGTCGCGCCCGAGAAGGGCCACCGCCCGCCCCACGTGTCCGGCACCGAAGATCCAGCACGGGGGCTGTTCCACGAGCGGCTCCACGAACACCTCCACCTCGCCCCCGCAGGCCGACAGCTCCCCGCTCAGGTCGAAGCGCAGATGCCGGCACTTGCCATCCGCCATCGCCTCCCGTGCCGCCGTGACGACGAGCGCCTCGAGTCCGCCGCCGCCGACGCTGCCGACCAGCGTGCCGTCGCCGCGCAGGATGAGTTTGCTCCCCTCGTGGCGCGGCGCCGAGCGATCGGTGCGGATCACGGTCGCCACCGCGCCCCCCTCGCCGCGGGCTGTCATGTCGGCCAGCAACGCATACAACTCTTTCATCGGTCCCCCTCGTCGAACGGAATCAGCGCGTCCGTCCCCTGATCCCCTGGTGTGTCGCGGTCGGCAATGACACCGGGGTCGGCCACCGGCACGCTGCGCAGCGGCGCCCGCGCCAGACCCTCCCCGCGCGCGGCGGCGAGCAGCAGGGGCCGCATCGGACCGTCGGGGCGCGTCCCGCACAACGACAGGAACGGCGTCGTCGGCAGCACCACCGGATGTCCCGGCACGCCCGCGTGCTCCGGCACCAGCACGCAGCCCGGCGCCTGCCGCGACGCCGCCGCCAGCCACGCCAGCGTTTCCGGCGCGACCTGTGGCAGATCGACCGGGTGCAGCCAGAAATGCGTCGCCGTTTCGCCCAACGCCTCGAGCGCCGCCACGACCGATAACGCCGTGTCGCCCCCCCCGGAGCACGTGATCCAGGACACGGGCGGACCGTCGGGCAGCAGGGGGCGGTAAAGCTCGGCCAACGACGCGGTAGTCACCACCGCCAGCGGCCACCCGGCCGCGGCGTAGAGGTCGGCAACGGCCTGGAGACAGCTCAACCCCGGCAGACCCGACGGGCAGAGTCCCTTCGGCCGCCCCATGCGCCGCGACTCGCCCCGCGCCAGAATGACGCCCTGATCGCCGCGCGCGCTCACGGCGCGCCGACCGGCGGCGTCATCCCGTCGCCCGGCGGCGCGGCCGACGCTCCGGCGCCGTCGAGGCGACAGGTGGTCCGCAGGTGAGGGTGCTCGCCGGCCAGTTCACCCAGCACCACGAGCGGCACGCCGGCCTCGTCCATCACACGCGCCAAGAAGCCGAACAGGCCGACACTGTCGGCGCAGGTCGCCAGCTGGGTCAGCGCCACCACCACTGGCACGCCGGCCGGCACGCGCGCCAGATAGCCGTCCGCGCCGTGGAGCAGGCGGAACATCAGTTCCCAGTTCCAGATTTCCTCCGGGTCGCGCGGCAGCTCGGGCGCCGGCAGCCGTCCGTGCCGGTGCAGCACCGTCCCGATCGGCCGCCCCAGGGCGGAGAGCCCCATCACGACGATCGCCAGTGAGGTGCGCGCCGGCCAGACCGGCTCGTCGTCGCGGTGGATTTTCACCGGCAGCCCGGCGCTGCCGTCCGCCTCGACCAGAACCACGTGCCGCGGCAGCAACCCGCCCAGAGCGTCCGCCTCCGCCGGCGCGAGGCCGCGCCACTTGCCGTCCACGAATTCTCCGCCCTGCACGAACAGCAGCGGCTCGTCCCGCAGCGCGCCTCGCACCACCTCCGCCCACGGGGCCACCCGCAGCCCCGGCCAGGTGAGCGGCTCGGTGCGCGTGGTGGTGGTCACCGCGACCGGCGTCCCGGACGACCGCAGCGCGGCCGCGGCCGCCGCCAGCATCAACGTCTTGCCGCCCCCGCCGCAGATCGCCACCACGTGCCCCCCCTCGCGCGGGAGGAAGTCGTGCCAGGCGTCGAGAAAGCAGAATTCCATGCCGCCGTCTCCTCAGCCCCGGCCCGCGCGCGCTTCGGCGTACCACGCCTCAAGCGCGTCGAGCATCATGTCACGTCCGAACCGCGCGCCGACCCGCCTCCGGCCCGCCTCGCCCCAGACGCGCGCCGTTGCGGGCGCAGCCAGGATCTCCGCCAGGGCCGCCGCCAAAGCCGCTGCGTCGCCGGGCGGCACGACCCGCCCTGTCTCGCCGTCGCGGCTGACCTCCGCCACGCCGGTCGGCAGCCGCGTCGAGATCACCGGCAGGCCCGCCGCCATCGCTTCGAGCTGCACCACCCCGAAGGTCTCCCCCTCGCCGTCGCTCGGCAGCACCAGCGCTCGCGCCTCCCCCATCTCGCGCCGGAGGTCGCCGTCCGACAGTTCCCCGGCGAACCGCACCCGTCCGGCCAGCCCCTCGCCACCTGCCTGCCGTTCGAGGCCGCGCCGCAACGATCCGTCTCCCACCACGACCAGACGCGCCTCCGGCGTACGCCGCACCGCTTCGAACAGCAGCCGCAGCCCCTTGTAATGGACAAGACGCCCCACGAAGAGGAACGGCCCGTCCGGAGCCGGTGTCGAGGCGGTCCAACTGTCGGCATCGATCCCGAACGGAATCACCCGCACCCGCTCCCGGTGCGACGCCAGCAGCGAAGAGCGGTCGCGCAACGTCGCCGTCGAAACCGCCACACCATCCGCGCGCCCGAGACAGGCGCGGATCAGCGGTCGCACGAGCCATGCTCCCAGACGCTGCCTTGTAATGTCGGCGTGGTACCAGACGCACAGCGCCGGCCCGACTCCCGCGCCGCGCGGCAACGCCCACAACACCGCCGCGCACGCCGCCGGATGCGGCAGATGCAGTTGGACGAGATCCGGCGCTTCGTCGCGCAGCACCCCCGCCAGCAGCCTTGGCAACCCCGGCGAGAGCGGCTGCCCGTTGAACGTCGCCGACGTGCCGGCCCGCAGCAACCGCCCCTCGCGCCCCGATCGCGGCCCCGCGATCATTTCCCGTCGATCTTTCCACCCCTGCCCCGAAACCAGCGCCGTCACCTCGTGCCCGCGATCAAGCAGCCCCTCGCACATGAGGCGCAGCACCGTCTCCATGCCCCCACGGCTGGGTGGATAGTATTTCCCGATCTGCAGAATGCGCATGCCCAGAATCTAGGCCATCCTGCCCCACCCGCCAACGGCAGCTTGCATCGCCACGCCCGACGCCGTGTCAACGGCCGCCTCCTCTGCCAACGTCGCCGCCTTTTCCGCCATCGCCTCCGCCCGGCGAGGGGCGGGGGCGCGCCCGGGAGCGCATCCGCGCGACCACTGCCGCCGGCGCAGCCGGCGAGCGGTGGACGCGCGGCCGCGCGAGCGGACGCGCCCCCGCCCCTCGCCGGGCGGAGTTGACAACGAAAAGGGCGGCCTCCCGGGGGAGACCGCCCTTTGTACCTCCGTCGCGCAGGCCCGACGTCTAGTACATGTCGCCCATGCCGCCGCCGCCGCCCGGCATGGGCATGTCCTTCTTCTCCTCGGGGAGGTCGGCCACACAGGCCTCCGTGGTGAGCAGCATCGCCGCGATGGAGGCGGCGTTCTGCAACGCGGAGCGGGTGACCTTGGCCGGATCGATGATGCCCTGCGCCATCAGGTCCTCGTACTCCATCGTCGCGGCGTTGAAGCCGAAGGTGGGACGCTTCTCGTCGCGCAGACGCGCGACCACGAGCGAGCCCTCCATGCCGGCGTTGAAGGCGATCATGCGCAGGGGCTCCTCGACGGCGCGCGCGATGATGTCGCGTCCGACCGCCTCTTCACCCTCGAGCACAAGCGCCTTGATCGCGCTCACGACGCGCAACAGCGCCACGCCACCGCCAACCACGATGCCCTCCTCGACCGCCGCGCGGGTGGCCGAGAGCGCGTCCTCGACGCGGTGCTTCTTTTCCTTCATCTCGGTCTCGGTCATGGCGCCGACGCGGATGACAGCCACACCGCCGGCCAGCTTGGCCAGGCGCTCCTGCAGCTTCTCCTTGTCGTAGTCGCTGGTGGTCTCCTCGATCTGGGCGCGGATCTGGCTGATGCGCGCCTTCACGTCGGCCGCCTTGCCCTTGCCGCCCACGATCGTGGAGTTGTCCTTGTCGATGCTGACGGAGCGGCACTGGCCGAGGTCGGCCGTGGTGGTGTTCTCGAGCTTGAGACCCGCGTCTTCGCTCATGACACGCCCGCCGGTCAGGATCGCGATGTCCTCGAGCATGGCCTTGCGGCGGTCGCCGAAGCCGGGCGCCTTCACGGCGGCCACGTTGAGGGTGCCGCGCAGCTTGTTCACAACCAGCGTGGCCAGCGCCTCACCCTCGATGTCCTCAGAGATGATCAGCAGCGGGCGGCCGATCTGCGCGATCTTCTCGAGGACCGGCAACATGTCCTTCATGCTGCTGATCTTCTTGTCGTGGATCAGCACGTAGGGATTATCCAGCTCGACGCGCATCTGCTCGGCGTTGGTGATGAAGTAGGGCGACAGGTAGCCGCGGTCGAACTGCATGCCTTCGACGACCTCGAGCTCCATCTCCGTGCCCTTGGCCTCTTCGACCGTGATCACACCGTCCTTGCCGACCTTGTCCATGGCGTCGGCGATGATCTTGCCGATCTCCGGATCGTTGTTCGCCGAAATGGCGGCCACCGAGGCGATGGTCTGGCTGTCCTTGACCGGCTTCGCCTGCTTCTTGATGGCCTCCACGGCGGCCTCGGTGGCCTTCTGGATGCCGCGCTTGAGGAACATCGGGTTGGCGCCGGCGGCGATGTTCTTCATTCCCTCGTTGATGATGACCTGGGCCAGCAGGGTGGCCGTGGTCGTGCCGTCGCCCGCGATGTCGTTGGTCTTGGAGGCGACTTCCTTGAGCATCTGGGCGCCCATGTTCTGGAACGGCTCCTTCAGGTCGATCTCCTTGGCGATCGTCACGCCGTCATTGGTGATGACGGGGGAGCCGAATTTCTTGTCGAGGATCACGTTCCGGCCGCGCGGGCCGAGAGTGATCTTGACGGTGTTGGCGAGTATGTCCACGCCCTTCTTGATCTCCGCGCGCGCGTACTCGCCGTTTGCGATCTGCTTGGCCATGCTTCATCACTCCTTAGCTCTGTCGCTGATCCCGTGTCATTCAGCCGGCTGCGCCCACAGGGGGCGCCGGCGCAATTACAGAATGGCGAGAATGTCGCCCTCGCGCAGGATGAGGTAATCCTTGCCCGTGACCGACACTTCGGTGCCGGAGTACTTGCCGTAGAGCACCGTATCGCCCTTCTTCACCTCGGGCGCGATGCGCTTGCCGTCGTCTCCCGTGCGACCTGGACCCACCGCGATGACCTTGCCCTGTTGCGGTTTTTCCTTCGCGGTGTCGGGGATGATGATGCCACCCTTCATGGTCTCGCCCTCGAGCGGCTCGACGAGAACGCGGTCAGCCAGCGGCTTGATGGTCATGCTCATCGTGGTCTCCTCCCTTCCCGTTACAGCATTTTGAACGGCAATATCAGCACTTGGTGTGCTCGTCTGCCAATCACCGGCTCAATATAGCCGTCCCGCTACTCCTGGCAAGAGTGTTTTTAGGCCAGCGCCGGCCTGCGTGTCATAAAAGCGCCATTTTGTCATAATGATGTCATGATACGAACGTCACATTGCCTGTTGTTTTCTCCGATCCCGTAACTCTATGCTTGCTATGCCTTGCTACCGATGTCCGGAGGAAGCTTGAGGAAGTGGCCTGTCCACGGCGGTCTGGTGCTGGCGACGATTTTCGCCCTCGCGTCGGGTTGTGCCCGCCGGACGGACGACGGCGAGCTGTTCCGACGGGTCGACTCCGACCTGCCCGAAACGGGCAAGAGCTACGGCGCCGTGCCGGCGGACCTCGACCGGGACGGCTGGCCCGATCTTCTCCTGTCGCTCCACAGCGATCATCCCGAGCTGCGTCTCAACCGGGGCGGGCTGCGCTTTGCACCGCCGCCGCCTGACGCTGCACTGCCGTCCGGCCCGCGCGACCAGCACGCGGCGGCGCCGTGCGATTTCGACGGCGACGGCGACTGGGATCTCTGGATCGCCGGAGGCTCCGAGAAGGGCACCGACCTCGGCTGGTGCCAGATCTGGGTCCAGCTGGCCCCCCTGCGCTTTCGCGACGCCGCGGCGGGCGATCCGCTCACCGGCAATCCGACCGGCCGCGGCCGCGGCGCGCTCTGGGCCGATTTCGACGGCGACGCGCGGCCCGAACTGCTGCTGCTCAACTACCAGAGCGCGGTCCGCCTGCTGGCATTCGACGGCCACGCCTGGCACGACGCCACCAGCCGCCTGCCGACGCCACCGGCAGTCGATCTGTGGGCGCCCGGCCGGCCCGCGCCCGGACCGGACGAGCGGGCCCGCTCCGCCTGGACGCACGCCGCCGTCACCACCGATCTGGACGGCGACCGACGCACCGACCTGCTCGCGCTCGGGCGCCCCGGATTCTGCGGGCTCTGGTGGAACGACGGCGCTCGGCTGCGTGACCTCACCGTCGCTTCGGGGCTCAAACCGGCGCTCTGGCCGCATGTCCCGGTCCACGCCGCGGCCGGCGATGTCGACGGTGACGGCGACGCGGACCTCGTGTTGCTGCATCGTCCGGACCCTCAGATCGAGCCGCGACGCGAACCGGTCGAGTTGTGGCTCAACGTATCGACCCCTGGCGCCCCCCGCTTCATCCCCGCCGACGCGACCGCCGGACTCGCCTGCGGCGGCGATCCGGTGGCCGCCCTGCTCGCGGATTTCGACAACGACGGCGCGCTCGATCTCTGTGTGGCCCGCCGCGAGCCAGCCGACGGCCTCCTGAACCGAATCTGGCGGGGCGACGGCGCCGGGCACTTCGCCGACGTAACCGTCCGCTGGGGTGGCGGCGGCCCGCCCGGCGGCCACCCCGAGTCGCTGCTGGCCGCCGATCTCGACCGCGATGGCGACCTCGATCTGCTGACCGGCAATGGCGGCGGCGATGCGCCGCTGCCGCGCGACGCATTCGTGCTCTACCGCAACCAGAGCCGGGATAAACGCGGGGTGACTCTCGATCTGGCCCCCGCCGACGGTGCGGCGCAGGCGCTCGGCGCGACCGCGGAACTCTCGCTCGACGGCCGCCGGCAGGTCCGCCGCGTCGATTCCGTGGCCACGCCGTTCGGGAGCGCCATCCAGCCGCTGCACTTCGGCATCGGCGCGGCAGCCGGCCCGTTCACCGTCGAGGTGCGCTGGCCGTCCGGCCGGACCGAACGGGTCACCCTGCCCCGCCCCGGAGCCGCCTACCGCCTGCGCGAGGGCACCGGCGCCGCCGAGGCTCTTCCGGCAACCCAGGGGAAGGCGGCGCGATGAGCCGGCGACTCCTTACAGCCGCCGTGCTGCTGCTCGGCCTGTTCCAGGCCGGGGCGACGCCGGCGGCGATCCTGCGCGTCTCCCCCGACGGCACCGGCCCCTGGCCGCGCATCCAGGCGGCGCTCGACGCCGCCGCGCCAGGCGACGTGGTCGAACTGGACGACGGCATCTACACCGGCGAGGGCAACCGCGATCTGGACTTCCGGGGCAAGGCGCTCAGCCTGCGCTCCCGCAGCGGCGATCCCGATCGCTGCGTGCTCGACTGCGCCGGAGACGACTGGCGCGCCCCGCACCGCGGCCTGCAGTTTCAGAACGGCGAGGGCAACGGCTCGCGGGTGAGCGGCCTGACGATCCGTCACGGCCAGGCGCTGGGCGATCGGCCGCCGGCCGGGTCGGGCGGCGCGGTGCTCTGCCGCAGCGCCTCCCCGCAATTCGTCGCCTGTGTCTTCACCGCCTGTCGCGCGACAACGGGCGGCGCCGTGGCGTGCGAGGAGGGCGCCGCGCCCCGCTTCGAACATTGCGTCTTCCTGGGCAACACGGCCACCTACGGCGGCGGGCTGTTGTCGTTCAGGAGCACCCCTGTGCTGATCGACTGTGACGTCGCGGACAATACGGCCGGCAGCGGCGGTGGGGCGGCCTTCATCATGGGGGCAGGACGGCTGGAGGGCTGCCGCTTCACGCACAACTCCGCCACGACCGGCGGCGCTCTCGTCTGCGAGCAGGGGGGGGCGCTGGAGATGAACGACGGCGTGATCACTGAGAACACCGCAACCCTGGGCGGAGGCCTGTTCATCAACGCCGCCGGCCCACGGCTCGCGCGCTGCCGTCTGATCGGCAACAGCGCCGGCGCCGGCGCCGGACTCTGTTTGCGCGGCGGCGCGCGGGTCCTGCTTACGGAGTGCGCCATTCTCGACAGCCCGCAGGGGGCCGCGACGGACTGCGACACCGGCAGCTCCGTGCTGGCGGTGCGGACGCAAACCGAAGGCAACGCCGAAGGCGACTCGACCGGCTGGCGGACAGGACACGAGCCGGTCCCGTCCACCGCTCCCCGCGCGCCTAGATAACGCCCGCGTCGCGCAAACGGGGCAAGGCCAGGCGAAGCGCCCCCCGCAGCGTCCAGTCGGGGTCGTGCAACCAGCCGGGACGTGCGAGGTGCGCGCCCAGCCCGCCCGTGACCGCCACGGGGCGGGGGCCGTAGCGCTCCAGGAGGCCGTCCACCACGCCCAGCACCCCGCGCACCCCGACATGGAAGGCGCCGGCCTGCATCGCCGCGGCGGTCGAGGCGCCGATCTCGAGCGGACAGGGGGCGAACCGCACCGGCGACAGGCGCGCCGCCGCCTCGCCGAGGCTTCGCGCCGCCAACGCCATCCCCGGCGCGATCAGGCCGCCCCGGAAACAGCCGTCCGCCAGCAGATCGAAGGTGGTGGCGGTGCCGGCATCGACGACAAGGGCATCGCGCCAGCCACGATCCACGGCAGCCGCCATGTTGCAGTAGCGATCAGCACCGACCGCCGCCGGTTCCGCCACGCCCAGCGCGAACGGCAGCATGGAGGTGTGGTCGGCCGGCACCGCCCCCGGCAGCGCCGACAGGAGCGCCGCGCCGCACTTCGGCACGACCGAAACGATCGCCGCGCCGGTCGTCCCCTCGGCCGCGGCCAGGACGGCAAGAGCGTCGGCGAGCACGGTCCGCGCCGCCGCGTCGCGCGGGGTGGGCCACTCGCGCAGACGGCGTACGTTCCCGGCGGGGACACCGCCTGGCGGCGCGTCCGCGTCTGCGCCGCCTGACGCGAGCGGTGTGGCGGTCCAGAGCGCCACCGCCACGCGACTGTTGCCGACATCAATCACGAGCACGCGAGCCATGCGCCCTCCCCCCGGCCGGACGCTCCGCCACATCGACCACATGCACATCGCCCGCGAGCAGACGCGCCACGCTGCCGTCCGACCGCCGCAGCAGCAGCGCGCCGGTCTCGTCGATTCCCGCGGCGCGCCCGGCCACCGGTCCCTGCCCGGTGGCCAGGGTGATGCGCCGCCCCCGCAACCGGTCGCAGGCGGCGAAACGTCGGAGGTACGGCGGCCAGCCGTCGGCGCGAAACGACGGCAGTTCGGCGTCGAAGCGCGCCAGGATCGCACCGGCCACGATCGCCGGCTGCGGCACGCGCACCTTCTCGATGCGGAAGGAGGTGGCGTGACCGCGCAGGTCGTCCGGCAGATCGGCCGCGGCCACGGCCAGATTCAGGCCCAGCCCCGCGACCAGCCGCGGTCCCGTCGGCGTACGCGCAGCGTCCAGCAGCAGCCCGCCGAGCTTGCGCGGCCCGATCAGCAGATCGTTGGGCCATTTCAGATCGACCGCGAGCCCGAACTCCTCCCGCAAAACGATCGCCGCCACCAGACCGGCCCAGACCGCAAGACTCGCCGCGCTGCGCGTCGGCGCCGATGGCACGAGCCATGACAGCAACAACCCCTCGACGCTGACCCACGTCCGGCCCATCCGTCCCCGCCCACGGGTCTGGCGACGCGCCACCGCCACCGCCCCCACCGCGGGCGAGGCCGGCGGGGAGAGACGCTGCTGTCGCGGCGCCTGCCAGCCCCAGCCGTCCCATACGCAGACCCGGCCGACTCCCCCCGCGCCACGGCCCAGCAGAAAATCGCTCGTGGAGTCGACACTTTCGAGCAGGTATAACGGCGCCCCCGCCCGGGTGCGACCGGCCCCCGGCTCGAAGGCGGCCAGACCGAACCAGTCCTGACGCGGCAGCCTTTTCACGCGGGGCCTCCCGGGGGCGGGAAGTCGAGCGCCAGATCGAGGGCCGGCGCGGAGTGCGTCAGGCGGCCGATCGAAATCGCGTCGGCGCCGGCCGCCGCGAACGCGCCGGCGGAATCCAGGGTCACGTTACCCGACACCTCGAGGCGGCTGCGGCGGGCGGGGTCGACCGCATCGCGCAGCGCGACCGCGGCGATCACCCCCGCCGGCTCAAAATTGTCGAGCAGGATCCAGTCGACTCCGAGCGGCAGCACGGACTGCAACTGCGCCAGACCATCCACCTCGATCTCGATCGCCAGATCCGGCTGCTCCCGACGCGCGCGGGCCACCAAAGTCGCCAGGTCGGCGGCGGCCGCGAGCCAGTGGTTGTCCTTGAGCAGGAAGCGGTCGTACAGGCCGAAACGGTGGTTCGCCCCGCCCCCGGCCCGCACCGCGTACTTGGCGAGTGCGCGATAGCCGGGGATGGTCTTGCGGGTGTCGAGCACCAGGCAGTCGGTGCCCGCCACCGCTGCCACGAATTGCGCCGTCAGCGTGGCGATGCCGCTGAGGTGCTGCAGGAAGTTCAACGCCGTGCGCTCACCGGTCAGGATCGCCGCGGCCGGCCCCGCGATCTCCGCCACGACCATGCCGGGCGTGACGGCCGCGCCGTCGTCGACGCGCGCCGTCACCGTCACGGCGGCCGACAGTTCGCCCCACACCAGTTCCGTCAGCGCCAGTCCAGCCACGACCCCGGCGCGCCGCGACACGATCCGCCCCGCGGCGCGCGCCCCGGTCGCCACGGCAAGGGCGGTGGTGATGTCGCCCCCGCCGACGTCCTCGGCCAGAGCCTGACGCACCAGCGCACGCAGCCACGCGGAATCGGGAAAGCCGGGCACCGGGCGCGGGTTCATCGGCGACCTCCCTTCGCGCGGCGGACGGCGGGCAGGCCCCACTGTCCGCGCAATTCGTCGATCCGGTCGCGCAGCGTGGCCGCCAGCTCGAACTCGAGTCGCCGCGACGCGGCCTCCATCTCCTCGTTCAACGCCTCGATCATCTCACCCGGCGACAGTCCCGCCGCCGCCAGCCGTTTCCACGGCGAGGCGTCCGACGCGCCGACGCGTTCCCGTCCCCGATCGCCCGCCACGGAGGTCGCCTGCATGATCTCCGCGCGGGTCTTGAGGATGGTCTGCGGCGAAATATGGTGCTCCGCGTTGTACGCCAGCTGGCGGCATCGCCGACGCTCGGTTTCCGCGATCGCATAGCGCATCGAATCGGTCAGCTTGTCCGCGTACATGAGCACCTGGCCGTTGCTGTTGCGCGCCGCACGCCCCGCGGTCTGGATCAGGCTGCGGCCTGAGCGCAGGAAACCCTCGCGGTCGGCGTCGAGAATCGCCACGAGCGATACCTCCGGCAGGTCGAGCCCCTCGCGCAGCAGGTTCACCCCCACCAGCACGTCGCTCTCGCCGAGACGCAGCGCCCGGAGGATCTCCACGCGGTCGAGCGCGAGGATGTCGGAGTGCAGGTAGGAGACCCGGATGCCGAGCCGCTGCAGATACTCGGTCAGATCCTCCGCCATCTTCTTCGTGAGGGTAGTAACCAGCACCCGCTCGCCACGCGCCACGACCACGCGCACCCGTCCGATCAGGTCGTCGACCTGCGTGACGGCCGGCGCAACGATGATCTCGGGGTCCACCAGACCGGTCGGACGGATCACCTGCTCCACGATCACGCCGCCCGACTGCTCGAGCTCCCAGTCACCAGGCGTGGCCGAAACGAAGATCGTCTGCGGCACGAGCGCCTCGAGCTCCGCGAAACGCAGCGGACGGTTGTCGAGCGCGCTCGGCAGGCGGAAGCCGTGCTCCACCAGCGTTTCCTTGCGCGAGCGGTCGCCATTGTACATCGCCCTCAGCTGCGGCAGCGTCACGTGCGACTCGTCGATCACCAGCAGATAGTCGCGAGGAAAGTAGTCGAGCAGGCAGGCGGGCCGCTCGCCCGGCCGGCGACCGTCGAAGTAGCGCGAGTAGTTCTCGATGCCGGCGCAGTAGCCGACCTCCCGGATCATCTCCAGGTCGTACCGCGCGCGCGAAGCGAGCCTCTGCGCCTCAAGCCCCCGGCCGGCCGCGTCAAGCTCGCCGAGGCGCACCTCGAGATCGCGGGCGATCTCGTCGAGGATCGGCCCCAGCCCTTCCCGCTCCGCGACGAACTGGCGCGCCGGGTACACCGCCGTGTCGGCCACCGTCTCGAGCGTGCGTCCGCTCAGCGCGTCGGCCCAGACCAGCCGCTCCACAGAGTCGCCCCACATTTCCACGCGCAGGATGCGCTCCTCGTGCGCCGCGCGGATCTCGACGACATCGCCGCGCGCCCGGAAATCTCCCGGGCCGGGCGAGGCGTCGTTGCGGTGGTAATGGATCTCCACCAGCCTCCGCAACAGATCGTCACGGGCCAGCGTCATGCCGACGGCGAGCGGCAGCACATTGCGACGGAACGTCTCAGGATTGCCCAGGCCGAAGATCGCCGACACGCTCGCCACCACCAGCACATCACGGCGCGCCAGCAGGGAGCTGGTCGTGCGCAGGCGCAGCCGCTCGATCTCCTCGTTGATGCTGGCGTCCTTCTCGATATAGGTGTTCGAGGCGGGAATGAACGCCTCGGGCTGGTAGTAGTCGTAATAGGAGATGAAGTACTCGACCGCGTTGCGCGGGAAGAAGCCCTGGAATTCCCCGTAGAGTTGCGCTGCGAGGGTCTTGTTGTGGCTGAACACGAGGGTCGGGCGGTTGAGCGCGGCGATCACGTTCGCCAGCGTGAAGGTCTTGCCCGAGCCGGTCACGCCGAGCAGGGTCTGGAAGCGGTCGCCGCGGCGCACCCCTTCCGTGAGCGCCAGGATCGCGGCGGGCTGGTCGCCGCACGGCGGAAACGGCGCCTGCAGGTCGAAATCGCTCACGGTGCGCGCTCCCTCACGGCCGCGGCACGTAGGTGGTATCCACCAACGCCTCGTCCACCGCCGCCGAAGGCAGGCTGGAATCGGCCGCGGACGGCAACGACGCCGGCAGGTCGAACGGATCCTGCCCGACGACGACACCGGAGTCCGGCGCGGTGCGACCGGTCAGGCTGTCGGGCGGCCCCAGGCCGCCGCCGAAGGCACGCCTGCCGGAGTGGTCGAGCAGACGCACCGCCACGAAAACCACCGCCACGGCCGCCAGGGCCAATGCCGCCCAGCGCAGCCAGAGGCGGGATCCGCCTCCGTCCACGCGCCGCACCGTCACCTCCTGCTCCCAGAAGGGGGCGACATCTGCGGCCGGCGCCGCCCTCGCGGGCTGGCTCTCCTGGCAGGCCAGAACATCTTCCGCGGACAATCCGAGCGCCGCGGCATAGGAGCGCAGGAAACTGCGGATGTACAGCGGTGGCAGGATATCGTATTCGTCCGCCTCGAGCGCCGCCAGGAACTGCGTGGAAATGCGCGTGGTGGCGGCCAGCGCCGGCAACTCGAGACCCCGCTCCCGCCGCGCCGCGCCCAGCAATTGACCGACCGTCATCGGCTCGTCCTCGAACCCGGCCATCTCGCCTCCTCCCGCCGCGGACCTCAGGTCCCCAGCGCCTCCACGCGGCGTCGCAGACCGGCGGCCTGCGCTTCGTTCTCGGCAAGCAGCTCCCGCTGCTGCGCGATGACCGCCGCGGGGGCCCGCGCAACGAATTTCTCGTTGTCCAGCTTGGCGCGGCAGCCGAGGATCCACCCCTCGATCCTCGCCAACTCCTTGCCGAGCCGCTCCCGTTCCCGCGTGACATCCAGCAGGCCATCCATCAGGAGGAAAACCTCCACCGCCCCGGCCACCCCGGCCACGGCCGGCGCCGGGTCGGCACCGCCGGTCACGACGGCGACCTCCTCCAGCTTGGCCAGCAGCGCGACCTGCGCCGCGTCGGCGATCAGGTCGGCCGCCAGCTCCGCCGGCGCGCGCAGCACCGCCCGCCCGCGGCGGCCCGGCGGCACGCCCAGCTCGCTGCGCGTGTTGCGCAGGACCCCGACCACCTCCGCAACCCGGTCGAAGCGCGCCGCCTCGGCGGCGAACACCGGCGGGCCGAGCGCGCGCGGAAACGCTGACACCATAAGATAGCCACGCGCCGGCGGCAGCCAGCTCCACAATTCCTCGGTGATGAACGGCATCAGCGGATGCAGCAGCTTGTAGCTGACGCCCAGCGCGAGGACGGCGAGCGCCGCCGCTGCCGGCCGCGCGCCGGGGTCGCGCAGACGCGGTTTCACCGCCTCGAGATACCAGTCGCACAGTTCGTGACGGAAGAAGTCGTACACCACATGAGCGGCGTCGTTCAGCCGGCGCCTCTCGAGGCTCTCTTCGCAGGAGCGGGAGACGAGCCAGAGCCGGTTCAGGAGCCAGGCATCCTCCAGCCGCAGGGCGTCGGAAGGCAGCGGACACGGCGGCGCGCCGCCGAACAACTCACCCCACAATGCAGTCGCGAAAGCCGCCGGCGTGGCCGCGGCGCCACCGGCCGCCGCGAGAGCGACGTCGAAGTCCCCGGTCGCAGCGACCGCGGGTCCCTCGACCCGGGGCGGCAGATCGGCCTCGTCCCACGCCCCGAGCACCAGCTTCGTGGCCTGGAACACCTTGTTGCAAAAGTTGCGGCCGACCTCGAGGGTGGGTTCGGCGAAGAACACGTCCTGGCCGGTCGGCGTGAGCATGACCATCGAGCAGCGCAGCGCATCGGCGCCATAGCGGTCGATCAGTTCGATCGGATCGGGACTGTTGCCGAGCATCTTGCTCATCTTGCGCCCCTGCTCGTCGCGCACGATGCCGTGGAACAGCACTTCGCGGAACGGCGGCTCCCCGAGGAACTCGTAACCGGCCATGATCATGCGCGCGACCCAGAAGAAGATGATGTCCGCGCCGGTCACCAGCACCGAAGTGGGGTGGAAGCGGGCCAGATCGCGCGTCTGATCGGGCCAGCCAAGCGGCGAGAAGGTCCAGAGCCAGCTGGAGAACCAGGTGTCGAGTACGTCGGGATCCTGCGTCAGCCGTACCGACCCGCACTGCCCACAGGCGGTCGGCGGCGCGGCGGCGGCCGTTTCCGCGCCACAGTCGGCGCAGTACCAGACCGGGATGCGGTGCCCCCACCAGAGCTGCCGCGAAATGCACCAGTCGCGGATATTGCCGAGCCAGTTGTCGTAGACCCCCACCCAGCGGTCGGGGAAGAGCCGCACGCTCCCGTCCGCCACGGCGCGCAGCGCCGGGTCGGCCAGCTCGCCCATGCGCAGGAACCACTGCCGCGACAGGCGCGGCTCTATCACGGTGTCGCAGCGGTCGTGATGCCCCACCTGATGGACGTGCGGCACCTCCTTCTCCAGCAACCCCTGCTCGCGCAGGGCGGTCAGGGCGGCGGCGCGGCAGGCGACCCGGTCAAGACCGGCGAAGCGGCCCGCCTCGACGTTCATCACCCCCTGCTCGTCCATGCAGATCACCTGCGGAAGCGCGTGACGTCGCCCCACCTCGAAGTCGTTCGGATCGTGCGCCGGCGTGATCTTCACGCAGCCGGTCCCCTTCTCCGGGTCGGCGTATGCGTCGGCGATGATCGGGATGATCCGTTCGGTCAGCGGCAGGCGAACCTCGCGTCCGACGAGAGTCCGGCGTTCGCCGTCGTCCGGATGCACGGCCACCGCCACGTCGCCGAACAGCGTCTCCGGGCGCGTGGTCGCCACCACCACGCCCCCCTCGCCATCGACGAAGGGATAGCGGATGTGCCAGAGGACGCCCTGCGTCTCGCGGTGATCCACCTCGTCGTCGCTGATGGCGGTCAGGCAGGTCGGGCACCAGTGCGTCAGGTAGAGGTCGCGGTAGATCAGCCCCTTCTCCCGCAGCCGCAAAAACGCCGTGGCGACCGCGCGCGAGCGGGGTTCGTCCATGGTGAAGACCTCGCGCGACCAGTCGAGGCTGCAGCCGAGACGGCGCAACTGGGCCGTGATCCGGCCGTGCGTCTGCTCCTTCCAGTCCCAGGCTCGCTCCAGGAACGCCTCGCGCCCGAGGGTCTGCTTGTCCAGCCCCTCCTCGCGCAACTGGCGCGAGACGACCTGCTCGGTGGAGATGCTCGCGTGGTCCGTGCCGGGAATCCAGAGCGTGGCGCGCCCGCGCATCCGCATCCAGCGCACCAGCATATCCTGGATGGAGTTGCCCAGACAGTGTCCCATGTGCAGGATGCCGGTGACATTCGGCGGCGGCAGGACGATGACGAACGGCGCGGCCTCCGCGCTGGCGATGGGCCGGAACAGGCCGGCCGCTTCCCAGGCCGCGTACCACTTCTCCTCGATGCCGGCCGGCGCATACTGCGCCCGCTGCCTGATTTCCTCCACCGGACACTCCTTGGGCAAAACCGCCGCGGTGGGCCCCCGCGGATCTGGGCGCCCGGAACGAGCGCAGTGAGGCAATGTTACACGCGTCCCTCGGGGTGGTCAACCAGCCGGGACGTCGGTTTCGACCGACCCGTCCAATCCGGCCATCCAGGATTATGATTAGTTTACTCCCCATTGCCTCCGAGCCAGGATCGGGTGAATGCCGCACCGCCCACTCGCCAGGAGCGAACCGCGCCGCGGGGCAGCGCAGAGCCGTCTGGAATGTTGACGCCCGTGAAGCGTCCATGCCCACCGGGATCGGGGAAGTGCTATACTCCGTCATGGCGGACTCATTGGGTTTGCGAGGTCGCCCCACATCCCCGACACCAGCCGGTCGGAGGCCTGCATGCGGCGGTTCGCCAGCCCACCACCAGGTCACCGTAAACCCGCCGCGGGCTCGCCCTGGGTATGGCTGCAGGCTTTGCTGCTTGCCGCCCTGCTGCCGGTCCCGGCAGACGCGGCTCCTGACGATCTCGCCCGCCTGGCGATCGCGCGGGTTGACAGCGCGCTCTGGTGCGCCGACGTGCGGGTCCTTTCCGGCTACGATCCGGTGCCGGGCACCGCCTCCACGAGCTACATCCTGAGCCGCCACATCCGGAGCGCGGGCAACGGCCTGGCGGCGGAATGGCTGCGGACTGAACTGGCGAACCTCGGCTACGCCGCGCGGTTTGACACCTTCCTCTACCACCTCAATGGAGAAACGACCCTCTGCCGCAACGTCGTGGCCGAGATCATCGGGGAGCGGCACCCGCGACAGTTCATCGTGCTGGGGGGCCACTACGACAGCTACGCCTCCGACTACGATGCGAGGATCTTCGCGCCGGGCGCCGAGGACAACGCCACGGGCACAGCACTCGTGCTCGCCGCTGCCCGCGCCCTGTCCGGCCTGCAGTGGGACCGGTCGGTCTGTTTCGTGCTCTTCTCCGCCGAGGAACTGGGAGGGCTTCAGGGCTCGTGCGACTTCGCGGCCCGCGCCGCCGCCGCCGGTGACACGCTCGTCGCGGCGCTCGTGACCGACATGATCACCTGGCACAACGTCTCCCCGGGCCTCATCCTCGACGTGCGCACCGAACACGCCTGGCTGGCCGCAACAGTGGCCGGGGCGCTGCGCACCTACACCGCCGTGAGCGACTCCGTGCAGCTCAGTCCCAACGGCCTCGTGACCAGCGATCACCTCGCTCTGGCGGACGCCGGCGTACCTGCCGTCCTGCTCATCGACCGCGACTGGCGCCAATACCCGTTCTATCACAGCATATCCGACACCTGGCCCAATATCGCGACGAAGACCGCGCAGGGGGCCGCCGCCACCCGCGCCGTCGTGGCGACCCTCGCCGGCCTGGCCGGCCTGCACGCCACCGGACTGCCGGTCGTCGTGCGCGACTTCGCGGTCCTGCCCCTCGCCTTCGGAGTGGAACTGGTCTGGGAAACGATCGACCTGCCGACCACCGCCGGCCTGGAGGTCATGCGCGCCTCGGGCGGCCAATGGCTGCGGCTCACGCCGGCCCCGCTGACGCCGCCGCCCGGCCCCACCCGCTGGTCCGACACCACGCCGACACCGGTCGGAGCGGCGCGACTCTACCGGCTTGACCTGGTCACCGCTGCGGGCGTGCGCACGCCGGTCACCGCTGCGGTCGCGGCGCCGGCGGTCGCCGGCGGAGATCCGCCGGATGGATCGCCTCTCCGCCTCACCGTCGGGCACGACCCCGCCATGGACACCACACTCATCACCATGTCTGCCGGGCCGCACGCCGGACCGGTCGCACTGCGGCTCTACGATCTCGGCGGCCGCCTCGTGCGCGACCTGTGGCAAGGGTGGCTCCCGGGCGACGGCCTGACCGTGCCGTGGGACGGACGCGATGCCCAGGGACGTCCGGTCGCATCCGGGCTCTATCTCGCGCGACTCGGGACGGATGGCGCCGGCGCCACCGTGGCGAGGGTGGCCCGGATCCGTTGATCCGCAGTCGCTTGGCAGGCGGGCTGGAACGTGTTATCATTAAGGCACTTCGCGGTTCCGGAGCAGTCTCCCGTCCGTCTGCGCCGCCGACCGCCCGCGCCGCCGCTGACAACTCCCGGGAGGACCCCGATGCGCGTGAATCCCACGCGACCCCGCCTGTCGCTCGCCGCACTGTTCAGTCTGGCACTCGGTCTCATCCTTCCCGCCACCGCCGGGGCAGGCGGCGTCGTCTTCCTGCCCGGCGTCCACCGCGACATGGTGGTGCAGGGATCACCGTCCCTCGATCTGCTGACCTGGGAGCTGGCCGACGGACTGCTCGTCGTCGACCGCGTCGGATCGCCTGGCCATACGCGGTTCGGCCCCGCGCTCAACCGATCGCACGCCGACGCAGACTGTTTTCTGGTCCGCGCCCGGAGCCCAGGCCATACCGGCGTCTCCGCCCCCACTCTCGCCCGTTTCGGAAAGGTTAGGCCGGCCGGTGCCACCGCGTGGGTGATCGAGGTTCCCCGGGAACGGCTGGCCCCCTTCCTGGCGGCCGGCCTCTCCCTGCAGCGACTGCCGCTCGACCCGCCACCCACCGACACGCGCGTCAAGAGCACCGCCCCCCTGCCGCTCGCGACCGCCCTGGTGGACACGGCGCTCAAGCGGGCCTTCATCAACACGCTCAGCCAGACCGCCTTCAACCAGATCATCCAGGAGATCTCCGGCTACGCGACGTTCTTCTACGCCGGACAGCTCAGGCAGGTGCATACACGTTTCTACAGCACGGCGGCCAAGAACCTCGCCGGCGACTATCTCGCCGACAAGCTCGTCTCCTACGGTTACACCGTGCAGTTCGACACGTTTATGGTTGGCAGCGTGACCTGCCGCAACATCGTCGCGACCAGGGCCGGCCTCAGCGCGCCGGCCGAGTATGTGGTGGTCGGCGGACACTATGATTCCACTGCTCCCCTGGCAGATGCCCCGACAACCTCTCCCGGCGCCGAGGACAACGCCTCCGGCACCAGCCTCGTCATGGAGATCGCGCGGATCAGCGCGCACCGCGGATTCGACCGGAGCATCCAGTTCGTGCTGTTCGACTCCGAGGAACAGGGGATGAACGGCAGCGAGCATTTCGTGGCCGACGCGACGGCGACGGGGCGGCAGATCCAGGGCGCGATCATCGCCGACATGGTCGCCTGGTATCAGCACACCTACGGTCTGCACATCGAAGGCCAAACCGCCTGGGAGGAGCTGATGCAGACCAATGCCAGCAACGTGGCCGCCTTCACCCCCTGCATATACGTGAAGGACTACTACAGCTGGGGCAGCGACCACGTGCCGTTCCAGCAGGCCGGCATTCCCGCGTTCCTGGCGATCGACTATGACTACGAGGCCTATCCCTTCTACCATCAGACCACCGATACCTGGTCCCATATCCAGGACACCGCCAAGCTCGGGCTGCAAATCACCCGGGCGTCCGCGGCAACGCTGGCTGATCTGGCCGGGCTGCGCGCCGACCTGACCGGCGCCCCGTCGACCCCGGACGCCCCGCCACGTCTGGCGGCCTGGCCCAATCCGTTCAACCCGCGAGTGACCATCGCCTTCAGCCTGGCCGCGTCGACCACCGGAGAAATCGCGCTCTACGACCTGGCCGGCCGGCGCGTGCGGACACTGGCCGACGGCGAACTGCCGGCGGGCGAGCAGCGGCGCACCTGGGACGGTCGGGACGAGCACGGTCGGCTCCTGCCGAGCGGGGTCTATCTCTGCCGGCTGCACACGGCGAAGGAGACTGCGAATCTGAAGCTCAACCTGGTCCGCTGAGACGGACCTGACCGGCCGCGAAGGCCCGGGCCACCCGGCCCGCCGCGGCGACACCACCCGCCGGAGGGGAAGATGCGTCGGCACGCGAGACCTGGACGGAGCCGGTACGAGCGCGGATCCCGCGCCGCGGGTCTGTTTCTGCTCGCTCCCCTGTTGCTTCTGCTGACGATTCCCAAGGCGTTTGAGATGAAGCACGGTCCCTGGCTCGGGATGGGCGTGCGCAATCTGGACATCGCCACGATTGACCCCGCCGGCCCGGCCTCCGCCGCGGGGCTGCAGACGGGCGATCGGCTGGTCACCGCCGGCGGGGACACCACCCGCACGATGCTCGACTGGTACGCCGCCATCGAGGCGCGTCCCCTACCCTCGCCGCTGCGCCTGGTGGTCCGGCGCGGCGACACGCAGCTCGACGCCGCTCTTTTGCCTGGCCCGCCTCCGGGGGCGCGCGTGGTCTGGGCCGCGAGCCAGTTCCTCTCGGGCCTCGCCTTCCTGATGATCGGCTGGTGGGTACTCTGGCGCCGGCGCGACCCGGTGGCGCGCGACTTTTTCGCCCTCTGCCTGATCTTCGCGTTCCTGCTCATGGAAGTGTGGGTCCCGCCCGTGCGCGCCTGGATCACGGCGCGGGAGAGCCTGCGCGACCTGCAGCAGCTGCTGCTTCCTCCCCTCTTCCTGCGCTTTTTCCTCGCTTTCCCGGCCACCGGATCCCTCGCCCCGGATCTGGTGCGCCGGCGGCGCCTGCTGCTGATGCCGGTCGCGCCCCTCTGGGCGCTGAGTCTTTACGCCCAGGCAACTCGCCTCGATCCCCGGACCTCGATCCTGGTCGCCTTCCTGCAGGGGTGCGCCCTGCTTTACCTCATCGGCTGTTTTGTCGCCGGGCTCGTCATTTTCGCGCGCAAGGCGCTGCGGCGCGACCGCCCGGTGCAGCAGACCAAGCTGCGACTGGTGCTGTTGGGCCTGCTGCTGGGTCTGCTGCCGTTTCTGGTCGGGATGTTCCTGGGTGGCGTGTCGCCGGGCGCGGGGCCGGCGCATATCGAGTGGCTCGGTTTTTCGCTCGCCCTCGTGCCGATTTCCTTCGGACTGGCGATCCTCCGCTACGGCGCGCTCGACACCGAGTTCGTGATCCGGCACGGGCTCACCTACACGATGCTTACCCTGCTGCTCGTGGCGGCCTATGTCGTCGTCGTCGGACTCGCCGGACATTTCCTCACCGAGAGCATGCGGATCGACGCCGAGCCTCTCGCGCTCGCCCTGGTGGCCGGCTGCGCGCTCGCCGCGCTCCCCGCGCGCCGGCTCGTTCAGCGCTGGATCGATCGCGCCTTCTACCCCGCCCGCCGCGAGAGCCGGGCCGCGGTAGCCGAACTGGGGCACGAGATGAACGGGCTGATCGACACGGAAGCCGCTGCCCACGCGCTCGTGACCGGCCTCGACCCGCTGTTCGGAGCCTCGCGGGTGTCGCTCTTCCTGGCCGACCCGCGCCGCGGCGACATGGCCGAGACGGCGGCGTGGGACGACGGCCACGCGGCGCGACCCGTCTACCGGGTTCCGTTGGCGAGCCCCCTGCCACTCGCCCTCTTTCAACTGGCCCGGCCGGTCTTCGCGGAGGAGCTTGCCGAGGCGCAACTGGCGGCCGATCCGGAATCCGCGCGTGTCCTGCTGGAACAACTCGGCGGCGAGTTGCTGCTGCCGCTGACGACCGGCGGCCGACCGACCGGTCTGGTGGTCCTCGGCCCCAAGCGCAACGGCGCCCTGTACACCCAGAACGATGTGACGAACCTGCAACTTCTCGCCGTGCACGCCGCCGCACAACTCGAGAACACCCGTCTGTACCAGGAGAGCCTGGCGCGACAGCGTCTGGAGACTGAGTTGGCAGTGGCGCAGCAGATCCAGGCGCGACTGGTGCCGGACGCGCCGCTCGAACGTCCGGGGCTGCGCCTGCTCGGCCGCATGGAGGCCAGTCATGAGGTCGGCGGTGATTACTTCGACTACTTTTCGCTGCCGAATGACCGGGTCGGGCTGGCCATCGCCGACGCCTCGGGTAAGGGGATTCCGGCCGCCCTGCTCATGACGCAGTTGCGGGTTGCCTTCCGCAGCGAGGCCGCGGGCGGACTCGCCCCGGAAACCGTCATCGCGCGCCTCAACGAAACGGCCTGCGGCCGCGAGACCTCGGGAAACCTCGTCAGCTTCTTCTACGGCGTGTACGATCCGGCGAACGGCAGCCTGCAGTACTGCAACGCCGGCATGAACCCGCCGTTGCTGTTCCGCGCCGGCGCGCCACGGGCCTGCGAATTGCGGCGTGGCGGGCCGATGCTCGCCGCCTCCGCCGGTCGCGCGTATCGCCGCGGCACCCTGCGCCTGCGCCCCGGCGATCTGCTGCTGGCGTTCACCGACGGTCTCATCGACGAGACCGACGCGGCCGGGGAATTTTTCGACCTGGAGCGTCTCGTCGCGACTGTGCAGATTAATCTGCACCGCTCGCTCGAAGGGCTGCGCGAGCAGATCTTTGCCACCGTTTCGGCCTTCGGCGGGACCGAGCGCGGGGACGATCGCACCCTCATGTTGTTGCAGGTCTGCCCTTTGTGACTTCTCCAGGTCCCGCTCGCAGTTTGCCCTGATCCGGGCGCGAATAATGCTAAAGCCATTACGGAAGCCGGCGAAACAGGCAGCGGACACTCCGTGTGCCGCCCTCACTGGGGAGGGCCGTCGCCAAGGGGTTCCACAAACCGAGGAGGCGGGACTTGAAAATGGAGAGTCTGGTACTCGTCCTCGCCGTCATTGATCTTTTCTGGTGGCTGAGGAAATGATCGAAGAGTCCTAGGCGTCCCGGGCTGTTCCCTGCGCTCGTCGCATGCAGTCCGGGACGGTTTTTTTGTCCGACGCCGAAACCCCTGCCTTCTGAATACCTTGACGGAACATTAATTCCTTGTTAACATGTCGTTTGTTGCGGTATAGAATCGGGCCGGCTGAACCTGGAGAGCGTGATGTCTGTCCCCCTGCAAATCGCTATCGGCCTGGCCGCTTTCGCTTTCGTGGCGCTCGTGGCGACCCTGGTGCCAGCCATCCTTCAGGTGCGCCGTCAGGCCGACCAGATCTCCGTTGCCGTGCAGGATCTCCGCGGGGACGTCTCTGCACTGGTCCGCGATTCGCGCGATACGCTCGCGCGGCTGGGCGACCTCTCCACCCGCGTCGAGCGCGAGTGGCATCACGTGGAAATGGTGGTCGGCACCGTGCGCGACTGGACGGAACGCGCCGACCACGTCATCACGCAGGTGGATGAGGCTATTGAACCGCCGCTTCTGTCGACCATGCGCGCGGTCGGTCTGGCGCGCGTCGGTATCGGCGCATTCATGGACGTATTCCGGCACCGCCGTCGCGGCGCCGCGTCAATTCCGGAATCACAGGGAGGAGACTGACATGTCCGAGGAAGGAAACGGTTACGCGGGCGGTGTGGTGGTGGCATTCGCCGTGGGTGCCCTGCTCGGCGCCGGGTTCGCGCTGCTCTACGCTCCCCGTTCCGGCAAGGAGACCCGGGAACTGATCGGCGACAAAGGACGCGAACTGCGCGAAAAGACGGGCGAAATCCGCGAGGAGACCCGCGGCTTCGTGGATGCCAAAAAGGCCGAACTGGCCGCCGCGGTCGAGGCGGGAAAACAGGCCATCCGCGACGAGCGCTCGAAGCTCGCCTGACCGGCTGCAACAACTGCTAATCGGGATGGGGACGTCGAGTTCTACCACGGCGTCCCTTCTAATCGGCGCCCCTGACCGGCGCACCCCAACAGAAGCGGCCCCCCCCGTACGGGGGGGGCCGCTCCCTTGAGACTCGGCCGTGAAGCAACCGGATTACTTCACCAGCGTCATCTTCTCCATCTTCTCGTAGCTGCCGGCCTTCAGGCTGTAGAAGTACACGCCCGAAGCGACCGACTGACCGTCTGAGTTGCGACCGTTCCAGATCACGGAGTGCGTCGTCGCATCCATGTTCTCGTTCAGCAACGTCCTCACCAGTTCGCCGCGCACGTTGTAGATTTTCAGCTCAACCTGGCTCTTGGCCGGCAGGGTGAACTCGATCTTCGTGCTCGGATTGAACGGGTTCGGGAAGTTCCTGGCCGTGAACACTGCCTCGGGCGTCACGCCGACTGCAGTCCCGCCAGGATAATGGCCGAAGAAGGACATCACGTCCATCAGGATTTGGGAACGGACCGCGATCCCGCCGGTCGGGGCGCCATCCCAGATAGCGCTCAGGTCGTAGGGCATGAAAACGACGCGAGCCGTGTTGTCTGTGACGTTGTTGTAGACCGCCGCAGCGTACGGGTAGACCCCGAGGGCGCCGGTCGGGCTGGTGAACTGGGCAATCCGGACCGCCGGAGCAACCGCGGTGACGGCGTCGAAGTCACAGATGTAGTTTGCACAGCCACCCTGCGTAATGTAAGGCTTGGTCAGCACCGGCGCGTCCGGCACGGTGATTGGGCTCACGTGCGGCGACATCTGGCCACCAATGAGCGGTGTGACGTTGAAGCCGTTGTAGGCGACCTTGAACCACTTGTCTCTGAACAAGACCGCGTTGACGCCGGAGCGTGACATATCCTGGATGATGTTATCGCCAGTGGCGAAAAAGTTCTTGTCGCCCTGCGTCAGCCAGGAATCCAGCACGAAGATATCATTGCCGACATCGCCTTTTGTGCTGCTGGATATCGTATACGCATCCAGGCTTCCTGAAGTGTAAAGCAGCGTGTTGTAACCGGACATTTTAAGTGCGTTCGTCCGGCCGCCGAGGCCGTTGCCCAGGGCAGAAGACGGGCCGGCATTGCAGTAAATGTCATAGTCGATGCCCTGACGGAAGCCGAGATTGTCCAGGGCAGCGAACCATTCATTCTGGTTGCCACGATCCTGGGAATCGTCCCAGAACAGCACTTTGGGCTGCACAAAGGTCGTATCACCCTTGTCCGGTGATATCGTTATCGACATGGTCGGCAGAGCGTCAATCTTCCAGAGTTCATAATAGCGGTACGAGTCGTAGTGCAGGTCGCCCGGGAAATAGGAGAATCCGGTGGTATCCCTGGGCATTTGCGAGACACCGACAACCCCGCCCACGGTGTCCTCGGCTCTGAAGTAGTAATGGAAACTGTCGCCGGGGAAGAAGAACCCGGTGTCGGGCAGGTCGAACTGAAAGAGATTCGGCACGCGGACCGGAGGAACAGCCGAGTTCCAGACCGTGTCGCCGACCACGGTACCGTAGAGATAAGGACCGTCCTGGGTAAATCCAGACGGAATGGCCGTGCGGACGGCGTCGAACAGGGGATTCATCTTCATCTTGACGTGCATGGTGGGCGGACCGGTAAGCACGGCGCCGTTGCGGACCGCCTTGACTGTCACGGCGACAGAGTCGCCCGGAGTATTGAGCACATCGTCGGTGTTCCCGGCGATATCCACGCGCACCCAGTTCTGGGCCAGATCCGTATAGTCGATTTCGGGGTTTTCCGGCCAGCCGTCGTTGAACATGTTCCAATCACCATTATAGGCCAGCGCGGGCCCCGTGAAGGGGAAGGCGAGCAGCCTCACGTTGTCGAAGTACGGTGACGGCGTGTTGTCGTTGTTGGTGTAATCCTCGATCCACGGCTCAGCCACGCCCAGCGCGATCTGGACCTTGTTGCGGCCGGCGTTCAGCAGGGAGGTCACCGACTCTCCGTGCACGTAGTACTCACCCAGAATGCCGCCGTACCAGTAGGTATTGAAATCCTTCCAGCCGCTGGGCCAGGTAAGGCCGCCGTCCCTGGAGGTGCGGATGCTCCACTTGTAGGTGAGCCCGTTGTCCATCGGAAGGTGGTTGTAAATGTCCCACAGGTAATAGCAGCCGTCGTAGCCCCCGGTAGCGCCCCCAGGCCAATCCATAGGAAGGGACCAGACGTCGTTGAAGATCGCGTAGTCAGAGCCGGCGAGACCACCGGTTGTCGTCACGCCCCAGCCACCGGGGCCGTAGTTCCAGGTCGTGCATTGAGTGCCACCCGTCCCGGGGACCACAATGCCATCGTCGATGAACGCCATTTGCGGCGTGTAATTGGTGCTGCACATGTCGCCGTCACCCAGCAACGGCCACACCTTGTGGAAATCGCCGACATACGGCGCCTTGACGTTGACCCAGTTCACCGGATCGCCGGGCTGGAAAGTATCATAAGTCTGCCGCACCTCAGCGTGCAGTTTGCCGAAGAGCACCTCGATGTTGTCGAGCTGCGCGAGGCCATTGCTGGGCCAATAGCAGTCGTCGTCGGACCAGGCGACGTCGGAATACCCGAGCCAGCGCAGATGCACCTGGTCGAAGTTGTCCCCGACGTAGCTGCCCGGTTCGACCGCGAATGTCACTTCCACTTCCTTGGCGATATTCACGCCGTCCCAGGCGGCCGTCTTGCCTGCCTGCTGCATAACGCCGAGCTGCTCGACCTGGAGAATCAGGTAGTCGTAGCGTTTCTCGGAGTTGGAGTTGAAGATCGCTCTCACGGTGACATCCGTGGACGTTGTATTATTCGCCACAGGCAGGCTGTACCAATCGAGCCAAAGGAGGTAATTGTTACCGTAGCCTTCGACCGGATCCTCTTCAGTGCAGCCCGAGGCGAATGTCTCGCCGCACCACATGGCGAGGTTGGCGGCGCCGAGGGGATCCAGGTTCGCGCAATTGAAGTCGGAGATGTGCCAGGTGGCCGTCATGTTCGTGAGGTCCCTCCCGGTCCATCCCTGATCGTCTGGCACCAATGCCTTGCTTGAAGTCTGGAACTTGCCGTCCAGCCGGGCCGGGCCGCCCATGATATAAACTGTATCGTCCGCAGCCTTGCCGCCGCTGACAGGCCCGCCATCAAGCCTGCAGGTGTTTGCACCTATGGCGGATACCGGGTAATGCCGAGTCTGTCTGCTGTCATCACGAGAAGAATCGTCAGCGATTGCGAGGCTGGCGAAGAGCGCCAGAGACAGACACACGGTAAATGTGAGTCTCTTCATGTTTTCCCCCAAACGTTGATCCAATCAACGCGATCAGAGTTGCGCACACGCCACCGGCTGCCACTCACTCAGCCGGGCGCAATTCGAGGGAGGCCAGAGTTCATTCCCGCGCAGTTTTGCGGCGCAAGGCCGGGCGAGAAATGAAGCTTACCTCCTTCAAGTTGGAACGTGGGCGAATGGAACCTAGCAACAGTACCGAATATCAAGTGCGCGGACGACTGAGAGAGTGGAGCCCACGGACAGCGCGCAATGCACGAACTTTTGCCCATGAGCAGCTACATGAGCCACAAAAGTGAGATTGGCCTCCTCTGTAAATTTGGTGGGGAATGATGCAATTCGCAGCAGCGCAGCAGGAAGAGCTTGGGCTGGGGACAATCGACCCGAACCATCGGCCACGGCTTCGCCAGTCCCATAGCCACGCCGAACCGCTCGGACGAAAACGGATCCATCTCCAAGCCCCCCTGATCTCAATGCCAGGCCACAACCGTCATGAGCAGGACAGCAGCGCAGCACTGGCGAAAGGCTCAGCAGCAGGTTGGCGAGGATGGTATTGCGGAAACGCCCCGTGGGCTCAACCGACAAAATTCAGCGAGGATTATGAGGTTACCAGATTGCAGCCCCTCAGTCAACTTCCCTCTGCATGGACCTGACGAATAGGCACAGGCGCCACTCGCGCTATTGAACGTATCAACAAATACGCACAACTCCCGTCGGTGCAGCGGTACGGGGCAGCGGCGATGCTGGGCCTGAACGACGACCGTCCACGCGCCGTCAGAAGGCGCAGGCTCGACGACATGCGGTGGAAGTAACTCTTGCGTCACTAACTGCTGGCGATCAGCGGGGAATGGTCATCTCCCGGTCGCCGGCGCCGGGGCCGCGCCGACCGACGCGGGCACACGGATGCGCAGGCAGACGAAGAAGCCGGCCAGGGCGATCGCCCCGGCGATCAGGAAGACCCAGCGATAGCCCCACGCCGCCCAGACCCAGCCGGAGAAGACCGGCAGTGTCATCGCCACCGCGTGGTCGATCGTGATGCCGAGCGAGATCGTGGGGGTGATGTCCGCCGGATCAACGGCGATCTTTTTGAGATACGTCGTGCGCGCCACCCGCAGTGCGAACAGCACGATGTCGAACACGTAGGCGCCGTAAAGCAGACGCAGATCCCACGGCGCCGGCAGCAGGTCGGAGGCAAAGGCGTAGACAAGGCAGACCCCCAGCAGCAGCAGTTCGTCCGCCGCCAGCACGACCCGCTCGCCGAGCCAATCGATCACGTCGCCGAGCAGCGGTCGCATCACGACGCCGAGCGTGGCGGCAATGAAATAGAGAAGAGCCATGGTGGAAACCGGAACATGGTGAAGCGACACCAGCACCCACGACCCGAACACGAGGAAAATCTGCTTGCGAATCCCGAAGAGAGCGCTGACTGCGTAGAATATCCCGTAGGCGCGCCGGAAAACGAAGCGCCGCGGAGGCGGACCGTCGCGGCCGCAACGCATTTGGCGATAGAACCAGCCGGCCGCGAGGGCGCTCGCCGCAGCCAGCAGATAGAACAGGCCGTAGCGATCGCCCCCCAGCTTCGCCAGCAGCCAGACCGCCGCCACGCCTACGATCGTGCCGAGATTGCGGGCGCCCCCGAGCTGCCCCAACCGCCGCCCCTCCGCGCCGGCGCGTGCGAGATTCAGACCGATCGGCCCCTCCACGGCAAAAATGATGTGGTCGCCGAGCGACCAGATCGTGATCCAGAGCACGAGCGGCGCCGTGCCGGGCGACAGGTAACCGAGGCCGAGCGCGCCGAGCGTGGTCAGCAGCATGGCCGCCGCGGCCATCTGCGTCTCGCGCATCCGCACGAGCATCGCCCCGGCGATGAAGATCATGAGAAAGCCGGGCAGTTCCCGCGGAAACTCCAGCCAGCCCCGGCTTTCGGCGCCGAAACCGTGCACATCGGCCAGGTAGTTGTTGAGCGTACTCTGGAAAATGCCCGCCGCCGCCCCGAAGCAGAGGGTGGCCAGCAGGGCCCGTCGGAAATCGGCGCGGAGGGCGGGGGTCAATTCCATCGCGAGAAACTAGGCCCTGCCGTGCCGGCGGGCAAGCGCGGCCGGGCTGCACGGTTGTGATTTGCCGGTCGGCCCCGTATCCTGCGAACGGCTTTTCCCGATCGCCAGGAGGACCCATGCCGGCCAGCACCCCCGTGCCGCTCGAACTGCATGTCTCGCGACGCGCCCGTGACCGCTACCGCATCGAGGAGGCGTTCCTCTCGCAGGATGGACATGCCATCTTCCCGAATTTCCACGCGGCCCGGCTGTTCGCCCGCCAGTTGAACGCCCGGCGCGATCTGGCCCGCGTCCCCGAGCAGGCGGTCAGCCCCGGCGAACTGAACGCCATGGGACTGATCGTGGAGATCCTGCATTACGTGATCGCGCTCTACCGCGAACAGGTCAATCCCGGTGTGATGGCCGACGCGGCCACGGCGCTCGATCGCGACCTCGGCCGCGACGCTCTGGACGGCGTGCTGGCGCGCTTCGTCGACGAGTTCCCCCCGCGCGACGTCTATCTGCGGCGGATCGAGCCGGCCGCCTGGATCACCGGCGAGAGCCATGGCGTCCCCCACCGCCTCGTGCTGCTCGAAGAGCTGATGATGCTCTGGCTCCAGAACATCAACCCGGCTTTCGGGCCGCTGCTCGACCTGTTCGACGACGCCGAGCTCGAGCGGGCCACCGCGTACTGCGATGTTTTCGCACGTCTGGCGATCTGGTTCGCCGACCATCCCCCTTTCGGCCCCGAAAGCCAGAGCCTGCTCGAAATGCTGCAGGCGCCGGCCCGCGCCGTGCCGCATTCACTCAGCGGGCAACTCGAGTTCATCCGCGAGCGGTGGGGGCACCTGCTTGGTGACCGTCTCTGGCGCCTGCTGAGCGGCCTGGACCTGCTGCGCGAGGAGCGGCGCTGGCGCGAATGGAGCGCGGGCGGCCGGGCACCCACCGCTACGGAGGTGCTGCGCTTCGACCGGACGGCGCCAGGCGACTCCGACGCGGAATCCGAACACTACAGCCCCGATCTCGACTGGATGCCACGCCTGGTGCTGATTGCCAAGAGCGTGCACGTGTGGCTGGATCAGCTGTCGAAACGGTACGGCCGCCCGCTGACGCTTCTGAGCGACATTCCCGATTCCGAACTCGACCGGCTGGCGCGCTGGGGCTTCACCGGACTCTGGCTGATCGGCGTCTGGGAACGCAGCAACGCCTCTCAGCGCATCAAACGGCTCTGCGGCAACCCCGACGCGGTCGCCTCCGCCTACTCCCTGCACGACTACACCGTTGCCGCCGATCTCGGCGGCGAACCGGCCCTGCTGGACCTGCGCGAGCGGGCATGGCGCCGGGGCATCCGTCTGGCCGGCGACATGGTGCCGAATCACGTCGGCATCGACGGACAGTGGGTGCGGGAACACCCCGATTGGTTCGTTCGCCTCGACCAGCCGCCATTCCCGGCCTACAGCTTCAACGGGCCGAACCTTTCATCTGACGGACGGATGGAGATCTTCCTCGAGGACCACTACTACGATCGCACCGACGCGGCCGTTACCTTCAAGCGCGTGGATCGGGAAAACGGATCCGTCAGCTACATCTACCACGGCAACGACGGCACCGGCATGCCATGGAACGACACGGCACAGCTCGACTACCTCAATCCCGCGGTGCGCGAAGCGGTGGCGCGCACGATCCTGCACACCGCATCGCTCTTCCCGATCATCCGCTTCGACGCGGCGATGACCCTCACGAAGCGTCACTTCCACCGACTTTGGTTCCCCCAGCCCGGAGCGGGTGGCGACATCCCGTCGCGCGCCGGACACGGCCTGACCCGCGAGCAGTTCGACGCCGCCATGCAGACCGAGTTCTGGCGGGACGTAGTGGAGCGGGTCGCGCGCGAGGCGCCCGACACCCTGCTTCTGGCCGAGGCGTTCTGGCTGATGGAGGGGTTCTTCGTCCGCACCCTGGGCATGCACCGCGTCTACAACAGCGCCTTCATGAACATGCTGAAAATGGAGGAGAACGCGAAGTACCGGCAGACGCTGCGCAACGTGCTGGAGTTCGATCCCGAAATCCTCAAGCGTTTCGTCAACTTCATGAACAACCCCGACGAAGAGACGGCCATCGCCCAGTTCGGCGACGGCGACAAGTACTTTGGCGTCTGCCTGCTGCTGGCCACGCTGCCCGGACTCCCGATGTTCGGCCACGGACAGGTCGAAGGCTTCACCGAGAAGTACGGCATGGAATATCGGCGCGCCTACCGCGACGAGCAGCCGAACGAGGAACTCGTGCGCCGGCACGAGCACGAGATCTGCCCGCTGCTTCACCGCCGCCGCCTTTTTGCGGGCGTGGAGAACTTCCTGCTCTACGATTTCCACGCACCCGACGGCGCGGTCAACGAGGATGTCTTCGCCTATTCGAATCGCGAGGGCGACGAACGGGCGCTGGTCGTCTATCACAACCGATTCGCTTCCACCGCCGGCTGGATCCGCCTGTCGACGCCAGTGGCCCTGCGCGCAGGCGATGGCCGCAGCCTCACGCGGCGCGCGCTCGGCGAGGGTCTGGGACTGGACCCGGGCCCAGGGCGGTTCGTCATTTTCCGCGACCACGTCGGCGAGCTGGAGTTCGTGCGCGCCGGCGCCGACCTGCACGCGCAGGGAATCTTCGTCGAACTGGAAGCGTACTCACGCCACGTCTTTCTCGACTTCCGCGAGGTCCGCGACAGTCGCGCCCAGCCGTACGCTGAACTGTGCGCCTTCCTCGGCGGCCGCGGCGTGCCTAGCGTGGCCGAGGCGCTGCAACAGATCTGCCTGCAACCGGTGCACGCACCACTGCGCGCGCTGCTCGGCATGGAAGGTCTCGGGCGACTGCTGCCACCGGCGCAGGCCGCGCCTTCTCCCCCCGATGCGGCAGCCCTCGACGCCATCGAAGTGCTGCTGCGCGAGTTCCTCGGCCGCGCCCGTGACCATGCCGCCGTCGCCGCTTCGGACACACCTGCCGCAGTGGCCGCCCGGGCGCGCAGAACGCTGGAGATCATCGTCGCGCGGGCCGCCTCAGCCACGCGGTCGGCGGCGACGCCGGCGTCCACCTCGCACGCACCTCCTTCCGTCCCGGCCGGGCCCACGCCGACCCGCGCGCCCGCGACGTTGAATCCCGCGGCCGTCACCACATCCGGGGGCGGCTCACCACGCGACGTTTCGCGCGACGCACTGCTGGCGACCTGGGCGCTGCTGAGGGATCTGGGCCGCGTGACCGCGGCCGGGGACGCGGCCGAGGTCGCGCGCAGCCGGCTCGACGAGTGGCAGCTCGGACGTCTGGTCGCCGCTGCGCTGGTGGAGCGGGGTGAATCCGGAGAGGCTGCGTGGCGCGCCGTAGGCTGGCTGCGAGCGCTGATCGCGCACCAGTCCTGGTTCGCCTCCACGGAGCCACGCGCCGTGCTCGCCGATCTGTTCCGGGATGAAACGGTCCGTCAGTTGCTCGGCGTGAACCGTTGGCAGGGGGTCCTGTGGCTGGATGCAGAGGCTTTCGCGGAGCTGCTGACCTGGCTGCGTGAGGTGGCGGAGGTCGATCTGGATCTGGATGGTCCGCCGGCAAAGACACGGCGCGCCGCCGAAGCGGCGCGCCGGGAGAAGCTGCTGGCGAATCTGCAGACGGCGGGAGAACGCTCCGGGTGGAGGGTCGAGGAGCTGCTTGGCCCGGCCTGAGGCCGGCCGCGCCCTACGACGTCAGTTCCGGCTTGAGCGTCTTGATCGCCTCGACCAGGGTCTGCGGCGTGCGGTTGGGGTCGAAGCCGACAAGCTTCTTGAAGATCTTCCCGTCCGGCCCGATGACAAACGTCGTGGGCAGAGAACGAACGCCACCGAAGGCCCGATCGACCTGGGCGTCCGGCAGCACCACGGTGAACGTCAGGTTGTTCTTCGCCACGAACGGCCGCACCACCGACTCGCCCTGATCATCCATCGCGATCGCCACGATCTTCACGCCGCGACCGCCGTATTCGTTGCTGATCGCCTGCAGGTGCGGCAGGGCCTGGCGGCAGGGCGGGCACCAGGTGGCCCAGAAATCGACGATCACGACATTGCCGCGCAGGTCGGCAAGGCGCACGACATTGCCATTGAGATCCTTCAGGACGAAATCGGGGCCGACCGGCGCCACGGCGGCGGTCTTGCCGGCAGGGTTCTTATCCGCGGTCTCCTTGCCGGCGCCGCCGCAGCCGGCGGCGAGCACCGTGAATAACGCGGTGACGATCAGGTATCGTGATATACGGCTCACTGCAATCCTTTCGGGGTCAGATCGCGCCGCCGCGCGGCGCGATCAGCCGACGTTCATCGGCACCAGTTTCGAGAACCAGTACGACATCCGGCCGAACTGGTCGAGGACCAGCAGCAGACCTACTCCGATCAGAATCAGCCCGCTGACCACTTCGATCTTGTGGAAATGGTTCTGGATCTTCCGGAAGAAGGCGTAGAAGACGTTCAGGAACAACCCCGCCAGCAGAAACGGGATGCCCAGCCCGGCCGAATAGACCGCCAGCAGCAGGATCCCCTTGCCGATCGTCCCCTCGTTCGCGGCCACCGCGAGGATCGAGGCCAGGATCGGCCCGATGCACGGCGTCCAGCCGAAAGCGAAGGCCAGCCCCATCACGAAGCTGGTCATCAGCCCGGCCCCCTGTCCCGCCTGGAAACGCTTCTCGTAGGCAAGGAAGGGGATGCGCACGATCCCGGTCATGTGCACGCCGAGCACGATCACCAGCACCCCCATCACCCGCTGCACGACCGGCGCCGCGCTCAGCAGCTTCTGACCGAGCACCGAAGCGGAAGCACCCAGGGCGATGAAGACGAGGCTGAAACCGAGTACGAAGGCAAGTGAGGAGAGCAGGACCCGCCGCAGATTTCCGGCCTTCCGCTCCGCCCCCTGCAGGTCAGCCAGCGAAACGCCGGACATATAACTGAGATAGGCCGGCACCAGCGGCAGAACGCAGGGCGAAATGAACGACGCCACGCCTGCCCCGAACGCCACGGCCAGACTGATATTGCTCTGTTCCATGAGACGCCGCCCTCTCCTGTGGGAATCCACGGGGGCCCGTCAGCCGCCCGCCGAGAATCGCCTGGCAACGCCCCAAGCTGCGCACGAACTGGCAGGGACGCAAGTCCGTCATCGTCAACGTGCCGTCGCCCCGCGACGATTCACTGCAGGTGCTTCTCCTTGCGCAGGTCGACATCGTAGATCCGCAGCACCGCCCCGTCGCTCTCGCTCAGGACCTCCGGAATACCGTCGCCGTCCACGTCGGCCAGGTCGATCCGCGCGCCGAAGACCTCGTCGGACCACTCCACCTCGCCCGTGCGACCATCGATCACCTGACCGGTGTTGAGCACGATTTCGCTGGTGAGGTCACCATCGACGTCGCCGCAGCGCATGCACGTGCACTCATACTCGGTCAGGCTGGTGAATTCGCGGTTGAAGCTCTTGCCGTCGAGGTAGTAGATCCGCCGGTTGGCATTGATGATCAGCTCGAGCTGCTCGTCGTCATCGAGATTGCCGGTGGTCATGGCGTGGATTTTCGTGAAGTCGGAGCCGAGGCTCTCGTAACGCGGGGTGAGCCGGGGCATGCTCCAGACATAGAGGTTGCCGGAGTTGGTGCGGGCGATGATCTCCTCGAGACCGTCGCCGTCCAGATCGGACGCAATGACCTCCTCCACCACGCCGTTGAGCTGTTTGCTCTTCCAGACCTCCCTGGTCGCCCCGTGGGTGATGTGATCGATCCGCACGAGACCGAACCGGTCACCCGCGACCAGCCACACCCCCACGCCGCTGGTGGCCGGCGCCACGAGAACGAGGTGGTCGAAACGGGCCGCGGCCTCGTTAAGCTGCTGATACTCGGGGTCGGAGAGTTCGACCAGGTCGGCGGCGGCAGCCTGCCGCGGCGCTGGCAGGGCCAGCAGGGCCAGCAGGGCCAGCCACGGCAACATCGGCCACGACCACCGCGACCGGGACAGGAAGCTGGACATTGTTTCCTCCGGGCGGAAGTCCCGGCATGCGCCGGGCGGTTGGCACGGATTCAGAGGCCCCGTGGCGCACCGACAGTCTAACACGCGGTTGCGATAATTCGCTCCGCTTTTCCTGGGCCCGGCAGGGCAGGGAACCGCCCGGGAGCGGCGGCGATCAGGGGCGGTCAGACGCCCGACCGCCGGGTCGCGGCGGCTACCAGGGGATCGGCACGCCAGCACCGAGCTGCAACGACCACCCGGAGTAATCGAGGTCGCCGCGCTGCCAGATGTGCCACTGGAAACGGGAGAAGAAGAGACTCGACGCGTCGGGGCTCGACTCCCAGCCCACTTCGCCAAGCCAGATCCAGGACCGCACCCCGGCGGCGGCGGGATCGGCGCTGGGAATCGTCCCCTCGGCCCCTCCCAGGCCAATGCCGAAAAACGGCGACGAGCCGGCCACCTCCAGCCGACGGTCCCGCACGTAGCGCCGCAGCAGCATGGCGATGCCGAACAGACGGCGATCGCGCGAGATCGAGCGCCAGTCCCCCTGCAGCACCAGCGCGGTGTTCCAGTCGTAGAGCGGGCTGAAAAGATCGGCCGCGGCGTTGGGCCGGAAGATGAGGCTGGCGCCCCCGCCGGGGCGTAGAAAATCTTGATCGAGAGTGCCGCCGACCGACAGGTGCCCCGCCACGAACACGGCACCCGGGGTATCGGGGCGGCGCAGCGCGGAGCGGGGTTCGGGGCTCGCCCCGGCCGCTGCGGCGGCCACGCCCAGCAGCAGCGCGCCCCAGAGCGCTCCGACGAGCCGCGGCGCCCACGCGCTTTTCCAGTTCCGGAAGTCTTCAGCCATGGATCCTCCGTGGGCTATCGCCTGGGGCAAGCAATCCCGGTGCCATCGAAACACATCATAACCCGTTGCCATATCATCTTCTGGGCTGTACACACGATGGAGCGGCCCGTCAGGCGGCCGGATCCCGGTCGCCGGATGACATGATTCCCGACCGATGGCCGGAACGGACAGGCGGCGATCATCCCGGTGGAGAAACATGGACGACGCAGCCCGGCACGCGCAGAACACCGGATACGAGACCCTGGCGGGGCAGGGCGAGGCAGAGATCCGCGTCGAACGCTCGCGATTCCTGGCGCTGGCCGCGCCGGTAGCCGACGAGGCGGGCGCCCGCCTGCTCGTGGCCGAACTGGCGCGCCGCCACCATGACGCGCGTCACATCTGTTTCGCCTGGCGGGGCGGACCCGGCTCCGGCGGGCGCGAGCTGCGCAGCGACGCCGGAGAACCGGCCGGCACGGCCGGTGAACCGATCCTGGCCGCCCTGCGTCACGCGGGGCTCGCGGAGGCCATCGTGGTGGTCGCCCGCTGGTTCGGCGGTGTGAAACTCGGCACCGGCGGCCTGAGCCGCGCCTACGGCGCGGCGGCAGCCGCCGCACTCGCCGCGGCGCCGCGCCGTCTGGTGGTTCCCGGCGCCGAGCACCGCCTGCGCTTCGCCTATGCGCTCGAGAAGACCATCGCTCACCTGCTGGAGCAACACGACGGACGCGTGGTCTGGCGTGAGTACGGCCCGCAGGTGGATTGGCAGGTGTGGCTGCCGAACGCGACGCGCAACGCGTTTGCCACCGTCCTTGCGGAGGCCACGGCCGGAACCGTGGCCCTGGAATGCGCGACGGGCGGGGAGGAATCGGGATAGGGGATTGGGGCGCCGAGTATTACCTCGGGCCAAGCGACCAAGTGGAAAGAGATCTGATGCCGCAACGCGGCCTCAGTTGGCCGACCTCACAGAACGGAACCCGTTGACGGGAAACACGCCGTCCGGGTTGAGGCAGGACCGGAAGGCTGAGCGGCAGTTCTCCGCGATGCCGAAAAAGAAGCCACCGCGGGACAGCCGGTTGGAGCCCACCGCCGGCCCGGTCGGATCCGTCACAATTCCTCCATACGTGCCGTACCAGTCGTTGCACCACTCCCACATGTTGCCGTGCATGTCGTACAGACCGAAGGCGTTCGCAGGGTAGGTTCTCACCGGCACCGTCCAGCCGACGTACAGCCCGATTGGGCACCCGGAGTAGGGATAAGAACCGTTGTAGTTCGCATCGGTACCCGCATCCAGGCAGGACCCCGTGTTGAATGGGGTCTGCGTCCCCGCCCGACACGCGTACTCCCACTCCGCTTCCGTCGGCAGGCGGTAACCCGTTGCCGTGTACGGATTCCCCCCGTTGCACTGCCACGTGCTGTGGTTGTACGCCCGCGGCAGGCCCTGCTGCAGGCTCAGCCAGTCGCAGTACGCCACCGACCCGTACCAGGTCACATATTTGACCGGGTGGGTCGGGTTGAAGCAATAGAAGACGCCGGCGCCGAATGCGAGTTCTTCGCGGTCGAGTTCTTCGCACAGAGATTTCAAGATCTGGTTGGAACCGTCCAGGTTGTCGCGCAGGTTGTAATTTTCCACAATAACATACTCATGATCGTACGCCCACTGCGCCATATCCCGGTACTGCTGGTTCGTCACCTCGGTGGCCTGCACGTAGATGCCGTGAGTCAACGTCACCTGATGCTGCGTCTCGTCGCTATAGCGTTCCAGCTCGGTCGTCGGACTTCCCATGATGAAGGTGCCGGGGGCGATGTAAACGAAGTCACTCATGTTCGTGGCATCGTCGGCGGTCACCCGCAGCCGGCAGGTCGTGCTGCTGAAACCGGGAAAGTCCGTGCCCGCGTTCCAGACCATGTGGCGGGAGATGCCCGGCAGGACGCCGGCGCCGACGTTTCCGGTCACGGTCCGGCAAAGATTCGGGTAGGTCGCGCCCGAGTCCGTCGACAGGAACAGGCTCACCGTCACCGCGATGTCGCCTACGGTCTCGAGATCGTAGGTGATGGAGAGGATCCCCGAGTAGCCGTGGCTGACGCGCGCCCGGGCTGCTGCGCCGGCCAGCAGCAGGGCGGCGGCGATCAGCAGGAACGTTCGTGAACTTCGCATGTGAGTCTCCGATTGAAGCGGGACCGTCCGCTTGTCTTTCCCCGATTCCCCGTCGGCCCAGAGGCAACTCCGGTCCGGGGCGCCGTTCAGGATGAACCGGACTGGTGAGGCGGTGATTTAAGCACAACTCAAGCGCATGATGGTGGGCCTTCGCTAATAAGGACGGCGACTATCGACTTTGGCGGACGAGGCCGTGCCTGCGCGTGCCAAACGAATGCAGCGCCTGCGGCGGAGGCCGGTCTCGGTCCACCACATTCGGCTCGCTAGGTTTCAGGATGCCATGGCCCGAACGGTCATGACGGTCCGGCTGCGGTCGGCCAACCGTCAGGACATCCGCAGCCGGATCCGCCGGGCCCGCGCCCGACTACTCGCGGCTGGCAGACCCCTTGTGGACTGCCCTGAAACCGGCTTACATCCATCGTCATATGTTTATATTTTACTTGCGTTTGCTGATTGTTTTCGCTATATTTTCGCCATAGGCTTTCCCCCCGCCCTCCTCCCGGAATAGCGAGCTCTGATGGCCAGCTTAGCCCTTCCCGATTTCGCCTCTGGCCTGCCCGCCGCACAGGTCGATGACGCGTTGCGCCAGGCTCTGGGCGCCTGCGACCAGGCCCAAAAGTGTGCCGTGCTCTGGTTCGCCGAGGTGCAGCGCCGCGGCCTGTACCGCCAGCTCGGCCACGCCAGCCTCCAGCTGTACGCCACCCAGGCGCTGGGATTCACCGACAACCGCTACTACCTGTTCAAACGACTCGCCGCCGACCTGGACCGGTTGCCGGTCCTGCGCGAGGCGGTCGAGACGGGCGAGATCGGCTGGACCAAGGCCCTGCAGGTCGCCCGCGTCGCGACCGCGGCGACCCAGACCGCGTGGGTCGCGAAGGCGGCCAAGACCGGCCGGCGCGAACTCGAATTTCAGGTGCGACAGGCGCGGAAACGCCGACCCGCGGCGTCGGCAGCGTCCGTGGCGCAGTTGGACTTCGGCACTGCCGCGCAACCGGTCTTCAGCGCCCCCGTGCAACCGGTCGCCGACCCGCCGACCACCATCAGCCTGCGGGCCGATGGCGTCCGGCTGGCGCGATTCGAGGCGCTGGTCGAGAAGGCGCACAAGCTGGGCCTGGTGCAGGCCGGCGCCGACAGGCTCGACCTGGTGCTGGCCGGACTCGAGGCTGTCATCGCCTCCGCCACGGACGGACACACGCGGCCGACCGGGCCGGCGGCCCAGATCGTCGTCCGGCAATGTTCCGATTGTGGACGCGCCGCGGTCACGACCAGCCGCGGCGAGAGGCGACTTGCGCCGGCGCAACTGGAAGCGCTGACCTGCGACGCGCGCGTGCAACGGCCTGGCAAACCGAACCGCGCGACCATCCCGCCGTCCGTGCGTGCCGCCGTGCTCGCGCGCGATCGGCACCGCTGCGCAACGCCGGGATGTCGATCGGCGCATTTTCTCGAGGTCCATCATGTGATGCCGCGCGACCAGGGGGGCTCGAACCGGGCGGAAAACCTGATCACGTTGTGCAGCCGGTGTCATCGATTCGTGCATGAAGGCGGCGGGGCATTTGCGGCGGCGCTTGCGCAGGCACTTGCGCCAGCACTTGCCCAGGCGCCTGCACCGGCACCTGCACTTGTGGCGGCACTTGCCCCGGCGCAAGTCGGAGCGGGCTGACATCCTGTGAAGTGTGGCGCTTCGTGATGTGTGGCGCTTCATGTGGTGGAATGCAACTCGATCTGGAACGTCTCCGCGGGGTCGCTCGCGCCGAGAGCCCAGATGATCGTGCGGCGGCGAAATTCTCGTGCTTCAGCGCCAGGTCGGCGCCCATGACGGGCGCACCACCGAAAAAAAGGCCCCGGCGCCGGCGCCGGGGCCCAGTCTTCGTGCCGTTCGTGCGCAGTTACGACATCTGCTGCATATCGGCGTAGTCCTGCATGTACCGGAAGGTCTTCGACGTGCGGATCTTGTCGAAGGCCTCCTCCTTGATCTGCCGGATGCGCTCGCGGGTCAGCCCCATGATCTGGCCGATCTCCTCGAGCGTCATCTCGTGATCGGTGCCGAGACCGTAGTACAGCTTCAGCACCGTCGCCTCGCGATCCTTGAGGTCGGTCAGCATGCGCCGGATGCTCGAGTGGAGGTCCTCCTCCAGGATGCCGCTGTCGGGCCCGTGGCTGTGCGTGTCCTCGAGGAAATCGAGGTAGGTGGAGTCCTCGTCGTTGCCGACGTAATCGTCGAGGAAGAAATTGTCCTGCATCAGCGGCAGGGTGTCCTTCACCTCATCGAGCGACAGCCCCAGCTGGAGAGCGATCTCCTCCGGAGTCGGCTTGCGCCGCAGCGTCTGCTGCAGTTCGCTCGAGATCTTCTTGATCTGGTTCAGCACGCGCGCGCGGTTGAGCGGCATCCGCACGATCTTCGACTGGTTCGCCAGAGCCGCGAGAATCGACTGCCGGATCCACCAGACGGCGTAGGAGATGAACTTGTAACCACGCGTTTCGTCGAAGCGCTGCGCCGCCTTCAACAGACCGAGGTTGCCTTCGTTGATGAGATCTTCCAGCGGCACGCCGTAGTGCGCGTACTCCTTGGCGATGCTGACCACGAAGCGCAGGTTCGACTTGACGAGCGTGTGCAGCGCCTTCTGGTCGTTCGCGCGGATGCCGCGCGCCAGTTCGCACTCCTGATTGCGGTTGAGCAGCGGGTACGCCTTGACCTCCTGGAAGTAGAGGTCGAGGTTCGTCATCAGGCGGGCCGCCTCGCGGCGCGCCTTCGGCTGGCTCTTGGTGGCGGGGGCCTTGCGCATCTGGGTCTCCTAGGAAAGCGCCGGTGGGCGGGCGAGGCGCCGATTATCTGCGTGTGTATGCCCCGTCCCTTACAAGTCCCGTACCACCAATTCCGCAAGACACACTCCGCTTTCTTGATTTATAACTCGTTGCCTTGCAGTAAATTGAGAATGCCATGCCGGAGACAGCGAAACGATTCCGGCGTTGCCGATCCCTCCGATTGACATATTGTCAAAAGTCATCCCGGCACAGGTTCCAGATTGTCAAGGGGCCAGAGTGGCCAAAGGGGGGCCTGGCGACCCAAACTCAGGTTGGACCGCGTCCGATCCGGCGTCTAACGTATCCCCGGCCGCAGCAAACCAGAATCGTGTCCAGGGAGGACGGAGAACCGCGATGGCGTTGGGGATCGGCACACCCCCGCCCCGCGCCGGGCAGGGCGCGCAGAAGGGGAAGAGGCGCCAGTTCGCGCTCGCGCTGGCACTCGGGCTCTCACTCCTTGTGCCCCTGGCGCTCGCGCAGACACTGACCCGCCACACGCTCAGCGATCTCGATCTCTGGCTCCACGACCGGGCCGGCACCGACCTCCTGCGCGAGCACGCGCTCGCAACGCACAACACATACAGTTTTACCGCGCCTGACTACCGCTGGACCGATCACGAGTGGCTGTTCCAGATCGGGGTAGCGCTGACGGCCGCCGGCCGGCACGGCGCCTCGCGCGCCGCCCCGTGGAGTCTTGCCTGCCAGGTGCTCGCCGCCGCCCTGGTGATCGTGCTCTGGCTGGATGGCGCCGGATCCCGCCCCCGCAATCGTCTGCCGAGTCCCGGGCGCGCCGCGGCCGTGGCCCTGCCGCTGACCGGCATGCTGGCGCTCGCCTGGCCGCGTCTGGTGCTGCGACCGGAACTACCATCCCTGATCGCCTTCGCGCTCGCTGTGCATTGGATCGGCCGGGCCGGTGACGCCGGCACCAGCGATGCCGGTGGCGCTCCCCCGCCCCGCACGCGCGCCTGGCAGCGCTGGCGGCCGCTCCTCTCGCCCCGCGCCCCCGCGGGCCGGACGTTCTGGCTGGCCCTGGTCTGGGCGCAGTGGCACGGTTTCTGGATTCTCGTGCCGGCCCTCTGGCTGCTCGCCGCACTGCTGTGGCCGCTGGAGCGCCGGCTCGCGCCGCGCCCCGCGCGCGTTCCGGCGCCGCGGCCCGCCGCCTTCTCCACTCCGCTCGGATTTCTGGGACCGGCCTTGATCACGCTGCTGGCCGGCGCGCTGACACCGCACGGCCCCGCGGGCCTGCTCTATCCCCTGCGGGCACTGGGCCAGCTCGGCGGCGGTCCCGATCTGCGGCAGACGATCGCCGAAATGTCGCCGCTGCTGAGCATGCAGAACGGGCTCGGCGTTACGGTGCTGATCTTCCGGATCTGTCTCGTATGGGCCGTGCTCTGGGCCGTCGGCACGGCGGGGCGCGTGCCGCCGCTGCGCCTGGCGCTGCTGGCGGCCGGTTTCGGCGCCACCGTCTGGGCGCAGCGCAACCTAGGTTTCTGCGCGGTGGCTTTCATGCTCGCGCACGGCGGGTACGATCCGGACCGGCCACTGCTCTGGACCCGGCGACTCGCCGCGTTCCGACTGCGCCTCCCGGCGTCGTTCGGAGCACGGACCGCGCGCGCGCTGCCGGCCGTGTCGCTCGCCGCCGCGGCCGTGGTCTGCGTCGCCTGGATCCCGGCGATCCGCGACGACGGCTTCTATCTGCGCGAGGGGGTTACCCGACGCTTCGGCGCGGGACTGGCCCCGGCCCAGTTCCCGTTTGCCGCTGCCGCGGCGCTGCGCACCGCCTCCCCGGGCGCCACGCCCCGAGTGGTCAACAACATCGACGCCGCCTCCACGCTCATCCAGACCCGCGCCGGCCTGGTGTTCATCGACGGACGCACCGAGGTCTACCCCCCCGAGGTCTGGCGCGAGTACGCGAGCCTCAGGGCGGGGGGCAGCGGCGCGCTCGCGCTGCTGGCGCGGCGGCGTGCGGACGCCGTGGTTCTGGCGCACGCCACGCGCACCACCGATCGCCTCATCACAACGTTGCTGGCGAGTCCGCGCTGGCATCTGGCCGACGCAGACGAGGCGGGAGTCCTCTTCCTGCCCTCACCAAACACCGCGCCGACCGGTCTGCCGCCCGACCAGCTGTCGCCCGATCCCGGCCCCGTGCTGCGTGCCGCGATGCAGCACCTGCTGGCGGATTTGCCAACCTCCGGAGGTGGAGCCCGCGCGGCGGATCGCTGTCTGGCACTCGGGGATCTGCTGCGCCTGGGCGGCCTGGATACGGAAGCTGAAACGGTGTACCGGCGCGGCCTGGTCGCGCGCCCCGACCACCCGATCCTGTTGCACAACTCCGGCAACCAGCTCCTGGCGCGCGGCGACATCGCCGGCGCGCGCGCGCGCTTCGCCGCCGCCGTCGCGGCCAACAGCCGCCTGCTCGACACGCGTCTGAGCCTCGGCGTCTGTCTCTTCCAGGAGGGGGACGTGGCGGGGGCCGCCGCCCAGTTCGGCATCGTCGCGCGGCGGGCTCCCCGCCGCGTGGAAGCGTGGGCAAACCTCGGCGAGGCGCGCCTGCGCCTGGGCGACCGGGCGGGGGCCCGGACAGCGCTGGCCAGGGCGGTCGCGCTGAGCCCGGCCGATCCGCAACTGCGCCGCCGGCTCGCCGATCTGGGAGGCTGAGCCACCCCCCTGCCCGCACGAAACCAGGGGCGACCGCGTGATCGCCCCCGTTCTCCTGCCGACATGCGTACCGGGACCGCGTGCTAGTAGCTCACCTGCAGCCGGTACGTCAACACGGTCTCTCCGCCCGCCGGCACCGGCACATCGAACTCCAAAGCCGACACGCTGCGCTTACGCGCCGGCAACGACGACTCGAGGACCTGCCAGTCCCCGCCGGTCGGCTCGACCACCTCGACGGTGACCGCCTCGGCCTTGTGATTGCGCAGCACGAGGCGATAGGCCGACTGGTGAACGTTGTCGGCAATGCGTTTGTAGTCGGTCTGGGTCCGCTCCGCCACGAGATCGAACGCGACGCCGATCTGCAGTTCGACCTCCTCGTCCTTTGGCGTGTGATCGATGCGGTCCTCGCCCAGCAGCTGGCGCCCGCCCGAGGCGGCCTGACCGTACACCCGCACCGTGCCGGCCGGCAGCGGCAGCCCCAGGCCGTTGGCCTGGCGATTTTCAAAGGTGAGCGACACCGCCACCTTCTCCTCGGTCTTCTGCTTCAGGCGCGGGCTCTGGAACCAGTACGCCTGGCCGCCGAGACGGTAGTGCCGCCGCACGCCGATGCCGCCCGCCTCGAACAGCGAAACCTGCTTGATCTGCGCATCCTTGAGCGTGGTCACGCCCGGCAGCGTGTAGAGGTGGTAGTCGTAGAGCGCCTCCTCCTGCACCCCCTCGGCGTAGTCGGCCGCCGCCATGGTCTTCATCATCATCCGCGGCGCCGGCTGCGGCCGCACCTGGCTGATCTCCCCCGCCACGAGCAGCAGGCGCGCGTCACCGAACGCGCCGCCACTGCGGTTGTCGATCGAGACCCAGGCCTGCAGGCCGGCGCGCTCCCCCCTGGCGTCCAGCTGCAGGACGTAGTCGGTCGACCAGGAGACGCCACGCGTGAGGTAGGAGGCCTCCACCTCGACCGCGCCACCCTTGCCGGCGTCGAGGCGCCAGACCAGGGTGGGACGCGCCCGCAGATTCGCCGGCAGCGCCGGCAGGGCGATGCGGCCCGGCACTTCGAACAGCACCTCGCCGTCCACTTCGAACACCGGCCCGGCGGTCATGCCGAGCAGCCGCCCCCTGATGCGCCTGCCATCCTCCTGGATCCAGGCGACCTCCTGCCCGATGTACTTCTCGAGGATCTTCTCGCGCGAGAGGAGATCGAACTCGTAATCCTGTTCGAGCAGCCGCACCGGCGACTTCGCGCCGAAGTCGACCAACAGCGACCGCGGCTCAATCTGCGCCGGCACGTCGCGGAATTCGAGCGCGCACGCCCCCGCCGGCAGTTCCACGGCGCGCACCTCGCGCACGAGCGCGAGATCGTTGTTGTAGATGGTCACATCCAGGGCCTTGCGCCCCGGCGCCTCGGAGGCCGCCACCGGAGACGTGGCGGCCCCCGCCGTGGCCCCGCCGAGCCCCAGAGCCACCACGACCACCGCCAGCGCCACCCGTCTCCAGCCCCCCGGCCGGCCGCCGCGCCGGGATCGGACCGTTTCCTGCCTCCGCATGCCGCCCCTCCTTCCCGATCGGCGCCCATCCCCCGCGGATATCAGGCTAAAGGGGGCCGCCGGTCGCGTCGAAACCAAAGTACACCATGGAGATGCCCGGCCGCCAGGCTCGCGAGGCGCCGGACTCCGGCGCGGACCGTCAGCGCGCCGAAGCAACAGAAGCCGCCGGCCGCGGCCGGCCCGCCACCACCAGGGCAGCACGGGCCCTGGGGAGGTCATTGATGGGCAACACAGTTCTCATCGTGGACGACGCTGAATTCATGCGCGCGATGCTCAGGGAGATCGTCTGCGAGATGGGACTGACCGTGGCGGGCGAAGCGCGCGACGGCGAGCAGGCGGTGCACATGTACCGTGAATTGAAGCCCGATCTCGTCGCGCTCGACATCACCATGCCCCGTCTGGACGGCATCGGCGCGCTCAAGGCGATCGTCGCGGCCGACCCGGACGCGAACGTGATCATGATCAGCGCTCTCGGTCAGAAACAGAAGGTGCTCGAGGCGATCAAGGCCGGCGCGCGCGATTTCCTGGTGAAGCCGTTCGATCCGGATCGGGTGCGCGAAACTGTCAGTCGCTGCCTCGACGCGACGATCGCCTGATCCCCCCGTTTTCCCAATCCAGGTCCCGTGCCGGCCTGCCCCCGCGGGGTCAGAGCGTACCGCCGAAGCCGCCGGCATTGACGGCGCGGGCGTGGCGATAGTGCTGGCGCGCCTCCTGATGCAGCAGCAGCGCATCGCAGGTGAGGCCGAGCTGGTAGTGCAGCCGCGGATCCTCCGGAAACGATTCCAGAGCCCGCCGCAGCGCCAGCAGCGCCTCGTCGAAACGCCCCACCTTGTGCAGACAGGCCCCGGCGTGAAACTGGGCGCGACCGAGACGCGCATCGAGTTCGAAGGCGCGGCGGAAACGCAGCGTCGCCTCGCGGTAGAGCCCCTTGCGCATCTGGCACAGACCGGCGTAGTAGTGCCCCAGCGCGGAGTCGGGGGCGAGCAGCAGCACCTGTTCGAAGCAGTGCAGCGCCCGCTCGAAATCGTCCTGATGGAAATGCACCAGGCCGAGATTCTGCCACCCCTGCGCATCGGGCCGCGCCGCGATGGCCGCCTCGAACGAACGCACCGCCTCTTCCGAACGCCCCGCCTCCGCGTGGATGGCGCCGAGATTGTTGTGCGCCTCGGCGTTGCGCGGGTCGCGCGAGAGCGCCGCCTGGTAGCTGCGCACCGCCTCTTCCCGCTGGCCGAGACGGTCGAACACAGTGCCCAGATTCAACAGGTGACGCGCCTCCTCCGGCGCCAGTTCGGCGGCCCGTCGAAAGGCGACCACCGCCTCAGCAAGCAGACCGAGCTTACGGCTGACACAGCCGAGCCGGTAGTGCCATTCCGGCTGGCGCGGATCCTGCGCGACCGCGGCCGCGTAGGCCCGCCTGCCGGCGTCCAGATCGCCGTCCCCCTCGGCGCGCTGGCCGAGTGCGAACCATTCGGTTCCGGTGTGCGCGGCCTGATCGCCGTCGGCGGGCAGGGCTGTGTGGCGTAAATCTGTCATGTGGGAGAGGATAAGCGAGACAGAACGGCGGGTCAACCGCGACACCTTCGGCGGCCTGCAAGCGCCGCTGGCGGACGGTTCAATCCACGCCGGGGCCGCGACCGTCCACTTCCAACTCGAGCACGATCCGCACCGTGCCGTAGCGCTCCAGCAACGAGCGCGGCACCCGCACCGGGACGACGATGGGAGGACGGCGGGTGGCGAACATGGTCTCGCCCCGCTCCTCCGGTTCGATGCGGAGCACCCGGTCATCGCCCACCGCGGGCGCCGGCACCGAGACCGCCCGCGAAAACGCTGCCGCTGGCGCCGGCGATGCGGACGCTGGCGCCGGCATCGCGGCCGGGGCATGGTCACAACCGGATCCGGGCCCGTCGGTTTCAGCGGGCGCGGCGGCGGCGCGATCGAGCTGACGCATCGTCAGCCCGAGCACGGCGCGCAGAGTCTCGCGTACCCCCACCCCCTGGGCCGCGATGGCCGGAAACGACGGCATGCCCCAGGGATTGAGCAGGCTCTCGAGCCGATCCACCGGCAGGCGCCCCGGAGCGTCCTGGTGGTTGTACTGGATCACCATCGGCAGAGAGGTGAGATCGTACCCGCCCGCCTCGAGATCGGTCTTCAACGTCTCGATCGCGCTCAGGTTCAGATCGAGACGGTCGGCGCTGGAGTCGGCCACGAAAACCACACCGTCGAAGGGGAAGCCGCGCCCGGCGGCCACGGGGACGCCCACCGCCGCGGCATCGGCAACCACCGCCTCGACGATCCAGGGACCGAGATCGCCGGCATCCACGCGGAAGCTGAAACGCTCGCCCCCCCCCGTCGCCGCGACCGGCACCCGGAACTCCTGCGGCACGCAACTGGCGATCTGGATTAGATTCGCCGTCTTGCCACTCCCGGACGGTCCAAAGAAGAGGACGCGGCAGGTGCGGGCCGGTGAGGAGACGGCGGTGGTCGAGTGGCTGTCCATCATGTGCAGGGGCCTTTCATCACCGAATCGTAAAGCAAGCGCCGTGCCTTCCTCCAGCATCATTAACCGACTGATATTGCGCCGTTTGCGAAATTGTCCGTGGCCTTGTTCCCATTTGGCGGGCAATTTGCATACAGCAACGATGCCCGGCGCGGGCCGCTCGCGGTCGCCGTGAAGACGACTCAAGCGTGGGCCGCCGGGCGCGATACTGAAAGACGAACCGCCGCGCGTTCGCGGCGCCCCCCACCCCCCGGACCTCGGAGCGAATGGCATGACCGTCACCAATACGGACCGGATTCTCAAAGCGATGTTCACCCGGCTGCTGCAGATGGAGATCGACCCCACGGTCGTCGAGAAGCTGGTGCTCATGGTGGACGGCGTGATGGACCGCCTGAGCGACAACCTCGATCTCGAGACTGTCCAGGGTCAGAACACATTCCGCGCTCTGGTCTGCTCGATGATCGTCCACGGCTGGGGCATGGGCATGCACCCGTTCAACAATCCGGGCTGCAACCAGGAGGGGGAGACCATCGAGGTCAAGGTCTCCAAGGACATCCTGATGCCCATGACCGACCTGCAATCGCTGCGGTACCTCAAGAAGGATTCCGACGGGCGGGTGCGGAAGGCGCTCTTCGAACCGGATCAGAACACCCGCATCCGTCAGCACATCGACGCCATCCTGACGGATATCAGCCGAGGCAAGGGGAGCTGACGGCACGATTGTGCTTGACGAGATCGACGGTGCGCCCCTCGTCGCGGTAGGACACTTCGTCCATCAACTGCTCGATCAGAAACAGTCCCCGCCCACCCGTGCGCCAGATGCGGTCACCCTGGCGGGGATCGGCCACGCCTTCGCGCTGGAAGCCCTCTCCCTCATCGGTGACGGTCACGCGCAGCATCTCGGCGTCGATGACGACACTGACGTGCACGCATTTTCCCGGCACCCCCTGGTTGCCGTGGCGCATGGCGTTGGTCAGCACCTCGTCAAGCACCAGAGGCACGGTGGACATCCAGTCGTCCTGGGCGAATCCGAACTCCCGCAGCAGCAGCCCCACGGTATGACTCAGTCCCGGGATGAGGGCCTCTTCGTTCGGAATGGTCAGTTCGAGCGTGGCCCGTCCATAGCCGGCCAGTTGCGGTGCAGTGCGGAAAATACGTTCGAAGCGCCAGCGATCCAGGAACTCACGGAAGGCGCCGGTCTCCCCGCCGGCCGGACCGAACGTTTCTCCGTTCGCAATCGCTCCGTCAGTCCCCGCGACGCACTCACCGCCGCCGCCGGTCGCGGCGCCGCCGCGACTCGAAAGGGCGATCAGATAGCGACCGCCGTCGAGGTGTTCGCGTATGGCGGCCACCAGCGCCGGCGGGATTTCCCCGCCGCACTCGGCAGCAACCAGCAGCGCACAGAGGCGCTCACCCGGATCATCGGGCGCCAGCACCGGGTCCTCGCCGGCCAACGCCAGACGCAGACGGTCCCCCTCGGCCGGCGCGAGCCCCTTGAGCTCCGCCAACGCGCGCGTGGACAGCCCGAAGGTGAGGGCTTCCGGGGCGGATTGATCCATCCCGGCCTGCTCCTTCCGTCCTAGAAGACTTTCTGCCCCTCGGCCAGGATCTCGTTCAGGGCGTCCCGGAAATGCGAAGTGCTGTTGGCCACCTCGGGGGTGACCCGCTCCTTGTACAACTCCCACGACTTCTTGATTTCAGGACCGAGCGCCTGGATGAGGTTGCCCTCTTTCATGGCCCGGTCGCGCGATTCGCGGTTGTAGACCAGGATGTCGGACACCAGGGCGCGCGCCAGGCGGCGGGCCTTGTCGCGATCGCGGCGCGGTCGGCCGCCCGGATCGCCGGGAGCCTCGGGATCGGCGGCCGGAGCCGCCGGCTCGGCCACCGCGGCGGTCGAGACCGTCGTCGTCCGCGCGGTCGCGAAAGCGCCCGCCGGAGCCGCGGCCGGCGCAGGAGTCGGGAACGATTGCGGATGAGGAACGGGGCGTGGCATCTCCACTGCCGCCGCGGAGGCCGGCGGAGCGCTGAACAGACCCCCTCCGGAGCGCTCGATGACGAGCCCGTCCTCGGCCGGCGCGACCTGCGCCGCCGCCTGCGTCCCGTCCAGGGCGAAGACCGCCTCGCAACGCGGGCAGCGCACCCGGATCCGGCGCCGCGGCACTCGGCCGTCGTCCAGGCGGTAACGGGTCTGACATCCGGTACAGGTCGTGATCATGGAAAGAACCTCCCTCGCCTCAGCGATGTCTTCACCGGCGCACGCGCCGGATCATCGTCAACCCGCCAGCGCCGGCGCCGGCGTCGCCTCCCGGCCTCCCGACGCCTCGGCGGCGCCGTCGTTCGTGAATAGCGGGAACAGTTCGATATTCTCCTGAAATTCCGCCTGGACCGCCTCGAGCATGTCCGGCAGGACCTCCGGATCGAGGCGCAGGGAGAGCCACGCCTCCGGCTGCACGGCCGGCAACCCCAGCGGCGACGGCCAGCCAAGTTCCAGCGCATGTGCAACAAGATCGGCCAGCTGCACCACGAAGCAGATCGACCCGTTGCCGGTCCCGCCCCCCACCTCGTGGTGGAACCCGATCACATCCTGGTAAATCTCCGGCAGCCGCCAGCGACGCGCCAGGATCCGCCCGAGTCGGACGTGGGTCGTGCCCGCCATCGCCAGTTCGGCCTCGAGCAGCGTGATGCCGGCGGACGCGGCCGAATCGTGCATGGCCAGCAGATCATCGGGGAAGAAGCGCAGCCAGATCAGCTTGCCCATATCGTGCAGCAGGCCGGCGGTGAAGAATTCCTCCGCCGCCGGTCCCCCGTTCGGAGCCCCCAGGACCTGCGCGGCCGAGCCGACGGCGATGGCGTGGCGCCAGAACGCTTCCGCGAGATCCCGGCGCCGCGGCTCATTCGGCAGCAGGCTCAGGACCGACGTCACCAGCACGGTGTCCCGGACAGTGCGGTGCCCGAGGATGCTGATGGCCCGGGAGACGGTCGTGACCCGTTCGGTCAGCGCGTAACGCGCCGAATTGACCACCCTCAGCAGCCGCGCGGTGAGCACCGGGTCCCGGGAGAGGAGTTGCGCCAGCTGCGCGGACGACGATGAGGGATCGCGCGTCAGCGCCTCGACCTGCTGATAGACGGCCGGCAGGGTCGGCAGGTCGTGGATCCGTCGGGTCAGATCGTGCACGCGATCACGCATCGGCCCCCCCCCCGGATGGCGCGGCGACCGGCTCGCGATCCGCCGGCGGGAAGACCCCTGCCGCAAGTCGCTCGCCGACCTTGATCTCGATCGTGGCGGCCATGAGGGCCGCCCGATACGGATCACCGGAGACATCGCCGAAACGGCGCTCCTGGCGCCGGGTCACCTCCTCGCGGACCGCCTGCTCCAGAGCGTCGGGGGGGTCCGCGCTGCGATCGGGATGGACGTAGACGTGGCTGACCCCGAGCGAGCGCAGGCAGCCGATCATCCGCGCATCCAGCACCACGCCCCGCTCGAGCAGGACGGTGTTGGCCGCGTTGCGGACTGCGCGCGCGACGGTCAGACCGCACGGCATATCATCAAGAGCCAGTCGACGCATGTTGTAGCCGTAGTGCGAGGACGCGTACGGCTCCTTTCCGGACGGTTTATCGTCCCACGCGCCACCGGCTTGAGGGGAATGGCTGGATCAACCGGCCGCTGGCGGCAGGAGGTGGCTGAAGCCCCCGGCCAGCGCCCGCCGCAGGCGTTCGCCGTCCGGCGAGGCGAGACCCGGGTCGGCCGCCAGCAGGGCCGCCGCGTCGTCCGCGCAGGCCCGCACCACGGCGGCGTCGCGCAGCGGATTGGCCAGGCGGAATCCCGGCGCGCCGTGCTGGCGCGTGCCGAGCAGTTCCCCCGGCCCACGCCGCCTCAGGTCCTCCTCGGCGAGGGCGAAACCGTCGGTGTGGGCGGCGAAGAAAGCGATCCGTTCACGGGTCTCCGGAGCCGCCCAGGGGTCGGTCAGCAGCCAGCAGTCGGCCCGGGTGGCGCCGCGTCCCACCCTCCCGCGCAGCTGGTGGAGCTGCGCCAGGCCGAGACGCTCGGGGTGGTGGATCACCATCACCGTGGCATTGGGCACGTCGAGCCCCACCTCCACGATAGTGGTCGCCACGAGCAGGTCGAGCCGGCCCTCCGCGAACCTCGCCATAACATCCGCCTTTTCGCGCGGCTTCAGGCGGCCGTGCAGCAGCGCGACGCGCCAGGCCCGGAACGGACCCGCGGCAAGTCGTTCGTACTCCGCCTTCGCAGCCCGCAGATCGCCACCGGCCGTCGCCTCGATGACCGGAAAAACGACATAGGCCTGCCGCCCGGCCCCCAGCTCCGCCACGAGTCGCGCGTGGACCTCTTCCTGCCGCTCCGCCGTCAGGATGTGGGTGGCGACCGGCTGGCGTCCCGGCGGAAGTTCGTCGAGCCAGGAGAGGTCAAGGTCACCGTAAAGCGTCAGTGCGAGGCTGCGCGGGATCGGCGTTGCGCTCATCACCAGCATGTGCGGCGGCGCCCCACCGGCGGTCGGCGCTGCCGCGCGGCCGCGCTGGGCGACCCCGAACCGGTGCTGCTCGTCGACGATGGTCAGCGCCAGGCGCGGCAGGCGGACATCGGCCTGCAGCAGGGCGTGCGTGCCGATCAGGAGGTCGATCTCGCCCCGGGTCGCGGCGTTGAGCACCGCCCGCCGCTCGGCCGCCGGCGTGCCGCCGGTCAACGACGCCACGGTCACCCCGAGCGGTGAGGCCAGGCGGGTGAGCGTGGCCCCGTGCTGCGCGGCGAGGATCTCCGTGGGCGCCAGGAGCGCAGCCTGCCAGCCCTGTTCGATCACGAACAGCGCGGCCACGAGCGCCACGATGGTCTTGCCGGAACCGACATCCCCCTGCAGCAGCCGATGCATGGGGCGGCCCGAGCGCAGGTCGGCCAGGATTTCGGCCAGCACCCGTCGCTGCGCCGCGGTCAGACGGAACGGCAACCCCTCCACCAGCCGGCGAGTGAGGTCGCCCGGCTTCTCCAGCCGTATCCCCTCGCGCGCGGTCAGGCCGCGCCGCCGCAGCGTCATCGCCAGGTGCACGAGGAACAGCTCCTCGTAGACCAGACGTCCCAGCGCTGCGTCGCGCTCCTGAGGCGTGGCCGGAAAATGGATCCCGCGCAGCGCCTCGCCCAGCCCGCTCAGGCAGCGACGGCGGCACAGGGCCGCGGGCAGAGTTTCCCCGAGTCCCGGCAGCAGCGCCGTCAGGGTGTCGTGGATGAGGTGCCGCAACCAATGTTGTCCGAGCCCCTGCGTCAGCGCGTACTGCGGCACGAGTCGGCCGGTGTGCAGAGGATCTTCCTCCCCGCCGATCAGGGCCCAGTCGGGATGGATGAACTGCGGCCGCCCGGTATGGGTCTGCACCAGGCCGCTGCACATCATTCTCAGGCCTGGACGCAACTGGCGCAGCAGATAGCCCTGATTGAACCAGACGAGGAGAAGGTGGCCGGTGCTGTCGGCGAGGGTGATCGTCTGGAGCGAACCGCCCCGGCGGGTGCGCCTTTCGCCAACGGTCAGGATCTCCCCCTCGACCGTGGCTTCCCTGCCGGCGGCCAGGCGTTGGATCGGCGTGACGGTGCCGCGATCGAACCAGCGGCGGGGGTAGTGCCGCAGCAGATCTCCAGCCGTGGCGATGCCTAGTCGCGCCAGCGCGAGCGCCCGGACAGGGCCGACCGTGCGCAGGAACTGCACCGGGGTGTCCCAGGTCGGGGGTCCTGTCACGATCGCCCCTCCTCCGGCTGTTCGCCGGAAAACCCTTGCCGCGCCGCGGACGGCATGCTAAATTATCAGGTCGTGAATATCCACTCGGAGCTGGAGGACTTTCTATGAGCCGGATTTGCTCCGTCTGCGGCAAGGGTCCGCAGTACGGCAATCGTATCAGCCATGCCCACAACGTCTCACGCCACCGCTGGTTGCCGAATCTGCAGAAGGTCAGGTTCGAGGCCGCCGGCCGGGTTCAGCGCGGCTACGTCTGCACGCGCTGCCTGCGCACGCCCGGCTTCAAAAAGGTTGCCTGACCCACCCACTCACCGCACGCGTTTGAAAAAATGCCACTGACCGCGCGCCTCCAACGGGGGCGTGACGGCGTCTAACGCGAGCACGCGCACTGCCGAACGCATTGGTTCCACCAGATCCTCCGGCGCCACCCTTCCGATGTCCCCCCCCTGCGCGGCGGTCGGACCTCTGCTGTACCGCGTCGCCAGCGCCGCAAAATCGAGTCCGGACTGCAGATCGCGCCGGATGAGGCGCACCGCCACGGTGTCGGCGGTCACGATATGGAGCAGATGCATCAGTCCGGCCTGCGAGGCCGCCGCGTCGTCCTGCTGCTTGCCCACCACGTTGGCTCGCCAGGCTCTCAGTTGAGCCCGGTTCTCGCTATTTTGATCGCGGGCCATGAGTGTATCGACGACCGCCAGCGCCTCCGGATAGCGACCGAGTTGCTCCAGCAATTGCCCCTGGACGACCCTTGCGGTCAGCATGCCTGGCGACAGCCGGACCGCCTCCTGGATCTGCGTCAGCGCCTCCAGCGGGCGACTCTGGTTCTGCAGATGAACACCGTAATTGAAGCGCCCACGGGCATCCGAGGGCTGGAGCTTCACGTACTGCGCGAAGTTCTGCTCCGCCTCTTCGGGTTGATCGAGCACCTCAAGGACATTGGCGAGGTTGATGCGGTGCTGCGGCTCGGCCGGCTCCAGCTCGACCGCCCGGCGCAGCACCCCGACCGCTTCGTCGTAGCGCCGTGCGGCGAACAGCGCCTGACCCAGGCTGCCGTAGCCAGGGCCGTCGGGACTCAGGGTCAGTGCCTGCCGTCCCGCCTTGACCGCCGCCACGGTGTCCCCGGCGAGAATCGCGAGGTCCACTTCGGTGCGCCGGGAGGCCGCGTCCTCCCCGTCGAGCGCCATGGCGTCGCGCCAATGCTGCAGGGCGTCCGCCCACAACCCCCGCCGCCGCGCCAGATCGGCCAGCATCCGGTGGGTCCAACCCTCCGCCTTGCCTATGCGCACCATCCGCGCGAGGAGATTGTACGCCTTCGACGTTTCGCCGCGATCGGCCGCGAGCCGCGCCAGTCCCTCCAGGATGCCGGCGTGATCGGTGGAGAGCCGCAGACCGCCATCCCAGGTCCGCTGGGCGGCGGCCTTGTCCCCCTGCTCCATCTGGGCCCGCCCGAGCCAGTACCGCGCATCCACGCTGGTGCTGTCCAGTTCGACCGCCCGCGCCGCGTACTCGCCGGACTGTTGCGAACGCCCGCCGAGCGACGCGATCGCCGCCAGGCAGGCGAGCGGTTCGGCGGCGGGGTGCTCGGCCACGCACCGCTGCAGGAGCGGTTCGGCACTCCGGAGATCGCGCCCCCGGAACAGGCGCACCCCTTCCACACAGGGATCGGCGGTCGCCGACGCCGGCGGAAGGGCGGCGGGCTGGGCCGTCGCCACGGCGGCGGTCAACATCAGGAATAGACCCGCGACTCCGATGCGGCAGGCCGGAAAGCACCGATCGCCGGGGGCTGGGAATATTAAGATAGACATCATCTTGTTCTGCACTTCCTGGTCAAGCGCTTGGCTGCCCGGACGATAACAGCAACGCGAACATCCGTCCACGCCCGCGGTTCCAGGTCGGTGATCGCCCGTGGACCAGGAGAGTGACCGTATATGTCAGAGAATGATGCGATCCAGGTTCTGCTCGTGGAAGATGACCCCTCGGTGCGACGGATTCTCGCGCTGCAACTGGAGACGCGCGGCTTCGCCGTGCGGACGGCCGCGGACGGCGCAGAGGGATTCCGCGCGCTGCAGGAGGCCCTGCCCGACTGTGTCGTGCTCGATCTGATGATGCCGGTGATGGACGGGTTCGAACTGCTCAAGCGGATCCGGTCTCTCGGGCGCACCGCGAATCTTCCGGTCCTGATTCTGACCGCCTCCGAGGATGAAAAACACCGTCTGCGCACCCAGCAATATCTCGCGGACGCCTACGTCAGCAAGCCGTATGAACTCGAGCGCGTTGTCACCATGATCAACCGCCTCGCCAAAACCGGCGCGACCAGTTGAACGGCCGGGGGGCGCGTCCCCCCGTCAGCCGATCCAGCGGCGGACCGGCTCCAGCCAGAACGAAGGCCATAGCCAGGTCCAGCGCAGGTCCTCCCCGTGAAGCTCGCGATGACGCGCACATATGGCGTCCGCCTCGACGGCGCGGCCGGTCCGATTCCACAGCGGCAAGAGCAGCGGCAGCACCGATTCCGGCAGCACCTCCCAGCGGTCGGTCACCAGATCGGCGGGCGCCTCGCCAACCGCGTTCGCCGCGCCCAGCAGGACCAGCGCCACCCGCTCGGTGCGCCACCCCTCCCGCCATAGCACCGACGCTCCGGCGAGACTCTCGGCCCACTGCCCCCTTTGCGCGAAGGCCCGCACCGCCAGAAAACGCCAGGCCGGGTCACCCGCCTCCACCACGCCGGCCGGTGGAGACGGCACTGCCCGATCGCGGGCCAGGGTAAGGTGGGTGTTGAGCAGAAGCGGACGGATATCAGCGTTCCCTTCGCCCGCGGAGGGCCAGCGGGACAACACGCGCTCGGCGGTCGCCAAATCGCCTGCGCGCAGCAGATGACACACATGCAGATGCTGGTACGCGGCATCCCCGGGCCAGGCAGTCGCCAGCGCAGCCAGCCGCCGGCCGGCAGCGTCCGGACGGCCCAGCAGATCCTCCGCGGCGGCCCGCACCAGTTCGCCGCGCGCGAAGGTCAGCGTCAGATCCTCCCAGTCGGCCAGCATGGCCAGCGCATCACCGGGGCAGCCGCCAAGCAGCGCCAGCACCGCGGAAAGGTAGGCGGAAAAGAGCGTCTCGTGCGGATTGCCGGCCGTGCTTCCGGCCGCCGGTGGATGCGCCGCCAGAACCTCGCGCGCGGATGAGAACCGTCCCTGGTCCGCGAGAACGAGCGCCATGAGATGGGCGGCCGTGTGGTAATGCGGCTGGACCGCGAGCGCGTGCGCGAGTTCCGCAAGAGCATCATCATTCCGGCCGAGTTGGTAGAGAGCCGCCCCGAGCTTGAGCCGATAATCGGGGTAGTCCGGTCGCGCCGCACAGAGGGCGCGCAGATTCTCCACTCCTTCCTTCCAGCGCCCGGCGCGACAGAGCGCGACCGCCGTAGCCACCTCGCTGCCCGGCTCCGGGCCGGTCGCGAGACGCTCGATCCGCGCCTCGAGATCGTCGGGGAGGTGGTCGGCGTCGTAACCGCCGGCGCGTGACAACGAGGCGATCAGCGGGTGATCGACGCGGCGACCCGACTCTACGAGCTTGTCGAGGCTCGCCGCCGCCTCCCGCAAACGACCGAGACGTCGCAACGCCGCAGCCTCCAGAAGCCGCGCTTCAACGTAGTCCGGGTTGCGGCGGAGAGCTTCCGTGGCGGAGTGCAGCGCCTCGGGCCACTGCCCCGCCTGGGCCTGCGTCAGGCCGAGCAGAGCGTGCAGATCGGGGTAGCGGTCCCAGCCGGCAACCGCCTCGGCGAGAAACGGACTCGCCGCCGCCGCCTGACCGGCCCGCAGCAGACGCCGTCCTTCACGGGTCAGAGCCTGCAGTTGATAGAAGGCGGCCAGATTGCCGGCGGCTGTGGGCCGTCGCTTCTGGACGGCGCCGCGCAGAGCTTCGGCGGCCTCGGCATAGCGCCCTGCATCGAACAGGGTGATCCCCCGGGCATACGGATCGTCTTCGTGCCGCCCGAGCAGTTTGCCGATCAGCGACATCGTCCCGCTCCCGCCCTCGCGCCCGCGGTCGGCGCGCCGGGGACGGCGCGTCGCCGCCACCGCCGGCTCAGTCCAGGTACTTCCGCGTGTAGGCCGGTTCGCTGAGGTCGGCCATGAGCGCGTCGCTCTGGAAGGACGAAGTCCGCGCGGCCGGCGCGCCGAAAGAGCCCCCACCGGTCCCGACCGTCGCTGCCAGCGGCGCCACCGGATCAAGCGGCGTCAGGAACGGTCGGAGCGGATCGGACAGTTCCGAAGCGGCAGGCCGGGCAACCAGGAAATCGTCGCTGCCGGCGGCGGCCGCCGCGGCGACGAGATGCCGGGGGGCGGGCGGCGCGACCTTTTCCTCCCACGCGAGGGCCGGTTCGGGCGCAGGCGCAGCCCGCCGCAGCGGCGGCGATGACGCCGGCGAAGTGATAAAGAAGGAGTCAGGAGCGGGCTGCGCGGCCGGCGTCGCAGCGACGGTCGCGGCCGCGACAGCGGTGGCGGCGACGGCCGGAGCCGGAATTTGCGCCGGCGCGGCCGGCTCAGCCAGCACGGCGGGCTTCGGAGCAGGGGGGAGGTCTGGCGCCGGGGCAAACGCCACCGAAGCCGGCGTCGGCGCTGCCTCGACGCGCGCCGCGGCGCGCGCAACCACCGGGGACTCCGCTACCGGCGGCTGACCCGCCGTGAAACCGGTCGCCACGACCGTGACCTGCAGTTCGTCTCCGAGGGCCTCATCGATGCCATAGCCGAACATGATGTGCGCCTGAGCGCCGGCCGCCTCCTGCACGAGGCTCATGGCGCGGCTCACCTCGGCGATGCCGAGATCGGCGCTTGTGAGATTGACGAGCACCGCGCGGGCGCCGTGGATGTCGACATCCTCCAGCAGCGGCGAACTGATCGCCGCGCGCGCAGCCTCCTCGGCCCGGTTTTCGCCCCGCGCCCGACCGGTCCCCATCAGGGCCACACCCATGCCCTTCATGACTGAGCGGACGTCGGCGAAGTCGAGATTGACCAGGTTGGGACGGGCGATAATCTCATGGATGCCGCGGGTCGCTTCGTAGAGCACGTTGTCGGCGATCCGGAACGCCTCGATGAAGGTCGTCGTGGGAGGGATGACCTCGAGCAGCCGCTGGTTGGGGATCATGATCAGCGTGTCGACGTTGTCCCGCAGTTCGGAAGTTCCCACCTCCGCCTGCGCCATGCGGACACTGCCCTCGAACCCGAACGGCTTGGTGACGACAGCCACGGTGAGCGCGCCGAGTTCGCGGGCGATGCGGGCCACGACCGGCGCGGCGCCGGTGCCGGTGCCGCCGCCCATGCCGGCGGTGACGAACACCATGTCGCAACCGTGGAGAGCGTCGGTCAGCGCCGCCTCGTCCTCCTCGACCGCCTTGCGACCGATGACCGGATCTCCGCCGGAGCCGAGCCCGCGCGTGATCTGCGTGCCAATCTGCAGGGTCTGATGGGCGAGCGACTGGCGCAGGGCCTGGGCATCAGTATTGACGGCCAGGAATTCGACCCCGGTGAGCCCCGCCTCGACCATGCGGTTGACGGCATTGCCGCCCGCCCCGCCAACCCCAACGACCTTGATCCGGGCTACCTGATCGACATCTTCAACGAACTCGAACATGATGATCGCCCCCTCATCCATGAGCCGGGTGCACGCGATCCTCAGGCGGGCCGCCATCCGTGACGGGGCGATAATTAGCACATGGCGAAGGTTCCGTCCAATACCTTTTTCACGCGCACCGTCGCGTTCAACGCCCCGGCGCCGCCCCCCCCCCGGGCCGGGAGGCCCGTCCCAGCCGGCTGCGCATCCGGTGCCAGAGGGGGACCGACGTCTCCCCGCCGCCCGCCGACGCAACGGCTGCCCGGGTCTGCACCTCGCCGCGCATCGCCCAGAGGGTCAGGCCGAGCGCGGTGGCCCACTGGCCGTCGCCCAGCCGCTCGTTCCCTGCCATTCCCGGCGGCAGATAGCGACAGACGGCCGGCAGCCCGAACACCTCCTCGCAGAGCGCGGCGGCGCCGCGGCAACGACTGCCGCCGCCGGTCAGCACCACGCCGCGACCCAGCCCGGAAAGCAGACCCGGGTCGCGCAGATCGTTCTTCACCAGCGCGAATATCTCCTCGAGACGCGGTTCGAGGATCGCGGCGAGCAGGCCGGGCGACGGAGCCGGGCGCTCCTCCTCGAACAGCGCCAAAGGGTCGGCTTCATCCACGAGACTACGCAGCACGACGCCGCACTGCCTCTTCACCTGCTCCGCCTCCTGGAGGCCGACGCGCAGGCCATGCGCGAGGTCGGCGGTCAGATGGGCGCCGCCCCACGGCACGGCGCCGTTGCCGGCCAGCCGTCCGCCGCGGAAGAGCGCCCACTGCGTGGAACGTCCCCCGACATCGATCAGCAAAACCCCCTCATCGAGCTCCTGCGTCTGCAGCAGAGCCTCGGCCGTGGCCAGGCTGTCCACTGCACGGCCGGCGACCTCATAGCCGGCCGTCTTGATGGCGTGCTCCACGTTGCGCACGACGGTTCCGGAGGCGGTCACGAGGTGGGCATCGACCTGGAGCTGGCTGCCAAGCCGGCCGCGCGGATCGACGATGCCGTGGACCCGGTCCACCGCCCAATCGACCGGGTTGGCGGCGAGGATGCACTGGTCGAATGGGATCTCCAGGGTGCGCGCACGGTTCAGCGCGGAGTCCATGTCGACCGCGGTGATGGCGCGCGGGACCGGCCCGAGCTGGATCTGTCCCCGCGCCGAGAAGGATCGCAGGTGACTGCCGGCGATGTTGTAGAAGAAAGCGGCGATGTCGACGTCGGCTTCCGCCTCGGCCGCCCCCACCGCCCGTTCGATCGCGTGGCTCCCGGCCTGCAGATCGACGAAATCGCCGTCGCGGAAACCGGCAGCCGCCACGCAGGCCGCGCCGAGCACCTCGACGCGCCCGTCCGCGCCCACCGTGCTGACCAGCGTACGGAAATTGGAGGTTCCGAAGTCGCAGGCGACCAGCAGTTGTCCGTTGCTCATCCGAGGCTCCTTCCCGGTCGTCTAGACGCGCGCTCGGGCGCGTGCGCGTGCGGCGCGGCCCGCAGGCGCCGCGACCGTGGCCCGGCCGCGCCGGACCGCCGATTCCTCTGCTGCTCCGGCGCCGTCGCCCGCAGGCAACGGTTCGGCAGTGTTCTGGTCATCCACGAAAAGTCGCCGTTCGAACCGGAGGTCGACCACGGCGCCATCCGACAGTCGGTTGCGCAGCGCGAGGAACCGGCGCAGGCGACCGGCATAGTCCTCGCCACCGACCAGGAGGCGGGCCCGCCCCCCCTGCAGCACCAGGCTCAGCCCCTCGTCGCCGGTCAGAATGAAATCCACCGGCGCACACCCCTCAATCCCGGTCTCGGCCACGGCCGCCGCGAGCGCGAGCACGCTGTCGGCCTGGCCCGGCACGAGCCGCCAGCCGCCGTCGGGCCGCGTCTGCAACCGCGCGCCGACCAGCAGCGGCAGATCGGGCCGCGGAAGATGGCCGGGGAACGGCTCCACGCGCCCATCGGCAAGCAGGACAAATTCGCCTGGCCCCGCGCCGACGCTTGAATCGGGCGCCACCTCCAGCAGCGGACGCCACTCCTCGATCTCGACACGCAGCGTGCCGGGCAGTTCTCGCGCCACGCGGGCCCGGCGCACCCACGGCAGAGCGGGCAGATCGACCAACAGCCGGCGCGCGCCGGCGCCGGTCCAGATGTTGCTGCCGAGTGCGGTGCCCAGTTGCGCCTCGAGCCGGGCCGGATCACTGAAGCGATAGGGGCCGGTCTCGATCCGCACAACCGCGAACCGCTCGGCCGTCAGCAGCCAGCGGGCCCCCCCGAGCACTCCCGCCACGGCAATGAACGCCAGCGACAGCAGCCAGAGCAGCCGGCGGCGCGGCCGGCGTCCCCGTCGCGTCGACGCCAACGCGGAACCGGCAGCCGGGCCGCGCTCTCCCGGGGTGAGCGGGTTGCAGCTCATGGCAGTCTCCTCGTATCCAGATGGCCGCAGATCGGGTCGACCAGGCGTCCGATATCGCCCGCGCCGAGCGTCAGCAGCAAATCGCCGGGCCGTACCGCGGCGTCAAGCCACGACCGCACTTCGTCCAGATCCTCCACCTGCACAGCGTCGGTCAGGCCCTTGTCCCGCAGCCCGCTCACGATCAGCCCGCTGTCCACGCCAGGCTGCGGCTCCTCGCTGGCGGCGTAGACCGGCAGCAGAGCGACCGTGTCGGCCACGGCGAGAGCATCGGCGAATTCGTGCCGGAAACGCGCCGTGCGCGTGTAGCGATGCGGCTGGAACAGCACGGCCACCCGCCGACCGGTATCGCACGCCACCTGCAGCGTGGCGCCGATCTCGGTGGGGTGGTGACCGTAATCGTCTACCACGCGCACACCGCCGTGCTCCCCGCGCTCCTCGAAGCGCCGGTCCACGCCGGCGAACCGGGCCAGTCCGGCGGCGATCTGCCCGAAGGAGACGCCCAGTTCCATCCCGACCGCCACCGCCGCCAGCGCGTTGACCAGGTTGTGCCGCCCGCGCAGTCGCAACTCGATCGGCCCCAGTTCGCAGCCGTGGGCGAAGACCGTAGCGACCGCGGGACCGTCGGGAGTGGACGCGGCCGGAACGGCCCGCACCTGCGCCTCGGCGGACAGCCCGTAGGTGATCACCTTGCGATCGAGACGCGCCACCAGGCCGCGCACCTCCGGGTCGTCCAGACAGAGCACGCAGGTACCGTAGAACGGCACCCGGGCCAGGAACTCCGCGAACGCCGCGCGCAGCGCGGGGAGATCGGGGTAGTGATCGACGTGCTCGAGATCGATGTTGGTCACGACGGCAATGGTCGGCGTCAGACGGAGGAACGTGCCGTCGCTCTCATCAGCCTCGGCGACGAGATACTCGCCGCTGCCCAGCACGGCGTTGCGACCCGTGGCCAGCGCCCGGCCGCCCACCAGCACGGTCGGATCGAGCGACCCCTCGGCAAGCACGGCAGCCACCAGGGAAGTGGTGGTGGTCTTGCCGTGGGAGCCGGCGATCGCGATCCCGTACTTCAGGCGCATCAACTCGGCCAGCATGTCGGCGCGCCGCACGACCGGGACGCGCCTGCGACGGGCCTCGACGATTTCCGGATTGGCAGCCGTGACGGCGGACGAGTAGACGACGACGTCGGCGCCGATGATCTGCTCCGGCCGATGACCGATGTGGATCGTCGCCCCGAGCCGCGCCAGCCGTTCCGTCGCGGGCGACAGGCGCAGGTCGCTGCCGCTGACGCGAAAACCGAGGTTGAGCAGGATCTCGGCGATGCCGCTCATCCCCACCCCGCCGATCGCGACCATGTGGATGTGCCGGGTGTTCCGGAACACGCTGTCCTCCTCCTACGCGCCGGGCATGGCGCATCCGGCCAGCCGCAACAGGTCGCTCGCGATGCGCCGCGCGGCGTCGGGCCGTGCCCGCTCCGCGCTCGCGCGCGCCATGGCCGCCAGCCGTGACCGATCGCGGCCCAGTTCGCTCATGATCGCGGCGAGCGTCGCTCCGTCGCAGGTCTCGTCGCGCACGACCACGGCGGCCCCGCCGACCGCCACATCCTGCGCATTGTGCCACTGATGATCGTCCGTGGCATGCGGAAACGGTACCAGCACGGCCGGCCTCCCGGCCACCGCCAGCTCGGCCAGCGTCATGGCCCCGGCGCGGCAGACCGCCAGATCGGCCCCGGCCAGCGCGGACGCCATGTCATCGATGTAGGCCACGACCCGCGCCCGCTCCGGCGCCCAGCCGGCGAAGGCAGCCGCGACCTCGTCGCGCCCGGCGGGGCCGGTCTGCACCAGGAGCGCGATGTCCTCACGCCCGCGCCAGAGCACCGCCAGTTCGCGCGCGGCGCGGTTGAGCGTGCGCGCGCCGCGACTGCCACCGAACATCAGCACGTTCAGGACGTCGGGCGCCCCGGCCGGCCCGACCGCCGCCGCGCTGAAGGCGGCGCGCACCGGATTGCCCGTGACGAGGCAGTCGCGCCCCGGGAACCGTTCGGCCGCCGCCGCGGTGCCGAGATAGATCCGGTTCGCAAAGCGCGCGAGCAGTCGGTTCGCGGAGCCGGGCACGGCGTTCTGCTCCTGCAGCGCCACCGGCACTCCGAGCGAGCGCGCCGCCAACAGCGCCGGCGCGCTTGCGTAGCCGCCGGTGCCGAGCACAGCGTCGGGACGCCACCGCAGCAGCAGCGCCAGCGCCGCCAGATCGCCGGCCACGAGGTTCACCAGGAACCGCCCGCGCGCGACCGGGCCGAGCCCGCGCATCCCGGAGGCGGGAACCGTGTGCAGACGCCAGCCGGCCGCCGGCACGACCGTGGCCTCGAGCCCCTGGCGGGTCCCGCAGAAGCGCACTTCCGCCGCGGGGCAGAGCAGGCGCACCGCCTCCGCCACTGCCAGGCCCGGATAGACGTGTCCGCCCGTGCCGCCCCCCGCGATCAGGAGGCGGACCGGACGGCCGCCGTCAGCTCTGTGCCCGCGACCAGACACGCGCGCTCCCCTCCCCGGCTGTCTCCCACAGGCGCGCCTGCCGCGGCGCCGCCGCCCGTGCGGCGCGCGCGCGGCGGTCGATGGCCAGCAAAAGGCCCACCGCGGCCAGGTTCGTCACCAGGGCGGAACCGCCATAGCTTACGAACGGCAGCGGCAACCCCATCACCGGCACCACGCCGGTCACCATGGCCATGTTCAGGAAGGCGTACAGGAACAACAGCGTGGTCAGGCCGGCCGCGGTGAACCGCCCGAAGCGGTCAGGGGCCCGCCTCGCGATGCCGTACCCGCGCAGAGCCACGATCACGAGCAGCGCCAACGTCAGGGCCGCCCCGATGAGCCCCAGTTCCTCCCCCACCACGGAGAAGATGAAGTCGGTGTGCGACTCGGGCAGGAACCAGAAACGCTGATGGCTGCCGCCGAAACCGAAGCCGTGCCAGCCACCGGCGCCCAGTCCGATCAGCGACTGGTGAACCTGGTAGCCGGCCCCGTCGCCGGTCAGCCCGGCCCACCACGAACTGACGCGGAAGGTGATCTTCGGCACGAACAGCACCCCGAGCAGGGCCAACCCGCCGAGCGGGCCGAGCATCAGCCCGAACATCCGCAGCGGCATGCCGCCCGCGTACAGCATGACGAGCGTGAACAGGCAGATCACCAGGGCATTGCCGAAGTTCGGCTGCAGGGCCAGAATCACGACCAGGGCCGCCGGCGCCGCCAACAGTCGGGCCAGTTCGCGGTCAAAGGCCCAGCGGCGGGAGGGGTCGGCCAGGCGCTCGGCCAGGAAGATCGCCAGGGCCACCTTGGCCAGTTCGATCGGCTGCACCGGCAGGAAAGACAGCCAGCGGGCGCAGCCGGCGCGCGAGGAACCGAGCCCCATCACGACCGTGAAGGCCATCAGCGCCAGCGCCCCGCCGAGCAGTCCCCAGTTCACGAGCGGTCGGCGCAGGTCGCGGTCATCGCGGCCGGCCAGCACGAACAGCGCGGCCAGACCGAGGGCCAGCCGCGTGAGGTGACGCAACAGGTAGTCGGCGTGCCCCCGCGCTTCGGGCCGGAAGCTGCCCGCCTCGTAGACCATCACCGTGCCGAGCAGACAAAGCACGAACACGGCCCAGAGCAGCCAGCCGTCGTACTCCTCCAGCCGACCGGACCAGCGGCGCAGGATCCTCGTCATGTTTCCTCCCCGGCAACGGCGCCCAACGCGTGGGCGGCCGCGGTGAAACGTTCGCCGCGATCGACATAGTCCCGGAACATGTCGTAGCTCGCGCAGGCGGGACTCAGCAGCACGGTTCCCCGCGGCGCGGCCAGGCGGGCGGCGGTTGCCACCGCCTCATCGAGGGTGGCGGCCGGCAGGACCGGCACCAGGCCGGCCAGCGTGGCCGCGATCGCCGGGCCCTCTTCGCCGATGGACACCACGGCCCGGACCGGCCCGAGGGCGGCCCTCAGCGGCGCGTAGTCTTCGCCCTTGCCGCGTCCCCCCACGATGAGCACGACCGCTGAGCCGTATCCCGCCAGACCGGCGGTCACGGCGGCGACGTTGGTCGCCTTGGAATCGTCCACGAAATCCACATCGCCGAGCCTGGCCACGGTCCGCTGCCGATGCGGCAGGCCGGAAAATCCGGGCAGCCCGGCCGCCAGCGCCGCCGGATCGGCGCCAAGCGGCAGCAGGGCGGCCACCGCGGCGCAGGCGTTGAGCAGGTTGGGCGCCCCGCGCAGCCGCAGCGCGGACGGTTCGCATAGTCGATGCACGGCTCCGTTCCAGTCCAGGCCGAGTTCCGCCGCGTCGGCCCAGACCTGCGCCCCGTCCATCCGCGCGCCGAACCGCAGCGACGGGCCATCCGGGCGCCAGCCAAGCGCCTCGCGACAGCCGGTCCAGGTGACGAACCAGCCGTCGGGGGGCAGCGCCTCCACCAGACGCCGTTTCGTCCGGTAGTAGGTCGTCACGTCCGGATAGCGGTCCAGATGGTCCGGCTCGAGGTTGAGCACCACCGCCACCGCCGGCCGGAAGGTCTCGATCGTCTCGAGCTGGAAGCTGCTCAGCTCCAACACCGCCACGTCATCCACGCCGAGCGAGTCGGCGACGAGGCTGAACGGCCGACCGACGTTGCCGAGCGCCTCCGCGCGCCAGCCGGCGGCGCGGGCCAGGTGGGCGGTCAACTCGGTCGTGGTCGTCTTGCCGTTCGTGCCGGTGATTCCGATCAGGCGCGCCCCGCAGAATCGCGCGGCCCACTCCAGTTCGCCCCGGACCTCGACGCGTTCCCGCAGGCCGGCCAGCCGCGGGTGGTCGGGCGGAAACCCGGGACTGAGCACGACACCGGCGAGACGTCGCGTGTCGAGATCGCCCCAGGCGCCGCCGGCCCGCACCTCATCGAAGGCCGCCTCGGCCAGCGTGGCGAGATCCCGCGCGACCCAGCCCGCGCGCAGCTCTCGCTCGGGCGCATCATCGTAGCCGATGACCACCGCGCCGTGCCGACGCAGCAGCGCCCCGGCCGCACAACCGCTACGCGCCAGTCCGAGCACCAGGTAGATTCCGCCCCGCACATCCGGCCGCGCCATCACACCCCCTACTGCAGCTTGATCGTGCTGAAGCTAAGCAACAGCAGCAGAATGCCCACGATCCAGAAGCGCACCACGACCTGCGTCTCCGACCAGCCGAGCAGTTCGAAGTGGTGGTGGATGGGCGCCATGCGAAATATCCTTCGTCCGCCGCGCCAGCGGAACGACGCCACCTGCGCCATCACCGAAAGCGCTTCGAGTACGAAGATGCCACCGATCAGCGGCAGCAGCAGTTCGCGTTTGATCAGGATCGCCACGGTGCCGAGCGCGCCGCCCAGCGCGAGGCTCCCCGTGTCACCCATGAACACCCGCGCCGGGTGGGCGTTGAACCAGAGGAAGCCGAGCGCCGCTCCGACGACGGCCAGACAGTAGATGGTCAGCTCGCCGGCCCCCGGCAGGTAAGGGATGTTGAGGTATGCGGCAAATATGCGGTTGCCGCTGACGTAGGACAGGCCGGCGAAGGCGCCGAAGGCCAGGGCACACAGACCGATCGCCAGACCGTCGAGACCGTCGGTCAGGTTGACCGCATTGCTCGTGCCGGCGACCACGAGAATGATCAGCGGGATGTAGAACAGCCCGAGATCGGGCAGCGCGTTCTTGAGGAACGGCACCGTCGTGCTGGTGACCAGCGGGGCGCCTCCGTTGCCCGCCAGAAGCAGGATACTCAGGATGATGCCGTAACCGACCTGGCCGGCCAGCTTCACCCGGCCGATCATCCCCTTCGGGCGCTTCTTGACGACCTTCAGATAGTCGTCGATGAAACCGAGCAGACCCATCCAGACCGTGGCCAGCAGGGCCAGCAGCACGTAACGATTGGTCAGGTCGGCCCACAGCAGCGTCGGTACGACGATGGCGGTCAGGATCAGCACGCCGCCCATCGTGGGGGTGCCGGCCTTGGCCTGGTGCGTCGGCGGACCGTCCGCCCGGATGCGCTCGCCGAGTTGCAGCGTGTGCAGCCGGCGAATCACCCAGCCTCCGAAGATAAAGCTGATGAGCAGGGCGGTGATCGTGGCGTAGGCGCCGCGGAACGTGATGTACTGGAATACCCGCAGCGCCGACCATTCGGTGTGCAGCGGATAGAGCAGATGGTAGAACATGCTGCCACTCCCCCGTCAGACGCCCGTTGGGCCCGTGGCTGATCGGCGCCACGCCGCCAGAACATCCTCCATGCCGGCCGAACGCGAGCCCTTCACCAGCACGCGATCGCCCGGCCGCGCCTGCTCCACCAGCCACTGCGTGGCTTCCGGCTTCGCGGCCACCCAGAACCCCTGACCGGGGGCTGCCGCCGCAAACCCCGCCGCCAGCTCTTCGGCCCCCGCGCCGACGGCGAGCAGTCCGTGCAGTCCCGCCGCCGCCAGACGCTCACCGGTCTGCCGGTGCAGCGTCGCGCTATCGTCACCCAGCTCGGCCATCACGCCAAGCACTGCCAGCGCGCGACCGTCTCCGGGCAGCGATACCAGCGCGGTCGCCGCGCTCAGCACGCTGGCCGGATTCGCGTTGTAGCAGTCGTCGAGCACGAGCGCTCCGCCGATCCGTTCCAGGTGACCGCGGTGCGGCGACGGCGCGAAGCGGGCCAGCCCGGCAGCGGCCGTGCGATCGTCCACGCCAAGGGCGCGCGCGGCGAGCAAAGCCGCGGCGAGGTTCGCACCATTGTGGCGCCCCGGCAGCGGGACCTCCCAGACCCGGCCCTCCAGTTCCAGCAACCCACGGCCCGGCTCCGGCGCCGGACGCCAGCGCCAGCGCAGATCGCCGCCGGTTTCGCCATGCGTCACGAGGCGGCAGCGCGCCCGCGCCGCCCAGGCGTCGAACCCCTGGCTGTCGGCGTTGAGCACCGCGGTGCCGTCGGCAGGCAGCGCGTCGAGCAGTTCGCCCTTGCCCCGCACGATCCCCGCGAGCGAGCCGAACTCCGCGAGATGGGCCGGCGAGGCATTGGTGATCACGCCGATCCGCGGCGCGGCGGTCGGCGCCAGCCGCGCGATGTCCCCCTCAGCCGAGGCGCCCAACTCGAGCACCGCGAAACGGTGAGCGCTGGTCAGCCCGAGCAGGGTCAGCGGCAGGCCGAGCGTGTTGTTCAGATTGCCGGCCGTGGCGTGCGTCGGACCCGCGGCGGCCAGGATGGCGGCCAGCAGGTCCTTCGTCGTCGTCTTGCCGTTGGTGCCGGTGATGGCCGCCACCGCGACCGGCAGCGCGGCCCGCCAGCAGGCCGCGAGCGTGGTCAGAGCCGCGCGCGCGTCGGTGGCGAGCAGGATGACCGCGCCATCGCGAGGCGGCGCCGCCGCCGTCAGCGGATCCGCGTCCGTGCCACCGGCCGCGGCCCCCGTCGCCCCGGCCAGCACGCAGGCAGCGCCCGCGGCCAGCGCCGCGGCCGCGAAACGCCGCCCGTCTACCCGCTCTCCCGGCAGGGCGACGAACAGCTCATGCGGACGGATCCGCCGGGAGTCGAGCGAAGCGCCGTGGAAGGCGCCCGGCAACGGCTGCCCGCCGGCGGCCGACCACGGCCGCCAGTGGCCCCCGGCGGCGATCAGCGCCCCGGCGAGCAGCCGTGCCCCGGCGAGGTCGGCGGCCGCCTCGGCCACCAGGTATCCCCGCTCATCCATCGCGTCCCTCCCGCGCGATCCAGTCGCGGACCAGGCGCCGGTCGTCGAGGTCCAGCCGCCGTCCGCCGATCAGTTGGTAGTCCTCGTGGCCCTTCCCGGCCACCAGGACCACGTCACCGTCGCGCGCCGCGGCGAGCGCCGCGTCGATCGCCGCGGTGCGATCGATAACGACCGCACAGGCTCCGGCGCGCGGCTCGGCCACGCCGTCGAAACCCTCGCGGATGGCTCTGCAGATGACGGACGGCTCCTCGCCACGCGGGTTGTCGGAGGTGATCCAGACGGCGTCCGCCTCCCGCGCCGCCACCGCGCCCATCAGCGGGCGCTTGCCCCGATCACGATCGCCACCGCAGCCGAACACCAGCAACAGTCGCCCCGCGGCCAGCTCGCGGCCGGCCGCGGCGGCTGCCGCCAGCGCGTCGGGGGTGTGGGCGTAATCCACGACCGCCACCGCACCCACCGGCAGGGCGATCCGCTCCAGGCGCCCCGGCACCTGCTCCGCGCCCGCCAGCGCCTCCGCGCAGGCAGCGGCCGGCAGTCCGAGCGCCACGCCGGCGGCCAGCGCCGCCGCCAGGTTCTCCACGTTGAAGCGGCCGACCAGCGGGCTGACCAGTTCGAGCCGCTCGCCGAGGCAGTGGATGGTGAGCCGCGTGCCGGAGGCCGAAAGTTCGCGCCGCACGACCCGCACCTCCGCCGTCTTGTCCGTTGCGCCAACGCCGGCGTCGAAGCGCACGACACGCAGTCCGGCGCCCACCGCAATCAGACCGGCGAAGGCCGACTCGGCCGCGTTGTAGACGAGCGCTCCGGGGCCTTTCGTCCGCGGGCCGTCGCGCAGCAGCTCGACGATGCGCGTCTTGGCGGCCAGATAGGCGGCGAGATCGGCGTGATAATCCAGGTGATCGCGACCGAGGTTCGTCAGCACCGCAACATCGAGCGCCAGGCCGGCCGCGCGTCCCTGGTCAAGCGCGTGCGAAGAGAGTTCCATGGCCGCGGCGCGCGCGCCGGCGCCGGTCATCTCGGCCAGCAGGGCGAACAGTGTGGGACCGTCCGGGGTGGTGAGCGGCGCCGGGCGGGTGGTCCGACCGGTCTCGTAGCGAACCGTGCCGAGCAGTCCGCACGGGCCGCGCAGCGCGCCGAGCAGCGCGCGCAGCAAAAAGGACACGGTGGTCTTGCCATTCGTGCCGGTGATGCCGGCCACGACGAGTTGCTCGTCCGGGCGGCCGTGCAGTTCGCGCGCCAGCAGCGCCGGCAGCCGCGCGGTGCCGGGCGCGACCACGATCGCGGCCGGCCGACCCGTCGCGGTATCGAGCCCCAGGCCCGGCAGGCGCGCCGCGTCGACCGCCACCGCGGCACAGCCGCCAGCCACGGCGTCGGCCACGAAGGCATGACCGTCGGCGCTGGCTCCCCTCACCGCCACGAACAGCGCGCCGGGGCCGGCCCGGCGCGAATCCACGGTCACGGTCGAAATCGCCGTCTGCGCATCACCGGTCAGTTGCAGCCCGGGGCAGGAGGCACACAGGCGCGCCAGCGTCATCGCCATCGCGACTCCATCACGACCGTCACGGCGCCGACCCCGTCGAGCGAAACGCCGGCGGCCGGCTCCTGCTCCACAACGTAGCCCGCGCCGCGCACCACGACCGGGAGCCCGAGCCGCGCCGCGAGACGTCCGACCTGACGGTTCGACAGTCCGCCGAGGTCGGGACAGACCTGGCCCGGCGCGGTGGGCACGGCGCGCTCCGCAGCGGCCGTCACCCAGACCGTGTCCCCGGGCGCGCAGCGGGCGCCGCCGTCAGGCACCTGTTCCACGACCCAGCCACCCCGCTCGCCGCCGCCCAGCACGAACCCGGCGCGGCGCAACTCCAGCGCGGCGGCCGGCAGCGAGAGATACAGCACATCGGGCACGCTCGCGGAAGGGGTGGGTCGGGGAGCCAGCGTCAGCGCCGGGTCCGGCCCCTCAACCCCCGTCAGCCAGTCTGTCGACCGACGGATCCCCTCCACGAGTCGCGCGAACAAAGGCGCCGCACTCTGCGACGCGTAATGATGCGCGGCGTCCGGCTCGTCCAACACCGCCAGCACGACCAGCTTCGGCGTTTCGACCGGCACGATGCCGAGGAAGCTCGCCATATATTTGCCGGGCAGGTAGCCGCGGCCCGGCTCGGCCTTCTGGGCGGTGCCGGTCTTGCCGCCGGTCTTCGTCCACGGCACGGCAGCGGCCCTGCCGGTGCCGCACTCGACCACCCGCTGCATCGCCAGCCGCACCAGACGCGCCTGCTCTGGCGTCAGCACCCGGCGCACGACCACCGGCTCCCCCCGCTCCAGGGTCGCGTGGTCGTGGTCGCGCACTTCGCGCACGAGGCGGGGAGCGAGCAGGCGGCCGCCGTTGGCGATGGCGCTGCCGGCCATCGCCAGCTGCAGCGAGGTGACCGCCACCTCCTGCCCGATCGAGATCGTCGACAGGCTGCGCGCCGACCACCGCGCCGGCTGACGCAGGATTCCGGCCGGTTCCGCCTGGTAGGGCGCCTGCGTGCAGGTGCCGAAGCCGAAGTCCCTGAGTCCGCGGTACATGTCCTCGGGACTCAGCCGTCCCGCGGCGCGGGCGAACCAGATGTTGCTCGACTTCGCGAACGCCTGCATGAAGTTCAGCGGACCGTAGCTGTGACTTTCGGAATTGTGGATGCGGAAGGAGCCGAAGTTGTCGTTGGAGCAGTCGTAGACCGTGTTGGAGTCGATCGCGCCGTGGCGCAGCAACACCGCGGACGAGAAGATCTTGAAGACCGAACCCGGTTCGTAGATGCCGGTCAGGGCGAAGTTGTTCCAGACCGCCAGGTCGCCCCCCGCGTGCTCACGCTCGCGGATGAGGGGGCAGGCGGCGATCGCCACGACCTCGCCCGACTGCGGCTCGACGACCACTACGGCGCCGCCCCGGGCGCCGCACTCCTGCACTGCGCGCGCCAGTTCCTCCTCGCAGAGCTGCTGGACATCGGCGTCGAGCGTCAGCACGAGGTGATGTCCGTGGACCGGTTCCTGCAGGACGATGGAGCCGAGCGGGCGGTCGGTCCGCGGGGAATCGATGCGCCAGGCGACGCCCGGCTCACCCGAGAGCGTGGCGCCGAGGCTGCGCTCCAGACCGGTCGAGACCGAGCCGCGCGTATCCTCGCGATGGAAACCGATCAGCGAGGCGCCGGCGCCGTCGAGCGGGTAGAGACGGTCACAGAGCGGCTCCAGCGTGACCCCTTCCGTCTGGCGCAGGGAGTCGAGCGCGCCGCGGCGCAGCACCGCCTCCTTGTGCACTACGAAGTGCCCGCCGCGGGGGCCGCGGATGCTCGCCACCACCCGTGCGGAATCGACCGGCAGGCAGCGGGCGAGCCGACCGGCCAGCGCCTCGGGCCGGCGCACCTGCGAGGTCGCCACACCGACCCGCCAGGTCGTCGCGGAGAGGGCCAGCGGTCGGCCGTTGCGATCGTAGATGTTGCCGCGCTCGGGAACCAGCTCCTCGCGATGGCGCCACTGCGCCTGCGCCTGCGCCAGGTAGTCCGCATGTCCGAACAGTTGCAGGGCCACGAGCCGGGCCAGCAGGACCAGCCCCGCGCCCACCACCGCGATCTGCAGTTTGAACAGCCGTCCGCCGGCGCGCCGTTTCACGGTCGCCGCTCCTGCGCCGCGGCCGCGGCCACCCCCTCCGCCCCGCCTACCTTGTCGAGCGCCCGTCGCCAGGCGGGATTGCCGACTCCGGCGACGTCGCCCATGACGACGACCACCACCCCGGGCGCCTCGGCGGTGACGAGGCCAAGCTCGCGCCCGGCCCGCGCCACGACCGAGTCGCGTGCGGCCAGACGTCCCCACGTCCCCTCGAGCCCGCCGATGGACGCCTCGAGGTAGGCCTGCTCGCTGCGCAGACGATCGATCTCGGTGCGCGCGACCACGATCCGGTTGTTGACGGTAATGACCTCGGTGAGCGCCGCGGTCGCCACCGCGCCCAGCACGATGGTCAGCAGCGCCGTCTGGCCCCCGAGGCGCCGCGGGCGGGCCAGCGGACCGCAGTAACGCGCGTTCGGCCGCGGACGACGGTCGGCGATGGGGCGCAGCCACCTCAGCATGTGCGACTCCCTGCAGGTGACGCCGGCTCGGCGAGTCGGCGGGCGGCGCGCAGACGGGCGCTGCGCGCACGCGGATTCAGGGCGAGCTCTTCCGGCCCGGGCCCGAGGGGCCGACCGGTCAGCGATTTCATGGTGCGGCGGTGGCTACAGCGGCAGGCCGGCGCGTCGGGAGGACAGATGCAATCGCGGTTCTCCCGGACCAGCCACTGCTTGACCAGGCGGTCTTCCAGCGAATGATAGGCGATGATGACAACGATGCCGTCCTCGGCCAGCGCCTCGGGCATCTGTTCCAACGCCTGCGTGAGCGCTTCGAGTTCACCGTTGACGGCGATGCGCAGCGCCTGGAAAACCCGGCTCATGGTCGCGGTGCGTCCCGGCCCCGCGGGCACGGCGGATTCCACGGCCGTGCGCAGGGCGGTGGTCGATCGCACCGGCTCGCGCGCCGCCGCCGCCACGATGGCGGCGGCGATCCGGCGGGACCGACGCTCCTCGCCATAGCGCCAGATCAGGTCGGCGATTTCGCGTTCGGCGAGTCGCGCCAGGAGTCGCCACGCCGGTTCGCCGGCGTCGCGGTCGAAGCGCAGGTCCAGCTCCGCCTCCGCGCGGTAGGTAAAACCGCGCGCCGGATCGTCCAACTGCGGCGAGCTGACGCCCAGATCGAGCAGGATGCCGTTGCACTCCGGCCAGCCGACGTCCGTCATGGCGGTGGCGAGATTGCGGAAGGAGGTCCGGGAGCAGAGCAGACGGGGCTGCGCGGCGGCCTGCACGCGGCAGAGATCGATCGCCGCCCGGTCGAGATCGAGCGCGAGCACCTCCGCGCCGCCGGCAAGCAACCCGGCGGCATGCCCGCCACAACCGTAGGTGCCATCCACGAACCGTCGACCGGAAGCGGGACGCAGGAAATCGAGCACGGCGTCCCGCAGGACCGGCACGTGCACCGCGGCAGCGGTCATCGCGCCGACTCCGGGCCGCCAGCGACATTGGCATGACCTGCCGGCAGACTCACGGGGCCGGGGCTGAGTCGTCCACCCCAGTCCTCCACGCGGAGGATGGCGCGCAGATAGGCATTCCAGCCGTACAACAGGAGCTGGTGGTCGAATGCGCGCAGACCGTCGCTCCAGGCCAGGAGCTGAGCCACGCACCGATAGTCGAGGTGCATGAGGCGGCGACCGTCGAGCACGACCCGGCGGCCGCGACGGTGCAGCAGCGGCACGACCCGCCGCATCAGCGGGGCGAGACGCTCCGCGTCGAGCACGCCCGAGAGAGTGATCCAGACGGTCGCGCCACGTTCGCGAATTTCGAAATCCACACCACCGTCGAGGACCTCGAACGCGACGTGCCGCCGGATCGACTCTCTCGGCGCACCGGGCTCCATCCCTGGCATAGCGCCCCTCCCTGGGCTATCACGCGTACAGCCTGGCCTCCGTGCGGGGATCGAGAGCCGGCGCCGCCTCCTGCTTGCGCCGGTACCGCTCCGGATCCCAAAGCTCCATCAGCCGCCGCATCCCGATGCAGAGAACCCGGCCTGACAGTCCTGCGTGGGAGAGGAACTCCTGCGGAACCGCGACCCGCCCCTGGGCATCGAGCTCCAGCGTGTGGCTGCCGTGGCTGAGGCGTCGCACCTGGTCGCGCTCCTCCGGAGTCTGGGCGTCGCGACTCAACTGATCGAACACCTCGAGCCAGACGTCATAGGGATAGACGAGCAGAACGGCGTCGGGACCCCTGACGATCGTATACCGCTCCTTCGGGCCGGCCTCCCGCACCGCGCTCCTGTCCCGCGCCTTGCCGCCGCGCCGCCGGAAACGGAAGGGGAGGTTGAACCGCCCCTTGCCGTCCACGGCACGCTCGTAGCCGCCGGCAAACACCGGTTCGGGCAACTGCGGCAGGTCGTGACGGGTGGCCTCGATCATCCCTGAGCCTCGAATCCTGTTTTCACCACTCTGACCCTTTTTCCCCCACCTGAAGCCACGGCATCGTAGCCATCCCCCACTGGGCAGTCAAGCGCCTCCTCGCACTATTTTTCCCGGTCGTGACGACGGCCACCACGCCGCGAAGCGCGATGCTGTAACTCAAGGTTTGAATTCGGGTTATCGTATCGTCAGCGCGAGGGTGCCCGGTCCGCTGCGCCCGGCCATCGTGGGGACCAACCCCCCCGGCGGGTGCGATCTGCGCAGCCATCTCGCAAGGCATTGAAATTAAATCACATATGATTCAATGCGACCGCTCAGGCCAGCCCGAGCAGTCCGTGCCACGTCAAGCCGCTGGCGCGGCGAAAACGCAGCACCATCCAGACTGCACCGCTGGCGTAAGCGATGGTCGAGGCCCACGCAGCTCCTGTCAGACCGAAGCGCGGCACCAGCGCCACCCCCGCGACCAGATTGATGGCGAGCGTGAAGCCGCTCGCCTGCGCGTTCCAGCCGGGACGGCCGCGCCCGATGAAGTCGCCGGCCAGAACCGCGCCCGGCGCGAAGGCCACGATGCCCGGCAGCAGGGCACGCAGCGCCGGTACGGCGGCCGCGTACTCGCCGCCGAACAGACGCGGGAGCAGCCAGCCGGCGGCCAGCCCGAGCGGCAGCGCCACCGCCGCCGTGGCGATCAGTCCGACGCGCACAGCGCGCGCCGCCAGACGATCCCGGGTGCCGGCGTCGCCGGCCGCGGCCGAACTGTAGACGAGGATCGGGCTGAGCGCAGACGGCAGATTCCAGAGCAGTTCGCCCACCAGCACCGCCACCGAGAACACCCCCACCGCCGCCGGCCCGTGCCATGCCGCCAGCAACGCGAAATTGAGCCGCATGTGCAGCAGCGAAGCGACGGCGGAAAGTTGTCCGAGCCAGCCGGAGCGCAGCAGAGCGCGCGCCAGCGCGGGAGCGCCGCGTGGCCAGTCCTCGCCCGTCGCGACCGGAGGCTCTCCCACCTGCTCTCCGGTCGGCTCCCGCCGCCGCAGCAGAGCGAACAGCGCCCCCGCGCCGACGACCTGCGCCGCCGCGAACAGACCGACGGCCGCGCCCGGACGCAGCCCGCCGGTCAGCGCGAGAACGACCGTGAGCAACAGCAGATGCGAGCCGGGCCGCGCCAGTACGGCCACCGCGCCGGCGACCGGGCGTCCCTGTGCGAGCAGATCGTAGAACAGCACGTCGCAGGCGAGCAGAGCGGCTGCACCGACGGCTGCCGCGGCCGCCACGGCTCCGGTCCAGCCGAGGTGCGTGGCGGTCCAGGCGGCCGCGGGCCCGGCGGTCGCGACGACGCCCACGGCCAGCAATCCCGCGCCGGCGAACGCCAGCCACGTCCCCTGCGCGCGCACGACCCGACGCAGGGACAGTTCGTGACGTCGCAGCGGCGGCACCGCGGACAGACCAACGCCGCCGTTGAAGAGAGCGCCCGCGAAGGTCATTACGGCGATCGTCAGGCTGTAATGTCCCTGCGCCGCGGGGCCGAGTGCCCGCGCCACCAGCAGACCGACGGCCGCGCCCGCCACGACCTGCGCGGCGCGTGCCGCGAGCACCTCTCCACCGGTGCGCAGCAGCCTCACGGAGCGCCTCCCCCGTGCGATGCCGCGGCCGCGTTGCCGCCGGTCGCTGCGCCCGCCACGCGACGCCTGGCCGCGCTCAGCCGCCGCCAGATCCGGTACAGGGGCGCCGCCGTCTCCCAGCAGCCCCGCGTCGCGAAGCTCGCGCCGAGCAGTTCCTTGAAGCGGGCGACTCCGGCGATGCCGCCGCTGCCCCCGAGGTCGAGCCGCTGCGCGCCGCCCCGACACGCTTCGACGACATCGGTCCAGATCAGCAGCGTGGCAGGGAAGACCTCGGCGTGCTCCGGCAGGGTGGCGCCGTTCCAGGCGACGACTTCGGCGCCGTGCCGGAAGCAGACGTGTCCGCCGATGAGACGACCGTCGCGCCGCACCCAACTGAGGAAGGCCGCGCCCGCGCCGCGCGCGAGCAGATCGTGCAAAAGCGCCTCCGGCGTCGGCGCGACCCCCCAGCGGCGCGCCGCGGCAAGGTAGACCGGATAGTACTCGGTGAGCGCGCCCGGATCGGTCGTCACTCCGGCATCGCAGCCGCGTCGCAGGGCCCGATTGCGCTCGTTGCGCCGGTTCTTGGGCAGGACGCCGTACTCGACCGCCTCCGGTCCGCCGACGAGCGGAATCGTCGCGAACGGCAACTCGCGCCGGCGCCAGCCGCACCGCGCGAGCCCGCCCCCCCAGCGGGTGTCGGCGTCAGACGACAGGACCAGCGCGGCGGCGGCCACGTCCGGACGCCTCGCCGCGCGCGCCCATGCCGCCAACAGCGACGCCGCGACCGCGTCACGCTCCGCCTCAGGGAGGTCGGGCGCGATCAGCGGCCCGCCCGCGGTGCCGTCGAAGTGGCTCTGCAGCAGGCGCAGCGGCCCGCGCCGTCGCGCCACCGCTGACAGCCCGCCCACGCAACGCCCCTGCGCGCGCGCGACGAACCAGATTGGCGTCACGCCGCCCGCGTGCCGGCGCAGCGCGTCGCTCCAGAGGGACGTGTGGAAAAATGTAGCGTACGGATCATCCGCAAGCAGCGCCTCCCAGCCGGGCGGCGGCGCCGGCTCGACCGTCACCACCAGAGGCGGCGACGCAGGACCGGCCCCCGGCGCCATCAGCGCACGCGGCGGCGGACGCTCGCCCGCACCGCATCGGTGACCCGTTGCGCCTCCGCGTCGGTCATCGCCGGGAAGAGCGGCAGAGTGACCGCTTCGCGGAAATAACGTTCGGTGCGCGCCAGGCGGTCCGCCTGCGGCGCGAGCAGTTCGCGGTAGGCTGGATGATGGTGCAGCGGAATGAAGTGGACCGAACTTCCGATGCGCGCGTCGGCGAGATCGGCGATCACCCCGTCGCGCCCCTCGCGCACGACCTCCGGATCGACGCGCAGCAGGTAGAGATGCCAGGCATGCGTGGCCCACGGCGCCTCGAGCGGCAGGGTCACGCCGGGCAGGTCGGCCAACCGCTCGGTGAAGCCCCGCGCCAGCGCCGCGCGTCGCGCCTGCAACGCGTCGGCCCGGCGCAGCTGAACCAGGCCGAGCGCCGCCGCCGGATCGCCCAGGTGCAGCTTCCAGCCGACCCGCACGATCTCGTAGTACCACCGCCCGCGGTCGCCGTAGCGCTGCCACGCGTTGCCGTCCATGCCGTGGAAGCAGAGCAGCTCCAGCTCGCGCGCGAGACCGTCGTCGGCCGTGGTGATCAGGCCGCCGTCGCCGGTGGTGATGCACTTCGTCGCGTAGAACGAGAAGACCGTGGCGTCGCCGAACGTCCCAAGGCGGCGGCCCTCCACCGCCGCGCCGAAGGCGTGCGCCGCATCCTCGACCACCGCCACGCCGCGCGATCGCGCGAGGGCGAGCAGTTCCCGGATGCGGCAGGGGTGTCCCGCCATGTGGACCGGCACGATCGCCCGGGTGCGCGGACTCAGCAACTCGGCGACCCGCTCCGGATCGAGGCCGAGCGTGGCGTCTTCCACATCGGCCAGGATCGGCGTCGCGCCGCAGTGCAGGATCGCCGAGAGCGTGGCGGTGAAAGTGAGCGACGGCAACACCACTTCGTCGCCCGGGCCGACCCCGAGCGCCTTGAGCGCCAGGAACAGTCCGGCCGAACACGAGGCGACCGGCACACCGTGCGTCGCTCCGAGATAGTCGGCGCAGGCGCGGCCGAACTCGCGCGTGCGCGGCCCGTAGGTGAGCCACCCGGAGCGCAGAGTGTCGGCCACCGCCGCGATCTCCTCCTCGCCCAGACTGGGGCGGAAAAACGGCAGGAACGCGGGCTCGGCACCTGAATCGGGAGTCATGGACGGGTCACCTCCGGCGCGGGGAAAACGGCCGTCACCGCCGCCAGGCCCGGCAGGCGCGCCAGGACCTGCCGCACCCCCGCCATATCACCGGCGCGGGCCGGCCCCAGCAAGGAAGCCACGACCGCCTCCGGATCGGCCAGCACGGGGCGCGCGGTGACCGCGCGCCGGATCAGCGGATTCGCCCCCGGCGCCAGCGTTTCGTCGCGGGCGACGAGTTCCTCGGTCAGCTTCTCGCCCGGGCGGGCGCCGGTGATGACGATGCCGGGGCCGCCGTCGCCGCCGTCAGGATCGAACCCGGACAGGGCGAGCAGATTGCGCGCCAGTTCCAGGATCGACACCGGCTCCCCCATCTCGAGGATGTAGGTGGCGCCGCTCTCGCCCAGAGCCATCGCCTCGATCACGAGCTGCGCCGCCTCCCGGATGGTCATGAAGTAGCGGGTCATGGCCCGGTCCGTGACCGGCAGCGGCAGGCCGCGGCGGATCCGGTCCTGGAACAGCGGCACCACGGAACCACGGCTGCCGAGCACGTTGCCGAAGCGGACGGTCAGGAAGCGTGTCGGACCGCCGGCGACTCCGGCCGCGCGCACCAGTTCCTCGGCCACCCGTTTCGTGGCGCCCATGATGCTCGCGGGGATGGCCGCCTTGTCGGTCGACACCAGCACCAGACGCTCAGCGCCGACCTGGCGGGCGAAGTGGATCAGGTTCGCGGTGCCGAGCACGTTGACCGCCACCGCCTCCTCGGGATTCTCCTCCATCAGCGGCACGTGCTTGTGCGCGGCGGCGTGCAGGATGAGATCGACGCCGTGACGTCCGGCCAGGACAGCGAGCCGTTCACCATCCCGCACATCGCAGATCAGCGTGCGCAGCGCGACCTTGCCCCGCCGCGGCTCCAGTTCCGCGGCGATCTCGAACAGGCTGTTCTCGCCGCGACCGAGCAGCAGCAGCTCCGCGGGCGCGAACGGCAGCAGTTGCCGGCACAGTTCGCCACCGATGGAACCACCTGCTCCTGTCACCAGCACGCGCCGTCCCGCCACGAGTTCGCGCGCGCCATCGACGCGGAAGGTGACGCTCTCGCGGCCAAGCAGGTCGTCGGGCGCGACCGGCCGCACCTGGTCGAAGCGGACGTCCCCCTCGATGATGGCGCGGATGCCCGGCACGATGCGTACCGGCAGCCCCGCGCGCCGGCACAGCAGCACCAGCCGGCGGATGACCGCGCCAGTGGCGGAAGGGATGGCGATGAGGATCTCCTGCGCCCCGCTGCGCACGGCTGCGTCCGGCAGATCGGCCGTGGCGCCGAGCACCGGCAGGCCGCACGGCGACTCTCCCCGCAGCGCCGGATCGTCGTCGAGGAAACCTACCGGCGTGACCGGCCAGCCGCCGGCCTGCAGTTCGCGCACCAGCGACTGCCCCGCCTCACCGGCGCCGATGATCAGCAGACGCCGCGGCGCGTCGCCCGCGGGGCGGCTCACGTCGGCTTTCCCGCGGAAGATTCAGCGCACGACCGCAAGCGTCCGCACCGCGTTCTGTCCATCCAGAGTCACCTTTACCATGTAGAGTCCGCTGCTGACCGGATCGCCCTGCAGATTGCGGCCGTCCCAGAACGGATCGCCGGTGCCCACGTGGCTCGCCCGGTGCACGAGCTGCCCCTGCAGGTCGTACACCTCCACCGTGACCCCTCCGGTCACGGACGACCCGGTGGTCGTCACCTCGACGGTCACGCCGTCCAGTTTCAGCCCCGCCGCCCCGGTGCCGCCCGCGAACGGGTTGGGATAGAGGAACAGCCCCGCAAGCACCTCCGCGTCCACCGCGCCAAGCGGGGCGACGTCGATCATCACCGCGCCGTAATTGCTGCCGGCGAGCAATCTCCCGGAGCCGGGATCGGACGCCAGTTCGTAGAAGATGGCGCCCGGCAGACCGGCGAGCACGCTCGGCGAGTAGAGATTGCCAAGGCTGTAGGCAGCATAGGCTTCCAGGTTGGTCCAGGCGTCGATGGTGGTTTGGTCCCCGCGCTGCCGGATCCGGTTGAGCCCCCCCTCGAGCGCGACCCACAGGTCGCCGTTGTCGTCGAGTTCGAGGTCGGAAACCGTGCCGGTGAGGAGTCCGGCGAGATAGACGTCCGCTTTCGCGCCATACGCCGCCAGCAGGACGGCGCCGCCGCCGTCGAGCGGGCGCAGATGCGCCACGCCGCCACTGCCGCCGGCCCACAGCGTGCCGTCGGCCGGCGCGGCGAGCGCCCGCGCCTGGGCAAAGTTGAAATTCGTGCCGGACAAGGCGGCGATCGGTCCGGTCCAGACGTCGTCGGCGAGGTCGGACCACGTCAGCGGGGCCTCCGGGCCGGCCGGTCCATTGATGTCCCAGCGCATCAGGCCGATCCCGTTGACGGTGAACCAGACCACGTCCCGCCGCGCCACGACCGCGTCGCGCACGATCCCCCCGCCCAGACCTTCCGTATCGACCGGCAGACGCACCCAGGCCGCCGGATCACGGGGACGCGCCGGATCGACCAGCACATCCACCCCCAGCTGGTCCGTGCACATCATCAGGGGACCATCGGGATGCCGCACGACCCGCACCGTGCGGTGGTGGCCGGGAGGGGCTTCCGTCGGCGGCAGCAGCACCCCGGCGGCGTCCGTCAGATCGACCGCGGCGCCGGGACGCAGGCGCAGCAGCCCTCCCTGCCCCGGCACGCGGAAATCGTACTGCGAGACCCAGACATCCCCGTCGGGCGCGGCCGCCAAAGAGAGGATGTTGGCCCCGAAAGCGAACAGCCCGGCGGAGTCGTTGGCGGCCGTGGCAAGACCGGCCACCTGCCCCCATTGGCCGTCGACGGTGCGCCGCGCCACCCCCACCCCCTCGCGCGATCCGAGCCAGAACGCGCCGTCGGGTCCGAAGGAGACGCCGTCCACGCCAAGAAAGAGCAGTTCGTGCATGCCCCACGACGACCAGGCCGCTTCATCACGCCGGGCCAGGAAGGCCCGCGTGGCCCGCCCGTCCGGGTCGCAGTCCGGATCGATGCGCAGCCCGGCGCACCAGAGTTCACCGTCGTTCCGGGCGATCACGCGCGTGCGCGACTCGGGCAGGCTGGCAGCGGTCCACGTGGCGCCGTCCCAGCGCCAGAGCCGGTTCTCGCTGCCGACACCCTCGATCAGCGCCCACACCGCCCCACCCTGCGCGGCGATCGCGAGCACCAGGCCGTCGAGCGCCCCAAGTCTTTCCCACCGGGCCGCGCCGTCGTCCCAGCGGTAAACGCCGTCGGTGAAAGTGCCGGCGAACAGCAGCGTGTCTCCCACGGCCTGCAGGGTGTTGATCCGGAGGTCGGTCAGACCGGCCACCTCGGTCGTGAACACGTTGGCGGCGAAGCGTGACACCCCCTCCTCCGTGCCGACCCACAGGTCATTGCCGAGGAAGGCGAGCGCGCTGACGTCGTCGCCGACCAGCCCGTGCTCCACCTGAGTGTAGATCGCGCCGGGCAGACCACTATTGATAACCCCCACGCCGGCGCCAAGCAGGCCATAGTAGACCACCTCCGCGGTGCCGCGGGTCGTCGCGATGACGGTGGTGATGTCGAGTCCGCCGAGATTGGCGTACTGCCGGAACTCCGGCACCACCCCTGGCGTCACCCGCGTGAGTCCAGCCCCCGAGGTAGCTACCCAGATATGGGATCCGGACGTGGCCAGCGCGTTGACCCGCTGGCCGGAAAGGCCATCCTCCACCGTCCAGCGGGTGTAGAGCGCGGGGTCGGCGGCATTCCAGACCACCACGCCGCCGTCGCTCAGCCCTCCATAGATCTGTTCGCCGTCCGGCAGCAGGACGCGGCATTCGCGCGCCGCCGTCAGCGAGGTGAAGGAAACCTCCTGCGCCACCGCCGGCAGCGCAGGCAGGCACAAAAGAACCGCCGCGATCGCGCGCCGGGCGTGCGGACCGGTCCCGCCAAGCAGGCATAACATCACTTCGGCAACCTCCGACCGACACGACCAGACCATTCAGGGGGCCCCGCGGAGCGGACAACTCTTTCCACTATATGGCATCTCCGCCCGCCTGCCCAGGTTCGCCGCTCCGGGCGGACCCGCGGCGCAGACCGGACGGTGCGGATACGGACGGCGGATCCAGGACCACGCTGCCGCTCCCGCCGAACGGTTCCGAGCGGGCGCCGGCCTCCAGCAGCCACGCCTCCTCCACCCGCCAGCGCAGGCGGATGCGGCGACGGCGCAAGGCGTCCAGGGAATCGCGCGCCCCCGCGTCTTCCCGCGGCCAGTCCCAGAACACCACCTGCGAGATGCGGTACCGCTCGACCAGGTCCGGCAGCGACTCGGGCGCGCCGAGCCACGGGACCGCCCCGCCGGCCAACGGGCCGGGAGTGGAGTGCGCCGGCGCCGGGGCGAGATAGCCGACCGGATCGAGCCCGAGCGCACGACCGTCGCCATGGCCGTCGAGCCACGCCCCGACCGCGGCGGGCGAACCCACGAGCAGCGTCCGTTCCAGCGACAGCCAGCCGCGCTCGAGGCGCCGCCGCACGGCGGCGAACAACCCTTCACCGAGCGCGAGCGCCACCGTCGCCAGCGGAGCAAACAGCAGCAGGACAGCCCGGCTGTAGGTCTGCTGGTGGCTCAGGTAGGTGCTGGCCAGCAACAGCAGGGCAACGGTGCCGGTCTCACGCGCGCGCCTCGCCATCCCGACCGGGCCGCGAGCGGGCCGGCCGCGGTACCGGCCGCGCAGCAGGAAGGTCACCGTGGCGAGCAGCGCGCCGAAGAAGAAGAGCGGGCCGTAGTCGCGCAGGGGGAACAGCGGTTCAGGAAACAGCGGGTTCACGGCGGAGCGCAGCGCATACGCGCCCAGCAGCGCCCCGCCGAGCGCCGCCATGTCGATCCCCCACTGCAGCGCCACCCCCACCGGGCCACGCCACCGCTTGAACAGATAGACCAGCAGGCCCCACTTCTCATAGAACGAGATCAGGCTGGACAGGTGGAGCCAGAAACCGCGACGCAGCGCCCCCCCCTTCGCGCTCTGGCGCCGGTGCCGGTGGGTGAAGCGCGCGCCGGGAAAATAGAGCACCTCCCACCCCGCCTGCCACATCCGGAAACACCAGTCGACATCCTCGAAGTAGAGGAAGAACCGCCGGTCGAGCGGTCCGACCCGCTCCAGCGCCGCCCGCCGCACCAGCATGCAGCCGCCGAGCACCCAGTCCACCGCCCGCTCCCGGTCGTGGTCAAAATCGCGCATCAGGTGGGCTTCCACGGCGCGGGCGCGGGGCCAGAGGCGGCCCAGGAAGGTCCGCCGCAGCAGCAGAGCCCGGAAGGTGTAGAAGCGGCGGCAGGAGTCCTGGACCGTCCCATCCTCGTTGAGCAGTTGCGGCCCCACGATACCGGCGCGCGGTCGGGCCTCGGCGAAGGCAAGCAGCTCGTCCAACGCGCCCGGCGCGACCACGATGTCGGGGTTGAGCACGAGATGGTAGTCGGCCGGCGCCGCGGCGAAACCCTGATTCACGCCGCGCGCGTAGCCGACGTTCTCGTGGTTGAGCAGCCAGCGGACACCGGAGTGACGCGCGCGCAGCTCGGTCAGTCCCGAAGCATGCGAAGCGTTGTCCACCACCACGATCTCATGCGGACAGGCTGGCGGATGCGCGCCCAGCGAATCGAGACAGCGCGCCAGATCGTCGGGCGTATCGTAGTGGACGATGATGATCGAAAGCTTCACGTCCGCCCCCGGCGCGCCGCGCCCTAGAAGATCCGCTTCAGCCGCAACGCCCAGACCATCCACATCGCTTCCCAGATGATCCGCTTCGACATCTTGGAGATGCCGACCCGCCGGTCCGTGAACGTGATCGGGATCTCCCTGATGCGGTAGCCCCGCCGCCAGCAAAGGTGGTTGACCTCGATCTGGAACCCGTAGCCGTCACTCTTGATGCGCTCGAGCGGCAGCGCCGCCAGCACCTCGCGGCGGAAGCACTTGAAGCCGCCGGTGCTGTCCTTGAGCGGCATCCCGGTGACGATCCGCGTGTAGATGTTGGCGCCGACGCTCAACACCAACCGGCGCAGCGGCCAGTTGACCACCGTCACGCCGTGCAGGTAGCGACTGCCGATCACGACGTCGGCGTCGCGGATCTCGCGCAGGAACTGGTCGAGCGCGGCGGGATCGTGGCTGAAATCGGCGTCCATCTCGAAGATCGCTGCGGCGTCGGTATGGGCGAGCACCCACTGGAAGCCGGCGATGTACGCGGCGCCCAGCCCCGCCTTGACCGGCCGCGACAACAGGTGGACGCGTGTTCCGAATCCGGGCAGGGCGCGCACAATCGCCCCCGTGCCGTCGGGCGAGGTGTCGTCGACCACGAGCACCGACAACTCCGGGTCGCGTGCCAGCACGAGCGGCACCAGCCCGCCGATGTTCTCCGCCTCGTTGTAGGTCGGGATGACCACGCAGCTTTTCATCCCCGCCCCTCTTCGCCGGACAGATCGCGCTGCGCCGACCCTTCCCCCCGCGTGCGATGCGCCGCGACCGTCGGCCACGGCGCGAGCAGGAGCAGGAGGATCACGCTGCCCCCGGCGCTGCAGACCAGACCGCGGCGCAGCCAGGGATCGCTATAGACCCACCGCACAAGATGGTCGCCAGCCGGAACCGCCACCGCCCGCAGCACCAGATCGCCACGCAACGCGGTGGCCGGACGCCCGTCGATCGACACCGTCCAGCCGGGTGCCGCCATGTCGGCCAGCAGCAACACGCTCGGAACCGGCGCCGTCGTGCGCAGGCACACCTCGCCGAGGTCGTCCCGCTCGAAAATCGGGGCCGGCAGCGGCGCGCCGGCCGGCAGCGGGGCCGGAACCGGCGTCCGATCGAGCGCGACCGGCCGGTCCGGCCCCCACGCGCCCGACTGCAGCCGCTCCAGGAAATTGTCCAGCTGGCCGCCGCCCGGCAGCGAACCGACCGCGATCCAGCGGTCGTACAGCCGCGCGCGCGGCAACGCCGCGCGGTTCGCGTAGAACGTCATGCCGCCGCCGCTCAGCAGCGGCGGAAAGACGAGGTCCGCGCCCAGTTCCCGCAACCACGGCTGCGCCTGCGGCGGCAGTTCGCCCGGCACGGCCACCACGCGGCCGGCAAGCCAGTTTGCCAGTCTCGCCGCCGGCTCCTCGCGCCCGAACAGCCGCTCCCGGATCGGCTCGAAGGCGGCCAGCTTGGCCGGATGGTACCCGCCGAGCGAACGCACCCCGGCCGCCATGAAATCCCCGCTGCCTCCGAGCGCGCCGAGCGGCCAGACCCGATCGTGTCCGACCTGCTGCGCGAGCGAGGTGAAGACCGGCCCCTGTCCCAGATCGCGACGAGGCGGCACGAAGTCGGCCAGCAGCGGCGTCGCCCGCACGAGCGCCGCCTGCCCCTGGGCATCCTGCCCCACCTCGATCAGCGCCCGCTCCGGATGCACGATGCGTGTCGCCACCGCGCCGAGATCCAGCGCCACGAGCGCAGCCAGCGTCCAGCCGAGCCAGGCGCGCCGGAATCCGGGATGACGCGCCGCCCAGGCCAGCACGCCGCCCGCGACGAGCAGGAGAGCGCCGATGCGCACGAGATCGGCCCGCTGCAGATTCCACGCCACCGCCAGCTGGCCCGCCACCGGACCAGGCCGCCCGGCGCCCGCGGCCAGCGCGCGCAACTGGTCCTGGTAGGGACCTCTCGCCAGACCGACGGCGCCCAGCAAAAGCACGCCGCCGAGCAGGGCCAGACCGACCGGCAGCGCCGCCCGCAACCGGTCCCCCCGGCCGCGGCCGGGACCGGTCCTGTCGCGCGCGAGCGCGTCCGCGCCGAGCGCCGCCAGCAGCGCCAGCGCGAACGTGGGCAGGATCAGGATCATCACCGGGATGCGAAACTTGTTGAAGTAGGGCAGATGCCGGTAGAACAGGTCGAACAGAGGCGAACCATGGCGTCCGAAAGAGACCAGCAGGGCGAGCAGGGAAAGCACGAGCAGCGCCCAGGCCAGCCGCGGCCGCGCCGCCCAGGCCGCGGCGACCACCAGCGCGAGCCAGAGGAAGCCGAAGTAGTTCGGATAGTCGGTGAACGGCATCGGCCCGCAGTAGCTGCCCTTGCCGAAACCGGAGGCGGCCGGCAGCACGAGGGTCGGCAACTCGGCTGGCGAGAAACTCCAGTTCGTGGCGTAGTCGTACGAGGCGCCGCCCCCGCTCGCGGACAGGCCGCGGATCGAGGCGCCGGCGTAACCGCGCAGCGGCAACAGCAGCACCGCACCGAGGAGGAAGGCGAGCGCCAGCGCCCCGGCCAGCGCCCCCAGACGGCGGGCGCGCACCGGGAGCGGAGGTTCCGACAACGATGCCGCCGCGCCGGTGGCACCCGCCGGCAGGAACGGCCGCCAGGTCTGCGCCACCGCCAGCAGCCCCACCGCCAGCAGGGTGTAGTAGGTGATCTGCACGTGTCCGCGAAGCAGTTGCAGCCCCAGCATGAGCGCCGTCAGCGCCACCGCGCGCCGACCGCCCCCGCCCAGCACCTCGAACGCCCCCGCCACGATCCACGGCAGGTACATCGCCGCGCCAAGCTTCGAGCCGTGCCCGTACACGCACCACGCGACCACGTTCGGCGCCAGCACCCAGACCAGCCCGCCCAACGCCCGTCCGGCGGGCGACACCCCCCAGCGGCGCAGCAGGCAGGCCATGCCCAATGCACCGAAGATGAGGTGCGCAAACAGCCAGGTCAGGGGCGGCAGGCCGAGGGGATCGTGCAGGAAGTTGAGGACGACCGACGGCGGATAGACAAATTTCGTGTAGCTGAGCGAGCCGAAGGTAGGCATCCCGCCGAACAGATAGGGATTCCACTGCGGGTAGATACCGCGCGCGAGCGCCGCATCACCGACGAGCGTGAAGGCATCCTGGTTACGCGCGTCTCCGCTGACGAAGATCCGTCCCTGGAACAACGGGCCGGGGTAGAGCAGGGCCAGCGCCAGGAGCACCGCCACCAGCGGCAGGAGCCCCTCCGGCAGACGCCGACGGGATCGATTCGCCGCCGCGGGCGCGATCGGTGGCGGGGTCGCTCGCGGGCGTCGCGACGACAAGACCGTTTCCTTCCTTCTCCTGGCGGCACGGTGGACGGATCGGGAAGGATAGCATCGCCCTCGACCGCGTGTCCACCGCCGACGGCGGCCGTCAGCAGCCGGGCGGGGCGCCGCGCAATTCGTCGAGCACGCCTTGCAGGGCGGCAGAGGCTGTTTCGCGCCGACCGCCAAAGAGGTGCCACAGCGTCAGCCCGCCGTAGAAGACGACCTGGCTCGGCACGAGCAGCGGCCAACTGCGCCGCGGCCAGTGCCGCCGCAGCAGCCGGACGTGGCTGCGGCTCTTCAGGTAGGCCTTGCGTGGGCTGAAACTGCCGAGCGCATCGCTCACATGGTGCAGCACGAGGGCGGTCGGCACGTGCAGGATGCGCCCCCCCGCCGCCTTGATGCGCAGGCAATAGTCGGAGTCCTCGCCGTAGAACCAGAAACTCTCGTCGAGTTCGCCGATCTCGCGCAGGGCGTCTTCGCCGAGCAGCAGGGCACAGCCGGTGCCCCAGTCCACGAAACGGGGCTGGAACGAGAGGCGCCCGGCGAGACGCCGGATGCCGTGGTGCCTGATCCAGCCGGAACGCGGCCCCGCCTCGCCGCCGTCGTACCAGACCCGGGCGGGATCGTCGAAGTAGCAGATGCGCGGGGTGGCCGCCCAGGCCCGCGGCTCACCGTGCAGCGCCAGCACCAGCCGCGTCAGACTGCCCTCAGGCACGAACGTGTCGTTGTTGAGCAGCAGGATCTGCCGGTTGCGGGGCGGCTCCGCGCGCAGACGGCGCAGCGCCAGATTGTTGCCACCCGCCCAACGCAGATTCTCCGGCGAGACGATGATCGAAACCGTGGGAAACGCCTTGCGCACAAACTCCACCGAATGATCGGTCGATCCGTTGTCGACCAGGATCACCTCGAGCGGAGAGTAGCCGTTGGTCAGCACCGAGCCGAGACATTCGGCGAGCAGGTGGCGGCCGTTCCAGTTGACGACGACCACCGTCAAGGAGGGAAGCGGCCCCGCCTCCCCTCCCGACCGCGGCTCAGAATTCGCGCCGGACACGGTATTCCTGCTCCGGATGGCGACCGGCGACGATCAGCTCGGACATCAGGCCGAGACTGACGAACTGGACCGCCATGATGAACAGGACCACTCCCAACAACAGCAGCGGCCGCAGCCGCAGGCCGTGCCCGGTGGCCCACTCGAAAAGGAAGTAGCCGTTGATACCGGAGCCGAGCAGGAACATCAGCAGTCCGATCCGCCCGAAAAAATGCAGCGGCGAGGTGGCGCGGGAGTTGAGGAACAGCAGTGTCAACAGGTCAAGAAAGCCGTTCAGGAACCGGTTCGCACCGTACTTCGTGCGACCGTGACGACGACGGTGGTGCCGCACCGGCAGTTCCGTCACGCGGAATCCCTCGAGGTGGGCCATGGCGGGGATGAAGCGATGCATCTCGCCATAGACCCGCACGGTGCGGACCACCTCGTCGCGATACGCTTTCAGGCCGCAGTTGAAGTCGTGCAGCCGCAGCCCGATCATCAGCGCGGTGACCCCGTTGAAGACCCGCGACGACTGGTTCTTGATGAATCCGTCCTGCCGGTCCTGCTTCCAGCCGGAGACCAGATCGCTGCCAGCCTCGATCGCCGCCGCCAGCCGCGGGATCTCGGCCGGGTCGTCCTGCAGATCGGCGTCCATGGTGATGACGATCCGCCCCCGCGTCCGCGCAAAGCCGGCCGAAAGGGCCGCGGCCTTGCCGAAGTTCCGGGTAAAAACCAGCGCGTGGACCTGGGGCAGGCGCCGCGCCACCGCTTCGACCGCCGCGAACGTGCCGTCGCGGCTGCCGTCATCGATCACCCACACCTCGTAGGTGCGCCCCATGCCCCGCACGACCTCGTCGATGCGTTCGAGCAGCTCGGGCAACGATTCCGCCTCGTTGTAGGCCGGGATGATGACCGAGATGTCGCAGACCGGAGACGCGCGTTCAGCCACGAGTCGTCCTCCTGCCCCGCGCCCACGCGACCAGGCGCGCGAGCCCCTCGTCGAACGGCACGGTCGGGCGGTAGCCGATCGTCCGCTCGACGTGGGTGCGGTCGGCGAAGGTATCGCGGACATCGCCGCGCGCCGCCGGATGTCGCTCGATCTGCGGCGTCCGCCCGTCCGGCAGCGGCATCAGCAGGGCGGTCAACCGCTCGAGCGCCTCGGCCAGGGAGATGCGGGCGCCGCCGCCGACATTGAACACATCCCCCACACCCGGCGCGGCGGTGGCCAGCAGGTTGGCGCGCACGGCGTCCGCCACGTAGGTGAAATCGCGCGTCTGGCGCCCATCGCCGTACATGGCGAACGATCCGTCGTCGAGCGCCGCGTCGACGAACTTGCGGAACGCCATATCGGGTCGCTGACGGGGGCCGTACACCGTGAAATAGCGCAGACTGCTCGTCGGCACGCCGGCGTTCGCGGAGTAGAGCAGGCAGAGGTGCTCGGCCGCCAGCTTGGTCACCCCGTACGGCGAGTGCGGCTGGGGCAGCGCCTGCTCGGTGACCGGCAGAGCGGCGCGCTCGCCGTAGACTGAACTCGAGCTCGAGTAGACGAAGCGCGTCAGGCCGTTGCGCACCGCCGGATCGAGGCACGCCTCGAGCAGATGCTGGGTGGCCAGGATGTTACGGGCCAGATACTCCGTGAAGTGGCGCCCCCAGCTCGCGCGTACCCCCGCCTGGGCGGCCAGGTGGAAACAGGCCGCGGCGCCGGACAACAACTCGACCGCGTCGAGTGCGAGCAGGTCCGCCTCCACGAAGCGGAAGCCGGGATGGGCCAGGGCGCCGGCCAGGTTCTCCCGCTTGAAGGCCGGGTCGTAGTAGTCGGTCAGCGCATCGACGCCGACGACCTCGCATCCGAGGTGCAGCAGCGCCTCCGTGAGGTGGCTGCCGATGAAACCGGCGCAGCCGGTCACGACCACGCGCCGCCCCCGCCCTACCGCAGGCGGCACACCGTCGGGCAGGGATGAGACCAGCTCCTGAAGCTCCGTACCGGTCATTGCTCATCCCCTTGTGTATCCGGAGGCGCCGCCGGGGAACCGGTGACGTCGAGCCGTTGCAGGACCCGCTCCATTTCGGCATCTCCCTGCCCGCTGGCGGCCCGCCAGCGCTCGAGGATCCGCCGCGCCGTCGGAATGTCGCCGCTCACCCGCTGCACGTTGAACAGCACGCGGTAGGCGATCGGATCGCGCGGCGCGGCCGTGATCCGGTTTTCGAGGTAGGTGGTGGCCGCCCCCGACCGCCCGCTGCTGGCCATCGCTATCATCGTCTTGTTGAGCAACTCCTCGGCCTCCTCCGGACGCACCCTCCGGCCCGGTCCGACCGACACCAGATACTCATCGAGGAACGCCAGCGCCTCCCCGCTGCGGCCCTTCTCCACCAGCAACAGCGGATAGAAATCCCCGACCGTGGGGAAGAACGGGTCGAAGCGTCGCGCCAGTTCGAAGGCGGACAGGGAGCGATCGATGAGATGGTCGTACAGCACCGTGTCGGCGACCGATTCCGCCTGCGCTTCGAGCAGATAGCCATACCCGGCGCGCACGGCCGCCGCCGGGTAGTTGCCCAGCAGGTTCGTCGTGTTCTGGTCGCGCCAGACATCGCGCCGCTTCTCGCCGAGCAGGGCCACCAGCGGTTCGAAATCCAACCGCGCTCCCGCCACGCCCGCCAGCCGCACCGGCGCGCCCGCATCGCTCGCAGCGGGCGACGCGCCGGCCGTGTCTGCGAACAGCCGTCTGCGCGCCGCGGAGTCGCCCGTCAGCAGCGCCCGGTAGTCGTATACGCCGAGCAGATTCTGCAGCGTGCGCTCGCCGTCCACGCCCGGTTCCCCCCCCGGCTGCTTGTCGGGCATCAGCCGAAACATCAGCCCCTCCATCTTCAGGTAGGGGAAGTAGAGATCCATGTTCTCTTTGGGAATCGTCACCGCGAAGAAGGCGGGCCGCGGCGAGGGGCGCTTCCGGTTCGCGGTCAGGACGTCGTGCACGATGTAGTCGCGGACATACAGGATCTGCTGCTCGCCCGTGCTGGGATTCTCGTAGATGCGGGCCTCGAGCTGGTCGATCTGCTGATCGGTGTAGGAGAGCGGCAGGTCGGGATCGCGCTGCCGCATCTGCTTAACGTACCAGGGGAGATTCACGAGACTGAGGTTCAGCACCGTGACATCCCGGCGAAACTTCTCGACCTCCTGCAGGTACCAGATCGGGAAGGTGTCGTTGTCCCCGTTGGTGAAGATGATCGCGTTGCGGTCGAGGCCGGCGAGCATGTTCCAGGCGTACTCCCGGGGGATCGAGTTGCGCGAACGGTCGTGCTGGACCCACTTCGGATGTCCCGGCACGAGCAGCGGCAGCGCGGCGATGACGATCAGCAGCCCGGCGGCGATTTTCGCCAGGAGACCGGCGCGCACCGCGTCCACGCGCTTTCCCGCCGCCAGTTGCCGCGCCGATTTTCCCTCGGGGCCGGCCGCATAGCGCAGCAGCGCGGCCGCGCCCAGTCCGATCAGCATGGCCGCGAACATGAACCCGGTCGAATAGAAGTAGTCGCGCTCGCGGACCTCGTGGTTGCTGAAATTCAGATAGAGCGTCAGGCCTTCGGCGTTGATGAGATAGCCGGCGAGCAGCATCCAGATCCAGGGCCGGGCGCGCCGCAGACCGTGGAAAATGCCGAGCAGCCCCAGGAAGATCGGACCGACGAAGATGCCGATCCGCGCGAGCGCGCCGCGGCCGTCTCCCAAAAACGAGAACTGCCGCAGCAGGAACTCATAGTAGTAGGGGAACTGCCAGCTCCACAGCGGCGCCTGCCGCTGGAACGGGTCGATCGGCGGGTACTGCTCGCGGCGCAGGACCGACATCAGCGTGCCGAAATTGTCGGGCTGCGACTGGTTGATCGCCGGGTGCTGGCCGGCGCGGATCAGCATGTACAGATGCACCGACAGTCCGAGCACGAACAGTCCCGATCCGATCAGCGCGAAGCGGCGACCGGCCAGTGCGCGCGCGGCCACCAGAACGGTGTAGACGCCGAGCAGCAGGAGCAGGGTGCCGCTGCTCTTGAGCATCGTCGAGAGCAGGAAGAGCGCGAGCCCGGCGCTGGCGATCATCAGGTCGGGCAGGGACAACCTGCGGTCGCGCGACAGCACCACCAGAATGAAGATCGCGGGATAGACCAGCAGCGCGCCGAGGTGGAAGCCGACCCCCAGCCCCAGCAGGTAGAAGATCAGGTACAGGATGCCGTCGCCATGCGCCTCGCGCCGCGCGTCGTACCAGCGCAGGCCGAGCCAGGCGAGCAAGGCCACCATGAAGGCCGCCAGCCCGTACACCTCGGCCTCGACGGCGTTGTTCCAGTAGGTGTCGCTGAACAGCAGGAAGAGGGCGCCGATCACGCCGCCGGCCTGCGCCAGCCAGCCACTATCGGGATCGGCGCGACGCGCCAGGTCGGCGATCACCAGATAGGTGAACATCACCCCGAGCGCGCTGAAGAACGCCGACATGAAATTCACGGCCCGCGCCGTCGAGAAGAAGAAGAGCAGGATGTCGAAGACGCGCCCCATCAGCACATAGAGCGGTGTGCCGGGCTGGTGCGGTATGCCCAGGATATGGCAGCAGGTGATGTATTCGCCGCAGTCCCAGAAACTGAGGTTCGGCGCCATGGTCCGGACATAGACCACCAGAGCCAGCACGAAAACACCCAGGGCGCTCCACGCCCCGGGCTGCCGCATCCAGTCCTTGCGCAAACCCGCTCCCTTCGCCCGGCTCGATCCGCATGCCCCAGGGCCCGGCCCCGGCGCCCCGGCGCCCCGCTTCGGCGGACCCGCCCGCCGCGGCGCAATCTACCACATCAACCAATAGCCAACAACCCCGACGCCCGGACGGTTCCCGGACGGTCCCCCGTCCTGGGAGCGCTCAAATCTCGTCCATCGCTCGCGCCCGGCGCCGGCCCAGCAGGAACAGGGCACCGCCGACCAGACTCCAGGCGACCTGGACGAGGAAAGCGATCAATTCCATCGCCACGGCGGGAGCGCGCCCAAGACCGGCGCTCGTGAACAGGAGGGCGGTAAACGATTCGCGCAGGCCGATCCCGTTGATCGAGACCGGCAGCGCGACCAGGATGCCGAGCAGCGGCACGAGCACGAACAGCTGGAGCGACTGCAGGCCGGTCAGAGCCAGACCCAGGCCGGCGGCCGCCAGCAGGTGGGTGGCCACGCGCAAGGCCTGCACGACCACCGAGAAGGTGAGCACCCCCAGGAACCAGCGCAGCCGCGGCCGGTAGAGCGCGAACTCGCCCAGCGCCTCCTCCACGCGGGCGGCGGCGGCGGCGGCGCGCAGACGCCGCAGCAGACGCGGCAGTCGCGACGAGACCCGCCGCGACAGCATCAGCGCCAGCAGGGCGAGCCAGGCCAGCAGCGCCAGGAGCAGCGGGTAGACCGTCGGCAACGCGGCGGTCCGCGCGGCGATCAGCGCGACCGCCGCAAGGGCGAGCAGGGTCAGACCGGTCAGGCCGATGAGGCGGTCGAGAACGGTCGCGCAGAAGATCTTCAGCGGGCGGCCCTCCTGCCGGCCGAGGTCGAAGATCTTGACGGCGTCTCCGCCAACGTTGGCGGGAAGGAAATTGTTGAAGAAAAGCCCCACCTGGTAGAGACGATGCAACTCGCCGGCCGACGCCGTCACCCCGGCCGCCCGCAGGATCCACAGCCACTGCAGCGTGCCGCCCAGCGTCGAGAGACCGTAGACGACGAGCGCGCCCAGCAGCCACGACCAGCGGGGCGCGGCGAGCGCGCCCCGGATCTCCGTGACCGAGAGGTGGCTGGAGAACAGCCAGGCCAGCAGCAGGGCGCTGAGCGCCAGCTTGGCCGCCAGTTCCCACCAGCGCCGCGCCGCGCTCATGCCCCGCCCCCGGTCCGCAACCGCCCGCCACGCCCGGCGAGTTGCCGCTCCCGTGCCTGGGCGAACAGGTCGAGCGACTCCCGCGCGCAGCGCTCCCAACTGAACGTAGCCGCCCAGGCGCGCGCCGCGGCGCTCTGGCGCGCCCACAACTCCGGCTCGCGCAGCAGCCGCAGGGCCGCGGCAGCGAACGCCGCGGCATCGCCGTACGGCGCGAGCAGGCCGGTCTCGCCGTCACGCACCGAATCGCGCAGACCGGGCCGCGCGCTCGCCACGACCGGCAGCCCGCAGGCGTTGGCTTCGACGACCGTCAGGCCCCACCCCTCCTTGGGGCTCGGATTGAGGCAGACGCGCGCGCGGTGCAGCGTCCGCACCAGATCCGGCTGCGCCAGGTGCCCGGGGAAGGCGACCCGCTCGCCCAGGCCGAGGCCGGCGGCGAGCCGCCGCAGCCGGGGTTCGTCGGGTCCGCGCCCGATGACGAGCAGACGCGCCTCCGGCAGTTCCCGCGCCACCAGCGCGAAGGCCCGCAGCGCCACATCCACACTCTTGTAGCGCCGCAGACGGCTCCAGGTGACGAGCAGCGGACCGGGGTCGCGCGGCGGCGGCGCGTCCAGTCGCAGGCGGGCGTGGTCGAGCCCGCAGAAGATCGTCGTGACCCGCGCCGCGTCGAGCCCACGCGCCACCAGGTCGTCGCGGGTGGAGGGGCTGATGACCTCGAAATCGACGCCGCGGTAGACCGCGGGAATGGCCCGCTCGGCGGCCCAGACGTAGACGGCCACGGCGGGATTCGCTTCGCGGAAGACCGTGCCGCCGAACAGATGCGGCACGACCGCCACGACCGGTACTCCGCCCGCGTAGAGCGGCGTGAAGAAAGGGATCTTGTTGATGTCCTCGACCAGCAGATCATAGCGCCGCTCGCGCAGCAGGCGGCGGACCACGCCGGGCAGCATCCAGTTGGCGACCCGCCAGTCGCCGCGGCGGATCACGCGCACGCCATCGACGGTCTCCTCGGCCGCCGCGCCGGGCCAGGCCGACACGACCAGATCGACCGTGTGGCCCGCGACCACCGCGCGCCGGAGGATCTCGTGCAGGTGGATCTCGGCGCCGCCACCGAGAGGGTCGCCGATATCACGCCAATTGACGGCCAGGATCCTCAGGGGGAGCACCTCCGGCGCTGGTCACGCCCGCGGCCGACGGGCCACGACGCCGATGGTCATCATCGTATAGAGAGCCACCCGGCGGTCCCGCCACCGCCGGCGCGCGGCGGCGGCGAGACGCGAAAAAGGCGGCAGCGGATCGGGATACATGGGAAGCCGCAGCCCGAGGCGCGTCAAGAGGATCTTGCGCAGCGCGCGGTACCACAGCCCCGGCACCATCCAGTCCCCGTAGGTCCTCTCGACGCTCAGCCCCTGCCGGGCGACGACCTGTTCGAGCTCCCGCGGCGTGAACTGCGTCTCCCAGCCGGCGAACCAGCGGCCGGCCGCGATCAGGAGCTGCTTGCCGGCGGTGTAGTAGTGCCATTTCTGCGGCACGTCAACGACCAGCACTCCGCCCGGCCGCAGCACGCGCCGGTTCTCGGCCAGCAACGGGCCCGGATCGCGGAAGTGTTCGAGCAGACCCTGGTGGAAGACGACATCGAAGGTGCCGTCGGCGAACGGCAGCGCGAGGGCGTCACCGCCCACCGCTCCCACGCGCGCGCCGGCCCGGGCCGCCGCCTCCGCCGTGAGCGCGAGCGAACCGACGGCGTAGTCGATCGTGACCACATCGGCGCCGGCCAGGGCCAGCGCCACCGCGTCGCGGCCGCTGCCGGCCCCCACCTCGAGCATGCGGCGGCCCGCCGCATCGCCCGCCGCGAGGATCTCCCGCACGATCCGGCCGTCGTTGTCGTAGACATCGGCGAGGGAGAGGGAGTCGGCCTGCTCCCAGAAGGTCTGCCAGTGCGCACGGGTGGAGGATCTCACCGCGGCGCCTCCTCCGGCCCGGCCTCCGGCGCGACGACATCCGGTGCGACGGCGCGCGGAGGATACGTCCCGTCGATGATCTGCCGCGCCGCGCGGTCGAGAATGCCGTTGACGAAGGCCACCGCCTGCTCGTCGGCGAACAGCCGGGCCAGTTCGCAGGCCTCGTTGATCGCCACCGCCTGCGGCACCTCGGGGCACCACCCCAGTTCGGTCAGCGAGAGTCGCAGGATGGCGCGTTCGACGTGGCCGACGCGCGCCGGGTCCCAGTTCTCAAGCAGCGAGGCGAGCCAGGCGTCGACGACCGGCAGGCGCACCGTGACCTGGTCAGCAAGGGCGCGGGCGAAGGAGTTGGTCTCGTCGGCTCCCTCCCGCCGCGCCAGCTGATCGTCAAGCGTGTGCGCCAGCGGAAATCCGCCCACGTCAGAGGCATAGAGGGCCTGCACGAGGATCTCGCGCCCCTTGCGGCGTCGGCCCATCCCCTAGCCTTCCGCGCCGTCGACCTGCGCCAGCAGATCGATCAGCTCAAGGGCCGAAAGCGCCGCGTCGAAGCCGCGGTTGCCGGCTTTCGTGCCGGAGCGCTCGATCGCCTGCTCCAGGGTCTCGGCGGTGACCACGCCGAAGACCACCGGCACGCCGGTTTCGAGGCCGATCTGCGCAATCCCCTTGGTCACCTCGGCGGCGACGAGCTGGAAGTGCGGCGTGTCGCCCTGCACGAGGCAGCCGAGACAGATCACGGCCCCGTACCGGCCGCCGCGCGCGAGGCGCTGCGCCACGAGCGGGAGCTCGAAACTGCCCGGCACCCAGACGCTGTCGACATTCGCTTCGGGCACCCCGTGGCGATCGAGACAGTCGCGCGCCCCCGCGAGGAGCTCGCGCGTGAAGAACTCGTTGAACCGGCTCGCCACCAGCGCGATCCGCCGACCGCGGGCGTCGAAACGCCCCTGAAATGTCTGGCCCATCCCTTCCTCCTTAATGCGCCGCCGCCGCCCGCCGGGGCGGAGCCGGCGCCGGTCACTCCAGATGCTCGAGCAGATGGCCGAGTCTGGCCTTCTTCGTCTGCAGGTAGCGCAGGTTGCGCGCGTTCGGACGGACCTCGAGCGCCACGCGCCCCGTCACCTCGAGGCCGTAGCTGTCGAGGCCGACGATCTTCCGCGGATTGTTGGTCATCAGCTCCATGCGACGCACGCCGAGATCGGCCAGGATCTGCGCTCCGAGCCCGTACTCGCGCAGATCGGCCGGGAAACCGAGCCGGTGGTTCGCCTCGACCGTGTCACTCCCCTCTTCCTGCAACCGGTAGGCGCGCAGCTTGTTGAGCAGGCCGATCCCCCGCCCCTCCTGCCGCATGTACAGGAACACCCCCTGCCCGCGCTCCGCGATCGCCGCCAGCGCCGCCTCGAGCTGCTCGCCGCAATCGCAGCGAAGCGAGTGGAAAAGGTCGCCGGTGAGACATTCGGAGTGCACCCGTACCAGGGCAGGCGTTTCGGGAACGAGCGTGCCGCGCACCAAAGCCAGGTGCAGCGATTCGTCCACGGAGGTGCTGTAGGCGACGAGGCGGAAATCGCCCCAGCGCGTCGGCAGTTCGACTTCGGTCTCGCGGCGCACGAGGATCTCGTGACGGCGGCGGTACGCGATCAGGTCCGCGATACAGACGAGCCGCAGGCCGAACTGGTCCGCCAGTACGCGCAGACGCGGCAGACGGGCCATGCTGCCGTCCTCGTCCATGATCTCGCAGAGCACCCCGGCCGGCGCCAGCCCCGCGATGCGGCAGAGGTCAACCACCGCCTCGGTGTGTCCGGCGCGCTGCAACACGCCGCCCGGCTGCGCCTCCAGCGGGAAGACATGCCCGGGCCGCACCAGGTCGGCGGGCCGCGTGGCCGGATCGACGAAGACCCGCACCGTGCGCGCGCGGTCCTGCGCGGAAATGCCGGTCGTGACGTCGCGCGCGGCGTCCACAGACACCGTGAACGACGTGCCGAGCGGGGCGGTGTTCCGCGCGACCATCGGCTGCAGCTCCAGGGCGGCGACCCGTTCGCGGGTGGCGGCGAGACAGAGCAGCCCGCGTCCGTGCTTGGTGATGAAATTGACCGCCTCGGCGGTCACGTGCTCGGCGGCCAGCACGAAGTCGCCCTCGTTCTCGCGATCGCGGTCGTCGACGACGATCACGGTTTCGCCCCGACGCAGCGCCGCAACGCCGTCTTCGATCGTGTCGAATCCCGGTTCGTCCGTCATGACGCTCCTCCGCGGCCGAAACCGCGCGACAGCAGATCCGCCAGCGTGAGCGCCGCGCGCGAAGGCCCAGGCTCCCCGCCCGCTCCGGCCACGCCGGCGCGCGCGGCCGCCCGCGCCAGCGCATCCAGCTCGATGTTCACCGCATCGCCCGGACGCAGGGCGCCCAGACAGGTGGCGGCCAGCGTGCGCGGCACGAGACTCACCGTGAAACGGTCGCCCGGGGGCCGGTCGTCGAGCGTGAGGCTGACGCCGTCCACGGCGATCGCCCCCTTGGGCACGAGTTCGCGCGCCAGCACGACCGGCAGCGCCACCGTGAGAAGCCAGGCCCCGGAACGTCGCTCGTGCGCCACGACCCGTCCGGTCCCGTCCACGTGCCCCTGCACGAAGTGCCCGTCGAGCCCCTCGCCGGCGCGCAGGGCCGGCTCGAGATGGACCCGGCGGCCGGCGCGCCATTCCCCCAGGGTGGTGACCCGACGCGTCTCCGCCACCGCCTCGAGGGTGACCAGCGGGCCGCGCCGCGCCGCCACCGTCAGGCAGATCCCGTTGACCGCCAGGCTGTCGCCGGGCGCCAGCCGCGGCGCGCAGCCGGGCGCCGCCACGATCAGGCGCGTGACCCCGCCCCGGCGCGTCGCCGCGCGCAGCGTGCCGATCTCGCGCACCAGGCCGGTGAACACCCGCCCCTCCTACGCCTGTCCGCCGCCGACGCGGCGACGCAGGCCGGACACCGTGTCGATGGTCAACTCCTGCAGCAGTTGTGCGAATGGCAGCCGGTCGTGGACCAGCCGCAGATCGTGTCTGACCGGTCGCGCGCTCGTGAAGTGGAGCCGCTCCGCGGCGCCCGTGGCCACCTCCGGCCACTGCACGCCGGCGCCGCTGAAGACCGGAGCGATGTACTGCACCCAGCGATCGACCAGGCCGCGCTTCAGGAACGCGGCGGCCAGGCGCGGCCCCCCCTCGATCATCACGAAGCGTCCGCCGAACCGGAACGCCTCCGCCAGCAGCGACTCCGGTTCGATCCGTCCGGCCCGTTCGGCGCACGACACCACGACTCCGCCCTGCGCCTCCACCTGCGCCCGCCGCGCCGGAGCGGCGTGCTCCCCGGCAAAGGCGAGGAAACGCTCCTGCGCCCAGTCGCCGGAGAAACTGAGATCGCTGTCGGCATAGGCCGGCAGCGGTTCCGCCGCCGGACACTCGGCTTCATCCGGCACGAGCCGGCCATTCAGTTGCGGGCGATCGACGGCCGCGGTCTGCTCGCCGACCAGCACGATGTCGGCCCAGCGGCGCAGGATGTGCGCATCGCGCCGCGCGGCGAGCCCGGTCAGGTAGGCCGGCTGCGGCGCGGCGCCCACAGGCGCGGGACCCGGCGTGAAACGACCGTCGAGCGACACCGCGGTCTTCAGCAGGACGTAGGGACGTTCGAAGGCGTTCGTGGTCACGAACGGCCAGATCAGGTCCAGCGCCCGTTCCCCGGCCACCCCCACGGTGACCGCGAGGCCGGCGTCGAGCGCCACCGCCAGGCCGCCCCCCGGCACGGTGGGGTTGGGATCGGCCACGGCGACCACCAGGCGCTCCAGACCGCACGCCGCCACGCGCGGCGCGCAGGGTGGCGTGCGACCTTGGTGGTTGCACGGCTCGAGCGTCAGAAAAAGCGTGGCCCCCCGCGCCGCCTCGCCCGCCTCGTCGAGCGCGAGCAGTTCGGCGTGCGGCAACCCCGCGCCCAGGTGCGCACCGCGGCCGACCACCCGGCCATCGCGCACGACCACCGCGCCGACCGGTGGATTGGGCCACGGGCGGTGCGGCAAACGCGCGGCCAGCGCCAGCGCTTCGGCCATCCAGCGCGCGTCGTCAGGCTGTGGCGGCGTGAGCATTGTCGCCCCCGTTGCGGGGCGGGAGAGGCGGGTAGGGCGCAGCGTCCCCCCTGCCGGTGGACGGCCGCGCAGCTTCCCCAACTTCTCCCATCCAGACTTTCACTGTCGGCCCCGGAGTTCCACCGGATCTGCCCTTGCGGGCTCGCGGGCTGTCACCGCCGGTGGGGACTTGCACCCCGCCCCGAAGTTGCGGATCGTCTCGCGGACACCTTGAGGCGCCGCGTGAAGGAGGAAACGTAAGTCATGCGCCGACAAACGTCAAGACGCGCCGGCATCCCCCTCTTCCGCCCCCTGCCAGTCGGCGAAAAAGGCCTCCAGAAAAGCGTCGACGTCGAACTCCGCCAGGTCGGCCGCGGTCTCTCCGGTGCCGACGTAGAGCACCGGCAGCCCGATCTCCTCCGCGATCGCGATGACGATGCCCCCTTTGGCCGTGCCGTCAAGCTTGGCCAGGATCAGTCCGTCCACCGGGATCGTCTCCGCGAACACCCGCGCCTGGGCGAGACCGTTCTGCCCCGTGTTGGCGTCCACGACCAGCAGCGTGCGGGGAGGACGGCCGGTCCGCCGTTCGATCACCCGCGCGATCTTGGCCATCTCGGCCATGAGGTTGGTCCTGGTGTGCAGACGCCCGGCGGTGTCGACGATGACCAGGTCGTGCCCCCGCGCGGCCGCGGCCGACAGCGCATCGAAGACGACGGCCGCCGGGTCGGCCCCCTGTCCCTGACGCACGCACGGCACGCCGACGCGGTCCGCCCAGACCGACAACTGCTCCACCGCCGCCGCCCGGAAAGTGTCAGCCGCGGCGAGCAGCACGGAGCGTCCCTGCGCCTTGTGGAGCGCGGCCAGCTTGGCGATGCTGGTGGTCTTGCCGGTGCCGTTGACGCCGACGATCAGCAGCACCTCCGGACCGGTCGACGCGGACAGGGCTTCGGGCGCGTCCGCCGACGGCGGCGAAGCGGCCGCGCGCCCTTTCTTCCGCCTGGTCCCGCCGCCACCCGGCGCCGACCGACCGGTCTCGGCCGCCTCGACAGCATCCCAATCGGGGGGTCTGACGCGCGGACGCGCGGAGATCAGGATGTCGCGCGCGTCGGCGCGGATCACCTCGAGCACCCCCTGCAGAGTCGCCTCGCCGCCGGCCGCCTTGACCCGCTGCTCGAGGGTGCGCGTGATGCGCAGGCTGGCTGCCACGCCCATGTCGGCGCGCAGCAGCAGCTCTTCGATCTGATCGAGCGTGTCGGCGTCGAGACGGACGCGCCCGCCGAAGATGGCGCTCAGCCTGCCGAGAAAATCGACGCGGGTCTTGCTCAGACCACGCCGCAGTCGATCCAGCGCCCCGCGGATCACGCGGCGCCCTCCCCCGCCGCGGTCGCATCCGCGACCGGCGCGTCGGACGCCGCGGCTGCTTCGGCGGCGGCGGTGGCTTCTTCGGCGGAGTCGCCGTCGGCATCATCGAGGGTGAAGCGGGCTCCCGGCGACTCGTCAGCGTCGTCCTGTGCGAGCAGCGCGCGCGCGGCGACCTGGCGATCGAGCTCGCGCCGGCGCGTCGCGATGGCGCGCCCGAGTTCGTCGTCGGAACGGGTCTGGGCGACATCCTGGAACGAGACCGACACCATCGAGCTCACGCCGGCCTCCATCATTGTCACGCCGAAGAGATGGTTGGCGGTCTCCATGGTCAGCTTGTTGTGCGTCACCACCAGGAACTGCGTGGAACCGGAGAATTCCCGCAGCATGCGCACGAAACGGTTCGTGTTGGAATCGTCGAGCGGGCCGTCCACCTCGTCGAGCAGGCAGAACGGCGACGGCTTCACCAGGTAGACGGCGAACAGCAGCGACAGCGCCGTCAGGCAGCGCTCGCCGCCCGACAGCAGGCTGACGTTGTCCACCAGCTTGCCGCGCGGCTGCGCGACGATCCTCACCTGGCCCTCGAGCGGGTCATCGGTGCGGATGAGCTCCAACTCCGCGCGCCCCCCCTCGAAGAGGGTCTGGAACACCGCGATGAAGTTGCGGCGCACCTCCTCGAAGGTGTCGCCGAACAGCTTGCGCGCGGTGCGGTTGATCTGCTGGATGACATCGAGCAGATCGGCTTTGGCCTGCTCGACATCCCTGAGCTGAGTTTCCAGGAAGCGCAGGCGCTCCTTCCTGGTCTCGTACTCTTCGATCGCCAGCTGGTTGACCGGGCCGAGCGCATTCAGCTTCTCACGCCGGTCGGCCAGCAACGTCGCGGCCTGGTCGGCCTGGAACACCTCTCCGTCGCGTTCCAGCTCATCCGGAAGCACCGCGGGGTCAACCGACCGCACCAGCTCCCGGAAGCCCCCCTTGTACTGCTCCTCGATCCGGTCGACGAGGTTGCGCCGCCGCACATCGAGCGTGGCGAGCTCGGTCTCGAAGCCGTGCAGACGCTCGCGACAGGCGGCGCGCTGGTCTTCGATCGCTTTGACGCGGTCGTGCCAGGCGTTCGTCTCGGCGTGCAGCGCGCGGATCGACTCCGCCGCCGCCTGCACGAGCTGCCGGCGCCGCTCCCTCTCCTGGAAACCCCCGGCCAATTGCTCGCGCCGCTCCCCGAGTTCCGCGGACATGGCGGCGGCCTGTTCGGACAGGATCTGCGTCTCCTGCCCGAGACGCTCCTCACGGGCCGACAACTCGGCGCCACTCTCGCGCAGATGCGTGGTCGCGGTCTCGATTTCGCGCCGCTCCCCCTCCGCCCGGGAACGCACCAGCCGCAGTTCAGCCACCGCTGCCCGCGCGGCGTCGCGTTCGCGCTCCAGCTCGGCCGCCTCCCCGCGCAGGTCGGCGGCGCGAGTGGCGCTGTCGGCCCGCTGCCGGTCGGCTTCGTCGAGACGCCCGCGCAGCCCCGCCTCTTCGACGGCCAGCGCCGCCTGTTCGGCCGTGACCGTTGCGCGCTCCCGGCCGATAACCTCTAGCCGCCCGACCGCCGCCGCTTCGCGGCTGCGTGCGTCGGCCCCCTCGGCGTGCAACCGGCGCAGGTCCTCCTCCAGGACCTCCAGCTCGCCCCGGCCGCGCAGGAGGTACTCCTGCAGTTCGCGCTGGCGAGCGCCGTTCTCGTCCAGCCGGGTGGCCCAGGTCTCGACCTGCGCCACCGCGGCGACGATCTCCTCCTCGATCCGCTCCAGCTTCTCGCCACGACCGAGCAGGCTCGCCTCCTCCTCGCGCCGGCTGCCGCCGCGCACGACCCCGTCGCTGGTCACGAGCAGTCCGCTGCGCGCCAGGCAGACGAGGACGTGGTCGCCGCGGTGCGCCCCCGCGGCCGCCACGGCGGCCGCATCGTCCGCGAAGGTCCAGCAGGCGGCCAGCAGCCGCCGCAGATGGGGAGCCGTCGCCGCCTCGCCCGAAACGAGCTCGTGCGCCGGACGCCCGGCCACCGGGGCCGCGCCGTCCGGCACAGCCGGTGCGGCGCCGGCGCCGCTGAGGAAGCTGGCGCGCCCGGTGTCGCCGGCGCGCAACTCGTCCACCAGCCCCACCGCCGTGCCGGCCTCGTCGACCACGACCGCGTCCACCAGCTCGGCGAACAGATTCTCGAACGCCTCGCCCCAGCCGTCGGCCACGCGCAGATGGTCGGCCAGGCTGCCGCGCACCCGGCCGTCGTCCGCGCGCGACTGCAACACATGACGCGCGCCCTGCCGATAACCGCGGTACTCGTCCTTGATGCGGCGCAGCAGATCGTGCCGCGAGCGCAGCGCCTCCCGCCGCGCCTCGCGCGACGACAACTCCTGTCGCAGCGTCTCGGCTCCCGCCTGCCCCTCGGCGCGCTCACGCTCGAGACCGGCGAGCATCTCGAGCAGTTCGCGCCGCTTGTCGAGCAGTCGCTGACGCGACTCCTCCAGTTCGGCGGCCCGCGCGCCGTCGCGGCCGGCGGTCTCGAGCAGGGCCGTCTCCTCCTCGGCCAGTCGCTGCAGCCGTTCGTTACGGTTCTCCTGCCGGACATGCAGTTCGCGCTGCAGGGTGCGGGCCGCGGCGTCGTGCTCGATGAACTCGAGGTTCAGCTGCGCCGCGTCCTGTACCGCCTGGCGGGAGGCGGCGAACCGCGCCTCGAGCAGTTTCAACTGTTCCTCGCGTTCGCGCAGATCGGCCTCGTGGCGACCGAGCTGCGCGACGATGTTTTCGAGCCGACGGACCAGCAGCGCCGCCTCGCCGTGGATCTCCGTGCGCCGCACCTGGGCGGCGCCGATGGCCTCCCGGGTTTCGTGGCCACGCCGTTCGTTCTCCGTCATCCGCTGTTCCAGGACAAGCACGCGGCGCTCCGCCTCCTGCAGATCCTCCTCGAACGCGTGCAGCGACTCCTCCAGCCCGTGCCGCTCCGCTTCGCGCTCGTCCACGGCGGGACGCGTCGCCTCGATGCGGGCGCGCAGGTCGGCCAGTTCGCCGGCATCCGCCTCGGCCAGCGTCTTGAGCTCGCCGCTCTGCGCGGTCAGTTCCGTCTCGTGGCGTCCGAATTCGCGGTGCTGCTGACCGGCCAGCAGCAGATCGAGCCCGCGGACCTCCTGGAACAACCGCTGGTGCCGGCGCGCCTTGCCGACCTGCCGCGCGAGCGCGCGCACCTCGCGCCCGATTTCGTCGAGCAGGTCGCGCAACCGCAGCAGATCCGCCTCGGTCTGCTCCAGCTTGCGCTCCGCCTCGCGACGGCGGGACTTGTACTTGATGATGCCCGAACCCTCTTCAATGAGACCGCGCAGCTCCTGCGTGTGCTCGTTGAGGACCTGGTTGATCATCGGCAGCTCGATCACGGCGTAGGCGGAGTTGCTCACGCCGCTTTCCCAGAACAGGTCGCGCAGGTCCTTGAGACGGACCGGAGAGCCGTTGACGAGGTACTGGCTGACACCGTCGCGCGTGACGCGGCGCTTGATCGTGACCTCGTCGTACTCGATCGGGATGCCGCGATCCTCGTTCGTGAACGTCAGGCCCACCTCCGCCAGCGTTACCGGCTTCCGTCTGGTGGTGCCCTTGAAGATGATGTCTTCCATGCGACCGCCGCGCAGTTGCTTGGCGGACTGTTCACCAAGCACCCAGCGGATCGCGTCGACGATGTTCGTCTTGCCGCAACCGTTCGGGCCGAGAATCGCCGTGATACCCTCGTCGAAATCGAGGACCGTGCGATCCGCGAACGACTTGAATCCCTGGATCTCCACGCGCTTGAGCTTCAACGCATAACCTTCCGGTGCGGAATCCTTCGCTGCCGGGACCGCCGGCGCGGCGCGCGGTCAGTAGCGCGACACCTGGCCCCAGGTTTCGCCCAGCCGGCGCAGCAGCGCGGGCAGGGCGGCCGCGGCGGCTGCCCGACTCGGGAAGCTGCCCATGTAGATGCGGTACCAGCGCCCCCTGCCCGGCAGTTCGACCGCCCGCCAGGCAGACGTATAGCCGGAGCGCGCCAGAGTGACGACCTGCTGCTGCGCCAGCAGGCTGTCGGGCTGCGAATACACGTGCAGCGCCCAGCCGTCCCGCCCCACGGGGAGCCGGAACGGGGCCGGATCGAAGCTGTCCGCGGGTGACGGCGCCATCCGGCCAACCGTGTCGACGGGGGCAGTCGGCGCCGGGAGCGGCGTGTCGACGACCGCCAACATCGTGCTGTCGGCAACGACCGGCGCCCTCGCCAGACTCTCGACGGCGGCCGCCGCGCGCAGCGTGTCCGGCGCGCCACCCGCACCGGCAGGCGCGCTAATATCCTCCCCCGCCACCGGCGATGCAAGCGGCACGCGCGCGCGTGGCGCCCGGGTCGCCAGCCAGCCGGCCGTCGCCACGACCGCCACCAGTCCGGCCACCGCCAGCCACCGTCCGCGCAGCGGCCGAAACGGCGGTCCGCCGCCGTTGGCCACCGGTTTCGGCGGAGACGCAGCCGTGGCGCCGTCTCCGGCAGGCGAGACTTCGCCCTCCGCCGGGATCCCGGTCTCGACCGGCGCGGCCGCGTCATCCCCCACGGCCGCCGCCGCCACCGCGGCGGCGAAGCGCTCCAGGCTGAGCTGCGCCGCGAGCGCTTCCGGCGACGGGGGAGGCAACAGGGCAAGCCCCGGCGCGCCGAAGGCAATGACCGCGTCCGCCGGAACGCCCGCAGCGGCCAGACCCGTCAGCAGTTGCCTGGTCTGCGCCGGTTCGCGTCCGCCGCGGTCCCAGCAGAGCAGGCGCAGCGACGCGACCTCCGTCCAGACCGCGCCGGCCGGCCCGAGCGGCGCGGTGACCAGCACGATATCCGCCTGCCCGCCCAGCAGCGACAGCAACCACGACACTTCGGCGCCGGTCGCCTCGACCGGCGCGAAGGAGCCGACGCCCAGCAGCCGACCGCACTCCCCTGCCCACGGCAACGGCACGGCGCAGGCCGCCAGCGAGGCGCCGTAGCGCACGAAATCGATCCACCCCTCGCGCTCGTGACGACCGGCCCAGCGCGTGAGATCGGGATGACGGTCGTCCGCGTCGACCACGATCACGTTGAGCCGGCGGGCGACAAGCGCGCGCGCGGCGGCGAGCGCCGCGGCGGCGCGCGTGGTCGTCTCCTCCGGCTCGTCGAGGAAGACCCAGACCCGCGGCACCGCGGGTCCGTCCAGCGCGGTCTGAACCAGGAATGCGAGCGGCGAGGGATCGGTGAAGGCGCGGACTTCCTCCCAGAAGAACCCGCCGCCGTGGAAATCCAGTTCGGCCGGGGAAATACCGGTCTCGTGCAGAGGGGGCCAGCCCCCCGCGTCGTCGTGCCGCGCCCCGTTCACGCCCCGCCCTCCCCGCCACCGCGCCAGCAGAGACGCAGGGCCGTCACGACCGCGGTCAGTTCCTCCGGCGCCACGGTGCGCAGGTCGATGGCCAGGCCCTCCTGGTTGATGCGGGTGACGAGCGCCGGATCCTGCCGCCGCAGCGCCGCGTGGCAACGCTCCAGTTCCGCCTTCGGCCCGCGCCAGCGCAGCAGGCGGGTCGGCACGACCGCCTCGCTGAAACTCCCCCCACCCACGCTCGATTCGCCCGCGACCACCTCGCCGCGCCAGCCGGCCGGCGCCGCCGGTGACAGCGCGGCGAGCAGGTCGTGCCCGCGCGCCTCGAGCGTGGCCGGGTCAAGCGCGAGCATCTCGAGCACCGGCACGCGCGGCAGGCCGTCGGCCTCGAGATAGAGCGTCAGCAGCGCGTCGAGCGCCGCGAGCGTCAGCTTGTCGACGCGCAGCGCGCGCCGCAGCGGGTGACGCCGCAGGGCCTCCACCAGATCCGCGCGTCCGAGCACCAGCCCCGCCTGGCCGCCGCCGAGCAGCTTGTCGCCGCTGCAGGTGACGAGATCAGGACCGGCCGCCAGATCCTCGGCCAGCGTCGGCTCCTCCGGCAGCCCCAGCTTCGCGGCCGGATAGAGCGAACCGCTGCCCGCGTCGTAGATCAGAACCTGACCGCGCTCGCGGCAGAGCGCCGCCAGCTCCGCCAGCCCGACCTCCTCGACGAAACCGCTCTGCGCGAAATTGCTGCGGTGCACCTTGAGCACCACGGCTCCCGGCGCGAGCGCGCGGGCGTAGTCGTCGGGCACGGTGCGGTTGGTCGTGCCGACCTCCACCAGCTCGCACCCGGTCTCGCGCAGGAGACTGTCGAGGCGGAACGAGCCGCCGATCGCCACGATCTCGCCGCGCGAGAGCAGCACGCGACCACTGCCCGCCGTGGCCCGCACCGCGAGCCAAAGCGCCGCGGCGTTGTTGTTGACGACTAGCGCATCCTCCGCCCCCGTCAGCAGGGCGGCCTTCTCCTCCACTCCGCGCCCGCGGTGTCCGCGCGCTCCGGAGTCGAGCCGGTATTCGAGATCGCAGGGGAAACGCGCCGCCTCGACGGCCCGCGCCACCGAGTCCGCGGGATAGGGCGACCGGCCGAGATTCGTGTGGACGACAACGCCGGTGGCGTTGATCACCCGGCGCATCGCCGGCCGCAGCAGCCGCGCCCGCTCCGCCAGCACCCGCGCCACGACCGCCTCGTGCAGTGCGGCGCGCGCCGCCATCTGGCCGCCTGCGTCGGGCCCGCACCCGTCCAGCGCCGCGCGCTCGGCGGCGACGGCCCGCTGCATGAGCCGGGTCATCCAGGCCCGTCGACGCCCCGTGGAGAGCACGGCGAGGCGCGGATCCTCGATCAGCGCGCCGACCGGAGGCAGCAGACGCAGGCAGGAGTCGGACATGGGCTGTCAGCCTCGCGGTGCGGGATCTGGATCATCGCGATCCGCCGGCGCGCCGGACGAACGCAGCGGTTGTTTACGGTACCAGATGCGTGCCCGCCAGTCCAGCCGCCGACGCCGAAGCCTCGCTATTCCCCCGCTTCGCGCCGCCGCGCGCGGCGCTGGACAGCCCGTCACCGCCCCCCGTAAGCTCCGCCGGCAGGATGTCGTCCCGCCGGAAGGAGCCGTTGCCATGTCCCGACGCCGCATCCCGTTCGCCCTCGCGGCGCTGCTCGGCGGAGCGTTCCTGGGCGCCGGCTGCGCCTGTCCCCCCTGCCCGCCCCCCGCGTCGGCGCCGTCTGCCGCGTCGACCGACGGCGCCGCCATCGCGCCACCGGCCGCCTCTTTGACCACCCCCGGCTTCGCGGCGCTGCGCGAGGTGCTGGAGGGACGCGACACCACCCCGCTGCGCGGCCGGCGGATCGTCATCGATCCGGGCCACGGCGGCGCCTTCCGCGGCGCGCTCGGCCCGCGCGGCCTGGCCGAAGCGGACGTCAACCTCGGCGTGGCGCGGCATCTGCGCGACCTGCTGGCGGCGTCCGGCGCCGTGCCGCTGCTGACCCGCGCCGCCGATCGCGACGACCTCACCGCCGCCGACTCCTCGCTGGCCGGCGACCTTGGCCGCCGTCTCGCACGCGTCGACTCCCTGCGCCCGGAGATATTCGTCTCGATTCACCACAACAGCAACGCCGCCCGCGACACGACGCTCAACGCACTCGAAACCTGGTACCCCGCCGGCCGTGACGGAGCCGACCTCGACCTCGCCCGCGCGATCCACCGCCACCTCGCGCGCAATCTGGAGGTGACGCCGGCGCGCATCCTGCCGGGCAATTTCCGCGTGCTGCGCGCGAGCCGCGTCCCCGCCGTGCTGGGGGAGGCGGCGATGATCTCCAACCCCGCCATGGAACGCCGTCTCGCCCGCGACGACAAGCAGGCGCTCGAGGCCCAGGCCTGGTTCCTCGGCCTGCTCGACTTCTTCGCCGGCGGCAGCCCGCGCTGGACGCCAACCCATCCCGACACGGTCCTGGCCGACCCCGCGCAGCTGCCGGTGCTGCGCTGGCGCTTCGCTCCGGACGCCGGTCAGGCGGCGGGCCCGGGCCTCGATCCTGCGTCGCTCCGGCTCACCATCGACGGCGCGATGCTGCCGGTCGAAATCGATGCCCTCTCCGGTCTGGCGGTCTGGCGACCGACCCGGGACTTGCCGACCGGCGACCACCGGCTCGAACTGCGGGCCCGCAACCTCGCCGGCCGGTCGACGCCGATCTCCCGCACCATCCTGCGGATGCCGTTCACCCCGGGCGAGTTGCGCGCCTGTCTCTGGACGTTCGCCCCCGACCCCGACCGACCCGACTCCGCCCGGCCGGCGCTCCTGGCCTGGGAATGGCGCGATCGCGCCGGCCTGGTCGCCGACCCGGGACGCGCCCTGGCGATCGCGACGACGGGCGGCGAGGCGGTGCCGTTGCATCCGCGGCCGGACGGACGGGGCTGGCAGTTCCTCGCCCCCACGGTGGCCGACGGCGCCATCCGCTTCGCCGACAACGGCACCGGCACGGACCGCCCGCCGGGCGGACAAGTCGGGCGCCGCCAGCTCCCCGCGGCCTGCCGGATCGTGGTGCTGCGACCGGCGGCGCGGGAGTGGCGCCACGATCTCGTGCCGGGCATCGCCTGGCGCGCCCGCACCCCGCTGCCGGAATGGGACGGGCTCACGCCGAATCCCGCCTGGCCGGTGGTGGCGACCGCAAGCGATTCATTGCTCTGGATCGAGGCGGACGGCGCCCGGCCGATCGTCGAAACCGCGCCGGGCCTGGTCGACGGCGACCCCGCCGGCGCCGCGCCACGCGACACGCTCGTCTGGAGGCCGCTCCTGCCGGCGCTCATCGGCCGCGCGATCCTGCTCGATCCCGCCGGAGGCGGCGCCGACAACGACGGCACCGGCCCTTCGGGAACCCGCGGCGCCGACCTGAACCTCGGCGTGGCGCGGGCCCTGGCCGCGCTGTTGCGGGGCGCGGGGGCGCGGGTCGCCTTCACCCGCGACGATGAGCGGTGGATCGCGCCCGAGGCGAAACTGCTGCAAGCGAACGAAACGGGGGCCGAGCTGTTTCTCACGCTCCGCCGCGCACGGCCTGGCGAGTCCGACTGGACGGCAGTGCACCATGTCACGAGCGCGCGGGGCCGGCGCTGGGCCCGCCTGCTCAGGCGGGCAGCCGCCTCCCTGGCCGCTCCCGACTCGATCGCAGTGACGGCGGGCGCGTCGTACCTGTTGCGACAGACCGCCTGCCCGGCGCTCGAAGCGGCTCTGCCCCCCCCGCGCGACGGCCGCGACGAAGAGCGGCTGGAAGATCCGTCGCACGCGGCCGCCACGGCGCGGGGGCTGTTCCTGGCGATCGCCGCCCTGCTGGCCGACGACGCCCTGCTCGCCGCCCCGCTCGATCCGGCGGCGCTGATCCTCGCGCAGCCGGACCTGCTGCCCCCTCTCGAGGCCGTCACCTGGGCGCAGCTCGACGGCAACCTGCCGTGGCTGCCGCCGCGCTGGTGCGTCGGCGCCGACCGGTCCTTATCTTCATGCCCCGAGCCGGGCCTGCCGGGGGTCGGTCCGGCGCACACCCTCGAAGTGCACACGGCCGACGGCTGGACGCTGGTGGCGCTGCACCGGACGCCGGCCGGCTGGGCGGGACGCCTGCTGCGCGCAGGGGGGCAACGACGGACCGCACCGAACCAGAATTAATCGACCTGGCCGAACAACGAAATGAATTGAACATAAACAAATTACATAAATGCAGGCCACGGAGACCATGGTCGGATGCGGGCGCATTCCTGCGCCGACTGCTGACCACCATCGAGGCTGCCCCCGTGCCATTTGACCCGCCGGCCAACGCCAACGCCCGCTTCCGGCGCAGCAGACGGCGGCGTCTTGCCGTGGGCGCCGTGGCCGGGGTCGTCCTCCTGATCCTGATCGCCCTCTTCGGCCCCGACCGCGACGCGACGCGGCGCCACTTCGAGTTCATCCCCGGCGCAGCGGGTCAGTTGAAGTTGATGCCGGAACTCTCCATCGACCAGGGCCGCGATACGCGCCATCAGGAGCCGGAGCAGTTCCGTAACCTGTGGCGTCCACCCCCCGAGCAGACGTTCGTGCCGGACGATGCGGCCGGCCGGCCGGTCGCACCTGCGCAGCCGGTCCCCGCGCCGCAGCCGCAACCGGACGCGGCAATCGTTGCCGATCCCGACCTGAGTCTGGCCAACGCCGTCGAGATGCGGCTGCCGCAGCAGACCAGCCGCTGTTTCGTGCTCGAGCGGATGGTGCGCCCGGAATATCCCGTCGGCGCCGACGCACAGGCGCGCCGCCTGCCGGTCGTCACGGTCGAGGCGGCCTTCTACGTGGATGAGCTGGGGAGGGTGACCGCGTCATATGTGATCCGGTCTACCGGCGGGCCGCTGTTCGACGCGGTGGTGCTCAAGGCGGTCAACGCCTGGGTCTTCCGTCCGGTCGCCGACCCGACCTGTCCGCCGCTCGGCTTCTGGATCCGGCTGCCGGTCCTGTTCCACAGTCCCTATGCCCCGCGCTCAGCTCCGTGAGGCAGGAGAGCTGACGGCATCTCACTCCCGCCCTCCCGGATCCGGCACCGGCGCTGCGTAAGGAACGAAACGCCCCTCCCGCGGCGTCCGCGCGCCGCTCACCGCCTCCGCTGCCTCCACCGGAGCCTCGCACAGACCCAGCCAGCGTGCGCTGAGCATCCCGGCGAGGGCAGCGCGCGTCGGCGTCAGGCCGCAGTCGGCAAGCGCCTCCATCACGAGTCGCACCGCAAGATAGGCTTGACGACCGGCCCGCTCCGCCACGGCTTCCGCGCCGGCCGGCGCCGCTCCCGGCCAGGCGACCGCGAACTCCTCCACCCAGTCCTGCGGCCAGACCGCTTCCTCCGCCGCGCAGACCGCTTCCGGAGGCAGCAAGTCGGCCAGTACGCCCGCCGCGGGCACGTCCCAGCCTGACGGTCCCAGCAACAGGCCGGCGAGCGAGGCCGCCCTGAGCCGAGGAACGAGCCGGGCCGCAGTGGCCGGCGTCAGAGGCAGATAGAGCGCCTCAGGCAACATCCACGCGAGGCGCCGCAGCGATTCGTCAGCGATCGCGCCATCGGACGCGCAGGCGACGGCCCCCACCAGGCGCCCGCCCGTCTCGCGCAGGGCCAGCACGAACGCGGCGCAGGCACGCGCCCCTTCCGGCGTGTCCGGATAAAGCACCGCCACGCGTGATCGCCGCGCCACACCGACCGCCAGACGCGCCAGCAGGCGGGCGTCGTGCGCCTCGATCAGATCGGTCGGGATGACGGCGGGGCCGAAATCGCGCAGGGCGGGACTGCCGCCGTCGGAAACCACGAACGGCACGCCCCACGCATCGGCCACAGCGGCCACCGCCGCCGACGGCCCCGCGCCGGCAGCGCCCACCAGGGAGACAACCCCCTCGCCCACCACCAGACGTCGCGCGGCGAGCGCGGCGGTCGCCGGATCGCCGCCAGTGTCGACCACCCGCAAACGCACCGGGCGCCAACCGCCGCGCCCGACCTGCACGGCGGCCAGATTCGCCCCCGCGGCGAATGCCTTCCCGATCGCCTCTCCCTCGCCGTTCAGCGCACAAAGCACCCCGATCAGCCCGGGATCGACCGGCACCGACTCCGCCGCCCGCACCCCCGGCGGCGCCGGTGCCGGCGCCGGCACCGGCACGAATTCGGACAGCTTCCCCGGCCTCGCGTCCGGCTCGCCCGCCGGCGCCGGCGCCGGCGCGAATTCGGATGGCTTTCCCGGGCTCGCGTCCAGTGTGTCCGCCAGCGCCAAGGCTTCTGTGAGCAGGCGCGAGCCGGGCCAGTCGTCGCGCAGTTTGCCCAGCAGCCGACGCGCCAGCGGCAGATCCCCGAGGCGCCAGGCGGAGTGCGCGGCCAGGAGCAAAACCCGATCGTTGTCGGGAAAACGGGCGTAACGATCCACCAGTTCGAACGCCAGTTCGAGCAGGGCGCGGTCGCGCCGCTCCGCGCGCGCCTGTTCCAGCTGCTGATAGAGCCGCTCGGCGATCGCGCGCGATTCGCGGTCCAGCCCCGGGCGACGCGCCGAGGCGGCCGGAGCTCCGTGCGGCAGGCACAGCAGCGCCAGAACCAGCAGCAACGCCCCACGCGTCGGCCCGCCGCGCCCGCGAAACCGCTGAGGGCGACCGTACGTCATGAGTCCGCCTCCGCTTCCCGTTCGCTGAAGATCTTCGCCGGAAAAGTGCTGCCGCGCCGGTCATGGATCACCACGCGAGACACCCGCCCCGCGAGACCATCGACCACCGGATAGCAGCAGAATCGGCCCCTGCGCCTGCCGGTCGGGAATCATGCCGGCAATGGGGAACCGGATCGGGGCGCGCCCCCCGGGCAGTCTAACCGAGAGCGGGGGGCTGTCAACGCCCCCCGCTCCACCCGGCGATGACCGCGCCGTCAGCCGCCGGACCGCTGCAGGTCCGAGGCGCTGCTGGGCTGGCCGAAGTTCGGTTTGTGCAGGTTGTCGAGCAGATAACGCGCCTGTTCGACGTACTCGCTGTCGGGGTATTCGCGCACCAGATCGTCGAGGTAGTTGGCGGCGAACGGGATGTTGGACCAGGCGTCAAGATAGACATTCGCCGCCAGGAACAACGCGTCATCAACGTAATCGCTCTCGGGATACTCCTCGATGACCTGCTTGAGGATATCGAGCTTCTCCTCCGGAGTCGGCGCGAGCTGCGCCAGGCGGACCAGGTCGCGGGGATTCATGCCGCCGCCCGGGGCGTACTCGCCAAAGTACTCGATGTTCGCGGCACGGCGCGCCTGGCGCAGGAAGCCTTCGAGGTGCTTTTCCTTGGCGATCGGCATCAGCGCATTGAGCACCTGGTCGCGCGCCTCTTCGAAGGTAAGAGTGCGCTCGGCAGTGCGACGCGTGAGCTCCACGACATGCCAGTCGCCATTGATCTCGACCGGCTCGTGCAAGCCCATCGGCCAGTCCCAGATGACCTCCGTGAAGCGCGCCGCGGAGGGGATGGCCTGGATGAAGCCACCCTTGTTGAACCAGCCGAGTTCCCCCGCCTGCTTCGCCGACACCATGTTGACCGAATGCTTCGCCACCTGGCGCGGGAATTCGGCCGCCGGATTGACCGCCGCCCGGATCGCCCGGTACGCCTCCCAGGCGGTCTGCCGGTCCCGGCACTGGATGTGCTGAGCCTGGAGTGCGCCCATGACCTTGAAGCTGTCGCGGGTGCGTTCGAAGTAGCTGCGGAGTTCCTGCTCGGTCGGTTTCGCCTCGTTCGCCAGCGAACGCTCGCGCAGCGCGTTGATCAGGATGTGGCGCTGAGTGGAGATCAGCATCCCTCCGATCTCGGGGTCCCGGGCGATGTTGCGCTTCTGCGCCTCCTGGTAGAGCAGCGCTTCGTCGGTCATGAAGCGCAGGAAGCGTTTTTCCCAGCCTTCGCCGGTGTACTGTTTCCTGGTCTTTTCCGGCAGTTCGGCCAGGCGCCGGTCGAAGTCATTCCGACTGATCTCGAGATCGCCCACCTTCGCGAGCACCGGCGATACATCCTTGAACCCGTTGCCGAAGATACGCCTGAAATCCGGGTCGGCGCCGCCGGCGCCCGGCCTCTGGCAGGAGAAGAGGGTGCAGGAAAGCATCGCCAGCAGGACGGCGATACCCCAGGGGCGGAGTTGACGAAGATGGGACATGGTGTTCGATCGCTCCTTTCGCGCCGCGCCGCGAGGCACGACGGATCACAACAGATCTTCGCGCCGCCCGGTCTCCAGCAGCGCGATCACATCCTTCAGCCGCTGTGCGGCATCGGCACGGCAGACCAGCAGGGCGTCGGGGGTCTCCACCACGACCAACCCCTCCACGCCCACCAGCGCCACGGTCCGGCCGGGAGCGTGGACGATATTCCCGGAAGCGCTGACCGCATACACCTCTGCCTCACCGCGGTTCCCGCCCGGCAGATCCGGCGCCAGTTCGCCCCAGGCGTTCCAACTGCCCAGATCCGACCAGCGGAACGCGGCCCGGAAGACCGCGAAGGCCGGTAGCTTCTCCATGACGCCGACATCCACCGAAAGACTCGGACAGTCGGCGTAGGCCGCGGCCAGGGCGGCGCCGAAACCGGCGGAGCCGTACGCCGCCACGGCCGGCGCCAGCCGCGCCGTCAGCCCAGGCAGGTGGGTGTCGAGCGCGCGAACGAAAGCATCGCTCTTCCAGACGAAGATTCCGCTGTTCCAGAGGTGCCGACCGCCGGCCAGCCAGACCGCGGCCGTGGCGGCGTCCGGTTTCTCCACGAAGCGCAGGCCGGGCAAAGGGCCATCCCCCGCCCCGACTCCGATCTCGATGTAGCCGAACCCTGTTTCCGGGCGGGTCGGGGGAATTCCGAAGGTGATCGCGGCGCCGCTCTCGGTGGCATGACTGAACGCCGCAGCCAGCTGGGCGCGCAGGATTTCGCCGTCGGGAATGAGATGGTCGGCAGGCAGGAGAGCCACCGGCCCCGGTCCGACGAGCCGTTCGGCGAGCAGGACGCCAAGCGCGGCACAAACGGCGGTGTTGCGACCGACCGGCTCGGCCACGATGTGCCCGGCCGGCAATTCCGGCAGTTCGGCGGCTGAGGCGGCCGCCTGGACCGCGTTCGTCACCACGAGGATCCGCTCCGGGCCGACCAGCGGAAACAGACGCGTACAGGTTTCGCGCAGCAGGGTCCGACCGCCGGCCAGCGGCAGCAGCTGCTTCGGACGCGCGGCGCGACTGAGCGGCCAGAAGCGCGTACCACGCCCTCCCGCCATCACCACGCAGAAACCCTGCCCGGGTACTCCGGAGTCAGTCTTCGTCATGCGCCGCTCCCGTGCCGGACCGGCCGGAGCCGATCACACCTTGACGACCCAGACCTTGACCGAAACGCGCACATCCTGGTGCAGCCGCACCGGTACCGAGTAGACACCGAGCTGCTTGAGCGGCTCATCCAGCTCGATGCTGTGCCGGTCGATTTCGCGCCCCTGTTTCGCCAGCTCGGCCGCGATGTCACGGTTCGTCACGGAACCGAACAGCTTGTCGTCCTCGCCCGCCTGCATGGCGATCGTGACCGAGACGTCCTGGAACGTCCCGGCGAGAACTTCCGCCGCGCGGCGGCGTTTGCGGTCGCGCAGGCCGGACAGGCGGGTCTCCTCCGCCATCTTGCGGCGGTGGCTGCCGTCGGCCGGCACCGCCATCCCCTGCGGGATGAGGTAATTGCGGGCGTAGCCGGCGGCCACGTTGACGACCTCGCCGTCACTGCCCACGTTCGGCACACTCCTGATCAGGATCACTTCCATCAGACTCATCCTCTCGAAGTCCGCCAAGCCCGTCCGGGCGGGCCGTTCAGGGACGCGGAACAGGTCCGGCGCCGGCCGCGGCCAGGCGACGGAAGTCCAGCCACTGGTCCATCAGCCCCAGCAGGGCCGCGGCCGGCACCAGCAGGGGGGCCATCAACAGCAGAGCCACCAGGCCCAACACCGCCTGCAGCCAGGGCGGCGCCGCGCGGTGCAGCAGCCCCGCCATCACCGCCAGCCCCTGCACAGCGCAGAGCGCCGCGGCCACGACAATCAGGTTCACTCCGGCGCGGGCGGCCGGCTCGCCGCTGATCGCCACGAGAGCCAGACCGGCCACCAGGATCCAGACCACATAGAACGGCAGCCGCCATTCCCGAGGCACGGTCCAGTCAGGCGCAGCGCCCCCTCGGCCTCCGCGGCAGGCAAGCCAGCGTCCTGCCGAAACCGCCACGATCCCATGCCCAAGCAGGCTGAGGGCAACCAGGGCCGGCCACAACCGGCGCATGATCTTCAGCGCCGCCTCCGCCCCTGCCCGCGCCTCCGCCAGGGCCTTTTCCTGTCCGCCCGGCGACCCGTCGGACGGGAGATAGCGTTCGAACATCGCCGCCGTCCGACGGCCCGATTCGTCCAGGGCCAGCTCGGCGGCTGATCCTCCGGCGGCCAGGGTCAGCCACACCGCCGGCAACACAGCCAGCGCCAGGACCACATCGAAACGCCGGCCTCGCCGCAAGGCGCGGCCGGCCGCCAGACCGCCCGCCACCCACGCCATGAGGGCCAGGGCGACGGCCGGAGAACCGAGAACCGCCGCCACGGCAAGCCCGAGCGCCGCCGTCAGAAACAGGCGCGCCGTGCCGGGCGCGATCAGGGAAACTCCTACCCAGACCGCCGTCACCGCAACCGGCAGCAGGCCGGTCAGGACCGGACCGGCCGCGACCGTCCCGAGGACGCCGACCACACCGGCAAGGGCCGTAAAGAGAGCGGCCGCCGCCTCAGGACCCGCGTCCCGCAGTGTCATGACGCGTCCCCCGGGGCTCCCTAGCGAAAGTACTCCCGCACGTACGGCAGCATCGCAACCGCCCGCCCCCGCTTGACAGCCTCCGCCAGCAGGCGCTGGTGCAGGGCGCAGGTGCCGGTGTTACGTCGCGGCGAGATCTTGCCCCGCTCGGTCATGAACCGCCGCAGCAGGTCTTCGTCCTTATAATCGACCGCCACCAGGTGCTCAGTGCAGAAGTAACAGAACTTCTTTTTGGGCACCTTTTTTTTCTTCTTCTTGCTGTCCTTGTCCTTGGTACTCTTCCTGGCCATGCAGCCCTCGCTTTCCCTGAGGGCGCCGCCGGCCGGTCGACCGGCGGGCCCCGCCTATTCCGCGCCTTCCTTGTCTTCCTTATCTGCTTCTTCCTTGTCACCGCCGGGGCGCGGAGCGCGCGCCGCATTCGCAGCGAGCGTCGCCTGGACGCGGGCCTGATTGGCGCGGTTGCGCTCATGCCACTCGCCGTCCACCACGACCATGTGCCGCAGGCACGCATCGTCCTGGCGCAGGAAACGATCCAGGTCGGCCACGACCGTCCCCTCGGCGCGGAACTTGAAGAACATGTAGTCGCCCTGGGCCTGGTGGTCGATCTCGAAGGCCAGCCGGCGCACGCCCCAATGGCTGCGCTCAGTGATCTCGCCCTTGTGCTCGACGATGATGGAGGCCGCCTTCTCGGCGCGCGCCTGCAACTCGGCATCTGGCCGATCGGTCCGCAAAGCATAAACAAGCTCATATTTCTGCACGGAGTTCACCCCCCCTCGGACGAAAGGCCCAGGATCCATTTTCCCGCAGCGGCTGGGCACCGGCCACGGTCGTCCCGGGCAGGGATGCGAACGAGCAACGCAGATTATCTTGCGATGTCGGTTCCCCCGGCGCCTGAAGCGGCGGGGACCGGGGAATATACGCCACAGGCGACCCCGTGGCAAGGCGGCGCGGCCGGCCCGCTCATCCGGCAACCCCGCCCGCGCCGCGATTGAACCGGGCAGCGGCGGCCTTCAGCCCACCGGCCACGACCCCCTCCAGGGCGACGGCCGCATCCACAATCAGCGCCTCGACGGCCGGCTCCTCCTCCGGAGCGAACGGCGCCAGCACATAGTCGGCCCAGCCGGCCGGTTCAGGCGGACCGGACGACCCGGCAACCCCGAGACGCAGCCGGGGAAACGCCTCCCCCCCCAGCAGGGCGATGATCGACTCGAGCCCGCGGTGCCCGCCCGCCCCGCCCCGCCCACGCAGGCGCAGCGCCCCCAGCGGCAGGGCGAGGTCGTCGCAGACGACGAGCGGCACCACAGTCGGCGGCGGTGCCGCCCGTTCGGTCGGCAGAAGAAGCGATGAGCCGTCCGCCGCGTCCCGACCGGCATCGTCCGGCTCGTCCGCCACCCCGAGCCGGATCCCGTGGCGCCCGGCCCAGAGGGCCAGCGCCTCCGCGCTGCGGTTCATCCAGGTGAGAGGAACGAGCAGCGCGACCGGGCCCCCCGGCAGTTCCCCTTCCGCCAGACGATAGGCCGGATCCGCGTTGCGCAGCGTCAGCCCGTGGCGGCGCGCCAGCAGTTCGACGGCGCGCGCCCCGAGGTTGTGGCGGGTGGCCGAGTAGTGCTCGCCCGGATTGCCAAGCCCCACGATCAACTGCATCGCAATGCCCCCAAAGCAGCGCGAGGCGGAGCCGCGGCCCCACCTCGCGTCGATCAACTCCCCGCGGCGGCGGACGCCGCGCAGCGGGCCGGGCTCAGTCCTTCTCGTCCTTCTTCGCGCCCGGCTCGTCTCCTGCGACGGCCTCTTCGCCCTCCACCGGCTCGGCGACCACGACCGGCGCCTCCGCTGCCGCGAACGAGGCGGTCGACTGCAGCAGCAGCAGGACCTCTTCCGGGTCCTCGTCCAATTCCACTCCCTCGACCTTCAGATCGGAGGCGTGCACCTTCTGGCCGGTCTTGTAGCCGGAGATGTCAATCGTGATCGATTCCGGCAGTTCCGACGGGAGGCAGCGCACCGAAACCACATGGCGCACGCGCATCAGCGTGGCATCGCCGCGCTTGATGTCCAGCGAATCGCCGGTGACCTCCAGCGGAACCTGGACGCTGATCGGCTGGTCGGCCGGGATCTTGAACAGGTCGACATGGTAGACGAAGTCACGCACCGGGTGCCGCTGCACCTCGCGCAACAGCGCCATGACCGAATTGCTCGAGCCGGACTCGGTAAGCGAAAGCACATGACCCGCGCCCCGGCCCAGGCCGATCAGACGATTGAACTCAGCGAGGTCCAGTTCGACGTTCGTCGCCTTATCCCGCGCCCCGTAGACGACGGCCGGGATGCGCCCGCGCGAACGGGTGCGACGATTGGCGTTCTTGCCGGTGGTCTCGCGATTATAGACGGTCAGCTGGATCAGACCCATGCGTGTTTGCCTCCCGAACAGCCCTCCGGCGCGTGGCGCGAACCGGTGAGCGTAATTGCGCACAAAAGGACCGCTTAATAAAGCACGGCCAGACCGCCCTGTCAAGACGCGGCTGCAGGGGGCCCCGGGCGTCACACGAACAGCGAGCTGACCGTCTTTTCGAGATGGATGCGCTCGATCGCGTCGGCCAGCAGGGGCGACATGTCGAGAACCCGGATCTTCGCGCATTCCGCGTGCCGGTGAAACGGCACGGTGTTGCTCACCACGACCTCCCGCAACGGCGCGGCGTTGATCCGCGCCAGGGCGCTTCCCGACAACAGGGGATGCGTGCAGCAGGCGGTGACCGACAGCGCCCCCTGCTGCTCCATGATCACCCGGGTGGCGTCGGCGACCGTGCCGGCGGTGTCGATCATGTCGTCGAAGATGATGACATCCTTGCCGCGCACGTCACCGATGAAGTTCATCACCACGGCCTCGTTCGGAGCCGGCCGGCGCTTGTCCACGATCGCCAGGGTGGCCGACAGCCGTTTCGCGAAGGCCCGCGCGATCTTGATGCTGCCGACATCGGGCGCCACCACCGCGAGATTGTCACGCGGCCAGTCCGCGAAATGCTTGAGCAGGATCGGCGCGGAGTAGAGGTGATCGAGAGGGATATCGAAGAAGCCCTGGATCTGCGGCGCGTGCAGGTCGATGGTCAGCACGCGCTGCGCGCCGGCCGTGGTGATGAGGTTCGCCATCACGCGGGCGGCGATCGGCACCCGCGGCTGGTCCTTGCGATCCTGTCGCGCGTACCCGAAATACGGGATCACCGCGGTTACGCGGCGGCAGGAGGCGCGCCGCACGGCGTCGAGCAGCAGCAGCAGCTCGAGGATGTTCTCACCGGGCGGCGGCGTCGGCTGGATGATGAAGACGTCCGTGCCGCGGATGTTCTCCTTGATCTTCACCCTGATCTCGCCGTCGGAGAAACGGCCGACCTCGACGTCGAGCAGGTTCACGTGGAGATTCTCGGCAATGCGGGCGCTCAACTCCCGGTGGGCGTTGCCGCTGATGATCACGAGCTCGTTGTACACTACGGCCCCACCTCCGGGCACGACAACACGACGTCCCCTCCCGCGTGGAGAGAATCGGCGCAGGATAGCGCATGGGTAACCGGAGGATCAAGCCGCTTTCGGCTGGCGCCAGGGCAGGCCTGAAATGGCTGGGGCGGGAGGATTCGAACCTCCGAATGCGAGGACCAAAACCTCGTGTCTTACCACTTGACGACGCCCCAGCCTTACGCGGGTCGCGTCAATAGCTCTCTTCCAGGGCCGGGTTTTCGTCGTCGAAGTTCGCTCCCGGCTGCGGCGGCGGGATCTCGCCCGACTCGACGCGCTGCATTTCCTGCTTGTAGGCCGTCACGACCTGGCTCTCCATCCACTGGCGGGTCGGCATATTGATCGGGTGGGCAATGTCCTGATAGGTCCCATCCTTGCGCTTGCGACTCGGCATCGCCACGAAAATGCCGTTGGCGCCCGCGATGACCTTCAGCCCCCGGATGACAAAGCAGTTGTCGAGCGTGATGCTGGCGAATCCTCGGAGTTTGTCGTCATCCCTCAGGGTGATGCGGATTTCCGTGATTTCCAAGTTTACACCTCTCCGAAGTGGGCCTTGGACCGGGGGGACGTCTCCAGGGCGACAGGAGGCTTACTCTTCCGTGATCTCCACTCCTGCCGGATGGGGTTCGACGACCCGGATGAACCAGCCCGGGGCCTCGAATTCATCCCGGATTTGCGCCGTCCAGGTCTGTTCGTCAAACACCCCAAACACCGCAGACCCGCTGCCGGTCAGCATCGCGATCGGGGCCAGTTCCCTGAGGCGGAACACCAGCCGCTGGAGCACGGGATGCGCCGGCAACACCACCTCTTCCAATCGGTTGAAACCGAACCAGGAACCACTTGGGAACCGAGCGATCAAGGCCTTGACGTGCCGGAGGCTACATTTGGGCCCACGCACTGTCAATCCGATTTTCAACTGCCCATAGATTCTTGCGGTTTCAATACTGAGCGGCGGCTTGACGATCAGGAACACCCCGGACCGGATCCCGGTGACCGGAGTCAGCCGGGTGCCCCGCCCTCTGCCGACCTGCGTTCCGCCGCGGATGAAGAACGGTACATCGGAGCCGAGCTGTTCGCCGAGCTGCTCCAGTTCCTTCACGTCGAGGCGGGTGTCGTGCAGCCGGTTGAGCGCCACCAGCACTGCGGCAGCGTCGGCGCTGCCCCCACCCAGGCCGGCACCGGCCGGGATCTCCTTGTGCAGGTCGATCTCCAGCTCGCCGTGTCGTCCCGTGGCGTGGCCGAACAGCTGCACCGCCTGCCAGCAGATGTTGTCCACGCCGTCCGGAGCCGCATCGCCCGGATCCACCCGCAGCCGGAGCCGCTGCGCCGCGGCGCTGTCACCCGTCGCGCGCAGGGTCACCGTCACCGTATCGAACAGGGAGACCGCCTGGAAGACCGTTTCGATCTCGTGGTAACCGTCGGGCCGCTGCCGGAGCACCTCGAGATGCAGATTCACCTTGGCCGGTGCGCGGACGACGACCCGGCGCGCCGGGCGCTGCGCGTCGTTCCCGCTCACGACACACCCCCGCCGAGCGTGCCGGCCTCCGCGTAGTGGCGGAACAGGCGCCCCCACGGCGTGCCGGCGTGGCGACGGATGATCGACCGTCCCACGGTCGGATACCAGAGCCAGTCGTGATAGACGTTCGAGGCGAACGGCGCCCACACCACGAGCGGCGAGTGCAGCAGGGCCCGCTCCAGGAAGCGCAGCGGTCCGCGCCGCAGCATCTGGTCGCCCCAGATGACCGGACTGCGCACAGTGTGGAAACCGAAGTTCTGGTCGAACAACGCCGGCTCCCCCACCAGCTCGATGTGGCGGGGATCGGCCACGCCCAGACCCCGCTCGTGCGCCATGCGCAGATAAGGGATGCTCAGCGGGTCGAACCCCATCAGCCGCGCCGCGGTCGCGTCGAGCGCCACCGAGTCCGCGCCGGCGAGCAGGATGTTCCGGTTCACCGGGCGCATGGTGCGCGGTCCGGCGCCGTCGCCGCAGACCGTGCCGTCCATCACCGCGAAGATATGCGGATGGATCTCGCGCTGCATGATGAGCAGGTCCACCAGCACCTCGTGCATGTACTTGTGCGCGTAGTGGCGAACCTCCTTCAGCAGGCCGCCGAAGGCGTTCTTCACCGCGCCGGTGGTGGTGGAGTGGCCGTGCGTCTTGACCGTCGGCAGGTGGAGGATGTCGCGTCCGAGGTAAAGCCGCGGTATCTCGATCCCCTCGGGAAAGATGTGGTTCAGCTTCAGCAGCGGCTCGCGGAAGCGGTGGACCACCCACTCCTCCTCCGGCAGCGCGCGGAAGGTGAGGCCGTACGCCTTCAGCACCGGCTCCCAGAGGTTGTTGCGGCACCCCTGACGGGGATTCGTCACCACGGTCCTGTTCTCGAGCGGGATCAGCCGGTCAGCGGAGAAACCCCCCTCGCGCAGCGTCCGCACGACTCCCTCGACCTGCCACGGCTGCGAGCTGCAGGCCGGAAAATACCGGGTCCACGAGAGGTTGAGCTTGAGGATGAGATCGCGGTCCGGGGAGAGTTGGGCGCGCCAGCCGCCCAGCTCCATGACCCGCCGGTAGTCGTCGAGCACGGTCTCGGGTGTGGCGCCGATGAGAGCGACCCGCGCATCCATGCAGTGTCCTTTCCCGCGCGGCCTAGCGGCGCAGATCGATCAGCAGGAAAACAACCGCCACCCACCCGAGAACCGCGATCTGGATGGACGGATCGTTGAGCAGGATCTCGTGCGGCCGCCCCCCCCGCCCACCGCGGTAGACGAGGAAGAGATAGCGTCCCATGCCGAAAAAGACGAACGGCAGCGTGAACACAAGACGGCTCGTGCCGAAATGCGCCACCGTCCCCGGCCAGACCGTGTACAGCGAATACGCCATCAGGGTCAGGGTGAAGGTGATGCCGATGAGGGTATTGAGCAAGGTCTCGGTGTAATCGGCCAGCGCGGGCCGGGTGCCTCCGGAATCCGGCCGCACCTTCATAAACTCGCTGCGGCGCTTGGCGAAGCCGAGGAACAGCGACAGGAAGAAGGTGCACAGGATCAGCCAGTTCGACAGCTGGATGCCGGGCGAAACCGGCCGCAGCACCTCCACGCTCGCCACCGCCCGGATCACGAAGCTGAGCGCGATGCCGGTCACGTCGAGAATCGCGACCTTCTTGAGCAGGTGCGTGTAGAGGATGTTCAGCAGGAAGAAGGCCCCCGTGGCGAAGGCGAAAGTCGGTCCCAGCAGACAGGCCGCCCCGAGGCAGGCCGCGGTCAGCGCCAGAGCCAGCCGCCCGGCGGCGACGGCCGGCAGCCGGCCCGACGGGATGGGACGGCTCTTCTTGTACGGGTGCTGGCGGTCGAGGGCGGCGTCCGCCAGATCGTTGAGGACGTAGATCGCGCCGGAGGCGAGGCAGAAGATCAGGCAGCCGGCCAGCGCGCGCAGCACGGCCTCGTGATGACCGACCGTCTGCGAGAAGATCACGCCCGCGAACAGGATGAGGTTCTTGGTCCACTGCCGGGGTCGCAGGTTCTCCAGGAAGGCCAGCAATGTCCGCATGGTCGGTTGTCCCTCCGCCCGGCCGTCGCCGCGCCGCCTCAGTACGCGTTCTCGCCCCGCAGGACATGGTGAATCGTCATCAGCAGGATCCTGATATCGAATCCGAGCGACCAGTTCTCCACATAGTAGAGGTCGTAGAGCGTGCGTTCCCCGATGCTGGTGTTGCCCCGCAACCCGTTGACCTGCGCCCAGCCGGTCAGACCGGACCGCACCTGGTGGCGCTCGAAGTAACGCGGCAACTCGCGGCTGAACTGCTCCACGAACACCTGCCGCTCCGGCCGGGGACCGACGAGGCTCATGTCCCCGCGCAGCACGTTCCACAACTGCGGCAGTTCGTCGAGGCTCAGCCGACGCAACCAGCGTCCCGCCGGCGTCACCCGCGGGTCGGCGGCGACGGTCCAGACCGGGCCGCTGCGCGACTCAGCGTCGACGCGCATGGTGCGGAACTTCAGCATGGCGAATTCGCGTCCGTCGCGCCCCACACGCGCCTGCCGGTAGAAGACCGGGCCGGGCGACGTGAACCGCACCAGCGCCATCAGCAGCAGCAGGCATGGCAGCAGCAGGAGCAGGCCTAAGATCGTGCAGACCAGGTCGAAGATGCGCTTGACGATGCGGTCCGCGCCGCTGAGCGCCGTTTCGCGTACGCCGAAAAACGGAATGTCACCCGCCTCGGTCAGACGCATGCGGCTGGTGCGCAGCGCGAGCAGGTCGGGCACCAGTTGCACGTCGACCGGCAGGCTGGCCAATTCCTCCGTGGCACTCGCCACCAGGCCGAGCTGCGGGAACGGCAGCGTCAGCACGACCAGATCGATGCCAAGTTCGGCCACGACGCGCCGCAGATCGCCGAAACCGCCCAGACGCGGCAGGACGCCGACTGTCGGCGCCGCGCCGCTGCCCGGCGGCGCGGGATCGGCGGCCGCCGGTACGTCTTCGTCCACGGCGAGCCAGCCGACCGGCGCCAGGCCCAATTCCGGCCGCGCGCGCGCGGCCCGCACGACCCGTTCCCGCATCGGGCTGTCGCCCACCAGCAGGACGCGCCGCACCCCCACGCCCCGCCGCCGCCAGCGCCGTAAGACGCGCCGGGCGACCAGCCGTCCCGTCGCCAGGAAAGCCAGGCACGAGAGGAAGAACAGCCCGAAGAACGAGCGGCTGTAGGTGGCGCGCCGGAAGAAGAACGTCAGCGCCAGCACCAGCAGACCGCCCTGCACGACGCCGTGCAGCAGCGAGGTCAGCTCCTCCTCGAACGCAAGCGCCAGGCGACCGTACAGCCCCCGCGCGTAGAAGAGACCGAAGAAGACCAGCAGGATCACGGCGCTGGTCAGCAGATAGAGCGGCAAAGGCGGCACGCCCAGGGGCGCCGGCCAGATCCCCGCGTGAAAGCGGAACCAGTAGGTGACGAGGAACGCCGCCTCGAGCGCGAAAAGGTCGGCAGCGATCAGCAGGGCCGGCTGCTTCAGTCCGCCGGGACGACGGGCCGGCTCAGACATGCGTCTCTCCCTGCCGGTGCCGCGTCCACGCCTCGGCCAGCCGCGCGGCGACCTGCCGACGGAAGCGGTCCCGGCCGAAACGCGACGCATGCTGCGCCATCGCGGCGGCATCCCAACCGGCGTCGAGACGGGGATCGGACAGGGCGATGGTAAGCGCCTCGACCGTCTGTTCGGTGAAGAAGACGCCGTTGAGCCCCTCGAGCACCGTGTCGAGCGCTCCACCGTCGCGATAGGCCACTACGGGCCGACCGCAGGCGGTCGCCTCGAGCGGGGCGATCCCGAAATCCTCCAGGCCGGGGAAGACGAACGCCCGGCAGTGCGCGTAGAGCGCCGGCAGAGCGCTGGTCGGCACGGCGCCGGCGAACACGATCTCCCCGCGCCCCGGCGTTTCCGCCGCCAGGCGACGCAGGCGCGCCTCGTCCGGACCCCGGCCGACCAAAACGAGCCGACGCCCGGCGCCCCGCGCGGCGACCACGGCCAGGTCGAGCCGCTTGTACGGCACGAAGGCCGACACCGCCAGATCGTAGCCGCGCGAGACGAGACCGGACGGCGGCGCCCCCGCGGGATCGGGCCGGAACAGCCCGGTGTCCACCGGCGGGTGGATGACATCGACCGCACGCGACGGCACATCGTAGCAGTCGAGGATACGCCGCCGGACCGTCGTGGAGTTGGCGAGCCAGAGGCGGACACGCGACGCGGTGCGGCGGTCCCAGCGACGCAGGTGCTCCGCTTCGCGCGCGATCAGCCAGCGCAGCGGACCGGGCCGGTGGCCGAAGTACTCTTCGAAGGAGGACCAGATGTAGCGCATCGGCGTATGGCAGTAGCAGATCGAAAGGGCGCCCGGCGCCGGACGCGCCGACTTCGCCACGCAGTGGCTGCTCGAGAGGACGAGGTCGTATTCGGCCAGATCGAACGCCTCGATCGCGGTCGGGAACAGCGGCAACGCCCAGCGATAATGGCGTTCGACTCCCGGCAGCAACTGCACGAACGAGGTTCGGATCCGGCGCCCGGAGATGGCCGGACTGACACTGCCGCGCACGTGCAGCAGCGTGAACAGGTCGGCCTCGGGAAAAAGCTCGGCGAAGATCTCGAGCACCTTCTCGCCACCGCGCATGCCGGTCAGCCAGTCGTGCACCAGCGCGACCCGCGCGCCGGGCAACAACGGCTCCCCGGTCATGCCGGCCCTCCCGGCGCCAGCGCCTCCTCGAGCAGATGGCAGAGCAGGTGCCCCATGTGGATGTGCAACTCCTGCACGCGCGGCGTGACGAATGAGGGGGCCACGAAGGCCGCATCGACCAGGCTCAGCAGGCGCCCGCCGTCACCGCCGAGGAAGCCGTGCACCGCCAGCCCCCCGGCGCGGGCGGCGACCACGGCCGCCACGCAGTTCGCCGAGTTGCCGGAGGTGCTGATGACCAGCAGCACGTCGCCTGGACGGCCGAGCGCCTCCACCTGGCGGGCGAACACCGCCTCGAAGCCGTAATCGTTGGCGATCGCCGTCAGCGCCGAGGTGTTCACTGTCAGCGCGATCGCCGCCCAGCCGGGCCGCTCGCGCAGATAGCGTCCCACCAGTTCCGCCGCGAGGTGCTGCGCGTCGGCCGCGCTGCCGCCGTTGCCGCACAGCAGCAGCTTGCCACCGCCGCGCCAGGCGGCGAGCACCGCGTCGGCCAGCCGCCGCACGGCGCGCAGATGCTCCGGGCCGAGGCGGTCGAGCGCCGCGCGCAACTCGCCCACGGACGCGGTGAAACGGCGGGCGTCGTCCGCATCGGGCGCGGCGCGGTTCGCCGGGTTCATGGCTTCGCACCTCCCTCATCGCTCGCCAACAGCGCCAGGTAGCGTTTCAACGCGTCCGGCCAGGAGGGCCGGTCCGGGCAGCCGAGCGCCTCGAGCCGCCCGCTGCGCAGGATCGAGCAGGCCGGCCGCCGCGCCGGCGTCTGCCAATCCGCGGCGGCACATGGCGCGATCAGCCGCGGGTCGTACCCGAGCTGCCGGGCGATCTCCCGCGCGAAAGCGAACCAGGTGCAGGCGCCGCGATTCGTGGCATGGTATAGCCCCGGCGTCCCGTTCTCCAGCAGGAACAGCAGGACCGTCGCCAGATCGGGGGCGTAGGTGGGGCAGCCGACCTGGTCCTTCACGACCTGCAGGACGGCCGACGCCGCCAGCCGCTCCCGGATCGCGAGCACGAAATTCTTCGGGCCGGGGCCGAACAGCCAGCTCGTGCGCACGATTTGCGACCGCCCCGGCAGCGCCTCCACCGCCGCCTCGCCCTGCGCCTTCGTCAGACCGTAGTAGCTGATCGGCGCCCGCGATGCCTCCTCGTCATAGCCACGCGGGTCGCGGCCGTCGAAGACATAGTCGGTGCTGACGTACTGCAGCCCGACGGCGGCCGCGGCGCAGGCACGCGCCAGATGGGCGGTCGCGTCGCCGTTGACTGCAAGCGCACGCGCGCGCGCGGTCTCCGCGCCGTCGACGTCGGTGAAGGCGGCGCAGTGCGTGACCCAGTCGGGTTGGTGACGCGCCAGCAGCTCCGGGGCGACCGCCGGATCGGTGAGATCGCCGTCGGCCAGATCCACCCCGACGACAGCATGCCGGGCGCCGGCGGCCAGGACCACCGCCCGCCCCAGCATGCCGGCCGCTCCGGTCACCAGGATCCTCACGCGCCGTCGTCCTCTCCCGGCGCGTCTTCCACGCCGTACCGCCGGTCGCCGGCGGCCGGCGCCGTCTCCCGCGCGGCCCGTCCCGCGACCGCCGGCGGGAAGCCGCGCGCGGCCAGGAACCGCGCCACGCGCGCCGTGGCCGCCAGGCCCCGCCCCACATCGCCCCGGCGCCAGCGGGCCCCCGCCGCCGTCCGCGCCAGTTCGCGCTCCGCCTCGGGAGGCAGGGCTTCACCCGCCACGACCGCGGCCGTGTCGGCCGGCACCCCCTGCGCGGCGAGGCGGGCGCGCAGCCAGCGCGTTCCGACCGGTTTGGCCCGCAGGGCGTCGCGGCAGAACGCCTCGGCAAAACGACGGTCGCTGACGAGCTCCTCGGCGATGAAGCGGGCCAGGACCACGTCGATGACCACCGGAACGAAGCCCTCCCCGGCCAATTTACGCCGCAGCCGCGCCACGGTCCAGGGACGGCGGTCGAGCAGGGCGAAAATACGGCGGGCCAACCGCTTGCGGGTCGCGGCTTCACGCAGCTTCTCAAGCAGCGCGGCGGGGACCGGGGTCCCCGCCGCAGGCAGGTCGGAAGGCAGCGCGTCAGGCGCAAGTTCCAGGGTCTCGCCATCGTCGAGGATGAGCGTCACCACGCTCTCCTGCCGCCGGCATTCGACCAGGATCGGCTCGCCGGCCGCGCTCATGGCTCATTCGGCCGCGGCGCGGCCGCGGGCGCGGCCGCCCGCGCGGGGAGTGGCTTCGTCTCTGCTGGCTTCCGGTTTCGCCGCCACCGTTGGCGGCGCGACCGCGGCGCCCCGGACGCCGAAGTGCGTGAAGACGAGCGGCTTGATCCGCGCGTAAACGTCGGGGTTCTCCTTCAGGAAAACGCGGGCATTCTCCTTGCCCTGCCCGAGGCGCTCGTCGCCGAAACTGTACCAGGCGCCGGTCTTCTGCACCGCGCCCGCCTGGACCCCCAGTTCGAGCAGGTCACCCTCCTTGGAGATCCCCTCTCCATAAAGGATGTCGAACTCCGCCTTCTTGAACGGCGGCGCCACCTTGTTCTTGACCACCTTCACGCGCACCGCGCTGCCGGTGACCTCCTCGCCCTGCGTGATGGCGCCGATGCGCCGCACGTCGAGGCGCACCGAGCTGTAGAACTTCAGCGCATTGCCGCCACTGGTAGTTTCCGGGTTGCCGAACATGACCCCGATCTTCATCCGGATCTGGTTGGTGAAAAGCACCAGCGTATGGGTCTTGGCGATGGCGCCGGTCAGCTTGCGCAGCGCCTGCGACATGAGCCGCGCCTGCAGGCCGACATGCTGGTCCCCCATCTCCCCCTCGATCTCCGCGCGCGGCACCAGCGCCGCCACCGAGTCGATCACGATGCAGTCGATGGCCCCCGAGCGCACCAGCATTTCGGTGATCTCGAGCGCCTGTTCGCCGGTGTCGGGCTGCGAGACGAGCAGGTTGTCGATGTCCACGCCGAGCTTGCGCGCGTAGGCGGGGTCGAGCGCGTGCTCCGCGTCGATGAACGCCGCCGTGCCGCCCCGCCGCTGCGAGTTGGCGATCACCGAGAGCGCGATGGTGGTCTTGCCGCTCCCCTCGGGGCCGTAGACCTCGGTGACCCGGCCGGTGGGCAACCCCCCCACGCCAAGCGCGATGTCGAGCGCGAGACTGCCGGTCGAGATCGCGTCGACATCTTCGAGGATATGGGTGTCCCCGAGCAGCATGATCGCTCCCTTGCCGAACTGCTTTTCGATCTGGGTCCGGGTCAGTTCGAGAGCCTTCGCCTTGTCTTCCTGCCGTTCGATCGCCATGACGTGGTCTCCTTCGGAAGGCGGGTTGCTCCGGGAGGCTGCGGGAAACGGTGCCGGTCGCGCGACGGGTGGCCGCCGACCGTGCGCCAACCCGAAGGCGGGAGCACGGTAGCACGCGCCGCGACGCCGCGCAACTACCCGACGACTGGCCCGCCGCCGGAGAGGGCGGCGGCGAGCAGGCAGGTGTACACCGGGCCGGCGCGACCCGGCACGCTGCGCATGAGGCAGACCTCGCCGACCGTGAGCGGGTCCCACGCGCCAGGATCGATCGCCGCGAGTTCACGCGCCTGCGCCGACGTCAGCGGCTGCTTCACGCGGGCCAGGGTGAGGTGGGCGCGCAGCGGACGGTCGTCGCCTTCACCAGGCGGCAGCAGCGGGTCCACGGCCGCCCGCACCGATTCCGCGAGTCGCTCCAGCGCCCCCCCGGGCGAGGCCATCTGCAAGAAGAGAACCCGCGGCGCACGCACGTGCGGGAAGGCCCCCACGCCGCCGGGCCGCAGGACGAGCGGCGCGTGGCCAGCCACGGCCCCGCGCAGCGCCATCTCCAGCGCCGGCAACGCCGCCGCCGGCAACTCCCCCAGGAACCGGAGCGTCACGTGCAGGTTCTCCGCGCGCACCCAGGCGACCGGCAGCCGCGCCCGCCAGACGTCAAGCCGCGTGGACAGTTCGGCGCGGAACCGTTCACCGGGATCGACGGCGATGAAGAGTCTCACGGCAACTTCGCTCCGGGGTGGCGGTGACGACCGCGGGCGATCAGCATCGCACAGCGCTCCCGTAGTGAAAACCCCGGACCTGTCACGGATCTGTCCTGGTCTCTGCGCATCCCGGACGCTTGCTCAGGAATTCGCCGGCTTGTACTATCGGGAGGAGGCTCTGGCGATCTTTGCACCGGCCGGGGAGAACACATGCGTCGCAGGTTCACGCTGTCGATCCTGCTGGTGGTCGCGACACGGCTCGCCTGTCCTGCACCGCTCCACGCCTTCCCGCCACCGGTCGCCGCGGCCGCCGCGGACGACGAACCGCTCGCCGTGAAGGATTGGGTGGGCCTGTCCCGGGACCTCGCCGGCGCGGCGCTGTCCCAGTACCGCGCGCGGATGGGGTTTCTGAAGGACAAGACCCGCCCGTACCGCGAACAGGCCCGCTACGCGGCCGCGGCGCCGCCGATCGACCTCGCCGCCTTCCTGGCCCTGCCGGCCGAGGCGCGGCGGCAGCGCCGGGATCTGGCCGAACCGTACCGCGAAAAGGCGCAACGGTTCGAGGTGGTGTTGCGCCAGACCGCGGAGCATTGCCGCAAAGGCTCCGCCCTCGTCAATCCGTCTGGCGTGGCGGAGGGCCTGACTCGTTTCATCGACGCACTCGTCAACGCGACGGGACTCGATCCGTCCGACCCCATGATCTGGTACGACCTGGCCTTCGCCCAGGGGACCGTTGGTGATCTCGTCGCCCACGAACGCTCCCTGAACGCCGCGCTCGCGGCCATGGCGCCGCTGCCGGCACGTCGGTACGCCGGGTTGCGACGGCGCGTGCTGCTCGACCAGGCCTGGCTCTGCCGGGAGCGCGGTCTGTACGCCGAGGGGATCGAGCGGATCGCTGCGGCTGGCGAGATCGCCACGTCCGACAAGGTCGAGTCGATGCTGGTCGAGGGGCTGCTGCTGGCCGAGTCCGGACAGTTCTCCGAGGCCTGCCGCCTCGCCGCGGAGTTGCGCGCCATCCGGGTGCATGTCCCGGGATGGGGCTGGCTCGACTCGGACTTCGCCGAGCGCTGGATCAAGAGTACCGCCTACCGGGCGCGGGGCGAGCTGCGCCTGGCCTCCTTCGTCATGGGCCGGGTCTACGGATATTTCAGCTATCCCCACGCGCACCGGTTCTTCGGCGATGTCGGTCTGCTGTGCGAGCTGAACCGCCAGCCGGATCTCGCCCGCGAGTACTACGGCCTGGCCACGCTGCTGCGCCCCCTGATGACCTACTTTCCGGTCGAGACACTGGTCGGTCCGGCGCGGGTTTTCGGCCTCGGCGATCTGAATTATCCCTTCGCCGTGGCGTACGGCGAGCTGCACGTGGCCGGCAGCCGGCTGGCCCACGCGGCGCAGCTGGTCATGGCGTGCGACCGCGAGACCGATCCCCAACGGCGCCGTCAGCTCGGCGAAACCGCGATCGCGGAGCTCACCACCTGCCACCGTCGCGGCATCCGGCCTGCGGAGGCGCTGGCGCTGCGCGGTCGCGCCTTCCATCACCTGGGTGATCCGGCGCGCGCGGCCGACGACCTCGCGCTCGCCTGCGACCTGCTGACCGCGCAGGGGCAGGACGCGCCCGACGTCTGTTCGCTGGCCTCCGTCCTGGAAATGTCGCGCGGCGGCTACGAGCGGGCGCTGCCTCGCCTCGCGCGCCACCTCACCGCGCACCCCGGCGACGCGGCCGGCTGGAACGCCCTGGGCGTGGCCGCGAGCCATGCCGGCCAGGCGGAGGCAGCGCGGGAGGCCTTCGGAACCGTCATCGGGATCGCGCCCGGCGACGTGGCCGGCTGGTACAATCGGGGGCTGCTCAACTTCCACGAGCATAGCTGGGCGGCGGCCTGCGCAGACCTCGAGGTCGCCGTCCGCCTCGCACCTGACCGCGCGGGAATCGGGGCCATTCTGGACCGCGCGCGCAGGGCCGGCGCCACCGCCACCGCCGCCGATGAGGATCCCGAGCCGGACGTCGAGCCCCCGGCCTGGTCCCCGCTGACGCCGGTGAACGGCGCGTTCGACGACAAGGCATCTCCCGATCCGGTCGCGCGGATGTACCCGGGCCAGGGGTTTGAAAGACTCGTTTCGCCCGGTGGATCGCGCGAACCTGGTGAGGCCATGGTCTCGCCGCGCGATCTGCGCGACGTCGTCCGCGCCTTGGAACAGGCCTGCGCGGACGATCCTACGCGATCCAACGCCCGTGATCTGGCCCTCGCCTACGTGCGTTCCGGCGAACCGGCCAAAGGCCGCCAGCTGCTGCTGCACCGCTGGACGACCGACATCGACCGGGGCGAGATGTGCGTGGTGCTGGAAGCGGATCGGGCCCTGGGCGACGTCGGGCGCGCGCGCGACATCGTGCACCAGCTGCGGGAGGAGCCGTCCGGGATCGCCGATCCCTACATCTGGTCGCTGGTGGCTTTCATCTGCTTCGACGCCGGACTGAACGAGGAGGGGTTGACGGCCCTCGACCAGGCCATCGGCCTCGATCCCGACAACCAACCGCTCAAGATGCAGCGCAAGTTCCACGCCGCCCGGCCGTAGCGCCCGGCCTTGTCCAAGCTTCACCCCGAGGAATCCCATGCACGAATCACACCTTGCCACCATCGCCGGGGAGTTGCAGATCGCTCCGGTCCGGGTCCGGGCCGCCGCCGAACTGCTCGCGGCGGGCGGCACCATCCCGTTCATCGCGCGCTACCGCAAGGAGGCGACCGACAGCCTCGACGAGGTGCAGATCACCGCGGTGCGCGATCGTCTGGAGCAGCTCGGCGAGCTCGACCGGCGCCGCGAGGCGATCCTCGCCTCGTTGACCGAACGCGGCCTGCTCGACGACAAACTCAAGGCCGCGGTGCTCGGCGCCGTGACGCTCGCCAACCTCGAGGACATCTACCTCCCCCATCGTCCGAAGCGGCGCACCCGCGCCACGATCGCGCGCGAGCGGGGTCTCGCGCCGCTGGCGGACCTGCTCCTGATCCAGGACCCGCGTTGCGATCCGGCGCGCTCAGCGACAGCCTTCGTCGATCCGGAACTCGGCGTGACGACCGCTGAAGAAGCGCTGCAGGGAGCGCGCGACATCCTCGCCGAACAGGTGAACGAAAACGCCGACGCACGCACCGCCCTGCGCCGCCTCTTCCGCGCCAGGGGAGTGCTCAGCTCCCGCCTGGCGCGCGGCAAGGAGGAGGCCGGCGCGAAATTCCGCGACTGGTTCGCCTGGGAGGAACCGGCCCTGCGCGCGCCGTCACACCGCATCCTGGCGATCCGGCGCGGCGAGCAGGAGGGCTGCCTGGTCATGCACGTGCTGCCGCCGGAGGAGGAGGCATTGCGGATCCTGGAGCGCCTGTTCGTGAAGGGCGCCTCGCCGGCCGCCCGCGAGGTCGCCGCCGCCGTCACCGACGGCTACCGACGCCTGCTCAGCCTTTCGCTCGAGACCGAGCTGCGCCTCGAGTTGAAAGTACGCGCCGACGCGGAGGCGATCGCGGTCTTTGCCGCCAACCTGCGCGAACTGCTGCTGTCGCCGCCGCTCGGCCGCAAGCGGGTGCTCGCGCTCGATCCCGGCTTCCGCACCGGCTGCAAGCTGGTCTGCCTCGACCGCCAGGGCGACCTGCTCCACCACGAGACGATCCATCCCCACAGCGGCGCCGGCCAGGCCGCGGCCGCGGCGCGCCGGGTACGCGAGCTGGCCGATCGCCACGCGATCGAGGCGATCGCCGTCGGCAACGGCACCGCCGGCCGCGAAACCGAGACCTGGCTCACCGGTCTCGACCTGCCGACCACGCTGCCAATCGTGATGGTCAACGAATCGGGCGCCTCGATCTACTCCGCCGGCGAACTCGCCCGCCGCGAATTTCCCGACCACGACCTGACGGTTCGCGGTTCGGTGAGCATCGGCCGCCGCCTGCAGGACCCGCTGGCCGAGCTAGTGAAGCTCGACCCCAAGTCGATCGGCGTCGGCCAGTACCAGCACGACGTCGACCAGCCGGCCCTCCGGCGCGGCCTCGACGACGTGGTCACGAGCTGCGTGAACGCCGTCGGCGTGGATGTGAACAGCGCGAGCGCCGCGTTGCTGGCCTACGTGGCGGGTCTCGGCCCGACCCTCGCCGCGAACGTGGTGGCCCACCGCGCCGCCCACGGCCCGTTTCCGAGCCGCCGCGCGCTGCGCGACGTGCCGCGCCTCGGTCCCCGGGCGTTCGAACAGGCCGCCGGCTTCCTGCGCGTGCACGACGGCGACGACCCGCTCGACGCCAGCGCCGTCCATCCCGAGCGCTACGGCCTGGTCGCCCGCATGGCGCGCGACTGCGGCTGCGCCGTGGCCGACCTGCTGCACGACTCCGCGCGCCGCGCCCCGCTCGACCCGGCGCGCTACGTGACCGACACCGTCGGCCTGCCCACCCTGCAGGATATCCTCGCCGAGCTGGCCCGCCCCGGCCGCGATCCGCGCGCGGAGTTCAGCGCCTTCCGCTTCGCCGACGGCGTCAACACGCTCGAGGACCTCGCGGTCGGCATGCGCCTGCCCGGCATCGTGACCAACGTGACCGATTTCGGAGCCTTCATCGACATCGGCGTCCACCAGGACGGGCTGGCCCACGTCAGCCAGCTTGCCGACCGCTTCATCCGCCACCCGAGCGAAGTCGTCAGGGTGCAGCAGCAGGTGATGGCGCGGGTGATCGAGGTGGACCTGGCGCGGCGGCGGATTTCGCTGTCGTTGAAAACGGCCTCCGCCGTGCCTCACCCCAGCGCTTCCAGCTCCTCCCAGCGGGCGTAGGCGACAACGAGCCCGGCCTCTACGGCGGCCAGCCGCTCCCGGAGCTCCGCCACCAGCCCCGCGGCGGAGCGGTAGAGCTCCGGATCGGCGAGACGCTCGTGAACCGCGGCCTGCTCCGCCTCGAGGCAGGCGATGGCCGCGGGAAGTTCGTCGAGCTCGCGACGTTCCTTGAAGGTGAGTCGGCGCGGCCGGTCCGACACCGGCCGTTCCGGAGTCGGCTTCTTCACCGGCGCGGTCAGCGTGACCGGCGGCCGCTGACGCAGCCAGTCCGCGTAGCCGCCTACCGTCTCCAGGACCGTGCCGTCGCCGCCCACCGCCAGGGTGCTGGTCACGACGCGGTCAAGCAGGGTGCGGTCGTGGCTCACCAGCAACAGCGTGCCGGAGAAATCAGCGAGCAGCTCTTCGAGCAGGTCGAGCGTTTCGAGGTCGAGATCGTTCGTCGGTTCGTCGAGGATCAGCAGGTTCGCCTCGCGGGTGAACAGCCGCGCGAGCAGCAGCCGGTTGCGCTCGCCGCCGGAAAGCGCGCCGACGGGCGTCCGCGCCCGCTCGGGGCTGAACAGGAAGTCCTGCAGGTAGCTCATCACGTGGCGCGAACGGCCGCCGATCGTGATGGTGTCGCTGTCGAGGCCGAGATTGTCGCGCACCGATTTCGCGGGATCGAGTTGTTCGCGCAACTGGTCGAAGTAGACAACCTGCACGCCGGCGCCCTGCCGCACGCTGCCGGTCCGGGGCGCCAGTTCGCCGATCAGGATCCGCAGCAGGGTGGTCTTGCCCGCCCCGTTGGGGCCGATGATGCCGACGCGGTCGCCGCGCATGATGGTGGCGCTGAAGTCGCGCACGACCGGACGGTCCCCGTAGGCGAAATCGACGCCGTCGGCCTTGACGACCAGACGGCCGCTGCGTTCCGCCTCGGCCACCTCCAGACGCGCCGCGCCCGGCTGCGCGCGCCGCCCGCGCCGTTGCTCGCGCAATCGCTCGAGCGCGCGCACCCGCCCCTCGTTGCGCGTGCGGCGCGCCTTGATGCCCTGGCGGATCCAGATCTCCTCCTCCGCCAGCCGGCGGTCCTGGCGCTGCCACGCCGCCGTTTCGGCCTGCAACGCCGCGTCGCGGCGGCGCAGGTACTCGTCGTAACCGCCATCGACGTCGAGCAACCGGCCGCGGTCCAGCTCGATGATGCGGGTCGCGAGCGACCGCAGCAGCGCGCGATCATGCGTGACCATGACCAGGGTCGGCGCCTCGCAGGTCAGAAAATCCTCCAGCCAGGCGATGGTATCGATGTCCAGATGGTTGGTCGGCTCGTCCAGGAGCAGAACATCGGGAACGGCCGCCAGCGCGCGGGCCAGCAGCACGCGCCGCAGCATGCCCCCGGAGAGCCCCGCGACCGGAGCGTCGGCCGGCAGACCGAGCCGGGCCAGCATCTGTTCGATCCGCTGCTCCCCGGTCCAGGCCTCCTCGCCGGCGTGCGGGGCAATCCCCGCCGCCACGACCGCGCTCACGACGCCGGTCAGCCCCTGCGGCACCTCCTGGGGCAGCAGCGCGACGCGCAGAGCGGGCCGCCGGACGACCCCGCCAGAGTCCGGCGACACCGCGTCCGCGAGCAGGGCGAGCAGAGTCGACTTGCCGGCGCCGTTGCGGCCGACCAGGCCGATCCGATCGCCCTTCTCCACGTGGAAGGTGACGCCGTCGAGCAGCGGGGATCCGCCGAAGGCGAGCGCAACATCATGGACGCTGATCAGGGCCATGTCGCTCCGTCAGGACGAGCAGAGGATCAGGTCGGCTGGACCGCTGCGCCGGCGCGCCACGCCGCCAGCACTTCGCCGAAGAACAGCCGGTGGTAGTCCTGCGCGGGGTACAGCCCCGCGATCCCTGGGTCGAGGAAACGCGCCGGATCGAAGTCGAGCGTCGCCAGCACCCGGCACTCCAGGCTGAGAATCGACCCCGCGACCCGCGGCACCGACACCGCCGCCGACGGTTCGGGACTCAGCCCCGCGGCGAGCCACTTGTCGAGGTCGCGACCCGAGCGTGATCCGCACAGGTCCAGCGCCGGCTTCATCTCCGGCGGCAGGAAGTTGAGCGTGAACTCCGGGTGCCCGTTCAATAGCTCCCAGGTGTGGCGCGTCGGGCGCACGTACACCGTCGCCACCGGCTTCCGCCACAGCGTGCCCAGCCCGCCCCAGGACACGGTCATCGGGTTGGGCCGCGCACCACCGCCCACCAGCAGCGCCCACTCCCGATCGAGGAGGTGGAACGGCCTCAGGTCCAGGTCCGCCGGTTCGATTCTTCGCATGGCGACCTCCGGAGTTGAATTCACGGCCGGCAGGCGGGCCGACTGACCTGCACGATCGCCCCGCCGCCCGTGGATTTCAATACGACTCTTCGCGGCGCCCGGTCTACAATCGCCCCGGGCGAAGGGGGAGCATGGGAACGACACACAGGACGGGCGACCGCAGCGAGGGACGCAACCCCGTGCCGTTGTGGCTGGTGATCCTGGTGCTGGTGATCGTCGGGCTGGCCTGCCGGGCGCGACTGGCGCTCTGGAACCCCTGGCCGAGCGTGGACGGAACCTATTACCTGCTGCAGGCGCGGGAGCTGGTGCGGTCCGGGCACCTGCCCTACAGCAGTTTTCCCCCCGGCTGGCCGCTGCTCATCGCGGCGCCGCTCGCCCTCCTCGGACTCGACGACCCCTTCGCGCCGATTTGGGCTGCGCTCGCGGCGAACGTCTTGTTAGGCACGCTGCTGCCATGGCTGGCGTACCGGCTCGTCCGGCGCGACCTGGGCCGGGGCTGGAGCCTGGCGATCGCCGCGATCCTGACCTTCCTCCCTCTGAATCTCATCCTCGCCAAGAGCGATATGTCCGAGATGAGCTACGGGTGCGCTTTGCTCGGCGCGTGCCTGCTGCTCACGGCGCGACGGCGCCTCGCAGCCGGCCTCGTGCTCGGCTTTGCCTATCTGATCCGGCCGGAGGCGCTGGTCATGGCCGCCGCGTTCTCGGCCGCCCTGCTCCGGCGCGAGCGACGCCCGCCGTGGACCTTCTGGGCCGGCCTCGTCCTGCTCGCGGCGCCCTACGTTCTGTTCATCCACGCGCAGACGGGGCAATGGGGCCTGAGCGGCAAGAGCGTCTTCCTCGAACGGGCCTGGGCGATGCACGCGGGCTGGGGCATGGCCGGTCTCTACGTTCACAACACCGTCATTTTTTTGGCGATGCTCGCCGGACTCGTCGGGCTGCCGATCTGCCTGCTGGCCGTCGCGGGAGCCGTCACGGGGCCGCGCGCGTGGCTGCTCTGTCTGACGCCGCTCGTGCTGCTGCCCCTCTTCGATTTCGCAATGGTGCCCCGCTTCTGGGTCCCGTTCATCCCCTTCGTCCTGTGGGGCGCCGCTCACGGCGCGCGCCGTCTGCTGCGGCTCGCGCGCGATCTTCTCCGGCGCGCCGGCCGCGCCACGGCCGCCCGCGTGGCCGCACCGCTGCTGGCCGCGCTGGCGCTGGCCGGCCTCGGCCTGGCCGCGCGCGATGACGCACGCTGGATCGTGCCCTGCACCGAAACGTACTTCGGACTGCGCGACGGCGGCATCTGGCTGCGCGAGCGCGTGGGACGCGAAGCGTTGGTGGCCGACTACAAGCCGTTCCTGCCGTTCTGGGCCGACTGCCGCCATCTGCCCTGCCCGGCGGGGGACACGGCGGAGGCGATCGTGGCGGCGGCCCGCGCTGCGGGAGCCGATTTCCTCATCGTGAACGTGGCCGAGGTGCGCCACCACGTGCCGGCGCTCAAACCCCTGCTGGTGATACCTCCACCCGCTCCCCTGGCGAACGCCCTGACCGTCGTGAACGTGCTCACCTACCCCGACGATCCGAAGCAGAACACGATCATCTACCAGATCAACCGGCCATAGCCGGAGCCCGCCGCCACGCCGGCCGCCAACCCTCACGGTAAGATCGCGATCCGTCAGCGGTCCTTGACGCCCCAGCTGTCGAGCGCGTGCCACGGCTCACGCGCATCGTCCCCGGCAGCGAGGATCCGCCGCAGCGCATCGAGCGCCGCGCTCACGGCGAGCTGGCGGTTGCGGCGGCGGTCGGCGGGGAACCGGTAGTGGCGGGCGTGGCGCCGGCCGCGGGCGTCGAGGGCGATCCAGACGGTGCCGACCGGTTTGTCGGGCGTGCCGCCGTCGGGACCGGCAATACCGGTGACGGCGAGGGCGTAGTCGGTGGCGAAGCGGGCGCGACAGCCGGCCGCCATCGCGAGAGCGGTTTCGGCGCTGACGGCGCCATGCGCGGCGAGCGTGGCGGTCGACACGCCGAGCTCCGCGGTCTTGACCGCGTCGGCGTAGGCGATCACGCCACCGCGGAAGACGGCCGACGCTCCCGCCACGGAGGTGAGCGCGGCGCCCAGGCCGCCGCCGGTGCACGACTCGGCGACGGCCAGCGTGGCGCCACGCGACGCCAGCGCCTCGCGCACGACATCGGGCAGGTCGCGGGTCCCTTCGTCGTAGAGGGTCTCGCCCAGGAGCCGACGCAACGCGTCACCGGCGGCGGCCAGCGCGCGAGTGTCGTCGCAGCCAGGCGGCAGAGACACCCGCACGTCCACCCCCCAGCGCACCAGCCACCACGACCAGACCAGGCCGGGGTGGGCCGCCATCAGCGGGCGGCAGAGTCGCGCGAGCGTCCCCTCCCCCACCTGCGCGGTGCGCAACAACACGGCGGGGCGCGGCGCGGGAAGACGTCCGGCCGCCTCCCAATGCGCGAGCGCGTCGGTGAGCAGGGCGCGCATCTCGGTCGGCACGCCGGGGATCACCAGCAACGTGCGACCGCGGAGTTCCCCCAGCAGGCCGGGCGCGGAACCGACCGGGTTGGGGAGCCAGCCGAGCCCGGCCGGCACGCGCGCCTGACGCGCCGTCCCCTCGTGATACGGCAGGCCGTGCGACGCGCACCGCTCGCGCAGGCGCGCCGCGAGCGCAGGTTCCTCCACCAGCGCCGCGCCGCCCCAGGCGGCCAGCGCCTCGCGTGTGAGATCGTCGGGGGTCGGGCCGAGCCCGCCGGTCACGCTGACGAGCGCCCCGGGCGGCGTTGCGTCGAGTGCGCGCGCGATCGCCGTCGCATCGTCCGGCACGACCAGCGTGCCGCGCACGCTCAGCCCCCGCGCCGTCAGGGCGCGGGCAATCTCCTGGGAGTTCGTGTCGGCGGTGCGCCCAAGCAGCAGCTCGTCCCCCACGGCGACCAGATAAGCCTCGCGCAGGGTGCCGGGAGCCGTCCCGCTCACACGCTCACCACCCCAACCCGAGCAACGTCAGCCGCAGCGCGATCTGCGCGTAGATGCCGGCCATCAGATCATCCGCCATGATGCCCCAGCCACGCGGAAACGACTCGAATCGGCGCGCCGGGAACGGCTTGAGGATGTCGAAGACGCGGAACCAGAGGAAGCCGGCGAGACACGCCGGCAGTCCCGTTGTCGTGACGCCCAACAGCGTGACCGGACCGGAGAACAGCGACACGCCGAGATAGGTGACCAGCATGCCGGCCACCTCGTCGCAGACGACAAGCTTCGGGTCGTGCCCATGGCGCGTCTCGAGCCATGTCGCGACCGGCACGCCTAGTACGACAACCACGAGCAGCAGAAGCAGTTGCACCGGCAGAGTCAACGGTCCGGCCAGCCACCAGAGCAGCGCCACGGCGAGGCTGGCGACTGTCGCCGGAGCGATCGGCGCATAGCCGGTGCCGCCGAAGGTGCCAAAGAGGTAAAGCAGAAAACGTCCCACGCGGGTTCCTTTCGTCGAAACGGCGGGGGCAGGATAGGTCAGGAGCGGGACGGGGTCAACGCGGCGCACGACCGCCGGGCACAGGCGTGGGGCGCGAAACTCAGACTCAGAGCGGCGCGCCGGCCGTCGGAGCACCGGCGCCGGTCGACTGCAGATTGCGCAGAACCTGCTTGGCCACGGACTTCAGGGTGTCGAAGACACCGACCCCCTGGAAGGCGACCGCTTCGAAGAAGGGGAAGTGCTCCGGGTTGAGCTCCTCCTCCAGTTCGGCCAACGGCACTGCGTCGGGCAGGTCGCGCTTGTTGTACTGCATGATGAACGGAATTTTGGCCAGGTCGAGCCGGTGCTCAGTCAGGTTCTCGTGCAGGTTGTAGAGCGCCTCGATGTTCGCGTCGAAGCGGGTCTCCTGGGAATCGGCCACGAACACGATACCGTCCACCCCGCGCAGGATCAGCTTGCGGCTGGCGTTGTAATATACCTGGCCCGGCACGGTGTAGAGGTGGAAGCGGGTCTTGAACCCCTTGACAGTCCCCAGTTCGAGCGGCAGGAAGTCGAAGAAGAGCGTACGGTCCATCTCGGTGGCGAGCGTGACCAGCTTGCCCTTCGTTTCGGGCGCCACCTTGTCGTACACATACTGGATATTGGTCGTCTTACCGCCGAGCCCCGGCCCGTAGTAGACGATCTTGCAATTGATTTCCCGGGACGCGTAGTTGATCAGGGACACGTCGCGCTCTCCCCGCCGCAGCCCCGCCGGGGGCCGTCAGTCCACAAACAGGCTGTCGATCTCGCTCTCGACATCCTGCGCGAAGGTCTCGTCGAAGGTGTCGTACTCCTCGTTCCGGTACTGCAACTTCTCGAACAGCTGGTTGATGATCGTGCACAACTCGTCCACCGTGCGCTTCACCCGCAGCCGCACCAGGCCGAGCGTGGTGCGCTTGTCGAACAGCACCACGAGCACCACGTCCCGGGCAATCTTGCTCAGGTACATGCTCTCGTTGGATCCCTGGTGATAGAGCGTGCTGAAATCCTTCTCGCCGATCAGCTTGGCAAGCTGGTAGTTCGCCTCGAAATCGGCGGCGCACAGGGACGCGAAGCTGACAACATCGAACTGCAGTTCGTCCCCGGAGTGCGCGATCAACTGGCCGGTGCGGTCGATGAGGAGGGCGCTCGTGGAGTTGGAACTGCGCAGGAGGTCTTTCAGGGCGTTGTTCATCGCCCAGTAGTCCTCCTCGAAGATCGCCCACTCCGCTCTGACCATGACATGCCTCCCTGGCGGCCGTCCGCGGCGTTTCCGCGGCGCGCCCACCCCGCCAGAAGAGGTATCGACGGCGGCAGGCCCCGCTTGAGCGCCGATTCGGGGCGCGGTCCGGCGGCGAACGGGAGGGTCAGAAGGCGCGCCGGAACTGGAAGGCGCGCTGCAGGGTGATCTCGTCAGTGAAGGCAAGGGCCCCGCCGACCGGAATCCCGGTCGCCAGGCGGGTCAGCCGGATTTCCCGTCCCTCGAGCAGCCGCTGGATGTAGAGCGCGGTCGCCTCACCCTCCACGCTCGCATCGAAGGCCAGGATCGCCTCCCGGACCCCGTCCTCGACCACGAGGGCCATCAGACGCTCGAACGGCAGATCCTCCGCCCGGACACCGTCGAGCGGGGAGAGCAGCCCGCCCAGGACAAAATAGCGACCGCGATAGAAGCCCGCCTTCTCGAACGACAAAATGTCGACCGGAGTCGAAATCACGCACAGCACCGCCGGATCGCGATGCTCAGAGCGGCAGATGGGGCACGGATCGTCTTCGGTGAGGGAACCGCAGCGCCCACAGCGGCACACCTGGCGCAGCGCGTCGGCGATGGCGACGGACAGTTCCTCCGCCACCGCCGGGGCGCCGCAGATCAGATGCAGCGCGATGCGGGTGGCCGACTTGCGACCCAGCCCCGGCAACCGGCTCAGCAGGCGCACCAGACGCTCCAACGCCGGCGACTGGAACTCGCCGCCCGACGGCGGTCCCTGTCCGGCCGGCCCCCCCGCGCCTCCGTGCACCTCCTACCTCCCCGGTCCGGAAGGCGGAAAGCCGGGAATTTCCAGGCCGCCGGTGAGAGCGCCCATCTCCTTCTCGGACATCGCATCGACCTGCCGGACCGCCTCGTTGACCGCCGACGCGATCAGATCCTGCAGGAACTCGACGTCCTGGGGATCGACAGCCGACGCTTCGATGGCGATCCGCGTCACTTCGTGACGGCCATTCATGACGACGGTGACCTGCCCGCCAGCCACCGTGGCGGTAACCTCGCGGCCGGCGAGCTCTGCCTGCAACGTGGCCATTCGCTGTTGCATCTGCTGCGCCTGCTTCATGATCTGACGCATGTCCATGGCAATCTCCGGGGCTGGAAAGACTCGGGGGACTCAGGCTTCCGTGACGCCGTCGTCCGGGCCGGCGAGCGGTTCGGCAGCGGCGGGCCGACGCGTCCAGGCCGCGCGTTCGGCTTCGGCAATCGGATCAGCGTCAAGCAGGTTGACGAGTCCGGCCAGGGAGGTGTCAGTGCGGCAGGCCGCCTCGAGCGCCTCGCGCTCGGTCGGCGCCACCCGCCGCCGCACCGCTTCCCGCAGCCCGCCGTCGGGACGGGAATCGCCGGCGAGCAGTTCGGGAATGAGCGGTCGACCGAAGAAGGCGGCCACGCGCTCGCGCAGCACCGGCAACTCCTGGCGCACCTGCTCGATCTGGAACTCCTTCTCGGCGGGAAAGGCCAGCACCAGCCGGCCCCGCGCTTCATCGAGCGACGGCAACGCCTCCATGAGGCAGGCGCCCAGCCGCGGCTCGGTCCGCAGCAGCGTTTCGACGAAGGCCGACCACCCGGTCACCGTCTCCGCAGCGCCGGTACGGGGCGTCGGCGCAGCGTCCGCGGCGGTCCCTTCCGGAGCGGCGGCGTGCCGCCCGCCGGAACCGCCGGCCGGGCGGGTCGGGGCGCGTCCGCTCCGCGAACCGCCAGCGGGCATGCCGGTCAGGCCGGGCGGAACCTTCCCGCCGACCAGCGCTTCCAGCCGACGCGCAAGGTCGGCCAGCAGCACCCGTGACTCGAATAGCGCGTACTCCACCAGCGCCGCCTCAAGCAGGACACGCGGCTGCGTGCTGCGATGGATCCGTTCGTAATGCATGCCCGCGCGATCGAGCAGCGCCAGCAGGTCGGGCGCACTGAACAACTCCGCCTGCCGCGTCAGTGTGGCCCGCTGCTCGGGCGCCAGGTCGAGCCCGTCACCCAGCCCCGGATCGACCCTGAGCAACAGCAGGTTGCGGAAGTTGGCGGCGATCCCGTGCGCGAAGGCGTCGAGGCTCTGCCCTTCGCGGAGCAGGTGGTCGGCCAGCCGGAGCGCCCGCGCCGGATCGTGCGCCAGAATCGCTTCGTTCAGCTCGGTGTAGGCGGAGGCCTGCACCAGTCCGAAGAGATCGATCACCAGCTTCTCGTCGATGGCGCCATCGCACGCCGCCACGAGTTGATCGAGCACGCTCAGGGCGTCGCGCATGCTCCCTTCCGCGAGGGAGACGATCTGGGCCAGCGCCGCCGGTTCGATCCGCGCCCCCTCGGCGGCGGCGACGCTTTCGATTCGGGCCGACAACTCGACTCGAGTCAACAGTCGGAAATCGAAGCGCTGGCAGCGGGACAGGATCGTGCGCGGAATCTTGTTCGGTTCCGTTGTGGCGAAGAAGAAGAACACCCGCGCCGGCGGCTCCTCGAGGATCTTGAGGAGGGCGTTGAACGCACCCTTCGACAGCATGTGCACTTCGTCGATAATGAACACACGGTAGCCGCCGCGCACCGGCGTGTACTGCGCCATGTCGCGCAGGTCGCGGATATTGTCCACGCCGGTGTTCGAGGCCGCATCGATTTCGAGGACATCGAGGTAGCTGCCGGCCGCGATGGCCTGACAGGTCTCGCAGACACCGCACGGATCGTCCTTGGCGCCGGAGGTGCAGTTGAGCGCCTTGGCCAGCAGACGGGCAAGTGTGGTCTTGCCGCAGCCGCGCGGGCCCGAGAAGAGATAGGCGTGCGAGAGCTTGTCTTTGCGCAGAGCCGCGCGCAGCGTCCCCACCACATGCCCCTGGCCCACCACGTCGGCAAAAGTGGAGGGGCGGTACTTGCGGGCCAGCGCGTTGTAGGACATCGCCTTACCGCCTGGTCGTCCGCCCGGCTGCGGGGCCTTGGAGACGCCTCGCGGTCACGGGACCGCGGGATAAAGGGCGGGCCAGGCTGATCGACGCACACGTCAGAGTTGGCGTACCGCTGCTACTTTCCAGTCCTGACGGAGTTGGCGCTCCGGCGTCGCGCCGGGCCTGGCCCATCACCGCGCGGGGGGTATTCCCTCCGAGATTCGGGGTGGTGGAGATGATCGGGCTCGAACCGACGACCTCCTCGTTGCGAACGAGGCGCTCTCCCAAGCTGAGCTACATCCCCACCCTGACATCGAGTCGCGCCGGTCTTGCGCCTTGCGGCGGCCCGCCGGCCGGGCCGGAAAAACTGGCGGAGAGGCAGGGATTCGAACCCTGGGAGCACTTGCGTGCTCAACGGTTTTCGAGACCGCCCCGTTCAACCGCTCCGGCACCTCTCCACGGTTTTTCCAAGAGGTGGCGGAGAGGCAGGGATTCGAACCCTGGGTACCTTGCGGCACACACGATTTCCAGTCGTGCCGAATAGACCGCTCTCGCACCTCTCCACCTGATCGGCCTGTTCGGGGCGGCAATATAGCAAAGCACCCCCTGAAAATCAACACCGCCCGTCAGGCGGCTCCCGCCGACGACGGAAGAAGTCCCGCAACTGCTCGGCGGCCTCCGCTGCCGCCACCCCGCCGAGCACCTCCACATTGAGGTGGTACGGATTACCCACCAACAGCCGCGCCGTCGAAAAGACCGCTCCGGCCCGCGGATCGCTGGCCCCGTACACCAGCCGGCCGATCCGGGCCAGCAGCAGCGCGCCGCAGCACATCGTGCACGGTTCGAGCGTGACGTAAAGGGTGCAACCGTCCAGGCGCCAGTCGCCGAGCGTTCCGGCGGCCGCTCCGAGCGCGAGGATTTCGGCGTGCGCGGTCGGATCGCGCAGGGTCTCGACCTGGTTGCGGCCACGGCCGAGGATCGACCCGTCGCGCACGACCACGGCGCCGACCGGCACCTCCCCCTCAGCGGCGGCGGCCGCCGCCTCGCGCAGCGCCTCGCCCAGCCACCGCTCATGCGGGGCGAAGTCAGCCAGCGGAGCGCCGCCTCCGGTCACCGGGTCTCGCCCTCGGCGCGACCGACGTTGCCGGATCGGTCCACGAAACCGGCCCGTACCCGCCAGGGACCGGCGGTCGCCACTCCCCCCGGCTCGGGAAAAACGAACTCGGCGGCGAAGTCCTCGGCCCGGCTGTCACAAATCCCATCCGCGGGATCGAACCGAATCGTCCGGCCGTCAGGCAGTTCTAGCCACGCCTCCGCAAGCGGACTCGCGGCATCGACCACCCGCGCCGACACCTTCAGGCCCCCCGCCGTGCGCGCGACCTGGAAGCCGGAAACCGTCGGCGGCGTGTTGTCGACCAGCAGCGGCGCGCTGAGCTGCTCCACTGTAAGCGCCTCGCGCGGCGGATTGTCGGGCCGATCGCCTGCGGTCAGGCGTACGACGTAGAGACCGTCGGGCACTCCCGCCGAATCCCACGTCTTCAACGTCTCGAAAGTCTCCGTGCCGAGAGGCTGCCAGGCCTCCTCTCCCACGCGCTGGTAGGCCAGGGTGTACACGAGACGATCGTCATTGGCGTCCCAGGCCTGCCAGGTGAACAGCCGCAAAGGCCGCACGCGCGCCGCCGCGAGCGGCTCGGCGCGCCGGTCACGACGACTTTCGATGTTGTACTCGACGCGCAGCCCGGACGGGAACGACTCGGTCACGCCGCCGCCATCCTCGAGCGGTCCGCCCACCGTCAACTCCCCGGGCAACTGCAGGTCGAACCGCAGGATGCGCGGCGCCACATTCGGTTCGTAACCGCTCACCGTGACGGCCTCGAGATTCGCGCTGGCGTCACCCCCGGTGAACTCCGCCCGCCATTGGAGGAAGCGGGAGGGAGGCAGCGCAATGGCGTGATCGTTGTCGCTCCACGCCTCGCTCCATTCACTCCAGGTCGCGTCCGGCACGGCGCGCGGTCCGCCGCGCACCGCCAAACGCACCCGCGCCCCGTCCCGGGACTCTCCCTCCCAGCGCAGCCGGCCCCAGCGGATCGAAACCCTGCCATCGATCGGCGGCGCCACGGCGGCGGCCGCCTCGGCCGGCTGATCGCTCAACCGGATGATCCGCCCGGGGCGGGCCTGCGCCACCCAGAGCCGCGGCGCGCCGTCGCCGGCAGAGACAGCGAGCAGGTCGATCGGATCGCCCCCCTCCCACGTCGCCAGCGGACGCGCGCTGCCAGGGACGCCGAGCGCGAAGAGGGCGAACTGTGCGCGCGCCTGATCGCGCACGCCGGCCCCGACCCAGCCCCAGCGCCCGGTGTGGGCGATCGCCACGATCGGGACGTTGCCCCCCCAGACGCTCGCGACAACGCCGTCCCGGCCGATCCGGTAGATCGCCGTGCGGTCCGGCCCGGGCGACGGCGCCCCGCCGAAGTCGGTGGCCGAGCGACCGCGGGCACGGCTGACGCGCCCGACGCGGGGCGTGCGGCCCCGGACCGCGGTCTCGACATTCGCCCCGCCGGTATCGGGCTCCGCCGGCAACAGTCCGCCCGGTGTGGGAGTGAAGGCGGCCTCGCCTTCGGCGCCACCACCGCCCCGGGTCATCGCCAGCGCATACCAGGCCCCGTCAGGGCCGGCGACCAGTTGACGCACCTCGTCCTGCGGGGTCTCCTGGAGCACGCGCGCCCCGGCCGGACGGGCCGGATCGATCTCCCAGATCAGCCCCGGGCCCTGCGTCGCCACCAGCAACCGCCCCTCGGCCGTGAAGGCGAGGTCCATCGCGTTGGCGGCGGGAAGCTCCGTCAGCTTCGTCACGTCGAACCGGCCGTCGATCCGGTAAACGGCCGCGGGGGAGCCGACCGCCGCGTAGAGATGCCCGTCGGGCGTCACCGCCAGGGCCCAGACGAACTGCTCCGGAAGATCGGCCCAAGCCTCCACCGTCCCGTCGGACGTCACCCGGAAGATTAGACCGTCAGGACCACCGCCCGCGAACAGCGCCCCGCCCACCCGCGCCAGAGCGAACAGCTCGGGCTCCGGCAGGCGCGCGAGACGCCGCGGCGCCCCGTCGCGCGGGAAACGCCACAGTTCCCCGTCATGACCGGAACCGCCCCAGGCCCCCCCCTCGCCGTCGGGGACCAGGCACCAGACCACTTCCGGTCCCTCCAGCGGGATCGCCTCGGCACGCAGGCCGGGCGCCAGCCGCCCGTAGGCATCCAGGCCGGCCCCCGCCAGTTCGCAGCGCTCGAACGGCACGGTCACCGGATAATCCCAGAAGACCGGGCCGGCGCCCGCGACCGGGCCGGGCAGAACGGCCACGAGGGCGAGACAGGCCACGCACACGAGCAGACCGGCCGTAGCGGCACAATGACGGATCGGGGTCATGGACGTCCCTCCGGGGTGGGCGCCGGCGCGGCCGGCAGCACGGTCAGGGCCAGAATGGCCGCCCCCTCGAGCGCCGGTCCGTCCGGTACGCTCACACGCAGTACGATGTCGGCCAGCGTCGGCGCCACGCGTCCGTCGGTTCCGCCGGCGAACGCCTCCGCCACGCTGCCGGGCAGATCGGCGAACTCGCGCCCGTCCACGGTCACGCCGCGACCGGGCGCGTACAGCACGAACTCGAGATCCCCGGCCGAACGCGGCGCACGCAACAGTTCGAGCGTCACCGCGAGACTATGGTCGGCGAACCGCTCGGCTACGCGCTGCGTTTCGAGCGCGAAGACATCGCGGGCGCTCGCCACCAGCAGATGGTAGCGACCCGGCGCCAGCCGCGCCGGCAGAGCCAGCTCCCGCCTGACCTGGCGCGCGTCGCCACGCCAAGGCTGCAGGTGGGCCGTGACCGTCCAGATCTCTCCGGCCCGCGCGACCGGCGCGGCCTCGGCCCCCGTGATCGCGGCGGCCTCGATACCGGGCGTCACCTGCAGGACGGCGGTCACCCCCGTGAGGGTCAGCGGCGCATTGCGGTTCTCGAAGATCGCCTGGAGCGGGCCGCTCCAGTCGGGAGCCATCGCGGCGGCACTGCCCGGACCGGCGATCACACCGCTGCTCGCGCATCCCTCCCTGCCGCCGTCTGGCGCGCGCCAGTCGGCGTCGATGCGGTAACGGATCGTCTGCCGGCTGAGGTCGTCACCCCGGGCCAGCAGCGTGTTGTAGAGGCACCAGTAGACGAGTTGCGGCGTGAGGCGGGCATCGCGCGCGACCTGGAAAGCGTACCGTTCCTCGCCGCCCGGCCTCGACACGGTCACAGCGACCGGCACCAGGGGCGCCACGGCACCGAGCCGGCCCGCCAGTCCGGAGCGCAGATCGTGGTGCACGGCGCCCACGACCGACCCCATGCCGCCCATCTTGAAGGACATCTGACGGCTCGGGAAGATGCCCACGACCTCCGCGGCGACCAGCGGCAGCGCCACCGGACCCGCCTGCAGGAGCGGGTGGCCGAACAGCCCCACACGATCGCCATCGCGCCACGACACCGTGCCGATGGCGCCCAGTTCGGCGTCGCCGAGCACCAGCGCGACGGCGCAGGCCCCGCCCGGCAGGAATCCGGGAGATGCGCCGGCGCTGTCCTGCGGTGCGATCGGTGCGGCGCCCCCCCCCGCCGGCGACGAGCCGAGGGCCCGACAGTGCCAGCCCGGCAGGAGCGCGGCGAGCCCCGGAACGCCGGTCCCGCCCGTCTCCGTCAGTCCCGGCAGCAGACGCGCGGCGAGCAGGGCGGGCGAAGGCCAGGCCGTCCCGCCCGACCACCCGGGCTCCGCCCCGGGCACGGCCGCACGGTCGCCGCGGCCCGCCAGACACGCCGCGAGATCGCGGCCACGGCCGAGCGGATCGAGCAGCGCCGGCAGATCACAACCGGCGCCGAGCTGTTCGGGCGACGCGGCGAGCGGCTCGGCGGGCAGCGCGAGCATCTCCGCCGCCGGTGTGAGACCACCGATCGGACGGAGCGCGCCTTCCCAGCTGAAGGCCACCGCGCCGGCGAACCGACCGTCCAAATAGACCGGACTGCCGCTCATGCCCTGCGCAATGGCGGACTCTGCCAGACCGGGCCCGCTCACCTCCACGAGGATCACGTTGCCAGCGACGCGGGCGTGCCGCTGCACACCGAGGACGCGCACGCCGAAGGTGTCGATGCGCGTGCCGTGAAAGACGGTCAGACCGTAGCCGGTCATCCCCTCGTGGATGTCGTCGAGCGGAATCGTGGGGACCGCAGCGCCCGCGGCCCTCCCGCCGAACCCGGCGCCGACGGCGGCCAGGGCCAGCAGCAGACGCGGCACCGGCCTGCCCACCCGACGCAGCGGGTGAGCGCGGAATATGGACACCATGGCGCCCTTTCGTACGGGAGGAAATCGGGAGCACGAACGACGGAACATTACCGGCGCGTCGCTGCGAGCGCAACAGCGCGCCACGCCCGCTGCCGCAACTTGATTGCCGACGCATGAGGCGCGCACAAGGGACGGCACAGAAACGAGGGGCTGCTCAGGCAGCCCCTCGTTCCGACTTGGTACGCCCAGAGGGATTCGAACCCCCAACCTTCTGGTCCGTAGCCAGATGCTCTATCCAGTTGAGCTATGGGCGCCCCGTGTCGTGCGGTGGCGGAGAGGGCGGGATTCGAACCCGCGGTAGAGTTTTACCCCCACATACGCTTAGCAGGCGTACGCCTTAGACCAGCTCGGCCACCTCTCCCGATCGGTTTCCTGGCGGAGGGCGAGGGATTCGAACCCTCATGGGAGGTCTCCCCCCCGGCGGTTTTCAAGACCGCTGCCTTGCCAGTTAGGTCTAGCCCTCCACCAATGCAAGACCCTGCCTGGACCGGCTTCCCGCCCTCTCCACCCACGCGCCGACGACCGGCCGGAGCGCAGGGAGATGCCGCACGGTACTATTTTCGCTTCAGTTTGTCAAGCAGGCGGTCCACCCCGCGTTTGACGTCTTCCTGCACTTTTGCCTGCGTTTTCGCCTTCGCGCCGGAAAGATCGAGCGCGACCGCGGGCCGGATCGCGCGACCGGTCAGCTGCATGGTCAGCGCGAGGCGGCCGTCGTCGCCGCGCAGGGTGTCGAGCAGCGGCGCGAAGTCGCCGATCTCCGGCCGGAAGCCGGCCGGCAGTTTCACGGTGAGACGCAGGTCGATGCCACCGTCGAAACCGATCCAGCCGTCCCCCCACCAGTCAGTGTCGTAACCTCGCAACGCCAGATCGCTGATGGTGTAGCGACCGTCCTGCACCTTCAGATGGTGGGTGAAATCACGGAAGCGGATCTCCTTGAGATCCTTGCGCACTCCAAGATAGCGGTCGATCTCCTGCAGGTACTGGCTGCCGTGGATCACCCCGTCATTGGAAACGGCCAGTCCATCGAGGCTGAGCGACGCCAGCACGGCGCGCTGGTCCCGCAGGCCGCAGCTGCCGCCGATGTCCCCCCCCACCTTGCCTTCCCAGATCGCCGCCGCCCCCTTCGTGTACGGTGTCAGGAGCGCACCGGCCGACACCCCCGCCACTTTCGCGGCGAATTCGAGTCGTCCCCAGGGATCCGCGGCATAGTCCACGCGACCGCTGCCGTCGATACTCCCCCCCCCGAGGCGGGCCGACGCCCGCGGCACCGCGAAAACGCGGTCGGCGAGCGTCCCGTCGAGCGCCACCTGCGTGTAGGCGAGCTTGCCGAGGGTCATCGCGTCGGAGACGGCCCGATAGCTCGCCGAAAGTTGCAGGGGCAGCGCCTCGCCGGGTGGCAGCACGGCGGAAGCGGCCGGCGCCGCCGCCAGCGCCACGCCGACCGCCCAGCCCAGCAGGGGCGACCACGGGTCCGCGCCTGCGACCGCGGCCGCGGCAGTGCTCCCCGCCCCCGCGCCGGTCATCATTTCGGTCAGCTTGTCGGCGTCGAAACGGGTCAGCCGGAGATCGACTTCGGCGTGAGGGGCCGGCAGGAGCCGCGTCATTCTCACTTCACCGCCGCCGGCCAGCACCGGGTGCTCCGCCCCCTCGATACTGATGGTCAGCGTGCGCAGATCGCTGGCGAAACCGAGTGAGCGGACCGCCAGCGCCGGGCTCAGACGCGGCCCCTCCACCGTGAATCCCGCCACCTTACCGGCGACCTTCACGCCGGTCGGGGCGGCGCCCTGCAGGCGCGCGCGCCACGCCGCGGCCTGGTTCAACGGCGGGGCGTCGGGCAGGTCGGCCTGCGCCGTGAATTCCACCTTGCCGACGTACCGGAAGTCCTGCCATGAACCGGCCGCCGCCGGCTGCCCCGGCGCGGGCCGCGGGACCGGCACCAGCGCAAAGAGTGGCGCCGCCGCAGTCAGGTCGAGCGCCCCCCGCAGGTCGGCCCCCACGCGTCCGCCCAACGGCGGCAACGGCAGACTCGCCTCGCCGCCAAGCCGCAGAACACCGCCGGCATCAGCCACCTGGAGGCCACTCAATATCAGCCCTGCGTCCTGGAGCGCGAAGTCCGCGGCCAGCGCCACCTCAACGCCGCCGGCCGGCAGTTTCATCCGCGCGTCGCGCAGGGTTCCTGCCGCCGACAACCCGCGCACCAACAGCTCCGGCGCGGCCGGCTGCGGCAGGGGCCACGGCAGCGTGAAACCGCCCGACGCGGTCAGGCGGCCGGAGGTGACCGGACCGCTGGCTAGCCAGTCGCCGGCCGGACCGGCAACCGGCGGCGCAAGCGGCAGCAGTTGCGCCAGCAGCGGCGGCAATTCCGCCTCCCGCAGACGCCACGAGCCGGTCAGCCGGCGCCCGCCGTCCGCTCCGGCGGCGATCGTCGCCTCTGCCGCGAGTTCGACCCGGCCCCACGCCGCGCGCGTGACCTTCAACTGCAGCGCGTCGCCCGCCGGCGGCAGCGCAGCCTCCGCCTCGAGCGTCAGATCGTTCAGCCGCAGCGGCGACACCGGGCCGAACCGCTCCAGTGTGAGCGAGCCGACGCGGGCCGTCAGCCCCAGCCGCGCCGCGCCGCCGCCCGCCGCCGCGCCACCGCCCGGCGCGGCGAGCGCCCGCAGGCGCGCGGCGAGCGCGGTCAGGTCGCCCACGGTGAGGGTCTGCTCCCACCCCTCGATCAGGACAGCGCGATCCGTCTGTGCCTCGCGCCACTTCAGCGAGCCGTCACGCACCTCGAGCGCCGCGACGGCCAGCGCCAGAGGCGCCGCCCCCGGTGAACCAGACGATGCGACCGCGTCCCCGCTGGCCGGCGCCGGCGGCGCGGTGACGATCTCCACCTGCGGCCGCACGAGCCGCACCCGCCCGATCTCCACGCGCCGGCGCAGCAGCGGTCCGAGCGCGAGCGAAACTTCGACCCGGTCGACACTCGCCTGATAGCTGATCAGCGGACTGGGCTGGCCGGTGGCGGTGCGCAGCGCCTCGCCGGTGCCGGAAATCCGGCCGTCGGCCACCGCCACGCTCAACCGGGGGAAGAGTCGCACCGAGGCGGTCCCGAACGCCACGTCCGCCCCGGTCGCCGCGCGCGCGCGCGCGACGATCAGGTCGCGCACCTTCCCCGCCGGCACCAGCCGCGGCGCGAGCGCGACCAGCAGGACCAGCACCGCCACGACCACGATCGCGATCCGCGCGCCCCGCCGTCCGATCCGTCCTGGCATGACTCGACCTCCCCTGACTCGCGACCGCCTCGCGGCGCTGTCGCGGTTCCTCAAGCTCAGGCAGTGCCGACGATGCGGCCGCCGCCCAGCACCAGATCATCCTCGTACAGGACCAGCGCCTGCCCCGGCGCCACGCCCCGGGCCGGCTCCGCCAGCGTCACATCCAGCCGTCCCTCGCCACGGCGCCAGCCCGCGACCCGCACGCCGGCGTGCCGGTGGCGGATCCGCGCCACGCACGCACGGCCCGCCGGCGGACCCGCCGCCGGCAACGGTCCCGAGGTCTCCACGACATCGTCGCAGACCACCTCGCGGACGACCAGCGCCTCCTCCGGACCGATGACCACCCGGTTGCGCGGGGCGTCGATCGCCAGCACGTAAAGCGGCTGCGCGGCCGCCACCCCCAGTCCGCGCCGCTGCCCCACCGTGTAGTGCGCCAGTCCGCGATGTACGCCGACCACCCGCCCCTCGCGATCGACGATCTCGCCCGCGGCAGCCGCGACGCCGCCCGCGAACAGGAAGGCACGATCATCGCCCGGCACGAAACAGATTTCCTGGCTTTCGGCCTTCGTCGCCACCGGCAGGCCGAGCGCCCGCGCCGCGTCGCGCACCTGGGCCTTCGTGGCCCAGCCGAGCGGGAAAAGCGCGCGCGCCAGCAGCGGCTGCTCCAGCCGGTAGAGGAAATAGGACTGGTCCTTGTCGCGATCCAAACCGCACCGCAGGCGGGCCTCCCCGCTCCCGCCCTCGCGCCGGGCGAAGTGTCCGGTCGCCACGAGCGCGAGGCCGAGCTGGTCGGCGAGTCGGATCAGCTCCGGGAATCGGACCCGCGCGTTGCAGGCGAGACAGGGGTTCGGGGTGCGTCCGGCGGCGTATTCCGCCACGAAAGGCGCGATCACCTCGTCCCGGAAGAGCGGCGCCACGTCGTGGACCCAGTGCCGCGCACCGAGAATCGCGGCCACCCGCCGCGCATCCTCCGCCGCCTCCAGGGAGCAGCACGATCGCTCGCCGTCGGCCCCTTCAGGTCCGGCCTCGCCAAGACAGAAATTCTTGAAGGTCACCGCGGTGACTTCACAGCCGAGGTGGCACAACACCGCCAGGGCGACGGCGCTGTCCACCCCGCCACTGAGGGCGAGCAGGACGCGGGTCCCGGTCGGAACAGCCAGGCGCAAGGCCGGCGGGATGGGCAGCGGGAAATCCATGCTTCCTCGCGAACGACCGCCGGCCAGGACGCCTCAGGGACGGGTCGGCGGCGGCTGGCCCGGCGCGCCCGGATCCTTCGCGGACATCATCTGTTCGACGATCCTGACGTTGGCGAGCGAACGCCGGCCGATGTCTCCCTGCGGATCGGCCTGCGCCGCCGCCGCCCACTCCGCCCTGGCCTCGCGGTAGATCTTCGTCTCCGCGAACAGGATGGCCAGGTTGTAGTGGGCCAGGGCGCTGCGCGGGTGATCGACCAGCGCCTGGCGGAACTGGGCGACGGCCTCCGGGAACTGGCGTTTCTTGACATACAACGCGCCGAGGTTGCAGCGCGCCTTCTCATCCGTCGGCCGCAGCGCGAGCGCCTGCCGGTAGGCCGCTTCGGCCTTTTCCAGTCGCGTCTGACGTTCCGCCTGGGCCCCCCCCAGGTCGGCCATGTCGTCCCACACCGAGCCGAGATTGACCTGCGCCTCGACTAAGGCCGTGTCGAGCGCGGCCTGTTCGAAATACCAGCGGGCCGAATCGAGCAGGGCGGCGGCGCCGGCGGTAGCACCGGCGGCGCTGCTGTCTTTGGCCGCATCATAGAACTGATTGCCCAGGGCAAAGTGGGCAAAGACCGCCGGCCGGCCGCCGCTACCGATGGTCTGGCGCAACAGCGCCTCCCGTTGCGGCGCGGGCAGCTTCTGCGCCCGCGCCAGGAACTGGTCCAGTTGCGACTGTTCGCCCTGCTTCTGACAACCCGGCAGGATCACCGACACCGCCAGCAACGCCCAGAGCGCCGCCGCGTGCCGACCACCGAATCGCTCGCCTCGCATGAGTCCTCCCTCGCCGGAATCCACGCCGCCGGCCCTTACCACCAACGTTCCAGACCGACTACCGACAGCGCCAGCCGCCACACGTCATCCACATAGCCGTTGCGGTCACGATCGCCGACCCGGCCATAGGAGAGGCCCACGTCGACCCGTCCATTGCCTGCGCTGAGGACGAAGCCGGTGCCGGCGGCAATCCGCCACTCGCGGACCGGTTCGTCGCCCACCCGATAGCCCCACTGTCCCCGCGAAACGCCGAACCGCAGCGGCAGGTTGCTCCAGCCCCCCCGACGCACGCGCGCCCCGGCGCGCTCGCACCCGAATCCGATCCGCCACTCATCCGCCGCGGCAAGCTCCCAGTCGGGTCGACCCCGCAGATCCGAGAGACCGCGCCATTCGTAGTCTGCCCCGACGCGCCAGCGCGCGGCCAGACGCGCGCTCGCGCCCACGCCCCAGTCCGCCGGCATGCGCACGGTGTACGCCGAATCGACCGCGCCGGAGACATTGTAAACCTCCTGCCGGCGCGTCACGGAGTAATCCCAGGGGGTCGTGAACACAGCGCCGAGCGACAGCGCGCCGGTGGGACGCCACTGCAGACCGAAACTGGCCGACGTGCCGCTGAAATCGTCCTCGCGTACCAGGGAGGAGCGGCGGTAGCCGAGGCTGTCCACCGGATCGAGGAAGAAATTGTCAACCCGTTCGCGGATCGCCCCGCGCTCGAGGTTGAGCGAGGCGGAGAGCGAAAGCTCGCCTGTGGCGCGGGCGGCCAGCGTCAGGGGCACCGCGAACTGCGTCCCCTCGCGCGAGAAGACCTCCTCGCCGGCGGCGAGCAGTTCGGCCCCGACGTACCACTCCCGCGACAGACTCGTCGTGTACTGTGTCGAACGACGGGCGTGGAGGCCGGTGGCAAGCACCGCGCGACCATCCCCCAGCGGCATCGCCACCGCGACGTCGGGCAGCATGACGCGGGCATTGTCGCTACTGCCTGCCTCCCCCTCGCTGCGGATCCTCTCCCCGTAGCCCGACAGGGAAATGACCACCTGCCGCAGCCCCGGCAGACCGGCCGGATTCAGGAACGACGGCGCCAGAGTGTCACTCTCGGCCAGCCCCCACCCGCCCCGCCCGCACACGCGGGCATCGCCGCCGGTCGTCGGGGCACCGAGATGCACCAGACTGAACGGGCTCTGCGCCCGAGCGGGAACGGCGCTTCCCGCCGCGAGCAGAACCAGGCACGCCGCCGCGCGCCCCCACGCTGTCGGCCACCGCATCACAGTTGCCTCCCCGCCGTGCCGGGCCGCGGCGTGTAGTGGATCAGCAGCCGGGGCTGGTCGGTCGGATCAGCCGCGACGGTGCCATAGAACCAGAAGCGCTGCCAGAAGACGTCGGGAGCCCAACTGTTCGAATTGTAAGCAGAGAGGAAATTTTCCGCCGGCAGCAGCGCGAACAACAACGGTTCACCGTAGACCCCGTTGGCCCAGCGCTGGACGGTCGACGTCAGGTCGAACCGGACCCGTCGTTTCTGGCTGGTCTCGATCCCCACCACGCCGGCCGCGGCCTTCAGCAAAGACGGCAGATCATCCAGCAGATACGATGCGCTGTCGGGGGGGAAGGACGAAACAGGCGCCTCACAGCAGACGATCGCCTCCGCCGGTCCGTAGCTGCGGGTGGAATCGAGCGTCACCGTGAGCACCGCCCGGTTGACCACCGCCCCCTCGGGCAGACCGTCGAGCGAGAACCCGAGCAACGGATTGCTGCGCAGGTGGCTGCGCACGACCATACCGTCGACGGACGAGTCGGGCAGGGGATCGACGGCCGAAAATGTCGAAACGTCGACGATCGGGCTCAGCCTGGCGATCTGCGCCGGCTCCCAGAACTCGATCAGGAGATTCGGTCCGACGAGCGTACCTGAATCGAGCGGCGCGAGCAGAGTTGCCGGCAGCGTCAGTTCCTTGCTGGCATAGCCCACGATCCCCGCCTGCGACCCGACCGAATCCCCTTCGGAGATCCTGAGTCCGGTGTGACTGCCGGCCATGACCCAGGCCAGGAAGGTGGCCCGCGGCAGGGGCAGGATGATCTCCTGACCACTCCCTTCCTCGACGGAACAGAGCTGCGCCCCGACCGCCGGCTCGGGCCCCGGGTAGAGCGACGGATCGAGCGGATCGACCAGCTCGTTGACGACCAGCCGCTTCATCAGCGCTCCGACCTCGCCGTCGGGGAGCGGCAGGGAGACGTAGTATTTCAGCCCCTGCAGGCGCAGCTTGACGCTCCGGATGTTGTCGAGGGTGAAGTCGACCGTGTCCCATCCGGCCCCCTGGAACACGGAAAAATCATAACGCACGAGAATCGACGACCGCTCGGTCCCCTGCTTCCCGACATACAGCACCTGCTGGCGGGGGAAGGGGTGGACCGTATCGACGACGGCGAAATGGCGGCAGGTCTCCAGACTGTCGATCGCCAGCGGCACGAGCAGGGTGTCGAAACCGGGCCCCTGCGGCAGATCGGACCCCAGCGGACCCGCGGTATCGCCGGTGCAGCCACCCGCAAGGCCGAGCGCCAGTCCGGCGGCGAGCAGGAGCGCGGCTACGCGGCCAAAGCCGGTCGGCCGATCGCCATTCGTAGCCACTGATAAGGAAGCCTTTCGGGCCGGACACGTGCTCACGGGCGCTCCTCCGTCCCCTCGCCGCGCCGCGCCGAGAGGCTGACCTTGGTGAAACCGCTCTCACGCACCATGTCTATCAACCGCACCACGTCGCCATGCTGGCTGTGCGTGTCGGCCCGCAGGACCAGCCGGTCCTCCCCCGTGGCGGCCTGCAACTGGCGCAGCGCCTGCCGCAGCTCCGTCTCCGGGAGCCGCCGGTCGTTCAGCCAGGTTTCCCCGGCGGCCGTCAGCACGACGACCGCCGGCCCTTCCGGCGCCGCGTCGGACGACGCCGAGCGGGGCAACGTCAGGTTGACGGCCGTCTGGTCCTTGAAAGTCGAACTGACCACGAGAAAGATCAGAAGCAGGAACATCACATCGATCAGCGATGTGATATTGATCAGCGCCTGACTGCTTCCCCGCCGCGTCTGGAATTGCATGCCCTACCCCGTCCGCACGATCCGCTCGGACGCCGGTGCCGAATGCGCCAGGCCGCGGGCGCGCAGGGTGTCGAGAACCTTCGCCGCGTACACCTCGAGATCGAAAATGATCCCCTCCGCCCGGCCACGCAGCCAGTTGTGCGCAACCAGCGCCGGGATGCCGATGATCAGGCCGGCCGCCGTGGTGATCATCGCCTCGGAAATTCCGCCCGACAGGTACTGCGCCTGCCCGATCCCCCGCGTGCCAATGGTGTTGAACAGGCGGATCATGCCGGTCACCGTGCCGAGCAGGCCGAGCAGGGGCGCCACGGCCGCCACGGTTTCGAGCACGTTCAGGTTGCGCGACAGTTTCACGGCCTCCTGTCGTCCCGCCTCCTGCATGGCGTCGCGGATGATCGGCCACTCCGCCCCCCCGTGCTCCAGACCGGCGCGCACCACGTTGGCGAAAGGTCCCGGATTCCGGTCGAGGATGGCCTGCGCCACCGTGAAGTCCGACCCCGCGCCCAGGGTCTCGACGGCTTCGATGATTTCAGGCAGCACGATGCGCCGGCGGCGCAGCGCCGCGAAGCGTTCCACCAGGACAGCCAGCCCCACAAGGGAACTGATGCCGATCGGGATCATCACCGGGCCGCCGGAGCGGATGAGTTCCCACATGATCTTCAGGACCACCTCGCGTTCGGGTGACCGCCGCGTCCGCCCTAGCGGCGGCCGCGACGCGGGGACGGTTCCTGCTCCCGCGGCCGTTCCGGCGTCTGCCGCTCGCGCAGCAGAGCGTGCCAGTCAGGATAGACGAGGGTCAGGATGATCTCAAGGCGAGGTTCCGGGAAGTCGGGCGGCAGGGCGGCATACGGCGCCGCGCCGCGCACTGCGGCCTCGCTGGAAAAGTGCAGGGATTCGTGCCCTTCGCGCTGCCGCATCTCGAGCGGGCCGAGGCGACCGTCGCGCTCGACCACCACGCGCATCTCCGTCGCGCCGCTGATAACGCCGAGCCGGTACGCGTACGGCGCGATCCAGTTGCGGCGCAGATCCTGCCCGAAACGCTGCATCCACGGCGCGAAATTCCATTCGTAGGTGTTGAGACGGTACGGTCCGAACAGCAGCGCGTTCCCCTCGCGGCTGCCGGTGGCGAACTGGTCGAACTCGAACAGACGGTCGCCCGCATCGCGTCCCGGCCGCGCCGCCGACGGCGCGCTCTCGGACCGCGACAGGAAATCGAGCGGGTCCACCGCGCCGAGGTCCCACTGCCATGTCTTCTCCTGCTTCGCCTGTTCGAGCAGCCCCTCCGGCTCGCCCGCGACGCCGCCGGCGCGCGGCGACTGCTCCTCCCCCCCCTGCCCCACGCCCGCGCGCGATTCCGGCCGGCCGGCCGGCAACGGCCAGCCGCCGCCCGCCAGCGTCTCGGCGCCCCGCGGCGGAATTTTCCGCTCGCGCGCGGCGGCGGATCTCGCCTCGAGCTCCTCCTGTGCCGGCCGCGCCGGCGGCATCACCACGCTCCCGGGAGCGCCTGCCTCCGGATCGGCGCGCTTGATCGCCACCTGCGGCGCCTCGGTCTCGACGGGAGCGCTCGGCTCCCCCTCCGGTCGCCCATCGGCGACCTCGTCGGCGGCGCGACTGTTGACCAGCGCGAGAAAGTCGGCGCGCGACGGCGGTTCGGGCGAGCGCAGACGCTCCGGCACATCGAGGTAGGCCCGGGGACGCTCCGCCGCCGCGACCGGCAACGCCACGATCTCCGCCGCGGGCGGCACCGCCGGCTCCAGAATCAGCTCGACACTCGTCTCCGCTTCGGCGGCGCGCGCGTCGCGCGGCGGCGGGAAGAAATCGACCCGCCAGGTGAGCAGCAGGAACAGCCCATGCGCGAGAAGGGAGAGCCCCAGCGCCCTCAGATCCGTGCTCGCGCGTCGATCCACGATCGCTCCCGTCATGGGCCGTCCCGGCCACCACCTCGCGCCGGCGCGCCCCGCCGCCGCGCCTCCCCCGGGAATCTAGCCCGGAGCCGGACCGGCGGCAATGCGCGGTCCCTTGACGGAGCGCCGCCGCGGCACGATGCTGGACGCATGCCGCCCTTCCCAACCTTTCCAACCCCGCCGCCGGCGCCCCGTGACCCGGCAGACCTGGCTCTGCGCCGGCTCGTCGCCGCGCACCCCGCGGATGTCGTCACGGGGATGCTGCTGCGCGATCTGACCACCCTGCGCATCGGCGGCCCGGCCGCCGCCGTGTGCCGCGTCCGAACACCCGACGACGCGCGCCGGTTCCTGGAATTCGCCGCCGGACACGATTTGCCAACCATCGCGCTCGGCTGCGGCAGCAACGTGCTGGCCATCGATGACGGCTTCCGCGGCTGCGTGCTGCGCCTCGATGCCGGCGACTTCACGGCAAGCGGCGACACCGTGACGGTCGGCGCCGGGCTCCCTTTCGACACGCTCGTGGCGCGCGCCCTGGACGCCGGCCTCACCGGACTGGAATTCGCGTCGGGCATTCCCGGCACGGTCGGCGGAGCAATCGTCGGCAACGCCGGCTGCTTCGGCCACGAGATCGGCGAATTCCTCGTCGAGGCCTCCGTGCTCAACGCGGACGGCCGACTGGAAACGGTCGGCCCGGAGCGCTTCGCCTTCGGTTACCGGCAATCGGCCCTGCAGGGCGACGGCGGCGTCGTGCTGACCGTACGGCTGCGCCTCGACCGCGGCGACCCGGCGGCCGCCGGACGCGAACGCCTTGAACGGCTGGCGCAGCGCCACCGCAAGCACCCCACCGGCGAACCGTGCGCCGGCAGCTGGTTCAAGAACCTGCCGCCGGCCACACCGGGCGGCCACCGACGGGCCGCCGGCGAACTGCTCGACGCGGTCGGGGCAAAGACAATGCACGAGGGGGACGCGGTGGTCTTCCCGGGACACGCCAACATCATCATCAACCGGGGCGACGCCACCGCCGCGCAGGTGCGGACCCTCGTGGAACGGATGCGCGAGGCGGTGCGGGCGCGTTTCGGTGTGACGCTGGCGGAGGAGGTCCGCACTCTCGGCGCCAACGGATTCGTCGCCCCGACGCCGGACGATCCGGACGTGGTCGCGCCCGGCCCACCCGCTTCCGGCTGCTGAGCGGGCGGGCGCTCACTTGAGCAATGTCATCTTCCGGCTGACGGCGCGACCCTCGGCGGCAACCGTGAGCAGGTAGAGACCGGCCCCCGCCGGGCCGTCCGCGCCCCGACCATCCCAGCGCAACGTATGCTCTCCCGCCACCAGCCAGCGTTCCCCGAGATCCGCCACCAGTCGCCCGGCCGCGTCGTGGATCGTCCCCCGGACCAGCCCCGCGCGCGGCAGACGGAAACGCGCTTCCACACTCGGATTGAACGGATTGGGGCGGGCCTCCAGAAGGACCAGATCCGCCACCTCCCCCGTCCCGGCGGCGGCCGGACAGCCGGCGGGCACGGTAACCGCGATCACGGCGGCGCCCGGACCGCGATCCCTCAGGCGCACTTCCACCGGCGAGCCGGCCGCCAGGCCGGCCGCGGCCCAGTCCGCCGCGGTCAGGCGGAGCAGCCACCCGTCGCCCAGGCGCATGAGTTCTCCGTAACGGGCCACGCCGTCCACCGCCAGATCGACCGGACCGGTAACGCCGACCGCCTCGACTGTCCACCCCTCCCCCCCGGGGGGACAGGCACGGATCTCCAGGAGCTCTCCGGCGCAGGCGATCGTCAGCGGAACCGGGGTCACCGGCACCGGATTGGGCTCGACGTTCAGCATGATGACGGCCAATTCCAGCGTGAGATCCAGCTGCACGATGTCCGGGATGCCATCGTCGTTCAGATCACCGACGCCAAACGCCGCCGGCGTCAGCGCCGAGACCCACTTGAGGGGCTCGAACCAGACCCAGCCACCCTTATTGACCAGCAGCCCGATTTCCTGCAGTCCCGGCAGCGCTACCACGATGTCCCGCAGTCCGTCGAGGTCCAGGTCGGCCACCGCCAGAGCACCCGGCCGTCCGCCGAGCGGCCACGCGGCCACGCGTGTGGAGAGAAAGCCGTTGCCGTGGTTCTCGAGGATCGTGACCGCCGCCCCTGTCCGCAGCCCGACGACCACGTCCGCATCACCGTCACCGTCAAGATCGCCGGTGGCGAGCGTGGCTGGCTGGTCCGGCAGCGAATAGAACCGTGGCGGGGTCGAAAGCGCGCCCACCAATATTGAGCATGGTGAAAAGCGCCGACTGACCATTGACGGCGACGATATCAGGCAGTCCGTCCCCGTTCAGATCGGCCAGCGCCACATCCTCGATCATGCTCAGGGGCGACAGGGTGCCCGTGGCGGGAAAAGTGCCGTCGCCCGCTCCCCAGGCGACAGTGAAGTTCCACGACAGCAGGTTGGCGACGACCAGGTCGTCCGCGCCGTCACCGTCGAGGTCGCCGGCCACGACCCGGAACGGGAAATCTCCGGTCGCGAAGCGCGCGGTCTCGAGGTAGCCGCCATCGGGCAGGCGTCGCAACACCACCGCCTGGTCGATGGCGAACAAGGTGACCGCGAGGTCAGGCCGAAGATCCGCGTCGGCGTGCAGCACGGCCAGCCCCGCGGGAGCCTGACCGAGCGTTACGGGGGGAACATCGCGGAGCAGATGGCCCCGCCCGTCACCGTGCAGGACCTCCACCGAACGGCTCCCCTGGCAGGTCACCGCGTAGTCCAGACGTCCGTCGCCATCTTCGTCGTACAGACGACCGTCGGCCGGTCGCGACGGGAGCGGCGTGGCGAGATAGGCGCGGAAACGGTGCACGTTGTTGCCGAAAAGCAGCCCCAGGTTCCCGGACGAGCCGTTGGCGATCAGGAGATCGGGGTAGGAATCCCCGTTCAGGTCGGTAAGCCGGCCGTCGACCGCCTGCCCGCCGGCAAAATAGGTTTCCGCGAAGACCCACCCCGTACCGGCGTTGCGGAAGTAGTTGGCGACCCCCCGCGTGCCGCTCCAGGTCCACAGGCCCAGTTCTCCACCGTCGAATCGCGCCACGTGAAGACCGCTCGCCGGCAACGGCGCCGGCAGATTCACTACCGGCACCAACACGGCCCCCTCCGCCGCATAGCAGGTCACCCGCGCAGAATCGGCATAGGTCACGAAAAGCTCGGGCCGCGCATCGCCCTGCGCGTCGAACGCGAACAGGGCCGACGGAGCGCCCGGCGTGGCCAGCTGCGCGGCCACACTGTAACGACCGTCGAGGCCGGCGCGATGAATGGAAAGACCGCGCGAGAGCACGCCGTTGTCGGCCGTGACGACTTCCGGCTGGCCGTCGCCCTCCAGATCGATGACCACCGCGTCGACCGGACGGTCCCCGGTGTCGATCTCCTGCAGCACCTGCCAGGCCCCCTCCTGTTCGCCCGCGATCAGCCAGCGGTCCACGCCCGGCAACGTCACCACCAGACGGAGCGAACCGTCCGGCGCCACGAGACCCGACGCGAGCCCCGCGGGATCCTCCGGCAGCGGCAGCAACACCCGCAGGCTCAAAGACACCGTTCCGTCGACGAAGTCGTAGATGGCGAGCTGGTCGGGATTGACCGTGGTGGCGACCAGAGAGAGCGGGTCCCCGGGGTGCAGCGCGGCAAGCAGCAGATCGACTACGCGGCCGCCCCCAAGACTCGCATAGCCCCACGACTCCACGAAGTGCCCCGAACCCAAGCCGCGCAGCACGGAGATGCGACCATCCTCCAGACCGACGATCAGATCGAGGATTCCATCGCCGTTGATGTCCAGCACCACCACCGTAGAGGTGGGCGCCGAAACCGGCACGGTGACCTGGCCAGGGAAGTTGAGGGGAATCGCACCGCCGGCCGCCGGGGCCATCACACCCAACAGCAGCGGCAGAAGCCAGGCGCCACCGCGCCAGCCACCGCAATTTTCACTATTCCTGCCGTGGCGGTGGAAGCGGCGTGCGCGCGACGCGGGCGGGTCGATGCTCATGAGCGGCCTTTCCGTGTCAGGGATGCGACTCGAGCGAATATACGGCCGATGCACACGGTGGGGCAACCGATCAGCTTTGCAGTTGACACCGGCACGCCAGCACCTGACATTGTACAGAGTTGGCCCGCCTATTCCCCACGGGAGGGCCGTGTTTCGTTCATCCCCACTGTTCCTGCGCCGCGCCGACGGGCGCGCCCGAGCGCTTTGCGGGGCCAAGCCGGGGAACGCGACAGAGCCTGACGGGAGCCGATCAATGTCGCAGCGAAGCTTGCTTGCCGCGCTTACGGTGCTGGTGTTGACCTGTGGCGTTGCCATTGCCCAGACACCAGCGCCCGAAAAGACCTTCAACCTGAAGCATACCTCCGCGGCAGACACGACCGCGCGGGCGAAGGCCCGGGAGGCCGCAAAGCCATCCTGGACGCCGGGCCTCCGGCAGGGCAGGCTCGAAGCGACCTTCAGCATCGGCTACCTCAACCTGGGCACCCCTTTGCTTTCGTCTACCAACCCCATCATCTATCGCATCTCGACCGAAAATCTATACTTCGGCGACATTGTCCTGCAGGGCGATTCCGCCTTCAACCCGGTTCTGCGCCTCGGCTATGGCTTCAGGAAATGGCTCACTATCGAAGGGGTCTGGGGAATTTCCGTCTCGGAGTACAAGGCGAACATCGTCAACACCGTCTCCATCTCCACGGACCCGGCGAACAACGAGCGGATCTATGGGGTCGCGCTCGGCGAATTCGACGCCGAGCAGCGCTCCTGCATCACGATGAACTCGGGGCTAAACGGCATCATCTACCCGTTCGACATCACGGGCGACGCCAGCGGACGCCTGCATCCCTTCCTGATCGGCGGGATCGGGCGCTCCTATTACAGCCTCAACTCGAACTATACGCAGGGATCCACCTCCGCCTGGACGCTCGCGGGAGGCGCCGGGTTCCGGTTTGTCGCCGACGACCTGATCAGCATCCGGGTCGAGGCGCTTTACAACCACTCACGGATTCGTTTCGATCCGGCCGAAACCTGGATGGAACAGGACGAGGGCACGACCCTCATCCCGATCTTACAGTTGCCTGTCAGTGGAGACATGAGCACGGTGACGGAGTTCGAAGCGCATGATATCGGCGTGTTGAGCTGGGGCATCGGCTTCACCGCCACCTTCTAGCGCTACCCCAGGGCAATTCCCGCATCCGCTTCTTCGCCTGGCGCCCAGCCGGCGAGCGACTCCAGACGGTAGCCCAGGGCTTCCGCCACCTCCTCCCGTCCGGTGCTCGTGGCGCCGCGCAGGACCGCGATCGTCCGCGCCACCCGTGCGCAGCGCAGGGCGCCACGCACGGAGAGCGACAGGTTCAGACGCGCCTCCTCCAGACAATCGCGCGCCTCGCGGTCGAGGCCGGCCGCCACGGCGAATCCCCGCGGATCCAGACGCCGCTCACAGCCAGGCGGCAACTGCGCGCCCAGCCGCGACCAGGCTTCCCGCACCTGCCCTCGCAGCGCCCGCCAGCGCGCCAGGTTCGCGTCGGTCGCCGCGCCCTCCTCCGCCACCGTCCCGGGCGAGCCGGACAACAGTCCCGCCGGCGGTTCGGTCATTTCCACGAACAGGTCCACGCGATCCAGCAACGGCCCCGAGATGCGCGCGCGATGGCGCGCCACGGCCGACGGCGCGCACCGGCAGGGACGCCGAAGACTGCCCAGGTAGCCGCAGCGACACGGGTTCATCGCGGCGACCAGGAGAAACGCGGCCGGGAAACTGCGCGCACCACTGCCCCGTGCCACCGCCACGCGCCCCTCTTCGAGCGGTTCGCGCAGGGCGTCGAGCACCGCCGGCGCGAACTCCGACAGTTCGTCGAGGAACAGCATCCCCCGGTGGGCGAGCGTCGCCTCGCCGGGGCGCAGCGGGGATCCGCCGCCGAGCAGACCCGCGCGCGTGATGGTGTGGTGCGGCGCACGCAGCGGGCGTCGCCGCGAAAGGGCGGCACCGCGCAACGTGCCGGCCGCACCGTGGATGCGGGCGACCTCGAGCGCCTCCGCGGTCGCCAACGGCGGCAACAACCCCCGAATGGCGCGGGCGAGTCGGGTCTTGCCGGTTCCGGGCGGCCCCACCAGCAGGAGATTGTGCCGGCCGGCTGCGGCGATCAACGCCGCCCGCTGCGCCTCGGGCTGACCGGCAAGGCCGAGCCAGAACGCCGCCTCATCCCCTCCCCCGGAGCCCACCACGGCGGGCGGTCGCGCCGCGACCCCGGCCGGCACAGTGCCGCGCCGTCGCCAGTTCAGCACCTCCGCCAGCGTCGTCGCACCAAGAACTTCCACCCCGTTCACCAGGCGCGCCTCCCACGCCTGCGTCGCCGGCACCACGAAACGGCGATCGCCACGCGCGGCCGCGGCCAGCACGATCGCCAGCAGGCCACGCACGGGTCGTAACGCGCCGTCGAGGGACAGTTCCCCCAACAGCACCGCGTCACCGTGAGCGCCGGCGTGGGCGCCGCGATCCTCGCACGCTTCGGTGACGCCGACCGCGATCGCCAGATCGAAGGCGGCCCCCTCCTTCCGCACATCAGCGGGGGCCAGATTGACGGTGACGCGCCCGGGAGGCAGCGGCAGGCCGCTGTTGCGCAGCGCCGCCAACACCCGCTCGCGACTCTCGCGAACCGCCGCATTGGGCAGACCGACGATGTGGAAGGCCGGCAGGCCCCGCCCGGCATCCACTTCGACCGTGACGCCGTAGCCGTCGATGCCTTCGACCGCGCCGCTGCGAATGCGCGTCACCACTCCAGCCTCCCCGCCCCTTCCGCCCGTTGACGGGCGGGACGAGGTCAGCAAGCGCCGCGCCGCCCGCCGTTGACGCGCGCACGAACCGCCGGCGCCCCACGCCGCCGACCTGCGCGCCCCGCGGCCGTCGCCCCCGGCTGACGCGCTCAGACACAACCGTCACCGCCCCGCCACAAAAACAAGGGAGGCCCCCAAGGGGGCCTCCCGGATTCGTGGCGCCAGCAACGCAGCGGACCCCTGGTCCGACGCGAACTCGCCTACAGGTCGTACGGGCGAACAGTCTTGCGACCGTTGTCAATCGCGCGCTGCTCGGCGGCGGCGATCAACTCACGCACCTTCTTGTCCAACCCCTCGTAAAACTCGCCGGACACATTGCACTTGGTTACAAGTTCCTTCGTCTTGGTCTTGCTGATGATCATGTCGGCCATGGATCCTCCCCTGCATGAGCTAAGGTTCTGTTCCGGCCACCAGACGCGTTATCGTCCCGGAACGGCCAAACGCTGTCAACGGCTTTCTCCCCGCCCCGCTCCGCGCGGGCGGACCGCGGGCGTCACAATCAACTCGACAGCCGCCGCCGTCAAGTCCAGCTTTCTACATTGCCGGCCTGTACATGCGGCGAAGCTGGCCAGCGATGCGGTGGTCGTCAGCGACACCAGCCGCTTCAACTCCGGCACCCTGGCGCGCAGACGGTCGTGCTCCTCCGGGAAGCGGCCGCGCGAACTTCGTGACCGCGCGCGTTGACAGAAGAGGCGACCGGAGGTTAGCTTGGGGGCCTCTTCGGCGTCCCCATCGTCTAGAGGCCTAGGACACTGCCCTTTCACGGCGGCAACACGGGTTCGAATCCCGTTGGGGATGCCAGTTTCCTCCCGCAATTGAAACCGCGAGCCGTTTCCCTGGTTTTTCAATTGCTTGCAAAGCCTTGATTTGTTAATATCACAGCGCCATGCAGGTGATTTCGCGGGCCATGCGCGCCGCAGATCGGGTCTGGCCGGGAGGCCTGCTTCCCTCGCCGGGCTGCGTCGCTTCCCACCCGAGACAGACCCCACGCCTCGCGGGGTGTTTTTTTGTATCCCCCGGAGTGGCTCGACCCGGGCCGCTGCCTCTGCTCTGGACGCTCATCATCGTGCTGCTGGCGTCCGCCCCGGTCCGCGCGCTCGACGGCTGGGCCGACCTGCGCGGCTTCCGGCAGGAGGGGCGGGCGGGGACGAGCGCCTACACCACCCGCAGCGTCCAGTCCGAGGGCCGGCTCGACCAGCGCATCGACCTCTCGCGCGCTCTCTATCTGCAGATCCGCTACGGCGCGCTGCGGGAGGCGAACTGGAGCGATTTCGCCGGGGAGCTGTCGGACTACGAGACGATCACCCAGCAGCCGAACGTGAATCTGACGCTGCGCCGCGGCACCCTCCGCCTCGGCCTGAGCGGCGAGAGCTACCGGCGCGACTATTTCGGCGGGGGGCTGGCGGGGCGGCGTGACGAACGGTTCGAATATGGCGGATGGTCGCAGTACGAGATAGGCCGGCTGCGGCTGCGCCTGCGCTGGTTCGGCGCCGAACTCGATCGTCGCGACGACTCCGGCGTGGACGCCTCGCGCACCCGCGAACGCACCGGCAGCGCCGGGGCGCGGCTGGCTCTCCCGGCGGGAAGCGATCTGGCCTACACCTATACCGAGAACGACCACCGCGACCGCACGCTCGACAACCGGAATCTCTTCCGCACGCATGCCCTCGACTACCGTGGCTCCTTCGCCCTGGGCGCCCGCGTCCGGCTGTCGTTGGACGCCCAGACGCGCCTCTTCACGCAGACCCTGACCGGCCCGCTCACCGGAGGACGCAATCTGCTCATCCCCCTGACCGGTGGGTTCCGGATCGACGACACCCCCCTGATCGAGGACCCGCTCGAACCATCGACCATCCAGGTGAGCGCGCTCTACGACAATGACCGGGCGACGCCGACCACGGTCAACCTCGGCGACGCCGCCACGGTCGGGCACGAGTTCGGCGGAGACGCCCGCAATCTGCGCTACGATTTCGGCGCCACCGAGGAGTTGGGCCTCGCGCTGCTCTACGTCGACCGCCTCGTGGTGTTCAACCGTCTCATCCGCTGGCGACTCTTCGTGAGCGACGACCCCGAGGGCCGGCTCTGGAGCGAACTGCCCGACAGCGCGTCCACGATCACCTGGCGGGAATGGGACGCCTCGCTGCGCGGCTGGGAGATCGCCTTCCCCGTGCCTCCGGGCGGACAACCGGTCCGGGCGCGCTTCTTCAAGCTGGTCAACGAGAAGGACGGCCCCACCCTGCCGGATCTTTACGTGACCGAGCTGGAGCTGTACGACCGACAGGAGGCCACGCGCGCCGAGACACACGAACGGACCGTGCGCCACCGGCTCGATACCGACCTCGTCTACCAGGTCGCACGCGACTGGCAGTTCCGCTACGCTCTCCATCTTGACGAACGTCGCTTCGACAACGACGCCAACAATCTCAGCAGCACCGGGCAGGCCAGCCAGTTGCGCTGGACCCGTCAACTCTGGAGCGCCGGCGCCTCCTGGGAGACCCAGCGCCTGCGCAGCGCCTCGCGCGCCGACACCGACACGCGCCTCTGGGGCCTGAACGTATCGCGCGGCAACAACACCCGCCTGGCCACCGGCCTGTCGTGGATCCGGCAGGATGACCGCAGTCGCGTGCAGCCACGGGTTTCGGACACGTATGCCCTGAAGGTGAACCACGAGATCCTGCCGGCCCTTACGGTCAGCGAACGCATCACGTACGGTCGGGTCCGGGATGAAGCCTACGGCGGCGACTCGCGCGCCTGGGTCGTAACCGGACTCGTGCGGGCCGCGCCGCGGGTGAACCTCGGGATCGACCTGCGGCACAGCCGTCGCTGGGTCGACGCAGCGGCCGGCGCCGGCTTCACCCCATTCAACGAATCCGAAAGCCTGGTGCGCTGGTCGCCGTGGCCGCTGCTGTCGTTCAGCAGCCAGGTGCGCTACCAGGTGCGTGAAAGCGACGACTGGCTGTTCCGCCACTCCGCCTCCTGGACGCCGCTCGGCGGAGGCAGCGTGGAGTTCCAGTTCAGCCTGAACGATTTCCGCGATACGCGGGCCGACCTCGCCCAGCGCGGCGCCGGCTTTACGGCGATGTGGCGGCCACGGGCCCGGCTGACCATCGAGGCGGGCCTCGAGAAGACCCGTTTCGAGCAGCGTGGCGAGCTGAGCTGGCCGTTGAGCAGCAACGCCAGGGTAAACTGGACTTTCTGACCCGGGATCCTACCTTTGGCGGGACCGCCCCGCCCCCGGAAAGGGAGAGTGGACGGATGGCACGCAGATTTTCCCTGCCGGCGCTCCTGGCTTTGATCCTTGCCCTGGGCGGCTGCTCGCCCCGCGCCACCACTTTCGTGCACCCCGACGTCGATTTCAGCCGCATCCGGCGCTGCGCGATCCTGCCGTTCCAGAACCTCAGCACCGACCGCAGCGCCGGCACGCGCGTGGAATCGCTTTTCCTGACCGAGCTTCTGCGCACCGGCAAGGGACTCGTGCTCGTCGAACCGGGCGAAACGCTCGCCGCGCTGCGCGAACTCCGCCTCGATCCGGCTGCCCCCCTCTCGCCCGCGCAGATCCTGGAGCTGGGCAAGCGGCTCGGCGTCGAGGGGATCTTCACCGGCACGGTCATGGACTGCGGGCCCGAAGCCCTCGGCCGCAACCGGGTCTACGTGGTCACCGCGGAATTCGGCCTGCTCGAAACCGAAACCGGCGCGGTGGTGTGGAAATCCGAGGTGCACGGCAGCGGCTCGTCCGTCTGGCGCAAGCTGTTCGGGGGCGATTCGGCCAGCCTCCACGCCGTGAGCCACGATGTGGTCCGTAAAGCCCTGGGGTCGCTCTTTTGACGCGCCGGCCCCGACGCGCCGGCCCCGTCCGGTGGTTCCTGCTGGCGCTGGCGGCGCTGCTGACAACGCCGGCCGGCGCTGCCGCGGCGGTCCCTGCCGACAGTCGCACCGACCCGGCGGCCGAAGGGCGCGCGGCCATCGCCCTGTTCTTCTCCAGCGCCGCCGGGATAGCCGGACCGATACCCCTGACGGCCCTGCGCCAGGAGGGCGCGTGGCTGTTCGCCGCGCTGTGCGCCCGCGAGGGGCTCGAACCGGTGGCCCCGGCCGCGTGGGCCCCGCTGCAACAACGCCTGCGTCTGCGCTCCCCCCTCGGTTTCGACCGCCGCCTGCTCGACGCGGCGGCCACCGAACTCGGCGCCACGCAGGTTGTCATCGCCCAGGTTTCCCTCCATCCCGGGCGCCTGGTCGCCACGCTCCGCGGCATCGACACCGGCGACGGTCAGGTCCTGTGGGCCGACGTCGCGGAAGCGAAGGTCGGCCGCGATCCGGACGAAGCGGCCTGGCTGGCGGCCCTGCAACGCGCCGGCCACGAACTGTCCGCGCGGCGCGTCCCCGCGTCGGAACCGGCCGGGGAGCCCCTGCTGCTGCTGCCGACGCGCGTGGTGGATCTCGATCCGCTCGCCGGCGAAGTCGTCACCATCTGCCTGCTGCAGCGGCTGTTGCAGAGCGGTCACTGGCGTCTGCCCGATCCGGCGCTCGTGCTCGGCGTACTGCATGATCGCGGCCGTGGAGCGGCCGCCCTCGACAGCGCCGGCTGCCAGGCGCTGCGCGTCGCCTTTGGCGTCGCCCCGGTTGCGGTGACGGAAGTCATCGGCTGGGATCCCGGGAGAGCCACCGGCTCCGCCTCTGCCGCGGATTCGGGTCCTGTCCTGCGCCCGGCCCTCCCTCCGTTCGCCCTCACCTGGCGACTGGTCGATACCGGGCTGGTGCGCCTGCTGGAGCGCGCCGAGATCTACGCCGAAGCCGCCACCGGCACCGGCTGGTTCGGCGCCATCCGCTCCGTCTCGTTCCTGGAACGCTATCGGCAGGCGGTTGAGCGTCTGCCATCCCCCTCGTCCCCACGCCCGGAGGCTTCGTGACATGACACCCCGCCAATCGCCTCGCCCGCGCGCCGGTCTGCTGCTGCTGCTCGCGCTGGCTTTCCCCACGTCGCTGCCGGCCGCGCTGCCGCTGCTGGACCGGGAGCTGGCCATCGTCGACAACGACACGATCCGGGTTTCCGATCTCCGGATCGAGCTGGACCGGATGCAGGCGCAGCGCAAGGGAGATGCCCCGCTGGTGCTGCCCCCCGCGGAGGATGTCCTGAGGCGGCTGATCCAGAATACGCTGCTGGAGCAGGAGGGCCGGCGCCTCGGCCTCGACGAAGGCGAAACCGTCCGGCGGCAGATCGCCGACGCCGTGGGGCGGCAGGGCATGACCGCGCTGCTCGATTCGGTCGCCCGGTCCGTGCCCGGGCAGATGCCGGAGGTGCTCGAGGCCCGGCAGGCGGCAGTGCGCGAATACATCGAGCGGCTGAAGCAGCGCTTCGGCGTGAAGGTCGACGCGAAGCTCCTCGCCTCGCTCGACTACGGCTCTGCCGATTCGCTCGTACAGCAGAGCCTGCGCGAACGTGAGGATGTGATCGCCGTGGTCCCCGACGGCCAACTGACGGTCAAGGGACTCACCAGGCAGATCCGTTTCACCTACTTCCATGGCCTGCAGGGACGACCCGAAACCGCGGAGTCACGCGACAAGCTGTGCGATGAATGGGTGGTGGAACGGGTGCTCGCCCGCCAGGCGCGTCTGCAGGGCCTTGCCGCGCGCCCCGAAGCGCTCCGGCTGGCGCGTCTGCTCGAGCGCGATCTCGTGCGCGAGGAGACGCTCAACAATCTGCTCGGTTTCTCCTTCAAGCCGCAACCGAAGGAGATCGAGGCGTTCTACCGCGACCACCTCGAGCAGTTCAGGCCTGCGCCGCGCATCAAGGTCGACAGCGCGCTCCTGAAGGACGAGGCCGCGGCCCGCGGTTTCCACGACCGGCTGCGCCAGGGCGCCAAGTTCCGCTGGCTGGTCGGACGCACGGCCGAAGTACTGCCGGACATCCGCCCGTTCCCGGCGGAGTGGATCGAGCCGCAGGCGCTCGGCCTCAAGCCGGGCGAGGTGGCCGCGGGCCAGGTGCTCGATCCGTTTGAAGTGCCGGGCGGCTGGGCGGTGGCCGTCGTCAGCGAAATGGAGTCGGCGGAGCCGGCGCCGCTGGCGGCGAGTCGCGACCGCGTGCTCGGCATGATGAAGTCGCAGCGCACGCGCGAAGTGCTGGCCGAGGCGCTGCGGCGCCTCGAGGCGGCCACACCGCTGCGCATTTTGCCCGATGCCCGGGCGCTGGTCGCGGGCGAACTCGCCCAACTCACCCCGAAAGGGGAGAAGCCATGACACGGTGGAGCCAGCCCCTCGTCATCTGCTTCGCCGCCCTGGGCCTGACCCTTTTGACGGTCGCGCCGGCACCGGCTCGCGCCGCCGGTCCGTTCAAGTCGAAGAGTTGCGTGGAGTGCCACGCGGAGATGAAACGGGCCATGAAGGCGCCCCACGCCCACGAACCGTTGCGCTCCGGCCAGTGCGAAGGGTGCCACAAGCCCCACGGCATCGTGGGCAGCCTCGTGCTGCAGGCGCAGGGCCCGGCCCTCTGCACCGGCTGCCACAAGGCGTTGGCGACCTTCCCCGAAGGCACGAAGCTGCACCAGCCACTGCGCACCGGCGGCTGCACCGCCTGCCACGCCCCTCACGGCTCCGGCCAGTCCGCGCTGCTCAACGCCGCTGGCGACGCCTCCTGCTTCACCTGCCACGACCGCGCAGCCTTCACCCGCGCGAAGGTGCACAAGCCGCTCAAAGACGGCGGCTGCAAGGCCTGCCACGACCCGCACGGGTCCACGCAGCCGGCCCTGCTGAAGCAGGAGCCGACCGCGCTCTGCCTCTCCTGTCACAAGGGGGGCGCCGCGCTGGCGAAGCAGCACAAGGGGCTCGACGTCGCCACCGCCAACTGTTCCTCCTGCCACGATCCCCACAGTTCCGATCAGCCGTCCCTGCTGCTGGCGTCGCTGCATGGCCCCGTCGCCGCGATGGACTGCAGCGGCTGCCACACCGTCGACGCCGCCGGCAAAATCGCGCCGGTGTCCGACACCGCCGGCCTGTGCGCCGGCTGTCACGCCGAGGTCGGCGCCGCAGGAGCGGTCAAGCACCCGCCGGCGGCCGAGGGCGCCTGTCTCGATTGCCACGATCCGCACGGCAGCGCGCGCGCCGGCCTGTTGAAAGGGAGCGAGCAGGCGGTCTGCACCACCTGCCATGACAACGGCCCCTTCAACCGCCAGGTGGTGCACAAGCCGGCGCGGGAGGGCCACTGCTCCAGCTGCCACGATCCGCACGCGGCGGGGCAGCCGGCGCTGCTGAAACAGGCCACCGCCGAGCTCTGTCTCTCCTGCCACCAGCCGCTGGCGCAGCAGAGCGCCGCCGCCACGACCAGGCATGCGCCGTTCGTCAAGCAGGCGTGCACGGTCTGCCACGATCCGCACGGCGGCAACGACGCCAGCCTGCTCAAGCAGGGCGCCGGTTCCCTCTGCCTCGGGTGCCACGCCTCCGTGCGTCTCGAAATCGTCAAGGCGTCGAGCCACGCGCCGGCGCAGCGCGGCGAATGTCTCGCCTGCCACGCGCCGCACGTTGCGGGACAGCCGGCGCTGCTGAAAAGCGCGACGGGCCCCCTCTGCTCCGGTTGCCACGCTGACATCACCCAGGCGCCCAAGGGGGGCAGCGTGCACGCCCCCACGGCGGACGGCCAATGCCTCGACTGCCATCTGCCGCACGGCGGGGAACGAACCGGACTGCTGAAGGAGGATCCGAAGGCGATCTGCGCCACCTGCCACGACGATGTCGCGGCCACCCCGTCCGGGGCGGTCGCCTGGCGGGCGCACGCGCCGGTCCGTGACAGCAACTGCGCCGCCTGCCACGACGCCCATCGCTCCGACCAGCCACACCTGCTGGCTGCGAGCGATCCGCTGGTCTGCACGGTCTGTCATCAGGAGATCGTCGACACGTCCGCTGCGAAATCCGTGCATTCTCCCGCGCAGGACGGCTGTCTCACCTGCCATCTACCGCACGGCGGCGAAGGGGCCGGCATGCTGCGCACCCCCGCGCCTGCCCTCTGCCTGCAGTGCCACGACGAGAAGAGCGCCGGCTTCCAGGCCAAACACCTCGGCCGGGACGGGACCAGCGTGAACTGCACGACCTGCCACGAACCGCACCACGCCACCCAGCCGTCGCTGCTGCGCGCCAACGCGCATCCCGGCTTCGCCGAGCGCGCCTGCGATACCTGCCACCAGGGACCCGGCACGATCACCACGCCGAAGGAACTCTGCCTGCAGTGCCACGACAGCCTCGTCCCGGCCGATCTGCCGGCCGCCCGGCAGCACGCGCCGTTCGCCGGCGGCGACTGTCTCGGCTGCCACAATCCGCACGCCGCGACCGGCAAGGCGCTGCTCCCGGCGGGACCTGTCGCGGACGTCTGCGCCACCTGTCACGACCTCGCCTCCCTCTATCCCGACACCCGCACCGCCCACACCCCGGTGCGGGAGGGGAAGTGCGATGCCTGCCACGATCCCCACGGATCGCCCCAGCCGGCGCTCCTGCGCCAGCCTCCAGGCAAGCTCTGCTTCACCTGCCACGTCGACCTGCAGGCCGAACAGCGGCGTCTCCACGTGCACGCCCCGTTCGCGCAGGGGCGCTGCAGCGAATGCCACGACGCCCATGGCACGACCCAGACCGGCGGGCTGGTCGCCCCGCCGCGCGAGCTGTGCGGCAAATGCCACCAGCTCGGCTCCCCCGCGCTGACCGCCAAACACCGCGGCTTTGCGCTGGCCGACGCCGACTGCCGGTCGTGCCACGCGCCCCACGCCTCGGCCACGGCCGGTCTGGCGTTCGCCAACGTCCACCAGCCGTACGCGCAGGGGAACTGCGCCGCCTGCCACCCGGCCGGCAGCGCCGCGCTGCGCGGCACGGAATCGACCCTCTGCCTCTCCTGTCACCCCGGTCTGGCTCAGGACCTCAAGACCGACCGGCCACACGGTCCGCTGGCCGGCGAGAAGTCCTGCACGCCATGTCACAATCCGCACACCGCCCCCACGTCGCCGCTTTTGCCGGCCCGGCAGGCACAGGTGTGCGGCCGCTGCCACGCAGAGCAGGCGACCACCGCCAACGACGCCGCCCACCGCCACCCCGAGCAGGGGGGCAAGGGATGCACCACCTGCCACGATCCCCACGTGAGCCCGCCCGCAGGCCAGTTGGCGATCCGCCTGCAGGCCACCTGCGTCGGCTGCCACAGTTTCAAGGAGCACGCGAATCACCCCATGGGCGAGAAGGTGATCGACCCGCGCACGCAGCAGCCGCTCACCTGCGTGAGTTGCCACGATCCGCACGGCTCCGCGTTCGAAAAGATGCTGCGCGATGATCCGGGCGGCCGCCTCTGTGTCCCGTGCCACACGGAAAAGGTGCGGCCCAAACGGTCGTGAAAGGAGCGCCGGCACGACCGGCGTCAGACAGACCCGCGGGGAACAAGGGTGGGGCGGCGCCGGTCCGCCCCCCCACCTGAACGGCTCCTCGGGATCTGCCGTGCCGGAATCAGCTCTTCCAGGACGATCCATCCCCGCCGCAGACATGGGCTTCGGGCAGCTCCGCAAAAACGGGATTCCGCTGTTTCGATATGGTCAATTTTGAGTTTCCCTTTCAGAAATTAATGCCCTATCCTGCACAATGAGATTGACTTAACACCTAGCGAAACGCTAGAATATATGCATTCACTTCCTTGTGAATGACAGCACAGAGCCAGGCACGACGAACCTCGCCAAGGATAATCGTTATCGTGAATCGGTACCGCGCAACATCGGCCCCTCACCTGCGGTGCGCCCGGCTCGGGCTCTGCCTCGGCCTTGGCCTCGCCGCATTCGCGCCGTGGACTGCGGCCCGCGCCACGATCATCTACGTCTTCGACTATTCGCGCACGCTCCTGCTCGAGCGCGGCGAAGCGTCGGACGCGCGCCCCGAGGCGATCGCCATCGATCCGGTCACCGGCGAAGTCTGCGTGACCGATGCGGTCAGCGCCGCGCTGCAGATCTTCAACGGTCGCGGCGCCCTGCTCTTCCGTACCGGCCTGCTGGCCGGTCTGTCGACTCCCGCCTCCGGTTGTCTCGACGGCGACGGCAATTTCGTCTGCACCGACACCGACAGTCAGGCCACCCGCACCATTTGCCGCCTCGATCTGCGCGGCGAACCGCTGGCGTGGCGCGCCGAGCCGCCGCGCGCCGGCTGGTCTCCCCTGCATCTGACCATCACCAGCGACGGCAATTTCGTCACGCTCGATCCGGGCACCGGGCTGCTCGCCAAGCACGACGCCCGCACCGGTGCGCTGCTGTGGCAGCGCGAACTGGGCGGCGAGCGGGCCGGCGAGCTGGGTCTCGGCCGCCCCTGCGAAGGCCGCGACCGGCGCCTCTACGTGCCGGGCGGCGAACTGCACTGCGTCCTGGTGCTCTCGCCCGAGGGGGAGCCGATCACCGCGTTCGGTGAACTCGGCTCGACGCTCGGCGGCCTCATCTATCCGGTGGGTGTGGCGTTGGGGCCCGGCGGCACCCTCGCCGTGCTGGACCGGATGCGCCACAAGCTGCTGCTGTTCGACCGTGACTTCACCTTCCGGGCGGAGTTCGGCGCGATGGGCGCCGGCCCCGGCGATTTCTACCACCCGCTGGCCCTCGCCACCGCGCCCGAGGCCGGTCTGGCCTACGTGACGCAGGGCTTCGAGGGACGGGTCCAGGTGTTTCGTCTTCTGAGTCTCGATACCTCGAACGCCCCTGCGGGCGGACCCGGTACGGGAGCGGACGCTGCGGCGTCCGCCGGCTCTCCCGTCGTGAAAGGAGCTGCGTCCATGTAGTCCTCGCCAGCCGCAGCGTTTCGGCGGTCCGCCACGACGGAGCGGCCCGCATTCAACGGCCAAGCACTAGTGACCTAGCATCCTGAGAGGAGAGTGGAGATGAAAGCGCTTCGAGTTTTGATTCTGACCGCGGCCGCTCTGGTGTTGGCAAGCGGCAGCGCCTTCGCCTTCCATGACGGCGGCGTTGCGTATTGCGCCGGCTGCCACACCATGCACAACAGCCAGAACGGCGCTCCGGTCGATGCGGCGCATCCGACCGGCAACGCCTACCTGCTCGCGTACGGCAACCCCAGCGACACCTGTCTGCGCTGCCACGCCGCCTACGGGCAGTTCGCCTCCGGCACCGGCTTCGGGCCGGGCGGCGATTTCTACTGGCTGACCAAGACGTTCACCTGGAGCTCGCACGGCAGCACGTCGTCGACCGCCGGGAACACGCACGGCCACAACATCATCTCGCCGGCCAACGGTCTGGTCCAGGACGCGCAGCTCACCCGGGCTCCGGGTGGCGACTTCCTCAGCCAGTACCTCAGCTGCACGAGCTGCCATGATCCGCACGGCAACGAGAGCTTCCGCCTGCTCTACGGCGGCGGCGAGAACCCGGTCTACGACGGCACGCGCTACGACTTCACCAGCCCGGCCCCCCTGGCCATGGGCAACAGCCGCCGCACGATAAACAGCGACGGCTTCGAGAACAACAACGAGCACACGGTCTACAAGTCGGGCATGAGCGAGTGGTGCGCCAACTGCCACACCGCCCTGCACTCGCCCAACACGACCAACTTCGTGCATCCGACCGGCGTGGCGATGGGCTCCGAAGTCGCCGCCACCTACAACGCGTACGTCAGTGGGGACGACCAGCTCACCGGCACGCAGGCCACCTCCTACTGGGGTCTGGTGCCGTTCGAAGCCGTCAATGCCGATCTGACGACGGTCAACACCCTGGATTACACCACCGGTCCGGATCCCCAGGACCGGGTCATGTGCCTGAGCTGCCACCGCTCGCACGCCTCGCCGTTCAAGGACATCGGGCGCTGGGATTTCGCGGCGACCTTCATCGCCGACTCCCACCCGCTGGCCACCGACGGCGGCGCGACCGCGGACGACGTGGCGCGCAAGTACTACAACTACACCTTCGTCAACAACCAGCGTTCGCTGTGCAACAAGTGCCACGCGAAGGACGCCGGAGACGAAGCGCGACCCTGACGCGTAGCATCTCGCCCGGCTGCGCAGGGCCCCGTGGGGAACTCCCCGCGGGGCCCTTCTCGATTCCCGGTTTTTCATCGCGCGGCCGGACGCCAGCCGCTATGCTTGCCTTGCGCCGTCGAATTCGTTTTCGGCTGCGGCGGCACCAGACGAGGAGCTGCTTGATGACGGTCTGTCGATACGGGTGGCTGCTCGCAGCGCTCGTGCTGGTGCCCGCTGCCGCGCGCGCCTTCCACGACGGGGGGGCGGCGGCCTGCGCGTCGTGCCACGTCATGCACGGCAGTCAGGACGGGCAGACCGTGCCGGTGGTCGGCCAGACCGGCCGGACGCTGCTCGTGGGAGGCACGGCCAGCGACACCTGCCTGCGCTGCCACGCCGATTATGGGCAGTTCGCCAACGGCCTCGGCTTCGGCCCCGGCGGCGATTTCTACTGGCTGACCCGCACCTGGACCTGGCTGGCGGGGGGCGTGCCGGTCAGCAGCCGCGGCGAAACGCACGGTCACAACGTGGTGGCCCCCGCCTGCGGACTCGACCCTGACGGCGTCCGTTCCGTCGCGCCCGGCGGCACCTTTCCGAGCGCGCAGCTCGGCTGCACCAGTTGTCACGATCCCCATGGCCGGCCCGGATTCCGGCTGCTCTACGGCGCGGGCGAAGGCCCGATCGTGGACGGCGCCCGCTTCCTCTTCAGCGCCCCCGCTCCCCTCGCCCGGGGCAACAGCGTGGTCACGCTCGCCGAGGCCCCTGGGGCCGGCGACGAAACGAACAGCCGGCACACCGTCTACAAGTCGGGTTTCAGCGCCTGGTGCGGGAACTGCCACGGCCTCTATCACGACGTGGGGCCGCACGGGTTCAGCCACCCGTCCGGGGAGAGTATGGAGGCGGGTCGGGCCAACCAGTACAACCGGTACGTCAGCGCCGACGATCCCATGGGGGGCACCATCGCGACCTCGTACTGGGGTCAGGTGCCATTCGAGGCGGTCGCCGTCGATCTGGAGAGCGTGGACCCCGCCGCCGCCACCACCGGCCCCGGCTCGAGCGACCGGGTCATGTGCCTCTCGTGCCACCGGGCCCACGCCAGCCCGTTCCGCGTGGCGGGACGGTGGGATTTCGACGCGGCGTTGATGGCCGATTCGCATCCCGCCTCGGGCGACGCCGGCGCCACCGCCAGTGATGTCGCGCGCAAGGACTACAGCTACACGTTCGTCCCCACCGAGGGCACCCTCTGCCACAAGTGCCACCGCGAAGTGCCGGGCGGCGGCGTCAGTCCATCACCCACCGCCCCCTGAACGAGGCAACGTCCGGCGCCGGACCGGTCGTGTACGACAACCGCGGCACCGGGAGCGGGCAGCGTCGGCAACAGGTTCAGTGCCCGCGACCGACGATGCTCAACTCGCGCTCGGCCTGCATCCAGTTCTCCACTTCCCGACCTGGCAGGCAGCCGTTTTCGTGCCAGATCTGGTAGGCCCGCAGACGGATCGATTCCTGATCAGGCCGGGCACCCAGATGGGCGGCCGGCGCACGGGATGCGGTCTTGCGGGGACGCGCTGCGGGGGTGGGCTTCTCAGCCATCGTTGACCTCCTGTGTCAGGCGATTGCCTGCTCCGGCGGTCGTACACCGCGAACTGCGGGGCGCGAAGGGCATCCGCGGCCGCGGCGACTGCAGGGGGGAGCGGGTTGCGCGCAGGATAGCAATACGCGGCGCTTTCGTCCAGCCCCCGGCTTGCGGGCCGACGCCGAGGCCTCTACAATGCGCCGGCTGCCGGCTGCCGGCGGGACCGTTCGCGACGAACCGCCCGGAGTCGGAGGAAGGGATCAGGATGCGCTCCCGCCGCGTCAGCTTTCCCAATCGCGCGGGTGAGCCGCTGGCCGCCACGCTCGACCTGCCCGATACGGAATCGCCCGGCGCCTTCGCCCTCTACGCCCACTGCTTCACCTGCGGCCGCAAGCTCAAGTCGGCCGTGCACATCGCGCGGGCACTCACCGCCCGCGGCCTGGCCGTACTGCGTTTCGACTTCACCGGCGTCGGCGACAGCGGGGGCGACTTCGCGCAGACCACCCTCGCCACCAACCGCGACGACCTCCTGACGGCCGCCGCCTGGCTGGCGGACCGTCACCAGGCGCCGCGCCTCCTGATCGGACATTCGCTCGGCGGCGCCGCGGCGCTGTTGGCGGCGCCGGCCCTGCCGACGGTCGCGGCCATCGCGGTGCTGGCCACCCCGAGCGAACCCTCCCACCTCGGCGGCGTGTTGGCCGCCAAGCGCGCCGAGACGCTGGCGCATGGCGAGGCGGAACTGAACCTCGCCGGCCGCCCTTACCGCCTGCGCCCCGCCTTCTTCGCCGACCTCGAATCCACGCGCCTGCTCGACGCCGTGCGCGCCCTCGACCGCCCGCTCCTGATTTTGCACGCACCCGGCGATCCGATCGTCGACGTGCGCCACGCCGCAGCCCTCTTCCGGGCCGCGCGCCATCCCAAAAGCTTCGTCGCCCTGGCCGGCGCGGACCACCTGCTGCTCGCGGAGCGGGACGCCCGCCACGCCGGGGAAATCATCGCCGCCTGGGCCGACCGCTGGGTGCGGCCCTGACCCCGGACAAGGAGTCGTCACGATGGAATACCGCCAGCTCGGAGCCTCCGGCCTGCAGGTGTCGGCCCTCTCGTTCGGCGCCTGGGTGACCTTCGGCGCGCAGGTGGACGACGGCACGGCCGAGGCGTGCCTGCACGCCGCCTGGGACGCCGGCGTCAACTTCTTCGACAACGCCGAGGTCTACGCCGACGGCCGCGCCGAAACGGTCATGGGCGACATCATCCGGCGGGCCGGCTGGCCCCGCAGCGACTTCGTCATCTCCACGAAGATCTTCTGGGGCGGCCAGGGCCCCAACCGACGCGGCCTGTCGCGCAAGCACGTCATCGAGGGGACACGCGCCGCGCTGGCGCGGCTGCAGCTCGACTACGTCGATCTGCTCTACTGCCACCGCCCCGACCTGCACACCCCGCTCGAGGAGACAGTGCGGGCCATGAGCTGGCTCGTCGACCAGGGTCTCGCCCTCTACTGGGGCACGAGCGAGTGGGAGGCGCAGCAGATCGTGGCCGCGCACGCCATCGCCCGCCGGGAGCGGCTCGTCCCGCCGCAGATGGAACAGCCGCAGTACAACATGTTCCACCGCGACCGCATCGAAACGGAACTGGCGCCGCTCTACGCCTCGCTCGGCCTCGGCACGACGATCTGGAGCCCGCTGGCCGGCGGCATCCTCACCGGCAAGTACAACAACGGCGTCCCGCCGGGGACGCGGATCGACGTGCCGGGCTACGAGTGGCTGCGCGAGTCGGTGACCGGCCCGGCCGCCCAGGCAAAGCTCGCGAAAGCCCGCCTGCTCGAGCCGCTCGCGCGGGAGCTCGGCTGCAGCCTCGCCCAGCTCGCCCTCGCCTGGTGCCTGCGCCTGCCGACGGTCAGCAGCGTCATCACCGGCGCCTCGCGCCCCGAACAGGTGGCCGAAAACATGCGCGCGCTCGCCGTGCTCCCCCTGCTGACGCCGGAGGTGCTGGAACGGATCGAAGCGATCCTCGAGAACCGCCCCCGGCCGCCGCACGACTTCCGCGGCTGAGGGACAGCGCCAGGGCGGCCGGCCGCGCACGACTCCGATCGCCCTGAATAATTCCGGCTCCGTGCCGGTACAGTAGCCATCGATCCCTCGCCAACGGAGGTCACCGTGATCCGGACACTGCGCTCGTTCACCTTCCTGTTCACCGGCCCGCTGGTGCTGCTGCTGCTCTTCGTCATCAGCCGCATGACCCCGGCTGGCGCCACCTGGTTCCACTGGGCGGCGCTCGGCATCGGCATCGCCTGGGTGATCAGCCTGCTGCGTGTCCTGCGCGCGATCGTGCTGGTCGGCGGCCTGGCGGCCCTCATCACCTGGATCTCGCGCAGGCAGTCGGGGGGACCGCGCTAGGGGCCGTCGGGCCCCAGACTCCACATCTTCAGCGCCGAATCGCAACGACTGCCTTGCGCCAGCCCTGTCACCTGCCTGGTATTCCTTTCCCGCCTCCGCCAACGCTGCGCGATCATCTACGATATTACTGTGCTTTTCACTCCCGGAAAATAATAACCGAAACCACTTTCAAATCACTTTCATGCTGGCGTAGCATACTCAGCCTGTGCGCGCCGATTGCTCGACGGCGCGCCCGCCGTAACATCTCATGACATCTGACGTGGAGGCCATCCAAGCCGTGAACCAAGCCAGGTCCATCTACGCGAAGCTCGAATCGCTCATTCATCTGCCCACTTTGCCCCCGGTCATCGGCAGGCTCCAGGAGGCCATTCGGGATCCGGAGTGCGGAGCCCGCCGGGTCTGCGCGATAGTTGAGGACGATCCGGCGATGATGATGCGCATCCTGCAGGTGGTGAACTCGCCGCTCTATGCCGGCCTGGCTCCGGTGTCCTCACTCGAACTGGCGGTCACGCGGCTCGGCTTCACGACGATCGTCAACATCGCCATCTCGACTTCAGTGTTCACGATGTTCGGCCGGCAGGAACAGAACGGCTTCGACCGTGTCGGCTTCTGGCGCCACAGCATCTCGACCGGCATCGCCACACAGGTGCTCTACGAGCGGGCCAGGCCGGGCCTGGAATCCCGACATCCCGTCGATCTCCTGCACCTGGTCGGGCTCCTGCACGATCTCGGAAAAATCGTGCTCGGGCAGCATTTCAGCGCCGATTTCATGGCCGCCGTGGACCAGGCCGGGGCACGGAAGGTCGCGCTGGACGCGGCGGAGCGGGACGTGCTGGGCACGGATCACGCCGAGGTCGGGTCGTGGCTGGGGATGCGCTGGAATCTGGCGCCCGAAGTCCTGCAGGTCGTCCGCTGGCACCACAATCCGGCCCAGGCGAGCCTCGAGAACCGGGAACTGGTCATGCTCGTGCACGCGGCCGACTACATCTGCAACCTGGAGCGGGTCGGCAATGGCGGCAACAGCAAGGCGCCGGAGTTCCACCAGAGCACCTGGATCGACCTGGGCCTGTCCACCCGGGACATCCCGGCGGTCCTCGACGAGGTGACCACCCGCTCCGGCGAATCCGAAGTCCTGCTGGCGATCGCGCAGCCGGATCCGGCTGCGCGGGGATAGCGGCTGGCACCCTTGCGACCCGAATTGATTTTCCCTGTCGATTAAAAATTTTAGGCCTTTTTGTATACAATTTCTTGCGGGCGCCTGGTCCGTTTGTGCTACGCTTAGTGCTAGCAGCAGCGTGTCTGGGTCCCCCTCCCTTTCGCCCTGCTGCCATCGTGGCCGGGGCCAGTATCCTGCCCTTCACCCTGGTGCTGGGCTTCCTCGCCGGCCCCGGCCTTTCTTTCGCGGAACCTTGGCGCGCTTGCCGGACGGAACTGACCGCGCAACGGAGGTGGGACACCGGACCTCCCTGTCCCACCCCACCGTCGCGCGGCGCATCATCGGCAAAATTGTGAGGCGATGCACTCCCCACCATCCCCCCCGCGTCGCCTCCACAGCCCGGGCGGCTCTCCGATGCCATCGCATTCGCCCAGAGCCGCCCGGGCACATTTCCCGCACCGTCGATGGCTTCACCCCGCACAACCCGACACCACCTCGATCGGCCCGAAAGTCTAACTCTCAGGACGGATCAGCTCCGGGGGTCAGGTAACTGCACGAGGGAAGCTCGCGTGGTTGGCAACGTCGCGCGCGCTACGGCCTGCTCCCGAGGCCTGGCAGGCCCGATTCGCAACCGCGCCGGAATTCCTCCCGGGACAGATCGCGGAGCACGAGCTTCCGCTCGACAACCGTCCGGATCTTCTGCGGCAGTACGGCGCCGGAGGTTTCCTGGACGACGAATTCCGCCAGCGTGGCCTCGCGCAGCGACTGCGTCGCGAGATCGACGTGGAGGTCGCCGAAGAAGTGCGAAGACCCGTGCACTTCCAGCAGGACCTGCGGAGCGGGCTTCAGGGTCATGGTGAGCGAGGCAGCGCCGGAGTCGTAGCCGATCAGCGCGCAGCGCCGTCCGTCCACTACGCTGGTGCCCTTGAGCGCGAGAGTCACCTCTCCCAGCCTGAAGGTCGATCCCTCCGCGGCGAATTCACCCAGCGAGATGGGCGCCTCCCTGTGAGAGGCGGCGTGGACGATCCTCTGGCCAACGCTGCGCAGGTCCTGGATGCCGCCACCGTCCGTACGCCGGACGAATACCTCGCTGAAGCTGTGGAAGTCCACGAACGCGTTGAACACGCAATAGGCCGCGCCCTGCGACAGAACGACGCCGCGCTGGTCCGCCAGTCCCGCGAACTTCGCCTGGTCGATGCCGAAGATCCAGCCGCGCTCGTCGAGGCCGGTCGGCGTGATGCGCGTGCGATACGACCAGTCCTTCAGCGCCGGGATGGCCACGGCGGCCGAATCGCCCGCCTGAAACCCGAACCGGCGGCAGGCCACGGTGACGTCTCCGTCCGGCAGCAGGGTGTATTCGATCCACACGTCATAGACATCGGGGCTATGGCGCCGGCCATCCGGCTCGATCGCGACGACCTCGGTCGACAGGCGATAGTAATGCGTGCCGGCGTTCGGCACGCCCGTCAGGCGCAGGTCCGCCCCGGACCCGCCGGCGGCGACCACGCCCCCCGCGGCGAAGACGCTCAGCAGCATGAGAACCGCGACGCTCAACCCGTGGATCCGTGCGTCGAGTCGTGTGGATCGCCGATCGTACCGTTCGCGCATGGTCGCCCTCCCACCCTTCAGGGTTGCTGCCGCCCGCGCGCCCGCCACGCACCATCGCGTCAGGTTTGCGCCCCGGGCTTCTTCAGCGCCCGCGCCGCCTCCCGCGCCCAGGCGAGCTTCGTCTCGTGCAACGCCAGACCGTGCTCGAAGGCAAGACGCCCGGTGAGCGGCCAGGTCGCGGCGTTCTCGTCGTAGTAGCCCTGGAGAGCCTTCAACTGCGTCTGCATCTCCCGCGAGTACTCCGCCATGAACTTCGTGATTTCCGCGGCCGACAGCGCCTGCCCCATGAAGGCGAAACGCAGCAGCAGCGCCGTGTCGGGATCGACATCGCCCCGCGTCACCGGCCGACGCAGCCAGCCGATGAATGCCTTCCGCCCCGGAGTGCTCAGGCGCAACTCCCGGCGACGCCGTCCGCCCTCGGGCGCCGAGGCAATGACCCAGCCCCGCGCACCCAGGCGACGAAGCGCTGGATAGATCGCGCCAGGCGAATCGCTGAAGTACTTCAAAGGTGTCTCCGCAAAGACCCTGCGCAGCTCATATCCCGAATGCGGCTTCTGATGGAGAATCCCCAACAGGGCATATTCGAGGGTCGTTGCCTGAAGCATGGGCGTCATGAAGTAATAGTACGCGACGTACTAATACCGGTCAAGCCCCGATTTCGACCGGGCTGGCCCCTCGAAACGGCCCTCGTGCCTGCTGGATCGATGGCCTGGTCCGGAGGGGGAAAGCCGCGGATCTGGCGCCCTTGGCACGGATATGCAGGGGTCGCCTTGCGAATGGAACAGTTCCTGCAGAGGATTGTGGTTGAGCCGGAGGCCACTGCCTCCTATAGTCAGCGCAGGGAGGCCACCATGACCAAGGCGGAGTACAAGCAGGCCGAGGCCGCTGTGAAGAACCAGCAGCGCGAAGTCGCAAAATCGCCTGAAAGAGCGAGGGCATTGCTCGTCAAGGCCGGCATCATCACGGTCAAAGGCAATACGCGCAAACCCTATAAGTAGTAGTGGTTCAGTGTATCAGACGCTCCCGTCCTTCATCCTCGGCTTCCACGGATGCGATCGCAAAATCGGCGAGGCCATCCTCTCGGGCAGCGAGAGGATGCGCCTGAGTACGAACGAGTACGACTGGCTCGGTCACGGTTATCTGGTGCGGGCCCAGGCGCAGGCGCCGATTCGTGAGGCACTGTCCCATGCGGCACCCGGCTCCCGGCGCGAAGTCCCGACTCACAGCGCCGTGGGAACTCTGACGGGGATCGGCAGTTGAGCATCGCCGCCGGTTGTCGGTGGATCGACAGGCACCACTCTTGTACGAGGAGTGCTATATGATTCGAAGGATCATGGGGTCGCTGCTGCCGCTGCTGCTGCTGCTCTCGTCATCGACCGGCCACGCCCAGGGGGCGGCGCCGTCCGGAGTGGTCAACCTTGGTGCCGACGCGCCGCCGTATCTGGGAGAGCGGCCGCCGGGCAGCAGCCCCCGTGTTTTCGCGCCTGGAGTGGTGTCGACCGGCAACGTCCACAGCCGGCTGGCGATCTCGCCGGACGGGCGGGAGATGTACTGGAATACGGTCGACATGACGAGCTTCACAGCGAGGATCCTCTTCGTTCAGGTCGCCGGCGGGGGGTGGACGGAGCCGCGGCCGCCGGCTCTTGCCCGGGAGGGATCGACGCAGTCCCCGATGTTCGCACCCGACGGGAAGAGCCTCTACTTCATGGTCGCCGCGGAGAAGGGCTGGGAGACGCGGTTGGTGGATCGGCTGTCGTCCGGATGGGGCGATCCCCGGAGCGATGGCCCGCGCCTCGCCTGCAGCTCGTCCTTCACGCGGTCGGGCAGGGTGTACTTCTCCTCGCGGATGGAGACGAAGACGTGGAGCTCGGGGATCTTCTCGGCCGCGCTCACTCCCGACGGCTTTTCCGACCCCGCGCCCCTGGATTCGATCATCAACGTCGCCAACGCCATCGACTACACGCCCTACGTTGCGCCGGATGAGTCCTTCCTGCTCTTCTCCTCCAACCGGCCGCTCGTCGGAGACAAGGAGGACATGCACATTCACGTGAGCTTCAGATCCGCCGGCGGGACCTGGTCCTCCCCAAGGCGCGTGTCGGACATCCCCGCGAGATTCCCCTCGCTCTCTCCGGACGGCAGGTACCTCTTCTTCTGTGGGGACGACGGCAACATCTACTGGGTCGACGCCGGGATCATCGATGCGCTCAGGTCAGAGAAGAGCTGACATGGTCGACCGGAGCGCGCTGGACGCCGCGGGCGTCACGAAGCGCCACCAACCCGCGGCCGGCAGCGCGTCGCGTCCCACTCCCCGTGCTCTTGTACCTGTAAACGCCGGTCGAAAAGCGCGGCACCTGTCGGGCCGGTCCAGAACTGCGACACCCCTTCCGCAAGCTGATCCGCGAGCTGGCCGGCAACCAGACCGCGCGGAGGGAAGCCGCCAAAGAGCGAATTGCCGCGTTGGTCGATTCGGGGCGGGGGGAGTACGGTGGCCCCTGCCCCAACGTGACATACAACCGGCCCGATCCAGCTCAAACCGAGCGTCCGTTAACTTACTTGCAATGCGTTGCGTTGTTTGAATTGCGGGCTCCTCGGGGCGGACTCTCTGCGGCCCTACCGCCCCTCCCCCTCCTCCGCCCACATAGAGTCCAATTTTGCGGCCAGGGCGAAATCACTCTCTGTGGGGCTGTCAACTTTGGGCGTGTATCCGGGGGGCGGATCTGGTGCGCGGTAAGTGGCGGGATGCCATAGCGGCACCGGCCGTCTCCAACAAAGAGGGCGCCGTCGCCGTGGCCGGCGCCCATTTTGTCGGGTCGGGCGAGGGGGTTCAGAACCGCCCGGTGAAGGATAGGCCGTAGAGGTCGGCGGTGTAGTCGTCGTCGGAGACGGCGGTGAAATCGGTGCGGCGCCAGGTGGCGCTGAGGGCCAGGCGCGGGGTGAGGGCGCCGGTGAGGCGGGAGTACCAGCGGTCGGAATCGTTGGCCAGGTCGTCGCGGTTGCGGACCCGTTCGTAATGGGTCTCGAGTTCCCAGCCGTGGAGGGGGCGCAGCACGGCGCCGGGTGAGAGACGGGAGGTCGTGCCCTTGTAGGTGGCCGGGTTGGTGACGTAGGGATCGACGGCCGCGGGCGGCAGCGGACCGGCGAGGCCGTACTCCTCCACGCCGTAGGCGAACGAACCGAACAGGGACAGACGAGGCAGCGGCGTCCAGGTGCCGGTGCCGAACAGGCGGTGCGCGTCCCAGCTGCTGCCGCCGCCGGTGGTATCGAGGCGCGTGAAGTCCTCGTCGATCAGTTCGGCCCCGGCGTCGAGATCGAGGTTGCCGGCGAGGCGGGCCCGGGCGGTCACCTCGGCGCGCAGCTTCTCCCAGGAGCGGTCTCCCTGCGCGTACTGGCCCACGAGCGCGGTCTGATGTTCATCCACATTCTCGTGCCGGTACTCCACCCGGCCGGCGGCGCTCAGCCGGCCGGACAGGCGTCGGCGCAACTTGAGGGCGAGCAGGTCGAGTGCCCGTTCGCGCTCGCCCGACTGCGCCCGCAGCAGCACGTTGCCGCCGACGAATTCGTCGAGGGAGATCGTGTTGGAAGTTTCGTCCGTGATTTCGTGGCGCCAGTCGGCGTTGAGCACCGTGCCGTGCCGACCGGCGTGCTGGAAACCGAGGTTGTACACCTGCCGCGTGCGCTGCTTCTCGTAGCTGCTGCGCGTGCCGGTGAACGACTGTGCGTCGCGGACGAGCGTGGTCAGCCCCTCCTGATCCAGCTGCTGCAGCCGCGCCCCCAGGCGCAGCCGCGCTCCGGCCCATGGCCGCCAGACGAGCGTCGCCGCGCCGCTGTGCGCGCGGGCGCTGACCGCGATGGCGTCCGCGACGGCATCGCCGGACACGCTCGTGAGCGGCGTCTCCGTCAGGCTTTCGCGCGGGCGCGAGAAACGCCCCAGGTAGCCGTAGCCGCCGAGCAGCGTCACGCGCGGCGTCGCCTCCCAGGCGCCGCCGGCGCGCACCGTCCAGGTACGGCGCTCATCGTCCCGGGCGTGGCGGTCGGTGAAAACCGTCGGGTCGGCCCGCCAGGTGGTCGTGGCGGCGCGGTCGCCGCCGTCACTCTGGAACTCCGCGTTCCAGTCGAGCGCCAGCCGGGCGCCGTCGTGCGTGCCGCCGAACCAGACGCGACGGGTCAGGATGTTGCGATCGAGCGCCGTAGGGGCGCCGAAGAGGTACGGTTCGCCGAGCAGGCCGCGTCCGAGCGAGGCGCGGGTCCCCTCCTGGCCGATGTGCTCGAAGCCGGCGCGCAGGCGCCACCCCGGGGCGACCCGGCGCGACCAGTCGATGCCGGCCATGGCCCAGCGGACGAGCGGATCGCCGCGGAAGCGACGCAGTTCGGGGTCGGCCAGGTACGGGTCGTTCGCCGTCGGATCGTCGTAGTGCGTCAGCCGGTGGTAGAAGATGCGATAGCGGCAGCCGTCCGGGTTCACCGCGGCGAAGACGAAGCTGCCCGGCATCCGGTCGTCGGTCGACAGTCGTCCCCGCAGCGTGAAGCGGCGGTCATCGCCGGCGGTGCCCCGCGCGTCGAACAGCGTGAAGCCGCGCCAGTCGTCGACCAGTCCCTCGTCCTGCGCCAGCATGGCGGCGCTCCCGGCGCGGTCGAGCCACGAAGCGCCGACGGTGATCCGCTCCGGCGCGCCGCCGGACGAGTCGCCCGGCGCGCCCCAGATCCGGCCGTACTCGACCGCCGACTGGGCGGCGGCCGCTCCCGGCAGCAGCAGCAGCAGGCAGCCAAACCCCGACGCCCGCAACCGGGCCGGCGCGGCGGCGAGGCAGCCCCTCCTTCTGGACAGGCATCCGTGTCTCATGGGGCGGCGCTCCTAGGGCTTCCGGTAGGTTTCATCAACGTTCGAGCCGTGGACCTCGACGTGGCAGTCGTAGCAGCGCGCCCGCCGCCCGAGGAACGCGGCATGGTCGGTCTGTCCGATCACCGGGTAGCCCGGCTCGTGGTGGCAGCGCAGACAGAGCGAATTGCTGTCGGTGAGGAGCAGCCGGTCGTTGGGCGACCCGTGCGGACGGTGACAGACCGTGCACGGCTCGGTGACGACCGCCTCGTGCTCGAAGACGAACGGTCCGGCCACCTCCGCGTGGCAGCGCAGGCAGGGACGCGCCTCGTCGTTGAGCGCCGACACGCCGCTCTGCTCGCCGTGCGGCGCGTGGCAGTCCACGCAGCCGATCTCCCCCTCGAGCACCGGATGGTGGTACTGCAGGCGGAAGTCGGCCAGCTGGCCCGGATGGCACTGGAGGCAGAACTCGCCGGCGATCCGGAAGGCCGCCTGGGGGCGATACCCCCTGGCGAAGTGCGCCTGGTCCGCGTGGCACTCGGCGCAGGAGGCGGTCGAGCCGGCGTGCGGGTTCTCCTCCCAGGAACGCTTCAGGCCGGCGTGGCACTGGAGGCAAAGGTCGGCGCGGACATCGGGCGACAGCGAACCGAGGGCGGCAACGCCGAGGACCGGTCCGGCGCCCCCCGCTTCCACGTGCAGGCTGCCGGGGCCATGGCATGCTTCGCAGAGGCCGGGGCCGTTGCCGGGGACCATGGTCCGGCGCCCGAGCGCATGCGGAGTGCCTCGATAGTACTCCGCCACCTCGGCGTGACACTCGGCGCACGCCTCGGAACCGACGAAGAGGCTCCCGGCGGCGGCGCCGGGCGGTCGGCGACGCCGGCCACGGCCACGGCCACGGCCAAAACCAAGGCCGACACCGCCAGCGCCCCTGGCAGGATCCCGCCACGCAGGCTCCCGGCGCGGTTGTGCGCAGTCATCCCGCTGCACCGCCCCGCGGCCAGGGTCTTGCGGCCGGTGGAGTGGATCGTCCCCGCGTACTGCGCGGCCCAGGCCCGGTCCTCGCCGGTGTGGCAGGCGAGGCAGGCGAAGTCCGTGGTCAGGTAGCCGTTGGCGAAGGTCTGCCCCTCCGCCGTATAGAACTGCGCCGCGTCGGCAGCGGGGTTGATGCGGAAAGGTGCGCGCGGACGTCACCGCGGAACGGCGAGCCGGCAACGGCCGACTTCGTCGCGTAGGGCAGGTGGCAGTTGACACAGGTGTGCGCGCCATCACCGTGTTGTAGATCTCGATATCGCCGTGGCAGTTGCGCACTGCAAAACGACCCCCTGCGCCACCGCCGGTGCGTCGTCGAATGCGGATCGTGACAGGCGACGCAGGTCAGCGTGTTGTGGGCGCCACCGAGCAGTTCGTCGTACTGAGCGTTGTTGCGGATGAAGCCGTCGGCCGCCTCGATCCGGTGGGCGGAACGCCGCGGGAGTGGCACTCGCCGCACAGGCCGGCGTCACGGTCCAGCGCGATGTCGCTGGCCGAGTCGCGACAACGCGTGCGCACCGCCCGCGCCGTGGTAGCGCTGGATCAACGCCCGGTCCTGCAGCCAGGCACCGGCCAGCCCCGGCAAACCGCCCTGGTTCCCGTCCCCGGTGACGCCGGTGGCGTGGCAACGGGCACAGGCGAAGGCAACGTTTGCCGCGTCCGGCTCGAACGGCCCGAAAACGAATGCGCCAGGTTCCACTGCGCCGCGGCGCCGGTCAGGAGATACCCCGGCCACGGTCGACGAACCCGGCGTCGACCCATGGCCGCCGATCACATAGAGGATATCGTTCCAGCCGCTGCCGGCAGGCGGGGTGGGCACGGCCGAGTACGGGAACAGGGGCGCGCGCTCGTCGACCACCCGGCTCAGCGCGAAGGCATGCCCGCTGTTGGCGAACAGCGCATACTCGGACTGGTGGCAGGAACGGAGGCCTGCGGACCGACACAGGCATGCTCGAGCGTGACCTCGCCCGGCAGGCGCACCGGCTCGACAACGTCCTCACACCCGACCACCAGTGCAGGATTCCGAGCGCCACGACCAAGCCGAGCGCGAACCTGAGGCGGATCATGATTCCCTCCCTGGAAGAGGGTCCCCGGTCGCCAGCGGGCTCCCGGTGGCGCTGCCGCCGCAAGGCGACCCTGGACCCGCGCGGCCACGGCCGTCCTGGCGCAGGCTCCGGAGCTGATCCTCAGCAATCGCTATTCCTAGCGGACATGGGCATCTTGAAAACCGGGCTGAGGGTGTCAAGCGGAATGTCCGCCCGAGGCCGACGATGTCGGATGCCGGCATCCGCTTTCGCTCCACTTTTGAGTTTACCCGGCTGTCGTCCGCCGATGATCATACTTGGTTGATAGGATTTCACCCCACCGTCGCGGTCACGCCATCCCGCCGGCCGCGACGACGGGCGGATACCTCAGCAGGAGGCGGATCCATGTTCAGACGCTGGATGCTGGTGCTGCTCGGCTGCACCGTCCTGATGATCGGCCTCTCGTCGTGCGACGACGATCAGGACACGACAGGTCCTGGAACGCAGCCGCTCATTTCCCAGATCACGGCCACTGCGGCAGACCGTCGATGCCGGCGGCCAGGTCACGCTCACGGTCAGCGCCTCCGGCACCGATCTGACCTGGCTCTCGGACCGCCAGCGGCGGCACCTTCGACAGTCCGACGACCGCGTCGACCCTCTGGACCGCCCCCGCCGCCCCCGGCGTCTACCCGGTGTCGGTCACCGCCGCCGCCACGACAACCTCACCACGACCTCGAGCCGGGCGATCGGCGTCGAGATCGGGCTGCAGGTCTCGGCGGCCACCGCGTCGGTCCGGATCGCCAACCAGACCCGCATCGCGGCGCTGGCCGTCGGCGACGACCTGACCTATCAGTGGACCACCACCGCCGGCACGCTGACCCAGGTCACGCCCGACACCGGGCGCTATGGCGCGTGCCCGAAGCGGTGCCGACCCAGAACCCGCGCGTGCAGGTCGTGGTGACGGACGGCTCGGGCAACGCCCGCACGGAAGCGGTCGAACTGCAGGTCACGGCCTATCTTCCGACCGACGCTCCGGTCTACCGCGGCGACGCCTACTGCGGGCTGTGCCACGTCGGCACGCACGCGAACTGGTCAACCACTGCCCACAAGACGGCGTACGAAACGCTGGCCGCGATCGGCATGGGCCAGAACGCCTACTGCCGGCTGCCACACCGTCGGCTCCGTCGGCCTGGACGCGGATCCGGCCCTCGACAACGGGGGCTACGACGAGATTCCGATCGCAGCGCTGCGCGGCGTGCAGCGCGAAGAACTGCCACGGACCGGGCGGCAACCACCCCTGCGGCACGCAGCCGACACTGCCGGTCAGTTTCGCGGCCTGAAACCTGCGGCGACTGCCACAACGGCGCGACTACCGTTCTACGACGAGTGGGCCGGCTCCGGCCACGGCAACTCCGACCTGCTCGACGGCGGCTCGCCGGCCCGCAACCGCTCCTGCGCGAAGTGCCACAACGGACTCAACGCCGCCACCTACCTCGACGCCGGGTTCGTCAACCCGGCGACCAACCCCACCGTGGCCGGCAAAATCAACTGCCAGACCTGCCACTCGTCGCACGGCACCGAGAACCGGGCCGACCTGCGCAACGCCGCCGCCACCGACGTCGTTTTGCCGTATGGCTCGGTCATCCCGCAGGCCGGCGCGGGGCGTCTCTGCATGGCGTGCCACAACGGGCGCCGCACTCTCACGAACATCACCGACCAGCTGAACAACGGCACCGCCCACCTCGGTGCCGACTGACAGTTGCCAGGGCGACATGCTGGCCGGCTGCTACGAGGCGATCAATCCCGGCTTCCCCTGGGGATCGAGCACCCATCTCCAGATCCAGGACGGCTGCGTGAGCTGCCACACGCACGCCAAAGCGAACGACGTCGATGCCGGCGTGCCGAACTACACCGGGCATGACTTCCAGCCCACGGTCGAGGCGTGCCAGACGTGCCACGGCGCGATCAGCGCTTTCAGCGACGTCGCGGCGATCGCCGATTACGACGACGACGGCGAGGTCGAGGGGATCCAATTCGGGTAAGGTTGCCGGCTGATCCAGACCCTGCACGAGACGATCCTCGACCGCAGCGATCTCCGGGAGCAGCGCCAGGCGCTCGTGGACGACTACGAGGCAAGCATCGGCGATATCACCATTCCAACATCGCCCAGCGCAACGCCGCCTACAACCTGGCCTTCGTGGAGTTCGACGCCAGCCACGGCGTGCATAACGCCAAGTACGCCATTCAGTTGTTGCAGCAGAGCATCCTGATCGCGCTACCGAAAAGGTCACGCGGCATTGGAAAGTCGTCGACCAGCCCGGCACGCCAACGTACCGTGTCACCGGGAGCCGGACCCCGCGGTCCGGCTCCTGCGTTTGCCGGCGTCCAGCTCCGCCACCGCGCCATCGCCACCGGCCGGGCTATGTGCTATATTCATGAGTCAGAAAAACCGGCTGCCGCAGGGTGGCGACCTGCTGCAAGTTCCAGGGAAAAGGACACGAGATGTTCGAGCAAGACGACGACGACGGCATCACCGGCGACACGCCTGATACCGCGCGGAGGACTTCGCCCAGCTGCTGGCGAACGAGCGCAGCGAACCGGCGAAACCGGAGCCCGCAACCAGGCGAAAAGGTCACCGGGACCATTGTCCAGATCGGAGACACGGAGGCGTTCGTCGATTGCGGGCGGATGCGCCGAGCTGCCGATCGCGCTGCGCGAGCTGCAGAACAACAAGGGCGAATTTAACTTCGCCGTGGGGTCGACCATCACCGCCTGGGTCCGGCTCGACGGCGAGAAGCAGTACCTGTCGATCTCCGGTCACGCGCGCGGGCGCGACACCGCGCCGATCGAGGAGGCCCACCGTTCCGGCATGCCGCTGTCGGGAATCGTCAGGGAGACGAACAAGGGCGGCTTCAGGATCGATCTCGGTGGGCACCGCGCATTCTGTCCCATCTCCCAGATCGACTCGCACTTCGTCGAGGATCCGCAGGTCTTCGTCGGCCAGACGCTGCAGTTCCGGGTCGTCGAATTCGGCGCCGGCGGACGCACCCTCGTCGTTTCGCGGCGCGCCATCCTGAGCGAGGAGATCGCGGCCCGGGCCGCCGAAACCCGCAGCACCCTCAAGACCGGCGACGTGCGCGAAGGCACGGTCTGCCGACGCACGACCTTCGGCGCCTTCGTCGACATCGGCGGCGTCGAAGGGCTGGTCCACGTTTCCGAGATCTCCCACGAAGATGTCCAGTCGCCCATGGCCGTGCTGACCCCGGCCAGACCGTTCAGGTGCAGGTGATCGGCATCCAGAATTTCGGCGAGGGGAAGGCGGAGCGCATCAGCCTGTCGATGAAGGCTCTCACCGGGCGCACGCGGTGGCAGGACGCGGCGCGCGCGCTGCAACCGGACCAACGTCACCGGCACCGTCCGGCGGCTGGCCTGGACTTCGGCGCATTTGTCGAACTGCTGCCGGGCGTGCAGGGAATGGTGCACGTGTCGGAGCTTTCGCACGAACGCATCCGCCACCCGCGCGACGTGGTGCGCGAAGGCGAAGCGGTCACCGTGCGGATTCTCGAGTTCGATGCCGCCGCCCGCAAGCGAATTCCTCGTCTTCTTCGAAGCAGGCCGGGGCGATGGCGACGACTGGGACGAGGCGGACGGACCGGAAGCGTGACGGCCCGGTCTATGCCCAGGAGAGCCGGTCGGAACGGCCTGCTCCCACTCCTGGCGCAGCCGGGCGACCGCATCCACGAGGGTCCGCGCCGCGTAGTCGACCTCGGCGCGGTAGTGCCGCGGCCAAGCGCCATGCGCACGGTCGCCAGGGCGAGTTCGCGCGGCAGGCCCAGCGCCAGCAACACCGGCGACGCACGTCCCCTTCCCCGCTGGCGCAGGCCGCGCCGGACGACACGGCCAGGGTCGGCACGGCGGCCAGCAGACGGCGCGGCGGTATCCCCTCGAAACTCAGACGAGGCTGCCGGGCAGCCGGCGCTCGGGATCGCCGTTGAGGCGCACCCCCGGCAGCCGCTCACGCACCCACGCCAAAAGCCGCGCCGCCAGCTCCCAACCGCTCTCCCTCCGCCCCCATTCCTCGGCCCGCGCCAGGCGGCACGCCTCCCCCAGGGCCACGATCCCCGGCACGTTCAGGCTGCCGGCACGCAGGCCCCGCTCCTGACCACCCCCGGTCAGGAGGGGGCGAGCGTGATCCTGGGCGCCCGCCGACGCACGTACACGACTCCCGCGCGTACAGCTTGTGTCCCGACAAAGAGAGCAGGTCGATATTGTCGGCATCCACGTCGAGCGGCACTTTGCCGACCGCCTGCGCCGCATCCGTGTGGAACACGACGCCGCGGTACCGGCACAGCGCGCCGATCTCACGCACCAGCTGCACGTGCCGAGTCGTTCTGCGCCGCCATGATCGACACCAGCGCCGTGTCGGCGGCGAGCGACGCGGCGACGGCGGCAGGATATCACCCCGTCGGATCCGGCCGGCACCACCGTGACACGCCAGCCGTGCGCCGCCTATCCGCCAGCGGCTCCCGCACCGCTTCGTGCTCGAAGCCGCTCGTGAACGCGACCCGCGCACCGGCCCGGGCGGCCGCGAATCCCTTGAGGGCCAGGTTGTTCGCCTCGGTCGCGCCGGAGGTGAAGACGATTCCGCGCGCGGTGGCGCCGATCATCAGGGCCACCTCCTCGCGCGCCGCCTCGACCAGACTCGCCGCGGCCCAGCCGTAGGCGTGGGTGGCGCTGGCGGGATTGCCGAAGTGGACCTCGAGCGCCTCGCGCATCTTCGCAAGCACGCGCGCGGATCGGGCGGGGTGGAGGCGTGGTGGTCGAGGTAGACCGGCAGCCGCATGGTCGTGGCGCCCTTCCCCCGCGGCGCGCCGGCCCGCGGCCGCGCGCGGTCGGGGCGGACCGGATCAACTCAACGCGAGCATCCTGAGAATCGGCCGTTCGGCCTGCCGCCGCAGCTCCTCCGGAATGGTGATTTCCGGATTCCGGT